>JBPVJP010000001.1:0-1462500 GCA_051942645.1 Novosphingobium sp. BL-A-41-H4
GGCTTGCACCGGCATCCAGCCCAAGCTAGGCTCCCTTCCAGTACCGGGCCTCCCATGGCGATCTCGATACTTCCTCCTAGCCCGGACAGGCTCCTTATGACCGATTGGACCCCCCACACCGCCCGCGCCAAGGCATGGTTTGAAAGCCTGCGCGACCGGATCTGCGCCGAATTCGAGAGCATCGAGGCCGAGGCCGGCAGCCCGGCGCGGTTTGGCTACACCTCGTGGCGACGGGAGGAAGAAGGCAACGCCGATCCAGGCGGCGGCACCTGCGGGGTGATGAAGGGGCAGGTGTTCGAGAAGGTCGGCGTAAACGTGTCGACCGTGCACGGCAGCTTCGCGCCGCAGTTCGCCGCCAGCATCAATGGCGCGAGCGTGGAGAACCCGCACTTCACGGCGACGGGGATCAGCCTGGTTGCGCACATGGCAAATCCGCATGTGCCCGCAGTGCACATGAACACCCGGTTCCTGACCACGACCAAGGCGTGGTTCGGTGGCGGCGGCGATCTCAACCCGCCGATTCCCTATGCTGAAGACACCGACGAGTTCCACGCGGCCTTCCAGGCCGCCTGCGACGCGCACGATCCGGCCTATTATCCAAAGTTCAAGGCCTGGGCGGACGAATACTTCTTCATCACGCACCGCGGCGTCCATCGCGGGGTGGGCGGGATCTTCTACGATCACCTGGAATGTCCTGACGATGCCGGGTTCGAGGCCAATTTCGCTTTCACCCGCGATGTGGGCGAGGCTTTCCTCAGCGTGTTCCCCCGTCTGGTGCGGCGGCGCATGGGCATGGCTTTCACGGATGCCGACAAGCGCCAGCAACTTGAATGGCGCGGGCGTTATGCCGAATTCAACCTGGTCTATGACCGGGGCACGCTGTTTGGCCTGAAGACCGGTGGCAATATCGATGCGATCCTGATGAGCCTGCCCCCCGAAGCCACCTGGAGTTGATAGGGGGGGCTGGCCAGGCCGCAGCCGAGACGCGAAAATGGAAAGTCCGTGGCCGTCCGATGGGCGTCGGCGCGCTGTGTGATCGCCCGGATTACGGTACAAAGTGACCTTGCATGGACGCGGAATGCAACGTATTTCGCTTCAGGTAGCTAGGATTTTCGCGGTTCGCTCAGTCGCTGCAGGCTGATCTTGGCGAACCGCATGGCTACTCACCGGGATGAGGGAAAGGAATCGCAATGAAGAGCATTGTTGCCAAGGCTGGACTGGTCGCTTCGATCGCGCTGCTCAGCGCCTGTGGTGGCGGCAATGAGCCGCCCGCCCAGACCGAAACCACGGCAGCCGAAACGGCGGCTCCGGCTGCTGCAGCCGCTGCGCCGGCCGCTCCTGCTGCTCCGGCAGCCGACAACACCGATACGGTTGATGGCACCAAGCTGGCTGACCTGACCGGCAACGCCGCGAATGGCGAAAAGGTGTTCGTGCAGTGCAAGACCTGCCACGTGACCGATCCGGGCGTGAACCGCGTTGGTCCGTCGCTGGCCGGCCTGGTTGGCCGCGCGGCGGGTACGGTCGCCGGCTTCAATTACAGCGCCGCCAACAAGAACAGCGGCATCACCTGGACCAAGGAAAAGCTTTACCAGTACCTGGAAAAGCCGGCCCGCGTCGTTCCCGGCACCAAGATGGCCTTCGCGGGCCTCGCCAAGGGCCAGGATCGCGCCGACGTGATCGCTTACCTCGAAACCAAGAAGTAAGCCGCCGCAATCGGCCACAGAAAAGGGGCGCGGACCTTGCGGTTCGCGCCCCTTTTGCTTGTCGGCGGGAATGCGTCAGGCGGCGATCGATCCGCGCGCCAGTTCGCACTGCGACCAGATATCGCTCAGCGCATCGATCAGCCGGTTGATATCGCCATCGGTGTGGACCGGTGAGGGCGTGATCCGCAGCCGTTCAGTGCCACGCGGCACGGTGGGGTAATTGATCGGCTGCACATAGATGCCGTGATTGTCCATCAGCCAGTCGCTGATCATCTTGGCCTTCTTCGCATCCCCGACCATCACCGGGATGATATGGCTGGGATTGGGCAGGTGCGGAATGCCCAGCATGTCCAGCTTGCGGCGGACGGTGGCGACGCGGTCCTGCTGCATCTCGCGCTCGCGGCTGCTGGCCTTGAGGTGGGCGATGCTGGCACAGGCGCCGGCGGCGACGGCCGGGGGCAGGGCGGTCGAGAAAATGAAGCCGCTGGCAAAGGTCCGGACGAAATCGACCAGATCAGCCGATGCCGCGATATAGCCGCCCATTACGCCAAAGGCCTTGCCGAGAGTACCTTCGATCACGGTGATCCGGTCCATCAGCCCTTCGCGTTCGGCCACACCGCCGCCACGCTCGCCATAGAGGCCCACGGCGTGGACCTCGTCGATATAGCTCATCGCGCCGTGCTTTTCACAAACATCGAGGATCTCGGCGATCGGGGCGATATCCCCGTCCATCGAATAGACGCTTTCGAAAGCGACCAGCTTGGGCACTTCGGGGCCATATTCGGACAGCAGGCGGTCAAGGTCGGCCGGGTCGTTATGGGCCCAGACCCGGTATGGTGCGCGGCTGTGGCGGATGCCTTCGATCATCGAGGCGTGGTTGAGCGCGTCCGAAAAGACCACGCACCCCGGGATCTTTGCCGCCAGCGTGCCGAGGCCTGCCCAGTTGGAAACATAGCCGCTGGTGAACAGCAGCGCGGCTTCCTTGTGATGCAGATCGGCCAGTTCGGCTTCCAGCAGGACGTGATGGTGATTGGTGCCCGAAATGTTGCGGGTGCCGCCGGCACCTGCGCCGCATTCATCGAGCACGCGGTGCATCGCTTCGATCACGACAGGGTGCTGGCCCATGCCGAGATAGTCGTTCGAGCACCAGACTGTCACGGCCGAGGTCTCTTCCCCGACATAGCGGGTGGCATGGGGGAAGCGGCCGCGGTGACGCTCAATCTCGGTGAACACCCGGTAGCGGCCTTCTTCGCGCACCGCATCCAGTTCCGCTTTGAAAAAGCCATCGAAGTCCATGCCCAATTTCCTTCCTCTCAAGATTCGATCGTATCCCGGCGCGGCGCTGGCAGCGCCCACCCCCACAAGGCTCCGTCGCGCAGCGGCAGGGCCAGAAACAGATGCTCAAGCGCACCTAGCGCGCCGAGTGCGAACAGCAGACTGGCGCCAGCCGCAGCGGCCGAACCGGCGGGTGCGGCGGCGGCCTGGGTGCCGAGCCAGCTCGCGAGGGCGAGACTGCCAATGATCGCGAGACCCAGGACGGCGGTAAAGCGCGGCGCGCCGAAATAGCTTTTGAGATAGCCCAGGTGCGGCGGCAGGATATCGGTGCTCATGTTCGGCACCCCCGCAAAGATCGCCAACTTGGTGCTGAGCCGCAGCACGAACAGCAGTAGGAAAACCATCGCCGCGATCTGGTTGGGCGCGTTCCAGGTCAGCGAGATCAGCAGCAGAGCGGTCATCGCCAGGGCAATCTCGTGCCAGGCCATCGCCGCGCTGGCATGGCCGAACCGCTCCCAGCCTGCGGCATCAGCGGGACAGGCCTCGCGCCGAGGCCCGGCTATCGCACCAGTCAGGAAGCCAATCTCGTGCCAGGCCCAGATCAGGATCGCCCCGGCAAAGGCCCAATAGACCCCGCCGATGCTGGTTGAAGCCATCGACAGGATCACGATCACCAACCCGGCGACCCCCGCCACGCCAGCCAGCAGCAGGCTGCGCGGAAAGGTCGCACGCTCGCGATTGTCCAGCCAGGCGATCAGCCCGGTGGCGATGAACCACATCGCGATGGTTGCCACGACGGGCAGGATATGGCCGGACCAGCTCACCACGCCGGCTGGAGCCTGATCGTCTGCGGCAGCTCGTTGGGCTTGGTCCGGTGGAGGTAAAGGCCGGCAAAGCTGATCGCCGCCCCGGCCATGCCGCTTACCCGCAGCCAGGCTCCGGCCAGGCCGCCACGGGCCTTGCCGGCATCGATCCGGCGGCTGGCGGCCAGCAGATTGTCCATGCCGCGGCGGAAGGCCGGATTGTCAATGTCCAGCTCGACCGGGAAGACCTGGCGGCTGATCTGGTTGCAGATCGAGAAGACCTCGTAATCATAGGTCGTCGGATCCATCCCCAGCGCGGCGTGGAACACCGGGCGGCCATGATCGCGCACGTACATCGTGGCATAGACCGACAGCAGGAAGAAGCGGATCCACAGTTTGTTGTGACCGCGCAGCAGCTTGGGATCAGCCCGCAGCAGCATGGCAAAGGCCTCGCCGTGGCGGAACTCATCGTTGCACCACTCCTCAAACCAGCGGAAGATCGGATGGAAGCGCTGGCTGGGGTTGCGCGCCAGGTGGCGGTAGATCGCGATATAGCGAGAATAGCCAATCTTTTCAGACAGGTAGACCGCGTAGAAGATGAACTTCGGCTTGAAGTAGGTGTACTTCTTGGTCTTGGTCAGGAAGCTGAGGTTGAGGCCGATCCCGGCATCCTTCAGCGTTTCGTTGATGAAGCTGGCGTGGCGGCTCTCATCGCGGGCCAGCAGCTTGAACAGCTGCTTCATGTCGGCATTCTTGGTCCGCTTGGCGATCTCGGCGTAAAGGATGCAGCCTGAGAATTCCGAAGTGGCCGAACTGACCAGGAAATCGATGAATTCGGCCCGCAGTTCTGGCTCAAGGCTGTCGATCACCCCGGTGAAGCTGTCATCGCGGCGGAAGTGCCGCTTGTTGTGGTCATCCACCATTTCGTCGATCAGCGCGTCCCATTCGCGCCGCACCGGCCCGACATCGATCGCGTCAAGCGCCGCAAAATCGGTGGTATAGAAGCGCGGGGTCAGCACGGTCTCGTGGCTGGCAAGGGCCATCGTATCGGGCGTGCCGTCGGGCTTGACCGGAATCGAGACATGAGCGTTCATTTCAGGCTCCCTGAGCTAAAGCTGACTTCGTAGAGTTCGCTGAGGTCGAAATAGGCGGCGAGCTTGGTCCAACCGCGCAGCAGCGGCCCGGCGCGGGTGACCGTGGCGGTGCGTTCGAACACGGCGCTTTCCCCGAAAGGAACGTGAACGGGCGCACCGTGGACCTGCACCTGGTCACCTGGATTGATCGCGATATCGCCTTCGAGTTCGACGTGGGCGTGGAAATAGGCCTCGCTCTGCTCGATCGCGATGCGGCACGGCACGTCAAAGCGGCGCGCGTTCATGGCCGGGGGGCTCCTTTCAGCAAGGCGGCGAAAGCGGCGCTGTTGTCGGCGCCAAATCCGCCCAGATCGACCGAGCGGCCAGTGCCCTCGTCGACCAGCGAGAGCGAGCCGTCGGCCCAGCGGGTCAGGGTAAACGGCGGTTCGGCACCAATCCCGTGAAGATGCCGCTCGCGGGCCAGACCGCGCAGCACACCGCGAATGAAGCCGCCCTGCTCGGCTCCGGGGACGATTGTCGCCACCGGCTGGCCAGTGCTGGCATCGCTGATCAGGACCGACCCGTCCGCCCCATCGGTGAAGCGCAGGCTGCGCCGCGCGGTAGGGGCAACCGCGGCCTCGGCGCGCACCACGCTGGGCACGGCCTCGCGCTCCATCCAGCCAAGCTTGACCGTGGCGGTCATGGCAAGGGTGAATGCCACCAGCGCCCCTGCGGCAACCAGCGCCGGGGTTGAGACGATGTTTTCATGGCTGTGCGCCTGGCTCATGCGGCGGCCTCCCGCGCTGGTGCGGCAATCGGACGGTTGGCGGGGGCATCGGCGCGCGCGATCGGCGTTACCGCATTGCAGGCTCGCGCCAGGATTTCCGCGACGTTAGCTGCATCCGGCAGCGCCCGCAGCATCGGCTGAGGCCGGCTGAAGCGCAGCGGACGAGCGTGCGGCCACAGCATGGCATAGCCGAGGCGGTGCGCGGCATTGGGCACCAGCACGATATCACCATGCCCGGCCGGCAAGGGTCGCATTTCGGCCGAGCCGATCACCCCGAACGGCAAGTTGACGCACTTTTGCAGCGCGACCCCGATCCGCAGCACGACCCGGCGGTTGGTGATCGTATAGACTGTGGTCCGCGCGACCAGGACCGCGAAGAGCGAGAGCAGGGCGGTCACAGCGGCAGCCGACGCGGCCGCCGCCAGCAGCCCGCCCAGGCTTGCGTTGATCAGCGCCAGGGCGGCGACTGCGGCAAAGTAGAGGCCAAGCCACCGGGTATGCAGCGCGCTGCGGGCAAAGGTGCGCCAGTCCGGCGAGCCCTGCCACAGGATCCGCTCGCCCGGCGGAAGATCGCCGGGCAGGCCGCGGATCGGTTCGTGCTCGTATTCGGTGGGGGTCACAGCCAGGGCTCCTGCCGGTCGGCATTGGCGTAGAGGTAGCCGCCGCCGAAGTAGCCGATCACGCGCTCTTCCTCGTACCGGGTGATCTCGGTTGCGGCGGCCGGGACCGGCGCCGCCGCGAAATCGGCCGCATTGATCGCGTCGATCGAAACGTGATCGCTCCGCACCAGCGCCATGGCCATCGGAGCCAGCACCGTGCCGGAGCCGGTATCGATCGAGAGATAGCGGATCATGTGCTCGGCCCGATCGACCCAGAGGTCGGAAACCGTGCCAGCCACCTTGCCATCGGCCGCGATGACCCTGAGCCCGCGCGGATCGGTGCTGGCAGGGGCCACGGTGATGTGATCATCGCTCGAGATGGGCACGATCCGCGGTTTGCCATGGGCATCGATATCGGGCCACTTGGCACGGTCGGCATAGGCGGCTGGACCAATCCCGTCTGCCAGTGGATTGCCGGTCGGTGCGTAAGGCGCGCCACCAAAGTTCTCGGTCCGCCGGGCCGCGATCTTGACCGGCTCGCGGCCTTGCGTGGGGGCAGTAACCGTGCCCTTGCCATGCGGCAGGCGGAACGATTTGGTCGAGGCAGCGTAGAGCGGGCCGCCCACGGTCTCGATCGCACCGGTCAACTCGTCTTCCAGAGGATAGCCTTCCCGGCGATCTTCCCGTCGCAGCCAGAAGATCAGGGCCACAAAAAACAGCACGAAGGCGTAGAACGCCAGCTCTGCACCATCGATGGTTCCGACAATATTCCCGTTCATTTCTTTGTCCTTCCCCGCAACATCAGGTGGGAAACTCGGTCAGGCCAAACCGGGCCGGGTTCTGCTTGGGCACGTGATTTCGGTCGCGCCCGACCAGCGGGCCAACCACCACCAGGGTGGCCAGCAACAGGATGATTTCCAGAAGATAGACCGTGGTATAGCCGGTCGCCCGGTCAGCCAGGGTGGCACCAAGGTCGTCCGCCACGGCAAGACGCGAGACCACGTCGCGCAACACGCCGCCCACGGCAATCGCCAGGCCTGCGCCTGTCGCCTGCACCGCCCCCCAGGCACCCAGGGCAATGCCGCTGGTCCCGTCGCGGGCGAGCCCCATCGCCGCAACCAGGGTGCCAACCGCAAACAGGCCGCCGCCGAAGCCGATGGTCGCCGCGCCCAGGGCCAGCAGCGCCGGCAGGCCCAGCGGAGCGGCGAAAATGACCAGCATGAACGCTGCAATCCCGGCGGCGACACCGAATCCGGCAACCCGCAGCGGGTCCGCGCCCTGGCCCAGCCGCCGCGCGGTCAGGGCAAAGCCGGCCAGCGTGCCCAGCGCCCACACCCCGGTCAGGCCGGTGGTAACGCCGACCGAAAGCCCCAGCACTTCGCCGCCATAGGGCTCCAGCAGGGCATCCTGCATGGCGAAGGCCGCCGCGCCCAGGCCGATGGCGGTGAGCAGGCGGCGGGTTTCGCGTTCGGCGGTGAAATGCTGCCAGACCTCGGTGAAGCTCGGACGCGGCGTATCGACGGCGATGACCGCCTGATTGCGCGCTTCCTGCTTCCACAAGGCGGTGACGTTGAGCACCAGCGCCAGAATTGCCGCGCCCTGGACCACCTGGACCAGCTTGGTGGGGCGGAAATCGATCAGTTGCGAACCGATCGCCAGCGAAGCGAGCATCATGCCGGCGAGCAGCATGACATAAAGGAGCGCCACCGCGCGCGGACGCCGCTCGGCCGGGGCCAGATCGGTCGCCAGCGCAAGGCCGGCGGTCTGGGTGGTGTGGAGGCCGGCTCCGGCCAGCACGAAGGCGAGGGCACTGCCGACCAGCCCGGCGGCGAAGTCGCCTTCGCGGCCGAGCAGGAGCAGCGCGAAGGGCATGATCGCCAGCCCGCCGAACTGCATGAGCGTGCCGAACCAGATATAGGGCACCCGCCGCCAGCCCAGGACCGAACGGTGCGTGTCCGAGCGGTGGCCGATCAGCGCGCGCAGCGGGGCGAACAGCAACGGCATGGCGATCAACAGCGAGACCAGCCAGGCCGGCGTGTGCAGTTCAACGATCATCACCCGGTTGAGCGTGCCGTTGAGCAGGACCATGGTCATGCCGACGCTGACCTGGAACAGCGCCAGGCGCAGCAGCCGTGCCAATGGCAGATCGACGCTCGCCGCATCGGCGAACGGCAGCCAGGTCAGGGCGACCCGGCTCCAGTTCGGCGAAAGGCGAGCGATCCGGGCCATCAGCGGCGCACCAGCTCCATTGCTTGCGAGGTGTAGAAGCCGCTGGCGACGCGCTCGGTCCGGGTCACGCGCCAGTCACGCAGTTGCGCGAGCTCCTCGCGCAGCCGGTCGGCATTGACCGGAATGATCGCGGGCGAACGGTTGCCGCGCGGGAACAGCTTGCCGGCGGTATGCATGGCGCCAAGCAGCGGGGTGTGCGGGGCGAAGGTGAAGACCATCGACTTGGCGCAACGCGCACCCAGCGTCTCCAGCGTCGCAACGATATCGGCGGGCTGGTAGTGGATCAGTGAATCCATCGCCACGACATGGTCGAACTCGCCCAGCGCGGGGTCGAGCATATCGCCGACATTCCAGTCGATCCGGCCATGGCCGAGGAACGAAGGTGCGCGTTCGCGGGCAATGTCGACCAGCCCTGCGGCGATGTCGACGGCGGTAACCTGGGCGCCGCGGCGGGCGGTATCGATGCTCAGCGCGCCCGTGCCACAGCCTGCATCAAGCACACGGGTACGGCGCAGGTCATGCGGCAGCCAGTCGACCAGCAGGCCGCGCATCCGCTCCCGCCCGGCCCGCACCGTGGCGCGGATGCCGCTGACCTTGGCGTCAGAAGTCAGGTCGATCCAGGCCTTGCGGGCGGTGCCGTCGAAATAGGCGGCCAGCTTCTCGCGCTGGGCGTCATAACCCTGAGTCAGGCCACCGGAAGATGCGCGTGTCGCCATTATTCGAACCCCAGGAAGTCGAAGATGTCGCGATCCTTCATTGGCTTCGCCTCGATTGGATCGACCCCATCCCACAGCAGCTGTGCCAGGCGGAGGTATTCGAGTTGGGCGGCCAGGACCTCCGGGCTCTCATCCATCTCGAACAGCGTGCATTTCTTGAGGCGGCTGCGGCGGATGGCGTCGAGGTCCTTGAAATGGGCCAGCCGCTTCATGCCGATTGCATCGCTGAAGCGGTCGATCTCGTCGGTCGCGGCGGAGCGGTTGGCGATCACCCCCGCCAGTCGCACATCATAGTTCTTGGCCTTGGCCCCGATCGCGGCGACGATCCGGTTCATTGCGAAGATGCTGTCGAAATCGTTGGCGGCAACGACCAGCGCGCGTTCCGCGTGTTGCAGCGGTGCGGCAAAGCCGCCGCAGACCACATCGCCCAGCACGTCGAAGATCACCACGTCGGTATCTTCCAGCAGGTGATGCTGCTTGAGCAGTTTGACCGTTTGTCCGACGACATAGCCGCCGCAACCGGTCCCAGCTGGCGGGCCACCAGCCTCGACACACATCACGCCATTGTAGCCTTCAAACATGTAGTCTTCAGGCCGCAGTTCCTCGGCATGGAAATCGACCGTCTCGAGCACGTCGATCACGGTCGGCATCAGTTTCTTGGTCAGGGTGAAGGTGCTGTCATGCTTCGGATCGCAGCCGATCTGCAGCACCCTGTGGCCCAGCTTGGAAAAGGCGGCGGAGAGGTTGGACGAGGTGGTCGACTTGCCGATCCCGCCTTTGCCATAGACCGCGAAGACCTTGGCCCCGGTGATCGCATCGCGCGGGTCCAGGCTGACCTGGACCGAGCCATCGCCATCGGGCGGGGAGAATTTAGCTCTGGGGTCTAGCAGGTTCATTTCAGGTCCTTCATTCGGCTGCGATCACGCCTTCAAGGCGATCTTCGAGTTCGTCGCTGGCATTGCGCAGCGCTTGCAGGGTGACTTCGTCCGGCTCCCACAGCCGCCGCTCGCAGGCTTCGAGCAGCCGTCCGGCGACGCGGGCCGAGCTCTTGGGGTTGAGCGCGGAGAGCCGCTTGCGCATGTCCGGATCCAGCACAAAGGTCTCGCTGATCCGCTGGTAGACCCAGGGCGCGACCTGGCCGGTGGTGGCCGACCAGCCCATCGTGTTGGTGACATGGCCCTCGATGTGGCGCACGCCTTCGTAGCCATGTTTGAGCATGCCTTCGAACCACTTCGGGTTGAGCGTGCGGGTGCGGGTTTCGAGGTCGATCTGCTCGGCCAGAGTGCGCACCTTGGTCTGCCCCTGGGTTGAATCCACGATGTAGACCGGCGCATCCTTGCCGCGCGCCCGCGCGACCGAACGGCTGACCCCGCCAAGACCATCGACGTATTGATCGAGATCGGTGATGCCGACTTCGACGCTTTCCAGGTTCTGGTAGGTAAATTCGACATCAGCCAGCGCGCTGCGCAGCAATTCGCGCTGCGGCACCGGCTCGCCCTTGACGCCATAGGCATAGCCCTTATGCGTCTCGAACGCGTTGGCGAGCTCGTCCGGATCGGCCCAGACCCCGCCTTCGATCAGCAGGTTGACGTTGGCGCCATAGGCCCCTTCGGCGTTTGAGAAGACCCGCAGCGCTGCCATCTCCAGATCGCAGCCATGCCGTTCCTGATGGGCCAGGCTGTGCTTGCGGACAAAGTTCTGGTCGAGCGGCTCGTCGGCCTGGGCGGCCAGCAGCGCGGCTTCGGCCAGCATCCGGCATTGCAGCGGCATGAGATCGCGGAAGATGCCCGACAGGGTCATCACCACGTCGATGCGCGGGCGGCCCAGTTCAGCGAGCGGGATCAGTTCGGCCCCGGTGAGGCGGCCATAGCCGTCGATGCGCGGGCGCGCGCCGATCAGCCGCATCGCCTGGGCGATCTGCACGCCCTCGCTCTTCATGTTGTCGGTACCCCACAGCACCATCGCGAGGCTCTCGGGGAAGCTGGCACCGCCGGCGACATGGCGGGCGATCAGCCCCTCGGCCTGGACGCGGCCCTGCTCGCAGGCGAGGCGGCTGGGGATGCGGAAGGGATCGAACCCGTGGATATTGCGACCGGTCGGCAGGACCGCAGCATTGGCCAGGATATCGCCGCCCGGGGCGGGCCGGATGTAACCGCCGTCAAGCGCATGAATTACCGCGCCAATCTCGTCGCAGGCATCCAGGGCATCGGACAAGGTGTCACGATTGGCGGTCGGATCAGCCTCGAGCATGGCGTCGAGCAGTTCGGTACGCTCGCCCCCGACTGGCGGTTGCCCGAGGACGTGAAGGCCATGCGGGATCAGCGTCCGCTCCAACTCGTAAAGCCGCGCGGCCAGGTCGGAGAAATCGCCGCGCTCGATATCAAGCACTTCGCATTCCTCGGTGATGATCGCTTCGAGCAACACCTTTTCTTCGCCCGGGGGCGCGGCGCGCCAGCGCTCGACATTGGCCTTGAGGTTGACCAGGCCCTTGTAGAGTCCGGCCTGGGCCAGTGACGGGGTGAGATAGCTGATCAGCGTCGCGCCCGAGCGGCGCTTGGCCAGGATCCCCTCGCTCGGGTTGTTCGAGGCGTAGAGGTAATAATTGGGCAGGTCGCCCAGCAGGCGTTCCGGCCAGCAGGCCTCGGTCAGTCCGGCCTGCTTGCCCGGCATGAATTCCAGTGCGCCGTGAGTGCCGAAGTGGAGCACGGCATGAGCGCCAAAGTCCTCGCGGATCCAGCGATAGAAGGCGGCAAAGGCATGGGTCGGGGCGAAATCGCCATCGAACAGCAACCGCATCGGATCGCCTTCATAACCGAAGCCCGGCTGGATCCCGACGAAGACATTGCCAAATTCGGCACCCAGCACGTGAATGGTGCTGCCGTCGCTCTGGACCCTGCCGGGGGCGGGGCCCCACTGCGCCTCGATCGCGGCGAGGTGCGGCTCACGGCGGACGTGCTCGTCGGCCGGAACCCGGGCGGCGACACTGGCATCGGCACCATAGTGCTGGGCATTGCCTTCCAGCACGCAGGCGCGCAGTTCGTCGACCGTTTCCGGTACGCTCACCGTATAGCCTTCTGCCGCCAGCCGCTGGAGCGTGGCATGCAGGGATTCCCACACGGCCAGGTGCGCTGCCGTGCCGGTTGCGCCCGCATTGGGCGGGAAGTTGAACAGGGCGATCGCCAGCTTGCGCTCCGCCCGGGCCGAGCGGCGTAGCGCGATCAGCTTGACCACCTTCGCGGCGAGGGCAGCGGCACGTTCCGGATCGCACTGCATCGCCCGGATCCGGCCTTCGCTTTCGCTGCTGCGCCCACCGAAGACCGAAGGGACGATCGCGCCGTCCAGCTCGGGCAGGGCAACCATCATCGTCGCTTCCAGCGGCAGCAGGCCCTGGTGCCGCTCGCGCCATTCCTGCAGGCTCTGGAATTCGAGGGCGTGGGCGGCGATGTAAGGCAGGTCGAGTCCGGTCAGCGTTTCCACGGCCGCATCGGTATCCGAATAGGCCGGCCCGCCCACCAACGAGAAGCCGGTGCAATTCACCACGGCATCGACCGTCGGACGGCCGTTCTCGACAAAGAATTTGGCCACCGCTGGGCGCGCATCAAGGCCGCTGGCGAAGGCTGGCACGACCTTCAGCCCGGCCTTTTCCATCGCCGCGATCACGCCATCGTAATGGGCGGTATCGTTACCCAGCAGGTAGGAGCGCAGCAGCAGCAGGCCAACCGTGCCGTTGGGTCCGGGCTTGCGCTGCAACAGGCGCAGGCTTTCGGAGAACTTTTGGTCCGAACGCGGGTGATATACCCCGACCTCGGGATATTCGAGCGGCGGATTGGCGTGGGTAATGCCGCGCCGGGTCAGACGGTCACCGGCGGCATAGCGATCCACCAGCGCCCGGGTCATGGCAATCACGTTGGCTTCGGATCCGGCCAGCCAGTATTGCAGCGTCAGGAAATAGGCCCGCACATCCTGTGCCGTGCCGGGGATGAAACGCAGGATCTTGGGCAGGCGGCGCAGCATCTTCATCTGCCCGGCACCCGAACTGGCCCCCGGCTTGCCTGACCCGCGCAGTTTCTTGAGCAGCGCCAGCGGGCCCTTGGCCGGAGCATCCATCCGGTAGTTGCCAAGGCGCGTGAGCTTCACCACTTCGCCGGCCGACATCAGCCCGACCATGGCGTCGCACTGCTCGCGCCGGGCCTCCAGTGTGGGCAGAACTGCGCGGACATGATCGTCAAGGAACAGCATCGTGGCGATCACGATGTCGGCCCGGGCAATATCGTCCTTCGCCTTCGACAGCGCCGTGGCATCGCGATCCCAGTCGGCGGCGGCGTGCAGGCTCAGATGGATATTGTCTGGCCCCAGGATGGCATCGGCGCGCTCCACCGCCCCCTTCAGGTGGTGATCAAGCGTCACGATGGTGACGCGGACGGGCGGGGTGAAGCTACCGGGCATAATGCGCCTTCGCATCGTAGAGGGTGGCCAGATCGATCGCGGTGCGCCCATGGTCCGCGGCATAGATTTCGGTGTTTCGCCGCGCCTTGCCGCGCACGAAGAACGGGATTTTCTTGAGTTCGCGCTCAGCCTCGAGCGTCCACAGCGCGCCACTTTCCGTTTCGCCGGCCGGCTCTTCGACTTGCGGCACGACCGGGGCGGCCTGCGTGTGCAGATGCGACGCGCCGGCTGTGTCGGAGAATTCGAAATCCTCGCGGAACATCGTCAACAGGTGTTCTTCCAGCCCCATCACCAGCGGATGGACCCACGTGTCGAAGATCACGTTGGCGCCTTCGAAGCCCATCTGCGGCGAATGGCGGGCGGGGAAATCCTGCACGTGCACCGGCGCGGAGATCACCGCACAGGGCAGGCCCAGCCGCTTGGCGATGTGGCGCTCCATCTGCGTGCCGAGCACCAGCTCGGGCGAAGCGGCGGCGATTGCTTCTTCCACCGTCAGGTGATCGTCCGTGATCAGTGGCTCGATGCCATAGCGGGCAGCAGCGCTGCGCACTTCGCGGGCGAATTCGCGGTTGTAGCAGCCAAGTCCGCAAACCACGAAGCCCAGCTCTTCCGAGGCGATCCGCGCCGCGGCGACCGCGTGGGTGGCATCGCCGAAGATGAATACGCGCTTGCCGGTAAGGTAGGTCGAATCGACCGAGCGGCTCCACCACGGCATCCGCGATTCCGCGTCGCCCAGCGCCGGAGCCGGATCGACCCCGGCCAGCGCCGCCACCGCGCGGATGAACTCGCGCGTTGCGCCAACGCCAATCGGCACGTTGCGGATTGCCGGCTGGGCAAAGGTCTTTTCCAGCCAGCGCGCAGTCTCCTCGCCGATCTCGGGATAGAGCACGATGTTGAAATCGGCCGCGCCGATCTGGCGGATATCGTTCGGCGTCGCGCCCAGCGGGGCGACCAGGTTCACCTCGACCCCCAGCAGCGCCAGAATCTTGCGCACTTCGACGAGGTCGTCGCGGTGACGGAAGCCCAGCGCGGCCGGGCCCAGGATATTGACCAGGGCCACCGGCGCGCCGCGCGGGCGCACTTCCTGATCGGCCAGATGGCGGACCAGTTGGTAGAAGCTTTCCGCCGCGCCCCAGTTCTCCTTGCGCTGATAGCTGGGCAGCTCAAGCGGGATGACGGGGCAATCGAGCTGCATCGCCTCAGCCAAGCCAGCCGGATCGTCCTGGATCAGTTCGGCGGTGCAACTTGCGCCCACCATCAGGGCCTGGGGCCGGAACCGCTCGATCGCCTCGCGCGCGGCATCCTGGAAGAGTTGCGCCGTATCCGTGCCCAGGTCGCGGGCCTGGAAGGTGGTATAGGTAACCGGCGGGCGCTTGCCGCGCCGCTCGATCATCGTGAACAGCAGGTCGGCATAGGTGTCGCCCTGGGGGGCATGGAGGACGTAATGCAGACCCTCCATCGCCGTCGCGACGCGCATCGCGCCGACATGGGGTGGTCCTTCATAGGTCCAGACGGAAAGCTGCATCGCCCTAGACCCTCAGCACGTCGCGTCGGCGCAGGGGCCGGGCGAAAAGTTCGGCGAGGTCACCCGCCTGTTCGAAACCGTGAATCGGCGAGAAGACCAGTTCGATCGCCCACTTGGTGGTCAAGCCCTCGGCCTCGAGCGGATTGGCAAGGCCGAGGCCGCAAACGGTCAGATCCGGCTGGTCGGCACGGACGCGGTCCAGCTGGCGGTCGACATGCTGGCCTTCGCTGAGCCGTGTCGCTGCCGGCAGCAGCGCCAGTTCGCGGGCGTTGATCTGACGGTTGAGATAGGGCGTGCCGACCTCGACCGGCTCCATGCCGAGCTCGGTGCTGAGGAACCGGGCCAGCGGCACTTCGAGCTGCGAATCGGGCAGGAAGGTGATGCGCTTGCCCTCGAGTCGCTCCCGACTGTGCGCGATTGCGCGCTTGGCCCGCTCACGCCCAGGGGCGATCACGCGGTTGAAGTGCATCTCGTCCACGCCAAAGGCCACGGCGGCGGCACGCAGCCAGTCGGTCGTACCCTCCGCCCCGAACGGGAACAGCGCGTCGAGTCGCTTGGCCCCGCGATCTTCCAGCGCCCGCGCGGTTTCGGTCAGGAACGGCTGGGCCAGCAGATAGCGCGTCGCTGGGCCAACGGCAGGCAGATCGGCCAGGTTGCGGGCCGGCAGCACGCCAACCCTGTCAATGCCCAGTTCCGCGAACAGTCGCAGGAACTGGTCTTCGACGATGTCGGGAAGAGTGCCGACGACCAGCAGTTCCGGCGCGGCACCGGGTGTCTGGACCGGCATTTCCGGGACCAGCGCGGCCAGGCAGGCGTCCTCGCCCTCGGTGAATGTCGTTTCGATCCCGCTGCCCGAATAGTTCAGGATGCGGACCTTCGGATTGAAAGTGACGCTCAGCCGCTGGGCGGCCTTGGCCAGGTCCATCTTGATCACTTCGCTGGGGCAGGAGCCAACCAGGAACAGCGTGCGGATCTCGGGGCGCCGGGCGAGCAGACGGGTGACGACGCGATCGAGTTCGTCCTGGCAATCGGCCATGCCGGCCAGGTCGCGCTCTTCGATGATCGCGGTGGCAAAGCGCGGCTCGGCAAAGATCATCACCCCGGCGGCGCTTTGCAGCAGGTGAGCGCAGGTGCGTGATCCGACCACCAGGAAGAAGGCATCCTGCATCTTGCGATGCAGCCAGACGATTCCGGTGAGGCCGCAGAAAACCTCGCGCTGGCCGCGTTCGCGCAGCACCGGCGCACAATCAGCGCCCGGTGCGGCGAGGGCGGCCAGTTCGGTCATGCTGTCGCCGCCATCGGCAGGCTCGCCTGCAATCGCGCGGCGCGCAGTTTCAGAAGGAATTGCCCGGCGTTGATGAGGTAGGTCGCATAAGCGGCGAGGGCGAGCATCATCCGCTCGCTGACCGTGCCATAGGGACCGAACAACATGACCAGGTAGGCCGTGTGGAGCACCAGCACGAGCATGGAGAACACGTCTTCCCAGAAGAACGGCCGGGCAAACAGCCAGATGCCGAAGACCTGCTTTTCCCAGATCGAGCCGGTGATCATGATGGTGTAGAGCGTGATCGTCTTGATCACGATCGAGGCATCGGCCGCCGCGGCGCCAGTGCCGGTCGCAAGAAAGCGCAGCACGAGGCCGAGGCTGACCAGGAAAACCATGAACTGAATCGGGGCGAGCACACCCTGAACAATGGTCCAGGGCGATTCGTCCCGCCGCCGCCGCTCTTCGCTGGTGTAGAGCGCCAGTCCCGGATTCCGGCGGCCGAGCGTTTCAACTCCGGCCGACGGATGGTGTTCATCCCCTGCCATGGTTAGCATTTCCTCCGCTAGACCAAGCCGGAGACTACGCCTGTCGAGGCAAAAGTGTCAATCTATCTTGACGACAATTAAATTAGACAAATGAGTGTTTGCGGAATGTCGGAGCAGGGCGTAGGCTCGACGTGTCCGGCCGCACCGACTCGAAACAGTGTCCAGCCGGATTGACGCGATCCGCGCCGATTCCAGACTCGGGAGTGCTGGATGGCTAAGGGCATGACCAATGACAGATCGGCGCTGAGAAAGCCCAGGGCAGATACTGCCCGGATGTCGCCGTTTCACGCATTTCCCGGGGCAAGCCTGGGCAGCATGGTGGAGGGTGACATTATTCCAAGGCTGCTGATGGCCCATCGCCACGATCGCTGGCGCGCGCCAGAGCGGCTCGAGCGCCCGGACCAGCGGATATTGCCGCTCAGCCCTGAAGAAGTTGCCCAATTCGCCGCGATGCCACTCGATCATGAAGTCAGCGAGCTGATGAGCGCGATTGAGCGATACCTGTCGCGTGGCGTCGGGCTTGAGCAGATCTTCATTGAGTTGCTCGCGCCCTCGGCTCGCAAGCTCGGCGAACTGTGGGAATCCGACAGTTGCGATTTCGTCGATGTGACGATGGGGCTGTGGCGGTTGCAGGAGGTCATGCGGATCGTGGCGATGCGTTCGCCCATTTTGTTGCGTACGCTTCAGGCTCCGCCTTCGATGCTGATCGCCGCGATGCCGGGCGACCAACACAGCTTCGGCGCGCTGATGGTCGAAGAAATCTTTTCGCGTGCCGGCTGGGAAAGCGAGGTGCTTTTCGAGTCCAAGCAGAACAAATTGCTCGAAATTCTGGCCAAGCGCGACTTCGATCTGGTGGGATTGACCGTCACCAACGATTGCCCTAGCGGCGAACTCGCCGGGCTCGTCTCGGCAATTCGCTCCGTATCGCGCAATCCTGCGGTTCGGGTCATCGTCGGCGGCAGGGCCATAAATGCCAATCCGACCCTTGCGGTTGCGGCGGGCGCGGACGGCACGGCAACCGATGCGGTCTCGGCGGTGGCACTTGCGGAGCAGTTGATGGCGGAATGCCGCCCTGTGTCTGACCAAGTCTGATCGCCGGAGGAGCTGTTGCTCATTCGCAAGCACAGTATCGAGGGCAAGACGCCCTTCATCGACTCGCTCGACGTGCTGGGCGCGCTGGGCGGCGATGCTGTGGTGCGCATGGCGATGGTGGCGGGTGACATCACGCTGATCATCGACGATGCCGGCTTGATCCTGGATGCCTCGGCCAATCCGAACGAGTTTCCCGGTTTTGGCGAGTGGATCGGGCGGAACTGGTTCGATACGGTGACGGTCGAAAGTCGGCCCAAGATCATGGAAATGCTGGCCGGCGCGCGCAAGAAGCAGACCCAGCACTGGCGCCAGGTCAACCACACCGGCGAGGACGGCGACACTCCTGTCCGGTATACCATCATCCCTTCGGGCACGACTGGTCGCAATATCGCCTTCGGCCGAGACCTTCGTGAAGCCGCGGCGGTCCAGCAGCGCCTGCTCCAGGCCCAGCAATCGCTGGAACGCGATTACATGCAGATGCGCCGGCTCGAAGCGCGCTACCGCATGTTGTTCGACCTGTCGTCCGAGCCCACCATCGTTGCGGCGGCTGACGGCTTCCGGATTCGCGAGGCCAATCCGGCCGCCTACCGCCTGCTTGCCGCACAAGTCGGCAGTCTCGAGAATTCGAAGCTGCTCGCCCAGTTCGATCGCGGCTCGCGCGAGGCGCTGATTGCCTATTTTGGTTCGGCGCTGACGTCGGGTACCATGACGCCCTTCAAAGCCCGACTGCATGATCGTGGCGTGTCGGTGACACTGCAGGCCAACGGATTTCGCGAATATGGTGAGCAGTTCCTGCTGATCCGTTTTGCCGATACCGCGACCCCAGCCGCAACCGAGCGGAGCATTGCGCTCGACGTGATCGAAACCATGCCTGATGCGTTTGTGCTGGTCGATCAGGCGCGTGCGATCGTCGCCGCCAACATTGCCTTTGTCGAGCTGGTCGGTGCGGCCAGTGTCCAGCAACTGACTGGCCGCCCGCTGGATGACTATGTCGGGCGACCCGGCATTGATCTTGACCTGGTTGACGGTCAGCTGGCCAAGCACGGTTCAGCACGCAACGTGGCAACGGTGGTCGGTGCGAATGAAACCAATCCGGGTGAGCCGGTCGAGCTTTCGGCCGTGCGAACGGTGGGAACCGATCCGCATACCGGTTACGTGATCCGCCAGATTGGCCGGCGTCTGCGTGATCTTGAGCCAGTGCTGCAGGACCGCACCCGCTCGGTCGAACAGCTGACCGAGTTGGTTGGGCGAATGTCGCTGAAAGACATTGTCCGCGAAAGTACCGACCTGATCGAGCGGTTGTGCATCGAGGCGGCGCTTACCTACACGTCTGACAACCGTGCCTCGGCCGCTGAAATTCTTGGCCTCAGCCGCCAAAGCCTCTATTCGAAGCTGCACCGCTACAGCCTCGGCAATCTGCAGGGCGAAGCCGAATAGGCTGGCATCAACCTAAAGTGTCAAAATGATTTGACGGCCCATAGTGTCAGGTTTAGCCTGACATGATGGGGAATGCCGCTGCCTCGATCACCTATTCGAAGCGCCCAGCGCCGCGTGACATCCTCGAACTCCTCAAACCGATTACCTGGTTCCCGCCGATGTGGGCATTCATGTGCGGGGTCGTCTCCTCGGGCGTGGGGATCGAGGGGCGCTGGCCTTTCCTGCTGGCCGGGATCGCGCTGACCGGACCACTCGTCTGCGGCACCAGCCAGGCGGTAAACGACTGGTACGATCGCCATGTCGACGCGATCAACCAGCCCGAGCGGCCAATCCCTTCCGGGCGGATTGCCGGAACCTGGGGGTGGCGGATCGCGGTCATCGGCACCATTCTGTCGCTGCTGGTGGCCTGGCTGACGGGGCCCTGGGTCCTGGGGGCGACCGCGCTCGGCCTCGTCTGCGCCTGGGCCTACAGCGCGCCGCCATGGCGGCTCAAGACCAGCGGCTGGGTCGGTCCGGCCACGGTCGGCCTGACCTATGAAGGGCTGACCTGGTTCACCGGCGCCAGTGTGATGGCCGGCAGCCTGCCGCGTACGGAAATCCTCATCGTGCTGCTGCTCTACAGCCTGGGCGCGCACGGCATAATGACGCTCAATGATTTCAAAGCAGTAATGGGCGATCGCGCAACCGGTCTGCGCTCGCTGCCGGTGGTGCTCGGCGTTGGTCCGGCTGCCCGCCTTGCCTGCGCGGTGATGGTGTTGCCCCAGGTCTGGGTCGCGGTCCTGCTGATGCGCTGGAACCTGACGCTTTCAGCCATGTTGGTAGGTGGTCTGCTGCTCGCGCAGCTCGCCTTGATGCCCCGGCTGCTGCGCAACCCGGCGCAGGATGCGCCGTGGTATGCGGCGCGCGGGGTGACGCTTTACGTTCTCGGCATGCTGGCCGCGGCACTGGGCCTGGGAGGATATTTCGGATGACGGGCGCGGCGCAAACGGGCTTTGGCTGGGGCCACATCGTGCGACTTGGCCTGGTCCAGGCCTCGATCGGGGCGATGGTCATGCTCGCAACCTCGTTGCTCAACCGGGTGATGGTGGTGGAATATGGGCTGGCCGCCGCGATCCCGGCCGGGCTGGTCGCCTGGCATTATGCCGTCCAGTTGACCCGGCCGCTGTGGGGGCAGGGATCGGACCAGGGGCGCCAGCGCAGTCCGTGGATCCTGTTCGGCATGGCAGTCCTTGGGCTTGGGGCCTTGCTGGCGGTCAATGCCGCGATGCTGATCGCCGGCCACCGCGCGCTGGGCATCCTGCTGTCCATCCTGGGTTTTACCATGATCGGCGCCGGGGTGGGTGCTGCGGGAACCTCGCTGCTGGCGCTGCTCGCATCGGGCGTTGCTCCGGCCCGCCGGGCTGCGGCCGCGGCGACGACCTGGATCATGATGATCGCCGGTATCGTCATTGCCGCTGGCACGGCCGGGGCATTGCTCGACCCGTTCTCGCCGCGTCGGCTGGCGCTGGTCGCCAGCGGAGTGGTTGCTACCGCGCTGGCGCTCACGATCATGGCGCTGTTTCGGCTGGAGCGCCGGGCCCTGCCGGCAACTGCGACTGTCGCGAAGGGTGAAGTGCCCGACATGCGCGAGGCTCTGGCAGAGATTGCCGGGGAGCCAACGGCGCGCCGCTTCACCCTGTTCATTTTCGTCTCCATGCTGGCCTATTCGATGCAGGATCTGATCCTTGAGCCGTTTGCCGGCCTGGTCTTTGCCATGTCACCGGGCCAGTCGACCCAGCTTTCCGGCATGCAGCATGGTGGCATTCTGGTCGGCATGATCGTGACGGGGATTGGCGGCAGTGCCTTTACGGGCCGCCTGCCGGGCGAGCTGCGCAACTGGATCGCCGCCGGTTGCCTGGGTTCGGCGCTGGCGCTCGCGGGTCTGGCCTTTGGCGCGCGTACCGGGCCGGGCTGGCCGCTGGTCCCCAATGTCTTCGCGCTCGGTTTCTTCAATGGCGTTTTCACCGTTGCCGCAATCGGCGCGATGATGGGACTGGCCGGTTCCGGCGAGCGGACCCGGGAAGGCGTGCGGATGGGGGTCTGGGGCGCGGCCCAGGCCATTGCCTTTGGTCTGGGGGGGCTCACCGGGGCGCTGGGCCTGGATATGGCGCGGCAGATCCTGGGTACCGATGCCGCGGCGTTCCAGCTGGTATTCTCATTTGAAGGTGGCTTGTTTGTCGCAGCCGGCTGGCTCGCGTTCAAGGCATCGCGGCGCCGGCAGGTGCCGCGTGTGGAGGCAATAGGATCATGAACGAAGCAAGCTATGACGCGGTGATTGTTGGCGGCGGACCGGCGGGGGCGACCGCGGCCTTCGATCTGGCCGAGGCCGGTTACAAGGTGCTGCTTCTCGACCGGGCCGGGCGGACCAAACCCTGCGGCGGCGCAGTGCCTCCGCGCCTGATGGAAGATTTCGGCATCCCGCAAAGCCTGCTGGTGGCGCGGGCCCGCGCCGCGCGGATGATCGCGCCATCGGGCCGCACGGTCGATATGCCGGTGGGGGATACCGGCTATGTCGGCATGGTCGATCGCGATGTGTTCGACGAATGGCTGCGGGAGCGCGCCGCGACTGCGGGAGCCGAGCGCCGCAAGGGCACCTTCGAGGCGATCGAGCGCGATGACCGCGCCGGGCCGCTGGTGACCTATCGCGACGAGCGCGGTGGAGAATTGCACCGGGTCCGGACGCGGCTGGTGATCGGGGCCGATGGCGCCCGGTCGACCGTGGCGCGGCAGGAGATTCCCGGCGCTGGACGCAACCCCTGCGTCTTTGCCTACCACGAAGTGATCCGGGCACCGCTGGCAACAGCCAAGGGTTACGACGGCGATCGTTGCGACGTTTTCTACCAGGGCAAGCTCTCGCCCGATTTCTATGCCTGGGTCTTTCCGCATGGCGATACCGCCAGTGTCGGTGTGGGCAGTGCCAACAAGGGCTTCTCGCTGCGCGGGGCGGTTCACGAAATGCGCGGCGACCTCGACCTTGATCGCTGCGAAACCCTTCGCCGCGAAGGCGCGCCGATCCCGCTCAAGCCTTTGAAGCGGTGGGATAATGGCCGCGATGTTCTGGTTGCTGGCGATGCGGCCGGCGTGGTGGCGCCCGCCTCTGGCGAGGGTATCTATTACGCCATGACCTGTGGCCGGATCGCGGCGCAAACCGCCGGTACTTTCCTGGTCAGCGGCAAGCCTGCGGCGCTGCGCCTGGCCCGCAAGGAATTCATGCGCCAGCACAGCCGGGTGTTCTGGGTGCTGGGGATCATGCAGTACTTCTGGTATTCAAGCGACAAGCGCCGCGAACGTTTTGTCGACATGTGCGCCGATCGCGACGTGCAGCAATTGACCTGGCAGGCCTATATGAACAAGCGCCTGGTCCGCGCAAAACCGCTGGCGCATTTGCGCATTTTCCTGAAGGATACGGCCCATCTGTTGGGATTGAGGCCGATATTGCAATGAAGGCAAGCTGGATCATGCCGATCGCCGTGGCGCTGCTGGCTGCGCTGGGAGTGGCGTTTATCGGCGGGACCATCACCGATCTGGGACCATGGTACGAAGGCCTGGCCAAGCCGGACTGGACCCCGCCGCGACCGGTCTTTCCGATTGCCTGGACGCTGATCTTCATGCTGGCCGCGATTTCCGGCGTCACCGCCTGGTCGGCCGCCCCCAAGGCACGCCAGGCCGATACGGTGATTGGCCTGTTTGCGCTGAACGGGTTCCTCAATATCGTCTGGAGCCTGATCTTCTTCCACCTGAAGCGGCCAGACTGGGCATTTTTCGAGCTGCTGCTGCTGTGGTCCTCGATCGTGCTGCTGATCGCCTACTGCGGCCGCCTGTCACGGCTCTCGGCAGTATTGCTGCTGCCCTATCTTGGTTGGGTTACCGTGGCCGGTGCCCTTAACTGGGAAGTGGTCCGGCTGAACGCCCCGTTTGGCTGACGTTGCGCATGGATGAGCTGTTCGCCAGCGGCCACGCGGTTGATATCGTCCTGGCGGTGCTGGCAGCCGAAGCGATCTGGCTGCGGCGTCGCGGATGGTCGTTCCGGGACATCGTCACCACGCTGGGTCCGGCGGTGCTTATCCTCCTGGGCACGCGCGCTGCCCTTACCGGATCATCCTGGATCTGGGTTTCCCTGCCGCTGGCGGCATCTTTCCCGCTCCACCTCGCTGACCTGGTTCGACAGACAAAAAAAGAGCCGGGGCGAGTCGAATGACTAGCCCCGGCTAAGCGGCACCTTCTGAGCCGGCTGGCTCGGTTTTACGGTGCCGCTAGGGGAGAGTTGACCACAGCTGCCGTGGTGGCAATCGGCTGAGCTGCGGCAGGCTTCCACAGCGCAGGATAGTCCTTCGCCATGGGGTAACCACCAAGCGGCTTGTTCTGGCCGCGGTGGCAGGTGGCGCAATTGGCCTTGAACGGATCGCCCATGGCGCCCTTGCGATTGGCCGGGAAGACCGAGGTCAGGGGCGTGATGTAATCATGGTTGATCGATCGCGCCATGTTCAGACCGTGCCAGGCCGTGACCCGCTGCTTGTTGCTGCTGGGCCATGACTGGAACGACTGCGCATTGTGGCATGTGGTGCAGTTGACCCCGAGCGACTGCGAGATGTGCATCATCATCGCATAGGTCTTTTCCGCTTCCATCGTGCGCGTCTTGTTGGCCGGACCCGGATGCATGGTCGTGGAGTTGACCCGCGCCGCCTTGGTATCCTTGCCGCCCAACAGGTACATCGCCACGGCATCGTTCGGCAGCGACGAATAGGCCGAGGCCACGACCGGATCGTTCTGCCCGTTCTTCTTGCGGATCACGCCCTTGTGTTCGGGGACGTCCGGCAGGGCCCAGTGCTCGGTCGGCACGGCCTGGCCGCGGTGGCAGGTCCAGCAGGTCACGCCGGTCTTGCCAACGTGGTTGGTCCAGCCGCCATTGATGTCCCGTGTCATTTGCAGCATCCGGCGCGCGACGACCTTGGTATAGATCTCGTCCGAAGCCATGTTCGCCGGATTGTGGCAGTAGTTGCAGCCCTCCTTGGGCGCGACCCAGGCGGTGATTGCCGCCATCGTATAGTTGAACTGCTCGTCCGAGACATCGCCGAGCACCTGCACGTTCTGATAGATCGTGCTGGCGCGGGGCCCTTCGGTACCCGGCGGGTCGTAGGGCGGTGGCGGTGCCTCGTTGGCCTTGAGCGCGGCCTTGGTTGCAGCCTTGACCGCGATGGTGTCCATCCCGGTCCCGCGGTAGCCGTTCTGGGACGACTCCTTGGGGCCGAGTTCACACCCGGTGAGCAGGATCGGCAGTGCCGCGGTGCATGCGAGAACGATCAGGCGCCTCATTGTCCGACACTCCCCGTCGCTGCGGGATCGACGACCCCGGTGGTGGGATAGGCGGGGGCAAACTGATGCTCCTGCGCCCACAGATACCAGTTATCGACCACGGTTCCGGTCAGCAGGATGCCAATCCCCCCGGTCAGCGTGGTCAGCACCGCAAACCACCAGGCCCAGCGGTGGATCGATTCCATCGTGGCGTTGAAGCCCATCGTCCAGCGCCAGAACAGTGCGGCGCGTTCCGAGGCCGTGCCGCGATCGGTGATCTGTTCGATCTCGCGTTCACCACCATATCGGCCGACCGCCAGGATGGTCGCCCCGTGCATCGCGAAGAGCAGGGTCGAGCCATAGAGGAAGGCGATCGAAAGCGCGTGGAACGGATTGTAGAACAGGTTGCCGTAACGGATCGAGAAGGCCGCGGTCCAATCGAGGTGCGGGAAGATGCCGAAGGGCACGCTTTCCGACCAGCTGCCCATGAAGAACGGGCGGATGAAGCCCAGTACCAGGAACAGCCAGATCGCCGAGAGGAAGGCCCAGGCGACATGCGTGCCCATGCCCAGCGCGCGGGCGCGGCGGTAGGTACGTACCCACCACAGCATGATCGACATGGTCAGGCAGAACCCGGCGATGATCCACCAGCCCCCGTCGGCCAGCGGCACGAAGGGGGTGAAGCCATATTGCGGCCCCGGCGGCTCCAGCGCGAGCCAGGGCAGCTGGCGGACGAACTGGATCGGATCCCAGCCGACCGACGCCAGCATGTTCAGACCGACGATCTCGAACCAGACAAAGCCGAAGATCAGCGCGGCGATGCCGGTCCAGCCGAGATAGACGGGGCCGATCTGCGCCTGGCCAAGCCGGCCGAGCAGGTGGACGAAGGCTGTGTCGCGCAGCCGCGGCTCATCGCCGGCCGGCAGGGGCACGCCCATTTCCGGGGCAGCACGCAGCTGCACCTGGGTGAAGATGTTCTGATAGCGAGCCATCGTTGCTTACCCCCTCAGGACCAAATCGGCAGGTTGAGCCACCACGTCCACCATTCCGGCCAGCCCTTGGTCCACAGCGGGCCGCTGATGACGATGCAGACCGCGCTCCAGAAGCCGGCGTTCAGCGCCAGCAGCAGGCCGAGCCGGTGAATGCCCAGCGTGCCGATCGAATAGCCGATCAGATCGCGGAAGAAGGTGTCTTCGTATTCGGGGCTCTTCACGTCCTGGCCCTTGGGCGGATTGACCGCCGAAAGCACCAGCGCGCCGTGCAGGGCCAGGGCGAAGGTCGTCGTGAAGAAGAACGACACCGCCAGCATGTGTGCCGGGTTGTAGTGGAAGTGGAGATACTGGTACCCCGTGTTCGAAACCCAGTCGAGGTGACTGAAGATCCCGTAAGGGAAGCCGAAATGCCAGCCGCCGAGCAGGACCGGGCGGATCACCACCAGGGTGAAATAGGCGAATATCGCAAAGCCGAAGGCCACGGGCACATGATAGCCCATGCCCAGCTTGCGGCAGATTTCCACCTCGCGCAGCGCCCAGGACACGAAGGATATGAGCGCGCAGACCGTGATGACCTGCCAGAAGCCCCCTTCTTTCAGCGGCGCAAAGCCGAGGCCGTATTTGAGGTCCGGTGGCGCGATCGAGATCAGCCAGGGGTTCCAGGTTGGCCCCTGGGACGCGGCATAGAGGATCAGGGCGGTCCCTAGCGATGCGAAGATCGCCGTGACGACGCCAAAGAACCCGACGTAGAACGGACCGACCCAGAAGTCGAACAGGTCGCCTCCCAAGAGGGTGCCGCCGCGTACGCGATATTTTCGCTCGAAACTCAAGAGCGCCATAGCCCTATCCTCCCCCGCTGGATGCCAGCGGGTTGCTGCTGTCCAACCTTGAACCTGGGGAGGCGGCGGCCTTTAGAGTCCGCCGCCTCTCGCACGATCCACCGTCAGGGTGTTGCCGGTGCCGCGGCGGCTGCTGCGGCGCGACCTTGCGCCGAGTTGGGGCCGTCGAGCCAGTTGAAGGTATCCGTGCTGAGCAGGATGAAGTGAATCACCAGTGCCAGTACGAAAAGGAAAGCGAAGAGCGCCACAAGCGCCCTGCGCGGATCAAAAATCAGCCACATTCTCCACATGGTGATA
Source organism: Novosphingobium sp. BL-A-41-H4 (assembly GCA_051942645.1). Classification (GTDB taxonomy): domain Bacteria; phylum Pseudomonadota; class Alphaproteobacteria; order Sphingomonadales; family Sphingomonadaceae; genus Novosphingobium. The sequence continues at coordinate 26,957 of JBPVJP010000001.1, forward strand.
TTCCTTTTTGAAAGTTGACTGGGTCTGCGGCGCTGGATGCCCCGAAGACGCGATTATTGGCTCAGAGCCAGGGCTTCCACATCCACACGAGGACGTGTGCAACCACTGCAACGGCGGTGAAGCCGATAAAGCTGCTCATGAACAGTTTGTGGAATTCCTTAGCTTCCTCCGGGGTGAGGTAGGTCCTCAGCCCGAGACGATCATCGGGATCACTCATAGCCCTGTCTCCAGTTCTGCTTGGTGTTGTGCGAGAGGCGGTGGTGCCTCCCTTGGTATCCGCACCGGCGGGCTACGTCGGTGGGGATGGGGTTGGCCCGCAAGGCGGGCGATCTGGTTGCGGCGGCTCATGACCCGGCTCCTTCGAGCAGGGCATCGGCCAGCCGTTCGGCGGTAACGCGGTCCTCGCCGGCCTGGCGGGCGGCGCGTTCGGCCGCATCGCGCAGCCGCTTGGCGGCCGAGATGCGGATCAGCACGGGCTGGGCATCGATCAGCTGGTCAAGCTTGGCCTTGGCATCCTCGTCCCAGGCCAGCTCTACCCGGGCCGGGGTCGGATCGACCTGGTCGAGCTGGGTTCCCAGCGGAAGGATGTGGAACAGCGCATCGAACAGCGCGTTGCAGACTTCCTGGATCAGGTAGGTCGCCCCGGAATAGCCCATGAAGGGCGTGCCGGTATGGCGGCGGATTGCCGCGCCGGGGAAGCTGGCCGGGATATAGACCCCGCGCGCCCCGCATTCCGCCATGTACATCCGCTCGTTGTAGCTGCCGAAGACGACCAGCGGCGGATTGGCCTGGATCGCGGCGCGCACGGCGGCATTGTCAGGCTTCACCCCGGCACTTCGGGCGAAGGCGAAGCTGCAGGGCAGGCCCATGTCCTCTTCGAGGAACTTGCGGATACCGCGGGCATAGGTTTCGTTGGCGACGATGCCGAAGCTGGCCGTGCCGAAGAAGTCCTGCGTGACCGAGCGCCACAGATCCCACAGCGGCTTGATCGTGGTGTGCTTTTCCCGGGTGATAAACGGCTCGGGATCAAGTCCCAGTTCCGCCGCGAGTGCCCGCAGGAAGCGCGTGGTGCTTTCAAGGCCAATCGGCGCCTGGAAATAGGGCCGCTCCATCAGCTCGCACAGGTTGCGCCCGAATTCGCGGTAAAGGCAGACATTGGCCTGGGCATCGGCCAGCCGCCGCACATCGGCGAGGTGGCTGCCCAGCGGGAAGACCATGCCGACTTCCGCCCCGATCCCTTCAATCAGGCGGCGGATCTCGGCAAGGTCGCTCGCCATGTTGAACATGCCATAGGCCGGGCCGATGATATTGACCTTGGGCCGTTCGCCCTCTTTCACGGGCTTGCGCTCCGGCACCGCCTTCGGCCCGAATTCGGTCCACAGCCAGGACAGCGCGCGGTCAGCGCTCTGCCACTGGTCTTCATCGATGGTGCGCGGCAGGAAGCGCTTGATGTTGGTGCCCTCGGGCGTCACCCCGCCGCCGATCATCTCCGCTATCGACCCCGTGACGACCACGGCCGGCAGTTCGGGATCGAGCGTCTTCCAGGCGCGCTTCATTGCGCCTTCGGTGCCGGTCTTGCCCAGTTCTTCCTCGCCCAGCCCGGTCACCACGATCGGCAACTCGTGCGGCGGCAGGCCGTCGGTGTAGTGCAGCACGCTGGTGACCGGCAGGTTCTCGCAGCCGACCGGTCCGTCGATGACGACCTGCAGGCCCTTCACGGCGGTGAAGACATAGACCGCGCCCCAATAGCCGCCGGCCCGGTCGTGATCGAGGATCAGGCTCATGTGCCGACCGCCTCGGCCGCCTTGCGGGCCGCTTCGTTGAGCGCTGCGTACTTCTTCTTGAACTGCGGACGATCCTGCGGGGTGTCTTCCCAAACCCCGGCGGCATGGCCAGTGCCGACGCCATCGAAAAAGGCGCTCATCCGGTTCATCCGGTCCCGGTTGGCGATGGCGCCGTTGACTACCTGGGCCAGGCTGCCGGCCCCGGCCGGACCCATCAACGGCCGGGCCGAGATCAGGTTGGTGAAGTAAAGCGCGGGAATCGCGCGCTGCTTGGCGTGTTGCACCACCGGCGTGGTGCCAATCGCCAGATCGGGGCCGAATTCCTCGACCGCCGCAATATCCGCTTCCAGGCTGGCGCGGTAATTGACCCGCACGCCCCTGGCCTCAAGCCATTCGCGATCGGGATCGGACCAGCGCGTCCGGGGCAGGGCGGTGCCGACATAGGGCACCTCGGCGCCGCTTTCGATCAGCAGGCGGGCGACCAGCAGTTCGGAGCCTTCGTAACCCGAAACCGTGATCCGTCCCTTGATCGGCATGGCCGCGAGGGCCCCGCGCACCGCGCCTACGAAGATGTTCTTGGCCTGGTCGATCTTCGCCTGGGCAATCCCGCAGGCTGCGCCGATCGCATCGAGCCAGGCGGCGGTGCCATCCGCGCCGACCGGGGCGGAGCCGATAACCGGCCGGCCAGCGGCCTCGAACTCGCGGACGCTTGCCGTGTAGAAGGGGTGGATCGCGGCAACTGCGGCGCAATCGAGCGCCGAATAGAGTTCGCGCCATTCGCGGGTGGGCACGACCGGGCCGGCGGCAAGGCCCATCGGCTCGAGCATCTGCCCGATTACCACCGGATCAACCGGGAACATCTCGCCCAGCAGGCTGATGGTCGGGCGGTCGGGGCGGCTTTGCGGGCGGGCGACCGGACCTTGCGAGGCTTCCTCGCGAGCATAGGCGAGCATGGCGCCAGCCAGCACGTCCTTGGCCTCGGCATGGGTTGGAATGCCGAAGCCCGGCACGTCGATGCCGATGATCCGTACCCCGTTGATCTGCTTCTTCAGCAGCCGCAGCGGCACGCCGCTGGCGGTGGGAACGCACAGGTTGGTAACGACGATCGTATCGTAAAGCGCGGGATCGGCCAGTTCCTCGACCGCTTCCTTGATGTCCTCGAACAGCTTGCCGGTGACCAGCGTTTCAGAACTGAACGGGACATAGCCGACCGTCCGCCGCGCTCCATAGAAGTGCGAGGTGAAGGTCAGCCCATAGACGCAGCAGGCGGAGCCGGAGAGGACAGTCGCGGTTCTGCGCATCCGCAGCCCGACGCGCAGCGAGCCGAAGGCCGGGCACATGCTCTGCGGCTGGTCGTGGGGGCCTGCCGGGTAATCGGCGGCATAGCGGTCAAGCACTTCGCTCTTGCCGGCCTTGCGGGCGGCATCGCGCATGGTGTCGCCGCTGGCACAGGCACCCCCCTCGGCTGCGCCAAGGTCGAGCGTGTCACGCTCGCGCACGGGGGTGCCCAGGTCGGTCATCCCTCAAGCCTCGTCATAAATCACCTCAAGGCTTGGCCGTGGCTCGAAGCTGCCGCCGCGCATGTCGGCCTGGGTGGCGGGGATCAGTTGCACGTTGCCGCCGGTCTCTTCGGGCGAGAACAGCCCCAGCAGGCCGTCCTGCTCCAGGGGGCGCGGCTGGCGCGGCGGCGCTTCGGCGACATTGGTGGCGAGCTGTTCGAACAGGCCGCCCCATTGTCCGTCCGGCGTGCCGATGATCTGATAATTGGCCGATTTGCGGCGGATATCCTCGTTGGCCGGGATTGCGGTCAGTACCGGGATGCCAACCGCCTCGGCAAAGGCCTGGGCTTCACCCGTGCCGTCGTCCTTGTTGATGATCATGCCGGCGACGCCGACATTGCCACCCATCTTGCGGAAGTATTCGACCGCCTTGCAGACGTTGTTGGCGACGTAAAGCGATTGCAGGTCGTTCGAGCCGACGACGATGACCTTCTGGCACATGTCGCGCGCGATCGGCAGGCCAAACCCGCCGCAGACCACGTCGCCCAGGAAATCGAGCAGGACATAGTCAAAGCCCCAGTCGTGGAAGCCCAGCTTTTCCAGCAGCTCGAAGCCGTGGATGATCCCGCGCCCGCCGCAGCCGCGGCCGACTTCGGGCCCGCCCAGTTCCATTGCGAACACGCCGTCGCGCTGGAAGCAGACATCCTCGATCGTGACTTCTTCCCCTGCCAGCTTCTTGCGGGAACTGGTTTCGATGATCGTCGGGCAGCTCTTGCCGCCGAACAGCAGGCTGGTGGTGTCGCTCTTGGGGTCGCAGCCGATGAGCAGCACCCGCTTGCCCTGCTGGGCCATCATGTAGCTGAGGTTGGACAGGGCAAAGCTCTTGCCCGAGCCACCTTTGCCATAGATCGCAATGATCTGCGTTTCCTTGCGGACCTCGCCGGTATGCACCGGATCGGGATCGATCCCCGCTTCCTGGCGCAGCGCCATATCCGTTTCGAGCATCGTCACGCGATTTCTCTCCAATCGAGAACCATCTTGAGGCATGCGGAATCGAGCAGCGCCGCCGGATAGGCCTGTTCGGCTTCGGCCGCGGGGCGGATGTCGGAGACCAGACCGGTGAGGTCGAGCGCGCCGGATTCGATCATGGCGCGGCTTGAGGCGAGGTCTTCCGGGGCCCATTCGGCCGCGACCCGCAGCCGCGCCTCGGCCATGAAGGCGGGGGCAAAAGCGAAGTTGATCCGGTTGGCGTAGAAGCCAGCCAGAACGATCTCGCCGCCCTTGGCCAGCTTGCCCATCAGCGTGTCGATCCCGTCGGCAAAGCCGCTGACATCGTAGATCGAGCGATAGTCGCGCCGGGCATCGTCAGCGGGGGCGATCACGTCATAGCCCACCGCACCCTCGCGGCGCGTCTCGTTGGTATCCCACACCACGGGGGGCGGAGCGCCCGCCGCGATGGTCAGCCTTGCCAGCAGGCGCCCCAGCACGCCGTGGCCGACAATCAGGTCGGGCGGACTGCCGCCGGCAAGCGCATGATGGGCCGTGGCGGCCAGGGCGAAGAGGATGCCCCGTTCGCCCAGCGACTCGGCAATCGGAAAGGCGCGGGCCGAAGGAACGACCAGCCGTCTGGCGCTGCCACCAAACAGGCCGCGCGCCTCGGTGTAGCAATTGGCGCCCGGCACGAAGACCCAGTCCCCGATCCGTTGCTGCGCATCGGGGCCGGCATCGATAACCCTGCCGACTGTCTCGTAGCCTGGTACCAGCGGGTAGCCCATGCCGGGAAAGCGCGGCATTTCGCCAGTCCAAAGCAGCTTTTCGGTACCGCTGCTGATTCCGCTCCAGTGGGCCTCGACAACCAGATCGGATGGCCCCGGCGGAGTCAGGTCCAGCATGCGGAGCGCTGTGCGCCGCGGTGCTTCGACTATGATCGCCAGTGCTTCCATCCCGCAGGTCCATCCCCTTGTTTCTGGTTGACCCGGCGCGGGGTGCAGAATGCAATCCCGCGCCACACCACAATAGGCCAATGACGCTTAGTGTCAATTAGGCATGACACTTTTAAATGTCAGGCTAAGGCGACAATCAACGAAGTGATCACGGGCAGGTCGGTGGACACCTCGCGCCAGCTGGAAAAGCCGGCTTGCCGCAGCAAAGCCCCGGTCTCGTCAGGTCGCCGCGGGCGACCGCTGCGCATCGCCCACAGATAAAGCCCGAAATAGGCATCACCCATCCGCCTGCCGCCGACGGCGCCTGCCATCGGTTCCGCCACGACGAGGCGGCCGCCCGGGCCCAGCGCGGCGCGAATCGCCCGCAGCAGGGTCAACGCCCGGTCATCGTCATGATCGTGCAGGATTCGAACCAGTGACACGCAGTCATAGCCGGGCGGAATCGGATCGATGAAGAAGTTGCCGGGATGCGTTGCAATGGCCTGGCGATCGGGATGGTTGGCGGCAACCTGTGTGACAACCTCGGGCAGGTCGAACACGCCGAGTCGCAGCGAGGGGTGATGCGCGCGGACCTTGCCTACGAAAACCCCATGCCCGCCGCCCACATCGAGCAGCGCTGTGCAGCGATCCAGTACGCCTCTGGCAAGGACCTGATCGGCGACCATTTCCTGCGACTGCGCCATGAGCGTGCTGTACTCGGTCGCATCGACCGCCTGCATCCCATAGGCCCAGAAGGACGAGAGTGCCGTTGGCGTTGCCCGGTCATCCCGCAGCAGTGCCAGTGGTTCCGCCAGGTCGCGGTAAAGCAGCCGGTGATGGCGGATCATCGCCTGGGTGCCGGGATTGCTGCGCAGGGCGGCGCCCTGTTCGCCCAGCATCCAGCTGTCCTCGCCCAGCGATTCGACCAGATCCAGCGCAGCGGCCGCCCGCAGCAGGCGCTCCATTGCGGGCAGGCTGAGCTGGCAGGTTTTGGCCAGGTCGGCGGTGTTGGCCGCGTCATTGCCAAGCTGTTCAAGCAGGTCTGCTTCGACCACGGCCTGCAGAACCTGGCTATAGACGAACCCCGCCACCAGATCGAACATCACGGCCGAGCGCCGGCGCGCGACCGGGCGCAACAGCGGGTTGCGGGCGGCGAGGCGCTGGAACCGGGGGCTGCCGATCACGCGATTTCGCAGCGCGATCCAGCGGCGCTTCAGCTCGATCCTCCAGGGATGCCGTTTTTCGTGCTCGGTGCGTTGCATATGTCCAATTGATTGGACATCATGTATGTAAAGGTCAAACGCATTCGCCGGGAGTGCCGATGTCAGGCCGAGTCGTGATCATTGGAGCGGGAATGGGGGGGCTGGCCAGCGCCGTCCGCCTGGCTGCGGCCGGTCACGCCGTAACGGTGGTCGACAAGCAGGCCGAGGTGGGTGGCAAGGCCCGCCAGATCGCGGTCGATGGGCGCGCGATCGATGCCGGTCCCACGGTGTTTACCCTGCGCGACGTGTTCGACGAACTGTTCGCGCTCGCCGGCCGCCGGCTCGATGATTATGTCTCGGTCCGGCAGGCCTCGGTCCTGGCCCGCCATGCCTGGGGTCCGGAGGCGCAGCTTGACCTGCACGCCGACCCACTGCGCAGCGAGGAGGCCATTGGCGATTTTGCCGGGGCCGAGGCCGCACGAGGTTATCGCGCCTTTCGCACCGAAGCGGCGCGGATCTTCGGCATCCTCGAAAACAGCATGCTGCGGGCCGGCAAGGTCAGCTGGCCCGGGCCGCTGATGTGGCGGATCGGCCTTGCCCGGGTGGGCGACCTGCTGGCGATCCGTCCTTACGAAAGCCTGTGGAAGGTGCTTGGCGAGCATTTCGCCGACCAGCGGCTGCGCCAGCTATTCGCGCGCTATGCAACCTATTGCGGCTCATCCCCTTTTGCCACTCCCGCCACCTTGATGCTGATTGCCCATGTCGAGGCGCAGGGCGTTTGGCTGATCGATGGTGGCATGATCGCGCTGGCCAATGCCCTGCAGCGGATCGCCGAAGAACAGGGTGCGCGGTTTCGCCTGGGTCACGATGTCGAACGAATCGAGGTTGCGGGTGGCCGCGCTGCCGGCGTGATCCTGGCCAATGGCGAGCGGATCGGGGCCGATGCGGTGATCGTCAATGCCGATCCGGCTGCGCTCGGCGCAGGGGCCTTCGGCGCCGAGGCGGCGCGTGCCGTGCCGCGCGTAAAGCGGGGCAGCCGTTCGCTCTCGGCGCTTGTCTGGCTGGCGCACGGTCGCACCTCGGGCGTGCCGCTGGCCCGCCACAATGTCTACTTTTCCGGCGATTACCCCCGCGAATTCGCCGAGATCGCCGGGGGTGGTCCGCCGTCGGACCCCAGTGTCTATGTCTGTGCGCAGGACCGTGATGGCGGCCTTGTCAGCAGCAACGGGCGCGAGCGGCTGCAAGTGATCGTCAATGCGCCGGCCAACGGCGACAGTCACGCCTATACCACCGAGGAGAGAGAGCGATGCACCATGGCAATGAGGCGCAGTCTCGCCCGCTGCGGGTTGGAGCTGGAGGATCCGCTGCCGCATTCGCTGCTGACGCCGAACGACTTCGCGGCGTTTTTGCCCTCGACCGGCGGAGCGATCTATGGTCGGGCCTCGCACGGCTGGGCGGCGTCCTTCCTCCGGCAGGGCACGCGGACACGGATCCCTGGGCTCTACTGCGCGGGTGGAAGTACCCACCCCGGAGCGGGCGTGCCGATGGCAGCCTTGTCCGGGCGGCTGGCAGCACAGCAGACAGCGCGCGACCTCGCTTTGATGAAGCGGTTCCACCCGGTGGCTATGCCTGGTGGTACGTTGATGCGATCAGCGACGACGGAAAGCACGCGTTGACCATAATTGCCTTTCTGGGCAGCGTCTTCTCCCCCTATTACAAGCGCAGCGGTCGTCCCGATCCGGTCGACCATTCGGCACTGAACGTCGCGCTGTACGGCCCTGGCGCGCGCTGGACGATGACCGAGCGGGGGCACACGGCGGTCCGGCGCGACCGAGACGTGCTCGAGATCGGGCCAAGCTCGGTCCGGTGGACGGGCGATGCGCTGGAAATCGAGATCGAAGAGCGCGACAAGCGGCTGGGCATCCCCTGGCAGCGCCGGGTCTGCGGGCGGGTGCGGGTGATTCCCGAAGCGCTTAATCCCACGGCTTTCGCGCTCGATCCGGCCGGGCATCACCGCTGGCATTGCCTCGCCCCGCGCGCCCGGATCGAGGTGGCGATGGATCGCCCCGGCCTGCGCTGGAGCGGATCGGGCTATCTCGATTCCAACTTCGGCAGTGAATCGCTCGAGGAGGGCTTCCGGGTCTGGCACTGGTCGCGTGCGCATACGGCGCGCGGGGCAGCGGTCTGTTATGAAGGGATCCGGCGCGATGGCACGGCCTTTGCCAGCGCGCTGCGATTTGCCGCCGATGGCACGCCGCAGCAGGAAGACTTGCCGCTGGTCGCGCCTCTGCCCAACACCCTGTGGCAGATGGAGCGCAAGACCCGCGCCGATCATGGCCATGCCGGCGTGATCAAGACCTGGGAAGATGCGCCATTTTACGCCCGCTCGCGGCTGCATTCGCGGCTGTTCGGGGAAAGCGTGGTGGCAGTTCAGGAAAGCCTCGATCTCGATCGCTTCTCCTCACCGATCGTGCAGTTCATGCTCCCCTACCGGATGCCCCGCATCGCCTGACTTTTTGGCCCTTTCGGCTTTGTCGCGGGCAATCTCCCGGTTGACCGACCAGAGCTGGTAAAAGCCGAAGCCCAGCGCGATCGTGGCGGTAAAGACGATCTCGACCCAGCCAAAGTGCTCGGAAAAATTGCCCACGGTCAGCCTCCTGCAACATGCTGCGCGGCGAACTGGACGATCAGCTCGAAGCTGCGCTGCGGTTGTTCTTCGTGCGCGAGATGGCCCAGGCCTTCAAGCAGTTCTAGCTCGCAATGCGGTAACAGTTTGGCGGCGGCCCGGACCGAGTCGAGCGGAATGGCGTTGTCCGCCGTGCCATGCGCCAGCAGTACCGGCGCGGTGATGGCCGGGAGCTGACGCTTCAGCGCCTCCAGATCCCAATTGGCCATCATCGCCAGCGCACCGGCGCAATGCTCGCTGTTGCCCAGCAGCAGCTCGTAGCAGCGCAGCCCCACCGGATCGATCCGCGAATTGGTCGCACGGTAGAGGAAGCGGGCGGCCTCGCCCTTGCTGCGCGCCATCCGGGCAAAGATCGCCGGCACGAAGGGGTTGACGAACAGCAGCTTGGCCATCGCGGGGAAGAGCTGGGCGGCCAGGCCGGGAAAGGGCATCAGCGCCGGGCTGAAGCCGATGACCGGGGTCTGGGCCGTCCGCGCCAGTTCCAGCGCGATGGCGGCGCCGGCGGAATGGCCCGCAATCAGTTCCGGCGCGGCCTCCAGCTGGCCCAGCAGTGCGTTCAGGGCGGCCGCGATACGGGGCAGCGTCGGTCCGCCGCGCAGGTGTCCGCTTGTAAAGCCATGCCCGGGCAGATCGGGCGCGATCACGGTGAAGCGCTCGGCCAGGGGCCCGAGCAAGTCACGCCAGCTGTGGGTCGCGCCGCCTGTCCCGTGGATCAGCAGCAGCACCGGACCCCGGCCGGCCACCTGGACGTGCCACTCGAGACCGCCAGCGGCAACGAACCGGCTGGCATGGCGATTGGGCCATGAATGCCCCTCCCGATCCCACCTGAGCGCGGTCATGCCACTTGCGGGCTGGGCCGCGCTGCCTCGACCGCGCGGCGCATGGCAGCGGCATCGGCCATCGGCATCGGCAAGTAGCGCGCCCGCATCGCCCGGGCGATCGCCTCTGCTTCTGGCCGGGGACGCGGGGCAATGTCGAGCACCAGCGTGGCCAGGCCAGAGGCGGCGATCGCCTTGGCCGCTGCTTCGGCATCGCTGCGCGCCTGGCCGCGGCCGGGATTGCCATCGGCGGCAATATTGGCGCTGCCGTCGGTCAGGAAGACCACGAATGGCGTCGCCCCGCGGGCGGCGATCGTTTCAGCCAGGGTCCGCGCGGCGGTGATCCCGGCGGCCAGCGGTGTGCCCCCGCCGCCGGGCAGCTCGGCCAGGGCGCGCCGGGCGCGGGTCAAGGAGCGGGTAGGGGGCAGCAGCAGTTCGGCCCCGGCGCCCCGAAACGCCACCAGCGCTACCTCGCTGCGGCTGACATAGGCCTGGGCGAGCATCAGTTCGACCGCGCCCTTGGCCTCGGCCAGCCGCGCCATCGCGGCCGAGCCCGAGGCATCCACGCAGAAAATCGTGACGGCGGCTGCCCGCTCCTCGAAGCGGCGGATGCGCAGGTCGGACTTGCGCACCAGCAGTCCCTGGGGAGCTGCGCCGGATGCCTCGCGGCGGCGGAGCGGCTGCCACGGGACCGCTGCGCGCAGCGTATCGATCAGCGCCAGACGCGCGCCGCCTCCGGGCATGCCGGGGCGCGCACCCAGTGGCTTGCCGCGCAGCTTCGACTTGGCCTTCTTGCCCCCACCACTGCCTTTTGCGCCGCGCCGTGCGGCTCCCTCGGCCAACTTGGCGAGCAGGTCGGGCGGGATTGCCGCCAGTGCCGCCTCCAGCGTCTGGTCCTCGGCGGTCTGCGGCTGATGTTCCTGATCGCCATCGGCAGTTTCGGCGCTTTCGCTTGGTTCGGGCGGTTGCTCTCCGGCTCCCTGCTCGTCAGCGGGGGGCAGCCGGGTGGCGCGCGGTGCCAGCACCAGCCTTGCCGCGACTTGCAGGTCATCATCGACAAGGACGGTCCGTCCCTGCAGCGCCGCGTGGGCGCGGGCTGCGGCCAGGGCAAACAGCAACGCACGGACCGAGTCGACGCCCAGCGCCGTCGCCGTTGCGGCCAGGGCCGTCATTGCCTTGTCGCTGCCGGGTTCAACCGCGTCGATCGAAACGGGCGTGACCGATGGGCCGCGCGCTACCGGCCGGGCTTCCGTCAGGTCGAGGCGAAACGCCACCCGCTCCGTCAAGGCTGGTGGCGGGGTCTGTTCGGGGCCGATACCATCATCAAGCAGGACCAGCGCGAACCGCTCCGCTCCGCTGTCCAGCGCCTGGGCCAGCCGGCCGGCGATGGCCTCGGACAGGCGCTCCGCCCGCGTGACCAGCAGCGTGGCGCCGCCGAGTTCATCGAGCAGGCCCGGCTGCCGAACCGCGCGCCCGGCGCTGAGGCTGGCGGCGAGATCGATCCCGCCGAGCAGCCGTTCGTCGTCGATCTGGGCTGGCAACTGCCGCGTGGGCTGCACCTCCCTCAGCCGCTCGACCAGCGCGTCGCGGGCCGGACCGGGGCCGCGCAGCAGGAGGCCGCCAAGCTGGCGCGGGGCAATCAGGAAAAGATCAAGGGCGAGCGAGGCCTCGGCAAAGGCCGCCGCGCTGCTCACCCGAACAGCTCGGCGAGGGCGCGCTCGATCCGGACGGTCGAGCCAGTCTCATCCAGCACGTTGCGGCGCAGGCGGTGGCGCAGCGCCATCGGTGCCACGGCAATCAGGTGCTCGCGCCGGACTGCCTTGGCACCGCTCAGCGCCGCATAGGCGCGCGTTGCCCGCATCAGCGTCAATTCACCGCGCAACCCATCGGCACCGACCGCGCGGCAGAGTTCGGCCATGTCGTGCATGACCGGGTCCGGCACCGACAGCGTCGCCAGCTTCTTCTGCCCGCGCGCGATCCGGGCGAGGACTTGCTCATCCTCTTCGCGCCAGGCCGCGGCAAATCCATCCGGATCTGCCTCCTGCGCGGCGCAGCGGCGCATGATCTCGACCCGCTGATCGATGTCACCGGGGGTGCGGACCTCGACCGACAGGCCAAACCGGTCGAGCAGCTGCGGGCGCAGCTCGCCCTCTTCGGGGTTGCCGCTGCCGATCAGGACAAACCTGGCGCGGTGGCGGACCGACAGCCCTTCACGTTCCACCAGATTTTCGCCCGATGCGGCGACATCGAGCAGCAGGTCGACCAGATGGTCTTCGAGCAGATTGATTTCGTCGATGTAGAGGAAGCCGCGATGGGCCTTGGCCAGCAGGCCCGGCTCGAAGGCTTTCTCGCCGGCGCGCAGGGCACGTTCGAGATCGAGCGATCCCAGCACGCGATCCTCGGTTGCGCCGAGCGGGAGGTCGACGAACGGGACGGGCACTTTCCGGCTGCGTGTAGAGTGGCACGGATCGGGGCAAGTGCCGGCCTCTTCCGGGCGGCAGGAATAGCGGCACCCTTCGGCGATGGTCATCGGCGGCAGCAGCGAGGCAAGCGCCCGCGCGGCAGTCGACTTGCCGGTGCCGCGATCGCCAAACACCATCACTCCGCCGATTGCCGGATCGACCGCCGCGATCAGCAGCGCCAGCTTCATCTCGTCTTGAGCGACGATCGCCGAGAAGGGGAACCGGGCCATGTGTCCAACCTTTTGGACGCATCGGTCCGTCAGGACAAGTTACTTCTCGGCCTTGCTGCCGAATAGTCGTCGCTTGAGCAGCGCCATGGCGGCCCAGACCGTCAGCACCACCGGAATGACCAGCATGGCCAGCACCAGGTGCGGCTCCAGACCCAGCTTGTCGTGGGGAATTCCTTCCAGCAGGAACTTGGCCAGCCCGAGCACGTAGTAACTGAGCGCCACGACCGAGAGACCTTCGACCAGCTGTTGCAGCCGGACCTGCATCGAGATGCTGCGTTCCATCGAGCGGAGCAGTTCGCCGTTCTGGTTCTCGATCCGCGTCTCGATCCGGGCGCGCAGCAGGGACGAGAGCTGTTCGGCCCGCACGCCCAGTTCGCGCAGCCGGTCGGTGCTGGCAGTGCAGGTGTTCATGGCCGGGCGAAAGCGGCGCTGGGTGAAATCGTCGAGCGACGAATACCCTTCGATCGGGCGGGGGCTCAGCTGTTCCAGCCGTTCTTCGACCAGTTGGGCATAGGCCTTGGTCGCATCCATCCGGAACCGCATCGCGGTCGACAGGCTGACCAGCTCGAGCGACAGCGCGGAGAGCGCCTCGAGCAGCCTGTCGTCGGGTTCCTGGCTGCGTGCCACCCGGTCGGCCAGATCGCGCAGGCTGATCTCGGCAGCGTTCAGCCGCGGCCACGAATCCCGCGCCGTCGGCAGGCCCAGCAGGGCGCGGTTGCGATAATTCCCCAGTTCCTGCAGCTGCTGAAGCGTGCGGGTGAGATCGCTGGGATGGGTGTTGTTGGCGGCGACTACCAGCCGCCCGAAACCGTCGTCCTGGATCCGGAAATCGGACCACATCCGCATCGAGCCGGTGCCGACGTAGCTGGATACCAGCTCATCACGCTCCCATTCGACATCTGCCATCACCCGTTCGGCGGCGGCATCATCTGCGACGAGCAGGATCCGGGTGCAGCGCACGACTTCCAGCGGCAGGGTGGCGGCCCAGGCCAGCGCATCGGCCAGGCGGGGATCATCGGCCAGTTCGGCAAAGCCCTCGGCGGGCTGCCCGGGCAGGAAGAATGTCAGGCTGCTGCCTTCGCTGTGCCGCTCCCATGAGAAGCGCAGGTCCTGGCTCAGCAGCCCGGACCGGTGGGTCGGATTGCGGACCGGATCAAGCGCGATCGGCTTGGCTTCGATCGCGGCCAGTTCTTCCGCGCGATCCGCATCCGCCACCATGACGACCCACTGGATGATCGTGCAAGGAGCCTCGACCACCGGCCAGCGCCGCAAATGCATCTCTGCAACGGCTTTTCTTCGCAAGTCGTGGTCGCGCATGGGCACCTTTGCGGGGTTCGGGTCAGCAATATGGTATGGCCCCGGTTCCCGGCAGCATGGTCCTGATCGGCAAAGAGGCTCTCAATAATCTTGCGCGCAGGGTTATGCCTGCCGGGCCGCCTTGGCAATGGGGCATGGATTCGGGCGGCAAGGTTGCGCCCCGGCCGTCACAGACCCACTCAATCGTCGATGCCGCGCCGGAAGGTTTCGGGCAGGAACAGCAGGCCGATCACCACGGTCAGGCCCGCCACCACGATCGGGTACCACAGGCCGTAATAGATATCGCCGGTGGCCGCGACCATGGCGAAGGCGGTGGTGGGCAGGAAGCCGCCGAACCAGCCGTTGCCGATGTGATAGGGCAGGCTCATCGCCGTATAGCGGATGCGGGTTGGGAACAGTTCAACCAGCAGCGCCGCGATCGGGCCGTAAACCGCTGTCACCAGCAGGACCAGGTAGGTCAGGATCGCGATCACCAGCGGTTTGTTGATAGCCTCCGGATCGGCCTTCGCCGGATAGCCTGCCGCAGTCAGCGCCGCCTTGACCTCCTTCTGGAAGGCCGCGATGGCCGCCTTGCGCTCGTCCCCGGTCACCTTGGCCGGATCGGGCGCAGTGAAGGTGGTGCCGCCAACAGTGATCTGCGCCACCGCGCCGGCTGGCGCTTCGACCTGGGCATAGCTGACCCCGCCCTTGGCGAGGAACGACTTGGCAATGTCGCAGCTCTTGCTGTCGAACCTGTTCTTGCCGATCGGATCGAACTGGACCGAGCAATCGCCATCGTTGGCGATGACGGTGACCGGGGCCGTGGCCTGCGCGCGGGCCAGGGCCGGGTTGGCGGCTTCGGTCAGGGCGTGGAAGGCGGGGAAATAAGTGAATGCCGCCAGCGCGCAGCCCGCCAGGATGATCGGCTTGCGGCCGATCCGGTCGGACAGCCAGCCGAACACGATGAAGAACGGCGTGCCGATGGCCAGCGCGATCGCGATCAGGATATTGGTGGTCGCGCCATCGACCATCAGGGTCTTTTCCAGGAAGAACAGCGCGTAGAACTGGCCCGTGTACCAGACCACCGCCTGCCCGGCGACCGCGCCCAGCAGGGCGATCAGCGCAAAGCGCGCATTCTTCCACTGGCCAAAGGCTTCGGAAATCGGCGCCTTCGAATTGGTGCCTTCTTCCTTCATCTTCTGGAAGACCGGGCTTTCCTGCAGCTGCATGCGGATCCACAGCGACACGCCCAGCAGCAGGACCGAGATCAGGAACGGCACGCGCCAGCCCCAATCCTTGAAGGCGTCCTCGCCGACGGCCATGCGGGTGCCGATCACCACCAGCAGCGCGGCAAACAGCCCCAGCGTCGCCGTGGTCTGGATGAAGCTGGTATAGAGCCCGCGCTTGTTGTCGGGGGCGTGTTCGGCAACATAGGTGGCTGCGCCGCCATATTCCCCACCCAGCGCCAGGCCCTGGAGCAGCCGCAGGACACCAGCATGATCGGCGCGGCCACGCCGATGCTGGCATAGGTCGGCAGGATCCCGACGGTGAAAGTGGCAAAGCCCATCAGCCCCATGGTGACGAGAAAGGTGTACTTGCGCCCGACCAGGTCCCCCAGCCGGCCGAACACCAGCGCGCCGAACGGCCGCACGGCGAACCCGGCGGCAAAGGCGCCCAGCGCGAAGATGAAGCCGGTCGTCTCGTTCACCCCGGAAAAGAACTGGGCCGAGATGATCGTCGCGAGCAGGCCATAGAGGTAAAAATCGTACCATTCGAACACGGTGCCGAGCGATGAGGCGAGGATCACCTTCTTCTCGCTGCCGGTCGCGGCATGATGCTTGGGCAGGGTGGCTTCGGTCATGGTGTCACTGCCCCCCATCGACGCGGACCATCGCCCCGGTGGTATAGGAACTGGCCGGGCTGGCCAGCATCAGCGCGGCGGTGACGATTTCCTCCGGATAGCCGGGGCGGCCCATGGCGACCGGCTGCTTCTCGCGCTTTTCGGCGTCCCAGGCCTCGGCGATGTCGGTCAGGAAAGGGCCGGGAACGATCGTGTTGATCCGCACCTTGGGCGCATATTCGCGGGCCATCGAAACGGTCATCGCGTTGATGGCGGCCTTGGCCCCGCTGTAGGGCACCACGGCGGGAGCGGGATGAAGCGAGGCGGTGGAACTGACATTGATGATACAGCCCCCTTCGCCCTGGCTCATCCGGTGGGCCACCTGGCTGGCGAGGCGGAATGGTCCTTTGAAGTTGAGGTTGAGCACCGAATCGAACAGGCTTTCGGGCATTTCGTGGCTGGGGCAGGGCGGGCTCATCCCGGCGTTGTTGACCAGCACATCGATCCGCTCGAACGCGGCATAGGCAGCCTCGACCAGCGCGTCGCAATCGGCCCAGCGCCCGGCGTGCATGGCAAAAGGCATGGCGCGGCGGCCAAGGGCGCGGCACTCTTCGGCCATGGCTTCGCAGTTTTCCAGCTTGCGGCTGGCGATGATGACATCGGCCCCGCGCTCCGCAAAAGCCTTGACCATCCGGTAGCCCAGACCCCGGCTTCCCCCCGTGACCAGCACTACCTTGCCCGTGAAATCGAACAGCGGATCCATCGCTCTCCCCCGATTGGCTTGTTTGATGCCAGCCTGCCCGGTTGTGGAGCGCCATGCAACCGGGCTGGCAAATGGCGTTAGGCGGGGGCAAAGACGAACTTCGTTGCCCGCCGCCAGCGGCTCTGACAGGGGAGCAGGCATGACCAGGACCCTGACCCACCTCGACCGGCTGGAGGCCGAGGCGATCCATATCATGCGCGAAGTGATGGCCGAGGCCGAGCGCCCGGTGATGCTCTATTCGATCGGCAAGGA
Source organism: Novosphingobium sp. BL-A-41-H4 (assembly GCA_051942645.1). GTDB lineage: Bacteria > Pseudomonadota > Alphaproteobacteria > Sphingomonadales > Sphingomonadaceae > Novosphingobium. The sequence goes on from JBPVJP010000001.1 coordinate 43,711, forward strand.
CTCCGCGGTGATGCTGCATCTCGCGAAGAAGGCCTTCTATCCGGCCCCGCCGCCGTTCCCGCTGCTGCACGTCGATACCACCTGGAAGTTCCGCGACATGTACGCGCTGCGCCAGAAGGCGGCGGACGAAGCGGGCATGGAACTGTACGTCTGGCAAAACCCAGAGGCGAAGGAGCGCGGGATCAACCCGTTCGATCACGGTCCGCTCCACACCGATATGTGGAAGACCGAGGGGCTGAAGCAGGCGCTCGATCACTATGGCTTCGACGCGGCCTTTGGCGGGGCCCGGCGCGATGAGGAGAAGAGCCGGGCGAAGGAGCGGATCTTTTCCTTCCGCAGCGCCAGCCACGGCTGGGATCCCAAGAACCAGCGGCCCGAGCTGTGGAACCTCTACAACGCGAGCAAGCACAAGGGCGAGGGGATCCGCGTCTTCCCGATCTCCAACTGGACCGAGCTCGATATCTGGCAATACATCCAGCAGGAGGGGATCGAGATCGTCCCGCTCTACTTCGCCGCACCGCGCCCGACTTACGAGTGGGACGGGCAACTGTTCATGGCCGATGACCTTGACCGGCTGGAGCGCGTGCTGGGGCGCAAGCTGGAGACGACCGAACGCTCGATCCGCTTCCGCACCCTTGGCTGCTTCCCGCTGACCGGCGCGGTCGAAAGCGAGGCGGCCACCCTGACCGACGTGATCCGCGAAACGCTGCTGACCACCACCTCCGAACGGCAGGGCCGGGTGATCGACAAGGATGCCGGCGACGCCTCTATGGAGAAGAAGAAGCAGGAGGGGTATTTCTGATGACCCGCCCTGCCTACACCCCCGAAGCCCAGATCGCCGAGGATATCGAAGGCTATCTGGCCAGCCACCGCGACAAGGACCTGCTGCGCTTCATCACCTGCGGCAGTGTCGATGATGGCAAGTCCACGCTGATCGGGCGACTGCTTTACGACAGCAAGATGATCTTCGACGACCAGCTTTCCGCGCTCGAAGCGGATTCGAAGCGGGTCGGCACGCAGGGGCAGGAGATCGATTTCGCCCTGCTGGTCGATGGCCTGGCGGCCGAGCGCGAGCAGGGCATCACGATTGACGTCGCCTACCGCTTTTTCACCACCGAGAAGCGCAAGTTCATCGTCGCCGATTGCCCGGGCCACGAACAGTACACCCGCAACATGGTGACCGGCGCGAGCACGGCGGACCTGGCCGTGATCCTGATCGATGCGCGCAAGGGCGTGCTGGTCCAGACCCGGCGGCATTCGTACCTCTGCCACCTGCTGGGCATCCGCCACTTCGTGCTGGCCGTGAACAAGCTGGACCTGGTCGATTACAGCCAGGACCGGTTTGACGAGATCGTCGCCGACTATGCCGAGTTCGCCCGCTCGATCGGCATCGCGGACTTCACCGCGATCCCGATTTCCGGCTTCAAGGGCGACAACATCACCGCGCTTTCGGCCAATACGCCGTGGTACGCCGGGCCGGTGCTGATCGATCACCTTGAAACCGTCTCGCTCGACCGGGCGGAGCAGCAGGCCGCACCGCTGCGGCTGCCGGTACAATGGGTCAATCGGCCCAACCTCGATTTCCGGGGCTTTGCCGGCCAGATCGCCAGCGGCACGGTCAATCCGGGCGATGCGGTGCGGGTGCTGCCCTCGGGCCGGACCACCACGGTCAGCAGGGTCGTGACCTTGGGCGGTGACCTGGCACAGGCGGTGGCGGGCGAATCCGTGACTCTGACCTTTGCCGACGAGATCGACTGTTCGCGCGGCGACGTGATCGCCGCTGCCGACGCGCCGCCGGAAGTTGCCGACCAGTTCGAGGCGACGCTGGTCTGGATGGACGACCAGGCCCTGATCCCGGGGCGTGGCTATTGGCTGAAGCTGGGGACGCAGAGCGTCTCGGCCACGGTCCAGCAGCCGAAATATGCGATCAACGTCAACGGTCCGGTCGGTTTGGGGTCGCATCTTGCCGCCAAGACGCTGGAGCTGAATGCGATCGGTGTGGCCGAACTGGCGACCGACAAGCCGATCGTGTTCGAACCCTACGCCCAGAACAAGGCGCTGGGCGGGTTCATCCTGATCGACAAGCTGACCAACCGCACGGTCGCGGCTGGGATGCTCAACTTCAGCCTGCGGCGGGCGCAGAACGTTCACTGGCAGCCGACCGACATCACGCGGGAAGATCACGCCGCACTCAAGAACCAGAAGCCGCGGGTGTTGTGGTTCACCGGCCTGTCGGGTTCGGGCAAGTCGACCATCGCCAACGCGGTTGAAAAACGCCTGAGCCTGATGAACCGCCACACCTTCCTGCTCGATGGCGACAATGTCCGACACGGCCTCAACAAGGACCTGGGCTTCACCGAGGCCGACCGGATCGAGAACATCCGGCGTGTGGGCGAAGTGGCCAAGCTGATGGCCGATGCCGGCCTGATCGTGCTGACCGCCTTCATCAGCCCGTTCCGCGCCGAACGCGATATGGTCCGCGCCATGCTGCCCGCGGGCGAGTTCATCGAGATCTTCGTCGACACGCCGCTGGAAGTGGCCGAGGCGCGCGACGTGAAGGGGCTGTACAAGAAGGCCCGCAGCGGTGCGCTCAAGAACTTCACCGGGGTGGACAGCCCCTATGAGCCGCCCGAACATCCCGAGATCCGCGTGAATACCGTGGAAATGACGGTCGATGAGGCTGCCGACGCGATCATTCGCGCGATATTGCCCCTGAAATGACCAGTCCGACCGCTTCCTCAAACCGTCACCCTGATCTTGTTTCAGGGTCCATTCCGCCGATCTGTCCGGGGGCTTCGGTCAATCGCCTGGGGTGCGGACCTGTTCATCCCGAAGGTATGGGTCGTGGGGCACGATGGATGCTGAAACAAGTTCAGCATGACGATTTGGGGAATGGAGTTATGCAGGCATGACCGATGCCGAACTTGCCACCCTGCTTGCTACCCGGGCCGGCGAGCTGCTGCTGGGCCTCGACCGGGCCGAACTGGGCCTGAAGATCGGGGCCGAGGGTGACCGGCTGGCCAATGCCCTGCTGGTCGAGGCGCTGCGGCGCGAGCGTCCGGAGGATGCCCTGCTCTCCGAAGAGGAAAAGGACAGTGCCGAGCGGCTGGCCCATTCGCGCGTGTGGATCGTCGACCCGCTCGATGGCACCCGCGAATTTGGCGAGAACCGGGGCGACTGGGCGGTGCATGTGGGTCTTTCGATCGATGGCGTGGCCAGCGTCGGGGCCGTGGCGCTGCCGGGGCAGGGGATCACCCTGTCCAGCGGCGCGCCGATCGCTCTGGCTGAGGGGCGCAATCCGCCGCGCCTGCTGGTCAGCCGCACCCGTCCGGCGGCCGAAGCCGTGGCCGTAGCCGAGATGCTGGGGGCCGAACTGGTGCCGATGGGCAGCGCCGGGGCCAAGGCGATGGCCGTGGTGCTGGGCCAGGCGGAAATCTATCTCCACAGCGGCGGGCAGTACGAATGGGACAATTGCGCACCGGCCGCCGTGGCCGCCGCGCATGGCCTGCACGTCTCGCGCCTCGATGGCAGCCAGCTGGTCTATAACCGCGCTGACCCCTACCTGCCGGATCTGCTGATCTGCCGGCAGGAATGGGTTGAGCCGGTCTTCGCGGCGCTGGCCAAGCTCTAGAGTAGCTGCCCGTCGTCGACGGTGATCGTGCTGCCGGTCACATAGCGCGAGTGATCCGAGCACAGGTACAGCAGCGGCACGTCCATCGCCGGGATCTCGCACCAGCGGCGGCGGGGGAAGCTCTTCAGCAGCATACCGCCCATGTCGCTCTCGATCAGCTCGCCGGTAATCTCGGTCGGGAAGTAACCCGGTTCGATCACGTTGACGTTGATCCCCTTGCGCGCCCACTCGCGGGCCATCAGCCGCGCCATCTGGGTAACCCCGGCCTTGGTGGCCGAATAGGGGGTGGAGCCGGGGAAGGCCTTCTTCGAGGTGATAGAGCCGATGATCACCACGCGGCCATTCTCCCGTTCCGCGCTGCCCGCCGCCATCAGCCGCCGGGCCCCTTCGCGCACGGTCAGGAAGGGGCCGCGCAGGTTGGTGGCGATCACCCGGTCGAACGAATCCATGTCCACCTTGATGGCCAGCTGATCATCGGCGATCCCGGCATTGGCCACGATCGTGTCGACCGTGCCGAAGGCTGCCTCGGCCGCATCATAGGCGGCGATGGTCGCGGCCTCGTCCGCCACGTCCAGCGAGACGGCCAGCGCCTTGCCGCCCGCGGCCTTGATCTCGGCCTCCAGCGCGGCGAGCCGGTCGGCCCGGCGCGCGCCCATGACCACGGCCGCCCCGGCGGCGGCGAGCAGGCGTGAAAAATGCGCCCCGAAGCCGGATGAGGCTCCGGTTACCAGGGCGACGCGGCCGGTCAGGTCGAAGTGCGGAACTTGGGTCATGTGCGGCATCCTCTCCTGCTCTGCGATAGCCAGCCGATCCCCTGCTTGTCGACCTCCTAAAATGAGCACTGCCAACGGTGGACAACGCGCGCGGTTTGGCGCAACGACGGGCTTGCTATGCACTATCTCCGTCTTGGCTCGACCGGCCTCAAGGTCTCTCGCCTCTGCCTCGGCTGCATGAGTTTCGGCGATGGCACGAAGGGCACCCACAGCTGGGTGCTGGACGAGGCGGCCAGCCGCCCGATCATCGCCCGCGCGCTGGAAGCCGGGATCAATTTCTTCGACACCGCCAATGTCTATTCCGATGGCGTTTCGGAAGAGATCACGGGCCGCGCGCTGCGCGACATGGCCCGGCGCGACGAGGTTGTGATTGCCACCAAGGCGCATGGGCCCTGGGGCAACAAGCCCAACCAGGCGGGCCTCTCGCGCAAGGCGCTGATGCAGGCCATCGACGATTCGCTGCGGCGGCTGGGGACGGACTATGTCGATCTCTACCAGATCCACCGCTGGGACGGGGAAACCCCGATCGAGGAAACGCTGGAGGCGCTGAACGACATCGTGCGGGCCGGCAAGGCGCGCTACATCGGGGCCAGTTCGATGTATGCCTGGCAGTTCCAGAAGGCGCTGGCCGTATCCGAGCGGAATGGCTGGGCGCGGTTCGTGTCGATGCAGAACCACCTCAACCTGCTCTACCGCGAGGAAGAGCGCGAGATGCTGCCGCTGTGCCGCGATGCCGGGATCGGGGTGATCCCGTGGAGCCCGCTGGCGCGCGGCCGCCTGACCCGGCCCTGGGGCGAGACGACCGAGCGGCTCGAAACCGACCGGTTCGGCAAGCTGCTCTATGCCCGCACCGAGGCGAGCGACCGTGAGGTCGTCGAGGTCGTGGCACGGATCGCGGCGGCGCGCGGCGTGCCTATGGCCCATGTCGCACTGGCCTGGGTGCTGGCCCAGCCGGGCATCACCAGCCCGATCGTGGGGGTGACCAAGCTGGCCCAGCTCGACGATGCCATTGCCGCGCTCGACCTGCGGCTGACTACCGATGAACTGACCGCCCTGGCCGCACCCTATGTGCCGCATCCGGTGTCCGGCCATGTCTGAGATCCACGTATCCACCGCAGGCGGCGTGACCACGGTCACCCTGGCGCGTCCGGCCTCGCTCAACGCCATCACGCCGGACATGCATGACGAGCTGGAGGCGGCCTTCAACGCCTTTGCCGCCGATCCCGCCCAGGAAATCTGCGTCATCACAGGCGAGGGGCGGGGCTTCTGCGCCGGGTCCGACCTCAAGGCCGTGGCCGCTGGCGGACACCGGTCCTATCCGGCCCACGGTTATGCCGGCCTGATCGAGCGGTTCGATTGCCCAAAGCCGTTCATCGCGGCGGTCAATGGCGTGGCGATGGGCGGCGGCTTCGAACTGGCGCTGGCCTGCGACATCATCATCGCCGCCGAAAGCGCCAGCTTTGCCTTGCCCGAACCGCTGGTCGGGGCCGTGGCGCTCGGTGGCGGCCTGCACCGCCTGCCGCGCCAGATCGGCATGAAGCAGGCCCTGGGCCTGATCCTGACCGGCAAGCGCGTTTCGGCAGCCGAGGGTCTGCGGCTGGGCTTCATCAACGAGGTCGTGCCCGATGCCGACCTTGCCGCCGCCACCCAGCGCTGGTGCGCCGAGATCCTGCGCTGCTCGCCCATGGCGATCCGCGCATCCAAGGAAACTGTCCTGCGCGGGCTGGAGGAACCGGGCCTGGCCGCTGCCATGTCCGCGCAGGCCGATTATCCCGCCTTTGCCGCCTGGCGCACCAGCGCCGATGCCAGCGAAGGCCCGCGCGCCTTTGCCGAAAAGCGCCCGCCCCGTTGGCAGGGCCGCCCCCATTCCGATGAGGACCAGCAATGACCGTTCTGACTTTCAAGGGTTTCGGCGGCGTCCGCCTTGAAGCTGACGTGATCGGTGACGAGCACGACCCCACGATCCTGCTGGTCCACGGCGCCGGGCAGACGCGCGGCGAATGGCACACCGTGGCCGAAGCCCTGGTCCAGGCCGGGCGGCGCGTCGTCTCGCTCGACCTGCGCGGTCATGGCGGCAGCGAGTGGCCGGAAAGCGGGCGCTATGACCTTGCAGCCCATGTCGAGGACCTGCGCGCCGTGCTGGCCCAGCTGGGTACCCGGCCGGTGGTTGTCACCTCGACCAGCAGCGGCTGGATCGCCACCGTCGCTCTGGCGACCGATGCCGCCAACGTGGCCGCCGGGCTGGTGCTGGTCGACATGCCGGCGCGCCGCGATCCGGGCCTCGCCAAGGCGATTGCCGAACGCCTCGCGGCGCTGCGCGGCCATGACCAGAAGCTGTGGGACGAGCGGGTGCTGGGCCAGATCGACCTTGATGACCTGGAGGCGCGGCTGGCCGAATCCGCGCCGAAGCTCAACCTGCCGACGCTGGTGGTGCGCGGGGGGCTGTCATGGATCGAACGCTCGCCGGCCAGTGCTGCCTTCGATGCCGCGCTGCCCAATGCCGAAAGCGTCGAGGTAGCCGATGCCGACCTGCTGGTCGTGACTGACCGGACCGAGGCGTTCCTGGCCCACCTGCTCGATTTCCTCGAGCGCAAGCAGCCGCGCGCCGCGCATGAATTCCGCGCCGGGTCCGATGCCCGCACCCTGCGCGATGCGATGGGCTGCTTTGCCACCGGCATAACGATCATCACTTCGCGCGATGCCAACGGGACACCGATCGGCCTCACTGCCAACAGCTTCACCTCGCTCTCGCTGGATCCGCCGCTGCTGCTGGTCTGCGTGGCCAACAACGCTGGCTCGGCGCCGGTGCTGCGCGAGGCGGAGCATTTCGCGGTCAACATGCTTCAGGTCAGCCAGCAGGCGACGTCAAACCGCTTTGCCGGCAAGGGCGAGGATCGCTTTGCCGCCACGGCCTGGACCCCGGGCGAGACCGGCATGCCGCTGATCGACGGCGCGCTGGGCGCCTTCGAGTGCAAGCGCCACGCGGTCCACGATGGCGGCGATCACTTCATCCTGGTGGGCGAAGTGGTCCGCGCCCAGTTCGAACCGCGCCGCGATCCGCTGCTCTATTTCCGGGGCAAGTACCGCCGCCTGCACTTCGCCTAGCGCCAGCGGAAGTCCAGCGCCGTTTCGCCGGTCCGCTCGCCATCCGGTCCGAAGCGCCGCTCGATGATCGTGCCCCGGCCATCCGCACCCACCAGCACCACGGTGGAGCAGCGGGTGCCATAGGCCGGATTGCGAATGAAGACCGGGCTGAACGGCGTATCCGGCCCTTCGCTGTCGGGTTCGGTCGGCAGAGGGGTTTCATCGGCCAGCGCGGCGAACAGGCCTTCGGTATCATCGCCTTCGTCGCGCATGATCCAGGCGGCCAGCCCGGCGCAGAGCCACTGGGTCTTGGGCCAGGGCTGGTCGAACTGGCCGTTCGAGACACCGTGGAGGCCGGGGGCCAGCGGCTGGACCAGCGGTTCGGGCTGGTTGGTCACGTGGCTTGCCCCGTCAGGTCCGACCCGCAGCAGGTGAAACGGATTCATCGCCGCGCCATCCGTATCGGGTGCTCCGGCCAGCCAGTCCACCACCAGCCCCCCGCGTGAGGCAAGGCCCGGCCGCGGATAGCCCGGCAGGCGGAAATTGGTGACGAGGGCAAACCGGCCCGCCGCGTTCAGCCCCAGCCAGGTGCCGCCAGCTTCCAGATCACGCCCAGCGATCGTGCCATTATCCCAGCGGTGCAGCGGCGCGGTTGGCCGCTCGTGAAATTCGTCGCGGTTGGCCGCGACGACCAGCCGCCAGCGCGGATGGGCGTTCCATGCCACTGCCGCCACACACATGGTCAGTCGCGCTTTCCGGCCAGTTCGGCCCGGATTGCAGCGCCATCCTGGTCGAGTAGTGGCGGCGGGCTGCGTTCCGCCGCGGGCATGGCGCCAAAGCGCACCGGCGCGGCGATCTCGTGATAGGTGCCTTCGCTGGGATGTTCGCGGCGGCGGAAAAAGCCGGTGGCTGACAGGTGCGGATCGTCCAGCATGGCCCCGATATCGCGCACCGGCTGGGCCGGGATCTGCGCGGCCTGGCAGCGCGCGATCAGTTCGGCCGTGGTCAGCCGCGGGGTCAATTCGGCGATGCGGTGATACATTGCCGCCATGTTGGCCATGCGCGCAGCCCCGCCGTCGAAGCGCGGATCCTTGATGAAGTCCGGATCGTCCAGCAGCGCAAAGATCCGGTCCCACGAATCATAAGTATAGGCCACGATCGAGACATGGCCATCCGCCGTGGGAAAGGGCTGGCGATCGGGATCGAGCTGGCGCTGATAGCCCACCGGGCCCACCGGCGGATCAAAGGTCTGCCCGCCCAGGTGTTCGTTCAGCATGAAGCTGGAAAAGGCTTCCAGCATCGGCACCTCCACCCGCTGGCCTTCGCCCGTGCGCTGGCGGTGGAACAGCGCGGCGAGAGCCGCGTAGGCGGCATGCAGCCCCGCCACCTTGTCGGCGATCAGCGAGGGGAGATAGCGCGGCGCCGGATTGCCATCCACGCGCGGCAGCAGGCTGGCCGCGCCGCTGGCGGCCTGGATCACGTCGTCATAGGCCTGAAGGTCGGCATAGGGGCCATCCTGCCCGAAGCCGACGCAGTGGACATAGACGATATCGGGCCGGATCGCGCGGACGGCATCGTAATCCAGCCCCAGCCGGTCGAGCGCCTTGCCCCGCACATTGACCACGAACAGGTCCGCCTCGGCCAGCAGGGCCCGCATCACGGCGGCATCCTCTGCGCCCTTCAGGTCAAGGGCAATCGAGCGCTTGCCATGGTTGAACCCGAAGAAGGCCGGCGACATGCCCGGAGTGACCGGTGCCTTGGCCGCCCAGCGCAGCACATCGCCGCTGCCCGGCGTTTCCACCTTGATCACCTCGGCGCCCAAGTCAGCCAGGATCTGGGTGCAGTAGGGGCCGAAGACCACGGTGGTCAGGTCGACCACCTTGATGCCCTTCAGCATGGGCGGGGCCGGCGTGTTCTCGTTCATCGTCTCAGACAAGTCCCCTGGCGCGCAGACTGGTATGGCCATGACGGCCGATAATCACGTGGTCGTGGACCACGATGCCCAGTAGCCGCCCGGCTTCGGCGATGCGATTGGTAATTTGAACATCCGCGCGGCTCGGTTCGGGCGAGCCGGAGGGGTGGTTGTGGACCAGGATCAGCGCCGCCGCCCCGATATCGAGCGCGCGCTTGACCACGTTGCGGGGGTGGATCGCCGCTTCGTCCAGCGCGCCCTCGCTTTCGAGGTGATCGAGAATCAGGCGGTTGCGCGTGTCGAGATAAAGCACCCGCACCCGTTCGTGCGTCAGGTGCGCCATGTCGATCGTCAGATAATCGATCAATGCCTGCCAACTGGACAGCACCGGCTGCTCCGCCACTTCGGCCCGGGCTAGCCGCCGAGCGGATAGCGCCACGATCTTCAGCGCTGCCGCGCTCGTTTCGCCCATGCCGGGATGCAGCGCCAGCGCGCGCCAATCGGCGTTGAACACCCCCGCCAGTCCGCCGAACCGGGCCAGCAGGCTCTTGGCCAGCGGCTTCACGTCCTTGCGCGGGATCGCGGTCATCAGCAGGTATTCGATCACCTCGTGATCGCCGAGCGCGTCGGCCCCGCCATCGAGCAGCCGGCTGCGCAGCCGGGCGCGATGACCGGCGCCATGATGTTGATCTGAAGGCGTTTCGTCGGTCACGCGTGCTCCCTTCGCCGATGCTGCATTGCCTTTCGCGGCGCGAGCGCGCAAGCAAGAACCATGGCAGGAACCATGGCCGAAGCAGAGGTCGAACCACCCGAAAGCGCGGCGGAAGCTGCCCCGGCCCCGCAGCGGCGGCGCTGGCGGCGGGGTGTGGTCGTGCTGTTTGGACTGCTGTTTGTGGCCCTTGCCCTGGTCTGGTGGCAGCGCGAAAACCTGGCTCACCGGATCATTGCCGACCAGCTCAAGCAATACGAGCTGCCCGGTACTTACCGGCTTGAGCAGGTCGGCCCGCTGACCCAGGTGTTGACGGACGTGGTGCTGGGCGATCCGGCCCGGCCGGACTTCACCGCCGAGCGGGTCGAGGTGACGATCACGCCCACTTTCGGCCTGCCCGCCATTGGCGCGGTGCGGCTGCTCAATCCCCGGCTCTACGGTTCCTACCGCAATGGCAAGCTGAGCTTCGGCAGTCTCGACAAGGCCCTGTTCGCGCCCGGCGCGACGCCGCCCGGCCTGCCGGACCTTGATCTGCATCTGGAAGACGGGCGCGCCCTGATCGATACCGACCTCGGGCCGCTGGGCGTCAAGGCGGCGGGGCGCGGCAACCTGCGCAACGGCTTTGCCGGGCAACTGGCGGTGGCTGGACCGGTTCTGCGTCTGGGTGAGTGCCGGATCGACGGGGCCAGTGCCTTTGGCGCGGTGACCTCGGCCGATGGCAAGCCGGGTTTCAAGGGGCCGCTGCGGCTGGCGGCGCTGGCCTGTCCCGGCCTCAAGCTGGGGGCGACTTCGCTTGCCCTTGATCTGACCGCCGACAAGGCATTCGCCAGCGCACGCGGCACCGGCAAGCTGGCGGGCGGGCCGCTCGGCTTCTCCGGGCAGCAGGCCGCCCGCCTTGGCGGCGAACTGGACCTGACCTGGCGCAAGGCCGGGCTGATCGCGCGCTACCGCCTGACGGCCAATGGCCTGGCGGGCGAGGTCGTCGCGCGCGACCTGACGATCGAGGGCGTGGCGCGCGGCGGTGCGGGTCTTGCCCGGCTGGAGGGCGAAGGCAAGCTCACTGGGCAAGCCATCCGGCCGGGACCGGTGCTCGACCGCGACCTTGCCGGGCTTGAGCGCGCAGCGGCGGGCACCCTGGGCGCACCCCTGCTGGCCCAGTTGCGCGCCGGATTGCAGCGCGAAGGCGCGAACAGCCGGCTGGAGGCAAGCTATACCCTGCGCCGCAGCGGCGAACTGACCAGCCTGATCGTGCCCGCCGCCGAACTGACCGGCAGCAGCGGGCAGAGCCTGCTGGTGCTGTCGCGCGGGCAGGTGGCGCTGGGCGGGCAGGCCGGCCTGCGGCTGTCCGGCAATATCCGCACCGGCGGAGCGGGGCTGCCGCGCCTGTCCGGGCAGATTGAGCGCCGCCCGGGCGGGGCGATCGAGGCGCGGCTGACCATGCCCGAATACCGGGCGCGCGATGCCGCGCTGGCCCTGCCGCAGCTGGTCGTCGTCCGCCGGGCCGACGGGGCGATCGGCCTGTCCGGCCAGGTCCGGCTGTCGGGCGCCTTCCCGGGCGGGCGGGTGAGCGGTCTGGCCCTGCCGCTCGATGGCATCTGGTCGGCGCGGCGCGGTCTGGCGCTCTGGCGGCAATGCACCGAAGTCCGATTCCAGGCCCTTAGCCTTGCCAGCCTCTCGCTCGATGCGCGCAGCCTGCGGCTCTGCCCGGCGCGCGGCGGGGCAATCGTCTCGTCAACCCGGGGCGGCCTGCGCGTCGCTGCCGGGGTGCCAGCGCTGGCTCTCTCCGGCCGGCTGGGCGACACCCCGATCCGGCTGACCAGCGGTGCGGTGGGCCTGGCCTGGCCGGGCAGCCTGGTGGCGCGGCAGATCGCGGTGGAACTGGGCGACCGCGCCGATCCCAACCGCTTCGCTATTGCCGCACTGGATGCCCGGCTGGGGCGCGAGACCGTCGGGACCTTTACCGGGGCCGAGGCGAAGCTGGCGGCCGTGCCGCTCGATATCCTCAACGCTGGCGGCACCTGGCGCTATGCCGGTGGTCAGCTGTCGCTGGGCGATGGCGCCTTCCGGCTGGAGGACCGCCTGCAGGACGACCGGTTCCGCCCGCTGGTCGCGCGCGAGGCCACGCTGACCCTGATCGATAATCGCATCACTGCCCTGGCCGCGCTGCGCGAGCCGCGCTCGGACCGGGTGATCACCGAGGCTACAATCGTCCACGATCTGGGCAGCGGGCGCGGGCATGCCGACTTGCCGGTGCGCGACCTGCGGTTCGACCAGCAGCTTCAACCCGATACGCTGACCTATCTGGCGCTGGGCGTGATCGCCAATGCCGAGGGCACGCTGCGCGGCGGGGGGCGGATCGACTGGACGCCGGACAAGGTCACCTCGACCGGCAGCTTCAGCACCGACAAGTTCGATTTCGCGGCCGAGTTCGGCCCGGTCGAAGGGGTCAGCGGCACGATCGCGTTCACCGATCTCATTGGCCTCGTCACCGCGCCCGACCAGCGGCTGAAGATTGCCTCGATCAATCCGGGGATCGAGGTCTTCGACGGCCAGCTCAGCTTCCAGCTGGAACCCGACGGGGTGCTGGTGGTCAACGGCGCGGAATGGCCCTTTGTCGATGGCGAACTGTTCCTGTTGCCGACCCGGATGAAGCTGGGTTCGGTCGATGAACGGCGCTTCACGCTGAAGGTGGTGGGGGCTGATGCCGCGCAGTTCGTCCAGCAGCTCGACATGTCGAACATCGCCGCCAAGGGCGTGTTCGATGGCGAACTGCCGCTGGTGTTCGACGAGAACGGCGGGCGGATCGAGAACGGCCTGCTCACCTCGCGCGCGCCGGGCGGGAACGTGTCCTACATCGGCGCGCTGACCTACAAGGACATGGGCGCCATGGCCAACTTCGCCTTCCAGTCGCTGCGCTCGCTCGATTTCAAGCGGATGGAGATCGGTCTTGGCGGCGAACTGGACGGGGATATCTTCACCCAGGTGCGGATCGACGGGGTGACCCAGGGCGAGGGGGCCAAGCGCAATTTCATCACCCGCCAGGTCGGCCGCCTGCCGATCCGCTTCAACATCAATATCCGCGCGCCGTTCCAGCGGATGCTGAACTCGTTCCGCTCGCTCTACGATCCCGGTGCCGTGCGCGACCCGCGGGCGCTGGGGCTGATCGATGCGCAGGGCCGCCCGATCCAGCAGCCCAGCCTGCCCGCGCCGCTGCCGCCCGATATTCAGCCTCCAGACAGCAGGAAGGTGCCATGACAGCCCAGCAATTGACCAACCGCGCCCCGGCTGCAACAAGCCTGCCCATGCAGGGGAGTGCGCCAGGGAACCGGAGGTCGCGGCGGAACGGCAAGGGCCGGACCGCCTTGATGAAAGGTGTGATGCTGATTGCGGGAACGATGATGGTGGCCGGATGCATTTCGATCAATGCGCCGGACAAGCCGATCGTCATCGAACTCAACATCAACATCAAGCAGGAGGTTGTCTATCGTCTCGCGGCCGATGCCGGGAACACGATCAAGGACAATCCGGACATTTTCTGAAGGACCTGAACGATGAGCCACTTCGCTACCCGCCTCGACCGCAGCAGCCTTGCCAACATCGGCTGGGCCACGCTTGCCGCGCTGGTGCTGGTCGCCCCGGCTTCGGCCCAGCAGCGCGATCCGGCCTATGCCGCCGCGCGCTCCAGCGGGGCCGTGGGCGAAAAGGTCGATGGCTACCTTGGCTTCCCCACGCCGCCCAGCACCGAGGTGCGCCGCCTCGCCGATGACATCAACATCAAGCGCCGCGATGTCTATGCCCAGCGCGCCGAGGCCAATGGCGTGACGATCGAGGAATATGCCTTTACCGCCGGGTGCGAGGCGATCAGCCGCACCGCTGCCGGCGAAAAGTACCAGGCGCCCGACGGCCGTTCGTGGCTCACGCGCGGGGCCGGTGCGCCCCAGCGCGATCCCCGCTGCCCCTGATCCGTCCGGGCCGCCACGCCCGCTGACATTCCCCGCCGCCGGAGCCGTTCAAACCGCTTCCGGCGGCGGTTGACTCTGGACCGGCCCCAACCTAAGGGGGCGGCGCCCTCGGCGGGCAGCCGTTGCCCGTGTCCAAGGCTCCCCAAAACGGAGACTGGCATGAACGACGAGCCGCCTGCCCGAGACCCCATTGGTGACGATGCGCGGATCGACGCGCTCGAAGCGCGGCTGAAAGCCGCACGCGAGCGGGAAGAACAGCGCAGCAAGCCGGTGCTGGGGGCGGAAGCCGATGCGAATTATCGCCTCGGCAACCGTGTCCTGGCCGAGCTCATCGGGGGAATCGGCGGCGGCGCGTTCATCGGCTGGGTCATCGACCAGTTTGCCGGAACCGCTCCCTGGGGCCTGTTGGTGGTGATGGCCCTCGGGATCGTCGTTGCCTTCAGAAACATCATCCGGATTTCGTCCCGGCCTTCTGAATAGCTGATCCTGCAGGGGAAGGCATTCGGGGGCCGGTCGCACATGAATTGAGCAAGAAGGGTACCTGGCGTGGCCGAAGCGGCGAAAGTCGATCCGATGCACCAGTTCACGATCCAGCCGATGTTCGGGACCGAACACTGGCAGATCGCGGGCTACAACATCGCCTTCACCAACTCGTCGCTGTGGATGGCCATTTCGGCCGTTGCCCTGCTGGTCTTCGTCGCCGGCGGCATGAAGCGCGAACTGGTGCCCGGCCGTTGGCAGATGGCGGTCGAAGGCTTCACCGGCTTCATCGACAACCTGCTGGCCGCCAACATCGGCCCGGCCGGCAAGAAGTACGTGCCCTACATCTTCTCGCTGTTCATGTTCATCCTGTTCGCCAACCTCCTCGGCCTGGTGCCGCTGGGCCTGGTTGGTGCGCACCCCTTCACCTTCACCAGCCACTTCACCGCCACCGGCGTGCTGGCGGTGATGAGCTTCGCGATCGTGCTGATCGTCGGCTTCTGGAAGCACAAGCTCCACTTCTTCTCGCTGTTCGTGCCGCACGGCACGCCGGTGGTGATGATCCCGCTGATCTTCGCGATCGAGCTGGTGTCGTTCCTGGTCCGTCCCTTCAGCCTTGGCCTGCGACTGTTCGTGGCCATGATGGCCGGGCACGTCCTGCTGGAAGTGCTCTCGGGCTTTGTCATCAACGGGATCAATGCCGGCCTCGGCATTGGCCCGGTGGTCTCGGTGCTCAGCTTCGTGCTGATGATCGCGATCTGTGCGCTGGAACTCCTGGTTGCCGGGATCCAGGCCTACGTCTTTGCGCTGTTGACTTCGCTGTATCTCAACGACGCTGAAAACCTGCACTAAGTACCCCATCAACCCGAATTTTCGACCAAAGGAGTTATCGACATGGAACCTGCAAGCGCCAAGCTGATCGGTGCTGGTCTCGCTGCCATCGGCGCCGGCATGGCCGCCATCGGCGTGGGCAACGTCTTCGGTTCGTTCCTGGAAAGCGCGCTGCGCAACCCGGGCGCGGCTGACGGCCAGCAGGGCCGCCTGTTCATCGGCTTCGCCGCCGCCGAACTTCTCGGCCTGCTCTCGTTCGTCGTCGCGATGATCCTGATCTTCGTCGCCTAAGACTTACGATTGACTGACTGACCGGCTGGTTCCTGCCCCATCGGGCGGGGCCGGCCGGACAAATTGCGGAAGCACCGATGCCTCAAATCGCGCAACTTGCCGAAACCTGGTCCAGCCAGATCTTCTGGATGCTGGTGTTCTTCGGTTTCATCTTCTTCGTCATTGGCCGGGGCATGGTGCCCAAGGTGATGGCGACCGTTGAAGCGCGCGATCAGCAGATCGCCAAGGACCTGGCTGCTGCAGAAGCGGCCCGGGCTGCGGCCAATGCCGAGGAAGAGGCCTGGCGGATCGAATCGAACCGCCAGCGGGCCGAAGCTCAGGCCGTGGTCGCCAAGGCCAAGGCCGCAGCCGCCAAGGCCAGCGAAACCCGCCTGGCCAAGGCGAACGCCAAGATCGAGGCCAAGCTGGCCGAGGCCGAGGCGAAGATCGCCGAAGCGCGCAGCGGTGCGCTGAAGGAAATCGAAAAGGTTGCCGCCGAAGCCGCCGGGGACATCGTGACCCGCGTTGCCGGTCTTTCGGTCGATGCCAAGGCCGCCAATGCCGCGGTGAAGGAAGCGCTCAATGCCTGACCTGATGCTGCTTGCCGCCGAAGCCGCCGAACACGGCGCCGCTCACGCTGCGCCCGAAGCCCTGGGCATGGGCCCGGTCACCTGGGTGGCCCTGGCCATGACCACGCTGCTGCTGATTGCCATCTGGAAGAAGGTTCCCGGCGTGATCGCCGGTGGGCTCGATTCGCAGATCGCCGAAATCCGCAAGCAGCTGGACGAAGCCAAGGCGCTGCGCGCGGAAGCCGAAGCCCTGCGCCAGGAATATGCCGACAAGATCGCCGGGGCCGAGAAGGACGCGGCGGCCATGATCGAGCATGCCCAGCATGAAGCCGATGCGATCGTCGCCAAGGCCGAGGCTGATACCAAGGCCCTGATCAAGCGCCGCGAGAAGATGGCGGAAGACAAGATCGCCGCCGCCGAGCGCGGTGCCGTCGCCGAACTGCGCGCCAAGGCCGCCAATGCGGCGACCCAGGCCGCCCGCCAGCTGATCGCCGCCAATCACAACGCCAAGGCCGACAAGGGCCTGGTGGACGAGGCGATCTCCAGCATCTGATCCCGGTTCCCCGGATCGGAACTGCAAAGGGCGGCCCGGGTGGTCGCCCTTTTCGTTTGGGCAGCTTTGTCTCATCCAGTGTGGATGGAGCCATGGACTTCGTCACCCTGAACTCTAGGATCGTCACCCTGAACTTGTTTCAGGGTCCATCCACCGGCGCAAACTGACGGTCAATGGCGGCGCAGCCGGGCCCCTCGCGCCCAATCACAAAGCCCCGCGCCGAACCGAAGCTGGACCCTGAAACAAGTTCAGGGTGACGGGTGAGGGTATTGCAGGACCGCGTCTTTCCCTAAGGCTCCAGCACCACTTTTCCTACGATCCCCCGTGCCCCCATCGCCTCATAGGCCTCGCGCCAGCGCTCCAGCGGCAGCACCCGGTCGATATGGGGATTCAGCCGACCATCGGCGGCCAGGGTCGCCACGGCCTCGCGGATCGCCCGGCCGCGCTCGGGAAAGCGCCGGGCATATTCCCCGGCGCGAACGCCCACCACCGAGAACCCCTTGATCAGCGGAATGTTGGTCGAAATTTCGGCGATGCGCCCCCCGGCAAACCCGATCACCAGCAGCTTGCCGCCAAAGGCCACGCAGCGCGTGCTCTCATCGAACACATCGCCGCCGACGGGATCATAGACCAGATCGCACAGTGCGCCGTGAGTGAGTTCAGCCACGGCTTCGCGGAACCGGCCCTCGGCCAGGATCACGGCATCGGCATCGCTGGCCGCTTTCAGCTGCTCAACCTTGTCCGGCGACCCGGTCGTGGCGATCACATGCGCGCCCAGCCGCTTGGCCAGTTCCACTGCGGCAAGGCCCACGCCGCCGCTGGCACCGTGGATCAGCACCCATTGCCCGGCCTTGAGCCCGCCGATCTCGACCAGCGCGGTATAGGCTGTGCCATAGGCCGCGCCGAGCGCTGCAGCCGCGGGAAAGCCGATGCCGTGGGGCATGTGGCTCAGCGCGCGGGCCGGGACCACGGCATATTCGGCAAAGCCGCCGGTCTTGTTGCCGCCATAGACCGGGTCGCCGGGGGCAAAACCGCTATCGGCCTCGGCCTCGACCACTTCGCCAGCGAATTCCAGCCCGGCCACGAAGGGCAGCTCCGGCTTGAACTGGTATTCCCCGCGCGTCATCAGCAGGTCGGGGAAGTTGAGCGAGGCAGCGCGCACCCGCACCAGCACTTCGCCCGGGCCGCGCGGCGGGATCGGCAGGTCGACCAGCGCGCAGCCGGACAGATCGGGCGAGAGGGTCTGGACCTGAAGCGCCCGCATGGCCGTCAGAACGTGTCCTTGGCCGCGCGCAGGGCGGCAAAGGTCTCGGCCGGGGTGCTGCCGCCCCAGCGCGCCTGCAGCGCCGGATCATTGGCGCGCAGGAAGGGATTGGTCGCCAGCTCGCGCGCCAGCGGGGTCGGCACGGTCGGCCGCCCTTCGGCGCGGGCCTTGGCGATATGTTCGGCATAGTCGGCCAGCGCGGCATTATCGGGATCGGCGTGGAGCGCGAAGCGCGCGTTGGATGCGGTATATTCGTGTGCGCAGTAGAGCAGCGTTTCGGGGGGCAGGGCCTTGACCCGTTCCAGGCTGGCCCAGAACTGGTCCGGCTGGCCTTCGAACATCCGCCCGCAGCCAAGCGCAAACACCGCATCGCCGACAAAGGCCACGCCCGCTTCGGGCAGGTAGAACGCGACATGGCCGTTGGTATGGCCGGAAACGTCGATGACTTGCGCGGTGAAGCCGCCCAGCGCCACCGTGTCGCCATGGGCCACCACCCGGTCGGGTACGGCGATCCGCTCGACTTCGGCGGGGGCGGTGACGGTGCAGCCGGTCGCCGCCTTGATCGCCGCATTGCCGCCAGCATGATCGGGGTGCCAGTGGGTATTCCAGATCTGGGTGATCTGCCAATCCTTGTGCCCGGCCTCGCGCAGATAGGCTTCGGCATCGGGCGTATCGATGCACGCCGTCTCGCCGCTTGCGGGATCGTGGACGAGGTAGCCGTAATTGTCGGACAGGCAGGCGAACTGGTGGATTTCAAGCATGGGACTCTCCTGTCCGCACCTTAGCCGGTTCCCGCCAAAGCAAAAGCCCGCCCGGATTGCTCCGGACGGGCTTTTGTTGCTTGGCCTGAGGCTTGCGAAGGAGGCTTAGTCCTTCTTGGCCTTCAGCGCGGCGCCGAGGATGTCGCCCAGCGAGGCGCCGGCATCCGACGAACCGTACTGTTCCACGGCTTCCTTCTCTTCGTGCAGCTGACGCGCCTTGACCGAGAAGTTCGGCTTCTTCGAACGATCGAAGCCGATGACCATGGCGTCCAGCTTCTGGCCGACCTGGAAGCGGTCGGGGCGCTGTTCGTCGCGGTCGCGGCCCAGGTCCGAACGCTTGATGAAGCCGGTGGCCCCATCTTCACCGGCCTGCACCTCGAGGCCGCCGTCACGCACTTCGAGCACGGTGACGGTGACGACTTCGTTCTTCTTGAGGCCCGAAGCGGCAGCGGCGACGCCGGCGGCCGGAGCACCCTTTTCAAGCTGCTTCATGCCGAGCGAGATGCGTTCCTTCTCGACATCGACGTCAAGCACGACAGCCGAAACCTGCTCACCCTTGCGGTGCAGCGCCAGCGCGTCTTCGCCCGAGATGCCCCAGGCGATGTCCGACATGTGGACCATGCCATCGACGTCGCCATCCAGCCCGATGAACAGGCCGAATTCGGTGGCGTTCTTGACTTCGCCTTCCACGGTCGAGCCGACCGGGTGCTTCTCGGCGAAGGCTTCCCACGGGTTCTGCTGGGCCTGCTTGAGGCCGAGGCTGATGCGGCGCTTGTCCGAATCGACTTCCAGCACCAGCACGTCGACTTCCTGCGAGGTCGAGACGATCTTGCCGGGGTGGACGTTCTTCTTGGTCCAGGACATTTCCGAAACGTGGACCAGGCCCTCGATCCCGGCTTCCAGCTCCACGAAGGCGCCGTATTCGGTGATGTTGGTGACGGTGCCGCGCAGCTTGGCGCCGACCGGGTACTTGGCGGCAACGCCTTCCCACGGATCGCTTTCCAGCTGCTTCATGCCCAGGCTGATGCGCTGGGTGTCCTGGTTGATGCGGATGATCTGCACCTTCACGGTGTCACCGATATTGATGACTTCGTTCGGGTGGTTGACGCGCTTGTAGCTCATGTCGGTGACATGGAGCAGGCCGTCGATGCCGCCGAGGTCGACGAAGGCACCGTAGTCGGTGATGTTCTTGACGACGCCGTCGATGATCTGGCCTTCGGCGAGGTTCTGGATCAGGCCCGAACGCTGTTCGGCGCGGGTTTCTTCCAGCACGGCGCGGCGCGAGACGACGATGTTGCCGCGGCGGCGGTCCATCTTCAGGATCTGGAACGGCTGCGGCACGTCCATCAGCGGCTGCACGTCGCGGACCGGGCGGATATCGACCTGGCTGCCGGGCAGGAAGGCCACGGCGCCGTTCAGGTCGACGGTGAAGCCGCCCTTCACGCGGCCGAAGATCACGCCTTCAACGCGCTTGCCTTCGCCGAATTCGTCTTCAAGCTTGTCCCAGGCAGCTTCGCGGCGGGCGCGGTCGCGGCTGAGCATGGCTTCGCCATCGGCGTTCTCGACGCGGTCGACGAAGACTTCGACTTCGTCACCGACGCTCAGCCCGTGGGGCTGGCCGGGCATGGCGAATTCGCGCAGCGGCACGCGGCCTTCGCTCTTCAGGCCGACGTCGATGACAGCCTTGTCGCCTTCGATGGCAGTAATGGTGCCCTTGACCACGCGGCCTTCAAAGCCGCCGTCGGCGGCGCCGCCGAGCGATTCATCAAGGAGAGCCGCGAAATCGTCGCGGGTCGGGTTGGCAGTGGATGCCATGATAGAGTGTTCCTACACTGATGTTTCCGGCCAAGCGGTTGGTTCCGCTGGTCTTTTCTCCGCCGCGGCACCATTGCCGCCCTCCCGGGAAGGAAGGGTTTTCAGCGGGCCAAAAGGGCCGCTCCGCCACGCCGGCCCCATGCCGATCGCAGCATCCCGCCGGGCCGAAACCCCTTGGGACCGGCGGCGCTTAGGCGCGCGATCTCGCAAAAGCAAGGTTTTTCCCGGGTTTCCTGGTCAGGCAGCCCTCGCGATCAGATCGCCGGCTTGTGGCCCGGAAACTTCATGGTGACGATATAGGCCGAAAGATCGCGCACCTGCTCGCGCTGGATCCGGAAATTCATCGCGTCCGGGTAATTGTGCGCATCGCGCAGATAGCCGCGCAGGGTGGCTGCGGTCAGGCCTTCGCGGTTGGCGATATCGTCAAAGCTGGGCGCTTCTGGATTGGGCGAGGGCGCATTGGGCGTCACCGCATGGCAGACCGCGCAGCGCGCCTGGGCCACGGCCAATCCGCGCTTGGCACTGACCGACAGCTTCGGCGCCTTGGGATGCGCGGTTGCGGAGGAGACGGCGGCGGCCGAACCGGCGGCCAGCAGGGCAATGGCGATCAGCGTGAAGCGAGGCATGAAGGCAGGCTAACACCGGCACGCCGCCCGGCGCAATCGGCTTGCGACAGGGCGATCAGGCCCGGCGCGCTTCCGCAATGGCGATGGCGGCGGCGATGGCCTCCTCGCGGCCAAGGTCACTGGTGTCGAGCAGCACGGCATCGGGTGCGGCCACCAGCGGGGCTTCGGCGCGGGTGCGGTCGCGTTCGTCGCGGGCGGCAAGGTCGGCGGCGATGTCCGCCAGCGCGACCGCGCGGCCCTGGGCCTGCATTTCCCGGAAGCGCCGCTCGGCCCGCGCGGAGACCGAAGCGACGACGAACAGCTTCACCTCCGCTTCCGGCGCGATCACCGTGCCGATATCGCGCCCGTCCAGCACCGCGCCGCCTGGCTGGGTGGCAAAGGCGCGCTGGCGCTCGAACAGCGCCTGGCGCACGGCGGGGTGGATCGAAACGCGGCTGGCCAGGCCGCCACTGGCCTCGCTGCGCAGTTCGGGATCGCCCAGCAGGTCATCGGGAAAGGCGCAGGCCGCCAGGGCATCGGCCGGATCATCGGCATTCCCGCCATTCAGCGCGCATTGCCGCCCCACGGCGCGATAGAGCAGCCCGGTATCAAGGTGTGGCAGGCCGAAATGCGCGGCAAGCGCCTTGGCTATGGTGCCTTTACCCGAAGCGGTAGGTCCGTCGACAGCGATGATCATGCGGGCGACTTATCGCCTTGGCAGGGTGCTGGCCAATCCTAATTGCCAGAGTACTCGGTTGATCTGGCCCCCAGTTGATCTCGCCACTAGTTAATCTGGAACGCGTCGATCCGGGCTTCTTCCAGCTGGCCGGTCTCACTGCTGAACAGCAGCTTCAGCCAGCCGCCGCCGCGAAAGCTGCCCTGGCACGCGGTCCGGCCGCCTTCGCCTGCGTCTGGTCCGCGAACGCACTTGATCGCGACTTCCGGCAGGAAGGCGCGCACCCGCTTCAACACTTCGGGTGGCTGGCGGGCAGTGCCGATGTCCAGCGCGCCAATCGCGCGGCGATCGCCGGGCTCCAGCCTGATCGACTTGATCGCCAGTACCTTGCCGCCAAAGGTGTGCCTGACCCCATTGGCATCCTCCCACGCGCACTCGATCATCTCGTCGTCGCAGATCTCGCCATTGGCGAGCCGCCCGATCGCTTGCGGGCGGACGCCTGACGAGTTCAGCGCAAAGCGCGAGAAGCTGGCGTCGGCGCGGCGGAAGGGATCGGCCAGCCTGGTTGGCGCGGCGATGGCCGTCTCGCTCGATTCAGGTGCAGGCGGTGCGGCTTCGCTGCCGACCGGGGCAGCGGGCGATTGAGCGGGAACCGGGGCGAGCGCCGCATCGGTTTCCGCCGGTTTGGGCTGCGGTTCAAGGACATTACAGGCGGCAAGGCCGATGGTCAGGCCGCCCAGGGCCAGTGCAAGCCGAAAGGTGTTTGCCACGGGGCGCGCTCCGCTGGTTGAGTGCCAGTCAGTGCTGCCCGCGCGGCCAGCCCGTCAACCGGTCCTGCGATCCCGGTACCTCGCGAGGCGGGTGCTCAGTCGAGGCTGGCCAGCAGCGCCTCGAATTGCGGAAAGCTGGTGGCGATGGGGCGGGTATCGTCCACTTCCACCCCGGCGCGGCTGGCCAGCCCGGCCACGGCCATGCTCATGGCGATGCGGTGATCAAGGTGGGTGGCGATGGCCTCAGCGGTGCCGGGGCTGGTTCCGGGGAGGGGATCACCGCCGGTGCCCTCGATCACCAGGCCATCTTCGGTCTCGCGCACGCGCGCCCCGGCGGCGGACAGGGCCGTGGCCATCACGGTAATGCGGTCCGATTCCTTGACGCGCAGTTCCTCAAGGCCCGAAGTGACCGTGGTGCCTTCCGCCAGGGCGGCGGCGACGAACAGGGCCGGAAACTCGTCGATCATGCTGGGGGCGATGGCCGGATCGACCGCGATGCCCTTCAGCGCGGAGTGCTTGACCACCAGGTCGGCCACCGGTTCGCCGCCCACTTCGCGGCGGTTCACTTCCTCGATGCTGCCGCCCATCTGGCGCAGCACTTCCACGATCCCCGCGCGGGTGGGGTTGAGGCCGACGTTCTGGATCGTCAGCTCGCTGCCCGGCACCACCAGCGCAGCGACAATGAAGAAGGCGGCGGACGAGGGGTCGCCCGGCACCTCGATGGTCTGGGGCTGCAGCTCGGCCTCACCGGCCAGGCGAATCACCCGGGTGCCATCGGCCTGCACTTCGACCGACAGGTCCGCGCCGAAACCGCGCAGCATCCGTTCGGAATGATCGCGGGTGGGGACGGGTTCGATCACCGTGGTGATCCCCGGCGTGTTGAGGCCCGCCAGCAGCACCGCGCTTTTCACCTGGGCGCTGGCCACCGGCAGGCGGTATTCGATCGGTACGGCCGGCAATGCACCACGCACGGTCAGGGGCAGGCGCCCCCCTTCCGACGCCTCGAACGCCGCGCCCATCCGGCTCAGCGGTTCGATCACCCGGCCCATCGGCCGCTTAGACAGGCTGGCATCGCCCACGAAAGTCGCTTCAATCGGATGGCTGGCCACCAGGCCCATCAGCAGCCGCGTGGAAGTGCCGGAATTGCCCATGTCGAGCGGGCTTTCGGGCTGCAGCAGCGCGCCGACGCCAACCCCGTGGATGATCCATTCGGCCGCGCCCCGGTCATCCTGAGCCTGTCGAAAGACCGAGGCCCCCATCGCCCGCATGGCGGCGGCGGTGGAGAGGACGTCCTCGCCTTCCAGCAGTCCGGTCACGCGGGTTTCGCCCACGGCCAGCGCGCCCAGCATGATCGAGCGGTGGCTGATCGACTTGTCCCCCGGCACGCGGATGGTGCCCTTCAGTGGCCCGGAGGGGAGGAAGCGGCGCGGCGTGGCGGAAGACGGGTCGGCGTGAGACACTTCGCGGGCTTTCGGCAGGTCTTGTAAAAGCCGCGCTTTGACAGCGGGCGCTGCCTATGGCAAGGCGCGCGCCGCGCTGGAGCAGGCGTAGCTCCTCTCCAATACGTATGAGCAAGTTTCAGCCCTTCGCCGCAGCGAAGGGCAGCATCGAGGAATTGACATGGTCAAGGCTGAATGGGGCGCCAAGCACGGCTGCCCGAAGTGCGGCACCCGCTTCTACGATCTGGGCAAGGATGACCCGGTGACCTGCATCGAATGCGGCTATGCCTGGCATCCCGAGCCGGTGCTCAAGTCGAAGCAGCCGATTCCCTATGAGGAAATCCAGAAGGAAAAGGTTGAGGTCGTCGAGGACGTCGATCTGGCCGATGCCGATCTGGACATCGACGAGGACGGCGATTCGCCCGACAACGACGTCGATCTGGGCGGCGATGATGACCTTGGCGTGGGCGTTGGCGACGACGACGGCGACGAGAATTAAGAGTCGTAAAAACGCTCTTGCCAAGTGCGGGAGCCGCCACTAGAGGGGCGGCCTCGCTCGCTGGTCGGGCGGGAAGGTGAGCCTCCCGGGGCTTGCCGGATTGATGGTTCAAGGGGCCTTAGCTCAGCTGGGAGAGCGCCTGCATGGCATGCAGGAGGTCAGCGGTTCGATCCCGCTAGGCTCCACCATCACTCCGAATGTGAGTATTTGAGCGGCAAGCTGGTCGGCGAGGTTTCGCCCACCGGCTTTTTTCGCGTTTCGAGGTGAACGAGCGAATGTTTGACACTCTTTCAGACCGGCTTGGCAGCGTCTTTGACAAGCTGCGCGGGCGCGGTGCGCTGAACGAGGCAGACGTGCGCGAGGCGATGCGCGAAGTGCGAATCGCCCTGCTCGAAGCCGACGTTGCCCTGCCGGTGGTGCGCCGCTTCATCGATTCGGTGACCGAACAGGCCATTGGCCAGTCGGTGCTGAAGTCGGTCACGCCGGGCCAGCAGGTCGTCAAGATCGTCAATGACGCGCTGGTCGAGATGCTGGGCGGCACCGATGTGCCGGGCCTCGATCTGGCCGCCACCCCGCCGGTCGTGATCATGATGGTCGGCTTGCAGGGTTCGGGCAAGACCACCACGACCGCCAAGCTGGCCAAGCTGCTCAAGGAAAAGCACGGCAAGAAGGCCATGATGGCCTCGCTCGACGTCAACCGTCCGGCCGCACAGGACCAATTGAAGGTGCTGGGTGAGCAGGTTGACGTGCTGACCCTGCCGATCATTCCGGGCCAGCAGCCGGTCGATATCGCCACCCGCGCGCTCCAGGCCGCGAAGCTCCAGGCGATCGACGTGCTGCTGCTCGACACGGCGGGCCGTCTCCATGTCGATCAGCAGCTGATGGACGAGATGCAGGCGGTCGCCGCGATCTCGGCCCCCAAGGAAGTGCTGCTGGTCGTCGATTCGCTGACCGGCCAGGACGCGGTCAACGTGGCGCAGAGCTTTACCGCCCAGGTGCCGCTGACCGGCGTGGTGCTGACCCGGATGGACGGCGATGCCCGCGGCGGTGCGGCGCTGTCCATGCGCGCCGTCACCGGCAAGCCGATCAAGTTCGCCGGGACCGGTGAAAAGCTCGACGCGCTGGAAGTGTTCCAGCCCAGCCGCGTCGCCGGCCGGATCCTCGGCATGGGCGATGTCGTCTCGATCGTCGAGCGCGCCGCCGCCGCGATCGAGGAGGAAGAGGCCGAGCGGATGGCCGCGCGGATGGCCAAGGGTCAGTTCGACATGAACGACCTGCGCCAGCAGCTGCGCCAGATGCAGAAGATGGGCGGCCTCGGCGCGCTGGCCGGGATGATGCCCGGCATGAAGAAGGCCAAGCAGGCGATGGAAGCCAGCGGCATGGACGACCGCGTCCTGCTGCGCATGGACGCCATCATCGGTTCGATGACCCCCAAGGAGCGGGCCCGGCCCGACCTGCTAAATGCCAAGCGCAAGATCCGCATTGCCAAGGGTTCGGGCATGCAGGTCCAGGACGTCAACAAGCTGCTCAAGATGCACCAGGAAATGGAGCGCGCGATGAAGCAGATCAAGAAGATGGGCGGTCTCGCCGGCCTGGGCAAGTTGTTTGGCGGAGGCGGCCTTGGAGCCGCCATGCCGGGGCTGGGCGGCCCGGGCGCTGCTGGCGGCCTACCCTCGAACCTCACCGATTTGCTCAAGAAAAAGTAATCTCGAATTTTAATCTGATTTGTTTGAAAGGTAGCTCAAATGTCTGTTTCCCTTCGTCTTTCGCGTGGTGGCTCGAAGAAGCGCCCGTATTACAAGATCGTCGTCGCCAACAGCCGCGCTCCGCGTGACGGCAAGTTCCTCGAGCAGGTCGGCACCTACAATCCGCTGCTCGCCAAGGACGACGCCAACCGCGTGCGCCTGGTCGAAGACCGCGTGAAGTACTGGATCGGCGTTGGCGCCCAGCCGACCGACCGCGTTGCCCGCCTGCTCGACAAGGCCGGCATCAAGGAGCGCACGCCGACCGTGAACCCGCAGAAGGCCGAGCCGGGCAAGAAGGCCAAGGAACGCGCCGAGGAAAAGGCCGAGAAGGCCCGCGAGGCTGAAGAAGCCGCTGCCGCCGCCGCGGCCGCTGCTGCCGCTCCGGCGGTTGAGGAAGTGGCCGAGGAAGCCGCTCCGGCTGAAGAAGCCCCGGCTGCCGAAGCCACCGAAGAACAGGCTGAAGGCTAAGCCTTGGCTCAGGACCGTCCAGTCACCCTTGCCGCCATCGTTGGTGCGCATGGTGTGACTGGTGAGGTACGCCTGAAGCTGTTCGGTGAAGGCGTGGAATCGCTCCGGCGGTTCCGCGCCTTCAACGCTTCCGGCCTGACGCTGGCCAAGCTGCGCGATGATGGCAAGGGCGGGGCAATCGCCCGCTTTGCCGAAGTGACCGACCGCAATGCCGCCGAGGCTTTGCGCGGTACCCTGCTCACTGTCCCGCGCTCGGCCCTGCCGCCCCTGGCCGAGGGCGAATACTATCACGCTGATCTGATTGGCCTTTCCGCCGTATCCACCGACGGCGAAACGCTCGGCGAAGTCGTCGCGGTCGAGAACTTCGGCGCGGGTGACGTGATCGAGATCGTGCGCCCCACCGGCAAGCGCTTCATGGTGCCGATGCGGCCCGAGGCGGTGCCGCAGTGGGATGAGGAAAAGCTGCTGGTCAGCGCCCCTTACGCGGCGGATTGATCAGCTTTTCCAGTTCCTTCGCGAACTGTTTCAGCTCGAAATGCTGCGGATCGTCGTGCGCGTCGGGGATCCCGGCGTCGACAGTATTGTGCTGCGCCGGGATCAGCCAGCCGCCAGCCCGCGCGCTGGCATAGACATAAAGCGCGGCCAGCATCCGGTATTGCTCCCTGGTAAAGCCCGGCTTGGGGGCATAGGTCCGCGCCCGCGTTGTCGCGCCCGGCATGAAGCGGCGCGGTTGGACCGTTTCGATATGCACCATCCGCCCCCGTGCGCGCGGGCCGACCACGCGGCTCTCCAGCTTGGTTGCCCGCCACGCTTCCTGGAAGTCGTGCCCGGCCCAGATCTGCCCCACCCGGTTCAGGAAGATGTGCGCCACCGGCGCCTTCGCGAAGGTGCCGTCCATGTAGGGGGTTAAATCATTGACCTGCCAGTCCTGGTTCAGCCGCTTCGGGAAGGGGTCATTGGCGTAAAACGGGGTCGAGGTATCGTGGATCACGAAATAGAGCGCGGGCAGCCCCTCCTCGGTGCGGGAAATGGGCGCATCGGCCCATTGCGCGGCATAGGCGCGATAGGGCTCGGGAAAGGCGGCAATGGCGGCGGCCTTTTGTGCCGCGCTGG
Source organism: Novosphingobium sp. BL-A-41-H4 (assembly GCA_051942645.1). Classification (GTDB taxonomy): domain Bacteria; phylum Pseudomonadota; class Alphaproteobacteria; order Sphingomonadales; family Sphingomonadaceae; genus Novosphingobium. The sequence continues at coordinate 71,640 of JBPVJP010000001.1, forward strand.
GGGCGCTGTCGCTTTCCATCAGGGTGCGGATCACGTTTGGCAGCGGCTGGGGCTTGCGCACCGCCAGCGGCTCGATCTTGCGCAGCAGGCAGGTGGCCTGTTCCACCCGGCTGCCCGCGAAGGTCAGCGTCTCGCGGCTGAACCGGCATTCGCCGATCTCCTCGGCAGCAGCGGGTGTGGCGAGGGTAAGGAGCAGGGGGAGCAGGGACAGGCGCTTCATGCCCCGCACTGTTCCCCGGTGCGAAGGGCGGTGCAAGAGTTCAATTGCACCGGGGCAGCCAATCTGGGAAAGGCGGCGACCATGACCTTTGCCGCCACTGTCCTGACCCTTTACCCCGAGATGTTTCCCGGACCGCTGGGCCTGTCACTGGCCGGGCGGGCGCGGGACGAAGGGAAATGGTCGCTGGAAACGGTCCAGATCCGCGATTTCGCGATCGACAAGCACAAGACCGTCGATGACACTCCGGCCGGCGGCGGGGCGGGGATGGTCCTGCGGGTCGATGTGCTGGCCGCCGCGATCGACCATGCCCGCGCCGCTCATCCGGATTGCCCGGTGATCGCCATGACCCCGCGCGGCAAGCCGCTGAGCCAGGCCCGGGTGCGCGAGCTGGCGGCTGGGCCGGGGGTGACGGTGCTGTGCGGCCGGTTCGAAGGCTTCGACGAGCGGATTTTCGCTGGTCGCGACGTCGAAGAAGTGTCGATCGGGGACATTGTGCTGTCCGGCGGCGAGCCTGCGGCGCTGATGCTGCTCGACGCTTGCATTCGCCTGCTTCCCGGCGTAATGGGCGCGCCTTCCAGTGGGTCCGAAGAATCGTTCGAGAACGGTTTGTTGGAATATCCCCACTATACCCGACCCGCTGAGTGGGAAGGGCGCACGATCCCTGAAGTGCTGCGATCGGGGGATCATGCGAAGATCGCGGCCTGGCGCAAAGCCCAGTCCGAGGTCGATACACGGTCACGCAGGCCGGATCTTTGGGAGCGTCATGAGGGCGCTCGGGTCCAGTCTGCCTCTGGCGCGCGGCGTGAAAAGAAGGACTGAGGGTCATGAACCTGATCCAGCAGATCGAGGCCGAGGAAATTGCCAAGGCCGCCAAGGATATTCCGGAGTTTCGCCCCGGTGACACCGTGCGCGTCGGCGTGAAGGTGATCGAAGGCGATCGTAGCCGCGTGCAGGCCTTTGAAGGCGTCTGCATCGCCCGTGCCAACAAGGGCATCGGCAGCAACTTCACCGTCCGCAAGATGAGCTTTGGCGAAGGCGTGGAGCGCGTGTTCCCGCTCTACTCGCCGACCATCGACAGCATCACTCTCGTCCGCAAGGGCGTGGTGCGCCGGGCCAAGCTCTATTACCTGCGCGGCCGCACCGGCAAGCGCGCTCGCATTGCCGAGCGTCGCGACGTGCGGGGCGAAGGCTGAGCCACGCCACAGCGCTGAAATCGCGAAGGGCTCCAACCGCTGGTTGGGGCCCTTCCTGCATGTGGTGCTGAATCACCTGGGTGTATTGCAAATATAAAACACCTCCCTATGTTCCCCCTATCTGACAGGATGGGGAGAACAAGAATGACAGAGCAAGCGGTGACCCCGCCGGTGCTTGCACCCGTGCGCGGCAAGGATCGCATCGACGTGCTTGATGCGCTGCGCGGTTTCGCGATCCTTGGCATCTTCTACATGAATCTGCCGGCCATGGCCGGGCCCGTTTCGGCGGCACTTGGCAATATCCGGGCGATGGGATGGTCGCCAGCGGATCAGACGGCCTGGCTGGCCATGCAGACGATCCTGGAAGGCACCCAGCGCGGGATGCTGGAAATGCTGTTCGGCGCGGGCCTGATGGTGACTTTCGCCAAGGCGATGAACCCGGACGGGCCAGTGGCCGTTGCCGACCTTTACATCCGGCGCAACCTTTGGCTGCTGGCCTTTGGTCTGATCAACATCTTCGTGCTGCTGTGGCCGGGTGACATCCTGCATGTCTATGCCCTGTGTGCCTTGGCGCTGTTCCCGTTCCGCAAGTTGCTGGTGCGCTGGCTGCTGGTCATCGGCTTGCTGCTGGCGACGGTGCAGTTCGGGGGATCGGCGTTTCAGTATGCCAGCCGGATGGAAATGCAGGCCACCCATGCCGCTGCGGTCGAAAAGCAGGCCAAGGGTGCCAAGTTGACCACCGAAGAGACCAAGGTGGTCAAGGAGTGGCAGGAAAAGGTGGATCGCATCAACGGCAAGGAGCCGACGATGCAAAAGCTCGACAAGGATGAGGCCAAGGCCCGGTCCGGCTCGTTCGGCGATTACGCCGGTTTCTGGATCTCGACCTACATGCTGTTCGTCGGCAAGGGATCGCTGCTGGGCGGTATCGTTGAAGCCTTTGGCACGATGCTGATCGGCATCGCGCTGTGGAAGCTGCGCTTCATCCAGGGCGGGCGGACCGCGCGCGAGTACCTGGTTGTCATGCTGCTGGCCTATGGCTTCGGCCTCACCGCGCGGTACGTTGGCGGGCTGGAGCGGATGACCTTCCAGCCCGGTCCGAAAACCATCTGGATGACTGCCGAATATGCCCGCATTGCCGTGTCGATCGGACATGTCGCCCTGATCAACTGGCTGATGCAGCAGGGGCTGGGGCGCAAGCTGCTGTGGCCGTTGCTGGCGGCCGGGCAGATGGCCTTCACGCTCTACCTGATGCAGCAGGTGATCGGGTTGCACATCCTCTATTCGCCGCTCGGTCTGCACCTGCCGACCGCGCCGGGCTGGGCCTATCTGTTCTGGCTGGCCAGCGCGGTGATCCTGTTCCAGCTGGTACTGGCCAACCTGTGGATGCGCAGGTTCCAGTCGGGGCCGCTGGAATGGGTCTGGCGCAGCCTGGCCTATTGCCGCCGCCAGCCCTTCCGCCGGACCCGCCCGGCAACGACGGATTGAACCAGCCCACTGGCGCTGGCCGCAAAGCTGGTTAGAGAGGGGCGTCCCGCGCGGTCGGGGCGCCCCTTTCGTTGCGTGCCTCTCTTTATTGCGTGAGTCTCGATGTCGCCGATTTCCCGCCTGCTTGCCGCCAGTGCGCTTGCCGTTCTGGCTCCCGCCGTCCCCGCCCTTGCCCAGACCACTTCGGAGAGCGCCGTGCCCGCTGCCGCCCAGCCGCTGACCATCGAACGCGTCTTTGCCAGCCCCAGCCTGAACGGGGCTGTGCCGCGCGGGGTGAAGCTTTCGCCCGATGGCCGTTACCTTACCTTGCTGCGAAATCGGGCCGATGACCGCGAACGGTTCGACCTGTGGGGCTTTGATCGCACCAACGGGCAGTGGACCATGCTGGTCGATTCGCTGAAGCTGGGTTCGGGTCGCGAGTTGTCCGAAGCCGAGAAGATGCAGCGCGAACGGCTGCGGATCGGCGACCTCAAGGGCATTGTGACCTATGAATGGGCCGCCGACAGCAAGGCGATCCTGGTGCCGCTGGATGGAGACCTCTACCTCGCCCGGCTGGATGGCGCGGTGCAGCGGCTGTCCGATACGCCCGAGGACGAGCTGAACCCGGCGCTCAGCCCCAAGGGTGGTTATGTCTCGTTCGTGCGCGGGCGGCGGCTGTGGACCGGGACGGTCGGCGGCATGGCCAGCCCGGTGACGCCCGAGGAGGCATCGGAAACCGTCAGTTGGGGCGAGGCGGAGTTTGTCGCGCAAGAGGAAATGGCCCGCATCACTGGGTACTGGTGGGCGCCCGATGACAGCCGGATCGCGGTGCAACGGTTTGATGAGGCGAAGGTGGCCGTGGTCACCCGCGCGGCGATCGGGGCAGAAGGCACCAAGACCTATGCCCAGCGCTATCCGCTGGCCGGAACCCCCAACGCCGAGGTGGCGCTGTTCGTGCAGAAGCCGGATGGCACCGGACGGGTCGAAGTGGACCTGGGGTCTGACAAGGACATCTACCTTGCCCGCGTGGATTGGGCGCCGGACGCCAGGACGCTCTATGTCCAGCGCCAGAACCGCGCGCAGACCCGGCTCGACATGCTGGCGGTCGATCCGGCCACGGGCAAGAGCCGGGTGCTGTTCACCGAGACCGCGGCCGAAGGCCACTGGATCGATCTTTCCAACAGCTATCGCTTTCTCAAGGACGGCAGCCTGATCTGGTGGTCGCAGCGCGATGGCTTTGGCCACCTGTGGCACTTCAGGCAGGGCAAGTGGCGGCAGCTGACCAAGGGTGACTGGGTGGTCACCGGGCTGGTCGGGGTGGACCAGGAAGCCGGCAAGGTCTTCTTCACCGCCACCAAGGACGATGTCCTGGCCCACCAGGTCTACGCGCTCGATCTCAAGGCCCCAACGAAGGTCACTCGCCTCACCGAACCGGGCTTTCACCACAGCGCAGGGATGGACAAGTCGGGCAAGTCGCTGCTGATCACGCGCTCGTCGACGGGTCAGCCACCGCAGGTCTATCTGGCGGACCAGACCGGCCAGCGGATCGCCTGGGTCGAAGAAAACAGGCTTGATGCCAAGCATCCTTACGCTCCGTTCCTCGCCAGCCATCGCCCCGTCGAATACGGCACGATCAAGGCCGCCGACGGCACCGTGCTGCACTGGAACATGATCACCCCGCCGCTGGAGCCGGGCAAGCGCTATCCGGTGTTCTTCTCGCACTATGGCGGGCCGAGCACGCAGGAGGTTCTGAAGGCCTGGATGAACCCGCTGGCCCAGGCCGTGGTCGACAAGGGCTATATCTGGTTCGAACTGGACAATCGCGGTTCGGACAATCGCGGCGTCGATTTCTCGAAGCAGATCTATCGCGCCATGGGCGGGGTCGAGGTGGAAGACCAGCTGGCCGGTGCGCAGTTCCTCAAGACCCTGCCCTTTGTCGCGGCTGACAAGATCGCGACCTATGGCTGGTCCTATGGCGGCTACATGACGCTCAAGATGCTCCAGGCCAATCCGGGGGTCTATGCCGCCGGGATTGCCGGTGCGCCGGTGACCAAGTGGGAACTTTACGACACCCACTATACCGAACGCTACATGGGCGATCCGGGGCCGGACATGAAGGGACCGGACGCGGCGGCCTATGACAAGGCCAATGCCATGGCCGATGCCGCGAAGATCACCGATCCGCTGCTCCTGATCCACGGCATGGCCGACGATAACGTGGTGTTCGAACATTCCTCGGCGCTGATCTCGCGGATGCAGGCCAATGCCGTGCCGTTCGAGATGATGCTCTATCCCGGCTATACGCACCGGGTCGGTGGGCCGAAGGTGGGCAAGCACCTGTGGGAATCGATCTTCGCCTTCCTCGAACGCAACGGGGTGAAGCCGTGAGCCGCAACCTGGGCATCGGCCCGGTCGGCGTGCCTGCCCAGGCCGATGCCCTGCGCCGCCAGCTTGCGGCCAATCCGGGTGACCGGATTTCCCGGCACAACCTGGCGGTCGAATTGCGCAACCTGTGCCGCAGCGAAGAGGCGCTGGTGGAGATCGAACGCGCCTGGGCCGATGGCCTGCACTATGCGGAAACGGCGGTCATGCGGGGCAACCTGCTGGCCGATGCCGGGCGGTTCGACGAAGCGATCGAGGCCTACCGCGAGGCAACGCGGATCAAGCCCGAACTGATCGAGCCGCACGTCGTGCTGGCCAGCCTGTTGCCGCAGTTGGGGCGCAAGGACGAGGCGCTCGACACCTTCCACGAGGCGCTGCGCCGCGTGCCGGAGAATGGGCCGATCTGGGCCCAGGCAATGGTCATTGCGCGCGGCCACGGCAATCATGCGCAGCTGCTCGACTGGACCGGGGCAGCCGAAGCACGCTGGGGCCAGGACCCGCTGATCGAGACTTATCGGGCCATCGCGCTGAGCGGGCTGGACCGCGATGTCGAGGCTCTGGAGGTGGTCGATGCGCTGCTGGCCCGCGAGCCGAACTATTCCGGGGCGCTGACGACCCGGGCCCACATCATGCTGCGTCAGGGGGATCCCGCTGCCGCTGCGCTGGCCGCCGAACGGGCCGCCCAGCTGGTGCCGACCGACCAGGCTGCCTGGTCGCTGCTGGGGGTCGCCTGGCGGCTGCTGGACGATCCGCGTGAGCACTGGCTGTGCGACTATGACAACCTGGTCATGCCGATCGAGATCGGGACCGATCCCGATATCCGCGCCGTGCTGGAAGCGCGCCATGCCGTTTCCGCCCAGCCGGCCGACCAGTCGCTGCGCGGCGGCACGCAAACCCGCGGCAACCTGTTCGAAACGCTCGACCCGGTGATCCTGGCCCTGGCCTTCGCCTTGCGCGACGCGGCGCAGGCACGGATCGTGCAATTGCCGCATGATCCGGCGCATCCCTTCCTGTCGCGCAACACCGGGGCGATCAGCTTTCCCACCTCGTGGTCGGTCCGCCTCAAGAGCGAAGGCTTCCATGTCAGCCACATCCACCAGGTCGGCTGGATGAGCAGTGCCTATTACGCCAGCCTGCCGCCCGAAGTGGCAGCGGGCAGCGGGCAGGGAGCGCTGGCCTTTGGCGTGCCCGATGCCGCGCTCAAGCTCGATCTGCCGCCGCGCCGCGTGGTCCAGCCCAAGGAGGGGACGCTGGTGCTGTTCCCGTCCTACCTGTGGCATGGCACGACCCCGTTCGAGAGCGCGGAGCCCCGCATCACCGTCGCCTTTGACATGCTGCCGGTGGACAATGGGGGCGGGCAGGGCTAGCCGCTGCGACCGTTCAACAGGAGATTGGCATGGGTTACCGGGTAGTAGTGGTCGGCGCGACGGGCAATGTCGGGCGCGAGATGCTGAACGTGCTGGCCGAGCGCGAGTTTCCGATCGAGGAACTGGCCGCGGTCGCCTCCTCCCGCTCGACCGGGGACGAGATCGAATTTGGCGAGACCGGGCGGATGCTCAAGGTCCGCAATATCGATCATTTCGACTTTGCCGGCTGGGACATCGCGCTGTTTTCGGCCGGGTCCGACGTTTCGAAAGCTCATGCGCCGCGTGCTGCTGCCGCGGGCTGCGTGGTGATCGACAATTCCAGCCTCTATCGGATGGACCCGGACGTGCCGCTGATCGTGCCAGAGGTGAACCCGGACGCGATCGACGGCTACAAGGCGAAGATGATCATCGCCAACCCCAACTGCTCCACCGCGCAGCTGGTCGTGGCGCTCAAGCCGCTGCACGATGCGGCCAGGATCAAGCGGGTGGTCGTGGCGACCTATCAGTCAGTCTCTGGCGCGGGCAAGCAGGGGATGGACGAGCTGTTCGAGCAGAGCCGCAACATCTTCGTCGGCCAGGCCAACGAGCCGGTGAAATTCACCAAGCAGATCGCCTTCAACGTGATCCCGCACATCGACAGCTTCCTGGATGATGGTTCGACCAAGGAAGAATGGAAGATGGTGGTGGAGACCAAGAAGATCCTGGACCCGAAGATCAAGGTGACCGCCACCTGTGTGCGCGTGCCGGTATTCGTCGGCCACAGCGAGGCGATCAACCTGGAGTTCGAGGACGAGATCAGCGCCGAACAGGCCCAGGACCTGCTGCGCGAGGCCCCCGGGGTGATGCTGATCGACAAGCGCGAGGACGGTGGATACATCACGCCGGTCGAATGCGTGGGCGATGGCGCGACCTTTGTCTCCCGCGTGCGCGAGGATCCGACCGTCGACAACGGCCTGTCGCTGTGGTGCGTCTCCGACAACCTGCGCAAGGGGGCTGCGCTTAACGCAGTGCAGATCGCCGAACTGCTCGGGCGGCGTGACCTCAAAAAAGGTTGAGGTTTCCGATTCATGGAAACAATCCCCTCCTTCGACGGCAACCCGCTGGCGCTGCACCGCCTGGGTGCCGGTCGTCCGGTGATCCTGCTGCATGGTCTGTTTTCCAGTGCGCAGATGAACTGGATGAACTGGGGGCAGGCCCAGTTGCTGGCCGATGCCGGGTTCGAATGCCTGATGCCGGACCTGCGCGCCCATGGTGACAGCGGCAAGCCGCACGATCCTGCAGCCTATCCGGCCGATGTGCTGGCCCGTGATGCGATCGCGCTGGTCGAGGCGCTGGGTCTGACCGATTTCGATCTCTGCGGCTTCTCGCTGGGTGCGCGCACGTCAGTCCGGGCGGTGATCCGCGGCCTCAAGCCCCGGCGGCTGGTGCTGGGCGGCATGGGCCTTGAAGGGTTGGCCGGCTGGACCGGGCGCGGGGCCTTCTTCATCGATGCGATCGACCGGTTTGACGAGGTCAAGGCCGGGGATCCAGCCTTTCCGGCCGTATCCTTCATGAAAACCATGAAGGTCGATCGGGTCGCGGCCCGCCTGCTGCTTCAGACCTTCAGCGACACCGATCCGGCTGACCTGGCAAGGATCACCATGCCGACCCTGGTGGTGAACGGGGAGCAGGATCGCGACAATGGTTCGCCCGACCTGCTCGCCGATGCCTTGCCCGATGCAACGCTGGTTACCGTGCCCGGCACGCACATGAGCTGCGTGACCAAGCCTGACCTGGGCGAGGCGATCCGCGATTTCCTCCTCGCCTGATCACCATTCGCCGATCCGGGCTTGACCCCTGCCGACAGCCTCGCCAGCGTGAGGCATTGCTCACCAAGGGGCCCATTGGGCCAATCGTCTGCCATGAGGTTGCATTGATGAAGAGGATCGTTTCGCTCGCCGCGCTGGCTACGGCGCTGGTTGCTTCTCCCGCAATTGCCCAATCCGAAACGGCCAAGACGCCGCAGCAGAAAGCAGATGAATTCGTCATCACGACCGAGGCCAAGCTGGCCAAGGCAGGCGTCGAGGCGGCGCAGGCCTCGTGGGTCTATTCGACCTATATCAACCAGGATACCGAGGCGCTGACGGCGCGCGCCGGGGCGAACTACAATTCACTCATCGTGAAGAGCGCGATCGAGGCGGCCGGCCATGCCAAGACGCCCGGGCTGTCATACGATACGGCGCGCAAGCTCTCGCGCCTGCGCACGGCCATCGTCCTGCCCGCCACCACCAAGCCCGGCGCGGCGGACGAAGTGGCGACCATCGCCGCACGGCTCGAAGGGATCTATGGCAAGGGGCAGGGCACGCTGCGGGGGCAGCCGATCAGCGGTAGTGATATCGAGGCTGAAATGGGCTCGAACCGCAATCCGGAAGAACTGAAGGAAATGTGGCTCAGCTGGCACGACAATGTCGGCAAGCCGATGAAGTCGGACTATGCCAAGCTGGTGGGCCTCGGCAACGAAGGCGCGAAGGAGCTGGGCTATTCCGACATGGGCGCGCTGTGGCGTTCCAACTATGACATGAGCCCGGAAGAGTTTGCGGCGCTGACCGAGAAGCTGTGGCTCGAAGTGAAGCCGCTGTATGACAGCCTGCACACCTATGTCCGGGCCAAGCTCAACGCCAAGTACGGCGACAAGGTCCAGGCGAAGACCGGGCCGATCCGCGCCGACCTGCTGGGCAACATGTGGGCGCAGGAATGGGGCAACATCTATGACCTGGTGGCGCCGCCGGGATCGGGCGACGTCGGGTTCGATGTCACCGAACTGCTCAAGGCCAAGGGTTATGATGACCAGAAGATGGTCAAGGCGGGCGAGGGGTTCTTCTCCTCGCTGGGCTTTGCGCCCCTGCCCAAGACCTTCTGGGAGCGCTCGCAGTTCGTGAAGCCGCGTGACCGCGAGGTGGTCTGCCACGCTTCGGCTTGGGATATCGACAATGTCGAAGATCTGCGGATCAAGATGTGCATCAAGGTGAACGGCGACGATTTCGTCACCATCCACCACGAGCTGGGCCACAACTATTACCAGCGCGCCTACAACAAGCAGCCGTTCCTGTACCTTGATGGCGCCAATGATGGCTTCCACGAGGCGATCGGCGATGCCATCGCCCTGTCGATGACGCCGGAATACCTGGTCCAGATCGGCCTGCTCGATCGTGACAAGGTGCCCAGCGCCGACAAGGACACCGGGCTGCTGCTGCGCCAGGCGATGGACAAGGTGGCGTTCCTGCCGTTCGGCCTGCTGGTCGACCGCTATCGCTGGCAGCTGTTCTCTGGCCAGGCCACCGACGCGCAGCAATCGTGGACCGATCTGCGCCTGAAGTACCAGGGGATTGTCCCGCCGGGGCCGCGCGGCGCCGATGCCTTCGATGCCGGGGCCAAGTATCACATCCCCGGGATGGTGCCCTATACCCGCTACTTCCTGGCGCGGATCCTGCAGTTCCAGTTCTATGAGGCCGCCTGCAAGCAGGCCGGCTGGCAGGGCCCGCTGCATCGCTGCTCGTTCTACGGTAACAAGGAAGTCGGCAAGAAGCTGAACGCCATGCTGGAAATGGGCGCATCCAAGCCCTGGCCCGATGCGCTGCAGGCCTTCACCGGCAGCCGCGAGATGAGCGGCAAGGCGATGATGGCCTATTTCGCACCGCTCAAGAAGTGGCTCGATCAGGAAAACAAGAAGATGAAGGCCAAGGCCGGGTGGTAAGGCGGGCGCTCGTCGTCGGCGCGCTGTTGTTCGCCGCGACGGTTCCGGCGGTCGCGCAAGACGCGCCCCTGCAAGCTGCGACAACGGCCGCTCCCGCTCCCTCGGTGGTGCCACCGGCGGAATTGCGCTCGCGGCCTTCATACCGCTCGGGCACCAGGCTGGAAGCCTTGCCCGAGCTGGCCGCCCTGGCCGCGGCAGGGCGCATGGGCCAGGTGACGGCCTCGGCAACCGTCACCCCGGAAGGCAGGCTTATCGATATCGCCATGGCCCCGTCGACCGGCGATGCGGCAATCGATGCTCCGATCGTGCGCGCGCTGCAGGGCTGGCAGATGTCCTCGCCCCTGGACAAGACGGGGTCAAAGGTGGCGACGACGGTGCGGATTTCGGCGTTCATCGGCCGTCCCCTCAAACGTCTTGCGGGTTCGGCACCGGCCATGCCCCAGGCGGCCAAGGACGCCTTCCACAATGGCAAGGTGGTGATCGCCTTTACCATCGATCCGGCGGGCGTGCCGGCCGAGGCCAGCGTGAAGGCAAGCTCGCGCTCCGATCTGCTGGATAAGGCCGGGCTCGAGGCGGTCTTGGCCAGCCGCTTTGCGCCGCCGCTTGACCTTCTGGGCAGGCCGACAGCTTTCAAGACCGAGCTTGGCTTCGTGTTCAGCCAGCTCAATGGCGAAGGATCTTACATCGGCAGCCTCCAGAACCTGCGCTGCCGCGAGGTTGCTGGCGAAACCGATTGGTGGATCCAGGCCCATCCGGGCGAGCGGTTCGCCATGGAATTCTATCACTTCATGGGCGGCCTGGCCTTCCTGGCGACCGACTCGCTCGGCTGGGGCAAGCTTGGCCTGGTAGAAGCCTCGCGCAAGCACCAGGCCGCCTGGGAAAAGGCCATCACGGTCTGCCGGGAAAAACCCGAGGCGAAGTTTCTCGACCTTTACCGCAAGGGCTGAGCCTTACCGGAACGGCGGTTCCTTGAAGGCGCGCAGCTTGCGGCTGTGGAGCTTGTCACCTTCGGCGCGCAGCAGGTCGCAGGCGGTGGTGCCGATCAGCAGGTGGGCGGCAATCGCTTCCTCGTAGAAGCGGTTGGCCTGGCCCGGCAGCTTGATCTCGCCATGCAGCGGCTTGTCGGAAACGCACAGCAGCGTTCCGTAAGGCACGCGGAAGCGATAGCCCTGGGCGGCGATGGTCGCGCTTTCCATGTCGATCCCGATCGCGCGGCTCTGGCTGAGGCGGCGCGCCGACTGCGTATAGCGCAGCTCCCAGTTGCGATCGTCAGTGGTGGCCACGGTGCCGGTCCGCATCCGCTTCTTCAGGTTCGCGCCGGTATCGCCGCTGACCCGCTCGGCCGCCTGAGCTAGGGCGATCTGCACTTCGGCAATGGCGGGAATCGGGATTTCCGGCGGCAGCACCGGATCGAGCACGTGATCGTCGCGCAGATAGGCGTGGGCCAGCACATAGTCACCGATCCGCTGGGTATCGCGCAGCCCGCCGCAGTGGCCGATCATCAGCCAGGCTTCGGGGCGCAGCACGGCGAGGTGATCGCAGATCGTCTTGGCGTTGGACGGACCGACCCCGATGTTGACCAGGGTAATCCCCATCTTGTCCTCGCGGACCAGGTGATAGGCCGGCATCTGGTGACGGCGCCAGGCCGTGTCCGACAGTCGCTCGCGCGCGTTCTCGGTCGCTTCCTCGACCAGCAGGCCGCCCGCGCCGGACAGGCGGACATATTCGTCCTTGCCCATTTGCTGGCCCGCCCAGTCGACGAATTCATCGACATAGCGGTGATAGTTGGTGAACAGGATGAAGCGCTGGAAATCCTCGACCGGAGTGCCAGTGTAGTGGGCCAGGCGCGCGAGGCTGAAGTCGGTGCGCAGGCCATCGAACAGCGCCAGCGGGATCGTGGCTTCGGGATCGGGCAATTCCATTCCGTCAGCCAGTTCGTCGCCGATCATGGCCAGTTCGGTAGCCGGGAAATAGCGCGCCAGATCCTGCGGCCGCAGCGCGCCGAGGCCGGAGCTGGCGTCGATCACGTAGGGGAAGGGGATTTCCTGGTCCGACCGGCCGACCGAAACCTCGATCGCATAATCGTCGGCCAGCAGCGCCAGCTGCTCGGTCAGGTAATCGGCGAACAGTGCGGGGCGGGTCACCGTGGTGGCGAAAGTGCCGGGGTGGGCCAGCCGACCAAAGGCGCGGGCCAGGTCGGGCCGGGTCTCGACGCCCGAATAGGCGATCCGCAATTCCGGATAGCACCAGGCGCGGCTGGCGCGGCGTTCGGCGGGGGGGAGGGTTCCGTCCGCAGCAAAGCGGGCAATGTCGGAACGCAGGGTGGCGACGGCTTCGTCGTAAACGCGGACCAATTCCGCGATGATCGTTTCTGTGTTTAGCATCGCGGGCCTTTAGACAGATCGCGATGACATTTCAATTACGTTGCCGCTGAAACCTTGCTCCAACGAAAAAGGGGGCGCCGAGGCACCCCCTTGATCGTTTGGCAAAAGCGCCGAAGCCTCAGGCTTCGTCGGTGGCTTCCGCGGCCGGGGCCGGAGCCTCGGCTTCTTCGCCATTGCCGGCTTCGAAGTCGCTGGCAGCGGCAGCAGCCTCGGCAGCGTCGTCTTCGAACATGGCGGCGATCACGTCGACGCCCTTGGCCTGCTGGTCGGCTTCGTCAGGCGAACGCGCGACGTTGACCTTGACCATGACCGACACTTCCGGGTGCAGCGCAACCTTCACGTCGAACACGCCGATGGTCTTGATCGGGCGTTCCAGCACGATCATCGACTTCGACACGTTGGCGCCTTCGGCGTTCAGCGCATCGACGATATCGCGCACCGAAACCGAACCATAGAGCTGGCCCGAGTTCGACGAGGCGCGGATCAGGACGACCGACTTGCCATCGACGTTGCCGGCGTGGCCTTCGGCGTCAGCACGGCGGGCGGCGTTATCGGCTTCGATCTTCGAGCGGTTGGCTTCGAAGACCTTGCGGTTGGCTTCGTTGGCGCGCAGCGCCTTCTTGTTGGGCAGCAGGTAGTTGCGGGCGTAGCCGTCCTTGACGGTCACGACATCGCCGATGGTGCCCAGCTTCTCGATGCGTTCGAGGAGGATGATTTCCATGGTCTCTCTCCCCTTACTTCACGAGGTAGGGCAGCAGGCCCAGGTGACGGGCACGCTTGATCGCCTGGCCCAGTTCACGCTGCTTCTTGGCAGAAACGGCGGTGATGCGGCTCGGCACGATCTTGCCACGCTCGGACATGTAGGTCTGGAGCAGGCGCGTGTCCTTGTAATCGATCTTCGGAGCATTCTTGCCCGAGAACGGGCACGACTTGCGGCGGCGGAAAAATGCGCGGGCCATGGCTTAGAACTCCTCGCGTTCGCGGCGCTTGCTGCGCTCGCGGTCCTGCTTGCGCATCTGCACCGACGGGCCGGTTTCCAGCTCGTCGACGCGCACGGTCAGCCAGCGGATCACGTCTTCGTTGATCGCGGTCTGACGCTCCAGCTCGGCCACGGTGCCGGCGGGGGCTTCGATGTTCAGCAGCACGAAGTGCGCCTTGCGGTTACGCTTGATCTTGTAGGCCAGGTTCTTGAGGCCCCAGGTCTCGGTCTTGGTGACCTTGCCCTCGTGGGCTTCGACGATTTCCGTGGCGGTGGCGGCCAGCGCATCAACCTGTGCCTGGCTCAGATCCTGGCGCGCCAGGAACACATGCTCGTAAAGCGGCATGCTATGCCTTTCATCTGTCTAACCGATCGCTGGCTGATCCGCGGGATTGCGGGGCCCCTCCGGCTTTCTTCGCTCCGGAATCGCTTCCGGAAGCGCGGGCCATTAGCGGATTTTGGGGCGAATGCAAGCCTTGCGGGGCGGGCCAAGGCTTGGCAAGCCATGTGCTGATCAGCTTGAGGGGGAATTCGAACATGCCAACCGGCCTGGTAGCGCTGCTTGACGATATCTCGGTAATCGCCAAGGCGGCGGCAGCCTCGATCGACGATGTCGGCGTGGCCGCGGCCAAGGCCGGCTCCAAGGCCGCAGGCGTGGTGATCGACGACGCGGCGGTGACGCCCAGCTATGTCACCGAATTCACGCCTGATCGCGAACTGCCGATCATCTGGCAGATCGCCAAGGGCAGTCTGAAGAACAAGCTGCTGATCCTGCTGCCCGCTGCCCTCCTGCTCAGCGAGTTCGTGCCCTGGGCAATCACCCCGCTGCTGATGCTGGGCGGACTGTTCCTGTGCTATGAAGGCGCGGAAAAGGTGATCGAGAAGCTGGGCGGGGCCAAGCACGGCGAAACGCTGGAAGACCCGATCGAGGACATGGCGACCTTCGAGAAGGAACGGATTTCGGGTGCGGTGCGGACCGATTTCATCCTGTCGGCGGAAATCATGGCAATTGCGCTGGCCGAGGTGGCGGACGAGGCGCTGCTGAGCCGGGGAATCATCCTGGCCGTGGTTGGGATCGTCATCACGGTGGCCGTCTATGGCGTGGTCGCGCTGATCGTGAAGATGGACGACATCGGGCTGCATCTGGTGCAGGAACGGGCCAGCGCGGCGGCCAAGGCCCTTGGCAGAGGGCTTTTGCATGCCATGCCAAAGCTGCTGACCACGCTGTCGGTGGTGGGGACCCTGGCGATGCTGTGGGTCGGCGGCCACATCCTGCTGGACGGGGCCAAGAAGCTGGGCTTCAAGCCGCCCTATGAGGCGATCCACGGGGTGGAGCATCTGGTGGCTGAAGCGGCCGGCCCGCTGGGCGACGTGCTGGGCTGGCTGACCAATTCGACGCTGTCGGGCGTGGTCGGGTTGATCCTGGGGGCAATCGTGGCCCTGGCGATCCACAAGGTGCCAGCCATGCTGGGCAAATCAGCCCACTGAGTTCAGCACCTGCCGAGCAAAGGCGCTCAGCGTATCGTCGCGCGCGCCCATGATCACGATCCGGTCGCCGGGGCGGGCGATGCTGGCGATATGGCGGCCGCAATCGTCCCGCGCGGGGATATGCTCGGCCGTGCCGCCATGTTCGCGGATCATTCGCACGATCCGCTCGCTCCCCTCGCTGCGATCGACGGTGCCGCCGAAATAGACCGGGTCGCACAGGATCGTGAGATCGTCCGGCCCGAGCAGCCGGGCGAAGACTCTGGCCAGTTCGTGCCCCATCTGCTTGAGCGGTCCGTATCCATGCGGCTGGAAAAAGGCGATCACGCGGCCGGGGTGGACCTTCAGCGTGCGCAGCGTGGCCGCGCATTTTTCCGGGTTGTGACCGAAGTCGTCGATCACCGTGATGCCGGAGGGGCTGGTGCCGACAATCTCGAACCGGCGGGCAAGGCCGGCGTAGGAGGTCAGCGCCGCTACCGCTTCGGCCACGGGCACCCCGGCGGCATTCGCGGCCGCAATCGCGGCCAGGGCATTGGCCAGGTTGTGCCGCCCCGGCACTTGCAGGCTGAGCGCATGGTGCGCGCCAGAACGGCGGTCGATTACGGTCGCGGAAAGGCTGGTCGGACCTTCGACCAATGTACCCGGTTCAACCCCGATTTCCGCCTCGCCGCTCTCGATCCCGAAGCGGATCACCTGCCCGGCGCGCGGGGCGAGGGCGAGGCATTCGGGATCGTCGGCATTGATGGCCGCCACCCCCGCCACGCCCAGGAAATCCCCGAAGAGCGCGCGCAATTCGTCCATCGTCTTGTGATCGAGGCTGACGTTCAGCAGCACCGCAACCGCCGGGCGGTAAAGCGAGATCGAGCCGTCGCTTTCATCCACTTCGCTGACAAAGACATCGCCCCGGCCAACCCGTGCGCTGGCGAAGGGGGCATCGGGCGCGGCATAGTTCTTCATCACCGCGCCGTTCATGATCGTGGGAGCGCGGCCGGCGCGGTCCATGATCCAGCCGGTCATGCCGGTCACCGTGCTCTTCCCGCTGGTCCCGCCAATGGCGATCCCGGTGGGGGCGGCGTTGAATAGCCGCGCGAGCAGTTCGGCCCGGCTCATCCGCGCGCAGCCAAGCTCACGGGCGCGAACCATTTCCGGCACGGTGTCCTCGATCGCGGCCGAGGCAACGAGAATCTGCTCGCCCGAAACCAGACCGCTGCCGTCCTGCGGGAAGAGGGTGAAGCCGAGGCTTTCCAGCGAGGCGAACTTTTCGGGCGTCCGGCCCTGGTCGCGGCTGCGGTCCGATCCGGCCACCGTGGCGCCGCGACCCTTCAGGATCAGCGCCAGCGGCAGCATGCCCGAGCCGCCGATGCCGCAGAAGAACCAGGGATGCTTGGTAAGGTCGTCCATCGGTTCCCCGGTATGCGCCCTTGCCTCGCAAGACAACCGGGTTAGGAAGGATCATGCCCAACGTCGCCATCTGCGCCCCGTCTGCCGCCTTTGCGAAGGAAGATGCCGAGCGCGTGCTGGCGCTGGCTGCGGCCGAGTTTCCGGGCGTGAGGCTGCACTTCCATCCGCAATGCTACCTGAGCGAAGGGCACTTCGCCGGACCGGACGCCGCGCGGCTGGAAGCTCTGGTCGAGTGCGCCAACGACCCCGCCTTCGATGCGGTGTGGTTCGCGCGCGGCGGCTATGGGGCGGTGCGGATCGCCGAGGATGCGCTGCACCGGTTCGATCACGCGGCGCAGGACAAGCTGTTTCTGGGCTATTCCGATGCCGGTACCTTGCTGGGGGGATTGTATCGCCAGCGGATCGGCCAGCCGGTGCATGCCCCGATGCCCGCCGATATCCGCCGCGCAGGCGGGGAGGCCGCGGTGCGGCGCACGCTGGCCTGGGTGAGTGGTGAACGGACCGGAGAGGAGCCCTCGCTGGGCGACAAGCCCGTCGTGGCCTTCAACCTGATGACGCTGGCCATGCTGTGCGGCACGCCGTTGATGCCCGGGCTGGCCGGCCATGTGGTGCAGTTGGAAGAAGTGAGCGAGCATCTCTACGCGGTGGACCGTCTGTTCTTCCACCTCACCGCGCACCTTGGGGGCATTGCCGGGTTGCGGCTGGGCCGGGTCAGCGATGTGCCGGAAAATGACCGTCCATTCGGCGCGACGGCAGAAGAAATCGCCCGCCACTGGTGTACGCGGCATGCCATCCCGTTCCTCGGCGCGGCGGACATCGGCCACGATATCGACAACAAGATTGTGCCCTTCGGGCTTGCCCGCTGAAGCGCCAGCCAATAGGCGCGGGGGCATCAGGCAATGGAGAGGACCATGCGAGCATTCGTTTTCCCCGGGCAGGGCAGCCAGAAAGTCGGCATGGGGGCTGACCTCGCTGAAGCCAGCCCCGCCGCGCGCGAAGTCTTCGAGGAAGTCGACGATGCGCTGGGGCAAAAGCTCTCCGCAATCATGCGCGACGGTCCGGAGGATGCGCTGACCCTGACCGAGAATGCCCAGCCGGCGATCATGGCCAATGCCATCGCCGTGCTGCGCGTGCTGGAACGCGAAGGCGGGATCACGCTGGCGGAAAAGGCCGATTTTGTGGCCGGACACAGCCTGGGTGAATATACCGCGCTCTGCGCCGCCGGGGCCTTCAGCCTTGCCGACACGGCCCGCCTGCTGAGGCTGCGCGGGCAGGCGATGCAGGCCGCCGTGCCGGTGGGCGTGGGCGCGATGTGCGCGCTGCTCGGTGCCGATATCGACAAGGCCCAGAAGCTGGCCGAAGCCGCCGCCGAAGATGAAGTCTGCACCGTTGCCAATGACAACGATCCCACCCAGGTCGTCCTGTCCGGGCACAAGGGCGCGATCGAGCGGGCCATCGCCATGGTCAAGGACTTCGAGATCAAGCGCGGCGTGGCCCTGCCGGTTTCCGCCCCGTTCCACTGCCCGCTGATGCAGCCCGCCGCCGATGCCATGGCCGAGGCGCTGAACAAGACTCCACCGGGCGCGCTGCGGGTGCCGCTGTTCGCCAATGTTACCGCCGCCGTGGTCAGCGATTCGGTCGAAGTCCAGCGCCTGCTGGTCGAACAGGTTTGCGGCCGGGTGCGTTGGCGCGAGAGCGTGATCGCGATGCAGGCTGCCGGGGTTGAGAGCTTCGTCGAACTGGGCGGCAAGGTGCTGGGGCCGATGATCGGCCGCAGCGTCAGCGATGTAACCGTGACCAGCGTGGTCGGCATGGCCGATATCGAGGCGCTGGCTAAGGAGCTTTGATCATGGACCGCATGTTCGACCTTTCCGGAATGACCGCCCTTGTCACCGGTGCAGCCGGCGGCATTGGCTCGGCGATCAGCCATGCCCTGGCCAAGCAGGGCGCGCGGCTGGCGCTGTCCGGCACCAACGCCGCCAAGCTGCGCGCCTTCCGCGAGGAATTGAACGACACCTATGGTCATGACCATGTCGAGATCACTTGCGACCTGTCGAACACCGAACAGGTCGAGCACCTGGTGCCGGCCACGGTCGATACCCTGGGCAAGATCGATATCCTGGTGAACAACGCCGGGATCACCCGCGACAACCTCGCCATGCGGATGAAGGACGAGGAGTGGGAGCAGGTCATCAAGGTCAATCTTGAAGCCGCCTTCCGTCTGATGCGCGCCGCGACCAAGCCAATGATGAAGGCGCGCTTCGGCCGGATCATCACCATCACCAGCGTGGTTGGCGCCACCGGCAATCCGGGGCAGATCAACTATGCCGCGGCCAAGGCAGGCCTCGTCGGCATGTCCAAGTCGCTGGGCCAGGAACTGGCCAGTCGCGGGGTGACGGTCAACTGCGTCGCCCCCGGTTTCATCCGCACGGCGATGACCGACGTGCTGCCCGATGCCCAGAAAGACGCGCTCAACGCCCGGATTCCAATGGGCCGGATGGGCGAGGGCGAGGATATCGGCGCGGCCGTTGCCTATCTCGCCAGCAAGGAGGCCGGCTATGTCACCGGCCAGACGCTGCACGTGAACGGCGGGATGGCCATGCTCTGAAGCGGGGCGGGCCGAGGGACTTAATTATCCCCAGTTTCGCCCGGATTTCCGCCGGGTAAGCTTGCCCCGAAGGCCTCCGGCGTTAAGAAAGCGAGTCCGCATTTCCGGCGCAGGGGCCGATTCTGGCCGTGCGCTTGCGCTGAAGACAATCATGGGGACGAAAGACCGATCATGAAGGCCACCATCGAACGCGCGACCCTGCTCAAGTGCCTGTCGCACGTGCAGTCCGTCGTTGAGCGGCGCAACACGATCCCCATCCTCTCGAACGTGCTGATCGAGGCGGCGGGCGATGGCACCGTCCGGATCATGGCGACCGACCTTGACCTGCAGGTCGTGGAAACGCTTGGCGCGGTCTCGGTCGAAGGCCCGGGCGCGATCACCGTTTCGGCTCACCTGCTGTTCGATATTGCGCGCAAGCTGCCGGATGGCAGCCAGGTCAGCCTCGAAACGGCGGACAACCGCATGACGGTGAAGGCCGGGCGCAGCCGCTTCTCGCTGCCGACCCTGCCGCGCGATGATTTCCCGGTGATCGTTGAAGGTGATCTGCCGACCAGCTTCGAATTGCCCGCCGCCACGCTGGCCCAGCTGATTGACCGCACCCGCTTCGCGATCAGCACCGAGGAAACCCGTTACTACCTCAACGGCATCTTCCTGCACGTGACGGACGAGGAGCTGAAGGCGGCCGCTACTGATGGCCACCGCCTGGCTCGCTTCACGATTGTGCGCCCCGACGGGGCCGAAGGCATGCCCGACGTGATCGTGCCGCGCAAATGCGTGGCCGAACTGCGCAAGCTGCTGGAAGAAGCGCTGGATGCCAACGTGCTGGTCGATCTTTCGGCCAGCAAGGTGCGCTTCACCCTGGGCGGTGAGAACGGCGTGGTGCTGACCAGCAAGCTGATCGACGGCACCTTCCCCGATTACAGCCGCGTGATCCCCACCGGGAACGACAAGCTGCTGCGGCTTGATCCCAAGAGCTTCTACGAAGGTGTGGACCGCGTGGCGACCATCGCCACGGAAAAGACCCGTGCGGTCAAGATGGCGCTGGACAATGACCGGGTGACGCTCTCGGTCACCTCGCCGGATAACGGCACGGCTTCGGAAGAAGTGCCGGCCGATTACAAGTCCAGCGGGTTCGAGATCGGCTTCAACGCCGGCTACCTCAAGGACATCCTGAACCAGATCGAGGGCGACACGGTTGAACTGCACCTGGCCGATGCCGGTGCGCCGACCCTGATCCGTCAGGACGACAAGAGCCCCGCGCTGTACGTGCTGATGCCGATGCGGGTCTGATGCGCATCTTGCCCGGGCCGGTCCACCGAGCCCGGGCAATAGCGCCCCTGCTACTCGGCGGTAGTTGGGTCGATAACGTTGCGCACTTCCTGAATGCTGTTGGCTGGGAAGCCCGCATTCTCTGCATGCTGGCGGATCATCGCCTCGTCCGGCGCGCGGTAGATACAGTAAATCTTGTTGTCGGTGACATAGCTGTGCACCCACTGGATCTGCGGACCCAGATCCCGCAGCACAGAGCATGATGCTTGCGATGCACCCTTGAGGGCATCGGCATCCAGCGAGCCGGCTCCCGGCATTTCCCGTTCGATCACGAATTGCGGCATTGCACTCTCCCAGTCTGGTTTGGACGCACTGCAACCCGTTTTCTTTTGACGATAATGGCCGTTCCTGCGGCTGACTATCCCCTTTTGCCGCTGATTGACCTGATCGCGGCAAGGCCTAGGTTGTCAGGCTGACCAGCATGAGGGAGTGAGTGATGCCGCAGACCGTCCAGATCAACCGCACGGCACTGAACCAGTCCCGGATCGTTGATGCCACCGCAGCGCCGCTGGCCGATGGCGCAGTGCGTCTGCGGGTGGAAAGCTTCTCTGTCACGGCCAACAACGTGACCTATGCCGTGGCGGGCGATGCCTTCGGGTATTGGAACTTCTTCCCGGGTGAAGGCGAGTGGGGCGTGGTGCCGATGTGGGGCCATGCCGTGGTCGAGGCATCGAACCATCCCGACATCACCGTGGGGGAACGGGTCTATGGCTACCTGCCGATGGCCACGCACCTGGACGTGCTGCCAGTGGGCGTTTCGCCCGGCGGCTTCACCGACGGCGCGGCGCATCGCCAGCCGATGAGCCCGATCTACAACCAGTACAGCCGCCTCGCCGCCGATCCGGAACATGATCCGGCGCGCGAGGGCGAGCGGATGATCTTTGGCCCGCTGTTCAAGACCGGGTTCCTGATCGAGAGCTTCATGCGCCGCGAAGGCTGGTTCGGGGCCGAGGCGGTGGTGCTGACCTCGGCCTCGTCGAAGACGGCGATGGGCCTTGCCTCGGTCGCGCGGCATCGCTCACCGGGGGTGAAGCGGATCGGGCTGACTTCGGCGGGCAACGTCGAGTTCGTCAAGCGGACGGGCTTCTACGATCAGGTACTGGCTTATGACGATCTGGCCAACCTGCCGCAGGTGGCCTCGGTGCTGGTCGATTTCGCCGGCAATTCCGGTCTGATCCATGGCGTCCACACCACGCTGGGCGATCACCTCAAGTACTCCTGCACTGTCGGCGCGACCCATGTCGGCGCGGGCTTCGGGCAGGAGCGCGGGCCCTTGCCGGGGCCAACGCCTGTCCTGTTCTTCGCGCCCGATCATGCCGTGGCGGCGATCAAGGAACTGGGCCCCAAGGCCTTTGGCGAGGCCGTGGCGGAAAGCTGGCTGCGCTTTCTGGGCGAAGCGGGCGGGGCGCTGACCATCGACGCGCGCCAGGGACTAGAAGCGGCGCGCGATGCCTTTGCCGCCACGCTGGCAGGCCAGGCGGACCCGGCAGTGGGGATCGTGATCCGGCCGTAAAGCAGCACCCCGGCGCGGAATAACCGAGCCGGGGCAGCTCCCTATTCGGCGGCTTCCAGCATTTCCACGCGCTGCGGCCCGCGGATCAGGCCGCCGGGAGTGGCACCGGTCCATTCGCCATTGCGGAACGTCACGGCGCCATTCTTGATCGTGCAGACATAGCCTTCGGCCTTCTGCAACAGTCGCTTGCCGCCGGCCGGCAGGTCGAAGGCCAGCCAAGGCTTGCCCAGCTTCAGCTTGTCCAGATCGATCACGTTGAGATCGGCCAGATAGCCCGGCGCGATCACGCCGCGATCTTCCAGGCCATAAAGCCGGGCCGTATCGCGGCACTGGCGCTGTACCGCGCGCTCCAGTGAAATCCGCCCGCCGCGCTTGCGATCGCGCACCCAGTGCTGAAGCATGAAGGTGGGGCTGGCGGCATCGCAGATGGTGCCGCAATGCGCGCCGCCATCGGACAGCGAATTGACCGTATCGTCACTGGCCTGCAGCGCTTCGAGGAAATCGAGGTTGCCATCGGCATAGTTCAGCAGCGGCAGGTAGATGAAGCCCTTGCCTTCGTTGCGGCACAGCAGGTCATAGGCATATTCATCGCCCGACACGCCGGCGGCGGCGGCGCGGGCGGCGATGCTTTCATCGGCCTGCGGCTCGTAATCGAAATCGGGATCCATTTCGTACTGCATGGTCCAGCCGCCGCAGACCACCATGATCAGGCCGATGATGTCCTGGTTGACCTCGGAAAAGTCGTTGGTTTCGGACAGCAGCTGGGCCTTGAACGCCGGATCGAGCAGCTTGGCGCGTTGCTGGTCCCAGGGCAGTTCGGCAATCGCCTGCCAGCTGGGGCGCAGGCGGAACGGGTGGACCGTGCCTTGCCAGGCCATGACGATGCCGTTGCCGCGCAGCGCGATCTGGGCAACGATGTTGGCACCGTTGTCGTTTTCGGCGCGCATCTGGGCGATCTGTTCTTCCAGCGGCAATTCCTTGGCGATGCTCTGCAGCGCGGCATAAGTGCAGGGCAGGCCGGTTTCGCGGCTGAGCGCGCCCATCCAGCCGAATTCGTCCCATTCGCGGCGCATGTCGCTGGCCATCTCGAACACGCCGTGTCCGGCGCGGCCCATGGCCCGGCCGATCTCGATCAGTTCTTCCTTGGTTGCGGTGGTGCCGGGCACGACCTCGCCATCGATCGAGCGGTGCAGCACGGTGCGGCTGGTCGAAAAGCCCAGCGCCCCGGCGCGCACGCCATCCTCCACGATATCCGCCATCTGGCGAATGTCTTCCTCGGTCGGGATCGCGCCGGGCTGTTCGCGGTCGCCCAGCACATAGGCGCGCACGGCGCCGTGCGGCACGTGGGTGCCAACGTCGACCGTGCGCGGCAGCCGTTCAAGCTCGTCCAGATATTCGGGGAAGGTTTCCCAGTTCCAGGTCATCCCTTCGGCCAGCGCGGTGCCGGGAATGTCCTCCACCCCTTCCATCAGCCCGATCAGCCAGCCATGCCGGTCCGGCCGCGCCGGGGCAAAGCCGACGCCGCAATTGCCCATGACCACGGTGGTGACCCCGTGCCAGCTCGACGGCGCCATTTCCTGGTCCCAGGTGGCCTGGCCATCGTAATGGGTGTGAATGTCGACGAAGCCGGGTGTCACGACCTTGCCGGCGGCGTCGATCTCCTCGGCCGCCGTGCCCTCGATCTTGCCGACCGCGGCGATCAGGCCGTTCTTCACCGCGACATCGCCGGTGAAGCGCGGCGCGCCCGTGCCATCGACAATCGTGCCGTTGCGGATGATCAGATCGTAAGTGGGCATGGCCTCTCTCCGAATGGCGCGACTCTGCTCCGGTCGCTTTAATCGGGCGATTAAATCACGGCTTGGGGGTGGGGGCAAGCACTGATGCCGTGCCGACCTATTCACCCAGCGCGCGGATCATGTCGTCGACATCCACGAACTTCTCGCGCGGAGCGCCATCGCGGGCGCGCTGTTCTTCCAGTGCCTCGATCTTCTTCCAGTCGCGGAAGCTGACCACGCCGAGCCCGCGGGCTGCGGCGAGGGCATCGAAACCGGCGCGGCCCGACTTGCCCGCGCCATGGCCAATGTCCGCCGCGATCTGCTCGACCACGGCGAAGCCATCGGGCCGGTTGGTGCCGATCGTGCCCGATGGCCCGCGCCGCGCCCAGCCAACGCAATAGAGGCCCGGCAGGATCCGGCCTTCATCATTGGCAAAGCGCCCGGCGCTCTCCTCGAAAGGGACGCCGGGAATGGGGGAGGTCTTGTAACCGATGCAGGTCACCACGAGGCTGGCGGGGATCGCATAGGTTTCGCCCGTGCCGCTGGCCCGGCCATCGGCGTCAAGCGTGGTGCGCTCGATCTCGATCCCCGTCACCTGGCTTTCGCCCGTGATCGCCCTGGGGCTGGCGAAGAAATCGAACTCGATCTCCACCGGCTTGTCGGCGCGGAATTCCTCGGGGATGGCAGCGAAGCCGCGCAGGTGGCCGACCGCCTTGCGCTGGCCAGGTTCCAGGAACAGGTCCTCGTCCTCGGCCGGCAGATCGGCCGGATCGACCCGCGGGCAGGCGCGGGCCAGGTGGGCCAGCTCGCCCAGCTCCTTGGGCGTCATCGCAATCTGGTGCGGGCCGCGCCGTCCCAGGATGACGATCCGGGAAACGCGTGACTTCTCAAGCGCATGGAGCGCATGGGCGACAATGTCGCTGCCGTGGAATTCGGCCACGGTCTTGGACAGGATCCGGGCCACGTCCAGCGCGACATTGCCGTTGCCGACGATCACTGCGGTTCGCCCCGACAGGTCCGGGTTCAACTTGGCGAACTGGGGATGGCCATTGTACCAACCGACGAACGCGGCGCTGCCGAACACGTTGTCCAGCCCCTCGCCGGGAATACCCGCCGGCTTGTCGTTCGGCGCGCCGGTCGCCAGGACGACGGCGTCATACAATTGCTGCAGCTCGGCGATGGTCACGTCCTCGCCCACTGTCACATTGCCGAAGAAACAGACATTGTCGGCCAGGGCCGTGCCTTCATAGCGCCGGGAAACACCCTTGATCGACTGATGATCGGGGGCCACGCCGGTGCGGATCAGGCCATAGGGGACCGGCAGCATGTCGAAGATGTCGACCTGCACATCCTCGCCCCAATGCTTTTGCGCGGCCTCAGCGGTATAGTATCCAGCCGGTCCGGAACCGATGATCGCAATGTGCCGCATGGGTCAGGCGCTCCTGCCGGCCGGGCATGGCTGGCAATCAGGCTCCACCCCGCTCCTGCGCTGCAATACGGCCATCGGCAGTCCCCGTCCGCTTGTGTTCTGGCCGCACTATGCCCAGCAGGTCAGGTCTTTACAACCCGCGTTCCGTGCTGATCGCCAGCGGCACCTAATGGTTTGATTAACCCTTCTTCAAAGACCTGAATCCTATAGTGCCGCGATGGCGCCGAACGCGGAAACTGAGCAGAGTGCATCGCTGTCCGCCCGCGGGCCGGCCGGTCCGCGCGCCGTGTCCAGGTCCGGGGCGAACCACCTCGGGCCGGTTTACATCCTGATCGAACCCAACTGGCGGTTCATCGCGCCGATCATGCTGGCGCTATCCTTGCTGGTGGGCATCGCCAACCGTGCCGTACCCACGGTGCCGGTCGTCGCCATGCTGGCGGCGGCCATGCTGATTGCCTGGTCGACCCCATTCATCAACAAGGTGGAGCAAAGGCGGATCAGTTCGCTGGTCGAGCGCGAAGCGCTGCATGCCTTCGGGGTGGGCGGGCCGATGCTGTTGTTCGGGCTGGGGATTGCCACCTGGACCGCCCGCGATCCCGGACTGGATTGGTCGCAGGCCATTCCTGCCCCGATCCTGGTTTCGGCGCTGGCCACCATCATCCTCAACCGGCGCGTGCCCGGTATTACCGGAGCCGTGGTTTCGCTGTGGCTTGGCGTTGCCCTGATCGACGGCAACACGGTTACGCTGCTGTTGCTTGCGGGTGGGGCCTGTCTGGGCCTGTTCGCGGCGTCGCGGCAGATCCGCAATGACCGTGCCGCGGCCGAAGTCGAGCAGGAGCGGCTGCGCAACCAGCAGCGCGCCGAAGAGCTGTTGAGCGATTTCGAGGACAGCGGCCAGGGCTGGTTCTTCGAAACCGACCGCCGGGGCATGCTGGCCTATGTCTCCCCCACTGTCGGGGCCATCCTGGGCTGCCGGGTGCAGAGCCTGATCGGCAAGCCGATGGCAGTCCTGTTCGCCAATGACCCGGGCAGCCAGGAAGGCGAGCGGACGCTGGCGTTCCACCTCAATGCCCGGTCGGCCTTTACCGAACTGGCCCTGCGCGCCGCAACCGACGCGGAAGAGCGCTGGTGGTCGATCAGCGGGCGTCCCCTTTACGACGAGTTCCGCAACTTCGTGGGCTTTCGCGGTTCAGGCCATGACCTGACCGAAAAGCGCCGATCGCAGCAGCACGCCTCGCGGTTGGCGCATTTCGATTCGCTCACCGGTCTCGCCAACCGCTTGCAGATGGCCCAGACGCTGGAGCGCATCCTCGCCGCACCGAATCCCCAGCACCGCACCTGCGCGGTGTTTCTGCTTGATCTCGATCGCTTCAAGCAGGTCAACGATACCCTGGGCCATCCGATCGGCGACGCGCTGCTCAAGCAGGTGGCGGAGCGGCTGGAGCGCACGGTCGGACCCGCTGGACGGGTCGGGCGCCTTGGTGGCGACGAGTTCGAAGTGATCCTGCCCGGTCGACACGACCGCGAAGCGCTGGCCACACTGGCGGATCGGATCATCAAGTCATTGTCGCTGGCCTACCAGCTGGATGGTCACCGGGTGGTCATCGGCGCTTCGGTCGGGATCGCGCTTGCGCCCGATGACGGGGTGATTTCGGAAGAGCTGATCCGCAATGCCGACCTTGCGCTTTATGCGGCCAAGGATGGCGGCCGCGGCATTCACCACTTCTACGCCGCCGATTTGCACAGCGAGGCCGAAGAGCGCCGCCAGCTCGAGGCGGACCTGCGCGATGCCATCAGCAACGGCGGGCTGGAACTGCATTACCAGCCGTTTGTTCACACCTCGACCGAACGGGTGACCGGGTTCGAGGCCCTGCTGCGCTGGAAACACCCGCGGCTTGGCTGGCTGTCGCCCGCCCGGTTCATCAACGTGGCCGAAGACGCCGGCCTGATCGTGCAGATTGGCGAATGGGCCCTGCGCACGGCCTGCAATGACCTGAGCAAATGGCCCAGCAGCGTGCGTGTTGCGGTCAATGTTTCGCCCCTGCAGTTCATCAGTCCATCCTTGCCCGGGGTCATCACCAACGTCCTGGCCCAGTCCCAGATCGATCCCAAGCGGCTTGAGCTGGAAATCACGGAAGGCGTCTTCCTCAATGATGATGCCAGCGTCGAGGCCATGTTCGCCTCGCTCAAGCGCGTGGGGGTGCGGCTGGCGCTGGATGATTTCGGGACCGGCTATGCCTCGCTCGGCTATCTGCAGCGCGCGCCCTTCGACAAGATCAAGATCGACCAGAGCTTCGTGCGCGGCGCAACCCAGCAGGGCAGCCGCAACGCGGCAATCATCGCCTCGATTGTCAGCATGGCGGAGGCCCTGGGAATGGAAACGACCGCCGAGGGGGTCGAGACCATGGATGAGCTCGATCTGGTTCGGAGCCTCGGGTGCAGCCACGTCCAGGGCTACATCTACAACAAGCCATTGACCCGCGACCAGGCCACCGCGCTGCTCTCCGAAGGGCCGATGGCCATCGCCGATGGCCCCAAGGCCTCGCGCGCGGTTCGCCAGGCGATGCTGCGCAATGTGCAACTGGTGCACGGTGGGCAGACCTACAACGCCAAGATCCGCAACCTTTCGGCCACCGGCGCGATGATCAAGGGGCTGTGGAACGTGCCCCGGGGTACGATCTTCGAAATCTACCTGGCCGAGGATTTCGCCGTAACCGGGACCACGCGCTGGTGCCAGGATGACAAGATCGGGGTGGAGTTCGTCAGCGCCCTGCCGGTCGACAACGCCGGGCGGGTCAAGATGCCCTCGGTCGTCAGCGGATCGACCATCTCCGAAAAGCGCGCCGTAAACGACTGACCGAACTGCGCGAATTCAGCGCAAACCGGGCTTGCCTTGATCGGTGCCTGACCGCCTTGCCCTGGGCGGGTACGGCGGCTCTGCCGGCAGCCGCCTGATCGCTATCTGGACACGGAAATGCATGAAAGGCGCCGCCCGGACTGGGTCGGCGCCTGATCTGTATGCGCATCCACTTATGCCCCCCACACTGAAACCTTCAGCCTCGCGGGGTAGGGTTAAACCCTGAAGTGAGCATTGCATTCACCATAAGAGACCAGTCATCCGAAATGAGCCAACCGCTTCGCCTTGATGAGAACGCAATCCCGCTCCTGATCGATCTGATCGGGCGAGTGGGCAATACGCTCGACTGGTATTTCGGCTTTGGCAAGGACGATTTCTGGATCCTGCGGCCAAGCGTCCGATTTCTCGGAGATCAGGTGAGCGAGCTGATCTATTGGTTATCGTATTGTGGGTTCATGGTTTACATGATTAGCCAGGATTACACCAAAGATATCGAAATCAAGAAGAAGTACCGGCAATACGCCCACAGCACGATTGCCCTGATTGTAATCTTCCTGCTGACTCCGATTTACAAGGTCGCCTGCCATTATGCCATCGTTGCATACTGGACCGTCGATTGGCGCGGTGTCTTCACGGGCCATTACGTGATGGCATGATTTTCGACTGACTTCGCGCGGCAATTTGCAAATCTGCCGCGACTTCGGTGGTGCTTTTTGAAATCAAACCCATCGATATGAAAATGAAATTGTGAATCAGGGCAGCGCATGGATTGCTGCGTATCAATGCACAATTTTACTTATTGAATAAATATAGTCCGACAGATGTTTCATCTGCTGCGATCGTTGTTTCATTATATAATGAAAGCAGATTCACTTACATCGTGATTATACGGAATTCAATCAAGATTGTTTACTCAGGCATTCAGAAGATCATGGGAGCCGAGATATGTACTACTCCAAACCGCTGACAAGCTATGAGTCAATCTGCCAGGTGCTGGATAACGCGGCCGAGGCCAGCGTTCGTCCGCTGGACTGGCGCAAGCCCCTCTATGCCGCGATAGACCAACTGCATGCGACCGGCGCTCCGGAGGAGCAGATCCGCATTGCCGAGCGGATCTCGATTGTCCTGCTCAAGCTCGATTGGGCCATTCTGCGCCGCGACAGCGACAAGGCCGCCGCGACGCGCCGCGAACTGACCGAGCTTGGTGAAAGCTGGCGCGGGCTGGTGGAAGCCGGGCCGCTGGACCTGCAGCAATTTGTCTGCCCCGAGCAGAGTGGTGGCGTCGCCTGCCATGCCGAGGCCGAGAGCGAGTCCGCAACCATCGAGTTCGATACCGCTCCGGCCGCCCACCTCCAGGTCCCCGCGTCGATCGACTTTGGGGCCTTCCGCAGCGCTCCT
Source organism: Novosphingobium sp. BL-A-41-H4 (assembly GCA_051942645.1). Taxonomy (GTDB): domain Bacteria; phylum Pseudomonadota; class Alphaproteobacteria; order Sphingomonadales; family Sphingomonadaceae; genus Novosphingobium. The sequence continues at coordinate 101,157 of JBPVJP010000001.1, forward strand.
ATGCAGTCCGAACGGATTGATTTCGCTGCTGCGCGCCGCGATACGGCCAGCTTCTTCAATGACGATACCCCGGACGAAACCGGGCCCACTTTTGCTGCTCCGATCAATGACGGGACCGATTTCGGCCGAACAGCGCAGGCGAGCCACAATCTCGTGGTCGAGAACGCTGTCGCAGGCAGCATGAGCACCCACCTGGAAGATGTCTCGATCGACGATGATGACGATGATCTTCCGGGGATTGATTTTCTGGCCGTCGCCGGGGCGCAGGCTCCGGCGCGTGAGCCATCAAACTTCATGGACGACATGGATGTCGATAGCATGACCGAGCGGCTTGACCGGATCACGTTCAAGGCGCGTTTCTGCGAGGAATGACCGCCATTCGCGCCAGACGAGGCCCGGACTGGATCTGGCTGACAGCAGGTCAACCAATATACTGGCGCGCCCGGCCTTTCGTCCGGCGCGCCAGTTCCCGTTTGTGCGCTCTGGCATTTCGGTCTGCAGAACCCCGGTGCGGGCAGGGATCTGGTGCGCTTCGCGCGGAGGTGCAGCAATCAGTGGGCTGCTGCGGGAGGCGGGCGATCCCATGAGATGTCATAGGGCGAAGCCAGGCGCAGCTGGCCAGTTTCGGGATTGACGATGCAATGATCGACGACGACCCGGTCGCCATCCTTGCTCTGCAGTTCGATCACGATCCGTTCGGACTTTACCCAGGAATCGATTACCTTGACCTCGGCTCCGGCCCGCTTTGTCGAAGCGTTGTACAGCTCGACGCAGGCCAGCCGTTCATTGGTATGCGTGGGCTTGCCTCCGGCCGAACAGCCGGCGCTCAGCGCGACAAGCAGCAGGCCGAATCTACGCATCTTTTGCCTCGAACCACGTCTTGCCGAATGCCGGTCGGATCATCGGGCGCACAGGAACCTCGCTCTCTGGCATGCGGCTGTTCACGGCGCGGACAATCTGAACGATTCGGTCAGCGCGGTGCCGTGGTCGGACCCGCTATCGAAACTGCTGACGGCCGTATCGAATTCGACCCCGAAGCTTCGGCCTTCGACCCAGCGGACCACGCCCCACAGGAAGCTGCCGTCAGGCAGGTTGAGCCGGACCAGCTCGTCCTTGGCGACCGCCCCTTCGCGACAGATCCCGCGCATCCCCCTGGACGAGACGTTCTGCATCATCACCGGCAGCGGGCGATCGGCTGAATCCTGAAGCTGGACGCGAACAAGGGTCTGTCGCCGACGCGACCGCAGGATCGGCGTGGGCTGGAAACGGCTGACGGGTTCGTAACTCATCGGCAATCCTGATTTCTCGGCACCAGGCCTAGGCCGCAGTCTACTAAGGATTGGCCCTCGGCCCTATTCGCGGATCCGCTTATATCCCTATCCTGGCGGTGGCTCTTGTGTAACCGGGCGGCCGGTCCGCCGGGTGCGATCGCAACCCTCGCCGAGCCGGCATTGCCGCCTCTGGATCAGGCGTATGCGCGCCGGTCGGTCAATTGCAGCTGCTCGATCTTGCGGATGTGCTGGCCCACGATCTGATCGACACCATCGACGGTGATGGCCACGCCGCCCGTTTCGACCACCTTGATCAGGCCTTTTTCCTTGAGATACCAGATCAGGAAAGCAAGGTGGCTTGGCGAACACTGCAACCGGTCGAGCAGGTGCATGTCCCCCATGGCCGGGTTGCGGGTATCGGCTCGCCGCTTTTCGTACAGGATCCCGAGCAGGCGCTGCTGGATGTCCACATCGCTGGCCACCTCGCAGGCGCCTTCGTCCGACAGGCCCTGCCGCGTCCGTCGCCTTTGCGAGGCATAGAGACGGTCGTACTCGGCCCGCTTGTCCGGATTCCTGAGCGTCTGGTAAGCCTGCACGACAAGGGCGAAGAGACCCGCATCCCCATTTTCCTGGCTATCCGGGTGCACTGCTTTGACGCGATAGCGATAGGCAAGGTTGATCAGGCCCTGGTCGGCTTGCGGCGAAATGCCGAGCAGATCGTAGTAATCCACGAAATGGAGATCCTTGGCCATTGTTCCCATCCTTCGCGCCGACAGTGGCAAGGATTGGCTTGCGCCCGTGCGGTGCCGGCTTGACGTCTGGTGGCAGTCCTAGCGGATGCCCCATTAACCATGGCCGTAACCGGTATAAGTGGTTGTTGGTAAGCCGGCCGGATAATCGGGTTGGCCGTGGTGAGGGCGCCAGTCGGCCGCCGCACGGTTCAGGCTTTACGGACCATTAGGTGGGTATGATTACCGATCGCCGGTCCAGTGGTGGTCAACGCCGGTGTGGACCAGGTTCGCCGCCAGACCGCGCGCTCGCCGGCGAAGCCCATGTTTTCCTGACTGTTTCACGGCCAAAGGGCCGCTCTGGCAAGCCAGCCTTGTGCGTGAAATCACGCACTTGACCAAAAAGGTCGCGCAAACCGGACCGTTAGCCTTTCCGCAACCATGTCGGGTTAACAGACGAAAGTAGCCTTTGGGCATTCTCGGGGAAGATCGAACCAATCCGTCATGGCCACTTCGGGTAACAACTCCTTCGGCGTCTTGCGCAACCTGCTGGGCAGCAGGCGCGATGATCATGGCGCGGCCGAGGTCCTGAAGTCCCCCGAAGAGCATTTGTTCGAACTGGCGCAGGACTATGAACGCTCCGGCCTTGGCTGGTTCTGGTCCAGCAACGCCGAAGGGCGGCTCACCTATGTGTCGGAATGCGTGGCCCAGGTGCTCGGTGTGGCGCCCGGCGCGCTGGTGGGCCAGCCGATCCAGTCGCTGTTCATCCTCGACCGTGACGAGGACGACCCGGTGGAGCGCACGCTGCCGCTGATCCTCAGTGCCCGCAAGACCTTCTCGGAACTCCCGGTCAAGGCCGCCAGCGAGGAGGTCGAACTGTGGTGGTCGATCGCCGGCCGGCCGCAATACGATGCCCAGGGTAATTTCCGTGGCTATCACGGCAATGGGATCGACGTGACGGCCACGCGCCAGTCGCACAAGGATGCCTCGCGCCTCGCGCAGTACGATTCGCTGACCGGGCTCGCCAACCGCCACCGCATGGGCAAGCGGCTCAACGCGATCCTGACAGCCTACAGGTCGGCCAAGCGCTCCTGCGCGATCTTCATGCTCGATCTCGACCGGTTCAAGCAGGTCAACGATACCCTTGGCCACCCCGCGGGCGACGAGTTGCTCAAGCAGGTGGCCCAGCGCCTCAAGCGCGTGCTGGCTGACAAGACCTTCGAGATTGGCCGCCTCGGCGGTGACGAATTCCAGGTGATCCTGCCCGATATCGACGATCGCGGCCGCCTTGGCGAACTGGCGATGACCGTGATCACCATGATCTCGCAACCCTACCAGATCGAAGGCAGCCGTTGCGTTATCGGGGCCTCGATCGGCATCGCCATCGCACCTTATGACGGGCTCTCGAGCGAAGACCTGGTCCGCTCGGCCGACCTTGCGCTCTATGCCTCCAAGGGCGGCGGGCGCGGGCAGTTCCGCTTCTATTCCAGCGACCTGCACAGCGAGGCCGAGCGCCGCCGCCAGATCGAGGAAGACCTGCGCGATGCGCTGGGCAGCGGGCAGATGCGCGTCGCCTATCAGCCGATCGTCGATGCCAAGACCGAAAAGGTCGTCTCGCTCGAAGCCTTCTCGCGCTGGGAACATCCCGAACTGGGCGATATCCCGCCCTCGATCTTCATCCCCATTGCCGAGGAAGCCAACCTGATCGGCCCGCTGGGGGACTGGGTGCTGAAACAGGCCTGCTCCGATGCCGTCGAATGGCCGGGCGGGGTGAAGATCGCGGTCAACGTCTCGGCCGCGCAATTCGCCAACCCCGGCTTCGCCTCCGCCGTCGCCCAGGCGCTGGCCCACAGCGGCCTGCCGCCCGAACGGCTGGAGATCGAGTTGACCGAGTCGGTGATGATGGGCGATCGCTCCACTGCCGAGGAGATCTTCACCGCGCTGAAGATGCTGGGCGTCAGCCTCGCGCTGGACGATTTCGGCACCGGCTATTCCTCGCTCAGCTATCTGCAGCACGCGCCGTTCGACAAGATCAAGATCGACAAGGCCTTCATCCGCGGCGTCACCGATCCGGCCAACCGCAACTCGGCGATCATTGCCTCGATTGTCGGCCTGGCGGATTCGCTGGGCATGCTGACCACGGCCGAGGGGATCGAGGCGCATGACGAGCTGGACGCGATGCGCCGCCTGGGGGTGAAGCAGATCCAGGGCTTCATCTATGCCGCCGCGCTTGGCAACGATGAAGTGGCCGAGGCGATGGCCAGCGGCGAATGGCGGATCGAGGCGCACGGGCCCAGCAAGTACCGCCCGGACCGCCGCACCGTGCTGCGCAAGGTCGGCCTGATCCACGAGGATCACCGCTATGAAGTGATGATGCGCAACCTCTCGCGCAGCGGCTGCATGGTCGAAGGGCTGCTCGACGTGCCGCTCGACACCCAGTTCGTGGTCGATTTCGGCGAAGGCCAGCTGGCCGTGGCCGCGGTTCGCCGCAGCGCCGGTTCGATGCAGGGGCTGGAATTCGAAGTGCCGCTGGTCGATGATGGCGCTGGCGGCCTGTGCACCCGCCACCGCGTTTCGCCCTATACCCTGGCCCAGGCTGGCATGCCGCTCCAGGCCCTGCCGCCGGGACAATATCCGATGCAGCTGATGCAGCACGGGCGGAGGGCTCTCCATCCCCAAGTTCGGCCAGGCCGACCTGATCAAGACCAAGCCGGTCCGGGTGGGTTGATCGACCGGGCTTCGTGGCACCGGTACACCAGCGGCGACTGAACGGACGGGCCGATCAGGCTATGGCAAAAGCCCGTTTGAAAGGCTTGCCTGATGATTGTCGCCGCGCACCTTTTCGCGCCGCTATCCGCCCCGGCCACCGCGCCTGGCGGGTCTGGCCTGTCGCTGGCGCTGCGACTGGCCCTTGTCGCTGGATTGACCGCTGCCATCGTGCCACCCCCTGCTGCTGCCGCCGCTCCCGATCCGGCCCGTTCATCGCCCATGCTCAAGGCCTGCATTGCCCGCAGCGGCGGGGTTACGGCCAGCATGCGGTCCTGCCTGGCGGATGAGTATGGGCGGCTCGATCGCCAACTCAACAGCACCTACCGCGCGGTGATGAAGCAATTGCCCACCGCAGATCTGCGCGGCCGGCTGGTCCAGTCGCAGCGGGTGTGGATCTGGCGCCGCGATGACGTTTGCCGCACCCGCGCCGCCAGTTCCCCCGGCGCCGGGGGCACGGCCGGCGATCTGGTCTACGACGATTGCCGCGTCACCATGGTGCGCCAGCGGATCGACTGGCTGCGCATGGTACCGGCCAATCCGGGGTATCTGACCAAGGTGTAAAGCTCCTACGCTGCTCCATCTGCGGTCGACCGGTTAAGACCGCCCTGATTCAGACCGGATCGGTTCGTCCCGGCTGAGCGCTGGCCAACCGTCTGGCGAGACCCCGTTTTCCTACCCCGGCGCCGCCTGCTATGCTTTGGCCCGGCTCTTTCCCCCGGCTCTTTCTTATCGTCGGTTCCTTGATCCATCCCGCCAGCGGTGCCGCTCTGGCGGGTTTTGCGCGCCCTTGCGGGGCAGGGGATTTTTTGGCCCTGGACTGTGGTCCATGTGGTCCATGTGGTCCATGTGGTCCATGTGGTCCATGTGGTCCATGTGGTCCATGTGGTCCATGCGGCGCGTTCGGGCTGCGCTGCACCGCACCGGTGACTCGGCGCTTGCTTGCTGCTAACGGCGGCGCGGGCCGGGCGATCCGCCGGGTGTTTTTCAGAAGAATTCGATGACCAACCTTTCGTCTATCCGCAATTTCAGCATCATCGCGCACATTGACCACGGCAAGTCCACGCTTGCCGACCGGCTGATCCAGTTCACCGGCGGCCTCTCCGAGCGCGAGATGAGCGCGCAGGTGCTCGACAACATGGATATCGAGAAAGAGCGCGGGATCACCATCAAGGCGCAGACCGTGCGGCTGAAGTACAAGGCGCGCGACGGCCAGGACTATGAGCTGAACCTGATGGACACGCCCGGCCACGTCGACTTCGCCTATGAGGTCAGCCGCAGCCTCGCCGCCTGCGAGGGCGCGCTGCTGGTGGTCGATGCGGCGCAGGGGGTTGAGGCGCAGACGCTGGCCAACGTCTACCAGTCGATCGAGCACGACCACGAGATCGTGCCGGTGATCAACAAGATCGACCTGCCCGCCGCCGAGCCGGACAAGGTCAAGGCCGAGATCGAGGAAGTGATCGGCCTCGACGCCAGCGACGCCGTCCTGACCAGTGCAAAGAGCGGCATCGGGATCGAGGACGTGCTGGAAGCCGTGGTCAAGCGCATCCCCCCGCCCAAGGGCGATGCCAATGCGCCGCTCAAGGCCATGCTGGTCGACAGCTGGTACGATCCGTACCTGGGCGTCGTCATCCTGGTCCGCGTGATCGACGGGATGATCCGCAAGGGGTTGCAGGTGAAGTTCATGGCCGGCGGGACCGAGCACCTGATCGACCGGGTCGGCTGCTTCACCCCCAAGATCGAGCAGCTGAGCGAGCTGGGGCCGGGCGAGATCGGCTTCATCACCGCCCAGATCAAGGAAGTGGCCCAGGCCCGCGTGGGTGACACGATCACCACGGTGAAGGGCGGCGCGAGCGAGGCGCTGCCGGGCTTCAAGGAAGTGCAGCCGGTGGTGTTCTGCGGGCTGTTCCCGGTCGACGCGGCCGACTTCGAGAAGCTGCGCGACTCCATCGCCAAGCTGCGGCTCAACGATGCCAGCTTCAGCTTCGAGATGGAAAGCAGCGCGGCGCTGGGCTTCGGCTTCCGCTGCGGCTTTCTGGGGCTGCTCCACCTGGAGATCATCCAGGAACGGCTGACCCGCGAGTATGACCTGGACCTGATCACCACCGCGCCATCGGTGGTCTATCGCATCCAGCTGCGGAAGAGCAAAACCGACGACGCGCGCGAGATCCTGCTCCACAACCCGGCCGACTATCCCGATCCCAGCCGGATCGAGACGATCGAGGAACCGTGGATCAAGGCGACGATCTATACGCCGGACGAGTACCTCGGCAGCATCCTCAAGCTGTGCCAGGACCGCCGCGGGATCCAGACCGGGCTGACCTATGTCGGCGGCCGCGCGCAGGTCAGCTATGAACTGCCGCTCAACGAAGTGGTGTTCGATTTCTACGACCGGCTGAAAAGCATCAGCCGCGGCTATGCCAGCTTCGACTATGAACAGATCGGCCTGCGCGAGGGCGACCTGGTCAAGATGGGCATCCTGGTCAACAACGAGCCGGTCGATGCGCTGTCGATGATCGTCCACCGCAGCCAGGCCGAAAGCCGCGGCCGCCACATGTGCGAACGGCTGAAGGACCTGATCCCCCGCCACCTGTTCAAGATCCCGATCCAGGCCGCGATCGGCGGCAAGGTCGTGGCCCGCGAAACCATCAGCGCCATGCGCAAGGACGTCACCGCCAAATGCTATGGCGGCGACATCACCCGCAAGAAGAAGCTGCTGGAAAAGCAGAAGAAGGGCAAGGCCCGGATGCGGGAGTACGGCAACGTCTCGATCCCGCAGGAAGCCTTCATCGCGGCCCTGCGGATGGGTGAGGAATAGGCCGGAACGCTAGCGGCAAGCCGCCGCGGTCATGGCTAAAACGCCAAAGACCCCCCTCTCGTCAGGGTGAGAGGGGGGCCAAGGGCAAGGGCGAGGCATAGGAGGGTCAGATGACCTCGCCCTCGATTGCCCAGCGCAACACCTGGGCGGTGGACTGCGACTGGGTCTTGTTCAGGATGCTGGAACGGTGGGATTCCACGGTCCGGCGGCTGATATTGAGCATTTCGCCGATCTGGCTGCTGGAATGGCCCGTTGCGACCAGTCGCAGCACTTCCATCTCGCGCCGCGACAGGGTGCCGAGGCGGGCCTGGGCATCGGCCTTGCGGGTGACCAGGCCAAGCCGGCCCGGATCGGGGGTGAGGAACATCGCCTTGGGGAGGGCCGCACCGTTGCCGTTGCCGTTGCTGTACCCGTTGCCGTTGTGATGGCCGTTCAGGCCAGCTCCGTTGGTCGGTCCGGCGGCCGCAGGGGAGGGCATGAAGGCTGGGCTCGCCGGACCGACGGTGCCAGCGGCCGCGGTCGTCACTGTCCAGGCGATCAGCTCGATCAACCCGTCCACGTCGTTCGGCCACTGGAAGTAGGAGAGGGCGCCGCGTTGCATCGCCTCCACGATATGCGGCAGCATCACTTCGTCGGAATAGAAGATCAGCAGCGAGGAGGCGCCGAAGCGTTGCAGAAAGGCCAGGGCCTCGTCGCGATCCTCGACCGGATCGTGGCAGGCAAGCAGAGCCAGTTCGCCGCGCGGGGCGTTGAAGGGGTCACTCGGATCGTGCGGGGCGGCGTAAATTCCGCGCCCGCTCAGCCGGAACGACAGGTCGGCCCGGCGACGGTGATCGCGATCGACGACGAAAACTTTCATTGGTTCACCGGTGTCTTGCCAGCGCGGGCCATGGCAGCCCGAGCCAGTTGGTGGGAGGGATAGCCAGGAACGAGCCACACGAGTTGGGGTTGTTCCCAGGCAGGTAAAGGGCACGGCGAGGAGCCGGGTCGCGGTGGCGCTGCCTTGATGGCGAAGTTCGACATTCCGACTGATTCTCCGCATGTTTTCGGGGAGCAAGGCTCGACTTTGGGGTAATCGCGAGACCACGCTCGGCCCACGGACCGTGCTTTCACCTCCGCAATTGGAGAAGTTTGAAACCGTTTCATCAGGGTTGCATGGCAACCCGCTGTAACTGCCAAACTTGCCGGGCATCCGGGTTCGGCAGCGGCTGTTTGCTATCGAGAATCACGACAACCAGCTTTTCGTCGACGAAGAACAGCCGATCACCGATCCAGATCTCCAGCGCAGGCTCTCTGATGTTAGCTGACGAGCCTCCGGTGCGCTCCAGCGGATGGCCAAAAAGCCGTATTTGTACGGCTTGTCTGCTTACGAGGACTTGCGTATCGAAAAGTGGCAAAACGTAGAGCAGCGCTCTATGTACCCGCGCCAAGCCGTATCTTGATGGGTGAGAACAATCAGGTCGTGACTGAGGAAACCGACGGGGTGGCCGAAGGGCTGTCCCGACCAGAGCTGTTTCGCGCCGAGCTGGAAGCCGTGCTGGCTGATCCGGCCTTTGCGCGTTCGCCTGCGCTTTCCCGCCTGATCCGCTACCTGGTCGAGGCGAGCCTGTCGGGCGATGGGGAGCGGCTCAAGTCCTATACCGTCGCGGTGGAAGGACTTGGCCGATCGCCGGACTTCGACCCCCAAGTGAACACTTATGCCCGCGTCCTGGTCGCCCGGCTGCGCAGGCGGCTGGACGACTTCTATCGCGAGGATGGGGCCGATCGACCCTTGCGGCTCGATTTGCCGCAAGGCTCTTATCGGGTGACCTTGATTGCCAATGGGCCATCGAATGGCGCCGCGCCCTTTGTTAAAACCGAAGCGCCCGGCCCTTCAGGCATTCGGTCGGCATGGCGTAAATGGCGCGGCCTGGCCGTGCTGGCCATCATGGCGATCCTGGCCGGCGTAGTCTCGGGCCTATTGCTTTACCGCGACAAGGCAGCAGACAGGATCTGGCAGACTTCTGACTTCCCGGTTCTGCTGATCGAGACCGTGCCTTCGGCCAACCCGGCCGAGAGGGCCAAGATCGCTGCCTTTGCCGAGGATCTGGCCAGCGCTCTCGCCCAGTACGAGATCGTCCGCATAGCCGATGTGCCTTCCGCCAGCGTGACCCACAAGGTCAGGATCTCGTCAACGTCGCTGTCCGATGGCAATCGGGTCATTCTTGGACTGGTTGACCTCCGCGCCAACCACCATACCATTGTTGACCAACTGGAATTGCCGGACCCGACGAGCCCTGCCGCCGCCGAACTGGCCAAGCTTGAAGCGTTCAAGATGTTCGGCTTTTCCGGAGTCGTTCATGGCAACGCCCGCGCTCAGGGCGGAGAGCCTGACTCGCCCTATCGGTGCTGGCTGCGGTTCAGTTCAGCGCTGATGGCCAGCGGCGCCCTCCGGGACGACAAGCTCCGCACCTGTGCAACCAAATGGTATGAGCAGTCGCCCGACGACGCGATGGCGGTTTCACTTTATGGCTGGGTGCTAGCCAATGACGGTATCGTGAAGCCCCTCGAAGGCCAGCGCCAGGCTGCGCTGGAACAGGCGACCCGGATCCTGGAGGTGGCGCGGATCACCAACCCTCGTTCGCGGCATATCCTCCTTGCTCTTGCCAGAGTTCATGCCTCGCGCGGTGATGTGGCGGGCATGCGGCAAGTGCTTGCTCAACTGCGCGCTGGTGACCTGCTTAATCCGGATTTCAAAGGCACGGTGGGTGTCCTTATGTCGCTGGGCGGCGATCCGGAAGGCGAGCGCCTGATTGACGAGGCGGTCGCCTCGCATCCGTTAAGTCCGCCTCCGCGCTATTATCTGGGCAAGTTCGTCGTGGCGATGATGCGCGACGATGTCGCTGCCGCAGGTCGGGCGGTCGCGGTCATATCGGCCGGAGATCAGACGTCCGCCTGGAGTGACCTGATCCGCGCAGCCTATTATGCCCGGATCGGCCAGATCGACCGGGCCAGGACCAACTGGGAGCACTCCAAGTCCAAGCGTTCGATTGCAGCCTGGAACGACGATTTCCTGATCGATCGCATGCCCGCCGCTGAGCCGGTCAAGCGCCGCATGCGCGATTGGCTGAAGCCGATCCTCAATAATTGAGCCGATGAAACCTGCCAGGCGACTTAGTGTGCGGGAAAACCGCCGCAACTTCACTTGGCGTTCATGCGCGCTCTGGCTATAGGCTCCGACCATGTCTGATCGTTCGCCGATGAAGCTCGCCCTGATTGCCACCGCCGCTGCGGCCACCGTGCTTGTCGCCGGGTGTGCTGGACGCGGCAACCAGGTGAAGGATACCGCCTTCGTCGCCCGCGATGTCGATACGCTCTATTCGGCGGCAAAGGACCGGCTTGATCGTGGCGATACCAAGCTGGCTGCCGCCCTGTTTGACGAGGTGGAGCGCCAGCACCCCTATTCGCCCTGGGCCCGCCGTGCCCAGCTGATGAGCGCCTTTTCCTATTACGTCGCACGCGATTACACCAAGGCGATCCAGTCGGCGCAGCGGTTCCTGTCGATCCATCCCGGCAACCGCGATGCGCCCTATGCCTATTACCTGATCGGACTGTGCTATTACGAGCAGATCAGCGACGTCAGCCGTGACCAGAAGATCACCAAGCAGGCGCTCGACGCGATGAACGAGGTCGTCCGCCGCTATCCGAATACCCGTTATGCGAGTGACGCGCGGCTGAAGATCGACCTGGTCAACGATCACCTGGCCGGCAAGGAAATGGAGATCGGTCGCTTCTACGAACGATCCGGCCGCTGGCTGGCCGCCAGCCTGCGCTTCCGCAACGTGGTCGAAGGGTACCAGACGACCAGCCATACGCCAGAGGCGCTGTACCGGCTGGTGGAAACCAATCTGGCGATCGGTATCCCGGCCGAGGCGCAAAAGGCGGCCGCCGTACTGGGGGCGAACTATCCCGGCAGCGAATGGTACCAGAAGGCGTTCGAGCTGATGCAGAAGCACGCGCCCGACACTTCCGCGAGCTGACCGGGTCAACCGATCGCGCAGGATTTCTACTCCACAGGTTGACATTCGGGGGCAAGACGCGCTGAATGCGCGTCGCCCATGCTTTCGCAGAAAACCCGTTATACGATCCGCGCGCTGCAGCACCTCGCCGATCACTGGCGGGAGGGGCCGATCCGTCTCGATGCGATTGCCGAGGCGCAGAATATTCCGCGCAAGTTTCTTACCGTGATCCTGGCGGAAATGGTGCGGGAAGGGCTGATCAATTCCACGCGCGGTCGCGATGGCGGTTATGAACTGGCCTTGCCCCCGGTCGATATCCGCTATGGCGACATTATCCGGCTCACGCGTGGCAGTCTGGCCCTGGTTCCTTGCGCCAGCCGCAACGCGCACGAACAGTGCAACAACTGCCTGCCCGAGGCCGAATGCCGCCTCCGCGGGCTGATGCTGACCCTGCGTGACGAGATGGCCACCATGCTCGACCGGATGACCCTGGCTGACGAGATCACGCTGGAACCGCCCTTCGCAGGCACCTGAAATCGGGGCTGAATCCGGCTGGCGCAAGAAAGCGGCGCTTCATCGCCATGAAGCAAAAGCTCTATTGTCTAGCGAAAGAGTTGAGATAGCTTCGGCGACGAAAGGAATCGTCCGATGCGAAGCACTCGACCATTGCCGGCCAACCCGCTGCAACCGGTGCCGGGTGATACGACCGAGGCCGCGCTGAATGCCGTGGCCGAGGCGATCGGGCGATTGCAGTTCGGGGTGGTTCAACTGGTCATTCATGATGGCCGGGTGGTCCAGCTCGAAGTGACCGAGCGCAAGCGCTTTGCCTGAATTTCCCTGCGGGACCGGCGGCGCATGGCCGGTCCCGCCAACATTCCTGCGCAGACCGGACCGCCGGATGCGACCCGACCCAAACCCTGGAGCCGAGTCATGCATCCGTTCGTCCGTTCCGTCCTGCTGGCCAGCGCTGTTGCGTTGCCGACAACTGCCTTTGCCGATCCACTCGTAACCGACACCGTCGCCGACGAGGCCGCACCTGCTGTCCAGGATGGCGATGATACCAGCGCCGCGCGGGCAAGCGGCGATGTCATCATCGTCACGGCCCGCCGCCGCCAGGAAACCGCGCAATCGGTGCCGCTGGCGATCTCGGTAATCCGGGGGGATTCGATCGAGGCGACCGGCAACTTCAATGTGGTGAAGCTGCAATCACTGGCTCCAACCCTGCAAGTCTATACGTCCAATCCCCGCAACACGGCGGTCAATATCCGCGGGCTGGGCGTTCCCTTCGGCCTGACCAGTGACGGGTTCGAGCAGGGCGTGGGGATCTATGTCGATGATGTCTACAACGCGCGGGTTGCCGCCGCGACCTTCGACTTCCTCGATGTCGAACAGGTGGAGGTGCTGCGCGGGCCGCAGGGCACGCTTTACGGCAAGAACACCACCGCGGGGGCGATCAACATCACCACCAACCAGCCGACTTTCGATTTCGAGGCCCGGGCCGAGCTGACGCTGGGTAACCTCGATTTCACCCAGGCCAAGGCGGCGGTTTCCGGTCCCTTGTCCCAAAAGCTGGCGGTGCGCCTCGCGGGCGCCTTCACCAGCCGGCGCGGGACGATCTACAACGTCACGACGGGCCGCTACATCAACGAGCAGGACAACAAGGGCCTGCGCGCCCAATTGCTGTTCGAGGCGAGCGAGAACCTGTCGATCACCCTGTCGGGTGATTACAGCTGGCAGGACCCCGAATGCTGCGGCACGGTCTTCGTTCGGACCGGGCTGACCCAGCGGGCGCTGGCCCGCCAGTATGAGGCGCTGGCCGCCTTGCAGAATTACCGGGCGGTCAGCCGCAATCCGTTCGACCGGCTGACCGATATCGATGCGCCGCTGAATGCCGGCAACAAGATCGGCGGGGCCTCGTTGCGGGTGAAGTGGGACCTGGGCGATGGCACGCTGACCTCGATCACGGCCTGGCGGTTCTGGGACTGGAAGCCCGAGAACGACCGCGACTTTACCGGCCTTTCGGTAGTGTCCGCGTCCAACAATCCCTCACAGCAGGATCAGTACAGCCAGGAATTGCGCTATAACTACTCCGGCGAGCGGTTCGATTTCGTGGCCGGGCTGTTCGGGTTCCACCAGCGGATCGATACCCAGGGGCTGGAACAGCAAGGTGTCAACGCCAGCCGCTGGAACCTGACCGGTGCGTTGTCGCTCGATCCCACCGTTCTGGCCGGGTTGACCGCGCGCAACACGCAGTACCTGAAGAGCACCAGCGCCGCGCTGTTCGGCCAGCTGAGCTGGAAGGTGACCGACGCGCTGACCATCCAGCCGGGCCTGCGGCTAAATTATGACAAGAAGTCCGGCTTCTACCAGCGCCGCGTGTTCGATGCCCAGGGCAACGACGTGGCCGCCGCGCCGCCCAGCGCGGTGCGCACGGCGCGGCTGGGGATCTATCAGCCGCAGATCAGCGCGCCTTCGGTCAGCGACTGGAACTTCAGCTATGACCTGAACGTCAATTACAAGCTGGCGCCGGATGTGCTGGCCTATGCCACTTACGCCAAGAGCTTCAAGACGGTGGGCATCAACCAGAACGGCTTGCCGACCGATGCCGCGGGCAACCCGATCCTTTCGGCCGGAACGATCCGGCCGGAATCGGTCAACCACTTTGAAGCGGGCCTCAAGACCCAGTTCCTCGATCGGCGCGCGACGTTCAATCTCTCCGCCTTCCTGACCGAGATTTCGGACTATCAGGCGACAGTGACCAATGGCCAGCTGGGCGTGTTGCGCGGCTACCTCGCCAATGCCGACAAGGTCCGCTCGCAAGGGCTGGAGGCCGATTTCAAGATCCGCGCCAGCGACCGGTTCAGCGCCTATGCCAATGCCGCCTATACCGATGCGAAGTACGTCCGCTTCGTCGATGCGCCGTGCCCGCCGGAACTGGCCGGCGGTACGGTCGTGGGGGCGGGGCAGACCCCGAGTGCGCCCGGCACGCCAGGCGGCCTCAGCCCGGCCAACTGCGACATTTCCGGCCAGCGCCTGCCTGGCGTGTCCAAATGGGCCTTCTCCTATGGGGCGGAGGCCAATCTGCCAGCCTCGGCCTTCGGCAAGGATGGCCAGGTCTATCTGGGGGTCGATGGCAATTATCGGTCGGACTTCTCGTCCAACCCGTCGCCTTCGATCTACACCAATGTCGATGGCTATGCGCTGACCAACCTGCGCGCAGGCTTCCGCGCCGACGGCTTCGATCTCTACGGCTGGGTGCGCAACGTCTTCGCCGTGAACTATTTCGACCTGTTGCAGGTCGCCCCCAGTAATGTCGGGCTGATCGTCGGCCAGCCGGGCGATCCGCGCACTTTCGGCGCGACGCTGAAATTGTCGCTCTAGCGCTTGCAGACCGGCGGCGGGTGATCTCCTCTTCTCGTCTGCCGCCGTCGGGATGCTGACGGTCCCTTTCATCCGGGGACCGGCAATCGGGAGCGGGGTGGCTGGTGCTGCCCCGCTCCTTAGTCTGTGGCCAGACGATTCAAGCCGGGGTGACTCGCGCGCTGTGGCTCGCTAGAACAGCCCGCGAACATGCTGACCACCCTGTCCATCCGCAATGTCGTCCTGATCGAGGCGCTCGACCTCGATTTCTCGGCTGGGCTGGGCGTGCTCACCGGGGAAACGGGGGCGGGCAAGTCGATCCTGCTCGATGCCCTCGGCCTCGTGCTGGGGGACCGCGCGGATTCCGGGCTGGTCCGCGCGGGCGAGGATCAGGCCAGCGTTACCGCGACGTTTGAATTCGCCCGCCTGCCCGACCCGCTCCGCGCCGCCCTGGCCGAGGCAGAGGTTGATCTGGAGCCGGGCGAACCACTGATCCTCAAACGCCGGGTCAGGGCTGACGGCGGGTCCAAGGCCTTCGTCAACGATCAGCCGGTGGGGGTGGCGTTGCTGCGCGAGCTGGCCCCCGCGCTGGTCGAGCTGCACGGCCAGCATGACGATCGCGGCCTGGTCAATCCGCGCGGGCACCGGGTCCTGCTCGATCGCTATGCCGGGGGCGATGTTGCGGCTGTGGAAGCTGCCTGGCGCGAATGGCGCGCGGCCGAGGATGCCCTGGCGGCGGCGCGGGCCGCGCTGGAGCAGGCCGGTGCCGATCGCGATCTGCTGCTGGCCCACCTCGCCGAACTGACCGCGCTTGCGCCGGTGGAGGGCGAGGAGGAAGAGCTCGCCGGAGCGCGGGCCGACATGCAGAAGGGCGAGCGGCTGGCGGGCGATCTGGCCGAATTGCAGCACCTCTGGGCCGGGTCGGATTCCGCGCTGGCAACCCTGCGTGCTGCTGCCCGGCGGCTCGACCGGATCGCTGGCGAACATCCGCTGCTGGCGGAGGCGCTGGCGGCGCTGGACTGTGCGGTGATCGAGGCGGCCGAGGCCGAGGACCGGCTGGCCCGCGCAGCCGAGGCCCTGAGCCATGATCCCGCCATGCTCGACCGGATCGAGACCCGT
This sequence comes from Novosphingobium sp. BL-A-41-H4, assembly GCA_051942645.1. GTDB lineage: Bacteria > Pseudomonadota > Alphaproteobacteria > Sphingomonadales > Sphingomonadaceae > Novosphingobium. Next base: position 117,217 of record JBPVJP010000001.1, read on the forward strand.
CTGTTCGATCTGCGCGCCGCCGCCCGCAAGCATCACTGCACGGTTGATGACCTGCCCCGCGTGGCGCGCGACCTGCGGGCCCAGCTCGATTCGATCGAGGGGGGCGAGGCGGGCCTGGCCGATCTGGAAGAGGCCGCCCGCGCGGCCGGAGCTGCTTATCGCGCTCTCGCTGAAGCGCTGTCAGCCAGGCGGCGCGAAGCAGCGGTGCGGCTCGATGCGGCGGTCGCGGCGGAACTGGCTCCGCTCAAGCTGGATGCGGCGAAGTTCCGCACCAGTGTCACCGCGCTGCCAGAGGAGCGCTGGGGGCCCGCGGGCAGCGATGCGGTCGAATTCCTGATCAGCACCAATCCCGGCGCGGACTTTGCCCCGCTGGCCAAGATCGCTTCGGGCGGCGAGCTGTCGCGTTTCATCCTCGCGCTCAAGGTCGCGCTGGCCGAGCAGGGCGGGGCGGCGACGGTGATCTTCGACGAGATCGATCGCGGGGTCGGCGGTGCCGTAGCCTCGGCGATTGGCGAGCGGCTGGCGCGGCTGGCGACCAATAACGGCGCTGGCGGCGGGCAACTGCTGGCCGTCACCCACAGTCCGCAGGTCGCCGCGCGGGGTGGCCAGCACTACATGATCGCCAAGTCGAGCGAGGGTACGGTAACCCGCACCTCGGTGGTCCTGCTCGATGCCGCCGGACGACAGGAAGAGATCGCCAGGATGCTGTCCGGGGCCGAGGTGACCGCCGAAGCGCGGGCCCAGGCCGACCGGCTGCTGGAGGGGGTGTGAGCGCCGAAGTACTCGAGCGCCCGGTCTGGTCGATGCTGACCGGGCCGCAGGCGCACCTCGCCGTGGCGACGGGCGGGGCGGTGCGGATCGATCCGCGCTATGGCCCATTCGCCGCCGCGCGGGACCAGTCCGACGAGGCGCAGGCCGGGCTGGCCGCGACGCTCACCGGCCCGGACGATACGATCTGGCTGGTCGAGCGCGAGGAGTGGTCCGCCCCGGCGGGAACGCGCGTGGTTCGTGTGGCCCCGCTGTTGCAGATGGTGGCGGAAAATCCGTCGCCATTGCGCGATGCGGATGGTCCCTTCGTCGCGCTGGGCGATGCCAATGTCGCGGAAATGACTGAACTGGCGCTGGCGACCGAGCCGGGACCGTGGGGGCCAATGACGCATCGTTACGGCCAGTTCTGGGGCATTCGCGAAAACGGGCGCCTGCTCGCCATGGCGGGGGAGCGGATGCGCCCGGCGCCGGGGCTGGCCGAAGTGAGCGGGGTTTGCACCTGGCCCGACCAGCGCGGGCGCGGTCTGGCCGGGGCGCTGATCCGCCGGGTCATGGCGGACCAGGTCGCGCGGGGCGATACGCCTTACCTCCACTCCTATTCCGGCAATGCGGCCGCGATTGGCCTCTATGAATCGCTCAGCTTCCGTCCCGCGCGCGAGATGGTGGCGACGGTGCTGGCCTTGGCCTAGAGACGGGCCATGGGATTCGACCTTTCCGAAGCGGACGCCGCCAATGAACTGATGCGGCTGGCCAAGACGATCGCGCACCACAACCGGCGCTATCACGCCGAGGATTCGCCCGAGATTTCGGATGCGGAGTACGACGCGCTGGTGCGCCGCAATGCCGAGCTCGAGGCCGCCTTCCCGCACCTGATCCGGCCCGACAGCCCGAGCCGCCAGGTCGGGCATGAGGTTGCCGCCTCGCCGCTCGCCAAGGTTACGCACGAAGTGCGGATGATGAGCCTCGACAACGCCTTCGCGGACGCGGACGTGGCCGATTTCGTCGGCCGCGTCCGCCGGTTCCTGGCGCTTCCGGACGATGCCGAAGTGGCCATGACGGCGGAGGACAAGATCGACGGCCTGTCCTGTTCGCTGCGCTATGAGCAGGGCCGGCTGGTGCGCGCGGCGACGCGCGGCGACGGGCAGGTGGGGGAGGACGTGACTGCCAATGTCGCGACCATTGGCGATATCCCGCAGACCCTTCTCGGCAATGTCCCGGCCGTGTTCGAGGTGCGGGGCGAGGTCTACATGGCCAAGGCCGATTTCGAGGCACTCAACGCCGCACAGGAAGCGCGCGGCGACAAGGTCTTTGCCAACCCGCGCAACGCGGCGGCGGGATCGCTGCGGCAGAAGGATCCCTCGGTCACCGCCAGCCGCCCCTTGCGCTTCCTGGCCCACGGCTGGGGTGCGGCGAGCGAAGTACCGGGCGCGACGCAGAGCGAGGTGATGGCCGCCATCGCCGCCTGGGGTGTTCCGGTTTCGCCGCTGCTGGTGCGCTGCGAAAATGTCGAGCAGATGCTTACCCATTATCGTAGCATCGAACACCAACGCGCTGATCTGCCTTATGATATCGATGGCGTGGTCTACAAGGTTGATCGGCTGGACTGGCAGGAGCGGCTGGGCTTTGTCGCCAAGGCCCCGCGCTGGGGGATCGCGCACAAGTTCCCTGCTGAACGCGCTGAAACCACGCTGGAGGCCATCGATATCCAGGTGGGCCGGACCGGCAAGCTGACCCCGGTCGGGCGGCTGAAGCCGGTCTCGGTCGGCGGCGTGGTCGTTTCCAACGTCACGCTTCATAACCGCGACGAGATCGCCCGGCTGGGCCTGCGCGTGGGTGACCGGGTGGTGCTGCAACGCGCGGGGGACGTGATCCCGCAGGTGGTCGAGAACCTGACCCGCGAAGCCCCGCGCGCCGCTTATGATTTCCCAGACCATTGCCCCGAATGCGGCAGCGAGGCTGTGGCCGAGGAGGGCGAGGTCGATGTGCGCTGCACCGGCGGGCTGATCTGCCCGGCGCAGCGGGTCGAGCGGCTCAAGCACTTCGTCAGCCGCGCCGCGCTCGATATCGAGGGGCTGGGCGAGAAGTCGATCATCGAGTTCTTCGAACTGGGCTGGCTGGAAAGCCCCGCCGATGTGTTCCGTCTGCGCCGTCGCCGCTCCGAACTGGTCGGGCGCGAGGGGTGGAAGGACAAGTCTGTGGACAACCTGTTGACGGCGATCGAGGCGAAGCGCGCGCCTGATGCTGCCCGCCTGCTGTTCGGGCTTGGTATCCGCCATGTTGGCGCCGTGACTGCACGCGATCTGCTCAAGCGGTTCACCACGCTGGAGCGGTTGCGGGAAGTGGCTGTGGCGGCGCACAAGTCTCAAGTTCCGTTCGTGTCGAGCGAAGCCGAGACACCAGTGCCCGGCATCTCGACTTCGCTCGATGCGAACGGAGTTGTGGGGAGCGGGGAAGAAGCCCGCGCCGAACTGCTCTCGATCGACGGCATCGGCCCGGCCGTGGCCGAGGCGTTGGGCGATTTCTTTCATGAACCGCACAATGTCGCGGTGTGGGAGGACCTGCTCTCCGAAGTCACCCCGCCGCCCTACGTCGTCGAAACGAAGGACAGCGCCGTGGCCGGCAAGACCGTGGTATTCACCGGGGCGCTGGAGACGATGAGCCGCGACGAGGCCAAGGCTCAGGCCGAGCGCCTGGGGGCCAAGGCGGCGGGATCGGTCTCGGCCAAGACCGACCTGGTCGTCGCGGGGCCGGGGGCGGGATCGAAGCTGAAGAAGGCGCAGGAACTCGGTATCGAAGTGATCGACGAGGCCGCGTGGGCCGAGATCGTGCGGGCGGCGGGCTGAGATGCTGGACGAGTTTCACCCCCAGGCGCTGCGGATCGCCGAGGCGCTGAAGGCGCGGCGCGAGAAGATCGCCGTGGCCGATGGGGCGACCGGCGGACTGATCGGCGCCGCGCTGCTGACCGTGCCGGGGGCGCTGAAATTCTATGTCGGCGGCGGGATCGTCTATTCGTTCCGCGCCCGCGACGTGCTGTTCGCTCTGCCGGCCGAGGCCTATGAGGGGATGCGGTCCGCCACGCCCGAATATGCCCTGCTTCAGGCCCGGGCGATCCGCGACAATTTCGGTGCGGATTGGGGCATCGCCGAAACCGGATCGGCCGGGGGCAGCCGCCACCCGCTGGGTGTGGCCTCGGGCGAAAGCTGCTGCGCGGTGGTCGGGCCGGGGGTGGCACTGGTGCGCCGCACCGAAACCGCCAGCGATGACCGGATCGCCAACATGGCGGCCTTCACCCGCGCCGCACTGAACCTGCTTGAAACGGCACTCGACGGGTAGACAACCGTCACAGACGTACACTCAGGAGTGCTCCTGCGCCTCGGCGATCGGCGCCCGGGTGCGCCTGACGGCAACGATCAGCACGCCGGTGAGCGCGATGGCCGATCCGACGATCATTTGCGTATCCAGCTGGTCGTTGGTGATCGCCACCCCCAGACCGATCGTGGCGAGCGGGGTGATCAGGGTGAGCGGCGCGATCAGGTTCGCTTCGTACCGGGCGATCAGCACATAGTAGAGCGTGTGCGCGCCGACCGAGACGACCACCGCCGAGAACAGCACCGCCCCCACGAAGGGCCAGTCAACCGCAACGAGCTGGCCCCAGTCGGGCGTTTCGAACAACATTGCGAGCGGGGCGAGCAGCAGCGCGCTGCTCATGCCAACCCAGGCCTGGAAGCGCAGCGGGGCGATATCGCCCATCTGCTTCATCAGCACCGCCCCCAGCGAGCCCGAGGCGGCCGCGGCGAGGACCAGCAGCAGCCCGGCGGAAATCGCGAAGCCCGGTTCCCAGACGACCACCAGCACCCCGATCAGGGTCAGCGTGATACCCAGCCCCCGGCGCCAGTGGATCCGCTCGCCCAGGATCAGGATCGACAGCAGGGTGGTGATCGGCACCCCGGCCTGGCTGACCACCGCCGCAGCCGAGGGCGAGACCGTCTGCAGCGCCATGAACAGCAGCGCGAAGCTGCCGCCGCCCATCAGCAGGCCGACCGCGACGATCCGCCAGGCCGGGCGGGGCATGGGACGCAGCCAGGGCAGGGTGATCGCGGCGACAATGGCAAAGCGCATGGCGGCATAAAGCAGCGGCGGCACCTGCCAGTCGCTGACCACCACCTTGCTGACCACGTTGTTGGTCGCCCAGATCAGGCAGATCCCGACCAGCAGCAGGAAATCGCGCAGGTTCACGCCCTTGTCAGCGCCCCGCTGCGCTTCCTCAGCCACAGGATCGACCAGTCGCCATTGACCAGCCGCGCGGCCAGCCTGAGGCCGGCGCGGCGGGCGGCGCGGCGCACCTGGGCTTCCTGCGTTTCGAGCAGGCCCGCCAGCAGCAGGTGCCCACCCGGCACCATGTGCCGCGCGAAATCCGGCGCCAGGCCGATCAATGGCCCGGCCAGGATATTGGCGATGATCAGGTCATAAGGTCCGCGCGCCGCCAGCAGCGGATGGTCCATTCCGTCCGCCACCAGCATGGTCAGCTCGCCCGCCCGCGCGCCCAGTGCCACGCCATTGCTGGCAGCGTTATCCTGCACCACCGAAACGCAGACCGCGTCGATATCGCTCGCCGTGGCAATCGCGCGCGGCCACAGGTGCAGCGCGGCGAAGGCCAGCAGCCCGGTACCGGTGCCGATATCGGCGCAATTGCGCACCACCACGCCCTGCCGCTTCATGTGCGTCAGCATGGCGAGGCATCCGGCCGTGGTGGCGTGCTGGCCGGTGCCGAAGGCCTGGCTCGCCGGAATGCAGAAATCGCGCACGCCGGCGGCCGTCAGCGGCGGATGCTCCGGCGTGTGGACATGAAATGCTCCGGCGCGGATCGGCTCCAGTCCCTGCTGACTGGCGGTCAGCCAGTCGGTTTCCGGCAATTGCTCGATTACCAGCTTTGGCGGAGTGCCGGGAAACAGGGCGAGGACCGCCGCCTTGTCCGCCTTGGTCGGCTTGCGCGGCAACCAGGCTTCCAGCTGCCAGTCGTCCGGCTTGTCCTCGGCAATCTCGCTGCCGGAAATGACGATGTCGGGATCCCAGTCCCACGCGTCCTCGTGGGCCAGCAGCGCCGCCTCGATCACCGGGCGGGGGGCAAGGGCGGTGAGCTTCCAGCTGGTCACTTGGTCCGGGTCTTTTTCGCTTCGGCCGCTTCCTGCGCCAGCCGGGCTTCGAACCGTTCGGTGGCAGTGGCGGCATAGCTGCGGCAGGCGCCGAACTGGACCAGCGGCTTGGCACCGGACAGGCGCGGCAACAGATCGCTGGCCGAAGGATGCGGCGTGATCAGGATATCGCACGGCAGGCCAGCGATCACTGCCAGCCCCTCGCGCGCGGCAGCAACCCGTGCCGGATTATCCGAGAAGCGATAGCCATCGGCCGAGATCGTCGAGACGCTATCGGCATAGGCAATCGTCCGGCAGACCGCGCCTTCGCATTCGCGCCAGGTCCAGCTGGTCGAGCCGGGTGAGTGGGTCGGGGTGGCCCAGGCGGTAAAACCGGTCACGCCGACCATCAACCGGCTGGCATGGGGCTGGATGCGATCGACCTTGAGCGGCGGCATCGGCTCCTTGACCAGCAGCGGAGCCTGCGGATCGGCGGGATCGGGCTGACCGGTGCGCAGCATGTTGGCCTGGTTCGGGCCGGCCACCACCCGCGCGCCGGTCTGGCGCTGGATCTCGGCCAGGGCGCCGGCGTGATCGTAATGCTCGTGGCTGACCAGTATCCAGCGGATCAGGCGCGGGGAAAAGCCCAGCTTGCGGACATTCGCCAGCACCAGTTCGGCCGCTTCGGGCACCCCGCCATCGATCAGGACCAGCCCGGCCGGGGTTTCCACCAGCAGCACCGTGATTCCGCAGGTGCCGACATAATAGGTACTGCCGAACACCCGCGCGGGCGGCGCGGCATCGGCCCAGCCATCGCGCCCGGCACAAGCGGCGGCGATGTTGCGATCGGCCCCCGGGCGCGGCAGCAGCGGCTGGCTGGCGGCTGGAGCGGCGAAGGTCAGGGCGGCCAGCGCTGCCAGCAGGTGTTTACCGGACATAGCTGGCTCCGTTGGCGTCGAGTACCGCCCCGGTCATGCTTTCCGGTGCGTCGAGCGCGCAGAAGACCGCCATGGTCGCGATTTCTTCCGGCGTCGCCACCCGGCCCAGCGGGATATCCACGAGCAGGCCGGGGCCGCCCCGGCTGGCCAGGTAATCCCCGGCCATCGCCGTGTCGGTAAAGCCGGGGCAGATCGCGTAGCTCATGATGCCCCTGGCGGCATATTGCCGGGCAATGGTCTTGTGCATGCCGATCATCCCGGCCTTGGCGGCGGCATAGTGCCAGTGATCGGGCGAATCGCCGCGATAGGCGGCGCGGCTGGCGACATGGACCATCCGGCCCGCACGCTCGCCTTCCAGCCAGTGGCGCACGGCAAAGCGCGACAGTTCGGCCGCGGCGGTCAGGTTGATGCGCAGCGCATCCTCCCAGTTGTCCAGCCATTCGATGTCGGACAGGCCGATGGGATTGGCCTGGAACTGCCCGGCATTGTTGATCAGCATGTCGATCCGGCCATTGCCGCGGTCCAGCGCGGCTTCCCAGATCCGCCCGGCGGCGGTGGGATCGGTCAGGTCCGCGCCGATCGTGTCGGCGTCAGTGGCCTTGCTGGCATGGCCTATTACCTGCACCCCGCGCGCAGCCAGGGCAGAGCGAATCGCGGCGCCGATTCCGCGCGAGGAGCCGGTGACGAGGGCGACCATGGGGGTGGTAAACTGGGTCATGTGCGCTGCTCTAGGACTTTGGTGCAGGTGCGCCAAGCCGCCGCTTGCACCGTGCATCGTTTTGACTAAGGGGAGTGGCGCAAGGGTGGCACAAGCCATCGCAAGACAGCACAGGGAACCGCTCGCATGGCCGGAGCCAGCAACCGTCCGATTTCGCCGCACCTGCAGATCTGGAAATGGGGGCCGGCGATGCTGGTCTCGATCCTCCACCGCGTGTCGGGCGATGGCCTGGCGCTGGTCGGCCTGGGCGTGCTGGTGTGGTGGCTGGGTGCGCTGGCCGGGGGCGAGGGCAGCTATGCCGCCTTCACCGCCCATGCCTCGGCCTGGTATGGCAAGGTGGTGCTGGTCGGCCTGACCTGGGCCTTCTTCAATCACATGGCCTCGGGCCTGCGCCACTTCGTGCTGGATATCGGCGCGGGCTATGAACTGAAGAACAACGCGCTATGGTCGGTGCTGACCCCCCTGATTGCCCTGGCGCTGACCGGCGCCACCTGGGCCTATATCCTGCTGCGCTGAGAGGGACGGAAACGATGGGTAACGGAACCAATATCGGCCGCGTCCGGGCGCTGGGTTCGGCGCATTCGGGTTCGCACCACTGGCTGGTCCAGCGCTTCACCGCGATCGGCAACCTGGTGCTGGGCCTGTTTCTGCTGATCTCGCTGGTCGGGCAGAGCGACCTGGCGTTCAAGGCGGTAAAGGCCTGGGCCGCGCAGCCGCTGGTCGCCACCGGACTCGCGCTGTTCGTGATTTCGTCGTTCTGGCACGCGCGGCTGGGTCTGCAGGTGCTGATCGAGGATTATGTCCACGAACACGCCAACAAGTTTGCCGCCATGGCGCTGCTTAATCTCGCCACTTTCGCCGGGGCCGCCTTCGGCCTGTTCGCCATTGTCCGCATTGCCCTGGGAGCCGCTGCATGAGTGCCGCCTACAAGATCATCGACCACGTCTATGACACGGTGGTTGTGGGCGCGGGCGGTTCGGGCCTGCGCGCCACGATGGGCAGCGCCGAAGCTGGCCTGAAGACGGCCTGCATCACCAAGGTGTTCCCCACCCGCAGCCACACCGTGGCGGCGCAGGGCGGGATCGCGGCGTCCTTGTGCAACAACACGCCGGACCACTGGACCTGGCACATGTACGATACCGTCAAGGGGTCGGACTGGCTGGGTGACCAGGACGCGATCGAATACATGGTGCGCGAAGCCCCGGCTGCGGTTTACGAGCTGGAGCATGCCGGCGTGCCGTTCTCGCGCAACCCCGATGGCACGATCTACCAGCGCCCGTTCGGCGGGCACATGCAGAACATGGGTGAAGGCCCGCCGGTGCAGCGCACCTGCGCCGCGGCAGACCGTACGGGCCACGCCATGCTCCACGCGCTCTACCAGCAGAGCCTGAAGTACGATGCGGACTTCTTCATTGAATACTTCGCGATCGACCTGATCATGGACGGCGGCAAGTGCGTCGGCGTGATCGCGATCTGCCTGGATGACGGTTCGATCCACCGCTTCCGCAGCCATGCCGTGGTGCTGGCGACGGGCGGTTATGGCCGCTGCTATTACACCGCCACTTCGGCTCACACCTGCACTGGCGATGGCGGAGGCATGGTGCTGCGCGCCGGCCTGCCGCTGCAGGACATGGAATTCGTGCAGTTCCACCCGACCGGCATCTATGGCGCGGGCGTCCTCATTACCGAAGGTGCGCGCGGCGAGGGCGGCTACCTGACCAACTCCGAGGGCGAGCGCTTCATGGAACGCTATGCCCCGTCGGCCAAGGACCTCGCCAGCCGCGACGTGGTCTCGCGCTCGATGGCGCTGGAAATCCGCGAAGGGCGCGGCGTTGGCCCGAACAAGGACCACATCTTCCTCCACCTCGATCACATTGATCCCAAGGTGCTGGGCGAACGCCTGCCGGGCATTACCGAAAGCGGCAAGATCTTTGCCGGGGTCGACCTGACCCGCCAGCCGCTGCCCGTGGTGCCGACCGTGCACTACAACATGGGCGGCATCCCCTGCGATTATCATGGCCGGGTGATGACCATCGGCCCCGATGGCGATCCGGAAACCGCGGTCGAAGGCCTGTTCGCAGTGGGCGAGGCGGCCTGCGTTTCGGTCCACGGCGCCAACCGCCTGGGTTCGAACTCGCTGATCGACCTGGTCGTCTTTGGCCGCGCCACCGGCCACTACCTGCGCGACAACATCAAGCCCGGCACCGCCAAGCCCGATCTGCCGAAGGATTCGGCCGATCTGGCGCTGGGCCGGCTCGATCACTTCCGCCATGCCAAGGGCGGCTCGCCCACGGCGCAGATCCGCACCGAGATGCAGCGCACCATGTCGATGCACGCCGCCGTGTTCCGCACGGATGAGCTGATGGCCGAAGGCAAGGACAAGCTGGCCGCGATCTACAAGCGGATGGAAGACGTCCAGGTCTCCGACCGTTCGCTGATCTGGAACTCTGACCTGATCGAGACGCTGGAACTGGACAACCTGATCAGCCAGGCCTCGGTCACGCTGCATTCCGCGCACAACCGCAAGGAATCGCGCGGTGCCCACGCGCACGAGGACTTCCCCGACCGCGACGATGCCAACTGGATGAAGCACACCGCCGCCTGGTTCGACGGCTGGGGCGGCAAGGGCGGCAAGGTGAAGATCGATTACCGCCCGGTCCACGAATTCACGCTGACCGACGACGTGGAGTACATCAAGCCGAAGAAGCGGGTGTATTGATCCGGTTCAAATGACGGGGAATTCGGGCAGGGCCGGGGTGGCAGCACCCCGGCCTTTCTTGTTCATCGAGCCTTCATGTTTACAGCCGTAGTCGATTACGGGTGTAGACATTGAGGGGTTTGCTCATGGCGGACGATTCGCCGCAGAACGAACGGATTACCGAGGCCGAACAGGCCGTGATGGAGGCGCTGTGGGCCAGGAGTCCGCTGACCGCGAACGAGGTGGCCGATGCGGTGGCCCCGGCGCGCGGGTGGAGCCTGCCGACGGTCAAGACGCTGCTGGCGCGGCTGGTGGCCAAGCAGGCGGTGGACACCGCGCCCGATGGCAAGCGGTTCCTCTATACCCCGCGCATCGCCCGGTCTGACTTTGCCACTGGCGAATCGCGTCGGCTGGTCGAGCGGCTGTTCGGCGGGTCGGCCGCCGGGCTGTTCGCACACCTGGCCGAGGCCGAGGCGCTGTCCGACAAGGACCTCAACCAGATCGAGGCGCTGCTGAAGGAACTGCGCGGGCATGAGGTGGGCAAATGAGCGGGCTCCCGCTGTCCTGGCTGACCGACACCCTGGTCGCCACCGGTGCGCTGATTGCGCTGGTGCTGCTGCTGCGCGGCCCGGTCTCGCGACATTTCGGGCCGGGCATGGCCTATGCCCTCTGGGCGCTGCCGCTGCTGCGGCTGGTAATCCCGCCGCTGGTCCTGCCGGCCCCGGTCCGGCCCGAGGTGGCCCCGGTGCTGGCCTCCACCATCGAACTTGCGCCAACGGCGGCCGTGACCCCGGTGGTCGAGCCGGCACTCGACCTCGCCTGGCTGGAGCCGCTGCTCCTTGCGCTGTGGCTGTGCGGGGCGCTGGCCTATCTCGGCTGGCGGGCCGCCGGATACCTGCGGTTACGGCGCGAGATCCTGGCCGAAGCCAGCCCGGTGGGCGAGGTTGGTCCGATCCGGCTGATCGAAAGCCCCGCTGTGCCCAGCCCACTGGCCTTTGGCGTGCGCGACCAGGTGATCGCCTTGCCCGTCGGCTTCATGGTTCGGCCTGACCGCGCCGCGCGGGACCTTGCGATCGCGCATGAACTTGAACACCACGCCGGTCGTGATCTGCTGGTCAACATGGCGATGCAGCCGCTGTTGGCGCTGCACTGGTTCAACCCGCTGGCCTGGCTGGCGTGGCGCGCGCTGCGGCGTGACCAGGAGGCCGCCTGCGATGCCCGCGTTATCGCCGGTCGCGATCGCGCCACCCGTGCCGCTTATGGCGCCCTGATTGCCGACTTTGCCCGTGCCCCACGGGTCTCGATTGCCGCTTCGCTGGCCTGCCCGGTCGTGGGCGAAGCATCCGTTGTCCATCGTTTGAGGAGCCTCACCATGTCTGATCCCACCCCCGCGCGGCGGCGTCTTGGCGCCCTGCTGCTGGCTGCCGCCGGCCTCGCCCTGCCGCTGACCGCCTCGATTTCCTATGCTGCCGCTGATCCAGCCGAACCGGCCAGGCCCAAGGCCGAAACCCGCAAGCAGATCGTGATCGTCGAGCATCCGGATGGTGCCGCGCCCAAGGATGCCAAGCTGGAAACCCGCGTAATCGAGCAGGATGGCAAGACCATCGTGATCAAGACCGCCAAGCCGCTGAGCGAAGCCGAGCTTGCGGAACGCATTGCCAAGGCCGAAGCCAGCATGAAGGACGCCGAGGCCATGGTCTGGACCGGCACCGGCAAGGACGGCCAAGGCCAACGCCGGATCGTGACCATGATCCGCAAGGACGGCGACGCTGCTGCCGGCGAAACCAAGGGCGACGGCAAGCCGGGTGAGCGCCGCCGGGTGATCGTGATGAGCGGGGATTCGGTCGATATCTCGGGCGATCCGGCCGCTTCGGTGATGACCTTCCGCAACAAGGACGGCAAGCCGGGTTCGTTCGCGGTGGTTTCGCACGGTGATGTGCTGGCCTGCGCCGATGGCGGCGAGGGCAGCAGCGTAGCCGAGACGGAGGAGAAGGATGGCAAGCGCCAGGTCGTCAGGATGCGCTTCTGCAACAAGGGCGGTACCCCGGCCATGGCGCTTGAGGCCATGAAGAAGGCGCGCGAACGGATGTCGGAAAACAAGGAACTGTCGGCCGAAATCAGGGAGCGCGTGCTCAAAAGCCTCGACGAGCAGATTGCCAAGATGTCGAAGCAGGGCTGAGGCTCAGCCCCGCAGCAGTCCTGCGAGAGACGGCGGGGGCGGAGTGTTCCGTCCCCGTTACCGTTTTCAGCGCCAGCGCAACCGGTCGGCCGTCAGTTGATCGACCCCGGTCACGCCCATCAGTTTCATGCCGCGCTCGATCTCGTCCTTCAGCAGCATGATCGCGCGTTCGACCCCCTCCTGCCCGGCGGCGGCCAGGGCATAGAGATAGAGCCGCCCGCCAGAGGCGGCCGTGGCCCCGGCGCAGAGGCTTTTCAGCACATGGGTGCCGCGCCGCACCCCGCCATCGCAGATGATCTCGATCTCGCCGCCTACGGCATCGACGATCTCGCGCAGCTGGTCGAAGGGCGCGCGGCTGCCATCCAGCTGACGCCCGCCGTGGTTGGAAATCATGATCGCGTCGGCCCCGATTTCCACCGCGCGGCGCGCGTCGGCGGCGCTCATCACGCCCTTCAGGCAGAAGGTGCCGCCCCACTGCGCGCGGATGTCAGCGGCGGTGTGCCAGTCCATCGACTGGTCGAGCATGGTGTTGAAATAGCCCGCGATCGAAACGGCCTCGCCCGTCCCTTCGACCACGTGGGTATCGAGGTTGGGCAGGCTGAACTTCTCGCGCAGCAGGTAATCCAGCCCCCACCGCGGCTTCATCGCATAGCCCAGCAGGTTGCGCGGCGTGAACTTCGGCGGCGAGGTGAAGCCCGAGCGGGCGCAGCGTTCGCGCTTGCCCGAAACGATGGTGTCCACCGTCAGCGCGATGCAATCGAACTTCGCGGCCTGGCAGCGCTCGATCATCGAGCGGTTGAGGCCCTTGTCCTTGTGGACATAGAGCTGGAACAGCTTGGGCCCCTGGGTCAGCGCCGCCGTCTCCTCGATGCTGACGGTGGCGAGGCTGGAGATGCCGAACCACAGGCCGTATTTCTCGGCCGCCTTGGCCACGGCGCGCTCGCCCTGCCAGTGGAACACGCGTTGCAGCGCGGTGGGGGAAAGCATCAGCGGCAGTGCGCTCTTGCGGCCCATCAGCGTGATCGAGGTATCGATCTCGGCCACGCCGGCCAGCACATCCGGCACGAGGTCGGCACTGTCGAAGGCGCTGGAATTGCGCGCCTTGGTCACCTCGTCATCGGCCGCGCCATCGATATAGTCGAACACCGGCCAGGGCAGGCGGCGGCGCGCGAGTTCGCGGAAATCGGCGATGTTGTGGCAATCGGTCAGGCGCATCGCGCTTGGGCTAGCGCAGCACCGGGGCAGGGGGAAGCTACTTCTTGCGCTTGCGGGTTGGCTGGACGACGGGTTGCGAGACGTAGGTGACGCCCTTTGAAGTGGCCGTGGCGGGCGGCTTGGCGGGCGATTGGGCCGCCGCAGCCGATCGCGCCGGCGTGGCCTTCGGATCGGCTGCCGGGGCAATGAGTGCCGCGATGTCTGCCGCACTGGCAGGGCTGGCCGGATAGCGGCAGCCGCGCGCACCGCCCACGCCCTTCAGGAACGAGCGACGGGCAATCCCGGCCTGGACGGCGGCCTGCAGCTTGCGCTGGGAATCGTTGGCCCCGCTGATCTCGCGGATCAGGCCGCGGAAGGGGATGAACGAGCCCACCGCCGCCTGGGCCACGCTGCCCGCGCTGGTCCGGCGGGCGGCATCCTGCGGCAGGTCGATATCGGGGCCGAGCACGGCGTCGAGTTCGCCCACGGCAGCGGCGATATCGGTGCAGCGCTTCAGATTGGCGAGATCATAGGGCCGCTCCTGCGCGGCGATCAGCAGCGGCGGAACCGCGTCCTTCTTGATATTGAGATCCGATGCCGGCGTGGCCACGGCATCCCCCATTGTCGGGGCGCGCTCGGTAATCGGCTTTTCCGGTTCCTTGGTCTTGGGATCCTGCGCCGCAAGCGGGGCTGGGGCTAGCAGCGTCGGGGCCAGGAAGGCCAGGGCAATCAGCAAAGCCGGGCGCATCGTCTCGGTTCTCCATCAATCCCCTGTCTGAGCGGCGCAACCTAGGCGCGCCCCGGATCGCCCGCAAGGGTCAAGGGCGCGGGCGCCTTCGGGCTGGACAGGTGCGCCCGCCCACCGCATGGAAATCAGGGCATAGTCATCAGGCAATCGGAGTCGAGCATGTTTCTGAAGGGCAAACGCGCACTGGTTACGGGTTCCACCTCGGGCATTGGCCTCGCCATCGCCCGGGCCATGGCCGCCGAGGGTGCGGAAGTGGTGCTCTCCGGCTTTGGTTCGGACGATGAAATCGCCGCGCTTTGCGCCGAGCTGAATGCGCGCCATGTCGCCGCCGACCTGATGACGCCCGCCGGGGTCGAGGCACTGATCGCCGGGGCGGGGGAGATCGACATTCTGGTCAACAATGCCGGCATGCAGCACGTTGCCCCGGTTGACGAATTCCCGGTCGACAAGTGGGACGCGATCGTCGCGCTCAACCTTTCGGCTGTGTTCCACGCGTGCCGCCTGGCCGTGCCGGGGATGAAGGCGCGCGGCTGGGGCCGGATCATCTCCACCGCCTCGGCGCACAGCCTGGTCGCCTCGCCCTTCAAGGCACCCTATGTGGCGACCAAGCACGCCGTGGCCGGCTTCACCAAGTCGCTGGCACTGGAATTGGCGACCAGCGGAATCACCGCCAATTGCATCAGCCCGGGCTATGTCTGGACCGCGCTGATCGAGAACCAGATTCCCGACACGATGAAGACCCGTGGGCTCAGCCGCGAAGCGGTCATCAACGACGTGCTGCTGGCCAAGCAGCCGACCAAGCGCTTCGTCCAGCCGGCCGAAGTGGCCGCGCTGGCCGTGTTCCTGTGCCGCGAGGAAGCCGGCAACATGACCGGCGGCAATTATTCGATGGATGGCGGCTGGACCGCCGAATAGGTAGACTTCCTAATCGCGGGTTCAGGTGGCGGGTGTAACTTTCCTGCCACCACCGCGACTTATCTGCAGGCGGTGACGCGAAGCCGCTTGTCGCGCGGCGGGCCTTATGTAGGACTGCGGGGCGATGAAGCGTTTTTGGGGAGCGATGAACCGATTGGCGCTGGCCGTCCTGGCCGCGATGATCGTCTGCACCCCGGCCACGGCCCAGCGCCGCGACAAGGCGCTTGAGGCAACCTTGCTGGCCCATGTGACCGAACTGGCCAGCGATGCCTATGAAGGGCGCGAACCCGGCACCGAGGGTGAGGCCAAGACGCTGCGCTACCTCGGGCGGCAGTGGTTCGATATCGGGCTGGAATCCGGCACCAACGATCCCGCCAATGCCTGGTTCGCGCCGGTCCGCCTGGTCGCGCGCGAGCCGGCCAGCAGCAATGCCGTGTTCAGCCGCAAAGGCCGGCGCCTGTTCGCGCCGCCCGGTTCGATCGAAGTGTTCACCTCGGGCAAGCGCACCCTGCTGGAGAACGCCCCGGTGCTGTTCCTCGGGCGCGGGGTTGAAGACGCCGGACGGGCCGAACTGGCCGGGCGGGTAGCCTTGCTGCTGGATGACGGGCGCGACAATTCCGATCGCCAGAACGCCTTGCTCAAGGCCGGGGCGGCGGCGGTGATGACCGTGCTCGACGGTGATCGCACGCTTGAGCAGGTCAAGGCCCGGCGCGGTCGCTCGGGCTATGCCCTGGCGACCGAGGAACTGGGCGGGGACCTTGAAGCTTTCATCACTGGCGACGGGCTGGACCGCGTACTCGCCGACAGCGGCGTTTCGCTGGCCAGCCTGACCGCGCTGGCCGCCGAACCGGGTTTTGCCCCGCGTCCTGTGGACCTCACCGTGACGCTGGAGGCCACCACGCGCGAGACGCGCATCAACACCCACAACCTGATTGCCCGACTGCCGGGGCGGCGTCCGGAAGCCGGGGCGGTACTGCTGTTGGCGCATTGGGACCATTTCGGCCGCTGTGCCGAGGATGCGGCGGAGAACCAGATCTGCAACGGCGCAATCGACAACGCCAGCGGGCTTGCCGCGCTGACCGAGATCGCCCGGCGGCTGGCGGATGGACCGGAGCTGGACCGCGACGTCTATTTCCTGGCCACCACGGCCGAGGAGATCGGCCTGCTGGGTGCCCACGCCTTTGCCGAAAATCCGCCGTTGCCGCTGTCGCAGATCGTTGCGGCATTCAACCTCGACAGCTTTGCCCTGGCCCCGCGCGGCACGCCGCTGGGGATCGTCGGGCGCGGCCTGACCCCGCTCGACGATGGCATCCTGGCCGTGGCCAAGGCCCAGAAGCGCAAGGTCGTGCCGGGCGATGCCGCCAATGCCTATATCCAGCGGCAGGATGGCTGGGCCCTGCTGGGGCACGATGTGCCGACGGTGATGGTCTCGTCCAGCTGGTCGGACCTGGCGCGGGTCGAGCGGTTCTTCGATACCGACTACCACCGCCCGACCGACCAGGTGAAGCCGGGGCTCGACCTGTCCGGCACGGCCGAGGACGTGTTGTTCCACGTTGCCCTGGTGCGCCACTTTGCCGATCCCAGGAAGGTGCCCTCGCGCGCAAAATGAGGCACTAGCCCAATCGGGGGCGTGCGGTTACATGGGCCGCCACGAATCTTCCCAAACAGGCGCAAAGTGGCACTCATGGACATTCCTCTTGGCCTTACCTTCGACGACGTGCTGCTGCGTCCGGCCGAATCCGATATCCTGCCCTCGATGGCGGACACCAGTACGCGGCTGACCGCGCAGATCGGCCTGAACATCCCGGTGATTTCCTCGGCGATGGACACCGTGACCGAGGCCGACATGGCGATCGTCATGGCGCAGCTGGGCGGGATCGGCGTGCTCCACCGCAACCTGACGATCGAGGAACAGGTCGCCGCCGTGCGCGCGGTCAAGCGCTTTGAAAGCGGCATGGTGGTCAATCCGATCACGATCAGCCCGGACGCCACGCTGGGCGAGGCGCGCGCGCTGATGGAAGCCAACCGCATTTCCGGCATCCCGGTGGTCGAGGTGGGTGGGCGCCTGGTGGGCATCCTGACCAACCGCGACGTGCGCTTTGCCGACAATCCGCTGCAGCCAGTGCGCGAGCTGATGACGCACGAGAATCTCGCCACGGTCCGTCCCGGTGTCAGCCAGGAAGAGGCCAGGCGCCTGCTGCACCAGCGCCGGATCGAAAAGCTGCTGGTCGTGGATGAGAATTTCCATTGCACCGGCCTGATCACGGTCAAGGACATGGAAAAGGCCGTGACCTATCCGGATGCGACCAAGGACGCCGCCGGGCGCCTGCGCGTTGCCGCCGCGACCACGGTGGGGGACAAGGGCTTTGAACGGACCGAGGCGCTGCTGGCCGCCGAATGCGACGTGGTGATCATCGATACTGCCCATGGCCACAACAAGGACGTGGCCCGCGCGGTGGAGCGGGTGAAGAAGCTGTCCAATTCCGCCCAGGTGATTGCCGGCAACGTCGCCACCTATGAAGCCACCCGGGCGCTGATCGATGCCGGGGCCGATGCGGTGAAGGTGGGGATCGGGCCCGGCTCGATTTGCACCACCCGTGTCGTCGCGGGCGTGGGCGTGCCGCAGCTGACCGCGATCATGGAAGCCGCGCGTGCGGCCGAGGGCACCAAGACCCCGATCATCGCCGATGGCGGCCTGCGCACCTCGGGCGATGCGGCCAAGGCGCTCGCCGCCGGAGCCTCCACCATCATGGTCGGCTCGATGCTGGCCGGGACCGAGGAAGCGCCGGGCGAGACCTTCCTCTACCAGGGGCGCGCCTACAAGTCGTACCGCGGCATGGGTTCGGTCGGCGCGATGGGCCGGGGCAGCGCGGACCGCTATTTCCAGGGCGACATCAAGGACCAGATGAAGCTGGTGCCCGAAGGGATCGAGGGCCAGGTCCCTTACAAGGGCCACGCCAAGGATGTCGTCCACCAGCTGGTCGGCGGGATCAAGGCGGCGATGGGCTATACCGGTTCGGCCACGATCGAGGACCTGCGCACCCGCGCCAATTTCGTGCGCATCACCAACGCGGGCCTCAAGGAAAGCCACGTCCACGACGTGACGATCACCCGCGAGGCGCCGAACTACAAGCTGTGATCCGCGCGACAACGCTTGGCTGGTCATTCCGCCAAAGCGGGACCCCGGATCAAGTCCGGGGTGACGCAATGCAAAATTGCTCTCTTTCAGCCGTCACCCCGGGCTTGACCCGGGGTCCCGCTTCTTTGGTCGGCTAGCATGACCCCGGGCGCGCGGGTTCAGGCCGCGATCGAGATCCTGGACCTGGTGATCGACGCCGCGCGGGGCAATGGCGCGCCGGCCGACCGGATCATTGCCGACTGGTTCCGCACCCGGCGTTTTGCCGGCAGCAAGGACCGCCGCGCGGTGCGCGAGCTGGTCTATGCCGCGATCCGGGCCTGTGGGCCGGTGCCGGAAACCGGCCGTGCCGCCATGCTGCGGCTGGCGGAGCATGACCGCAATCTCGCCGCGCTGTTCGATGGGCAGGGCCATGCCCCCGCACGGATCCGCCCCGGAGAGCCGATCGCGGCGGGCGGCGTGGCCCCGACCTGGCTCGAGGCGGCGCTGGCCGAAAGCGGGATCGCGGGCGATGCCGCGCTGGCCCTGCTCGGCCGGGCACCGCTGGACCTGCGCGTCAACACGCTGAAGGCCGACCGGGCGACGCTGGACCTGCCCGAAGCCGCCGAGCAAACCGCCGCGCCGTGCGGCCTGCGCCTGCCGCATGGCACCAATGTCGAAAGCTGGGAGGCATACCAGTCGGGCAAGGTCGAGGTGCAGGATACCGGATCGCAGCTGGCCTGCGCCGCGCTGGCGGTGCGGCCGGGCGAACTGGTGATGGACCTCTGCGCCGGG
The DNA here is from genome assembly GCA_051942645.1 of Novosphingobium sp. BL-A-41-H4. Classification (GTDB taxonomy): domain Bacteria; phylum Pseudomonadota; class Alphaproteobacteria; order Sphingomonadales; family Sphingomonadaceae; genus Novosphingobium. Next base: position 136,417 of record JBPVJP010000001.1, read on the forward strand.
GCGGGCGGCAAGACGCTGGCGCTCGCGGCGGCGATGGACAACCGGGGGCGACTGATCGCCACGGATACCGACCGGGCGCGCCTCTCGCGGCTGGAGCCGCGCGCGGTCCGCGCCGGGGTGTCGATCGTCGAGACCCGGCTGCTCGATACCGGGCGCGAGGGCGCGGCGCTGGCCGATCTGGCGGGCCGCGTGGATGCCGTGCTGGTCGATGCGCCATGCTCGGGCACTGGCACCTGGCGCCGCAATCCCGAGGCCCGCTGGCGGCTGACGCGTGACCAGCTGGCGCGTTATGCCGCGCTCCAGGCGCGCTTGCTGGACCTGGCGGCCACCCTGCTGCGCCCCGGCGGACGGCTCGGTTTTGTTACCTGTTCGCTGCTCGATGCCGAAGGAGCCGGGCAGGCAGGGGCGTTTCAGGCCCGGCACCCTGGCTGGCAGGCCCTGCCGCTGGCGCTGGGGGGCGGAGAGCCGCGTGGGCCGGGGCTGCGCCTGTCGCCGCACCGCGATGGCACCGACGGCTTTTTCATCGCCTGCTTCGTGAAGCCGTGTTAAGCCGGTTGCCGCGATGCCTGACCTTCGGGAGCAATTGATGCGTTATACCCCCGCTGCCCTCGCCCTGTCGTTGCTGGCGGCGGTAACGGCCAGCGTGGGCCAGTCCGCGCCGCCCAGCCCGCTCGATCCGCGGGCGGCTGTGCTGGTGGCCGAAGGGCGCAAGGCGCTTTCGGCGGGCGATGCCAATGGCGCGATCGATGCCTATGAAGCGGCCTTCGCGATCCAGCCGGGCCACATCGCGATCCTGCTGAACCTGGCAGAAGCGACCCGCAAGCAGGGGCTGCAGGGCAAGGCGCTGCGCTATTACCGCGAGGCGCTGGAGCGCGAGCCGGACAATCTCTATGCCATCGCCGGAGAAGGACAGGCGCTGGTCGAAAAGGGCGCGACCGAGCGGGCCCGCCGCAATCTGGCCCGGCTCGAGCAGCTGTGCGGCAAGAGCTGCGCCCCGGCGCGTGATCTGGCCGCCGCGATCCAGCAGGGCCCCGCCCGGCAAGTGGTGACGGCCGAGGCGGTGACCCCCAAGCCGGTGGTCAGCAACTAGGCAATACCGCGGGCGATCACGTAAAGCCCGATCAGGATTACCAGCGCGGCAAAGCCCAGTTCCATCGCCCGCTTGTGCCCGGCCAGCCGCTTGCCCAGCGGAATGCCGATCCCGGCCCCGATCAGCCCGCCGATCACCATCAGGCCGACCAAGCCCCAGTCGACATAGCCGGACAGGGCATAGGAGGTCGCCGTGGTCAGCCCGAGGGCCGTCACCACCACCAGCGAGGTGCCGACCGCGATCCGCAGCGGCATGCGCGTGGCCATGATCAGCCCCGGCACGATCAGGAAGCCGCCGCCGATCCCGAAGAACCCGGCCAGCAGGCCGACGCCAAGCCCCGTGGGCACCAGGCGCGGCAGCAGGACCGAGGCCGTGCTGCGCTCCAGCCGGACGTCGGGATTGTCGGCGGTCTTGCGCGGGCGCAGCATCGAGAGGCCGACCAGCACCATCAGGCCGCCGAACAGCGCCAGCAGGCGCGCGCCGTCCATCGCCTTGCCCGCTTCCGCGCCCAGCGCCGCGCCGATTACCCCGGCTCCGGCAAAGGTCAGCGCGCAGGGCCATTTGACATTGCCGCTGCGAGCATGCCCGGCGAGGCTGCTGGCGGCGTTCAGCGCCACCGCCACTGCCGCCGTGCCGATCGCCGCATGGGGCGAGTCGACCCCCACCAGGTAGACCAGCAAGGGCACGGCCAGGATCGAGCCACCCCCGCCGACCAGCGCCAGGACCAGGCCGATCGCCGAACCGGCGACGATGGCGGCGATGATGGTGGCCGGATCCACCGGATCAGGCCGCCGCGCGCCGGTTCCACGGCATCACGGCCAACAGCTTGGCCATGCCGCACCAGCCGGTTGCCCCGGCAAAGGTCAGCCCGGCACCGACAAAGGCGCTGAGACCGATCCAGCCCGGAGCGACCGTGAGCGACAGGATCACGCCGGTCAGAACCAGCAAGCCAGCGGTGATCTGAACCTGGCGCATGATTTCCAGTGGGGCCTTGGCATCGTCGATCACCGGCAGGCCGGCGGCGCGCCAGGCCTCGATCCCGCCTTCCAGCAGATAGGCCTCGCATGGGCTGGCCGCGGCGAGGCGCGCGGCATTGGCATCGGTGCGCATGCCCGAGCGGCAGTGATAGATCACCGCCGGGACATCGCCCAGCTTGGGCTGAGTACCCACGGGAGCGTTCAGCGCGCCGGGGATGCGGCTGCAGGCATGTTCATCGGGATCGCGAATGTCGATCAGCGCCGCCCCGGCGGCGATCCGGGCGCGGGCGTCGGCAGGGGTGATACGGGTCAGAGTCATGATATGGGTCCATCAGTTGGAAAACCTTGGCACTCCAAGATTAGCACTTGCTAAATAAGATAGTGCTTATATATGTCAAGACCAAAGGAGCCATACCATGACTGAGCCCGCACACATTCAGGCTTTCTTTGATGAACCGACCTTCACCGTAACCTATCTGATCGGCGATCCCGCCACTGGCGAAGCCGCGATCATCGATCCGGTGCTTGATTTCGATTCGGCCTCGGGCCGCATTTCGACCGGCTCGGCCGAGGCCGTGCTGGCCGCTGCTGGTGCTGGCGGGTGGAAGATCACCCGCGTGCTGGAAACCCACGCCCATGCCGATCACCTCTCTGCCGCGCCGTTCATCAAGGCCCGCACCGGGGCGCGGGTCGGCATCGGTGCCCATATCGGCGAGGTCCAACAGGTCTTCGCCGGGGTGTTCAACGCGCCGGACGTGTCGGGCACCGGGGCTGAGTTCGATGACCTGTTCGCCGATGGTCAGACCTTCAAGCTGGGTGAGCTTGATGTGGAGGTGCTGCACACACCGGGGCACACGGCGGCCTGCGTTTCCTACAAGGTGGGCGATGCGGTCTTCGTGGGCGATACGCTGTTCATGCCGGACTATGGCACAGCCCGGACCGACTTTCCCGGCGGCAATGCGGCCGAGCTCTATCAGTCGATCCGCCGGATCCTGGCCTATCCGTCCGAAACGCGGCTGTTCATGTGCCACGACTACAAGGCGCCAGGCCGTGACGAGTTCGCCTGGGAAACGACCGTGGCTGAGCAGCGATCGCGCAACATTCACATCCATGACGGGGTGGACGAGGCCGCCTTCGTCGCCATGCGGACCGAGCGCGACAAGGGGCTGGCCGCGCCGCGCCTGCTGCTGCCGTCAGTGCAGGTCAACATCCGTGCCGGGCACTTGCCCCCGGCCGAGGACAATGCCGTGCATTACCTCAAGCTGCCGCTCCGCCTGCCCGAGGGGTTCGGTGCCTAGGGATCGACCCCTTCGGGCAGGACCAGCACTTCCAGCCCCTTGTCCGGATCGAGGTAGCGCCGGGCGAGGGCCAACAAGTCCTCGGCCGTCAGCGCCGTGATGATCGCGCGCGATTGCGCATAGCGGTCAATCCCGTCGGGCTTTGACTGGGCGCGGTCGGCCAACCCCATCCAGCCGGCGTTGGTCTTGAGTGCGGCATCAAGGTTTTCGAGCATCGGTGCGCGGGCGCGCTGGACAATGTCGGCGCTGACCGGGGCCTTGCGCAGTTCCTCCAGCAGGCCGCGGATCGCCGCGCGGGTGGCGGCCACTTCCTTGACATCGACCGAGGCGCGGACCGTGAAGGTCCCCCAGCCGCGCCAGACGCGCGGCGTGGAAGCGCCGACGCCGGGGGAATAGGTCTTGCCCAGCGCTTCGCGCAGGGTGTCGGTCAGCTCGACCTGGGCGACGCGCTGTAACAGTTCGAGCGCAATCGCCTCGCGCAGGTCCTCGCCATCGCGGGTCGGCCAATGGAGCGTCAGCAGCGCCTGGTCCTTGGCGCCCTTGTGGCGCAGCAGGCGCGGGGTTCGATCGGCGGTGAAGCTGCGGCTGCGTTGTTCGGCATAGGGCCGGAAGGCGGCTTCACGCAGGGGCAGGGCGCCCAGCGTCTTGCCTACCAATGCAATCGCCCGCGCCTCGTCGAAATCGCCGACCAGCGCCAGTTCAATCGCCCCCTTGGCCAGCCGGTCCCCGATCGCCTCACGCAGGCCCGCAAAGCCGAGCTTGCGGTAATCTTCGACCTTGCCCAGCGCAAAGCGCGGATCCTGGTCGGACAGGATGCCACCCAGCTCGGCCCCCAGCGCCGAATCCGGCGTGGCGCCGATCGCCGCGAAGAAATTGTTGATGGTCTGGCGGAACAGCACCTCGCCCTCGGGGCGATAGCCCGGATCGGCCAATTGCGCGGCCAGCACCTGCAATTGCAGTTCAAGGTCAGCCGGGGTCGTGGCGGCCCCGGCAGCAAAGGTCTCGGCCCCGGACCCCAGCCCGGTGGCCACGGTGCGCCCGGCCAGCAGGCTGTCGAGCTCGTCCTTGGAATGCTTGCCCAGGCCGCCCTGGCCGAACACGCCCATCATCTGCACCGCCAGCGGCTTGTCGCGCGTGGCCAGCATGTTGCCGCCGTCGACTGCCAGCCGCAGCAGCACCCGGTCCTTGGTCAGGTCGGTGCGTTTAAGGTTGAGCATCACCCCGTTGGCGAAACGCACCTGGCGGATGCCAAAGCGCGGTTCGGTGCTGTCGGCCACGACCCGTCCGGGCGGGCCGAAATCGGTATAGGCAAAGGCCCCGGTGGCCTTGGCCTGCGGCGCGGTGACCTTGGCAGCAACCGCCGCATCCCAGGCGGCGCGCAGGGCCTTTGCACCGCCTTCCGGCTCGCGCCGGCCCTGGAACCGGATCAGCGGCTGGTCGAGCGGCACCAGTTCGCGCTTCAAGGCCGCCATGACAGCCTCGGGTGTGATCTGGGGAATGAAGGCCTCCAGCCGTTCCAGCGAGCGGGTGGGGGTATCGGGCACCACATCGTCAGTCACCAGCGCCAGCACCGCGCCCAGCAGGGTGCCGTGGGTGCGCGTGCTTTCACTGGCGGCGGCATTGCGCGCGGCGGTGCGACTGTTGGCAACCTGTTCGGCCACTTCCTCGGCGGTGAAGCCATATTCCAGCGCGCGGCGGTATTCCTCGGTCGCGGCGGCCAGGCCCCGCTGCCAGCCACCATCGACGGTATCGACGATCAGCGAGGTGGTGCGCCCTTCGCGGAACTGGTCCGACGTGCCCAGGCCCGCGCCCCGGAACGGCGGATCGGCTTCGCGCGTACGGCGCAGCAGGCGGCGGTTGACGATGCCATAGCCGATCTGCCGGAGCAGGTTCTCGCGCCGCTGGGCCTGGCTGTCCGGTTCATCCAGCCAGACATCGTTGCGGGTTACCGAAATCCGCTCCGACAGCGCCTGATCAATGAACAGGTCCTCGCGCGGCGGGCCTTTCACCTCCATCGGTCCGGCCTTGGGCTGGGGCTCGGCCGGGGTAGGCCGCCAGTCGGCAAAGCGCGCCTTGATCGCGGCTTCCATCGCCTCGACCGGAAAGTCGCCGACCACGATCACCGTGGTCTGCGCCGGTACGTACTCGCGCTGCCAGAAGGCGCGCAGCCGTTCGGCCGTGGCGGCGTTCAGGGTTTCCTCGGTGCCGATCGGCAGGCGGCGGGTATAGCGCGCGCCGGGGTGCTGGAACTCGATCTGGTCGACCACATTGCGCAGGGCAAAGGTATTGCGATCACGCTTTTCAGACAGGATCACCCCGCGCTCGCGCTCCACCGCGGCCTGGCTGATCGTCAGCTCGCTCGCGGTCTCGCGCATCAGCATCAGCGCCGTATCGAGCAGGGCCGGATCATTGCGCGGCAGGTCGAGCATGTAGGTGGTGCGATCGAACCCGGTCGAGGCATTGGTATCGGCCCCGAAGGCCAGCCCCAGCTGCTCCAGCAGCTTCACCATCTCCCCCTCGGGCACATTGGTGCTGCCGTTGAAGGCCATGTGTTCGACAAAGTGGGCAAAGCCGCGCTCGTCATCGCTTTCATCCAGCGCGCCGGTCTTGACGATCATCCGCACCAGCGCCTGCCCCTTGGGGGTGGCATTGCTGCGCACGATATAGCGCATCCCGTTATCGAGCTTGCCAAAGCGATAACCTTCGTCGACCGGCACGTCGCTGGTTTCGAACGCCCAGGTCGGGACGACAGCCGTCGTGGCGGTAACCGGGCCAGGCTGGTGGCCGGCACAGGCGGTCAGGGCCAGGGCGGAAAGGGTGAGGGCGAACAGCGATTTGGCGGGCAGCATCGGCCACTAGGTGGCCGATTGCTGGCGCCAGGGCAAGCCGTCCTATTTCCCCCGCAGCTTGCGGTGGGCGGAGAGGTCGAACACCTCGCTCGGGCCGTTGTCGGTATCGAGCAGGCCGAGGCGGCGGGCGACTTCCTGGTAGGCTTCTTCCTCGCCGCCGAGGTCGCGGCGGAAGCGGTCCTTGTCGAGCTTTTCGCCGGTGACCATGTCCCACAGGCGGCAGCCATCGGGGCTGATCTCGTCCGCCAGGATCACGCGGCTGTAGTCGCCATCCCAGATCCGGCCGAATTCCAGCTTGAAATCGACCAGGCGGATATTGATCGCGGCGAACATGCCGCACATGAAATCGTTCACCCGGATCGCCATGGAGGAGATGTCCTGCATCTCTTCATTGCTGGCCCAGCCGAAGCAGGCGATGTGCTCTTCAGCGATCATCGGATCGCCCAGCGCATCGTCCTTGTAATAGTATTCGATCAGGGTGTGGGGCAGGGGCTCGCCCTCGGGGATGCCAAGCCGCTTGGAGATCGACCCGGCGGCGACGTTGCGCACCACCACCTCGATCGGGATGATCTCGACCTGCCGCACCAGCTGCTCGCGCATGTTCAGGCGCTTGATGAAATGGGTGGGGATGCCGATGTGATTCAGCCGGGTGAAGACATATTCGCTGATGCGGTTGTTGATCACGCCCTTGCCGTTGATCGTGCCCTTCTTCTGCGCGTTGAAGGCGGTGGCATCGTCCTTGAAGTACTGGATCAGCGTGCCCGGTTCGGGACCCTCGTAAAGGATCTTGGCCTTGCCTTCGTAAATCTGGCGGCGACGCGACATGGGCACTTCCTTGAACTCGATAATGACGGGCCGGAAACGGCAAGCCCCGGCATGGGCGAGTCATCAATGACCGCGCGGCCGGGGCATGGCCCATCGCTTAGGCCAAAACGGGGGTGAGTGCAATCAGCCACACTTTGTCGCGAAATGACAAACGGCATGTTGACTGATTGCTGCGGCTCTGGTTAGCGCCCGAACTGCTCAAGATCGCGTCCCCCCCCAACATGAAGCGACTGAGCACAAGGGAGTTTTGCCATGCGAAAGACTAATTTCCGCGCTGCATCGTCGATTGCCGCGCTGGCGCTGACCGCGCTGGCCATGCCGGCCTTCGCCCAGGATGCGGCCGAAGACACCACCGACGAACCGGAGATCGTCGTTACCGCCCAGGGCCGCAGCCAGGCCCTTTCGGACGTGCCGGTTGCCATTTCGGCCGTCAACGCCGAAACGCTGCAGAACAGCGGTGCCAACGACATCCGTCAGCTGAACCAGGTGGCCCCGTCGCTGCTGGTCTCCTCGACCGGTTCGGAAGCCAACGGTTCGGCCCGTATCCGCGGGATCGGCACCGTGGGTGACAACCCGGGTCTCGAAAGCTCGGTCCCGGTGTTCATCGACGGCGTCTATCGCTCGCGTTCGGGTATCGGCCTCAACGAACTGGGCGAAATCGACCGGATCGAAGTGCAGCGCGGCCCGCAGGGCACGCTGGGTGGCCGCAACTCGTCGGCCGGCCTGATCTCGATCTATTCCAAGAAGCCCGAGTTCCAGTTCGGCGGCACTGCCGAAGCGACTTACGGCAACTTCAACTTCGTGCGCCTTGGCGGCAGCGTGACCGGCCCGATCTCGGACACGCTGGCGGCCCGGCTTGACGGGATCTACGTCAGCCGCGACGGGTTCTACCAGGACACCACCAACAAGACCGACGTCAACGATCGCAACCGCTTCTTCATCCGCGGCCAGCTGCTGTTCGAACCGAACGACGACCTCTCGGTCCGGATCATCGGCGACTACACCAAGCGCGATGAAAAGTGCTGCGCGGCGATTTACGTCGACCGCTCGGTCAACCCCTTCGTGGGCGACCTGAACAACCTGTCGAGCCCGCTGACCCCGCTGCAGGCCAACGGCAACAACATCATCAACGTGCTGCGCGATCTCGGCCAGCCGCTGGCCGGCTTCACCCCGGGCTACAACCGGACGATCTACGTCAGCCCCGGCCGCAGCTTCGCCGGCAAGACCAAGGACTATGGCGTTTCGGCCGAAGTGAACTGGGATCTGGGCGGCGCCAAGCTGACCTCGATCACCGCCTATCGCGAGTATCGCTCGGGCCAGGGTTCGGACACCGACTACAGCGCGGTCGACATCCTCTATCGCGCGCCGAGCGACAATGCCTATCGCCAGTTCCACACCTTCACCCAGGAACTGCGCCTGCAGGGCGAAGCCTTTGACGGCAAGCTCGACTGGCTGGTCGGCGGCTTCTACGCCAATGAAAAGCTGACCGTTCGCGATAACCTGCGCTTCGGCAACCAGTATGGCCGCTTTGCCACCTGCCGCCTGGTTTCGGGTGGTGGCCTGGCCGCGCTCTACTCGCCGACCTCGCCGGGCTGCCTTGCTGCCCGTCCGGCCTCGTTCGGTGCCGCTTCGCCGGCGATCTATGCCGCCTTCGACGCGCTCGATGCGCTCAACGATCGCGGTTCGGTCAACGACCGGTATTTCCAGGACGGGACCAACTGGGCGCTGTTCACGCACAACATCGTGCACATCACCGACAAGCTCGATCTGACCCTGGGTCTGCGTTACACCAACGACAAGAAGGACTTCGACGCGACCTTCACCAACGACAACACCGCCTGCACCACCGTGCAGGGGCTGATGAGCCCGCTGCTCAGCAACGCGGGGTTGGCGGCCGTGGCTGGCGGCCTGATCGGCCTGTCGTGCCAGGGCAACTCGACTGCCGAACTCAACAATGTCGCGATCAAGAGCGATCGGGGCGAGGATGAGTTCACCGGCACCGCGATCCTGTCCTACCGGCCGACCGATGACCTCATGGTCTATGCCAGCTACTCGCGCGGCTACAAGGCGGGCGGGTTCAACCTTGACCGTTCGGCGCTCAAGTCCCCGATCCCGACCTTCGCGTCGGTCGGCGGTGCCCAGGCGCTGGTCAACAACCTGAAGTTCGATGCCGAACTGGTGAACTCGTACGAAATCGGCGCGAAGTATGCGACCGGTCCGTTCAGCGCCAGCGTCACGCTGTTCCAGTCGGACTTCAGCAACTTCCAGCTGAACACCTTCAACGGCACGGTCTTCCTCGTCCAGAACATCAACGGCTGCAAGTCGAGCCTGGGTGGTGCGGACCGCGATGCCAGCGCCGCCACCGGGGCCTGCCCGGCCGGTGACGTGGGTTGGGGCGTGCGCGCCCAGGGCGTGGAACTGGAAGCCGCGCTGCGTCCGGCTGACGATTTCCGCGTCACCGCCGGCCTGACCTACTCGAAGACCAAGTATCGCAACGATGTGGTCGGCACCAGCGCCGGCGCGCCGCTTGATCCGGCGCTGCGCTTCCTGCCGGGCAAGAACATGTCGAACGCGCCGGAATACGTGGTGACCGGCAGCATGGCCTACACCCCGGCAATCGGCGACAGCGGCCTGTCGGCGCTGTTCTATGTCGATACCCGCCTGACCAGCGACTACAACACCGGTTCCGACCTGTTCCCGCAGAAGGGCCAGGACGGTTTCGCCATCGTCAATGCCCGTGTCGGCGTGCGCGGTGCGGATGATGCCTGGTCGCTGGAATTCTGGGCGCAGAACCTGTTCAACAAGGACTATGCCCAGGTCGCGTTCAACTCGCCGTTCCAGGCTGGTGGCGCCGGTGCTCCGTTCACCGATGCCAACAACTTCCCGGGCGGTCGCCAGCTGTTCTCGCAGTTCCTGGCCGAACCCCGCACTTACGGGGTGACCCTGCGCGGCAAGTTCTAAGACCTGCCATTGGCAAACCAAGCGAACGCCCGGTCGAAAGGCCGGGCGTTTTGCTTTGGGGGTATCGCTTATGCGGCAGGCTGCTCAGGCGGCTGACGCTAGGTCACGGGCAATGGCCAGCCGGGCGGCCAGCCATTGCGCCGCCGGGCCGGGCATGCGGTCCGCCCGCCGGATCGCGAACAGCGGATAGCGCCCACCGGGCCGTTCGGGCAGATCGAGCCGGACCAGCCGCCCACTGGCCAGGTCATCGGTCACCATCCAGGTCGGCATGTTGCCCCAGCCCAGCGCCTGGCGCAGCAACTCGTGCTTGGCACCAAGGTCACCCAGCCGCCAGGTGCGCGGCGAAATGACCGAAAATTCCTTGCCTGCCGAAATCGCCGACCGGTCGGTCAGCACCAGCTGCACCTGATCCTCGACCGCGCAGCCGCGCACCAGCGGATGATCGGGGGCGGCCACTGGGATCAGCTCCACCTCGCCCAGCCACTCGCGTTCGAGGCCCGGCTGTTCGGAGGCGAGCGGCCCGGCAATCCCCAGCGCGGCTTCATCGCGCAGCACCAGGTCGGCCACCGCGCCCAGTCCCTCGATCCGCAAGGTCAAGGATACCGACGGGAACCGTGCGGCAAAATCACGCAGCGCGGCGGCAAGACAGGCAGAGGGATACATCACGTCCACCACCACGGCGAGCCGTGGCTCCAGCCCGGAACCCAGCGCCTGAACCCGCGCGCCCAGGCCCGCCAGCGCGGTCTCGATCCGGCGCAGTTCCTCGACCACGGCAGCGCCCTCCGCGGTGAGGCGCGGGCGGCGCGTTCCCTCGCGCTCGAACAGGGTCACACCCAGCTGCGCCTCGATATTGGCAATGGCGTAACTGATCACCGAGGTGGCCCGGCGCAACCGGCGGCCGGCGGCCGCAAAGCTGCCTGCCTCAACCACGGCCAGGACCGTGCGGATCTGTTCGATCGAGGGCGTACCAGGGCGCTGCATTTCGATAAACCTGAATAGAAAGTACGATATTATCCGACTTTTCGGAATAGCTGGCAAGCGCCATCTGGGGCGCAGTGAAATTCAGGCGGCACTCCGCCGCCAGCCAGGAGCATCATGATGAGCAAGGTCCTCGTTCTCTACTATTCCAGCTATGGCCATCTCGAAACCATGGCCAATGCCATTGCCGATGGCGCCCGCGCCGCCGGAGCCGAAGTCGACGTAAAGCGTGTTCCGGAAACCGTGCCGGAGGAAATCGCCCGCGGCGCGCATTTCAAGCTCGATCAGGCGGCCCCCGTCGCCACTGTCGCCGAACTGGAAAACTATGATGCGATCATCATCGGCACGGGCACCCGGTTCGGCCGGATCAGCAGCCAGATGGCAGCCTTCCTGGACCAGGCCGGCGGCCTGTGGGCGCGCGGCGCCTTGATCGGCAAGGTCGGTGCGGCCTTCACCTCATCCGCTACCCAGCACGGCGGGCAGGAAACCACCCTGTTCAACCTGATCACCAATATGCTGCATTTCGGCATGACCATCGTTGGCCTCGACTATGGCCACGCCGGGCAGATGCGGAACGATGAAGTGGTGGGCGGCGCTCCCTATGGCGCCACCACGATCACCAATGGCGATGGCAGCCGCCAGCCGAGCGAAACCGAACTGGAAGGCGCACGTTACCTCGGCAAGCGCGTGGCCGAAACCGCCGCCAAGCTGTTCGCCTGATGCAGAGGCTTTGATGTGAAGACGGGGCGGATTGCTGTGCTCCGCCCCGTCGGTACCTTGATAACCACCCCGTCACCCCGGACTTGATCCGGGGTCCAGCTGTTCCGCCTTATCGCCAGAAGCGGGACCCCGGGCCGGGCCCGGGGTGACGATAAAGTGCGGCTTACTTCAGCAGGTGTTCCTTCCAGAACTGCAGTTCGCTCCAGAACTGGTAGTCCTGGTTTTCCTTCTTGGCGAAGCCGTGGCCTTCGTTGGTGCCGACCAGGTGCCAGGCGGTGCGGCCCTTGGCGCGGACGGCGGCGACCATCTGGTCGGCCTCGCTCTGCGGCACGCGCGGATCGTTGCCGCCGGTCACCACCAGCAGCGGGATCGCCAGCCTGTCGACGCTGGTCAGCGGCGAGATTTCGGTCAGCTTGGCGCGCTGCTTGGGATCGCGCTCGTCGCCATATTCCACCCGGCGCAGGTCGCGGCGATAGGACTGGGTGTTTTCCAGGAAGGTCACGAAGTTGCTGATCGCGACGATGCAGTTGCCCGCCTTGAACCGGTCACCATACCGGATCGCACTGGCATAGCACATGTAGCCACCATAGGATCCGCCGCGCACCGCCATGCGGGCAGCGTCGATCCCGGCATCGCCCTGCAGCCGGTCAAGGAAGGCGCCGATGTCTTTCACCGAATTCTCGCGCAGGAACGGCCCGTTATCGAGGCTGACGAAGCGCTTGCCATAACCGGTCGAGCCGCGAACGTTGGGATAGAACACGGCAATGCCCTGTTCGTTCAGCAGGTAATTGGTGCGGCCCCGGAACGAAGGCGTGGTCTGCCCTTCCGGCCCGCCGTGGATGTCCACGATCAGCGGGCGCTTGCCGGGGAACCTCGCCGGATCGGGCCGATAGAGGAAGCCGGAGACCGGCTCGCCATCGAAGCTTTTCACCTCGATCAGTTCGGCCTCGACATTGCGTGCCGGGTCAAGCCCGCCGGTCTCGCTTTCGGTCCAGCGCTTGACCGCCAGGGTTTTCGGATCGACCGAGAAGGCATCGGTCGGCACTCGGGCGGACGAAACGGTGATCCCGATTTCGCCCCAGGGAGCGATCTTCACGCCGCCGAGCACGCCGCGCGGCAGGCCGGTCACTTCGCGCGACTGGCCGGTCTTCGGGTCTAGCAGGCGCAGCTTCGAAATGCCGGCCTCGTTCACCACATAGGCAATGAAGCTGCCATCGGGGGCAATGTCGAAGCCATCGACATCCCATTTCGTTTCCGGGCCACGCGGGGTGAACTTGCCGGTCTTGGGGTCAAGCGTGCCCAGCCGCTGGAAGTCCGAACCTTCATCGCTGGTCACCCACAGCGTGCCGTCCGGGGCGAACTTCGCGCCGCCGTGGGCAATCGCCTTCTTGTGATCGCCAATCGGGCTGAGCTTGCCGCTGGCCAGGTCCAGCCAGTAAAGGTCGCTTTTCTGCACCGAGACGTAATTGGCCACGATTGCCGCCTGATTTCCCGGCGCGAAATCGGCCAGCGCCCAGCCGCCGCCGCTGACCTGCAGCACCATCTTGGTGGTGGCGGGATTGCGCGGATCGACCACGTAGAGATCGTTGTCGGTGCCATTGCGGCGGGTCGAGCTATAGGCGAGCCACTTGCCATCGGCACTGATCGCGTTGATCGAATTGCGGCTCTTGCCGTCGGTCAGCAGGGTCAGTCGCCCATCCTTCAGCGTGTAGAGCTGCCAGAACTCGCTGCCGCCGGTATCCTTGCGCACCACCAGCGTGCCGTCATTGGGCATATAGCCGCCGCCCAGTGGCTCGGCCTCGAAGCTGATCTGGCGGCGGGCCATGCCGGGAGCCGCGACGGTGTGGAGCTGGGCCACGTTGCCGAAGCGGGTGGAGATCAGCATGGACTTCGATACCGGATCCCAGTCCATGAAGCTCGCCGTGCGGAATTCCATATAGGGGCGGCTCGCCTCGACCAGCTGCAGCGGTACAGGCGGCACACCATCGGCCACGATGGCGGCGGGCTTGGGCACCACCGGCGTCGCGTTCTGGGCCGCAGCGGGAACGAAGGGCAGGGCAATGGCCGAAAGGCCAAGCAGGATCTTGCGCATGTCTGGAAAGCACCCCTGTTTAATACTGATGGCGGCAGGTTGGCCTGCCGCGCGCCGCCGATCAACCGCCAATTCGACGAACCGCTGACAAGCGGCCGGCAATCGGTTAGGCGCGCAGCCAGAGGAGATTGCCGTCCATGAGCCAGACCGCCGCGCTTGCCCTGCTAGATCGTTACTACTCGGCCTTCAACGCGGGTGATTGGGAGGGGATGCTGGCCTGCCTCAGCGACGATGTCGCCCACGATATCAACCAGGGCGCTCGGCAGGTGGGCAAGGATGCCTTCCGCAGCTTCCTGGCCCACATGGAGCGCTGCTATGCCGAACAGCTTCACGATCTGGTGCTGATGGCCAGCGCGGATGGCACCCGGAGCAGCGCGGAATTCGTGGTCCATGGCCAGTATCTGGCTACCGACGAGGGCCTGCCCGAAGCGACAGGGCAGCGCTATGTGCTGCCGGCCGGGGCCTTCTTCGCCATCGAGAACGGACTGATTGCGCGGGTGACGGTCTATTACAACCTGGCCGACTGGGAAGCGCAGGTGATCGGGTGACCATCGCCGTCCGCCCGCTGACCGGGGCGGCGCTGCAGGCTGCCCTGCCGGACCTCGCGCGGCTGCGGATCGCGGTCTTCGCGGCCTGGCCCTATCTCTATGCCGGGAGCGAGGACTACGAACGCGAATACCTCGCCGAATTCACCGCCTGCCCCGATGCCGTGCTGGTGGCGGCGTTTGACGGGGACCGGATCGTCGGGGCGGCCACGGCTTCGCCGCTGATCGCGCAGGAAGAGTACATCCGCGCGCCCTTCGAGGCCGCGGGGATCGATCCGGCGGGGGTGTTCTACTTTGGCGAGAGCGTCCTGCTGCCGGACTATCGCGGGCAGGGGATCGGCCATGCCTTCTTCGATCACCGCGAGGCGGCGGCGCGGGCCTGGGGCGCGAGCCACGCGAGTTTCTGCGCCGTGGTGCGCCCGGCGGATCATCCCGCGCGCCCGGCGGACTATGTGCCGCTCGATGCCTTCTGGGGCAGGCGTGGCTATGCCCAGGTGCCCGGCCTCGTCGGCAGCTTCGAATGGGCCGATCATGGCGAGGCGGAGGAGAGTGCCAAGCCGATGCAGTACTGGGTGCGCGCACTATGAGCCGCTTCACCGTTGCCGCCGCGCAGTATCCCATCGAGGCGCTGGCCGATTGGACGGCCTATGAGACCAAGCTGACCCGCTGGGTGGAACAGGCGGCGGCGGGCGGTGCCGCGCTGGCCGTGTTCCCCGAATATGGCGCGATGGAGCTTGCCAGCCTTGATCCTGCAACCATGGGCGATCTGGCCGGATCGCTCGCCTCGGTCAGCGCGCTGCTGCCGCGGGTCGATGCGCTGCACGCAGATCTTGCCGCGCGGCATGGCCTGCACATCCTGGCAGCCAGTGCGCCCTGTGCCCTCGCCGATGGGCGCTATGTCAACCGCGCCCGGCTGTTTGCCCCGAACGGCAAAGTGGGGGTGCAGGACAAGCTGATCATGACCCGGTTCGAGCGCGAGGAATGGGGCGTGAGCGCGGGCGGTCCGCTGCGCCTGTTCGAGACCGCGCTGGGGCGGATCGGGATCAACATCTGCTATGACAGTGAGTTTCCCCTGCTCGCCCGCGCACAGGTAGAGGCCGGGATGGAACTGCTGCTGGTGCCCAGCTGCACCGAGGCACTCCATGGGTACTGGCGGGTACGTCTTGGTGCATCTGCAAGGGCGCTTGAGGGACAGTTGTGTGCCATCCATAGCCCCACGGTCGGCATGGCCGAATGGTCGCCGGCGGTGGACAGCAACCGCGGCGCCGCCGCCGTCTATGGCCCCCCCGATCGCGGCTTTCCGGCCAATGGCGTGGTGGCGATCGGTGAGCTCGACGCGGCCCAATGGCTCTTCGCCGAAGTGGACCTCGCCAGGGTCGCCGACCTGCGCGCTGACGGCGGCGTCCTCAACGCCCGCCACTGGGCCGAACAGCCGGGCGGTGCCGCACCGCTGCCGTCGGTCGAACTGGTGGACTTGCGCTGAGCCGGTTCGGGCGGCACCTTGACGCAATGCGTTCGTTGATCCTTGCTGCCGCGCTGCTGGTCTGCGCGCCTGCCATTGCCCAGAACCAACCGGTTCCGCCCGCTGCGTCACCCAGCGCCGAAGCGATTCTCGCTACGGCTCCGGCGGGCACCCGCATCGGCCTGCTGGTGGTGGACGAACAGGGGCGCGAGGTGATCGCGATCCGGCCGGACGATCGCTTCATCCCGGCCAGCAATACCAAGCTGTTCACGACGGCCGCCGCCTTTGCCCTACTGAGGAACGAGCCTGCGCAGAAGCAGTCCGGTCCTGGCGCCTTGGTCGGCCTGGTCGAGCAGGCGAGCGGCCCACCGGCAGTGGTCCTTTACGGGCGCGGCGATGCGCACCTGTCCTCCGCACCGGATTGCAAGGTCGATTGCCTCAGCGAACTGGCGGAAATGCTGGCGAAGAAGGCGAAGGTCGTGGGCGACGTGGTGGGCGATGCCAGCTGGTTTCCGGACCAGCGGTGGAGCCCGGGAATGAGCTGGAACAACATAGGTACCGACAGCGGCACGGCGATTGCCGCGCTGGGTATCGATGACAACGAGGTGAGGGTCGAAGTGCGACCCGGCGCGTCAGGTCAGCCGCCGCTGGTTACCATAAATGACTATTTCACCCTGCGTAACGAGGCAGTGACCATCGCTCCCGGAGGCAAGACCAGTCTGGCCTTCGATCGGGCGCCCGGCAGCATGGACTTGCGCCTTTATGGCGAGATCGCCGCCGACGCCGCGCCCTTCATCGATCGGCTGGGGATTGACGATCCCGCGCACTACGCTGCCTGGGCGCTGCGCCGCCAGCTGGCCGGGCGCGGGGTTGTCGTGAAGGGGGCAGTCCGTTCGGTTTATCGCCCGGTGACGCTGATCGACGATCCGAAGCAGCGCGAAGGGCGCGAACTGCAGCTGGCGATGCCCTCCGCTGCCTTGATGAGTGGCCATACCGCGCCGCCGCTGGCCGAGACGGTGCGGATCGTCAACAAGGTCAGCCAGAACCTCTATGCCGACCTGCTGCTGCGCCGGATCGGGCGGATTGCCGGCACCGGATCGCTGGCCGATGGCGTGGCGGCAATGGAGCTAGTGTTCAACGCCGCCGGCCTGCCACGTACTGGCTGGGATTTCTCAGACGGCTCGGGCATGTCGACTTACAACCGGATATCCCCGCGCGCGACGGTGGCGCTGCTGCGCTGGTCTCGCACCCAGCCCTGGGGCAGGGAATACCGCGCCTCGCTGCCGATCGGCGGCGTCGATGGCACGTTGCGGCGGCGCTTTGCCGGGACCCCGCTGGAGGGCAAGATCTGGGCGAAGACCGGCACAATCAACGCCACCAATACCTTGTCCGGCTGGCTCAAGGCGGCGAGCGGGCGCGAACTGACCTTCTCGATCCTCGCCAACGATGTGCCAGACGGGCAGCGCATCGTGCCGGTAGTCGACGCGGCCTTGCTGGCGATTGCCGCGTCAAACTGACCGTTCGCGGGGCACAAATGTTGTATCATTGCAACAAGAAGCGGCTGATCTGACCAATCCCGAACCTGAGTTGCACCGGTATCAATTCTGCCCCTTTCGCTGCACAATGATTACGGTAATGTTACGGTTGTCCGCACCTTTGTTGTGGCCTGCAGGGGGTTGTTCCGATGATTGCTCGTTCCGTCACCCGTTTTTTCCTGTCCAGTTCAGTCGCCATGGTGGCGTTGGCCTCGCCGGCGCTGGCCCAGCAGGCGCCTGACATCACCAGCCCGAACAGTGCTTCGGAAGCTGACAAGGCGATCATCGTCACCGGTTCGCGGATCAAGCAGGATCCGGCCAAGAGCGCGCTTCCGCTGGAAATCATCACCAACGCCGACATCGAGCGCAACGGCCTGTCCAGCCCCGAACAGCTGACCATGTTCCTCACCTCGAACGGTTCGGGTGCGGATAACCTGGCATCCAACGCCGACGTGACGACTGGTGCACAGCGCGGCACCAACGGGCTTTCGGCGGCAAACCTGCGCGGGCAGGGCAGTGCCTCGACCCTTGTGCTTCTTAACGGCCGCCGCGTGGCGGCACATGGTCTGTCGGGTTCGGCGGTGGATGTGAACCAGATCCCCTTCGCGGTGATCGAGCGGGTTGAAATCCTCAAGGATGGTGCTTCGGCGATCTATGGCACTGACGCCGTGGGCGGGGTGATCAACTACATCACCAAGAAGAACTACACTGGCGTTGGCGCGCAGGGCTTCGTCGATGCGACCGAGGCGGGTGGCGGCAACATCTACCGTCTCTCGGGCATCGTCGGCTATGGTGACCTCGACGAGCAGGGCTTCAACATCATGGGCGCAGTCTCCTACCGCTGGGCCAAGATCCTGCGCGGCGAGCAACGCGATTTTGTCAACGGCAACCAGCCAAACCGTGGCCTCTCGATCGATACCCGTGGCACCCCGATCGCCACCGTGTTCAACATCGGCGCCAACAGCTTCCAGACCCCTCTGGGTACCCTGCTGACCGGCCTGACGCTGACCGCGCCCAACGGCGCTAATGCTGCCTCCGGCGGGATCAACGTGCTCGACCTGCCGGGTGGGGCGGGCTGCGGTTCATTCGATGGCGGCATGGCCTATGACGAAGTGCTGTGGAATAACCCCAGCGCGGTCTTCGCCTGCGCCTGGGACACGGGTCGAGCGGCTGTGATCCAGCAGCCGATCGATACGCTGACCTATTATGGCCGCGCTACGGTGAAGGTCGGGGCAAGCGAAATCTATGCCGAAGTGACCGGTTCGGACGCAAAGTCCGCCAAGAGCTTCTCCAACGCGCAGCTTTCGGCCAATACCACCAACCTGCCCTGGGCCTATCCGCTCAACAGCCTGACCCAGACCACCTACAACCAGATTTTCAACGCCATCCGCGCCGCTTTCCCGGCCAATGCGGCGGCACTTGATGCCCGTTATGGCCGTCCGATTTCCGGCCGCTGGCGCTGCGTGGCCTGCGGCCCGCGCGAGTATGAGACCGATACCGAGACCTTCCGCATCGCTCTGGGCATCGATGGCCCATTGCCGATGGAAGGGTGGGATTATCGCGTCGGCGGCTCGATCGCCCGCAGCGAAAGCTCGTCGGTGCTGGGCACCGGGTTCTATTATCGCGGCACGCTCAACAACGGCGCGACCGATCCGCTGGCTCCGATCGCGCCCGGGGCAACCACGGCGGGTATCGTCGGCGTGATCAACGCCGGCCTGATCAACCCCTTCAGCCTGACCCAGACCGATGCGGGGCTCGCCGCGCTGAAGGCCGTCTCGGCGGAAGGCACGACACTTTACGGCGGCAAGTACGAAGTGAAGCAGGTCGATGCCTCGGTTTCGGGGCCGCTCTTCTCGATGCCGGCCGGTGACGTGCAGATTGCCGCGGGGATCGATTACCGCCGCGAAACCTATTCGTTCAACGGCTCGCCGGCCGCCGTTGCTGGCCAGCCGGTAATCTTCCTGGCGGCCTTTGATAACGTCAACGCGCTGACCCCGAAGAACCGCGACGTCAAGGCAGCCTATGCCGAAGTGAACGTGCCGTTGTTCGAGAGCTTCGAGATCACCGGAGCGTTCCGCATCGACGATTATACCGGCTTCGGCACCACCACAAATCCGAAGATTTCGGCTAAGTTCCAGCCGCTTGACTGGCTCATGTTCCGCGGCAGCTATAACACCAGCTTCCGCGTTCCCGCCTTCAACCAGGTGTTCAACGGGATCACCGAAAGCCCCTATTCGGGAAGCGACCTGGCCGATCCGGTGCGCTGCCCGGGTGGGGTGCCGACCAGCGCCTTCGGTTCGGGCCAGCCCTGCGCGCAAATCCGGCCGAACATCTGGACTGGCGGTACGCTTGACCTCAAGCCCGAGACTGCCAAGCAGGCCAGCCTCGGGGTGGTGGTGCGTCCGGCGCCGGGCTGGTCGGCCTCGGTCGACTGGTGGATGATCAATGTCGAGGACACCCTCCAGATCCTGACCCTGCGGCAACTGATCGACAATGCGGCACTGTTCCCCGATCGCTTCATCCGCGATGCCGGTGGCAACATCACCACGATCGACCAACGCTGGGTCAACGCCGGCGCCCGGCGCACCCAGGGGCTGGAATTCAGCCTGCGCGGGGCAATCGATATCTCCTCGGGCAGCAAGCTCGATATCGGCATGGATGGCTCCATGCTGCTCAAGAAGAAGGAAAAGTTGACGCCGACTGCGGCCTACGGCCCCAGCCAGATCGGCGTCTTCACCTTTGCTGGCGACCTTGGTCTGAAGTGGAAGCACAATGCCTGGGTGACGTTCTCCACCGGCGACTTTGCCGCCACGCTGACCCAGATGTTCCGCAACGGCTATGCCAATCAGAAGCTGCCGGGGATTGCGGCGGGCACGGTGGTGCGGCCTGACTTCAACGAGCGGGTGTCGAACTACGTCACCTACAACCTGGCCGTGACCTATAAGGGCCTCGCCCCGAACCTTACGGTTACCGCGGGCGTGAAGAACATTTTCGATACCGACCCGCCGTTCGCGATCAGCTATGATGGCAACACCGGGGCTGGCAGTTCGTGGGAACCACGCGTGGCGGATCCGCGCGGCCGGGCCTACACGCTGTCGATCGAAACCAAGTTCTAAGCACAGACCAGCTTGTTCCGGCAAGCTGAGGGGCGCGGCCTGCGGGTCGCGCCCTTTGCT
Source organism: Novosphingobium sp. BL-A-41-H4 (assembly GCA_051942645.1). Taxonomy (GTDB): domain Bacteria; phylum Pseudomonadota; class Alphaproteobacteria; order Sphingomonadales; family Sphingomonadaceae; genus Novosphingobium. The sequence goes on from JBPVJP010000001.1 coordinate 156,925, forward strand.
TTGATTCAGTCAAGTCCATGAAATCAGGATTTATTTATTGTTAACCCGAATTTTACCCGAATTTCGGACACTCGCGGGGTTCGAAACCATGTGAGCCGCCGCGATGGATTGCAGTCCCGCTGGTCATCCCAAGTTCCAGGCAACCGGTGGGCGCCGGGCCGATCGGCGTCGCTACGAGGCCCAGGTCCAGTTCCGCAAGGGCGCCAAACGGGCGACGGTGAAGGTACGGGATATCTCGCGGTTCGGCGCGCGGGTGGCCGGGGTCTACCTCGTCCATGAAGGGGACCGACTGTTCCTGACCTTGCCGGGCATTGCGCCGATCGAATCCCGTGTTGCCTGGGTGACCGCATTCGAGTTTGGTTGCGAGTTCATCCAGCCGCTCAGCGAATTCGTGCTCGATAGCATTGTCGCACGCCAATAGGCGCTGGCCCGGCGGTCAGCGGATCGCGCTTTTAAAGTCAACCACGGCTCTGGGGTGAGCCCCCGCTGACCGGCTGGTTGGAAGGGCAGTCTGGCTGCACCGGGGCGGGGGCTCTGGGGGGCTCAGCAGGTCCGATAGCAGGTGTCGCCTCTCCAGCGGACCAGGATGTTGTCGTGCACGATTGGGCTGAGCAGCTGGTCGAAGGCGCAGCCGGTCAGGCTATTGTCCCACCAGATCACTTCGGCCTGCAATGCCTCAAGCCCGGGCAGGGTCAGCCAGCAGATCGTGCCGGGGTGCAGGCGATTGATCGCCGCGGCGCAGAACCCGCTCAGCGACAGATCATGGACTACGGTCTGGAACCCCCGACCACCGGACACCCGCAGCATGGCGGGGATCGAAATGCGGGTCCGCGGCGCGCTGCGATCTTCCTGTGCAGCGGAGAAATAGGGGTCGCGGGTGTGCAGCAGGTGATCGCTCATGGCCGGGTCCTCAACTTTTGCCTGCGGTACTTGCCTGCCCGAATCTTTCCGGACAGGCTTGGCAAAAAATGGACCTTCAGCCTTGCTGCGGTCTTATTGGGACTGGTTAACACGCTCGCGGTGCGGGCTGGCGAATTGTTCACCAAGCAGGGTAACCAGACGGTCCGCAACCACCGAGGGTTCCTTGTTGCGGAGGGGATCCTCGCCCGGATAGGCCTTGGCCCGCATGGCCGTGCGCGTAGCTCCCGGATCGACGATCGCGACCCGGATCTTGCTGACATTGCGCACTTCCTGAGCATAGCAATCGACCAGCACTTCGGCGGCAGCCTTGCTGGCGGCATAGGCCCCCCACCAGGCGCGCGGCGAAGTGGCGACCGACGTGGTCAGATAGATGAACCGTCCGTTGGCGCTCTTGCGCAGAAGCGGATCGAACCGGGCGATCAGCGCCTGGGTCGCCAGGGCATTGGTGGTCAGGGCCTTCGAGAAGCCGTTCTGATCGATATCTGTCACCCCGGTGAGCTGCGGCAGCACCGCGGCGGCGTGAACCAGCACATCGAGCGCTTGCCAGCGTCCGGCAATGGCCTGAGCCAATCGGGCAATCCCGTCGCCCTCGGACAGATCGACAGGGGCGATGGTCGCCGTGCCGCCAGCCTCGTGGATGGCCTCTTCAACCGCTTCGAGCGCCTTGGTATCGCGGCCCGTGAGCACGACGTGCGCCCCCGCCGCCGCCAGCGCCTGGGCAGTTGCCGCGCCAATGCCGCGGCTCGCGCCCGTGACGAGCGCGATCTGTCCGGTCAAGTCGGTCATGCCACTTTCTCTACCGGCAGGTTCAATTGGTCGGAAGCCGCAGCCTTGTCTGCCAGGTCAGTCAGGCGCGTGGGGTAATCGCCGGTGAAGCAGGCATCGCAATGCTGCGGACAAGCCGCATTGCGGGATTTTTCGCCGACTGCCCGGTAGAGCCCGTCGATCGATACGAAGGCGAGACTGTCCGCCACGATGAACTTGGTCATTTCGTCCAGGTCCATCCGCGCGGCCAGCAACTTGTGCCGTTCCGGCGTATCGACCCCATAGAAGCACGAATGGCCAGTTGGCGGGCTGGCAACGCGGAAATGCACTTCCTTGGCCCCGGCATCACGCATCATCTGCACGATCTTCATGCTGGTGGTGCCGCGCACGATCGAATCGTCGATCAGCACGATCCGCTTGCCTTCCACCAGTGCGCGATTGGCGTTGTGCTTGCGCTTGACGTCGGCGTGGCGGGCGCCATCGCTTGGCTGGATGAAGGTACGACCGACATAGTGCGAACGAATGATACCCAGGCCAAAGGGAATGCCGCTTTCCTGGGCATAGCCGATGGCGGCGGGCACGCCGCTGTCGGGTACCGGTACGACCAGGTCGGCCTCTACCGGTGCTTCCTTGGCCAGTTCTACGCCGATCTGGCGGCGCACTTCGTAGACCGATTGTCCACCCGAGACCGAATCCGGCCGGCTGAAATAGACGTGCTCGAAGATACACGGGCGGGGCGGATGTTCGCCGAACGGACGGTGGCTGGAAACGCGGCCATCCTGGCGCACCTCGACAATCTCGCCCGGCTCGATCTCGCGCACGAACTCGGCACCGACCACGTCGAGCGCTACGGTTTCGCTGGCGAACACGGTGGCATCGCCGATCTTACCCATTACCAGCGGGCGGATGCCCAGTGGATCGCGGCAGGCGATCATCCGCTTCGGCGTCATGCAGATCAGCGAATAGGCCCCTTCGACCATTCGCAGCGCATCTACGAACCGGTCGAGCAGGGTCGGATAACGGCTGGTGGCGATCAGGTGGATGATCACCTCGGTGTCCGAGGTCGACTGGAAGATCGCGCCCTTGTCGACCAGTTCCTGTCGCAGCCGCATGGCGTTGGAGATGTTGCCGTTGTGCGCGATCGAAAAGCCCCCCCGCGCCAGATCGGCGAACAGCGGCTGGACGTTGCGCAGCCCCTGGCCGCCGGTGGTGGAATAGCGCACGTGGCCCGATGCCATGTGGCCGGGCAGCTCGCTGAGGATGGTCTGGTCGGCGAAGACCTGGGCAACGTGGCCCAGGCCGCGGCGGGCGAAGAACTCGTGGCCATCCCAGCTGACGATGCCGCAGGCTTCCTGCCCGCGATGCTGCAATGCGTGCAGCCCCAGTGCGGTGATCGGGGCTGCTTCGGGGCTGCCGATCACGCCGAAGATGCCGCATTCCTCGCGCAGCTTGTCGCCGTCGCGGTCAAGGAACGGGTTCGTGATGTTCATGTGGAATCGCCTGCCTGCTGCGCTCGCGCTTCGCCGGTGCCTTTGGCCCCCAACGCGCGCGAAAGCAAGGGCGCAGGCTGCTGCCGCCCACAACAGTCCAAAGGCCGGGTTGCGACAGCGCAGCGGCAGGCCCACCTCGGCCTCGCAAATGCCGGGCCATTTGGCAGGAAGGACTGTTGCGATGAACTATGTCACCACCCACCTCGATCATGACGAGTGCGAGACAAAGCTGTTCGTGCCCGATGAGGTGCAGGATGCGCTGCGCACCCTGCTGCGCTGGGTGGGCGAGGACCCGGCGCGCGAAGGCTTGCTTGATACCCCGGCGCGCGTCGCCCGCGCCTGGCGTGAATACTGCCAGGGGAACGAGGAAGACCCGGCTCTGCACCTTTCGCGTACGTTCGAGGAAGTGGGCGGTTATGACGAGGTGGTGCTGCTGAAGGACATCCCGTTCCAGTCGCACTGTGAACACCACATGGCCCCGATCACTGGCAAGGCCTCGATCGCCTATCTGCCCAAGAACCGCGTGGTCGGCATTTCCAAGCTGGCGCGCGTGCTGCACGGCTATGCCCGTCGTCTGCAGATTCAAGAGCGGCTGACGGCCGAAGTGGCCAAATGCATCTGGACCCACTTGCAGCCGCATGGCGTCGCCGTGGTGATCGAGGCGCAGCACGGCTGCATGACCGGGCGCGGGGTGCGCACGCCGGGGGTGGGGATGGTGACCAGCCGGATGCTGGGTTGCTTCCTGGACGATGAGCGCAGCCGCAAGGAAGTGCTCAGCCTGATGGGCTATTGAGCCAGGTTCGGATCTGAGCCAGGCGGTCATCTTTGGCGCGTCCGGCGGGATTGGCGCGGCGCTGGCCAACGCCTTGGCTGCGGGTGGCCGATACCAGCGCGTCTGGGCTGGATCGCGCAGCGGGCGCGCCGCGCCTGATGGCTCGGAGTCATTTGCTTTTGACCTGCTCGATGAGGCCAGCATTGCGGCCGCTGCGGCGCGGATCGGTTCGGCTGGCCCGGTAACGCTGGCTATCGTTGCTACCGGCCTCCTGTCCGCCGGGGCGGAGTTCCAGCCGGAAAAGACCTTCAAGGCGCAAAGCGGCGACGCCTATGCCCGCGCCTTCGCGATCAACGCGACCGGTCCGGCGCTGATCGGCAAGCATTTCCTGCCGCTGCTGCCCCGGCGCGAACGGGCGGTCTTCGCCGCGCTGTCGGCCCGGGTCGGCTCGATCGGGGACAACCGGCTGGGCGGCTGGCACGCCTATCGCGCCAGCAAGGCGGCGCTCAACATGATCCTGCGCAACTTCGCGATCGAACTGGCGCGCACTCATCCGCAAGCTGTTGTCGCGGCGCTCCATCCGGGCACGGTGGCGACGCCACTTTCGGCCCCATTTACCGGAGCAGGCGAGGGACGGACGGTCTTTGCTCCGGCTGAAGCTGCCGCGCACCTGCTGGCGGTGATCGACCGGTTGACGCCGGCCGACAGTGGCCAGTCTTTCGCCTGGGATGGCCAGCCAATCCCGTTCTGACCGCTTGCCCTGAAGGCCCGCGCCCCCTAAGTCCCCGGCAATCGCATCTCTCGCCAGAGGCCCTGCTTGCTGCTGTCCCCCTTCGAGAAAACGCTGGTCAAGCGCTACCTCCTGCCGGGGCGGAGCGAGGCGTTCATTGCGCTGGTCGCGGGGATCAGCCTGGTTGCCGTGGCACTGGGCGTGGCCGCGCTGGTCATCGTTATGAGCGTGATGAACGGGTTCCGGGCCGAACTGTTCGACAAGATTTCGGGGCTCAACGGCCACGCCGTGGTCCAGGCCTATGGCGGGCGGCTGGATAACTGGCAGGGCACGCTGAAGCTGATCCAGTCCACGCCGGGCGTGACCCGCGCCTCGCCGCTGATCGAGCAGCCGCAGATGGGCAGCTTCAATGGGCGGGTCGACCTGATCTTCGCGCGCGGCAACACGGCCGAGGATATCCAGCGGCTGAAGCCCAAGCTGGTGGCCGGCTCGCTCGATCCGCTTCAGCCCGGCGCAAGCGAAGTGGCGATCGGGGCGCAGCTCGCCTCGAACCTCGGGATCAGGGTTGGCGATACGCTGACCATCATCAATCCCAAGGGCCGTTCGACCCCGTTCGGCACGGTCCCGCGCGAGATTGCCTACCGCGTTGCCGCGATCTTCGAGATCGGGGTGTTCGATTTCGACGAGCGTTTCGTCGTCATGCCGATCGAGGATGCGCAGACGCTGCTGCTGGCGGGGGATGCCATCGGCATGATCGAGGTGCAGGTGACCGATCCCGACAAGGTGACCGAGATCCTGCGACCGGTCGCGCAGCAACTGGCCGGACAGGCCGTGGTGACCGACTGGCGCACGATGAACGCCAGCCTGTTCGAAGCGCTGGCGGTAGAACGCGTGGCGATGTTCGTCGTCCTTTCGATCATCGTGCTGGTGGCGGTATTCAACATCCTGTCCTCGCTGATCATGCTGGTGCGCGCCAAGACCCGCGACATCGCCATCCTGCGCACCATGGGCGCCAGCCGGCAGAGCCTGCTCAAGGTCTTCGTGATGGTCGGCTTCGTGGTTGGTGCGCTGGGCACGGTTGCCGGGCTGGTCCTTGGCGCGGTGTTCCTGTTCTTCCGTCAGTCCGTCGTGCGCGGGATCGAGGTGGTCACCGGGCAGAACCTGTGGGATCCGAGCATCCGCTTCCTGACCGAGCTGCCCGCGCGCAGCGATCCGGTGGAGATCGCGCTGATCGTGATCATGGCGCTGGTGTTCAGCTTCCTCGCCACGCTCTATCCGGCGTTCAAGGCGGCGAGCACCGATCCCGTGCAGGTGCTGCGCTATGAGTGAGCCTGTCGTTTTCACCAGCGGGCTGACCCGCAGTTTCGAGCAGGGCGGGGTGCGGATCGACGTGCTGCGCGGGGTAGACCTCGCGATCCAGCCGGGCGAGATTGTCGCGCTGCTGGGGCCATCGGGTTCGGGCAAGTCGACCCTGCTCCAGGCGGTCGGCCTGCTGGAGGGCGGCTTTGGCGGTACCTTGCGGATCGCCGGGGTGGAAGCGGGTGCGCTGTCATCGGATGAGCGCACCAACCTGCGGCGCGACAAGATCGGTTTCGTCTATCAGTTCCATCATCTGCTCCCTGATTTCACTGCCATGGAGAACGTCGTGCTGCCCCAGCTGGTCGCCGGAACGGGGGAGGCTGAAGCCGCCGCCCGGGCCACCAGGTTGCTGACCGCGCTCGGTCTGGGCGAGCGGCTGCATCACCGGCCCAACCAGCTTTCGGGCGGCGAGCAGCAGCGTGTCGCCGTGGCCCGTGCCCTGGCCAACTGCCCGGCGCTGGTCCTGGCCGACGAGCCGACCGGCAATCTGGACGAAGCCACTGCCGACCGGGTCTTTGCCGAGTTCCTCGATCTGGTGCGCCGCCAGAACAGCGCGGCGCTTGTTGCGACGCATAACGAGCGGCTCGCTGCCAGCATGGACCGCGTGCTGCGCCTGCATGACGGGCGGGTGGACTAAGCCACGCGGGCGGCATAGCATGCGGCCGTAAAATCAGGGGAATCACCGCATGAAGACCATTGCCGATTTCACGGCCAAGCTGCCCGGTGGCGAGGAAATCAGCCTGGCGGACAAGGCCGGCAAGGTGCTGCTGATCGTCAACACCGCCAGCAAGTGCGGCTTCACTCCGCAGTACACCGGGCTGGAGGCGCTCTACAAGAAGTACGCCGATCAGGGCTTTGAAGTGATCGCCTTCCCCTGCAACCAGTTCGGTGCGCAGGAACCCGGCAATGCCGAGGAGATCGCCAATTTCTGCAGCCTGAAGTACGACGTGACCTTTCCGCTGATGGCCAAGGTCGACGTCAACGGTGACAGTACCCCGCCGCTTTACGACTGGCTGAAGAGCGAAGCACCGGGGCTGATGGGGTCGAAGTCGATCAAGTGGAACTTCACCAAGTTCCTGATCGACCGCGATGGCAAGGTGGTGCGCCGCTATGCCCCGACCGACAAGCCCGAAGCGCTGGAAAAGGACATCAAGGCCCTGCTCTGACCGGGGCTCTGACCGCGCCGTGCGGGGTTGTGGGTAAAGCCCGCCGCGCCCCCTTCCGAATCGCGCCGCCAAGCCGCATCTAGCTGGCATGGCCTATGAACCTTTCGTCCCGCTGCGCGTCTTTTCGAGCTACACCATGCTCGAAGGGGCGATCGATCCCAAGGCGGCGGCGAAGCTGGCGAAGGACCGCGCCTTTCCGGCGATCGCGCTGACCGATCGCAACGGGCTGTATGCCGCGATGTCGTTTGCCGGAGCCTGCAAGGACGCGGGTATCCAGCCGCTGGTCGGCACTTTCCTGGCGGTACGCCGGGATGAGGGCGAGACGATCGACTGGCTGGGCCTGATCGCCCAGAACGAGACCGGCTGGAACAACCTTTGCCGACTGGTCAGCCATGCCCACCTCGGCCGCCCGATCGAGCTGGAGCCGCATGTCACCATGGCCGACCTCGTTGGCCATACCGACGGCCTGATCGCGCTGACCGGCGCGGGCGACGGGGCGTTGGCGCGGCTGCTGGCGGCGGGGAAAGGCGAGGCGGCGGTGGAGCTGTGCGCCCGGCTGGAAGCGCTGTTCCCTGACCGGCTCTATATCGAGATCGCGCGGCGCAATGACCCGGTCGAGGAAGCCGCCGAAGATGCGCTGATCGACCTCGCCTATGCCCGCGGCCTGCCGCTGGTCGCGACCAATCCGGCCCAGTTCGGCGATCCCGGCTTCCACGCCGCGCACGATGCCATGTTGTGCATCGCCAATTCGACCCACATCGACGCGGCCGAGCGGCCCCGTTCGGCCCGCGATGCCTGGGTGAAATCGCGGCCAATGATGGCCGAACTGTTCGCTGACCTGCCCGAGGCGCTGGCCAATACCGTGGTGATCGCCCAGCGCTGCGCCTTCATGCCGCCCAAGCGCAAGCCGCTGCTCCCCAGCCTGGCCGGGGACAAGGAGGGCGAGGCGGCAATGCTGATCGAGCATGCCCGCGCTGGCCTCGAAAAGCGGCTCGCCCCCTATGGCGAACTGCCGCCCGAGGAGCGTCAGGCCTATTTCGACCGGCTCGCTTTCGAGACCGACGTGATCAACCGGATGGGCTTTGCCGGTTACTTCCTGATCGTGGCGGACTTTATCCAGTGGGCCAAGGCCAACGACATTCCGGTCGGGCCGGGGCGCGGTTCGGGGGCGGGCTCTGTGGTGGCCTGGGCGCTGACCATTACCGATCTCGATCCGCTGAAGCTGGGCCTGCTGTTCGAACGCTTCCTCAATCCGGAACGCGTCTCGATGCCGGACTTCGATATCGACTTCTGCGAAACCCGGCGCGGCGAGGTGATCCGCTATGTCCAGGCGAAGTACGGCGCCGATCACGTTGCCCAGATCATCACCTTCGGCAAGCTGAAGGCCCGCGCCGTGCTGCGCGATTGCGGGCGCATCCTGCAGATGAGCTATGGCCAGGTCGACCGGCTGTGCAAGATGGTGCCCAACCATCCGACCGACCCGTGGACCCTGCCCCGCGCGCTCAACGGCGTGGCCGAACTCAAGCGCGAGTACGACAACGATCCCGAGGTCAAGCGGCTGGTCGACTTGGCTGTTCAACTGGAAGGGCTCAACCGCAACAGCTCCACCCACGCGGCCGGGGTGGTGATCGGCGATCGCCCGCTCGATCAGCTGGTGCCGCTCTATCGCGATCCGCGCTCGGACATGCCGGTCACCCAGTTCGACATGAAGTATGTCGAGGATACCGGCCTCATCAAGTTCGACTTCCTCGGCCTCAAGACCCTGTCCGTTCTCAAGAAGGCGGTCGAACTGCTCAAGCGGCGGGAGATCGCAATCGATCTCGATGCCCTGCCGTGGGACGATGCCGAGGTTTACGAGCTGCTCCAGCGCGGCGACACGGTGGGGGTGTTCCAGCTCGAATCCGAGGGGATGCGGCGCACCCTGGCGGCGGTGAAGCCGACCAATTTCGGCGACATCATTGCGCTGGTTTCGCTTTACCGGCCCGGGCCGATGGACAACATCCCGCTGTTCGGCCGCCGCAAGAATGGCAGCGAAAGCATCGAATATCCCCACCCCAAGCTGGAAAGCATCCTGAGCGAGACTTACGGGATCTTCGTCTACCAGGAACAGGTGATGCAAGCCGCGCAGATCCTGGCCGGCTATTCGCTGGGCGATGCCGACCTGCTGCGCCGTGCGATGGGCAAGAAGGTCCAGGCGGAAATGGACGCCCAGCGGTCGCGCTTCGTCTCTGGCTGCAAGGAGCATTCGGACATCGACGCGGCCAAGGCCAACGAACTGTTCGACTTGATCGACAAGTTCGCCGGCTATGGCTTCAACAAGAGCCACGCGGCGGCCTATGCCCTGCTGGCCTATCAGACCGCTTGGCTGAAAACCCATTATCCGCACGAATTCTATGCCGCCTCGATGTGCTTTGACATGCACCAGTCGGAAAAGCTGGCGGTCTTCGTGGATGACATGCGCCGCGCCGGGCTGGCGCTGGCCGGGCCGGACATCAACCGGTCCGAGGCCGAGTTCACGGTCGAGCAGACCGAAGAAGGCCACGCGGTGCGCTATGCCCTGGCCGGGATCCGCAATGTCGGCGAAAAGGCCATGGACGCGATTGTCGCCGAGCGCGAGGCCAATGGCCGCTTCGCCAGCCTGGAAGACCTGTTCCGCCGCGTGCCGCCGGGATCGATGAACCGCCGCCAGCTGGAAGGGCTGGCCGGGGCGGGCGCCTTTGACAGTCTTGAGCCCAACCGCGCCAAGGTGCTGGCCAATGCCGACATGCTGCTGGCCGTGGCCGACGAGGCCGAGCGCAGCCGTTCGAGCGGTCAGGCCGGGCTGTTCGGCGGCGATGACCATGCCGCCCCCGCGCTGCGGCTGGCCGATACCCCGGCCTGGAGCCGGGCCGAGCAGATGGCCAAGGAGCGCGAGAACTTCGGCTTCTACTTCGCGGCCCATCCGGTTGAGCAATGGCGCGCGATTGCCAATGCCAACGGCGCGCGCACCTATGCCCGGCTGATGGAGGCGGGCGTGCCGGGCGGCGGGCGGATGCAGGCGGTGATGGCCGCGATGGTCGAAAGCGTCAGCAAGGGCCGCACGCGCAAGGGCGGGGAATTCGTGCGGGCCGACTTCTCTGACAGCTCGGGCCAGTTCAGCGCCGCCTGTTTCGAGGAATCGCTGGTCGCGCCGATGCAGCAATGGGCGAAGGATGGGACCTGTCTGCTGCTGACGGTGGAGCTCGATGCCCCCAGCCCGGAAGAGCCGCCGCGCGTGACCGTTCGCGGCGCCCGCCCGCTGGAAGAGGTCAAGGGCAGCGCGCAGATGCAGTTGCGGCTGGATGTGCTGGTTCCCGAAGCCCTCCATGACCTTGCCGCCCTGCTCGGCCAGGATGGCAGCGGGCAGGGCGAGGTCGTGGTGCGGCTGCGCACCGGCGCCGGGCAGGAGCCGCTGCTGCGGCTGGGCAAGCAATTCCACCTCGACAGCGATGTCGCGGAACGCTTGGCAAGCGTGGAAGGACTTGCCAATGTGTCGCTGACCGCGCGGCGAGGGGCAGGGCACCTGAGGCTCGTCGCTTAAATCAACAGCGGGTGGGGGGATTTGGAGAGCCTGATGCTGGGAGCAATGCAAGATTTCGACCTGCGGGTCACCCACCTGATCGACCATGCCGCGCGCGAGCATGGTCACCGCGAGATCGTGACCCGCTGGGCCGATGGCAGCGAAACGCGCACCAACTGGGCCGGGATCCGCCACGATGCGCTGCGGATGACCCAGGCGCTGCGCAAGCTGGGCGTGCAGCAGGGTGACCGGATCGCCACCCTGGCGATGAACCACAGCCGCCACCTGGTTTCCTGGTATGGCGCGGTCGGCGTCGGCGGGATCCTTCACACGATCAATCCGCGCCTGTTCGATGATCAGCTGGAATACATCGCCAACCACGCCGAAGACCTGGTGCTGCTCTACGACAAGGCCTTCACCCCGATCATCGAGCGGATGAAGCCCAAGTGGACCACGATCAAGCACTTCATCTGCTACGACAATGGCGAGTTCGAGGACTGGATTGGCCAGGAGGACGGCAACACCACCTGGGCCACCGGCGACGAGCGCGATCCCTGCATGCTCTGCTATACCAGCGGCACGACCGGGAACCCCAAGGGCGTGCTTTACGAGCACCGTTCGACCATGCTCCACGCCATCACCGGGCTGCAGCCGGCGATCTTCGATTTCGATACCCGTTCGGTCATGCTGCCGGTCGTGCCGATGTTCCATGCCGCCAGCTGGGGCCTGCCCTGGGCAGGTGCCGCGGCGGGGATCAAGTTCGTGTTCTCGGCAGTCAACGATGCCGCCGTGCTGACCGAACTGATGAACCGCGAAAAGGTGACCCATTCGGCCGGGGTGCCGACCGTCTGGCTGGCGACCTTCCAGCACATGGATGCCACCGGGGCGACCATTCCCACCCTGCGTCACGCGATCATCGGTGGCTCGGCCGCGCCGCGCTTCATGATCGAACGCCTGATGAAGGCCGGGGTCAATGTCGCCCACGCCTGGGGGATGACCGAGACCAGCCCGATCGGCACGACCGGGGCGCAGACCTGGGACTGGGACGAACGCTCTTTTGACGAGCAGGTCACGATCAAGCAGATGCAGGGGCGCGTGCCGTTCGGGGTCGAGCTGCGTACGGTCGATCTGGGCGATCCGACCAAGGTCCTGCCGCGCGATGGCCAGACCAGCGGCGCGCTGCAGGTGCGGGGCCCCTGGATCATCAAGCGCTATTTCAAGGCCGAGGCCGATGCGACCGATGCCGAACAGTGGTTCGATACCGGCGACGTCGCGATCCTGCATCCGGACGGCACGCTCCAGCTGACCGACCGCACCAAGGACGTGATCAAGAGCGGCGGGGAATGGATCAGCTCGGTCGAGCTCGAGAATGCCGCCGTTGGTGTGCCCGGCGTGGCCGAAGCTGCGGCAATCGGCATCTATCATCCCAAGTGGGACGAGCGCCCGATCCTGGTCGTGGTCAAAAAGGCCGGGATGGACGTGACCAAGGAAGCGATCATGGCGCACCTGGCGGGAAAGGTCGCCAAGTGGTGGCTGCCCGATGCGATCGAATTCGTCGATGCGATCCCGCACGGCGCGACCGGCAAGATCAGCAAGAAGGACCTGCGCGACCAGTTCCGCGAATACAAGCTGGCGGACGCCTGAGCCTGACCGATCAGGAGCGCGTGGACCACATGGACCACAGTCCTGAGCGAGAAAAACCGGCCCTTCCGGCCCCGTCGATTGCGGCGGGGACCGGGTTGGCTGGGGCGTTGGCATCCGCCGGGCATGACACGGCTGGCGGTGTGTAGGACAGCAAAGGAAGTTTGCCATGACCAGCTACATCGATCCATCGCGCGAGAACTGGCTGGTGTTCAAGGACTTGCCCCGCGACCGGCCGATCCACATGCTCAATCTGCTCAAGTTCCGCGACCTGGCTGAATATCCGGAAGGCCATCCCAACCACGGCAAAGGGCTGACCGGGCGCGAGGCCTATGCGATCTATGAGCAGCGCTTCCAGGCACTCGTCGCCGATGATGGCGCGGCCATGGTCTGGCACATGCCGCTGGAATGCATGGTCACCGGCCCGGCGGGCGAATGGGATGCCGGTTTTGTCATGGGCTATCCCAATTCCGGCGTGTTCATGGCGATGGTCAAGAACGAGGAATATGTCCGCGACGCCCTGCCGCACCGCACGGCGGCGCTGGCGGACAGCCGGTTGATCCGGTTCAGGGGGTAGCGAAGTCCGCAAACGGGGGGAGGACGGGTGATGAAGTTCAGGGCGTTCCTGCTGGCATTTCTGGTTTGCCTCGTCGGCATCCCGACCGTGGCTGCCGGGCAGAGTGGCTATCGCGTTGTCCATGGCTGGCCCCTTTTGCCCGAAGGCCGAATTCTCGGCTCGGCCGCCGGGGTTGCCGTCAACGCCGGTGGCGAGGTGTTCGTCTTCCATCGCGCCAACCGGGTCTGGTCCGAACCGCTACCGACCGATGCGCTGACTGCGCCGACAATTGCCGTGTTCGATGGCAAGACAGGCCGGTTCCTGCGGGAGATTGCCGCCGGCGTCTTTGCCATGCCGCACGGGCTGTCGGTCGATCCGGACGGAAACCTGTGGGCTACGGATGTCGCACTGCACCAGGTGATCAAGCTGTCGCCCGATGGTCGGGTCCTGTTGACGCTGGGAACCCGGGGCGAGCCGGGCGACGATGGCCAACACTTCAACCGGCCCACCCAGGTCGGCTTTGCGCGTGACGGCACGATCCTGGTTGCCGATGGCTACCGCAACACCCGGATTGCCCGGTTTTCGGCCGATGGGCAGTTCCTTGGCCAATGGGGTACGCCGGGCAAGGGGCCGGGCCAGTTCAACACCCCGCATGGGATCGCGATTGACGCGGCCGGCCAGGTCTATGTCGCCGATCGCCAGAACGATCGTGTGCAGGTCTTCGCGCCCGACGGAAAGCTGCTGGCCATCTGGTCATCGCCGCAGATCGGTCGGCCCTATGGCGTCGCCGTGCTGGGCCACAATCGCTTCGCCATTGCCGATGGCGGGGAGCAGCCGCAAAGCGGGCCGGACCGGTCTGCGCTGGTGATTGTCGATGGTGCCGGCCGGGTCATCGAGCGGATTGGCCGGTTCGGGAACCAGGATGGACAATTCCGGATGGCGCATCACCTTGCTGCCGACGCTCAGGGCGCCATCTACGTGGTCGATATTACCGGCCAGCGGGTGCAGAAGTTCGTCCGGCGCTGACCCGGTCAGAGCAGCGCCAACTGCCCGTCGGTCCTTGGTGCCACAAACTGCCCGCAATCCAGCCTCGGCGGCTCGCGGTTCAGCCCCAGTTTCTGACAGGCGATCCTGAAGCGGGTGCGGAACACATCGGCCCAGACGCCCTTGGGCTTCATCCGTTCGAAGAAGCGGCTGTCATAGTCCTTCCCGCCGCGCATGGCCTGGACGATGGTCATCACCTTGGCGGCGCGATCGGGGTAATGGACATCCAGCCATTCGCGCATCAGCGGGGCGACCTCGTGCGGCAGGCGCAGCATGATCCAGCTGGCGGTCCTGACGCCCCGCGCGGCGGCCTCCCGAAGAATGCGCTCGATGAATTCATCGGTGATCGAGGGGATCACCGGCGCAACCGAGACGTGCGCCGGCACCCCGGCGGCGGCCAGCCGTTCAAGCGCATCGAGCCGCTTGGCGGGTGATGAAGCGCGCGGTTCCAGCAGGCCGGATAGCCTGGGATCAAGGCTGGTCACCGAGACCGAAACCGCCGTCAGGTTCTGCCGGGCAAGTTCGGTCAGCAGGTCAAGATCGCGCACAACCCGCGCGCTCTTGGTCGTGATCGTCACCGGGTGGCGGGTTTCGAGGCACACTTCCAGCACCTGGCGGGTCAGGCGATAGCGCCCTTCGATCGGCTGGTAGGGGTCGGTATTGGTTCCCATCGCAATCGGGGCCGGAGTGTAACCGCGCTTGCCCAGCTCGGCGCGCAGCAGGTTCGCGGCATCGGGTTTGGCGAACAGCCTGGTTTCGAAATCCAGCCCCGGCGACAGATCGTGGAAGGCGTGGGTGGGCCGGGCATAGCAATAGACGCAGCCATGCTCGCAGCCGCGATAGGGGTTGATCGAACGGTCAAACGGAATGTCGGGCGAGCGGTTGCGGCTGATGATCGTGCGGGGGCGTTCCTCGGTGACAGTGGTGCGCAGCTTAAGCGGAGCACCGTCCACCTCCTCGCGCGCATCGAGCCAGTCCCCATCCGCCTCGCGCGCGGCAAGGCCGAAGCGCTGTGGCACCATGGCGGATTGCGCGCCGCGACCATGGACGGGAGGGGGAATCGCCATCCGCATAATAGAACATATGTGGAACATATGAGCAAGCTTTAGCTATCCCGTCACCCCGGGCTTGACCCGGGGTGACGCTCGCGTGCGAGGTTGGCGCGTTTCTCGCTTAGCGGGACCCCGGATCAAGTCCGGGGTGACGAGGACTGACTCAAACCTCGCGCAGCCGCGGCATCAGTTCGACGAAGTTGCAGGGCCGGTTGCGGCTGTCGAGCTGTTCGGCGAGGATCCTGTCCCAGCCGTCCTTCACCGCGCCGTTCGAGCCGGGCAGGGCGAAGATGTAAGTGCCACGCGCGACCACGGCGCAGGCGCGGCTCTGGATCGTGCTGGTGCCGATGGTCTGAAAGCTGATCCAGCGGAACAGCTCGCCAAAGCCGGGAATGTCGCGCGTCTTGATCCGGTCCAGCGCCTCGGGGGTCACGTCGCGCCCGGTCAGGCCGGTGCCACCGGTCGAAACCACCGCGTCGATTGCGGGATCGTCGATCCATTGCTCGAGCCGGGCGACGATCAGGTCGGGATCGTCGCGAACGATGGCCCGTGCGGCCAGCTGGTGGCCAGCACCAGTCACCCGCGCGGCGAGAATATCGCCCGAGGTGTCGTCAGCCTCTGTCCGGGTGTCGGATACGGTCAGGACCGCGATGTTGATCGGCTTGAAAGTGCGCGCAGGGTCAACGGCCACGGACGATCGTTCCGTTGGCGGCCATGCGCACCGCGCCTGCGCCCGAGATGCCGGGGAAGGTCGGCCACAGGCCCTGGACCAGCGCGATCCGGCTTTCCGAGGGGCCACCGGCCTGCCGCTCGTACATCCAGTAATTGCGCATGACGATGTTCACATAGCCGCGCGTTTCCCAATAGGGCACGC
Organism: Novosphingobium sp. BL-A-41-H4; assembly: GCA_051942645.1. Classification (GTDB taxonomy): domain Bacteria; phylum Pseudomonadota; class Alphaproteobacteria; order Sphingomonadales; family Sphingomonadaceae; genus Novosphingobium. The sequence goes on from JBPVJP010000001.1 coordinate 172,833, forward strand.
TTTCCATCCACAGCAGCGGATCGCCCTGGTCGCGGATTTCGGCCTGCCAGCGGGCGATCGGGGTCAGCCCGGCGTTGTAGGCGGCCATCACCTTGGGCAGCAGGCCCTGGGTGCCAGGCGCGTCGCGCAGCATTTCGAGGTGACGCTGACCAAAGGCGAGGTTCACTTCGGGCTGGTGCAGGTCGGTGGAGGTGCCGGCCACACCCAGCCGTGCGGCATGGTCGCGCGCGGCGGACGGCATGATCTGCATCAGCCCGCGCGCCCCGGCCGGACTGACCGCCTTGGTGCGGAAGACGGATTCCTGAAGGGTATGGGCATAGACCAGCGCCGGATCGACTTTCCAGCCATTGGCCGGGGTCCATTTCGGCGTGGGGAAACGTGCCGCCGGTTCCGGGCGCCCGCCCGCCGGGGTGTTATAGGCCATCCACAACTGGGTGGAGGGCAGGCCCAGGTCGCGCGCCAGCCGGGTCAGCGGCTGGTATTCGCTGGCCCGGCCGATCCGCGCCTGGTGGCGCAGCACTTCGTCGGCCAGGCCATCGCGGCCGATCTCGGCCAGGCCCACGGCGGTGCGGATATTGGCTTCGTCGCGCAGTTTCTGCCAGTCGGCCAGGGTGAAATCCGGCGCGGTATGGGTCTGTGGCAGGGCCAGCCCCAGCTGTTCCGCCGCGAGCATCCCGTAAAGGGTCTCGTCCATCCGCGCGGCGGCACGCAGCGGCGCGGCCGCCTTGTCCGGCTGGCGGCAGCGCACGGCGGCGCGGCTTTGCCAATAGAGTGCGGCGGCCGTCAGTTCGCTGTTCTGCGATTGACTGGCGGTGCGGGCAAAGGCATCGCCCGCGCCCTGGCAATCGCCCAGCCGCCAGGCGGCCAGGCCAGCCGTCCACAAGCCTTCAGCCACCCAGGGGCCTTCGCCCTCCTGCACGGTCTGCGCCAGGGCATAGGCGCCCGCATCGTCGTTCTCGATGTAGTACGACCAGGCCACCTTGGCGCGCCATTCGGCCCGGGCGGCTCCCGACAGCTGGGTGTCGATCCCGTCAAGCAGGGCCTTGGCTCCGGCGGGATCGTCTTCCTTGATCCGGCCATTGATCGCGGCGGCGACGGCAGCGGGCATGGTGCCATCGTTGCCCTCGCGCGGGCGGATCCGCTTGGCAAAGCTGGGCTGGCTGACCATCCGTCCCGCCTGGGGCAGCGGCGGCAGGCTGGTGGCTCCGCGCTTCTGCGCCAGGGCCATGATCTGTTCGGCCTGCGGCAGGCTGGCATCCTTGGCCAGCCATTCGTTCAGTTGTGGCAGCTCGATCCGGGGCGAGCCGGGAGCAAGGAAGTATTCGGCCCGCGCCACCTGGTGCAGCGGTCCGTCGGTCTTTTCGGCAAACATGGCCTGGACGCGGGCCCAGTCGCCCTTGTCGATCGCGGCGAACAGGTCGCGGTAATAGCTGCGCTCGTCCTGGCTCAGCAGGCTGGGTACGGCGCTGCGATCGGCGCGGTTGCGGAAGTAATCGACCGCGGCGCTGTTCGCCATGGCCGGTGCGGTGGCGGCGAGGGTCGAGCCCGCCAGTCCGATTGCCAGAATGATCCTGCGAAGCCGTATGGTCACACCGATCCCTGTTCCGTCCAGTCCAGCCAGGCCTGCCACAGGGCGGCCTTGCCACGCGGTTTCGCGGCAAGCACCGCCAGCCCCGCCACACTCAATAGCGGAATTGTCCGGCCCTCATGGTTAAAACGGCGTAAAGGTTCAGCGGTTTTCGTTGGATCGTGGCCCAGAAGCGGCAGGATGTGCCGCCCGAAGACCAGCAGCCGCTCTGGCCGGGCAAGGGCCACGTGATGGCGCACCGCCTGGCCCAGCCCGGAAGCATCAAGCGCCGCCCAATCGGGCAGCGGCATGTGGCGCGGCAGGCACGATGCGACATAGGCCGCATCCGGGCCAAGCCCCATCGCCGCCAGCATCGCGTCCAGCAGCCGTCCCTGCGGTCCGGACAGCAGCTGTTCGCGGTCCTCGGCCTCGGGGTGATCGACCAGCACCATCAATGCCGCGCCTTCCGCCCCGCGCGGCGGCACCCGGTTCGCTACCTGGCCGCCATCGAGCGAGGGTTCGGCCAGCCACCAGGCGCGGAAATCGGCGAGCGTGGCGGGCAGGGCATCCACTCCGGCGATCCGCTCGGCGGGTGGCGGCGGGGGTGGGACAAAGGCTGGCTGCGGGGTGCCGGTGCGCTGATCAGCACGCTGCGTCTCCGCTTCCGGTGCCTGCACTTCCGCCAGCCAGGCGCGCGGATCGTTGGCAAAGGCATGGTCCACCCCGGCCTCGCGCCACCAGTCCAGCACGGCTTCAAGCGCCATGCGGGGATCGCTGGCCGGATCGGTTTGGGCGGGGGTGTTCACATTTGCGGTCTTGACCTGCCGCAAGCCAGCTTTCAAGGCTCAACCGCACGTTTAACCCCTAACAGGTGGGACCCATGAGCGAACGCGAATCCATGCCCTATGACGTCGTCATCGTCGGCGGCGGCCCGGCCGGCCTTGCTGCGGCGATCCGGCTGAAACAGGTGAACGCCGATCTTTCGGTCTGCATCCTGGAAAAGGGTTCGGAAGTGGGCGCCCACATCCTGTCGGGCGCGGTGGTCGATCCCAGGGCGCTGGACGAGCTGCTGCCGAATTGGCGCGACGATGGCTGCCCGATGGCGGAAACCCCGGTGACCGACAACTGGCACTGGATGCTGACCGCGACCGGCAAGGTCGCCGTGCCGCACTGGCCGATGCCGCCGTTCATGTCGAACAACGGCAATTACACCGGCAGCCTTGGCAACCTGTGCCGCTGGCTGGCCGGCAAGGCCGAGGAACTGGGCGTCGAAATCTTCCCCGGCTTCCCGGCTTCGGAAGTCCTCTATAATGAAGACGGCTCGGTCAAGGGTGTCGCCACGCAGGACATGGGCGTGGCCAAGGACGGCAGCCACAAGGGCGAATACCAGCCCGGCATGGAACTGCACGCCAAGTACACCTTCTTTGCCGAAGGCGCGCGCGGCCACCTGACCAAGACGCTCAAGGCGAAGTTCGATCTTGAAGCCAACTGCCAGCCGCAGGTCTATGGCATCGGCATCAAGGAACTGTGGGACATCGATCCCGCCAAGCACGTGCCGGGCCGGGTGCTGCACACCCAGGGCTGGCCGCTGTCCGAAAGCGACAGCTGGGGCGGCGGGTTCCTGTACCATCAGGCGAACAACCAGGTCGCGCTCGGTTTCGTGACCGCGCTCGATTACAAGAACCCTTACGTCTACCCGTTCGAGGAATTCCAGCGCTGGAAGCAGCACCCGGAAATCCGCGCGATCCTGGAAGGCGGCCGCCGCGTTTCCTATGGCGCCCGCGCGATCAACGAAGGCGGCTGGCAATCGGTTCCCAAGCTCGATTTCCCCGGCGGCGCGCTGATCGGCTGCTCGGCCGGCTTCGTCAACGTGCCGCGCATCAAGGGCAGCCACACCGCGATGAAGAGCGGGATGCTGGCCGCCGAAGCAGCAGCCGCCGCGATCGCCGCCGGGCGTGAACACGATTCGATGGCCGAATACGATGCCGCCGTGCGTGACAGCTGGATCGCCAAGGAACTGAAGCTGGTCCAGAACGCCGAGCCGATGGTTGCCAAGTTCGGCGGCGATATCGGCACGGTCTTCGCCGGGATCGACATGTGGCTGCGCTATCTCAAGCTGCCGATCCTGCCGGTGATGGGCCACCACCGCGATTGCGAGGGGACCGAGCGGGCCGACCTGTTCAAGCCGATCAACTATCCCAAGCCCGACGGCGTGATCAGCTTCGATCGCCTGTCCAGCGTGGCGCTGTCCTTCACCAACCATGAGGAAGACCAGCCCTGCCACCTGCAGCTGAAGGATCCGGCAGTGCCGGTGGAGATCAACCTCAAGCTCTATGCCGGGCCCGAGGCGCGCTATTGCCCGGCGGGTGTGTACGAGTTCCTGGGGGTCGAAGAGGGCAATCCGCGCCTGCAGATCAACGCCCAGAACTGCGTCCACTGCAAGACCTGTGACATCAAGGACAAGACCCAGAACATCAACTGGGTCACCCCCGAAGGTGGCGGCGGGCCGAACTATCCGAATATGTGAGCCTATAATGAGCACAGAGCAATGGCCACCACTTCTAACTCGAAGCATGGACGAGTTGGAGGCATTTGATGTGATGCGCGCTTTTCTGAACGATTACTGGGAACGACGCGGACGACCAAACGACTCAATTGTCGAAGTGCTTAGCAATTGTCAGCGTGCAATTTGGTCCAATGGAACGCCAGGCGATCCCGCAATGTGGTCTGATTGGATGTCGGCAGTTAAAAAAGTTCAAGAGCTCAAGGTCGGAATTGATCCGGGCGGTTTCGCGGACCCTTTGGATGAGGGACTTATTTGAATTCGCACGAAACCGCCTATGCCAAGATCAACCTAGCGCTGCACGTTCGGCGGCGGCGCGAGGATGGTTATCATGAGCTGGAGACGCTGTTCGCCTTCGTCGATTCCGGGGATCGGCTGAGCATTGCTCCGGCAGAGCGGGACAGCCTTCATGTGCTTGGCGAGTTCGCGGGGACGCTGGACGATCCGTTCGACAATATCGTGATGCGGGCGCTGGGGGCTTTGCCCCGGCCGCAGGGCTGGGCGGTTACGCTGGAGAAGAACTTGCCGGTGGCAGCTGGTCTTGGCGGCGGCTCGGCCGATGCCGGGGCGCTGTTCCGTCTGGTCGAGCGCGAATATGGCTTGCCCGATGACTGGCCGGCCCGCGCGCTGAAGCTGGGGGCCGATGTGCCTGCCTGCGTCCGTTCCGAAACCTGTGTCGGGCGCGGGGTGGGGGAGGAGCTGGAACCGGTCGAGAGCGACCTGGCCGGAACACCGGTCCTGCTGGTCAATCCGCGCCTGCCGCTCAGCACCGGGCCAGTGTTCAAGGGCTGGGACGGGATCGATCGCGGTCCGCTGCCCGCCGGATCGGTGCGCGAGATTGCGCTGGCTGGGCGCAACGATCTGGAAGCGCCCGCGCTGGCGCTGTGCCCGGCGATTGGCGATGTGCTGAGCGCGCTGCGCCAGACCGGGCCGTGGCTGGCGCGGATGTCCGGTTCGGGCGCGACCTGCTTTGCGCTTTATGGCAGCGCGGCGCAGCGCGATGCGGCGCAGGCCGCCATGCCCGCGGGCTGGTGGACCCTGGCGGGGGCGCTGCGGTGATCGGGTTGAGAACTATGCCCCCTCTCCTTCAGGGGAGGGGCAGTGAGACTTGGCGGCAAAGCCGCCTAGTCGCAGCGGGGTGGGGCATGGGTTCCGCCCACATTGCCGACAGCCCCCACCCCAACCCCTCCCCTGAAGGGGAGGGGCTATGAGCGAGGCCTATCGCCTGCTCGGTACGCCGCGCTTTGGCGGGGTCCTGGTGGTGTCCGACCATGCCTCCAACCGCGTGCCTCATGATATCGACCTGGGCATCGATCCCGCGCTGCTGGGGCAGCATATCGCGGTCGATCTGGGCGTGGCCGAAGTCGGCGCGCTCATGGCGGCGAAGCCTGGCACCGCCGCGTTTCAGGGCAATATCAGCCGTCTGGTGTGCGATCTGAACCGCGAACCGCATGCCCCGGCCGCCATTCCCATCGCCAGCGATGGCCATGCTATCCCCGGCAATGCGCTGGACCATGCCGCGCATCTGGCCCGCATCGCCCGCTTTCACGAACCCTATCACGCCGCGCTTGCTGCCTTGCTGGATGAAAGCCCGCCCGCGCTGGTCCTGTCGCTGCACAGTTTCACCCCGCAGCTTGCGACCAGCGACGAGCCGCGCCCCTGGCAGGTCGGGGTACTCTACAACGAGGACGACCGCGCCGCGCGCCTCGCGATCCCGCTGCTGGAGGCCGAAGGGCTGATCGTGGGCGATCAGCTGCCCTATTCGGGCAAGCTGCTGAACTACACGATGAACCGCCACTGCGAGGCCGAGGGGCGGCCCTATCTGGGCATCGAACTGCGCCAGGATGAAGTAGCCAGCCCTGGGCAACAGGCAAAATGGGCCGAACTGCTCGCGCGGCTGTGTAACAGGGTTGCGCTTTCGCTATCCTGAAGGCAGGGCGAATTGCGCAAAGTGCCATTCGCAAGGACTGAAAATGACCACCCGCTTCGACAAGAGCCGCCTGCCCAGCCGTTATGTCTCGGTCGGGCCCGAGCGCGCACCCCAGCGTTCCTATTACTACGCGATGGGCATGACCGAGGAAGAGATCGCCCAGCCGTTCGTGGCTGTGGTCTCGGCCGGGAACGATTCCGCGCCCTGCAACACCGCGCTCGATTTTCAGGCCAACATCTGCCGCGATGGCGTGATCGCGGCGGGCGGCACGCCGCGCCGGTTCAACACCATCACCGTGACCGACGGGATCGCCATGGGCCACCAGGGTATGCGCTCCTCGCTGGTCAGTCGCGAAGTGATCGCGGATTCGGTCGAGCTGTCGGTGCGCGGGCATTGCTATGACGCGATTGTCGGCTTCGCCGGTTGCGACAAGAGCCTGCCCGGCATGATGATGGCCATGCTGCGGCTCAATGTGCCGTCGATCTTCGTCTATGGCGGATCGATCCTGCCCGGTCGCTACCAGGAACGTGACCTGACCGTGCAAGACGTGTTCGAGGTGGTGGGTCGCTATTCGGCCGGAGCCTGCCCGCTGTCGGAACTGACCGCGATCGAGAAGGCGGCCTGTCCGGGCCATGGCGCTTGCGGCGGGCAGTACACCGCCAACACCATGGCCTGCGTCGGTGAAGCGATTGGTTTGTCATTGCCAAACAGCAACATGGCCCCCGCTCCTTACAAGTCGCGTGAGGAAGTGGCGATCGCCGCTGGCAAGCAGGTGATGAACCTGCTGGAGCGCAACCTGCGCCCGCGCACCATCTGCACCCGCGCCGCCTTCGAGAATGCCGCCCGCGTGGTGGCGGCCACGGGCGGCTCGACCAATGCCGCGCTGCACCTGCCGGCCATGGCCAGCGAATGCGGGATCGACTTCGACCTGTTCGACGTGGCCGAGATCTTCAAGTCGACGCCCTATATCGCCGATCTCAAGCCCGGCGGGCAGTATGTCGCCAAGGACATGTACGAGGCTGGCGGGGTCTACATGGTGATGAAGACGCTGCTGGATGGCGGCTTCCTCGATCCCGAGCCGATCACCGTTACCGGCAAGACGCTAGGCGAGAATATCGAGGAGATCACCTGGAACCCTGACCAGAAGGTGATCTACGACGTAAAGAGCCCGCTGACGCCGACCGGCGGCGTGGTGGGCCTGCGCGGCTCACTGGCGCCCGACGGGGCGATCGTGAAGGTGGCAGGCATGGCCCGGCTGCAGTTTCGTGGTCCCGCCCAGGTCTTCGAATGCGAGGAAGATGCCTTTGCCGCTGTCGAAGCGAAGCAGATCCGCGAAGGCAGCGTGATCGTGATCCGCAACGAAGGACCCAAGGGCGGCCCCGGCATGCGCGAAATGCTGGCGACCACCGCCGCGCTTTATGGCCAGGGCATGGGCGAGAAGGTGGCCCTCATCACCGACGGGCGCTTTTCGGGCGCGACGCGCGGCTTCTGCATCGGCCATGTCGGCCCGGAAGCCGCCGATTGCGGGCCGATCGCGCTGGTCCGCGATGGCGACATGATCGCGATCGATGCCGAGGCCGGGACCATCGAGCTTGAGGTTGACGAGGCCGAACTGGCCGAGCGCCGCAAGGGCTGGCAGCCGCGCGGGCACGATTACAACGCGGGGGCGCTGTGGCGCTATGCACAGATCGTCGGCCCGGCCTATAAGGGAGCGGTAACGCACCCGGGGGCCAAGGCCGAGACCCATGTCTACGCGGACATCTAGCCTCATCCTGCTGCCGCTGCTCGCCGCTTGCGGCGGGGGCGGTGGCCAGCCGCCGCAGGTGGCGGAGCAGGTCTGGTGCTCGCTCGGCGGATCGGCGCATTTCGCGCAGGAATGCGGGCTTGAGCGGGTGAGCGAGGAGGGCCGCCCGGCCTTTGTCCTGCGCCACCCCGATGGCAAGTTCCGAAGGCTGGTGGCGAGCGGCGATGGGCAAGCCTTGCTGGCTGCCGACGGGGCCGACCAGAGCCAGTCGGCGCGCAAGTCCGGGCCGGAGGGGGAGCGCTGGGAAGTGATCCTGGGCGATGACCGATACGTGGTACCCGTACAGGCACCAAACAGGCACACCGATGTACCACAAGGGTGACCAGGTGCTCACGGCCGCGCAGATGCGCGATGCGGAAAGCGCACTGATCGCTGCGGGCACCTCGGTCGACGAGCTGATGCAGCGCGCCGGGCGCGGCGCGGCCGAATGGGTCTGGCGGATTTCGGGCGGCAGGCCCGTCACCGTGCTGTGCGGACCCGGCAACAATGGCGGCGATGGCTATGTGATCGCCGAGGCGATCCGCGAGCGGGACGGAGCGGTGACCGTGATCGCGGCGAGCGCGCCAAAGACCCCCGCCGCCCAGACTGCCCGCCAGCTCTACCAGGGTGCGGTGCTGGACCGGACGGTCACCCCGGTGGGCGAAGTGCTGGTCGATTGCCTGTTCGGCACCGGCCTCGCTCGTCCGCTCGAAGCCGATGACCTGGCGCTGCTGTGCCGCCTTGCCGCCAGCCACTCGCGCCGGGTGGCGGTGGATCTGCCGAGCGGGGTCGATGCCGACAACGGCATGCTGCTCAGCACCGGCCTGCCCGATTGGCACCTGACCCTGGCGCTGGGGGCCTGGAAGCCGGCGCACTGCCTGCTGCCTGCCGCCGCCCTGATGGGCGAGCTGCGGCTGGTCGACATTGGTATCGGGCAAGCAGCGCAAGCGGCGAGGGTCATTGCCCGTCCGGTCCTCGCACCGCCTGCGCCCAGCGCCCACAAATATACCCGCGGCCTGCTGGGCGTGGTGGCGGGGGCTATGCCCGGTGCGGCGCTGCTGGCGGCGCGGGCGGCGCAGGGGGCGGGGGCGGGGTACGTCAAGCTGCTGGGCGAGGCGGCCGGGGCGCCGCCCGACCTGGTGGTCGAGCGCGCGCCGCTGGCCAATGTGCTGACTGACAACCGCTATGCCGCGTTGCTGGTCGGCCCCGGCCTTGGCCGCGATGCCACCGCGCGCGAGCGGCTGGCCACTGCCCTGTCCGAACCGATCCCCGCCGTGCTCGATGCCGATGCGCTGGTCCTGCTGGGGGCGCGGCAACTGGCCGAGCGGACCGCTCCGCTGATCGCCACCCCGCACGATGGCGAGCTGTTCGCGCTCGAACGCGCCTTTGGCCTTGATGGCGCGGGCAGCAAGGTCCAGCGGGCCGAGGCGCTGGCGCGGGCCAGCGGCATGGTGATCGTGGCCAAGGGCGCGGACACGCTGGTCGCCGCGCCCGATGGCGCACTGGCCTTTGCCCCGCGCGGATCAAGCTGGCTGTCGACCGCCGGGACCGGTGACGTTCTGGCCGGGGCGATCGCCAGCCGCCTTGCCTGCGGGGAACAGGCCTTTGCGGCTGCTTGCCAGGGCGTGTGGCTGCATGGCGAGGCCGCCCGGCGCACCCCGGCGCCCTTTACCGCCGGGCAGCTTGCAGAATCGATCGCGGCGGCCTTTGCCGGTTGTCTCTAGCTTTCCTTGACCGCTCGTCCTGAGCTTGTCGAAGGACCGTGCTTCATCTCGGGTCGGTGATAGGACTGCCCTTCGACAAGCTCAGGGCGAACGGGTAGAGGGGCATTGTGAGTGACAGTGAACCAATCATCCGCATCGCCGCCAAGGGCGATGGCGTTACCGCCTCGAGCCGGTTTGCCTGGGGCACCGCTCCCGGCGACCTGCTCCATGCCGATGGCACCATCGAGCGCGGACCGCATCACGTCGACCCGGCCTGTCGCCACTTCGGGCGCTGCGGTGGGTGCCAGTTGCAGCAGCTGGACGAGGCGAGCCTCGCTGATTTCGTCGAGGCGCGGGTCAGCAACGCTTCCTCCGCGCAGGAACTGGGCGCCGAGCACATCGCCCCGCCGCACCTCTCGCCCCCCGCCAGCCGCCGCCGCGCTAGCCTGCGCGCCGAAAGCAGCCAGGGCCGGGTGGTGATCGGGTACCGCGAGGCAAAGTCGCACCGGCTGGTTGAACTCAGCGAATGCCCGGTGCTGCGGCCAGAGATTGTCGCAATCCTGCCGCCCTTGCGCAAGCTGCTGATCCGGTTGGGGCAAGGTCAGGGCCAGCAGAAGAAGGGCAAGGGCAAGCCGGGCAAGCACGCCCATGCGAAACTCGCCGCCGATCTCGAACTGACCGTGACCGACCAGGGGCTGGACCTGGGCATCAAGGGCCTCAGCGCCGAGGGGCTGGCGCTGACCGAGCTGCTGCTCGATTTCGCCCGCGACCATGCGCTGGCGCGGCTGACGCTGGATGCGGGCTATGGCCCCGATACGGTGTGGGAACCGGAGCCGGTTACCGTGACCTTGGGCAAACCAGACCCCGTTCGTGGTCAGGAGGGGACTGACCCCGGACTTGATCCGGGGGAAGGCCCCGTCTCGAACCACCCAGGCACAGCGGTCCTTCGAGACGGCGCCTCAGCCTCCGGCTTCGTAGCGCCTCCTCAGGACGAACGGGGGCGGCGCGGCGTGGCCGTGCCGTTTCCGCCGGGTGCCTTTCTTCAGGCGACGGCCGATGGCGAAGCCGCGCTGGTGGCGGCCGCGCGCGAATGGCTGGCGGGCAGCGCCACCGTGGCCGACCTGTTTTCGGGCCTTGGCACCTTCGCCTTCGCCCTGGCCGGGCCGGAGACGAAAGTGCTCGCCGCCGAGGCCGAGCGCGCCGCGCACCTGGCCTGCAAGGCCGCGGCGGCGCGCACCGGCCTGCCGGTTCACGCCGACCACCGCGACCTGTTCCGCAATCCCCTGCTGCCGGACGAGCTGAACCGCTTTGCCGCCGTCCTGCTCGATCCGCCGCGTGCCGGGGCGCGGGAACAGGTGGAGCGGATTGCCGAGAGCACGGTGGCGAAGGTGGTCTATATCAGCTGCAATCCGGCCAGCTGGGCCAAGGATGCGGCCATGCTGGTCGACGCGGGATTCGTGCTCAAGGAACTGCGCCCGGTCGGGCAATTCCGCTGGTCAACCCACGTCGAACTGGCCAGTCTGTTCGTGCGCTGAGCGGCACGGCGACAATCGGGGGCGGGCATGAGCGAAGACCATTGGAGCGACCGGCTGATGCTGCCCGCCCTGGTGATTGCCTGGTGGGGCGTGATCTTTGACCTGGCTTCCCTGATCTGGCCAGTGGCCAGCGCGCCCTATGCGCGCGCCAGCTGCTGGCTGGTCGGCGGATTTGCGGGTCTGTTGCTGCTGGTCACGGTGTTCGAGCTGGCCAGTGTGCGGCGCGTGCCGGACTATGCGGAGCGGCTGGAGCGCAAGCGGCGTGAATGGAACTGGGGGCGGCAGTTCTTCTCCAGCGACCTCGCCGATCCGCGCCTGCTGCTGATCAACCGGGTCTCGTTTGCCGGGCTGTTCCTGCTGCCGCTGTTCTTCAGTCAGGCGGAGAGCGATCTGGTGCTGGCCAGCTTTGTCATTTCGACGCTGATGCTGATGCTGGATCTGAAAAACCGCTTCCTGGCGGATTGAGGATCGGCTGCGGGCAAAAGCAAATGGGGCCGGTGTTTCCACCAGCCCCACGCTACGCCTTTCCGCTTTCCGGACCAGTTTGGGCGATCGCTTTTCCCGGGATTGTCCTGAACAGCCTGACCGCTGTGATGCGTTTTCGATCACCTCGCGTGCCATCGCACCGTGAGTGGTCTGGGCATCGTGATGCTCGTCGCATCGGGTCTGGTCCACCTGGCCGAAGCCTTGCTTCCCACACTGTCTCGCACATTCCGGTGGCTCCTGAGAGCCGGCGTTCCTTGCCCGGTCCGCTTCCGGCGTCCGGTTCCGTCAGGCGGCGGTTCTGGCGCTTCTCGGCAAGCCGATCATGCCTTCCCCGTGCCGCCTGGCGGTTCCGTGACCGCTGCCCGGCCTGTCGTTTCCGGCTTTCCTTCTGCCTGGCCGAAGCCCGGCTTTCTGTCCGCCGTCCCGACTGCCTGGAGCAGTCTTCCCGACCGCGCGCCGCTCGCTGCATCTGCGGTTCGCGTGAGCCGCTCCGAAGAGCCTTTCCCGCGTGTTTTCCGACACTGCTGCGGGCATCGCTGCCAGTATCTGAAGGTTGTGTTTTCCCCTTTCCTTTCAGCGGTTTCCCGCTGGAAGTTCCGGTTCGGTCTAGCCTTCCGACAAGTGAAAGCTGCGCCTCAAAACCGAGTCGCACAAGCGGAAAATGACTCACTTATCCACAGACGCCCTGAATGGCGGTGGATAAGTCTGGTCTTGCGGTGGACAGAATCAGATCACGCCGTCATTCGGCGCTGTTTTTTATCGATCCCGCTGGGCCAGAAGCCTGAGCCGGAGCGCGTTGAGCTTGATAAAGCCTGCCGCGTCCTTCTGGTCATAGGCGCCGGCATCGTCCTCGAAGGTCACGTGGCGCTCGCTGTAGAGCGAGTTGGGGCTCTTGCGGCCGACCACGCTGGCATTGCCCTTGTAGAGCTTCAGCCGGACCGTGCCGGAAACCTTGGCCTGGCTGTGGTCGATCGCGGCCTGCAGCATCTCGCGCTCGGGGCTGAACCAGAAGCCGTTGTAGATCAGCTCGGCATACTTTGGCATCAGCTCGTCCTTGAGATGCGCCGCGCCGCGATCGAGCGTGATCGATTCGATGCCGCGGTGCGCGCGGGCATAGATCTCGCCGCCCGGGGTCTCGTACATGCCCCGGCTCTTCATGCCGACGAAGCGGTTCTCGACCAGGTCGAGCCGGCCGATGCCATGCTTGCGGCCCAGGTCATTGAGCGCGGCGAGCAGCGTCGCCGGACTCATCGCCACACCGTTCAGCGCCACGCCATCGCCGCGCTCGAAATCGATCGTGATGTACTCCGGCGCGTCGGGCGCGTCCTCCGGATTGACCGTGCGCGAATAGACATAGTCCGGGGTCTCTTCCCACGGATCTTCCAGCACCTTGCCCTCGGACGAGGTGTGGAGGAGATTGGCATCGGTCGAGAACGGGCTTTCGCCGCGCTTGTCCTTGGGCACCGGGATCTGGTGCGCTTCGGCCCAGGCGATCAGCGCGGTGCGGCTGGTCAGGTCCCATTCGCGCCAGGGGGCAATCACCTTGATCGAGGGCTCCAGCGCATAGGCCGACAGTTCGAACCGCACCTGGTCATTGCCCTTGCCGGTGGCGCCGTGGGCCACGGCGTCGGCGCCGGTTTCGCGCGCGATCTCGATCAGGCGCTTGGAAATCAGCGGGCGGGCGATGCTGGTGCCCAGCAGGTAATCGCCTTCATAGCGGGCATTGGCGCGCATCATCGGGAAGACGAAATCGCGCACGAATTCCTCGCGCAGGTCATCGATGTAGATGTGGTGATCGGGCACGCCCATCAGCTTGGCCTTGGCGCGGGCCGGCTCCAGTTCCTCGCCCTGGCCGAGATCGGCGGTGAAGGTGACGACTTCGCAGCCATAGGTCACCTGCAGCCACTTCAGGATCACCGAGGTATCGAGGCCGCCCGAGTAGGCGAGGACTACACGCTTGATGTCGCTCATGGCTGGTTTTCCGCTGGTCTGCTGATGGGAGTCGACGCGGCCCCTAGGGCAAGCATGGTGGCAGGGCAAGCGGTGTGGCCGACTAAGGCCTGGGCGCTCGGCTTTCCTGGCCCGCTTCCGCCGCGACCAGTCGGGCGGCCTCGCGCTCGATCCAGTCACGGGTCATCGGCAGCGCATCGCGGCGCCGGGTGCTGAGGAACTGGAAATTGACCAGCTGGCCGTGGCGGAAGCCCTGTTCGGCCCCGGCGAGGTAGAATTGCCACATCCGGAAGAAGCGCGCGTCATAAAGCGCGACGATCTCCTCGCGGTTCGCGGCGGTGCGGCGGTACCATTCGGCCAGGGTGTGGGCATAGTGATAGCGCATCACCTCAAGGTCGGCGATTTCCCAGCCGGTCCGCTCCAGCGATGCGGTCATCTGGCTGATCTTGGGCAGGTAGTGGCCGGGGAAGATGTACTTGCGGTTCCACTTGTCGGTTCCGCCATTGCCTTTCAGCCGCCCGATCGTGTGGGTCAGCATCACCCCGTCAGGCGCGAGCAGATCGAGGCACTTGGCGAAGTATTCGTCGTAATTGCGCAGGCCGACGTGTTCGAACATGCCGACGCTGGCGACCCGGTCGAAGGTTTCGGTCACGTCGCGGTAGTCGATCAGCTCGAACTTGACCTTGTCTGCCACCCCGGCGGCCTCGGCCCGCTCGCGGGCGAACTGGACCTGGTCGGGGGCCAGGCTGACGCCCAGCACCTCGCAGCCATAATGCCGGTTCAGGAACAGCGCGAAGCCGCCCCAGCCGGAACCGATGTCGAGCACCCGCTGGCCGGGCTCGATCCGCAGCTTGGCCGCGATCAGGGCCTTCTTCTCGACCTGGGCCTGTTCCAGCGTGCCATTCGGGTCGCGCCACAGGGCCATGGTGTATTGCCGGTCGGCATCGAGGAACAGCTCATAGAACCGGCGGTTCAGGTCATAGTGGTGCTCCACGTTCTGGCGGGCGCGGGCGCGGTAATTGTTCTGGTCAAGGAACGAGCCGATCCGGTCGGCCAGGCGGCGCAGCGGGCTCGCGGCCCGCACCGCGCCGCCATCGCCCTGGCTCATCACGAACAGGATGAAATCGCGCACGTCGTGCGGCGGCTCGATCACCAGCCGCCCGTCCATATAGGCCTCACCCGTGCCGATCCGGGGATCGCGGGCGATGTGCCAGGCGGCCGTGCTGTCGGTCAGGCGGATGCGCAGGGGGCCGCTGGCCGGATCGCCAAAGCGGTATTCCCGGCCATCATGGTCGGTGACGATCAGCTGACCCTTGCGGATCAGCCTGCCGAGCATTTTGCCGAGCAGCCACATGGGGCAGGAACCTATCGCACCTGCCCACCGGCGCAACCACGTATTTACCCCAGCCAGCCCAGCGTTTCGGCCAGCTGCCACAGGCCCAGCACCAGGAACAGCAGCGCGGCGAGGGTGCGGGTGAGCTTGAGCGAGACCTTCTCGACTAGCTTTTCGCCCAGGAACACCGCTGGCGTATTGGCCAGCATCATGCCCAGCGTGGTCCCGGCGGCGACCACCAGCACGCTGTGATACTGCGCGCCCAGCGCAATCGTGGCGACCTGGGTCTTGTCGCCCATCTCGACCAGGAAGAAGGCGACGAGGGTGGTCAGGAAGGCGCTGCCGCGATGGGTCAGGCTGTCCTCGTCATCGTCGAGTTCATCCGGCACCAGGGTCCAGGCGGCCATGGCGATGAAGCCCAGCGCCACGGCGATGCGGAACCAGGGCGCGTCGATCAGCCCGGCGACCTGGCTGCCGACCAGCGCGGCAAGGGCGTGGTTGGCCAGCGTCGCCACCAGGATCCCCAGCAGGATCGCCACCGGCGCGCGCAGCCGGGCGGCGAGCACGATGGCGAGCAGCATCGTCTTGTCGCCGATTTCGGCGAGGGCGACGACGGCGGTGGAGGCAAGGAAGGCTTCCATGAAACGATTCTCCGGGCCGGGTGGAGACAACGCAATGACATCGCCCTTCCACCCGGCCGGATGAAGGCGCAATGCCATTGGTCTCGCCCGAACGGTTCCCGTCCTCCGCGCGCCATGATCTCTCGATCAAGTATGTTGACGCTGCGGGACCGCCCAAGGGCGGCTGGCTACTCCCCAGATGACGAGGGCCGGTTAGGATCGTTTGCCGCGCAAGGCAAGCGGGAAGCGGGGTGGCGGCTATTCCCGCGCCAGGAACAGCACATCGCGCGGCTGGGCCAGCAGGTGCTGGCCAGAATCGATGTAGAGCGTCTGGCCGCTCGCCGCCCAGCCTTCGGCCAGGAACAGCGCCGCATCAGCCAGTTCCTGCGGATCGGTGAGCCGTTCCAGCAGGTTCATCCGCCCGCTCAGCTCATGCTCGTCCTCGCGCTGGTCGAAGCTGGCCATCATCGCGCCAGGGGCCAGGCCATAGACCCGCGTGGCCGGGTCATCCTGCGCCATGGCCAGCATGGTCACGCCCACCGCAAAGGCCTGCTTGGCCATGGTATAGCTGAAGAAATCGGGGTTGGGGTTAAGCAGCTTCTGGTCGAGGAACTGGATCACCCGCTTGCCGCCCCGGCTCTTCGCGCTGGCCAGAAAGGCCTGGGCCATGCGCGTGGGGGTTTCGGCGTTGACGGTGATCGCCTCGGCAAAGACGCCGGGATCGATTCCCTTGCCATCGTCATAGCGGAACACGGCGGCGCAGTTGACCAGCACGCGCCAGTCATCCAGCCGGGCGGCCAGATCGGTGATCATGTCCAGTGCCGCCTGCCCATCCAGCAGGTCGCACTGGACCACTTCGGCGGAAGGCAGCGTGACGGCCAGTTCGCGCGCGGCATCGGGCGAATGGTGGACGTGCAGCACCACGTGCCAGCCGGCCCGGCCAAAGGCGCGGGCCAGCACGGCGCCGATGCGCTTACCAGCACCAGTTATGAGAACGGCCGGGGGCATGGGTTTCCCCATACACCCCCGGCCGGTTCGGGAAAGAGGTCTTTAGGCCACTCGGTGCCGGTCAGCATGCGCGCCTTACCGGCAGCGGGTCGGCCCCTTGGCCAGCTCGTTGCCGATCAGCGCCCCCGCAGCGGCGCCCAGCACGGTGCCGGTGGTGCGCTCGCCCCGGGTGTCGATCGCGCGGCCAACCAGTGCGCCGACGGCGGCACCGACCAGCAGGCCGACCGTGCCATCACCCCGGCGGCAGTAATAGCGGCCATCATCACCCTGCCAGTAGCGGATGCCGTTGTCGGTGCGGCGATAGGCAATGTCGCCGTTCTTGGCGCGCCAGCCGTGCGCCGGGGCCCAGCGCGGCGGATCGGCCATGGCGGCGGCAGTGGGCAGCGCGGCGGTGGCCAGGGTGGCGGCGATCAGGGTCTTGCGAAACATCTGGGTTCTCCCCTTCGAGAAACGTCGAGGGGCCATCATCCAGCCGCCAAGCTGAACGGCAGATTTCAGGGGGTGGCGAACCGTGGCTTTCGCGCGATGAGCCGCCAGATCGGCAAGGCAATCAGCCCAGCGCGGCCTGCTTTTCTTCGGCCAGCCGGTCCAGCTCGGCCCGGCTCAGCTTCTGGGCCGTGGTCTTGAGCTGGCCGCAGGCGGCATCGATGTCGCGCCCGCGCGGGGTGCGCACCGGGGCGCTGATCCCGGCTTCGAAGACGATCTCGGAGAAGCGCCGGATCCGTTCCGGCGTGGAGCATTCATAGATCGCGCCGGGCCAGGGGTTGAACGGGATCAGGTTGACCTTGGCCGGCAGCTTGTACTGCTTGATCAGGCGGACCAGCTCGCGCGCGTGCTCGTCGCTGTCGTTCTTGTCCTTCAGCATCACGTATTCGAAAGTGATGCGCCGGGCATTGCTGGCCCCGGGATAGTCGGCGCAGGCCTGGAGCAGTTCCTCAAGGCCATACTTGCGGTTGATCGGCACGATCTCGTCGCGGATGTCCTTGGTCACCGCGTGGAGCGAGACGGCCAGGTTCACGCCGATTTCCTCGCCGCACTTCGCCATCATCGGCACCACGCCGCTGGTCGAAAGCGTGATGCGGCGCTTTGACAGGGCCAGCCCATCGCCGTCCATCACCAGCTTCAGCGCATCGCGGACATTGTCGAAATTGTAGAGCGGCTCACCCATGCCCATCATCACGATGTTGGTCAGCAGGCGGCCATCGGCGGAATAGCCGCCATCATCATCGACCAGATCGTCGCCCAGCGCGGAGAGGTCAGCCTGTCCGGCCTTGGGCCATTCGCCCAGCGCATCGCGCGCCAGCATGACCTGGCCCACGATTTCGCCGACGGTCAGGTTGCGGACCAGCCGCATCGTGCCGGTGTGGCAGAACCGGCAATTGAGCGTGCAGCCGACCTGGCTGGAGACGCACAGCGTGCCGCGATCCGCATCGGGGATGAAGACCATCTCGAATTCGTGGCCATCGGCGGTTTTCAGCAGCCACTTGCGGGTGCCGTCTTCCGAATGCTGGCTGAGCACGATCTCCGGCCGGCCGATCACGAACCGTTCGGCCAGCCAGGGGCGCATGGTCTTGGCGATATCGGTCATCGCGTCGAAATCGGTGACGCCGCGATGGTACAGCCAATGGAACACCTGCTTGGCGCGCAGCTTGGCCGCCTTGGCATCAAGGCCTGCCGCTTCGAACAGTTCGGCGATCCGCGGACGCGGCAAGCCGATCAGATCGACGCGGCCATCCTCGCGCGGGGTCACGTCACGCGGGGTGGGGACGGGATCGACAAGACCCGGGATCGGCATGAGAGCGGTATCGGCCATGGCGCGCGCCTATACGCGCATGGCCCGGTTTTGGCTAGCGTGGCCGCATCAGCGGATCCGGGCGCAACCCACGGCTGCCGCGTCGAGCGCGGTGGGCGCGCCATCGAGCGACCAGGAATTGGAAAAGCCGCGCCCGTCTGCCCCGCGCGCGCTCACGGTCATTTCCTTGGCCGAGCGCATCGCGGCCAGGATGGCCGCATCCATCCGCGCATCCGCCGCCCAGGCATCGGCCTCGCCACCAACCAGGGCGAAGCGGTTGCGGCCGACCACCAGCGCAATCGGCGCGCCGGGCTGCAACTTGCGCGACAGGCGGAAGTGGACTTGCCCGCGCACGTTCTGGCGGGGCCAGGTACCGACGCTGGCGAAGGGCTGGAAATCGCGGCGCAGGGTGGATGGCGCGGCCATGGCAATGGCATAGCAGCGCGGCGCGGCGGGATCGCGGAACGCGCCCCAATCGCCGAACATGCCGAGCGAATCCCGCGCCTGGGCCGGGGCGGCCAGCGCCATCAGCACCACCAGGGCGAAAAACGCGGGCCTTCGGGGCATCGCTCAGTCTTCCCCGATCAGATCGAGATAGGCCACCACATCGTTGTCGGTCGCGATGAACAGGCCATCCTGCACCTCGGCGGGTTGCTGGGCCGCGATCCGCAAGGCCTCGGCCAACGGGCCGTAGAGCAGGGTCGTGGCCGCGCCGCCTTCGCTCGCGCCATCAAGATAGTAGAGCCGCACCGTTGCGCTGTCATAGGTCGTGCGCATCAGGGCTTGTCCCGAAGGTGCGCTTCAAGCGCGCGGACCTTGCGCTCCGCTTCGGCTTGCCGGCCTTGCCGCTCGGCCCGGGTCTGCCCATGCAGCGCCCGGTTCTCGGCAGCCTGGACGGCTGCCTTGCTCCGCGTGCGGGCCTTGCGGGCAAGACGCAGGTTGATCACTTCGGCCATGCCCGGCAGCCTTGCACAAAAGCGGCCGGGGAGGAAAGACCGTTACGTCACCAGGAACTGGGGATGCGGTAAAAGGCGTACCGCTTCACCTTGCCCGGGATCAGGTGCTTGGCGAACTGGTCGCGCAGGGCATCGGCCCCTTCCGAGGTGCGGCAGACCACGTGCGTGCCAGTGCCGGGCAGCGGCTCGATCGCGCTGATGATGATCCCGGCCTTTTGGCAGGCGGCCTGCACTTCGGCTTCGCTGAGCGAAAGGTTCATGGCCCGGCTCATACCGCAAGGCTCCAGCCGGTTGCGGCGGCTGCGCCAAGGTCGGTCTGGTGGCTGGCGATCGAACCGGCGATCAGCGCCGCCCGGTCAAGCATCCGGCGCCGTTCGTCGCGGCACGAGCTGGACTGGGCCAGTATCAGGCTGCGCTGGTGGCGGGCATATTGGAAATTGAGGTCCATGTCGGGCTCCTACTGGTAAGCGGGAGCGCAAGGTCTCTCAGCCGCGAAGGCTTACGGGGCGTCAGTTCGCGATAGACGGGATATGGGGATGAACCCCGCCGTTTTCAACCGCTGGCGCCGTCCGGATAGGAAATGGCCAGCACTTCCCATTCCTTTTCCCCGCCAGGCAAAAGCACCTTGCGCAGATCACCCACCGCCGCGCCGCGTAGCGCCCGGGCGAGTGGGGCCGACCAGCCGATCAGGCCGGCCGAGGCATCCTGTTCGTCATCGCCGACCAGGGTCAGGGTGCGCTGGTTGTCATCCGAGCCCGAGTCACTTGGCGCGATCGTCACCGTTGCGCCGAACCAGACGCGGCTGCGATCTTCCTGGCGGGCCGGATCGACCACCCGGCAGGTCTTCATCCGCCGGGCGAGGTGGGCCAGTTCGCGGTCGATCTCGCGCATCCGCTTGCGGCCATAGAGGTAGTCGCCATTCTCGCTGCGGTCACCATTACCGGCCGCCCAGCTGACGATCTCTACAATCGCCGGACGTTCGGTGCCGAGCAGGTGGTCATAGCGCGCGCGCAGCGCGGCCATGCCGGCCGGGGTGATGGGCGGGCCCGAGGCAGCGTTCACGGCGCAAAGCCGCCGTGCCAACGGTTCCCCTCCCGCTGGCGGGAGGGGCTAGGGGAGGGCATGTTTTCCGCGAACCCAACAGGCCCTCCCCCGACCCCTCCCGCCAGCGGGAGGGGAGAACAGGGAAAGCCTGCTTCGCAGCACAACATGATCATCCCGGCGTGCGCTTGCCGATGAACTGGCTGAGCGGGTTGGGGCCGCGCATCCGGGCCTTTTGCGGGTTCATGGTTTCATAGACCACCGCGTTTTCCAGCACGTGCTGCACATAGCCGCGCGTTTCCGACAGCGGGATTCGCTCGATCCAGTCGATCCAGTCGATCGCTCCGTCGCGCGGATCGCCGTTGCTCTTCAGGAACCGGTTCACGTTGCCCGGCCCGGCATTATAGGCGGCCACGGCCAGTGGATAGCTCCCGTCGTAGTAATCCAGCATCCGCATGAAATAGGCGTTGCCAAGCGTGATGTTGTAGGCCGCATCGCTCATCAGCGCCTGCGGATCGTAGACCATCCCGAGCTTGCCGGCCTGTTCGCGCGCGGTGCCCGGCATCAGCTGCATCAGTCCGCGCGCCCCGGCATGGCTGACCGCGTTCATCGCGAACTGGCTTTCCTGCCGAGTAATGGCGTGAACCATGGTCCAGTTGGCTTCGGGCGTGACCGGCATCAGCGGATAGCCGGTCTTGTGAAACTCGCCATAGCCATCGACGTGGGCGGCCTGGGCCAGGATCACGGCCAGATCGCGGCGACCAACCTCGCGCGCCAGATCGGCGACCAGCACGTGATCGGTTTCGGTTTCCGCCTGGTTGGCGATCTCGCGGAAGAAGCGGATCCCGGTCGGCCAGTCGCTGGCGCGGGCCACTTCGCGCACGGCCTGGGTCAGCGGGCGGGCGTTGAAGGCGGCGCGCTCGGCAGCGGTCGGTACGGCCTTGGGCTCACGATCGAAGGCCGGCAGCGACCGGCCAAGCCGTTCCACTGCCAATTGGCCATAGAAATGCTCGGGATAGATCGCCGCCATTTCGAAATAGCGGTTGGCTTCGGCCAGGTTGCCGGCGCGGGCCATGGCGCGGCCGGCCCAGTAGAACCCCTTGGAGCGGGTCTGCGGGGTGCGCGCGGCGGCGCCATAGCGCCAGAACAGCGTGGCGGCACGCGCGCCATCGCCCAGTTCGGACAGGGCCTTGGTCCCGCCCAGCCACATCAGCGACGTGTAATCATCCCGCACGCCAAAGGCTTCGCGGCTGACATCGGTACCGGGGGCAAAGGCATCGTCGATACTGGCGGCGATCCGCACGGCATTGGCGGGATCGGTGCGGCGGGCGGCGGCGAGCAGTTCGGCGATCCAGCGGCGGGCATCGCGCGGCGGGGCGGCCAGCGGCGGGCGGGTCGCCAGCACGGCGGCGGCAAGGCCCGGCTGGCCGCCAGTCCGCAGCATCCGCACGCGGTTGTAGACATAGCCCGCATCACGTAGCGCCGAAGGCCCCGGATCAAGCCCTTGCGCTGCCGGGTCGCGCCCGTTGAGCAGCCCCAGCCGCACCAGGAACAGCGGCCGGGCGGCGGGGGAAACGTACAGCAGCTGCCGTTCGGCCTGGGCGGCGCTGCCGCTCCACAGCAAGGCATCCATCCGGGCATCGTGATCGGCCAGGGTCAGCACCCCGGCCAGCCGGGCAGAGAGCGCCGCTTCGCTGGCATCGCTCATCGCTCCGCCCCGCCAGGCGGCGCGGCCGGTTTCGGCTGCCTCGGGCCGACCCAGCGCGAACAGGGCCAGGGCATGGCGGGCGCGGGCCGCATTGCCGGTGGCGGGGAAGCGGGCGAAGTAGGCGGCGACGCGCGCCGGATCGGCATTGCTCCGGTCCAGCGCGCGCTCGGCATAGCCGCGCAGCTTGGCCTCTTCGGGGAAACCCGGATAGGTCAGCAGGAAGCCCGAGTAATCGTCGAAGGTGAACTGGTCCGATGCGGAGAGCTGGCGCCAGCGGTCGATCGCCTGGGCCATCGCGCTGGGGGCGGCCGCGGCCTGGGCGGCGCGGGCCCGGTCCCATTCGGCGGCATCCTGCGCGCTAGCGGCGGTCGGAGTAATTGCCAGGCTTGCCAGCAGCAAAGCAAAAGTCATGCGGACCATGCTGGACATTCTCGGCAAAGGCTCCTTATCAGGCGCTGAACGGTGGCGCGGCTGGCCCGATCTATGGGCCAAGTGGAAGGGATATGTCCATGTTCTCTGGCTCGATTCCAGCTCTGATCACCCCATTTGCCGGGGATGGAATCGATGAGGTCGCTTTCCGCCGGCTGGTCGACTGGCAGATTTCGGAAGGCTCGAGCGCGCTCGTTCCCTGCGGCACCACCGGCGAAGCGCCGACCCTGACCAATGACGAGCAGCACCGCCTGTTCGCCGTCTGTGTCGAGGCGGCGGCGGGGCGGGTGCCGGTGATCGCGGGCTGCGGCAGCAACGATACCCAGACCGCGCTGTGGCACATGCGGGAAGCCAAGGCGCTGGGCGCGGATGCCGCGCTGATGGTCGCGCCCTATTACAACCGGCCCAGCCAGGCCGGGCTACTGGCGCATTTCAGCTACCTGGCCGAGCGGGTCGACCTGCCGATCGTGCTTTACAACGTGCCCGGCCGCACGGTGACCGACATCAGGCCCGAGACCGTGATCGAACTGGCCCGCCGCTTCCCCGACCGGATCATCGGCATCAAGGACGCCAGTGGCGACATGACCCGGCTGACCGCGCACCGGCTGGCGCTGGGGGCGGGCTTCGTCCAGCTGTGCGGCAACGATGACATGGCGCTGCACTACAACGCCGGGGGCGGGACGGGCTGCATCTCGGTTACCGCCAATGTCGCCCCGCGCCTCTGCGCCGAGTTCCAGGCGGCGAGCCGCGCGGGCGATGCCGCCAAGGCCCATGAACTCAACGAGCGGTTGTTCCCGCTGCACCAGGCGCTGTTCACCGATGCCTCGCCCGGCCCGGTCAAGTACGCGCTGACCCGGGTGTGCGACTGGCTGAACGAAGAGGTGCGCCTGCCGCTGGTGCCGTGCAGCGCGGAAAGCCGCCGCGCGGTCGATGCGGGCCTCGCCCATGCCGGGCTGATCTGATGGGTGCAGTGCCGGTGCGCTGGCGCATCGCGATAAGCGAGGCGCCGGTCTTCCTCGCGATTGCCCTGGCCGCCTGGTGGGTATTGGGCCATCCCGCCACGCCATTGCCGCAAGTGGCTGACCGGCTGGCCCAGGCGATCGGCTGGCTGGTCGTGCCCGGCCTGTGCCTTGCCGCCGGGATCATCCTCACCGCCTCGCTGCGGTTCTCGGACGACCGGATCATCGACGGGCAGGCCAGCAACGTGCCGGACCGGCTGGAACTCCTGCTGCGCTACAACCGCAACACGCTGGAGCAGGCCGTGCTGGTGATCATCGCCTGGCCGGCCTTTGCCCTGGCCATTCCGCACTTTGCCCCGGTAGCGCTGCCGATCCTGGCGGGCTTTTTCGGGGCCGGGCGGCTGGCCTTCCTGATCGGCTACATGATCGCGCCCTGGGCCAGAGGGGTCGGCTTTGGCCTGACCTTCTATCCCACGACGCTGATCTATGGCTGGCTGATCTTCGGCGCTTAGGGTCTGGCCTTGCGCCAAGGCTCGGCAGGCTGGGCGAAATAGCGGGCCCAGACATATCGCCATGGCACGATGAAATAGGCGACGATGATGCCGATGCAGTCGTGGAACAGTGCTTCGATATTGGCGTTCCAATTGCCGTTGAGCCAGGCGCGCAGGGCGATGAACAGCAGCCAGGTCGTCTTCCAGGCAATCTCGTAAAGCATCAGCGGCAGCATCTGCAGCGGATAGCGCACGCCAAGCAGACTGAGCAGCGCCAGCGCCGCCAGCATCGACTTGGCGAGGCCCCGGTTCCATTCCCAATCGGCGGATTCGAACAGTACCTGCCGCCAGACCACGCTGCCCATCACCAGCGCCATCAGCAGGAACAGGAACCGCAGGACGTTGATCCGCCACAGGGCGACGGTGGGCAGGGCAACGACGGGCAGGGCGGGAGCTTGAGGTTGCGGCATCCGGATGTCCTCGGGGTATGGCAGGTTTGCCCGCGCTAGGAATCGCGCGCCGGTTTGCGAATGACCGGGGCCGACATTGTTTGGACACTTGCCATCCGCAAGGGCGACCGGGGCCTTTTCGGGCGGATGCCGATCCCCCGTTTCCTTTTCGCCCAAGCCCCCCTACATGGCCCCCATCATGGCCCGCCCGACCCACGCCCAGTTCGACAAGAAGAAAGTCGTCGCCGAAAACCGGCGGGCGCGGTTCGACTATTACATCGACGACACGATGGAAGCCGGGATTGCGCTGACCGGGACCGAGGTGAAGAGCCTGCGGTTTGGCGAAGGCTCGATCGCCGAAAGCTATGCCGAGGTGAAGAACGGCGAGGTCTGGCTGGTCAATTCCAACGTGCCCGAATTCAGCCACGGCAACCGCTACAACCACGAGCCGAAGCGCCCGCGCAAGCTGCTGCTGCACCGGCGCGAGGTTGATCGCCTGCAGGGGGCGGTTGAACGAAAGGGCATGACGCTGGTGCCGCTTTCGATCTATTTCAACGGTCGCGGCCGGGCCAAGGTGGAACTGGCCCTGGCCAAGGGCAAGAACGTGGCGGACAAGCGCGCGACGATCAAGGAACGCGACTGGAAGCGCGATCAGGCGCGGATTATGCGGGATTACAAATGACCGACCTGACTTCCCGCATTGTCCGCTGGTCGAAGCGCAACATGCCCCGGCGCGAGGACCTGGAACACAACCGCTGGGTCGGCCCCTTTGCCCGGCGGCAGGAGCTGTGGCGCTTCACCCGCCGCTCTGTGCCGCGCGGGGTGGCCGTGGGCCTGCTGGTGGGCATCTTCGCGCTGATCCCCGGCATCCAGATCATCGGTGCGGCGCTCATGTGCGTGCCGGTGCGGGGCAATATCCCGCTTGCCGCGCTGATGACCTTCCTGTCCAACCCGGCCACCACCCCGCTGATCCTGGCCGCGTCGATCTGGCTGGGCAACAAGCTGGGCTATCACGCCGATGTGGCGACATTCTACAGCCTGTACGAGCGCGGGGCGAGCCTGGGTGACTGGGCGAGCTGGCTGCTGTCCGATGCCGCCCCGGCGATGCTGATCGGGCTGTTCATCATTTCGACCATCAGCGCGGCGATTGGTTACCTGATCGCCGCGTTCGGCTGGACCGCCTGGGTCCGGCGCAAGCGCCGTGCCGCGCAGGAACGGTTGCTCCGCGCGCGGGCCGGGCAGGAGCCGCTCAAGCCGTGAGCGCGCCCGGCTCTCGCCTGCCCAGTGGCGGCGGCGAGCAGCTGGCGCTGGGTGCGGCGCTGGCCGGCAGCCTCGCGCTGGTGTGGTTCGCCACCGGTGAATGGACTGTAATGGCCAGCTTCGTGGCCGGGCTGCTGGCGCTCGGCGCGATCGCCTGGGCGCTGACCCGGCCGCGGGCCACCGTGCGCGAAGTGGAATATGCGCTGCCCGACTGGTCGGTGACGGTTTCCGCGATCGAGCGGCCCGATTGCGCGGTGGCGATCACCGACCGGGCCGGACGGCTGGTCTGCGCCAACCGCGCCTATGAAAGCTGGTTCGGCGTGGCCCATGCCCCGCCCCGCCTGCCGGTGGACAACGCCTCGCTCGAACGGCTGGCCAAGGCGGCGCGGGCGGGCTGGCGCGACGGACAGGGCCGGGCCGACAAGATCGAGAATGGCACCGGGCAATGGCGGGCCGAGGCCCAGCGCGCCGGGCGCGGCGATGATTACCTGGTCTGGACCATCGCCCCCTTGGCAAATCCCGACCCGGTCGCCGAACTGGTTCCGTACCTCGATGGCAAGCTGGGCCGGGCGCTGGCCAATGCCGGGATTGCGGCGGCGATCGTCGATCCCGATGGCAAGATCCGGGCCGCCAGCGCCGGGTTTTGCCGCGCGCGCCGTGGGCGATCCGGCCGCGCTGCTGACCGGGCAGGAGTTTACCGGCTTCCTGCGCCAGGACGAGCGCGACCAGGTCAGCTGGGCCCGCGAAGGCAAGCGTGGCAATCCGCTGACGATGTATTACCTGCCGGTGCGCGATCCGGATGCGCCGGGGGATGTGGACTATCTCAACACGCCTTCGCTGATGCTGCTGGTCGAAGCAGGGGTTGGGCTGGGCGGCGCGGCGGTCGAAGGGACGGCAGCCGTGCCGCACCTCGAAGCGCTGCTGGGCAACCTGCCGCTGGGTCTGGCCATGGCCGACCGCGACGGGCGGCTGCTGTTCGCCAACCCCGCCTTCATGCGCGCTGCCGGGCGCGAGGGGCAGCCGCCGCCGGTCTATCCCACCGATCTTGTCGTGCAGGAAGACAAAGGCGCGATTTCCGAGGCGATCCGCCGCTTTGCCCAGGGTCCGGCGGCGGCGGGCGACATCGCCGTGCGCCTGCGCAGCCAGCCCGAGGATCCGGTCACGCTCAGCCTGGCCGGCGTGCGCGGCCTGGGCGAAGCCGCCGTGCTGCTGGGGCTGACCGATACGACCGAGGAAACCCGGCTCAAGCGCCAGGTGGCCCAGGCCACCAAGATGCAGGCCGTGGGGCAACTGGCGGGCGGGGTCGCCCACGATTTCAACAATGTGCTGACCGCGATCCTGGGGACCTGCGATCTGATGCTGCTGCGCCATACGCCCGGTGACAGCGATTATGACGACATCCAGCAGATCCGCGCCAATTCCAACCGCGCCGCCAGCCTGACCCGGCAATTGCTGGCCTTCAGCCGCCAGCAGACGCTGCGCCCCGAAGTGCTGCAATTGCCCGATGTGGTGCAGGACGTATCGAGTCTGCTCAAGCGGCTGATCGGGGAGCGGGTCAAGCTGACCGTCACCCATGATCGCGATCTTGGCCCGGTTCGCGCCGATCCCAGCCAGCTGGAACAGGTGATCGTCAACCTGGTGGTCAATGCCCGCGATGCCGTGCTGGCCAAGGGCGAGATCGGCGGCGGGCGGATCACGCTGTCCACCCGCCGGGTCACTGCCGCCGATGTGCGCGCAATGCGCAGCGCGATCATGCCGCAGGCCGATTACACCGCGCTGATGGTGGAGGATTCCGGCACCGGGATCTCGCCCGATCACCTGGGCAAGATCTTCGAACCGTTCTTCACCACCAAGGAACAGGGCAAGGGCACCGGGCTGGGGCTTTCCACTGTTTATGGCATCGTCAAGCAATCGGGCGGGTTCATCTTTGCCGACAGCGAAGTGGGCCGGGGCACGAAGTTCACGGTCTACCTCCCGGTCCACCATGCCACGGCCGAGGACCAGGCCACCAAGGTGGCCAAGGCCGAACCGCAGCGCGAATGGGCGGGTGGCGGACGGGTGCTGCTGGTGGAGGACGAGGACATGGTCCGCACCGTGGCCGAACGCGCGCTGACCCGCGCCGGCTACACCGTGACCAGCGCCGCCGATGGTGACGAGGGGCTGGAATATATCGAGGCCGGCAAGGAGTTCGACCTCGTCGTGTCGGACGTGGTCATGCCGGGGATGGATGGCCCGGCCATGGTGCGCGAGATCCGCAAGCGCCATCCCGCGCTGCCGGTGCTGTTCATGTCGGGCTATGCCGAGGAACAGCTGCGCAAGGAAATCGACATCGCCGATGTCCACTTCCTGCCCAAGCCCTTCACCGTCCAGCAGATCACCGACAAGGTAGGCGCCGTGCTGGCGGCGCAGCTCTAGGATCTCGCCATCAGCCCGGCATAGTCCACCCGCTCCAGCCCCAGCATGGCCAGCGGATTGCCCAGCAGGCCGCTCATGATCAGGGCCTGGACCTGTTTGCCTGGCCAGAACTGCGAGGCCGGGGCAAAGACCAGGTCGCGCAGCCGGGCGGGGCCTGCGGCATCGGACTGGTAAAGCGGGGTGAAGAAGGCGGTAGCGGCCTGGTACAGCTGAACGTGCCAGCGGCGCAGGTGGATTGCCATGTCCGGAACCGCGCGTGGATCGCGGGTCAGCTCCACCGCGCGGGCCACGGCCATGGCATCGAGCAGCGCCATGTTCGCCCCCTGGCCCAGCTGCGGGCTGGCCGTGTGCCAGGCATCGCCGATGTGCACCAGCCGGTCCTGCGCCGGGGCGGGCAGGGCGCGGTGGGCATAGCGGGCCATGGTGAGCTGCGCCGGATCGGTGATCTGGGCGACCAGTTCGGCGCAGTCGGGCCACAGCGCGGTCACCTCGTCGCGCCAGGCGTCCAGCCCCCGGTCGAGCCAGCCCGCATAGGCATCGCCGCGCAGCGACCAGAACAGCGACAGCTCCTCACCCCGGCCCGGGCGCTGCCCGGTGGGCAGCACGCCCACCATCTCGCGCGCCGCGCGATAGCGCTGCTCCAGCCGCCCCCGGTCGAACGGGCCGGGCTCGGGCCAGGGCAGGCTGGCCCACAATGCGCCATAGGGCAGGATTCGCCCGCATTCGGGGGCGAGGGTGGTGTGCAGGCCCAGTGCGTCGATCACCAGGTCGAAGGGGCCAAGCTCGTCCTGCCGCTCGAACCGCAGCATCCGCCCGGCTTTCGTCGTATGGCTGCCGGTAACGGCGTGATCGGGCTGGATCGTCACACCCGCCGCCCGGACTGCGTCGTAGAGCACGTCGAACAGGCTGGCGCGGTGAATGCCCAGGCCCAGGCTGGTCGGCCCGGACAGGTCGGCATAGCGGGCATCCAGCACGGTGCGGCCCGTGGCGGAGCGGCCCAGCAGCCGCGCAATGGGTGCGCCGCGCGCCACGACTGCCTCGGCCAGGCCGAGCTGTGCCAGCACCGCCATGCCGCTGGGCTGCAGCATCAGCCCCGAACCAAGCGGGCGCGGTTCGGGGAAACGGTCGAACATCGTGACATGATGGCCCGCGCGGGCGAGCAGCAGCGCAGCGGCCAGCCCGGCGGGCCCGCATCCGGCAATCGCGATTTCAAACCCCTGCATCGCTGCCCTGGATAGCGTCGATCGCGCCCGGGTGCCACGCGGATTTCCGCTTGTTGTCAGGGTTCCCCGGCCAGCAGCAGGTCGACCAGGGCCAGGTGGCGCGGGCGGGGCGACGCCTCGTCGCTGGCCGGGCGGAAATTGCGATCGATCCGCATCGAGATATAGCCGTGGATCATCGAACAGATCGCGATGATCCGGGTGTCGCGGGTGATTCCGCCGTCAGGCCGGGGCAGGGCGCTGACGATCCGCCCGATCCGTTCGAAGATCCGCCAGGTCAGCGTGTCCAGCTCAACATTGTCGGCAGCCAGCAGGTCGGTCCGCCACATCAGGCGGTAGCGGTGCGGGTGGACCAGCGCATAGCCCACGCTGGCAGCGATGATCGCGGCCAGTTGCTCGCGCGGGGATTGCTCGGCCTGCTCACAGCCGCGCTGAATGTCACGGTCGAGGTCGGCCATGCAATCGATGGCGAGGGCCGTCAGCAGCGCGCGCCGGTCGGCAAAGTGCTTGGCCGGGGCCGCGTGCGAAACCCCCGTCGCCCGCGCGCAGGCGCGGATGGTCACGCCTTCGATCCCCTCCGTATCAAGCAGGCCGCGCGCCGCCAGCAACAGGTTGAGCCCCAGTCCCGTCTGCCTTTCGGGCTTGCGTCGATGTCCCCGTACCATGGCTTCAGTTGACACTGCCTACCGAAAAGGTCAACGCCGTTGCGGTGGCTGAATGAAGGAAGGATTGCCGATGCGCCTGTTCTGGCTCGCCCTGTGCCTCGCTCCAGTGACCCTCCTGGTCCCGATCCTGGAAGTGGGGCCAACCCACGTGTTCAATCCCGCCTGGCCTGGCCATGCCCGCCTGCACGAGGTGTGGCAGCTGCTCACCAACAGCGCGCTGGGCCTGCTCGCCTTCTGGCTGGCCTGGCGGCGCGGGGAGGAGCGGCTCGCCTGCGTGATCGGGCTGGTTCAGGGCCTCGGATTCCTTGCCGCCTATGCCCTTTCCCCGCTTTACGGCGGGACGATGCGGCATGCCGATGGTACCGAGCTGGCGATCGGCGGGATCAACGTGGCGGTGATCGTGATCGGGCTTTCCACAATTGGCTTGCTGGGCCTGTTGCGCGGAGCCCTCAAACCCCGGTAAAACCACCCTCGGCTTGACATAGGCCATTGAAAACAAATGATAACAGCGGCGTTCTAAAAATGTTCCAGTTCCCTACTTGTTCTCATGGAACAAATTGGGTACACCGAGTCTCGGTTGACCTGTCCGGTCGGCTGGTTAGGCAAGGGGACGAACAATGGGTGCGCAGCTCAAGCTGATACAGGAAGGCAAGGACACCATGGACCGTCAGAAGGCGCTGGAAGCGGCGCTGGCCCAGATCGATCGCGCGTTTGGCAAGGGCAGCGCGATGAAGCTGGGCTCGAAGGAAACGATGGAGGTCGAGGCGATTTCCACCGGTTCGCTCGGCCTCGACATTGCGCTGGGCATTGGCGGCCTGCCGCGCGGCCGGGTGATCGAGGTCTATGGTCCGGAAAGCTCGGGCAAGACCACGCTCGCGCTGCACGTGATCGCCGAAGCGCAGAAGAGCGGCGGCACGGCGGCCTTCATCGATGCCGAACACGCGCTCGATCCGGTCTATGCCAAGAAGCTGGGCGTCAACATCGATGAACTGATCGTCTCGCAGCCCGATACCGGCGAACAGGCGCTGGAAATCACCGATACGCTGGTCCGCTCGAACGCGATTGACGTGCTGGTGGTCGATTCGGTCGCCGCGCTGGTGCCGCGGGCCGAGATCGAGGGCGAGATGGGCGATAGCCACGTTGGCCTCCAGGCCCGCCTGATGAGCCAGTCCTTGCGCAAGCTGACCGGCTCGATCAGCCGCTCGCGCTGCATGGTGATCTTCATCAACCAGCTGCGCATGAAGATCGGGGTGATGTACGGCAACCCGGAAACCACCACCGGCGGCAATGCGTTGAAGTTCTACGCCTCGGTTCGGCTCGACATTCGCCGTACCGGCCAGATCAAGGATCGCGACGATATCGTCGGCAACGCCACCCGCGTGAAGGTGGTCAAGAACAAGGTCGCCCCGCCGTTCAAGCAGGTCGAATTCGACATCATGTATGGCGAGGGCATTTCCAAGATCGGCGAAATTCTCGACCTCGGCGTCAAGGCCGGGCTCGTCGAGAAGAGTGGTGCATGGTTCTCCTACGATTCGATCCGGATCGGCCAGGGGCGTGAAAACGCCAAGACCTACCTCAAGGAGAACCCCGAAGTTTGCGACCGGCTGGAGGCTGCCATCCGCAGCCAGACCGAAGGTCTTGCCGGGGAGATGATGACGGGTCCGGACGCGGGCGACGACATGTAATCTTCCCAGGGGAGGGTGTCCGCGTCCCCAATACCCCGGGCACCCTCCACGAAACAGGACCGGCGCGGTGAGCCAGCAAGGCCCCGCGCCGGTCTTTTCGCGTTCGGGGCTGATCCTGCTTGACAGGCTCGCGGGCTTACTTAGCCTGCCAGCCAGTTCAAGGGGGGGTATCAATGAAGGTGAAACAGGTTTTTGCCGCCGCGTTCGCGGCGGTGCTGCTGTCGGGCTGTGCCACGGTGATCAACGGCACCAGCCAGGACATCAAGTTCGACAGCAATGCCAAGCAGACCACGGTGAAGATCAGCACCGGCATTACCTGCGTCGCCCCCTGCAAGCTCGACATGAAGCGCCGCCGCGATTTCCGGGTCGATTTCGCGGCCCCCGGTTATCGCCCGGCCTATGTGCTGGTGCAGAGCCGCACCGGCGGTGCGGTCGCAGGCAATGTGTTGCTGGGCGGCCTGATCGGCGGCGTGGTCGATGGTGCGAACGGATCGACCAACCATCTCTATCCCAACCCGGTCAAGGTCCGCCTGATCAAGGATGGCGAGGCCGGCGAGCCCGAACTGCTCGACAAGAAGGGCAAGGTTATCGCCAAGATCGCGGCCCACAACGACAAGGTTCGGGGCGATCTCAACGAATCGCTGGGCAAGGACCTGGTAGGCGAACCGGGCACCTGGGAGCCGGCGCCTCCGGCTCCGCCCGCCGCCGTCGTCGCTCCGGCTCCGGCACCGGCTCCGGCCGCTGTTACGCCCGCCCCGGCCGCGGAACCGGCGGCAGTGCCCGCCACCGCAAGCGCGGCGGCACCGCAGCCGGAATCGCCCAAGCCCTGAACTGCCAAGCTAACGCCGGCGCTTGACAGGCGGCAGTGCGGCAGGGACGGAGCGGGGGATGACCAAGCCCCTGTTCCATCTCATCGGCCTGCCGACTGACCGCAATTCCTCGTTCGAACGCGGACCGGCGCTCGCTCCGCCCGCGATCCGGGCCGCACTGTGGTCCGATCGCGGCAACCTTGCGTGCGAGGACGGGCAGGAGATTGGCCACGACTTCCTGCTCGAGGACCGCGGCGACCTGCCACTGACCGAGGCGGCGTCGGACGATGCCTTGATCCGTGCAGGCGTCGCCGCCAGTCTTGCTGTCGGGGCGATCCCCCTCCTGCTGGGCGGCGATCACGCGGTGACTTTTCCTGTGGTCGAGGCAGTGGCGGCCCGGCATGGGCCGTTAACGATCCTCCATTTTGACGCCCATCCCGATCTCTACGACGATTTCGAGGGTAATCCGCGCAGTCACGCTTCACCCTTTGCCCGGATCATGGAGGCTGGCCTGGCCAGGCGACTGGTCCAGGTCGGGATCAGAACGCTGAATCGCCATTGCCGCCAACAGGCGGCCCGGTTCGGGGTGGAGATCGTGCCGCTGCCCGATTTCACGCCGGACCGCGTGCCGGTGCTGGAAGGTCCGCTCTACCTCAGCATCGATCTCGACGGGATCGATCCGTCCGAGGCGCCCGGTGTTTCGCATCCCGAACCTGGCGGCCTGACCACGCGCGAGGTGCTGGCCGTGCTGCGCCGCCAGACCGCGCCGGTGGTGGCGGCCGACATTGTCGAATTGAACCCGCGTTTCGATGCCAATGAGCGCACGGCCATCCTCGCGGCCAAGCTGGTGCGCGAAGTGGCCGCGCTGGCGGCGCGCAACCGGCGATAGGAAGCATCGCGCAAATCACTGTTGTGCCGGCGTGCGGACCGACATAGCCTCTGCCCATGACGACCGAAATGGACTGGCGCTCGCAGGTCGGGCGCAGCTGGGCGCAAAACTTCGCGCTGACCGACCGGGCCTTTGCGGGGCTGACGCATCGCCTGATCGAACGGGCGCGCCCGCATGTCGACAAGGCTGTGCTTGATGTTGGCTGCGGCGCGGGGGAGCTTTCGCTGGCCCTCGCACGCCAGCATCCGGCGGCACAGGTGCTGGGCTTGGATATCTCGCACGACCTGATCGAAGCGGCCCGGGCGCGGGCGGCGCAACTTGGCAACGTGCGCTTTGTCGAAGCCGACGCCGCCTCCTGGCGCGAGCCGGGATTTGCGCCGGAGCTAATCGTTTCGCGCCATGGCGTGATGTTCTTTGCCGATCCGGTGGCCGCCTTTGCCAACCTGCGATCACTGGCCGCGCCGTCTGCGCGGCTGCTGTTCAGCTGCTTTCGCGCCCCGCGCGAGAATGCCTGGGCGGCGGGGCTTGCCGAACTGCTCGGCTTGCCGCCGTCGTCGAATCCGACCGCACCCGGCCCCTTCGCTTTCGCCGATCCCGGCCATGTCGAGCCGATCCTCGTGGCCGCCGGGTGGCGGGATATCGCCTTCGAAGCGGTCGATTTCGCCTATGTCGCCGGGGTGGGCGAGGATCCCGTTGGCGATGCGCTGAACCTGTTCCGCCGCATTGGTCCGGCGGCGCCCTATCTGCGCAGCCTGGAAGGCGAGGCGCTGCGCCTGGCAGAGGAACGGATTGCCGACTGGCTGGAACTGCACCGCAGCGACAACCTGGTGGCGATGGCGGCCGCCGCCTGGCTGGTTACGGCCCGGACTGATTGACCGGTTCGATCAGTCAGTCCGATCAGTCAGATCGCGCCTTCGCGCTTGCCGGAAAAACGCGCTTGTCCTAGGGCCAAGCCGCTATGACCTCGACGAACGACATCCGCCGCTCCTTCCTGGAATACTTCGGCTCGCACGGGCACGAGGTGGTGCAGTCCGCGCCGCTGGTGCCCTACAACGATCCCACCCTGATGTTCACCAACGCGGGGATGGTGCCGTTCAAGAACGTGTTCACGGGCCTTGAGACCCGCGCGATCCCGCGCGCGACCTCCAGCCAGAAGTGCGTACGCGCCGGGGGCAAGCACAACGATCTCGACAATGTCGGCTATACCGCGCGGCACCACACCTTTTTCGAGATGCTGGGGAACTTCAGCTTCGGGGACTATTTCAAGGAGCAGGCGATCGTCCACGCCTGGACCCTGCTGACCAAGGAATGGGGCCTCGATCCCAACCGCCTGACCGCCACCGTCTATCACACCGATGACGAGGCATTCAGCCTGTGGCGCAAGATCGCCGGTCTGCCGGAAGAGCGGATCATCCGCATCCCGACCAAGGACAACTTCTGGGCGATGGGCAGCGATGGTCCGTGCGGGCCGTGCAGCGAAATCTTCTATGACCATGGCGATCACATCTTCGGTGGCCCCCCGGGCAGCCCGGACGAGGACGGCGACCGCTTCGTCGAGGTGTGGAACCTGGTCTTCATGCAGTTCGAGCAGGCGGCGGACGAGATCGTCGGCGAACTGCCCAAGCCCAGCATCGACACCGGCATGGGGCTGGAACGCATCGCCGCAGTGATGCAGGGCGTGCCCGACAATTATGACACCGATACCTTCAAGGCGCTGATCGCGGCCTCGGTCGGCCTGACCGGCGTGAAGGCAGAGGGCGAGCAGCGCGCCAGCCACCGCGTGATCGCCGATCACCTGCGTTCGACCAGCTTCCTGCTCGCCGATGGCGTGCTGCCCAGCAACGAAGGGCGCGGCTATGTGCTGCGGCGGATCATGCGCCGCGCCATGCGCCACGCCCACCTGCTGGGTGCGAAGGAGCCGTTGATGCACCGCCTGGTCCCGGCGCTGGTGCAGGAAATGGGCGCCGCCTATCCCGAACTGGGCCGCGCCCAGCCGCTGATCGAGGAAACCTTGCAGCGCGAGGAAGTGCAGTTCCGCCGCACGCTCGCCAATGGGCTCAAGCTGCTGGACGAAGCCACCGCCGGTCTGGGTGAGGGTGGTGAGCTGCCGGGCGAGACCGCCTTCAAGCTCTATGACACCTATGGCTTCCCCTATGACCTGACCGAGGACGCGCTGCGGTCACGCGGGATCGGGATTGACCGCGCCGGTTATGACACGGCGATGGCCCAGCAGAAGGCTGCCGCCCGCGCCGCGTGGAAGGGTTCGGGCCAGGCTGCCGACGCCGAAGTGTGGTTCGACATTGCCGAGCGCGTCGGCGCGACCGAATTTACCGGCTATACCGCCACCACGGGTGAGGCGCAGGTTGTCGCGCTGGTCAAGGACGGGGCCGAGGTCCAGTCCGCCAGCGCGGGCGATGCGGTGACCGTGATCACCAACCAGACGCCCTTCTATGGCGAAAGCGGCGGCCAGACCGGCGACAGCGGCACGATTGCCGGGGGCGATGGCCTGCGGATCGCCGTGGCCGATACGGCCAAGCCGCTCGGCCGCCTGCATGCCCACAATGGCACGGTCGAGGCTGGCACCATCAAGGTCGGTGACGTGGTGAAGCTCGATATCGATGTCGCCCGCCGCGATGCGATCCGCGCCAACCACTCCGCCACCCACCTGGTCCATGCCGCGCTGCGGGGCCGCCTGGGTGACCATGTCACGCAGAAGGGTTCGCTGGTCGCGGCCGATCGCCTGCGGTTCGACTTCTCGCACCCGACCGCGCTGACGGCCGAGGACATCGCCGTAATCGAGGCCGAGGTGAATGCCGAGATCCGCGCCAACGAGCCGGTCGTCACCCGGCTGATGTCGCCGGAAGACGCGATCGCGGCCGGGGCCATGGCGCTGTTCGGCGAAAAGTATGGCGAGGAAGTGCGCGTGCTGTCGATGGGCCGGGTCAAGGAAGCCCATGCCTATTCGGTCGAACTGTGCGGCGGCACTCATGTGCGGGCCACCGGTGACATCGGCCTGTTCCGCATCGTCAGCGAAAGCGCAGTCAGCTCTGGCGTGCGCCGGATCGAGGCGATGACGGGCGAGGGCGCGTTCCGCTATCTTTCCGCCCGGGAGGACGCGCTGAAGGGCGCGGCGGCCGTGCTGCGCACGACCCCGGACGAGGTCGAGGCCCGCGTGGCCGCGCTGCTCGACGAGCGCCGCAAGCTGGAGCGCGAACTGGCCGAGGCGAAGAAGGCCCTCGCGCTGGGCGGCGGCGGGGCCAAGGCCGAAACCGCTGACGAGGAAGTGGGCGGGGTGAAGTTCTCCGGCCAGGTGCTCGACGGGCTCGATCCCAAGGAGCTGCGCGGCCTGCTGGACCAGGCCAAGGCCCGGCTCGGTTCGGGCGTGGCGGTGATCGTCGCGGTCAACGAAGGCAAGGCCAGCATCGCGGCGGCCGTGACCGACGATCTGACCGGCAAGGTCAGCGCGGTCGACCTGGTCCGCGCTGGCGTCGAAGCACTGGGCGGCAAGGGCGGCGGCGGCCGGGCCGACATGGCCCAGGGCGGCGGTCCGGATGGCGCCAAGGCGGCTGAAGCAATTGCAGCGGTGAAGGCGGCGCTGGCGGGCTGACCCGTCAGCGGCGGCGCTGCGGCGCCGTCTTCGGCATCACGAACAGGCTGTTCAGCAGCGTTTCGAGGTGCGCCCGGCCCAGATTGCTCCAGACGTTGTACAGGCAGCTCTGCCCCTCGACATAGACGTAGGCGATTGCCTCCTCGTTCGCAGCCTCAAGGTTGTCGCTGGGAAAGGGCTTGCCCCCTTGCAGGCCATAGCCCGCAACGGCACGGGCGCGGCCGAACTGCAATTGCTTGACCAATGGCCATTGCAGGGTGAGCCGCCGGGTGCGTTCGGCGTGTGACCACTTGGCGGCATCGGCAACCCCGGCACCGGCCACGCCGAAGGCGCTGCGCAGGCCGGGGCGATCGAAGGCGACCCCCCAGCCGCCGCCGAAATAGGCGGCGCGCGGCGTGCCGCCATCGGCAATGGCTGCCGTTACCCCAAGCGGCGCGCAGATTGCGCGGTTCTCCGCCTTGGCCCATTGGCGGTAGACTGTCTGGTTGGCTACCGCCTGCGGTGAGGGGGCAGCCAGGGCGGGCGTGCCGACCGCGCCCAGCGCGGCAAGGGTCAGCGCGAGGCGGAAGTGGCTGGTCATGGCGGGGGTCAGTCCTTGGCGGTTTCCCCGCTGTGGTATTCGCGCAGGGTCCCGGTGCGCAAGCTGGGGGCCTGTACCAGTTCACCTTCGTCCATGATCTGCTGGCGAAACTCATCGCGCTTTTCGTGGATGGAGGCGATCACCGGGCCCATCGGCACGCCCAGGTCCACCAGCACGGCCTCGGACAGCTGGAGCGAGGCTTCCAGCGTTTCCGGCACGGCATGGCTGGCTCCGGCGCGATAGAGCGCGGCGGCATGGGTGACATCGCGGGCGCGGGCGATGATGGTCAGGTTCGGATGCAGGGTCCGTAACTTGCGCACCAGCCGCTGGACGGCGACTGGCTCGTCCATGGTGAGGATGATCGCGGTAGCCTGCTCGATGCCCAGCCGGCGCAGCGTCTGCTCCCACCCGGCATCCCCGAACAGCACCGGATAGCCATCGGCCGAGGCCTGGCTGACAATATCGGGATTGCCGTCGATGGCGATGAAAGGCTTGTCGTGACGGGTCAGCATGTCCGCCACCAGCCGTCCCACGCGGCCCATGCCGACCACGATCGCACGCGGCCCGTCCTCTGCGGCGGGATCGACCTGGGGGCGCTGTGCATCGACCCGCCGCCCCAGCCGCTTGCCCAGCCAGGCGAGGCCGGGCGTGATGGTCAGGCCGATGGCGGTGACCGACTGCCAGAACTGCGCGGCCTGCGGGTTGATCAACTGCATCGCGCTGGCGGTGGCCAGGACGATCAGGGTCGTTTCCGAGGGGCTGGCCATCAGGATGCCGGTTTCGGTTGCCGTCCCGGGCCGTGCGCCCATCGTGCGGAGCAGCGCGGCGGTGACCGCCGCCTTGATCACCAGCACGCTGACCACGGCTACGATGATCGCGCCCAGCTGGTCGGCGATCATCGCCAGGTCCAGGTTCATCCCGATGGTGATCAGGAACACCCCCAGGGCCAGGCCCTTGAACGGTTCGGTGATCCGCTCGACCTCGGCATGGTAATCGGTTTCGGCGATCAGCAGCCCGGCGATGAGCGCGCCGACAATCGGTGACAGGCCGACCGCCGCCGTCGCCAGTGCCGAACCGATCACCACCAGCAAGGTGGCGGAAAGGAACAGTTCTGGGCTCTTGGTGCGGGCGGCCTGGGCGAACAGGCGCGGCAGCAACAGTCGCCCCAGGACCAGCAGCGCGATGACCACCAGCGCGCCCTGCCACAGTGTGGTTACCAGTTCCCCGCCGTCCTGCGCCGCGCCGCCCCGGCCCAGCGCGCCCAGCAGGAAGATGATCGGGATCAGGGCGATATCCTCGAACAGCAGCATCGCCAGCGCGGCCTTGCCCACCGCGGTTCGGGTATCGGTGATGCGCAGGACCAGCGCGGTCGAGGACAGCGCCAGCGCCAGGCCCAGCGCCAATGCGGTCGGCCCGGAATTACCCAGCAGGACCAGCACGCCCGCCACCAGCAGCGCACTGATCGCCAGTTCCAGCGCGCCCAGCCCGAACACCTGTCGGCGCATCGCCCACAGGCGACCGAACGAGAGCTCCAGCCCGATCGAGAACAGCAGCAGGATGATCCCCATTTCCGCAAAGGGGGCCAGCACGGCCGGGTCGGAAATCGTGAAGGCATCCAGCCAGGGCACGAATTGCGCCATCCGTCCCAGTCCGAACGGTCCGATCAGCAGGCCGACCAGGATGAAGCCGATGATCGGCGTGATCCGGAAGCGGGCAAAGACCGGGATTACCAGACCCGCTGCCCCCAGGATCACCAGGGCATCTGCAATTGCGGGCGAGGTGAGTTCGGTGGGTCCGGCCATGGGCTGACCTTAGCGGCTGGCAGGGGCCAAAAGAAAGCCCCCTGACCTTGCGGACAGGGGGCCGTTCTTCCGGTCAGGCGGTGCGGGGCATCAGGCCCAGGCAGCCATTTCCTTTTCGAGGTTCTCGACGATCGCCTCGAAGAAGCCTTCGGTGGTCAGCCAGGGCTGGCTGGGGCCGATCAGGATCGCGAGGTCCTTGGTCATCTTGCCGCTTTCGACGGTCTCGATGCAGACCCGCTCCAGCGTTTCGGCGAACTTCACCACTTCCGGGGTGTCGTCGAACTTGCCGCGGTGCATCAGGCCCCGGGTCCAGGCGAAGATGCTGGCGATCGGGTTGGTGCTGGTCGCCTTGCCCTGCTGGTGCTGACGATAGTGGCGGGTAACGGTGCCGTGGGCGGCTTCGGCTTCGACGCACGAACCGTCCGGGGTCATCAGCACCGAGGTCATCAGGCCCAGCGAGCCGAAGCCCTGGGCAACCTGGTCGGACTGCACGTCGCCGTCATAGTTCTTGCAGGCCCAGACGAACTTGCCCGACCACTTGAGCGCCGAGGCGACCATGTCGTCGATCAGGCGGTGTTCGTAGACGATCCCGGCCTCGGCGAACTTTTCCTTGAAGCCTTCGTTCTCGTAGACTTCCTGGAACAGGTCCTTGAAGCGCCCGTCGTAGGCCTTGAGGATGGTGTTCTTGGTGGAGAGGTAGACCGGCCAGCCGAGCGACAGGCCATAGTTCAGGCTGGCGCGGGCGAAGTCGCGGATCGAATCGTCCAGGTTGTACATCGCCATGGCGACGCCCGAGCTGGGGAACTTGAACACTTCGAGGTCGATGGTCTGGCCATCGTCGCCATCAAAGACCAGGCGCAGGGTGCCGGGACCGGGGATCAGCGTGTCGGTGGCGCGGTACTGGTCACCGAAGGCATGACGGCCGACCACGATCGGGTCGGTCCAGCCCGGGATCAGGCGCGGTACGTTCTGGATCACGATCGGTTCGCGGAACACCACGCCGCCCAGGATGTTGCGGATCGTGCCGTTGGGCGACTTCCACATCTTCTTGAGCTTGAATTCCTCGACGCGGGCCTCGTCCGGGGTGATCGTGGCGCACTTCACGGCCACGCCATACTGCTTGGTCGCATTGGCGGCATCGACGGTGATCTGGTCGTTGGTTTCGTCACGCTTCTCGACCGACAGATCGTAGTACTTCAGATCGATGTCGAGGTAGGGCAGGATCAGCCGCTCGCGGATCCACTGCCAGATGATGCGGGTCATCTCATCGCCGTCCATTTCGACGACGGGGTTCTTCACCTTGATCTTGGCCATCGCGTTCGTGTCTTTCGCTGGGGAGTGAATAGCGGAAAAATGTGGCGTCCCCTTAGCAGAGGCGCGGCGCGGTGCAAGTAAGGGCTGGACCTTGTGTCTCAGGCCCTTTAATCGTCCGGTTAAACACCCTGACGAGAGGACCCCTGTCATGAGCGAAGCCCCAGAAGTTCTTACCGAAGTGCGCGATGGCGTGCTGGTCGTCACCATGAACCGGCCCGAAGCCAAGAACGCGATGAACAAGGCCCAGGCCGAAGGCATCAGCGCGGCGATGGACCGGCTGGAAGCCGAGGATGACCTGCGCTGCGCCGTGCTGACCGGGGCTGGCGGGACCTTCTGCTCGGGCATGGACCTCAAGGGCTTCCTGCGCGGCGAACGCCCCAGCATCGAAGGGCGGGGCTTTGGCGGGCTGACCGAATGGACCCCGAAGAAGCCGGTGATCGCCGCGATCGACGGCTTCGCCCTGGCCGGGGGCATGGAACTGGCCCTGTCGTGCGATCTGATCGTGGCCAGCGCCGGTTCGAAGTTCGGTATTCCCGAAGCCAAGCGCGGCCTGGCCGCCGCCGCTGGCGGTCTGATCAAGCTGCCGCGCCAGATCCCGCCGCGCATCGCCATGGAACTGGCGCTGACCGGCGATTTCATCGACGCCGCCCGCGCTTATGAACTGGGCTTCGTCAACCGCGTGGTCGAGGGGCCGTCACTGCCTGCCGCGCTCGAACTGGCGGCCCGCGTGGCCGAGAACGGCCCGCTGGCTCTGATCGCCTCGAAGGCCGTGATTCGCCAGTCGCACGAATGGACCGAGGCCGAGATGTGGCAGAAGCAGGGCGCGATCGTCATGCCGGTCTTCGCCAGCCAGGACGCCCGCGAAGGTGCCGCCGCCTTTGCTGAAAAGCGCAAGCCGAACTGGCAGGGCAAGTAAGGTGATGCTGTCCGCCTAACGGCGGAAGCGGCACCGGCCCACTCCCCCACCCTGCCACCCGACGATTGTACCTTCGGGGTGGCAGGGTGGGGGAGTGGGCCGGTGCCGCAAGCCATCGACGGATGTCGATGGCGCACCCTGCAAAAACAAAAAAGGCCCCGGGAAACCGGGGCCTTTTTGTGAATGGTGGGCGTAGCAAGGATTGAACTTGCGACCCCTACGATGTCAACATAGTGCTCTACCACTGAGCTATACGCCCGGCACCATTCAGGTTCCACCCGGGGCCGTCGCCCCGGGCAGGGATGCGCCATTAGCGAGCCTCCCCAGCCGATGCAAGGCCCTTAGTTGAGCGCCTGGGCCTGATTTTCGAAGATCCGTTCCACTTCCAGCACCAGGTCGCGCAGGTGGAAGGGCTTGGACAGCATCTTGGCCTGCGGTGCCTCGCGGCTGGCCTTGAGGGTGACGGCCGCAAAGCCGGTGATGAACATGACCTTGGTCGCCGGGCTGATCTCGGCACAGCGCTGGGCCAGCTCGATGCCGTCCATCTCCGGCATCACGATGTCCGACAGCAGCAGATCGAAATGTTCCGATTCGAGCCAGGGCAGCGCCGCTGTGCCGCGATCGACTGCCACCACCTCGTACCCCGCATTCTCCAGCGCGCGCGCAAGATAGGTGCGCATGGCGTCTTCGTCTTCGGCAAGGAGGATGCGGATCATTGGCGGTCCCGGCTGTCTGTTGTTCTGGCGCAGGTCGCTTCATAGCGCCGAACCGGTTAACATTCTTGCCCGAATTCCAAGGTGACCGGCTTTGACACAGCCGCACCGGCAGGCCAGCCTTGGCCGATGGATGGTTCGACTCCCCGGCCAAGCGATTCGCCGCCACTTCACGGCGGCACGATCCCGGGTGGGGATGGGTGTCCGGCCTTCACGCTGCACTTGCCCGAACCGTCGCGGGTGCCGGTGCTGATCGCCGTGCCGCATGCCGGACGGGCCTATCCCGGCAGCCTGATCGAGCGGATGCGCAATCCTGGCCATGCCGCCCTGCGGCTGGAGGACCGACTGGTCGATCGGCTGGCTGAAAAGGTGGCCGGGGCGACCGGGGCAGGGCTGCTGATCGCCCACGCCCCCCGCGCGATGATCGACCTTAACCGCGCGCCGGAAGAGGTCGATTGGGACATGCTGGCGCGCGGCCGTCCGGGCGGGATGGACAGCTATACGCCCGGTCTGCGGGTGCGTAGCGGCCTGGGTCTCATTCCCCGTCGCCTGCCGGGGTTGGGCGAATTGTGGAAGCGGCGGCTGGATGAGGCGGAGCTGGCCGCCCGGATCGATTCGATCCACGCGCCGTACCATGCCTGTCTCGGCGAAACGCTCGGCAAGCTGCGTCGCCGGTGGGGCGCGGCCCTGCTGATCGACCTGCATTCGATGCCGCCGCTGGGCCGCCAAGACGGGCTGCCGCCGCCGGAATTCGTGCTCGGTGACCGGTTTGGCGCTTCGTGCCATGGCGCTTTGGTGGCGAGCTGCTTTGGGCACTTCGCCGCGTTGCGCCGGGTGGCCGCTCACAATCGGCCCTATGCCGGAGGCTATGTGCTGGATCGCCATGCGGCACCCGCCGAAGGTATCCATGCCCTGCAGCTTGAGGTTGATCGTTCGCGCTATCTCGATGCGCGACTCGCCGAGCTTGGCCCAGGCTTCGAGGCGGTTGCCGAGGTGCTGA
This sequence comes from Novosphingobium sp. BL-A-41-H4, assembly GCA_051942645.1. Lineage (GTDB taxonomy): Bacteria > Pseudomonadota > Alphaproteobacteria > Sphingomonadales > Sphingomonadaceae > Novosphingobium. Next base: position 216,011 of record JBPVJP010000001.1, read on the forward strand.
GCGGCCTGGTCAGGCGGCTGGCCGGCGAGGTGGCCGCAGCGGGGCAGGGCGGGGCTGCCAATTGGGCCCAGGCCGCCGAATAACGCGTCTTTTCAGCGCTTCGGGCCAGAAAAAAGCCACCTCGCGACAAGCACGAGGTGGCCAAGGTTCAGGGAGGAGGTGCACGAAGTGCACCACGTCTTGCCGGACCATGAGGGCAGCCCGACACGACAATTGGGTAAATAGGACGCTACCGGGGCTTAGGCAAGCCCCGGCACGGCCCCCGCCTCAGCCAGCGGGCTGCAGGTCTTCCAGCTTGACCGGGCCCTTGCCCGACTGGACCTGGCGGGCGAACACGTCGCTGATCAGGTCAAGCGAGGTCAGGTGCGCGAAGACCAGCGCGAGCATGCCGCTCTGGTTCATCGAGCGCAGCACGTCGCCCCGCAGTTCGCGGAACTTTTCACCATCGACCATCTTGAAGCCGCGATAGACGAAGGGCTGATCGAAGCCGGGCTGGTTGATCGACACTTCGCCGTCCATCAGCAGGCCGTGCTTGTTCAGTTCATCGACGAACTGCTGGGTGCGGATCCCGGCTTCTTCGAAGTTGCGGCAGAAATCGAGCATGCCCTTGGTGGTTTCGGTCGGCTCGTCGTTCTCGAACAGGGCGTTGCCTTCGTCCATTTCGCCCACCAGGTCGGTGGTCGGGTCGAAGCACAGCGACAGCTCTTCGCTGTCGGGCTGCAGCTTCGCGAGCATGAAGGGGTAACGACGGGCATAGGCCGGGATGTAGGTGGCGGCGTTGAGCAGCTTGCCTTCGTCGTCGACGAACACGTTGACGCCTTCGTTCAGGCCCATCAGCGCCAGCGGCACCGGCTGGTCGGCGGCGGCGAACACGATCGGGTAATGACGCCCGGCGTGGATGAATTCCTCGGCCGTCAGCGGCACCGCGTGGGCACCGACCAGCCAGGTGGCCTGATCGGTCGAGCGCGACTTGTAATTGACGTGGTCGCGGCTGTTGAGCGGCATCAGGTCCTTGTAGAACAGCGGCAGGTTGGTGGCGTTCGGCGCGCTGGCCATGAAGTCTCTCCGAAATTGGCCCGAAAGCGGAATGAATCCGGGCGGAAAGCCGCGCCTTTAAGCGTTGCGCGGCGCGCGCGCAAGCAGCTTGCCGGGGTTCATCAACCCTTGCGGATCGAGCGCGGCCTTGACGCTGTGCAGCAGATTGAGCGCAACCGGATCGCCCAGCCGCGCCAGCTCGTCGCGCTTCATCTGACCGATGCCGTGCTCGGCGCTGATCGAGCCGTGCCACCGGGTCACCATGTCGTGCACGCGCCCGCTGATCGCCTTGCCTTCGCCCGCTTCCCATTCACCCCGCACCGCGCCTTTTGGGGCCAGTACGTGGAAGTGGATGTTGCCATCGCCCAGATGGCCGAATCCCAGCGCCCGGGTGCCGGGAAACTCGGCCTCGATCGCCGGGACGGCGGTTGCGACAAAATCGGGCATGGCCGCTACCGGTACCGAAATGTCGTGCTGCATGGCCGGCCCCTGGGCGCGTTCGGCCGGGGCGACGGCATCGCGCAGCGCCCAGAAGGCTTCGGCCTGCGCCTCGCTGGCCGAAACCGCCGCATCCTCGACCAGTCCGGCCTCGAAGGCGCTGGCCAGCAGGGCCTCGGCCCGTTCACCCAGGGCTTCGGCCTGCGCGGCATCGGCGCCCAGTTCGATCAGCGCATGCCAGCCATGCGGCTGGCCCAGCGGCGCGCGGGCATCGGGGAGATAGTCGAGCACGGCTTCGAGACAGGCCTGGGGCATGACCTCGAATCCTTCCAGCAGGTCCCCCGCAACGCTTTCGCTGTGGAGCAGGAGCGCGCGCGCGGCGTGGATCGTTGGCACTCCGGCCCACAGCACCACGCGGTCGGCCAGTGCGGGCTCCAGTTTCAGCGTGGCCCCGGTGACGATGCCGAGTGTCCCCTCGCTGCCGATAAACAGCTGCTTGAGGTCGAACCCGCGGTTGTCCTTCTTCAGCGGGGTCAGCGCGGAATAGACCGAGCCATCGGGCAGTACTGCCTCGATCCCCAGCACCAGCGCCCGCATCACCCCGTGGCGTAGCACCTGGGTGCCGCCGGCATTGGTGGAGATCAGGCCGCCGACCGTGGCCGAACCCTTGCCGCCCAGCGTCAACGGAAAGCGCAGTCCGGCGGCTTCGGCGGCGGCATGCAGGTTCTGCAGCACCACGCCGGCCTCGCAGGTTACCTGCCGCGCCGTCGGATCGACCGGCCCGATCGCCTGCATCCGGCGGAGCGAGAGCAGGATCGCCCGCCCGCTGTCATCCGGGGTGGCTCCGCCCGACATGCCCGAATTGCCACCCTGCGGCACGATCGGCACGCCGTGGCGCGCGCAGAGCCGGACCAGTTCGGCCACTTCCGCCGTGCTCGCGGGCGAAGCGAGCGCCAGCGCCGCGCCGGTATAGCGCCCGCGCCAATCGGTCAGCCAGGGGGTGATCAGGTCAGCATCGCGGGTCAATCCGCGCGGACCAAGCAGCGCCGCCGCCTCGGCCAGAAAGATATCGGTTCCGCCTGCGGGCGCGTTTGCCATGGGGTCTGCCATGCCACAGCCTATCGCATGCGGCAGTACGGCTTTCCAGCCCCTTGCGGCCTGCGCTTTGGCTGGGTTAAGCGCGCGTTCAAACAACAAGGCTATTTCCCGGGGAGCAATGCTACGCGGCATCCAACTGTTTGCGCTGATCGCGCTGGGTTCGGCCTTGGCCGGCTGGTCGGCCGTCGGCGTGGCCGAGGAGACGCGCGGACCCGCGCCCGCGCTGCCAGAGCGTGCTCCGCTGGTCTCGATCCCGCCCGCCCCGGTGCACCGCCTGGCCGATGGGGGCGAAGAGATCATGCCCGTGTTCCGCGATTACTTCCGCCTACCCGATCCGTCCCAGGTTCGGATCGAGCAGCGCGTCACGATCCGGATCAGTCCGCGTCCCGCCCCGGTGCCGATGGCCGTGTTTTCGAGCAACGAAGGGCGCGACATGGGCGAGCCGCGCACCATCGAACGCAAGATGGGCAAGTGCGTGCCGTTGGGCGGGGTGCTGGGGGTCCAGTCGGGTGGAGGCAACAAGTTGCTGCTGTTCATGCGCGGCCAGCGGCTGGTCAGCGCGACGCTGGAAAAGGCCTGCCAGGGGCGTGACTATTACTCGGGCTTTCTAGTGGCGCAGCACGCCGACGGGCAGCTCTGCGTCGATCGCGACGAGCTGCTGGCGCGCAGCGGTGCCAAGTGCACGGTCAAGGGCTTTCGCGAGATCATGCTGGTCGAGGACTGAGCGGCGGGTTTCCTTGACTTTCAGCCCGCATTGCGCCTAGGGCGCGGCAGCGCAAGTGTCGGAACCGTGAGACCGGCCAGCCGTCGCTCTCATCCGGAACCCGATTGCCCATGTCCTTTGCCGATCTCGGCCTCTCTCCCGAACTTGTCCAGGCGGTGACCGCCAAGGGCTATGATACGCCCACGCCGATCCAGGCCCAGGCAATCCCGCAGGTGCTGATGATGCGCGATCTGATCGCCATCGCCCAGACCGGCACCGGCAAGACCGCCAGCTTCGTGCTGCCGATGATCGACGTGCTGTCGCATGGCCGTCGCCGCGCGATGATGCCGCGCAGCCTGATCCTGGAGCCGACCCGCGAACTCGCCGCCCAGGTGGCCGAGAATTTCGAGGCTTACGGCGTCAATCACGATCTCAAGATGGCGCTGCTGATTGGCGGCGTGCAGATGGGTGACCAGGTCAAGGCGCTGAACGAAGGCGTCGACGTGCTGATCGCCACGCCGGGCCGACTGATGGACCTGTTCGAGCGCGGCAAGATCCTGCTGACCGGCTGCGACTTGCTGGTGATCGACGAGGCCGACCGCATGCTCGATATGGGGTTCATCCCGGATATCGAGACAATCTGCTCCAAGCTTCCGGCCAGCCGCCAGACGCTGCTGTTCAGCGCAACCATGCCGCCGCCGATCAAGAAGCTGGCAGACAAGTTCCTGAGCAACCCCAAGTCGATCGAGGTTGCCCGGCCGGCTTCGACCAACACCAATATCGCCCAGCACAAGGTTCCGGTCGCATCGTCGCGCACCAAGCGCGAGGTGCTGCGTACCCTGCTGCGGACCGATGATGTCAAGACGGCGATGATCTTCGCCAACCGCAAGACGACCGTGCGCGAACTCAACAAGAGCCTGCAAAGTCACGGCTTCTCGTCGGGTGAAATCCATGGCGACATGGACCAGTCGTCGCGGATCGCCACGCTGGACAAGTTCAAGGACGGCACGATCAATATCCTGTGCTGTTCGGACGTTGCCGCGCGCGGGCTGGACGTGAAGGGCGTGAGCCACGTCTTCAACTTCGACACGCCCTGGCACCCGGACGATTACGTCCACCGCATCGGTCGCACCGGCCGCGCGGGTGCGACCGGCCGGGCCTTTACCCTGGTCGCCCCGGAAGACCAGGAGGCGATCGAGAACGTCGAGAAGCTGACCGGCATGAAGATCCCGGTCTACACGATCGAGGGCGGCAAGGCCGAAGCGCCTGCGCAAGCCAAGGCCGAGCGTGCACCGCGTGAGCGCAAGCCGCGCGAAGCAAAGCCGGCCCGCGATGACCGGCCGCGTGACGAAGCCCCGCGTGACGAAAAGCCGCGCCGCGAAGCTCGGCCCCGCCGCGAGGAAGGCCCGCGTGCCGAACGTGCGCCGCGTGCCGAACGCGCCCCCCGCGCCGAACAACCGCGCCGCGAGGAACGCGAACCGCCCAGCCAGCCCGGTGAATGGAACGGCCCGATCCCGGGCTTCCTGAACTTCGGCGTCAGCTGAGCCGGATCGGGCAAGCCCGCGCAATCAAGCGCACTGTCACCTGAAATGGCGGTATGGCGCGGCATCCAGGGTGCCTGACCAGCAGACTTGCTTGTCGCGGCCGCTATAGTCGATCAGCCAGTCGCTTTCGGCGGCCGCAACGAGCCAAAACTCCCAGACTTCGCCGAGAATCATGGGCAGTTGAGCGACGACGTCGCTCGCACGCAGGCGCAGGCCGGATTCGTGCGTATGAAAAATCATGACCAGGCGCTCGTCCGTGGCAGCAAACCGGGTCAGGCCTTGGCGCAATAAGCCGACCGCCTCATCCTTATAGGTGAAGTTCTCAATGGTTGCGCCCGCGATCTGCGGCCAGTCGAACCGCTCGTCGATCGCGGGTTGTCCCAGCTTTTTGCCGATTAATCGCACAACATGGTCGGGCGGCACCCTGACGCTGTCGATACCTTGTTCGCGCAGGAGCCGCGCAATCAAGCGAGCCTGAACCGAGCAAGCTTGCCGCTGCTGGCGAAGTTGCAGCATCGTCCGCTTGTGCGCTGCAGCGGCTCGGCGATCCGGCAGCATACCGCCGAGCTATTTCAGCGCCGCCAGCTGGTACATCATCTCGACATAGCCCATCGTCGCGTCGGTGATCCCGGCGACCTTTGGATTGGTCGATTCCACCAGATACCATTCATTCGGGGCGTGGGCGCCGCTACCGCTGCCGATGCCGAAATGACCGGCCGGGATCGAGACGGGCGGGGCGGTGAAGACTGCGCCCGGCCATGATCCGGCGAGGCGCGGGTTGAGGTTGGCGGTGACGCCCAGCGCGCGATAGGTGGCCAGTTCGGCGCGGATCAGGCGGCTGTCCTCGGCCGTTTCGGTGGGATCGTAACCGCCGCTGACCTTCATCTCGATATCCTGGAAGCCGCGCTTGTCGAGGTGCGCGCGCAGCTTGCGCTCGGCCTCGGCGCGGGTCTGGTTGGGGACCAGCCGCAGGTCGAGCTTGGCCGTGGCCTTGCCCGGCAGGATGGTCTTGCCGCCGGGGCCGGTATAGCCCGCCACCAATCCTTCGATGTTGACGGTGGGTTCCTGCGCCAGCCGTTCCAGTGCCTGGTTGTAAGGCAGGTTGTCGATCCAGTGGGTTACGCCCAGGGCTTGCTTCTGCTGCGCCTCGTTGCCGGCCGCCGCCACTTGCGCGATCAGTTCCCGTTCGCGCGGGGTCAGCTTGCGCACGTTCTCGAACCAGCCGTCGATCGCGGCAGTATTGCCATCGGGCGTGACGAGGGTGTTGAGCGCCGCGACCAGCCGCCAGGCCGGGCTGTCGACCATCGCCTTGAGGCTGGAATGGATATCGTCCTTCGGCCCGCGGCCCCATTTTTCGCCGCTGGCGATCAGTTCCAGCTCGATCACGCCCTTGGAGCCAAGGTTAACCTGTACGTCCCCGTTCGGGCCCTGCCAGCCGGCCGGGATGAAGATCCCGGCGCACTTGCGCAGCGCGGCCAGCACGTCCGGGGTTTCGACGATCTGGCGGAAGTTGGGCGAGCCGATCTCTTCCTCGCCCTCGGCCACCAGCACCAGGTTGACCGGCGGTTTGACGCCGGCCGTCTTCATCGCGTGGAGCGCGGCCAGCAGGGTCGCCTCCGGCCCCTTCTGGTTCACCGCGCCGCGACCCATGATCACCTTGCCCCAGCCGGGCTTGTCGACGATCCTGGCCTCCAGCGGGGGCGATTGCCATTCGGCGGGGTCGAACTGCTTCACATCGTACATGAAGTAGATCCCCAGCGTGGTCTTCGCGCCATTGTCCATCACCCCGAACACGCCGGGAATGCCCGAACTGGTCGGCACCTGGCGCACGCCGGTGAAGCCGGCGGCGCGGGCCAGTTCCTCCATATAGGCCGCGCCCTGCGCAATGTTGAGGTTTTCCGCCGCGATGGTCGGCAGGCCGATCCAGTCCTGGATGCGCTTGATGTCCGCCGCCTTGTTCTTCAGCGCGGCTGCGCGGATCGCGGCGCGCGCATCGGCCCTGGCAAAGGCGCGGTGCGGCAGGAACGCGGCCCCGGCACCGAGCAGCAGCGAATTGCGGATCAGCGTGCGGCGGTCATGCATCGGTCTATTCTCCCCATCTTTCCGGCCAAGGATGGCCGGACGAGGACGATCAGGCAAGCCGCCTATGGTGCCGATGCTCAGGCGAGTTTCACGAAACTGTCGATTACGCGCTTTGGCCCGGCGGTCTCGAAATCGATCTCCAGCTTGTTGCCCTCCTGCGCGGTGATCGTGCCATAGCCGAATTTGTCGTGGAACACCCGCGCGCCAACGCGGACATCGCTGCGGGGCTTGGCGGCGAAGCTGGCGGCGCTGCGGGTCGCTTCGGGCAGGCGGCGCGGGGTGGGGTCATAGGTTGAAGCGGCGGCGCGCTGCCAGCCCGGCCCGCGCGAGGCCCCGCGCGCGGCGCCGTCGCGTGCGACATGGGCAAAGGGATCATCGCGCTCGCTCCATTGGGCGCGCCACAGCGATGCACCGCCCGAAAGCGTCGATTCCTGCTCGACATGAGCGTCCGGCAGTTCGGCAATGAAGCGGCTGGGGATCGAACTGGTCCACTGGCCATAGATCCGCCGGTTGGCCGCGTGGAGGATCGTGCAGCGCCGCCGCGCGCGGGTGATCGCGACATAGGCGAGGCGGCGTTCCTCCTCCAGGCTGGCAAGGCCGCCTTCATCGAGCGAGCGCTGGCTGGGGAACACGCCTTCTTCCCAGCCGGGCAGGAACACGTTGTCGAACTCCAGCCCCTTGGCGCCGTGCATGGTCATGATCGTGACCTTTTCGGCATCATCGGCCGCTTCGTTGTCCATCACCAGGCTGACATGCTCCAAGAAATCGCCCAGCGTTTCGTATTCCTCCATCGCGCGGGCCAGCTCGACCAGGTTTTCGAGCCGCCCGGCGCTTTCGGCGGTCTTCTCGGCCTGGAGCGCGGCGGTATAGCCGCTTTCGTCGAGCAGGGTGCGGACCAGTTCGGCGGGGGAGGCTGTCCTGGCCAGGTCGCGCCAGCGCGCCACATCGCGCATGAAGGACAGCAGCGTGTTGCGCGCCCGGGCCGGCAGCTCGTCGGTATCGGCAATCTCGACTGCCGCCAGGCTCAGCGGCACGCCGCGCGCGCGGGCGTGGCGGTGCAGCTTTTCCAGCGTCTTGTCACCCAGGCCGCGTTTGGGGGTGTTGTAGATCCGCTCGAAGGCCAGGTCGTCGCTCGGCTGGGAAATGAGCCGCAGGTAGGCGAGGGCATCGCGGATCTCGGCGCGCTCGTAAAAGCGGAAACCGCCGATGATCTTGTAGCCCATGCCGATGGCGATGAACCGGTCCTCGAACTCGCGGGTCTGGAACTGGGCGCGGACCAGGATCGCCGCCTGGTTGAGGCTCGCCCCTTCGCGCTCCAGCCGCTCGATCTCCTCGCCGACCCGGCGCGCTTCCTCGGGCGCGTCCCAGACGCCGATCACGCGGACCTTGTCGCCGCCGTTGCGCTCGGTCCACAGCGTCTTGCCCAGTCGCTGGCTATTGGCGTCGATCAGCCCGGAAGCGGCGGCGAGGATATCGGGGGTGGAGCGATAGTTCTGCTCCAGCTTGATAATCTTCGCGCCTGGAAAATCCTTTTCAAACCGCAGGATATTGGCAACTTCTGCGCCGCGCCATGAATAGATCGACTGGTCGTCGTCCCCCACCACGCAGATGTTGTGGCGCGGCTGGGCCAGCAGGCGCAGCCACAGGTACTGGACCTGGTTGGTGTCCTGGTATTCGTCCACCATGATGTATTTGAAGCGCTGGCGGTACTGTTCCAGCACTTCAGGGTGCGTGCGCAGGATGGTCAGGATGTGCAGCAGCAGATCGCCAAAGTCGCAGGCGTTAAGCGCCTTCAGCCGGTCCTGGTAGAGCCGGTAGAACTTCTGCCCCTGGCCATTGGCGAAGCTTTCGTTTTCCAGCGCATCGAGATCGTCCGGGCGCAGGCCCTTGTTCTTCCAGCGGTCGATGCACTGGGCCAGCTGGCGCGGCGGCCAGCGTTTCTCATCCAGCCCCTCGGCCTGGATCAGCTGCTTGAGCACGCGCAGCTGATCGTCAGGATCGATGATCGTATAATTCTGCTGCAGCCCGGCCAGTTCGGCATGGCGGCGCAGCATCTTGGCGGCGATGGCGTGAAAGGTGCCGAGCCACGGCATCCCCTCGACCGCCGGACCGACCAGGTGGCCGACCCGTTCCTTCATTTCGCGCGCGGCCTTGTTGGTAAAGGTGACGCAGAGGATCTCGCTCGGCCAGGCAAGGCGGCTGCGGATGATATGGGCCAGCCGCGCGGTCAGCGCCGCGGTCTTGCCGGTGCCGGCCCCGGCCAGCATCAGGACCGGGCCTTCGGTGGCCAGCACGGCCTCGCGCTGGGGCGGATTCAGCCCGTCGAGCAGCGGGTCAGGGGTTGAGTCGGGGAAAGCGGTCACGCGGAACGGCTAGGGAACATCGCCGCGCGGCGCAAGGGCATCGCGCCGGTTGACACCAGCGCCTTTGGCCCGCAGCACTTGGGCCCATGCACCCGATCCGCCAGCACGCCCGCATCCTTACCGCCAGCCTCGTGGGAACGGCGGTGGAATTCTATGATTTCTACATCTACGCGACGGCCGCGGCGCTGGTGTTCGGGCCGCTGTTCTTTCCCCTCCAGCGATCCGACCACGCAGGTGATGCTCAGCTTCATGAGCTTTGGCATCGCCTTTTTCGCCCGGCCGGTGGGGGCAATTGCCTTTGGCCACTTCGGGGACCGGATCGGGCGCAAGTCCACGCTGGTCGCCTCGCTGCTGCTGATGGGTGGATCGACGCTGCTGATCGCCTTCCTGCCGACCTATGCGATGGTCGGCTGGGTCGCGCCGGCGCTGCTGTGCGTGCTGCGCTTTGGGCAGGGGTTTGGCCTGGGCGGCGAATGGGGCGGGGCTGCCCTGCTGGCGGTGGAGAACGCACCGCCGGGCTGGACCGCGCGGTTTGGCGCTGCCCCGCAGCTAGGTGCGCCGGTGGGCTTCCTCGCGGCCAATGGCCTGTTCTTGCTGCTGGGCTTGTGGCTGGACGATGCCGCGTTCAACGCCTGGGGCTGGCGCATCCCGTTCCTGTTCAGCGCCGTGCTGGTGATCATCGGACTGTGGGTGCGCCTGAAGATCGGCGAGACCCCGGCGTTCAGGCAAGCGCTGGACAAGGCCCCGCCGCATGCCGTGCCGCTGTGGGAACTGCGTCGGCACCTTGCGCCGCTGCTGGCGGGAAGCGCCGGGGTGATCGCCTGCTTCGCCATCTTCTATCTCGCCACGGCCTATGCCCTGGCCCAGGGGACGACGACATTTGGCTACAGTCGCGAGACGTTCCTGGCGGTGCAACTGGGGGCCAATACCTTCCTCGCGCTCGGGATCGTCCTGGCGGCATTCCATGCCGACCGGACCGCGCCGGGACGCACCCTGCTGCTGGGCGCGCTGGCCACGGTGGCGCTGGGCTTTGCCTTTGGGCCGGGGCTGGCTTCGGGCTCGCTGCCGACGATCTTTGCGACACTGGCCACCGCGCTGCTCGTGATGGGTTTCGTCTATGGCCCGCTGGGAAGCTGGCTGCCGACGCTGTTCCCGGTGGGGGTGCGTTACAGCGGGATCTCGGTGGCCTTCAACGCCGGGGGAATCGTTGGCGGCGCATTGACGCCGCTCGCGGCGCAGTGGCTGGCCGGGCAGGGCATGGGCGCACAGGCCGGGCTGCTGCTGAGCGCGGCCGGGCTGGTGACGCTGGTGGGGGTAATGGCGGCTAGGCCGCGAGCCTGAACAGCGTCAGCCGTGCTTTGCCGACCTTGCGATCGGCAACTGCGTCGAGGCCTTTCACCTGCGGCACCTCGTCGTGACCGGTTTCCAGGCTGACCCAGGTCGCCGGGCCAATCCAGCCGAGCCGGTTGAGCTTGTCGAGCGCGACCGAACCGGCTCCGGTGCCATAGGGCGGATCGAGCAGGATCAGGTCGAGCGGAGCCTTGGCCGGACCCATCGCCAGCACCGATCCGGCCCGCACTTCGCTGTGCGGCTGGGCGTAAAGGTTGGCGATATTGCTGCGCAGCGCGCGCAGGGCGGGGGCATCCTGCTCGACAAACAGGCACGAGGCGGCACCGCGTGACAGGGCTTCCAGCCCCAGCGCGCCTGAACCGGCGAACAGGTCGGCCACGGTCAGGCCATCGAAGGTGCCGATCCGGCTGACCAGCATCGAGAACAGCGTTTCGCGCGTGCGGTCGGCGGTGGGGCGCGTGGCATCACCCACTGGCGCGATCAGCTTGCGGCCACGCCATTGCCCGGCAATGATCCGCAGGCTCATTTGCGACCAGGACCGGGTTTGCGTGGCGCAGGCTTGCGGGCAGCTGGTTTGACGGGGCCGCTCTTGCGCGGCCCATCGCGGCGAATGCGCATCCGGGCCTGCTCGTGTGCCCGGCGCGGCGGCGCGGCTTCCGTTTCGCCGGGCGCCTTCAAGCCCTTCACGAACCGCTCCACCTCAACCTGCCGGATCTCCACCGCCTGCCCGCGCGGCAGGTCGAGCAGTTCGAACGGGCCGTAGCTGGTGCGGATCAGGCGACTGACTTCGAGGCCGAGGTGCTCCAGCACGCGGCGCACTTCGCGGTTCTTGCCCTCGGTGATCGTCACTTCGATCCACTGGTTGCGCCCGGTGCTGCGCTCCATGTTGGCGTTGATCGGGCCATAGCGGATGCCCTCGATCTCGATCCCTTCGATCAGCTCTTCAAGCTGGTCCTGGGTCACGTCGCCAAAGGTGCGGGCGCGATAGGTGCGCGGCAGGCCGGTGGAAGGCAGTTCCATGGTCCGTTTCAGTCCGCCATCGTTGGTCAGCAGCAGCAGGCCCTCGGTGTTGAAGTCCAGTCGCCCGATCGGCATGACCCGCCCGCTGTTGGCGGGGAGAGCATTGCGCAGCGCGGTGTAGATCGTTGGCCGACCCGCCGGATCGCGCTCGGCCGTGATCAGCCCGGCCGGCTTGTGGAACAGGAACAGCCGGGCCGCATCGGGGGCCTTCACCGCCTTGCCGTCCACAGTTACGCCCTTCAGGCTGGTGAGCACGGTGTTGGGCGTGGTGACGACTTCATCACCGATTTTCACCCGGCCATCGGCGATCATGCGCTCAACCTCGCGGCGGCTGGCAATGCCGGCGCGGGCGAGGAGCTTGGCGATGCGGTCACCGCTGCGGGGGGTCTCGGTTCCAGTCATGGCGCGGCCTTAGCGGCAGAACGCCCGCGCGTCACCCTTCGGCAAGCGCCAGCTGTTCTTCGCAGATCTCGTGCAGCCGGCGGATTCCGCCTTCGAGCGTGCCCAGCGTCAGTTCCCGGACCACGCCAGTGCTGAGGCCCTGCTGGCCGAGCGCGGCGGCACGGAAATCCTCGCTGCCAAATACGCCGCCGTCGAGGAGCGCCCACGAACGCTCCCAATGATCGCGCGCCTTGTCGGTCTGCGGTGCCTCCGGGATCAGCATGAAGTCCTCGACCAGCGTGCGGTCATGCCCTTGCGGCCAGAGCGTCATGACGTTGACGTAGTCGGGGCTCATGATCACCACGGTGGCCGGGAACAGCTGATAGGCAAAGGTGCCGATCCGGCGCAGTGCCGCCATGTCGGTCAGGTCAACGCCTTCCATCTCGGCCGCGCGGCCCACGAAACTGCGCTGGTGCGGCCCGATCTGGTCACCGCTGGTTACCCCGTCCTTGAAGAACGGCCCGATCGTGGCGGCGTGGAGCCGGGCCACGTGATAGCTTTCCAGGAAAGCATCCATGATCAGCTTCCAGTTGGAAGCAACATCGTGAGTGCGCCGCGCAAACAGGTGCAGATCGCGCATGGCGAAGGCATCGAAATCGGCCCCCAGCGTGATTGCATGGCCGAAATCGGCATCGGGGACCGGCGAATACCAGATCAGGCCGCCCGCCTCGCGGCTGGGCAGTTCGGCCAGACCATAATCTGCCCTGTCGAGCCCCGGAAACGTATCTGGCCGGGGCAGGGCGAGCAGGCGACCATCGGTGGCATAGGTCCAGGCGTGGTAAGGGCAGGTGAAGCGTTTGCCGCATTGCACCTCTTGACCTTCGACCAGCCGGGTGCCGCGATGCCTGCAGACGTTCATGAAGACGTGTACCCGCCCATCACCATCGCGGCTGATCAGCAGCGGACGGCCGGTTGCATCGTGCGGCACGGCCATGTTGGGCTCCGGTACCAGCGCCGAGGGGCAGAGCACCTGTGGCAGGCGGCCAAACAGCCCGGCCGCTTCGCGCGCCCAGTGCGCCGGATCGGTATAGACGCTGGCAGGCACCGTGGTGACGCCGCTGCCCACGCGCTCGCATCCATCGACGATCGCCCGTGCAAGCGCCAGTTGGCCGGGGGTGGGCGCATTGCCCGGAAGTGTGCCAAATGCTGTGGAACCCGTCGCCATCCGGACTACCAATCCTCCATTCCCGCGTTAGGTTCGCGCGAAATCGAGCCGGGAGCAAGCGCTGTGAACGAAGCCAGTCAATCCGTAGCGTCCGGCGAGCGCGGCCTGCTGGGCTCAATCAAGCCGTACCTGGAAAAGGAATCGCTCGCCGCCTTCTTCCTCGGCGTATCGTCCGGCTTTCCCTATGCGATGATCGGCGCGACGCTGACCACGCGGCTGGCGCAGGACGGGATCGACAAGAAGACGGTCACCGCCTTCACCCTGGCCTTCCTGGTCTACAACCTGAAGGTCTTCTGGGCCTGGATCGTTGATGGCGTGCAGCTGCCGCTGATCGGACGGCTGGGTCAGCGGGTCTCATGGATGATCGTCTCCGGACTGGGCGTCATCGCTGCAGTGGTGAACCTGGCGCTGGTCGATCCCAGTGCCGATATCGCCGCCACGGCCACGGCAGCGATCCTTGTCGGAATTGCCGGTGCGACCTTTGACATCGTGATCGATGCCTACCGGATCGAGACGCTCAAACCCTACCAGCTCGGCACCGGATCGGGGATGAGCCAATACGGCTGGCGGATCGGCTCGGCCGGGGCGGGGGCCTTGGCGCTAGTGGTGGCAGCACGTCAGCGACTGGTCGATGGCCTATATCGCCTGTGCCAGCTTTGCCCTGCCGGCCATGCTGACCGCCTTGTTCCTGGGCGAACCGGCCCGCCATCGCGCCGCCGCCGCGCGGCGCGGTCTGGGCGAGGTCTGGAACTCGATTGCCGGGCCTTTTGCGGAGTTCTTCCAACGGAGTGGCGCCTTGCTGGTGCTGCTTTTCATCCTGGTCCACAAGATCGGCGATACACTGGCGAACCTGACCTTCCGCCTGTTGTTCGATGACCTTGGCTTCAGCAATGACGAGATTGCGATTTACGACGTGGGCGTGGGCTTCTGGGCCTACCTGATCGGCATCTTCATTGGCGGGGCGGCCTATGCCCGGCTGGGGCTCAAGAAGTCGGTGCTGATCGCACTGGTGCTGATGTGCATTTCCAACCTCAGCTTTGCCGGCTTGGCGGCAGTGGGCCATTCGAACCTCGGCATGGCCGCCGCCATCGGGTTCGAGAATGCGGCGTCCGGCTTTGGCGGAGTGGTGGTGGTCGCCTATTTCTCGGCGCTGTGCGACCTGCGCTTTACCGCTGCGCAATATGCCCTGATTTCGGCCGGAGCGAGCGTGGTCGGCCGCTTCGTGACCGGGACGACGGCCGGAGGCCTGATCGAGGGCATGGGTTATGTAAACTTCTACCTGCTCACGACGCTGCTGGCCGTGCCGGGGATCGTACTGTTCTGGTGGATGAGCCGGACGGGCCTGGTCGATGCAGCGATGGGCAGCGCGGGGAGTGAACCCGATCGGCCCGGCTGATCAATCCGGCACCTCGTCGTTCAGCCGCAGCACCAATCCGGCAAGGTAGAGTGATCCGGCGATCAGCACCGGCAGGCCATCGTCAGGCAGGGCGGCGACAGCGGCTGGAACGTCGGGGAAAGCGATCGCCGTGGGGCCAAAGGCCGCAGCCGGGTGCCATTCGTGGGTTGGCACCGGCACGGCGAAGATAGAAGCGACATTGGCGGCCAGCGGGATGGTGAGCGCCGCTGGGTCCTTGTTGGCCAGCATCCCGATGATCAGGTGAAAGCGCTTGCCTGCGAAGTGCTGCGCAAGCGCCGCCCCGGCGGAGGGATTGTGCCCGCCATCCAGCCAGACCTCGCGGGTGCCCGTCATCGGACCGGCCTTCAACCGTTGCAGCCGGGCGGGCCACCTGGCTGAAGCCAGTCCGGCCCGGATCGACGCTTCCGATACCGCAAGCGCGCTCTGCTGCCGCAGCATCGCGACAGCCAGCACCGCATTGTCGGCCTGGTGCGGCCCGGCCAGCGCTGGCAGCGGCAGGTCCAGCGCGCCATGCTTGTCGCGATAGGCAATTGCTTCCCTGACCTCGGCAAACCAGTCCAGCCCGCGCAGCGCCGGGCGGGCGCCCGCGCGCATCGCCTGATCGAGCACGGCTTTGGTCATGCCGGTCGCATATTCCTGCGTGACCAGCGGTACACCGGGCTTGGCGATCCCGGCCTTTTCAAAGGCGATCCGTTCCAGCGGCACGGTCGGCACGCCGTCTTCAGGGGCGAGCAGGAAGCGTTCGTGATCCAGCCCCAGCGCCGCGATCCCGCATGCCACCGGTTGTTCCAGCACATTGGTGGCATCGAACCGGCCGCCGAGGCCAACCTCCACCACGCAGGCATCGGCCGGAACCCGCGCGAATTCGGCAAAGGCGGCGGCAATGGTCACTTCGAAGAAGCTGGGATTGAGGTCCGCGCCCAGATCGAGCACTTCCTCCAGCACATCGGCCAGCCGGTCATCGTCGATCAGGTGCCCGGCGAGCCGGATGCGCTCGTTATAGCGCACCAGGTGCGGGCTGATCGTGGCGTGGACGCGGTAGCCTTCCGCCTCCAGCATGGCGCGCAGGAAGGCGCAGGTGCTGCCCTTGCCGTTGGTTCCGGCGACATGGAACACCGGCGGCAGGCACAGGTGCGGATCGCCGAGCCGCGTCAGGAGCGCGCGGATCGTCTCCAGCCCCAGCCGTCCCTCGGGCACGGAAAGGGCGCCCAGCCGGTCAAGCTGCGCCTGGACGCGGGGATGCTCTGACGTGGCGAAATCGCGCACCGGGGTCAGGCCGCCTTGGCAGCCCCCAGGTAATCCAGCACCAGCGCCAGCTGCGCCTTCAAGTCGCGGCGGTGGACCACCATGTCGACCATGCCGTGCTCGTGCAGGTATTCGGCGCGCTGGAACCCTTCGGGCAGCTTTTCGCGGATCGTGTCCTGGATCACGCGCTGGCCGGCAAAGCCGATCAGGCAGCCCGGCTCGGCAATCTGGACATCGCCCAGCATGGCGTAGGAAGCGGTGACGCCGCCGGTGGTCGGGTCGGTCAGCACAACGATATAGGGCAGCCCCGCAGCATTGAGACGGCGGATCGCCACGGTGCACTTGGGCATCTGCATCAGGCTGAGGATGCCTTCCTGCATTCGTGCGCCGCCAGCGGCGGTGCAGATCACATAGGCGCACTTTTCCTTCAGCGCCTTGTCCGCCCCCGCCACGAAGGCCGCGCCCACGGCCATGCCCATCGACCCGCCCATGAAGGCGAAGTCCTGTACGCCGAGCACCGCCTTTTGCCCGTCGATGGTCCCAAGTGCGTTGGTCAGGGCATCGGGGTGCGGGTTGGCGGCGCGGGCGGCCTTGAGCCGGTCGGGATACTTCTTCTGGTCCTTGAACTTCAGCGGGTCTTCCTTGACCTTGGGCGAAGGCAGGACGGTGAAGCCCGCGTCAAGCAGCTGGGCGAACCGCGTGTCGGCCCCGATCCGCCCGTGGTGTTCGCAGCGCGGGCAGACGTTGAGGTTTTCCTCGTACTCCTTGGTGAACAGCATTTCGCTGCACGAAGGGCACTTGATCCAGAGGTTGTCCGGAGTGTCGCGCTTGTCCGTGAAGGGCAGCGCTTTGCGAACGCGGTCGATCCAGCTCATGCGGCACCCCCGTGGACCGCGTGGACCACAGTCCTGAGCGAAAAAGGTTGCGGGCCGGAGCCGGGCTGTGAAAGCCGGTCGGACAGAGTCGAATGCGAAGTCATGGGCATGTCATGGCACACTTGCACGATTTAGGACAATGGAAGGCGGCACTCAGGCTTGGCGCGCATTATGGACGGCTTGCGCGAGCGCTGCAGTCAATTCCTGCACCGGCCCAGCCGCATTCGCGCCATGCTCACCAACCAGATCGACCAGCGCCGAGCCGACCACCACGCCGTCCGCCACCTTGGCGAAGGCGGCGGCCTGTTCGGGGGTGCGCACGCCAAAGCCGACCGCGACGGGCAGGTCAGTCTTGGCCTTGATCCGCGCCATTGCCTCGGCGATCGAGCCAACGGCGGCCTGCTGCATGCCCGTGATCCCGGCGACCGAGACGTAGTAGAGGAACCCCGACGAACCTTCCAGCACTGCCGGCAGCCTGGCGTCATCGGTGGTGGGGGTGGCCAGCCGGATCAGCGAGATGCCTTTCGCGCGCAGGGCGGGGCCAAGCTCCGGATCTTCCTCGGGCGGAATGTCGACGCAGATCACCCCATCCACACCGGCAGCGGCGCACTGGTCGGCGAACCATTCGGAACCGCGAATGGTCATCGGGTTGGCATAGCCCATCAGCACCAGCGGCACGTCCGCATGGCGCGCGCGGAAGTCGGCGGCGATGCGCAGGATATCGGCGGTGCGGGTGCCAGCGCCCAGGCTGCGCAGATTGGCCTTCTGGATCGCCGGACCATCGGCCATCGGATCGGTGAAGGGCATGCCCAGCTCGATCACGTCCGCCCCGCCAGCCACCAGGGCGTCGAGGATCGCGGGCGTGGCTCCCGGCGTCGGGTCCCCCCCGGTAACGAAAGTGACGAGGGCCGGGCGGCCCTTGGCGAAAGCGGCGGAGAGGCGGGTGCTCACTTAGCCCTCTCCCCTTCAGGGGAGAGGGTTGGGAGTGGGGGCTGCATCGCCGCAATAACTGCCGCCAGATCCATCAAGACACCTTCCAGATTGTGCATCACATCGACATTCGAATAGCGGACAACGCGATAGCCGTGCTGGTTCAAAACGCCAGTCCTGATGCGGTCGTTTTCATCGTCCGCATCGTGCGTATCGCCGTCGATTTCGATTACCAGCTTCGGTACGTTTGCCGCGAAGTCCGCGATGTAGGGGCCGATCACCTTTTCGCGGCGGAACTTGATGCCCATGAACCTGCTGGCACGAAGTTCCAGCCACATTCGAATCGCCGGTTCGGACATGGCCTTTCGGTTGTCGCGGGCGAAGGCGGTCAGTCTGGCGTCGCGCATGCCCCACTCCCAACCCTCTCCCCTGAAGGGGAGAGGGCTATTTAAAGCTTCACCCCCAGATGCTCCGCGACCGAGAAGATGTCCTTGTCGCCGCGACCGCAGAGGTTGACCAGCACGATCTGGTCCTTGTCCATCGTCGGGGCGACCTTGGTTACGGCGGCGATGGCGTGGCTGGGTTCCAGCGCGGGGATGATGCCTTCGGTGCGGCAGAGCAGCTGGAAGCCTTCCAGCGCCTCGGTATCGGTCACGCTGGTGTAATCGACCCGGCCGATCTCCTTGAGCCAGGAGTGTTCCGGCCCGATGCCGGGATAGTCCAGCCCCGCGCTGATCGAGTGGCCTTCGGTGATCTGGCCGTCCTCGTCCTGCAGCAGGTAGGTCTTGTTGCCGTGAAGGATGCCGGGACGCCCGCCCGCCAGCGAGGCGGCGTGTTCCTTGTCGAGGCCGTAACCGGCCGCTTCGACGCCCAGCATCTTGACCGAAGGATCATCTAGGAACGGATGGAACAGGCCAATCGCGTTGCTGCCGCCGCCGATCGCGGCGACCAGCAGGTCGGGCAGGCGGCCAGTCCGGCTCAGCATCTGGGCGCGGGCTTCCTTGCCGATCACGGACTGGAAATCGCGGACCAGTTCCGGATAGGGGTGCGGGCCGGCGGCGGTGCCGATGATGTAGAAGGTGTCATGGACGTTCGCGACCCAGTCGCGCAGCGCTTCGTTCATCGCGTCCTTCAGCGTTGCCGCGCCCGAGGTGACCGGCACCACTTCCGCGCCGAGCAGCTTCATCCGGAACACGTTGGGCGCCTGACGGGCCACGTCGGTCGCGCCCATGTAGACCACGCAGGGCAGGCCGAAGCGCGCGCAGACCGTGGCCGTGGCAACGCCGTGCTGACCCGCGCCGGTCTCCGCGATGATCCGGGTCTTGCCCATGCGGATCGCCAGCAGGATCTGGCCGATGCAATTGTTGATCTTGTGTGCGCCGGTGTGGTTGAGTTCGTCGCGCTTGAACCAGACCTGCGCGCCGCCCAGCTCCTCGGTGAGGCGGGGGGCGAAATAGAGCGGGCTGGGGCGGCCGACGTAGTGTTCCAGCAGGTCGTCGAACTCGGCCTGGAACGCTGGGTCGGCCTTGGCGGCGCGGTAGTTCGCCTCAAGATCGAGGATCAGCGGCATCAGCGTTTCGGCGACATAGCGGCCGCCGAACTGGCCGAAGTGGCCGCGTTCATCGGGCTGGTTGCGGTATGAATTGGCTGCGGTCATGACGCAGAGGCGCTTGGCACGGCGGGCGGGCGCTGTCCAGCGGGCGAAAGGCCGTGCTTGCGTCGATACCGCCCCTCAGCGGCCGCCACGTTCGTGTCGAGCGAAGTCGAGACACATCGTGCGCCGCATCTCGACTACGCTCGATGCGAACGGATGGGGATGTAGAGGCGTTAGCTTTGTCTTGCTGCTGCGCAGAAGGCGGCGATCAGGGCCGCATCCTTTACGCCCGGCGCGGATTCGACGCCCGATGCGGTATCGACCAAGCCCGCGCCGGAAGTCCGGGCTGCTTCGGCAACGTTCGCGGGCGAAAGGCCACCAGCGAGACCCCAGGGCAAGGCGCCGCGATAGTTCGTCAGCAGCGACCAGTCGAAGGCCAGCCCCATGCCGCCGGGCAGGGTGCCCTTTGGCGTCTTGGCGTCGAACAGGATGAAATCGGCCGCACCGGCATAGGCTTCGGCCCTGGCAATATCACTTGCGCCCGCCACGCTGATCACCTGCCAGACCGGCAGGCCGAAGCGGGCCTTGATCGCCGCCGCTTTCGCGGGTGACTCGCCGCCGTGCAGCTGGATCGCATCGAGCCGGGCAGCGGCTACCGCCTCGCCAATCGCTGCGTCGTCTGCCGCCACGAACACGCCCACGCGCTTGATCCGGCCTTCGGCCCGCGCGCCCAGCTCGGCCGCACGATCCAGCGGCAGAAAGCGCGGGCTGGGCGGATAGAAATTGAAGCCGACACAATCCGCGCGCGCAGCGATCGTGGCTTCGAGCGCGTCGGCTTCGGCAATGCCGCAGATCTTGATGGCGGGGGCGGGCATTGCCGCCCCCTAACCGTTCAGGCCCTAGGGTGCCAGTTCGAACTGCACCGAAACCGTGGTCGCCATGGTCAGCTCGCCCGAGGCAACCGGCGTGGCCGCGGTGTCTGCCATCATCCCGGCCTTGGCATAGACCAACTGCACGGGCTGGGCGAAGCCGCCGCCTTCACTGATCGAAACGATCCGCTTGACCTTCAGACCTGCCGCCTTGGCATAAAGTTCGGCGCGCTTGCGGGCCTTGGTCATGGCGGCGCTGCGGGCTTCGTCCAGCGCGGCATCGGCATCTTCCAGCTCGAACGAGGGTCCGTTGATCTGGTTCGCTCCGGCCGCAACCAGCGTGTCCAGCACCTTGCCGAATTCGGCCAGCTTGCGTTGACGGACAGTGACCTGGTTGTTGACCTGGTAGCCGATGATCCGCGGCTCCTGGTTTTCCACCTGGCCATTGGGGCCGATCACCGGCGGGGCATAGACCGGATTGAGGTTGAGGTTGCTGGTCTGGATGTCCTTGTCGGCGATCCCGGCGGCTTTCAGCGCGGCAATCACCCGGTTCATGTCGGCCGAATTGGCGGCAAGGGCTGCTGCTGCGGTCTTGCCCTGGCTGGTTACCCCGGCGCTGAACACGGCCAGGTCCGGCTTGCGCGACGTGCGGGCCTCGGCATTGATCGAAAGCAGGGTGGAAGTGGGGGCGATGGCCGCCGCCGGGCTGGCTGTCTGGGCCATGGCGGCTGCACCTGGCAGGGTCAGGGCGAGGGCCAGCGGGGCAGCAACGAAACGCAGGAATTTCATGGGGTTCTCCTTTGGAGTGCCCCATGTGCACTGGCGATGCTTGCCGCTCGCTGAACGCCTAGAGCGTGGCCTCGATCGCCCGGGCGGCGGCAACCGGATCCTCGGCGCGGCTGATCGGACGGCCGATTACCAGCACCGATGCCCCGGCATCACGGGCCTGGCGCGGGGTAACCGCGCGCTTCTGGTCACCCATGGCCCCACCGGCCGGGCGCAGGCCGGGGACCACGAAGAAGCCGTCCTTCCATTGCTTGTGCACCGCGCCGACCTCCTGGCCGGAGCAGACGATCCCATCGAGGCCGGACTGGTGCGCAAGATCGGCCAGCCGCATCACCTGGTCATGCGCGCTGCCGCCCACACCGGTTGCGGCCATGTCGCTTTCGTCAAGGCTGGTCAGGAGGGTGACGGCCACAACCTTGGTGTGTTCCCCTGCCGCCGCCTTGGCATCTTCCATCATCGCCCGGCCGCCGCTGGCATGAATGGTGACGATGGCCGGTTCCAGCACATGGATCGCCTGCATCGCCGCCGCGACGGTGTTGGGGATATCGTGCAGCTTCAGGTCCAGGAAGATCGGCAGGCCGACCTTGGCCAGTTCGTGGACGCCGTGGTGGCCATGGGCACAAAAGAATTCCAGCCCCAGCTTCAGTCCGCCGATATGGCCCTTGACCTTGCGGGCAAGGGCTTCAGCTGCATCGAGCCGGGGAACATCAAGCGCGAGGTAGATCGGGTTCGACATGATCAGGCCGTGCCTTCGTGCTTGTTGGCTTCAGCTTCCAACTGGGTGCTGGTGGCGATCGCGGACGGGCTGCCCTGGCTGGTCGCCTTGACGGTGTTTTCCAGCAGGCCGATCCGCCGGTTGAGCCGCCAGCGCACGCCCTTGTGCAGCAGCCACATCGGCAGGAGCCCCATCAGGAACGAGGTCAGAACCAGCGCGGGCAGCTTGGTTTCGAGGATCAGGCCTTCCCAGATCTTCACTTCCACCGGCTGCCAGTTGTTCAGCGTGAACAGTCCCAGCGCCACCAGCACCAGCACCCAGATCACCGTGCGGATCACCTGCATGGCCCCATGTCTCCTTTGTCCGCCTGACCCATTCCTTCGATGCTAGGCGGGATGGCGGGCAAGGGCAAGTTACGCGCCGAACACGCGGGCAAAGATCGTGTCGATGGCCTTGAAATGGTAGTCGAGGTTGAACTTGTCCTCGAGCTCGGCCGGGCTCATCACGGCGGCGACTTCCGGATCGGCCTTGAGCAGTTCGAGCAGGCTGAGCTGGCCGTCCGATTCCCACACCTTCATCGCATTGCGCTGGACCAGGCGGTAGGCGGCATCGCGCTCAAGGCCTGCTTGCGTGAGCGCCAGCAGGACCCGCTGCGAGTGGACCAGGCCCCCCATCTTGTCGAGATTCTTCTGCATCCGCTCGGGGTAGACCACCAGCTTGTCGACCACCGAGGTCAGGCGGGCCAGCGCGAAGTCCAGCGTGATCGTGGCATCTGGGCCGATGAAGCGCTCGACCGAGGAGTGAGAAATATCGCGCTCGTGCCACAGCGCCACGTTTTCGAGCGCCGGGGTCACGGCCGAGCGGACCATGCGGGCAAGGCCGGTCAGGTTCTCGGTCAGCACCGGGTTGCGCTTGTGCGGCATGGCGCTGGAACCCTTCTGGCCGGGCGAGAAGTATTCTTCGGCTTCCAACACCTCGGTGCGCTGCAGGTGGCGGATCTCGACCGCGAGGCGCTCAATGCTGCTGGCGATCACGCCCAGGGTGGCAAAGAACATCGCGTGGCGATCGCGCGGGATCACCTGGGTGGACACCGGCTCGACCGCGAGGCCCAGCTGCTGCGCCACATATTCCTCCACCGACGGATCGATGTTGGCGAAAGTGCCGACCGCGCCCGAGATCGCGCAGGTCGCCACTTCGGCACGGGCCGCAATCAAGCGCGCCTTGCAGCGGCTGAATTCGGCATAGGCCTCGGCCAGCTTCTTGCCGAAAGTGGTCGGTTCGGCGTGGATGCCGTGGCTGCGGCCGATGGTGGGGGTATACTTGTGTTCGAAGGCGCGGCGCTTGATAGCGGCGAGCAGGTCGTCGAGATCGGCCAGCAGAATGTCGCTGGCTCGGGCGAGCTGCACGGCGAGCGTGGTGTCCAGCACGTCGGAGCTGGTCATCCCCTGATGCATGAAGCGCGCCTCGGGACCGACCTGCTGGGCCACCCAATCGAGGAAGGCGATCACGTCGTGCTTCGTCACCGCCTCGATCGCATCGATCGCTGCGACGTCGATTGCGGGATTGGTGGCCCACCAGTCCCAGAGCGCCTTGGCGCCGCTGGGGGGGACGACGCCCAGTTCACCCAGCTTCTGGGTCGCATGGGCCTCGATCTCGAACCAGATCCGGAAACGCGCTTCCGGTTCCCAGATGGCGACCATCGCGGGGCGGGCATAACGGGGGACCATGTTCGACTCCTTGCGCTGTTGCAGGAGCCGCTAGGGGCCGGGCGCCGGGAAGGCAAGGGGAAGCGCAGATGGCTAGTTCGGCAGGAAAACCTCGCTGGTGTCCATGCGCACGCCCCGCAGGGCCTCGGTCGCCAGCGTCGCCTCGCGGAACCGCAGCGGCGAATAATTGATCAGCAATGAGCGACGCGGCGCCCCGCTGTGGTTGGTGGTGGCGCCGTGGAGCACTTCGGAATGAAACACCACGATATCGCCAGCCCGGCCGGAAAGCACCTCCGGCGGAGCGTGCTGATCGACTTCGGCGCGGTGCGTGCCGGGACAGACCTGGGTTGCGCCGTTCGCCGCATCGAAATCATCGAGGAAAGCCAGCGCGGCAACATAGGCAGCTTCGCCGTCACCATCGCGGTGCAGCAATTGCGCTGCATTGCCCGGGCACGGCTCACGGCCTTCGACCTGCATCAGGAAAAACGGCTCTCTGATCATGCCTCCCACCAGTCTCAGTAGGAGCGGGATCCGGCAGATCGACTGGATTGTCGGGTCGAGATCAACCAGCGCGTGCCGCCAGTCGGAACCGCGCGGCACCGGCCATTCGGCCGACGGAAGGTAGCCGGCCTCGAAGGCGCTGCGCCCGGCTTCGATCTCGCTGGTGCTGAGAGCGCCCCGCAGCACGACGTAGCCGTCGCGTTCCAGCAGCAGGGCGGCGGCGTCTTCGGTAAGCTTGACGGTTTTTGCCGGTTCGGCGCTGCTCATGCCGGGACCGGAGGCTCGTCATAGGTCCCCTGCGCGGTGATTGCGGCATCGGGAGCGGCGAGGATCGCCTTGAGAGCCTCGGGCGGATAGGCGAGGTTGGGGACAGCAGGGTCGTAAGCGGGCTGCGCCACCGTTCCATCCGGATTGCACGGCGGCGGGTTCAGCATGGCTTCGGCTTCCGCGCCGGAGATGCCACATTCGCTCAGCATCGCCGGATCGACCCAGCGGGCGGGATCGAGCGGGGCGACCTGGGTGGAAACTTCCAGTGTCAGGCCTTCGGGCCCCGCAAAATAGATCGATTTGCAGAAACCGTGGCCGATCGGGCCGATGGCGGGCACGCCATGGCTGCGGATCCGGTCGCGCATGGCGATCAGGCCGTCCTCGTCCGGCACGCGAAAGGCGATGTGCTGCATGGTGCCGGCCGCGCACTTGCCCGCGCCAGTGCCGGCGTGGGTGATGCCGACCGTGCTGGGAATCTCGTCGATCCCGGCCAGTTCGACCACCGAGAAGAAGCTGTCCGGTCCCATTTCCAGGAAAGCATGCTTGCCGCCCGGCACTCCGTGCATCTCGAACAGGCCCTTCAGCGGGAAGCCCATGACCTGGGTGAAGAAGGTGAGCTGCGCCTTCATGTCCGCGCTCATGATCGCGATGTGGTGGATCCCGTCCGGCTGCTGCACACGCATCGTGTCTCTCCCGTCTCGACAAGCGGCGAAATCCTATCCACGCTGCTGGCCGAGAGGAAGCAGAATCGATGTCAGTCGTCCGCGAGCCCTATGGCTTCATCTACAAGGATCCCTCGCCGCTGAAGGAAACCTATGGCGGGCCAACGGGCCGTGTCTTCATCGAATGCATGCGGATCAGGCCTGAGGGCAGCGAAGGCGCGCAGACCGTGATCGTCTTTTCGCATCCGATCGGCGGCGGCGCGTTCCTGCCGCTGGTCTCGGCGCTGGCCCATGCCGGCAGCCACGTTATCTATGTCAACCCGCGCTATCGCGGCAACGATACCGCGCTGATCATGGAAAAGTGCGTGCTGGACCTTGGTGCCGCGATCGCCGACTGCAAACGGCGGTTCGGTTATGAAAAGGTGGTGCTGGGCGGCTGGTCGGGCGGGGGTTCGCTCTCGCTGTTCTATCAGGATCAGGCGGAGAACCCGACGATCACCCACACTCCGGCGGGCGACTCGGTCGATCTGGTAAACGCCGGGCTGCAACCGGCCGACGGGGTGA
Organism: Novosphingobium sp. BL-A-41-H4; assembly: GCA_051942645.1. Taxonomy (GTDB): domain Bacteria; phylum Pseudomonadota; class Alphaproteobacteria; order Sphingomonadales; family Sphingomonadaceae; genus Novosphingobium. The sequence goes on from JBPVJP010000001.1 coordinate 241,381, forward strand.
TGCTGCTGGCGGCACACATCAGCCGCGCGGTGACCATGACCGAATGGCTCGATCCATCGGTGGTTGACGAGGATCACCCGTTCGAGCGCGATATCGAACTCGATATCTATCATCCCGATTGCCCTAACCAGGCTCCGTTCACCTCCGAATTCGTCGCCCGGTTCCGGGCCGCGCAGATCGCCCGGAACGAACGGATCACCCAGCGGGCGCGGGCCATGCTGGCCGAGGTCCGCGCCTCGCGCGTGCCGGATGGCGAACGCTGCTTCACTGTGCAGGGGACGATGTGCGACGTGCGCTGGCTCGACCCAACGCAGGACCCATCGGACCGGGAACCCTATACCTGCTATCTTGGCGATCCGCGGATCGTGAACGATGGGCCGGTGGGCCTGGCGCGGTTCACCACGGCGCGGTCCTGGCTGTCGCAATGGAGCCATTCGGCCAGCAATGCCAATGGCCTCATCAATGGCGCGCGGATTTCGGTGCCAGCGCTGGTGCTGAACAATACGGCGGACCTGGCCTGTACGCCCAGCCACGCCCACCGCCTGTTCGACGCGCTGGGCAGCGCCGACAAGACCTATCGCGATGTGGTGGGGGCGGATCATTACTATACCTCGCGCCCGGACCTGCTGCCCGAAGCGGTTGGGATCGTGCGCGGCTGGATGGCCGAGCGCGGGCTGTGATCCAGCCATTGGCGGCCTGACCGAAAGCCCACTTGTCGGTCGCGCGGCAAGCGTTTAATCGTTCGATTAAATCGTCGGCAAAGCGACTTGGCTTGTTACCAGTCGCGCGCCATAGGGAGACAGGAAAGGACGATATGTCAATCCTTTATGATGAAGGTCAGCAGGCCATTGCGACCGAATCGCGCCGCGTGCTCGATGCCCGCATGGCCAAGGACCGGCTGCTGAAGCTGCTGGAACAGGTGGGCGAACATGACGCCACCTTCTGGGACACGGCGGTAGAGCAGGGCTGGACCGCGCTGGCCGTGCCGGAAGAGCACGGGGGCCTGGGCCTTGGCCTCGTCGAGCTGGGCCTGGTCGCCCAGGCCAGCGGCGCGGCGACCGCAGGTGCACCCTTCCTGACCCCTGGCTATGGTGTGACCCATGCGCTGGTTGCGGCGGGCAATGCCGATCTTGCCGCCAAGTACCTGCCGCAGATTGCTGCGGGTGAAGTGCGCGGTGCGGTGGCCTTTGCCGAGGGTACCGACATCCTTCCCGCAGCGCCCGCGACGAAGTTCGCCGATGGCAAGCTGACCGGCACCAAGCCGGCAGTGCCTGGCGCGATCAAGGCCGAGCTGGCGCTGGTCTGGGCCAGCGGCGCGAACGGCCCGGTGCTGGCCATTGCCGAACTGGCGGGAGTGGAGCGCAAGCCTGTTTCCAGCTTTGACAACAGCCGGCTCTATGCCGACCTGGCCTTTGCCGGCACTGCGGCGACCGTTCTGGCCGAAGGTGCTGCCGCGCTTGACCTTGCCCGCGAAGTCCTCGCCCGGATGGCCGTCGTTACCGCGCACGAGCAGGTCGGCGGGTCCGAGGCGCTGCTCCACATAGCGCGTGACTATGCCGTGATGCGCAAGGCCTTTGGTCAGCCGATCGGGGCGTTCCAGTCGGTCAAGCACCGCATTGCCGAGATGTACGGCCTGGTCGAGATCGCCCGCGCCAACTGCATCCACGCTGCCGCCGTCGCCGGAACCGACGAGTTCCTGGTAGCCGCAGCCGATGCGCGGCTGACCGCGACCGAAGCCTATGACACCTGCGCACGCGATTGCGTGCAGATCCACGGCGGGATCGGGGTGACCTGGGAGCAGGGCCTACACCTCCACATGCGCCGGGCCCGCAGCCTGGCGATCGAGCAGGGCAACCTGCTGTTCTGGGAAGACCTGCTGGTCGAAAAGCTGACGGGAGAAGCCGCATGAGCGAGATCGAAACCTATCGCGCCAAGGCGCGCGCCTGGCTTGAATCGGTGGCGCCGAAGTATTCGCGCGCGGCGCGCGGCAAACTGAACCTGACGGTCGAGGAAGACCTGGCGCTGGGCCGCCAGTACATGGCCGAAAAGTTCGACGCCGGGTTCGCCGGGATCAACTGGCCGACCGAGATCGGCGGCCAGGGCCTCTCGAACATGCACAAGATCGCCTACGACAGCGAGGAGATGCAGTTCGGCATGCCGAACGTCTACTTCGGCATTTCGCTCGGCATGCCGATCCCGATCCTGATCCACTATGGCCAGGACCGTGCCTGGGTGAAGGAGCGCGTGATCAAGGCGCTGCGGGGCGAGGAAATCTGGTGCCAGCTGTTCTCCGAACCCTCGGGCGGTTCCGACCTTGCGGCGCTCCGCACCAAGGCCGAGCCGGATGGCAACGGCTGGCGCATGACCGGGCAGAAGATCTGGACCTCTTGGGCGCAGTATTGCGACTATGGCGTGATCGTGGTCCGCACCGATCCGACGGTCGAAAAGCACAAGGGCCTGACCTATTTCTGGGTCGATATGCGCGCCGAAGGGCGTCGAGGTCCGCCCGATCAAGCTGGCTGGCGGTGATAGCCACGTCAACGAAGTGTTCTTCGATGAGGTTCGCCTGGAAGACAGCCAGCGCATGGGCCAGGTGGGCGGCGGTTTTGGCGTGGCACTGCACACGCTGATGATCGAACGCTACATCGCCACTGACAGCGCCGGGTTCGGGCCGCATCTCGATCTGTTCGTCGATACGGCGCGCGATCTCTCCATCAATGGCAAGCCGGCGCTCAAGGACGGCCGCATCCGTTCGGCCATTGCCCGCAACCACGCGATGCGTGCCGGTCTGGACAGCATCACCAAGCGCGCCTTCGCGATGATGCAGGCTGGAATGCAGCCGGGGCCGGAAGGAAGCCTGCAAAAGCTGGTGGCGGTGCGCAGCCGCCAGAAGCTGTCGGAAATGGCGCTCGACCTGCAAGGCAACCAGGCCTTCGATTTCGATCCCCATGCCTATGTGAAGGAAGACTGGGGCACCAGCTGGCTCAATGCGCCCACGGGGCGCATCGCCGGTGGTTCGGACGAGGTGCTGCTGAACACCATTGCCGAAAAGGTGCTGGGCCTGCCGCAGGATCACCGTCCGGACAAGGGTGTGCCGTTCAACGCGATCCCGGCCTGATCACGGCATGACCGAAAGCGAGGACATCGCGGAAATCCGCCGCGCAGTGCAGGCGCTCTGCGCGGAGTTTCCCGGTGAATACTGGCGCGAGAGGGACCGCACCCGGGACTATCCGGGTGAGTTCGTCGATGCGCTGACCCGCGCCGGGTTCCTCGCCGCGCTGATTCCGGGTAACTACGGCGGCTCGGGCCTCAAGCTCGATGCAGCCGCGGTCATCATGGAGGAAATCCAGGCTGCTGGCTGCAATGGGGCTTCGGCCCACGCGCAGATGTACATCATGAACACGCTGCTGAAGTACGGCAGCGAGGAGCAGAAGCGCGCCTACCTGCCCGGCATCGCCGATGGCTCGCTGCGGCTCCAGGCGTTCGGCGTCTCGGAACCGACCAGCGGGACCGACACGCTTTGCCTGCGGACCGTCGCGGTGCGTGATGGCGACCATTACGTGGTCAACGGCCAGAAGATCTGGACCAGCCGCGCCGAACATTCCGACCTCATGCTGCTACTCGCCCGCACGACCCCGCGCGAGCAGGTGGCAAAGAAGACGGAGGGTCTCTCGATCTTCCTCGTCGACATGCGCCAGGCGGTGGGGAACGGCATGACGATCAAGCCGATCCGCACGATGATGAACCACTCGACCACCGAAGTGTTCTTCGACGATCTGCGGATTCCGGCCAGCAGCCTGATCGGCGAGGAGGGGAAGGGCTTCCGCTATATCCTCTCCGGCATGAACGCCGAGCGGATCCTGATTGCGGCGGAATGCATCGGCGATGCCAAGTGGTTCATCAGCAAGGCCAGCGACTATGCCAAGGAGCGCAAGGTCTTCAATCGCCCGATCGGCCAGAACCAGGGCGTCCAGTTCCCGATCGCGCGCTGCTATGCACAGATGCGCGCGGCCGAGCTGATGGTCCATCATGCCGCGCAGGTCTATGACAGCGGCGGCAACCCGGGCGCCGAGGCAAACATGGCCAAGATGCTGGCCAGCGAGGCCAGCTGGGCCGCCGCCGACATGTGTGTGCAGACCTTCGGCGGCTTCGGCTTTGCCGAGGAATATGACGTGGAGCGCAAGTTCCGAGAGGCACGGCTCTATACCGTCGCACCGATCAGCACCAACCTGATCCTGTCCTATCTGGCCGAGCACGTGCTGGGCCTGCCGAGATCGTATTGAGGGGAGACAACCGATGGCCATCAAGACCCGCATCACCGAACTGCTCGAAATCGAGCATCCGATCGTCCAGGGCGGCATGCAGTGGGTGGGGGTGGCCGAAATGGCCAGCGCCGTCTCCAATGCCGGGGGTCTCGGTATCCTGACCGGTCTGACCCAGCCCAGCGCCGAGGCGCTCGCCGCCGAAATCGAGCGCTGCCGGTCGATGACCGACAAGCCGTTCGGCGTGAACATGACCGTCTTCCCCACGATCAATCCGCCCGATTACAAGTCCTATACCCAGGCGATCATCGACAGCGGCGTGAAGATCGTCGAGACCGCCGGGACACCGGCCGTGCGCGAGCTGTGGGAAATGATGAAGCCGCACGGCATCAAGATCCTGCACAAGTGCACCGCCGTGCGCCACGCACTCTCGGCCGAGAAGGCGGGCGTCGACGTCATCAGCATCGACGGCTTCGAATGCGCCGGTCACCCCGGTGAGGATGACATTCCGGGCCTGATCCTGATTCCGGCGGCGGCCGACAAGGTGAAGATCCCGATGCTCGCTTCGGGCGGTTTTGGCGACGGGCGCGGCCTCGCCGCCGCGCTGGCGCTGGGGGCCGACGGGATCAACATGGGCACCCGCTTTACCGCCACGGTCGAGGCGCCGATCCACCAGTCGTTCAAGGATGCGATGGTCGCCAATGACGAACGCTCGACTGACCTGATCTTCCGCACCTTCCGCAACACGGCGCGCGTGGCGAAGAACGAGGTCAGCCAGCAGGTCGTCGCTGCCGAGCGCGAAGGCAAGCCGTTCGAGGAAGTGGCGCACCTGGTGAAGGGCGTGCGCGGCCGCGAAGGTCTGCAGACCGGTGATACCAATCACGGCATCTGGAGTGCGGGCATGATCCAGGGCCTGATCCATGACATTCCGACCTGCCAGGAACTGGTCAGCCGGATCGTCCGCGATGCCGAGGCGATCATCAAGGGGCGGCTGGCCGCGATGGTGGGGTAGGCCCTTCCAGGAAATAAAAGCACTGGCCCGGAACAAGTCCGGGCTGACTTAGTGGAAGACTACCCCTTTCCTGTCACCCCGGATTTGTTCCGGGGCGGTGCTTTCTTTGCAGTCATCCCGTTTCAGGCAAAAGTCCACGTCCGCAGCGGCTCGCCAGCGGTGATCGTGCCGCTGGCACCGACCGGCTCCGCCTTTTCGCCCTGCAGCCGCGCGATCGTTGCCGCATCGCCGGCCGGAACATGGGCCAGCGTGCGCTTGCCCGCGTCGGTCCGCGCCACCACCACGCCGGAGCGGGGCTGGCCTTCGCGGTCGTAGAACACGGTGTAGCTCTCCACCGTGGCCGGGCCGACATAGGCCTCGTCCAGTTCCGGCACCGGTCCGCGCTGGACATCGGCTTCGGCCTGGAAATCGTAGGAGCGCGGGAAGCTGGCTGCCGGGATCGGCCTGGTGCTGACCGCGATGGTATGGTTGTGCGTGGCATAGCCGCCGTTGGCGAAGAGCAGCCCGGTGCCACCATCCTCGCGCAGCTTGAGCACCATGCTGGCCACCGCGTGGCTCATGTAATTGCCGATCGGCCCGCCGCCGAAGGTCAGTCCGCCGAACACGGTGGCCGGCTTGTCTACCGGCCAGTCCAGCACCCGGCGCGCCATCTTGGGAACGCAGGGGAAGCAGGAATAGAGCTCGACCGCGCCAAGATCGGTAGTGGTCAGCTGGTTCAGCTCCATCGTCTTGCGGATCGAAACTTCCATCCCGGCGCTGTGGACATAGCCATCGCGGGCCAGGATCGCGCCCGGTTCATGCGCTGCCGCGCCATTGCCGACGTAGATCCACTTGGCTTCCGGAATACCGCGCCGCCGTGCCTCGCCCGCCGACATGACGATGAAGCCCGCGCCCTGGTTGACCGCCGCGTTGGCGACCTGCAGCTTGGTATAGGGAAACGCGATCGGGCGGTTCTTGTCGCTGGGCGTCACCACCTCGGCGGCGCTGACCGACTTCCGGATCCAGGCCGCCGGATTGGCGGCGGCGACTTCGGAAAAGCGGCTCCAGATTTCACCGCTTTCGGCCTGGGCCTCGGCCAGCGTCTGGCCCAGATGTGCGCGCAGGGCGTTCTCGTACAGCGGATAGACGTCGGTCGGCACGACCAGCCCGTGGCTCTGGGCATAGCCCAGCCGGACCCGGTGGGTGGCATCGCGCAGGGCATCGCCCTTCTGCCCGCCAGAGGCCGCCGCCTTGCGCGCCCCGGCAGTGCGCAGCGCCTCGCCGCCGGTGACCAGCGCAATGCTGATTTCGCCCGCACCGATCCGGTTCGCCGCCTCGTTCAGCAGCAGGATCGGGCTGTCGCCATTGGGGCCCTTCGACTGGATCAGTTCGGCCCTGGCCGCACCGATCGCGGCGGCCACCGGGGCGCTGGCATCGGCAATGTCGGGAAAGGCGATCTGCGCCACCACGCCCAGCCAGTCGGCATCAGCCAGTAGCGGTACCCCGGCATCAGCTTCGGCTGCGCGCAGGGCATCGGCCATCAGTGCCACCGGATCGCGGCCTTCCAGCGGGTTTTCGGGCCGGTCATTGATCTGGCCCACGCCAACGATGACGGGAAGCAGGTCGGGATTCATTGCATCAATCCTTGCGCAATTTAATTGATCGGTTAAACCGGAGTCAAAGCAGGTTTGCAACAGGCCCGCAACTGCATTTCTGATCGAGGAGGAACCGCCATGGCCGAAGCCTATATCATCGACGCCGTCCGCACCCCGCGCGGGATCGGCAAGCCCGGCAAGGGCGCACTGTCGCACCTGCATCCGCAGCACCTTGCCGCCACCTGCCTCAAGGCGATCAAGGACCGCAACAACCTGAACACCGCGACGGTCGATGACATCATCTGGTCGACCTCCAGCCAGAACGGCAAGCAGGGCGGTGACCTGGGCCGCATGGCCGCGCTGGCCGCCGGATATGACATTTCGGCCAGCGGCACCACGCTTGACCGGTTCTGCGGCGGCGGCATCACTTCGGTGAACCTGGCCGCAGCGACAGTCATGTCGGGCATGGAAGACTGCGTCATCGCCGGCGGGACCGAGATGATGAGCTTCACCGCCGCCTATGGTGCCGAACTGGCCAATGCCGGGATCCGGCCGCTGGGCATGGGTTCGGGCAACCGCGCGCTCGACGCGATCCACCCGCAGAGCCACCAGGGCGTCTGCGGTGATGCCATCGCCGCGCGCGAAGGGATCGATCGCCAGGCGCTCGATGCCCTGGCGCTGGTCAGCCAGGAACGCGCTGCCCGCGCGATCCGCGAAGGCCGCTTCGACAAGTCGGTGGTCACCGTCTACAACGAGGACGGCACCGTGGCGCTCGATCACGAGGAGTTCCCGCGTCCCGAAACCACCATGGAAGGCCTCTCGGCGCTGAAGGCCAGCTTCGATGGCATGGCCAACTTTGACCTGGGCGGCGGGGTGACCTTCAAGAAGCAGATCCAGCGCGTCTATCCTGAGCTGGACTGGCAGGGCGTGCACCACGCCGGCAACAGCTCGGGCGTGGTCGATGGCGCGGCGGCGATCCTGATCACCAGCAAGGAATATGCCGACAAGCACGGCCTCAAGCCGCGCGGCCGGATCGTGGCCTATGCCAACCAGGGCGATTGCCCCACGCTGATGCTCAACGCCCCGGTCCCGGCCGCGAAGAAGGTGCTGGAAAAGGCCGGCCTCAAGAAGGACGACATCGACGTCTGGGAAATCAACGAGGCTTTTGCCGTGGTAGCCGAAAAGTTCATCCGCGACCTCGAACTCGATCGCGAGAAGGTCAACATCAACGGCGGCGCCATGGCGCTGGGCCATCCGATCGGCGCTACTGGCTCGATCCTGATCGGCACCGCGCTGGATGAGCTTGAGCGTTCGGGCGGCCGCTATGGCCTGATCACCATGTGCGCCGCCGGCGGCATGGCTCCGGCCGTGATCATCGAGCGGATCTGATCCGCATGAGCGCCCTGATCTGCGAGGTTTCCGACCACATCGCCACCATCACGCTCAACCGGCCCGAGCGGATGAACACCATCTCCGCGGCCATGCTGGACGAGCTGACGAAGACGCTGGTGGCGGTGAACGAGGATCCGCAGGTCAGGGTGGTCATTCTGACCGGGACAGGCCGGGCGTTCTGCGCCGGGCTTGACCTTAACGAGGCCTCGTCGGGTGAGGGTATCGGCGGCGCCAACCGCAAGTTTCCGGCCACGATCGACCTGCGAAACACGCCGCCGACGGTCCTGTTCGCGATGGACAAGCCCGTGATCTGCGCGCTGAATGGTTCGGCGGCGGGCTATGGCATGGACCTGGCGCTGGGCTGCGATATCCGCATCATGGCCGACAATGCCAAGCTGGCCGCCGCCTTCGTCAAGCGCGGCATCGTGCCCGAAAGCGGCGGCACCTGGTTCCTGCCGCGGATGTTGGGCTGGGCCAAGGCGGCGGAAATCATCTTCACCGGCCGCACGCTGAGCGCCGCCGACTGCCTCGCCGATGGTCTCGCCAACCATGTTGTCCCGGCAGAGGAAGTGGCAGCCAAGGCTCGCGCGATGGCTGCTGAAATCGCCGCAAATGCGCCGCTTGCGGTGCTGGCATCCAAGCGGATGATGCGCATGGGGCTGGACGAAAGCTTCGAGACCCACGTCCAGCACGTCTACTTGCAACTGCTGCCGCTGTTCGCCAGCGAAGACTTCCAGGAAGGCATCCAGTCCTTCCTTGAAAAGCGCCCGGCGGCCTTCAAGGGCCGGTGAAGGCGGGGCCGCTGCTGCGGCCCCAGACCCAAGTTCACTCGCGCGGCAACTGCCAGCGCACCGCGCCGCTATAGCTGCCCGCCACCAGTGCGCCGCTGCCATCGCTGGCCGGTTCGAAGCGGCCGCGCTGGATCAGCTTGGCGCAGGCTGCCTGGTCGAGTGCCGGATGGCCGCTGGAACCGGTCACCTCGCAGCCGGTCACGCGGCCATTGGTGCCCACCGCGAGCCGGAACCTGACCACGCCCTCCAGTTCGCCCCGGATCGCGCTCTGCGGATAGTCGTTGGTGGTCACCCACAGGCCGGGGTTGCCCCTGGGCCGGGCCGGGCGCGTGCTCGCTAGCGGGCTGGGGGAGGGGCTGGACGTGGGAAATGCCACTTCACCCAGCACATCGCCGCCACCGGGTGTCAGGCTGGGGGCAAAGCTGGGCAGCGGCAGCGGGCCGGGGGTCTGGAACGGCGTGTCCGGCCGGGGCGGGGGCGGGGCCAGCGGATTGCGCTCTGCCGCGCGGGTCGGGGTAACCTCGGGACTTGCTTCGGGTTTGGGCGGCAGGGGAACGAAGGTGGACGTGACGCGATTGTCCTTGGGCGGGGCGAATTTCGCCGCGAGGCCCATGATCAGGGCGTATCCTACCGCCAGTTCGACGGCCCCGACCAGGACCAGGGCGGGGTAGTTGCGGCGGGTGTTGCGGGTATCGACGTAAGCCATAGGTCACCTCTCGCTGGTTGGGCGCCCTGGGCCTTCGAGTCGCCCAGGGCGACTGCTGCATCATGTAACAGAATAACATGACTAGTCGATGAATAAAGTTGAGGATTCCGTAGCGTCAATCAGTTGCCAATCGCAATCCTTCGCGGCGCTGCTAGGCTACCGGGCAAAGGAGGGACCGATGCCGATTCTCTATGATTACCCCCGCGCGCCCAGCCCGCGCCGCGCCCGGATCCTGCTCGCCGAAAAGGGCATCGCGCACGAAACGCGGATCGTCGACCTGGCCGCGAACGAGCACTTGAGCGACACTTACCGTGCACTCAACCCGGGTTTGACTGTACCCGCACTGGCACTCGACGACGGGGCGGTGCTGACCGACAATGCCGGCATCGCCGCCTGGGCCGAAGCCTACAAGCCCGAGCCGCCACTGTTCGGCACCACGCCGACTGACAAGGCCGAGATCGCCAGCTGGAACAGCAAGGCCGAAGGGGAATGCCTGATGGCGATTGCCGAGGCGATGCGGAACACCGCTCCGGCGATGAAGGACCGCGCGCTGCCCGGGCCGGTCAACTATGCCCAGATCCCCGAACTGGCCGAACGCGGCAAGGCGCGGCTGCAGCACTTCCTCGACAAGCTCGATGCCCACCTGGTTGACCGCGAGTACCTGGCCGCCAGCGGCTTCTCGATCGCGGATATCACCTGCGGCGTCGCGGTCGATTTTTCGCGGGTGCTGCGGATCGATCCGGGCGAGGGGCGGCCCAATGTCGCCGCATGGCGCGCGCGGCTGGCGGCGCGGCCAAGCTGGTCGCTGTAGGGGCTGATCTGGGGGAGTGGTGCCCGGAGGCGGATTCGAACCACCGACACGCGGATTTTCAATCCGCTGCTCTACCAACTGAGCTATCCGGGCAACTCGTCCGATGAAGGCCACAAGGGCCGTCAGGCGGTTGGAAGCGCGCCTATGGCGAAGCGAAAGCGGCTTGGCAAGAGCCTATCACGCCTTTCCTTCTTCTTCGTCGAAAGCGGGCGGACCTGGCAGGGCATAGCCATCGTCGAGCCAGCGCATCAGGTCGCGGTCCTTGCAGCCCTTCGAGCAGAACGGTGCATGTTCAGTGCTGCGCGGCTTGCCGCAGAGCGGGCATTTGCGAGAGGTCTGGCTGGTCATGCCGCCAGCGCCTGCGCGAAACCGGCGTCGAGCGCAAGGGCCGGGTCTTCGTGCCAGCGGATCGCCCGCCCGGCCCGGCGGGCGAGCTCCGCTTCCCATTCCGGCCGCACCGCGGCGCGCACCACGGGATGGGCGGTCAGCAACAGGACCGGGCCGGGCTGGGCCACCAGTTCCGCCCGCCGCAGCAAGAGCCGGGCGGCCGCTCCGGCGCGGTCCAGCGCCAGGCGGTGTAGCAGCGAGGGCCGCTCCAGCCGGGCGACCAGCTGCACCAGCCCGAACCCGTTCATGGCGGTGCGCTCGTGCGGCCAGTCATCCAGCGCTTCGGTAAGCGCGGCGTCCACCGCCTGGCGATCGGCCTTGGCTTCCAGCGAAGGAAAATCGATCGCGATCGATCCCGCCAGGTCCATCCGGCGCAGCGCGGCCGCAAGGGCTGGCACGGCGGCCAGCGCGAGTGCCCGTGGAGGCAGGTCGCCGTCGATGTCCACCACCGTCATCGCCGGGGTGGGGGTAATGGTCAGCGCGCCGCCCGGAAAATCCACCGCGCCGCTCCACGCCTCGGCCCAGACCGCTTCCCACAGGCCCAGCGGCAAGCGGTGGACGGCACGCCCCGGCGGGGGTGGGGGTGGGCAGCATGGATCGCTGGTCGGCCTGGCCTGGGCGCGCTTCAGCCGCCCGGCTTCGGCCATGGCGGCGCGGGTCACCTTCAGGCGCAGGATCGCCCCTTCGCTCGCGTCCTTCGGCAATTGATCGACCAGCGCTTCCTCGCCGCTGGCAAAGCGCGCCGTGCCGCGCCGCGATCCGGCGCTGCGGGCGATCAGGCGGGCATCCTCGACCTGGCCGGCGGCCAGCGCGCCGGGCCAGTCCAGCCGCGCGGCAATCGCTTCCCCGCCGTCCACCAGCAGGGCGCGGGTTTCCCCGATCCCGGCCTCGAACAGCCACTCAGCCAAGCGGATAGCCTGCCGCGCGCAGCAGGGCGCGGGTTTCGAACAGCGGCAGGCCGATCACGCCCGAATGGCTGCCCGCCACTTGCCGGATCAGCGCTTCGGCGCGGCCCTGGATGGCATAGCCGCCCGCCTTGCCCAACCCTTCGCCGCTGGCGATATAGGCTTCGCGCTCGTCGTCCGAGAGGCGCTTGAAGATCACTACGGTCTCCACCACGCGGGTCCGGGTCTTGCCTGCCGCGTCAATCACGCAGACGGCCGAAATGCAGCGGTGCCGCCGCCCGGAAATCAGGTTCAGCAGATCGCGCTGGATCTCCACCGTATCGGCCGGGGGCAGGATGCGGCGCCCCACGGCAACGGTGGTATCGCCGGCGAGGACGATCTCGCCCGGCGCGCGGGCCACGGCGGCAGCCTTGGCCTGGGCGAGGCGCAGCGCATAGGCGCGCGGCAGTTCGCCTGTCAGCGGGGTTTCATCAATGTCGGGGCTGGCGATCCGGGCAGGTTCGACGCCGATCCGGGCGAGCAGGTCGCGCCGGCGCGGAGAGGAACTGGCAAGGACGAGCGCTGGGGTGGCCAAACCGGCGATTAGCCGAACTGGCCGGGGCCGCCGCGGCCGGGCATGAAGCGATAGGTGATCCGGCCCTTGGTCAGGTCATAGGGGGTCAGCTCGACCAGCACCTCGTCCCCCACCAGCACGCGGATGCGGTTCTTGCGCATCTTGCCGGCGGTGTGGCCCAGGATCTCGTGATCGTTTTCCAGGCGGACGCGGAACATCGCGTTGGGCAGCAGTTCCACCACCGTTCCGCGCATCTCGAGCAGTTCTTCCTTCGCCATCCTGGCCTGTATTCCGTTCTTGTTCGGCTTCGTCGCGGCGGCCCATAGCGAGAGGCGGCGCAAAAGGGAAGCCTCTGGCGTACATCAGCCGTTCGCCGGACCAAGCATGCACTTTGTCGAACCGCGACATAAAGTTACTAAAGCAGGGGTTGTCATCTGGCGGGGGCGCAGCCATTTCCGGCGCCGGGCAGGGGTGCCTGAATGCCGACGACCGCATTGCCGGAGTAACTATGCGCAAGATTTCAAGTCGTTCCCTGCCCTTGGCCCTGCCCTTGGCCCTGCCCTTGACCCTGCCGCTCGCGCTGCTGGCAAGCCCGGCTGTCGCGGCGGACGAGGTGGCGGCGAATGTGGCAGGCACCACGGCACCGCCCGCCGAAGGGCAAGCGGAAACCGGGCCCGAAGTTGCCGAGCCGGCCGGTTCGGAAATCCTGGTCGTTGCCGAACGCATCCGCGGTCAGGTGGAGGCGCCGCAGCCGCCGATTGCGGTGCTCGATGAAAAGGATATCCAGGCGCTGGGCGCGACCACGCTGGCTGACGTGCTGACACAGCTGGCCCCGCAGACCGGCTCGGGCCGGGGGCGCGGCGCGGGCGGGCCGCCGGTGGTGCTGATCAACGGCCAGCGGATCGGCAACTTCCGTGAAATGCGCAATTTTCCCCAGGAAGCGATCCGCCGGATCGAGATCCTGCCCGAGGAAGTCGCGCTGCGCTTTGGCTTTCCGCCGAACAGCCGCGTGGTCAACATGATCCTGAAGGACAACTTCTCGTCCCGCACGATCGAGGCGGAGGCGGCCTTCCCCACGCGCGGGGGCTTCCAGACCTATGAGGTGGAAGGCACCATGCTGCGCATCAAGGGACCGCAGCGTTTCAGCATTACCGCCAAGATCGACGATACCGCCGAACTGACCGAGGCCGAACGCGGGGTAATCCAGACCCCGGGCACGATCCCCACTGTGTCGACCGATCCCAACCCCGCCGCCTTCCGCACGCTGATCGCGGATTCGCGTGACCTGTCGCTCAACCTCTCGTGGTCGCAGGGGCTCGGCAAGGACGGGTTGGGCGGCTCGATCGGCGCCAACGCCAGCCTGCTGCGGGTCGACAGCCGCCGCAACTCCGGCCTCGATCTGGTGACGCTGGTTGCGCCGGACAGCTCGCGGGCGATCCGCAGCCTGGCCGATCCGCTCGAGCGGCGCAGCCGCACCACCACGGGTGAGGGCGGCGCATCGCTCAATACCCGGCTGGGCGACTGGCAGCTGAACGCCACGCTGGACGGCACCCATACCGAGGTGCGCACCGTGATCGACCGCCGCGCCAATACCGCCGCATTGGTCAGCGCCGCTGCGGCCGGGACGCTGCCGATCACCGGCCCGCTGCCCGCCGTGCCCGCTGCCGGGCAGGATGTCGCCACTACCAATTCCGACCGGCTGGAAGGTCTGGTCACGCTGATCGGCCGCCCGGCGCGCCTGCCCGGCGGCGAAGTGACCACCACGGTCCGGACCGGCTTTACCTATCTTTCGTTCGATACCGCGGACACCCGCAGCCTGGTCGGCAAGGTCAACCTGCGCCGTGACCGGTTCACCATCGGTGGCAACGTCGGCGTGCCGATCACCAGCCGCCGCGAGAACTTCGGCGCGGGGCTGGGCGACCTGGCACTCAATTTCAGCCTGGGTTACGATCACCTGTCGGACTTCGGTTCGGTCAATGACTGGAGCGCCGGGCTGACCTGGTCACCCTTCAGCCTCGAAAAGCTGAGCCTTTCGGCCAGCTACCTGGTCAATGAATCGGCGCCCGGCGTCTCCGAGCTGGGCAATCCGCAGACCGTGACCTTCAACGTGCCGGTGTTTGATTTCACCCGGGGCGAGACGGTGCTGGCCACCGTGATCAGCGGTGGCAACCCTGCGCTGCGCAAGGAACAGCAGCGCGACCTGAAGTTCGGGGCGACCTGGCAGTTGCCGTTCCTGCAGAACTCCAGCCTGCTGGTCGAATACTTCCGCAACCGGTCCGACGATGTCACGGCCAGCTTCCCGCTGCTGACCCCGGCGATTGAAGCCGCGTTCCCCGGCCGGGTGACGCGCGATGGCACCGGCCGCCTCGTCTCGATCGACGATCGCTCGGTGACCTTTGCCGAACAGCGCAGCTCACGCCTGCGCTGGGGGCTCAACCTGTCCGGCCAGCTTGGCAAGGCTCCGGCTGGCGGCGGGATGATGGGCATGATGGGCGGCCCGCCGCGCTCGCCGGGCGCGGGCGGCGGTCGTCCGCCGGGTGCCGGTGGTGGCCGCGGCGGCGGCGGTGGCAGCATGATGGGCATGATGGGCGGCGGCGGGGCCGGACGCTGGAGCCTGGGCCTGTTCCACACCGCGCAGTTCGACAATACCGTGCTGATCGCGCCGGGCGGACCGGTGCTGGACCTGCTGGGCGGGGATTCGCTCTCGTCCGCCGGTTCGCCGCGTCACTCGGTCCAGTTCAACGGTGGCATGTTCAAGAGCGGGTTCGGCACCTTCTTCAATGGCACCTGGACCGGTCCTTCACGGATTTTCGGCAATGGCCTGCCGGGGGCGAGCGACCTGCGCTTTGGCAGCGTCACGCGGATGAACATCAGCTTCTTTGCCGTGCTGGGCCAGCAGCAGGGCCTGGTGAAGAAGGCGCCCTTCTTCAAGGGATCGCAAGTGTCACTGCGGTTCGAGAACCTGTTCGATTCGCGCCAGAAGGTGACCGACCGGACCGGTGCGGTGCCGGTCAGCTACCAGGCCGACCTGCTCGATCCGCGCGGGCGCATGGTGGAAATCGAATTCCGCAAGATGTTCTGATCAGGCAAATGGATCAATCCGGCCGGCCCGGCCCGCAATTGCGAGCCGGGCCGGCCGTTTGATCAGCCGCCTTGGAAGACGGCCAGGATCAGGTGCACGGTCAGCGCCATCAGCGCGAAGCTGGACAGCGCGAACAGCAGGAAGCGCACCATCACCCGGTTCCAGGTCGCCTGGACAATCGAGTGAACGATCCGCAGGCCCGCATAGGCCCAGGCGAGCTGGGCGTTGAGACCATCGCCCTGGCCGATCAGCGCCAGGGCCAGCGCCACGGCATAGAATACCGTCGGCGCTTCGTGCAGGTGGTTATAGTTGTGGGCGATCCACTGCACGTTGGCAGGCAGTACATCGTCGAGGTTCTTGCCGGTCCCGCCGGTCAGGTTCTTGGTATCGATCTTGGCCTTGCCCATGGCCGGGATGCGCGTGGCGTACATCCACAGCCACATGACCATGGTCCAGCCGACCAGCACGGCGACAGGCTTCAGGATTTCCATTCCGATCATTTCTTGTTCTCCCCCTTCAGGCCGCCAGCAGTGTCAGTTTGGCAGCGTGCAATGCCAGCATGATGAGGCACGCCGTTGAAAGCAGGAACAGGCTAAAACGTACCGGGATGGTGTTCACCGTGGCCTGCCAGACCGAATGGATGATCCGGATCACGACATAGGCCCAGGCGAACAGCACGTCGTGTTCCGCCGGACCCATGATCGCCAGGATCGCCACCGTGGCATAGAACAGCGTCGGCTGTTCCATGAGGTGGGCATAGTTGTGGGCTTTCCAGTTGACCTGGTCGGGCAGCACGCCCTCCAGATCCTGGCCGCGCCCGCCGGGCTTGGCCTTGTCGAGCCCGCCGCCGGCCTGCTTCATGGCGCTGAGGCGGGTGCCCGCCGTCCAGAACAGCATCACCAGCGACCACAGCACCAGCACGGCGGCCGGCGCGAGGACTTGTGCCTGCATAGTCTCCCCCTTTGTCTCGTGTGACCCGAGAGGTGCAGGGTGTTACGGCGGCAACCGATTGTCAAACGCAACTAATCGCTGCCGGACAGGACCCTGGCGAAGCTGTCGGGATCGGTATTGCCGCCGGTCAGCATGATCGCGGTCCGCCCGTCCAGCGGCACCTTGCCCGCCAGCGCCGCCGCCAGCGCCGCCGCGCCGCCGGGCTCCAGCACCAGGTGCAGCCGGGCACAGGCAAAGCGCTGCGCCGCGCGGACCTCCGCCGGTGTGACGCTGAGACCATAGGCGCAGCGCTCCTTCAGGATCGCGAAGTTGATCGGCCAGGTCGCGGGGGTCTGCAGTGCGTCGCAGGCCGTGGCGGGCGCATCGGGGGCGACGCGCTGGATCTCGCCGCTGGCAAGGCTGCGGGCGACATCGTCCCACCCTTCGGGTTCGACCGGCACGATTTCCGCCTCGGGGCAAGCCAGCGCCAGCCCCGCCGCCAGCCCGCCGCCACCGCAGCACACCACGATCCGGCTGGGCCCCTCCAGCCCGCGCGCCGCCATCTGCGCGGCGATCTCGATCCCGGCGGAGCCCTGGCCCTCGATCACCCAGGGATCGCCATAGGCGTGGACCAGTGTCGCGCCTGTCTGGTCGATCAGGCGCTGGGCCACGGCATCGCGGTCCTCGCCGCCGGGCCGGTCATAGAGCACGACATTGGCGCCCATCGCCCGGGTGGCATCGAGCTTAACCTGCGGGGCGTCGACCGGCATGACGATGGTCGCGTCTATCCCCAGCCGCCGCGCCGCCCAGGCCACCCCTTGCGCATGGTTGCCGCTGGAGACGCCCACCACGCCGCGCGCGCGTTCCTCGGCCGACAGGTCGCTCAGCCGGTGCCAGGCGCCGCGGATCTTGAAGGCGCCGATCGGCTGCAGGCTCTCGGCCTTGCACCACACTTTTGCCCCGTTGACCTCAGCCTCCAGCAGTGGTGTCTGCGGCAGCAGTTCGGCGATCTTGGCGGCGGCGCGAGCCACGCCATCGGCAGTCGGAGTGCGCATCGGTTGTGTCGTCATGAAACCAGCCTATATGCGCGCCTTCGCCGCTGGCAAAGGAGTGTTGGAAGTGAGCAAGGTTCTGGTGATCGGTGCGGGCGGCGTCAGCTCGGTCTGCGTCCACAAGATGGCGATGAATGCGTCGATTTTCAGCGAGATCCACCTCGCCAGCCGGACCAAGGCCAAGTGCGACGCGATCGCCGCCTCGGTCAAGGAACGGACGGGTGAGACGGTCCACACCTATGAGATCGACGCCGAGGAAGTGCCCGCGCTGACCCGCCTGATCCAGCAGATCGGGCCGAAGCTGGTCGTCAACCTGGCGCTGCCCTACCAGGACCTGCCGATAATGGACGCGTGCCTCGCCGCCGGGGTCGATTACCTCGACACCGCGAACTACGAGCCCAAGGACGAGGCCAAGTTCGAATACAGCTGGCAGTGGGCCTACCAGGATCGCTTCAAGGAAAAGGGGCTGATGGCCCTGCTGGGTTCGGGCTTCGACCCGGGGGTGACCTCGGTCTTCGCGATGTGGCTCAAGAAGCACAAGCTCAAGACCATCCGCACGCTCGACATCCTCGATTGCAACGGCGGCGATCACGGCCAGGCCTTTGCCACCAACTTCAACCCGGAAATCAACATTCGCGAAGTGACCGCCCCCGCGCGGCACTGGGCCAACGGCCAGTGGGTCGAAACCCCGGCGATGACCATCCGCCAGAACTTCGAGTTCGAGGGCGTCGGCCCCAAGAACATGTACCTGATGTACCACGAGGAACTGGAAAGCCTGGCGAAGTTCCTGCCCGAGCTGGAGCGCGGCCGCTTCTGGATGACCTTCGGCGATGCCTATATCAACCACCTGACCGTGCTGCAGAACGTGGGCATGACCGGGATCGAGCCGATCAATTACCAGGGCAAGGACATCGTGCCGCTGCAGTTCCTCGCCGCCGTGCTGCCCAAGCCCGAAACGCTGGGGCCGACCACCAAGGGCAAGACCAACATCGGCGATATCGCCACCGGCATGGCGCTCGATGGGTCGGGTGAGAAGACCTATTACATCTACAACATCTGCGACCACGAGGACGCGTTCCACGAAACCGGCAACCAGGCGATCAGCTATACCACCGGCGTGCCCGCGATGATCGGCGCGGCGATGATGCTGACCGGCGCCTGGCGCGGCGAGGGCGTGTTCAACATGGAGCAGCTGGATCCCGATCCGTTCATGGACATGCTCAACACGCAGGGCCTGCCCTGGCAGGTCAAGGAACTGGCCGGGCCGCTGGAGTTCTGATGATGGCGCCGCTGCTGTTGCTGCATGGCGCGCCGGGCGACGGGCGCCTGTGGCAACCGGTGATCGATCGCCTGCCGGCTGGAACGGCGGCGATCGCACCGACCCTGACCTATTTCGGTGATGCGCCCTGGCCGGATGACGGGGCCGGGTTCGGGTCCGAGCTTCACGCTGGCGAGATCATCGCCGCGGCTGCCGCGCAGGGCCAGCCGGTGCGGCTGGTCGCCTGGTCGTTTTCGGTCCTGCCGGCGCTGCTGGCGGCGCTGCGGCGACCGGACCTGTTCGCGGCGCTGCTGGTCTATGAACCCGGCCTGCCGAGCTGGGTCGAGGATGACGGCGAACTGCAGCGGTTTGGTGCCGATGCGGGCGCGGCCTTTGGCCCGATTGCGGGGGCGGTGGCCAGCGGCGATAACGCGGCGGCCGTCGCGCTGCTGTTCGATGCCTCGGGCGGGCCGGGCTGCTTTGCCGGCCTTTCGCCCGAGCGCCGCGAGCTGTACCTGCAAAGCGCCGCGATGATGCCCTTGCTGATGGGTGGGGGGCAACCGCCCACGCTGGTCAGCGCCAGCGAGATTGCCGGGCTGCAAGTGCCGCTGACCGTGGCGATGGGCAGCGACACCCGCCCGGTGTTCGAGGTGCCCTCACGCGGGCTGGCGCGGGCGAGCGGGCAGGGCGAGCCGCTGATCCTGGCCGGTGCCGACCACATGCTGCCGGAAACGGCGCCCGAACGCTTTGCCGCACTGATCGGCGAATGGATTGCAGGAGCCTGACCCATGGAAACCAGAGCCGGCGATCCGGGCGCATTTGCCCACTTCGACCTGTCGCGTGTCGATAGCCCGGCCTTCGTGGTCGATGCGGCGCGGCTGCGGCGCAATCTGTCGATCCTGGCCGACATCCGCGACCGCGCCGGGGTCAAGGTGCTGGCCGCGCTCAAGGCCTTTTCGATGTGGTCGGTCGCGCCGATCGTGGGCGAATACCTCGATGGGGTCTGCACTTCGGGCCTGTGGGAAGCGCGGCTGGCCAGCGAGTTCTACGATGGCGAGATCGCGACCTATTGCGCGGCCTACAAGCCGGAGGACCTCGACGAGATCCTGCGCCTGTCCGACCATGTGATCTTCAATTCCCCGCAGCAGATCATCCGTTGCTCCGCGATCATCGAGGCAGCCCGGGCAAGAGGTGAGAACTTTGATATTGGTCTGCGGATCAATCCCTTGCACCCAGAAGGTGAAGTGCCGCGTTATGATCCCTGCGCGCCGCATTCGCGGCTGGGCTTTCCGATCGACCAGCTGACCGCGGAGCACATGGCGCTGGTCGACGGGATCCACATGCACACCTTGTGCGAGCAGGATCTGGAGCCGCTCAAGCGCACCTGGGACGTGGCCTTCGATTATCTCGAGCCCTACTTTGGCGAGATCAAGTGGATCAACCTGGGCGGCGGGCACCACATCACCCGGGCCGATTACCAGCGCGACGAACTGGTGCAGTTTCTTCAGGACCTGAAGGACGACACCGGGGCCGAGGTCTATCTCGAACCCGGCGAGGCTGTCGCGCTCGATGCCGGAATCCTCGTCGGCACCGTGCTGGACCTGGGCGAGAACGGGATGCCGGTGGCCATCGTCGACATTTCCGCGACCTGTCACATGCCGGACGTGATCGAGGCACCCTATCGCCCGGCGATGCTGGGCGAACTGCCGCAGGTCGATACCGAGATCGACGAGGGCGCGGGTGGCGCCGTGCGTCTTGGTGGCCCGTCGTGCCTGGCGGGCGACGTGATCGGCGACTATCGCTTCCCCAGCGGGCCGGCCGTCGGCCAGCGCTTCGCCTTCCTTGACCAGGCGCATTATTCGATGGTCAAGACCACTACCTTCAACGGGGTGCCGCTGCCGTCGATCTGGCTGTGGGACAGCGAAACCGACAGCCTCGAATGCATCAAGCGGTTCGGTTACGAGGACTTCCGCGACCGGCTTTCCTGAGGCTTGCCAAGCGGGTGACGCCATAGCAAACTTGCTCCGGGTGAGGGCAGCGCCGCCTGCTGGGGAGCCAGGACATGAGGCTGTTTTGTTTTGGACTGACGCTGGCAGCGCTGCTCTTGGTGTTTGGTCTCGTTTCAGTGCAGCCTACGATGGCGCAGACTGCCAGTTGTCGTTGGGACCTTGACGGGTTCTGGGTCGGTGAACGCAATGGATGGCGAGTCAACATCAAGGCGCGAGCGGGCGGCTACGTGGTCTGGGCCGATGGCACGCCCGAACCGGGGCAAGGTGTCGGAGAATTCCTATATCGCCAGACCGGCCCGAAGCATTGGACATACACTTTTCCCGGCGGGGTCAAGGCGACCATGGAGCTTGATGCAAAGGGACTCTTGCAGACCGTGCAGCCCTCCGGTCCGGAGACCTTCAAGCGGGTCCGCCCGGCCGGGCTGCCCCAATGTGTTGGCGGCAGTTCAGCCGCGCCGGTTGCCGCACCGGCTCAGCCTGGCAAGGCAGCCCAGCCCCTTGCCGGTCCGGCCGGAAACCGGCTGATCACCGGCATCACCCATGCCGACATGAAGGAAATGATCGAGAGCGAAGGGCACACTGCCAGCTACTTGGAGACCTTTGAGAACGACGGCGGTACCAGGAATCTTCAGGCAACGGGCACTGCACCCGATGGAACCCGCTATGTGATCTTCGGCAAGGATTGCGACCATACTGGCGTGCCGCGCTGCAAGCGGGTTCAATTCATGACCATCCGAACGGATAATCGGCTGCGCGCTGAACATATCCTTGCCGCGAACTCGCAGCACGATGCGGTGACTACGGCATGGTTCAGCATGAACGGCAGCTACAGCGCCTCTTTCAGCTGGCAAATCCCGGTTGAGGATGGTGTTCCGATGCGGGTTCTGCGTTCTGGCTTGAGGGCGTTCCTGATCAATCAGGCCAATGCCTGGAATTTCATCAAGGGAAAGTTGAACTGACATGCCCGACAAGATCCTCGATGCCCACACGTCTGATCCCACCGTCATGGGCTGGATGGAGGGCCTGCCGCCGCGGCCCGAAAAGCGGCTGGCCTGGGCCCGGGCGGATCACATGCGGTTTCCGACCCATCGCCATGCCTATTCGCACATGCGTGAATTCCTGCCGACGGCGCGGGTATCGCGTGGGGCGGGGCCGGTCTGGGACCTGCCGGTGGCACTGCGCGACGATCTGGACGCGGTGCGATTCAACGCGATGGACGATGGCCGCGAGCTGACCTGGGAACAGGCGCTGGCCGTCAACTTCACCGATGCGGTGCTGGTGCTGCATCGCGGCACGATCGTTTACGAGCGCTACCTGGGCGTGACCCGGCGCGACACGCCGCACATCGCTTTCTCGGTGACCAAGAGCTTCGTCGGCACGCTGGCGGAAATGCTGGTGCAGGAAGGGCGGCTCGATCCGGGTGCTCCGGTTGGCGACCTGATTCCCGAGCTGGCCCGCAGCGGCTTTGGCGATGCGACCCTGGCTCAGGTGATGGACATGACCACCGCGCTCGATTTCAGCGAGGAATACACTGATCCAAGCTCCGGCATCGGCGCGATGAGCAATGCCCTGGGCCTGACACCCCGCGCGCCTGGCTATGCCGGGCCGACCGATGTCTATGCCTTCCTGCCGACGATCCGGAAAAGCGGCGAACATGGGGAACGGTTCACATATCGCACCTGCAATACCGAGGTGCTTGGCTGGATCGTCGCCCGGACCGAGGGCAAGCGAATCGACCGGGTGCTGGCGGAACGAATCTGGCAGCCGCTGGGCATGGAACAGGATGCCGATTTCCTGATCGATTCGACCGGCATGCCCTTTGCCGGAGGTGGCCTTAATCCCGTGCTGCGCGACATGGCCCGGTTTGGCGAGGCGATGCGCTGCGATGGCCATGGCAACGGGGGCCAGGCGATCGCCCGCGACGTGGTCGCCACGGTCAAGGCCGGCGGCTCTGCGGCCGAGTTCGCACCGGCGGGATACCAGTGGCTGCCGGGCGGATCCTACAAGCGGCAGTGGTGGATAATGCCCGGAAATCATGGTGCATTTTCAGCCCGCGGGATCCATGGCCAGGCGATCTATGTCGACCCCGTGGCCGAGCTGGTGATCGCCCGCTTCGGCTCGCATCCGGTCGCCGCGAACAGCGCTTTCGACCCCACTTCGCTGCCCGCCTTTCGCGCCATTGCCGAACACCTGATGCGGGGGTGAAACGGTTGTGGATCGCGGGGGCAGCGGGGGTGATTTTCACTTGCAGTTAAGACGCGAATCTTTATAGCCCGCCCCCGCTGCCCCAAGGGGACTTCCAATAACCGCAAGGCAGCCTCGTCTTTCGTGTTACCTGGCCGCAAGGCCTATTGGGGGTCCCTTGAGTTGCAGCACTATCCTGACGCTCTGTCCGTAGTTCGCGCGCTCGCGCCCGACGAACCGGTCATTCTCAACCGTCCGCACGCCGCCGCGCGCGCTGCCCGCTTCTTTACCGAGAAGTTCCCGGGCCAGTCGCTCTATGCGGTAAAGGCCAATCCCTCGCCGGACCTGCTGAAGGTCCTGTGGGAAGCCGGCGTGACCCATTACGATGTCGCCTCGATCGCCGAGGTCCGGCAGGTGCGCAGCGCGCTGCCCAAAGCCGTGCTGTGCTTCATGCACCCGGTGAAGACCCGCAGCGCGATTGCCGAAGCCTACAAGGTCCACGGCGTGCGCGTGTTCAGCCTGGATACCCAGGAAGAACTGGAAAAGATCGTGGCTGCCACCGCCGATGAAGCGGGCAATCCGGCCACCGACCTGTCGCTCTGCGTGCGGCTGCGCGTCTCGTCCGACTATTCGGAGCTGAGCCTGGCCGCCAAGTTCGGCGTGGACCTGGCCGATGCCGCTCCGCTGCTCCAGGCGACCCGTCAGGTTGCCGATGCGCTGGGCATCTGCTTCCACGTCGGCAGCCAGGCGATGACGCCCTTCGCCTATGTCCAGGCGATGGAGCGGGTCCGTGCGGCGATTGTCGACGCCTCGGTCACGGTCGATATCGTCGATGTCGGCGGGGGCTTCCCCTCGGTCTATCCGGGCATGGAACCGCCGCCGCTGGAAGACTATTTCGGCGTGATCCACCGCGCGTTCGAATCGCTGCCCGTGTCCTATTCGTCGGAACTGTGGTGCGAACCGGGCCGGGCCCTGTGCGCCGAGTACAATTCGATGATCGTGCGCGTCGAAAAGCGCCGCGGCGACGAGCTGTACATCAACGACGGGGCCTATGGTGCGCTTTACGACGCGGCCCATGTCGGCTGGCGCTTTCCGGTCCGCTGCCTCAGCGAAGATCGCGGCGAGGGCGAGGAAGGCTTCTCGTTCTATGGCCCGACCTGCGACGATGCGGACTTCATGGAAGGCCCCTTCATGCTCCCGGCGGGAATCAAGGCGGGTGATTACATCGAGGTCGGCATGCTGGGCGCTTATGGCGCGGCGATGAAGACCGCGTTCAACGGCTTCGGCAGCGCCACCGCGATCGAAGCGGGCGACGAACCGATGGCCAGCCTCTATCGTGGCGACCGTAGCGACCCGCGCCAGAGCGACAACGTGGTCAGCCTGCGCTGATCTCGAATCCGCGTGACGCATTGTTAGTTCACGGTTAACGTCCCTGCCGATGGGGGCGGGTGCATCTGTTTGGCGTGGGCTGCTGGGCGTAGCCGTCGGACTGGCGGGCGGTCGGCCCGCGCTTGCTGCCGAAGCTGGCGTGACCGCTGACCAGGGCGGGCCCGAAGCGGTTCAAACCCGCGAAACCGGCTCGATCCGCGACATCGTGGTCTTTGGCAGGCGCGACGACGGCACGCTGGAGGGCGTCGCGGCGGACGATGAGCTCGGCGAAGCCGACATCGCGGGATATGGCCAGGGTTCGATTGGCGACCTGCTGGAGGCGATTGGCCGGGTGCTGGATTCGGGTGAGGACGGCCCGCTGGTGCTGATCGACGGCAAGCCCTCGAATGGTATCAGCGACATCGCCGACCTGCCGACCGAGGCGGTTCGGCGCATCCAGCTGCTGCCGCGCGCGGTAGCCGTGCAACAGGGGCTGCGGCCCGACCGGCGCGTCGTCAATGTCGTGCTGAAGCGGGATTTCCGCCAGATAACCGCCAAGGGTGAAGCGGGCTTTGCCACCGCCGGCGGGGGTTTTTCCGGTGCGGCCGAGGCCGGCTTCACGCGCTTCGCCAACGGCAATCGTACCAACCTGAACCTGCGGGCCGAAGGCGCGGGGCGGCTGCTCGAAAGCGATCGCGGGATCGATACCGCCGCCGATGCCGGGGTGCCTTATGCGCTGGGCGGCAATGTCATTGCCTCGGCGCTTTCGGGGCCGATCGATCCGGCGTTCACCGCCTATGCCGGTCGGCCGGTTGCGGTTATCGGCTTGCCGGGCAGCAGCGGCACGCCCAGCTTCGCCACCCTGTTGCCCGGCGCGGATAGGCCGAATGTCACCGATACCGGCGCCTATCGCACCCTGCTGCCCGAAACACGGACCTATTCCGCCAACCTTTCACTCGCGCGCAAGCTGGGGCAGGCGACCAGTCTGCTGATCAACCTGCGCGGCGATCTGCGTGAAGCCGATGGCCTGGTCGGTGCGCCCGAGGTGCTGCTCAATGTGCCGGCGGCCACCCCGTTCACGCCATTTTCCCAGCCGGTCAGGCTGGCCTATCTGGTCGATCGCAAGCTGGAGCAGGCGCGCGATAGCCGCAGCCTGACGGCATCGGCCACGCTCAACGGCATGCTGGGGGCGCTGCGTTACTCGGTGCAGGGGCAATACATCCTGCGCCGCAGCGAAACGCAGACGGACCGGCAATACGATACTGCCGCGCTGCAGGCGGCGATCACCGCGGGCCTCGTCAACCCGTTCACGCCGACCGTGTTGAGCGGGCTGGGCGCGCTGCGCCGCGATCAGTCGAACAACCGCAGCGACCGGGCGAGCCTGTCGTTGCTGCTGGCCGGGAAGCCATTCACCTTGCCGGCGGGGCCAGCCGAACTGACCCTGCGGCTGGGCGGGGTCCTGGATCGGGCCTCGAGCGATTCGACCCTGCTCGGCCTGCCGCGATCGACCAGTTATCGCCGTGACGAGTTCAATGCCCAGCTGGGGCTGGTGGCGCCCATCATCAAGGCGGGCCAATCGGGTGCGGGCGATCTGTCGGTCAACTTCAGCGGATCGCTGCGCGATGCGGTGCTGGTCGGCACGATGACCAATTACGCCGGCGGCCTGACCTGGCGCCCGCTGCCCCGCACGACCTTGTCAGCCATGCTGGCGCACGAGGAAACGCCGCCGTCGATTGGCTATCTGGCCGATCCGATCATCGCGACGAGCGGTGTGCGGGTGTTCGATTACCTGCGCAACCAGACCGTGGCCGTCACCATGCTGACCGGCGGCAACCCGGCTCTGCCGGTTGAATCCCGCCGGGTCCTGCGGCTTGGGGCGATCCTGCAGCCGATGGCTCGTCGTGGCCTGACGCTGGATGTGGAGTACCTCAACAGTCGTGGGCGAAATGCCCTTGCTGCGCTGCCGCCGGTCAGCGCGGCGGTGCAGGCGGCCTTTCCCGACCGCTACCAGCGCGATGCGAGCGGCTTGCTGGTGCTGGTCGATGCCCGCGCGGTCAGTTTTGCGCGCGAATCGTCGGAGCAGCTGCGCTGGGGGATCACCCTGCGCGAGATCCTGGGGCGCGGCACCGGGCGACCGTTGAGCGGCGATCCCGGTGACGATGGCGAGGGCGGCGGCGAATTGCGCGCGGCGAAGGGTTTGTGGCGCTTCACCGGCTCGATCCAGCACACCTGGGCGCTCAGCAATCGCCGCCTGGCGCGGGTCGGCCTGACGGAAATCGATATGCTGGACGGGGGGGCTTCCGGTTATGGACCAGGGATCCCGCGCCATCAGGTGACATTTGACTGGGGCCTGTCCGGACGCGGCCTCGGCCTGCGGCTTTCCGGCCATTGGCGCAGCGGCAGCACGATCCGGGGCGGCACGGTGGCCGGGCCTGCCGATTTGCACTTCGCCCGGTATTCGCAGCTCGACCTGCGCGCCTTCGCCGATCTGGAGCAGCTGTTGCCGGATAGCGACTGGGCCAGGCGGACCCGCATCGCGCTGGACGTCAAGAACCTTGCCAATAGCCAACAGATCGTGCGGGATGGCGCAGGAGGCGTGCCCCTGCGTTATCAGCGTTACCTGCTCGACCCTCTTGGGCGGACAATCACGCTGAGCCTGCGCAAGGCGTTCTGAACCCCGGGCAAGAGAAACCCCGCCAAGGCCGAAGCCCGGGCGGGGTTCCAAAGATTGCTGATCGGCTGAGGATCAGGTCCGGGGCGGACGGCCACCGCCACCGCCCGAGCCGCCGCCCGAGCCACCACCGGAGCCACCGCCAGCGCCGCCACCGGAGCCGCCGCCAGTGCCCGAATCCGGCAGGGAGACGTTGTCCGGATCTCCGCCAGCCGCGACATAGGCTTCGAGCGAGCAATCGCCAGTATAGCCGTTCTGCTGGGTCCAGCTGCCACCATTGCGACCGGGCGAAGTGCAGACCACGCCGCCTTCCTGGGCGAGGACGCGGACGTCTTCGACGAAATCGTCCTCAAGCAGGGCGGTTTCGGTGTAGTGGTCCTCGACATTCCAGGTGCCGGTTTCAAGGCCATAGCGCTGCTGGTCGGGCGGAACGACCTGGCTGCCGTTCTTCAGCACCTTGTAGACCTTGCAGTCATAGGTCTTCTTGAACACGTCCACCACGTCGACCTGGTAGGTTACCTGGGTCTGCGGATAGGTATTGGTCGTGTAATAGCTGTCCGCGAAGATGTTGGGCGACTTGCCGTTCACATGTTCGTTTTCAAAGGTCAGGCCGCCCAGCACCGGGGTGCCGACGCCTTCCCGGCCGATTTCGGTCCGGGTTTCGGTGTGGCTGACCAGCACGGTCCGCACGTTGACCGGCACGGTCACAAAGCCTGAATTGCCGTTCGGCTTGAGGAACGACTGGCAGACGGCCTGCAGGTCGGCATCGGTCGGCACAGTGCCAATGGTGACGGGTGCGGCCATGGCCGAGGTGGCCAGCATGGCCTGGGCGATCAGCCCTGCGCTGACCAGGTGAGCTATCTTCTTCATTATTTCCCCTTCCCTGCCACCGCTGACAACCATCCGCGCGGAACCGCATTGGGGAAAGAGTTAGCTGACAAATATGCTTAAGTAAATCTACAGATCACCATTTCGGCGGTCATTGCCAAAATGGTACAGGAGGGGCGGGAATTACTTAAAATCGGGGTCCTATCGACCCGCGTAAGCCGCGCTGGCCACCCGCAGGGATGGCAGCGGGGCATGGCTGCGCCGATGGGCACAGGCATCGTGTTAGCTGATACGCTTATCCGAGGGGGCTGCTGGCGAACGGCTTGCCGCCACCGCCCGCAAGCAGCAGCGGAAACGGTCGCGAGGGTAGCGATCAGGCGGCGAGTTTAAGCTCGAGTCGTTCCCAGATTTCCACCAGCGCGGCGGTCAGTTCGCGCATCATCGGTTCGCTGTGCGCGGGGCCGGGGGTGAAGCGCAGGCGTTCGGTTCCGCGCGGCACGGTCGGGAAGTTGATCGGCTGCACGTAGACGCCATATTCGGCCAGGAGGATATCGCTGATCTGCTTGGCGCGGACGGGATCGCCGACCATCAGCGGCACGATATGCGTGGTGCTGGGCATCACCGGCAGGCCGGCTTCGGCAAAGGACTGCTTCAGGAAAGCGGCCGCGGCCTGCTGACCCTCGCGCTCGACCGAGCTTTCCTTGAGATGCCGGACCGCTGCCAGCACCCCGGCAACCAGCACGGGCGAGAGCGAGGTGGTGAAGATGAAGCCGGGGGCATAGGACCGGATCACGTCGATGATCTTGGCATCGGCCGCGATATAGCCGCCCATCACCCCAAAGGCCTTGCCCAGGGTGCCTTCGATGATGGTGATGCGCTGCGCGGCTTCGTCGCGCTCGGAAATGCCGCCACCGCGCGTGCCGTACATGCCAACCGCGTGTACTTCATCGATATAGGTGATCGCGTTGTACTTGTCCGCCAGGTCGCAGATCGCGTGGATCGGGGCGACATCGCCATCCATCGAATAGACCGATTCGAAGGCGATCAGCTTGGGCAGGGCGGGGTCGGTTTCGGCCAGCAGTTCCTCGAGATGGGCCACGTCGTTGTGGCGGAACACCTTCTTCGGCGCGCCGGAATTGCGAATCCCGGCGATCATGCTGGCGTGGTTCAACTCGTCCGAGAAGATCACGCAGCCCGGCAGGACCTTGGCCAGGGTGGAAAGCGTCGCATCGTTCGAGACATAGCCCGAAGTGAACAGCAGGGCCGATTCCTTGCCGTGCAGGTCGGCCAGTTCGCGCTCCAGTTCGATGTGGTAATGGGTGTTCCCGCCGATGTTGCGGGTGCCACCCGAACCGGCGCCGACATCATGCAGCGCCTCTTCCATGGCGGCGATCACCTTGGGGTGCTGGCCCATGGCGAGGTAATCGTTGGAGCACCAGACCGTGATCGGCTTGGGGCCATTATGCCCGGCAAAGCAGCGCGCGTTGGGATAGGCACCCTTGTTGCGCAGGATGTCGATGAACACCCGATAGCGCCCCTCGGAATGGAGCCGCTTGATCGCCTGGTCGAATATCTGGTCGTAGTTCACGCCGGGGTGCGCCTCCTGACTCGCGCCGCGCTCTAGCGAAAGCAACCAGGCTTAGCCAGTGCGTTGTTGCCCAAAGCCGATACGGATCGACGAAGCGATATCCGGATCGCTGGTGATTGCGCGCCAGTCATGCCCCGGGATCACCTTCAGGCCCGGCGCCTGCGCCTTCAGCAGCTTGATCGTACGCAGCCAGGCAAAGACCTCGGCCCGGTTCTCCGGTGCGAACATGTCGCCCACCAGGCGGCCGCGCGCGCGCAGATCCTGCCAGCTGGTCTGCAAGGTGGCGATATCGCCGGTGAAGAGAAATTCGCGCCCATCGCCCAGCCGCACATAGATCATCTGCGAACCCGGTGTGTGGCTGGGGGCCGGGATCACCACGATGCCGGGCGCGACCGCCTGGGGCGGACCGGGCCGGATGCGCGGGGCGGGCACCGGCTGGCTGCCCCAGCGCAGCTCAGTGGCATAGCGACTGGGCGGCAACTGGCCCGGATTGAACCAGGCGCGCTTCGCCAGGACATCGCCACCGGCCTGAACGACGGCGCCCTGGTGATCGACGTGCTCGTGCGTGGTGAGCACGATCCCGGCCTCGCGCACGGCGGCGAGCACCCGGGCCTCGCGATCGGAATAGAACCGGTCGACCTCGATCTCGCGCGCATCGCGGGCGGTAATTCCGCTGTCGATCATCACCGCCGGACCGCCGGGCACCAGCAGCTTCCAGGCCATGATTCCGATCAGCGCGTCCTTCAGCCCCGATCCGGCAGCAAACAGGTTGCCCGGCAGCTCGCGATAGGCAACCAGTTCCACCTCGACCGCGCGCGGGGCGGGGCCGGGCATGGTCTGGGCAAGGCCCCGCAGCTGCGCGATGGACACCGGCTTGGGCTGGGTTCCCGCCGGCCGGTTATCCAGCATCAGCCAGTAATAGGGTGCACCGATCAGCACGATCAGCACCAGCAGCGTCAGGTTCAGCTTGCGACGCATCAAAGCTCCTCGATCCTGTGCAGGCCATGGTTTGCCAGCGCTCCGGCCAGGTCCGCAAGTCCGGCATCGGCGCGGGTGAACAGCGCGGCATCGGGTCGTTCGCGGTGCAGCGGTTGGCCATCAACCAGCCGCGCGATCCGCCGCGCGATCCCGCCCGCGCCATGAATGAACGCAACGCCCGGCCCAAATGCCTCGGCCAGTTCAGGCTCGAGCAGGGGGAAGTGGGTGCAGGCCAGCACCACCGTGTCGATTGCCTCGCCGCCGGGCTGATTGCGCAGCGATGCGGCGGCGCGGGCATAGACCGCGGGATCGACCGCCTGCCCGCGCAGCTTCGCCTCGGCCGCGGCGACGAGTTCGGGCGCGGCGGCGCGCAGCAGGCGCTTGCCCTGGGCAAATTCGGCCTCCAGCCGATCGACATAGGGCTGGCGGATCGTTGCCGCCGTGCCCAGCAGACCAATCGTGCCGCTGCGGGTCTGTTCGGCGGCGGGCTTGATCGCGGGGACGGTCCCGACAATCGGGATTTCAAGCACATCGCGCACCATGCCCAGCGCGATGGTCGAGGCCGTGTTGCAGGCAATGCAGATCAGCCGGGGGCGATAGCGTTCGGCCATCCGGCCCAGCAGGCCGCAGACCCGCGCCGCGACTTCCGCCTCGGTCTTGGGGCCATAGGGCAGGCCGCCGTTGTCCGCTGCATAGAGCACAGGCGCGGCCGGCAGCAGGCGGCGCACCTCGGCCAGCACGGACAGCCCGCCAACGCCCGAATCGAACAGGAGCAAGGGTGCAGCAGGATCGATTTCGGACATATTCCCCCGGGCCGGACTTGCCGGTGCGGGCCCCTTGTAGCTACGAGGGGATGGAAAAGGGAAGGGACCAATGCCGATGGACAGCCTCTATTCGCTTGCGCTGGGCTATGCGCTGGGTTCGATCCCGTTTGGCCTGATCCTGACCAGCCTGTCGGGCGCGGGGGACCTGCGCTCGATCGGGTCGGGCAATATCGGGGCGACCAACGTGCTGCGCACCGGCAAGAAGGGCATTGCCGCCGCCACCCTGCTGCTCGATCTGGCCAAGGCGCTGGCCGCCGTGCTGATCGCCCGGCACTACTGGCCGGGGCATGAGGCGCTGGCCGCGCTCGGCGCGATCCTGGGGCACTGCTTCCCGGTCTGGCTGAAGTTCAAGGGCGGCAAGGGCGTGGCCTCGATGATGGGCGTCTCGCTCGCACTCGCCTGGCCGATTGGTCTTGCCTATGCCGTCACCTGGCTGGGGCTGCTGGCGATCACCCGGATTTCCTCGCTGGCCGGGATGATCGCCGCGGTGGTTGCGCCGATTGCCGCCTGGTGGCTGGGCCATGGCGACTACGTGCCGGTACTCGCGGCGATTGCCGTCCTGGTGCTGGTGCTGCACCGTGCCAATATCCAGCGCCTGCTGGCTGGGACCGAGCCGAAGGTTGGCAGCAAGGCATGACCACGCTCTCGCAGGAGGAGGCCTTTGCGCGCATCCGCCTGCTGCGATCCCCTAATGTCGGGCCGGTATCCTATCGCCAGTTGCTGCGCCGGTTCGGCACGGCGGCAGAGGCCCTGGCGGCGCTGCCCGATCTCGCCGGGCGGGGCGGCGGCGGGTATCGCGTTGCGGACGAGGCCCGCGTGGCCCACGAAGTTCAGGCGGTGCGGGCCGCCGGGGCGCGATATCTGTTTCATGACGGGGCGGACTATCCCGCCCTCTTGGCCGAACTGGACAGCGCCCCGCCGATCCTGACCATGCGCGGCGATCTGGCGCTGGCCGCGCGGCCCTGCGTGGCGATTGTCGGCGCGCGCAATGCCTCGGCGGCGGCGGTCAAGCTGGCGCGGATGTTCGCGGGCGATCTGGCCGAGGCCGGTTATGTTGTCGTTTCGGGCCTGGCGCGCGGGATCGACGGCGCGGCGCACCAGGCCAGCCTCTCCGGCGGGACGATCGGGGTCATCGCCAGCGGGATCGACGTTTCCTATCCGCCCGAACATGCCGAGCTGCAGGAGGCCATCGCCGCGCAGGGCCTGTTGCTGGCCGAACAGCCGCCGGGGACCGAGCCGTTGGCGCGCCATTTCCCCTCGCGCAACCGGATCATCGCCGGGTTGGCCATGGCGACGCTGGTCGTGGAAGCCGCGCCGAAATCGGGCTCGCTGATTACGGCGCGGCTGGCGGCGGAGGCCGGGCGCGAGGTGCTGGCCGTGCCCGGTTCCCCGCTCGACAGTCGCTCGCAGGGCTGCAACCAGCTGATCCGCGACGGGGCGACGCTCGTTCAATCCGCCGCCGACGTGATCGAGGCGCTGACCGGGTTCGATGGGCAGCCGCGCCACCACCTGCGCGAAGTGGCGGCCGGCTGGGGCGGGGTGGAGGACCTTGATCAGGACCCAGCCAATATCGCCGGTCTGCTGACCACGGCACCGATCGCGGTCGATGAACTGGTCCGGCAAAGCGGGGCCAGTGCCGGGGCGGTCCAGCTGGCCCTGCTGGAACTGGAACTGGCCGGAGCGCTGGTGCGCCATGCCGGAGGGCGGGTCAGCCGCGCCTGAACAGCAGCGGTCGGTTTTGCTCATCCACCGTTCAGCGTTCGCAGCGCACGCTTCATCGTGGCCGCAGGATGGGCCGGGATGGAGGAGCCGCATGGAACGCCGAATGCACAAGGGCCTTTCGACACTCGCGATCGTAGCCATGCTGGCGCATGGGCCGGTTGCCGTTGCCGCGCCTCAAGCTGCAGCGCGCGCGGGACCGCAGGGGCTGTGCCGCAGCCCCGATCCGTTGCCGATGCTGGGGGTCGAGGCGTTCCAGGGCCAGCAGCGCCCTCGGCCCGAACCGATGGGGAAGGGGCGCCCGGTCCGCGTGGCGGCTGCACCCACGGGCGTACCGGCACCGCCGCCCCCACCGCCGCCACCCCCGCCGCCCGCGCCATATCCGGGGATGGCGCCTGTCCCCAAGGCCGGGGTTGTCACTGTCGATCCATCCGCGCCGCTTGACAGCCCGGTGCCGGTCACGGCTTCTGCCTCTGCGGTTGTGCCCGGCACAGCCGAAGCGCGGCGCACCAGCGATGGCGCGCCCCGGATGATGCCGCCCTATCCGCCGCGTCCCCAGCCGCGCCCGCAATCGGGTCTGCTGACGGCGGGTGAGCATGACGACCTGCTCAATCCTGAACTCTACGCCGACTATGTCCGCCGCTCGAACCTGGGGCAGGCGGTGCCGGACCTGCCGCAGCTCGATACCGACCGGGTGCTGACCGTTACCGTCAAGGACAGCGCCGGTCGCCCGGTGCCCTTCGCGCCGGTGGTGGTGACCTGCGCCGATGGCGGCCAGCTGATGCTGCGCACGGCTGCCGATGGCACGGCGGTGTTCTTCCCCGATCTCGATCGACTGGGCCGCGACGTGCAGATCCGGATCAACCGCGAGGAAGCGCGGCGCGTGACCATCGCCCGCGGCCGGGGCGGCCAGCGGGTTGACTTCACCGTGGGCCAGTCCGCCCGCACGGCTCAGAAGCTCGACCTGGTGCTGACCATCGACACCACAGGCTCGATGGGCGACGAGATCCGCTATCTCCAATCCGAGCTTGGCGCGATTGTCGCCGCGATCCGCACGCGGCATCCGGGGCTGGACCTGCGGGTCGGCTTCGTCTTCTACCGCGACGTGGGTGATGACTATGTCACCGCCACGGTGCCGCTCAGCCGCGATATCGATGCGGCGCAGGCCGAATTGCGCCAGCGCTTCGCCAGCGGTGGAGGAGACTATCCCGAAGCGATGGATCAGGCCCTGATTCGCGCGGCCGGGCTCGACTGGCGGCCCGATGCGGTCAAGACCATGCTGCTGGTGGCCGATGCCCCGCCGCACGACGACAAGTTCGGCCTGGCCTGGCGCGCGGCCGAACACCTGCGTCATTCGCGGGTGCATATCGTGCCGGTTGCCGCATCGGGCGTGGCGGACAAGGCCGAGTACGCGATGCGGGCCATGGCCGCGGCCACCCAGTCGCGCTATACCTTCCTGACCGACGACAGCGGGATCGGCAATCCCCACGCCCCGCCGGCAATCGATTGCTACCTTGTCACCCGGCTCGACGCCCTGCTGCGGCGTGTGATCGACAGCCAGCTCTCCGGCCGCCGGATCGAGCCGGACAAGGACGAGATCATTCGCAGCGTCGGCCAGTACGACCAGGGCCGCTGCGTGATCCCGCCCGATTTCGGCCAGCAATAGACCGCGCGTGATCAGGGCTGCCAGCGGGCCGCCCTGATCCACCGATTGAACAGCAGCTTGGTGCCTTGCCGCACCGGCAGCCCGGCGTGTTCGGTCAACGGATCGATGCTGCCATCGGCCAGCGCGTTCCAGAAGACCACGGCATCGCCCTTGCGCCCGCGCAGCCTGATGTCCGTGCGGATGAAGGCGGTTTCGCCGCCTGCGTAATCCTCGTTCAGCCAGACCAGCGCGGTCACGATCCGCTGGTTGGCGCTGCCGCGCAGATAGTCATAATGCGGGCGGTATTGCTGCCCGGGCTGGTAGCGCAGTACCTGCGCGGCTTCACCCTGGCCAGGCTCGGTGCCAGTGATCTTGGCGATGCGGCGGAGCAGGGCATGGATCGCCGGGTCCTCGGCCAGCCAGTTCAGTGTCGCCCCGTCCGAGGTCCGGATCGGATCGCGCACCAGTTGGCGAGCGGCATTATACACCATCGACGGCCGGTAGCGGCCTTCAGCAACGTGCAAAACGTGATCGCACTCGGCAGCGCTGAAGAACTGGCGATAGATGCGGATGCGCGGTGTCTCGCTGATCGTCTCCGGTTCCGGCAGCGCGGCCGGGTTCCCGGCATTGTCCAGCGCCATGGCTGTAATCAGCTCGAGTACCGCTGCGCGCACCGGATTGGCCGTCGCCTCGGCGCGCAGTCGGGCCATGGCACCGGCCCAGTCGCGCGGGCCGGCGATCCCGCTGGCCAGCAGGTTGGTGGCATAGGCCGAAGCCTGCGCATCGCCCAGTGCGGCGGCGCGCTCGAACAGGTGCCGCGCGGCGATCGGATCGGAGCTTCCGCCAAGACCGTTCCAGACGATTTCACCCTGCAACCGAACTGCCTCGGCCAGGCCATCCTCGGCCAGCCGGGTAACGGCGGCGATCCCCTCGGCGGTGCGGCCTGCGGCGAACTGGTCCAGCGCCGGTTGCAGGAGGGGGTGGTTTAGGGTCATGGGCGCGGCTATGGCATTGCCCAGCCATTGGGGGAAGGGACCATGCCAGACTTGCTGTTTCCGCGCCGGATGTTCCGCTGGGCCGCGATCTATGGCGTGATCGTGCTCCTGCCGCTGTACCTCACGCCATTGCCGCCGCTGGGCGGGGAGACGCTGCTGGGCTTCATTGGCCTGGCGCTGGTGTTTCAGGCGGTGTTCTGGATCATCGGCAGCGATCCGGTGAAGTACCGCGCGCTGATGCTGCCCGCCGTGGCCGAGAAGCTGGTGTTTGGCGTTCCGGCGCTCGCGCTCTTTGCGCAGGGTTATCCGGTGCCGCCGCCGGTGGCCGTCTTCGCCGCTATCGACGTAGCCCTCGGGCTGGGCTTCTGGCTGGCGTGGCGGCGCACGCCCCTTTCGCCCTCTTGACGATGGGCGGCATCGCTCCCCACCCTCGCGCACACGTATACGCGTAAGGATTGCAACCCACCATCATGCAGCTTGTCATTGTTGAATCCCCGGCCAAGGCCAAGACCATCGAGAAGTACCTGGGCAAGGACTTCACCGTGCTGGCTTCCTATGGCCACATCCGCGACCTGCCCCCCAAGGATGGCTCGGTCCGTCCCGACGAGGACTTCGCGATGGACTGGGAACTCTACGGCGACAAGACCAGCCGGGTGAAGGCGATCACCGATGCCGCCAAGCAGGCTGACCGCCTGATCCTGGCGACCGACCCCGACCGCGAGGGTGAGGCGATTTCCTGGCACGTCCAGGAACTCCTCGCCAAGCGCAAGGCGCTGCCCAAGGACGTGCAGCGCGTCACCTTCAACGCGATCACCAAGGATGCGGTGACCACGGCGATGGCGGCGCCGCGGGCGCTGGACCAGGACCTGATCGACGCCTACCTCGCCCGCCGCGCGTTGGACTACCTGTTCGGCTTCACCCTTTCGCCGGTGCTGTGGCGCAAGCTGCCCGGCGCGAAGAGCGCGGGCCGCGTCCAGTCGGTCGCGCTGCGGCTGATCTGCCAGCGCGAGCACGAGATCGAGCTGTTCCGCGCGCAGGAATACTGGCAGGTCACCGCGACGCTGGACCAGAACGGCAGCGCCTTTGCCGCGCGGCTGGTGAAGTGGCAGGGCAAGAAGCTCGACAAGCTGACCCTGGCCGACAAGGGCACCGCGCGCGATGCAAAGCACGACGTA
Organism: Novosphingobium sp. BL-A-41-H4; assembly: GCA_051942645.1. Taxonomy (GTDB): domain Bacteria; phylum Pseudomonadota; class Alphaproteobacteria; order Sphingomonadales; family Sphingomonadaceae; genus Novosphingobium. The sequence goes on from JBPVJP010000001.1 coordinate 278,080, forward strand.
GAGGCAGGCAAGTTCCGCGTGGCCGAAGTGGACGTAAAGCCCCAGCGCCGCCGTCCGCAGCCGCCGTTCACCACCTCCACCCTGCAACAGGAAGCCGCGCGCAAGCTGGGCTTTTCCGCCAGCCACACCATGCGCGTGGCCCAGACGCTCTACGAAGCTGGCGCGATCACCTACATGCGGACCGATGGCGTGCAGATGGATGGCAGCGCCATTTCCGCCGCGCGGCGCGAAGTGGCCGAACGCTACAACGGCCATTACCTGCCCGAACAGCCGCGCCACTATGTGACCAAGGCCAAGAACGCGCAGGAAGCGCACGAGGCGATCCGCCCGACCGAGTTCGGCCGTGACCGCTTTGGCAGCGGCGATGAAGCGCGGCTTTACGAGCTGATCTGGAAGCGCGCGATCGCCAGCCAGATGGCTGATGCCCAGCTGGAACGCACTGCCGTGTCGTTGGTCGACGAAAGTGGAATGCACGAGTTGCGCGCCAATGGCCAGGTGGTGAAGTTCCCCGGCTACCTCGCGGTCTACGAGGAAGGGCGCGATCAACCGAAAGAAGGGGAGGACGACGAGGACGGCCTGCTCCCCGCCATGCAGAAGGGCGACCGGCCGGAGTGCCGCAAGGTCGAGGCCAGCCAGCACTTCACCCAGCCGCCGCCGCGCTATTCCGAGGCCAGCCTGGTCAAGCGGCTGGAGGAACTCGGCATCGGTCGGCCTTCCACCTATGCCGCGACGATTCAGGTGCTGAAGGATCGCAATTACGTCCGGACCGAGAAAAACCGTTTCTTCGCAGAGGAATCGGGCCGACTTCTGACAGCCTTTCTGGAACGGTTCTTCCCGCGCTATGTCGCTTATGACTTTACCGCCGGGATGGAAGAAGAGCTGGACGACGTGTCCGGCGGGCGGGCCGAATGGAAGGCCGTGCTGGCCGAGTTCTGGAAGGACTTCAAACCCAAGTCTGACGAGGTGATGGGCCAGAAGCCTTCGGAAGTGACCGAGGCGCTGGACGAGTACCTGTCCGACTACCTGTTCCCCGCGACCGAGGACGGCGCCGACCCGCGCGAGTGCCCGCTGTGCAAGACCGAGCACCGGGCCGGCGGGCGCCTGTCGCTGCGCGGCGGGCGGTTCGGGGCCTTCGTGGCCTGTGCGAACTATCCCGAGTGCAAGTTCACCCGCAAGTTCGCCCAGCCGGGCGGCAACGGGGGTGAGGCCGATGGCGAGATCGGCAAGCATCCTGAAACGGGCGAGCCGATCAGTCGCAAGGCTGGCCGGTTCGGTCCCTACATCGAAATGGGCAGCGGCAAGGAGGCGAAACGAAGCTCGATCCCGAAGGATATCGGGGAGCTGGACCTCGACTGGGCGGTCAAGCTGCTCAGCCTGCCGCGCACGATCGGCAATCACCCCGAAACCGGCGAGCCGATCACCGCCAGCCTGGGCCGCTATGGCCCTTACCTGGCGCATAACAGCAAGTACGCCAAGCTGCGCTCCACGGCCGAAATCTTCGAGACCGGCATGAACAGCGCGGTGGCGAAGCTGGCCGAGGCGGCGAACGGCGGGGGCAGGGGCGCGCGCGCCGCGGCCGAACCGCTCAAGACCTTTGGCGCGCATCCTGCCAGCGGCGGCGAGATGAAGCTGATGGCCGGGCGCTATGGCCCCTATGTGACCGACGGCACCACCAACGCCACCTTGCCGCGCGACCAGAAGCCGGAAGACCTTACCGCCGAGCAGGCCGCCACCCTGATTACCGAGAAGGCCGCGAAAGGCCCGGCCAAGAAGGGTGGACGCAAGAAGGCGCCGGCCAAGAAGGCTCCCGCCAAGAAGGCCCCTGCAAAAAAGAAGGCCGCGACCAAGCAGGACTGACCGGAAGGCATTGGGAATTCGGAAAGGATTTCTGCGCTAGCGTCCTGCCCAAGGGAGCTGCGCCTTGATCGAAATCGAAGTCCAGAACGAAAGCTACCAGAGCCAGGAGCGGATCCGCTTTGCCTCCGTTCCGCGGATCGGCGAGGGCATTCGCCTGCAGGAACCCAACGGGTTCTGGGCGTCCTTCGACGTGCTCGACGTGTGGTACCAGAAGGCCGAGTATGGCGATGTCTGGGTGCCCTACCTCCATGTCCGCCGCACCGCGGGCGAGGCGGGTGGCCAGCTGGCCGGCCACTTTGGCGGGGAGGTTGTGCCATTCGCGACCTGATCAAACGGATGAACACGCCGGTTGCGCCCACCGAGATGGGCCGCGCGGCGATCCCGCCTGCTCCCGCACCCGTGCCTGTGCCCGACCCGGTCGCCATTGCCCCGGCGCCGCGCCCTGCCGCGCCGCCGGCCCCGCGCCATTGCCTGATCGTTGACGATTCGCGGGTGGTGCGAAAGGTTTCGCGCAGCATCGTCGACAAGCTCGGCTATGTCGTGATTGAGGCTGAGAACGGCCAGGAAGCGCTCGCCCGCTGCCAGCAGGCCATGCCCGATCTGGTGCTGGTCGACTGGGACATGCCGGTGATGACCGGGATCGAATTCGTCACCGCGCTGCGCGCCCTGCCGGGCAACCAGCGCGCCAAGGTGGTATTCTGCACCAGCAAGTCGGGTGCGCACGACATCCACAAGGGGATCGGCGCCGGGGCGGATGAATATGTCACCAAGCCGTTCGACGAGGCGACGCTGCGGGCCAAGCTGGACGCCGTCGGCGCAGCCTGAGGCGGGGCAATTGTCTGGCGCGCTGCGCGCCACCTGCTATGGCCGGGCGATGGCAGAACAGTTCACCAAGCACCGCCAGCCATGGAAAGCCGACGAGCTGGCCAAGCTGCGCACCCTTGCCGCCAAGGGCAAGGGCCTGAAGGAAATCGCCAAGGCCTTGAACCGTAGCGAGGAATCGACCAAGGACCGTGCCAAGGCCGACGGGATCGGGATTGCCAAGCTGCGTTAGGGGAGTGGCCGGTAATGAGGGGTGTTGGACGGCTCGCGCTACTGGTTGCCAGTGCTCTATTGCTGACCGGCGCAAGCAGCCCTTTTGCCCCCAAGGGTGCCACATTCGGGCCTGACTATGCCGAACTGGTGTTTGAATTGGGCGTGACCGACACGGTCAGCCTGGGGAGCGCCACGAACCAGGAATACAGCATCTCGCAGACCGCAGACTGGGCCACCGCGCGGCTGGTCAAGCTTTTCGGCTGGGCAGCGAAGAAGCCCAAGGCCGTGTTGTTGCCCGCTGGCAAGCAAGTCCACGTTGTCGCGCAGATGGATCGCCTGTCCGGCGCACCGGGGGTTGCCAGTTGGGCCAACAACAAGTGCTTGAACGTATCGGCCTTCACGCCGCAGCCCAGCACCCGCTACCGCGTCCGGCAGACCGGCAGCCCCTTTGGCGCCTGCTATCTCGCGATCATCGATGTGGCCACGGGCCGGGAACCGCAGGACGTGAAGAAGATCGTGTTTCCGCCCGCCGCGAGCAGCCGCTAGCGCCCGCTTCCCGTCGATCCGGGGCTGGCGGGTTAAAAGCGCGAGCTCCAAACCAGTCCCGAAAGCGTGGCAACCTTCGCAGCGCTAGCTGATCTTCCGGAACGCCAGCATTTCCGCGATCTGCCGGGTCGAACCTTCGTGGAAACCGGCTTCCTCCTGCCATTCCTGCGCATTCCTGAAGGTGCCGAACAGGATGTCGAAGATCGGCAGATCGCCATAATTGAAGGCATGAACCCCGCGCTGGTGGTGGATCGAATGGCTTTCCGGCCGCTGCACGATATAGCCCAGCCATTGCGGCGTGCGGATATTGGTGTGCTGGAACATCGCCGGGAAAGTCCCCAGCACGTTGATGATCAGCCCGGCTTCGGCGGAAACCCCGAACAGCCAGACCAGCGCCAGCGAGCCAAGCAGGGCCCAGGCGGCTGAATCCAGCGGATGAAACCAGAACGCGCCCCAGATATCGACCCGTTCGGCGCTGTGATGCAATTGGTGGGTGTGCCGCCACAACCAGTCCGAGGCATGCATGGTGCGATGCCACCAGTAGACCCCCAGCTCATAGAGCAGGAAGCCGCCAATCACCTGCACCCAGACCGGCAGCTGATCGGCTGGGATGATGCGGTACTGGCCAAGCAGGCTGTCCCACAGCAGCGGTGCATAGGTAAGGATCGCAAAGTAACCGAGCATCGAAACCGTGCCCAGTAGCCGCCAATTGGGCACATCGGCTAATTTGTGTCCACGCCCGAAATGGTCGATCAGCACCAGCAGGGCAAACATGCTGAAGGCGATATAATGATAAGTGGTCATGGATTGCCTCCCCGCAGGCTGCGACCTTTGCGGGAACTTATCTCAACTTCCACTGGCTGACAAATTCGGTTGTTGGGTGGGCCCTACTTCACCCACTCCAGCCCCAGTTCCTCGTAGATTTCCTTGTCGTCGCCCCACTTCTCGTCGACCTTGACGTGGAGGAACAGGTGGACCTTCGCACCGAGCAGCTCGCTCAGCTCCTTGCGCGCGGCCTCGCCGATGGCTTTCAGCTTGCTGCCGCCCTTGCCCAGGACAATGCCCTTCTGGCTGTCGCGCGCGATCACGATCTGCTGGTGGATCTCGATCGAGCCGTCCTTGCGGGTGGCGTAGCTTTCGGGGCGCACGGTGCTGTCATAGGGCAGCTCGTCGTGCAGCTGGCGGTAAAGCTGCTCGCGGGTGATTTCGGCGGCGAGCAGCCGTTCGCTGGCATCCGAAACCTGGTCCTCTGGATAGTGCCAGGGGCCTTCGGGCATCAGCTGCGCTAGCCGCGCCTTCAGTTCCGGCACGCCATCTCCGGTCAGGGCGGAGACGAAGAACACTTCGGAAAACTGGCCTTCGCCGGCCAGCTTCTGGGCGGTGACCAGCAGCGGCTCCTTGGCGGTTTCGTCGACCTTGTTGAGCACCAGGATCTTGCGCTCGGGCCGCGCGGCCAGGCTTTCGAGGATCGGCTCCAGGTAATCGAGCTTCTTCTTGCGGCCATCGACCACCAGGCAGATCGCGTCGGCTTCGACCGCGCCTTCCCAGGCCGCGTTGACCATGGCCCGGTCCAGCCGCCGCCGGGGCGCGAACAGGCCGGGGGTATCGGCCAGGATGATCTGCGCCGTGCCTTCCAGCGCAATCCCCAGCAGGCGCGCCCGCGTCGTCTGCGCCTTGGCGGAGACGATCGCCACCTTCTGCCCGACCAGCGCATTGACCAGGGTGGACTTGCCCGCATTGGGGGCGCCAAGCACGGCCACCAGGCCGCAGCGTTCGGGGTTCGGATTGTCTGTCATTGGCTGGCCCTTAGCGGAGTGGGGCCGGAATGTCGAAGGGTCGGGTGCCGTTACCCGAACCGGCGCATGAATTCCTCGGCCGCCCTGGTTTCCGCTTCCTGCTTGCTGGCGGCGGTGGCTTCGGCCTCACCTACGCCATGGATCGAAACGGCCACGGTAAACCGTGCCGCGTGATCCGGGCCGGTTCGCTCGACCAGACGGTATTCGGGCATCCGGCGGCGGTTGCCGGCGGCCCATTCCTGCAGGGCGGACTTGGGATGCTTGGCCTGGCCGGTCTTGCCCGCCATCGCATCGGCCCACAGGCGGCGCACCATTACACGGGTATCCTCGAACCCGTGGGTGACGAAGCTGGCGCCGATCAGCGCCTCCATCACGTCGCCCAGGATATTGTCGCTATCCGCGCCGCCATCGTCGCGGGCCTGCTTGCCCAGCCGGATGTGCCCGCCAAGGCCCAGGCCGCGCGCCACGCGGGCGCAGGTGGCGCGCGAAACAAGCGCGTTGAGCCGCTGGGACAGGCGGCCTTCGTCGCCGGTCTCGGCGGCGTGGAGCCATTCGGCCACGACCAGGCCCAGCACCCGGTCGCCCAGGAATTCCAGCCGCTGGTAATCGCGCGCCGCGCCGGTCGATCCGTGCGTCAGCGCCTCGACCCACAGCGCCTCGTCCACCGGCGGCCGGCCGGCCAGTTCGGTCAGGAAGGCGCGGGTTTCAGTGCTGAGCATGGCCGGGTCAGAACCCGCTACCGATCCGGTCCCAGCGGGCGGCGCTGAACCAGGTCCACGGCTTGAGCCATTCGGCGCTGCCATCGGTGGACCACATCATCACCTGGGCCTTGCCCACCAGGTTGTCCATCGGCACCAGCCCGATGCCGCGACCGGGTTCGGCCGGGAAGCGGCTGTCTTCCGAATTGTCGCGGTTGTCGCCCATCAGGAACAGGTGGCCTTCGGGGACCATGACCGGATCGGTATTGTCCTTTTCGCGCGGGCCAAGGTCGAGCACTTCGTAGCTGCGCCCGCCGGGCAGGGTTTCGCGGAAGCGGGGATAGCGGCAGACATCGGTGCCATCGGCGCGCCGGGCGGCGAACTGCGGCGAATAGCAGCGTGTGTTGGGGCTGACGGCAATCTCGAAATCGGTCAGGCGCTGCTTGGGCACGGGCTGGCCGTTGAGGATCAGCTGGCCTTCCACCATCTGCACCGTATCGCCGGGCAGGGCGATCACCCGCTTGATATAGTCCAGGTCCTTGAGCGGCGGCTGTTTGAAGATCACCACGTCGCCGCGTTCGGGCGGGCTGGCCATGATCCGTTCCTCGGGCAGCAGCGGCAGGGCGAAGGGCAGCGAATAGCGCGAAAAGCCATAGGGCCACTTGGCCGCCAGCAGGTAATCTCCGTTCACCAGCCGCGGCAGCATCGATTCACTTGGAATGTTGAACGGCGCGAAGATGAAGCTGCGGAAGATCGCGACGATCACCACCAGCTTGAGCAGGAAGACGATGAAGCTTTCTTCCTGTTTCGCCGACGGTTCGGGCGTGCCGGTGGAGCCAGCGGCGGGGCCGGGGGCAGGAGTGGTTTCGCTCATGCTCAAGTCCATCGGGGGGCGGGCGGCGCGCGTCAAGGGGCAAGGCTGCCGCGCGCGCACCGCAAAGCGGAGCAAACGGGCCTGCGAATACGATTTTACACCCTTGGCCCGCGCCGCCGCGACAGGCATTAGGGCGCGCGAAACCTGTGGGGAGCCACCTTGTCATGTCCGATCCCGTCGCCGCTGCCTGGCAGCAGCTTGCCGGCCTGTCCCGTCCGCGCCTGGGCGAACTGTTCGCCGATCCCGAACGGGTGGCGCAGCTTTCGACCCGGCTTGACCTGCCGGGCGGCGCGATCCGGTTCGACTGGTCGAAGACCCACCTCGATGCCGCACATATCGCCGCGTTCGAGGCGCTGGCCGAAGCGGTGAACTTTCGCAAGGCACGCGGCGCGATGTTCGCGGGCGAGCCGATCAACGTCACCGAAGGCCGCGCGGTGGAGCATACTGCCCAGCGTGGCATCGGGCGCGACACCTCGGTTGAAGAGGCGGGTGCACTCCATGCCCGTATGGCTGGGCTCGTCGCCGCGATCCACGGCGGGGCGCTGGGCGAGGTACGGCATCTGATCCACATCGGCATTGGCGGATCGGCGCTGGGCCCGGCGCTGGCGCTGGATGCCCTGACCCGCGATGGAGCGGTGGTCGATGTCCAGGTCGTCGCCAATATCGATGGCTGCGCGCTCGAAGCCGCCTTTGCCAGGTGCGATCCGGCCACCACGCTGATCGCGGTCGCCAGCAAGACCTTCACCACCACCGAGACCATGACCAACGCCATGTCGGCGCTCGCCTGGCTCAAGGAAAACGGGGTCGAAGATCCCTATGGCCGGGTCGTGGCGCTGACCGCCAATCCCGCCAAGGCGGTGGAATGGGGCGTCGATGAAACCCGCGTCCTGCCCTTCACCGAGAGCGTTGGCGGGCGCTATTCGCTGTGGTCCTCGATCGGCTTTCCCGTCGCCCTGGCGCTGGGCATGGATGAATTTGCCGAACTGCTCGACGGCGCGGCGGCGATGGACCGGCATTTCCTCGAAACCGATGGGGCCGCGAACCTGCCGCTCCGTGCCGCCTTTGCCGACCTCACCTATGCCCGCCTGCGCGGCTGCCAGACCCGCGCGGTCTTTGCCTATGACGAGCGGCTGCGGCTGTTCCCCTCCTATCTCCAGCAACTGGAGATGGAGAGCAATGGCAAGGCGGTGAAGGCCGATGGCCGCCCGGTTGATGGGCCGACTGCACCGATCACCTGGGGCGGGGTGGGGACCGATGCCCAGCACGCCGTGTTCCAGCTGCTCCACCAGGGCACCCACGTGGTTCCGGTGGACTTCATCGCCTGCATCGCCGCCGGGGACGAGCTTTCGGCCGAACATCACCGCAATCTGCTGGCCAACTGCTTTGCGCAAGGGGCGGCGCTGATGGCGGGCAAGGCGGCGGATAATCCGGCGCGGGCCTATCCGGGCGATCGTCCTTCGGCCACGATCCTGTGCGAGGAATTGAACGCGGCGACCCTGGGCGCGCTGATCGCCTTCCACGAGCACCGCACCTTCGCCAATGCCGTGCTGATGGAGATCAACGCCTTTGACCAGTTCGGGGTTGAGCTGGGCAAGGAAATCGCCAAGTCGATCGGCACGGCCGGCGCGCAGTTCGATGCCAGCACTACGGCGCTGCTGGCCGAGGCAGGGCTGGCATAGCCCGGCTTTGGCCGGGCGCAGCAAAACCGGTTGGCAAAGACCCCGTAGTCACCCCATATCCGGGTCATGACTGATTTTGACTATGACCTGTTCGTGATCGGTGCCGGATCAGGCGGCGTTCGCGCCAGCCGGATCGCGGCATCGCACGGGGCGCGGGTGGCCGTTGCCGAGGAATTCCGCGTTGGCGGAACCTGCGTGATCCGGGGCTGCGTGCCGAAGAAGCTGCTGGTCTATGCCAGCCACTTTGCCCACTCGCTGCATGACGCGCCGACCTATGGCTGGACGCTGCAAGGCCAGAGCTTTGACTGGGCGGCGCTGCGCGATTTCGTCGCCAGCGATGTCGACCGGCTGGAGCGGGCCTATACCTCGACGCTCGACAACAACAAGGTCGAGCATTTTCACGAACGCGCCACTGTGGCCGGGCCGAATACCGTGCGGCTGGCCAGCGGGCGTGAGATCACGGCGCGGCATATCCTGATCGCGGTCGGCGCCTGGCCGGTCATGCCGGACTTCGAAGGGGTCGAACACTGCATCACCTCGAACGAGGTGTTCCACCTGCCCGAACTGCCACGGCGGGTGGTGATCCAGGGCGCGGGCTATATCGCCTTGGAGTTCGCGGGTGTGTTCAACGCGCTCGGCAGCGCGGTGACCGTGGTCAACCGCAGCGACAGGATCCTGCGCGGCTATGACCATGACCTGACCGACCGCTTGCTGCCGATCCTGCAGGCGCGGGGGATCGAGTTCGGCTTCAACCGGCCGATCCGCAAGGTCGAAAAGGTGGCGGACGGTTCGCTGCTGGTCCATGCGGGCGAGGGCGAGCCGATTGCCGCCGATGTCGTGCTGGTCGCCACTGGCCGCCGCCCCAAGACCGACGGGCTGGGCCTCGAGAACGCCGGGATCGCGCTGGGCGCCAATGGCGAGATCCCGGTCGACGAATATGGCGCCACCTCCTGCCCCAGCATCCATGCCGTGGGCGACGTGACCGACCGGGTGCAGCTGACCCCGGTGGCGATCCGCGAGGGGCACGCCTTTGCCGATACGGTGTTCGGCAACGCGCCGCGCTCGGTCGCCTACGATCATATTCCCAGCGCCGTCTTCACTCAGCCGCCGATTGCCGCCGTGGGCCTGACCGAGCACGAGGCGCGGGCGCAATATCCCGAGGTGAAGGTGTTCAAGTCCGACTTCCGGCCGATGCAGAACATGTTCTCCGCCGTGGCCGAGCGCGGCTATTACAAGCTGGTGGTCGATGGGCAGAGCGACCGGGTGCTGGGCGTCCACATGCTGAGCCCCGATGCCCCGGAAATCCTCCAGGCCGCGGCGATTGCCGTGAAGGCCGGGCTGACCAAGGCGCAGTTCGATGAAACGGTCGCGCTGCATCCCAGCATGGCCGAGGAACTGGTACTGATGCGCTAGGTTGCAATTTGAAACCAAAATGATAGACCGTCAGCCAAAGCGGTAAGGGGAGTTTTCCGATGGCAGGTACGGTCTTCGTTTCGGGTGGTAGCGGTTACATCGCCGGATTCCTGATCCGGCAGCTAATCGAAGGCGGCTGGACGGTTCACACCTCGATCCGCGATCTCGGCAAAGAAGGCACGGTGCGCGCCAGTCTGGCCGTCGATAACAGCAAGCTGAAGTTCTTTGCCGCCGACCTGATGAGCGATGCCGGCTGGGCCGAGGCCATGGCGGGGTGCAGCCACGTTGCCCACGTCGCCTCGCCGCTGCCCGGCAATGCCCCGAAGTCAGATGACGAGCTCATCATTCCGGCGCGCGATGGTGCCTTGCGCGCGCTGAAGGCGGCCAAGGCAGCCGGGGTGAAGCGGTTCGTCATGACCAGCTCGATGGCGGCGATCGCCTATGGCCATGGGCGCAGCAAGACCGTGTTTACCGAAGCCGACTGGACCGATCCGGCCAGCCCCGATGCCTATGCCTATGTGAAGTCCAAGACCATCGCCGAACGCGCCGCGCGAGATTGGGTGGCGGCTGAAGGCGGGGACATGGAGTTCGTCACGGTCAATCCGGCGCTGGTGCTGGGGCCACTGCAGTCGGGCGATTTCTCGACCTCGCTGGAGGCGATCAAGAAGCTCCTCGAAGGTTCGTTGCCGGGCCTGCCGAACTTCGGATTCGGCGTGGTCGATGTGCGCGATGTGGCAGACATGCACGTGCGCTGCCTGACCATGCCGGACATGGCGAACGAACGCTTCATCTGCTCCGGACCGTTCCTGATGATGGCCGAAGTCGGGGCGATCCTGCGTGCAGGACTGGGGCCGCAGGGCCGCAAGGTGCCAACGCGGAAGCTTCCCGACTGGCTGATGCGGCTGGTCGGCCGGTTCGATCCGGTGGTGCGGCAGGTGCTGGGCGAACTCGGCAATGTCCGCGATACCGATATCAGCCACGCCCGCACCAAACTCGGCTGGAACCCGCGCCCGCCCGAAGAGAGCATCCTCGACACTGCGCGCGACATGATCCGGCTGGGGATCGTGAAGGTTTAACCCACCCGGTAGGGCACCACGCCGCGCTGGTCGGGATTGACGCTGATTGCCCTGTCGCTGGGGGGGAAGGCGCGCTGGTCGCAATCGGCGCGGGGGCAGATGCGGCAGGATATGCCGATCCGGGTCGCGGCGCGATCTGCCGTCAGGTCAAGGCCATCGGCATAGATGAACTCGCTGGCGTGCTCCGCCTCGCAGCCCAGTGCCACGGCGTAGCGGCGCGGGGCGCGGTCGTAGCTGCCGCTGGGCTTCACCAGCCCCTTGGCCATCGAGACATAGCGCACCCCGTCGGGCGTTTCGGCCAGCTGGACCAGGATCCGGTCGGGGATCGCCACGGCCTCATGCACGATCCACAAGCGGGCAGGCCCCGCCGAACCGGGCGAACTGCAGGCGCGTGGCCGAATGGCGCTTGGTGATGTTGCCGGCCATGTCGACCCGGCAGAAGAAGAACGGCACCCCGCGCGCATCCTCGCGCTGCAGGGTCGATAGCCGGTGGCAGGCCTGTTCGAAGCTGACGCCGAATTGCTGCGCCAGCCGGTCGATATCGTGGCGCACGGCGCGCGCCGCCGCGCGGAACCGGCGATAGGGCATCAGCAGAGCCCCGGCCGCGTAATTGCACAGGCCAACGAACAGCAGCTGGCGGCTGGCGGTACTGCGCAGCTCTGCGCTTTCGACCACGGCCGCAATCTCGTCCTTCAGGGCCAGCGCGGCCAGCTGGTGGGCCAGCTGGAACCGGCGGGTTTCGGCGGGCTGGCCCGGATCGATCGTCAGATGACCCATTTCGGCATCATATGAGCGCAGCCCTGCCTGGCCTGAATAGATCAGCGAGACGGACAGGGCATGGCGTAGATAGCCCTCGATCGCCGCCGTATCGGGCGAAGGCGTGCCGAGCCGCTCAGCCAGCGCCTCGGCCGCGCGGTCCAGTCCGTCGACATAGTTGTTGGCGAAGTGGAACCAGTCGCGCACTTCCTCCCACGGCAGGCGGGCGGTACCGGTGGCTTCGCTAGCCAGTGCCTCGTCCACCATCGCCAGCCGCTGGCCGGACCGGCGATAGGCTTCGTGCAGCGCAATGAATCGCTCCGCCAGTGTCGGCTGCTGCTCGGCAAAGCGGGCGAGCTGGGCGGCATCCATCGGCTCGGCAAAGAGCGGATCGGCATTGGCCTCGCGCAGCGCGGCCAGCCGGGCTTCGGCATCGCCCGCGCCGATCTCGCGCCAGTCGAGCGGAAAAGCGCGGCTCAGGCGTTCGACCAGCGCCGGGGTGAGCGGGCGGTCATCGTTCTCCAGCTGCGAGAGGTAGGAGGTGCTGATTGCCAGCCGCGCGGCCAGCTCCGCCTGTTTCAGGTGGTGCTCGGCGCGGATTGCCCGCAGGCGCGATCCGGCAAAGAGGCGGCGCAGATTCATCAATACCCTCCCAAGCCGTTCGCCCTGAGCCTGTCGAAGGGCCGTTTTTACTCTTGGTGCCATGCCCGGCTCAAGCAGGGCAGTCCTTCGACACGCTCAGGACGAGCGGAGTTGGGGGAGAGGTTAGTTTGCAAAGTCCGACTTCGCAACTTTGCAAATTCACATTGGACATTGCGGCTTCGTCGTTCCATCCGGAAGGCTTGGAATTGGGAAATGGGGATTTCATGTCCGCAAACATCGCCGAAATGGAACGCCGCCGTGCTGCTGCTCGCGTTGGCGGGGGGCAGAAGCGCATCGACGCGCAGCACGCCAAGGGCAAGCTGACCGCGCGCGAACGGCTTTCGATCCTGCTCGATGAAGGCAGTTTTGAAGAAGTCGGCATGTATGTCGAACACAATTGCGTCGATTTCGGCATGCCGGATCAGGTCATCCCCGGCGATGGCGTGGTGACCGGCAGCGGCACGATCAACGGCCGCCTGGTCTATGTCTATGCTCAGGATTTCACCGTGTTCGGCGGCGCCGTGTCTGAACGCCACGCGATGAAGATCTGCAAGATCATGGATGCGGCGATGAAGGTTGGCGCGCCGGTGATCGGGCTGAACGACAGCGGCGGCGCGCGCATCCAGGAAGGTGTTGCTTCGCTGGGCGGCTATACGGAGATCTTCCAGCGCAATGTGCTGGCATCGGGCGTGGTGCCGCAGCTCTCGCTGATCATGGGGCCCTGCGCGGGCGGCGCGGTCTATTCCCCGGCGATGACCGACTTCATCTTCATGGTGAAGGACAGCTCCTACATGTTCGTCACCGGGCCGGACGTGGTGAAGACCGTGACGAACGAGATCGTCACGCAAGAGGAACTGGGCGGCGCGGTGACGCACTCCACCAAGACCTCGGTCGCCGACCTCGCGCTGGAGAACGATATCGAGGCGCTGCTGACCGCGCGCGACCTGATCGATTACCTGCCACTGTCGAACCGGGCCTTTGCTCACGGCGGCGTGCCGAAACGGCCGACCAGCGACCCCTATGATCGGATCGAGGAGAGCCTCGATACCCTGATCCCGGCCAATGCCAATCAGCCCTATGACATGCACGAAGTGGTGCGGAAGGTGCTGGACGAGGGCGAGTTCTTCGAAATCCAGCCGACCCACGCCGCCAACATCATCGTTGGCTTTGGCCGGATCGAGGGGCGCACCGTTGGCGTCGTTGCCAACCAGCCGATGGTGCTGGCCGGCGTGCTCGACATCAACGCCAGCAAGAAGGCCGCGCGGTTCGTGCGGTTCTGCGATGCGTTTGAAATCCCGATCATCACCTTCGTCGATGTGCCCGGCTTCCTGCCCGGCACGGCGCAGGAATACGGCGGGATCATCAAGCACGGTGCCAAGTTGCTGTTCGCCTATGCCGAGGCGACCGTGCCGAAGATCACCGTGATCACCCGCAAGGCCTATGGCGGCGCCTATTGCGTGATGAGCTCAAAGCACCTGCGCGGCGATCTAAACTATTCCTGGCCGACCGGGGAAATCGCCGTGATGGGCGCCAAGGGCGCGGTGGAGATCATCTTCCGCCAGGACCTGGGCGATCCCGAAAAGATCGCCGAGCGCACCAAGGAATACGAAGACGCCTTCGCCAACCCCTTCGTGGCGGCCAGCAAGGGCTTCATCGACGAGGTGATCCACCCGCGGAATACGCGGCGGCGGATTGCGCTGGGCCTGCGCAAGCTGCGCGGCAAGCAGCTCGAGAACCCTTGGAAGAAGCACGACAACATTCCGCTCTAAGGATCAGCCCATGAAACTAGGCCGCCTCAACCACATCGGCGTGGCGACACCCAGCATCGCCGATTCCATCGTCTTCTACCGCGACGTTATGGGCGCGATGAAGATTCATGAGCCGTTCGACCTGGAATCGCAGGGTGTGAAGGTCTGCTTCGTCGATACGCCAGGTGCGGACGGCGCGCTGAACGGCACCCAGATCGAGCTGATCGAGCCGCTGCCGGGCAACACCTCGATCGCCGGGTTCCTCGAGAAGAACCCGGCCGGCGGCCAGCACCACGTCTGCTACGAAGTGCCCGACATTCACGCCGCCAAGGCCGAGTTCGAGGCCCTGGGCAAGCGCGTGCTGGGCGAGCCGCGCATCGGCGCCCACGGCACGCTGATCTTCTTCATCCACCCCAAGGACATGGGCGGGGTGCTGACCGAAATCATGGAAACGCCGAGCGAAGACACGCACTGGTCGAACTGAGGCACACTTGTCAGCCCGGACCTGTTCCGGGCCAGTGCTGCCTGTTGGGCGGTGAAGGAAACAAGCAGGGCCCCGGAACAAGTCCGGGGTGACGAATTAGGAGAGGCAATAGCAAATGGCTTACGAAACGATCCTGACCGAGCGCGTGGGCAATGTGCTCAAGATCACGCTTAACCGGCCCGAGCGGCTCAATGCCGCCTCGATCCCGCTGGCCGACGAACTGGGCGCGGCCTTCTATGACCTGGGCGATGCGCGCGCGGTGGTGATCACCGGCGCGGGCAAGGGCTTCTGCTCGGGCGCGGACCTCGCCGCACGGGGCGATCGCAGCCCGCTGGAGCAGAAGGGCGGCAGCCACCGCGCGCTGCAGAACCACTACAACCCGCTGGTCACGCAGATCATGCGCGCCCCGGTGCCGGTGGTGACGGCAGTCAATGGCGCGGCGGCCGGGGTCGGTTGCTCGATCGCGCTGGCCGGCGATTTCGTGCTGGCGGGCAAGAGCGCCTATTTCCTCCAGGCCTTCGTCAACATCGGCCTGGTGCCCGATGGCGGCTCGACCTGGCTGCTGGCCCGCGCCATCGGCCGCGCCCGCGCCACCCGGATGATGATGCTGGGCGAAAAGATCAGTGCCGAACAGGCGGAAGACTGGGGCCTGATCTACAAGGCGGTGGATGACGCCGTGCTGCAGGACGAGGCGATGGCGCTGGCCACCCGCCTGTCCGAAGGGCCGACGGTGGCCTATTCGACCATGAAGGCCAACATCATGACCGCGCTGGATGGCACCATCAGCCAGGTGCTCCTTGCCGAGGCCGAAGGGCAGCGCATCGCCGGCGCCAGCCAGGACGCGATGGAAGGGGGCATGGCCTTCCTCCAGAAGCGCAAGGCCGAGTTCAAGGGGAAGTAACCAAATCCCCGTTCGCATCGAGCGAAGTCGAGATGCCGCGCTCAGGTGTCTCGACTACGTTCGACACGAACGGACCTTGGGAATGAAGCGCGCTCGATGCGAACGGAAATTGGGAATGAGACTGGCATGATCTTCTTCAACAGCCCCAACCCGGCGCCCAACCCGCGCCGGGTCCGCATCTTCGCGGCGGAAAAGGGGATCGCGCTGCCCACGCGCGATCTCTCGATCCCGGCGGGTGAGCACAAGTCAGAGGAATTCCGCGCGCTCAACCCGCGCGGGCAGACCCCGGCGCTGCAGCTCGACGATGGCACGGTGATTGCCGAAAGCGTCGCGATCTGCCGCTATCTGGAAGGGCTGCACCCCGAGCCGCCGCTGTTCGGACGCGATGCGAAGGAGCAGGCGCTGGTCGAGATGTGGAGCCGCCGGGTGGAAATGATCCTGATGCCGCCGGTTGGCGCGGTCTGGGTCCACACCCACCCGTTCACAGCGCGGCTTGCCGGGGCGCAATGCCGAATGGGGTGAGGCGAACCGGCCGCGCGTTGATGAAGCGATGCGCTTTTTCGACGAGACGCTGGCGGGACCGCGAGTTCCTTGCCGCTGATCACTTTACCAATGCCGATATCCTGCTGCTGACCACGGTCGATTTCGCAGGCTTCGTCGGCCTTCCGATCCCGGATGACCTTGCCTCCCTGCGCGCCTGGCACGCGCGCGTTTCCGCCCGGCCAAGCGCCGCGGCCTGAATGGTGCAACGATGAGCAAACCGACCGTTACCGACTGGCAGGCCGCAGCGGCCAAGGAAGTGAAAGGGAAGGACCTGACCTGGCAGACGCCGGAAGGGTTCCCGATCAAGCCGCTTTACACGGGTGAGGACGTTACCGTCGATCCCGGCCTGCCGGGCTTCGCGCCGTTCACGCGCGGGGTACGCGCCTCGATGTATGCGGGCCGACCCTGGACGATCCGGCAATATGCGGGTTTCTCCACCGCCGAAGAGATCAACGCCTTCTATCGCCGCAACCTCGCGGCGGGGCAAAAGGGGCTGTCGGTGGCCTTCGACCTTGCGACCCATCGCGGCTATGACAGCGATCACCCGCGCGTGGTCGGCGATGTTGGCAAGGCGGGCGTCGCGATCGACAGCGTCGAGGACATGAAGATCCTGTTCGACGGGATTCCGCTCGATCAGATGTCGGTTTCGATGACCATGAACGGCGCGGTGATCCCCGTGCTGGCCTTCTTCATCGTTGCCGGGGAAGAGCAGGGGGTTGCCCGCGAATCTGCTCGATGGGACCATCCAGAACGACATCCTCAAGGAGTTCATGGTCCGCAACACCTACATCTACCCGCCCGAGCCGAGCATGCGGATTGTCTCGGACATCATCGCCTATACCTCGGCGGAAATGCCCAAGTTCAACTCGATCTCGATCTCGGGCTACCACATGCACGAGGCCGGGGCGACGGCGGTGCAGGAACTGGCCTTCACCATCGCTGACGGCAAGGAATACGTCCAGCGCGCGATGGCCGCCGGGCTGGACATCGACAAGTTCGCCGGGCGCCTGTCGTTCTTCTTCGGCATCGGCATGAACTTCTTCATGGAAGTGGCCAAGCTGCGCGCTGCGCGCACGCTGTGGCACCGGGTGATGGATGGGCTCGGCGCCAAGGACGAGCGTAGCAAGATGCTGCGCACCCATTGCCAGACCTCGGGCGTCAGCTTGCAGGAGCAGGATCCCTACAACAACGTCATCCGCACCACGGTGGAGGCCATGGCCGCCGTGCTGGGCGGCACCCAGAGCCTCCACACCAACGCGCTCGATGAAGCGATTGCCCTGCCGACCGATTTCTCGGCCCGGATCGCCCGCAACACCCAGATCGTTCTGGCCGAGGAAAGCGGGATCACCAGGGTGGTCGATCCGCTGGGCGGTTCCTATTACGTCGAGGCGCTGACTGCCGAACTGGTCGATCAGGCCTGGGCAATGATCGAGGAGGTCGATGCCCTTGGCGGCATGACCAAGGCGGTTGCCTCCGGCATGCCCAAGCAGCGGATCGAACAGGCCGCCGCCGCCAAGCAGGCCCGGATTGACCGGGGCGAGGACGTGATCGTCGGCGTCAACAAGTACAAGCTGGCGCAGGAAGACCAGCTCGATACGCTCGAGGTGGACAACCACGCGGTGCGCGATGCCCAGATCGCCCGGATCAAGGCAGTCAAGGCCGCGCGCGACGAGGCCAAGTGCCAGGCCGCCCTGGCTGCGCTGGCCGCCGGGGCCAAGGGCGGGGAGAACCTCCTCGCGCTCGCCGTCGAAGCGGCTCGCCACCGCGCCACGCTGGGTGAAATTTCGGATGCAATGGAAAGCGTGTTCGGCCGCTATGGCACCCAGCCGGTGCCGGTGACCGGCGTTTACGGCCCTGCCTATGCCGAGGATGCGCGCTACAACCAGGTGATCGAGGGCGTCGAAGCCGTCACCCGCCGCCTCGGCCGCAAGCCGCGCCTGCTGGTCGCCAAGATGGGCCAGGACGGCCACGATCGCGGCGCCAACGTGATCGCCAGCGCCTTCACCGACATGGGCTTTGACGTGACCTCCGGCCCGCTGTTCCAGACGCCGGAAGAGACGGTTGCCCTGGCGCTGGAGAAGGACGTCGACGCGGTCGGCGCCTCCTCGCTCGCCGCCGGGCACAAGACGCTGATCCCGCAGCTGATCGGCCTGCTCCGCGATGCCGGCCGCCCCGACATCAAGGTCATCGCCGGCGGCGTGATCCCCCCGCAGGACTATGACTTCCTGCGCGATGCCGGGGTCCAGGGAATCTATGGGCCGGGTTCGAACGTGGTCGAATGCGCAGCGGATATGCTCCGCCTGCTCGGCCATAACATGCCGCCGCTCGAGGGGTGACACTTTGACCGCCACAACCACCACCCGTCATGCTGAACTTGTTTCAGCATCCATTTCGCCGCTCAGGCCAAAGGGCTGTGTGGCACGATGGACCCTGAAACAAGTTCAGGGTGACGTGAAGTGGGGAGGAGGGCGATGAGCTTCGGCCAACGACCACTCGTCTCGACACGCGGAAAGGTCGGCTGTTTTGGCCTCGCCACCATCCTTGCTGTGTTGAACTTGTGGCTGTTGGCTGGTGCCGCGATGGGACATTGCGCGCCGAATGCCGACGGCACGGGCTGCGAGGATGACGCGCTAGTGCGATGGCTGATGTTCCCAGGCTTTCTGTTCGTTTCCCTAGCAATTCTGGCCTTTGCGGCTTGGCTGGTAGTCAAGAGAAGAGACTGATGTTCAAAAAAATCCTCATCGCCAACCGTGGCGAAATCGCTTGCCGGGTGATCAAGACCGCCCGCCGGATGGGTATCCAGACCGTCGCGGTCTATTCCGATGCCGATGCCCGCGCGCCCTTCGTGCAGATGGCGGACGAGGCCGTGCACATCGGCCCGTCGCCCGCTGCGCAAAGCTACCTGATCGCGGACAAGATCATCGCGGCCTGCAAGGCGACCGGGGCCGAGGCGGTCCATCCGGGCTATGGCTTCCTGTCCGAGCGGACCTCGTTCGCCGAACAGCTGCAGGCCGAGGGCATTGCCTTCATCGGCCCGCCGGTCGGCGCGATTGCGGCGATGGGGGACAAGATCGAGTCCAAGAAGCTGGCCAAGGAAGCGGGGGTCAATGTCGTCCCCGGTTTCGTGGGCGAGATCGAGGATACCGAGCACGCGGTGCGGATCTCGAACGAGATCGGCTATCCGGTGATGATGAAGGCCAGCGCCGGCGGCGGCGGCAAGGGCATGCGCCTCGCCTATGACGAGAAGGACGTGCGCGAGGGCTTCGAGGCGGTGAAGCGCGAAGGGCTCAATTCCTTCGGCGATGACCGCGTGTTCATCGAGAAGTTCATCCTCAACCCGCGCCACATCGAGATCCAGATCCTGGGCGATCAGCACGGTAACATCCTCTACCTCAACGAGCGCGAATGCAGCATCCAGCGCCGCCACCAGAAGGTGGTCGAGGAAGCGCCTTCGCCCTTCGTCACGCCCAAGATGCGCAAGGCGATGGGTGAGCAGTGCGTCGCCCTGGCGCGGGCCGTCGGGTACTACAGCGCTGGCACGGTCGAGCTGATCGTCTCGGGCGCGGACCCGAGCGGGGAGAGCTTCTACTTCCTCGAAATGAACACCCGCCTGCAGGTGGAACACCCGGTCACCGAATGCATCACCGGGATCGACCTGGTCGAGCAGATGATCCGTGTGGCCGCGGGCGAGAAGCTGGCCTTCACCCAGGACGACATCAAGATCGACGGCTGGGCGATCGAAAACCGCGTCTATGCCGAAGATCCCTATCGCGGCTTCCTGCCCTCGACCGGCCGCCTGGTGCGCTACCAGCCGCCGGTGCCGGGCTGGGAGGACGATGGCGAGGCCAATGGCCGCCGCGGTCTGGGCGGCGTGCGGGTGGACGACGGCGTCTATGAAGGCGGCGAAGTCAGCATGTTCTATGACCCGATGATCGCCAAGCTGATCACCTGGGGCGAAACCCGCGACGAGGCGGCCGACCTGCAGATCGCGGCGCTCGACCGGTTCCAGCTCGAAGGGTTGGGCCACAACGTCGATTTCGTCTCGGCGATCATGCAGCATCCGCGCTTCCGCTCGGGCGAGCTGACCACCGGTTTCATTGCCGAGGAATACCCCGAAGGCTTCACCGGCGCGGCCACCTCGGCCGAAACGGCTCAGCATCTTGCCGCCATCGCCGGGTTCATCGCCACGGCCCGCGCCGACCGCGCCCGGCAGATCGACGGCCAGCTCGATGGCGAGCTGGAGCCGCCCTATGACTGGTCAGTGAAGATCGGGGGCGAGGAATTCACGGTTAGCCTGGACGAGGAGATTACCGTCAACGGCGCAGTGGTCGACCTCGCCATGGAATACACCCCGGGCGACCGGCTGGTGGAGGCCGAGATCGGTAACGTCAGCTATGGCGTGAAGATCGAACCGACCCGCACGGGTCTGAAGATGACCACGCGCGGGGCGATCCACAACGTGCAGATCCTGCCCGCCCGGATCGCGCCGCTGACCCGGCACATGATCGAAAAGGTCCCGCCGGATCTTTCCAAGTTCCTGATCTGCCCGATGCCCGGGCTGCTGGTGGCGCTGCACGTGGGCGAGGGCGACAAGGTGGAAGCCGGCCAGCCGCTGGCCGTGGTCGAGGCAATGAAGATGGAAAACATCCTCCGCGCCGAAAAGTCTGCCACGGTCAAAAAGGTCAACGCCAAGGCGGGGGATAGCCTGGCTGTGGATGCGGTGATACTAGAGCTTGAGTAGGGGTAGCCCACACGACATTAGCCCTAACCCGCTCGTGCTGAGCTTGTCAAAGCGCTGTTCTTGCTCTTCGGCGGCGCTTAGACAAAAGACAGCCCTTTGATGCCGTCGACGCAGAGCAATTTTATAACGCCTTTCGAGAGACCGATGTTTATCGTGAAATTCGTCACAAGCCCGATTTCGATCAATGGATAAGATTTCTAGTCAGCATAAAGTATGTTGACGATTTGGGGCACGGCAGTTTTGCCATTACGACCCTCGGCCGGAGTTTTCTCGACAGGCTAATTGGGCGTACGGTCTGGACTTTAGGCGAGGTCAATCCACAATCGCCACCGCCCGGATCCAGCCTGCGCTGGCGCCCTCGATCTTCACCGGAAAGCAGCTGAGCGTAAAGCCGAAGGGGGGCAGGGCGGCCAGGTTGGTCAGCTTCTCGATCTGCCAATAGGGGCGGATGCGGCCAGCCTTGTGGCCTTCCCAGATGATCGCCGGATCGCGCTTTTCCGCCCAGCGGCGGGCGGTGTGGCTGAACGGGGCGTCCCACGACCAGGCATCGGTGCCGACCACCTCGACCCCGCGTTCGGTCAGGAAAAGTGTGGCCTCCGCGCCGAGGCCAACGCCCTGGTCGGTAAAGTTCTCGGTGCCATAGACCGCGCCGGACTGGACCAGCACGATATCGAGCGGCTGCAGGGTGTAACCGATCCGCTCAAGCTCCGCCTCAACTTGCGCGGCGCTGACCACGGTGCCGTGAGGCAGGTGCGAGAAGTCCAGCTTCACGCCGGGGCGGAAGAACCGGTCGAGTGGGGCTTCGTCGATGCTGGGGGCCTTGCGCGCGCCGCTGTCGGTCGTGGAGTGGTAATGCCACGGCGCGTCCATATGGGTGCCGTTGTGAGTGGACAGCGTCAGCGTTTCCACCGCCCAGCCTTCGCCATCGGGCAGGTCGTCTTTTTCCAGGCCGGGGAAGAACAGCGCGATCTGTTCCCAGCTGGTTTCGTGCGTGGTGTAGTGGATCTGCGGCCGCATCACCGGCGGGTCGGATACCACATCATTGGTAATCGGGATCGAGAGATCGATGAATTGCATAGTGCAACCTGTCTTGACCTGCTTTCCGTTTACGTCAAAGGAAAGCCAATGAGCCTGCCTGCGATCCTAGCCGCTGCCCGTCCGACCGCAACCGGTCTTCTCGCCACGATCCCCGAAGAGTGGATGCAGGGGCGCACGTCTTATGGCGGGCTGTCCTCCGCGCTGGCGCTGGAGGCGGCGCGCACGGCGGCGGATGATCTGCCGCCGCTGCGCTCGGCCACGATCAACTTTGTCGGGCCGCTGGCGGGCGAGGTGGAGGTTGTCACCCGCGTGCTGCGGCGCGGCCGCAACGCCACCTGGGTCAGCGCCGAAGTGACGAGCGAGGCGGGCGTTGGCCTGACTGCGACCTTCGTGTTCATGGGCCCGGTGGAGAGCAGCATCCACCTCCACGATGCGCCGCCCCCGGTCGGGGCTGATCCCGGTCGACGCGGCGGCGATCCTGCCCGAGCACCTTGGTCCCGGGCTTCACCCGCAATTTCGAACGGCGCTTCGCCATGCCGCGCACCGAGGAAAAGCTGCCCGAACTGAACTGGTGGGTGCGGCTGAAGGAACGCCAGAACCTCGATCCGATGGTCGAGCTGCTGCTCTGCGCCGATGCCCTGCCGCCCGGCGTTATGCCGCTGATGAGCAAGGGCACGGCGGTCAGCTCGATGACCTGGATCGTCAACCTCCTTACGCCCGCTCCGGTCAACCGTGATGGCTGGTGGCTGCTGCGCGCGGCGGGCAACTATGCCGAGCATGGCTGCTCCAGCCAGGACATGGGCATCTGGAATGCCGATGGCGAGGCTGTGGCGGCCGGGATGCAGTCGATCGCCCTGTTCGGCTAGGCCCGGTTACAGCTAGGCATCGTTCAGTCGCTGGCCGATCGCCAGCTTGAAGGCCACGAACCCGATCAGCCCCGCCACCGCCGTGCCGACATGGACCAACCAGAACGTTGGCGTGCCCATCGTCGAGTACCAGCCGCCGATGATCCCCACGGTCTTGTTGGCGGTAAAGAAGGTCAGGTAATAGATCCCCACCACCGTCGCGACGATCGCCTTGGGCGCCACCTTGGTGAACAGCGCCAGGCTGACCGGCATGATGTGCGCAAAGCCGATCGAGTTCAGCAGGTGGAACATCACCGGCCAGAACAGCCCGATCTTGCCGCCACCCTGCGTCAGCGCCGCCATGTAGAGGCACAGACCGCCGCCGATCACGAACACGCTGCCGATGATCATCTTGCCGATCTCGTCCGGCTCCCACGCGCCCTTGTCGCTGCGCCACTTCCAGTAGAGCGCAACGGCGGCGAGCATCGAGAAACTGAGCGCCGCGTCGATGGTGATCATGTAGCTGGTGGGCAGCGTGGTGCCAAAGAAGGTCAGCTGGAAATGCTCGTCCGCCCAGACGAGGTAGGCGTTGAAGATCTGCTGGTTGGTCAGCATCGCCAGTGCCAGGATCGGGATCAGCATCAGCAGGGCGAAGACGCGCGGCCGGTCCGCCGCCGTGACCGCGGCGAGCAAGCCCGCTGCCACCGCCAGGCCGACTTCACCCGAAATGCCGATGGCGGCGAAGTCTGGCACCACCTGCCCGAGTGCGAACAGCAGGGCCAGCGCCACAGCGGTGAAGCCCAGCAATCGCTTGCTGTCGATCCCGTCGGCCGAAGCCTTGGCGTCCGCCGCCCGGTCCTCCTTGGGCAGCCAGGGACCGGCCTTGATATAAAGGATCAGGCCCGCGACCATCACGACCCCGGCGGTGCCGAAGCCGTAATGCCAGCCCACCTTCTCACCCAGCGTGCCGGAAATCAGCGGAGCAATGATCACGCTGACATTGATCGCGATATAGAAGATCTGGAAGGCCATGGCCCGGCGCAGATCCCTGGGGCCATAGAGTTCGCCCACCTGGCTGGCGATATTGCCCTTGAACAGCCCGACGCCGACCACCAGCGCGAGCAGGGCAAACAGGAACAGTCCCTCGAAAGCCATCAGGAAATGGCCGATCGCCATGACCACGGCCCCGGCCAGCAGCGTTGCCCGCCGGCCCAGCCAGCGGTCGGCAATCAGGCCGCCCGCGATCGGGGTCAGGTAGACCAGGCTGGAATAGTCGCCAAAGATCGCCGAGGCGAGCGGCTGGCCTTCCTTGCCGCCATAGGCCGCGCCCTGCAGCCATTGCAGCCCGATCACGCCGGGCATGTTCTCTGGCAGCAGCAGGTACTTCACCATGTAAAGCACCAGCAGCGTCTGCATCGAGTAGTACGAGAACCGTTCGCACCCTTCGACGAAGGCGAGGTAACCCAGCCCCTTCGGATGGCCCAGAAAGGCCCGGTCATGGGCCGGAGCTTCAAGCTCTGGCGTGGCTTCGTCAACAGTCATCTCATCCCCCCGGACGGTTTCACGCGCAAAGGGCTACCCGCCAGCGCCGAGGCTGGCAAGTTGAGCCGCAGCAGGGCGCTGTCGAAGCCCGTCAAAGCCGGAACTCAACGCGAGGTAACCAGAGGCGATGGATTCCATCCATCATCCGTTTCGGTGATTGACCAGGCCAATGCCAGAAGTGACATGCCCAGCATTGCCACGAACATCGCGATGGCGTCCCCCGAAAGGGTGCCGGACAGCCAGTCCCGCCCGGCGATTTGCGAAAGCGGGCTCAACCACAGGCTTAACCAGCACATCGCCGCGCCGACGCAGCCTCCCGCAATCAAGGGCAGTCGCCCGCGCGTCCTTCGCGCTGGGAGCCGGTTCATCACCCGCTCGGGAAAATCGCCAACCGGCACCGGTCCCGCGAAGTGCTCGCGCAGCAAGACGTCAATATCGTCGGCCATCATTGGCTCTCCTTCTGAGCGGGTTGCTGCCAGTCGGCGAGCATTGCGCGAAGCTTGTCCTTGCCGCGTCTGGCATGGGATTTGACGGTGCCAAGCGGCATTGCCAGGACATAGGCAGCCTCCTCATGGCTCAGGCCGAGCTGCGCGACATGCAGCAATACCGCCTGCTCGGCTGCAGAAAGACGCGCCAGCGCGCGTTCGAGATCGAGCCGCAGATCGGCCACGTCAGGCTGGGATGCCGGCTCGTCCGGCGCCCCACCAGCCTGACTTTCTCCGACGGCGGAGCGCTTGCGGTTGGCCTGCAGAAAGCAGGAATAGGCGATGCGGTAGAGCCAGGTGGAAAAGCGTGCCTCGCCGCGAAACTGGTGGAGTTTGCGCCATGCCAGCAGGAACGTTTCCTGGGCGAGGTCATCGGCCCTGGCTTCATCCCCGTGAAGCAGGCGGCGCAACTGCGCGCGAACCATGCCCTGGTGACGCCGCAAGAGTTGTTCAAACGCGCGCCGATCATCCGTCAGCAGCACCCTGGCCACTAACGCATGATCGACGCGTGCCTCGGCGAGAGGGTCAGCCACGCATGTCATCGCGCCGGTTGAGCCACCAGCTCGCCAGGTAGCCAAGGCCTGTCATGAGCGGCAACAGGCCCAGTCCCCACAGGCTGGCGATTGGCTGTCCGCTGTGCAGTTCGAAGGGCAGGGCAAGAAACATTGCCATGAGGCCCAACCCGCCGCTGATGAGCACCAGCGCCCTGCGCCGCTCGGCATTGGCGGCGCGAGGCTCCACCAGCAGTTCATGGGGAAGTTCTACCCCGCGTTCCGCCAGCTGCAGCAGCGTGCGATAGCGTTCCCTGGTCACCTCGGTGCGATGGCGCAGGAAGATCAGCAGGATGGCAACGGGCGCCAGCATCACCACGGCGGGGATGAAGAACATTACGAATTCCATCGATAGCACTCCTGCAGACTTGGCATGATAATCGGCTGCTCATCGCCCGGCGTCATGGCTTTGGCGCCTCGGCAGCGAGAAGATCGGCGATGCGCTCGCTGAGCAGCATCGCGGTTGCGGTATCACCCTGATTGCTGGTTACGGCAACCGCAGCCCCGGTTTCCCAGACCAAGGCGAGATTGGCGTTCATCCCCGGCGCGCCACCGGCATGGCCGCGAATCCGGCGGCCATGCGACAGGCGTTCGCCGAACCCGGCGGCATAGGTACCTGGCCCCGCCGGGACGCCGTCGCTGAACATCTTCTGCACGGTCGCGTCCTTGACCAGCTTGCCCCCGCGCAGCGCGCTGGCAAAGCGCAGCAGATCGCCGTTGGTCGAATAGCCGCCCCCGGCGGGGCTGCCCTTGAACGGCAGGGTCATCCAGTTGGCCTTCCAGGAAGTGGCGAATGCGCCATCCTTGAAATAGCCGGTGGCGAGGCCGGGCGTGATGTCCTCCTGGCTATCGAAGCCGCTGGCGGTCATTCCGGCCGGTGCGAAGACATGGCGCTGGATATAGTCGAAGTAGTTCTGGCCCGAGACCTTTTCGACGATCCGGCCGAGCAGGATGTAGCCGGCATTGCTGTAGCTCCAGTCCGCGCCGGGCTCTGAAACCTTTGGCTGACGGGCAATGAGATCGAGGTAATCGCCCGGATTGACGAACTTCTCGCGGTTCTGGAAGAACTCCGGAACGAAGAAATCGCCAAGGCCGGCGGTGTGGCGCAGGAGCTGCCACACGGTGATCTTCGCCGCAGCCGCCTGATCGGGGTATTCGGGCACCACTTCGGCCAGCGTCGTGTCCCACTTCAGCCGGCCGGATTCGACGAGCTGGGCAATCGCAACCGCCGTGAACATCTTGTTCATGGAGCCGATGTGGAACTTCGTCTGCCGATCCACCTTCGCGCCAAAGGTGCGATCGGCCAGGCCCCGGCACTCATCGAAGAAGGTGCCGACCCCGTCGGAAATGGTCAGGCATCCGGAGAAGTCGGCCGTGCCCGCCAGTTGGTCCAGCGCCACCCTGGCAAGCCGGGCGATCTCGGCCTGGGGCGCGCCGGTCTTGGGCCAGGCGGCATAGAGCGCGGGATCATCGACCGCGACCATATCGACCATGGCCAGCTTTCCGGGCTGTTCCGGGTCCGGCAGCAGCACGAGTGCGGCGAGCTGGCCGGTCCGCCGCCCCTTGATGGTCATCACCAGCATGCCCGGCGGGCCCTGGGTACGGGCATCGACGAAGTCGACCCCGCCACTGTCCCGCACCGCCACGGCGAGCTGCTTGGCGAGATTCGCCCGCATCTCGGCATCGACCGAGGGGGACAGGATCGTCGGCACCCATCGCTCGATCGCGGCGGGGCTATCGGCATTGATGCGCGCGATCACCGCCGCGCCGATCCGGCCCGCCGCCGTATCGGGCATGGTGGTGCTGATCGGACCGGCGAGCGCCGACGTACTGGCCAGAACGCTCGCGAGGGCGAGCAGCGGGCTGGATAGCAGCGCGGCAAGGCGAGCGGCGCGGGTTGATAGCTGCAAGGTCGAAACTCCTGTTGCGGCCAGATGGCGGCCGGTCTTGATTTCGACAGGTTGGATGCGCCGGTATGCGCATCTGGATGCAGCGGGATTTCCGGTTTCGGATTGATGGCGGGATTGGCGCGGCAAGGTAGTCCCGTTCGGCGTCGGCCGGCACGGCCCGCGGCGCATCGGCGCGCCGCCCCGGTGGACACTGTGGACATGGTCCAGGGTATTTTTCCGCATCATCCTGCGCGGCCCGGGCGAGCCCCCTGCCGTACACCGGCGGCCGGGAAAGGACGCGGCGCAGGGCAGTGCGACTTATCGGGCGGCGGCTGGGCTGGAGCATGGCCCGGAGGATGACAGTTTTCGGCAGGGTAGGAAAATGGAGCCGCGATGGTTGATGTACCAACCTGGGCTGATCGCCACCTCGGGGCAGCGCCCCCTAGAACACCGCGTGGTCGCCCAGCTCGACCCGCTCTGCGCCATCGATCAGGCGGCGGTAATAGTCGAACAGCAGGTCGGATCCGGTCGAGGGGGTGGCGTCGGCGTCGTAACGACCGGTCGCGGGATCGAGCACCAGCATGGACTCGGTCGCATAGTAGCGGCCGATGCGGGCGAGGTCGGCCTTGCGGGCCAGCGCGGGGATGGCATGGCCGAGCAGGCCCAGCACCGCGATGATGCCATCGAGCAGTCTGACCGGCACCTGGCGAAAACGTGGCGGCTGGCCGAGTAGCCTGAACAGCGCCTCACCCTGTTCGCGCGGGGTGATGGCCGGGCCGGGGCCGCCAATCGGGAGAATCCGGTTGCGGCGGCGCTCGTCGGTCACGCAATCGGCCAGGAAATGGCCAAGGTCGCGATCGCTGATCGGCTTGCAGGCGTCAACCGGTGGCCGTCCTCGATCGCGCAGACTGGTTGGTAAGAGTGGCTTTCCGGTGTCCCTTCGGCATCGGCTTGAGCGCTGCTGATTGCGTTGGTGGGCGTGTCGGCCTCTGATCTGGGCGATTACGGAAGCCGATGAGCACCCCCTTCAGACGCAATAGCGCTGCAGGCCATAGCTGCTGGCAATCTTGGCAATCCGCTATGGTCCAGCTGACTTGCCAACTGGCAGCTTTGATATAGCTTTGGCTTGAGCAAAGCATTGGAGGGGCAATGACAAATCGGGCTATGTTGTGGCTGCTGGGGGGCGTTTTGTGGTCTGTGTCGACGGCCGGTCTTGCACAAAAGGTTGCGACCGGTCGGCCAGACGGACAGTCCGCGCCAAAAAGGCAGCCGGTAAAGCCGCTAATCGTCAAAGGGGCAGATGTAACCGATATCCGTGATTACCCTTGGCAGGTCGCAATCGGCACCAGATCGGTAACCCAGTTGGATAACGGACAGAACCTGGCGGGCCTTGCGCCGTTCTGTGGTGGCTCGATTATTGCGGAAAATCTGGTTCTGACCGCGGGCCATTGCTTTTTCCAAAATGGCGCGCGCCGACCAATTGGCGATCTGTCTGTAAAACTAGGCACAAGAAAGCGGGCGTTTTTCGACTACGAAGATCAGAATTTCCCGGGCGCGATCGTCGATTCTCTCGCAACAGCCCTGCACTCGGGTTATGTACAGAACGCAGATGGCAGTGCGACTAACGATATCGCACTCCTCCTGGTTGACCCTTCCCCGGTGCAGAGGCCCAACCCGTTCGACCCGGCGAAAGCGTGGCCGATCGACCTGAACAGCGACTCCGCCGTTCCGGCCGCCGGAACCGAACTCAGGGTAACTGGGTGGGGTTACACCGCAGTCATCGATGGTCTGAACAAGGACGGTCAACCAATTCGCACGCCTGACCCGGATTCAGCCTCGATGAACCTGCAGGTCCTGAAAACAAATGCATATGATAATGGGACATGTTCGGTCGCATGGGGCAATCGCGCCATTTCAGCGACCCAGTTATGCGCTGGCCGCACCGACAAGGGCGTGGCTGAGCAACCGCAAACGTGCCAGGGCGATAGCGGAGGTCCGTTGGTGGTTTATGGGAATGGGTCCCAGCAAGGCAGCTTTGGCGCGCCCTATGCAGTCCAGGTCGGGATAGTCTCGTTTGGCCCAGCAAGTTGTGCCGAAACGCTTCCCCAGGTTTTTACCCGCGTCTCAGCATTTACCGGTTGGCTGAATAGCGCCAAGATCGTGGCGGCTAATGATAAGAACCCGACGATCTGGAACACGCAGGTTGTCAGGGGATCGGATGTCTATCCGCAAAACTTCTGGACCCAGCCGGAAGTGATTGCCTTTCCGAACCCGGATCGCAATATGCCTCAGAATGAGAAGGTGGTTCTGAAAAACGGTGCGAGGCTGAGCCAGGTGGAAACCATAGCAGGTACTCCCGAAGGCTGCCAGGATGCCCGCTTTGTCGCCAAAGGAAGTTCGCAACCCTATCTGGTAGACCGGTTCTGTTTTCAGCCGGGCAATCGCGTTCCCTTGAAGGATCTTGTCAAGGCTTTCGATTTCTCCGATCTCGTGAACCAGGGGCATGTCGTTGATTGTACGCGCGGCACCAGTGGCGTCTTGTGGTTTTGCAAGCGGGTCGAGCAAGCCGCAGTGAGAGCGACGGGAGGCAGTATGGGTCAGGCCAGGTACTATGTCGTCGAGGTAAGTGACGGCCAGCCAACCGTTCGAGGCGGACCTGTCAGGTTCGTTTCGATGTAAGCGCCGCAGCAGCCAAACCCTAGATGCGTTGCAATTCGCCGTCCAGGAAGGTCGCTACCTCGCCCAAGTCCGCTTCATTGGCCGGGAAGGCTTCACCGATGCCCTTCATCAGCACGGAGAGCAGGGTGCCAGCATCCATCTTCTTGTCATGCAGCATGTGGGCGACCAGCGCCTGGCGATCACTATGCGCGCAGTCGTGGTCAGTTGGGCGAGGCCGGTTTGATCCCCGAAAATCCCGGCGGCGAGCGGCTGGCTTTCCGTGCCAAATAGGCGGCGCCTTGCAACCACAGCAGTCCTGACTCATTGCCGATAGACGGCAACCCGCTCGACCGCCTTCATATCTTCGGGGCCGAGGTTCGGCTTTGGTGGAGGTGCGGTTTCCAATTGATCGATCCTATCGCGCATGGCGCCCTGGCAATTGCCTGTTGCGATCACTGTCCGCCAGTTTTCGTCCGTTCTTTCAATTGCAAGCAAGCTAAACCTGACGCAGTCTGAGTCGGCCGCCGGCCACTAAAACACCGCGTGGTCGCCCAGCTCGACCCGCTCTGCGCCATCGATCAGGCGGCGGTAATAGTCGAACAGCAGGTCGGATCCGGTCGAGGGGGTGGCGTCGGCGTCGTAACGACCGGTCGCGGGATCGAGCACCAGCATGGACTCGGTCGCATAGTAGCGGCCGATGCGGGCGAGGTCGGCCTTGCGGGCCAGCGCGGGGACGGCATGGCCGAGCAGGCCCAGCACCGCGATGATGCCATCGAGCAGTCTGACCGGCACCTGGCGAAAACGTGGCGGCTGGCCGAGTAGCCTGAACAGCGCCTCACCCTGTTCGCGCGGGGTGATGGCTGGGCCGGGGCCGCCAATCGGGAGAATCCGGTTGCGGCGGCGCTCGTCGGTCACGCAATCGGCCAGGAAGTGGCCAAGGTCGCGATCGCTGATCGGCTTGCAGGCGGTCAGCCTGCCATCGCCGAACATCAGGTAAGGCCTGCCTTGCCGCACCCGCTCGACCTGGCCGGACAGCGACTTGAAGAAAGCGGTCGGCCGGACGATCGACCAGGTGAGGCCCGAGCCGATCAGCGCCTGCTCGAACGCCAGCTTGGCGCGCTGGAATTCAAGCAGCGGCTTCTGCACGCAGATCGCCGAAAGCAGGACGAAGTGCGGGATCAGCGCCTGCTGCGCGGCGGCCAGCGCGACCATGTGGGCGGCATGGTCGATCGCCCAGGCGTCGCGCGGACTGCCGGTGCGCGAGGCGAGGCAGGAGATCACCGCATCGAAGCGCTCGCCCCGGATGCCTTCGCGGGTCAGCCAGGCGGCGTCGGTCGGATCGCCAAGGCGGATGGTCGCTCCGGTGAGGATGTCGGGACTGGCGGGCTGGCGGCGGACGGCGCAGACCACGTCGTGCCCGCGTTCCAGCAGCGCCTTGACCGTGGCCCGCCCGATCGTGCCGGTCGCTCCCAGCACAAGCACGCGGCGGCGGCCGGGATGGTCGGTTTCGCCCTGCGGTGCCGTTTGATTGGAAGAGTCCGGAATGGCCTTTGCCCGCGCTGGTTTGGTCTGGTGATCGGCCGAGCCGGTCCGATCGTCAACAAGCGATGTGCGGCTCCCTAGCGGGCCAGTTCCTCGTCAAGAAACACCGCGACCTCGCCCAGGTCCACATCCTTTGCCAGGAAGGCCTCGCCAAGGCTTCTCAGCAGGATGAAGGGCAGGGTGCCTGCGTCCATCTTCTTGTCGTGAAGCATATGGGCGACGAGAGCCTGGCCATCGCAGTTGAGGCCAAGCGCGGCGATCTCGCTCGCCATGCCCAGATCGGCGAAGTGTTGGGCGATGGCTGCGGCGCTGGCGGCGGGGATCAGGCCGCGCCGGGCGGAGAAGCGGGCGGCGAGGACCATGCCCAGCGCCACGCCTTCGCCATGCAGCAGGCGGTCGGAAAAGCCGGTCTGGGCTTCCAGCGCGTGGCCAAATGTATGGCCGAGATTGAGCAGCGCGCGCAGGCCCAGCGTTTCGCGCTCGTCCGCCTTCACGATCCGCGCCTTTGCGGCGACCGAATGGCTGACGGCATATTCGCGAAGGGCGGCGTCGCCCGCCAGCATGGCCGCGCCATTGACCTGGCACCAGCGGAAGAAATCGGCATCGCCGAGCAGGCCGTACTTCACCACTTCGGCATAGCCGGCCAGCAGTTCGCGCCGGGGCAGGCTGTCCAGCACGGCCAGGTCGGCCAGCACCAGCGCGGGCTGATGGAAGGCTCCGACCAGGTTCTTGCCCGCCGGGGTATTGATCGCGGTCTTGCCGCCGACGCTCGAATCGACCTGGGCCAGCAGCGTGGTCGGGAGCTGGATGAAGTTGCACCCGCGTTTCAGGATGCTGGCGGCAAAACCGGTCAGATCGCCGATCACCCCGCCGCCCAGCGCCAGCACGTGATCGCCGCGCTCAACCTCTTCGGCCAGCAGCCAGTCGACCGTGGCGGCCAGTTGCTCCCAGCTCTTGCTTGGCTCGCCGGGGGGCAGGATCCGCCAGGCGGCCTCGTGCCCGTGGGCGTGGAGCGCGGTTTCGATCACCGCGCCCCAGCGGGCATGGACATTGGCATCGGTCACCACCGGCACGCGCCGCTTGCGCAGCCGCCCGGCGCAGAGCGGCACCAGCTCGGCCAGCAAGCCGGCGCCGACGTGAACCTCGTAGGGACGGCCGGCGATATCGACCGGGATCACAGCCATTTGTCGATCTCCTGCAGAACCCGCGTCACGGTGCGGCTGGCGGGCCCGCGCCCCGACATGACATGGATCGGCGCTTCGGCATAGGCGGGCGCGCGCTCGGCTCGCAGCCGGGTCAGGATCTCGCGCGGATCGCCCTGGCGCAGCAGGGGGCGGGTATCCTTGCGGCTGGTCCGTTCGACCAGGGTATCGACATCGGCATCGAGCCAGACGGTGATCGCCTTGTCGAGGATCAGCGCGCGGGTTTCGGGATTGACGAATGCGCCGCCGCCGGTGGCGATGATCTTGCGGCGCTCGGCGGGATTGGCGCCATCCATCAGCCGGGCGATCACCCTGCGTTCGCCATCGCGGAAATGGGTTTCGCCATGCCGTTCGAAGATTTCGGAAATGGTCAGCTGCGCGGCTTCCTCGATCGCCTCGTCGGCATCGACGAAGGGCAGGTGCAGCAGGGCGGCCAGCCGCTTGCCGATGCTGGACTTGCCCGTGCCCATCATGCCGACCAGCACCACCGGCCGGTCGATCCGGCGGGCGATGGCGGCGATCTCGGCCGCTGACAGCTCGGTTGCGTCATGGTCCATTGCGGCCCTGCCTATAGATAGGCTAACCGCGTGTGCAAGCATCGGGCGTGAGGGAATGAGAGTGGCGGTGAAGGCGCGGGTCAATGTTCGCCGGGGGTGGCTGATCGGTGGAGCGGCGCTGCTGCTGGCGCTGGCCGGACTGCTCGGGCTGGCCTGGCTGGATGCCGGCAAGGAACCGCTGCGGCTGATGGCCCAGCCGGTTACGCTGCCAGAGGTGCGGCCATGAAGCGCAACCTGATCCTGCTGGCCGGCGGTGCGGTGCTAGCGCTGTCGTCCGCGCTGGTAGTGGCGCAGGACGCGCCGAAATCCCTGCTCCCGCCCGGCTTTGACCGCCCCCGTCCCGCTGCGACGCGTGCGGCCACGCCGCCGTCCAGCCCGACGGTAACCAGGGGCGGCGCACCGGCCGCACCCGGTAATGCGGTCTCCGTCCCGGTGGTCCAGGCGGTGCCAGGCGAGGCGGGCGCTGGCGCGGCTCTGCCCTCGGGCGTGAAGTTGCCGACGCTGCAAGAACTCGAAGCCATGTCGCCCGAGGAGCTGGATGAGCTGCTCGGCATCAAGCCGCGCTTCGACATGCCTGCCGCCGCGCGCCGTTCGCTGCGGCAGGTCGGCGTGCTGGCCAGTTACGAAGGCGGGCTGCCGGCCGGATCGCTGGCGCGGCAGAACGCCGCGCTGGTGAAAGCGACGCTGGATGGCAACAAGGGGCCGCTCGTCTCGCGCTGGGGGCATATCCTGCTCCGCCGCGCGCTGGCTTCGCGCCTGGATGCACCGGCTGGAATGAATCCCGCCGATTTCGCCGGAATGCGCGCCGCGCTGCTGGTGCGGATGGGCGAGGGCGAGGCGGCCCGCGCCGTGGTCCAGGATGTCGATGCCGGGAATTACACCGACACGCTGACCCGCGCCGCGCTCGACGCCTATGCCTTCACTGCGGACATTACCGGGATCTGCCCGGTGGCCTCGGTCCAGGGCGGCGCGCGCAAGGATGCGGAATGGCGTGTGCTGCGTTCGGTCTGCCAGGCCTTCTCGGGCGATGGCGCGGCAGCCATGGCGGCGCTTGACCGCATGGAAGGCGGCAAGGTCTGGCCCAAGATCGACATGCTGCTGGCTCAGAAATACGCCGGAGCGGCGGGCCGGGCGCGCCGCGCGGTGACGATCGAATGGGATGGGGTGAGCGAGCTCAATCCCTGGCGTTATGCCTTCACCATTGCCGTCGGGCTGGAGCCGCCGGCCCAGCTGCTGCGCAATGCGCCGCTGCGCTACACCCTGGCTTCGGCGACCGCGCCGATGCTGCCGCTGACCACCCGTGCCGCCGGGGCGGACCGGGCCGCCGGTCTGGGCATCCTGTCCAGTGCGACGATGGTCGACCTCTATGGCCAGATCTATTCGCAAGAGGACATTACCGGCGAATGGGCCGATCGTGCCACCTTGCTGCGCACGGCCTATACCGGCGAGACGCCTGATGCCCGGATGGCCGCGATCAGCCAGCTGTGGGACGGGGCGGATAGCCCGCAGGTCCGCTATTCGCGCCAGGTGCTGACCGCCTATGCCGCCGCGCGCATGCCGCCGGACAGCGCCTTTGCCGACCAGAGCGCGGACCTGATCGCCTCGATGCTGGCGGCCGGGCTCGATGGCAACGCCCTGCGCTGGTCCGAGCAGGCCGATGTGGGTTCGCTGGCCTGGGCGCAGCTGGTGCTGGTCGCGCCGACCCGGCCGAACCCGGTCACCGCCGGCGCGCTCGACTCGTTCCGCGACAATGACGAGAGCGACAATTACCGCAAATCCCGCTTCCTGCTGGCGGGCCTGGCCGGGCTGGGCCGCGTGGAGCAGGGCGCGGTGGCCGACTTTGCGGAGAAGGTTGAAATCGATCTCAACCGACAGACCCGCTGGACCCGGCTGATCTCGCAGGCCGCCGATGCCAACAATCCGGTGCTGGTGGTTCTGCTGGCGGGCGTGGGGATGCAGGGCGATGGCTGGGACAAGATGACCAGCGTCCATCTCTACCACATCGTTTCGGCGCTGAACCGGGTCGGCCTTTCGGCCGAGGCGCGGATGATCGCTGCCGAGGCCGTTGCCAGGGCCTGATCCCCTCTCCGCCGGGGCGCAGGCCTTCCTGGCCATGCTCGCCGCCGAACGCGGCGCTGCGGCCAATACCCTGGCCGCCTATTCCCGCGACCTTGCCGCTACCGAGGCGCTGATCGGTCCGCTGGCCGGGGCCGACCGCGCCGGGGTTGAGCGGCTGGCCAGCCACTGGGCCGAGCTCGCGCCGTCCAGCCTCGCGCGGCGCTGCTCCGCGCTGCGGCAGTGTTTCGGCTTCCTCGTCGACGAGCAATGGCGGGCCGACGATCCATCGCCCGCCCTGCCGCGCCCGCGCAGCCGCCGCCCGCTTCCACGCATCCTGTCCCATGCAGAGGTCGAGGCGCTGTTCGCCGCCGCCGAGGCGGAGGCCGCTGGCGAGCGGGGCGAGGCGGTGCGGCTGCTGGCGCTGCTCGAACTGCTCTATGGTTCGGGCCTGCGCGCGACCGAACTGGTCTCGCTGCCGCTGGCGGCCGTGCCGCGCGATGCGCCGTTTCTGACGATCACCGGCAAGGGGGGGCAACAGCGGCTGGTGCCCGTCAGCACCCGGGCGCGGCAGGCGCTGTCGCGCTGGCTGGCCCTGCGGGGCGAGAAGGGCCGGCTGCTGTTCCCGTCGACCGGCCAGTCCGGCCACCTGACGCGGGTGCGGCTGTTCCAGTTGCTGCGCGCGCTGGCGGGCAGGGCCGGGATCGATCCCGAAAAGGTCAGCCCGCACGTATTGCGCCACGCCTTTGCCACGCACCTGCTGGAAGGCGGGGCAGACCTGCG
The DNA here is from genome assembly GCA_051942645.1 of Novosphingobium sp. BL-A-41-H4. Taxonomy (GTDB): domain Bacteria; phylum Pseudomonadota; class Alphaproteobacteria; order Sphingomonadales; family Sphingomonadaceae; genus Novosphingobium. The sequence continues at coordinate 314,016 of JBPVJP010000001.1, forward strand.
CGTGCTGCAAACGCTCCTCGGCCATGCCGATATCGCGACGACGCAGATCTATACCCATGTCGATTCGGCCCGGCTGGTCGAACTGGTCAATGCGCGTCATCCCCTTGCCCAACGCGGCCGGGCGGGCTAGCGCAAACCGCATGATCTCGTACCTGGAGTTCGAAAAGCCCGTTGCGGCGCTGGAAGCCCGGATCGCCGAACTGCGCGAAACGGCCAGCGGCGGCGATGTGGACATTTCGTCCGAACTGCGGCGGCTTGAAACCAAGAGCGCCGACCTGCTGGCCAGCACCTATGCCGCGCTGACCCCCTGGCAGAAGACGCAGGTGGCGCGCCATCCGATGCGCCCGCATTTCCGCGATTTCGTCGCGCAGGGGTTCAGCGATTTCGTGCCGCTGGGCGGGGACCGCTGCTTTGGCGAGGACCAGGCGATCATCGGCGGCTTTGCCCGTCTGGGCACCACTGGCGATGGCCCGCGCGTGATGCTGATCGGGCACGAGAAGGGCCACGACACGCAGAGCCGGATCAAGCACAATTTCGGCATGGGCAAGCCCGAAGGCTATCGCAAGGCGATCCGCCTGATGGAGCTGGCCAGCCGGTTCAAGCTGCCGGTGGTGACACTGGTCGATACCTCCGGCGCCTTTCCCGGGATCGAGGCCGAAGAGCGCGGCCAGGCCGAAGCCATTGCCCGTTCGACCGAGGCCTGCCTGGCGCTCGACGTGCCAATGGTCGCCGCGATCGTGGGTGAGGGCGGTTCGGGCGGGGCGGTCGCCCTGGCCAGTGCCGAACGGGTGCTGATGTTCGAACATGCGGTCTATTCGGTGATCTCGCCCGAAGGCTGCGCCTCGATCCTGTGGCGGACCTCCGAAAAGGCGGCCGATGCGGCCGAGGCGATGAAGGTCACCGCCCAGGACCTGCTGGCGCTGGGGGTGATCGACCGGATCGTGAAGGAGCCGGTGGGCGGGGCGCACCGTGGGCCCGACCAGGCGATCGCAGCACTCGTCAAGGCCATCGGCGAGGAATTGAACGCGCTGGGCAAGCACAGCCCGGCCAAGCTCAAGGCCCTGCGCGAAGAGCGGTTCCTGCGCATCGGCGAAGCCTAGGTTCCAGACCGGATCAGGGCACGACCGAGCTGCCCGATGGCGCATCGGCCGGGCCGGGTGGCCTGCCGAGCGCCTCACGCGTGCCCTGAGCGAGCCTGGACCCCGGCCCTAGAACGAGCGGCTCAGGCTGATCGTCGGGCCAAGATCCCAGGTGGTGTAATCGCGGTTGGCGCGGTTGGACCAGTTGCGTTCAAAGGTCGTGCCCAGCGTCAGGCTCAGCTCCGGGTCGAGCTCAACGTCATAGCCGATGCCGAGTTGCAGGTTCTTGTCGATCCGGCCCGCATTGGTGCCGCCTGAAAAGTCGGCATAGCGGAACTGGGCGGAAATGCTCAGGCCCGAACCATTCAGGTAAGTGGCCGAGGCGGTGTAGCGCCACTGTTCGGCGGCGGCGAGGCTGGCTTCGCGGCGCGTGGCGGCAAGGTTGAGCTTGAGCTTGTCGGTCTCGCTGCCGCTCAGGTTGAAGGTGGTCCGCACCCCGGCGCTGAACTGGTGCAGGGTGACCGAATGCTGGTCATAGATGCCATCGTAGATCGAAAGCACCCGGTATTCGGCATAGGGCAGGAACTGGCCCGAAACCTTGTTGTCCTTCTTGGCCAGGGCAAGGCGGCCATAGACCGTGGCGTTGTCATAGCTCGAGTTGCTGCTGAAAACCTGGGTATCGGTGCCGGCCTCGGCGGTGATCGCCAGGTCGCCCGCTTCCCACCGGCCGGTCAGCTTGAAGGTCGGGTCGACATAGCTTGAGCTCTTGCCGCCGACACTCTCGTTGCCGATGTTCGAATTGAAGGCCAGCGGGGTCGAGACCTCAAGGGTCCAGGTCGGTTTTTTCGTTTCGAGGAAGCTGGCGGGGCCGCGGCCAACCCGCCGATCCGACAGGGCGCGATCAATCGTCCGGTCGAGCCGGTCGGCGGCGCGATCGGCGTCCTGGTCGGGCGCGGTCTGGGCTGCGGCGACAACCGGAGCCAGCGAAAGGGCCAGCGTGGCCGCAATGATCGTTCGGTGCATCTTGTGTCCCCTGTGAACTGGCAGGTCATTCCGCCTGCGAGCAAGTATATGGCGTCGCGCGGGAAATTGCTCCGTGATCGCGATCACGCCGAGGGAGATTTGCCTTTGCCGCCGGTTCGCGATAGGAGCGTCGCAATTCCTGGAGACCTGAAGTGAACAAGCGGCACCGCTGAGGCGGAACAACCACCAACCAGATCGCGGGGCCACTCGGCTCCGCGCTGCCGTTCACTTGTTCAAGGAAATCTCCATGCCCAGACTTTCGGGTAAGACCTGCGTCGTCACCGGCGCGGCACGCGGCATTGGCCGCGCCATTGCGGCCGCCTTCCAGCGCGAAGGGGCCACTGTCATCCTCACCGATCTCGATGCCGCTGGCGGCACAGCCGCCGCTGCCGCGATCGGTGCCACTTTCATACCGCTTGATGTGCGCGAAGAAGCGGACTGGGCAGCGCTGGCGGAGGCCGTGCCGGTCTGCGACGTGCTGGTGAACAATGCCGGGATCACCGGGTTCGAGGCTTCGCCCGGTCCGCACGATCCCGAGCACGCCAGCCTGGCGGATTGGCGAGCGGTTCATGCCACCAATCTCGACGGCACGTTCCTGGGCTGCCGCTTTGCCATTGCCGCGATGAAGGCGCAGGGGTACGGGCTCGATCATCAACATCTCCTCACGTTCGGGCCTGGTCGGCATTCCCGGCGCGGCGGCCTATGCCAGCAGCAAGGCGGCGGTGCGCAACCATACCAAGTCGGTCGCCCTCTATTGCGCGCAGCAGGGCTGGCGGATCCGCTGCAATTCCATCCATCCCGCCGCGATCCTGACCGAGATGTGGGAAGCCATGCTGGGCGACGGGCCCGACCGCGAGGCGCGGATCGCCGCTTTCGTGGCCGATACGCCGCTGAGCCGGTTCGGCACAGTGGAGGAAGTCGCGGCCGTGGCCGTCATGCTGGCTTCCGACGAGGCCGGTTACATCACCGGTTCCGAGTTCAACATCGACGGCGGCCTGCTGGCCGGCTCGGCTGCTTCACCCGGCTAGCTGGCTGAAATCGGTCAGCGCCGCATCGCGCAGGCCGCGCCACACCCGGGCGGCCTGCACCGTTTCCGGCACGTCGTGGACCCGCAGCAGCTGCACCCCGGCCTCCAGCGCCTTGGCGGCGAGCATCAGCGAACCGCCCAGCCGCTGGTGCGCCGGGGCCTCGCCCGAAAGCGCGCCGATCATCCGCTTGCGGCTGGCCCCCAGCAGCAGCGGCTGGCCCAGCGCGTGGAACAGCGGCAGGGCATTGAGCAGGGCGAGATTGTCCGTGACCGACTTGCCAAAGCCGATGCCCGGATCGAGCAGGATCTTCTCGCGCGCGATGCCGGCCGCGATGGCCGCATCGCGCCGCGCCGCCAGCCAGTCGAACACGTCGAGCACGACGTCGGCATAATTGCCGCCGCTGTGCAGGTCGTCGCCATCGCCCGGGGCGTGCATCAGCACCACCGGCGAGCCGACCCGCGCGGCCAGGTGCAGGCTGCGCGGATCGTGGCGCAGCGCGGACACGTCGTTGATGACATGGGCACCCGCCGCCAGCGCGGCTTCCATCACCCCGGCCCGGCGGCTGTCGATCGAGATCGCCGCACCCATGGCGGCAACGCGTTCGATCATCGGCACCACGCGCTTCAGTTCATCGCCTTCCCACACGGCGGCCGCGCCGGGCCGGGTGCTTTCGCCCCCGATGTCGATGATCGCCGCGCCCGCTTCGAGCATGGCGGCGGCATGGGCGGCGGCAATCTCCGGATCGTCCATGAACTGTCCGCCGTCCGAAAAGCTGTCGGGCGTCATGTTGAGGATGCCCATGACCTGCGGCTGGTCGAGCCGCAGGGTGCGCTCACCGCATTGCAGCGGGGCATGGACGCGCTGGAGATTGGCGAACTGGTCCTGCACGGCCTGCGGCAGGTCGCCCAGCGTGGCGCGCAGTTCGGCCGCCGAATAGCGTTCGCGGGCGATGACCCGGCCACCGGCCCGTTCGATCACGGCGAACCGGCTGGCATAGGTCAGCCCACCCGCCAGCCGCACCGCCTCGCCATCCTCGCTTTGCGGGGAATCAGCGAGGGCAATCGGGCGGAGATAGAAAGCGCTCGTCATCGGTACCCTCTTTCCAGCCCAAGCCGCCTACGCGTGGACCACATGGACCACTGTTCAGGGGCAAAAAAACCACGGCGGCGCAATGGCCCGAAACAGGGGTGACAGACAGGGCGGATTGCAGTCATGGCTGCCAATTCTAGCCAGTTCAGGCGCAGTAGGACAGCACAGGCCGGATCAGTCTTCCGTCGCCAGCAGGTAAAGCTGCCGGATGGCATCAAGCGGCTTCAGCTCGCCCTCATGCTCGATATGCCAGAAGGTCCAGCCATTACAGCTGGGCGCGCCTTGCAGCTTCGCACCGAGGCCGTGGATCGAGCCGGTGTCGGCCCCGGCAGCGAGCGAGCCATCGGCGCGCACCGTCGCCTGCAGCCGCCGCTTCTTGTCAAACACCTGCGCCCCGGCGGCGATCCAGCCCGTTTCGACCAGGGTGCCAAAGGCCACCTTGGGCGCGGCCTTGGGGCTCTGCATCGTGGTCAGCGCGCTTTCGTCGAGCGGCAGGGCCAGTTCGATCCGTTCCAGCGCGGCTTCGCGGTAGACGCTCTCGCGCTCGCAGCCGATCCATTCGCGGCCCAGCCGCTTGGCGACCGCGCCGGTGGTGCCGGTGCCGAAGAAGGGATCGAGCACCACGTCGCCCTTGTTGGTGGTGGCCAGCATCACCCGGTAAAGCAGCGCTTCGGGCTTCTGCGTCGGGTGGACCTTGTGCCCGCCCTTCTTGAGCCGCTCCTGCCCGCCGCAGATCGGCAGCACCCAGTCCGAGCGCATCTGCAGCTCGTCATTCAAAGTCTTCATCGCGCGATAGTTGAAGGTGTACTTGGCCTTCTCCCCCATTGAGCACCAGATCAGCGTTTCATGCGCGTTGGTGAAACGGGTGCCCTTGAAGTTCGGCATCGGGTTGGCTTTCCGCCAGACGATGTCGTTCAGGATCCAGAACCCCATGTCCTGCAGCATCGCGCCGAGGCGGAAGATGTTGTGATAGGACCCGATCACCCACAGCGAGCCATTGGGCTTGAGCACGCGGCGCGCCTCGGTCAGCCATTCGCGGCTGAACTTGTCATAGGCGGCAAAGCTGTCGAACTGGTCCCAGTGGTCGGTCACGGCATCGACATGGCTGCCGTCGGGGCGCGACAGGTCGCCGCCCAGCTGGAGGTTGTAGGGCGGATCGGCAAAGATCATGTCCACGCAGGCATCGGGCAGGCTGCGCATCGCTTCCACGCAGTCACCATCGAGGATCCGGCCGACCGGAAGATCGGGCCGCACCACCTCGCGCACGGCCTTCAGCCGCGCCTTTTCACCTACCAGCATTTGACCCATGATCGCGCCTTCAAACCCCCTTCGAGTTATCCACAGGGTGAGTCATCCGGAGTCCCGCGTCAAGTGCGACTCCGCAGGAATCCTAGCGATTCAGGGTTAATGAAGGGTTGTCGGAAAGCGGAACGGAACGAGTCCGACACAGCATGTGGAGTCCCGGAAGCAGCCGAGGACTCAATATCTGGTGGGTGTGGCGCAGGGGACTCGGATGGAAAAAATGTGCTTCGAGTATCTCTCCCCCGTCGCCCTGCCCTTAACGTCATCCCGGACTTGATCCGGGATCCCGCTGTCTCAACCTGCGCGGGAACCCAGCTGGACCCCGGATCAGGTCCGGGGTGACGAGGTTGGTGGCGGTTGGGGGCGCCTCAAATCAACACCAGCTGCGCCACCGGAGCAAAGCTGCGGCGGTGCAGCGGCGTCGGCCCGTGTTCGCGCAGCGCGGCCAGGTGCTCCGCCGTGCCATAGCCCATGTTGCGCTCCCACCCGTAGTGCGGATGGGCCAGCGCGTATTCCCGCATCAGCCGGTCGCGGTGTTCCTTGGCGAGGATCGAGGCGGCGGAGATGCAGGGTTCCAGCCCGTCGCCACCGACGATCGCGCGGGCTGGCCAGCGCCAGTCCGGATGGCGGCCTGCAGGCGTAAGGTTGCCGTCGATCAGCACCTCGTCCGGCTCCAGCCCCAGCGCGCCGACCGCGCGGGTCATGGCCAGCATGGTGGCCGCGAAAATGTTGATCCGGTCGATCTCCTCTGCCTCGACCACGCCCAGCGCCCAGTGGCAGCTGGCCTTGATCAGCGGTTCCAGCGCGGCGCGGCGTTTGGCCGAGAGTTTCTTGGAATCGTCCAGACCCGCCGGGGCATCCGGACCCAGCACGCAGGCGGCGGCCACCACCGGCCCGGCCAGCGGTCCGCGGCCCGCTTCGTCGACGCCGATGACCACCCGGTCTTTTGACCCCTTGGCAAAGAACGCCGGTGAATCCATTTAGCCCGCCATGACCAGAACCATCTTCGCCACCTTTTTCCCGCTCGCCCTGTTCGTCGCAAGCTGCGGCCCCTCGGTTGCTGGGGATAGCCCCCCGCCGTCCGCCGAAGTGAAGGACGCCTTCACCGTCACGCCTTTGGCGACGCTGAACGCCCCCTGGGCGATTGCCGTGCTGCCGGGCGGCGGCGTGCTCGTCACCGAAAAGGGCGGCACGATGAAGCTGGTGAACGGCAGCGTTACCGACGTGGCCGGGATGCCTACGGTCGATGCCGGCGGCCAGGGCGGGCTGGGTGACGTGGTGCTCGCCCCCGATTTCGCCAAGAGCGGCACGATCTACCTCTCGTGGGTCGAAGCCGGTGAAAACGACACGCGCGGCGCGGTAATCGGGCGCGGCAAGTTCGTCGGCGGTGCGGCTCCGCGCATCGAAGGGCTGGAAGTGATCTGGCGGCAGAGCCCCAAGGTCACCGGGCGCGGGCACTTTTCGCACCGCATTGCCTTCTCCCCCGATGGCAAGCTGATGTTCGTCGCCTCGGGCGACCGGCAGAAGATGGACCCGGCGCAGGACCTGACCGGCAACCTTGGCAAGGTGCTGCGCCTGCTGCCCGACGGCAAGCCCGCGCCGGGCAATCCGTTCGCGGAAAAGGGCGGCGTCAGCGCCGAAATCTGGTCATACGGCCACCGCAACATCCTTGGCCTGGCCTTCGATCCCAAGGGGCGGCTGTGGGATATCGAGCATGGGCCCAAGGGCGGCGACGAGCTGAACCTGGTCCAGCCGGGCAAGAACTATGGCTGGCCGGTGGTGTCCGAAGGCGATCACTATGACGGCAAGGACATCCCGCCGCACAGCACCCGGCCCGACATTGTCGCCCCGGCGATCAGCTGGGTGCCGATGATCGCGCCGGGCGACATGATCTTCTATTCGGGCAAGGCCTTCCGCGACTGGAAGGGCCAGGTGCTGGTGGCGGGCCTTGGCCCCAAAGCGCTGCTGCGGCTGAAGATCGATGGCGACAAGGCGACCGAAGTCGCGCGTTATCCGATGGACAAGCGCATCCGCGACGTGGCCGAGGCGGCCGATGGCTCGCTGCTGGTGATCGAGGACCGCGAAGGCGGCCGCCTGCTCAGGCTGACGTCGAACAAGTAAACCGTCGACAAGCGGGGCCATGCGGCTTAGGGGCGCGCCCCTATGGTTGATGGTCCCACGCTTATCCCGCTCGACAATGTCGATCCCGCGCTGGTCGAGGCGCTGCTCGATCGGGCGTTCGAGCCGGAGCGGCACACCCGCACCGCCTACAAGGTGCGCGAGGGGACCGACTGGCTGCCCGCCCTGTCCTTTGCCGCAATCGACCCGGACGAGCACCTGGTCGGCACGATCCAGTGCTGGCCGGTGGCGCTGACCGATCCTGCAGGGCGGCGGCACCCGATGATCATGGTCGGCCCCGTTGCCGTGGAGCCGGAGGCGCAGGGCCTGGGCTATGGCAAGGCGCTGATGACCGCGAGCATTGCCGCCCTTTCGCCCCAGGCGCCGCTGCCGCAGGTGATGATCGGCGATCCGGAATACTACGGCCGGTTCTGGGGCTTCACCAATGCCCATACCGGCGGCTGGAGCCTGCCCGGTCCATTCGAGCGGCACCGCCTGCTGGTGCGCTGCGACAATCCGGCGGTTCTGCCCGCCGAAGGCACGCTGGGGCCTTGGCGCGGCTAGGCCGATCTGGCATCGCTTGATCGATGCCTTACACCCCGCCGCCTGACCTTGCCACGCTGAGCCTGGCCGAGATCGCCACGCTCAATGCCGAGCGGCGGCTGCCGCCGGTCGAGCAGTGGAACCCCGCCGCCAGCGGGGATAGCCTGATGGTGATCAAGGCCGATGGCCGCTGGTTCCACGATGGCGGCGAAATCCGCCGCCCGGCCATGGTCCGCGCCTTTGCCGGGCTGCTGCGGCGCGATGACCAGGGCCAGCACTGGCTGGTCACCCCGTTCGAGCAGCAGTCGATCGCGGTGGAGGACGCCGCCTTCATCGCTACCGACGTGGCCATGCAGGATGGCGCGCTCGTGTTCCGCCTCAACACCGACGAGGTGGTGGTGGCCGGACCCGATCATCCGCTGATCGCGCGCGGCGATGCCGAACTGCCCGCACTGTACCTTGCCGTGCGCCATGGCTGCGAGGCACGGATCAACCGCTCGACCTGGTTGCAACTGGTGGACCTCGCCGAGGCCGACCTGACCGTGACCAGCCAGGGAATGCTCGCTTCAGCCTGGTGCCGGCATGAGCGAACTGGTGGCGCGGCTGCGCCGGCTCCACGCCGAAGGCCATGCGCGCGAGATCGAACTGCGCGATGAGGCTGGCTTTGCCGGCCAGGAGCTGAGGTCTGCCGCTGTGCTCGCGGCGATTACGGAACGGAACGACCGGCCCGGCTTCCTGCTGATCCACCGCCCGTCGAACATGCGCTCGCACCCGGGGCAGGTGGCCTTCCCCGGCGGCAAGATCGATCCCGGCGAAAGCCCGGAAGAGGCGGCCCTGCGCGAAGCGAACGAGGAACTGGGGATCAACCCCGCCGACGTTACAGTGATCGGCACCAGCGATGTCTATTGCACCGGATCGGGCTATGCGATCGTGCCGGTAGTCGCGGTGGTTCCGCCCGACCTTCCGCTCAGCCCCAGCCCGACCGAGGTTGCGGCCTGGTTCGAAGCTCCGGTCGATTTCGTGTTCGATCCGGCCAACCGCACCCATCATTCCGGATTTTGGCAGGGCCACGAACGGCGCTACATTGAGATCATGTGGCAACAACATCGGATCTGGGGCGTCACCGCCGGGATCATCGCCAACCTGTCGAAGCGGATCGCGTGGTGAGCGTGTCGCTGCCCGCTGCCGACTGGACCCGGCGCGAGGATCTGGCGCGGCTGGTGGCCGTGCTGGGCCCCGGCAAGGCCCGCTATGTCGGCGGGGCGGTGCGCGATACGCTGCTGGGGATCCCGGTCAAGGACGTGGATATCGCCACGCCGCTCCTGCCGCTGAAGGTGATCGGCAAGCTCAAGGATGCCGGGATCCAGGCCGTGCCGACGGGGATCGAGCATGGCACCGTCACCGCCGTTCTGCCCGAAGGCCCGGTTGAGATCACCACGCTGCGCCACGATGTTTCCACCGACGGACGCCGCGCGACTGTCGCCTTTGCCAACGATTGGCAGGACGATGCCGCCCGGCGCGATTTCACTATCAACGCGCTCTATGCCGATCCGGCAACGGGCGAGGTGTTCGACTGGTTTGGCGGTCTCGATGACCTGGCCGCGCGGCGGGTCCGCTTCATCGGCGATCCGCACCAGCGCATCCGCGAGGATCACTTGCGGATCCTGCGTTACTTCCGGTTCCAGGCGAGATTTGGTAGCCAACCAGCTGATGAACAATCGGAAAGTGCCTGTGCGGAACTGGCTGCCACGCTGAAGGGCCTGTCGCGCGAGCGGGTGGGCATGGAGATGATGAACCTGCTCGGCCTGGTCGATCCGGCCCCCACGGTGGCGCGGATGGCCGAGCTGGGCGTGCTGCCCGTTGTCCTGCCCGAGGCGGATGTGGCGGCGCTGACGGCTCTGGTCGCGGGCGAGACGCGCCAGCAGGTGGCCCCCGATGCGCTGCGCCGCCTGGCCGCGCTGCTCCCCGCCGAGGTGCCGCTGGCCGAAGCGGTGGCGAGCCGCTTCCGCCTGTCCGGCGCGCAGAAGAAGCGGCTGGCGCTGGCAGCGGCGCGCGATGGCGCGGCGGGCGAGGCACGGGCGCTCGCCTATCGGCTGGGGCGTGAGGCTGCGCTCGATCGCCTGCTGCTGGGCGGGGGGGATGTTGCACCGCTGACCGGCTGGGAGATTCCGGTCTTCCCGCTGAAGGGCGGGGAAATCGTGGCGCGGGGGGTGAAGGCCGGACCGGACGTGGCGCGCACCCTGCGCGCGGTGGAAAGCGCCTGGATCGCCGCCGGGTTTGACGATGCGGCCGTGCCGGCCCTGCTCGATGCCGAACTGGCGGCGCGGGGATGAGCGGGCTGGGCGCTCTCGCCGGATCGCAGCCATTGCTGTTTGTCGCGGTTGGCGCGATCGTGCTGGCGGCGGGCGGCTGGATGCTGGAGCGCGAGCGTCCGGAGCTGGCCCGCAACCTGCGGCGGCTGGGCTATCTGGGGCTGATCGCGGCGCTGCTGCTGCAGGTGGGGGTGCTGGCCTTTCACGCCGAACGCTCTGACGCGGCGCTGGAACTCAATAGCCGCCCGGCGCTGAGCGTCAGCGGTCGCGAGACGATCGTGCCGCTTGCCAGCGACGGTCATTTCTGGATCGAGGCCGAGGTCAACGGCCAGCCGGTCGAATTCCTGGTCGATACCGGGGCGACCTTTACCGGGGTGGGGCGCGGCGATGCGGCGGCGCTGGGCATTCGCCCCGACCCTGGCCGCGCGCCGCTCGAACTGCAGACAGCCAACGGTGTGATCACCGCCCGGCTGGGCCGGATCGACAGCCTGCGGTTCGGCAATATCGAGGTGCGCGGGCTGGAAGTGGCCGTGCCGCAGGACACCGATGACGATACGCGGGTGATCGGCATGAACCTGCTCAGCCGCCTCGGCAGCTGGCGGGTCGAGGGCGACCGGCTGATCCTGGCGCCGCGTGGCTGAGGAGCGCTGATGGAACCGGACAGCAACCTGTCGTCCGAACAACTGGCGGCGTTCCGTGACGAGGGCTACCTGCACCTCCCGGGCCTGGTGCCGCCAGCCCTGCTGGCCCGGCTGCATGCGCTGTTCGACGACTTGCTGGTTCCGGGCGACGGCACCGAACAGGTCTTGCTCGAACGCGGTGCCGACCGGGTCGTCGTCAATCTCGACACGCTGTGCCCCAAGGGCAACCTCGCGGTGCTGGAGCTGCTGGGCCTGCCCGCGATCCTGGCCATTGCCCGGGCGATCTGCGGCGACGACTTTTTCCTGATCCAGGAATTTGCCGTGATCAAGCATCGCGGCGACGAAAACCCGGTGCTGTGGCATCAGGACATGGTCCATGGCCGCAGCGGCGAATGCTTCACCATGGGGATCTATCTCGATCCCTCGTTCGCCGATGACGGGGCGCTGCGGGTGGTGCCGGGCAGCCATGTCAGCGGGCGCGACATCTGCGCGCTGCGCCACGAACCCTTTGTCGAGGTGCCAGTGGCGGCGGGCGATGCGCTGATCCACGACATGATGCTGGCGCACAGTTCCGAACCGATGCGGGCGCACGATCTGCGCCGGGTGATCTATTTCGAATTCCTCTCGGCCCGCCATGTCCTGAGCGAGGAGATCTATTCGGCCGAACTGGTCGAGCGCCGGGCCCGGCTGCTGTTTGCCGCATGTCGGCTTCACGCCGAGCGGAACCCGGAGCAACCGGGGTTCGACCTGGCCCGCGCCAACCCCTGCGCCGATGATGCCACGCGGCCGCTGCGGGATGTCCTCGACGAGATCCACAGCCAGCCGATCAATGCCCGGCCATCGGCCTATTGCCTCGACAATGTCAGCCTGTTTTCACAGTTCGGCAGGGCCTGAGGCGGGGCCGGATCAGGCGACGTCGCCGATCCCCAGATCGCTGAGCTTGCGGTAGAGGGTGGAGCGGCCGATGCCGAGGCGGCGGGCCACTTCGGTCATCCGCCCGCGATAGTGGCCGATCGCGAGGCGGATCACGTCGGCCTCGATCTCTTCCAGCGGACGCAGGTTGCCGTCGGGCGTGTAAAGCGTGACGCCGATGGCCTCTTGGTGGTGCAGCGATGACTGGCCGGCATCGCTGCCCAGCATGTCGGACAGCTGCGGGAAATCCTCGGCCGTCAGCGCGTCGCCATCGCAGAATACCGCCGCGCGGAACAGCACGGCCTGGAGCTGGCGGACATTGCCCGGCCAGTCATAGGCCGCCAGCAGTGCCAGCGCCCCATCGGTAATGCCCAGCTCGCGCAAGCCCGGCTGTTCGCCAATCCGCGCCAGGAAATGGCGGGAGAGGGCGGGAATATCGCCGGACCGGTCGCGCAGGGCGGGCAGGTTGACCGCCACGGGGGCGAGCAGCTGGTAAAGTTCGGGCAGGAAATGCCCGGCGGCGACCATGTCCTTCAGCGGCAGGTTGCTGGCAGCGATGATCCGCAGGTCGATCCGGAAGCTGTGCCGCGCACCGATCGGGCGGACATCGCCGCGCTGGAGCGATTCGAGCAGCCGTTCCTGCACCGCGGGGGGCAGCCGGTCCACCTCATCGAGCGCCAGGGTACCGCCGTCGGCATGCTGAAGGGCGCCGATGTGCCGGTCGAAGGCACCCGGAAAGGCCCCTTTCTCATGCCCGAACAGCGCCGATTCCACCGAGTTGGCCGGGATCGCGCCGACATTGAGCAGCCGGAACGGGGCCTTGGCCCGCGGACTGGCCGCCTGCATCGCGCGGATCAGCAGTTCCTTGCCGGTCCCGCTTTCGCCCTCGATCAGCACGTTTCCGTGGCTCCGGGCGGCCTTGGCGGCAATCGCCAGCGCACTGCGGAAGGTGGGCGCGGCACCGATCATCGCGTCGAAATCGGCCGGGGCCGACATCTTCTCGGTCAGCGGCATCAACTCGTCGCGCGGTGCCTCGCGCGTGGTCGCCATGCGCAGCGCCTGCATCAGCCGCTCGGGCGAGACGGGCTTGACGAGGTAGTCGCTGGCCCCGGCGCGCATGGCCTCGACCGCCAGCAGCGGCGAAGTCGAAGCGGTCAGCATCAGGATGGGCAGGGCGGGGCGGCGACTTTTCAGTTCCGCGATCAGGGTGCAGGCTTCATCACCCGGCACCCACTGGTCAAGGATGATCGCGCCGAGCTGCATGCCCTGGCGCGTCCCCAGCGTGGCGATGGCGGTTTCCGAATCGCGCACCACCAGCGTGCGCCAGCCTTCACGCGCGGCGAGGGCGCTGATGAGCCGGCTTTGTGCCGGTTCATCATCGATCAGCATCAACAGGCGCTGCTCGATTTCCGCCATGATTGCCTTTTTGTCCCCACGCCTTCTAGAGCACCGACCCTATCGCGAGGGGGTAAAGACCCGATTAAGGCTGCGCATTGATCACAAATCCCTTACTGGGCCTTGAGTGCGGCGGTGTGGGACGATAGACGAGGCGCATAAGGCGCCGGAAACGGCGCTCCATGCCAGTACAGGGACAGGACTATGGCTTCGGGTAATGACATGAAGGCGGCCAATTCGACTTATGAAGGCTTTATTGGTCTCTTGAAGTGGGGTTCCGTGGTGACCGCGCTGGTCACCATTCTCGTCATCTCGCTGATCTCCTGATCACGCGGTGAGCGCCAGCCTTCGGATCGCCGTTCTCAAGGAACAGGCAAAGGGTGAAACCCGGGTCGCGGCCACGCCGGAAACGGTGAAGAAGTTCATCGGCCTTGGGGCATCCGTGGCGGTGGAGCCGGGGGCTGGTCTTTCCGCGTCGATCGCAGATGCGGACTATGCCGCGGCCGGGGCCGAAGTGGTCAAGGATGCGGCCAAGGGTGCCAACATCGTGCTGGGCGTGCAGGGCCCCGATCCCAAGGCGCTGAAGGGCGTCAATCCGGGCGGCTGGATCGTGGCGGGGCTTGACCCGTTCGGCCAGCGGGCGCGGGTGGATGCCTATGCCACGGCCGGGCTGGAAGCCCTGGCGATGGAATTCATGCCGCGCATTACCCGCGCGCAAAGCATGGATATCCTGTCCAGCCAGTCGAACCTCGCCGGCTACAAGGCGGTGATCGAGGCGGCCAACCTCTATGGCCGCGCCTTTCCGATGATGATGACCGCAGCCGGCACGGTTTCGGCTGCGAAGTGCTTTGTCATGGGGGTCGGTGTGGCCGGGCTCCAGGCCATCGCCACGGCGCGGCGGCTGGGCGCGCAGGTGTCCGCCACCGACGTCCGCTCCGCCACGAAGGAGCAGATCCAGTCGCTGGGGGCAAAGCCGATCTTCGTCGAAAGCGTCGCCGGGATCGAGGGTGAGGGCGCTGGCGGCTATGCCACGGAAATGTCAGAAGAATACCAGAAGGCGCAGGCCGAACTGGTTTCCGGCCATATCGCCAAGCAGGACATCGTCATCACGACCGCGCTGATCCCGGGACGGGCTGCTCCCCGTCTGATCTCGGACGCGCAGATTGCCAGCATGAAGCCCGGTTCGGTGATCTTCGACCTGGCCGTGGCCCAGGGCGGCAATGTTGAAGGCTCGGTGGCCGATCAGGTGGTGGAACGGCACGGGGTCAAGATCCTCGGCTATGCGAACACCCCGGCCAAGCTGCCGGCCGATGCCTCGGCGCTGTTCGCCCGCAACCTCTACAACTTCCTCTCTGCTTTCTGGGACAAGGAAGCCGGCCGACCGGTGCTGGATGAGGAAATCGGCGACGCTATTCGCCTGACCCGGGGCGGCAAGGTGGTCAACGAGCGCCTGCTGGGGTGAGAGCCATCCTCGCCCCGGCGACGATCGCTTTTGCCGCGATGTTCGGGCAGGCCGCCGAGGCCGCAACCGCCAAATGGTTCGTACGGCTGGAAGCCAGTGCCCCGCTGGTCCTTGCCAAGGGCGAGACCGCGCCCGCCTACAGCCTGGTGCCGCAGCGGGTGTTCCATCTCGAGCAAGACGTTGCCACGCTTGATGCGAAGCTGGTCGTGCCGCGCGGCACGCTGTTCGTTGAGGTGGGGGACAACGGCTCGGGCAAGTACTGCGCGATGGCGCGTCATCTCGGCAGCGCGTTTCACTGCCTGGCCGACCGCAATCAGGATGGCTCGATCGAGACCTACTACTATCAGCAGGTGTTCAACGAGTTCTATTTCGGGTCGACCTTTGGCGAGGATGGCGTTGCGCCGCTGACCGCGCCGGCGCGGCTGCGCGAACTCGATCCATTTACCCAGATCGCGCCGGTGGCCATGGGCCTGCGCTATGTTGGCGGCGCGCCCGGCAAGAAAGTGCGCTTCAAGCTCTGCGTCGAGGAACCGAGCGGTGCAGCCAACTGGCGCAAGGGGCTCTACAAGACCTGCCTGAACCTGGAAATCGTCGCCGAGCCCGCCACCGGCAAGCTGACCCTGTTTGGCATCGAGGCGCGGGTCGTCAGCCATGACAGCAAGCGGATTTCCGTTTCGATTCCTGCCGCCACCCGGATCGTCCCCATGACCTTCCAGGGCACGGTTTTCTAGGACCGGCCGCCATGTCCTCCATCTCGCCGCGCTTGATTCCTGGTGGCCTGCTCCGGCGTCCTCAGCCCGTCGCGCCGGTCATGCCATCGCTCGGCACCTGGCTGGTTGCGGCCACGATCGCGCTTTCCGTAACGCCGGCGCGGGCCGAAGAGCGGGAACTCTACACGGTCGATTGGCATATCGCGGCGGTGACCGATCTGGCCGAGCCTGCCTGGGTCGGGCCATACACCAGCTTTGTGCAGGGCAAGATGCTGGCCAAGGCGCGCTATGTCCTGGCGGGAGATGCGGTTACCGCGAACGGCACCAGGGTAGCCGACAGTGGCACGCTGATCGTGGCAACCAATTTCAGCCAATCCCTGGGCTGCGCGCTGACGCTGCCGGGTGAAAGCCTGGTGCTGCCGGTCGATTCGAAGAAGAACATTGCCCTGGGTTGCCTGCTGGATTCGGACGGTGACGGCCGGTTCGACAAGTTCTTCCAGCGCGGCCTGTTCATCGGCGACTTCACCTGGAACCAGAGCGCCCTACCCCGGAAGCTGGAGCCGATCTCGCCCGTGGCCTATCGGCTGGAACAGGGCCCGGGCGCGATGGCGGGCATTCCCATCTATCTGCAATACAGCTGGTTTGCGAGCGGCGTTGACCAGTTGATCTTTCAGGTTTGCAACAGACCCAATCTCAGGTCCGGGCTGGGCTGTCTGGCTCCGGTTATTCGCGTGAAGCAATCGTCGAGCGCGCGCGTGTTCGAGGCGCTCGGTGGCCGGTTCGAGGTCATCGCCAAGATCGACAACCGTATCCAGGTTCGGCAATTGGCGCCAATCGGCAACTCCACGCTTTCGGTCCGACGGCGTTAGGCGGCATGATGGACTTGAGGCCTGTTCGCTCGCCTGTCGTCGTGGCCCGTGTCGCGGGCAGCAGATCGCTTTGCCGGTCGTGCCGCGGCCGGGCAGGTTGCTTATAATGGCAGTCAAGGCGCTCTCCTGTGCCGTGGCGATCGCCACGGCTGCGCTGCCAGCGCAAGTTCCAGCGGCCCCGGTGCCAGTGACCACGACGCTCGGCTACAGCGCGGAATGGCGGGTTGAGCCGATCAGCGTTCAAACCGGCCCGATCGAGGTCAAGCGCTATGAAGGGCTGCCGATTGCGAGTGCCGATCCCGGCGCGTTTGTGTTCCTGTCGGCCCCTTTCCGGCCTTTCGCGGGCCAGACCCTGCCGCAGGAAAGTGCGCGTGTGAGGGAACTCACCGCATTAACGCCGCTGGTCAGGGCCAAGAGTGACCAGGCCGTCTATTGCAGTCTCAAGAGCAACTACAGCTATCCCGAATTTGGCAGGAGCAGGTCGGACTTTGTCGAGCGACAATTCTCGACCTGCTTCCTGGATCGCGACCGGGATGGCCGGTTCGAGGGATACTTCCTGCACCGGAACATCGCCGACATCTTTGTCGGCAAGAACGAAGGACCGGTCGAACTCCACCCGATCGAGCCGCTCGCCTACGGACCGAACGAGGAAGCCAGCAAGTTCCTCAGCCAAATGCTGAAATTCCAGATCAGGCTGGGCTATAACGGTTGCTGGGGCAGCCTGGAAAAGGCCCGCTGCGAAGGGATCGGGATCAGCCTTGGTGCCCCGATGCACAGCAGCGGAATTGGGGGCGGCAACCACGACTATGTCTTCAAGGGCGATCTCACCCAGACCGAGTTCAGCCGCTGGGGCGTGCGGTTCCGGCTGACCGGAGACAAGCTGCGGCTCTGGCGCATGCAGCTGGTCGTGCTGGAGGGCGCGTGGGCCGGGACCTTCAACCTGACGGAGGGGTTCTGAGATGACCCTGACCACTCGCTGGCTGGACCGCTCCGATCGGCGAGGCATTCCATCGGCCCGGGTGCTGATCGCCGGACTGGCAATTGCTGGTTCGGCTGGGGCCTCGGCCGCCCAGAAGCCGGGAACCTTCGGTTACGCCGACATGCCGTGGATTGCCCGCGATCGCGCCCCGGCGATCGAACAGGCGCGGATCGGCCTCAACCAGCCTGTGCGACTGGCCACGCTGGCCCCGCTGGAGACCCATGTGCTGACGCGCGACCTGGTCGTGCGCAAGCGGCACCTGATCGCGGCGGGTACGGTCTTCGGCCGGACCCGCGGGTCGCCGCTGACCCTGTGCGAGGTGGAGCGGCGGCCGGAGGCGAATTATGTCGAGTGTTTCGCCGCCCCCGATGCTGCGGGCGCTTTCGCCGAGCACTTTCCGGTCAGCCTCAGCGTGGCCTATACAACCTATGTCTCGCGGCAGTCCTACTTCATTGGCCGGCGCTATTTCGATTCCAAAAAGCCGCTCGCACAGCCGGTTTCGCTCGCTGACTTCAAGCCATTGGCGGAATTCGGCAATCCGTTTCATGTCTACCTGAACCTAGCCCGGATCGACCCAGCAAGGTCGGAGGTTCAGCTGGAGTTCTGCTCGATCAGCCAGGAAGATCTGGCGAACGGAAGCGTCGCCAGGGGACTGGCAAGTTGCGCGACCAGGATCAAGCTTGACGGCAGCCAGTTGCCCATGCGCTTCACCACCCCGTTTGGCGCTGGCCAATTGCACGCGGTCGCGGCGGACGCGATCACGCTGTCCTTCACGCCCGTCCTGCCCGGGGCTGGTGCCTGAGATGCGGCCCGGCACCGTCATGGCGATGCTGGCTTGCGCTGCGGGGATGGCGTCTGGTCTGTCCGGGGCTGCCAGTGCCTTGGCCGAAGAGCGCCCTGGCGACCCTTCGCTGCATCCGGTCTGGGTGGCCATGGCGCCGGACAAACTGGACGAAACGGTGGTGATGCCAAGCCGGTCATACCTGACCCTGTTCAAGGTGCGCCCGCAGGAAGCCTATGCCGCGCTCGATCCGGTCATGGTCAAGCGCGGGAAGGAGCTGCTGCCCTCCGGTGCGCAGCTGATCCGGGCGCCCGGTCCGCAGTTCATTGCTTGCGAGATCGTGCGCAAGCCGGGGAACGAGCGGGTCACCTGCCTGCGCGATGATGACAGCGATGGCGTCTTCGACACGGTCACGCGCATCCCGGCGCATGGCAATTACTTCATCTTTCCGATCCAGGCCTGGCCCTGGCCGTTCAAGTACGAACCGCTGCTCCAGCCGGTGCGCTATCGCGATCTTGATGAAGTGGCCGAGTTTCGTCCGGTCGAGTTCATCCTGCGCTATTCCCACCTTGGCGACTGGGGCCTGATCGACTTCTGTTTCGAACCGTTCCGTCGCAAGGAAAGCTGGGGTTTTCCGCACCTGGTCGATGCCTGTCTGGTCTCGACAATGCGGCCAAAATACGCCGAGCTGCCAAAATCGTTAGTCATGCACGGTTTCGGGGTTTCCGCCATGTCATTTGATCCGCTATCCAGGGCGATGACGGTTCGGGTCAGGCGACAGAAGGAAGATTACCGGGTAACCTTCGGCATCACTGACGAGAAGGCAGAATAAGGGGCAGACTGGGCACATGGACTTCATCTCAATCCTGTCGATCTTCGTGATGGCCTGTTTCGTGGGCTATTACGTGGTGTGGTCGGTCACTCCAGCGCTGCACACGCCGCTGATGGCGGTGACCAATGCGATCTCCTCGGTGATCGTGGTTGGTGCGCTGATCGCCTCGGCGGCGGCGGGTAGCCCAGTGGCCAAGTGGCTGGGGCTGCTTGCGGTCGTGCTGGCCAGCGTCAACATCTTCGGCGGCTTCGCCGTGACCGAGCGCATGCTGGCGATGTACAAGAAGAAGGAGAAGAAATGATGGACTTCACCTTCCTCTCCGCCGCCGCCAGTGGGCTGGCCGCCAGCCCCTGGGTCGCGCTGGCCTATCTCGTTTCGGGCGTGCTGTTCATCCTCGCGCTGCGCGGGCTGTCCAGCCCCAGCACCAGCCGCGCTGGCAACCGCTACGGCATGATCGGGATGACCATCGCGGTCGTCACCACGCTGGTCACGCATGACATTGCCAGCCTGCCCGAGATCCTTGGCGCCCTGGCGCTGGGCGGGGTGATCGGCTTCGTCATCGCCCGCAAGATCGCCATGACCGACATGCCGCAGCTGGTGGCCGCGTTCCACTCGCTGGTGGGCCTTGCTGCCGTATTGGTGGGCTGGGCGGCCTATCTCAACCCGGATGCCTTCGGGATCGTTGGGCCCGATGGCATGATCCACGCCGTCTCCCGCCTCGAACTCGGTCTGGGCATCGCCATCGGCGCGATCACCTTCTCCGGTTCGGTCATCGCTTTCCTCAAGCTGGCGGGGAAGATGAGCGGCGCGCCGATCCTGCTGCCCGCGCGGCACGTGATCAACCTGGGGACGCTGCTGGCGATCCTGGGCCTGACCGGCTTCTTCATGACCGACCAGAGCCTGTGGGTGATCGTCACGATCACGGCGCTGTCGTTCCTGATCGGCTTCCTGCTGATCATCCCGATCGGCGGGGCGGACATGCCGGTCGTGGTCTCGATGCTCAACTCCTACTCGGGCTGGGCGGCGGCGGCCATGGGCTTCACCCTGTCCAACACGGCGATGATCATCACCGGTGCGCTGGTCGGCTCGTCGGGCGCGATCCTGTCCTACATCATGTGCAAGGCGATGAACCGCAGCTTCATTTCGGTGATCGCGGGCGGCTTCGGTGCCGAGGCGGCCGCTACTGGCGAGGCGCGCGAGCAGCGCCCGTGGAAGCGCGGCAGCGCCGAAGACGCGGCCTATATGCTGGGCGAGGCCGAGAAGGTCATCATCATTCCCGGATATGGCATGGCGGTTACCCAGGCCCAGCACGCGCTGCGCGAAATGGCCGATCTGCTCAAGGCCAAGGGTGTCGAGGTGAAGTACGCGATCCACCCGGTCGCGGGCCGCATGCCCGGGCACATGAACGTGCTGCTGGCCGAAGCCAACGTACCTTATGACGAGGTGTTCGAGCTGGAAGACATCAACAGCGAGTTCGCCACGGCTGACGTCGCCTTCATCATCGGCGCCAACGACGTGGTCAATCCCGCTGCCAAGACCGACAAGTCCAGCCCGATCTATGGCATGCCGGTGTTCGATGTCGACAAGGCCAAGCAGGTGTTCTTCATCAAGCGCTCCATGGGCGGCGTGGGCTATGCCGGGGTCGACAACGACGTGTTCTACATGGACCAGACCCTGATGCTGCTGGCCGATGCCAAGAAGATGGTCGAGGACATCAACAAGGGGCTGGCGCACTAGGGCAATCGCCGCGCCGAAACCAAAGCCCGTTCGTGTCGAGCGAAGTCGAGACACAGTGCGCGGCATCTCGACTTCGCTCGATGCGAACGGAGGTTGGAAATGCGTTTGAAAACAATGGCATCGATCGCCCTCGTTGCGCTCACGGCCTGCGCTCCCTCCAAGCTGGCCTATGGCCAGGTCAAGAGCGCGATGATGGATGCCGGGCTGTCCGAAGCAAATTCGGCCTGCATGGCCGAACGCATGACCGACCGGCTGACCCTCTCGCAGCTCAACAAGCTGAAGCAGCTTAAGGGCGAGAAACGGGGCCTGATGGACTACGTGGCCGCCGTGCGCCGGGTCGGCGATACCGAGGCGATCGAGGTGACGGCTACGTCTGCTGCGCTCTGTGCCAGCGGGCTGGCGCGGGAAAAGCGGTACTGATCCTGCCGCCCGCGGATTGACTTGGCGAAAAGTCCGTCCAAACTCCGCGCCATGAGGATGCCAAAAATGCTGATCGCAGCGGCCACGGCGCTTGCCCTGGCTGCTCCCGCCTATGCCAAGGTGATCCAGGTCGCCCCGGGCGACAATGCCCAGACGCGGCTGCAAGAGGCACTGATCCTGGCCGAACCGGGTGACGTGGTCGAACTGGAGGCAGGGCGCTTCGTGCTGACCGATGGCCTGTCGCTCGACGTGAAGGGCGTGACTGTCCGCGGCGCCGGAATGGAAGCGACGGTGCTCGATTTCACCGGCCAGAAGGGCTCGGGCGAGGGGCTGCTGGTCACGTCCGACGAGGTGACCCTGCGCGATTTCGCGGTCGAGAACACCAAGGGCGACGGGATCAAGAGCAAGGGCGCGGACAACATCGTCTATTACCGCGTCCGGGTGACCTGGACCGGCGGGGCGAAGACCACCAACGGTGCCTATGGCATCTACCCGGTCGAAAGCACCGGGGTGCTGATCGATGGCTGCAAGGTTTCGGGCGCATCGGATGCGGGCATCTATGTCGGCCAGTCCAAGGATATCACCGTCCGCTATTCGCTGGCCGAATTCAACGTGGCCGGGATCGAGATCGAGAACAGCCGCAATGCCATCGTCCATGGCAACCTTGCCACGCGCAACACCGGCGGGATCCTGGTGTTCGATCTGCCCAACCTACCGGTGATGGGCGGCGGCAACACCGTGGTCGAAAACAACCTGGTGATCGATAACGATACGCCGAATTTTGCGCCCAAAGGCAATATCGTGGCCGGCGTGCCGCGCGGTACCGGGGTGATGGTCATGGCCAATGAGACCGTGGTGGTGCGGGGCAATACCCTGGCCAACAATCCCACCGCCCAGATCATGGTGCTGGCCTATCCCAATGCTTTCGACGACCAGCGCTACAACCCCTATCCCCGCCGGATCGTGATAGGGGCGAACAGCATCATCGGCGGTGGTAACGAACCACAATTGCCCGGCGGAGATCAGCTGAAAGCCGCGTTCGGCGGTGCCTTGCCGCCGCTGTTGTGGGATGGGCTGGGCGGCACCGGCGCGATCGTGGCGGGGCAGAAGATCGCCGGCCTGTCGCTCAATCTTCCGGCCCAGGGCGTCAGCCCGGACCAGGCCCGGCCAGCACCGTTCGAGCTGGCTCCGGCCGCGATCGTGCCGATTGCCGACGGGGTGGGCGCGCCCGTTGCGCTGGAAGCCCGGATCGCGCGGTGAGGTTGCTGCTGGGGGCTGCCCTGCTGGCGGGAGCGGCCATCGCGACCGCCGCGCCGCAGGGGGCAAATGTCAACGATGCAGCCATCACGGCGGCGGGTTTCCCCGCGACCTTGGGCGAGTTCCGTTTCTTCGCCAATGGCGCGGCCCAGCGGCCGGCGGTGGGGGTAACGCCCTATCGCCTCCAGACGCCGTTATGGTCGGACGGGGCGGAAAAGCTGCGCTTCGTCTATCTGCCCGCCGGGACCCAGGCGCGGGCGCAGGGCGAAGGTCTGCTCGACCTGCCGGTCGGTGCGGCGCTGATCAAGACCTTCAAGCTGGAAGACCGCCTGATCGAGACCCGCGTCCTGCTGCACCGCGCCGATGGCTGGGTGGCGCTGCCCTATCAATGGAATCGCGAACAGACCGAGGCCCGGTTGGTGCTGGGCGGGGCGCGGCTTGACCTGACGAGCCCGCAAGGCGCGCGGATATCCTATGCCGTGCCCAACAAGAACCAGTGCAAGGAATGCCACCAGCAGAAGGACGCCGTGGTGCCGCTGGGCCCGAAGGCGCGCAACCTTGCGCCACAATGGCTGGCTTCCTGGCACAAGGCGGGCAAGCTCGATCGGGTGCCGACCGTGGCCGCGCGGGTACCGCTGTGGGAAGAGCGGGCGAAGCTGCCGTCCGCGCCGGTCGCGCGGGGCTGGCTCGATGCCAATTGCGCCCATTGCCACAATCCGGCGGGCTCGGCCTCGAATTCCGGGCTGGACCTGCGCTGGGAGCAGAGCGATCCGGTCCGCTTGGGAGTGCTCAAGCGACCGGTGGCGGCGGGCCGTGGCTCGGGCGGGTTGGAGTTCGATGTGCTGCCGGGCCACCCGGACCAATCGATCGTGATCTATCGGATGAGCAGCCTTGAAGGCGGGATATCGATGCCTGAACTGGGCCGGTCCTCGGTCGATCCCGATGGGCAGGCCGCCGTGGCGCGCTGGATCAGGGAGATGAAGCAATGAAGCGGTTCGGCAAATGGCTGGCCGGGATCCTCGTCGTGCTGGTCGGGGCCTTCCTGCTGCTCCGTACCCCGGACACCGATCCGGCGGTGATGAAGGCGAAGTACGGTGCTCCGCCATCGCAATTCGTCGATCTGGGCGGCGGCTTGGCCGTGCACCTGCGCGATGAGGGGCCAAGAAATGCGCCGGTGCTGGTCCTGCTGCACGGTTCCAATGCCGATCTCCATACCTGGGATGCCTGGACGCGGGCTCTGGCTGGCCAGTTCCGGGTGATCCGCTTCGACCAGATCGGTCATGGCCTGACCGGACCGAACCCGGCCGGCCGGCACAGCCTTGATGATATGGTCGCCACCACGGAAAAGGTTCGGGCCAAGCTGGGGATCGAGCGGATGGCCCTGGCTGGCAATTCCATGGGTGGGGCAATCGCGGCGCGGTATGCGATGGTCCACCCGCAGCATCTGAGCGCGCTGATCCTGATTGATGCTGGCGGCGCGCCGCAGCCCGCGGGCCGGAAAGGGCGCGGCAATATCGGCTTTACCCTTGCGGCGACCCCGGGAGTCAATCTGCTGATGCGATCGATCACGCCGCGCTCGATTGTCGAACGCAGCCTCCGTCAGAGCGTGTCAAACCAGGCGGTGGTCACCGATGCCGCCGTCGAGCGCTATTGGGAGCTGCTGCGCTACCCCGGCAACCGCGCCGCCACGGCGGAACGGTTTGCCACCCCGCGCAAGGCCTTCAGCGAGCGGGACCTCGCCACCATCAAGGCCCCTACGCTGATCCTGTGGGGCGAGAAGGACAAGCTGATTTCGGTGGCGGGTGCGCGCTGGTACAATGCAGGGATCGCCGGGTCCCGGCTCAAGACCTATCCGCGCATTGGCCACCTGCCGCAGGAGGAAGCGGCCGAAGCGACCGCGGCGGAAGTCCGCGCGTTCCTCAGCCCACAGCGCTGACCTGACCCACGCTGGACCTGTCAGGACACCTCCGGTAAGGGCGCGGTCGACAGGGGGGCTTCGTCCTTCACGGAGATAATGCTTGCGCAAGATCGGTTTGATCGGTGGGATGAGCTGGTACTCGACCCGCACCTACTATGAACACGTCAATCGCCTGGTCCAGGCCCGCGTCGGGGCGGGATCGAGCGCGCCGATGGTGATCGAAAGCCTCGACTTTGCCGAACTGTCGCGGCTCTCGACCGCTGAAGAGTGGGCCCGGGCCGCCAAGGTGCTGGCCGGTGCCGCCAAGCGGCTGGAAAAGGCCGGGGCCACGGCGATCCTGATCGGCGCCAATTCTATGCACAAGGTCTATGACGAGGTGGCCAAAGCGGTCGACGTGCCGATCATCCATATCGCCGAATGCGTGGCCGAGCGGATGGCCGGGGCCGGCGTGAAGAAGGCTGCCCTGATCGGCACCCGCAATGTCATGCTGGAAAGCTTCTATCGCCAGAAGCTGATCGCCCGCGATATCGAATTGCTGCCGCCCGAGCTGCCCTTCGTCGAAACGCTGGACCGGATCATTTACGACGAGCTCCTGCTGGGCAAGGTCACCCGCCAGGCGGAGCGCGAGCTCAAGACGATCCTGACCAACCTTGAGCAGGACGGGGCCGAAGCCGTGGTGCTGGGCTGCACCGAGCTGGAGATGGTCGTCGATGTCGATGCCAACGTCCTGCCGATCTACGATTGCACCCGGATCCATGCCGAAGCGGCGGTCGACTGGATGCTGGCAGACGCGTGAGGGCACCGTTCGCCTCTGATCCGGACCGGTCGCGGGGCCGCGAGTTTCCGCTGGAAGGCGCGCTCGCGCGGGGCCCGCGCTCGGCTTTTCAGCGCGACCGTGACCGGATCGTCCATTCGATCGCCTTCCGCCGGTTGCGCCACAAGACCCAGGTGTTCATCGCGCCCGATGGCGATCATTACCGGGTGCGCCTGACCCATAGCCTTGAGGTGGCGCAGATTGGCCGGGTCATCGCCCGCGCGCTGGGGCTGGACGAGGACCTGACCGAGGCGCTGTGCCTCGCCCACGATATCGGCCACCCGCCCTTCGGCCATGCTGGCGAGGACGCGCTTGATGCCGCACTGGAGCGGCATGGCGGCTTCGATCACAATGCCCAGGCGCTGCGCACGCTGATGCGGATCGAAAGCCCCTATTGCGAGCACGATGGCCTGAACCTGTCGTGGGAAGTGCTGGAGGGCATGGCCAAGCACAATGGCCCGGTCGGCATGGTCAACTGGGCGCTGGCTGAACTGGACGCGGCCTATCCGCTTGACCTGACTACCTGGCCCTCGCTGGAGGCGCAGGTTGCCGCGCTGGCCGATGATATCGCCTATGACAATCACGACATCGACGATGGCCTGCGCGCCGGGTTCCTGCAGCTCGACGAACTGCTGACGCTCGATTTCGTGAACGACCACTGGCGCGCGATCGAACGCAAGTTTCCCGGTGCACCGATCGACCGGCGGCTGCGCGAACTGGTCCGCAGCCAGATCGGCTGGATGGTCAACGACCTGATTGCCGAAACGGCTGAGCGGGCACGCGGTATGGGCAGTGCCGACGAGGTGCGCGCGGCGGGCCGGGCTACCGCCGCCTTTTCCAGCGAACTGGCTGCACAGGAACGCCGGCTCAAGCAGTTCATGTATGCCAAGCTTTACCACCACCCCCAGCAGTTGCAGACGGCCGAGCGCGCCCGGGCGGTGACGGCGGAACTGTTTGCGGCCTATGCCCAGGATCCGGCGCTGATGGCCGATGACTGGTCAGGGCGTCTGCCGTCGCATGAACCGCAGCGCAGCCGCCATATTGCCGATTACATTGCCGGCATGACCGATCGTTTCGCCATCGCCGCCCACGCCGCAATCTATGGCCGCACGCCCGAGGGTTTGAGGAATGTCTAAGGTTACCCGCATCGCCCTGGTTGGTGCCTCGGGCCTGGTCGGGCAGAGCCTGATCCGGCTGGCCGTTGGCCGCAGCGATATCCGCATCGTTGCCGTCGCCCGGCGTGAGATTCCCTTGCCGACCGGCGCGCGGATGGAAGTGCTGGTCGCCCCGCCCGAAAACTGGGGCGATGCGATCGCCGCAACCAATGCCGACGTGCTGGCCTGCGCGCTGGGCACGACCTGGAAGAAGGCCGGTGCGAACGAGACCGACTTCCGCGCGGTCGATCAGCACCTGGTCCTGGCCTGCGCGAGGGCTGCGAAAGAGGCCGGGATGCGGCAGATGATTACCGTGTCCTCGGTCGGGGCGGATGCCATGGCCAAGAACTTCTACCTCAAGGTCAAGGGCGAGACCGAACAGGCGCTGGGCCGGGTTGGCTTGCCCCGGCTCGACGTGCTGCGCCCCGGCCTGCTGCGCGGCCCGCGCGAGGAACTGCGTCCTGCCGAACTGGCGGGCCGGATCCTCAGCCCGGTGGCTGACCTGCTGTTGCAGGGCAAGTACAGCAAGTATCGCTCGATCAAGGCTGAAACCGTGGCGCGGGCAATCGTGGGGCTGACCCGGGAAAAGGCCGCCGGGCGCTTCGTGTTCGAACATGAGGCAATCCTGCGGGCCGCGCGCAAGGCGGATTGAGCCGCCCCGTCGGGGGAGGACCCAAGGGCCGGGATTGACTTGCGTCGCGGCTGTCGCCATCGCCCTCGGCATCGCTGACCGCGCGGGAGAGTTCCTGCGATTCGCGGTTTCCTTGCTTAAGGGGCCCGTTTCGCTGGACGCCGAAGGAGCAACCGCCCCGGAATCTCTCAGGCACCAGGGACCGCGTGGGTCGATAGCGATGCTCTGGAAAGTGTCCCGCAGCAGCGGGGCCGCCGAAGGGGTAACCCCGGACCCGGTCCGGGGGAAAGCTCTCAGGTTTCCGTGACAGAGGGGGCACCGGTTTTGGTGCATTCTGTGCGGGGATTTGCTGTGGGCGACGTCCAAACGTTTAATGATGACGAAGCGGTCGAGCCTGAAGTGCTCACCCTGCCGCTTGACGCCTGGCATCGTGCCAAGGGCGGCCGGATGGTCGAGTTTGCCGGCTACTGGATGCCCGTCCAGTATGAGGGGATCATCGCCGAACACCTGTGGACGCGGGAAAGCGCCGGCCTGTTCGATGTCAGCCACATGGGCCAGTTGTTCATCTCCGGCGAGGGCGTTGAAGCCGCGCTGGAAGCCGTGCTGCCGATCGACCTGTCGACGCTCAAGCCCTTCGGTCCGCGCTATTCGCTGCTGCTGGACGAAAACGGCGGCGTGCTGGATGACCTGATGGTGACGCGCTGGAGCAGCGGCTTTTACCTGGTGGTCAACGGTGCGACCAAGTGGGACGATATCGGCCACCTGCGCGAACACCTGCCGGATGAGGTCACGATCAATCACCTCGATGACAGCGCGCTGCTGGCGCTGCAGGGCCCGAAGGCCTTTGCCGCGCTTGAACGGGTTGTCACCGGCGAGCACCCGCTTTCCGCGCTGACCTTCATGAAGGGCGGCCAGTTCAAGATTGATGGCGTGGAAGCCTGGATCAGCCGTTCGGGCTACACCGGCGAGGACGGGTTCGAGATCGCGATCCCGGCTGCCGATGCCGAACGGGTTGCCGATCTCATCTGCGCCCAGCCGGAAGTGAAGCCGATTGGCCTGGGCGCGCGGGATTCGCTGCGGCTTGAAGCCGGTCTGCCGCTCTATGGGCATGATCTTTCGCCCGAAACCAGCCCGGTCGAGGCCGGCCTGCTGTTCGGGATCAACAAGCGCCGCCGCAGTGAAGGCGGCTTCCCCGGCGCCGAGCGGATCCTGCGCGAGATTGCCGAAGGCACGGCCCGCAAGTGGGTCGGGCTGGTGCTGGAAGGCCGCCAGGCCGCGCGCGAGGGGGCGACCGTCCACCTTGGCGCCGAGCAGGTTGGCGTGGTGACTTCGGGCGGGTTCTCGCCCAGTCGCCAGCAGCCGATCGCCATGGCCTATGTCGCCAGCGCGCAGGCCGCGCCCGGCACCAAGCTTGAGATCGACGTGCGCGGCAAGCGCCTGCCCGCCGAGGTCGTTCCTACCCCCTTCGTTCCCCATCGCTATCACCGAGGAGCCTGACGCCATGACGCGCTATTTCACCCAGGACCACGAATGGATCGACGTTTCCGGCACCAGCGGTGTCGTGGGCATTACCGACTATGCGCAGAGCCAGCTGGGCGACATCACCTATGTCGACCTGCCGGCCGCCGGCAGCACCGTGAAGAAGGGCGATGCCCCCTGCGTGGTCGACAGCGTCAAGGCCGCCTCGGACGTCTATTCGCCGGTTTCGGGCACGATCACCGCTGCCAACGATGCGCTGGGCGATGCTCCTGAGACCGTCAACACCGACCCCGAAGAGGGCGGCTGGCTGTTCCGGATCGACCTGGCCGATCCGTCCGAACTGGACGGCCTGATGGATAAGGCGGCTTACGACGCCTACGTCGCGGGGCTCTGAACCGATGCGTTACCTGCCCCTGACCCCCGAAGACCGGACTGCCATGCTGGGCGTCATCGGCGCGGCCACGGTCGATGACCTGTTCGTCGATGTCCCCGCCACCGCGCGCCTGCCCGGGCCGGTGCCCGGCCTGCCGCTGCATGCCAGCGAAATGGCGGTTGAACGCCACTTCGCCAACCTGGCGCGCAAGAACAAGGCCGCGTCCGATCATCCATTCTTCCTGGGGGCGGGGGCTTACAAGCACCACGTTCCCGCCAGCGTCGATCACCTGATCCAGCGCGGCGAGTTCCTGACCGCCTACACGCCCTACCAGCCGGAAATCGCGCAGGGCACGCTGCAGGTGCTGTTCGAGTTCCAGACCCAGGTAGCCCGCCTGTTCGGCTGCGACGTGGCCAATGCCTCGATGTACGATGGCTCGACCGCGTGCTGGGAAGCCATCGGCATGGCTGGCCGCATCACCCGTCGCAAGAAGGCGGTGCTGAGCAGTGGTCTGCACCCGCATTATGTCAGCGTGGCGAAGACCATGGCGCGGTTTACCGGCGATCATCTCGAAACCGCGACGCCGAGCCTGGCCGCGACCGACATGGACCGGCTGATCGGCGCGATCGATGCAGAAACCAGCTGCGTCGTGGTGCAGTATCCCGATGTGCTGGGCCGGATCGAGGATCTGTCCGCGCTTGCAGCCGCTTGTCAGGCTGCCGGCGCGCTGCTGATCGCTGTGGTGACCGAGCCGGTGGCCTTGGGCGCGATCAAGGCACCGGGCGAAATGGGCGCGGATATCGTGGTGGGCGAGGGGCAGTCGCTGGGCGTCGGCCTGCAGTTCGGCGGGCCTTACGTCGGCCTGTTCGCCACCCGCGACAAGTACGTCCGCCAGATGCCCGGGCGCCTTTGCGGCGAGACGGTCGACGCCAGTGGCAAGCGCGGTTACGTGCTGACGCTTTCGACGCGCGAGCAGCATATCCGGCGCGAGAAGGCGACCAGCAATATCTGCACCAATTCAGGGCTTTGTGCGCTGGCTTTCAGTATTCACATGACCTTGCTGGGCGAACGCGGCCTGCGCGATCTGGCGGCGCTGAACCATGCCAAGGCGGTGCTGGCGGCGGAGCGGCTGGCCAAGCTGCCGGGCGTCTGCCTCGCCAACGAGAGCTTTTTCAACGAGTTCACCCTGGTCCTGCCAAGGCCCGCCCGCGCCGTGGTGCATGAACTGGCGGCCAAGGGCGTGCTGGGTGGTGTTTCGCTTGGCCGGCTCTATCCGGACCGGGCCGAACTGGAACACGGACTGGTGATCGCTGTTACCGAAGTGGTATCCGAGGGTGACCTCGATGCCCTTGAACAGGCACTCAAGGAGGTGCTGGCATGAACGCCCCCAACACGGCCGGCTGGCGCCCCGAAATGGGTGAGGCCCACCTCGCTGGCGACGAGACCTTTACCGGCAACCGCGCGCTGATGCTGGAAGAGCGACTGATCTTCGAGATCGGCGACACGACCACCACCGGCGTCGACCTGGACGCAGCGCCTGCTGCACCCTCGATGCTCGGCAATCTGGCCCGCACCGCGCCGATCGGTCTGCCCGGCCTGTCGGAGCCGGAGACGGTGCGGCACTACACCCGCCTGTCGCGGCAGAACTATGCGATCGACCTGGGGCTGTTCCCGCTGGGCTCGTGCACGATGAAGCACAACCCGCGCCTCAACGAGGCGGTGGCGCGGATGAAGGGTTTCAAGGACGTCCATCCGCTCCAGCCGCGCGAGACGGTGCAGGGCGCGCTGGCGGTGATCGACGAACTGGCGCACTGGCTGGTGACGCTGACCGGCATGGACAGTGTGGCCATGTCGCCCAAGGCGGGTGCCCACGGCGAGCTCTGCGGGATCCTGGCGATCAAGGCAGCGCTCGAGGCGCGCGGGGAAGACCGCAAGGTGATCCTCGTGCCGGAAAGCGCCCATGGCACCAACCCGGCGACCGCCGCCTTCGCGGGCTTCAGCGTGGAGAATATCCCCGCGACCGAAGCCGGCCGGGTCGACCTGGCCGCGCTTCAGGCCCGGCTGGGGCCGGATGTGGCCGGGGTGATGATCACCAATCCCAACACCTGCGGTCTGTTCGAACCCGATCTCAAGGCCATTTCCGACGCGGTTCATGCCGCTGGCGGCTATGTCTATTGCGACGGGGCGAACTTCAACGCGATCGTCGGCAAGGTCCGTCCCGGCGATCTGGGCGTGGATGCCATGCACATCAACCTGCACAAGACCTTCTCCACGCCGCACGGCGGGGGCGGGCCGGGTTCGGGGCCGGTGGTGCTGTCCGCCGCGCTTTCGCCCTTCGCGCCGCTGCCCTATGTCAAGCGCGAGGCCGATGGCTCGCTGCGGCTGGTTGAGGAAGAGACCGCGGGCGAGGACCAGCCCGACAGCTTTGGCCGGATGGTCGCCTTCCACGGCCAGATGGGCATGTTCACCCGCGCGCTGGCCTATATTCTCAGCCACGGGGCCGATGGCCTGAAGCAGGTGGCCGAGGATGCGGTGCTCAACGCCAACTATGTGCTGCGCAGCCTTGAGGGCGTGCTCGATGCGCCGTTCGGCCATTCCGGCCCCTGCATGCACGAGGCGCTGTTCACTGACGATGGCTTTGCCGAGGGTTTCTCGACGCTCGATGTCGCCAAGGGCCTGATCGACGAAGGGTTCCACCCGATGACGGTCTATTTCCCGCTGGTGGTCCACGGGGCGATGCTGGTCGAACCGACCGAGACGGAAAGCAAGGCCGCGCTCGATCAGTTCATCGGCGCGCTGCGTTCAGTGGCGCTGCGGGCGAAGCAGGGCGATCCGGCGCTGAAGAGCGCGCCGCACTTCGCCCCGCGCCGCCGGCTCGACGAAACCATGGCCGCGCGCAAGCCCGTGCTGGCCTGGAAGGGCGACCGGGCGGAAGGATAAGCATGGGGCCTTCCCTCCCGCCTGCGGGAGGGGAACAAGAGGAGAAAAGCAATGTGGCAGGCGATGTTCTCGTTCACCAACCTAGTGGTGGTCATCGCCTGGCTCATTCTGGCCTTTCTGCCGCGCAAGCCCCTGGCCACCACGGCCGTGCTCTACCTCGGCGTCGGGCTGCTGTGCCTGTGCTATGCCGGGATGTTCGTCACCCTGCTCAGCGGAGCGGTCGATCCGGGGCAGGTGCCGGGCAGCCAGCCCTATGTGGCCTCGGACTATTCGATCGAGGGGCTGCGGCGGCTGTTCATGTCTGATGCCGGGCTGGTCATCGGCTGGACCCACTACCTGGCCTTTGACCTGTTCGTGGGCCTGTGGATCGCGCGCGATGCCGATGCCAAGGGTTTTGGCCGCGTTTTCCAGCTGCCGTTCCTGTTCGCCAGCTTCATGGCCGGTCCGATCGGCCTGCTGGCCTGGCTGATCGTTCGCGAGCGCCGCGCGCGCGAACTGCACCCGGCGGAAAACCGGCTGAAGCTCTGAACCCTGACCCGCCAGGTCAGGTGGTCGGCGGCGCCTTGCTGCTGGGCGCTTCGTAGTTTTCCGGTGTCAGGTCGATCCGCTCGATCCGCGGGGTAGCCTCGCGGCGGCGCAGGCGGGTGCCGGTGTTGCCGCTTTCGAAGCGGGCAGTCAGCGTATAGCGCTCGATCATGTAGAAGCCCGGCGCGCTGCCTTCGTCCTTCTTGAGCGGCGCATAGACCCGCTTCTGGATGTTGGCGACGACCGGCTTAAGCCAGCTGGTGTCGCCATCGGTGCGCAGCACGTCGACTTCGGTAATGCGGCCATCGGCCCCGATCCAGAACCCGATGTCGGCCCACTGGTTGCGGGCCTGAAGCGCGGTCAGGCGGTTGAGCGTGTTGAGATTGGGTTCGGTGTCCGGGCGCCCGGTGGACAGATCGTCGCGAACCAGCGGTTCGGCATAGAGCAGCACCGGCTTGGTCGCGCCGCCCTGTTCGGCAAAGCGCTTGATCAGCGCCGCGGTGCTGGCATCGCTGCCGCCCTTGCGATCGGCCTTGGCCTTGATCACTTCGGCAGCCAGGGCAAAGTCGCTGCTTTCGGGCAGGGGCTGGGTGATCAGCACGTCCAGCCGCTTGTTCAGTTCGTCGAGGTTGCGCTTGTTGGGGGCCATGTCGAACCGGCCGCGCCATTGCAGTGCCTGGCGCAGGCGGGCAAAGCTGGCGACGCGCGGCTGGCCGGCGGCCAGGGCGCGTTCCTCGACCTGCTGGTAGATCCGCTCCGCCTCGTCGGGGAAGCCCAGCTTGGCGCGGCTGTCACCCACTTCGATCTGGGCGACCAGGGTGCGGAAGTCATTCTCGCCAAAGCCCTTCTTCAGGGTGTCGCGCATGTCCAGCACGGACAGCTGGAAATCCTTGGCCTCGCCCATCTGTTCGGCGATCCGGCCATTGGCGCGCAGCAGGTCGGACACCGGCACGGGGAAGGCTTCGCCGTGGCGCTTGTTGCGGCCGATCGAGGACTTCAGCGTGGCCCGACTGTTCTTGTAATCACCGGCGACAAACAGGTTTTCGGCATGGGCGAGGGTGGCCTTGATATCCTCGTCCGGCGGGCACTTGCGCTCGAGGCAGGCCCTGAGATCGGCCTCGGTCTGCTTGAGCGACTTGCCGGTAACGACGATTTCCTCTGCTTGTGCCGCACCCGCAAGGGCAGCAGCCAGGGCAAGGCTGGGCATGATGGCGCGGCGCATCGACAAGCTCCTGAATCAAAGGTCTTCGATGCGCCCCTAGCAGGCCCGTTGGCAGGCGTCCCGCCTGATCGACCAAGCGTCAACCGGGACGGGCGAAAGGCGGCCTAGCGGTTGATTGCCTTGTCCCCCGCTTCGCCAACCGACTGGATATCGCGGCCGAGCCCCTTCACGGTGTTGCAGGCAGTTGTCGTGACCGCCAGCGCGGCCAGCACCAGGGCAGTGATGAGACGGGTATTCATGGCGATTGCCTCCGCTTCGCAGTAAACACGGCCCTGTTGCTCGGGCCTGCCAGGTTAATGCAGCCCGAACGAGGGCGCCGCGACTTGACGCGGCGCGATGAAGCGACCAGCGGGGCGCGATGAACTGGGACTGGCTGTACACGGATTGGGCGCCCTGGGCCGAAGCGGCGGTGATTGCGCTGCTGGTGGCGATCGTGGCCTGGTGGGCCGACCGGCGGCGGATGCGCCGCAGCGATCCCGATGCGGTGGGGCTGATGCCGTGGCGCGATCTGGCGTTCTGGGGGCTGTTCGGTGCCCTGCTGCTGACGCTGGTCGCGATCCGCTACGCCCTTCGCGGTGGATAGGGCGCGGCGGCTAGCGCCAGGCTCAACGATCAGAGGCAGGCTTCCAGATAGGCCTGGTCGAAGCCGAACTGCCGCGCCTTTTCCAGCGTATAGGGACGCAGGCCCGAGGCGCGGAATTCGCCGATGATCTTGCCGTCCTCGGTCTCGTCCAGATATTCGAACTTGAACAGCTCCTGGGTGACGATCACGTCGCCTTCCATCCCGATCACTTCGGTGATGTTGGTGGTGCGGCGCGAGCCGTCGCGCAGGCGCTTCACCTGGACGATGATGTCGACCGATTCGGCGATCTGGCGCGAAATGGCTTCCTTGGGGATCTTGATGTCGCCCATCAGGATCATGTTTTCCATACGGCCCAGGCATTCGCGCGGGCTGTTGGCGTGGAGCGTGCACATCGAGCCATCGTGACCCGTGTTCATCGCGGCGAGCAGGTCGAAACACTCCGCGCCGCGGATTTCGCCCAGGATGATCCGGTCCGGACGCATACGCAGGGCGTTCTTCACAAGGTCACCGATGGTGATCGCGCCCTGGCCTTCGAGGTTCGGCGGGCGGGTTTCCAGCGGCAGCCAGTGCGGCTGCTGCAGGCGCAGTTCGGCCGCGTCTTCGATGGTCAGCACGCGCTCGCCCGGATCGATCATCTTCGACAGGGCGTTGAGCATGGTCGTCTTGCCCGAACCGGTACCGCCCGAGATGACGATGTTCATGCGGCAGGCCCCGGCAATTTTCAGCGCGGTGGCCATCTTGTCGCTCATCGAGCCGAAATCGCGCAGCATGTCGATCGTGATCGGCTTTTCGGAGAATTTACGAATCGAGATCGCGGTGCCGCGCAAGCTGAGCGGGGGCACGATCACGTTGACGCGGCTGCCGTCCTTCAGGCGGGCGTCGGCCAGCGGCGTGGTCTGGTCAACACGGCGGCCGACCTGGTTCACGATGCGCTGGGCGATCTGGAACAGGTGCTGCTCGTCGCGGAAGCGGATCGGGGCCAGTTGCAGCTTGCCCTTCTTTTCGATGTAGGTCTGGTCCGGGCCGTTGACCATGATGTCGGACACGTCCGGATCGTTGAGCAGCTCTTCCAGCGGACCGAAGCCCAGCAGCTCGTCGATCAGCACCTTTTCCAGCGCGAACTGTTCGCGCCGGTTGAGCGTGACCTTCAACTCGGCCAGCACTTCCATGATGATCGGGCGGAACTCTTCGGAGAGCTCGTCCTTGGTCAGGGTGGCGGCGGCTTCGGGATCGACGCGTTCGAGCAGGCGCGGCAGCACCTGCTCCTTGATCTTGTGGACCGAGGCTTCGAAGCCTTCGGCGTTATACTGGTTCTCGACCGAACCGTTCATCCGGTCGGCCAGCCGGGTCATCGCGTCGGCCTTGAGCGCTGGTTCCGCCATGACGTCTTCGCCTGGCAGGGGCGGGAACTGGTCGCCGCCCATTCCGCCGGGCGCATTGGGTTTCTTCGGAGCCTCGATTCCGCCCTTCATCGGGCGGGCCACGCCGAATTGCGGCCGGGCCCCGGGGGCCATGCCTCCAACTCCGTTGCGTCGGCCGAATGCGCTCATACCGTGTTCCCAACTTCCTTGTGCCGACCTTGGCAAGCGCGTGGCTACCTCGCGGCTAATCGGGATGGTGAATAGGAACGAAACTTTGATTATTTCCTAATGCCGGGTCATCGAAAGCACGATCGGGCTGAACCGCCATGCGTTTTTTGGCGGTTTGGCGCGGGACACGATCATGAATCCCGGCTTGCGGCTTATCGTTAGCCATATCTTAAGGCGGCTTTGGCAACAGGCGGGGGTAAGATCAGAGAAAGTCCGCGCCGATGCACGCAGCCGACACCGCCAAACGGATCTATTCCTCGTCCGCGCGGGCCTTGGCCGGCATGCCGCCGCTTGAACGGTTCCTGGCCGAAGCCGGGGCGGCCGACGCTTATGGCTGGCGGCGCTGGCTGGCCTCGTTGCTGGCGATCCACCAGCCGCAGCGGATGATCCGGCTCGATTGCCCCTGGTGGCATGTTGAAGCCACGCGCGAAGTGGCCCGGTTCCTTGCCGCGCGGCCAGGGGCGCGGGTGTTCGAATACGGCTCTGGCGCCAGCACGGCGTGGCTGGCCCGGCGGGCCGGCGAGGTGATCAGCGTCGAACACCATGCCGACTGGCACCGCCTCCTCTCGCCATTGGTGGCCGGTTTTGCCAATGCCAGCCTCTGGCACCGTCCGATCGAGGGCGAGGGCTATCCCGGCGCGATTGCCGAAGCGGGCGGGCTGTTCGACCTGATCGTGGTCGATGGTCGCCGCCGGATCGACTGCCTGACGCAAGCCCTGCCGCACCTCAAACCCGATGGAATCGTGCTGTTCGATGACTCGGGCCGGGCGCGCTACCGGGCGGGGATCGAGGGCTGTGGCCTGCGCGAACGCCACTTTTTCGGCCGCTCCTACTGCGTGCCTTATCCCGATCACAGCAGCATCCTGCATGCCTGAACTGACCATGGCGAAGCTGCCGCGCCTTGTTGCACCGGACGGTCCGGTGGCGCGCTGGGGCGGGGCGGCGGTCGTCGCGCTGAGCATCGGCTTCATCGGCCAGCGCTTGCTGGCGCTGGATCCGGCGCAGCTGGCGGTTCATGCGTCCTGGCCGCTGGCCGGAGCGATGCTGGCTGCGCCGTTGTTGTTTGCCGGGGCCAACCGGCTGCTGGCGCAGGCCTGGCAGGCGCTGGCCGATCCGGCCGCGCGGCTGAGCGCGCGCACGGTGGGCCGGATCTATGGGCGCGGGGTCCTGCTCAAGTATCTGCCGGGCAGCCTGTTCCAGTATGTCAGCCGCCAGCTCGGCGCGCGCGGGGCCGGGCTTGCCCAGGGCGAGGCAGCCAAGGCCAGCCTGGTCGAGATCGCCCTGCACCTGGCTTCCAGCATGACGGTTGCCGCCGGGTTCTTCGCCGCCGGAGCGATCGGCACGGTTCCGGCCATGATCGCGTTGGCAATAGTAGGGCTGGCGGCCTGGCATTCCCGCCTGCCGATGGGCCGGGCCTTCGCCTGGCAGCTCGGCGCGTTCTTCTGCTTTGCCGTGGCCGCGCTGCTGGTGGCGGCGGCGATCCTGCCTGGCGGGTTGGTGCCGAGCCAGTTCGCCGCGCTGTTCCTGCTGGCCTGGCTGGCCGGCTTTGTCGTGCCGGTGGCGCCAGGCGGGTTGGGCGTGCGCGAGGCGGCGTTGCTGGCGCTCGCGGCTGGCGGGGCACCGGCCGCGCCTATGCTGGCGGCGGTGCTGGCGCTGCGGATCACCTCGATCCTTGGCGACCTGGGCTATGGCCTGGGCGCGCTGGCGCTGGCGCGGCGGAGCTGAGCGGTCAGAACCCGACGAACCAGGGCTGCGGCGGCGGGGCCACGTCCGGCTGGCGCAGGTTCTTGCCCCAGACCAGCCGGGCCGCCACCGGACGATTGCCCGCTATCAGATGGCTGCCACGCCCCAGTTCGACCACCGCGCCGGGGGTATGGCGCACCCCGTCGATCACCAGCGGCGCGCCGCTGACCGTGTAGGGCCCCGGCACGCGCAGGATAAACCGCACGGGCTCGGCTCCGGCCGGCACATCGCGTCCGGCCAGCCAGAATGGCCCCCAGAAGTTGACATAGCTGTCCCGCAGCGCGGCGACATCCTCTGGCCGATAGACCTGCGGATCGCCGGTCCGGCCGCGCAGCGCGCTGGTGAACATCGGATCGTTCTCCACCACCAGCGGCACTGGCGTGCGGGCCATGGTCTCGGCCAGCCCCGACACCTCGCGCCTCTGGTACAGTTCGACGCCCCAATTGGTCATGAAGGTGTTTTCCTTGGCCAGATGCGGCAACATGCCCATCTTGTCGAAGTAGCCGATCGGCCTTGGAAACAACTGGTTGGCCGCCGCCGCAATGGTCCGCTGGGCGGGCAGGGTCGATGGCGGCTCCGCCAGCCAGATCACTACCGGCGCTATGGCCAGCAGCAGGGCCAGGTTTCGCGCGCCATAGCGGGCCAGCACCGTCGGCAGGACGATCGCGGTCGCCACCATCGCCGGAGCGAGCATGAAGGTGAAGAAATAGGCGGCGGTGTTCTGGTAATAGAGCAGCGCGGCCAGCGGCCCCATCAGGCCCAGCAGCGCGATCTTCTCGGCCGGGGTGGCCCGGAGCCGCAGCAGCCAGACCGGCACCGCCAGGATCAGCAGGAATTGCAGCGGCGCCGTGGCAATGCCCTTGCGGATCATCGGCCACTGATTGGCCGGGAACAGGGTAAACATGTGATCGAAGGCGGTGCGCAGCACGGTGTCGGCCGCGCCTTCGCGGGTGCGGGCCAGATCGTGCGCGTGATAGAGGTACAGGGCGGCAAACCAGGCGAGGCTGGCGAGCGCCACCGCACCCAGCCGCAACGCCCCGGCGCGGCCGCGCCCGGCTTCGCTCCAGCGCAGCCAGGCAACCCCGGCAAAGGCCGGGGCATAAAGCACGGTCTTGATCGTGATCATCCCCGCAAGCCCGGTGACAAGGCCGATCCCGACAATCGCCAGCGGCGTCAGCCGGCAGACGGTCAGTGCCCACAGGCTGGTCATCAGCAGCGCCGTGGCCAGCGGGTCGATCCGGAAGCTGTAGCCGTGCTGGAACACGAATCCCGTCGAGAGATAGGCCAGCGCGGCAAACAGCGCCGCCTGCTGGTCGGCAAAGCGCCGGGCCAGGCCGGCCACGGCAGTGGCGGCGACCAGCAGGCAACCGAACATGGCGACGCGCCCGGCCATGATGGCGTCGATCTCGTTGCCCGGCAGCGCCAGCAACCAGCCGAACAGGCGGGTGTGAAGGGTTTGCAGCGGACGTGACAGGCGCTGCTGGTCCAGCTCGTGGACCTGGCTCAGGAACCAGTATTCATCCCAGTTGATCGACCGCTGGAACAGCGTGGCCAGCGTGAACAGCGCCACGGCCACCACTGCAGCCCAGGGCCAGAACGCCGCATCCCGCGCTGGCAGGCGCGAGTTCGCTGGGGTCATCACCGCATGATCCGGAGCGGTCTGGCGGGTGCCACGGCCTGGGTATCATCGGGGAGGTCATCCTGCGGCGGCGCGGCCCGCTCGTCTTCCAGTCGGCGCAGCGCGAACAGTGCCTCTTCCAGCAGCTTGCGATTGGTCCCGATCTGGTCGGCCAGCACGCCCAGCAGGCCGGTCACCACGCCGAGCACCAACAAGGAGCCACCCAGGACCAGCGACTGGACATGGCCATCGCCATCGCCCGTGGCCCAGAAATAGAGGAACCGCACGATCGGCAGCAGCCCGATCAAGGGCCAGCGTTGCGCCGATCAGCGCAAAGGTGCGCAGCGGGTTATAGGTCGCATAGGCCCGCGCCATGGTCATCAGCTGGCGGGCAATGAACTGCGGGATCGAGGTGAACAGCCGCGACGGGCGCACTGCCGCATGGGTGCGGATCGGCACGCTGACGATCTTCAGTCGCTTGCGCCCGGCCTGGATCAGCATGTCGGTGGTATAGGAAAACTCGGTGGTGATGGTGATCCGCTGCGCCGCCGCGCGGCTGATCGCGCGAAAGCCGCTGACCGCATCGGTCACGTCAGTGCGCGACAGGCGGCGCACGACCGAGCTGCCGGCGCGCTGCAGCAGGCGCTTGAAGGGCCCGAAGTGGGCATTGCTGGCAACGCCGCGATCACCAATCACGATATCGGCCTGGTGGGCAAGGATGGGCGCAACCAGCCGGGCAATGTCGGCCCCTTCGTACTGGCCATCGGCATCGGTGTTGACGATGATATCCGCGCCAGCGGCAAGCGCCGCATCAAGGCCACTCTGGAAGGCGGCGGCCAGGCCCCGGTTGCGGCGATGGCGGACGATATGGTGGGCGCCGAACCGCCGGGCGACATCGGCCGTGCCATCGTGGCTGCCATCGTCGATCACCAGCACTTCGATCCGGTCGATCCCGTCGATCCGGCGCGGCAGCGCCACCAGCGTCTCGGGCAGGGTCTCGGCCTCGTTGAAGCAGGGAATCTGAATGATCAGCTTGGTCATGGAGCCCCGCCGCTACGCCGATCCAACTATCGGCCGGTGACGCAATGTTAACGATAAACCGTAAACGGCGGGTAAAGTCGCTGCCCGGCTCTGGCCATGCCGCCACGGCGGCGATAGGAGGCGGCGCGAGGGAAGGGGACACCAGCCTTGCGCAGCAATGAAACCACGGGTCTGCTTTTCGCCCTGGCCGGCTTTGCCGTGCTGTCATGCGGCGATGCCGTGATCAAGACCATGGCCGGACAATGGTCGCCGGTGGGGATTGCCGCGCTGCGCTTCAGCATTGCCGCGCTGGCGCTCGGCAGCCTGCTGTTGTGGCGCGAAGGCCGGGCGGGGTTCCACCTGGCGAAGCCGGGGGCGCAGTTCTGGCGCGGGGCCTCGCTGGCGATTTCATCGACGATCTTCTTCACATCGCTGTTCGTCCTGCCGCTGGCCACGGCCACGGCGATCGGCTTCACCAGCCCGATGTTCACCGCGATCCTGGCGGCGATGCTGCTGGGCGAGCCGATGCGGCGGGCCAGCTGGATCGCCTCGCTGCTGGCTTTCGCCGGGGTGCTGGTGGTGCTGCGGCCCAATCTGGCGGAAGCCGGCTGGTGGGCAGTACTGCCGGTCGGTTCGGCATTCATGTTCGCCATGCTGATCATTGGCAATCGCCGGGTCGCGGGGACGGCCTCCGCCCTGGCGATGCAGTTCTGGGTGGCGGTCTTCGCCGCGCCGATCCTGATCCTGGCCGCGCCGCTGTTCGCCGCCACCGGGGTGGAACGCTTCGCCCTTGGCTGGCCGGACTGGAGCGTGGTGGCGCGCTGCGCCTTTGTGGCCCTGACCGCGACCTGCGCGCACTGGCTGGTCTACCTGGGCACCACCCGTGCCGGGGCCGGCAGCGTGGCGCCGATGATGTATGTGCAGCTGCTGGTGGCCAGCGTGATCGGCTGGGGCTGGTTCGGCGACCATCCCGATGCCTGGACCCTGCTGGGCGCGGGGATCATCGTCGCGGCCGGGCTGTACCTGTGGCGCGCCGGCCAGGTGCGCGAACCGGCCGAAAGCGATTGACGATCGGTGAATGACGCTTGGCCTGCGGGCCGGGGCGGCTAAAAGGCTGCTCCATGAAGAAGCTGCTGTTCCCGCTCCTGCTGACCCTGGCCGCGCCGCTTGGCGGGCAAACCCGCGCCGCCCAGTTGCCCGAATGGCTGGCCGGCACCTGGATGATGGAGGACGGGGCGAGCTGG
The DNA here is from genome assembly GCA_051942645.1 of Novosphingobium sp. BL-A-41-H4. Lineage (GTDB taxonomy): Bacteria > Pseudomonadota > Alphaproteobacteria > Sphingomonadales > Sphingomonadaceae > Novosphingobium. Next base: position 355,358 of record JBPVJP010000001.1, read on the forward strand.
GCGGACGAGATGTGGACCGATCCGCGCGGCGGGCTGATGCTGGGCGTGGCCCGGATCGGCTTCGGCCCGCAATTGCAGAGCTGGGAAGTGACGCAGATCCGCCGCAAGCCGGATGGCTCGATCAGCTTCTTTGCCCAGCCCAATGGCAAGCCGGCCAGCGAGTTTCCCATGGTCCTGGTCAGCGAGGAAGCGATCGAATTCGCCAATCCGGCCCATGATTACCCGCAGCGCATCCGCTATTGGCGGCAGGGCAAGCTGCTGATGGCCGAAACCAGCAAGATCGACGGCAGCGAGGTGATGCGCTGGAACTATCGCCCGGTGGTCCCGCCGCAGGATTGATCCGGCGGTTACAGCTGTTCGCTAAGTTCGGCGCGCAGCGCGGCAAGGCCAGCTTCGTCACGCCGATAAAAGGTCCACTGCTTGATCCGCTTGGGCACCAGCAGCCCGGCATCGACCAGCACTTTCAGGTGGCGGGCCGTGGTCGGCTGGGCAAGGCCCAGCTTCTCCTCGATCCTTAGCGCGCAGACCCCGTCCGCCACCAGATCGCCATCGACCTGCGGCGCGAAGTGCGCGCGGGGATCGCGCAGCCATTCCAGCACCTGGCGGCGCTGGGGATTGGCAATCGCCTTCAACTGGCGATCGAGCAGGGGCGAGGGCACTTGCATCTAAAGATTTGAATATTGCATTTTTGCGATCTATGCAAGCGGCAATTGGTTCCCGGAGTATCGATTCGATGACTGTTTCCCGCCGTTTTGCTCAGGTTGACGTGTTCACTGCTGTGCCCCTGATGGGCAATCCTGTCGCCGTGGTGCTGGATGGGGAAGGGCTGAGCGATGCCCAGATGCAGGCCATGGCCGCCTGGACCAACCTGTCGGAAACCACCTTTGTCCTGCCGCCGACGCAGGCCGGGGCCGATTACCGGGTGCGGATCTTCACGCCCAAGACCGAGCTGCCCTTTGCCGGGCATCCCACGCTGGGCACGGCCCACGCCGTGATCGAGGCCGGACTCGCCACCCCGCGCGCTGGACGGCTGGTGCAGGAATGCAAGGTCGGGCTGGTTGACCTGACCATCGACGCGGACCGCGTCTCGTTCCGGCTGCCGCGCTATGCCCTGACCGGGCTCGACGATCCGGAGGCGACCGCCTGGATCAATGCCTCGGTCAAGGGCGCGGCGCAGGCGGTCGATGTCGGGCCGGTCTGGCTGGTGGCGGAAGTGGACGGGATCGCCGCGCTGGAGAACCTGGCGCACGACGAAGCGCGGCTGGCGGCATTCTATGTGCCCAAGGGCATGACCGGGGCGACGCTCTATGCCGCCGAGGGTGAGCGGGTGGTGGTGCGCAGCTTCGCCCCCGGCGATGGCATTCCGGAAGATCCGGTCTGCGGCAGCGGCAATGGCGCGGCGGCGGCCTTCCGGCTCGCGGCCGGCCAGGTGGGCGATGGCGATTCGTACCGGGCCAGCCAGGGCCGCCAGGTCGGCCGCGATGGCTGGATCGACGTGCGCTTCACGGGTAGCGATATCCACATCGGCGGCCAGTGCGTGACCTGCATCACCGGCACCGCCACCATCTGACGGAGAAGTGCCATGGCGATCGAGACCCGGCTGACGCGCGAATGGGGGCTCGATCTGCCGATCATGCTCGCTCCCATGGCCCTGGCTGGCGGCGGTGAACTGGCCGCGGCCTGTGCCGAGGCGGGTGCCTTCGGCATGGTCGGTGGGGGCTATGGCGAACTCGACTGGACCCGGCGTGAATGGGGCCTGGCCACCCGGCGGCTGGCCAATACGGCGGCGGCGCAGCGGGTGGGCTGTGGCTTCATCACCTGGAAGCTGGATCAGGATGCCTCGGCGCTCGACTGGGTGCTGGACCAGCCGCTGGCACCCAAGGCGGTGTTCCTCTCGTTCGGCGATCCGCGCCCCTATGCTGCCCGCATCGCTGCGGCGGGGGCCCGGCTGGTCTGCCAGGTGCAGCGGCTGGACCAGGTGCCGCAGGCGGTTGAGGCCGGGGCTGGGCTGATCGTGGCCCAGGGCGGCGCGGCCGGCGGGCACGGCGCGGCCGCCGCCACCGCGCGCTCGACCATGGTCTTCGTGCCCGAAGTGGCGGACTGGCTGGCGGCCCATGCGCCGGATGTGCTCCTGTTGGGTGCCGGGGGCATTGCCGATGGGCGCGGCCTTGCGGCCTTGCTGATGCTGGGGGCGGACGGGGCGCTGATCGGCTCGCGGCTCTGGGCCAGTGCCGAGGCGCTGCCTGCCGCAGCCGCCAAGGCCCAGGCTGTCGCCGCCGATGGAGATGCCACGGCCCGCAGCCCGATCTTCGACGTGCTGCGCCGCAAGGACTGGCCCGCCGAATACGATTTCCGCGCCCTGCGCAACGCGCTCCACCGCGAATGGGAAGGGCGCGAGGCCGAACTGCGCGCCGATCCCGCCGCCGCCCGCTCCGCTTTCGATGCGGCGGTGGCAGCCGGGGACTTTGCCGGGGCGAATGTCACCGTGGGCGAAGCGGTGGGCCTGATCCGCGACGTGCCGGGGGCGGGCGAACTGCTGCGCCGGATCTGCGCCGAGACGGATGTGCGGCTGGGGGCGGCGGCCGCGTTTCGTCACGCCTGAACGAGAAAGGGCGACCCGTGGGGCCGCCCTTTCGCTTGTCCGGTTCGGAGCCGAGGCCTTAGCCTTCGACGTGTTCCGCCAGCACGGTCAGGCCATTGGCGCCAACCTCGGCGAACCCGCCCTGGACCTGGATCGCTTCCGGGGCGGCGCCGTCGGTCTTGTAGACCAGGATCGCGCCGTCGCGGACGGTCGACATGAAGGGCGCGTGGCCTTCAAGCACGCCGAACTCGCCTTCCTCGCCGGGGACGACCACCATGTGGACGTCTTCCGAGCGAACGAGCCGGGCCGGCGTGACGAGTTCGAAGTGCAGGGCCATGGGCTTAGGCGTCCTCAGCCAGCTTCTTGGCCTTTTCGACCGCTTCGTCGATCCCGCCGACCATATAGAAGGCTGCTTCCGGCAGGTGGTCGTACTCGCCGTCCACAACCGCCTTGAACGAGCGCACGGTGTCTTCGACCTGGACGAACTTGCCCGGGATGTTGGTGAAGACTTCGGCCACGTGGAACGGCTGCGACAGGAAGCGCTGGATCTTGCGGGCGCGGGCGACGGTCAGCTTATCTTCTTCCGACAGTTCGTCCATGCCCAGGATCGCGATGATGTCCTGCAGCGACTTGTACTTCTGCAGCGTTTCCTGAACGCGGCGGGCCACGTCGTAGTGCTCCTGGCCGACAACGGCCGGGGTGAGCACGCGGCTGGTCGAGTCGAGCGGGTCAACGGCCGGGTAGATGCCCAGTTCCGAGATCGCGCGCGACAGGGTGGTCGTGGCGTCAAGGTGCGCGAACGAGGTGGCCGGCGCCGGGTCGGTAAGGTCGTCCGCAGGCACGTAGATCGCCTGGACCGAGGTGATCGAACCCTTGGTAGTCGAGGTGATGCGCTCCTGCAGGGCGCCCATGTCGGTCGCCAGGGTCGGCTGATAGCCCACCGCCGAAGGAATACGGCCGAGCAGCGCCGACACTTCCGAACCCGCCTGGGTGAAGCGGAAGATGTTGTCGACGAAGAACAGCACGTCCTGGCCTTCCTGGTCGCGGAAGTATTCGGCCATGGTCAGACCGGACAGCGCAACGCGGGCGCGGGCACCCGGGGGCTCGTTCATCTGGCCGAACACGAGCGCCACCTTGGAACCTTCCGGCGTGGCATTGCCGTCGGCGTCCTTGGCGATAACGCCGGCGTCGAGGAATTCGTGGTAGAGGTCGTTACCTTCGCGGGTGCGTTCACCGACGCCCGCGAAGACCGACACGCCGCCGTGGCCCTTGGCGATGTTGTTGATCAGTTCCTGGATCAGCACGGTCTTGCCGACGCCTGCGCCGCCGAACAGGCCGATCTTGCCGCCCTTCGCGTAGGGAGCGAGGAGGTCGATCACCTTGATGCCGGTCACGAGGATCGCCGCTTCGGTCGACTGCTCGACGAATTCCGGAGCCTTGGCGTGGATCGGGGCGCGCATGTCGGTGTTGACCGGGCCGCGCTCGTCGATCGGATCGCCGACGACGTTGAGGATGCGGCCCAGGGTCTGCGGGCCAACCGGCACCGAGATCTGCGCGCCAGTGGCGGTGACGGGCTGGCCGCGGGTCAGGCCGTCGGTCGAGTCCATCGCGATGGTGCGGACGGTGTTTTCACCCAGGTGCTGGGCAACTTCGAGCACCAGGCGGGTGCCGTTGTTGTCGGTTTCCAGCGCCGAGAGGATCGCCGGCAGTTCGCCGTCGAAGGTCACGTCGACGACGGCGCCGATGACCTGGCTGATCTTGCCGCCAGCGGTGTTGGCAGCGGCCGGAGCGGCCTTCTTGCGGGTGGTGGTCTTGGCTGCGGTGGCCATGGTCGTTTCCTTGCCTGCTATGCCTTAGAGCGCCTCTGCACCCGCAATGATTTCAATCAGTTCGGTGGTGATCGCGGCCTGGCGGCTGCGGTTGTACTGGATGGTCAGCTTCTGGATCAGCTCGCCCGCGTTGCGCGTGGCGTTGTCCATCGCGGTCATCGAGGCGCCCTGTTCGGAAGCCTGGTTTTCCAGCAGAGCGCCGAACAGCTGGGTCTTGAGGTAGCGCGGCAGCAGCGCAGCCAGGATCGCTTCCTCTTCCGGTTCGTATTCCACCACGGCGCCGCTGTCGTTTGCAGCGGCGGCAGTCGGGGCCGGCACCGGGATGATCTGCTGTTCGGTCGGGTCCTGCTGGAGCGCCGACTTGAACTTGGCGTAGAACAGGTGGGCGACGTCGAACTTGCCTTCGTCGTAGAGCGCGACCAGTTCGTTCGCGATCTTCTCGGCCTCGGCAAAGCCCGGTTCGCGCACTTCGGTGGTGTCGAACATGGCCAGCACCGCCTTGGGGTAGTTCCGGCGGATCACCGCGCGGCCCTTGCGGCCGACGAGGTAGAACAGCACGGTCTTGCCCTGGGCTTCAAGCGCGCGGGCCTTGACCAGCGCCGCCTTGACGATGTTCGAGTTGAACGCGCCGCACAGGCCCTTGTCGCTGTTGGCGACGACCAGCAGGTGGACCTGGTCCTTGCCAGTGCCGGCGAGCAGCTTGGGCGAGTTTTCGCTGACCGTGATCTTGCTGGCCAGCGAGCCCATCACCGTCGCCAGGCGCGCGGCATAGGGGCGCGCGGCTTCAGCCGCGGTCTGCGCCTTGCGCAGCTTCGCCGCCGCAACCATCTGCTTGGCCTTGGTGATCTTCTGGGTCGACTTGACCGAGTTGATCCGACCTTTGAGTTCCTTGAGTGAAGCCACTCTATCGGTTCCTCTTTTGCGTTACCCCGGACTTGATCCGGGGTCCCGCTTTACTGCGCCGCCGCCGAAGCGGAACCCCGGGTCAAGCCCGGGGTGACGGCGCGGGTTACGTTCAGGCGAACTGCTTCGCGAAAGCGTCGAGCGCGGCCTTGGTCTTGTCGGCCACTTCGCCTTCAAACTTCTGGCTGGTGCGGATCTCGGCCAGCACGTCGGCGTGCTTGTCGCGCATGAAGCTGAGCATTTCGGCTTCGTAGCGGGTCACGTCCGAGGTGGGGATGCTGTCGAGGTAGCCGTTGGTGCCGGCATAGATCGACACGGTCTGCTCTTCGAACGGCAGCGGGCTGAACTGCGGCTGCTTGAGCAGTTCGGTCAGGCGCGCACCGCGGTTGAGCAGCTTCTGGGTCGAGGCGTCGAGGTCCGAACCGAACTGGGCGAAGGCCGCCATTTCGCGGTACTGCGCCAGCTCCAGCTTGATCGAGCCGGCCACCTTCTTCATCGCCTTGGTCTGGGCGGCGCCACCGACGCGGCTGACCGACAGACCGACGTTGATCGCCGGACGGACGCCCTGGTAGAACAGGCCGGTTTCGAGGAAGATCTGGCCATCGGTGATCGAGATCACGTTGGTCGGAATGTAGGCCGAAACGTCGCCCGCCTGGGTTTCGATGATCGGCAGCGCGGTCAGCGAACCGCCACCGAGGCTGTCGTTCATCTTCGCGGCGCGCTCAAGCAGGCGGCTGTGGAGATAGAACACGTCGCCCGGATAGGCTTCGCGGCCCGGCGGGCGGCGCAGCAGCAGCGACATCTGGCGATAGGCGACGGCCTGCTTCGAAAGGTCGTCATAGACGATCACGGCGTGCATGCCGTTGTCGCGGAAGTATTCGCCCATGGTCGCGCCGGTGTAGGGCGCCAGGTACTGCAGCGGAGCGGGTTCCGAAGCGGTCGCGGCGACGACGATCGAGTATTCCATCGCGCCGTTTTCTTCGAGCTGGCGCACGATCTGCGCCACGGTCGACCGCTTCTGACCGACGGCGACGTAGATGCAGTACAGCTTCTTCGATTCGTCGGTGCCGGCGTTGACGCCCTTCTGGTTGATGAAGGTGTCGATCGCGACGGCGGTCTTGCCGGTCTGGCGGTCACCGATGATCAGTTCGCGCTGGCCGCGGCCGACGGGAACCAGGGCGTCGATCGCCTTGAGGCCGGTCTGCACGGGCTCGTTCACCGACTGGCGCGGGATGATGCCAGGAGCCTTGACTTCCACGCGCTGACGGCTGGCGGCCTCGATCGGGCCCTTGCCGTCGATCGGGTTGCCCAGCGCGTCGACCACGCGGCCCAGCAGGCCCTTGCCGACGGGCACGTCCACGATGGTTTCGGTGCGCTTGACGGTGTCGCCTTCCTTGATCTCGGCGTCCGAGCCGAAGATCACGACGCCGACGTTATCGGCTTCGAGGTTCAGGGCCATGCCCTTAACGCCATTGGCGAATTCGACCATTTCACCGGCCTGCACCTTGTCGAGGCCGTGGATACGGGCAATGCCGTCACCGACGGACAGCACGGTGCCGACTTCCGAGACCTGGGCCTTGGTGCCGAAGCTGGCGATCTGGTCCTTGATGACCTTCGAGATTTCTGCGGCGCGGATATCCATGGTTCAGCCTTTCATCGCTTGCGCGAGCGTGTTCAAACGGGTGCGGATCGAACTGTCGATCTGGGTGGAGCCGATCCGGACCACCAGGCCCCCGAGCACTTCGGGGTCGACATTCGCCTTGATCTTCACGTCCTTGCCTTCGCGCGCCTTGAGCTTGGCGGCGAGTTCCTTGACCTGAGCATCGGTCAGCGGGTGGGCGCTGGTCACCTCGGCGGTCACTTCGCCGCGAGCGGCGGCAGCGATCGTGGCGAATGCGCGGACGATTTCGGGCAGCTTGGCCAGGCGGCGGTTGGCGGCCAGCACGCCGACGAAGTTCTGGGTGAGGGGCGAGAGCCCCAGCAGCTTGCCCACTTCGGCCATGGCCGCAGCAGCGGCATCGCGGCCAATCTGCGGATTGCGAATCAGCGCGGCCAGATCGGCATTGCCGAGAATCGCCTGGCCCAGCTTGTCGAGATCGCCCTCGACCGCCGTGACCGCCTTGGATTCGCTGGCCAGATCATAAAGCGCAGAGGCGTATCGCCCCTGCAAGCTGGCCGTAATGCCGCCGGAATTCTCCACGCGCTCAAGTTCCTTGCATCGGGTGCATTGACGGGGCGGATGCGGCACGAAAAACGTGCCACCGCCCCTCAGACGGGGGCGCGCATAGCGGCGATTGTGCTGCGATGCAAGGTGGGGTTAGGTTCTAATCGGGAACCAGCGCGGGAGAGGTGCAAGAGGATGGGCGAAACGATCACGATCACCATGTCGGATGGTCATCCGATGCCGGTCTATCATGCCGCGCCCGCTGGGGCGCGCAGGGGCGGGCTGGTGCTGGTCCAGGAAATCTTCGGCGTGACCGATCACATCCGCGAACTGTGCGATGAATATGCCGAGGACGGCTACGAAGTGCTCAGCCCCGGCCTGTTCGATCGCGAGCAGCCGGGCTGTGCGCTGGGCTATACCGGCAGCGACTGGGAACGCGCGGTCCAGATTGCCCGGACCGAGCATGACTGGGACCAGGGGCTGAAAGACACCCAGACCTGCATCGACTGGCTGGCCGAGAAAGGCCATCCCGTATTCATCGTCGGCTATTGCTTCGGCGGTTCGGTGGCCTGGCGGATGGCGCAGACCAGCCCCAACCTTGACGGGGCGAGCTGCTATTACGGCGGCTACATCGCGACCCGCTTTGCCGACGAGGCCCCGCAATGCGCGGCAATCTGCCACTTTGGGCGCTATGACAACCTGGTGGATATCGCCCCGGTCGAAAAGCTGATCGAGCGGCAGCACCCCACCGCGCAGATCTTCGTCTACGAGGCCGGGCACGGTTTCAATTCCGACCGGCGCAAGGACTGGCACCCGGAAAGCGCGGACCTGGCCAAGGAGCGGACGCTGATGCTGTTCCGGGCGCTGGGCGGCTGAGCCGGGATCCCGCGAAACTTTGAGCGCAAGGTGCGGGACGCGTTGTCCCGCCGCCGGGTCTAGGCCGGGCTCCGCAACAACGGAGTATCCCCATGACCTATCGCATTACCGGCCTCCAGCGCGAGGCCTTCAGCCACCTTATCGGTGCGAGCGATGCCGAACTGGCGCGCCACAATGCCGTGCGGATGACCGCCAGCCGCCCGCTCAGCGCACCCTGCCGGATCACGCTGGTCGATGCCGAACCCGGCGAGACGCTGATCCTGGTGAACCATGTCAGCCACGACGTGGCCAATCCCTACCGCGCCAGCCACGCGATCTTCGTGCGTGAGGCCGCCGAGGCGCCAGCCACCTTTGTCGATGCGGTACCGCCCGTCTTCGTCCCGCGAATCCTCTCCCTGCGCGCCTTTGACGAGCAGGGCATGATGATCGACGCGCTGTTGACCCAGCCGGGTGAGGCCGAGGCCGGGATCGGCCAGCTGCTTGCCAATCCGGCGACAGCCTATATCCATGCCCACAATGCCGGTCGGGGCTGTTTTTCCGCCCGGATCGATCGCCACGGAGCCGGGGCATGACCATCGACGACGATGATTGCTGGACCGCCGTGCTGGCGCGCGACCGCGCCTTCGACGGTCGCTTCGTTACCGGCGTGCTGACCACGGGGATCTATTGCCGGCCCAGCTGCGCGGCGCGGCATCCGGCCCGGAGCAACGTGCGCTTCTTTGCCGATGGGGCGGCGGCGCGGGCGGCGGGCCTGCGCCCCTGCAAGCGCTGCCTGCCCGACGACGTATCGCGCGATGAACGGGCCGTGCTGGCCGCGATCGCCGCGATCAAGGCGGCGGAACAGCCGCTGGCCCTGGCCGCGCTGGCGGCAGAGACGGGCTATTCGCCCACCCATTTCCAGCGCGTGTTCACCCGCCATACCGGCCTGTCCCCGGCGGCCTATGCCCGCGCCTTGATGCAAGAGCGCGCCGCGAGCGCTTTGACCGAAGAGGGGCGGGTGACCGATGCGATCTATGCCGCTGGCTATTCGGCGCCCAGCCGGTTCTATGACAACAACCGGGAGCGACTGGGGATGAATCCCTCGGCATGGGCCAATGGCGGCAAGGGCGTGACGATCCACTGGGCCGTCGTATCGACCAGCCTGGGGTCGATGCTCGTTGCGGCAACCGAGAAGGGCGTCTGCCGCCTGTCGTTCAACGAGGATCGCGCGGCGCTGGAAGCGCGCTTTCCGAATGCCGAACTGGTCGAGGGCGGGGCGGAATTCGCGGCGCTGCTGGCGCAGGTGGTCGCCGCGGTCGAGCAGCCTGGCGACTATGCCCATATCCCGCTCGACGTGAAGGGCACCGCCTTCCAGGAAGCGGTCTGGCAGGAACTTCGCGGCGGATCCCGCCGGGCGAAACGCGCAGCTATGCCCAGCTGGCCGCCGCGATTGGCAAGCCGAAGGCGGTACGGGCGGCGGGCAGCGCCAACGGGGCCAACAATGTCGCCGTGTTGATCCCCTGCCACCGGGTGATCGCCAGCGGCGGCGGCCTGGGCGGCTATGCCTATGGGCTGGAGATCAAGCGCCGGTTGCTTGAAAAGGAGGGGGCACTCAGCCCCGGCGATCAGGACTAGCTGAGCATCGGCGGCATGCCCGGCTCGCACTTGGCCATGGCGCGCTGATAGGCCGGGCGCTGGCCGATCCGCTGGAGATAGGCGGCGATGTTGGGGAAGGCATCGAGCGACATGCCGCCGAACGCGCGCGAGGTCGTCAGGTTGAAGCCCATCATGATGTCGGCCAGGGTCAGGTTGCGCCCGCCGAAGAATTCGGCCTCGCCCAGCCGGGCATTGGTCAGCGCCCAGGCCTTGGCGACGCGATCGGCGACAAAGGGCGGAGCCGTCGCCGCCCCCAGCGACTGCGCCACCAGCCCCATCATGCCGTTGGTCATGAAGGTGGCGTTGGAAAAGTGGAACCAGAACAGGTGGTCGGCAAAGTCCGAATCGTCGACCCCGGGCGAGAGGCGGCAATCGCCATACTTGCGGTCGATATATTCACAGATCGCCCCGCTTTCACCGAGCACCAGGTCGCCATCGGTGATGACGGGCGCGATCCCCATCGGGTGCAGCGCCTTGTACTCGTCAGGCGCCAGCCGGTTATCCTCGCGGCGGGTATAGAGCTTGAGGTCGTATTCGATCCCCAGTTCCTCGCACAGCCAGACGATCCGCTCGGACTGGGAAATGCGCAGGTGGTGGACGGTCAACATGGGGAATCCTCTCGATCTGGCGTGGTCTTGTCAAAATGGGCCCAGCCGCCGCTGGCCGGTTGCAATTGCTGGAGGAAGGCTTCGGCGCTGGCAAGGTATTCGTTGCGCTTGGCCTCGGTCATCCGCCGCCACGTGGCATAGGGATTGGCGAGGCGCGGGTTGCGGGCCAGCTTGCCCTCGTTGCGGGCGAGGAAGTGCCAGTAGAGCGCGTTGAACGGGCAGGCGTTCGGCCCGGCCTTGAGCTTCACGTCATAGCGGCAGGAACCGCAATAACTGCTCATCCGGTCGATATAGGCCCCGCTCGCCGCATAGGGCTTGGAGGCGAGGCGGCCACCATCTGCGAACAGCGCCATGCCTGCGACGTTGGGCAGTTCGACCCAGTCAAAGGCATCGGCGAAGACCACCAGGAACCAGTCAGCCACCTCCTGCGGCCTGATCCCCGCCAGCAGGGCGAAGTTGCCGAGCACCATCAGCCGCTGGATATGGTGGGCATAGGCGTTGTCGCGGGTGGTGCGGATGCAATCGGCGAGGCAGGCCATCTTCGTCTCGCCGGTCCAGTAGAAGTCGGGCAGGGGGCGTTCGGCTTCGAGGAAATTGGCCTCGGCTAGTCCGGGCATTTCGAGCCAGTAGACCCCGCGGATGTATTCGCGCCAGCCGATCAGCTGGCGGATAAAGCCCTCGACCGCCGCCAGCGGCGCACGGCCGGCGTGGTACTCCGTCTCGGCCCGGCGCGAGAGGTCGACCGGATCGAGCAGGCCGAGGTTGATCGCGGGGGAGAGGACGGCATGGAACAGGAAGTCCTGCCCCGCCACCATCGCATCCTGCCACTGGCCAAAGGTGGGCAGGCGCTGGCGCAGGAAGGCTTCGGCTGCCACCTCAGCCTCGGCTGCCGTCACCGGCCAGTTGAAGTGATCAAGCGACCCGAAATGATTGCCAAACCGCGCGCGGACGTGGTCCAGGACCTCTTCAGTAATCGCATCGGGCGCAAAGCGGGGCAGCGGCGGGCCCTTAAGCCCGGGCGACGGGCCGGAGCGGTTCTCTGCGTCATAGTTCCACTTGCCGCCAACCGGTTCCTTGCCCTCCATCAGGATCCCGGTGCGCCGCCGCATCTCGCGGTAGAAGAACTCCATCCGCAGTTCCTTGCGGCCCGCCGCCCAGCCGGCGAACTCATCGCGCGAGCAGAGGAAGCGGTCGTCCGGCAGAATCTCGACCGGGCAGCCGGTGAAAGTCTGCCAGTCGAGCATGGCCTGCTCGACCCGCCAGTCGCCGGGTTCGACCACGCGGATCAGGCGGGGGGCATGGCGCCGGGCTGCGCGGATAACCTCGCCGGTGAAGCTGCCGGAGTTGTCCGGATCGTCCAGCGCCACATAGTCCACCCGCCAGCCCGCCGCACGCAGTTCGGCCGCGAAGTGGCGCATGGCGGAGAGGATCAGCGCGATCTTGGCCTGGTGGTGGCGCACATGGGTGGCTTCCTCGGCCACTTCCATCATCAGCACCACCGTATCGGCCGGATCGCAGCCGTTGAGGCTCGCCAGCCGGTGTGACAGCTGGTCACCCAGGATCGGGACCAGGATCGTCATACGAAGGAATAGGGATCGATATCGACCGCGACGCGCACCCCTTGCGGGAAAGTCAGCGGGCTGAGCCACTCGCGGATGATCTGCTGCAACTGGGCGCTGCGCCGGGCGTTGATCAGCAGGCGATAGCGATAGCGCCCGCGCAGCAAGGACAGCGGAGCCGGGGCGGGACCGAGGATCATCACATCGGGCAGGTTGGGGCGCGCCCCCCCGATCTGGCGGGCGGCCTCGCGCGCTTCGGCCTCATCCTCGCTGGAAACGATGATCGCGGCCCAGCGGCCAAACGGCGGCGCGCCCGCATCGCGGCGGGCCTCGGCCTCGGCGGCATAGAAGGCGTCGCGGTCACCAGCGGCGAGCGCGGCGATCACGGCGGTTTCGGGATGGCGGGTTTGGATCAGCACTTCGCCCGGCTTTACCCCGCGCCCGGCGCGCCCGGCTACCTGGGCGATCTGCTGGTAGGTCCGCTCGGCCGCGCGCAGGTCGCCCCCTTCCAGCCCCATGTCGGCATCGATCACGCCGACCAGCGTCAATTCGGGGAAGTGATAACCCTTGGTCACCAGCTGCGTGCCGACGATCACGTCGATCGCGCCGCCTTCGGCCCGGGCGACGAAATCGCCGATCTTCTCCGGGCTGTTGAGCGTGTCGGAGGTGGCGATGGCAATGCGCGCATCGGGGAACAGCGCGGTCACCTCGTCGGCAATCCGCTCCACCCCAGGGCCACAGGCGACGAGGCAGTCCGGCGTGTGGCATTCCGGGCAGGCCTCGGGCACTTCCGAGGCATGGCCGCAATGGTGGCAGGCCAGTCGCCGCGACAGGCGATGCTCGACCAGCCAAGCCGAACAGTTGGGGCACTGAAAACGGTAGCCACAATGGCGGCACAGCGTCAGTGGGGCATAGCCGCGCCGGTTGAGGAACAGCAGCGACTGCTCGCCGCGCGCGAGCCGTTCCTCCAGCGCCTTGACCAGCGACGGGGCAAGCCAGTGCTGGCGCGGGGGTTCGTCCTTGCGCAGGTCAACCACCTCGATGTGCGGCAGGGTCGCGCCGCCAAACCGGCTCGGCAGGTCGATCTTCCGGTACACCCCGGCCTCGGCCAATTGCAGCGATTCGAGCGCCGGGGTGGCGCTGGCGAGGACCACCGGGATCGCCTCGAACCGGGCGCGGATCACCGCCACGTCGCGCGCGTTATAGCGCACGCCGTCATCCTGCTTGAACGAGACTTCGTGCGCCTCGTCTACCACGATCAGGCCGAGCTTGGCAAAAGGCATGAACAGGGCGGAGCGCGCTCCCACCACCACCTGTGCCTCCCCGCTCACGATTGCCCGCCAGGCGCGGCGGCGCTCGCTCTGCTTGAGGCTGGAATGCCACAGCACCGGCGGCACGCCGAACCGCGCCTCGAACCGGCGCAGGAAGTTCTCGGTGAGGGCGATTTCGGGCAGCAGGACCAGCACCTGCTGGCCGCGCCGCACCGCTTCGGCAATCGCCTCGAAATAGCATTCGGTCTTGCCCGATCCGGTTACGCCATCGAGCAGGAAGGGCTGGAACTGCCCGGCATCGACCGCCGCGACAAATTCATCCGCTGCCGCCTGCTGTTCTTCCGACAACTCCGGCTGGGCATGATCGGGCCGGGCGCGCGGATAGCGGCGGTCAAGATCGACCGTCACCGGCTCCAGGATCCCAGCATTGACCATCCCGCGCAGCACGCCCTCGGACACGCTGGCCAGTTCGGCCAGTTCGCGGATCGAGGCCTGCTCGCCCTGCAGGGCATCGAGCGCGGCGGCGCGCTGCGGTGTCAGCCGCGCCGGTTCGTGGCCGGACAGGCGGTATTCGGTGGTGGTCCCGCCGCCGCGCAGCGCCGCCATCGATCCCAGCATCATTCGCGCCACGCTGTTGAGCGACGCGCAGTAATAGTCCGCCGTCCATTCGATCAGCCGCCGCAGGGGTTCGGAAATCGGCGGCACCGGCAGCACTTCCAGCAGCGGGCGCAGCTTGGCCTCGGGCACTTCGGTGCCTTCCAGCCGCTCCGGCTCCCACACGATCCCCAGCACCTGTCGCGGGCCCAGCGGGGCGATCACCAGACTGCCAAGCTCGATCGCCATGCCGGGCGGAACGCGATAATCCAGCACCGACAGCACGGGATTGAAAACAAGGAGTCGGACGCGGTTCATCTGGGCCGCTATATGGAGAGTGGCGCACGCTGGCGGCAAGTGCCGTCGCGCCACAAAGGAGTGCATCATGGCCCACCTTTCCGCATTCGCCCCCAGCCGCCGCGCGTTCTTGGCCGGGTCTTCAGCCGCCGCCCTGCTGGCGCTGCCGGGGTGCAGTTCGATGGGCGGGATCAGCTTTACCGAGGCGATCCGCCGCCTGCTGGTGCTGTCCAGCGAGCGCGCCTTTGCCCGCATGGCTGCGCCGGGTGGCTATTGGGACCAGGCGGTCGAACGCATCGGGTTGGACAGCTTCCTGGGTCGGCGCGGCGATGTGCTGGGCAGGATCCTCACCTCCCGACTGTTCAAGGACCGGCTGGAGGATACCGTGGCCGATATCGCGGTGCGCGCCTCCTATCGCGTCGCGCCGATCGTGGCGGATACGGTCCGCATGATCGGGATCGAGAACGCGATTGAACTCGTCCGCGGCGGGCCGACCGCGGCGAGCGATTTCCTGCGCCGGTCGATGGCCGATGGCCTGATCGAGACGCTGGTGCCCGAAGTGGGCGGGGCGCTGCGCGTGGCGCGCGAGCCGCTGATCGGGCAGGTGATGGCGGCGCTGACCGGGGTCGACCTGGACCGGGTGACGCGCGGCTTCGCGGCGGAGGTGGACAATGCGATCTGGCGCGAAATCGGGGTGGAGGAAGCGGCGATCCGCGCCAATCCGGCGGCGACGGGCGATCCGCTGCTGATCGCGGCGCTGAAGCTGGCCTAACCGGGAAGGTCCTCTAGCGGGGCGGGGCAGGCTTCCCTATAGCAACCGGGAATCGCCTTGCTGGAGCGCTGACCCGTGAAGTTCTTTGCCGACACCGCCGAAATCGCCGAGATCAAGGAACTGGCCGCCACCGGCCTGCTTGACGGGGTGACCACCAATCCCAGCCTGATCATGAAATCGGGCCGCGATTTCATGGAAGTGACCCGCGAGATCTGCGGGATCACCAGCGGCCCGGTCAGCGCCGAGGTGGTTGCGCTCGATCACGAAGGGATGATGCGCGAGGCGGAAGTGCTGCGCAAGATCGCCGACAATGTCTGCATCAAGGTGCCGCTGACCATCGACGGCCTGAAGACCTGCAAGGCGCTGACCAGCGATGGCACCATGGTCAACGTCACCCTGTGTTTCTCGGCCAACCAGGCGCTGCTTGCCGCGAAGGCCGGGGCCACTTTCGTTTCGCCCTTCGTCGGCCGCCACGATGACAACGGCTTCGATGGCATGGCGCTGATCAGCGATATCCGCCTGATCTATGACAATTATGGCTTTGCCACGGAAATCCTCGTCGCCTCGGTCCGCCACGGCATCCACGTGCTCGAAGCCGCCAAGATCGGCGCTGATGTGATGACCGCACCGCCTTCGGTCATCAAGGGCCTGTTCAAGCACGTGCTGACCGAAAAGGGCATCGAAGGTTTCCTGGCCGACTGGGCCAAGACCGGGCAGTCGATCTGAGTCGCTAGCCAATGGCCGACGAAACGCCCCTCGATCGCTTCCGTTCCGTGCTGACCGGTGCCAGCCGGGCGATCTCGCACGAGCCGGAGCTTGAGGTGGCCTGGACGGCCGATGTGGCGGTCGCCAACGGCAAGAACCTGCGCGTGCCGATGCCGGGCCGCAACCTGCCGCGCGATCAGGCGATGGAAGCGCGCGGCCATGCGGATTCGATGGCGCTGCGGCTGCGCCACCACAATGATGCGCTCCATGCCAAGGCCGCGCCGAGCGAACCTTCCGCCCGGGCCTGTTTCGACCTGGTCGAGCAGGTCCGCTATGAGGCGCTGGGGTCCAGGGCCTATGCCGGGATGCGCGACAATCTGGACGCGGCCATGGCCGTGCGGATTGCCGGTGATCCGATCGCCCGCGCCGCCAGCCCGGACGAAGTTCCGCTTCCGGTGGCGCTGTCGCTGCTGCTGCGCGAACACCTGACCGGCCAGCCGGTCCCCGAAGCCGCGCGCAAGGGCACCGACATGCTGCGCGGCTGGATCGAGCAGCGCGCCGGCACCGATTTCGAGGCGCTGGCGCTGTCGCTGGACGATCAGAAAGCCTTCCAGGCGCTCAGTCTCGACATGCTCCAGCACCTTGAGCTGACCCGCTCCGAACCGGTCGAGGCCGAACCCGAAGAGGGCGAGGACCAGGACGGCGAGGACGACAGCGAGGACAATCCCGACGCCGGAGATAGCCAGGAAGACCAGGCCCGCAGCGAAGTGGCCGGGGAGCCCAGCGAAGGCGAGGAAGAGGGCGAGGGCGAGGTCGAGCAGCAGGTTGAGGACGACAATGCCGAGGCCGAGGCGGGCGACGATGGCGAGGAGGGGATGCTCCCGGTCCGCCCGAACCGCCCGTGGACCGATATCCCGGCCAATTTCGACTACAAGGTCTTCACCGAGCAGTTCGACGAAGTGGTCGCCGCGCAGGACCTGTGCGACGAGGAAGAACTGACCCGGCTGCGCGCCTACCTCGATGCGCAATTGAAGGGCCTGCAGGGGATCGTCACCAAGCTGGCCAACCGGCTCCAGCGCCGCCTGATGGCGCAGCAGAACCGCTCCTGGGATTTCGACCAGGAAGAGGGCATCCTCGATGCCGCGCGGCTGGCCCGCGTGGTGATTTCGCCGGGACAATCGCTGTCCTACAAGGTTGAACGCGACATCGAGTTCAAGGACACGATCGTCACCCTGCTGATCGACAATTCGGGATCGATGCGCGGACGGCCCATTTCCATCGCTGCAATCAGCGCTGACGTGCTGGCGCGCACGCTGGAACGCTGCGGCGTCAAGACCGAGATCCTGGGCTTTACCACCCGCGCCTGGAAGGGCGGGCAGAGCCGCGAGGCCTGGCTGGCCAGCGGCAAGCAGGCCCAGCCCGGCCGCCTCAACGATCTGCGCCACATCGTCTACAAGAAGGCCGATGAGCCCTATCGCCGCAGCCGCCGCAACCTGGGCCTGATGATGCGCGAGGGGCTGCTGAAGGAAAACATCGACGGCGAGGCGCTGATCTGGGCGCACACCCGGATGCTGGCCCGGCCCGAGGATCGCCGCATCCTCATGGTCATTTCCGACGGTGCGCCAGTCGACGATTCGACGCTCAGCGTGAACACTGCCGGGTACCTTGAGCAGCACCTGCGCAAGGTGATCGACTGGATCGAGCGCCAGTCTCCGGTCCAGTTGGTGGCCATCGGCATCGGCCACGACGTGACCCGCTATTACCGCCGCGCCGTGACGATCATGGATGTGGAACAGCTAGGCGGGACCATGATCGAGCAGTTGGCTGCGCTGTTCGAAGACGAATAGGCTTGACCGACCGGTTTAATCGCACGATTAAACGCTGCATGACCAAAGCCAGCACCGTTACCGACGCCGTCAAGTCCCGCCGCTCGATCCGGGCGTTCAGCGACAGGCCCGTTCCACTCGACGTCCTCAAGCAGGTCATGGACACTGCTCGCTGGACCCCGTCAGGCTGCAATTTCCAGCCGTGGGAAGGCGCAATCCTGACTGGCGAGCCGCTGCGTCAGTTGCAGGAGAAGATGCGCGCCACCCCACCGCAGGATCCCAAGGAATACTCGTGGAGCGATCCCGAAGTCCTGCCGGAATGCCTAGCCCGTCTGCATCAGGTCGGCGCTGACATGTATGCGGCGATGAACATCGAACGGGGTGACAAGGCCGCGCGCGGCGATTTCATGGCCCAGAACATCGTCTCATTCGGCGCACCGGCCGTGCTGATGGTCTATTTCCCGCGCGTCATGGGCCCGCCGCAGTGGTCTGATGTCGGCATGTGGCTGCAGACCATCATGCTGCTGCTGCGCGAGGCGGGGCTGGATACCTGCCCGCAGGAATTCCTCTCGCTCTATGCCCGGCTGATCAAGGATTTCCTTGGCGTTTCGGATGAAAGCCACATCTTCTTCTGCGGCATCGCCATCGGTTACCGCGACGAGGAAGACCCGGTGAACGCTTTCGATCGCAAGCGCGAGCCGCTGGAAAGCAAGGTCCAGTTCCTCGGTTTCGAATGAGGTACCCCGCATGAACGTTTCCGAAGCCGTCGCCAGCCGCCGCACCGTCCGCGCTTTCTTGGACAAGCCGGTCGATCAGGCCGTGCTGAAGCGGGTGCTGGAAAAGGCCCAGCAATCGCCATCGGGCGGCAATACCCAGCCGTGGAACGCCACTGTGATCACCGGGGAGCCGCTGGCGAAGCTGCTGGCCGACGTGGCGGCGATCCTGCCCGAAGGGCCGACGCGGCATAAGCCCGAATACGACATCTACCCGCCCGAACTCGACGGGGCCTATGCCGAGCGTCGCAAGGGCGTGGGCGAGGCCATGTATGCTGCGCTGGAAATCCCGCGCGACGACAAGATGGGCCGCCTGATGTGGTTCGCGAAGAACTTCCAGGCCTTTGGCGCGCCGGTGCTGATGCTGATCCACACCCCGCGCTACATGGGCCGGCCGCAATGGTCGGACATCGGCATGTGGCTGCAGACCGTCTGCCTGCTGCTGCGCGAGGAAGGGCTCGATTCCTGCCCGCAGGAAGCCTGGGCGATCTACCAGGAACAGATCCGCGCCGCGGTGAACATCCCGGAGGATCACATCTTCTTCTGCGGGATGGGCGTGGGCTGGCGCGATCCCGACGGCGCCGGTGAACAACTTCCCGGTCCCGCGTGCGCCGCTGGATGAAGTAATCCGCTGGGAGGGCTTCTGAGCCTTTCCCTCCTGCTCTGGGTGCCGGTCACGATTGCCGCGGCATCGGCGCAGGTCTTTCGTAACGGTGCCCAGGCGGGGCTGACCAAGACCATCGGCATGTTGGGGGCGACGCAGGTGCGGTTCGTCTTCGGCCTGCCCTTTGCCCTGCTGTTCCTGGCCGGTGCCCTGCGATCACCGGTCAGCCGTTGCCGGGCCTGACCACTCCGGCGCTGGGCTGGGCCGCATTGGGGGCGGTCTGCCAGATCATGGGCACGGCGCTGATGCTGCTGGTGATGCACCAGCGCGCCTTTGGCGTGGCCTATGCCTATATCAAGACCGAGCCGGTGCTGGTCGCCGTGCTGGGTGTGCTGCTGCTGGGCGATCACCTCAGCCCGCTGGCCTGGGCCGCAGTCGGCGTGGTGACGGCCGGAGTGCTGATCGCCTCGGTCAAGCCCGGGGAATACCGCAACCTGCTGAAAGAGGGCCGGATGATCGCGGCCGGGGTGGGCGCGGGCGGGCTGTTCGGCCTCTCCGCCATCGCCTTTCGCGGCGGGATCGGCGCGCTGGAGGGCGGCGATTTCCTGATCCGCGCGCTGACCGTCCTGGCGATCAGCCTGACGATCCAGGCCGGGCTGCTTGGCCTCTGGCTGGTGGCACGCGACCGGGAGGCGTTCACTGGCAGCCTGCGCGTCTGGCGCACCAGCCTGGGTGCCGGGTTCCTGGGGGCCTTCGCCTCGGCCTGCTGGTTCACCGCCTTTGCCCTGACCCCGGCGGCCAATGTCCGCACGCTGGGCCTGATCGAGATGCCGCTGGCCGCGCTGTTCGCCGGACGGCTGACCGGCAAGGCGGCAAGCCGGCATGAAGTGATCGGGCTGACGGTGGTGATGGTCGGCGTCGGCCTGCTGTTCGCCTCGCTCGCGGCTTGACCGCGCCGCGCGCCAAAGTAAGGCGCGAGGGATGAGCACGACGCCCCTCAAGCTGTTCAACAGCCTGACCCGCCAGCTGGAAGAGTTCCGGCCCGTCCACCCCGGCGAGGCGCGCGTCTATACCTGTGGCCCGACGGTCTACAATTACCCGCACATCGGCAACATGCGTGCCTATGTCTTTGCCGACGTGCTGGGCCGCACGCTCAGCTTCAAGGGCTACAAGCTGACTCACGTGATCAACATCACCGATGTTGGCCACCTGACCGACGACGCCGACGCGGGCGAGGACAAGATGGAAAAGATGGCCGCCGAACGCGCCCAGTCCATCTGGGACATCGCAGCGGCACTATACCGAGGCCTATTGGGCCGATGTGAAGGCGCATTGAACATCCGCCAGCCGGCCCAATGGACCATCGCAACTGACTATGTTCCGGCGATGATAGAATTTGCAAAGTCGATTGCCGACAAGCACTGCTACTAGACTCGACAGCGGACTCTACTTTGATGTCACCACTGTCGCCGATTACGGTCGCTTGGCCCGGGCCGTGACCGAAGAGGGTGAAAGCCGGATCGATCCTGTTCCCGGCAAGCGCAATGCCATGGATTTCGCGATCTGGCGCAAGACTCCGGCCGGAGAGACGCGGCAGATGGAGTGGGATTCGCCGTGGGGACGGGGCGCCCCCGGCTGGCACCTGGAATGCTCGGTCATGAGCGGCGAGGTGCTGGGCTTTCCCTTCGATATCCACACCGGCGGGATCGACCACCGCGAGATCCATCACCCCTGCGAAATCGCGCAAAATCAGGCATTCTGCGGCAGCGCTGGCAGCGGCGCGTCGATCTGGATGCACAACAACTTCCTGATCGAACGGTCTGGCAAGATGAGCAAGAGCGCGGGCGAGTTCCTGCGGCTGCAACTGCTGATCGACAAGGGCTATCACCCGCTGGCCTACCGCCTGATGTGCCTGCAGGCGCATTACCGCAGCGAGCTGGAATTCAGCTGGGAAGGGCTACAGGCGGCGCTGGTACGGCTGAAGCGGATCGCCATTGCGTTCAACGCTCTGGACAACGCCGCGCATGGGCGCGGCCCCAGCGACGAGGACTATCGACACCCTCGTTTGCTGGCGCTTCGCGCGGAGTTTGAAGCTGCGATGTCAGATGACTTGAACACGCCGCAAGCGCTGACGGTTCTCGAACAGGCGCTGGCCTTGAAAGGCGTTGCGCCGGGCGCAGCGCTCAAGTTGGTAGAGGATTTCGACAAGGCGCTTGGGTTGGATATCGGCAAAGTCACCCGCACCGACCTCCGCATCCGCCCCAAGGCCGCGACTATCACCGAGGCCGAGATCGAAGCCGTCCTGACCCGGCGTAGGGAAGCCCGCGCCGCCAAGGACTTCGCCACTTCCGATCGCTTGCGCGACGAACTGGCCGCACAGGGCGTCGAGGTGATGGACGGCGATCCGCTGGGCTGGGACTGGAAACTGGGAGACTGAACATGACTGTTGCCGTCCTTTCCGCCATCGCCCGCCCGATCCTGGAGCCGCGCCTGCCCGACTGGATCGAGCCGCGCTGGTTTGCCACGACCGAGGAATTGCTGGAGATCGCCGATCAGGCCGAAATCGGCTGGTTCGATCTCTACAAGAAGGAAGACATGGCTGAGGCGGCGCGGCGGGCGACCAGCCTCAAGTGGCTCAATTCGATCTATGCGGGCCTTGATCACATGCCGCTCTCGCTGCTGCACGAGCGCGGCGTGACGGTGACCAACGGCGCCGGGATCAACGCCATCACCATCGCCGAATATGTGGTGATGGGGATGCTGACCGTGGCCAAGGGCTATCGCGAGGTGGTCCGCGCGCAGGACCGGCACGAATGGCTGATGGATTCGCCCGGTAAGCGCGAGCTGTTCGGCAGCAAGGCACTGCTGCTGGGCATGGGCGCGATCGGATCGCTGATTGCCGAGCGGCTGGCACCATTCGGCGTCGAGGTGACCAAGGTCCGCCGCACGCCGGGGCAGGATAGCCTGGCGCCAGACCAGTGGCGCGCCAGACTGGGCGAGTTCGACTGGGTGATCCTGGCCGTGCCCGCCACGCCCGAAACCGACGGGATGATCGGGGCGGCGGAACTCGCCGCGATGAAGAGCGATGCCGTGCTGGTCAACATCGCCCGCGGCGCGGTGGTCGATCAGGAGGCGCTGGTCGCGGCGCTGAAGGCGAACCGCATCCACGCCGCCTTCCTCGATGTCACCACGCCCGAACCGCTCCCGCCGGAACACGAATTGTGGAGCCTGCCCAACGCCCATATCACCATGCATCTGTCGGGCCGGGCGCAGGACAAGATGTTCATCCGTTCGGTCGAGCGGTTCCTGGTCAACCTGGAACGCTATCGCGCGGGCGAACCGCTTGAACCAGTCATGGACCTGACGCTCGGATACTAGGAATCTTCCAGCAGCAGGACTTCGATCTCCAATACCATGCGGGGCTGGGGCAGCATGGCCTGGTCGATCGAGACCACACCGGCATCGGCCACCAGCTGGCCCGGCAGGTCGAATTCGTGATCGGGCAGGGCGGCGATCAGGCGCTCGGCCGCTTCCAGCGCTTCTGCCCCGGTAAAGGCCAGGGCGATGCAATGCTTGGTGCCGGCAAAGGTCGCGCTCGCCCAGCCGTGCTCGGCATGGCGGAGCAGCTCGGCCTTGCCTTCGGCCAGTTCCAGCAGCGCGGCGAGCAGGCCCAGCCAGGGGCGGCGGCCGGTGTATCGTCGGCGCACGGCGGCGGGTCGGGACAGGATGCGAAGCAGGGCGGGATCATGCTGCATGGCTGGTCTCCCGATAAGTGTTCATGAAATGTTCCACACGTGTTTCGGTCGCGGGACGGGGGGTGCGACCATTGCGCAGGTCCTGGACAAAGCGCGGGTCGTGCGTGGCCAGCCGCCCGAACTTGGTCCACGACATGCCTGTTTCGCGCAGGAAGTGCTCGATCCGGCGTATCAGCATGAGAAGGCGTCCTTTTCTGGTCGATGAGTCGCGGTGCGAATGACCCTGCCTTCATAGGTAAAATCCTACTTGTCTAGGAAAAATACATCGACTAGTACATCTTCATGACTGGCACCGATCCACGCATCCGCTTGCAGCAACTGGCGACCGAGCAGGGTGTCAGCCTGGCCCGGCTGTCGGAACTGATCGGGCGTAACGCTACCTATTTGCAGCAATTCATCCGCAAAGGCAGCCCGCGCAAGCTGGAGGAGACGGACCGGCGAACCCTGGCCCGGTTCTTCGGTGTGGCGGAAGGGGAGCTGGGCGCGCCGGAGGAAATTTCCCCGCCACCGGCCGAACGAACGGGGCGCGGGGACTGGGTCGATGTACCGCGCCTGCCGTTGGGGGCCTCGGCTGGGGCGGGGGCGCTCGCGCTAGAGGAAGGGCCGATCGGGGCATTGCGCTTCTCGGCCCGCTGGCTGCGTGAACAGGGGCTTGCGGCGGGCATGCTCTCCGCGATCCGGGTGGAGGGCGATTCGATGGAGCCGACCCTGCGCGACGGCGACGAAATCCTGGTTGATCGCGCGCCGCGCGCCCTGCGTGATGGCATTCATGTGGTGCGCAGTGGGGAAGCCCTGCTGGTCAAGCGGCTCGACACCGCGCAGCCGGGGCGGATCGTGCTGGTCAGCGACAATCCCGCCTATCGCCCGATCGAACTGCCACGCGGCGAGGTTGAGGTGATCGGGCGGGTCGTGTGGAAGGGTGGGCGGCTTTAGCCGGCAAAAAAGCCGAACAGCGCCGGGGCAATGCTGTTCCACCAGCCGCTGCGGGCAATGAGCGGTTCGATCGCATGGAATGGCACGAGCACGGCTGCCGCGATGAGCGTGACGGGATGGACCCGGCCGATGCTCCGCCGATCATGCAGCGCCAGGGCGATCAGGAAGGCATCGGCAAACAGGTTGGGCAGCATGTCGACCCACGGAAAGGGGATCGGCGCCATGATGAACCAGCGCGAGGCTGCCGGACCCATCAGGTTCAGGATCGCGATGAAGGCCAGACGCCGGTGCCAGTCGATCCGGCGGCGGGTTTCGAACACGGCCCAGGCCATGAACAGGCTGAACACCATGATATCGACGAGGTTGTAGATCGCGAATTCGAATGGCTGCGGATAGCCATTGGCAATCCGCCCCTCGATCGCCGCCACTGCCATCCACAGGCCCAGCGGCAGCATCGCCCCGGCCAGCGCGATCCCGGCCAGCCCGATCTCGCGGTGGAGCCGCACCTGGCCGCGCGCCACCAGCTGCGTTTGCAGCACATACAGTGCGGTCCAGATGAAGAAGGCGAGACCGTGCAGGTGGCGCAGCAGCGAGAAGGTCTTGGTGCCGGTGATCAGCGGCACGTAATAGGTCAGCGGAAAGCTCAGCACGATGATCGCGGCGATAACGATGCCGGATCGTGCAAAGAACCGGTCGCGCCGCGCGCCGCCGCCGTTCGTGGAATCAGTCGCCATGTCGGTTGCCCCCCGGTCCGTTGGTGCAGCCTAACAAACCGGCGGGTGGTGCGATAGTGCGCAGGTCTTGCAATGCGCGGGCGCGGCGGGCACATCGCCGGTCATGACCGAGAACGCCGAACCCCCGATGCGCGTGGGCATCCTGCCCGTCACTCCCTTGCAGCAGAACTGCTCGCTGATCTGGTGCACCAAGACGATGAAGGGCGCGCTGGTCGATCCGGGCGGCGATCTCGACAAGCTGAAGGCGGCGGTGGCCAAGGTGGGGGTGACGATCGAGAAGCTGCTCGTCACCCACGGCCATCTCGATCACTGCGGGCAGACCGGAATCCTCGCCAAGGAGCTGGGCGTGCCGATCGAGGGGCCGCATGAGGAAGACCGGTTCTGGATCGCCCAGCTGGACGACGACGGCAAGCGCTGGGGCATGCACGCCGAAACCTTCGAGCCGAACCGCTGGCTGCACGATGGCGACAAGGTGACCGTGGGTGAGCTGGAGCTGGACGTGATTCACTGCCCCGGGCACACGCCCGGCCACGTGGTGTTCTTCCACGCTCCGTCGCGCTTTGCGATGGTGGGCGACGTGTTGTTCCAGGGTTCGATCGGGCGGACCGACTTTCCGCGCGGCAATCACCAGCAGCTGGTCGATTCGATCACGCAGAAGCTCTGGCCGCTGGGTGAGGACGTGACCTTCGTTCCCGGCCACGGCCCCACCAGCACTTTCGGCCGCGAACGCAAGACCAATGCCTTTGTCAGCGACTACGTGCTGAGCTAGCCTGCCGCCCCGGCCGGGCCGGAGCGGCTGCTGGCTTACATGTGGCCGAGCACGACCAGTACGGCGACGATCGCGAGGCCCAGCTGCGCCAGCATGGTGATCAGGGTGCCGATCATCCGGCCCTTGGCAAAGCTGGCACCGTCCATCCCGATGCCGTGGGCAACGCGGCCCAGCATGTAGACGCCGCCAACGATCGCCAGCGATTGCCCGCCCTTGCCGGCCAGTTCGATCCCGGCGATGAGGAGCAGCACCCAGGGGGTGTTCTCGACGAAGTTGAGCTGGGCGCGCATCCGGCGCTCCAGCAGCTCGTTGCCGCCGGTGCCGATGCTGATTCCGGCCTTGCCGCGGACCTGGCCGCAGCGGATCGAAAGCCACAGGTTGATGATCGCCGCCGCGGCTGCGAGTGAAAGCGTGGTAGGTAGCAACATAGTCCTCTCCCCTGTTGGTTCGCGCAATGCTCAGGACGGCGCTTGCAACGCGCGCCAAATTCGCTATAGGCGCGCCTTCGCAGCCGCCAGTCCCTTGGATCCAGCGCGGCAACCCTAGACGACCAGACGATATTCAGGAACAGGTGCCGAAATGGCTGTCCCCAAGAGAAAAACGACCCCGTCCCGCCGGGGCATGCGCCGCAGCCATGATGCGCTGAAGGTCGAAGCATTCCACGAATGCTCGAACTGCGGCGAACTGAAGCGCCCGCACAACATCTGCCCGGCTTGCGGGCATTACAACGGCCGCGAAGTCATCGCCGTCGGGCTCTAAGCCCATCCATCGGGGGGAACTGCGATGAGCCTGCCGCGTATCGCCATCGATGCGATGGGCGGTGACGAAGGCGTGCGCGTGATGGTCGAGGGGGCGGCGCTGGCGCGTCGTCGCCACGACCGCTTCAAGTTCCTGCTGGTCGGTGACGAGGCGCGGATCAAGGACGCGCTCGAACTCCACCCCAACCTGCGTTCGGCCTCGGAAATCCTGCACTGCGAAGATGTGGTGGCGGGCGATGAAAAGCCGACCCAGGCACTGCGCCGCGCCAAGACCACGTCGATGGGCCTGGCGATCAACGCGGTGAAGACCGGTGCCGCCGGTGCCGCGGTCAGTGCCGGCAACACCGGCGCGCTCATGGCCATGGCCAAGCTGGCGCTGCGCACCATGCCGGGGATCGACCGCCCGGCGCTCTCCGCGCTGATGCCCACGCTGGGTGAGAATGACGTGGTCATGCTCGACCTGGGCGCCAACACCGATTGTGACGCCCGCAACCTGGTGCAGTTCGCGATCATGGGTGCGGCCTATTCGCGGATCATCACCGGGCGGGATCATCCGCGCGTGCGTCTGCTCAACATCGGCAGCGAGGAAACCAAGGGCACCGAGGCGCTGCGCGATGCGGCTGCCCAGCTCAATTCGCACACCGAACTGTCGCTGCGTTTCGACGGGTTCATCGAGGCCGACAAGATCAACCGCGGCGATGTCGATGTGGTGGTAACCGACGGCTTCTCGGGCAACATCGCCCTGAAGGCGATCGAAGGCACGGCCCGGTTCGTGGCGGATCTGCTGCGCCGTTCGTTCGCTTCCTCGCTGCGCTCGAAGGTCGGCTTCCTGATCTCGCGCCCGGCCACCGAACTGCTGAAGCACCACCTCGATCCCAACAATCACAATGGCGCCGTGTTCCTCGGGCTGAACGGCATCGTGGTGAAGAGCCACGGTTCGGCCTCGGCGCTGGGCGTGGCGAATGCCGTGGCGGTTACCGCGCGGCTGCTGGAAGAAAACCTGACCAGCCGGATCGCGGCTGAACTCGAACATTTCGGGGCCGAATCGATCCGCAACAAGGGCAAGACTGCGCAATGACTCTTCGCTCGGTTCTGGTCGGCACGGGTTCGGCCCTGCCGGAACGCGCGGTCTCCAATGCCGAACTGGCCGAACGGGTCGATACCAGTGACGAATGGATTGTCGAGCGAACCGGCATCCGCTCGCGTCACCTGGCGGGCGAGGGGGAAACGACCTCCAGCCTGGCCACCGATGCCGCGCGTGCCGCGCTGGCCGCCGCCGGGCTGGAACCACAGGATATCGGCCTGATCGTGCTGGCGACCTGTACGCCGGACCAGACCTTTCCGGCCAGCGCCACGATCGTGCAGGACCGGCTCGGCTGCCATGGCGGAATCGCCTTCGATGTCGGGGCGGTCTGCTCGGGTTTCCTCTATGCGCTGGGCGTCGCCGATTCGATGCTGCGCACCGGCGCGGCAAAGCGCGCGCTGGTGATCGGTGCCGAAACGATGAGCCGGATTCTCGACTGGGAAGATCGCACAACCTGCGTCCTGTTTGGCGATGGGGCCGGGGCCGTGGTGCTGGAAGCGCGCGAGGTGCCCGAGGATGGACCTGGCATTCTGGCCAGCCAGCTCCACGCCGATGGCGCGCACAACGAGCTGCTCTATGTCGATGGCGGACCTTCTACCACCGGCACTGTTGGCCATATCCGCATGAAGGGGCGCGAAGTGTTCCGCCATGCCGTGGTCAACCTGGCCGAGGTGCTGGGCGAGGTCCTGGCACAGAGTGGCCACACGCCCGATCAGCTTGACTGGGTGGTGCCGCACCAGGCCAATCAGCGCATCCTCGACGCCACGGCCAGGAAGCTGGGCCTGCCGCCGGAAAAGGTGGTGGTTACGGTTGATCGCCACGCCAATACTTCGGCCGCCTCGGTGCCGCTGGCGCTTGATGCGGCGATCCGCGATGGCCGGATCCAGCCGGGTCAGCTGGTCATGCTGGAAGCGATGGGTGGCGGCTTCACCTGGGGCGCCAGCCTGCTGCGGGTCTGACCCCGCTTTATCCCAAATCAACCACTTTCAAGGGCTTCGTTGCATTCTTCCAGTAAACGGCTATCGTTTACACGGGGTCGAAATAGCTATGTTTCGGGGAAGGTGGCAAAAATGCGCTCGATGCAGACTTTGACGAGGGCCGATCTGGCCGAAGCGATCAATCGCAAGGTTGGATTGTCCCGTGCGGACTCGCTGGGGATGGTGGAAGCCATCCTCGATCACATGGGTAACGCACTGGAAAGTGGCGAAAATGTGAAGATTTCCGGGTTTGGCACCTTCCTGCTGCGTGACAAGACGCAGCGCATTGGCCGCAACCCCAAGACCGGGGTGGAAGTGCCGATCACGCCGCGCCGGGTCCTGACATTCCGGGCCAGCCAGATGCTTAAGGACCGGATTGCCAAAGGGTGACCGGGCCTGACCTCTTCTCGGCCGATTCGCGCCACGCCGGCTTTGCCGACGGGAAGGAAGAGGGTGCGCTGCGCACTATCGGGGAAGTGGCCAAGGCGCTGGGCATCCGTCAGCATGTCCTGCGCTATTGGGAAGAACAGTTCCCCATGTTGAAGCCGCTGAAGCGCAGCGGCGGGCGTCGATACTACCGGCCGGAAGATGTTGCCCTGGTTGAGGCCATCGACCGGCTGGTTCACCGCGAGGGTTATACCCTGCGCGGCGCGCGCCAGGCGCTGAGTGGCGGCAAGGCGGTGCGGTCGGCACCGGCGGCGCCGGAGGCTGTTTCAACACCTCCGGCCGCCGCGCCAAATGGCGAGCCGGCCCCCGTGCCCAACAATGCCTTTGCCCTGCGCGCGCGGTTGATTGCGCTGCGCACCACACTGGTCAAGGCGCTGCACGACAGCTAATCCTGGCCCGAGAGAGCGAGGATTATCATGACCCAGACTTACGACGCCGACCTGGCGCTGTTCATCAATGGCAGCTGGAAAATCGGGGAGGGGCGCGACCTGTTCCCGGTGGTCGATCCGGCCCGGGGCGAGACCATTGCCGAAGTGCCGCTGGCCAGTCCGGCCGACCTCGACGAGGCGCTCGCCGCCGCCGAGCGCGGGTTCGCCCTGTGGAAGAACACTTCCGCAGATCAGCGCGCCGCCGTGCTCAACAAGGCTGCGGCATTGCTGCGTGAACGGGCCGATGGGATCGCCCGCCTGCTGACCATGGAGCAGGGCAAGCCACTGGCCGAGGCGCGCGGCGAGGTGATGTCCAGCGCGGGCCTGTTCGACTGGTGCGCGGCCGAAGCCACCCGGATCTACGGCCGGGTGCTGGTGCGCCCCACCGGCCAGCGCGCGCTGGTGACGAAGCAGCCGGTCGGCCCGGTCGCGGCTTTCAGCCCGTGGAACTTCCCGATCTACCTGCTGGCCAAGAAGCTGGGTCCGGCCCTGGCCACCGGCTGCTCGGTGATTGCCAAGCCGCCGGAGGAAACCCCCGGCTGCACCGGTGCCCTGGTGCGCTGCCTGCTCGATGCGGGGCTGCCGGCCGATGTGGTGCAGCTGGTTCACGGCGTGCCCGATGCCGTCAGCCGCCACCTGCTGGCCTCACCAGTAATCCGCAAGGTCAGCTTCACCGGCTCGGTGCCGGTTGGCAAGCACCTGATGCGGCTGGCGGCCGATGGGCTGAAGCGGGTGACGATGGAACTGGGCGGCCACGCCCCGGTGCTGGTGTTCGACGATTGCGACCTCGAAAGGACGCTCGACATGGTTGTCCCGCAGAAGTTCCGCAACGCCGGGCAGGTCTGCGTTTCGCCCACGCGGTTCTATGTCCAGCAGGGCATCTATGACCGCTTTGTCGAGGGTTTTGCCGCGCGCGCCGGCAAGGTCCAGACCGGTCATGGGCTGGATGAGCGACACGCAGATGGGCCCGCTGGCCAATGTCCGCCGCCCCGCCGCGATCGAGGCGCTGGTCGAGGATGCCCGGGCCAAGGGTGCACGGGTGATGACCGGGGGCAGCCGCGGTAATGCCGGGTTCTTCTTCCAGCCGACGCTGCTGGCCGATGTGCCGGACAGCGCCGATATCATGAGCAACGAGCCGTTCGGCCCCGTCGCCGTGGCGGCGCCCTTCACTGATCTGGACGATGCGATCACCAAGGCCAACCGGCTGCCTTATGGCCTCGCGGCCTTTGCCTTTACCGAGCAGATGCGCCGCGCGAACCTGCTGGGTGATGCGCTGGAAAGCGGGATGGTGGGGATCAACACCTTTGCCATCTCGGTCCCGGATTCGCCGTTCGGCGGGGTCAAGGATTCGGGCTTCGGCAGCGAAGGCGGAATCGAGGGGATGGAGAGCTATCTCGTCACCAAGGCGATCCACCAGGCCTGATCGGATGGGGGTGCTGGCCGGGCACCCCCATCGCCTCGATCAATCGGTCAGCAGGTATTCCAGCCCATAGAAGCGCGCGGCCGTTCCGGCATAAAGCGCGCGCTTTTCGTCCGGCGCTGGCACCCAGCGTCAGTCGCTTGAAGGCGTTCCACAGCACCGCATAGCTCGCGCCCCACTTGTCGACCGGGTAATTGCTTTCAAACATGGCGCGGTCGGGCCCGAAAGCTTCGATGCAGGTTTCGATATAGGGCCGCCACATCGCCGCCAGCACTTCGGATGACAGCCCGGCCTCCGGCCCATGATCGGGCATTCCGGCGAAGGACATGGCGAGGCCGCCCAGCTTGACCGACACGTTCGGACATTCCGCAATCGCGCGGATGCTGGCGCGCCAGGTGTCAAACCGTTCGTGCAGCTTGCCGTGGTATGAACCCATGCCCAGCGGTGTGCCGCAGTGATCGAGGACGATCGGCTGGTCGGGGAAAGCCTCGGCCAGGCTCAGGAAATCGCCCAGCTGCGGCTCCAGCAGCCAGGCATCGAAGGTCAGCCCGCGCTTGCCCAGTTCGGCAAAGCCTTCGCGGAACTTGCTGTCGAGATAGAGCCCGGCCGGCGCGTGGAACGGCGGCCCCAGCACATCGGGATCGGCATCCCAGGCGGCGGCATGGCGGATCCCCCGGAACCGGTCGGGCGCGGCGGCCGCGAGGGCATCGAGCACGGCCCCGGCCGCGCTGCCACGCGTCAGGTCGGCATGGCCGATGATCGCCGCGCAGGGCCGCATCGCCCCGTAAAGCCCACTGGCGCCCTGGGCGGCAACGCCGTTCACATATTCGACCTCGCCCACCACCTTCAGTGCTTCATCGGCCCCGGCGCGGTAAAAGGCGCCGCATTCCATGAAGACCGTGCCGATCACGTTGTGACCGCTGGTCATGTCGGCATGCAACTCGTTGAAGGTGTAGTAGGGCGAACGGGCGACCGAAGCGACGAAGTGATGGTGCGGCTCCGGAAAGGCGCCCATCACCGGGCGCAGGTCCCAAAGGTGATGGTGCGGATCGATGATCGGCAGCTCGGGTTCGAGGATCGCTTCGCTCACAGGTTCACTCCTCTCAGGTTCTCTTTGCGCCGCAGCTTATGACGCCTTGCGGGTTTGACAAGCGCAGACCGCGCCAGCATTAACCGATCGATTAAAAATCCTGGGGGGAACGGCCATGGCATCTCTGTTCGATCTGACCGGCAAGGTCGCGCTGGTGACCGGGGGCAATAGCGGCATTGGCCTCGGCATGGCCGAGGGGCTGGCCCAGCATGGCGCGACGGTCGTGATCTGGGGCACCAATGCCGAACGCAATGAAGCGGCGGCGGAGCAGCTGCGCCAGCACGGCGGCGAGGTCCGCGCGGCGCAAATCGACGTGTCCGACGAAGCGGCGGTCGCGGCCGGGATCGCGGCGATCGTCGCGGAGTTCGGGCGGCTCGACCAGGCGATTGCCAACGCCGGCATCTCGATTCCGCGCAAGAGCCTGTTCGATATCTCGACCGCCGATTTCGAGCGGATCGAGGCGATCAACATCCACGGCGTGCTCTATACCCTGCGCGAGGCGGCGCGGCACATGATCGAGCGGCACAAGGCGGGTGACAGCGGCGGATCGCTGGTCGGCATTTCGTCCACCTCGGCAATCCACGGCGCGGCCCGCAACGAGCATTATGCCGCCACCAAGGGCGCGGTCGTCACCATGATCCGGGCCATGGCCGTCGAGCTGGCGCGCTATGGGATCACCGCCAACAGCGTGTTGCCCGGCTGGACCCGCTCTGGCCTGACCGAAGGGCTGCAAGGCTGGGACAAGTTCAACGAGGCGGTGATCGGCCGCGTCCCGACCGGCGGCTGGCTGGACGGATCAGACTTTGCAGCAATCGCGGTCTATCTCGCCAGCCGGGGCGCGCGGAACCACACCGGCGATTCGATCGTGATTGACGGGGGCTACACGATCTACTGAGCCCCCGGTCAGATCCGGCTCCGGTCAGTCGCGCTTGAGGCCGTTGGCGGCGCTGAGCACCGCCCTCACCGAGGCGGTCGCCACGTCCTCGTCGATCCCGACGCCCCAGATGGTCTTGCCGTCCGGGCCAAGGCATTCGACATAGGCCGCCGCGCGGGCATCGGACCCGGCACCCATCGCGTGCTCGGAATAGTCCTTGACTTCCAGCTTCACGCCGAAGCTTTCCGCCAGGGTCGCCACCACCGAGCTGATCAGGCCGTTGCCGCGCCCGGAAACCGTCTGTTCCTTGTCATCCACGGCGATCTTGCCGGCGAAGACGCGGGTGCCATCGGCCGCCTTCGACTCCTCGTAATCGACCAGCTGGAAATGCTGCGGCGTGCTGAGCTTGTAGGTGCGCTGGAACACATCCCAGATGTCTTCGGCAAACAGCTCGCGCCCCACTTCGTCGGCCAGGTTCTGGACATGGCCGGAAAAGTGCGCCTGCATCTTCTTGGGCAGCTTCAGCCCCTGGTCCTGTTCCAGCACCCAGGCGAACCCGCCCTTGCCGGACTGGGAATTGACCCGGATCACCGCTTCGTAACTGCGGCCCAGGTCGGCCGGATCGATCGGGAGATAGGGCATTTCCCAGGTTTCGTGGTTCTGCTGCTCGCGCGCGGCAAAGCCCTTCTTGATCGCATCCTGGTGGCTGCCAGAGAACGAGGTGTAGACCAGTTCGCCCACGTAAGGATGGCGCGGGTGGATCGGCAGCTGGTTGCAATACTCCACCGTCTTGGCGATGGCATCGATGTCCGAGAAATCGAGCCCCGGATCGACGCCCTGGGTATACATGTTGAGCGCCACGGTGACGATGTCGCAGTTGCCGGTGCGCTCGCCATTGCCGAACAGGCAGCCTTCGACCCGGTCACCACCGGCCATCAACCCCAGTTCGCAGGCGGCGATGCCGGTGCCGCGATCGTTATGGGTGTGGAGGCTGAATCACCACCTTGTCGCGGTCCGGGATCGAGCGGCTGAACAGCTCGACCTGGTCGGCATAGACGTTAGGCGTCGCGCATTCGACCGTGGCGGGCAGGTTGAAGATGATCGGCTTGTCGGTGGTGGGTTGCAGCACTTCCATCACCGCCGCGCAGACTTCTACCGAGAAATCGACTTCGGCGGTGGAGAAGGTTTCCGGGCTGTACTCGAAGTGCCAGTCGGTGCCGTGATACTTCGCTGCCTGGTCGCGCATCACCTTGGCGCCTTCGATGGCGATCTGCTTGATCTCCTCGCGGCTCATCCCGAAGACGATCCGGCGCCAGGCCGGCGAGACCGCGTTGTAGACGTGAACGATGGCCTTCTCCGCGCCTTCCAGGCTGGCAAAGGTCGTCTCGATCAGGTCGCGGCGGGACTGGGTCAGGACCTGCGGCGTCACGTCGGAAGGTATCCGGCCGGACTTCACCAGCCCGGAAATGAAATCGAAATCGGTCGCGCCCGAAGCGGGGAAGCCCACCTCGATTTCCTTCACCCCAACCTTCAGCAGCAGATCGAAGAAGCGGCTCTTCTTTTCCGCGCCCATCGGGTCGATCAGCGCCTGGTTGCCATCGCGCAGGTCGGTGGAGAGCCAGCGCGGGGCCTTGTCGATCACACGGCCGGGCCACTGCCGGTCAGGCAGGTTGATGGGCGGGAAGGGGCGGTACTTTACCCCGGGGTTCTTCAGCATGGTCATGGCTTGGTCTCTGCGTAGCTCTGCGACTGTCTGGGTGTGCTGGTAAGTCCCTTGGGCGGTGCTGCGCGCCCGAGGATGGCACGCCCGCTCACGCCCAAGGGCGGATAAGTCGCAGGGTAAGGCCAAGCGGAGAGATCATGGTCCGAGCCTATGGAGTCTCGAAAGCGGCTTGTAAAGCCAGCAATGCACATTCGTTGCTTTGGCCCGGAACACGCGGCAATAGGGTTGCTCAATCAGTGACCGGAAAGACCGAATGAGATTCGACCCAGCCCGCCTTGCCCGCATTCCCGCCTTCATCCAGGAGCGCTATCTCGATCCGGGCAAGCTGCCCCATGCCCAGGTGCTGGTGGCCCACCGGGGAGAGATTGCGCACTTTTCCTCGCAAGGCGCGGCGCGTGAGGGCGATGGGGCGCAGATCAACGAAAGCACGATCTTCCGCATCGCCTCCATGACCAAGCCGGTTACCTCGGTGGCCTTCATGCAGCTGCTGGAACAGGCGAAAGTGGCGCTCGATACGCCGGTCCATCACGTGCTGCCGGAATTCAAGGACCTGGCGGTCTATAACGGCGGCGGGGCCGGGGTGCCGTTCCTGACCAGGCCCTGTGCCCGGCCAATGCAGATGGTCGACCTGCTGCGGCACACCTCTGGCCTGACCTATGGCTTCCAGAACCGCACCAACATCGATGCCGCCCACCGCGAGGGCAAGATCGAGAACTGGCACGGCAACCTGACGCTGGACGAATTCGTCGCCGCGCTCGGCAAATTGCCGCTCGAATTCTCGCCGGGCGAGGCCTGGAACTATTCGGTTTCGACCGACGTGCTGGGCGCGGTGGTGGAACGCCTGTCGGGCCAGCCGCTGAACGAATATTTCGAACAGCACATCTTCGCCCCGCTGAAGATGGTCGACACCGGCTTCATGGTCCCGGCGGACAAGCTTCATCGCCTGCCCGATTGCTACAGCTTCGTGCCGGGCAAGGGGAGAGTGGTGTTCGATCGCGGCGCGGAGAGCATGTGGGCCAAGATGCCGCGGCTGCTTTCAGGCGGGGGCGGGCTGGTTTCCACCGCGCTCGATTACCACCGCTTCAATACCATGCTGCTCAACGGCGGCGAACTGGACGGGGCGCGGATCCTCGGTCGCAAGTCGATCGAGCTGATGACGCTCAACCACCTGCCCGACGATGGTGATCTGGCCAGCTGGTCGAAGTCGCTGTTCAGCGAGGCGACCAATGCCGGGGTCGGGTTCGGCTTGGGCTTTGCGGTCAACCTTGATCCGGTGCGGACGATGATCCCGGGTTCGGTCGGCGAGTATTACTGGGGCGGGATGTACTCGACCGCCTTCTTCGTCGATCCGGTCGAGGAGATCACCATGGTCTTCATGACCCAGCTGGCCCCCAGCAGCACCTACCCGATCCGGCGCGAGCTCAAGACGCTGATCTATTCGGCATTGGCCTGAGGGGGCGGGGATGAGCGTTGACAGCCTTTACGAGACGATGGGCCTTGTCCGCATTGTCGAGATGAACCCCGAAGGCCGCGCGCGGCTGGAGTACGAGGCGCGGGCCAACCAGTGCCATTCGGGCGGGGTGGTGCAGGGCGGCTTCGTCACCGGCTGGATCGACGCAGCCATGGCCCACGCGGTGATCGCCGTGCTGGGCCACGATGTCACCCCGATGAGCCTGGAGATCAAGGTCAGCTTCTTTGCGCCCGTCCGCCCCGGCCCGGTCTTTGCCGAAGGCTGGATCGAACGGCGCGGCAAGAAGACCGCCTTTGTCGAAGGGCAGCTGCTGGACAGCGCGGGTAACGTGCTGGCCAAGGGCAGCTCGACTGTCACCCTGTTCGATCGTAGCAAAGTGGAAGCGGCGGCGAAGGCGGCCATAAGCAACACCTAGCCTTCCCTCCGTTCGTGTCGAGCGTAGTCGAGACACGTTGCGCGCGGCGTCTCGACTACGCTCGACACGAACGGATCTTGGGAGAAGAACCGAATGTCTGACATCAAGCCTTTCACCCTCGCGATCCCCCAGGCGCAGCTGGACGATCTCAACCTGCGGCTTGACCTGGCCCGCTGGCCGGAAAAGGAGCCGGTCGCGGACTGGTCGCAAGGCACGCCACTGGCGGCGCTGCAGGAATTGGTCGGCTATTGGCGCAAGGGCTATGACTGGCGGCGGTGCGAAGCGCGGCTCAACGCGCTGGGCCAGTACAAGACCGAGATTCAGGGGCTGGATATCCATTTCCTGCACGTCCGCTCACCGCGCGCCGATGCCATGCCGCTCGTCATCACGCACGGCTGGCCGGGCTCGGTGATCGAGTTCATGGGCGTGATCGAGGCGCTGACCAATCCGCCCGCGGGCGAACTGGCCTTCCACGTCGTCGCACCGTCGCTGCCGGGCTTCGGTTTCTCGGGCAAGCCCGCTGAAACCGGCTGGGGTGTACCCAAGATCGCCTTTGCCTGGGCCGAACTGATGCAGCGGCTGGGTTACAACCGCTGGGTGGCACAGGGCGGTGACTGGGGATCGGCCGTGACCACGGCGATCGGCCTGATCAAGCCGCCGGGGTGCCTGGGCATTCACCTCAACATGCCGATCGCCCGGCCGCTGCCCGAAGACCTCGCCAATCCCTCACCCGCCGAGCAAAAGGCGCTGGCCGCGCTGCAGCATTATCAGGACTGGGATTCGGGCTATTCCAAGCAGCAGAGTACCCGGCCGCAGACGGTGGGTTACGGGCTGGTGGACAGTCCGGTCGGTCTTGCTGGCTGGATCTTCGAGAAGATGTGGGCCTGGACCGACAATGCCGGATCGCCCTTCGATGCGCTCAGCCGCGATGCCATTCTCGACAACATCATGCTTTACTGGCTGCCCGGCAACGGAGCCTCGGCCGCGCGGCTCTACTGGGAGAGCTTCAATGCCTTCGCCCCGGTGGAAATCGAGCTACCGACGGCGGTCAGCGCCTATCCGCGCGAAATCCTGCCCACGCCGCGCAAATGGGCTGAGCGCAGCCTGAAGAACCTTGTCCACTGGGGCGACATGGAAAAAGGCGGCCACTTTGCCGCCTGGGAACAGCCCGAAGCCTTCGTAGGCGAACTGCGCACGGCCTTCGGCAAGATGGTCTAGGGCCGCGGTGCTCCCGGCGCAGTGTTCCCCTCCCGCAGGCGGGAGGGGTTAGGGGTGGGCATCGCGTCAAGCGGAGCCGCCATTCGGCACAACCCACCCCGCTGCGACTAACCCGGCCTTGCCGGGCAAGTCTCGCTCCCCTCCCGCTGGCGGGAGGGGAAAGGCTTCAGTTCTTGTCCTGATCGACCAGCTTGTTGGCGCCGATCCACGGCATCATGGCGCGCAGCGCGGCGCCGGTCTGCTCGATCGGATGGGCGGCGGCGGCCTTGCGGGCAGCCTTCAGCTCGGGCTGGCCGGCGCGGTTGTCGAGCACGAAGTTCTTCACGAAGCGGCCCGACTGGATATCGGCCAGCACGCGCTTCATTTCGGCCTTGGTTTCGGCGGTGATGATGCGCGGGCCGGTGGTGATGTCGCCGTATTCGGCGGTGTTGCTGATCGAATAGCGCATGTTGGCGATGCCGCCTTCATAGAGCAGGTCGACGATCAGCTTGGTTTCGTGGAGACACTCGAAATAGGCCATTTCCGGCGCGTAACCTGCTTCGACCAGGGTTTCGAACCCGGCCTGGATCAGGTGGGTGATCCCGCCGCACAGCACGGCCTGCTCACCGAACAGGTCGGTTTCGCATTCTTCCTTGAAGTTGGTTTCGATGATGCCGCTGCGGCCGCCCCCAACGCCCGAGGCATAGGCCAGCGCCACGTCGAGCGCATTGCCGGTGGCGTCCTGGTGAACGGCGACCAGGCACGGCACGCCGCCGCCCTTGAGGTATTCGCCGCGCACGGTGTGGCCGGGGCCCTTGGGCGCGATCATGATCACGTCGATGTCGGCCGGGGCCTCGATTAGCCCGAAGTGGATGTTGAGGCCGTGGGCAAAGGCGAGGGCCGAGCCGGGGCGCAGGTTGCCCTTGATGTCATCGGCCCAGATCGCGGCCTGGTGCTCGTCAGGCGCAAGGATCATCAGGATATCGGCCCAGGCGGCGGCTTCCTTGTTGGGCAGCACCTTGAAGCCGGCGGCTTCAGCCTTGCGGGCGCTGGCCGAACCGGGGCGCAGCGCGATAGCCACTTCCTTGACCCCGCTGTCGCGCAGGTTCTGGGCATGGGCGTGGCCCTGGCTGCCATAGCCCAGCACGGCGATCTTCTTGCCCGTGACCAGGTTCAGGTCGCAATCGGCGTCGTAGTAAACCTTCATTGTTGCTTCCGTTCCTTTGAATCTTGACGTCTTAACTTATCCGTTCGTGGTGAGGAGAGACTGAGCGAATGCGACGGCTCGTCTCGAACCACCGCCGTGCGCCGTCCTTCGAGACGGCCTTTCAGCCTTCGGCTTCAATGCCTCCTCAGGACGAACGGGGGTGGGTTAGATATTTGCAACATGACCTCTAAACCGCTTCGGTCCCGCGCATCATGCCGACCACCCCGGTGCGGCCCACTTCGACCAGCCCCAGCTCGCGCATCAGGCTGACGAAGCGGTCGATCTTGTCCGGCGCGCCGGTCAGTTCGAAAATGAAGCTGCTGGTCGTGGTATCGACCACGCTGGCGCGGAACACGTCGGCGAGGCGCAGCGCCTCGACCCGGGCCTCACCCGTCCCGGCCACCTTGACCAGCGCCAGCTCGC
This sequence comes from Novosphingobium sp. BL-A-41-H4, assembly GCA_051942645.1. GTDB lineage: Bacteria > Pseudomonadota > Alphaproteobacteria > Sphingomonadales > Sphingomonadaceae > Novosphingobium. Next base: position 394,060 of record JBPVJP010000001.1, read on the forward strand.
GTTCGACATGCGGCCCGGCTTCGGTCAGGTCGACCACCTTGTGGACCGGCACCAGCCGTTCCAGCTGGGCATGGATCTGGTCGATCACCGCCGGCGGGCCGTGTGTGACGATGGTGATCCGGCTGACCGCGTGGTTCTCGGTAATGTCGGCCACGGTCAGGCTGTCGATATTATAGCCGCGCGCGGTGAACAGGCCGGCGATCTTGGCCAGGATCCCGGCCTCGTTATCGACCGTGATGGCGAGGACGTGGCGTTCCGACGCCTGCTGCTTGATCTTCATCATGGCCTGCCCCTTACACCAGCGCCTTGGCTTCGTCGTCCATGGTCCCGGCAACCTGGTCGCCATAGAGGATCATGTCGGTGTGCGCCGCGCCGCTGGGGATCATCGGGAAACAGTTGGCCACCTTGTGGACCAGGCAATCGACGATCACCGGCCCCGGATGGTCGATCATCGCCTGGATCCCGGCATCGAGCTGGCTTTCGTTCTCGATCCGGATACCTTTCCAGCCATAGGCCTCGGCCAGCTTCACGAAATCGGGCAGGCTGTCCGAATAGCTTTCCGAATAGCGGCTTTCATAGGTCAGTTCCTGCCACTGGCGGACCATGCCCATCCATTCGTTGTTGAGGATGAAGACCTTCACCGGCAGGCGGTACTGCGTGGCCGTGCCCAGTTCCTGGATGTTCATCTGGATCGAGGCATCGCCGGCGATGTCGATCACGAGGCTGTCGGGATTGCCCAGCTGCGCGCCAATCGCGGCGGGCAGGCCATAGCCCATGGTCCCGAGCCCGCCCGAAGTGAGCCACTTGTTAGGCGCGAAGAACGGGAAGTACTGCGCCGCCCACATCTGGTGCTGGCCAACCTCCGTGGAGATCACCGGGTCGCGGTGCCTGGACAGCTCGTACAGCCGCTCGATCGCGTGCTGGGGCATGATCGCTTGGGCATTGGCCGGATAGGCCAGGCTCTGCCGCGCGCGCCAGCCGTTGATCCGTGATTTCCACTCGGTCAGGTCCTGGGCCTTGCGATCACCCCAGGCGTCAAGCAGCTGTTCCAGCACTGCGGCGCAATCGCCGAGGATCGGCAGGTCGACCGGGACCGTCTTGTTGAACGAGGAGCGGTCGATATCGATGTGGATCTTGGTCGAATGGGGCGAGAAGGCATCGAGCCGCCCGGTCACCCGGTCATCGAACCGGGCGCCAATGCAGACCATCAGGTCGGCCTTGTTCATCGCCATGTTCGATTCGTAGGTACCGTGCATACCCAGCATGCCGAGCCAGTCGGGATGATCGGCGGGGAAGGCGCCCAGGCCCATCAGGGTCGAGGTAACCGGCGCGCCGGTCTTTTCCTGCAGCTCGCGCAGCAGTTCGGTGGCGCGCGGGCCGGAATTGATCACGCCGCCGCCGGTGTAGAGGATCGGCGCGCGGGCATTGGCGATCAGTTCGATCGCGCGGGCGATGTCCTTGTCTGTCCCGCGCAGGGTGGGCGTGTAGCGGTTGCGGCGCTGCGGCGCACCGTGGCTGAAGCTGGCGACCGCGACCTGCACGTCCTTCGGGATATCGATCACGACCGGGCCGGGGCGGCCTTCCGTGGCGATCTGGAAAGCCTCGTCGATGGTCGCGGCCAGCTCGGCCGGGTCCTTCACCAGGTAATTGTGCTTGGTGCAGTGGCGGGTGATGCCAACGGTATCGGCTTCCTGGAAGGCGTCCGAGCCGATCAGCCCTGTGGCGACCTGGCCGGTGATGACCACCAGCGGAATCGAATCCATGAAGGCGTCGGCAATGCCGGTCACCGCATTGGTCGCGCCGGGACCGGAGGTGACCAGCACCACGCCGGGCTTGCCGGTGGAACGGGCATAGCCTTCGGCGGCATGGGCCGCGCCGGCCTCGTGCCGGACCAGGATGTGGCGGATGCGCGGGTCGGCGAACAGCGCGTCATAAATCGGCAGCACCGCGCCCCCGGGATAACCGAAGACGAATTCGACCCCCTGGCGGACCAGGCTTTCGACCAGGATGCTTGCGCCGCTGCGCTCTTCACTCACCGTAACAGTCCTTCATCATTCTCGCCGCCCCCATCAAAGAACCGACCCGGCACAGTGGTCTGTACCGGGTCGCCCTCTCCAACTCGTGCGGGCCTGCCATTGGCAGGAAGTGACCCGGCCCTAGGCGACAGGAAATATCGTGTCAAGCATTATTGTTGTAATAATGATGCGAATGGATCGAGGGAATCGACATTAACTGACTCGATTCGCGGCCAATTGGCGGAAGTCTGCCCCCGGAACCAGGTGTACTGCCGCTTGGCATAGTTCCGGGTCGCTTGCTGCCCCATGCTTTCCGCCACGGCAGCCGTCACTTCACCGCGCAGACAGGCGGCCAGTTCGGGCACGCCGATGGCCCGCATCACTGGCAGGTCAGGGTCGAGCTTGCGCGCCAGCAGGGCTTCGACCTCGGCCAGGGCACCGCGTTCCAGCATCAGGGAGAAACGCCGGTCGCAGCGTTCGTAGAGCCAGGCCCGGTCGGGCAGCAGCAGCAGCGGGTGGAGGGTGATCCGGTCCGCGATCCCGCCCTCGCGCCGTTCCTGCCAGGCGGCGAGCGGCTGGCCGGTCGAACGCACCACTTCCAGCGCGCGGGCGACGCGGGTCGTGTCATTGGGCGAGAGGCGGGCGGCCCGCTCCGGATCCTCGCGGGTCAGGGCGGCATGAGCCTCGGTCACCGGTATGGCCCGCACCGCCTCGCGCACGGCGGGATCGATCGGCGGAACCGGGGCGATCCCGTCCAGCAGGGTCCGCAGGTAAAGCCCGGTTCCGCCGACCAGGATCGGCACTGCGCTGCCCGCATGCACCTCCTCAACCAGGGCCCGCGCCACCCGCGCCCAGTCGGCGGCGGAACAGGCGGTCGCGCCATCCCATTCGCCGAACAGTCGGTGCGGTATGCCCCGCATCTCGTCCACGGTCGGCCGCGCGCTCAGTATGGCAAGGTCGGCATAGACCTGCGCGCTGTCGGCATTGATCACCACCGCCTCGCGGCCTTGTCGGCGCAGGGCCAGCGCCAGCCGCACGGCCAGATCGCTCTTGCCGCTGGCGGTCGGCCCTGCGATGAGCGCCACCGGCGGCCGTTCGCGGTCCGAATCTACAGGGGAATCCTTCGTGCCCATTGCCCGCGTGATAGCAGAACCGGCGCTCTTGTCGGCAAATGTCTCGGCCGCGATCCATGCGCTCGAGGCCGCCGGGCTGCGGGTCCATTCGGCCGAGCCACTGGCCGGGCTGGACGAGGTGCTGCAGTTCTCGGTCGATGGCGATGCAGCCAGCTTGCGCGCCGCGCTGGAACGCGCCTTCCCGGTAGCCGACCTGCTGGTGAGCCATGCCGCGCCGGTGGTGCCGAAGGTGTTCGTCTCGGACATGGATTCAACCATGATCCAGGCCGAATGCATTGACGAACTGGCGGACTTTGCCGGCCTCAAGGACCAGATCGCCGCGATTACAGAACGCGCCATGCAGGGCGAACTGGACTTTGCCGAGGCGCTGACCGAGCGGGTGCGCCTGCTGGGCGGGCTGGGCGAGGGGGCGATTGCCCAGTGCCTGGCCGAGCGCGTCCCCCCAATGCCGGGGGCAACCACGCTGGTCGCGACGCTGAAGGACCATGGCTGCTTTACGGTGCTGGTAACCGGAGGCTTCCACCAGTTTGCTGATCCGGTGGCCGATCAACTGGGGTTCGAGCGGGTGGTGGCAAACCGGTTGGGGGTCGAGCACGGGGCGCTGACCGGCGGGCTGGTTGGCGGGATCGTCGACAGTTCGGTCAAGGAACAGGTCCTGCGCGAGGAAGTGCGGCTGCGCGGCGGGGCCAGTCTGGCCACTGGGGACGGCGCCAACGACATCCCGATGCTGCGCGCGGCCGACTATGGTGTGGCCTATCATGCCAAGCCCAAGGCGCGCGAGGCAGCGCACGGCTATGTTGCGGCGGGCGACCTGACCAGTGTGCTGCTGCTGCTCGGCATTCCGCGCGGGGACTGGATCGCGGATTAGGCACGCCTGGTCCTGCGCCATGCCGCCAGCCTGAGGGCGGCGGCGGACAGGCACAGCGCCGTGCCGACCAGGCCGGTGACCATGGTCTCCGCTTCGGGAATGCGCTTGGCATAGGCCAGGGTGAAGACCAGCCAGATCACGTGGATGCCGGTGCGGTGCAGGCGCTTCCAGTTGGCCCCCAGGGCCTTCATCGCCGCATCGCTGGAGGTGAGCGCCATGGCCAGGATCGCCAGATAGGCGACCGCGCCGGGGGCGAGCAGGCTCAGGCTGTCCCCCCGCGTGGTGACAGCCATGTAAAGCGCGCCGAAATGGACCGTGTGCGTGAAGGCAAAGGCCAGCCCCCACCAGCGCCGGTCCCTGACCAGCGTCTTGGTCATCGGGGAAGGGGCCAGGCGCAGCAGGCTGGATGCGGAATAGGCCAGCAGGAAGATCGGCAGGCCAACCCGGGCCGTGTAACGGGCGGCAAGGTTCCATGCCTCAGGCTCGGTAGTGCCAAGTCCCAGGCCCAGGTATAGCGACCCAAGGCCGAGAATAACGGCAAGGGCCAGGGGCCAGCGACGGTCAAGCATGTCCATGGGTTTCTCCCTGCCCGCAGCGTGGATTAGCCGATCGGCAACCGCTTGGCGAGATACCGGGACACTGTCGGAGCAGCATATTGACACCGATGTCAGCTAATGACAGATTGGCGTTATGGACAGCCTTGCCCCCACTGCGCAGTTTACTGCCGAAGAGCCCGCCGCTGCCGATGTTGCCGCGGACCTGCCGATCTATGACGAGCGCCGTCCGCAGCTGAAGCGGAATATTCCCAAGGCCTGGCGGCACTTCAAGGAGCTGGTGAAGGACAAGGAAAACACCAAGGAGGTGTTCTACATCTTCGAGGCGCTGCCCTGGACCGGCCTGCGCGCCGCCGCAGAGAGCTTCCTGCGCTCCGAACGCGGCCAGGCGCTGCGCAAGAGCGAGCCCTACCTGCCGCCGATCCTTGACGATCACGCCGCGCTGCGCCGCCTGCCCAAGGGCAGCCTGGCCCATGCCTATTGCGATTTCATGGAGCGCGAAGGGCTGACCGCGCAGGGCCTGGTCGATGAGTTCGCCGAATTCGCCGCACGGCGCGAGAAGTTCCACGACCAGATGGAATGGTACTACAACCGGATGCGCGACACGCATGACCTGCTGCACGTGCTGACCGGCTTCGGCCGCGATGCGCTGGGCGAACAGTGCGTGCTGGCCTTTACCTACAGCCAGCAACCGAGCCCCGGCCACCTGCTGCTGGGCTATGCCGGCGGCCTGGAAATCAAGAAGCGGATCAAGAGCAGCGCCCCGGTGCTGCGCGCGGTGCGCGAAGGGCAGCGGCTGGGCAAGGCCTGTCCGCGCCTGGTCGAACAGCCGATCCGCGAACTGCTGGCCATGCCGATCGAGGATGTGCGCAAGCGCCTGAACATCACCCCGGCGGTCAATTACAGCAAGGCCCACGAGGTGTGGCGCGGCATGGGGATCGATCCCTATGACCTGCTGGGTGCGGCCAAGAAAAAGGCAGCCTGAGCGAAGGGGGCTGCGGTCAACGCAGCTCCTTGCGGATTACCAGCTTGAGGCCTGACCAGGTCTCATCGACAGCGCAGACCTTGGTATCAACGAATCCGAGCGGCAAGGCGAGCTCGCGGATCGCGTCCTCGGTTACCTCGGTGGCCATTTTGGATGCCTGCTTGGGCCAGCTGACCCAGACCTGGCCATCGCTGGCGATGTGATCGCGCAGGGTGGCCAGCCGCTCGGCTAGGGCGGCGCGCTCGGTCACGAAAATGTGCGCGGCATCGATGCCCTGCACCGGATCGGCCACAAACCGCAGTTCCAGCGCATATTCGTCGATCTCGTCCGCCACGCTCTCGGGCATGGCCTCGAACCACACCCGCATGCCGTCGCGCAGGTTGAGCTTCTTCGCCAGCGGCGTGCCGGAATAGCCTGTAGTCACCAAACCTATCCCTTCATCGTCACCCCGGACCTGATCCGGGGTCCCGCTTCGTTCTTGCAGGTTAGCCACCCAAGGCAAGGCCGGACATTGCAGCGGGACCCCGGGTCAAGCCCGGGGTGACGGCTCAAAGGGGGATTCAGCCTTCCATCCAGTCGCGGAAGAAGCTCTCGCTCGCCTCGCGCAGCGCGCTCAGCGCCACCGGCTGGCCATTGACCACCAGCGCGTCGCCGCCCGTGGTGCCGATCTGCTCGAACGGCACCTTGCTGCGGTCGAGCGGCTTGTCGGCCGGATAGGTCACCAGATAGCGCGACTGGCTTTCGTTGAAGGCAAAGGGGGTATCCATCGCGTCCAGCGTGATGCCGATGTTGCCTGCCAGCGCCATTTCCGCCGCCGCGACCAGCAGACCGCCGTCGCTGATGTCATGCACCGCGGTCACCGCGCCCTCGGCGATCAGCTGGCGCACCACTTCGGCATGGAAGCGTTCGTCACCCAGGTCGACGCGCGGCGGCTCGCCATCCTCGCGGCCGTGGATTTCGCGCAGCCATAGCGATTGGCCAAGGTCCGGATAGCACGGTCCGATCACCGCCAGGCATTCGCCCTCGGCCTTGATCGCGATGGTCGCCATCGCCTCGTGATCGGCCATCAGGCCAACGCCGCCGATGGCCGGAGTGGGCAGGATTGCGGAGCCGCCGCCGGTCGCCTTGCTCTCGTTGTAGAGGCTGACGTTGCCCGAGACGATCGGATAGTCGAGCGCGCGGCAGGCATCGCCCATGCCGCGCAGCGCCTCAACGATCTGGGCCATGATTTCGGGCCGCTGCGGGTTGGCGAAGTTGAGGCAGTTGGTGATCGCCAGCGGCGTCGCCCCCACGGCCGAGATGTTGCGATAGGTTTCCGCGACCGCCTGCTTGCCGCCCTCATAGGGGTCGGCATAGCAATAGCGCGGGGTGCAGTCGGTGCTGATCGCCAGCGCCTTCTTCGTGCCGTGGACGCGCACCACGGCCGCATCGCCGCCGCTCTTCTGCAGGGTATCGGCCCCGACCTGGCTGTCATACTGTTCCCAGATCCAGCGCCGGCTGGCGAGATCGGGGCAGGCCATCAGCTTGAGCAGGTCCGCGCCCAGGTCCGCGCTTTGCGGGGTCTCGCTCAGCGGCTTGACCTTGGCCCAGGCCTTGTATTCTTCCAGGCTCAGGTGCGGGCGATCATAAAGCGGCGCATCGTCGGCCAGCGGCCCGAGTGGAATGTCGCAGACCACTTCGCCGTTGAACTCAAGGACCATGTGGCCAGTGTCAGTCACTTCGCCGATCACGGCAAAGTCCAGTTCCCACTTGCGGAAGATCGCCTCGGCCATCGGCTCCTTGCCGGGCTTCAGCACCATCAGCATGCGCTCCTGGCTTTCGCTCAGCATCATTTCGTAAGGCGTCATGCCTTCCTCGCGGCAAGGCACGAGGTTCATGTTGAGCCGGATGCCGGCGCCGCCCTTGCTGGCCATTTCGACCGAGCTGGAGGTCAGGCCGGCCGCGCCCATGTCCTGGATCGCGACGATTGCGTCGGTTGCCATCAGTTCGAGGCAGGCCTCGATCAGCAGCTTTTCGGTGAAGGGATCGCCCACCTGCACGGTCGGGCGCTTTTCCTCGCTCTTCTCGTCGAAGTCGGCGCTGGCCATGGTCGCGCCGTGGATCCCGTCGCGGCCGGTCTTGGAGCCGACATAGACGATCGGATTGCCGATGCCGGTGGCGGCCGAATAGAAGATCTTGTCGGTATCGGCCACGCCCACGGTCATCGCGTTGACCAGGATGTTGCCGTCATAGGCCTGGTGGAAATTAGTTTCGCCGCCAACGGTCGGCACGCCCACACAGTTGCCATAGCCGCCGATGCCCGCAACGACGCCCTGGACCAGGCTCTTCATCTTGGGATGATCCGGCCGGCCAAAGCGCAGCGCGTTCATGTTGGCGACGGGCCGCGCGCCCATGGTGAACACGTCGCGCAGGATGCCGCCCACGCCGGTCGCCGCGCCCTGATAGGGTTCGATGTAGCTGGGGTGGTTGTGGCTCTCCATCTTGAAGATGGCGGCCTGGCCATCGCCGATGTCGATAATGCCCGCGTTCTCGCCCGGCCCGCAGATTACCCAGGGGGCCTCGGTCGGCAGCTTCTTGAGGTGCAGGCGGCTCGACTTGTACGAGCAATGCTCGGACCACATCACCGAAAAGATGCCCAGCTCGACCAGGTTCGGCTCGCGCCCCAGGGCGTGCAGCACGCGCTGGTATTCGTCTTCGGACAGCCCGTGCTGGGCAACGATTTCGGGAGTGATTTCGGCCATGGGCGGCCCTTAGCGAGCCAGTCTGCTTAAGGCGAGTCTGTTCAGCGGTTCGCCGCCTCGCTTTTCCCCATCCACCAGGCCGCCAGTGTGACAAGGCCATAGGCGAAGAAGGCGAGGAGGCTGGTGCCCGCCGTCACTTCCGGCTCGACCGGGCCGAACCAGTTGAACGCCTGCAGCGCGAGCAGCACCGCCGCCAGCAGACCAAGCCGCAGCGGGGCAGGGCGGCGGACCCTGGCGTACCACCACAGCGCGCCAAAGGTGATCGCCAGTTCGAGCGGCATCTCGATCGCCGGATGGTTCCACAGCCCGAAGCCGAGCTTGGGCGGGCTGCCGGCCAGGGTCAGGTCGGGCACGTGAACCAGCAGGTCGAGGAACCAGTGCGACAGCACCACCGCGCCGCCGATCAATGCGAGCGTGCGGTCCTTGCTGCCGATCCACAGCAGCGCGGCAAATCCGGCGGCAAACACGGCCGATCCCAGCAGGCTGTGCGTGATCGGCATGTGATAGAGGTCCATCGGGTTCATCACGCTGATGCCGGGGGAAAAGCGCATGTGCTCCACCCCGGCCAGCAAGAGCCCGAAAAAGGCCCAGTCGACCAGCTGCGCAGCGATGAACAGGGTTCCGATCCGCGGCGCGCGCGGGCTGACTGCGGCGGCGGCAAGGGCGGGCGCCCAGTGACCGATGAACATGGCTTTCCCCCTCCCGCGAAAGAGCTACCCCATCTGGGCCAGTTTCTGCACCGCCAGCACCGCCGCGCCGCTGGCCAGAGCCGTGGCGGATGCACCCCAGGCAATGTCGATCAGCGTCATCTGGGTGGACCAGACCTTCAGCGTTGCCTGGTTGGTCAGGTCATAGGTGGCATAGCAGATCGCCCCGAACAGCGCGCCGTTCAGCACCCCGTGCGGCACGCCCAGCACCATGCCCGGCCGGACCGCGAACCAGACCATCCCGGCGATGTAGAGCGCATAGAACACCAGCGCGGGCACCATGCGGGCATTCTCTGCCAGCAGCTCGCCGATCATCGGGCGATAGAGGTTCGGCATGGCCCAGCGCAGCCACAAGGCATCGAGCACGCCGAACACCACGGCGGCGGTAACATAGGCGGTAATCCAGTGCATTGGCATTCTCCCTTGCGCTGCATGCTTGACCGCCGCCGCGGGCGCGGTCAATGCTGCTTGGCGATGAGCGAGGACAATTCCGATATCACCGCCCTGAGCTTCGAGGACGCGCTGCGCGCGCTGGAAGACATCGTGCGCAAGCTGGAGGGCGGCGAAGTGCCGCTCGACAGCTCGATCGCGCTTTATGAACGGGGCGAGGCGCTGCGCCGCCACTGCCAGGCCAGGCTCGATGCGGCCCAGCTGAAGATCGAGCAGATCATTGCCGGCGCCGATGGGCAGGCCGCCGGTACCCGCCCGTTCGATCCGGAAGCCGGTCGCTAAGGCTATGCCGGGCAAGCCGTCGCCGCTGCTCGCCGAAGCGATGCAGGCCATCGCGGCCGATGTCGCCAGCCTGTTCGACGCTCTGCTGCCCGTGCCGGACGATCCGCGCGCGCGGCTGGTGGAGGCGATGCGCTATGCGCTGCTGGGCGGGGGCAAGCGGCTGCGCCCGCTGCTGGTGACGGCCACGGCGGCGATGTACGGCGTCGATCGCGGCACGGCGCTGCGGGTGGGCTGCGCGATCGAGGCGATCCACGTCTATTCGCTGGTCCATGATGACCTGCCCTGCATGGACGACGACGCCCTGCGCCACGGCAAGCCGACCACGCACCTCGCCTTTGATGAGGCGACCGCCGTGCTGGCCGGCGATGCCCTGCACGATTTCGCTTTCGAGATCCTGGCTGATCCCGACACCAGTGGCGATCCATGGACCAGGGCCGAACTGATCCAGGTGCTGGCCACCTCAAGCGGCTGGAATGGCATGGCGGGCGGGCAGATGATGGACATGGTGGCGGAAACCACCACGTTCGACCTGCACACCATCACCAAGCTGCAACAGCTCAAGACCGGCGCCTTGCTGAGCGCCTCGGTCGAACTGGGGGCGGTGCTGGGCAAGGTTTCGGCCGAAGGCCGCGCGCACCTGCGCGGTTATGCCCGCGATATCGGCCTGGCGTTCCAGATCGCCGACGACCTGCTCGATCATGAAGGCGACGCAGCCTTGGCCGGCAAGGCGCTGCGCAAGGATGCCGAGGCCGGCAAGGCGACCTTCGTTTCGCTGCTGGGGCCTGAGCGCGCGCGCGATCAGGCGCGGATGCTGGTTGACCAGGCCATTGCGCACCTGGCCCAGCATGGGGCAGAGGCCGACCTGCTGCGCGACGTGGCGCGGTACATCGTGGAGAGGGATCACTGAGATGGCTGAACGGGTGGGGGTCTATCCCGGCACATTCGATCCGATCACGCTGGGTCACATGGACATCATCAAGCGTGGCGCCAAGCTGGTGGACCGGCTGATCATCGGCGTGACGACCAATATCGCCAAGTCGCCGATGTTCGCCGATCCCGAACGGATCGCCATGGTCGAGCGCGAGGTGGCGGCGCTGGGCACCGGCAACATCTCGGTAGTCGGCTTCAACTCGCTGCTGATGGATTTCGCCGAAAGCCAGGGCGCATCGGTGGTGATCCGCGGCATCCGCGGGGTGACCGACTTTGAATACGAGTACCAGCTTACCGGCATGAACCGCCAGCTCAACGACCGGGTGGAGACGATCTTCCTGATGGCGGACGTTTCGCTGCAGCCGATCGCTTCGCGGCTGGTCAAGGAAATCGCGGTCTATGGCGGGAACATCTCGAAATTCGTGACCCCTACGGTTTGCGCCGATGTCATGGCGCAGATCGGCAAGGCGGGCCGCTAGGGGACATTTAAACCGCTCCGTTCATTGCCACGACAGCCGCAGGCCGCTATCCCGCTGGCCAACCAGCGCCTCATACCAGTATTCGAGACCAGACTTGATGATCCGAGCCAAGCTTTCCGCCGTTGTCCTGGGCCTTGCCCTGGTCGCTGCTCCCGCCATTGCCCAGAACAAGGATGCGGCCACCCCGGCGGCCCCGGCGATGAGCGCCTATGTCAATCCGGACGTGAAGGTCGAGCCGGAGAACATCCTTGTGCTGGACCTGTCAAACGGCGGACGCGTGCTGATCCGGCTGATGCCGGCCTGGGCCCCGGGGCATGTCGAGCGGATCAAGACCCTGGTGTCGCAGGGCTTCTACAACGGGATCATCTTCCACCGTGTTATCGATGGGTTCATGGCCCAGACCGGCGACCCGACGGGCACGGGGCAGGGCGGTTCGCCGCTGCCCGACCTCAAGGCCGAGTTCAATTACATGCCGCATGTGCGCGGTTCGGTCTCGATGGCGCGGACCGACCAGCCCGATTCGGCCAACAGCCAGTTCTTCATCGTGTTCTACCCGCGCTTCGCGCTGGATCACCGCTACACCAATTTCGGCCGGGTGATTGCCGGGATGGACCAGGTGGACGCGATCGAGCGGGGCGAACCGCCGGCCAAGCCGACGAAGATCGTGCAGGCATCGATGCTGAGCGAAGGCAAGCCGCGTCCCGCCCCGCCAGTGGCGGCACCTGCGGCCATTTCGGCGGACATGCTGAGCAATTCGAAGCCGGTCAACTGAATGAACTGTCGTCCCGGGCTTGACCCGGGACCGCTGGCCTCTAGGGAGCGCCGGATTGCCAGCGATCCCGGCGTGAGCCGGGCTGACGAGAGTTCCGATGCGCGTTGACCTGTTCGATTTCGACCTTCCGCAAGAGCTGATCGCCCTTCGTCCGGCCCGGCCGCGCGATGCCGCGCGGCTGCTGTTCGTGCCGGGGGAGGGCGCCTTCGCGGATAAGGGCGTGCTTGACCTGCCCGGCCTGCTGGAACCGGGCGACGTGCTGGTGTTCAATGACACCCGCGTGATTCCGGCCCAGCTCGAAGGCTATCGCGGGGAAGCCCGGATCGGCGCAACGCTGCACAAGCGGATCGACCTGCGCCGCTGGCAGGCCTTTGTCCGCAATGCCAAGCGACTGACGGCTGGCGACCTGATCGAATTTGCCGCCGGGGTTACGGCCACCGCAGAAGAGCGCCATGCAGACGGCAGCTGGACCCTGGCCTTCGCGGGCGATGAGCCGGTCGAAGTGCTGCTGGATCGGGCCGGGCAGGTGCCGCTGCCGCCCTATATCGCCGGCAAGCGCGCGATCGACGAGGCGGACAAGAGCGATTACCAGACCATGTTCGCCGCCAAGGATGGCGCCGTTGCCGCCCCCACCGCCGCGCTGCACTTCACGCCGCGGCTGATGGAGGCCCTGGCCCAGCGCGGGATCGGCCACGAGACGCTGACCCTGCATGTGGGCGCCGGTACCTTCCTGCCGGTCAAGGCCGACGATACCGACGATCACCAGATGCACGCCGAATGGGGCCGGATCGACGCGGCCACCGCCGAGCGGCTCAACGCGGTCCGCGCGCGCGGCAACCGGATCGTGGCGGTCGGCACCACGTCGCTGCGGCTGCTGGAAAGCGCCGCCGACGATGCCCGCGCGATCCATCCGTTTGAGGGCGATACGGCAATCTTCATCACGCCCGGCTATCGCTTCAAGGGCGTGGACGGGCTGATGACCAACTTCCACTTGCCGAAATCGACGCTGATGATGCTGGTTTCGGCGCTGATGGGGCTGGAGCGGATGCAGGCGGTCTATGCCCACGCCATCGCCCATAAGTACCGGTTCTACAGCTACGGCGATTCCTCGCTGCTGCTGCCCTGATCGGGCAACCTAGCCGGGGAAAAGCGTGCGCGGATCGATCACCCGGTCGATCAGGTCATCGTCGGGCGGCAGCTGACCGTCCAGCATCAGCATGGCCAGGCCGTGCACCAGCGACCAGGCCTGGACCACCAGCTGCCGGGCGCGCGCCTCGTCGCCCCGGCTGGCCTCGCGGGCCGCGCCTTGCAACAAGCGCGCGGCGAGTGACTGGCCGAAGACGGTTTCGCCGACCGGCTCGACCCGGCTGAAAATCAGGCGGAACAGGGCAGGGTGCGCCAGCGCCCAGCGGACATAGGCGCGGCCCGTCGCGCCAAAGGCCCGTTCGGGCCCGGCCTGCTCGGCAGCCTTCAACTGGTATTGGCCCAGTTGCTCGATCCCCTCGGCTGCCAGCGCACCCAGCAGCGCGGCCTTGTCGGGGAAGTGGCGATAGACTGCGGTGGCGGAAACGCCGACCTCGCGCGCCAGGGCGCGCAGGGATAGATCCTCGATCGGGGCGCTTTCGAGGGCGTTGAGCCCGGCCTGGAGCAGCGCGCTGCGCAGATCACCGTGATGATAGGAGCGCTCTTTGGCCGGCGATGTTGACACTGTTACCATATCCACTATGTTTACAGCATCAACATTACTGGGAGATTCGCAGCATGGCAAGCGCAGTCGAAACCGCGATCCGTTCGGTCGTAACCAAGGGCGTGATGGCCGTGGCCAATCTCAACCGCGCGCGCGCCAATGCGAACGAGGAACATGCTTTCCTGACCGGGATCCACACCCCGATGCGCGAGGAATTGAGCCTGACCGACCTCTCGGTCACCGGCACGATCCCGGCTGAACTGTCGGGCCGCTATGTCCGCATCGGGCCCAACCCGTTCAAGCCGGACCCGCGCGGCCACCACTGGTTCGTGGGTGACGGCATGGTTCATGGCGTGCGGCTGCAGGACGGCAAGGCGCTGTGGTATCATAACCGGTATATCCGCAGCCGGGTGCTTGAAGCCGAAGGCGGGCCGTCGGCCGCGCCTGGCCCCCGCCGTTCGGCGCGCGACGGGGTCAACACCAATGTCATCCAGATCGCGGGCAAGATCCACGCGATCGTCGAGGCCGGGTCCTATCCGGCCCAGCTTGACGAGAACCTCGATACGGTGGCCTACACCGACTTTGGCGGCACGCTCTCCGCGCCGTTCTCGGCCCACCCGCACGAAGACCCGCTGACCGGCGAATTCCACGCGATCACCTATGACGCGCAGACGCCGGACAAGGTCTGGCACGTGGTCCTCTCGCCCGAGGGCAAGGTCACGCGCGAGCTGGCGGTTCCGGTCCAGCATGGTCCCTCGATCCACGAATGCACGATCACCCGCAACTACGTGGTGGTCTTCGATCTGCCCGTCACCTTTTCCATGAAGGCGCTGATTGCCGGGGAGAAGTTCCCCTATGCCTGGAACCGCGATCACCAGGCGCGGGTTGGGCTCCTGCCCAAGCACGGCGCGGCCGACGATATCGTCTGGTGCGAGGTCGACCCCTGTTACGTCTTCCATGTCGCCAACAGCTATGAGGATGAACAGGGCCGGGTGATCGTCGACAGCGCGGTCTACGAAACGATGTTCGATGGCGGCACCGATGGGCCGGCCGGGCGCTCGCTGGGGATGGAGCGCTGGACCATCGATCCGCTCGCGCGGAAGGTCGAGCGCCGCACGATCGATGCCACCCCGCAGGAGTTTCCGCGCCCCGATGAGCGGTTCTTCGGCCAGCCCTATCGCTTTGCCTGGGCCATGGGCCTGCCGGACGACATTGACGCGGCATTCCTGGGTGAACAGCCGATCTATCGCCACGACCTGGTGACCGGCACCCGCACCCAGCACGATTTCGGACCCGGCCGGGTACCCGGCGAGTTCGTCTTCGTGCCGCGCGCTGCCGATGCGCCCGAGGGCGATGGCTGGCTGATGGGCTATGTGATCGATACGCGGCACGAAACGACCGATCTCGTCATCCTCGACGCGGCGGACGTGGCCGCCCCGCCGCTTGCCAGCGTGCATATCCCGCACCGCATCCCGCCAGGTTTCCACGGCAACTGGCTGGCCGATTGACGGCGTGAATCTAGCGCAAGACAAGGCGCTCCTCCCGCCGCTATCACGGCGGTGAGAGGAAACCTGCCTTGACCGATCCCAGCCCCAATCCACGCCAGGCCGCGATCGAGGCGCGGCTGGAGCGCGCCGCCGAAATCATCGGTGATCTGACCGATCCGGTGATGCGGCGCTTTTATGCCGCGTGGCCTGATGCCCGCGCTAGTTTCGCGCACCATTCCCCGCACAATCCGGCCAAGCTCGAGGCCGAAATGGTCGGCAACACGCTCTACTATGTCATGACTTGGTTCGTCAGCCCGACCGAGGCGCGGATCTATTTCGATACCTCCGTGCCGCATCACCGGGTCGCGCTCGATGTGCCGCCGGACTGGTTCCGGGGCATGATCGAGGCGCTGGTGGATGTCGTCGAAAGTGCCAGTCCCCCTTTGGACCGCGCCGAGGAGACCGCCTGGCGCGAGGTGCGCAAGGCGCTGATCGCCCTGGTTGAGCGCAATCGCCACGTCTGAGCGAAAGCAGACCGATTTCCTGAATTCAGCTTGAACTGGCCATTCAGTTTTGGGCAACGGCCGGGCTGCTTCATGCGCTCCAGGCGACGCATTCAGGCGTAGGCCCTAGTCAACCTGTATCGGTAAATTCCGCTTCGTGAATTGTTGAAATATTTTCTGTCGATAAATGCAACTACAAGTTTATTGACTTTATCGACTGATCAAATCACTAGGCGATTTATCTGCCGTAGAGCAGGTATTGTTCAGGAGGAGTATTTATGAACAAGTTTATCAATCGTGCCGCTCTGGCCGCCGCGTTTGGTGCCATGGCCATTGCCGCTCCGGCCCAGGCCGAAGAAGCCAAGGCCGAGCCCTATGTCGGCGTGTCGGCCGGCTGGCACGATGCCGGTGCCGGTGTCGCGCGTGACAGCGGTCCGATCTATGGCGTCTTCGCCGGTGTTGACGTGCCGGTCGGTGGCGACCTCTTCCTGGGCGTTGAAGGCAACTATCACTTTGGCTCGAAGGCGATCGATTCCGAATACGGGATCAATGCCCGCCTTGGCCTGAAGACCGGCTTCGGCAAGCTGTATGTCCGTGGTGGCTACCAGGAAGTGAACTTCGACCTGGCCCACATCGCCGGTGCCCCGGTTCCGGCTGGCCTCGATGATACCGACGGCGATTACCTGGTCGGCATCGGCACCGACATCAACCTCGGCAAGGAATCGAATGTGGCCCTGCGCCTCAACCTCGATACCATCGCCTTTGACAGCACCCGCGCCACCGTTGGCGTTGCGGTGAAGTTCTAGGACCACTTAGCACCCGGGGGCGGCAATGGCTTCCCCCGGGTGACTTTGCGGCCGCGCGCCGCTATGCGCTGCGGCCATGACCGCGCCGCGCTTCCAGTTCGAAATCCACGCCACCGATGGCAAGGCCCGCACCGGCACGATCCGGATGCGCCGGGGCGAAATCCGCACCCCCGCCTTCATGCCGGTTGGCACCGCCGCCACGGTCAAGGCGATGAAGCCCGAGACGGTCCGCGCGACCGGGGCCGATATCCTGCTCGGCAATACCTATCACCTGATGCTGCGCCCCGGCGCCGAACGCGTCGCGCGGCTGGGCGGCCTGCACAAGTTCATGAACTGGGACCGCCCGATCCTGACCGACAGCGGCGGTTATCAGGTGATGAGCCTGTCCGAGCTGCGCAAGATCACCGAGGACGGGGTGACCTTCAAAAGCCACCTCGATGGCAGCCGCCACCTGCTGACGCCCGAGCGCAGCATGGAAATCCAGCGCCTGCTGGGCAGCGACATCGTCATGGCGTTCGACGAATGCCCGCGCGCCGACGCGCCCTATGACACGATCGCCAAGTCGATGCGGATGAGCATGCGCTGGGCCGCGCGCAGCCGGGCCGGGTTCGACAGTGGCGAGGAACATGCCGAGCGCTCGGCCCTGTTCGGCATCCAGCAGGGCGCGCTCGACGAAGGCCTGCGCCGCGAAAGCGCCGAGGCGCTGCAGGACATCGGCTTCGATGGCTATGCGATCGGCGGACTGGCCGTGGGCGAGGGGCAGGAAGCGATGTTCGCCACGCTCGATTTCGCGCCGGGGATGCTGCCGGTCGATCGCCCGCGCTACCTGATGGGGGTGGGCAAGCCCGACGACCTGGTTGGTGCGGTGGAGCGCGGGGTCGACATGTTCGATTGCGTCCTGCCCAGCCGCTCGGGCCGCAACGGGCAAGGGTTCACCTGGAATGGCCCGGTCAACCTGCGCAACGCGAAACATGCCGAGGATCCGGCCCCGCTCGACGAGCGCTGCCCCGGCGATTGCTGCACGAAGTACAGCCGCGCCTATCTCCACCACCTGCACAAGAGCGGCGAGATCCTGGGGGCCATGCTGCTGACCGAGCATAACCTCACCTTCTACCAGCAACTGATGGCCGCGATGCGCGCGGCCATTGCCGAAGGGCGGTTCGCGGCCTTCGCGGCAGACTTCAGGGCTAATTACCAGACCCGCTGACAAGCCGGTGCGATTGCGTTAGGCTCTCGCCAAAGCAAAAGCGGAGAGCGATCATGGCGACGGTGATGGAAACGAGAACGGCGGTCAACGACGACCACGTGCGGGGTGCGGTGAGCGACGAGGAGTGGGCGGTCCGGGTCGATCTGGCGGCGGCCTACCGGCTGGTCGCGCTCTATGGCTGGGATGACCTGATCTTCACCCACCTGTCGGCCCGCGTGCCGGGGCCGGAACACCATTTCCTGATCAACCCCTACGACATGATGTTCGAGGAAATCACCGCGTCGTCGCTGGTCAAGATCGACGTCGAGGGGCAGCCGGTGGTGCCAACCTCGCACCCGGTCAACCCGGCCGGCTTTACCATCCATTCGGCCCTGCACATGGCGCGCGAGGATGCCCATGCGGTGATGCACCTGCATACGCCTGCCGGGCAGGCCGTCAGCGCCATGGCCGAAGGGCTGCTGCCGCATACCCAGACGGCGATGATCGCGCTGCATGATGTCGCCTATCATGAATACGAAGGCATTGCGACCGACCTGGAGGAGCGCGAGCGACTGGTCCAGGACATGGGCAACAAGAACGCGATGATCCTGCGCAACCACGGCACGCTTGCGGTGGGTAGCACGGTGGGCGAATGCTTCCTGCGGCTCTATTTTCTGGAGCGCGCCTGCGATGCGCAGGTCAAGATGCTCAGCGCTGGCCGCGACGGGCTTTACAACCCGCCACAGGGGACACCCGAAAAGGTCGAAACCCAGAGCTCTGGCCCGGGCATGAGCGCGGTGGCCAACATGCTGGCCTGGCCGGCGCTGCTGCGCAAGCTGGACCGGATCGACCCCTCGTTCCGCAACTGAGCCCGCGGGCCGGGCAACGAAAAAGGGCGGCCCCGCGGGACCGCCCTTTTTTCTTTGGCTGTGGCCTGAACCTTAGCGCGAGTAGAACTCGACCACCAGGTTCGGTTCCATCTTCACCGGATAGGGCACTTCGTCGAGCGTGGGCACGCGCACGAAGGTGACCTTGTCGGTGCCGTCGGCGGCGACATAGTCGGGCACTTCACGCTCGGGCAGGCTCTGCGCTTCGGCGATCAGGGCCATTTCCTTGGCCTTCTTGCCCAGGCTGATCACGTCGCCCGGACGCACGCGGCGGCTGGCGATGTTGCACTTCACGCCGTTCACATAGATGTGACCGTGCGAAACGACCTGGCGAGCCGAGAAGATGGTGGGGGCGAACTTGGCGCGGTACACGACCATGTCCAGGCGCTGTTCGAGCAGACCGATCAGGTTCTGACCGGTATCGCCCTTCATGCGGCTGGCTTCCTGGTAGGTGCGCTTGAACTGCTTTTCGGTCACGTCGCCGTAGTAGCCCTTGAGCTTCTGCTTGGCGCGGAGCTGCAGGCCGAAGTCGCTCATCTTGCCCTTGCGGCGCTGGCCGTGCTGGCCCGGACCATAGGAACGGCGGTTGACCGAGCTCTTCGGACGACCCCAGATGTTTTCGCCCATCCGGCGGTCAATCTTGTACTTCGACGAATTGCGCTTCGACATGGCGCATCGATCCTTCAATTTGCATGCCCTGGAACTGCCCGGGGCTTCTGGTCCGGAACCGCACCATTCCGCCAGTTACGGCCTGCAACCAGGCCGAATACGGAATGCGACCGCCGCTTCACCGGAGTGCGGGGTCAATTGCGAAGTGGCGCCCCTAGCCTTGGCCGGGGCGGATTTCAAGCGGAAATGCGCGGATTTCCTGCCTCAGCCGATCTGGGGGCCAACCGGTTCGATCCGGGTCGTATCTTCAAGCGGTGCCTGCAGGTACTGGTCGCGATCGCGGGCGCGCCATTCCTCCGCGGTCTTGCAGACCTTGCCCTGCGGGCGGTGGCTGCCGGTACGGGCGGGCAGCGGGCGGCAGATCTTCTTGGGCTTGGCGGCTTCGGTGGCAGCTGGTGCGGGGGCCGGTTCAGCCGCAAGTGCGGCGACCGGGGCTGTGCCGACGGCCAGGGCAATCAGGATCGGGGCAAGTCGCATCGATGAAACTCCATGATTCGCCCGCCCCATGCCGCATCCGCCAGCCGGGCGGAAAATGCTTTCGACCAACGACTTTAATCGGGCTTGCGCGGTCCCTTGGCCAAGGCCGACAGCACCCCGCGCATGGTGCGTACCTCCAGGTGGTTCCAGCCCGGCTTGGTCAGCATGGTCCGCAGCGTGCGGCGCGTGGCGGCGGCGCGGCTGGCCGGGCGGAAATAGCCGCACGGTTCCAGCATGGCTTCCAGCTGGACGATCATCCCTTCCAGCTCGTCCTGCGGGGCGGGCGGCAGCAGCTCCTCGATTGTCGGTTGGACCAGCGCCTGCTGCTTCGACCATTCATAGGCGCACAGGATCACCGCTTGGGCGAGGTTGAGCGAGCCGAATTCCGGGTTGATCGGCACGGTCAGGATCGTGCGCGCCAGCGCCACGTCATCGGTTTCAAGGCCGGATCGCTCCGGCCCGAACACATAGGCGCTGCGCCCCGGCTCGGCATGGATCGCCCGGGCGGCCTGCTCGGCATCGACGACCGGCTTGGTCACCCCGCGCTTGCGCACGGTGGTGGCATAGACGTGGGCGCAGTCCGCCACGGCATCAGCCAGCGTGTCATAGACCCGCGCCTGCTCGAGCACGATATCGGCCCCGGCCGCGGCCGGACCCGCCGAGGGATTGGGCCAGCCATCGCGCGGGGCCACCAGCCGCAGGTCGGTCAGCCCGAAATTGAGCATGGCCCGCGCTGCCTTGCCGATGTTCTCGCCCAGCTGCGGCCGGACCAGGACGATGGCGGGTTGCCGCTCGGTCATCGCGGCTTCAGTTCTTGCCGGCATCCTGCACCGCGCTGGCAAATTCCTCGAAATCCTTGGCCTCGCTGAAATCGCGATAGACCGAGGCGAAACGGATGTAGGCAACCGAATCGAGCTGGCGCAGGCCGTCCATCACCATTTCGCCGATCTGCTTGGCGCTGACTTCGGCGTCGCCGAGCGTTTCGACCTGGCGCTGGATCCCGGAAACCAGCTGGTCAAGCCGTTCCTGCGCAATGCCGCGCTTGCGGCAGGCCAGGGCGACCGACTGCTCGATCTTCGCCCGGTCAAAGGGCTCGCGCTTTTCGCCCGACTTCACCACGGTGATTTCGCGCAGCTGGACCCGCTCGAAGGTGGTGAAGCGCGCGCCGCAGCCTTCGCACTGGCGCCGGCGCCGGATCGAGGTGTTGTCCTCGGTCGGCCGCGAATCCTTTACCTGGCTGTTGTCATGGGCACAGAACGGGCAACGCATCGATCAGGGGCGCAGTCGCTTGTAAAGCATGTAGCCAGCGCCCGCGAGCAGGCCGATCGGCCAGGACACCACGGGCAGCACCGCCCCGGCCACCGCGCCAATCGCCGCGCCGGTCAGCACCGGCTTGGTCGAAGGGTGGGCCATGCCCTGCTTGCCCATGCCGACGATCTCGTCGCGCGCATCGCTGATCAGGTCGTTGCCCTTGTTCGGATCGGTCATGACTCAGAGCTCCGGATAGATCGGGAACCTGGCGCAGAGTTCTTCCACCCGGTCACGCACGCGGGCTTCGATCTGGCCATCGCCTTCCTCGCCGTTGCGCGACAGGCCGTCAACCACTTCGGCGATCAGCGCACCGACCTGCCGGAATTCCTCCTCGCCGAAGCCGCGGGTGGTGCCAGCCGGGGTGCCGAGGCGGATGCCCGAGGTGACAAAGGGCGAGCGTTTGTCGAACGGGATGCCGTTCTTGTTGCAGGTCAGCCAGGCGCGATCGAGGCCCTTTTCGGCGGACTTGCCGGTCACGTCCTTCGCGGTCAGATCGACCAGCATCAGGTGATTGTCGGTCCCGCCCGACACGACCCGCAGCCCGTTGGCCTCGACGCTGGCGGCCAGCGCGCGGGCATTGGCGACGATCTGCGCGGCATAGGCCTTGAATTCCGGCTTGAGCGCCTCGCCAAAGGCCACGGCCTTGGCCGCGATCACGTGGACTAGCGGGCCGCCCTGCATGCCGGGGAACACGGCCATGTTGAACTTCTTCGCCAGGTCCTCGTCATTGGTGAGGATGATGCCGCTGCGAGGCCCGCGCAGGCTCTTGTGCGTGGTGCTGGTGACGACATGGGCATGCGGGAAGGGCGAGGGGTGCGCCCCGCCCGCAACCAGGCCGGAGAAGTGGCTCATGTCGACCAGCAGCCAGGCGCCCACGGCATCGGCGATCTCGCGGAACTTCTGAAAATCCCAGACCCGCGAATAGGCGGTGCCGCCGGCGATGATCAGCTTGGGCTTGTGCTCGTGCGCCAGCCGCTCGACTTCGGCCATGTCGAGCATTTCGTCCTCGGCGCGCACGCCATAGGGGATCGGCTTGAACCACTTGCCGCTCATGTTGACGGGCGAACCGTGAGTCAGGTGTCCGCCGGAATTGAGGTCCAGCCCCATGAAGCTGTCACCCGGCTGGAGCAGGGCGAGGAACACGGCCTGGTTCATCTGGCTGCCCGAATTGGGCTGGACGTTGGCGAACTGGCAGCCGAACAGCGCCTTGGCCCGCTCGATCGCCAGGTTTTCGACCACGTCGGCATATTCGCAGCCGCCGTAATAGCGCTTGCCCGGATAGCCCTCGGCATACTTGTTGGTGAAGACCGACCCGGTTGCTTCCAGCACGGCCAGCGAGGTGATGTTCTCGCTCGCGATCAGTTCGATCTTGGTCTGCTGGCGGTGCAGCTCGCTCCGGATCGCGGCGTGGACTTCGGGATCGACGCTGGCGAGGTGCTCGGTGAAGAAGCCGGCGGAGCGGATCGCGGGACGGGCGGCGAGGGTGGTGGTCACTGGCAGGGCTCCTCAGGCGGGCGGATTGGAGAGCTTGTCGACACGGGGACCGTGACGACCGCCGCCAAAGCTGGTGGAAAGGAAGGCGTCAAGACAGGCTTTGGCCATGTCTGATCCCGGTCAGGCGGGCGCCCATGGCGATGACATTGGCATCGTTGTGCTCGCGCGCCAGGGCGGCGGACAGCGGCTCGGACACCAGCGCGGCGCGGCAGGCGGGATTGCGGTTGACCGCAATCGAGATGCCGATGCCGCTGCCGCACAGCGCTACACCGCGCTCGGCCGTGCCATCGGCGACGACCGAAGCCAGCAGGTAGCCATAATCGGGATAGTCGACCCGGTCCGCCGTTTCCGGGCCAAGGTCAGCCACTTCGTGACCCAGTTGGATCAGGTACTCGCGCAGTTCGGCCTTGAGCTCGACTGCGGCGTGATCGGAGGCAATGGCAATGCGCATCGAAAGGACGACCTGCGGCTGGAGGAGGCAAGAATCGCTCGGCTCCCCTTAGGCCCGCGACCCGATCTTATCCAGTGCTTGACTGCCGCTTCTGTGCGAAAATCGCCGCAGCAGTGCTTGACACAGATAATACACCGGATCACCTTCCGCTGCGGGGGAGAATTCTCATGTCGGCACGTCTTTCGCTGTTCATCGCGCTTCTGGTCGGGCTCGCGCTGGGCATCTATGCGACCATCCCGCCCGCGCCGCGCGGCATCGATGCCCCGGCCACCCAGTTTTCGGCCGCGCGGGCGATGGCCGATATCCGGGTCATCGCCGCCCGGCCGCACCCCACCGGCAGCGCCGAGAACGCCGCCGTGCGCGCCTATATCCAGCAACGAATGGCCGCATTGGGGATGGAGGTGCTGACTGACCCCGCACCGCTTTCGGCCCGCTCGCTCAAACGGCTGAACCGCTGGTCCGGGCGGCAGGATGCTGCGGTAACCCTGACCAACGTGATCGGCATCCTTCCCGGCAGGGACCGGACCTTGCCCGCCGTCGCGCTGATGGCGCATCACGATACGGTCTGGGGATCGCCGGGCGCCGCCGATGACACCACCGGGGTGGCCGCCAGCCTGGAGGTCGTGCGGGCGATCAAGGCGGCGGGGCAGCCCGAACGCGACCTGATCGTGCTGCTGACCGACGCCGAGGAACTGGGCCTCGACGGGGCAAGGCACTTCTTCGCCAACAATCCGCTGCGCAACCGGATCGGCGCGATCATCAACCTTGAGGCGCGCGGCGGCGGCGGACGCGCCAACATGTTCCAGACCTCGCGCGCCAACGGCGAGGCCATGCGCCTTTATGCCACCCATGCCGAACAGCCGGCGGCTTCGTCGCTGGCGGCCTTCATCTATTCGGTCCTGCCCAACGATACCGACCTGACCCCGGCGCTGGAGGGCAGCTACACGGCATACAACCTGGCCTTCATCGGCCGGTCAGGGCTTTATCATTCGCCGCTCAGCACTCCAGAAACGCTCGATCAGGGGGCGGTGCAGGATATCGGCAACCAGACGCTCGACCTGGCCGGGGCCCTGCTGGCGCGCGATGGCATCCCGGGCAAGGCCCCGGACGCGGTGTTCTTCGATTGGCTGGGCCTGGTCACGGTCCATTATCCCGCCGGGCTTGGCTGGGTCATGCTGGGCCTGGCCGTGCTGGGCTTCGGCTGGGCGGCGCGGCGCGATGGCGCGGCGGGGCTGGGCGGCGGAGTGCTGCGGTTCGTTGGGCTGGTGATCATCGCTGGTCTGCTGACCTATGGCTTCAACTGGATCTCACTGGGCGGCGGGCGCGGCGAATATTATGACCGGCTGGCGGCGATCCCCCGGCTGGAGGGCACTGGCCGTGCTGGCCTGCCTCGCCGCCTTCGCGTTGGTGATCGCGCCCGGGCGGGTCACGACCGGGACCATCGCGGGCTTTGCCGCGCCGCTGGTGCTGCTGGCAAGCTATGGCCAGGCCGTGGCGCCCACGGCGGCCTATGTGCTCGTCGTACCGCTGCTGCTTGCGGGTCTGGCGCAAGCCATCCCGGCCGGGCGCGCGCGCAATGTCGCCAGCATTGCGGCAGGGGCGCTGGTGATCAGCTACATGCTGCCGCTGGGGCATTTCGTGATGCAGGGGGTCGGGCCGGACCTGCCGATGGCCGTGGCCCTGCCGTTTGTCATGACCGTGTGGCGCCATTTTGCCGCTGTGGGCCCCGATCGGCCAGCGGCCGGCGCGGCTTGGCGCGGGACTGGCAGCGGGACTGGCTGTGGCCATTGCGCTGTGGGTTTAGTTCGATGCCCCGGCTGAAACAGTCGCAGTCTATGCCGTGCCCCGCTCCTTAATAGCGAAACGGCCCGGATCGCTCCGGGCCGTTCGTCTTGCTGTTGCCGCTGCCGGATCGCTTACTGATCCAGGAACGAGCGCATCTTGCGCGATCGGCTGGGGTGCTTGAGCTTGCGCAGCGCCTTGGCTTCGATCTGGCGGATACGTTCGCGCGTCACCGAGAACTGCTGGCCGACTTCTTCCAGCGTGTGATCGGTGTTCATGCCGATGCCGAAGCGCATGCGCAGCACGCGTTCCTCGCGCGGGGTCAGGCTTGCCAGGACGCGGGTGACCGTTTCCTTGAGGTTCGCCTGGATCGCGGCGTCGACCGGGATGATCGCGTTCTTGTCCTCGATGAAATCGCCCAGGTGGCTGTCTTCCTCGTCCCCGATCGGGGTCTCTAGGGAGATCGGCTCCTTGGCGATCTTCATCACCTTGCGGACCTTTTCGAGCGGCATCGACAGGCGCTCGGCCATTTCCTCGGGCGTGGGCTCGCGGCCCTGCTCGTGCAGGAACTGGCGGCTGGTGCGGACCAGCTTGTTGATCGTTTCGATCATGTGCACCGGGATGCGGATCGTGCGGGCCTGGTCGGCGATCGAACGGGTGATCGCCTGCCGGATCCACCAGGTGGCATAGGTGCTGAACTTGTAGCCGCGGCGGTACTCGAACTTGTCGACCGCCTTCATCAGGCCGATGTTGCCTTCCTGGATCAGGTCCAGGAACTGCAGGCCGCGGTTGGTGTACTTCTTGGCGATCGAGATCACCAGGCGCAGGTTCGCCTCGACCATTTCCTTCTTGGCGATGCGCGCCTCGCGTTCGCCCTTCTGGACCATGTTCACGATCCGGCGGAATTCGCCCAGGCTCATGCCCGTGGCGGCGGCGATGTCGGCGATCTCGGCCCGGATGCGTTCCACCGCATCGGCCTCGCTCGCGGCAAAGGCCGCCCACTTCTTGTCCTTGCCGGCCTGGGCCTGCAGCCAGCCATCGTCAAGCTCGTGGCCGACATAGCTGTCGAGGAAGTCCTTGCGGTTGACCTTGTGCCGTTCGGCCAGGCGCAGCATCTGCCCGCCCAGCGCGGTCAGGCGGCGGTTGAAGGCATAGAGGTTGTCGACCAGGTACTCGATCTTGGTCGCGTGGAACTGCACGCTTTCCACCTGCGCGGTCAGGTCTTCGCGCAGCTGCTGATAGGTCTTTTCCTTGGCCGCCGGGAACACGCCCCCGGCGCCCATCACGTCGAGCCGTTCGGCCTGCAGCTTTTCGAACTTCTTGAACAGCGAGGTGATTTCGGCAAACTTTTCAAGCGCGTGCGGCTTGAGCTGGGCCTCCATCTGGGCGAGGCTGAGGGTATTGTCTTCCTCTTCCTCCTCGACCGGACGGCGGGCGCGGCGCTCGATGCCGTCCTCGTCCTCGTCGTCAGCCGATTCCTCTTCCTCGATGTCGTCCTCTTCCTTGTAGGACGGACCGGCGGTGGCTTCGGAAATTTCCCCATCGCCTTCCGCCTCGCCATCCTCGGAGAGGTTTTCAGGCTGCGGTTCCTTCGACAGCATGGCGTCGAGATCGAGGATCTCGCGCAGCTGCATCTCGCCGTTGTTCAGCGCTTCGGACCACTGGATGATCGCGTGGAAGGTGATCGGGCTTTCGCACAGCCCCAGGATCATCGTGTCGCGACCGGCCTCGATCCGCTTGGCGATGGCGATTTCGCCCTCGCGGCTGAGCAGTTCGACCGCGCCCATTTCGCGCAGGTACATGCGCACCGGATCGTCGGTGCGTTCGACGATTTCCTTCTTCTTCACCAGGTCCGGCCGTTCGGCCATGCCGTCCGGCTGTTCGTCGAGCTCCTCGACTTCCTTCTCGTCGGGGTCGATCGCGTCTTCGTCGCTTTCGACGATGTTGACGCCCATCTCGCTGATCGCGGCCATGATGTCCTCGATCTGCTCGGAGGTCATCTGGTCCTGCGGCAGCGCCTCGTTCAGCTCGTCGACCGTGATCACGCCGCGCCGCTTGGCGCGCGCGATCAGCTTCTTGATCGAGGCTTCATTGAGATCGATCAGCGGCGCATCGCCGCCTTCCTTCTCGCTGCCGGTAAAATCTTCGTCCATCATTCCGCCATTGGTTTGGCAGGAGAGGCTGGCGCCACCCCCGCTCGCGCGCTGGCCATTTGCCGCAAGCGCGCATCGAATTCCAGCTTTCTCTTCAACAGCCGCTGCTGTTCGGCATAAGCCCCCTCGGAAAGGTCCGCCTCGAACCGCCTGGTCGCCTCGGCCAGGGCGGCTTCCAGCGCGGGCCGTTCGACCAGCAGGCCGATCGCCTGGGCCAGTTCCGACCGTGCCTGGTCTTCCGGGATCACCTCCCCCAGAAAGCCGAAGCGCAGGTCCGCATATTCCTCCGGAGCCGGAGCTGCCAGACCCCGGGCTGCCAATATGGGCGCGATTGCCGCGCTTTCAAGCGGTTCCCCGGCCTCGAAGGCCTCAATCAGCACTTCAAAGCGCGGATCAGGCAGCGGGGCAGTGGCCAGGGTATCGGCATGGCGCGCCAGTTCGCGGGGAAACCGCAGCAATCCGGCCAGCACTGCCGCCGACAGTCCATCGCGCGGCGGGGCCTTGCGGCGTGGCCGGGCGGCAGGGCGCTGAACCGGGCGGGCCGCGCCACCCGGCTTCCATTCGCCGGGCTTCCATTCACGCTGCTCGCGGCGGGGGAAAGGCGAAGGCGGAGAACTTTTCCAGCAGCTCGCGCCGGTACAGCGCCTGGATATCGCGGTCGGCAATGGTTTCGACATGGGCGAGCAGCCGTGCCTTGAGACCAGCCTTGTCCTCGGGCGTGTTGAGCGGCTGGGCGTCGCGCTCATGCTCCCACAGCACTTCGACCAGCGGCCGGGCATCGGCCAGCAGAGCCTCCAGCGCGGCCACACCGCGCTGCTTGATCAGGTCATCGGGGTCGAGCCCGTCGGGCAGGCGCACGATCCGCAAGCTGTGCGCCGGGCGCAGCATCGGCAGAGCGCGAGCGATGGCCCGCATCGCCGCGCGCTGCCCGGCGGCATCGCCATCGAAACAGAGGATCGGCGTTTCGACCAGCCGCCACAGCAGTTCCAGTTGCCGTTCGGTCAGTGCCGTGCCGAGCGGGGCGACGGCATCCGCGATCCCCGCCGCCGCCAGCGCGATCACGTCCATATAGCCTTCGACCACCACGATCCGCCCGGTCTGGCGCGCTAGCGGGCCCGGCGCGGTGCAGGTTGTAAAGCGTGCGGCCCTTGTCGAACAGCGGCGTATCGGGCGAATTCAGGTACTTGGGTGCATCGGTCTTTTGCGCATCGAGAATGCGGCCGCCAAAGGCGATCACCCGCCCGCGCGCATCCTCGATCGGCAGCATCAGGCGGCCCCGGAACCGGTCATAGGGTTCCTTGTCCTCGACGGCGATGCGCAGGCCAGCCTCGATCAGCCTGTCTTCGGGCACGTCCTTCAGCGCAGCTTTCAGCGCCTGCCGCCCTTCCGGGGCATAGCCGAAGCCGAAGCGCTGGACCGTGTGGGCATCGAAGCCGCGCGTGGCGAGATAGGCCCGCGCCCGTTCGCCTTCCGGCCCGGCCAGCTGGGCTACGAACCAGTCCTGCGCCGCCTTCATCACGTCGTGCAGCGTGTCGCGCTGCTCGGCGGCCTTGGCCGCGCGCGGATCGGGGGCGGGGACTTCCATCCCGGCCTCGCTCGCCAGCTCCTTCACCGCGTCCATGAATGACAGCCCGCGCTGGTCTGTCATCCAGCGGATCACATCGCCATGCGCCCCGCAGCCGAAGCAGTGATAGAACCCCTTCTGGTCGTTGACCGTGAAGCTGGGGCTCTTCTCGTTGTGGAACGGACAGCAGGCCTTGAACTCGTGCCCCGCCTTGGTCAGCCGCGTCGTGCGGCCAATGACGCTGGACAGCGTTACCCGGGCGCGCAGTTCATCCAGCCATTGGGGGGTGAGCATCTAGCGGTCCTCGCCGCGCAGCGGGCGAGCCCACAAGCTCCCCTCCCGCCTGCGGGAGGGGCCGGGGGAGGGCATGTTATCCAACGTCTCCCCAATCACCGTCAGAACCCCATCCAGATTGTCCAGCACGTCATTGTTCCAGAACCGCAGCACCTTGTAACCCTGCGCCTCGAGGAAGGCTGTGCGCCGCGCATCATATTCGGTGGAAAAGGCATGCTGGCCGCCATCCAGTTCGATCACCAGGCGTCGTTCGCGCGAAACGAAGTCGCAGATGAACTGACCGATCGGGAACTGGCGGTTGAAGCGGATGCCATTTAGCTTGCGGGCGCTCAGATGTGGCCAGAGCTTGCGTTCGGCTTCCGTAGCATTGTTGCGAAGCTGGCGCGAACGAGCGGTTGGGCGCGAATAGCCCTTGTCGTTCTGCTTGAACCAGTCCTCGTTCAATGTGAGCTCCGGTAACAGGCCCTCCCCCGGCCCCTCCCGCAGGCGGGAGGGGAGGTTTTGGAAAAATCACGCCAAGGCGGATTTTACGAGTTGACTGGCCTTGCCCATATCGATCTGCGTGCCATGCTTCGCCTTCAGCGCGGCGACCACCTTGCCCATGTCCTTCATGCCGGCCGCGCCGGTTTCGGCGATGATCGCGGCGATGGCGGCCTTCACTTCGTCCTCGCCCATCTGCTGGGGCAGGAAGGTCTCGATCACGGCCAGTTCGGCCTTTTCCACGTCGGCCAGTTCCTGCCGCCCGCCCTGTTCATACAGCGTGATCGATTCGCGGCGCTGCTTGGCCATTTTCTGGAGCACGTCGGTGACGATCACGTCATCATCCGGGACGTTAGTGGCCGTCCGCAGTTCGATGTCCTTGTCCTTCAGCTTGGCCAGGATCAGACGGACGGCGGCCAGGCGGCCCTTGTCGCCCGCCTTCATGGCTTCGATCTGGGCGGCCTTGATGGTATCTCTCAACATGGTCTCTCTCGCTATTCTGGCGAGGATTGGGGATAGAAGCCGCCTAGCCGGATTTTTGCACCTTTCATAGGTTGACGCTGGGGGCCATGCGCTCTAGCGGCGGCGTCTTAGCGACATTGCTGGAACCCACGTTAATCGGAGCGCCTCCCCATGGCCGACGCCGCCTCTTCGCACGCACCCCAACCGGCGGGTGCGACGGGAGTCCTTGTGCTCGCCGACGGCACCGTGCTGTGGGGCCGGGGCTTCGGCGCGGAAGGCAGTGCGGTGGGCGAAGTGTGCTTCAACACTTCGATGACCGGCTATGAAGAGATCATGACCGACCCCTCCTATGCCGGGCAGGTCGTCACCTTTACCTTCCCGCACATCGGCAATGTCGGCGTGAACGAGGAAGACCTCGAAAGCCATGTCGACGGCGCGGTCGGCTGCGTGGTGCGCGAGGACGTGACCGCGCCCAGTAATTTCCGCTCCGAAGGAACCTTTGGCGACTGGCTGGCGGCCAAGGGCAAGATCGGCCTTTCCGGCATCGACACCCGCGCGCTGACCCGCCGCATCCGCCTCGCCGGCGCGCCCAACGCGGTGATCGCCCACGCGGCAGATGGCAGGTTCGACATTCCCGCCCTGCTCAAGCGCGCGCGGGACTGGCCGGGGCTCGAAGGGATGGACCTCGCCCGCGTGGTCAGCCGCGATGCCATCGAGAACTGGGAAGGCGGCGTCTGGTCGCTGGGCAAGGGCTATGCCCGTTCGCCGCATGACAAGCGCCCGCACGTGGTCGCGATCGATTACGGCGCGAAGGACAATATCTTCCGCAACCTGGTGAAGGCCGGGGCCAAAGTCACCGTGGTGCCGGCGCAGACGCCGCTGGACGGCGTGCTGGCGCTGGAGCCGGACGGGGTGTTCCTCTCCAACGGACCGGGCGATCCGGCCGCGACGGGTTCTTACGCCGTACCGGTGATCCAGGGCCTGCTGGAGCGCGACATTCCGGTCTTCGGGATCTGCCTCGGCCACCAGATGCTCGGCCTCGCGGCTGGGGCGAAGACCACCAAGATGCACCAGGGCCACCGCGGCGCGAACCATCCGGTCAAGCGGCTGGAAGACGGGGTGGTGGAGATCACCTCGATGAACCACGGCTTCGCGGTCGATAACACCGCGCTACCGGACAATGTCGAGGAAACCCACGTTTCGCTGTTCGATGGCAGCAACTGCGGCATCGCGATCAAGGGCAAGAAGGCCTTCGGGGTGCAGTATCACCCGGAAGCATCGCCTGGGCCGATGGACAGTTTCTACCTGTTCCAGCGGTTTGTGGGGATGTTGGGGTGAAGTATCTTTACAATCATGGCGTGCTGGCGGTCACATTATTTGCTTCCGCTGGCTGCAATGAATTCGAACCAAAAATCGTTGTGATTGATGAAATCGACCCGCCCAAGGTTGACCGTTGTATAAAGCGTCATGAGCACAACGCGATCATTGAATGTCTTATTGGCAAGGTGCCGAATTGGCATTTGGAAATCGAGGAATGGCGGTTGGTGGACGGATGGTCTGACCCGAATCCACCGATAGCCGACTCTGTGGTCGCATTGCTCCAGAATGTGGTCGACAAGTGCAATCTTGGGCAGACCTATTTGCAGAGTGGCTCGGACTCCGGCGGCAGGCTCCTTATTGGAGATCCGGACCTAACATCAGCCCAGATTGAATGTGTTCAGGCGGCCGAACGACCCGGTCTGCGGCTTGGAAAAAGAGAACTTTAATGCCCAAACGCACTGACATCTCCTCGATCCTCGTCATTGGCGCTGGTCCGATCATTATCGGCCAGGCCTGCGAGTTCGACTATTCCGGAACGCAAGCGATCAAGGCGCTGAAGGAAGAGGGGTACCGGGTGATCCTGGTCAACTCGAACCCGGCGACGATCATGACCGATCCGGAATTCGCCGATGCGACTTATATCGAGCCGATCACGCCCGAGAGTGGTCGCGCGGATCATCGAGAAGGAGCGGCCCGATGCGGTGCTGCCCACCATGGGCGGCCAGACCGCGCTGAACACCGCGCTGGCGCTGTTCAACGATGGCACGCTGGAGAAGTTCGGCGTCAAGATGATCGGCGCCGATGCCGATGCGATCGACAAGGCCGAGGACCGGATGCGGTTCCGCGAGGCGATGACCAAGATCGGGCTGGAATCGGCCCGCTCCGGCATTGCCCACAATGTCGAGGAAGCCTTCGCCGTGCTGGAGCGCACCGGCCTTCCGGCGATCATCCGCCCCAGCTTTACCCTGGGCGGCACCGGCGGCGGCGTGGCCTATAACAAGGCCGAGTTCGAGCATATCGTCCGCACCGGCCTTGATGCCAGCCCGACCACCGAAGTCCTGATCGAGGAATCGCTGCTCGGCTGGAAAGAGTACGAGATGGAAGTCGTCCGTGACCGGAACGACAACTGCATCATCATCTGCTCGATCGAGAACGTCGATCCGATGGGCGTCCACACCGGGGACTCGATCACCGTCGCCCCGGCGCTGACGCTGACCGACAAGGAATACCAGATCATGCGCTAGGCCTCGATTGCCGTGCTGCGTGAAATCGGCGTCGAGACCGGCGGTTCGAACGTGCAGTTCGCGGTCAATCCCAAGGATGGCCGCCTGATCGTGATCGAGATGAACCCGCGCGTTTCGCGCAGCTCGGCGCTGGCTTCCAAGGCCACCGGCTTCCCGATCGCCCGCGTCGCCGCCAAGCTGGCGGTCGGCTATACGCTGGACGAGCTGACCAACGAGATCACCGGGGCCACGCCCGGCCAGCTTCGAACCCAGCATCGACTACGTCGTCACCAAGATCCCGCGCTTTGCCTTCGAAAAGTTCAAGGGCGCCGAACCGCTGCTCTCCACCGCGATGAAATCGGTGGGCGAGGTGATGGCGATTGGCCGCAACTTCAAGGAATCGCTGCAAAAGGCGCTGCGCGGCCTGGAAACCGGGCTCGACGGCTTCAACCGCGTGATGCACCTGGAAGGCGCGGGCCGCGATGCCATCGTCGCCGCGCTTTCCCGCCAGACGCCGGACCGGCTGCTGATCGTCGGGCAAGCCTTCCGCGAGGGCTTCACGGTCGAGGAAGTCCAGGCCGTCACCCACTACGATCCCTGGTTCCTGCGCCACATTCACGAGATCATCGCCGAAGAAACGCGGATCATGGAAGACGGCCTGCCGACGGATGCGGCGGGCCTGCGCCGCCTGAAGGCGATGGGCTTTTCCGACAAGCGGCTGGCGGTGCTGGCCGTGCGCGGGATCGGCGTGGCCGGCGGCCTGGCGGAAACCTCGGCGCGCCGTTCCGGCCTGCTCCACGATGCCCTGCGCGCCATGGCCGGGGCGACCAGCGAGGAAGAAGTGCGCGAGCTGCGCCAGCGCCTTGGCGTCCACCCCGTGTTCAAGCGGATCGACTCCTGCGCGGCCGAGTTCGAGGCGGTGACGCCCTACATGTATTCGACCTATGAGGCGCCCGCCTTCGGCGCGCCCGAGTGCGAATCCGCGCCTTCCACCGCGAAGAAGGTCGTCATCCTCGGCGGCGGGCCGAACCGGATCGGGCAGGGGATCGAGTTCGATTACTGCTGCGTCCACGCCTGCTTTGCCCTGGCCGAGGCGGGCTATGAAACGATCATGGTCAACTGCAATCCGGAGACGGTGTCGACCGACTATGACACGTCCGACCGGCTCTATTTCGAACCGCTGACCGGTGAGGACGTGCTGGAAATCCTGCGCGTGGAAATGAGCAAGGGCCAGCTGCTGGGCGTGATCGTCCAGTTCGGCGGGCAGACCCCGCTCAAGCTGGCGCAGGTGCTGGAAGACAACGGCGTGCCGATCCTGGGCACTTCGCCCGACGCGATTGACCTGGCCGAAGACCGCGAGCGGTTTGCCGCCCTGGTCAACAAGCTGAAGCTCAAGCAGCCGGCCAACGGCATTGCCCGCAGCCGCGATGAGGCGGTCGCTGTCGCCAACCGCATCGGCTACCCGGTGCTGATGCGGCCCAGCTATGTGCTGGGTGGCCGGGCGATGGAGATCGTCGATTCCGAGGCCCAGCTCGATGACTACATCGCCACGGCGGTGCAGGTGTCGGGCGACAGTCCGGTGCTGATCGACCAGTACCTGCGCGATGCGATCGAATGCGATGTCGATGCGCTGTGCGATGGCGATCAGGTCGTCGTCGCGGGCGTGATGCAGCACATCGAGGAAGCCGGGATTCACTCGGGCGATAGTGCCTGCACCCTGCCGCCCTACAGCCTGCCGGCCGATATCGTCGCCGAGATGGAGCGCCAGGCGGATCTGCTGGCGCGCGGGCTCAACGTGCGCGGGCTGATGAACGTTCAGTTCGCGGTGAAGGATGGCGAGGTTTACCTGATCGAGGTCAATCCGCGCGCCAGCCGCACCGTACCCTTCGTCGCCAAGGCGATCGGTCAGCCGGTCGCCAAGGTCGCGGCACGGGTCATGGCGGGCGAGAAGCTCAGCACCTTCCCGCCGTTCAAGCGCGAGTTCGATTACATGGCGGTGAAGGAAGCCGTGTTCCCCTTCGCCCGCTTCCCCGGAGTCGATCCGGTGCTCAGCCCGGAGATGAAGTCCACCGGCGAAGTCATGGGAATCGATGCCGATTTCGCTACCGCCTTCGCCAAGGCCCAGCTGGGCGCAGGGATGCGCTTGCCGCAGGGCGGGGTGGTGTTCGTTTCGGTCAAGGACACGGACAAGCCGGTGATCCTGCCGGCGGTGAAGACGCTGGTCGGACTGGGCTTCACTATCATCGCCACCGGCGGGACGCACCGTTACCTGGCCGAAGCCGGGCTACCGGTTGAAGCGGTCAACAAGGTGGCCGAAGGGCGGCCGCACATTGTCGACCGGATCATCGACGGCGAAGTGGCGCTGATCTTCAACACGACCGAGGGCTGGCAGAGCCTGAAGGACAGCCAATCGATCCGCGCCTCGGCGCTGAACGGCAAGGTGCCGTATTTCACCACTGCGGCTGCTTCGGTGGCGGCGGCAGAGGCCATCGCGGCCTTGCGGGGAGCGAAACTTGAAGTTCGCAGCCTGCAAGACTATTATGGTTGAGTAACAGGTGTTCCCCCGACATCGCGACCGAGCGGCCTGCCACCCCTCTGGGGGGCGGGACAGGGTTCTAGTCGCCGCATCGGACGAAGTTGAGAAAGAGACGAGAATGGCGAGTGTTGAAAAGCTGCCGATGCTGGCGGAAGGCTATGAACGGCTGGTCGCCGAGCTGAAGGCACTGCGGGAGGAGCGGCCCCGGATCGTTGACGCGATCGAGGAAGCGCGTGCCCACGGCGACCTCTCCGAAAACGCCGAATATCACGCCGCCAAGGAGCGCCAGGGCCAGGTCGAAGCGTCAATCGCCGATCTGGAAGACCGGATGAGCCGCGCCCAGATCGTCGATCCGACCACGCTGTCGGGTGACAAGATCATCTTCGGCGCAACCGTGACCCTGCTTGACGAAGACGACAAGCCGGTGCGCTACCAGATCGTCGGCCCTTACGAAGCGGACGCCAAGCTGGGCCGGATCAGCTATGCCTCGCCGCTCGGCCGCGCGCTGATCGGCCGCCGGGTCGATGACGAGATCGAAGTGACCGTGCCGGCGGGCGACCGGTCCTACCTGGTCCAGAAGATCGAATTTATCTGAGCGGCCTTGCTGCCGTCGTCCCGGTTTCGCGTCATCCCGGCGCAGGCCGGGATCGTTGGCAGATTGGCGCTTGCTGGCCAGCGGTCCCGGGTCGAGCCCGGGACGACGCGATCATACCGGAAGATCAGTTCTGCGGCTTGAGCTGTTCCGGCTCAAGCAGGCGGTGCAGGTGCACCACCACGTACTTCATTTCGGCATCGTCGACCGTGCGCTGGGCCTTGTCGCGCCAGGCCTCTTCGGCCTCGGCATAGGTGGCATAGACCCCGACGAGGTCAAGCTTGTCGAGTTCGGTGAATTCAAGCGTCTGGGGATCGCGGACGCGACCACCCATCACGAGGTGGAGTTTCTGGCTGCTCATGGCGCTTCCCTGGGGAGTGGATGGCGCGCCTTTAGCGTCCCTTGCGTTTCGCGCAAGGGGGGCAGTCTTAACGCCGGGCGCGGGCGGCCAGCTTGATCGCCTGGCGGGCCAGGGTAGCGCCGGGGCTTGGCGCCTTGGCCTTGGGGCTGGCGGGTGCGGCGGCGTCGCCAGCTTGTTCGTTCGCCGACTTGCTCAATGCCAGGGCCACTTCACCGGCGACCATTGCCAGGCTGAGGGCGCGCTGGGTGAACTGGCTGCCAGCCTTCTTGGGCATCAGCGCTCCGGCCAGCAGGCCCACGCCAAGACCCGCCGCCATTGCCAGCCACGGATATTCCCCGGCCAGGGTGCGATAGTCTTCCGGTGGATAGGCGTCCCGCGGGGCCAGGGGGACTGCGGGCAGGGCAGGATTGTCCCGCGCCAGCCGGGCCTGCGATTCCGCGATCTTTGCCGCGATGCGTTCGCTTCGGGCCTTCGATCCGATCACTGCTTGTACTCCTCTGAAATGTCTGCCCCATCGTCATTGGCCGCTTCGCCCTGAACCGGAGCTTGCGGATCGAACCGCTCGCCGATCCAGTCCAGCAGCGGCGCGCGGAATGCCCAGGCCAGCAGGGCCGCCACGGTTGCCGCGATCAGGCCCTTGTTGTCCTTGGCCACGGTCAGCGCCTCGTCCACGAGGTCCAGCGCGTCCTCGGTAACCTTGTCAGCCACCCGCCCGCCGATGCTGCGCGCGGCCAGATCGTCCTGCACCTGGCCGAGCCGCGACCGGAACAGCGCCCAGGCGGCCTTGCGGTTGGCGCGGTCGGCTTCGAAGCTGCTCATGCCGCGTCGTCGTCCCTGAGCCGGCGCTCCATCGCGTGCCACTTTCGCATGGCCAGCCAGCCGCTGAGCGCGGCAGCCAGCAGCGTGCCGAGCACCACTGTCAGCGTGGCCAGCCAGCCGCCGATCACCGGGGTCAGCGCCAGCAGCAGGCCGATGACCAGCGCCATCAGCGCAAAGAACACCAGCGCGAGGGCCAGCGCGATCCACCCGGCCATGCCCTTGGCCGTCTGCCCGGCCAGCGCGGCGCGCGATTTCTGGTAGGCCAGCTCGGCTTCCAGCAAGGTCCGGCCATCGACCGCCAGCTGGCGCACGTCTTCGACGAGCGAGCGCGTGGCCGCGTCGCTGGCCTCGTCCTTTTGCAGGGGCGGTTCGGAGCTATCCATTGGCGCGAGACAAGCCCGGCGCGGACCGTGCTGTCAATGCCCGGATCAGGCCTTGGGCGTGCCCTTGAACAGCCGCGCGATCAGGAAGCCGAAGGCCGCCGCGATCCCCACGGCGAGGCCAGGGCTCTTGCGGACGAACTGCTTGGCATCGTCGCCCAGCTCGTTCAGATCCTTGCTGTCCAGCTTGGCGGCGGATTCCTGCATGGTGCGGGCGGCGGTGCGGGCATAGTCGCCATAGCGGGTGCCCAGCTTCTCATCGATGGTGGCGGCATTGTCGCCCACGATCTTGCCGAGGGTGGCAATGGCGTCGCTGGCCTTGGCCTTGCCTTCCACGGCGAGGTCGGCGGCGCGGTCCTTGGCCTGGGCGGCGAGTTCGCGGGCATCCTGGGTCAGATCGCCGCTCTTGGCGCTGAGCTGTTCGCGATAGCCTTCGGCCTTGGCCTTGGCTTCGGTGGTCAGCGCGGTGGCGCCGGCCTTGGCTTCCTCGATCGCCTTGGCGAACTTGGCCTTGGCCTCGGTGGTAGCCGGGGCCTTGGCAGCGGCGGGCTTCTTCGCGGCCGGCTTCTTGGCGGCGGCGGGTTTCTTGGCGGTCTTTGGGGCGTCGGTGGGGGTCTTGGCCATGGTTGTTGCCCTTTCTGGGCCGCGCGGGTGCGGCCATGAATACGATTTGGGGACGCTACGGCAGCGCTGCAAGTCCGATTATGCTGCAATGCAGCTTGCCTGCCAAGGCTCCCCTGCTAAGGAGCGCCGAATTGAGCCTTACGGAGGGTAAACAGCCATGACCGCGATCATCGACATCCACGCCCGCGAAATTCTCGACAGCCGTGGCAACCCGACGGTCGAGGTTGACGTGCTGCTTGACGATGGCTCGTTCGGCCGCGCCGCCGTGCCCTCGGGTGCCTCGACCGGTGCGCATGAGGCGGTCGAACTGCGCGATGGCGACAAGGGCCGCTACCTGGGCAAGGGCGTGCTGCACGCCGTGAAGGCCGTGAATACCGAGATCAGCGACGCCCTGCTCGGCCGCGATGCCGAAGACCAGCGCGATATCGACGCGATCATGATCGAGCTGGACGGGGCCGAGAACAAGAGCCGGATCGGCGCCAACGCCATCCTCGGCACCTCGCTGGCCGTGGCCAAGGCCGCCGCCAATGCCCGCGGCCTACCGCTCTATGCCTATGTCGGCGGCGTTTCGGCCCATGTCCTGCCGGTGCCGATGATGAACATCATCAACGGCGGCGAACATGCCGACAACCCGATCGACTTCCAGGAATTCATGATCATGCCGGTCGGCGCGCCGAGCCTGGCCGAAGCCGTCCGCTGGGGCGCGGAAGTGTTCCACACCCTGAAGAAGGGCCTCCACGAGAAGGGCCTGGCGACCGCCGTGGGTGACGAGGGCGGCTTTGCCCCGAACCTGTCGAGCACCCGCGCCGCGCTCGATTTCATCATGGCCTCGATCGACAAGGCGGGCTTCAAGGCCGGGACGGACATCAAGCTGGCGCTCGACTGCGCCGCGACCGAGTTCTTCAAGAACGGCAAGTACGAGATCAGCGGCGAGGGCCTCTCGCTCAGCCCGGTCGAAATGGCCGATTACCTCGCCGCGCTCTGCGCTGACTATCCGATCGTCTCGATCGAGGACGGGATGGGCGAAGACGATTTCGAAGGCTGGAAGGCTGTGACCGACAAGATCGGCAACAAGGTCCAGCTGGTGGGTGATGACCTGTTCGTGACCAATCCCAAGCGGCTGACCATGGGCATCGGCAAGGGCCTGGCCAATTCGCTGCTGGTCAAGGTCAACCAGATCGGCTCGCTGTCGGAAACGCTGGATGCGGTCTCCATCGCCCAGCGCAACGGCTATACCGCCGTGATGTCGCACCGTTCGGGCGAGACCGAGGACGCGACTATCGCCGACCTCGCCGTCGCCACCAACTGCGGCCAGATCAAGACCGGCTCGCTCGCCCGCTCGGACCGGCTCGCCAAGTACAACCAGCTGATCCGCATCGAGGAAGAGCTGGGCGATGCTGCGGTCTATGCCGGGGCCGCCGCCTTCGGGCGCCTGGCCGGCTGATTGCGGCGAGGTTGCGGCGGCGGAGCGCGATGCCCCGCCGCCTCGGTCCTTACTTCAGGATCGTGACGTGACCGGTCTTGGTGTGCTTCATCTGGCCGCCGGTCAGGGTGATGAACACCGGCTCATCAGCCGCGCAGGCCCCGGCCGCGCAGCGCTCGCCAAAGGTCGCGCCCTGGGTCTGCTTGGGCACGGTCATGTTCATGCTGATCCGGTTGGGCATGCCGCCATTGCCGAGTCGGCTCGACGCGGATGAATCGCAGCTCGCCATCGCCTGGCTGATCTCGAATTCGTCGGTGGCGGTACGCAGCGTGGCCTTGGCGATGTGCTTGCCTTCGCAGACCTTGGCCAGCACCGGCGAGGCCTTGTCGAACCGCAGGGTCAGCCCCTCAATCTCCGGCATGGTCGCCGCATAGGCGAGGTCGGGCACGCCATCGCCATCAACATCGCCGCTGGCCACGTTCAGGCGGGGGCGAGAGGGGGATTCGCGCAGGCTCTGGCCGTTCTGGCTGGCCTGCAGCGGGCCTGTCAGGCGTTTGTCCCCGGCTGCCTCGCGCTTGGTGCTGCCGCTGCTCATGCAGCCGGCATTGCAGGCGCCGAATGACCAGCCTTCAACCCGCGCCTCGCCATCAAGGCCTTCGAACTTGATGAAGTAATCCGCGCTTGCCGCCAGTGCTCCGGTGGCCACACAGGCCAGGGCGCCGCTTATCAGGATCGATCGCAACATGGTCTCCCTCCCACTTGCTGTTCCAGGTGCAGCAGGTCTGCGCCCGGCCACCTGAACGCGCGCTGTCAGCCGCGTTGCAGGTGGGCCACAGGGTACCATCAATCCAACGGGCTGGCGATGGCCCCATTTTTTGCGATCCGACCGATTGCCAGAGCGGCAATCGCCGTTTAACCGTTCGTTTAAACAACCGGAGGAGAGGGCCGGGTGACAGCGATCGCATCGCATCCGGATGCCATTACGCCAGACTGGCTGAGCGAGCGCCTGGGCGCGCGCGTGACCGGCGTTACGTGGGAACCGATCGGCACCGGGCAGGTGGGCGATTCCGTCCGCTTTCACCTGACCTATGCCGAGCCAGGCGCTGGGCCGGCGACCCTGGCGGGCAAGTTCCCCGCTGCCGACCAGACCAGCCGGGGCACGGCAGCCGCCTTTGGCCTCTATGCCAAGGAAGTGGGCTTCTACCGCGAACTGGCCCCGCACCTCGGCGTGCGGGTACCGGGCGTGCTGGCGGCCGAGATCGCGGACGACGGCGTCGATTTCGTGCTGCTTTTCGAGGACCTTGGCCCGGCGCGCGGCGGCAACCAGCTGGCCAGCTGCTCGGCCGCCGATGCCCGCGCCGGGATCCGGCAGGCCGCGGCGATCCACGCGCCGAGCTGGGGCAACGATGCGCTGACCGGGATCGACTGGCTGCAACCCAGGGAGGGCCAGGCCGAGCAGATCAAGGCGCTTTATGGCAATGCCCAGGCGATCTTCCGCGAACGCTATGCCGCCAGCCTTGAACCGGAATTCATGGCGATCTGCGAAGAACTGAACGAAGCCAAGGAGCATTGGTTCGGACGCGAGGGCGGCCCGCGCTCGATCGTCCACGGCGATTTCCGGCTCGACAACATGCTGTTCGATATCAAGGGCGGGGCCGAGGAAATCGCGGTGCTCGATTGGCAAACCGTGGCCGCCGGCAATCCGCTGACCGACATCGGCTATTTCCTGGGCACCGGGATCGGTGACGAACTGCGCCGGGCCCACGAGGATGACCTGCTGGACCTCTATTGCGCCGAAATGACCGCGCGCGGCGTGCCGCTCAGCCGCGAGGCGATCTGGGACGATTACGTGATCGGTGCGATCCACGGCATTTCCACCGCGGTGTTCAGCGCTGCCTATGTCGAACGCACTGAGCGCGGCGATGCCAATTTCCTGTCGATGGCCCGGGGCGGCTGCGCCCTGGCGCTGCAGCACGGCAGTTTGGCGAAGCTGCGCAATGCCTAAAGTGAGACGAAACCTTGCCCCGTTCGTGTCGAGCGAAGTCGAGACACATGGCGCGGGTGTCTCGACTTCGCTCGACACGAACGGGCTTGGGTCAAATTGATTGGAGTCTGAGCAATGCTGACCAAAGGCGATGACTATCCGCTGCACCAGACGCCCGAGCCGGTCGCCTATGCCGGGACCGACCGCAATTTCTACGACCGCTATTTCTTCAATGGCTATGCGCCCGATGGTTCCGGCTTCTTCGCGGTCGCGCTGGGGATCTATCCGCATCTCAACGTGGCGGACGCGCACTTTTCCGCGATCCGTGACGGGGTGCAGCACAATGTCCACGCCAGCCGCGAGCTCAACATGGAGCGGCTGGAGCTGCAGGTCGGGCCGATCCGGATCGAGATCATCGAACCGCTGCAGAAGCTGCGCGTGGTGGTCGACGGGGAAGGGCTGAAAGCCGACCTGACCTTTACCGGCCGCGCCTTTCCGATCGAGGAACCGCGCTTCGTCCACCGGATCGGGCCGCGCACCTTCATGGATTACACCCGCCTCACCCAGAATGGCCATTATACCGGCTGGATCGAGATCGACGGCGTGCGCGAGGACTGCGCCCCCGGCACGGCCGGCACCCGCGACCGCTCCTGGGGGGTGCGCCCGGTCGGCTCGCGCGATGAACAGCCGCATGGCCACGGCGTGATCCCCGGCTTCTTCTGGCAGTGGACCCCGCTGAACTTTGGCGACACGTCGGTGTTCTTCCACATCAACGCCGATGCCGGCGGCCATGCCTGGAACACCCGCGCGGTAATCGCCCCCGATGGCAGCGGCGCGGAGGGTCATTACGAGACCCCCGCCGCGCAGATGGCTGCGGCACTGCTGCCCGGCACCCGCTGGCCCGATGGCGGCACGATCACGGTCGAAACCCCCGATGGCCCCGACACCATCACCTTCGAACCGCTCGGCCGCTTCCAGATGCGCGGGCTGGGCTATACCCATCCCAAGTGGGGCCACGGCCTCTATCACGGCAAGGTGGCAGTGGAGCGCGAGGATTTTGGCCTGGCCCAATGCGATCCCCGGACCATGGACAATTACCATGTCCAGTTCGTCTCGCGCGTGAGATCGCAGCGCTATGGCGAGGGGATGGGCGTGTTCGAGCAGCTGATCATCGGCCCCTACAAGCCGCTGGGCCTCAAGGAGTTCATGGATGTCGGGTAAACTCCTGGCGGCGGCGGTCGCCGGCCTTGGCCTGCTGGCCGGGGCGGGATCGGGCTGGTGGACCCTGCAACACGGAATGGTGCAGGGCGAGAGCTATGCCGGGTGGAGCGGGAGCAAGGTTACCGGCTCGGCCGACGCCGATCCCTGGACCCGGGCGCGGGTGGCCGTCTCGGGCCTGCTCGCGCTGAACAAGAGCCAGGCGATCTATTTCAGCCGCAACACCGATGGCAGCGGTGCGCGCCTGCGCGAGGACTGCCGTTACCGGGTGAGCGGCGGGGCGATGCCGGCCCGGTGGTGGTCGGTGACGGTCTATGCCGCCGACAATTACCTGCCGCTCAACGATGACGATGCCCTGTCATTCGATGCGACCGAGGTCCAGGCCGATGCCGCCGGCAACTGGACCGCGATCCTCGCGCCGACCCGGCCCGAAAGCGGGGCCTGGGCCTCCACCCGCAAGGCCGGTGAATTCGACATCACCCTGCGGCTGTACCAGCCCGATGCGCGGGCTCAGGCCGATTATGGCTCGGTCCCCATGCCGAAGGTGGAACGGCTCGATTGTGGAGAGCAGGCATGAACCGGAAGCTCAAGCTGCTTGGCCTGTTTATCGGTGCGGCGGTGATCGGCCATGTCGCCCTGGTACTGGCCGTACCCAACGTGCTGATGCGGGTGGCGATGAACCGGATTTCGGAGAACGGCGCGGCGATCAACCGCTTCCAGTTCGGAGATCGCACCACGCAGAATTCGCGCGGGGTGGTGCGGCCTTCGCCCGATCTGGCCTATTCGTCCTGCGTTTATGATCTCAGCGACGGGCCGCTGCTGGTCAGCGCCGCACCGTCGCCGGGGCAGGGCTATGTCTCGCTCTCGGTCTTTGCCGCCAATACCGACAACGTTGCCGCGCTCGACAGCAGCCAGTACCCCCAGGGCATCCGCTTCGTACTGGCCATGCCGGGCCAGGCCGCCCCGGTGGGTGAACGGGTGATCCAGTCCCCTTCGGCGCGCGGGATCATCCTCGACCGGCGGCTGGCCCCGACGGCGGAGAAGTTCGCCGAGGTCGACA
Organism: Novosphingobium sp. BL-A-41-H4; assembly: GCA_051942645.1. Lineage (GTDB taxonomy): Bacteria > Pseudomonadota > Alphaproteobacteria > Sphingomonadales > Sphingomonadaceae > Novosphingobium. Next base: position 437,209 of record JBPVJP010000001.1, read on the forward strand.
AGGCCCGCCGCGCGGACAGCTGCGCGCCGCTGGCTGGCTGACCCTCGCTTCCAACAGCAATCACATCGCGGTGTGCGCGATGTGATCGATTTCCAACTCTGCTGATTCAGCGGGTAGGCGCAACCGGGCGCGGTGAGTGCATGTTACCCGGTCGCTTGGTGCCGGTTGAGTGCCGGCCGTGTGCACGTGGAGCGCGCGTCAGATCACCACGGAAGTGAGCTTTGCGACCTGTTCGGGCGACAGCTCCAACTGTGCGCCTTCGATCAGCTGGGTGAGCTGGGCCGGGGTGGTCGCGCTGGCGATCGGAGCCGGGATGCCGGGCTGATAGCGCAGCCAGGCCAGCGCAATCGCCGCCAGCGAAGCCCCGGTTTCCGCCGCGATCCCGTCCATTGCCGCCAGCATCGGCGCACCGGTGGTGACCAGCTCCTTCATCCGGCCGCCACGGACCGACTGGGCCAGGTCATCGGCGGTCCGATACTTGCCGGTCAGGTACCCGCTGGCGAGGCCGAAGAACGGCAGCATGGCGATGCCATTGGCCGTGCTCAGCGCCTGAAGGTCTGCCGGATAGGCCGCGCGGGAGACCAGGTTGTATTCGTTCTGCAGTGCTGAAAACGCCGCAAATCCGCCGCTTCGTGCGGCATCCAGCGCCGCACCCAGGCGGGCCGCGTTGAAGTTCGAAGCGCCGATGGAGCGGACCTTGCCGCTGGCCACAGTGCCGGCGAAGGCAGCGGCAATATCCTCGACCGCCAGTTCCTCGTAGTCCCGGTGGGCATAGTAGAGATCGAGATAATCGGTCCGCAGCCGTTCCAGCGAACGATCGAGCGATTGGGCGATCCGTTCAGGCGCATAAAGCTCCGCCGCACCCAGCATTCCGGTCTTGGTGTGGATCCGCATATCGGTGCGAACCCCGCGGCTTTCCAGCCACAGGCCCAGCACCGTCTCGCTCTCGCCGCCCTTGTGGCCGGGCACCCAGGCCGAATAGACATCGGCGGTGTCGATCATCCGCCCGCCCGCCTCGTAGAAGGCATCCAGCACGGCGAAACTGGTGTCGCGATCAGCCGTCCAGCCAAAGACGTTACCGCCGAGAACCAGCGGAATCCCGGCGATTGCGGGGTTTTCAGTCATGCGAACTTCTCCCGCAGTTCGAGCAGGGCAATCGCCGCCTTGGCCGCTTCACCGCCCTTGTCCTTCTGGGCGGGATCGGCGCGGACCAGTGCCTGGGCCTCGTTCTCGACGGTCAGGATGCCGTTGCCGATGGCGAGGCCATCCATGGTCAGCGCCATGATCCCGCGCGCGCTTTCGCCCGCCACGATTTCGAAGTGATAGGTTTCGCCCCGGATCACCACGCCGATGGCGACATAGCCATCATAGAGCTGGGCCTGATCGGCCAGGGCGATTGCGCCGGGGATTTCCAGCGCGCCAGGCACGGTGATCACGTCGGCCTGGTGGCCTGCGGCCTTGAGCGCGGCCTTGGCACCGGCGATCAGCTGATCGTTGAGGTGATCGTAGAAACGCGCTTCAACTATAAGAAACTTGGCCATTATTCGCCTGCCGTTCCGGTAATCGCCCGTTCCCCGACAATCGACAGGCCATAGCCTTCGAGCCCGGCAAGGGTGTGGTGGGTGTTGGTGAGAAGGATCATGTCATGCACGCCCAATTCCGCAAGGATTTGTGCGCCGACGCCATAGTCGCGCAGCTGTTCGACCTCGGGCGCGCCCGCGCCCTTGCCCTGCTGGCGCAATTCGATGAACCGCGAGACGATGCCCGGCATCCGCTTGTTGATCAGCACCAGTACCCCCGTGCCTTCCTCGGCGATCATTTCCATCGACCGGGCGATGATGCCGGAGCGTTCATTGGTTTCACCGAACACGTCGACGAACATGCTCATCGTGTGCATCCGCACCAGGGTCGGCTTGTCGCGGGTGATGTGGCCCTTGACCAGGGCCATGGTCTCGTCGCCGGTGGCCTTGTTGAAGAAAGTATAGGCGGTCCATTCACCGCCCCACTTGCTGGTAAAGCGCAGCTCCGCCCGCTTCTCGACCAGGTGGTCGTGCTTGCGGCGATAGGCGATCAGGTCGCGGATCGTGCCCATCTTCAGGCCATGCTTGCGGGCAAAGGGCAGCAGGTCGTCCATCCGCGCCATGGTGCCGTCCTCGTTCATGATCTCGCAGATCACGCCCGAGGGGTTGAGGCCGGCGAGGCGCGAGATATCGACCGAGGCCTCGGTATGGCCGGCGCGAACCAGCACGCCGCCATCGCGGGCGATCAACGGAAAGACGTGGCCCGGCGTCACGATGTCCTGCCGGCCCTTGCTGGCATCGATCGCCACGGCGATGGTGCGGGCGCGGTCCCCGGCGGAGATCCCGGTCGTCACGCCCTCGCGCGCCTCGATCGAGACGGTGAAGGCGGTTTCGTGCCGGGTGCCGTTGTTGCGGCTCATCAGTTCGAGGCCAAGGTGCTCGGTCCGTTCGCGGGTCAGCGTCAGGCAGACCAGCCCGCGGCCGTGCGTGGCCATGAAGTTGATCGCATCAGGCGTCGCCATCTGGGCGGGGATGACCAGATCGCCCTCGTTCTCACGGTCCTCGTCATCGACCAGGATGAACATCCGGCCGTTGCGGGCCTCTTCGATGATCTCCTCGATCGAGACCAGCACCGGCTCGTCATCGCTGTCCCACAGGAACCGTTCCAGCTTGCGCAGGGTCTCGGCCGTCGGGTTCCAGTCAGGCTCCGTGCAGTCCCGCAAGGTATTGGCATGCAGCCCCGCCGCCCGGGCCAGCCCGGCGCGCGACATTCCGCCATCAGTGATCAGCTTGCGGACGCGTTCAATGAGATTTTCAGACACGCGACTCGCCTATCACATCACAATGTGATCCGATAGGCGTAAATCACATCGCCTGTGAATCAGTCGCCCTTGAAGACCGGCTTGCGCTTTTCGAGGAAGGCGTTGACGGCTTCCTCGTGGTCGCCGGTGGCATGGGCCACGGCCTGCATCGCGGCTGACATTTCGAGCACCGTGGCGAGGTCGGCGCGGCGGGCTTCCCACAGGAGGCGCTTGGTCATGCGGACCGCATGGGGCGGATTTGCGGCGATTTTGGCGGCAAGGGCGCGGGCGGCGTCGAGCAGTTCGGCATCGGGCACGACCCGCGAGACGAGGCCGCAGGCGAGGGCCTCCTGGGCATCGAGGATATCGCCGGTCAATGACATTTCGGCGGCCTTGGCAAAGCCGATCACCCGCTGCAGCAGCCAGGCCCCGCCATCGCCGGGGATGATCCCGAGTTTCACAAAACTTTCAGCAAATTTAGCGCTTTCGCCCGCAATTCTCAGATCGCACATGCAGGCTAGGTCAAGCCCCGCGCCAATCGCCGGGCCGTTGACGGCGGCGATCACCGGCACTTCCAGCGCGGCGAAGGCGAGGGGGAGGCGCTGGATGCCGCGCTTGTAATTGCCGCGCGTTCCGGCCGGGAATCCGGCATTGAGACCGCCGCCACCAGGCTTCATCGCGTTGATGTCGCCGCCCGATGAAAAGGCCTTTCCGGCCCCGGTCAGGATGGCCACGCGCACCTTCGGATCGCACTCAAGCGCTACCAAGGTGTCACACAAACCATCGACCACGTCGTCACCAGAGATCGGATTGCGCATCTCGGGCCGGTTAAGGGTGATCGTGGCGATGCCGGCATCGTCAACTTCGCACAGGACGGCGGGTTCCATCGGGCTCTCCTTCAAGCTTTGGCAGGTGCCTTGCGGGCATCGTGCCGGTTTGTCCACCACACGATTGCAAGGGCGACGCCAAGGGCGATCGGCGCGGCCAGCTCCTTGCCGCCGCCCAGTTCGCGCACCGCTTCAAGGATCGGCAGGTGGGTGGCGAAGAGCGGGAACGAGATCGCGGCCGATAGCCAGCCCAGCCAGGTCTGGCGCGTGAGCCGGGTCGCGGCCGAGATCACCAGCGGGCAGAGCAGGGCGACGAAGGCGATGTCGAAATGCCAGGCCCGCCAGCCGCTCCACCAGCTGCCGATGATGGCCAGCGGCAGGGCCAGCAGCACCAGCGGCGCGGGCAGCGGCGCGAGCACGCGCTCGCCGCGCCAGCGCCACAGCGCGATCCCCAGGCAATAGGCGAAGAACACGCGCGGGATCGCAGCCCAGACATGGCCGGGCCGTGCCCCGACGTCGAGGCTGCCCCAGCTGATGGCCACCCACACCGTCAGCCCGCCCAGCACGCGGTCAGCAGGGCAATCCCACGGTCGAGAGGCGACGCAGCGCAGATACGTGCGCGCCATTGGCCACCAGTTCGGCAAAGATCGTCCAGGCCGGGATGTTCACCGCGAACAGCAGGTTGGCCACCGGCCAGGGCAACAGCGCGAGGTTGGCGATCAGCGCGGGCAGGAACGGCCACCATTCCCCTCCGGCGCGGATCCAGAGATAGGGGATGCCGATCAGCGAGCCCAGCGCGACCATGCCCCAGAACCGCTTGTATCGTGCCACGATGAAGCGTTGCGCGGTCAGCCCGGCGGCAATTCTCGGCTCGGTGATCCGGGCCATCAGGTAGCCGGAGAGGACCAGGAAGAAATCGACGCCGAGATAACCCTTCGAGAACTGGCCTAAGCCGCCGAACACGGCATTGGTGTGCAGCCCGACGACCAGCAGCGCGGCGATCCCTCGCAGCGCATCGATCCCGGCGAGACGTGCCGGGGCGCTCACGCCCAGACCCGTTCGATGAACCAGAAGCTGGCCACGGTGCCGATGGCATAGGTGCTGGCCAGCACGGCCGGGCGCAGCGCGCGCGGAGCGAAGCGGCGCAACAACTCGATAAACGCCACTGCCACCGCGATGATCAGCAATTGCCCGGCCTCGACCCCCAGGTTGAAGGTCAAGAGGGCCATCGGCACGTCGGTCTCGGGCAGGCCAATTTCACGCAGGGCTCCGGCGAAGCCGAAGCCGTGCAGCAGGCCGAACAGGAAGGCGACCAGCCAGGGCAATCGTTCGGAAAGGCGCGGTTCGCCGGTCCGCGCTTTCACGATCTCGACGGCCAGGAACACGATCGAGAGGGCAATGGTGGCCTCCACCGGGGCCTGGGGCAGGCCGAACAGGCCCACCGTCGTGCCCGCCAGGGTAATCGAGTGCGCGATGGTAAAGGCCGAGGCGGCGGCTACCACCGACCAGCCGCGTTGCAGCAGCAGGACCAGCGCCACCACGAACAGCAGGTGATCGAAACCGGCGACAATGTGCTCAACCCCGATCACGAAATAGGTTCGCGCCACCTGCCAGCGATCGGGCACCGCGCTGATCGTGAAAGAGCTGCTGCCGGGGGTAAGGCGCTCGGTCTGGACCGGGCGGCCGAGCGGTGCCACGCGCAGCAGGGCGTCGGTCGAGCCCGGCTCCATCCCCGCCAGCCCAACCGTCGCGCCATCGATCGGGCGGGTGCAGGTGACCCGCCCGGTTGCCACCACCGCCGGACCGGACAGGCGCGGCGTATCAAGAGCCAGCTTGCAGAAATCGGGCAGCAAGGGCGTCGCCCGGGTGGCCAGGCCGCCGAGGATCGGGGCCTTCCACACCAGCTTCCACTCGGCCTCGGTCTTGCTGGGTCAGTTCAAGATACCCCGGCCGCAGCTCGTCGGCCCGCGTCGGCAGGGCGAAGGCCAGCAGCACCAGCGCCAGGACAAGGCGGACCAGCGCGATCATTTCGGCCGCTTGATCACCACATCATAGCCCGCGAGCAGTTCCTTGAGGTGCGCGTCCTCGGCCTTGCGCACGGCCGCGTCGCGCCAGTCGTTTTCCAGACGCTGGCGAATGTCCGCGAGGCGCGGCTGCGGGGGCTGGGCGCGCTGTTCCACCTTGATCACGTGCAGACCGAAGCCGGAGGGCACCGGGCCAGACCATTGCCCGACCGGTGCCTTGGCGAGGGCGGCGGCGAACTCGTCGCCGAACTGGGTGGCCAGATCAAAGGCCGGGGCATTGGTGAACCGCACCGGGATTGGCAGCGGTGCCTGCGCAATGCCCGGATCACGGCCGGCTTGCAAAGCGGCCAGATCGATGGCGGCCCGGGCGCGATTGGCGGCAGTGTCATCGCCGACATAGCGCTGTTCCAGCGTGTAGCGCGGCGGCTCGGCGTAACGGGCCGGGTCCTTGTCCAGCAGCGCCTGCAGGTCTGCATCGCTGGGCTGGGCGGCTTCCGCCTCGGCCCCGGCAATGGCCAGCATCTTGTTGCGCATCCGCTTGCGGACCACGTCATCGTCCTGGTCCAGGCCCAGGCGCAGCGCCTCGCGGTAATAGACCTCGGTCCGGACATGGTCGGTGATCAGGCCGTCCAGCTCGGCCGGGGTCGGTGGTCGGCGGAACGCCTGGACATAGCGGTTGACGATCCCGGCGACGACTTCCTCGTCCACCACGATGCGCCGTTCACCGGCATCGGGCGGTCGCCCCGACAGAACGACAAAGACCAGGGCCCCTGCCGCAAGGAAATGCACCAGAGGTTCGCGCAGCAAGCCAACCGCGCGATCGCGCCAGGATGTCATCAGGTCTCCCTAGGCCTTGGTCGGCGAATACCAGATCGGTGAGGTATAGGCGCGCTCCTGCTGCTTTACCCGCACTTCGGGCGGCAGCTTCAGCTTGAAGCGGACCGCGTCATAGGCTGGCCAGCTGGGCGTCGGGAATTTCCAGCACGCGCAGGTAATAGAAGGCGCGAACCGAGGGATCGAACTCCGGATCGGTCCAGACCGTGCTCAGCATGGCCGCGCCGATGCTGTTCTTGTAGGTTGCCGTGGCGACATCAACCGTATCGCCCACGGCCGGGACCTTGCCCCCCACCGGCCTGCGCTTCGCCGCATTGCTCCAGACCACGTCGAAGACCTTTTCCTGGGCCTTGCCGTTCTTGTCGACCCAGCCCTTCACGACCTGGACGCGGTCAAGGTTGGCGCCGATCGGATCCTTGAGCGCCGAGACGATGAAGCTGGGCGCGCCCTTGGCGCCGGGCTTCAGTTCGCCGCCCATCGGCACGCCACGCTGGTATCCGGCGCGGACCCAGTCACCCTTCAGGTCATCGGCCTTGAAATCCCAGCCGCCGAAGAACCGCACGGTCATGCGTGGTCCGGTGCTGGCATAGACCTCGCGCCGCTCCATGGCGTCGAAGATCGCGGCGCGGGTATTGGCCTTGGCCCAGACCGCGGCATAGCCGCTGGCCAGGTAATGCCAGCCGAAGCGGCCCTGCCGGGTGCCCAGGTTCTGGCCCTGCATCACGCGCGCCGGATTGGGCTCGTTGCCGCTGTGCTTGCCGAAGAACTGGTTTTCGTCAGCCGTGGACAGGGCGGTGTGGCTGTCGGTCGATCCGATCAGGCCGAACTTGTAGGGGTTCACCCCCATCTGCGATTCCAGCAGCAGACCGCGCTTGAGCGCTTCGCGGACATATTCGCCCGCATACATGTTCGGCGTCTTGGGCTGGTTGCCCAGCAGGTTGCTCATCTCCCAGCCGGCCACGCCAAACCCGGCGAATTCATCGTTGGGCGAAAGGAAGGGATGGGCCTCGCTGTCGCCCTTGATCTGGGTGATTTCCACCACCGGCTCCAGCCGCGCGCGGCGCTTGGCATAAGCGGCCGTCATCGGCCCGCCGCCGGGCTGGGTCAGTTCGAACATCAGGCCGTTCGACAGGTTGGAATTGTGCGGGATCGCCAGCACCCGTCCGCCCGTGGCCTTTTCATAGGCCTCCATGTAGTTCCAGATCTCGTCCGGGGTGGCCTTGTAGGTCGGGTCGATCGGGGTGACGGTGCGGACCTTGTCCGGGCCATCGCGGAAGATGATGTTGCGGTGCAGGTTGTTGCCGCCCTGCATCAGGGTGTATTCGAACCCGAAGAAGGCGGTAAACTTGCCCGGTTCGTTGTAATCCTCGACCGTATCGATGCTGTCATTCCAGACCGACTTGGTCCGCTCCGCCGCATCGGCCTGGTTCAGCATGGCCTCGGGCAGGGCATTGCGCCCGCGCGCATCCAGGATTTCGGCCATGGCGCGCTGCGAACCTTCCGGCCCTTCGTGCATCATGTCGTACCAGCGCCGCATGGTCGGATCGGTCACCAGCATGCGCGGCGCATCATAGAGCGCCTTGGTCGCGCCGAGCCCTTCGGCGTGATCGGTGATGACCAGGAAATCGAGCGGCCGGGGCAGCTTGGCCTTGATCCCGGTGGTCGAAGTGATTTCCTCGCCCCGGGCAAAGCGCAGTGCCTCTTCCGGGCCAAGGCGCACGCCAAATCCGAAGGCATCGACCGAATTGGAGGTATGCAGGTGGGTATCGCCCCACAGCACCTTTTCCGGAAACTCGGTTTCCTTGACCGTAACATCGCCGCCACCCACAGCGCGCTTGACCTGGTCGCATCCGCCGACCAGCGCGCTTGTTCCTAGCAGCACCGCCGCCAGCATCACCTTGCGCCGCATTCCATCCCCTCCTGCGTCGAATTCGGTTTCTCTTTGCAATGCAGCATGCGCAGCGGCGGGGCTTGCGTCAATCCTGCCGCGCGCAAAGTTTGTCACCAGGAGCGATCAATCGGCCGAGTTGACCCGCACCCCGTCGCGGACCTTTCCGCCCGGATGGACGATTACGGCCTCGCCTTCGCGCAGTCCGCCAAGGACTTGCGCGGTTTCATCGTTCATCTGTCCGACCGTGACGGCGATGCGGCGGGCGCGGCCGTCACTGCCGATGGTGAAGGCGGCCCAGCCTGCCCCATCGCGGAACAGGGCACCGATCGGCACCTGCAGCACGTCCGCGCCGCTCCACCGCGCGATCTTCACGCCGACGCGATAGCCGTGGCCGAGTCGCTGCCAGCGCTCGCGCGGTCCGATCAGGTCGATCAGCACCCGCACCCGCTGTTCTTCGACCCCCAGGGCCGAAATCTTGCGAAAGCCCAGCGGCTCGACCAGCCGGACCTTGCCGGGCAGCGGCTGCTCGCCGCCCCAGGCGGTGATTTCGGCCGCCGCGCCGGGCGCCACCTTGACCGCATCGGCGCTGAGCATTTCGGCCATGACCTCGAGCCGGGCGGGATCGCCCAGTTCCAGCAGCGGCGTACTGGCGGCAACCGGGCCGCCGCTTTCGTGGAGCTGGCTCAGCACCACGCCGGCACTTGGCGCGCGTACTTCGATTGCCTGGCCGGCCGGGGGCGCGCCGCTGCCGGTGCGCAGGCCCGTTTCGGCCGCGCGCAGGGCATGCAGCGCGGCGTCAGCGGCCTGGGTGGCAGCGCGGGTGGCGGCGCGGGCGCGGTCGCGCTCGCTGCGGGCGGCATCGTATTGCGCGCGCGAGACAAAGCCGCGCGCCTGCAGCGCCTCGATCCGTTGCAGCGTGGTGCGGGCCAGTTGCTCGGTGACCTGCGCCTCCTGCACCCCGGCGCGGGCGGCGGCGAGATCGGCGCGCAGGGCCTCGATCCGGTCCAGCGTTTCGGCATAGGCGCGGCGATCGACCGGGGCGGGCTGGATCGGCTGGATCAGCGCTACCACCTCGCTCGCCGCGACGGCCGTGCCGGGCTTGTGCGGCAGTCGCAGCAGTTCCCCGGTGACCGGGGCATAGACGGTGAACAGATCGCTGACCCGGGTTTCGCCCAGATCATCCACCGTTACCGCCATCGGCCCGCGATGGACCAGCGCGGTCTCGACTTCCAGCGCGGGCTTGCGCAGCATGAACCATGCAGCCAGGGCCAGGGCGATGGCGATCAGCGCGATCAGCAGGCGGGGTCCGGAAAACAGGGCCTTGGTCATGGTCACTCCCGCGTCTTGAGCGCGCGAACCAGGTCGAGCCGGTCAGCGCTGCGCCGCACCAGCACGGCGGTGGCCGCCGCTGCCACCGCCACCACCAGCACGCCCTCGGCCAGGGTGCGCGCGCTGATGGCGGCGGGGATCATGAACATATCCGATGAAAAGCTGCTGGCGATATAGCGCGACAGCGCCATTCCCAGCAGCAGCCCCAACGGCAGGGCGGCCAGGGCGAGCAGGGCCTGCTCGCCCACCAGCACGAACCCGGCCTCGCCCTTGCGGAAGCCCAGCACCCGCATCGAGGCCAGGTCCCGTGCCCGTTCCGACAGGCTGATCCGCGCGCCGGTATAGGTCACGCCGACGACGATCAGCATGGCGAACAGCGTGTTGAACAGGGTGACGATGCCCATGCTCTCGGCAATCGTCTCGCGGATGCCGCGCACGGCATTGGCGGCCACGCTGACCGAAGCGACCTGCGGCGTCTGCTTGAGCCGGGCGAACAAGACGGGGGCTTGCTGCGGATCGGTCATCAGGTAGGCCCCGCTGGCTACGTCGCCCTCGCGCAGCAGGCGATTGAGTGCGCCGCGTTCGATCACCAGCGAGGCACCCAGAGGCACGTCGACCACGGCGGTGATCGACAGGGTGAAGCGCTGGCGCTGGCCCTCGGTTACCTGCACCTCAAGCCGGTCGCCCGCCGCCAGGTCCAACTTGCGGGCGAGCTGGCTGGAAATCAGCGCGCCGCTCGGCGGTAGTTCGATCGTCGTGCCGTCCAGCGCGACGATCCGCATCAGCGCGCTGCCGCGCGGCAGACCCAGCACCGCCTCGCGCTCGCGGTGCGGGCCGTTGACCAGTTCGGCGCCAACCGCGCGATAGGGTTCGGCGCGCTGCACGCCTGGCAGCAGCTCCAGCTCGCGCCGCACCCGCCCATCGCGCGGCTCGGTGAAGGACAGGGCGAGGTCCGCTCGCTGGCCGCGCTCGAAGACCAGCTGGATCATCCGCTCGACATTGTCGGTCGAGCTGGCCGAGGCGACATAGAGCGCCAGCGCCATGGCCAGGCCCAGCACGCTGGCGATGGTGCGCAGGGGGCGGCGGAGGAACCCGCGCAAGATCATCCGGCTCGGCTCGTCGGGGAGCAGCCGCACCAGCCGGCTCGACCAGCGCCCGCTGGAATAGCGCGCCGGGGCCGGGGGGCGCATCGCTTCGGCCGGGGTGAGCCGCTGCGCCCGCCAGACGGCCGAGATCGCCCCGGCCAGCGCGGCGGCCAGCGCCATGGCGGCGGAACCGAGGTAGATGTCCGGCCCGGCCGAAAAGGTCAGCGCCGGAAAGGCGAAGTAGTCGAGGTAGATGCCCGTTACCCCCCGTCCCAGCCACAGGCCGAGCGCCCAGCCCAGCGCCACGCCGCCCAGCGACAACAGCAGCGCCAGTTGCGCATAGTGCCAGGCAATCGGAGCGTTGCGATAGCCGAAGGCCTTGAGCAGGCCGATCACCTCGCGCTCGGTATCGATCAGCCGGGCCAGCAGAATGTTCAGCAGGAAGGCCGAGACCAGCAGGAAGATCGGCGGCAGGATCCGCACCATGGTTCGCAGCTGGTCGATTTCGTTGGTCAGGAACCGGTTGGAGACGTCGAGATCGCGGCCATAGGCGCCGGCCGGGCCATAGGCGGCGCTGATGCGGTCGGCCCGCCGGATCACGTCCTGTTCGAAGGCGCCGGGTGCCAGCCGCAACAGCACCTCGTTGAAGCCGCCGCGCATGTCGAGCGCGGCCGCCAGCGGCTCGCGCGCCATCCAGATGATCCCGAAGCGGCGATTGTCGGGAAAGATCTGCCCCGGAGCCACGGCATAGACATGCTCGGGCGAGATCGCCGTGCCCACCAGTACCAGCTCGATCCGCTTGCCATAGACCAGCGCCGGCAGCCGGTCGCCCGGTGCCAGCCGTGCGGCCCTGGCGAAGGCTTCGCTGACGATCACCTCGTTGGGGCGATCGGCGCGCGGCATCCGGCCCGATCGCAGCAGCACACGATTGAGCTCCACGGGTAGGGAGTGCAGCCGCGCCAGGACCGGCTCCGCAATCCCGGGCAGGTCAAGCGTGGCGGCCCCGGACAGCCGCGTCTCGACTCCGGCAACGCCAGGCACTTCGGCCAGTTCGCGGGCCAGGCTATCGGGCGCGCGGCGCAGTGGCACCCACACCTGGGCGAGGCTGTAGCCCTCGTAATAGGCGCTGCGGGCGGCATCGAGGCTGCGCATCATGCCATAGGACATCACCGCCATGCCCACGCCCGCCGCCATCACCAGGGCAATCGCCAGGGCCTGTCCGCGCAGCCGCCACAGGTCGCGCAGCAACTTGCGGGTCAGGGGCGACAGCGCGTTCACCAGGCCAGCTCGCCCGGCGGCTTGCGGCGGGGATTGCTGGTGTGCGAGGCGATCGCCCCGTCGGCGAAGTGGATCACCTCGTCTGCCATGTCGGCGATCACGGCGTTGTGGGTGATGATCATCACCGTGGTGCCGACCTCGCGGTTGACGGTCTCGAGCGCGGTCAGCACGCGGATCCCGGTTTCGCTGTCGAGCGCGCCGGTCGGCTCGTCGCACAGCAGCACCCGCGGGCGCTTGGCGATGGCGCGGGCGATCGCCACCCGCTGCTGCTCGCCGCCGGAAAGCTGGGCCGGAAAGTGATCCATCCGCCCCTCCAGCCCGACCAGCGCCAGCGCCTCCTCGGGCGTCATCGGGTCTTCGGCGATGTCGGTGATCAGCTGCACGTTCTCGCGCGCGGTCAGCGCGGCGATCAGGTTGTAGAACTGGAACACGAAACCGATCGAGCGCCGCCGGTACTCGGTCAGCCCTTCGGCATCGAGCGCGGTGATCTCGATATCCTCGAACCAGGCCTGGCCGGTGGTCGCGCTATCCAGCCCGCCCAGGATGTTGAGCAGGGTCGACTTGCCCGAACCGGACGGCCCCAGCAGCACCAGCAACTCGCCGGCGTGGACGGTCAGGTCAACACCGCGCAGCGCGTGGACCGCGGTCGGGCCGGAGCCATAGGACTTGGTCAGCCCGGCGGTGCGATAGATGGCAGCTCGCTCGCTCATGCCCCCTCCCGTCCCGCCGCCCGGCCTGTGACGCGGCAGCGGGCGCGATCCGGCGGCAAGGTCGCCGATTCTCCGGGGAATGTCGATGGGGGCAAGGGGGCGTCCCGATAAGGTCAATCCGCGTAACGCGATCCCACGGCCAGGCGACTCGCCGCTATCCGGGAAACACCGGATGGTGACCGGGCGGTTGCCCCGCCAAGGAGCCGTCAGGGGCAGCGATCGGAACCGAATTTCTTGCAAACAAGCGCTGAAACTAGTGATTTTTGCGGCTTGCAACCGGCGCCGCGCGGTCGCAATCTCGGCGCGGGTACAGCCGGGTCGGGTCCGGCGGTGGCCGGTACCAGTGGGAGGGGGGCTTGCTAGGCTTCGCAGCCAGTGGCCAGATTTGCGAGCTGATGCTGGACAATGTTCCGGCCGGCATCGCCATTTTCGACCGCGACATGCGCTATCTCGGCTGCAGCCGTCGTTTCCGGGAAGAGTTCGGACTAGCTGACCGGGATGTGGTCGGCCAGCTGCATTACGATGTCTTTCCCAACATGCCCGAGGACGTTCGGGCCACGCACCGCCGCGTCCTGGGTGGTGTGACCGAGTCGAACGATCTCGAAATCATGCAATGGCCTGACGGGAAGATCGACTGGGTCGAATGGAAGATGATGCCCTGGCGCGACGAGGCCGGGGAGATTGGCGGAGCCTTGTTATTCGCCAACCGCAAGACCGAACAGGTTGCCTTGGAGAAGCGCGAGCATACTTCCAACCTGGCGATGCAGCTGCTGATCGACAGCGCGGCGGACTATGCGATCATCATGGCCGGGCTGGACCAGACAATCAGCATGTGGAGCTCTGGCGCCGAGCGGTTGTTTGGCTGGACGGCCAGCGAAGCGATCGGCCAGTCGCTTGAGATCATCCAGGTGCCGGATCAGCAAAGCGCTCAAGGTGTCGGTGAACGCCTTGCGCATGTCGGGGCAATGGGCAGCTTTCACGATCGCGGCTGGCGCAGGCGCAAGGACGGATCGCAAGTGATGGTCGAACTCACGGCCACCCCGATCCGCGATCAGTTTGGGCGGCTCGTCGGTTATTGCGGGGTGCTGCGCGACATCACCGCGGAACTCGACCGGGAGCGGGTGCTGCGGGAAAACGAGGCGCGGCTGCGCTCGATGATCGACACCGTGCCCGATGCGATGATAACGATGGACGATCACGGCATTGTCCAATCGTTCAGCGCCGCCGCCGAGCGGCTGTTCGGCTATCCGGCTGCCGAGGTGATCGGCCAGAACATCTCGATGCTGATGCCCGAACCCGACCGGGCCCGCCACGACGGCTATCTCGCGCGCTATCGCGCAGGTGGAGCGCGCCATATCATTGGCAAGGCGCGGCGCGTGTTCGGCCAGCGCAAGGATGGTTCGGTTTTCGCCCACGAGTTGCACGTTGGCGAGTTCGAGGTCGATGGGCGGCCGGTCTTTACCGGGTTCATTCGTGACCTGACCCAGCGCGAGGCGGATGCTGCTCAACTGCGCGAAACCGAGGCCGAACTGGCCCAGATTTCGCGGGGTGCCGCACTGGCGACCATGGGCTCGGCGCTGGCGCACGAACTGAACCAGCCCTTGACCGCGATTACGAACTACCTGCAAGCGGCTGCTTCAATCGATCCGGCCGACGGGAAAGGAGCGGTTGCCTTGCTGCGCGAGGCGCTGACCGAATCGAGCCGACAGGCGCTTCGCGCGGGCGAGATCATCCATCGCCTGCGCGCCTTTCTGGCCCGCAGCGATCTTGATCGGCGTGTCGCCGATACCGCCGATCTGGTCAAGGAGGCGCTGGCGCTGGCCTTGCCGGGGGCGGATGCCGGATCGGTCAACCTGCTCATGGATATCTCGCCAGATTGCCCGGCAATCTTCGCGGACCGGATCCAGATTCAGCAGGTCCTGATCAACCTGGTGCGCAATGCCTTCGAAGCCCTGGCAGGGACCGGGCGCATCGAGATCTATGCCGAAGCGCATCCGGATGGCGTCGAGTTCACCGTGCTTGACAATGGCCCCGGCTTGCCGCCGGTACTGCAGCAGCACCTGTTCGAACCATTCAGCGGCACGCGCACCAAGGGTATGGGCCTGGGCCTGGCGATCTGCCGGACGATCATCGAAGCCAATGGCGGCCGGATGTGGCACGAACCGGTGCCAACTGGCGGCGCAGCATTCCATTTCACGGTTCCCGTTGCGGAGGACGGCGATGGCTGACGATTCCGACAAGCGCCTGGTCCATATCGTGGACGACGAGGATTCGGTGCGCCGGTCGCTGGATTTCCTGTTGCGCAATGCCGGGTTCCGGACCGAACGGTGGGCGAGTGGCGAGCTGTTCCTGAAGGAGGCCGAGCGCGACGGCAAGGCCTGCGTCCTGCTCGATATCCGCATGCCCGGGCTCGACGGGCTGGCGGTGCAACAGGCGATGACCGAACAGGGTTTCGCCCAGCCGGTCATCCTGCTTACCGGTCACGGCGATGTCGCCCTCGCGGTCAGGGCCATGCGCTCCGGCGCCATCGACTTCCTTGAAAAACCGTTCGACCGCGAACGGCTGCTCGGTTCGATCGAACTGGCCTTCGCCTCGCTCAACGATCGCGAGGAACTGCACCGCCGCACCGATTGGGCAAGCACGCAATTGGCAAAGCTGACCGAGCGCGAGCGCGAGGTGCTCGATGGGCTGGCCTGCGGCTATCCCAACAAGACCATTGCCTTCGATCTGGGAATCAGTCCGCGCACGGTTGAAGTCTATCGGGCCAACCTGATGACCAAGCTGGACGTTGCGAGTTTTGCCGAAGCCTTGCGGATCGCCTTTGCGGCGGGCCTGGGATCGGAACAGACCTGGCGGCGCAGTTATCGCCCGAAAGCGGCTGACGGCCGGCCCTGACCGGCCTCGCTCCGTAACAAACCCGATGGCACGCCCCGGCCGGCATTCATAAGCATCGCCTCACCTGACAACCTCGGTCGAAAGGGATGATGCGAAATGATTCTGCGGCATGGGGCCCATGTTGTCCTGCTTGATGGCGCGCGCCTGCTGGTGCTGCGCAATGTGGGGGATTTTCGCCGTCCCAACCTGTCGGTGGTCGGGCACGAAGCACACCGCAATCCAGCCAACCGCGAGATCCTGAGCGATGGCCCCGGGATGACCGGTGCGCGTTTCGGTTCAGGCAGCGATACCGTCAGCCGCGGCGATCCACACCAGCGCAACGAGGACCGTTTCGCGGCCGAGGTGGCTGAACTGGTCGGTGCGCTGGATGACCGGGAGAGCCCGGACGTGGTCGTCGTCGCGCCGCCGCGCTCGCTTGCCGCCTTTCGCCGCGCGCTGGCCCCCGCCACGCGAAAGCGGATCGTGGCGATGATCGACAAGGACCTGACCCGGCACACCGTTGACGAACTGACCGGCATCATCGTGGGTGAGCTCGACGCCATAGGCGCCTGACGGCCGAGCGAGCGCCGAAGCTGCGGTTCGAAACATCCGCGTTTGAGGGGGGGTGGTGGACGCACTAGGGCTCGAACCTAGGACCCGCTGATTAAGAGGGATGGCAAGCACGTTCTGGCGATATCCAAAAGCGTCTGAAATCGGGGGAAAAGATACTTTGCCGGATATGGCTAGACGCTATCGGATTGCGGCCAAGTGTTACCTAAGGTATCAGCGTCTAGGACCCGCTGAGAGGGAATTGCCGGATGGCCACCAAGTTGACCGATGCCAAGCTGAAGGGGCTGAGTGCACCGGCGGCGGGGCAGGTCGAATATCCTGATAGCGATGTGCCCGGCCTGCGCGCCCGGATCGGGACCAGTGGGGCGGTGACGTTCATCCTTCGCAAGCGGTTTGCCGGGCGGATCAAGAATATCACGCTGGGCCGATTCGGCCCGCGCTTTGGGGTGGCCGAGGCGCGGCGCAAGGCGCGATCGCTGATCAGTGACCTGGAAGTGGGCAAGGCCCCGCCAGCACCGAAGGCGCGCGGGGATGCCGCGCTGACAATCCGGGCCATGGTGCCGCAATACCTGGCAACCAAGGCGCACTTACGGACGGTGGCCGAGGCCGAGCGAATCCTGAATGGCTATGTGCTGCCAGAGCTGGGCGATCGCCTGGCCGACACGGTGACGAGGGGGGAAATCACCCGCCTGATCGATGGCATTGCCGAGCGCGCCCCGGCCATGGCCCGATCGGTTCACGCTCAGCTGAGCGCGTTCTATGCCTGGGCGATGCCCCGGCTTGATCGGTTGCCCGCCAATCCGTGCCGCGATGCGGGGCGGCCGCCCAAGGGCAAGCCGCGCGATCGGGTGCTGAGCGATGCCGAGCTGGCGGCGCTGTGGCGGGTGGCAGAGCGATTGCCCCGGCCATGGGGGCCGGGGGTGCTGCTGATCATCCTGACCGGCGCGCGGCGCGAAGAAGTATTCGCCGCTGATCTGGCCGAGTTCGACCTGGACGCGGCCGAATGGACCATCCCGCCAGAGCGGGCGAAGAACGGCATGGCGCATATCGTGCCGCTGTCGCGGCCGGCCGTGGACGTGCTGAAGGCGCAACCGATCATCGAGGGCAGTCCAAAGCTGTTTCCGACGCGAACGGTTGCCCGCCAGGCCGAGGCGGGGCCGAGCGGCTATTCGAAGGCAACGGCGCGGCTGCGCGCCCTGGTGCAGGATGAGCTGGGCAAGGCCCCTGTGCCGCATTGGAGCCTGCACGATATCCGCCGCACTGTGGCGACCGGCTTGCAGCGCCTGGGGACGCGGTTCGAAGTGACCGAGGCCGTGCTGAACCATGTGAGCGGGGCACGGGGCGGGGTGGCCGGTGTCTATCAGCGGCACGATTGGAAGGCCGAAAAGCGGGCCGCTCTTGAAGCCTGGGCGGATCATGTGCTGGCGCTCACGAAAGGTGGAATCTCATGAACGCCAACGGATCAGACTTCCAGGAAGCTCATTGGCGAGCTTTTTCTGGCCTTCTAAACGGTGACCTTACTGGGCTGCGCGACTTCATCCGATCTGGTCACGCGATTGATCTGGAGCTCGCAACGCAAATTGCCGACACTATCGATGGCAATTTCGCCGGTTTCAGGATTGAGATCCGCGGCCAAGGAAAAGGTCATAAGGGGTGGCTTGTTCGGATCAGAGCAGAGGAAAAGAAGATCCGCATCGCTCTTTTCGTGGAACGACGAAAAGCACGCGCAGACAGGGGCCAGCATGACAGCATCATTGCTGAAGCAGCTAGCTATTTCGATATAAAGCGGCCAACTGTTGAGGCGGCATGGACATGGTGGAAGAAGGTGGAGGCTGGCCAAGAAAAGCTTTCCGCTGGTTGCTGCGTCCAGACGATCGAGGAAGAATACCCTAACGAATAGCCATTCTGATTAGGGCGCAATATTGCTGCGCCAACCGGAATTGCCCGTATCTGTTCAAGCCCTGTCGGACAACGAAGGGCTATCCAATGAACGATCGAGACACGCCGGGCCAAGTGGTTCGGTTCCTGCGCCAGGCGACTGTTCTGGAAATCACGCAGCTTTCCCGCGCAACCCTCTATGAGCTGATCAAGGCCGGGCAGTTCCCGAAGCCGCTGAAGCTGTGTTCGGGCCGGATCAACGTCTGGCCGGAATCGGCGATCGCAGCTTGGCAGCAAGAGCAAATCGCGGCGGCGGAATAGCGCTGTGGCGATCGAGCGCAAACCGGGCCGCCAGTGCGGCGAAGTGATCGGCTTTCCGAACGGATGCGCCGGGCTGGCCAGCGATCCGCTGGAGCATTGCCGGGCGATGCTGCGCGGCAAATCCTGCCTTTTGTGCGTCAAGTCTGGCGACACGGCGCTGCCGACCGAAATCACCGATCGCGGGTGGAATATCGTGGGCAAGCGATCGGTCCAGGCGATCAAGAGCACGCGCTTTGCCGGGCGCTGGGTGGTGGCCGTATTCATCGGTGGCCGGATGATCGACCCGCGCTATCCGCCGATCGTGTGCAACGAGCGGCAAGAGGCAATCGACCTGGCTTTTGCCAGGGCGCGCCAGATTGAGCCGCGCGGGGGGATCGAGGCGGGGCGCGGCGATGGCGAATGGACCGTAGGCCGCGTGAACGTCTGGACCTGCGAGCCTTCGGGATGAGCGGCGAGGGTGGCACCCGCAACATTCTGGCCAAGCCGGTTGCCAAAGCCAAAGGCAAGAGTGCGGCGGATCAGGTGATCGACATTACGCCGATCGACTGGCAACAAGGCGCTGTATTGCTGGGGCTGGTGGATGCCTTCATTCGCCGCTTTGCGATCCTGCCAACGCAGGATGCCTACACGGCTTTGACCCTGTGGGCAGTCCATGCCCATGCAGTCGAGGCATTCGAGGCAACGCCGCGCCTGCTGGTCTGTTCGCCTGAGCCGGGCAGCGGCAAGACCCGCGTCCTAGAGCTGCTGGCGATCCTTACTCCAAACCCGATCGAGGCGGTGAACGTCACGCCTAGCTACCTGTTTCGCAAGGTTGAGGATGAAGCTGGGCGGCCGACCATCCTGTTTGACGAAATCGATACGGTGTTCGGGCCGAAGGCGAAGGACAATGAGGAAATCCGGGGGTTTCTGAACGCGGGTCATCGGCGCGGGGCGACCGCTGGCCGTTGCGTGATGCGCGGCAAGACGGTCGAGACTGAAGAGGTTGAGGCATTCTGCGCGGTAGCCATGGCCGGGCTGGGCTTTGTGCCTGATACGGTCCAGTCCCGATCGATCATGATCCGGATGCGGCGGCGCGGGCCGGGCGAGCAGGTCGAATCATTCCGGCGGCGGCTGCATGAGGCTGAAGGCTTCAAACTGCGCGATGCCTGTGCAGCGTGGGCCGAGCACAACGAGGCCACCCTGGCTGGCTGCTATCCCGATATGCCACCCGAAATCAGGGATCGGGATGCGGACGTTTGGGAGCCGCTGATTGCTATCGCCGATCTGGCCGGTGGTGACTGGCCAGCGAGGGCGCGTGTTGCGGCTGTTGCGCTTGTTGCGGATGCTAAGCGGAAGCCACCTAGCCTTGGTGTGCGGCTGCTGTCGGATATTCGCAAGGTGTTCGGCAATGACGATCAGTTGCCAACCGAGCTGTTGCTTGAGGGGCTGCGGACGCTGGACGAAGCGCCGTGGGGCGACCTGAAGGGCAAGCCAATCGATGCGCGGACGCTTTCGCGGATGCTTGGCGATTATGACATTAAATCAACAACAATACGTATTGGTAGTCAGACACCTAAGGGATACCGCCGCTGCGACCTGCACGACGCTTGGCAGCGATACGTTCCTGAGACGCCAGTAGAAGGCGCAACAAGCGCAACAGCCGCAACACCTGAGCCGGTGGAGTTCGATCCGGAAGGGTGGGTAGACTGATGCGCCGTCCGGATGCGCGAAAGGCCGGGGGGTGGTCGAAAGTCTGCCAGGCTGCACCGCCCCTGACCGCCTGCCCTCTCATTCAGAGACTTTTTTCCCGCTGGGGTGGATTTTGCAGCGGGCAGGGCCGGGGGCGGGGCGCTGTGCGGGCCTGTGGCGCGCGATTGCGGCGCGACCCTTTGCGGCGGGGTGCGGGCTTGGCTTCGCGCTCTGTGGCCGCCCTGCGGGGCGCTGGCGGGGTGTGCCTGGCTGGTTTCCGATCAGCGCGGGGGCGTGGCCGTGGCGGGTAATTACTTCCACGGCTGCGACCTGTTCGGGGATCCGGTCGCTTTGCCGCGCGGCAAGGGGCGGCCGAGGCATATCCCGACGGAGCGAACCGCGCCCTGGTGTGCCAGCTGCGCGCCGATGGGTTGAACCAGGGCGCGATCGCGCAGGCGCTGGGGATCAGCATTCCGACCCTGCTGCTGAATTATCCGGCCGAGCTGCGATCAAAATCACAAGCGGCAGCGCGCCGGAGGCGGCGTGATCGCGGGGACAAGGAAGCGGCGGCGCGCAACGCCAGCATGGCAGCGGGCCGGATCGCGGCGCGCAAGGCGCGGATGCACCAGGCGATGAGCAAGGCAAGGAAGGTATGATGACACAAGACGAATTGAACCTGCACAGTCGGAGCCTGGCGATTGCCACGCTGTTGTGGAGCCAGGCCCGTGGTGCCGATCGCGATGAAACTGTGACGATGGCCAGCAATGCGCTGATCGAGGTGCTGGGCCAAAGCCTGGGCAGCGTCTTTGCCGTGGTCGAGCGCCTGCGCGACCTGGCCGATATTTGCGAGCGCCAAGCATTCGATGAGGAAAAACCCGCTTCACGCAATTGAAGCGGATTCGATCAGGTGCTAAGCCGATCTTGCACTGAGAAAGGTGCCAGCCACCCCGAGCTGTGATCGGAGCGCGCTGCAAAAGCGCGATGCTAACCCAAACATTGGGCGGCATCGCGTTGTCGCCCCTCGGAGCGACAAGCATGAAAACCCAAAAGTTGATCGAGCTGCAGCGCAAGCGCCTTTCGCTGCATGACGAAGCCCGCGCGATTTTCGCGCAGATTGAAGCTGCCGACCCGGCCGCCGCCGAGTTTCGCGACCTGGAAGCCCGCCACGATGCGGCAATGCGCGCGATCGATCAGGTCAACCTGGACATCGATGAAGAGGAGCTGCGCGCCGGTTCCCCCGATGCCACCCGCGAAGCGCGCGAAGCCCGCCGCCCTGGTGGCCAGATTGTCGTTTCGGCCACGGATGAAGGCGGATCGAGCTTCGACCTGGCTGATCGCTCTGGCTGGGTTGACGAACGCGGCAGCGCGGTGCGGGTGCTGGGCCGCGCTGATCGCTTCGCGGAAACGAGCGGCGAAGGCATCGCCCTGGGCGACGCGCTGCGGGCCATGGTGACGGGCGCTCGCACTGACTTCGAGCGCCGGGCGATGAGCACGGGCGTCGATTCCGCTGGTGGCTATACCGTCCCGGCTGAGCTGTCCCGCCAGTTCATCGACCGGATGCGCGCCCGATCGGTGGTCAACCAGGCGGGTGCCCGCACTGTCCCGATGAGTAGTTCCACCCTGGCTATCGCCAAGCTGACCGGCGATCCGGCCGTGGCCTGGCGCGCTGAAAATGGCGCGGTGGCCGAGAGCGATCCGACCTTTGGCCGGGTGCAGTTCGAAGCCAAGTCGCTCAGCTGCATTGTGAAGGTGTCGCGCGAGCTGTTTGCCGATACGGTCAACGCCGGTGCGATGATCGAACAGGCGCTGGTGGCCGCCGCCGCGCTCGAGCTGGACCGCGCCGCGATCTATGGTGACGGCACCAACGATAGCCCGACCGGGGTTATCAATACGGCCGGCATCAATGAAGTTTCGATGGGCACCAACGGCGCGGCCCTGACCGGCTACAATCCCCTGCTGGATGCGATCTACGAGCTGGAGCTGGATAACGTCGAGCGCGTTACGGCCGGGATCATGCACCCGCGCACCGGCCTGGCCCTGGCCAAGCTGGTGGACGGAAACGGCAACCCGCTGGTCGAACCGCGCATGAGCGCGGATGTGCCGCGCCTGAAGACCACGGCCGCCCCGATCAATGAGACGCAGGGCACCGCCACGAATTGCAGTTCGGTGGTCTATGGCGATTATCGCCACCTGCTGATCGGGATGCGCGAGGATATCGGCATCCGCCTGCTGTCGGAGGTCTTCGCGGGCCACGGGCAGATTGCCATGCTGCTGCATATGCGCGCTGACATTCAGCTGTCGTGGGCATCGGCCTTCACCCGCCTGAAGGGCATCAAGCCCGCCTGAACCCCGGCCGGGGCGTAATCGCCCTGGCCGTGCCCCGGCAGCTGTCACCTTGCTGCCGGGGCAACCTTTCCAGATAGGAGTGCGGGCGCGTGGGTGGGATCAAGCTGAGTGGCTTCAAGGAATTTGAGGCGATGCTGGCCCAGCTGGGCAAAAGCACCGAGCGCACCTTGCTGACCCGCTTTGCGAAAAAGGCTCTCGAGCCGGTGCGCGATCGCGCCCGCCAGCTGGTGCCGGTGGACAGCGGATTTACCCGCGATTCCATAGTTGTTTCGACGCAGCTGGGGCGCAGCGCCAAGCGCAAGGAACGGGCAGAGCCGAAAAACGGAGTGCGCGTCTATGTCGGCACAACCGCGCGCAATGCGGTGCCCCGCGAATTCGGCACCTTCGCGCGCCGTGCCACCCCATTTCTGCGCCCGGCCTGGGAAGAAACGAAGGACGCGGTGTTGGTGACAATCCAGCGCGACCTTGGAGCCGAAATCGAACGGACGGCAGAGCGCGCAGCGAAGCGGCGCGCGATGGCAGCAAAGCGGAGATAGCAAGATGAGCGCAAAGGCTGGATCACTCAATGTCGACCTGACGCTGGAAACGGCGCGGTTTACGCAAGGGCTGCGTTCGGCGGGGGCCAGTGTTGGCGGCCTGGGCAAGCAGCTGGCAGCCGCGGGTGCGGTGCTGGCGGCATCCGGGCTGGTTTCCGGCCTGGTGCAGATGGCCAGCGATGGCCTGGCGCTGGCCAGCTCGCTGGGCGAGACTGCCAAGAAGCTGGGCGTTTCCGCCCGGGAGATGCAAGAGTTCCGCTATGCCGCCAGCCAGGCGGGGGTCGATCAACAAGCCATGGACAAGGGGCTGCAAAAGTTGACGCGGACAATTGGCGAAGCGGCGCGCGGCACCGGGGCGGGCGCGAAATCGTTTCGCGAATTGGGAATCAACATTCGCGACGCGGACGGCAAGCTCAAATCGGCCGGGACTGTTTTCGTCGAGGTGGCCGGGGCGTTGGAAAAGGTCGAGGAGCCAGCGCGCCAGGCCGCCCACCAGGTCGCGATTTTTGGCCGAGCGGGGCAAGAGATGGCCCCGCTGATGGCCGAAGGGGCACAGGGTATCAAGCGCTTGCGTGAAGAAGCGCGGCAGCTGGGCATCGTCCTCAGCGATGAGCAAATCGCCAATGCCGATGAAACGGCCGACAAGATCGACAAGCTGAAACAGGCGCTCAACGCCCGGATCGCGGCGGTGGTGGGCGAGAATGCGAAGGAGATTGGCCTGCTGGCCGAAGCCCTGGCCAAACTGGCCGAGCAGGCGATCCAGGCGCTAGGGGCCTGGCTGAAGTTCCGCAATGCGCAGTCCAAGGCGGCAGGCGAGGTCAAGCGCGCCAGTGACTATCTGGACGGCCGAAAGGATCTGACGCCAGAGCAGCGCGACCAGGCAAAGGGGCTGGCGCGCGATATCATCGAGCAGCGCAATGGCCTTTCCAGCACGCGGACCGAAGTGGTGGGCGGGGGCCTGCTGTCGATCCGGCGGACGACTTCGAAGGGCAACCTGGCGGGCGCGCCGCTGTTTCAGAGCGATTTCCAGAAGGGCCTGGCGGCAGGCAGCGCGGGCGGCGACGTGTATGAACAGCGCCGCCGCATGTACGAGATCGGGTTCGATTCCGGGATCGCTGACAAGATCGTCAACGAAATCGACGGCCTGGCCGAAAAGGCTGAAACCGCGAAAGTCACCGTGGTGCGCAGCTTCAAGGAAATGGCCGACGATACGCTGTCATCCCTGAACGGGCTGGCCAGCGCGATCCGGGGTGGCGGCTTTCTGGATATCCTCAGCTCGCTGATCGGGCTGGGGATGCAGTTGGGATCGATCGGGCTGTTCGGGAAAAAGGTGCAGGCCAACCTGGGCAAGCCCATTCCGGCCTATGCGAAGGGCACGGCCTTTCACCCCGGCGGACTGGCGCTGGTGGGGGAACGCGGGCCGGAGCTGCTGCACCTTCCGCGCGGCAGCGCGGTGACGCCGAACCACAAGCTGGGCAGCGGAATGCGGGTTGAAGTGGTGCCTAGCCCGTTCTTTGACGTACGGGTGCAGGAAAACATCGGCCAGGCCGCTCCATCGATTGCGGCGGCAGGCGGGGAAATCGGGCAGCGCCGGATGAGCTATCGCCAGACGCGGCGGCTTGCCTGAGGGCGGTTGACCGATCGGCCAGGTTGTGGGATTCAAAGCGGGCCGGAAAGAGGCGGCAACCTCTAACCGGCCCTGACCACAACCGAACAGCGAGGTTCGACATGGCTACCAATTCCCATAGCGGCGGCGCGCTGCCGTTCAATATCCCGGCCGGGCTTTCCCATATTCATGCGATCGATGCCGAGTTCCACCGGCTGCACGCGACCTGGCGTGCGCAAGAGGACGCATTCGAGGCCTATCCCGGCTTTCCCGATGAAGATCCGGTTGCCGAGGCGATGCTGGACCAGGCCACGGATGCCCGCGATGCCATGTTCGCCGCCCCGGTTGCGACCGCCACGGCGCTGGCGCTGAAGTTCGAAGCCGTGCGCGAAGGCGGGGCGGATAGCATCATCCACATGGAAATCGCGCCGGGCCTGGTCGTGCTTGACGCGATCGAACGCGACTTGCGCCGGATCGCCCAGCGCGAGGTTGAGGGCTGGCCTGTCGGCTGACAGCCAGACTTTGCCAGATATCACCGGAAACTAGCAGACGTTACCTAGCCTGTTACCTTGGCTTGCGCCGGAGTGGGCGTGTGTGCCGCTAAGTATTTGAAAAGGTGGTGGACGCACTAGGGCTCGAACCTAGGACCCGCTGATTAAGAGTCAGCTGCTCTACCAACTGAGCTATGCGTCCACACGGGCGGTACTCCGCGAGGTCCCGAATCGTCGGGAGCGCCCCCTATAGCGACCTTTGCGCCGGAGAAAAGGGGTTCTTGCAGCCTTTTTTCATCCAGCCAGCCCGCTACCGCGCTTGCTCCAGCGATCGACGGCCATGATCGTGCCCAGGCAGATCATGTTGGTCATCATCGAGGAGCCGCCGTGGCTCATGAAGGGCAGCGGGATGCCGACAACCGGAGCCAGCCCGACGACCATCAGCAGGTTGATCGCGACATAGAAGAACACCGTACAGGTCATGCCCGCCGCCAGCAGGCGCGAGAAGCGGTCCGGCGCATTCTGGGCCACGCGCCATCCCCAGCGCAGGACCAGCATGAACACGAACAGCACGAACAGCATGCCGACCAGCCCCCATTCCTCGGCCATGGTGGCAAAGACGAAGTCGGTGTGGGCTTCGGGGAGGTATTCCAGATGGCTTTGCGAGCCCTGGCCGAAGCCCTTGCCGAAGAAGCCGCCCGAACCGATCGCGATCTTGGACTGCGAGATGTGATAGCCGGTACCGAGCGGGTCGCTTTCCGGATCAAGGAAGGTCAGCACGCGGTTGCGCTGGTAATCGTGCAGCAGGGTGAAAAAGGCCACCGGGGCAATCGCCGCCGTCGCGGCGCCCGCGCCCAGGAACCAGCGCAGCGGCAATCCCGCGAGGAACATCACCGAGACCGCGCCGAAGGTGATGGCCAGGCCCGTACCCAGATCGGGCTGGAGCATGACCAGCCCGGCCGGCACCGCCAGCAGGCCCGCTGCCGGCATGAGCGAGCGCCAGCTTTGCGTCATCGCCGGAGGCAGGGAGTCATAAAACCGCGCAAAGGCGAGGACGATCGCCGGTTTCATCAGTTCGGACGGCTGCAACTGCATGAAGCCCAGGTTGAGCCAGCGCTGGCTGCCGCCACCGACCGCGCCGATCAGGTCCACCAGCATCAGCAGGAACACCAGCCCGACATAGCCCGGATAGGCCGCCAGCTTGAACAGCTCGCGCGGCAGGCGGGCGATGACCATGGCCATGATGAGGAAGACCGTGAAGCGGACCAGGTGCTGGATCGCCCAGGGGGTCCAGCTGCCGCTGGCTGCCGAATAGAGCACCAGTGAGCCGAATCCGGTCAGCACGCACAGCGGCAGGATGATCCCCCATGGCTGGCGGGCGATCGCGGCGGGGATCACGCCCGCCCTCATCGCGGCGCCTCGCTGGCGGCAGGGGAGGCGATCGGGGCTGGCGCCGCTGGAGCAGCTGCGGCAGCCGGCACCGGATCTTCGGGGCGGGGAGATGCCGCCTCGGTCTGTTCCGGTTGCGGCCGGGCGCTGGCCGCTTCGGCGCGGGCATCGGCGCTGGCCACCGGATCATCCTCGGTCGGCCGCGGCGCGCTGGTGCCATAGCGCGTTTCATAGGCGCGGTACTTGGCTGCCAGCCGCTGCTGCGGCGTTCCGCCCCAGCCGGGTTCCATGCTCAACAGTGCGTCCATCGCCTTGGTCGGATCGTAGAGATAGGTCATCACGTCGCGGGCGATGGGATAGGCGGCGGCCGATCCGCCCCCGTGTTCCACCACCACGGCACAGGCATAGCGCGGCTTGTCGAACGGAGCGTAGCAGATGAAGTGCCCGTGATCGCGGTACTTCCAGGGGCCGCTCTTGCCGTCGGAGATGTGCAGGCCAACCACCTGGGCGGTGCCGGTCTTGCCGGCCAGCAGCACATCGGGGATCGGCAGGCGCGCCCGCCCGGCGGTGCCCGGCCCGTTGACCACGTCGCTCATCGCCTTGTGGACGTAATCGAGGTGTTCCTGGCTGAAGCCCATGCCCGGTGCCTCGGGCGCCTTTTGGTCGAGCAGCAGCCGCGGCTGCAGCAGCCGTCCGCTGGCGATCCGCGCCGCCATGACCGCCTGTTGCAGCGGGTTAGACAGCATGTAGCCCTGGCCGATGGTGGCGTTGACCGTATCGAAGACGGCCCAGGGCTTGTCATACTTGCGCTGCTTCCAGGCCGGATCGGGCACCGTGCCATAGGATTGGGCGACCACCGGCAGGTCGAACTTCTGACCCATGCCCAGCCGGCGCATCATGTTGGCGATTGGGTCCATCCCGATCTGCTGGGCGAAGTGATAGAAATAGACGTCGCAGCTCTGGTAGATCGCCTTGGCCATGTTGACCGCGCCGTGGCCGCGCCGGTTCCAGCAGCCGAACACCCGGTTGCCAACGCGCAGTCCGCCGGCGCAGTTGACTGTGGCGTCGGGATCGAGCCCGGCTTCGAGGAATGACATCGCCACGCCCGGCTTGACGGTCGATCCCGGGGGATAGAGCCCGCGCAGGACCTTGTTGCGCAGCGGCACGTGATCGTCGTCGGACAGCATCTTCCACTCGATCCGGCCGATCCCGTCGGAAAAGCTGTTGGGATCATAGCTGGGCATCGAGGCCATCGCGAGGATATCGCCGGTCAGGCAGTCCATCACCACCACCGCGCCCGATTCCGGCCCCAGCCGACGCGCGGCATAGTCCTGCAAGGGCGCGCTGATCGTCAGCCGCAGCGGCTGGCCCTGGACGTCCTCGCGCGTTTCAAGGTCGCGCACGATCTTGCCGCCGGCGGTCACTTCGACGCGGCGAGCGCCGGGGATGCCGCGCAGGGTCTGCTCGAACCGCTTTTCGAGGCCATCCTTGCCGATCTTGAACCCCGGCGTGATCAGCAGCGGGTTGCGTTCCTTCTCGTAATCCTTGGCGCTTGCCGCGCCGACATAGCCGATCAGGTGGCCCACCGACGGACCGGTGGGATACCACCGCGAGAAGCTGCGCTGGGCCAGCACGCCCGGCAGATCGGGCAGGCGCACGCTGATGGCGGAAAAGCTCTCCCAATCGAGTCCGGCGGCCACTTCGACCGGCTGGAAGCCGGGTGCCTTCTCGAGTTTGTCCTTCAGGTCCTTGATCCGCACGTCGCTGAGTTTCAGCAGGCGGCCCAGTTCGGCCAGCGTCCGGTCGGGGTCGGTCAGCCGGTCGGGTACCAGATCGACGCGAAAGTCGGCCCGGTTCGAGGCGATCGGCGCGCCGTTGCGATCCAGGATCGCCCCGCGCCGCGGTGGGATCAGCGTCAGGTTGACGCGGTTGCTTTCGGAAGCGAGCGTGTACTTCTCGTTCTGGGCCAGGCTGATCCAGGCCATCCGCGCGGCCAGCAGCACGCCGACCCCGGCCTGCAACCCGGCGACGACCAGCGTGCGCCGGTCGAAGCTGTTCTGGAGCGTTCCCGAACTGACATGCGGGATCTTGCCCGAAATCATCCCACCTCCCGCACCGGGATCAGGCGCAGCCGGTCAACCAGGCCCACCAGTTGCGCCGCGATGGGATAGGCCAGCACGGCCATGGCCAGTTGTGGCAGCATGGCGATCAGCAGCATGCCATTGGTTGCCGCGCCGGCAAATTGGGCCGCAATCACCAGATAGCCGATGATCACCGCCGAGGCGACCAGCCAGTTGGTGATGAACCCGCGCCACGGGAAGCGGTTTTCGAGGTAATCCATGCCGATCGTCGCCAGCGACCACAGCAGGATCCCCGAACCCATGGGTTGGCCGCTGAACAGGTCATCGATCAGGCCCAGCGGCAGTCCCGCCCAGACCGGGAACAGGCCGGGCCGAAGGTGCAGCCAGGCCAGCAGGAACAGGAAGCCCAGCGGCGGCAGGACCGGGGCCGAGGCGATGATTGGCCAGGTCGGGCTGAGGCTGCCGAGCATGACCAGCAGCCAGGGGAGGGCGAGGGCCAGCACCTGGGAGGGCGCGCGGTTGATCCTGGGGCGGGCCAGGTCCTGCAGCGGCTCTGCGAATGGCCCCGGCATCAGTTGGCCTTCGCGGCGGAGGCCGGTGCGGCACTGGCCACAGGCGCGGGCTCGGCTTCCTGCCACAGCGGCTGGACCGCGACGAATTCGGTCATCCCCGGGTCGCTCAGCGGTCGGGCAATGGCGCCATCGCGGGTCACGCGGGTGACCACGCCCACCGCCACGCCGGGCCAGTAGAGCCCCCCGGAGCCTGATGTGACGAAGGCATCGCCGGGCTTTAGCGGATTGAGGCCAAGAGTGATCAGGCGGATTTGCAACGTGCCATCGCCGCGCCCCGTCGCGAAAGCCGGTATGCCGTCGCTGGCGCGCTTGACCGGGACCACGCTTTCCCCGTCGGTAATCAGCAGCACGCGGGCACTGCGCTGTCCGGTCTCCAGCACGCGGCCGACCAGTCCCAGCGGCGAGCGGACCGGCATGCCAACCTGCACGCCCTGGCCGCTGCCCGCGCCCAGCGTGGCGAAGCGGCGGGTGCTGGTGGAGGTGCTGCCGATCAGCCGCGCGGTGGCTACTGGCCGGGGCTCCGCGTCGCTCAACGCAAGCAAGGCCTTGAGCCGGCGGTTCTCATTGGCCACCGCGGCCGCTTCGGCGAGTTTGACCCGGGCGAGGGCCAGTTCACGTTCGGTTCGCGCAACCCGGTCGCCAAAGGTGAAATAGCCGGCGATCGTTGACCAGACGCTCTGGCTGGAACTGCGGCCGGTTGCAGCGGCCGAGGCCGTCGGCGCGGTGACATCGCTGGCAGCGCTGCGCCAGAAGGCGAAGGCCCCGGCATTGCCGGTCGAAACGACCAGCAGGATCGCGCCAAGCAGGACGCCGACAAAGGCGATCACATAGCTGGCAAAGGTCGAGTATTGCGCCCTGCGCGAACTGCCGGGGCGTCTGTTCGCCGACGGCGCCATGCGGTGCCTACTCCTTCAACCTGGCCGATCAGGCCGTCATCAACACGCCGCGATAGATCGGGTCTTCCATCGCCCGGCCGGTGCCCAGCGCCACGCAGGACAGCGGATCTTCCGCGATGCTGACCGGCAGGCCGGTTTCCTCGCGCAGGTAATCGTCCAGCCCCTGGATCAGCGCGCCGCCGCCGGTCAGGACGATGCCCTGGTCAACGATGTCCGCCGCCAGTTCCGGTGCGGTGTTTTCCAGCGCGATCCGTACGCCTTCCACGATCGCGCCGATCGGTTCGGACAGGGCTTCGGCGATGTTGGCCTGGGTGATGGTGATTTCCTTGGGCACGCCGTTGACCAGGTCGCGGCCCTTGATCTGGATCGTTTCGCCAATCCCGTCGGCCGGGACCATGGCGCAGCCATAGTCCTTCTTGATCCGCTCGGCCGTGGCTTCGCCGATCAGCAGGTTGTGGTGGCGGCGGACATAGGAGACGATGGCTTCGTCCATCTTGTCCCCGCCGACGCGGACCGAGGTGGTATAGGCCAGGCCGCGCAGCGAGAGGACCGCCACTTCGGTGGTGCCGCCGCCGATATCGACCACCATCGAGCCGACCGGTTCGGTCACCGGCATGTCGGCACCGATCGCGGCGGCCATCGGCTCAAGGATCAGGAAGACCGAGCTGGCGCCGGCATTGCTGGCCGCGTCGCGGATCGCGCGGCGCTCGACCGAGGTGGAGCCCGAGGGCACGCAGATCACGATCTCCGGCGGCGAGAACATGCTGGTGCGCTTGCCGTTCACCTTGCGGATGAAGTGCTTGATCATTTCTTCCGCGATTTCGATGTCGGCGATAACTCCGTCGCGCAGTGGACGGATCGCCTCGATGCTGTCCGGGGTCTTGCCCATCATCATCTTGGCATCGTCGCCCACGGCCTTGACCCGCTTGATCCCGTTGATCGTTTCGATCGCGACGACCGAAGGCTCGTTCAGCACGATCCCGCGGTCCTGAACATAGACCAGCGTGTTGGCCGTGCCGAGGTCGATCGCCATGTTCTGCGAGCCAAATTTGAAGAATCGGGACAGGAACGAGGCCATCGTGAATTCCATAAGCTTTCCAGCCACTTGCTGCGAGTATCGCAGCAGCGTCAGGCCGGTTGGTTGGCGTGAATCGCGGCTCATTAACCCATGGCTTGCGCAAAGGCCAAAATTTTGTCGCAAAACCGGGGATTGATCCCCTGCTTCCGTCTCGAATTCGGTGCGCTTCACCGCTAGGAGCTTTGGCCAATGCCCGTAATCCGCCGCCTGCCCGAGACCCTTGTCAACCGCATCGCCGCGGGCGAGGTGGTCGAGCGTCCGGCGGCGGCGCTGAAAGAACTGGTCGAGAACGCGATCGATGCCGGATCGAGCAGCATCGCGGTGCGTCTGGCCGAGGGTGGCCTGGGCCTGATCGAGGTGACCGACGATGGCTGCGGCATGACCCGTGCCGACATGGCCCTGGCGCTGGAACGCCACGCCACCTCCAAGCTGCCGGATGAGGCGATCGAGCTGGTCGCCACCCTGGGCTTCCGGGGCGAGGCGCTGCCATCGATCGCCAGCGTTGCCCGCCTTACGCTGGAGAGCCGGGTGCGGGGCGAGGGCAGCGGGTGGCAGATGGTCGTCGATCACGGCCAGTTGCTGTCCGAAGGTCCGGCTGCCCTGCCGCCCGGCACGCGCATCCGGGTGGAGGACCTGTTCGGCAAGGTCCCGGCGCGGCGCAAGTTCCTGCGCTCTGCCCGCAGCGAATATGCCGCCTGCCTCGACGTGGTCCGCCGCCTCGCCATGGCCCGGCCCGAAGTGGGCTTCACGCTGGAGCACGATGGCCGCCGGGTGCTGGCGGTGCAGGGCGGGCAGAGCCTGGCTGACCGGGTGGCGCAGCTGGTGGCGCGCGAACTGGCCAGCGACGGCGTGGTGATCGATCTTGAACGCGGTGAAACCCGGCTGACCGGGGTGGCGGGCCTGCCCACCTTCAACCGCGGGGTGGCCGATCACCAGTACCTCTTCGTCAATGGCCGCCCGGTGAAGGACCGGCTGCTGGTCGGCGCGGTGCGCGGGGCCTATGCCGATATGCTGGCGCGCGATCGCCACGCCGTGCTGGCGCTGTTCCTCGATCTGCCGCCGCAGGAGGTGGACGTGAACGTCCACCCGGCCAAGACCGAGGTGCGGTTCCGCGATCCGGCCTTCGTGCGCGGGTTCATCGTTTCCGGCCTGCGCCACGCGCTGGACAGCGAAGGGCGGCGCACCGCCCAGGCCCCCGCCGCACCCGCCATGGCCAACTGGCAGAGTGAGCCGATCAGCCGGCCCGATCCCGCGCCCGCGCTCGGTTCGCTGTTCACCAATTCCGCGCCCTCGGCTGCCGTCCGCGAGGCCAGCCAGCAATGGCGCAGTTACGAGGCCTCGGTCCTTGCCCCGGCGGCGCGGGCGGAAGTGGCCGCGGCCGCGCCGGAACCGGCCGCATCGCACCCCCTGGGCGTGGCGCGCGGGCAAGTGGCGAACACTTACATTGTCGCCGAGGCCGAGGACGGGCTGGTGATCGTCGATCAGCACGCCGCGCATGAGCGGCTCGTGCTCGAACGGCTGAAGGCGGCGGGGGCACAAGGCGCAATGGCCGCCTCGCAAGCCCTGCTGATCCCCGAAGTGGTCGAGCTGGACGAGCCCGATTGCGACCGCCTGGCGGAAGCCGCGCCGCAGCTGGCCGAACATGGCCTGGCGCTGGAGCGGTTCGGCCCGGACGCCATGCTGGTGCGTGCGGTGCCCGCCGCGCTGGCCGGGGGCAACGTTCAGGCGCTGGTCCGCGACATTGCCGATGACCTTGCTCAGAACGGTGCGGCGCTGCTGCTGGGCGAGCGGCTCGACCACGTCCTTGCAACCATGGCCTGCCACGGCTCGGTCCGGGCCGGGCGGGTGCTGTCGGTCGCGGAAATGAACGCCCTGCTGCGCGAAATGGAGCGCACGCCCCGTTCGGGCCAGTGCAACCACGGCCGCCCGACCTGGGTCAAGCTGGCGCTGGAGGATGTCGAGAAGCTGTTCGGGCGGCGTTGATCCGGTCAATGGATCTGATCGGTACCGGTGCGCCCCTGCTTGTTGTCGGGGCGCTTTGGCCAGCCTAATCGCCCGGCAGCGATCGAGCGATGGAGGTAGCCTTGGCGAAGCGTTTTATCGGAGCGGTTGAGGGCGTGCCCGCTTCGCCATCACCGATATCCAATGCGGTGGTCTGCGGTGGTATCTGTCACATCTCCGGTCAGCTGGCTGTCTATGAAGATGGCTATCGACCCGGTTCGGCTCGCGAGGAGGCAGAGCGGGCGTTCGAGCTGGTGTTCCTGATTGCCGCGGCGGCAGGGTTCGACCGGAGCGATATTGTCTATGTCGATATCGCCTTCACGGACCTTGCGCGCGACTTGCCCGAAGTGAATGCGCTCTGCCGCGAGTTGTTCGAGCCTTTTCCGGCGCGGACAATCTATCAGGCGGCGGCCCTTCCGTTCGGGGCCAAGATCAAAGTTCAGGCGATCGCCCAGCGCGATTGATCATGCCAAATGCGGGGACGGGCTAGTCCTGCTTGCCGGGCTCGCGCACGGCGATCAGGCCAATCGACTTGAAGCTCATCACGCAGACATCGTCCTGGTTGAACACTTTCACGATCGAGCGGAAGCTGCCCATTTCCGGGCGCGAGCGGCTGCGGGTCTTTTCCAGCAGCTCGGTTTCGATCCGCAGCACGTCACCGGGATAGACCGGCTTGTGCCAGCGCAGCTCGTCCTGGCCGGGCGAACCCAGGCCAGCCTGCTTGCGCTCGGTGATGTTGTCCACCAGCATCCGCATGGTCATGGCGCAGGTGTGCCAGCCACTGGCCGAAATCCGGCCGAAATGGGTCTTCGCGGCGGCCTCGTCGCTCAGGTGGAAGGGCTGGGGATCGTACTTGGCCGCGAATTCGAGCACTTCCTCGCGCGTTACCTCATAGCGCCCGAAGCTGGCCTTCGTGCCGATCTCCAGGTCCTCGAAGTACAGCAGGTCGTCGCTCATCGCGGCCTCACACGTTGAACTTGAAGTGCAGCACGTCGCCGTCCTGGATGACGTATTCCTTGCCTTCCTGGCGCAGCTTGCCGGCGTCCTTGCACGCCGTTTCGCCGCCCAGCGCGACATAATCGTCATAGGCAATGGTTTCGGCGCGAATGAAGCCGCGCTGCATGTCGGAGTGGATCTCGCCCGCCGCTTCGGGGGCCTTGGCGCCCTGGTGCACGGTCCAGGCGCGGGCTTCCTTGGGGCCGACGGTGAAGAAGGTGATCAGGTGCAGGAGGTCATAGCCCGAGCGGATCACGCGGGCGAGGCCGGTTTCGTGGAGGCCGATTTCCTCGAGGAACATCAGCCGCTCCTCCGGGTCCATGCCGACCAGCTCGCTCTCGATCGCGGCCGACACGATCACGGCGTTGGCGCCTTCGGCCTTGGCCTTTTCGAACACCCGGGCAGAGAACTGGTTGCCCTCAGCCGCCGCACCTTCCTCGACGTTGCAGACATAGAGCACCGGCTTGGCGGTCAGCAGCTGCGCCTGGTTGAACACGCGCAGTTCGTCATCACCATCGGGGCGGGCGAGGCGGGCGGGCTTGCCTTCGCGCAGCAGGTCCAGCGCGGGCTGGAGCACGGCGGCGATCAGCTTGGCCTCCTTGTCACCCTGCGCGGCTTTCTTCTGGGCGGCGGGGACGCGCTTTTCGAGGCTTTCGAGGTCGGCCAGCATCAACTCGGTCTCAACCGTTTCGGCGTCGCTGACCGGATCGACCCGGTTGTCGACGTGCTGGATGTCGTCGTTTTCAAAGCAGCGCAGGACGTGGACGATCGCGTCGACCTCACGGATGTTGCCCAGGAACTGGTTGCCCAGGCCTTCGCCCTTGCTCGCCCCGCGCACGAGGCCCGCAATATCGACGAAGCTCAGCTGCGTGGGGATGATCTTGGCGCTGCCGGCGATCTTCGCCAGGGTATCCAGCCGCGGATCGGGCACGCCGACATTGCCGACGTTCGGCTCGATCGTGCAGAACGGATAGTTCGCCGCCTGCGCCGCCTGCGTCTCGGTCAGCGCGTTGAACAGCGTCGACTTGCCGACATTGGGCAGGCCCACGATCCCGCAACGAAAACCCATCTTGCACTCCACTTGCCTTTGCGAGCGGCGCCCATAGCGGGGCGCGGCGGGTTTGGCCAGTTGCCGCGCGGCTTCACCGATTTTTCAGGGGTTGGCGATAAGGCCCCTCCATGCGCAAACTGATTGTCATCTCCGCCCTTGTCCTTGCCGCCTGCACTGCCAGCCCGGCCGAGCAATATGCCGAGGCCCAGGCCGCCTTTGCGGCCAACGACTATGCCAAGGCCCGCATCCTGATCGCCGCGTCGCTGGAAAGCGAGCCGGGCAATCCCGACAAGCTGCTGCTCCAGGCGCGGACGCTGCTGGCGCTGGGCGACGGCGACGGGGCGGGCGCTGCCTTGCAGAAGCTGGCGGCGCTGGGCAAGCGGCCGGGCCTCGCCGAACTCACGGCCGAGGCGGCACTGCTGCGCAAGGCGCCGCAACAGGCGATCGTGGCTCTGGACGGAGCGGATTCGTCCGAGGCTGACCGCCTGCGCGGCCTTGCGGCCTTGATGGAGGGCGATAGCGGCAAGGCCGCCGATTTCATCGCGAAGGCCGCCTCGCGCGGCGACAATGCCCGCGCCTATGCGGACATGGCACGCCTACGCCTGGTCGAAAAGGATGTCGCCGGGGCCGAAGCCCAGCTCAAGCAGGCCGCCGCGCTGGAGCCGCAGGCGATCGATACGCTGCTGGTGCGCGGTCAGATCGCGCTGATCAAGGGTGATCTCAAGGCCGCCCTTGATGCCTATTCGGCTGCAAGCAAGCGCTATCCCGCCAGCCTTGCCGCCCTGACGGGCAAGGCCGCTGCCCTCGGCGATCTGGGCCGCTTCAAGGAAATGGAAGAGGCGGCAACTCTGGCGGCGCAGGTGGCACCGCGCAATCCGCAGGTCGCCTATCTCAAGGCCCGCGCCGCACTGGCCCAGAAAGACTGGGAAAAGGTTCGGGCAGCGGTTCAGCCGCTGGAGGCGGAGCTGCCCGAACTCGATCCGGTCCGGCCGATCTATGCCGAGGCCCTGCTGCGCCTGGGGCGGCCCGAACTGGCAGCGGCGCAGCTCGTGCCGATTGCCCGTGCGCAACCCGGCAACCGCCAGGTGGCGGCGCTGCTGGCCGAGGCGCGACTGGCGGGCAAGGATGCGCGCGGTGCGATGGCCGCCTTGCAGGCCATTGCCGACAGCCCGCAGGCCCGGCCTGAGGAATTGGCGCTGATGGCGCGGGCGGCGAAGGCCGCTGGCGATTCCCGTGCCGCCGAGTATGATCGGCGCGCTCGCCAACCGGCCATCCAGGTGCTGGGAGCGGACCTGGCCGAGGCGGATACCGCCATTCGCCGGGGCGACTGGGCCAAGGCCGCGCTGGCCTATGAGCGGATCATCGCGGCAACCGATGGTCGCAACGTGCTGGTGCTGAACAACATGGCCTATGCCCAGTCGATGCTGGGCAACCACGCCAAGGCCCGCGAATTCGCGGACCGGGCGCTAAAGCTGGCGCCGGATAACGCCTCGGTGCTCGATACGGCCGGCTGGGTGCGGTTCCGGTCCGGCGCGGAGCTGGACGAAGCGAGGCGCCTGCTCCGCCGGGCAGCGGAACTGGCGCCCCAGAATCAAACCATCAAGTTGCACCTGGCCGAAGCCAGTCGCGCCGGAGCCTAGGTTCAGGCGTAAGCGACCCGAACCGTCTGGCGACGGCGGCGGGCCAGCGCCATGCCGGCCAGGGCCAGACCCAGCAGGCCAACCATGCCCGGCTCAGGCACCGGGGTTCCGCCCGACGAGGTGGTGGTGGTCGTACCACCCGAAGTGCTGGTCAGCGTGCCGCTGCCGGTGGCCGAGGTGATGTTGCCGGCACCGGAGATCGACTGGTAGCGAACGAAGAAGTCGCTCATCGTCAGCGAGCTGAGCGGCTGGGAGAAGTTCAGCGTGAAGCTGCCGGTGCCGGTCTGGCCATCGAACAGACCGCCGCTGCCGCCGCCGGCGCAGCTGCCGGTCGAGGCATCCTTGAAGCACACGTCGACGCTGCCGATCCCGTTGGGATAGTTGCCGCCAAGCGTGGTATAGCTGAACGCACCCGTGGAAGTGGCGCTGGAAATGTTGGGATCGGTGCTGAACGCAAAGCCCGACACACGCGAATCCAGCGGGTTGCTGGTGGTGTTGGTCACGCTGTAGCTGAAGGTATAGCTGGTCGGAGTGACAGCGGTCAGCGTGAAGCGGGTGGTCGCGGTCAGGCCGGTGATGGTCGTGCCGCCCGAAGAACCGTCAAAGTTGAAATCCCAGCTCTGGCCCACGTCGGTCGGGTCAAGCGTGATGGCATCGGCCCAGGCCGGCGTTGCCGCCAGCGCCAGACCGGCAGCTGCCGTCAGTTGGGTGATGGTACGGGTCAGGTTCATGGTGCACCCCTGCGTTGAATTGGTTTACGCAAAGCAACGCAAAGGGTGTGCCAAGCCAGGGAAATGGTGCGCTACGTTAGTTAACGCCCTTTCTGAAACTCGCTGAATGTAAAGCGGCCCGACAACGCCGCTCAGTCGTGAACCGCCTTGACCCAGGGGCCGAGCGGCGAATTGCCCAGCATGGCGAGCTGGGTCTCGGCCGAAACCCGGTTGATCGCCTCCTGGGGCTTGTTGCCGGGATGAACCGCGCGGCGCAGCGGGCGGCGGCTGGCCGGCATGGCGATGATTTCGGCAATGGCCTTGGGCACATCGAGCGGATCGGCGGTGCGCCCGCCGCCGGTCTCGGTACCCATCCGTTCGACCAGCGCGCCATAGGCTGCGGCCCGCTCGGGATCGATCCGGCCCTTCAGTTCCAGGTTGTAGCGATTGCGGTTCGACCAGACCTTGGTCGGATAGCCGCCCGGCTGGATGATGCAGACCTCCACCCCGTGGGGCACCAGTTCGTAGGCGGCCTGCTCGCTCAGGGCCTCCAGCGCGAACTTGGTGGCAGAGTAGGGGCCGCCCGATGGCACGATGACCCGGCCCAGCTGCGACGAGATGTTGACGATCAGCCCCTGCTTGCGGGCGCGCATGGCCGGAAGGGCGGCACGCATCACCCGGTGGACGCCAAGCACATTGGTATCGAAGGCCAGTTGCATGGCGGCCATGTCCTGGACCTCGACCGGCCCGGACTGGCCGATCCCGGCATTGTTGATCACCACGTCGAGCCCGCCGCCGGCCAACCGCTCGGCCTCACGGACCGCCCTGGTCACCTGGTCATCGCGCGTGACATCAAGCGGCAGGATCGTGATGTCCAGACCTTCGGCCTTGGCCGCGGCGGCCAGTTCGCTCGCTTCGGGGCGGGGCAGGTTGCGCATTGTTGCAAAGACCTTTGCCCCAAGCCGGGCATAGTGGAGTGCCCCGACATAACCGAAGCCGGAGGAGGCCCCGGTAACGAGCACGCGCTTGCCCTTGAGCGATGGGGCAGCCGGTTCGGCGGCGACCGCCCCGGTCGCGGCAAGGGCGGCGGACGAGGCGGCGGTGGCGGCAATCAGCTGGCGGCGTGAAAGCTTGGTCATGGCATGCTCTCCGGAACGGTTCGAAATAGGATAGTGAAAGCAAGTTTGCGGCTCTGTCGAGCCGGAATTCGGCTGTCTTGAAAATGGTCCAGCGGGCGCTATTTCAACCCATTCGGCAAGGTCGGGAAATGGCCCCGCAGTTCCACCCGAGAGGACGCGACAATGTTGATTGCGCTTGGCCACCTGCTCGATTTTTCCGCCGTGCTGGCATCGGCAGTGGCGGCATGGTTCTGGTACAAGGCCAGCAACCAGCTGATCCACCGGGTGACCCCGCACGAAACCTTTGACTATCACGATCTCAACCGCGTGATCGTCGCGATCAATCGCAACGGCATCCGCAATCGCCGTGCGGCACTGGCCAGCGCGGTGGCGGCTGCGGTTTTCGCGGCCGACCTGGCGCTCGCGGCCTACCTGAGCTGATCGAGCCAGTCCGCTGTCTGGCCCGGACGCTGGAAGCGCAGGGTCCGGCCGCCGAACTGCGCCAGTACCGCGGCATTGCGGTGCCGCCAGGCGCGCCGGAAGTTCAGGACATAGAGCAGGAATTCAAGGTTGAGGTTCTCCGGGCAGCCCTCGGTCATGTCCGGGCGCGCCTGGCCGCGATACTGCCACCAGCGCTTGAACACCCGGCCAAGGCACAGCGAAGTGGGGTAATCGAGCCAGACCACCGTATCGGCGCGGGCCGCGCGCATCGGCATGGTCGAGCCGTAATTGCCATCGATGATCCAGCGATCGCCCGCCAGCACCCCGGCGAGCTCGGCGCGGCCCTCTTCGCGGTCGCGTTCGACCCAGCCGGGCAGCCAGAACATGCGGTCAAGGTGGTAAAGTGGCAGGCCGGTGCGCGCCGCCAGCGCGTGAGCGAGCGTCGACTTGCCCGCGCCCGGCGAGCCGATGACAAGGACGCGCTGCATGGCGTTCAGTCCTGCAGCCGCAGGGCAAGATCGCTCATGAAGCGGGCATCGTCACCGCGCGCCAGCCACTCCGCCTCGGCCGCAATGGCGCCGAGCATGGCCGTCAGATCGTCAGCCTCCGACTTCGCGTAATTGCCCAGCACGTGCCCCGTCACCCGGTCCTTGTGTCCGGGATGGCCGATGCCGACCCGCACACGGCGGAAATCGGGGCCGAGGTGCTGGTTGATCGAGCGCAGGCCATTATGCCCGGCCAGGCCGCCGCCGGTCCGCACCTTGACCTTGAACGGGGCGAGATCAAGCTCGTCATGGAAGACGGTGAGGGCGTCGACGTCCAGCTTGTAGAAGCGCAGCGCCTCGGCCACCGAACGGCCGCTTTCGTTCATGAAGGTGGCGGGCTTGAGCAGCAGGATCTTGCTGCCGCCAATTCGCCCTTCGCGCAGCCAGCCCTGAAACTTCTTCGCTTCCGGGCCGAAACCGTGCACTTCGGCAATCGTGTCGAGCGCCATGAAGCCGACATTGTGCCGGTGCAGCGCATATTGCGGACCAGGATTGCCAAGGCCGACCCAGAGCTGCGTCACTTGATTTGATCCTTGCCGGTTGGCGTTTCGGGTTTCCGGCTCATGGCTTTTCCGTGAACTTGGCGATCAGGGCATTTTCCGCTTTCTGCCAGACCTTTACGCAGCCCGTGGCCTGTTGCACCATGACCTCGCCCGACAGGCCACGCAGGGCCTCGAATGCCTGTTCGGCGCGGCTGCGAAAATCAGGAGCCTGCGTTGCTTCGCCCAGTCTCGCAACGAAATAGGCGAACCCGCGATTGGTCAGGGAGATATTGTTGCGGATCTGCGACTGCTCGGCAGGATCGCTGGTCGATGCGAGGGCTTCTTTCGACTTTTCAGCGAAGACCATCAGCCGAATGGCGCAGCCAATGTCGCTCGGCGCATCATCGGCCCGGGCCGCTGCCACGGCGGCGGGCTCCGCAGGTGCTGCCGCAAGCGCCAGCGACGGGTAAACCAGGGCAAGAGCCAAGCCAGCCATCCTCAACATGTAATCTCCCCCAAATCCGGCACCCAACAGAAAACCGGACCGCATCGCTGCGGCCCGGCTTCTGATGGGGCAGGCTGGCCGCCCCGGTCAACCTGGCTGGCTGATTAAGCCGCGTCGGTCTTGCTGTTGTCGCCTTCTTCACTGCGCAGGCCCGAAGGGGCAACGATGGTGGCGATGGTGTCGTCACGATCGGCATGGGCGGCGGTGACGCCGGCCGGCAGCTTCACATCGTGGATGTGGATCGAGGCGCCGACTTCCAGGCCGGTAACGTCGATCACGACTTCGTCAGGAATGTTGTCGGGGGCGCAAACGACGTCAAGATCGTGCAGGACGATGTTGAGCACGCCGCCGCGCTTCAGACCCGGCGAGGCGTCTTCGTTGGCGAAGTGCACCGGCACGTTCACGTGGACCTTGTGGTCCTTCGAGACGCGCAGGAAGTCCGCATGGAGCGGACGATCGCTGACGGGGTGGAAGGCAACGTCCTTGGGGAGCGTGCGCAGGGTCTTGCCGCCAACTTCAACCTCGACGATCGAGTTGAAGAAGTGACCAGTGCCGAGCTGCTTCACGAGCAGCTTTTCTTCGACGTGGATCGCCAGGGGCTCTTCATTGCCACCATAGACGACGGCGGGGACGCGGCCTTCACGACGCAGGGCACGGGAGGCTCCCTTGCCTGCCCGTTCGCGCGTCTCGGCCGGCAGGTGCAGCGTATCGCTCATTGCATTGCCTTTCAAAACTCTGGATTAGACATCTTCTCCGCCACGCCTCCAGGGATGACCATGACGGGAAGCGCGGGCCGTTAGCGGCAAAGTGGCGGAAAGGCAAGGTCCAAGCGCGGCTATTGCAGGCGCGTGACCTTGAAGCCGCGTGCCTCCAGCCCCGCAACCAGCCCATCCCGCCCGACCAGGTGCAGCGCGCCCACCGCGACGAGCGGCTTCGCACCCGTCTTGAGCAGGGGCTCCAGCTGGTCCAGCCAGGCCTGGTTGCGGCCCACCAGCAGGGCCTGGCGCAGTTCCGGATCGGCCAGCAGGCCATCGTGATCGAGCGCGGCGAGGGCGGCGATATCGCCCCGCAAATAGGCCTGCTGCAACCGCGCACCGTCCGCCTTCGCCTCGCCGGCCGAGCGCACGACCGCGCCCAGCAGGTCGCGCTGCTCGCTTTCCGGCAGGGCGTCGAAAATCGCCAGCTGGCGTTCGGCTCCCTCGAACTCGGTAACGGGCTTGCCGCGCATCGCGCGCAGCACCAGCCGGTCGATCCCGTTGGCGCTGCTGTCGCCGCTGCGCGCCGAAACCGCTTGCGACAACGTCAGCGCGGCGGCCCAGGTGTCCATCTGGCTGAACCGGTCTTCCGGGACCTTTGCCCGATCCAGCAAGGCCGTCAGCGCGGCCCGGTCGCGCGGGTTGGCGCGAGCCGTGATTGGTGGTGCGGCGGCGACTGCCGAAAGCTTGTGAAACGCCAGGGCGGTTGCCCGGTCATCCTCCAGCGCCGCCACTTCCACCACCAGCCGGTCCGCCTGCGCGATCGCCCGGTCAAAGGCCGGGGTGGATAGATCGACCGGCGCGGGCAGGGCGTGGATCGTGCCCAGCAGCCAGGCCCGCTCGCCGCCGGGGCCATCGACCTGCCACAGCGCCGGGCGGGCGGCTTCGGGGGCGGGCTGGCAGGCGGCGAGCAGCAGCGCCGCCAGCGCCATCAGGAACCTATTGCACACGTGCGGACTTCACCCCCAGCTTCGCGAGCTGGTCCTGCACCGATCCCTTGCCGCCCAGGTGCCCGGCCCCCACGGCCAGGAACACCGTGCCCGGCTTGGCCAGCCGCCCGGCGATCCACTTGGCCCACTCGCGGTTGCGGTTGGTCAGCAGGGCCTCGATCATGGCGGGATCGTCTTCCTCGGCATTCATCAGGTCCGCGAGCTTTGCCGCATCGCCCGCGCGCCAGGTGGCGACCATTTCGGCCACGTCTTTGTCGAGATCGGGCAGGGCGGCGATCACCTCGAACAGGTAGCGGCGCTGCACCGCGGCCGGGAAGCCGTCGAACAGGCCCAGCTGGTAATCGAGCGTTTCAAGGCCCGTCCGCGACCGCCCCAGCGCGGTGTTCCGGGCGGCGAGGTCGGTCTCCACCCCGTTGGCCAGCGAATAGCCCTTGCGCTGCAGCGGCAGGGTGGCGAGCACGACCGCCGCGTACCACGGCTTGAACCGGTCAAAGGCATTGGCGGGCAGGTCGAAATCCGCCAGCGTCCGCTCGAACAGGGCGCGCTGCCTCGGATCAAGCTGGTCGCGCAGGCGCTGTCCGGCAGGCAGGATGCCGCGTTTCAGCAGCACGGCCTGGCTGGTCTGGGCATCGACCTCGGGGATTTCGGTCACCAGCTCGTCGGAGGCGGCGAAAGCTTCGGCCAATGGCCCCCGGAACCAGTCGAGCCCCTCGGGCAGCAGGTGGATCGTCCCGAACAGGTAGATGGTGGTATCGGCATCGGCCACCTTCCACAGCGCCGGATGGACCTCGGCCGCGACCCGCTCGGCCACCACGGGCTGTTCGGTCGGCAGCGATTGCTGCTGGGCCGGGGCCGCGGCGGAGAGGAGCAGGGCGACGGGGGCAAGCAGGCGGGCGATCATGCCCCCGGTATAGCGCGCCTTTCATGCGCGTCGATGA
This sequence comes from Novosphingobium sp. BL-A-41-H4, assembly GCA_051942645.1. Lineage (GTDB taxonomy): Bacteria > Pseudomonadota > Alphaproteobacteria > Sphingomonadales > Sphingomonadaceae > Novosphingobium. The sequence continues at coordinate 480,446 of JBPVJP010000001.1, forward strand.
ACGAATCCGCGCAACGCCGAAGGTTGACCGCTTGCGGGGCTTCCGCCAAAGGCCAGCCCCATGTCGGACACTTCGCGACCTCTCTCGTTCCAGGAGATGATCCTGCGGCTCCACGCGTTCTGGAGTGCGCAGGGCTGCCTGATCCTGCAGCCCTATGACATGCGCATGGGCGCGGGCACGTTCCACCCCGCCACCACCCTGCGCGCGCTTGGGCCGGAGCCGTGGAAGGCCGCCTATGTGCAGCCCAGCCGCCGGCCGACCGATGGCCGCTATGGCGAGAACCCGAACCGCCTTCAGCACTATTACCAGTACCAGGTGATCCTCAAGCCGAACCCGGAAAACCTGCAGGAACTCTACCTGCAATCGCTGGCCGAGATCGGGGTCGATCCGCTGGCGCATGACATCCGTTTTGTCGAGGATGACTGGGAAAGCCCCACGCTGGGCGCCTGGGGCCTGGGCTGGGAAGTCTGGTGCGACGGGATGGAAGTGACCCAGTTCACTTACTTCCAGCAGGTCGGCGGGTTCGATTGCAAGCCGGTGGCGGGTGAGCTGACCTATGGCCTGGAACGCCTCGCCATGTACATCCAGGGCGTCGACAACGTCTATGACCTGGCTTTCAACAATGAAGGCGTGACCTATGGCCAGGTCTTCCTGAAGAACGAGCAGGAGCATTCGAAGTACAACTTCGAAGTGGCCGATACGGCCCAGCTGTTCGAAGGCTTCAGGAATGCCGAGCGCGAATGCCAGCGCTGCATCGAGGCGCAGGTGCCGCTGGCCGCCTATGACCAGGCGATCGAGGCCAGCCACCTGTTCAACCTGCTCCAGGCGCGCGGCGTGATCTCTGTGCAGGAACGCGCCAGCTACATCGGCCGGGTCCGTGATCTGGCCAAGGGATCGTGCCCGGCCTGGATCGAGAAAAACAAGGCCGAATGGGAAGCGAAGTTCCCGGGGTGGACGGTATGAGCGACTTCCTGCTTGAACTGCGCAGCGAGGAAATCCCGGCGCGGATGCAGGCCGGCGCGCGCGCCGATCTGGAAAAGCTGTTCCGCAAGGAAATGGACGCGGCCGGCGTTGCCGTGGGCGAAGTCACCGTCTGGTCCACCCCGCGCCGCCTCGCCCTGATCGCGCGTGGGCTCCCCACCGCTACCGCCGCCGTGTCGGAAGAAGTGAAGGGCCCGCGGGTTGGCGCGCCGCCGCAGGCGCTGGAAGGCTTCCTGCGCAAGACCGGCCTCACCGAAGACCAGCTGGTCGAGCGGGACGGCGTGCTGTTCGCCGTGACCGAAAAACCGGGCCGCGCCACCGCCGAAGTCCTCGCCGAAGCGATCCCCGCGATCGTCCGTGCTTTCCCCTGGCCCAAGAGCCAGCGCTGGGGCGCGGCTTCGCTCAGCACCGAGTCCTTGCGCTGGGTGCGCCCGCTTTCGGCCATTGTCGCGCTGTTCGATGGGCAGGTGGTCGAGTGCGAAGTCGGCGGGATCAAGGCCGGGCGCCTGACCAAGGGGCACCGCTTCCATTCCAGCGGTGAGATTGAGATCGCAGACGCTGACACTTACGCGCTCAAATTGATGGGCAACCATGTCATTGTTGACCATGTGGCGCGCCAGGACCTGATCCGCACCAAAGCGGCCGAGGCGGCCGCCGCAGCAGGCCTGACGCTGGTCGCGGATGAGGGGCTCGTGATCGAGAACGCGGGCCTCACCGAATGGCCGGAGCCGCTGCTCGGCCGGTTTGACGAGCAGTTCCTCGAAGTGCCGCCCGAAGTGATCCAGCTGACCGCGCGGACCAACCAGAAATACTTCGTCTGCGAGGACGCGGCTGGCAAGCTCGCCAACGCCTTCGTCTGCACCGCCAATATCGCCGCTGCCGATGGCGGCGTGGCAATCGTTGCTGGCAACCGCAAGGTCCTCGCCGCGCGCCTTTCCGATGCCCGCTTTTTCTGGGAACAGGACCGCAAGACCGCGCTGTCCGATCACGCCAAGAAGCTGGAGCGGATCACTTTCCACGAAAAGCTCGGCACTGTCGCCGACAAGGTGGAACGGGTGGCCAAGCTGGCCCGCTGGCTGGTTGAGGAGGGGATTGTAAAGCCCTCTCCAACTTCACGCCGAGAGGGTTGGGAGTGGGGGCCGGCAAGCGCTTGCGCCCGGCGTCCCTCACAGCGCGACCCTCGGGTCACCCTGAAGGGGAGAGGGAGTTGCTGGCCGATCAGGCCGAACTCGCCGCGCGGCTGTGCAAGGCCGATCTGGTCACCGAGATGGTCGGCGAGTTTCCGGAACTCCAGGGCCTGATGGGCGGCTATTACGCCCGCGCCGAAGGGCTGAGCGATGCCGTCGCCGATGCGATCCGTGATCACTACAAGCCGGTCGGGCAGGGTGACGAGGTACCGACTGCCCCGGTGACGGTGGCCGTGGCGCTGGCGGACAAGCTGGATAATCTCTTGGGCTTCTTTTTGGCAGACATGCCCCCCACTGGGTCAAAGGATCCGTTTGCGCTTCGTCGGGCGGCACTTGCCATCGTAGCGCTGACGACGACAAATGGTCTGCGTGTTGCGCTGTTAGATGCCATTCATCACTCTGCTTTGAATTATTCGCACCTCTTCGCAATCATCAAGTCTGCCGGTCTTTCAGTCCCTGAATTTCCTCAATACCCGAAGTATCTTGAAGTCCTTGCCTTCTTCGCTGACCGCCTCAAGGTTCAGCAGAAAGAAGCCGGTGTCCGGCACGACTTGATCGACGCGGTTTTCGCGCTCGGCGGGCAGGATGACCTGGTTGGCTTGCTCGCCCGCGTCCACGCGCTGCAGGCCTTTATCGGCACCGAGGACGGCACCAACCTGCTCGCCGGGTACAAGCGCGCGGCCAATATCCTCAAGAAGGAGGGGTTCACGCAAAGTGGTCACCCCGGACTTGTTCCGGGGCAGGGCTATTCTGGCGGCGGTGCGGAAGGAAGCACTGGCCCGGAACAGGTCCGGGCTGACAGCGCTGAATCGATTCCGCTTTCCTACGCGCCCGAACCGGCCGAAGATGCCCTGGTCAGCGCTCTGGCCGAAGCCGGTCCGCGCGCCGCTGCGGCGGTGGCGGCGGAGGACTTTGGCGGGGCAATGGCGGCGCTCGCCACCCTGCGCGCGCCGATCGATGCCTTCTTCGAGCAGGTGACCGTCAATGATGCCGATCCCGAAAAGCGGACATTCCGGCTTTCGCTGCTGGCGCGGCTGCGTGATGCGGTTCATGGCGTCGCCGATTTCTCGCGGATCGAGGGCTGATTTTTCTGCGCCTGAACGGTGGTCCAGGCGGTCCAAGCGTGGTGGACATGCGGCGAATGGAGGCGGTTGAATGAGCAAGCAGGTCTACACCTTCGGTGTCCTTCGACAGGCTCAGGATGAGCGGGTGACTGCGGTCGATCCCCGCAGCCGCGACAAGACGATCGTTGGCGGCAAGGGCGCGAACCTGGCGGAAATGGCCGCGATCGGCCTGCCGGTGCCGCCGGGCTTCACCATCACCACCGAGGAATGCGTTCGCTATCTCGCCGAAGGCGGCGACTTTTCCGACAGCCTGAAGGCCGAGGTTGCGGCCGCGCTGGCCCATATCGAAGCGGCCGTCGGCAAGAAGTTCGGCGATCCGGCCGATCCGCTGCTGGTCTCGGTCCGCTCGGGCGCGCGGGTCTCGATGCCGGGGATGATGGACACTGTTCTTAACCTCGGTCTCAACGACGTCACCGTGCAGGGGCTGGCGGCTTCCTCGGGCGATGCCCGCTTTGCCTGGGATTCCTATCGCCGCTTCATCCAGATGTATTCGGACGTGGTGCTGGGCGTGGACCACCACCTGTTCGAGGATGCGCTCGAAATCGCCAAGGAAGACAACGGCTTTTATGCCGATGTTGAGATGCAGGCGGAGCACTGGCAGGCGCTGGTCAAGGAATATGAGGACATCGTCCAGCGCGCGCTGGGCAAGCCCTTCCCGCAGGACCCGACGGAGCAGCTGTGGGGCGCGATCCGCGCGGTGTTCGATAGCTGGGATGCCGACCGGGCCAAGGTCTATCGTCGGCTCAACAATATCCCGGGCGACTGGGGCACGGCGGTCAACGTCCAGGCCATGGTCTTCGGCAACATGGGCGATACTTCCGCTACCGGCGTGGCCTTTACCCGCGACCCGGCGACCGGCGAGAAGGCCTATTACGGCGAATGGCTGATCAACGCCCAGGGCGAGGACGTGGTGGCCGGCATCCGCACGCCGCAGTACCTGACCAAGTATTCGCGCGAACGCGCCGGGGCCAAGCCATTGAGCATGGAAGAGGCCATGCCCGCGGCCTATGCCGAGCTGGCCGCCGTGTTCGAACTGCTCGAACAGCATTACCGCGAGATGCAGGACATCGAGTTCACGGTTGAGCGCGGCAAGCTGTGGATGCTCCAGACCCGCACCGGCAAGCGCACGGCCAAGGCCGCGCTGAAGATGGCGGTGGACATGGTGGCCGAGGGCCTGATCGACGAGGCGACCGCGATCCGCCGGGTCGATCCGATGGCGCTCGACCAGTTGCTGCACCCGACGCTTGATCCCGAAGCTCCGCGCGAAGTGCTGACCACTGGCCTGCCGGCCTCGCCCGGCGCGGCGTCTGGCGCGATCGTGCTCGATGCCGATACGGCGGAAAAGCGCGCCGAACGCGGCGAGGCGGTGATCCTGGTCCGGGTCGAGACCAGCCCGGAGGACATTCACGGGATGCACGCGGCCAAGGGCATCCTGACCACGCGCGGCGGCATGACGTCACACGCAGCGGTCGTCGCGCGCGGCATGGGGCGGCCTTGCGTTTCCGGCGCTTCGGGCGTCTCGATTGACCTCGCCACTCGCACCCTGCGGATCGGCAGCCGCGAAATGAAGGAAGGCGATCTGATCACGCTGGATGGTGCCAACGGCCAGGTCATGGCCGGGCTGGTGCCGACCATCGAGCCGGAACTGGTGGGCGACTTCGGCGTACTGATGGCCTGGGCCGACCAGCACCGCCGCATGAAGGTGCGCACCAATGCCGAGACCCCCGCCGACTGCCGCATGGCGCGCCAGTTCGGGGCCGAGGGGATCGGGCTGTGCCGCACCGAGCACATGTTCTTCGATGACAAGCGGATCGCCGCCGTGCGCCAGATGATCCTGGCCGAGGATGAGGCCGGTCGCCGCGCCGCGCTGGCCAAGCTGCTGCCCGAACAGCGCGGCGATTTCCACGCGATTTTCGAAGTGATGGCGGGGCTCCCCGTCACGATCCGGCTGCTTGACCCGCCGCTGCACGAGTTCCTGCCGCATGCCGATGCGGACTTTGCCGACCTCTCCGATGCCATCGGGGTCGGCGTTGACCGGCTGAAGCGCCGCGCGGCCGAACTGCACGAGTTCAACCCGATGCTGGGCCATCGTGGTTGCCGCCTGGGGATCACCTTCCCCGAAATCTACGAGATGCAGGCCCGCGCGATCTTCGAGGCGGCCTGCGATGTTGCGGCGCAGGGCGGGGAAGCTCCGGTGCCCGAAGTGATGATCCCGCTGGTCGCCACCCGCAAGGAACTGGCGATCCTGAAAGCGCTGGTCGACCGTACCGCGGAGGCCGTCTTTGCCGAGAAGAGCCGGACGCTGCATTACCAGGTCGGCACCATGATCGAGCTGCCACGCGCCGCGCTACTGGCGAACGAGATCGCCGAAGTGGGCGAATTCTTCTCGTTCGGCACCAACGACTTGACGCAGACTACCCTGGGCCTCAGCCGCGACGACGCGGCCAAGTTCCTCGGCGCTTATGTCGAGCAGGGCATCTTCGCGCGCGATCCCTTCGTCAGCCTCGATATCGAAGGCGTCGGCCAGCTCGTGGAACTCGCCGCCGAACGCGGTCGCAAGACCCGGCCCGAGATCAAGCTGGGCATCTGCGGCGAACATGGCGGCGATCCGGCCAGCATTGCCTTCTGCGAGAAGGTCGGCCTCGATTACGTCAGCGCCAGCCCCTATCGCGTGCCGATCGCGCGGTTGGCGGCGGCGCAGGCGGCCTTGGTTTCAGGCCGCTGACGGGCGCTTCCACCCGCTGAGGGTCAGGATCTCGAACCGCTCGATCGTGCCGCTCCCGAAGGCGGCACGGGCAGTGGCGAGCTGATTGCGGGTGAGGGCCGGGCCGGGGCTGGCGAGGACATTGGTGAGGGCTTGGGCACGCAGGTCCGCCACCAGGCTGTCAAGGCTGCGGAAGCGGACTTCCAGGCTGCGGCTGTCGACCACCGGATTGGCCCAGCCGGCCCGCTGGAGCAGTTGCCCCCCGGCGCGGACATCGACTGCCGGGTGGAGGCGCGGGGCGGGGCGGTCGCCATCGGCGGCCAGCATGGCCTCGCGCAGTGTCGGCAGGCTGCCCGCGCCGCTGAAGCTGGCCAGCGCCAGGCCACCGGGGGCGAGGGCATTGCGGATATGGATCAGCGCGCCAGGCAGGTCGTTGACCGTATCGAGCGTGCCAAGGCTGGCGATGAAGTCAAAGCCCTGGTCCGGGAAGGGCAGCTCGTCATCGAAACCGGTCGCCGGATCGGTCTGGGTGACGTCGGCGCCAAGGGAGTGGAGGTGCTGAGCGAGCAGCGGATCGACCATGCCGATCAGCAGCGCCCGTTGGGGCACGTGGCGCAGGAAGGCGAGCCGCTCGATCACGTCCTCGGCCATGTCGGCCTGCAGGTAGCGGGCGGCATCGGGCGCGGCCTGCAGGGCCAGCGCGCGGCGGCGCGCGGCCAGGCGGCGGGCGGGGGCGAAGATCCGGGGCGGGGCGGTGCCAGTCACGCCGCCGCCCTGCCTTGCGCCGCGCGCCGGTGCAAGCGATAGTCATCGGCGATGCAGGTTCCCCCAAGCCTGGCCCCGGTGGTCGATCTGGTCTTCCCGCCGCGCTGTCCGCTCTGCGGCGAGGCGCTGGCGGCCCATGGCGGCCTCTGTGCGGCCTGCTGGGCCGAACTGGTCATTCCGGGGGAGCCAGCCTGTGCGAAGTGCCAGCGCCCGCTGGGCGAAGGCATGGCGGCCGGATCGGTCTGCGCGCCGTGCCTGGCCAGTCCACCACTGCACGACGGGATCGCCGCGGCGACGCTGTACAACGAGGCTTCGCGCAAGCTGGTGCTGGCCTTCAAGCATGGCCGCCGGATCGCGCTGGCCGATCAGCTGGCCCGGCTGATCCTGCCGCGACTCGGGCAGGTAGGGGCGGACTGGCTGATCGTGCCGGTGCCGCTGCACCGCTGGCGGCTGTGGCGGCGCGGCTTCAACCAGTCGGCGCTGCTGGGGCGCGAGGTGGCGAAGGCGAAGGGCGCGCGGCTGCTGGTCGATGGGCTGGTGCGGCGCAAGGCCACGCCGATGCTGGGCGGACTGGGCCGGGCGGCGCGGATGCGGGTGCTGAGCGGGGCGATCGCGGTCAACCCGAAGCGGGCGGACAGCATCAAAGGGGCGCAAGTCCTGCTGATCGATGACGTGCTGACCAGTGGTTCGACCAGCGAGGCCTGCGTCAGGGCCTTGAAGCGGGCGGGAGCGGAGCGAGTGGTGGTTGCCTGCTTTGCGCGGGTGCTGGACGAGGCGCTGGATCTGGCCTGAGAGGGGCTGGCCGAAAGAGAAAACGCCCGGAACCGAAGCTCCGGGCGTCCTCGTGACGAAACCGTGGGGCGTCGCTTTCGCGATTAGGCGCTCCCCCTTGAACGCCTCGCCCGATCCCTCATGCGGTGGCTTGACTTGCCATGGGTCCCTGAACCCGGGCCGCTTGCGCTGTCCGCTCCTGTTCAATCCCCGAATTGCGGGGCGATGAAAAGGGAAGAGCAAGATCGGGGCAGATTTTGGTCGACACATGTGGTTATCGTGCAACAAGGACTACCGCCATGACCCAGACCGACCCTACCGACCGCGAACAGGGCAGCGCCTTCCTGCCCCGCTTCGATGCCAATGGCCTGCTGACCGCCGTCGCGGTCGATGCCGATAGCGGCACCATGCTGATGCTGGCCCATATGGATGCCGAAGCGCTGGCGAAGACGCGCGAAACGGGGCTGGCGCATTTCCATTCGCGCTCGCGTGGGCGGCTCTGGATGAAGGGCGAAAGCTCGGGGCACGTGCTGCGGGTCGAGGAAATCCGGGTTGACTGCGATCAGGACGCGCTGCTGCTGATCGTCCGTCCGGCGGGCCCCGCCTGCCACACCGGTGCGACCAGCTGTTTCTATCGTCGGCTCGATGGCGACCAGCTTGTGCGGGTGAGTGATTGACGCTTACGTAAAGGGAACCTATTTCGGCGTGCATGGACTCGGTCGCGAAGATCACCCCTGCGCATGATGGCGCTCATCTTGAGCGGCCCGATGCGCTGGCACGCGAGCAATACACAATTTCGGACCTGACCGCCGAGTTCGACGTCACCGCCCGTGCCCTGCGCTTTTATGAGGACGAGGGTCTGATCGCCCCGGCCCGCAACGGCCTGTCGCGGATCTACTCCAAGCGTGACCGGGCCCGCCTGGCCTGGATCATGCGGGCCAAGAACGTCGGCTTCAGCCTGACCGAGATCAAGGAAATGATCGACCTCTATGACCTGGGGGATGGCCGGGTCGAGCAGCGCCGCGTAACCATTGCCCGCTGCAAGGAGCAGGTCGAGCGGATGCAGCACCAGCGCGCCGATATCGACTCGGCGATTGCCGAACTGACCCAGTTCATTGCCCGGCTAGAAGACCTCGAAAACGCGCCCAAGGCGTAACCCTCCCGATACCGAAGGACCCACCATGCCCGTCTACAAGGCACCGACTCGCGACGCCCGCTTCCTCATCAATGAAGTGCTGCGCCTGCAGGACCATGCCGCGCTGCCCGGCTTTGCCAACGCCACCCCCGATATGGTCGATGCCGTGGTCGAGGAAGCGGGCAAGTTCTGCTCCGAAGTGCTGGCGCCGATCAACCTGGCGGGTGACCAGGAAGGTTGCACCCGCCATCCGGATGGCACGGTAACGGTCCCGTCGGTCTACAAGGATGCCTTCGCGCAGTTCCGCGCCGCGGGTTGGTCGACGCTGTCGGTGCCCGAGGAATTCGGCGGGCAGGGTCTGCCCCACGTACTTGGCATGCTGATGGAAGAATTCATGTCGTCCGCCAACCAGGCGTTCGGCATGTATCCGGGCCTCACCGCCGGGGCGATCTCCGCGATCCTCGCCAAGGGCTCGCCCGAGCAGAAGGCCAAGTACGTGCCCAAGATGGTCGCCAGCGAGTGGCTGGGCACGATGAACCTGACCGAGCCGCAGTGCGGCACCGACCTCGGGCTGATCCGCACCCGCGCGGTGCCACAGGCCGACGGTAGCTATGCCATTACGGGGACCAAGATCTTCATCTCGTCGGGTGAGCACGACCTGACCGAGAACATCATCCACCTCGTCCTCGCCAAGACCCTGGACGCGCCGGATTCGACCAAGGGCATCTCGCTGTTCATCGTGCCCAAGGTGCTGGTGAACGACGATGGCTCGCTGGGTGCGCGAAATGCGGTGTCGTGCGGCTCGATCGAGCACAAGATGGGCATCCACGGCAATGCCACCTGCGTGATGAACTATGACGGGGCGACGGGCTACCTGGTGGGCGAGGAAAACAAGGGCCTGGCCGCCATGTTCATCATGATGAACGCGGCCCGCCTCGGCGTTGGCATTCAGGGCCTTGCCCAGGCCGAGGTCGCTTATCAGAACGCGGTCAGATATGCCGGTGAACGGCGCCAGGGACGGGCACTGACCGGGCCGGCCGAACCTGGCGAAAAGGCCGACACGCTGTTCGTCCACCCCGATGTGCGCCGGATGCTGATGGATGCCAAGGCCTTCACCGAAGGCATGCGGGCGCTGTGCATGTGGGGCGCACTGCAGGTTGACCTGAGCCACAAGGCCGCCAGCGAGGAAGAGCGCCAGCGCGCTGACGACCTGATCAGCCTGCTGACCCCCGTGATCAAGGGCTATGGCACCGACAAGGGCTATGACGTGGCCACCAACATGCAGCAGGTCTTCGGCGGCCACGGCTACATCGAGGAATGGGGCATGAGCCAGTTCGTGCGCGATGCCCGCATTGCGATGATCTATGAAGGCACCAACGGAATCCAGGCGATGGACCTGGTCGGCCGCAAGCTGGCCCAGAACGGTGGCCGCGCGGTGCAAGCCTTCTTTGCCATCGTCGATGCGGAATGCGCCTCGGCCAAGGCCAAGCCGGAACTGGCCGGGCTGGCTGCGGCGGTCGATGCCGCCAGTGCCGACCTCAAGGCCGCGACCATGTGGTTCATGGCCAACGGCATGGCCAACCCCAACCAGGTCGGCGCGGGCGCGCACCATTACATGCACATCATGGGCATCGTCGCGCTGGGTTCGATGTGGCTGCGGATGGGCGAAGTGGCGCTTGAGGCTCTGGCCAAGGGCGAGGGCGACAAGGCGTTCTACGAAGCCAAGCTGACCACTGCGCGCTACTTCGGCGAGCGGTTCTGCCCGGACAGCGCCGCGCTGCGCCGCAAGATAGAGGCCGGCTGCGATGCGGTCATGGCGCTGCCGGTCGAGGCATTCGCCACCGCCTGATCGGCGGCTTGAGTGCGTCGAGGGGCATTTCCCCTGCGGCCTGAGCCGGGATGCCGGGTTCGGTCAGTTTGCCAGTCGCGGTTCGCGGCGGGTGAAATGGCGCAGGATCAAGCCGCCGGCCAGGGCCACCCCGAGCGCGATCCAGTTCTGCGCCTGGCTTTGCAGGATCAGCCAGCCGCAGAGCAGGACCGACAGGGCGATCGCCACGGTTTCCAGACCTGACACGGTCATCCCGCGTCGGCGACGAACCACCGGAAGCGCCAGCGTGCAGGCCAGGTAAACCGCCAGCCGGGCCGCGACGCTCAGGATCGCCAGCACAACGAAACCGCCACTCAGCGCCAGGGCAATCACGAACAGGCCAACCGCGAGGACCGAATTACCGGGAATGCCGCTGCCGGGCCGCAGGGTGCCGAACCAGCCCGGCAGATCGCCCTGCTGTTGCAGGGCAAATACCCGGCGCGAATTGCCCAGCACGACCATTACCAGATTGCCAAGGATCGAGGCTGCGGCAGCCAACAGGGCAACCATTCCCCCGGTCGATCCCAGCATCGCCGTGGCCATCGTCGCAATTGGTGCGCTGTCGGCCTGGCCGGGCTGATAGACCGTGATGACGTAGGCTGCCGTTACCAGCGCGTAGACCAGGGTGCAGAGCAGAAACATGGAAAGGAGCGCGCGTGGCATGTCGCGCTGCGGGTTGCGCGCTTCGCCGGCCATGGTCAGCAGCGCCTCGAACCCGATCATCGCATAACAGGACAAGAGGATTGCCCGGGCCGGGTCCCAATCTTCCGCCGCTGCCGGCGTGATCGAGCTATCGAACAGATAGGGGCCGGCAAGTCCGGCGATCAGGACGAGCGGCATCAGCTTGGCGATCGAGGCAACCAGCAGGAAGCGGGCGGTGCTGCGTGACGGCATGAAGTTCAGGCCCACAACCAGTACCAGCAGTCCGGCCGTGGCGGCGGCATGGACGGCGGCCGACGTGCCACTGGCTTTCGATCCCAGCAGGTAGTCGGCCAGGGCATTGGCATTGGCTGCCGTCGAGGCCGCAACCGAGAGGAACTGCAGCCAGCCTACGGCAAAGCCGGTGGTCTTGCCAAAGGCCTCCTCGGCATAAAGGATCGGGCCGCCGGTCCGGTCATACATCTGGCCGAGCCGGGACAGCGTGAAGACCAGCGGCAGCAAGGCCACGCCGATTGCGAGGATGAAGAATGGCGTCCAGCTGCCGGCGTGCTGAGCCAGTGCATATGGCAGCGCGAAGATTCCCGCCCCGATCATGCCATTGATAACCAGTGCGCATAGTCCGGCGTAACCAACGCCCCGGACCAGCCGTGCCTCTCCCCCCATCGGCAATCCCCCGTGATCTTAGGCCCCTGTGACTTATGGCTTCCGTGGTTGTAATTCCCACGGTCCTGGCCGCTGTCGTTATGGCGCTACTAACGGCGCCTCGTCCAGTCAGCGCATCACATCGGGTCGACTGCGCCGACAAAGGGCTGGGCCGCCAGCCAATCGCGGTGACGGCCCCAGTGCCAACCGGCCACGGCTCCGGCTAGGCCGCCGGGTATGGAAAAGGCCATCCAGCCGATCATGTCAGGAAACAGGCCAGCCAGCAGGAACGGCAGCGATCCTGCGATCAGGCCTGCCAGGACATAGAATCGCCCGCGCTCGTGACCCGAGCGGGCCAATAGCACCGTGAGCGGCAGGCCGATGGCCAGGGTTCCGGCCAGCGTTGCCGGCCAGGCAATCCATAGCGGCACCAGCATGATCCAGAAGCCGCCCGCCTGACCATCTTGCACCATAGCCATGCCTATCGGCACGGTGACGAGCAGGAACGGCAGGGCTCCGGCCACCCCGCCCCAGATCACCGCCTTTGCCAGCGCGATCAGCGCCGTCCGGTTCAATTCCGGGATCAACCCAGAACCTCGTCGAGCAGGCCGGTCAGGGCGGCCCAGCTCTGCCGGTCAGCGCTGGCGTTGTAGGCGGGGTTTGGCTCACCAGCCAGAGTCAGCGGATTGGTGAAACCGTGATCCACCCCGGCATAGCTGTGGAAGTGCCAGTTCGCCCCGACCGCGTCCATTTCCGCCCAGAACTCGGTCACATGGCTGCGCGGCACTAGGAAATCGACATCGCCGTGGCAGACCAGGATGCGCGGCTTGATCGGCTGGGTGGCGGGCAGCGGGCTTTGCAGCAGGCCGTGGAAGCTGGCAACCAGCGCCAGGTCGGCGCCATCGCGGGCCAGTTCCAATACTGCCAGGCCGCCCAGGCAAAAGCCGATGGCGACCTGCGGCACGCCCGGTTCAAGCTCTGCAAGTTTGGTCAGCGTGGCGCGCAGCCGGGTCCGCATGGCGTGCGGATCGGCGCGCAAACGCATCATCGCACTATTGGCCGAGTCGAAATCGTGCGGTGATTCCGGGCCATAGAAATCCGCGACGAACGCAGTGTACCCAGCTTCCGCCAGCGCCCTGGCCTTGTTCGCCACGCCTTCGGTGATGTTCATGAAGGTCGGGAACACGGCCACCGCGGCGCGCGGCGCACCGGTGGGGCGAACGAGATGACCGACGAGCGGGGTCTCGCCGTCGTGATAATCGATGCTGATGATGGCACTTACTCCGGCAGGAAATCGGGTACCGACAGATAGCGCTCGCCCGTGTCGTAATTGAAGCCCAGCACGCGGCTGCCAGCCGGTAGCTCCTTCAGCTTCTGGGCGATGGCGGCCAGGGTTGCGCCGGAACTGATGCCGACCAGCATCCCTTCCTCACGCGCCGAGCGGCGCGCCATTTCCTTGGCATCGGCCGGATCGACCTGGATCGCGCCATCGATCGCCTGGGTGTGCAGGTTGGCCGGAATGAAGCCGGCGCCGATCCCCTGGATCGGGTGCGGGGCGGGCTGGCCACCGGAAATGACCGGCGAAAGGGTGGGCTCGACTGCCCAGGCCTGCATCTTCGGCCACTTGGCCTTCAGCACTTCGGCGCAGCCGGTCAGGTGCCCGCCGGTGCCAACCCCGGTAATCAGGGCATCGATCGGCGTATCGGCGAAATCGGCGAGGATTTCCTGCGCGGTGGTGCGCACGTGGACCGCGATATTGGCGGCATTTTCGAACTGCTGCGGCATCCATGCCCCCGGCGTGGTGGCAACCAGTTCGTGCGCGCGCTCGATCGCGCCCTTCATGCCCTTTTCACGCGGGGTCAGATCGAAGGTCGCGCCATAGGCCAGCATCAGCCGCCGCCGCTCGAGCGACATCGATTCGGGCATGACCAGCACCAGCTTGTAGCCCTTGACCGCCGCCGCCATGGCCAGACCGATACCGGTGTTGCCGCTGGTCGGCTCGATGATCGTGCCGCCGGGCTTCAGGCTGCCATCGGCCTCGGCCGCCTCGATCATGGCGAGGCCGATGCGGTCCTTGATCGAGCCGCCGGGATTGGCGCGCTCGGCCTTGATCCAGACTTCATGGTCCGGGAACATGCGCGACAGACGGATGTGCGGGGTGTTGCCGATAGTGGCGAGGATCGATTCGGCCTTCATGGCAGTGGTCCTTCGGTTCGATCAGGAGAGGAACGATACTGGGGGGCAAATGTCTTGGCGCGGCGCAGTTCGGGATATAGCACGGCCCAGGCGGCGGTGACCACTATCGCGCCGATCCCGCCGAACACAACCGCGCCAACCGCGCCAAAAAACGCGGCGGCGAGGCCGGATTGCATCTCGCCCAGTTCGTTTGACGCGGAAATGGCGAGGCCCGAGATCGAGGAAACCCGCCCGCGCATTGCATCGGGCGTGTTGAGCTGGACCAGCGTGCCGCGAATGAACACCGAAACCTGGTCCGAGGCACCCAGCAGCGCCAGCATGGCGAGCGAGAGCGGGAACGAGGTGGATAGGCCGAAGACCACCGTCGCCGCGCCAAAGACGGCAACGGCCCACAGCATCTTGGCCCCGACATTGCGCGAGAGCGGGAAGAAGGCGAGGAACAGAGCGACGAGCGCTGCCCCCAGCGCGGGCGCAGCACGGAGCAGGCCCAGGCCTTCGTCCCCCACTTTCAGCACGTCATAGGCAAAGGCCGGCAGCATCGCCGTCGCGCCGCCCAGCAGCACGGCGAACAGGTCCAGCGTGATGCAGCCTTGCAGGAAGCGTTCGCGCCAGACGAACCTTGCCCCTTCGGCCATCTGCCGGATCGGGGTCTCGCCGCTTGGCTTGGGTACCGGAGGCAGCGGGCGGATGTTCAGCAAGGCGGTTATCGCTGCGGTCAGCAGGATTGCCGACATGACATAGGGCCAGGCGTCATTCCCGGCGAGCAGGAAACCCGCTGCGGCCGGACCAATGACCGAGGCGCTCTGCCAGGCGATCGATCCGGTGGCGACGGCCTTGGGCAGGAGCTCCGCCGGCACCACGTTGGGCACGATCGCGCTGATCGCCGGGCCGATGAACACTCGCGCCGCGCCATGCAGTGCGGCCATGGTGAACAGCAATGGCAACGAGATCGCGCCCAGCGAATTCGCCGCGATCAGGCTGAGCGCGATCGTCAGGTCGAGCAGGCACGAAGCGGCCCCGACAAAGCGCCGGTCGAGCCGATCCGCCACCAGTCCGGCCACCGGGGTCAGCAACAGGAAGGGAATGAATTGGGCCAGGCCCAGCGTCCCGATCAGGAACGCGGCCTCGCGCGTTGAATAGCCATATTCACCGCGCGCCAGCTGATAGGTCTGCGCCGCGACAATGACCACCATCGCCGTGGTGGCAGCAACCGAGGTGAAACGCGCCAGCCAGACCAGCCGGTAGTCACGGATCTGAAGGGGATGGGTCGGCTGGCTCACCTTCCCCGCATGGCAGCGCACCAGGCGCTTGCCAAGCGGGGAGATGCTAATGTCCTCAGAAGTCCAGCTTTGCCGAGATGCGGATGTCGCGGCCGGCCAGCGGCACGAAATCGCGGGTGAACGATGCCGCGCGGCGGGCGCTGACGTCGAACAGGTTGTTCGCGGCAAGGGTGAAGGTCAGCGGGCCATCGTCGCCCATCGGGTGCCAGACGGCCGACAGGTTGACCAGGGTGAAGCCGGCAACCGGGGTTTCGAAGCCGGCAACGCGGTCCTGTGCGTCGTTGTGTTCCACTTCGCCGCGCAGGTGGACATTGCCCAGTTCCAGTTCCGCTCCGCCGCGCAGGCGCAGCGGCGGAATGCGCGGGACCGGGCCGACGCCCTTCAACTGCGCATGGGTATAGTCCGCCTGGGCATCGACCGTCAGGCTGCCGCCGGTCCACTCCATCACCCGGGCGCTGGCCGAAGCCTCGAAGCCCTGGAAGCGGGCCTTGCCCTGGGTATATTCGAACACCGGGAAACCATCTTCCTCGTCACCGTTGGGCAGGGCGGCGATGAAGCTGTCGAAATCGGTCAGGTAGCCGGTCAGCGCCAGGTTCACCGCGTCGCCGTCGTACTTCAGATAGACCTCGCCGCCCTTGCTGGTTTCGGGGCGGAACGTGGCATTGCCCACTTCATAGGACTGGGTTGCGACGTGCAGCCCATCGGACAGCAGTTCTTCCGGAGCCGGGGCGCGGGCGCCGCGGATGAAGCTTGCGCCCACTTTCCAGTCCTGGGCAAAGCGCCAGGATGCGCCCAGCGCGCCGCTCCACAGGTCGAAGCTCTTTTCGAAGCCAACCGAGCTGGCGCGAACACTGGCGCGCTCATAGCGGCCGGCCGCTTCCAGCTCGAGTTGGCCAAGGCGCAGCGATTGCAGGGTGAACACGCCAAAGCGGCTGACGTCGTTCGACGGGGCAAAGGCCTCGGCCCCGACAATGCGCAGGTTGCGGGTGAAGTATTGCACGCCGCTGCGCCCGCGCCAGCCGTTCTTCTCGTTCTGGACGAGGTCTAGCCGGGTCTCGACACCGCTGCCGGAGAAGGTGGTGCCAACCTCGTCACCCTCGAATTCGATGTGCTGGTAGTCACCAAAGGCGCCGCGGATCTGGATGCTGTCGAACAGGCCTTCGCCAAGTTCGACCGCGCCGCGCAGGTCAACGCGGGTCTGGCCGAGATCGATGGAAACGTCCTCGTCATGACCACCGTGGCCGCCGCCATGTCCATGATCATGGCCGGCACCTGGCCGCATCGGCAGGCCATAGCGCATGTCCTGGCGCTGGACCGAGATGCCCAGGTTGCCGCCTGCATCGATGAAGGCAAGGCCCGCGCCGAAGGTCGTGCTGCGGGCCGCGGTGTTCGGGACCTTGCCGGTCATGTTGGCCAGCGCCTCGAACTCGGCGGCCTCATCCGGTTCGCCGTCAGCGCGATACTCGGCCGCTTCATCGAGCAGGTATTCGCGCAGCGAGGGCGAGTTGACGAAACCCGGCACCTTGAGGTCGTCGCTCTTCCGCCACGAGGCATCGATATGCGCTGCCCAGCGGTCTGCCAGCCGGAATTGCGCGGCGCCAGCGGCGGAACGCTCGTTGGCGGCCGAGCCATAGCTGCCAAGCGCAGTCACGCGGACCCCATCGGGGACCGCGCGGGGGATGCGCTTGTCGAGGGCGTTGACGGCGCCGCCGATCGCCTGCCCGCCGAACAGCAGCACGGCGGGACCATGCAGCACGTCGATGTGATCGACCGTGAGCGAATCGAACACCACCGCGTGGTCGGCCGAGACGCTTGAGGCGTCGATCGCGCCGATGCCGTCAGTCAGCACCCGGATCCGGTCGCCATCAAAGCCGCGCAGCACCGGGCGCGATGCGCCGGGAGTGAACGAGGTGGACGATACGCCCGGCAACACGGCCAGTGTTTCGCCCAGCTGGCCGCGCTGGTTGATCAGCAGCTTGTCATCTTCCAGCGTGGTCGTGCTGCTCATCAGGGCGAAATCGACCGGCGGATGGCCGACAACAACGATCCCTTCGTCTTCCTTGTGAGCCTGTTCATGCGGTTCACCGGCCTGCTCCTCGTTGGCGAGGGCGGCGGCTGGAAGGAGGGCGATGGCGAGAGCGCTGAGGCTGGTCGTTAGCTTGATCATGGCGTGCCGCCTACACGCTATGATATACTATATCAAGAATGGAATGCGCGGATCAGCGCTGTTCCGCGACGGATCGTCTCAGGACAGGCGGCGGGGGCGAAGCCGGGGGTTCGGCTGGAGCGTGTCGATCAGGCGCATGAAATCATCGAGCCGGATGATCCGCTCGAACTGGAAACCCGAACGATCCTCGGTCGACCAGATCATGTGCGCCTCGATCCGGCCGACCACGGGGAGACGAATGATCACCCGTTCACCCCGCTCAAGGTCGAGTCCGCCCGAGACCATGAAGCCGTGCGCTGACAGGTTGACGATGTGCATATGCACGTCGCCAAGCCGGCGGTGTTCGCCGATAACCTTGTGATCAACCGGGTGCCGCGTCGAGCGGCGCAGGTCGGTTACTGTCAGTTGCGCTCCGGATGCCATGCTCCGTTCGCCTCCATTCCTTGGTGATTTCAGGCAAATTTATGCCTGCAAACCACAAAGAAAGGGTAAACCGGCTGCGGATCGGAGGATCCGGTGCCGCGCCGGTCAGGTCGGACGCAGTACGCCGTGCTTCTTCTTGCCGGCCGAAATCCGCACTTCAGTGCCCCCGCCAATGCGATGGGCCTCATCAGTGATCGCCGCGCCATCGACCCGCGCGCCGCCGCCGGCAATCAGCCGCTTCGCCTCGCCCTTGCTCGCGGCAAAGCCGATGCCGACCAGCGCGTCGATCAGGCCAATACCATCGGCCGGCAGGGCCAGTTCGGGCAGATCTTCACCCACACCGCCGGCAGCGAAGGTCGCCCTGGCTGTCGCTTCGGCAGTCGCAGCGGCTTCCGCGCCGCGGCACAGCGCGGTCACTTCGTTGGCCAGCACAACCTTGGCAGCGTTGATTTCGCTGCCTGGCAGGGTTTCAAGGCGGGCGATTTCGTCCAGCGGGAGGTCAGTGAACAGGCGCAGGAACTTGCCGACATCGCGATCATCGACATTGCGCCAGTATTGCCAGAAATCGTAGCTGGGCAGGGCATCGTCGTTTAGCCAGACCGCGCCAGCGGCGGTCTTGCCCATCTTGGCCCCGTCAGCCGTCGTCAGCAGCGGGGTGGTGACGCCGAAGACCTCGGTCTGGTCCATCCTGCGCGACAGTTCCACGCCGTTGACGATATTGCCCCACTGGTCGCTGCCGCCCATCTGCAGCCGCACGCCCATGGTCTTGGCCAGGTGGCGGAAATCGTAACCCTGGAGGATCATGTAGTTGAATTCGAGGAAGGTCATCGGCTGTTCGCGTTCCAGCCGCAGCTTGACCGAATCGAAGGTCAGCATCCGGTTGACGGTGAAATGCGTGCCCACTTCCTGCAGCAGCTGGATGTAGCCCAGCTTGCCCAGCCAGTCGTGATTGTTGACCATCACCGCGTCGGTCGGGCCGTCGCCAAAGGTCAGGAAGCGTTCGAAGATGGTGCGGATCGAGGCGATATTGGCCTCGATCGTCTCGTCGCTCAGCATCTTGCGGCTTTCGTCGCGTCCGGTCGGATCGCCGATCCGCGTCGTGCCGCCGCCCATCAGCACCACCGGCTTGTGGCCGGCCTGCTGCAGGCGGCGCAGCAGCATGATCTGCACGAGGCTGCCGACGTGGAGCGAGGGCGCGGTGGCATCGAAGCCGATATAGCCCGGCACAACCTGCTTCGCGGCCAGGGCATCAAGGCCCTCGGCATCGGTCATCTGGTGAATGTAGCCACGCTCGTCGAGCAGGCGCAAAAGGCTGGAAGAGTAAGTCATCGCGCCGCGCCCATAGCAGCGGTTGCGGACAAGACCAAATCTCGGATTGGGCCAAACGCCGGATCGCGAGCCGCTTGCGGGGGCGAGGGGCAGCGGGCATTAGGCGGCGATGCACAAGCTTGTCCTGCACCCTGATTGCGCGCCCGGATCGGTTCACATGATCGAGGCCGATATCGTCCCCACTGCCGATGGTTGCCGCGCCACTTTCATTGCGCATGGCGATATCGCCAGCATCGCCGTCCCGGTGATCGCTGCGCCGGGCCGGTTCGACAACCTCTGGAAGACCACCTGCTTCGAAATCTTCTGGAGCCACGACGGCACCAGCTATCGCGAGTTCAACCTGTCGCCTTCCACTCGTTGGGCCTGCTATGATTTCGACGCTTTCCGCGAGGGCATGCGCGATGCGCCCGCCGAGGTGGAGATCACCGTGGCGGTGACCGCCGACACCTTGCGGCTCGATGCGACCATCCGCTCCGACCTGCCGGTACCGGCCACGGTCGCGCTGAACGGGATCATCGAGGAGGCCGATGGCGTGAACCGCTTCTGGGCACTCGCCTTCCGCCCTGGTGCGCCCGAGTTCCACGCCAGCGAATGCCGCGCGCTGGAGCTGCCGGCATGACCGTGCGGTTCGGGATCGACCGGCTGCTGGCCGAGCCGGACCTGCGCTCGCCCCTGGCGGGCAGGCGCGTGGCGCTGGTGGCCCATCCGGCCAGCGTGACCGCGGACCTGACCCATTCGCTCGACGCGTTGATCGCGGCCGGGGTGAACGTGACCGCCGCCTTTGGCCCGCAGCACGGGCTGAAGGGCGACAAGCAGGACAACATGGTCGAGACCGAGGACGAGCTCGATCCGACCTACAACATCCCCGTGTTCAGTCTTTATGGCGAGGTGCGCCGCCCGACCGGCCAGATGATGAGCACGGCCGACGTGTTCCTGTTCGACCTGCAGGACCTGGGCTGCCGGATCTACACTTTCGTCACCACGCTGCTCTATCTGCTCGAAGCCGCGCATGGCACGGGCAAGGAAGTCTGGGTGCTGGACCGGCCTAACCCGGCGGGGCGACCGGTTGAGGGCACGCTGCTGGTGCCGGGGCAGGAGAGCTTCGTCGGTGCCGGGCCAATGCCGATGCGGCACGGCCTGACCCTGGGCGAGATGGGCCACTGGTTCATCGACCACTTCGGCCTCGACGTGCCCTACCGCGTGATCGTCATGGAAGGCTGGCAGCCTGAAGGCCCCGGCTTTGGCTGGCCTGACAGCCGGATCTGGATCAATCCCAGTCCGAATGCCGCCAGCCTCAACATGGCCCGCGCCTATGCCGGCACCGTCATGCTCGAAGGCGCGACGCTGAGCGAGGGGCGGGGGACGACCCGCCCGCTGGAAGTGCTGTTCGGCGCGCCCGATGTCGACGCCAAGGCCGTGCTGGCGGAGATGCACCGGTTCGCGCCGGATTGGCTGGCGGGTTGCGGCATACGCGAATGCTGGTTCACGCCCACGTTCCACAAGCATGCCGGGGCAGCTCTGCAACGGGCTGATGATCCATGCCGAGGGCTCGTTCTACGATCACTACGCGTTTCGCCCCTGGCGCCTGCAGGCGCTGGCCTTCAAGGCCATTCGGCGGCTTTATCCGGAATACCCGATCTGGCGCGATTTCCCCTATGAGTACGAGTTCGAGCGGCTGGCGATCGATGTGATCAACGGCGGCCCGGCGCTGCGCGAATGGGTGGATGACCCGGCGGCCCTGCCCGGTGATCTTGATGGTCTGGCCGGGCGAGACGAGCAGGCCTGGCTGGAGGCATCGGTTCCTCACAGGCTCTATTGACCCTGGCCGCCAGCGCCGCCACGGTAAACGTGGATGGGATTCGCGGCGCGGCAAAGCGCCGGGGCATGAGAGGATGATGGATGAACCAGGTTGCGGCGGGCGAGAAGCCCGCGAATTCGCTGCGCGTCACACTCTGGATCCTGTTGATTGTCTACATCTTCAATTTCCTGGATCGCCAGATCGTCAACATCCTGGCTGAACCGATCAGCCGTGATCTGGGCCTGTCCGATACCCAGATCGGCCTGATGACCGGGATCGCCTTCGCCGCGTTCTACACTTTCCTGGGCATCCCGATCGCGCGCTATTCCGATCGCCCGTCGACCAACCGGGTCAGCCTGATCTCGATCTCGCTGGTGATCTGGTCAGGGATGACCGCGCTGTCGGGCATGGCGCAAAACTTCATCCAGCTGCTGCTGGCGCGGATCGGCGTGGGGGTGGGGGAGGCCGGCTGCACGCCTGCCGCCCACTCGCTGATCGCGGACCTCGCGCCGCCGGAAAAGCGTGCTTCGGCGATCTCGTTCTATTCGCTGGGCATTCCCATTGGCGGCCTGCTGGGCATGGTCATGGGCGGCCTGATCGCCGATGCCTATGGCTGGCGGATTGCCTTCTTCGTGGCGGGCCTGCCGGGCATCCTGATGGCGCTGGTGGTGTGGTGGGTGCTGCGCGATCCGCGCATGTCGACCGTGCTGGAAAGCCGCCAGGCGGCCCCGACGCTCTCCACCAAGGAGGCGATTCGCGAGGTGCTGAGCTCGCGCGCCTTCGTCTACCTGATGATCGCCGGTTCGGCCGCCGCCTTCCTGGGCTATGGCAAGGCCACCTGGACCACGATCTTCTTCCAGCGGACCCATGACCTCACGCCGGGTCAAGTCGGGCTGTGGTTCGGCATCGGCGGCGGCATCGCCGGGGTGCTCGGAACTTGGGCCGGTGGCTGGTTTGCCGACCGCTATGGCAAGACCAACCGCCGTCACGTGCTGACAGCACCGGCGATCGGCATGACTCTCGCAATCCCGATCGCGATCGCGGCCTACTGGGCGCAGCACTGGTGGCTGGCGCTGATCCTGATCATGCTGCCGACCGTGCTCAACGGGCTTTACCTGGGCCCGACCTATTCCTGCGCGCAGGGGCTGGTGCCGCTCCGTGCGCGGGCCATGGCCGCCGCCGTGCTGCTGTTCGCGCAGAACCTGATCGGGCTGGGGCTTGGCCCGCTGTTCTTCGGCATCCTGTCGGACTTCATCAAGCCGATGGCCGGGCCGGACAGCGTCCGCTACGTGCTCTATGGCGCGGCGCTGATGGGGCTGATCCCCTCGTTCTTCTTCTGGCGCGCCAGCCTGCGGCTCAATGAGGAGCTCGACAAGAAGGGCTGATCGATCAGACGAAGTTGGCGATCCAGGCGACGGCCTGGGCCGCCGGCAGGAACAGCACCTGCGCGAGGATGGTCCCGGCCAGGCGGCTCAGACTGATCCACACGATGGTGCGGCGGAACATCGCCTCGCTGACCCGGCCTTCGACCACGTCGTCGGTCATGACGGACAGTTGCGGGTCGATCAGCGCGAATAGCAGGATCGTGGCAAAGCCGTTGACCACGGCCGACAACTGCGAGGCGGTGACCCGGAATTCGGGGTTGAGGTACCCGGCATAAAGCGAGGCAACCACGCCGACGGTGATCAGCGCCTGGGCCAGGCAATTGGCCAGCAGCACGCCCCAGCCGACCCCGCGTTCCTTGACCAGTTCCTTCAGGATCCTCGGGCTGGGCGGGGTCAGCGCCTGGCGCAGGGTAGACAGGCCCGCCGGGGTGGCGCTTCGCAGCAGCATGCGGGTGGTGGAGCGATGCTCCTGGAAATAGCCGATCGCCCGGGCGAACAGGCGCTGCCCGGTCGGCACCAGCAGGATGCCCAGCAGCACCGCCAGCGAGGCCGAGGCGAGGACGAGATGGAAATCCAGCAGCAGCGCCTCGCCGCCGCCTTCCGACAGGCGCACCTCGATCCGCTTGGCCAGGAACGGCCCGAGGAACGAGTTGGAGGTGCGGCTGACCAGCACCAGGATGTTGAACAGCGCAAAGCTCATCGCGATCCGCCGCGTGCGCACCCCGGCGATGCGGGCGGCATAGGCCAGGGTGCCGATCAGGTTGATCAGCGCGGTCAGCAGGCAGATAATCAGCAACTGGGCGTCCATGCCCGTGCCTTAAGTCAGTTTGCCAGCCCGAGGGAAGCGCTCAATGCTTCTTGCGGGTCAGTTCGCGCATCGCCCCGTCCAGACCCTCAAGCGTCAGCGGGAACATGTTGCCGCCGACCAGCTCCTTGATGATCTTGGTCGATTGCGAATAGCCCCACTGCTTTTCCGGCACCGGATTGAGCCAGACCGTGGCCGGATAGACATGCGCCACGCGTTGCAGCCAGATCGCGCCGGCTTCCTCGTTGAAATGTTCCACCGAGCCACCCGGATGGGTGATCTCGTAAGGGCTCATCGCCGCATCGCCGACGAAGATGATCTTGTAGTCATGCCCGTACTTGTGGAGGATATCCCAGGTATTGGTCCGCTCCGACCAGCGCCGCTTGTTGTCCTTCCACACGCCTTCGTAGAGGCAGTTGTGGAAATAGAAGAACTCCAGGTTCTTGAATTCGGTCGTGGCCGCGCTGAACAGTTCCTCGACCAGCTTGATGAAGGGGTCCATCGATCCGCCGACGTCAAGGAACAGCAGCACCTTGACCGCGTTCTTGCGTTCGGCTCGCATCCGGATGTCGAGCCAGCCCTGCTTGGCCGTGCCCTCGATCGTGCCTTCAAGGTCCAGCTCGTCCGGGTTGCCCTCGCGCGCGAAGCGGCGCAGACGGCGCAGCGCCACCTTGATGTTGCGGGTGCCCAGCTCGCGGGTATTGTCCAGGTTCTGGAACTCGCGCTTTTCCCAGACCTTCAGCGCGCGCTTGTGCTTGCTTTCGCCGCCGATCCGCACGCCCTCGGGGTTGTAGCCGTCATTGCCATAGGGGCTGGTGCCCCCGGTGCCGATCCACTTGTTGCCGCCCTCGTGGCGCTTCTGCTGTTCCTCGATCCGCTTCTTCAGCGTCTCCATGATCTCTTCCCAGGAACCGAGCGACTTGATCGCTTCCATCTCCTCGGGCGTGAGGAACTTTTCGGCGACGGCCTTCAGCCATTCCTCGGGAATGTCGACCGGGTTCTGGCCGTAATTGGTCAGGATCCCCTTGAAGACCTTGTTGAAGACCTGGTCGAACTTGTCGAGCAGGCCCTCGTCCTTCACAAAGATGGCGCGCGAGAGGTAATAGAACTGCTCGGGAGTCTGTTCGATCACGTCCTTGTCCAGCGCTTCGAGCAGCACCAGATGCTCCTTGAAAGAGGCCTGGATCCCGGCCGAGCGCAGCTCGTCGACGAAGTTGAAGAACATCAGTCTATCCGTTCGGTTCTAGCGTGGACCGCAAGCGCGTCGCGGCGTGAATGCCCATGGCCAGCCAGCCCAGGCCAATCAGCATGGTTGATGTCGGACCCCGGCCAAACGGGTCCAGAATGCCCGGGACCAGCAGGAGTGGAGCCGGCAGGCAAAGCAAAGCCAGAACCCAGCGCCGCAACCGCACGAATGCCCAGGCCGCGCCGCCGCAACTTACTGCCAGCAGGCCGAACTTGGTCCATACCGGATAGGGCAGCAGGGCCATCTCATCGAGCGGATTGGCCATATCGGCCACGATCCGGAACATCAGTGCGTTTTCGATTGCATCGGCCAGCGCAGCAACGATCCCGATTCCGCCAAACACCAGCCAGGCCTTGCCCTTCAGCTCGCGGCCGATCCCGCGAAAGAAGCTGTAAGTCATCAGCCCATAGGCCGGCATCAGCAGGTAATCGATCGCATTCCCGGTATTTATGCCAGCAATCCGGCCTGCGCGATCAGGGTCGCCCACCGCGCCGAAGATGTGGTCCAGATGCTGGGCCTGCGAGGCAAATTCGAGCAGGAGAACCGGGCGGATGTCGCTGCCGGGGAGGGGGATCGCCAGCTCCTGCGGGAAGAACTGCCCCATGACCAGGAACAGCCCCAGCGTGGCGACGAACAGCGCCAGCGTAACCTTGTGATCCCCTAATCGCATGATCTCATCCCCACGGTAACAATGGGCCCCAGCCTGCGGCTGGGCATGCGATCTGTCGATCCGGCTTGGCGTACCGGTGCGTGCCCCTTCCCAGGCCGGCAATTGCCTGAAGCTCACGCACCGACCCGCGATCAGCTCTGGCGCCGTGCCATGAACGCGAGGCGTTCGAACAGCATCACGTCCTGCTCGTTCTTCAACAGCGCGCCGTGCAGCGGCGGGATCGCCTTGGCCGGATCGCGGTTCTGCAGCACGTCGAGCGGCATGTCCTCGTTCAGCAGCAGCTTGAGCCAGTCGAGCAGTTCGGAGGTCGAGGGCTTCTTCTTGAGACCCGGCACTTCGCGAACCTCGTAGAAGATGTCCATCGCCTTGGAGATCAGGGTCTTCTGGATGCCGGGGAAGTGGACGTCGATGATCGCCTGCATCGTCTCGCGATCGGGGAACTTGATGTAGTGGAAGAAGCAGCGGCGCAGGAAGGCGTCGGGCAGCTCCTTCTCGTTGTTGGAGGTGATGACGACGATCGGGCGCTCCTTGGCGGCGATCCGCTCCTTCGTTTCGTATACGTCGAAGCTCATCCGGTCGAGTTCCTGGAGCAGGTCGTTCGGGAACTCGATGTCGGCCTTGTCGATCTCGTCGATCAGCAGCACGGGCAGCTGGGGCGAGGTGAAGGCTTCCCACAGCTTGCCCTTCTTGATGTAGTTCGAAATGTCGTGGACGCGCTCGTCGCCGAGCTGGCCGTCGCGCAGGCGGGCGACCGCGTCGTACTCGTACAGGCCCTGCTGGGCCTTGGTGGTCGACTTGATGTTCCACTCGATCAGCGGCGCGCCGGTGGCCTTGGCGATTTCGTGGGCCAGCACGGTCTTGCCGGTGCCCGGTTCACCCTTCACCAGCAGCGGCCGGCGCAGCAGCACCGCGGCATTGACCGCGACCTTCAGGTCATCGGTGGCGACGTAGTTCGAAGTGCCTTCAAAGCGCTGCATGGAAATGGTCATCCCCAATCATTTAATCGTTCGATTAAGGGATAGGTTGCAGTCTGCAATCAGGCAAGCGGGAAATTGATCGCGCGGGCTCAGTTGTTCTGGATATTGGAACGGGTCCTGGTGGCCTTTTGCTCGCTCCCTTGGGGGCGCTGGGGCTCGACCGTCCTGACCGCAAGGTCTTCGGCCGTCTTGTAACCGAGGGTCATGCTGCCATCGCCGCATTCGTCGACGGTTACATCGGTCAGAACCACGGCAAGGCCCTTCGCTTCAAGCTTGACCGTCGGGATATGCGTGCCTTGAGTGCAGGCTGGAGCACGCTTGCCTGTGGCCATACCGCTGCCGGTCTCGCGTGCGGTGAGGACGGTCACTGAGCCGTTTTGCGGCAGCGGCGACCCGAAGTGGATCGGTTCGTGCTGGCGCTTGCCGGTGGCGAGGCCAGAGCCGGCTTCGCGGCTTGTAACTGGTTCGGTGGAACTGGTGCTAGCGGTATTGTCGGCCACGCGCGTGTGATTGCTGCGGCTTGAATTCTGGTTCGGAGCGGCCGCCGCTGTCTTGCTTGCGCCCCAGGACCACGATTCCACTTCGATCGAAGCAGATGTCTCACCTTTGATGTCACCGAGCTTCAAATAGGCTGGTGCCGCTGAAGCCATCGATGGCAGGGCTGCGGCGAGCAAAGCGAGGCTGCAAAGTCGAGCATTCAAGTGCGATTGCATGATGACCCACTCCCGGTTTGTTATGGGCGCATCATTGTTCAGGATTTATTAGCTGAACCTGAACGGCTTCGTTCTGTTGATCTAGGCGTCAATCAGTTCCGGATCGATCTCGCTCGCGCGGTTCTGGATGAACATGAAACGCTGGGCCGGATCTCGGCCCATCAGGCGGTCGACGAGGTCCTTCACCGCCGCCCGCCCTTCGTATTCGGGGGGCAGGGTGATGCGGATCAGGCTGCGCCTGGCCGGGTCCATCGTGGTTTCGCGCAGCTGCTGCGGGTTCATTTCGCCTAGGCCCTTGAACCGGCCGACCTCGACCCGCTTGCCCTTGAACTGGGTTGCTTCCAGTTCGGCGCGGTGGGCATCGTCGCGGGCATAGGCGCTTTCCTTGCCGGCGGTGAGCCGGTAGAGCGGCGGCTGAGCGAGGTAGAGGTGCCCGCGCCGGACGATCTCGGGCATTTCCTGGAAGAAGAAGGTCATCAGCAGGGTAGCGATATGCGCGCCGTCGACATCGGCGTCGGTCATGATGATGATCCGGTCATACCGCAGGTTGTCAGGGTTGCAGTCCTTGCGGAACCCGCAGCCGAGCGCGAGGCCAAGGTCGGCGATTTCGCTGTTGGCGCGGATCTTGTCGGCAGTCGCGCTGGCCACGTTCAGGATCTTGCCGCGGATCGGCAGGATCGCCTGGGTCTTGCGATCGCGCGCCTGCTTGGCGCTGCCGCCCGCGCTGTCACCTTCGACGATGAACAGTTCGGTTTCCGCATCGCCTTCACCGGTGCAATCGGTCAGCTTGCCGGGCAGGCGCAGCTTGCGGGCATTGGTCGCGGTCTTGCGCTTGACCTCGCGCTCCGCCTTGCGGCGCAGGCGCTCGTCCATTCGCTCCAGCACGTGGCCGAGCAGCGCCTTGCCGCGTTCCATGTTGTCAGCCAGGAAATGGTCGAAGTGATCGCGCACGGCGTTCTCGACCATGCGGGCGGCTTCGGGCGAAGTCAGGCGGTCCTTGGTCTGGCTCTGGAACTGGGGATCGCGGATGAAGACCGAGAGCATGATCTCGCTGCCGGTGATCACGTCTTCGGGCGCGATGTCCTTGGCCTTTTTCTGGCCGACCAGATCGGCAAAGGCGCGGATGCCCTTGGTCAGCGCGGCGCGCAGGCCCGCTTCATGCGTGCCGCCATCGGGGGTGGGGATCGTGTTGCAGTACCAGGAATAGGCTCCGTCTGACCACAGCGGCCAGGCGACGGCCCATTCGACCCGCCCTTGCTGCTCACCAGGGAAGTCCTGCGATCCGGCAAAGAACTGCGTGGTCACGCATTCGCGCGCGCCGATCTGTTCCTTGAGGTGATCGGCCAGACCGCCGGGGAACTGGAACACGGCTTCGGCCGGGACCTCTTCGCTGGCGAGCGAGGCGGCGCATTTCCAGCGGATTTCCACGCCCGCGAAGAGGTAGGCCTTGGACCGGACCAGCTTGAACAGGCGGGCGGGCTTGAACCTGGCGTCCTCGCCGAAGATCTCGAGATCGGGCACGAAGGTGACCGAGGTGCCCCGCCGGTTGGGCGTTCCGCCCAGGTGCTGGAGCGGGCCCGTTGGAAGCCCGCGCGAGAACTCCTGCGCCCACAGCTCCTTGTTGCGGGCCACCTCGATCCGGGTGAGGGTGGATAGCGCATTGACCACCGATACCCCGACCCCGTGCAGACCGCCCGAGGTGGCATAGGCCTTGCCTGAAAACTTGCCGCCCGAATGCAGCGTGGTCAGGATCACTTCCAGCGCCGACTTGCCGGGATACCTGGGGTGCTCGTCCACCGGGATGCCGCGGCCGTTATCGGTGATGGTCAGCCTGTTGCCTTCCTCCAGCGTCACCTCGATCCGGTTGGCGTGGCCGGCCACGGCCTCGTCCATCGCGTTGTCGAGCACTTCGGCGGCCAGATGGTGCAGCGCGCGTTCGTCGGTGCCGCCGATGTACATGCCGGGGCGGCGGCGCACGGGCTCAAGCCCCTCGAGCACCTCGATCGCGGAACCGTCATAGGAATCGCCGTTGCTGGCGGGCAGTTTTTCAAACAGGTCGTCGGCCATGGCGATGGCTATAGGCGCTGCGGAATCCGGCGCGCAAGCCGGAGGGCAGGGTTTTCGCCAGTGCTTTGCTCAGTCGGCGAACTTGTCCGGTGCGGGGCTGACCACCGCGACCCCGCCCGCGCGCGCCTCGCGCACTTCCAGCGCGCGCTCGATCACGCCATTGGGGGCAAAGCGGAACGGGCCGTCCAGCCCCAGGAAGCCGTCCCGGTCGATCAGCCGTGCGGTCGGGAAGGGGGTGCCCGGTCGCCAGTCACGGGCGATGCGGATCGCCAGCAGGACGCTGTCATAGCCCTGGGTCGCGACGCGATAGGGGCGCGCGCCGAACCGGCTCTGATAGCTGTCGGCAAAGGTCTTGAACCGGGTGTCGGCAATCGCCGAGAACCAGGCGCCGCGCAGCGCCGGGGTCGTGCCGATCACCTGTTCGCCGCTCCACAGTTCGGGACCGAGGATGCGCGGGCTGGCGGCGCCTGCGGCCTTGATCTGGGGTGCCGCCAGTGCGGCGCTGCGCGCGCCATCGGCGATAAGCACGGCCTCGAACCCGCCGCGCGCCTTGAGCCGCCGCGCCGCGCTGATGATCGAGGTGTTGGAGCGTTCATAGGCCTCGGTCGCCACAAGTGTGCCGCCCGCCCGGGTCACGGCCTCGCCAAAGGCCAGTTTGGCGCGGGCACCATAGTCGCCATTGGGGGCCAGCAGCGCAAACCGCCTGGCGCCTTGCTTGCCCGCGAAGTCGACCGTGCGGCCCAGCGAATTGCCGGGGGCGGTGCCCATCACGAAGACATCGCGCGCGGCCACGCCGCTGTCGCTGGCATAGGCGATCAGCGGCACCTTGCTGGCGCGGGCGACAGTTGCCACGGCGGCGACTTCGTCGGCCTGAAGCGGGCCGAGAATCAGCTTGTTGCCCTCGGCAATCGCCTTGGTCGCGGCGGCGGCGGGGCCGGTCGAGGTATCGTAGGTGGTGATCCGCAGGTTCTGCGCATTGGTATCGAGCAGCGCCATGGTGGTCGCGTTGGCGATCGATTCGCCAACGGCGGCATTCGGTCCGCTCATCGGCACGAGCAGGGCCACGCGGTGACGCTGCTGGTCGGCTGGCAGGGCATCGGTGGGGCGGTCGTCGGGTACTGGTGTGCTATCGGGGGTACTCTTTGGTATCACCTTGCACCCTGCCAGCAGCACCACTGCGCCAAGCGCGATCAGCTTGCGCCGGTTGATAGACATTGCTTGCCGCTCTCCTCTGGCTGGTCCATCTAAGCCTCGATGGATGCGCCGCTTTCCCCGGGTCTGTACATTGTCGCAACGCCGATTGGCAATCTGGGCGACATCACCCTGCGCGCCATAACGACGCTGCGTGGCGTGGCTGCGGTGGCCTGTGAGGATACGCGGGTCACTGGCAAGCTGCTCAATCACCTGGGGATCAAGCAGCGGATGATCCGCTATGACGATCACGCCAGCGAGGAAACGCGGGATTACCTGCTGGCGCTGGCGGCAGAGCAGCCGCTGGCATTGGTAAGCGATGCGGGGACGCCGCTGATCTCCGATCCGGGCTACAAGCTGGTCCGCGCGGCCCGTGATGCGGGTATCGCTGTAACCAGCCTGCCCGGGCCAAGCGCCGCGATTGTCGGTCTGACGCTGTCCGGTCTGCCCAGTGACCGGTTCCTCTTCGCGGGTTTCCTGCCGGCGAAGGACAAGGCCCGCGGTGATACGCTTAAGGCGCTGGCGGCGGTGCCCGCCACGCTGGTGTTCTATGAAACCGCGCCGCGCCTGACCGATAGCCTGGCCGCTATTGCCCAGCATCTGCCGGGCCGGGAAGTGGCAGTGGCGCGCGAACTGACCAAGCGGTTCGAGGAATGCCGCAGCGGCGCGCCAGCTGATCTTATCGCCCACTATGCCGCCCATCCGCCCAAGGGGGAGATCGTACTGATGATCGGCCCGCCGGGCGAACCGGATGCCACCGAGATTGACGTGGACGCCCTGCTACTGGCCCAACTCGCCCAGGCCAAGGCTTCGCAGGCAGCGGCAGCCGTTGCCAGGGCCACCGGGCTGGATCGCAAGGCGCTTTACGCCCGGGCGCTGGAACTGAAGTGAGCGGGCGAGCCGAGCGCGAGGCCCGTGGTCGGCGCGGCGAATGGCTGGCGGCCTGGTACCTGCGGCTGAAGGGCTGGCGCATCCTCGGCCAGCGGATCAAGACCCCGCGCGGAGAGATCGACCTGGTCGCGCGGCGCGGGGGCACGGTGATCTTCGTCGAAGTGAAATGGCGCGCACGGGCCGTCGATCTCGACCAGGCAATCGATCCGTGGCGGTTGAGAAGGGTGGTCGCCGCGAGCGAAGCGGTGATGCATCGTTATGTCCGGGCCGCAGAAATCGCTCGGATCGACGTGCTGCTGCTTGCGCCGGGGCGCTTCCCGCGCCATCTGGTCAACGCCGCCCCGGCCTAGGGAACGATCCTGAGGAACAGTTATGAGCTTGCGCGTTGCGGTCCAGATGGACCCGATTGAAGGGATCAACATTGCCGGGGATTCCAGCTTTGCACTGATGCTGGCGGCACAGGCGCGCGGGCACCGGGTGTGGCACTACGATGTCGGTGCGTTGACGCTCGATGCCCATGACCGGCTGACCGCCGTGGCCCATCCCGTCACCGTGCAGCGCGTGGCAGGCGATCATTTCACCAAGGGCGATCCGGTCCGGCTCGATCTCGGCCGCGATATCGACGTGGTGCTGATGCGCCAGGATCCACCGTTCCACATGGGCTATATCACCGCCACCCACCTCCTGGAGCGGATCGAGGCCGAGACGCTGGTGGTCAACAACCCGCGGTCGGTTCGCAATGCGCCCGAAAAGGTGATGGTGCTCGATTACCGCCGGTTCATGCCGCCAACGCTGGTGACCCGCTCGGTCGATGAAGTTCGCGCCTTCCAGGCTGAACACGGCGCAGTGGTGGTGAAGCCGATCCATGGCAATGGCGGCAAGGCGATCTTCCGCGTCCCGGCCGAGGGCGACAACCTGTCCGCCCTGTTCGAGGTGTTCAACCAGACCTGGCCCGAGCCGCACATGGTCCAGCCATTCCTCCCCGAAGTGGCGCAGGGCGACAAGCGGATCGTGCTGATCGATGGCGAAGTGGCCGGCGCGATCAATCGCAAGCCGGGGGTGGGCGAGTTCCGCTCGAACCTGGCCGTGGGCGGCAGCGCCGAGGCGACCGAACTTACCGCGCGCGAACTGGAAATCTGCGAGGTGATGGGCCCGGAATTGAAGCGGCTTGGCCTGATCTTCGTCGGGATCGACGTGATCGGCGGCCAGTGGCTGACCGAGATCAACGTGACTTCGCCCACCGGCATCCTCGCGATCGACCGGTTCAACGGTACCGATACCCCGGCGCGGATCTGGGACGCGATCGAGGCGCGGCTCGCCGCCCGCCAGGCAAGCTGAGGCAATCATGGAAGACTGGATCATCCGGCTCGTCGACTGGGCCGGCTACTGGGGCGTTGCGGCCCTCATGCTGCTGGAAACGGTGTTCCCGCCGGTACCGTCCGAAGTCATCATGACCGTCGCCGGGGTTTCCGCCGCGCGCGGCAACATGACGCTGGAAGGGACGATCCTGGCTGGCACGGCCGGGGCCATGCTGGGCAACTGGTTCTGGTACTGGCTGGCGATGAAGTTCGGCGAAGCCCGGATGCACGTGTTCATCGACAAGTACAGCCGCTGGCTGACGCTGGATTGGGACGAGGTCGAGCGCGGTGAACGGCTGTTTGCCCGGTTTGGCGCGATCATCGTGCTGGTCGCGCGGATGATCCCGACGCTGCGTTCGCTGATCTCGATACCCGCAGGGATCTTCAAGATGCCGCTCGGCAGGTTCCTGGTGTTCTCGACCATTGGCACCCTGGGCTGGAGCGCAGCGCTGGCGGGGGCTGGCTTTTTCCTCGGTTCGCAGTTCGGCGATGTCGAGAAATGGCTGGGCCCGCTCTCCACCCTGGTCATTGCGGCGATTGTGCTGACATATCTGTGGCGGATCTTCACCTGGAAGCCGAAGGGCTAACCCCCTTCGCGCGGGTGGGCGTGGCGATAAACGTCCAGCAGGACGACGGCATCGACCTTGGTGTAGATCTGGGTCGACCCCAGGCTGGCATGGCCCAGCAGTTCCTGCAGCGAACGCAGGTCAGCCCCGGCGCTCAGCAGGTGGGTGGCGAAGGAGTGGCGCAGGGCATGCGGCGTGGCGCTGGGTGGCAGGCCCAGCGCGGTGCGGGCGCGGGCCATCGCCTTTTGCACCATGCCCTGGCCGAGCGGCCCGCCACGCGCACCGCGGAACAACGGCTTGTCGCGATCCAGCGGCCATGGGCACTTGCGGGCATAATCCGCCACGGCATCGGCCACCAGCGGCAGGATCGGCACGACCCGCTGCTTGCCGCCCTTGCCGGTCACCGCCAGCACTTCGCCCAAGGGCAGGGCGCCGCCAGTTAGTGACAGCGCCTCTGCAATGCGCAGGCCCGCGCCATAAAGCAGCAGCAGGACCGCCCGGTCGCGCGCGCCGATCCATTCGACTGCTGCGTCCTCCTCAATCGTGGCGGCCAGGTTCACCGCCTCGTCGGGTGCGACCGGCCGGGGCAGGCCCTTCTTGACTCGCGGACCGCGCATCCGGGGCGGGGCGGGATCGGCCATCCCCGCCTGCGCCCGGGCAAAGGCAATGAAGCTTTTGAGCGCGGACAGCTCGCGTGCGGTCGAGGCATTGCCCAGCCCATCGGCGCGGCGGCGGGCCAACTGCTGGCGCAGCGCAGCGGCGTCAATCCGGGCAAGCGCGGCCCAATCAGTGATCCCGGTCGCCTCGATCAGCCGCTGCGCCGTGGCGACATAGGCGCGGACCGTATGCGGCGAGCGCCGCCGCGCATTGATCAGGTGGTCATGCCAGGCGTTGAGGATCGCGCTCGCGCTCACGCGTCCACCAGGTCCGCCTGGACCAGTTCGGCCAGCAGCCCATCGAGCAGCGGCATTCCTGCCGGGGTTACGCCGATACGCGCGCCCTGCCGCCACAGCAGGCCCTGCTGCACATAGAAATCGGCCTTGGCCTGCTCGATAAGGGCGGTTGCTGACAGGCCGAACCGGCTCGAAAGGGCAGCCAAATCGATCCCCTCGTCCAGCCGCAAGCCCATCAGGAGGGCTTCGGAGGCCTGCTCGCCCAGCGCCAGCGGCCGCTCCTCGGCCAGGCCATGACCATTTGCGGCCATTGCGGCCAGCCAATTCTCCGGTTTCTTGTGCCGCACGGTCGCCATGCCTGCTCGCCGCCCATGGGCACCCGGTCCGATGCCGACGTAATCCTGGTAGCGCCAGTAGGCGAGGTTATGGCGGCTCTCCTCGCCCGGCCGGGCGTGGTTGCTGATTTCGTAGGCTGGCAGCCCTGCGGCGGCGGTGCGCGAGCGGGTCAGGGCGAACAGGTCTGCACAGGCGTCCTCGTCCAACGGCACGAAATCGCCCTTGCGGACCATGGTCTCGAACCGGGTGCCCGGCTCGATCGTCAACTGGTAGAGCGAGAGGTGCGTGGTCCCGATCGCGAGCGCCTGGGCCAGTTCGCGCTCCCAGCTTTCCAGCGTCTGGCCGGGGCGGGCATAGATCAGGTCGAACGAGACGCGATCGAAGACCGCTTGCGCCGTTTCCACCGCGCGCAGGCCCTCGGCCGCACCGTGCAGCCGCCCGAGGAACTGCAGGGTCCGGTCATCCAGCGCCTGCAGCCCCAACGAGGCGCGGTTTACCCCGGCAGCGGCCAGTGCTGCATAGTTTGCCGCCTCGACCGAGGAGGGATTGCCTTCCAGCGTGATCTCGATGCCATTGGCAAAGCCCCACAGCCGTTCGGCCTCGGCTAGCAGCCGCGCGACCAGCACGGGCGGCATCAGCGAGGGCGTACCGCCGCCGAAGAAGATGCTGTCGAGCGGTTCACCGGCTGCCAGCTCCGCTTCATGCCGCAGGTCGGCCAGCAGTGCGGCTTCCCAGGCGGCGTGATCAACGCTGTCACGGACATGGCTGTTGAAGTCGCAATAGGGACACTTTGCGAGGCAGAACGGCCAATGAATGTAAAGCGCGCGGGCCATGGAGCGGTCTTACCGCCAAACTGCTCCGCGACCAGCTTGGCAAAGGCATCGGCGCGGTGGCTGATCGCATGCTTTTCCGCCGGATCGTGCTCGGCAAAGGTGCGGGTATCGCCCAGCGGCACGAAGACCGGATCATAGCCGAAGCCCAGCGTGCCGCGCGGCGGCCAGGTGAGCGTGCCATTGGCGCGGCCTTCGTAAACCGCGCTGTCCCCATCGGGCCAGGCAATGGCGAGGACGCAAACGAAGTGGCACGACCGCTCAGCATCGGGCCCCAGTTCCTGCAGCAGGCCTTCGACCTTGCCCATCGCCATGTACCAGTCGCGCCCGGCGGGGCCTTCGAACCATTGCCGTTCGGCCCAGTCGGCGGTGTAGACGCCGGGCCGACCGCCGAGGGCATTGACGCACAGACCAGAGTCATCGGCCAGCGCGGGAAGGCCCGAACCCTCCGCCGCCGCTCGCGCCTTGATCAGCGCGTTCTCGGCAAAGGTTTTGCCGGTTTCCGCCGGTTCAGGCAGGCCGAGCGAACCAGCGGAAATGCAGTTCAGCCCATAGGGGGAGAGGAGGGCGGAGATTTCCTTGAGCTTGCCCGCATTGTGCGTGGCAATCACCAGGGTTTCGCTGCCCAGCTTCCTCGTCACTTGCCGACCGCCTTGTCTTGCGCCGCGAAGATCGCGTTGCAGCCGATCCGGGCGAGGCGGAGCAGGCGCAGCAGGCCTTCCTCGTCATAAGTCGCGCCTTCGGCCGTGGCCTGGACTTCGGCGATCTGGCCGCCTTCGATCAGCACGAAGTTGGCATCGGCATCGGCGGACGAATCCTCGTCATAGTCGAGGTCCAGCACCGGGTTACCCTTGAAGATCCCGCAGCTGACCGCCGCCACCTTGCGCGGCAACGGATCGCCGGCAATCAGGCCCTGCTTGATCAGGCCATCAACCGCCAGGCGCAGCGCCACCCAGGCTCCGGAAATCGCGGCGGTCCGCGTGCCGCCATCGGCCTGGATCACGTCGCAATCGAGCGTGATCTGACGCTCGCCCAGTGCCTTGAGGTCGGTCACCGCGCGCAAGCTGCGGCCGATAAGCCGCTGGATTTCCTGTGTGCGGCCCGATTGCTTGCCCTTGGCCGCCTCGCGGCTGCCGCGGGTGTGGGTGGCGCGGGGCAGCATCGAGTATTCCGCGGTGACCCAGCCTTCGCCCTTGCCGCGCATGAAGGGCGGCACGCGCTCTTCGACCGAGGCGGTGCAGATCACCTTGGTGTGGCCGAAACTGACCAGCACCGATCCCTCGGCATGCTTGGTGAAGTGCGGTTCGAAGCTGATGGCGCGCATCTCGTCGGGCGCGCGGCCGGAAGGTCGCATGGTATTCTCCAATTCAGTCAGGAAACGTTCGCCCTGAGCCTGTCGCAGGGTCGTCCTTACTTCTTCCGCCGGAGAAGGAAAGGGCAGTGCTTCGACAAGCTCAGCACGAACGGGTATATGTCACCTGAATCATGTCCACCCCGCCGATCACCGAACTGACTACCCGCGCCCGCGATATCTTCCGCCTGGTGGTGGAAGGCTATCTGGCGACCGGCCAGGCCGTCGGCTCGAAGACGCTGGCGAGTACCGGGGCGCTCAATCTGTCCCCGGCCTCGATCCGGTCAGTGCTGCATGAGCTGGAAATGCTGGGCCTGCTGGCCGCGCCGCATACCAGTGCGGGACGCCTGCCGACCGAAAGCGGCCTGCGCCTGTTCGTCGACGGGATGATGCAGGTGGCGGAACCCACTGCCGAGGAACGGGCCGCGATTGAAAGCCGCCTCGCCCAGCCTGGGCCGGTCGAGGCCGCGCTGGAGGCGACTTCGGCACTGCTGTCCAGCCTGTCCTCCGCCGCCGGGGTGGTGATGGTGCCGCGCCGCGAGCCGCGCCTTGCACATCTGCAACTGGTGCCGTTGGCGACCGACCGGGCGCTGGCCGTGCTGGTCGGGGCTGATGGCTCGGTCGAAAACCGGGTGGTCGACCTCCCGCCCGGCCTGCCGCTTGGCGCGCTGGAGCAGGCCTCGAACTATATCTCCGCGCATCTGGGTGGGCGGACCCTGCCCGAGGCGGTGCGGGCAATCCGGCAGGAGGTCGCTTCGGGCCGCTCGGCACTCGATGCCGCCAGCCGCGATCTGGTCGAGCGCGGGCTGGCGGTGTGGAGCGAGGATGCGCTGCGTCGCCCGGTTCTGATCGTGCGCGGGCAGGCCAACCTGCTGGACGAAAGCGCCTTGGGCGATATCGACCGGGTGCGGCAATTGCTGGACGATCTCGAAAACAAGCAATCGGTTGCCGAACTGCTCGACGCCGCGCGCGAGGCCGAGGCGACGCGCATTTTCATCGGCGCGGAGAACCGGCTGTTCGCCTTGTCCGGCTCCTCCGTGATCGCCTCGCCCTATCGCGACCGGGATGGCCGGGTGGTCGGCGTGGTGGGTGTTATCGGGCCGACGCGGTTGAATTATGCGCGGCTAGTCCCCATGGTGGATTTCACGGCCCAGACGCTGTCCCGGATGGGGGCGCTGGGCAAGCTGATCGGATAAGACGGGTTTCTTTTGACATGACTGACGATAGCAAGCCGCAGGGCGATCCCGCGGTGGAAGCCGAACTGGCCGGGGTTCCGGATGAACTGCTTGACCGCGAGACGGACAAGCTGGGCGAAGCGCTCGACCGGCTGCGCGAAGACCTCGAAATGGCCAAGCAGGAGGTGCTGTACGCCAAGGCGGAAACGCAGAATGTGCGCCGCCGCCTGGAAAAGGACATCGCCGATGCGCGTGCCTATGCCGCCACCGGATTTGCCCGCGATATCCTTTCGGTGTCGGACAACCTCGCCCGCGCGCTCGATGCCATTCCCGCCGAACTGCGCGAGGATGACAAGCTGAAGAACCTGGTCGCCGGGCTGGAAGCGACCGGGCGCGAGCTGGACAAGGTGTTCGGCCTCCACGGCATCAGCCGCATTGCCGCCGTGGGCCTGCCGCTCGATCCCAACCAGCACCAGGCCATGCTGGAAGTCCCCCACGCTGAAGCCGCGCCCGGCACGGTGATCCAGGAACTGCAGGCCGGCTACATGATCAAGGATCGTCTGCTGCGTCCGGCAATGGTGGCGGTGGCGAAGAAGCCGGACTAACCGCCAAAGTCGACCAGATCACGATAGGCGCGCGGATCGGCCATACCGGCGATCCGCGCGCCTTGTCGTATCAGAAACGCATGCCGCACGATTTCGGCCTGCTGTTCCAGGCCATAGCGCTCCAGCGGCCAGCCGGGCTTGAGGCATAACCATAGCGGCAAAAGGGATGGCGGCGCAGGATCAGGTGCCAGCGGCCGCGCGTCTGCACCTGCCAGACATGGGTCATCTCGTGAATGAAATGGCCTTGCAGGTTGAGGTCGGCCGCGGCGAAATCGTCGCAGTAGCTGTCTGAGCGCGGGTGAAAGTGCAGGTGGCCCATCGGAGCCATCGTCACCCGGCGGGGTTGCAGCGGGAACCAGCGGCGACGGCGGATGCGCACTGCCGCGCAGTCGATCGCAGGCGCCGAAGATCGAGCGGACCAGCGCAACCTCGCCGCCGGTCAGCGGCCGTTCGCCGCCAACCGGACAGGCGTGGGATCCATCAGCTTCGCTCAGTTCATGTGCTCCGAGTGGTCCATCCCTTCCATGTTTTCCATCGCCGCTGCACCGCGCGCCTCGAGCTTGAGCGGGGCGGAGAGCTTGTCGCCGCCTTCAAAGGTCAGGGTGATCTCGGCCGTGCCGCCGGGGGCGAGCGAGGCGTCAAGGTCAAACGCCATCACGTGCTTGCCGCCGGGTTTGAACTCCACCGTTTCACCTGGCTTCAGTTCCAGTTTGGCGATCGGCGACATTACCTCGCCCACCGTTTCATGCATTTCAGCCCGCGCCGCGCCGGTCACGGTCACTGCCGCAACAGTCACCGCCTTGTCGCCGCCGTTGACCAGCGTGAAGTACCCGCCTGCCGGGTTGCCCTTGACCGCGGGCAAGACCAGCCGGCCGTCGTTCAGCGCCAGGCCGGGCTTGGCCTCAGGCGCGGCGGCGGGCTGTTCGGCATTCTGGCCGCAGGCGGCAAGCGGGGCGGTGGCGATCAGCAGCAGGGCGGCAAGGCGCTTCATCAGTGTCCTCGAAACAAGGGGTTGGAAGAGGCGGCATGCCTAATGCTGCGCTGCCCTTGTGCCAAGCGAAACCGCACCTATATCGCCAGCGTCAACGAGCCGCAGGGTACCTTTGCCGGGACTGGGAAGGTGCAGGGGCGGTGTCCAAGAAACTTGACCAAGGATGGGCAGGAATATGGGTAAAGTAATCGGTATCGACCTCGGCACCACCAACAGCTGCGTGGCCGTGATGGACGGCGGCAAGCCGAAGGTCATCGAAAATTCGGAAGGCGCGCGCACCACCCCGTCGATCGTCGCCTTCACCAAGGATGGTGAGCGCCTGATCGGCCAGCCGGCCAAGCGCCAGGCGGTGACCAACCCCGACAACACCATTTTTGCGGTGAAGCGCCTGATTGGCCGCCGCTTCGACGATCCCATGACCAAGAAGGACATGGAGCTCGTTCCCTACAGCATCACCAAGGGCAAGAACGGCGACGCCTGGGTCAAGGCGGGCGGCGAAGACTATTCGCCCAGCCAGATCAGCGCCTTCACCCTGCAGAAGATGAAGGAAACGGCCGAGGCCTATCTGGGTGAAACCGTCACCCAGGCGGTGATCACCGTGCCCGCCTACTTCAACGATGCCCAGCGCCAGGCGACCAAGGACGCCGGTCAGATCGCGGGCCTTGAAGTGCTGCGCATCATCAACGAGCCGACGGCAGCCGCGCTGGCCTATGGCCTCGACAAGAACGACGGCAAGACCATCGCCGTTTATGACCTCGGCGGCGGCACCTTCGACATCTCGGTGCTCGAAATCGGCGATGGCGTGTTCGAGGTGAAGTCGACCAACGGGGACACGTTCCTCGGCGGTGAAGACTTTGACTCCAAGCTGGTCGAGTACCTGGCCGACAAGTTCAAGGCCAAGGAGAACATGGATCTCAAGGTCGACAAGCTGGCCCTGCAGCGGCTGAAGGAAGCCGCCGAAAAGGCCAAGATCGAGCTGTCGAGCGCCCAGACCACCGAAATCAACCTGCCGTTCATCACCGCCCGTATGGAAGGTGGCACGACCACGCCGCTGCACCTGGTGGAGACCATCACCCGCGCGGACCTGGAAAAGCTGGTGGCCGACCTGATCCAGCGCACGCTGGAGCCGTGCCGCAAGGCGCTGGCCGATGCGGGCCTCAAGGCCTCGGACATCGACGATGTCGTGCTGGTTGGCGGGATGACCCGCATGCCGCGCGTCCGTGAAGTCGTGAAGGACTTCTTCGGCAAGGAGCCACATACCGGCGTGAACCCGGATGAAGTCGTGGCCATGGGCGCGGCGATCCAGGCCGGCGTGCTGCAGGGCGACGTGAAGGACGTGCTGCTGCTCGACGTGACCCCGCTGTCGCTGGGGATCGAAACGCTGGGCGGCGTGTTTACCCGCATGATCGATCGCAACACCACGATCCCGACCAAGAAGAGCCAGGTCTATTCGACCGCCGAGGATAACCAGCAGGCGGTGACGATCCGCGTGTTTCAGGGCGAGCGCGAAATGGCGGCGGACAACAAGCTGCTCGGCCAGTTCGACCTGGTCGGTATCCCGCCGGCCCGCCGCGGGGTGCCGCAGATCGAGGTGACCTTTGACATCGACGCCAATGGCATCGTCAATGTCAGCGCCAAGGACAAGGGCACCGGCAAGGAACAGCAGATCCGCATCCAGGCCTCGGGCGGGCTCAGCGACGCCGACATCGACCAGATGGTCAAGGATGCCGAGCGCTTTGCCGAAGAGGACAAGAAGCGGCGCGAAGCGGCCGAGGCGAAGAACAACGCTGACAGCCTGGTCCACGCCACCGAACAGCAGCTGGCCGAGCATGGCGACAAGCTTGACGCCGACCTGAAGGCCGAGATCGAGGCTGCCATTGCCGAAGCCAAGACCGCGATCGAAAGCGGTGACGTGGCCGAGATGACCGCCAAGACCCAGGCGCTGACTGAAAAGGCCATGAAGATGGGCCAGGTGATCTACGAGAAGGAACAGGCTGCTGCCGCTTCTCCGGGCGCCGGTGCGGGCGCTGCGGCGACCGATGCTGCCGAGGATGTGGTCGACGCCGAGTTCTCGGAAGTCGACGAAAACAACAAGGGCTGATCAGGCCATGCATGAATCCCATCGCCGCGCCACGCAGCGCGGCGATGGGTCCTGCGTCAGGGTGGGGCGATGGCGGTAGAAGCCGATTATTACGAATTGCTCGAGGTTGAGCGCACGGCCGACGATGCGACGATCAAGTCGTCCTATCGCAAGCTGGCGATGCGGTTCCATCCGGACCGCAACCCCGGCGATGCCGAGGCGGAAGCCCGGTTCAAGGCGATCAGCGAAGCTTACGATTGCCTGAAAGACCCGCAGAAGCGCGCGGCTTATGACCGGTTTGGCCATGCCGCCTTCCAGAACGGCGGGATGGGCGGCGGCTCCGGCGGACCCGGCGGCGGTTTCTCCGATCTGGGCGACATTTTCGAAACGATCTTCGGGAGTGCCTTCGGCGGCGGCGGACGGCAGCAGGCCCGGCGCGGGGCCGACCTGCGCTATGACATGGAAGTCAGCCTGGAAGAGGCGTTCCACGGCAAGCAGGCCCAGATCGAGATCGAGGTGGCGGCCAGCTGCGATCCCTGCGGCGGATCAGGCGCCGAGCCCGGCACCGGCACGCGGCGCTGCAACCTGTGCGGCGGCCACGGGCAGGTGCGGGCGCAGCAGGGCTTCTTCATGGTCGAACGCACTTGCCCCACCTGCCATGGCCGGGGCGAAGTCATCGAAAAGCCGTGCCGCAAGTGCGGCGGCGAAGGCCGCGTCGATCAACCCCAGAAACTGGAAGTCAACATTCCCCCCGGCGTCGATACCGGCACCAGGATCCGTCTGGGCGGCAAGGGCGAGGCTGGCCCGTTTGGCGCCCCGGCCGGCGACCTGTACATCTTCGTCCACGTCCGTCGTCATCCGGTGTTCGAGCGCGACGGGACCACGCTTGTGACCCGCGTGCCGATCACCTTCACCACGGCGGCGCTGGGTGGCGAGATCGAGCTGCCTGGCATCGATGGCGAGCGCCACACCGTGCCGATCCCGGCGGGCATCCAGTCGGGGAAGCAATTGCGGCGGCGCGGCGCCGGGATGCCGGTGCTGCAAGGGCGCGGGCGCGGCGATCTGGTGATGGAGATCATGGTCGAAACCCCGACCAAGCTGTCTGCCCGCCAGAAGGAATTGCTGCGCGAATTGCAGGAAACCGAAACCGGTGATGAATGCCCGCAGTCAAAGGGCTTTTTCGACCGGCTGAAGGAAGCCTGGAACGATCTTGACCGACTAGGACGGACCCCGGGTTTCCTTGGCCGCCTGCACTTCGTCCCGGATGCCCGGCACCAGGGTTGGATCGACGGTCAGGCGCGCTTCTTCCTCGTCGAGAATCGCCATGAACGCCTCGCGCTTCAAAGCGGCCAGCTCGGCCGGGTCGAACAGGCTCCCCGTGGGCAGGGCCGAGGCAACCAGGTCAAGCATCCGCTCCGCCCCGTGGAGGCGGCCCCACAGGTAATCGTTCTCGCGATAGGCCCGGCTGAAAAATGCGCCGAAATTGTAGAACTCCACCCCGCGCAGCGTTGCTCCGGCTCCGCCGCCGCGGATCGAGTTGCAATCGTCGGGAGAGATGCGGTCAACCTTCGCCGGGTCCAGCTCGTTGATATTCTCGCCACCCAGCAGCGGGAGGGTGACCGTGTCGTAGAACGGAAAGCCCAGGTAGGTCAGCAGCACCCGGCGGCGCAGCTCCCTGGGCAGCGGGCGCAGCGCTGCGGCAAGGGCTTCGTCAACGGCATGATCGAGCGCGACCAGATCGCGGCGGGTGGCGATGGTGGCCAGCACCTGTGCGGGATCGCGTTCCACTTGCCGGGCCATGTCCGGGAAGTCGTTGCCGAGATAGGCAGCCGATTCGCGCTCGAAGTAGCGGCCCAGGGCGCGATAGACCGCTTCGCGGGCATCCTCGCGCGCGGTCGGGTACTGGCGATCGATGTCGTCCCAGTCTTCCGACAGGCGGCGGGCAAGGTGGCGCAGGCGGCGGATACGATAGCCGAGGTCATGTTCGCGGAAGAAGGCGACGGCCTCGGCGGTCGCGCCCCCCTTCAGCGTCGCGAGATGGTCCAGTCCGCAAGTGGCAAGCCAGCCGGTCAGGTGCCGGACAACCGCCTCGCTGCCACCGGGCAAGGCATCGGGTGCGGCCGCCTCGATGGTATTGGCCAGGTCACGCACGATCGCCCCGAACTTGACCTGGCCATAGCCATGATAGGCATAACCCGCACGTTCGGCGGCGGCGGCCTGGGCCTTTTCGCGCCAGGCGGTCAGGTCACGCAGGCTGCGCTGCTCGAACAGCAGCTTGCGACCAAACAGGCGCTCGACCTCACCCTCCACCTCGGGGCGCAGGGCCTCGACCATCCGCTTCAGCTCGTTCAATTGATCGGACCGGCGGGCAATGGTGTCCAGGTTGTCCCGCACCGGCTGTTCGCGCGGGATCGAGGAGAGTGATCCGAAGATCACCGAGAAGAAGCCAGGAGCCCGCGGATCGGATCGGCGCATTCCGCCGACACGATCTGGATGGGGATCGACATAGACGAAGCGCCGGTCGACCTCGCGCTGGGCTGGCCGGTCACGCAGCACGTCCATGGCTTCTGCAAAGGGCGCGTTCACCAGCACCGATCCATCGATCAGCGCTACGCCGTCGAGGTCACCGCGGGCGCTGTGCTCGGGCATGACCCGCCGAAAGAAAGCCGTGCGACTGGACCAGTCGACCCGCCGCTCGGCCATCAGCCCATCGATTTCGGCCAGTTGCAGCGCCGGGAACGCACCAGGAAAGCTGGCCGTGGCCCGGGCCGCGAAAACCAGTTCGGGGCAGGGGGCCAGCGGCTGCCCGGACGCGAGCGGTGTCCGCCCCCGAAACCCGATCGAGAGGCGATGTTCGCTCTCCTCGGCTTCGGGCGGGCTGTTCAATTGCAGCCGCTGGGGAAAGCCCTTGAAATCGGTGGCAGTGACGAAGAGGTCGAGCGGGTGACCGGGCGGTAGCAGCGGGGCCTCTGTCGGGCCGGCCGCCATGGCATCGAGCGCCTCGGCCAGCAGGCGGGAGAAGCCGATGCCGGAGAACGGCGGCTCGAACCAGCGCGAGCGGATCAGGCGCGACAGCTTGGTCCGCACTTCGTTGCGCGTTTCAGGGGCAACGCTGGTGCTGACCACGTTGCCGGGACGTGTCAGCACCCACCAGACCAGCGGCATGGCCCAGAACTTGGCATAGCGCCACCACGGCCGCGCTCCGGGATCGATCAGCACGTCAACGTCGGCGCGCTCCAGCCACAGCTCGGTCAGCGGTTCAAGGCTTTGCCCGGAATGGATCGCCTGGGCCAGGAACACGCCGTTGATTCCCCCGGCGCTGGCGCCCGCGACGATATCGGGCAGGACACGCAGGCGCAGCCGGTGCTGTTGTTCGATCCGCTGGAGCAGCCTGAGATAGACGCTTTCGACTCCGCCCGGTGCCGGTTCGCCCGAGAGGAAGGCGCGACTGGCGCGGGCGAGCTTCCAAAGTTCCTTGGTAACGCCGTGCATGTAGACGGCCAGGCTGACGCCGCCATAGCAGACCAGGGCAATGCGAAGCTCTTTCTGGCGCATGTATGGACATTGGCAGA
Organism: Novosphingobium sp. BL-A-41-H4; assembly: GCA_051942645.1. GTDB lineage: Bacteria > Pseudomonadota > Alphaproteobacteria > Sphingomonadales > Sphingomonadaceae > Novosphingobium. The sequence continues at coordinate 525,177 of JBPVJP010000001.1, forward strand.
TTGACCGGCAACATTCCAACCTTCTTGTCCTTAGCTTGACGCGAACCTGGCCCAACGCTGGGCTGCGGCCAGTTTGAACAAACCAGCCAGGTTGGCTAAACAGCTGGTCGGCAAGATGCCGCAACGGCGCGGCCGCGTGGGGGAACGAATACACGATGGCCGAGACCGAGGATGCCACACCAGGGGTCCGAGCCGTGGTCGGTGAGGCCTTTGTCCCTGCCCAGGTGCTGAACCGGGTTCTTGCGGCTGAGCGCAGGCGGCAACGGCTGGTCCGGCTGCTGTTCCTTGTCGTTGCTGCACTTGGTGCCGGGCTATGGGTTGAACCGCTTATCACTGGAGCGGCATTGATCACGCCATTGTCAGCCTGGTTGCTTTGGCCAATGCGCCTGCTTGGCCTTGCTCTCGGTCTGGCTGTGGTGTCGTCCCTTGATACCTCGGCTATCACCCGTTGGCCCGAACGGATCAGGCTGGTCTGCGTGTTCTTGTTGGTCCCGGCGATTGGCGGACTGGCAATGAACGCGCTGACCTGGCGGGTGGCCCGCTGGGCAGAATTCGGTCTGTCAGACCGGCCCTATGTGGTTGCGACCTATCCGCTTTCCGGCTTCGCCGGGGCGCAGCAAACCTGGAGAGGGCGAGTCAAGATCGATCCTTTCCAGACGGGGGAGCCACTGCACATCCGGGTTCCGCCTGAGCAGGCCGGTGCGGTTTTATGGTCCCGCGAGCGTCTGTGCATCACGGTTTGGCAACGCCGGTCCTCTTCGGGTGCGATCGAGGTCAAGATCGATCCGTGGCGTCCTTTTGCCCGCCCGGCGGAGAAGGAGATCAAGCCCTGCCTTTGGTCAGGGAAATGATCTTGCGTTCTTAATTCGTTCTCATTAGTCGGAGGCCATGGCCAAACCGAAACGCCGCTATGTCTGCCAGGCCTGTGGCAGTGTCACCCACCGCTGGCAGGGCCAGTGCGCCGATTGCGGTGAATGGAACACCCTGGCGGAGGAAGCCCCTGAAACGGTTTTCTCGCAGAAGCATGATCTGTCGGGCGGCGGCCGCAAGATTTCGTTCGAACCGCTGGATGCGCCGGGGCAGCAACTGGTCCGGCGCAGCACCGGCATTGCCGAGTTCGATCGCGCGCTGGGCGGCGGGCTGGTGCCGGGCTCGGCCGTGCTGATGGGCGGCGATCCGGGCATCGGCAAGTCCACCCTGCTGCTTCAGGCCGCGGCTCAGGTCGCGCGGGGCGGGGGCGAGGTGGTCTACATCAGCGGCGAGGAGGCGGCGGGGCAGGTGCGACTGCGGGCCGAGCGCCTGGGCCTGGCCGATGCGCCGATCCGGCTGGCGGCGGCGACCTCGGTGCGGGACATATTAACCACGCTGGGCACGATGGCGCCGCCCGCGCTGCTGGTGATCGATTCGATCCAGACCATGCATTCCGACCAGATCGAGGGCGCTCCGGGAACGGTCAGCCAGGTTCGTGCCTCGGCCTTCGAGCTGATCCGCTATGCCAAGGAATGCGGCGCGGCGCTGGTGCTGGTGGGGCACGTCACCAAGGACGGTTCGATCGCCGGGCCGCGCGTGCTGGAGCACATGGTCGACGTGGTGATGAGCTTCGAGGGCGAGCGCAGCCACCAGTACCGCATCCTGCGCAACCTGAAGAACCGGTTTGGCCCGGTGGACGAAATCGGGGTCTTCGCGATGGCCGGGCAGGGCTTGCAGGAAGTCGGCAATCCCTCGTTGCTGTTTCTCTCTGGCCGAGAGAACCCGGTGCCGGGAAGCGCGGTTTTCCCGGCGATGGAAGGCACGCGGCCGGTACTGGTCGAGATCCAGGCCCTGATCGTGCGGCTGGCCAGCGGAGCCACGCCGCGCCGCGCGGTGGTGGGCTGGGACTCGGGCCGGATGGCCATGCTGCTGGCCGTGCTGGAGGCGCGCTGCGGGCTCAATTTCTCCTCGTGCGAGGTCTATCTCAACGTGGCCGGCGGCTATCGCCTGTCCGATCCGGCAGCCGACCTGGCGGTGGCGGCGGCACTGGTTTCCGCGCTGGCAGACCGGCCCCTTGCGGGTGATGCGGTCTGGTTCGGCGAAGTCTCTCTGGCTGGCGAAGTGCGGCCGGTTGCCCACGGCGCGATCCGGTTGAAGGAATCGGCGAAGCTGGGCTTTGCAAAGGCTTACGGTCCGGGTGATGCGGCAAGCTCGGGTAAAGGATTTAACGAAGTGTCTTTGCTAAGGAATCTCGTTGACCGCGTAATGGGTGGTACCTAGATTCCGGCACCATGACCGGCTTCGATATTGCAGTTCTGGTGCTCGTTGGCCTGGGCGCGATCACGGGCTTCATGCGCGGTTTCGTGCAGGAGGTGCTGGCGCTGGCGGCCTGGGTGATTTCGCTCTTCGCGATCCACCAGTTGCATAGTCCCCTGTCGGAGCAACTGGTGCCCCATGTCGGCAGTGAATCCGGGGCCACCGTGCTGGCCTTCGCGCTGCTGCTGCTGATCCCCTATGCGATAGTCAAGCTGGCCGCCAAGCGAATGGGGGAGGCCAGCCGCGAATCCGTGCTCGGCCCGATCGACCGGCTGCTGGGTTTTGGCTTTGGCACGGTCAAGGGCCTGGTGATTGCGGTGCTGGCGTTCTCGGTGCTGGTGCTGGGCTATGACACGGTCTGGGGTGCCGGCGGACGGCCGACCTGGATCACCCAGGCACGGGCCTATCCCTTCATCAACGCGAGCAGCGCGGCCCTGGTCGACATCATCGCCGAACGCCGCAAGGCGGCCGTCGAGGCAGAGGCCAAGCGGCTGAACGCCGAACGGGGCTGACCGCCCTTGGCCACCGCTCAAACCCTTTACAACCGCGAGGTACTGTCGCTGGCGACCGGCCTTGCCCGCTGGCCTTTGGATGCCGGGCTCCCACTAATGGGCGAGGCACGCTCGGCGTTATGCGGCAGTCGGGTCGCGCTGGGCCTTGCGGTCGATGACGCGGGCCGGATCGAGCAGATCGGCCTACGGGTCCAGGCCTGCGCAATCGGCCAGGCCAGTGCCGCGCTGTTTGCCGAAGCCGCCATCGGGCGCAACCTGGCCGAGATCGAGGCCACGCTGGCCGCGCTGGCGGACTGGCTTGGGCAAGGCGGCAGCTTACCCGCTTGGCCCGGCCTTGCCGCGATCGCCGCTGCACGGGATTACCCGGCCCGGTACGGCGCGGTTGTATTGGCCTGGCAGGCGGCGCGCGATGCGCTTTTCACGGCGACAAACCCCGGCTAGAGCGGGGTTAAATCATCAACGCAACACCATAACAAAACACAGACAGGGGAAGCCATGGCGACGAAGCCGCACCACCACGAGCCCACTGCCTCGGAAATGCGCCTGGTCATCGGGGCCAGTTCGGCCGGGACCGTGTTCGAATGGTACGATTTCTTCATTTACGCGGCACTGGGCAGCATCCTGTCCAAGACCTTCTTCCCCACCGGCAATGCCACGCTGGAAATGCTGCTCTTCTGGCTGGTCTTCGCGGTCGGCTTCGGGTTCCGTCCGCTGGGTGCCGTGCTGTTCGGCTACCTGGGCGACAAGCTGGGGCGCAAGTATACTTTCCTCGTCACGGTCACGCTGATGGGTATTGCCACCGCCGGGGTCGGCCTGATCCCCTCGGCCGAGCAGATCGGCTACTGGGCACCGGCGCTGGTGATCATCATGCGGATCTTGCAGGGCCTGGCGCTGGGCGGTGAATATGGCGGTGCGGCGATCTACGTCGCGGAGCACTCCGCCTTCGAGAAGCGCGGGTTCTACACCAGCTTCATTCAGGCCAGCGTGGTCGGCGGCTTCGTGCTCAGCCTGATCGTGGTGCTGGGCTGCAAGGCGATGATGAGCCCGGAAACCTGGAACGCCTGGGGCTGGCGCGTGCCCTTCCTGCTCAGCATCCTGCTGCTGGCCATTTCGCTGTGGATGCGGGTGAAGCTGTCCGAAAGCCCGGTGTTCAAGGCAATGAAGGAAGAGGGCGAAATCGCCGGCAACCCCTTCGTCGAAAGCTTCACCTATCCCGGCAACAAGAAGCGGATCTTCATCGCCCTGTTCGGGATCGCCGCGGGGCTCACCGTGATCTGGTACACGGCGATGTTCTCGGGCCTCGGTTTCCTCCAGAATGCCATGCATGTGGAAACGACTACGGCTGAAATCATCGTCGGCCTGTCTGCCCTGATCGGCATGGGTTTCTACATCTATTTCGGCAAGCTGTCGGACAGGATCGGCCGCAAGAAGCCGATCGTGATTGGCTATGCGCTGACCCTGCTGCTGCTGTTCCCAACCTTCTGGTTCATCGGCTCGGTGGCGAAGAACCCGGCGCAGAGCTCGGCCATCGAATGGACCATTCGCGGCAAGGACTGCGATTATGCGCCGATCGCACTGAAGCAGGAAACCGACTGTGCCCGGCTGATGGGCGATTTTGCCGGTGCCGGGGTGCCGTATACGCTTGAGCATGGCGAACGGCTCGAACTGGTTATGGGCGGCACCCAGACCATCGCGCTCGACGGGCTGAACTGGGATGATGCCAAGGCCCGCAAGGCGGAGATCGAGGCGCGCGTGGGCAAGACCGTGTTCAACTTCGAGAAGCACAAGCCCAGCCTGGGCCAGTCGGTGCTGATCATCGCCGCGTTGCTGGTGCTGATGGCGCTGTCGGCGGCGACCTATGGCCCCGTGGCTGCCCTGCTGGCTGAGATGTTCCCGCCCAAGGTCCGCTACAGCTCGATGTCGATCCCTTATCACATCGGGACGGGCTATTTCGGCGGGTTCCTGCCGTTCATCGCCGGCTATATCGTTGCGCGCACCGGCGATCCCTATTCGGGGCTGTGGTACACCTGGTTCGTGGTGCTGATGGCGATGATCGTCGCCTGGTGGGGCCTCCCTAACGGAAAGCCGCGCGATTTCGCTGACGATGCTGCCTGAGTTACCGCCCGCCTCCCTGCGTCTTGCGATCGACCACGAAGCGCTCGTCGCCAATTGGCGGGCGCTGGACCGGCTCTCGGGCAGGGCCCGCGCCGGTGCCGCGCTGAAGGCCGATGCCTATGGCCTGGGCGTGGACGTGGTGGCTCCGGCCCTGCGAGCGGCGGGCTGTGCCGACTTTTTCGTCGCCCACTGGCGGGAAGTTCCCGCATTGCTGCGCCATGTTCCGGCCGCCGGCATCGCGGTGCTGCATGGTCCGTTGACGGCGGATGAGGCCGCCTTTGCTCGTGCTTCCGGGGTGCGGCCCGTCATCAACAGTCTGGCCCAGGCGCGGCGCTGGCTTGCGGCAGGGGGCGGGCTGTGCGACCTGATGGTTGATACCGGGATCAACCGGCTCGGCATGGCGCTGGCCGATCTATCCGATCCCGCGATTGCCGCGCTGGATATCGATGTCCTGCACTCGCACCTCGCATCGGCCGAGGACGATGTTCCCGTCAATGCCGTGCAGCTGGAGCGCTGGAACGCGGCGCGGCGCGCGGTGCGGCATCGCCGAGCGAGCCTGGCCAATAGCGCAGGGATTGCGCTTGGTCCGGATTATCATGGCGATCTGACCCGACCGGGGCTCTCCCTCTACGGCGGGGTGCCCTGCGCGGCGCTGGAGCCTCATATCCGGCAGGTCATCACGCCCGAAGCAGCGCTGATCCAGGTGCGGGAAATCGCGGCGGGCGAGGGGGTCGGCTATAACGCGACCTTTATCGCTCCGCGCCCGATGCGCGTCGGCGTGGTCAGCCTCGGCTATGCCGATGGCTACCTTCGGGCCTGGTCGGGCAAGGGTGTTTTGCGCGCCCAGGGGCACGCCTTTCCAGTCCTGGGCCGGGTTTCGATGGACATGACCGTGATTGACCTGACCGGGGCCGATGACCTGGGCGAGGGTGACTGGCTGGCGGTTGACTATCACCTGCCCACGGCGGCTGCCGTTTCGGGCCTGTCGCAGTACGAATTGCTGACCCTGCTCGGCAGCCGCTTTCAGCGCTGATTGCTGCGCAGCAACAGCGATGTTGCAATGGCGTTGCTGCAAGTGCTAACACAGGATGACGTAACGGCAGTTGGGGGCGAAATGGCGCAGGCCAAGGGTGATACCGTAATCATCAAGAAGTACGCCAACCGGCGGCTCTACAACACCCAGTCGTCCAGCTACATCACGCTGGAGCACTTGGCGAAGATGACCCGCGACGGGGTCGACTTCAAGGTGCTGGACGCCAAGACCGGGGCCGACATAACGCATCAGATCCTGACCCAGATCATCATGGAAGAGGAAAGCGCCGGCGGCGAGCAGATGCTGCCGGTCAATTTCCTGCGCCAGCTGATCGGGATGTACGGCAATTCGATGCAGAGCCTGGTGCCGCATTACCTCGAAGCCTCGATGGACAATTTCCGCTCCAACCAGCAGAAGCTGCGCGAAGCGTTCGAGGCCAGCCTGGGCAACAATCCGCTCGCCAAGCTGGCTCAGCGCAACCTGGAAATGTTCAAGGCGGCGGCTTCGGCCTTTGTGCCCGGCCTTGGCGACAGCAAGGGCGGCAGCGCCAGCAAGGACGACGAGATTGCCCAGCTGCGCGCGCAGATGGCCGAAATGCAGAAGAAGCTGGACGAGCTGAGCAAGTAGCTCAACGCGTCACACCGCTTGCCCGCGCGGGGGCGCTCGGCTATCGCGCGCGGCCATGAACACGCCCAAAATCAAGCACGCGCTGTCCGTCACCCGCGCCGACGATTTCGCCCAGTGGTACCAGGAAGTCATCTCCGAAGCCGAGATGGCCGAGGAAAGCGGCGTGCGCGGCTGCATGGTGATCAAGCCGTGGGGCTATGGCATCTGGGAACGCATCCAGCACCTGATGGACGCCCGGATCAAGGCGGCGGGCGTGCAGAACTGCTATTTCCCGCTGTTCATTCCACTGTCCTACTTCGCCAAGGAAGCCGAGCACGTTGATGGCTTTGCCAAGGAAATGGCGGTCGTCACCCATCACCGCCTGATCCAGGATGGCAAGGGCGGGCTCGTGCCCGATCCCGAGGCCAAGCTGGAAGAGCCGTTGATCGTGCGCCCCACTTCGGAAACGGTGATTGGCCAGGCGATGAGCCGCTGGGTCCAGTCCTGGCGCGACCTGCCGCTGCTGACCAACCAGTGGGCCAATGTCGTGCGCTGGGAAATGCGCACCCGCATGTTCCTGCGCACCAGCGAGTTCCTCTGGCAGGAAGGCCATACCGCCCATGTCGACCGCGCCGATGCCATGGCCGAGACGCTGCGCGCACTGGAAATGTATCGGAGCCATGCCGAGGATGACCTCGCCATGCCGGTGATCGCCGGCGAAAAGCCCGAGAACGAGCGCTTCCCCGGCGCGGTGGCGACCTATTCGATCGAAGCGATGATGCAGGATGGCAAGGCGCTGCAGGCCGGCACCTCGCACTATCTCGGCACCGGTTTCGCCGAGGCAGCGGGGATCAAGTATCAGGACCGCGAGGGCGGGCAGCAGCTGTGCCACACCACCTCCTGGGGCGTATCGACCCGCCTGATCGGCGGCGTGATCATGACCCACGGCGACGATGATGGCCTGCGCGTGCCGCCGCGCATTGCCCCGCACCAGATCGTGATCCTGCCGATGCTGCGCGATGACGATGGCGACGAGGCCCTGCTCGCCTATTGCGAGGAACTGCGCGCCGTGCTCGCCAGCCAGTGGGCGCTGGGCGAGCCGGTCCGCGTCCTCTTGGACAAGCGCGCGGGCAAGGCCACGGCGAAGCGCTGGGGCTGGGTCAAGAAGGGCGTGCCGCTGATCCTCGAAATCGGCGGCCGCGATGCTGCGGGCGGGCAGGTTTCCGCCGTGCGCCGCGACCGGCTCTACCGCGAGGATGGCAAGGTCAACTTCGTCGGCCAATCGCGCGAGGAGTTCCTGGCCGCCGCCGCTGCGGAGCTGGAAGACATCCAGCGCTCGCTCCACGCGGAGGCGACTGCTCGGCGCGATGCCCAGATCCATCGCGGGGTCACCGACCTCGCCGGGCTGGAAGCGTTCTTCAGTGCCGACCAGCGCTATCCGGGCTGGGTCGAAGTGCTCTGGTCGCGCCCGACCGGGGCGGCGCTGGAATCGGTCGTCGCCAAGCTCAAGGCGCTGAAGCTGACGATCCGCAACACGCCGATGGGCGGGGAGGCGGTTTCCGGCACCTGCCTGTTCACCGGCGATCCTGCGGTCGAACGCATCTACGTCGCGCGGGCCTACTGACTTGGCGCGATCGCCCAAGCCTCAGCCTGGCCTGCCGACCAAGCAGCAGATCCTCGATTTCATCGCGCGCAGCGTCGATCCCGCCGGGAAGCGTGAGATCGCGCGCGCTTTTGGCCTGAAGGGGCAAGAGAAGATCCAGCTCAAGGCGCTGCTCAAGGACATGGCCGAGGAAGGCCTGATCGACGGCAACCGCACCGCCTTCCACCGTATGGGCGGCGTAGCGAAGGTCACCGTGCTGCGCGTGATCGGCACCGAGGATGGCGAGGCGCTGGCCGTACCGGACAACTGGCAACCCGATGAGGCGGTGCCGCCGCCCCGGCTGCGCCTGATCGAGCGCGGGGCAGACCGGCGCTCGGCCCAGGCAGCGCTGCGCGTGGGGGACCGGGTCCTGGCCCGCACCGAGGAAACCGCCACCGGCTGGATCGCTCACCCTATGAAGAAGCTGCCCGCCCGCACCGAGCAGGTGATGGGCGTGGTCGAGATCGACGGCGCGGGCAAGGGCTGGCTCGCGCCGGTCGACAAGCGCGAACGCCACTCGCAGCCGATCGCGGACCTGGGCGGTGCGGAAGCCGGTCAGCTCGTGCTGGCCGAACCGGCCGGACGCAGCCCGCGTTCGGGCGTGAAGGTAACGGAAGTGCTGGGCGATCCGCTGGCGCCCAAGGCCTTCAGCCTGATCGCGATCCACAAGCACGGCATTCCCTTTGCCTTTGCACCCGAAGCGATCGAGGAAGCCCAGCGCGCGGCGAAGCTGCCGCTGAGCAAGGATCACCGCGAAGACCTGCGCCACCTGCCGATCGTCGCGATCGACCCCAGCGATGCGCGCGACCATGACGACGCGATTTGGGCCGAGCCGGACGGGGAAGGGGGCTTCCGCGCCCTCGTCGCCATAGCCGATGTCAGCTTCTATGTTCGCCCCGGCGGCGCGCTGGATCGCTCGGCGCGCCAGCGTGGCAACTCGGTCTATTTCCCCGACCGGGTCGTGCCGATGCTGCCCGAGGTGCTGAGCGCGGATGTCTGCTCGCTGCGGGCCGGTGAGGACCGGGCGGCCATGGCCTGCCATCTGACCATCGCCGCCAATGGCAAGGTCACCGACTGGCGCTTTTCCCGCGCCATCGTGCGGATCGACGAAGTGATCGCCTATGAAGAGGCGCAGCGCCGGATCGATGCGGGGGAGGCTGCACCGCATCTGGCCAACCTGTGGGACGCCTGGCGCGCGCTAGAACGGGCGCGCACCGACCGCGATCCGCTCGATCTCGACCTGCCAGAACGTCGGGTGAAGCTGGACGAGGCGGGCCGGATCACCGAGATTGCCTTGCGCGAACGGCTTGATGCCCACCGCGTGGTCGAGGATTTCATGATCGCCGCCAACGTTGCGGCGGCCAAGGCGCTGGAAAGCAAGGTCGCGCCAATCGTCTACCGCATCCACGAGCCACCAAATCGCGAAAAGCTGGTGGCGCTGAAGGACTACCTTTCCACCTTCGATCGCAAGCTGGCGCTGGGCCAGGTGATCACGCCCGGTCTGTTCAACCGCCTGCTGAAGGACGTGGCTGACGAGGCGGAGAAGGGCCTGATCATGGAGGCCGTGCTGCGCAGCCAGACCCAGGCCTATTACGGTCCGCGCAACGCCGGGCACTTTGGCCTCGCGCTGGGTAGCTACGCACACTTCACCTCGCCAATCCGGCGCTATGCCGACCTCCTGGTTCACCGCGCGCTGGTCGATGGTTTCGGCCTGGAACAGCCCGAGCCGAAGGGCGACATTCCGCCGCGTTCGGGCTTGTCCGATCGCGACCGCAGCGATCTGTCGCGGATCAGCGATGCGATCAGTGCGGCCGAGCGCCGGGCAATGGAGGCCGAGCGCGAGACGATCGACCGCTATGTCGCCGCCTGGCTCTCCGCGCGGGTGGGCGAAGTGTTCGAATGCCGGGTCACAGGCGTGCAGAAGTTTGGCCTCTTCGCCACGATCCTGGGGCTGGGCGGAGACGGACTGGTGCCGGTTTCAACGCTGGGTGACGAACGGTTCCACTATGACGAGCGCGCGCAGGTGCTGGTCGGTGACAGCGGCCAGACCCGCTTTGCCATGGGCGACCGCCTGCGGCTGCGCCTGGCCGAGGCCAATCCACTGACCGGTGCCTTGAAGTTCGAGCCCGAGGATCATGTCGGCGCGCCGATCGAGCCGCGCGGGCGGCCGTTGCAGCAACCGCTCAAGAAACGGGGCAAACACTTTGTCGGTCAGCGTGGACGCCCGGGCAATATCCGCCACCAGGGGCGCGGCAAGAAGCGTTAGCCGATCCGGGTAAGGTCGGCGTCGGTCAGGTTGCCGGGAATCACATAGACCGGGCAGGGCAGTTGCCCGGCCATACCGACGAAGTGGTTGACCAGCGGGCCTGGTCCGCCGCTGGCCGCTGCGCCCAGTACGAGGGCGGACACTTCCGGATGCTCGGCCAGGTAATCGCGGATCACACCGATCCCTTCGCCCTGGCGCACGGCGATCGTGGGCGGGGTGGGGCTATCGCCCATCACTTCGCCCGCCGCGCTGGTCACCAGGGCTTCGGCGCGGGCGCGTGCTTCCTCCTCGATGGTGGCCTGGATCCCGCCAAAGGCGACGAATTGCTGGCGCGGGACCAGCGCGAGCAAGTGCACCGCACCGCCGGTGCGCGCGGCACGCCGCGCAGCGAACCGCAGAGCGACAGTCGCCTCTTCGGTTTCGTCCATGATCACCAGATAGACGCGCATCGCTCTGCCCCTTCTGCGGGCAACATATCCGTTACAATCGTATTCCGCGCAAGAACCTTGCCCTTGGCAGGCAATTTGGCCAGAGACGTAAGGTAAATCCACCCCAGCAGGAATCACGCGCGCGATGCCGATCGAGATCAAGATGCCCGCCCTTTCGCCGACCATGGAAGAGGGCACGCTGGCCAAATGGCTGGTCAAGGTGGGGGACAAGGTCTCCTCCGGTGACATCATGGCCGAGATCGAGACTGACAAGGCGACGATGGAATTCGAGGCGGTTGATGAGGGCACGATCGTGGCCATCGCCGTGCCCGAAGGGGCGGAAGGCGTGAAGGTCGGCACCGTGATCGCCACGCTGGCCGGTGATGATGAGGATGCGGCGGCTCCGGCAGCGAAGCCCGCGGCAGCTGCTCCGGCTCCGGCTCCCACTCCCGCATCTGCGCCAGCTGCTGCCCCCGTCGCAGCGGCGCCTGCGGCTGCTCCCGCTGCTGCCGCCAAGGCCAGCGGAGATGCCCGCGTCATTGCCTCGCCGCTGGCCAAGCGCATGGCCGGGCAGCTGGGCGTCGATCTTGGCAAACTGGCGGGCAGCGGTCCCAATGGCCGGATCGTCAAGGCCGATGTCGAGGCTGCGGCGGGTTCTGCCCCGGTTGCAGATGCCGTTCCGGCCGCTGCGCCAAGCGCACCCGCAGTTGCTCCGGCTCCAGTGGCCGTGCCCGACTTCGGCATCCCCTACGAAGCCGAAAAGCTCAACAACGTCCGCAAGACCATCGCCCGCCGCCTGACCGAGGCCAAGCAGACCATCCCGCACATCTACCTCACTGTCGATGTCCGGCTCGATGCCCTTCTGAAACTGCGTGGTGAACTGAACAAGGCGCTCGAAGCTCAGGGCGTGAAGCTGTCGGTCAATGACCTGGTGATCAAGGCCCTCGCCAAGGCGCTGGAAATCGTGCCGAAGTGCAATGTCAGCTTCGCCGGGGACGAGCTGCGCAAGTACAGCCGCTCGGACATCTCGGTTGCCGTGGCCGCCCCGTCGGGCCTGATCACGCCGATCATCGTCGATGCCGGCAACAAGACCGTGTCGCAGATCTCGCGGGAAATGACCGCGCTCGCCGGCAAGGCGCGCGAGGGCAAGCTGCAGCCGCACGAATACCAGGGCGGCACCGCCAGCCTGTCCAACCTCGGCATGTTCGGGATCAAGCAGTTCGATGCCGTGATCAACCCGCCCCAGGCGATGATCATGGCGGTCGGCGCGGGCGAGCAGCGGCCTTATGTGGTCGATGGCGCGCTTTCGGTCGCCAAGGTCATGTCGGCCACTGGCAGCTTCGATCACCGCGCGATTGACGGTGCGGACGGAGCGGCGCTGATGCAGGCCTTCAAGAACCTGATCGAAAACCCGCTGGGTCTGGTGGCGTAACATGGCTGATCAGTATGACGTCATCGTCCTCGGTTCTGGCCCCGGCGGCTATGTTGCCGCGATCCGCTGCGCGCAGCTGGGGCTGAAGACCGCCATCGTCGAGCGCGAGAACCTGGGCGGGATCTGCCTCAACTGGGGCTGCATCCCGACCAAGGCGCTGCTGCGCTCGGCTGAAGTGCTGCACAACATGAAGCATGCCGCTGCCTATGGTCTCGCGGCCGACAACATCCGCGCCGATCTTGAGGCTGTGGTGAAGCGCAGCCGCGGTGTGGCCAAGCAGCTCAACCAGGGCGTCACCCACCTGATGAAGAAGAACAAGATCGCGGTGCACATGGGCACCGGGGTCTTGAAGGGGTCAGGCAAGCTGGAAGTCACCAGCGACAAGGGTAACGAAATCCTCACAGCCAAGCACATCATCGTCGCCACCGGCGCCCGCGCGCGCGATCTGCCCTTTGCTCCGGCCGACGGCAAGCGCGTGTGGACCTATCGCCACGCGATGGTGCCGCAGGAACTGCCGAGCAAGCTGCTGGTGATCGGTTCGGGCGCCATCGGCATCGAATTCGCCAGCTTCTACAATGACATGGGCAGCGAAGTTACCGTCGTCGAGATGATGGACCGGATCGTGCCGGTCGAAGATGCCGACGTTTCCGCCTTCCTCGAAAAGGCGCTGGTCAAGCAGGGCATGACCATCATGACCGGGGCCGGGGTCGAGAAGATCGACGTCACGGCTTCGGGCGTGAAGGCCGCGATCAAGGGCAAGGATGGCAAGGTCGTCACCGGCGATTTCAGCCACGTGATCGTTGCGGTTGGCATCGTGCCAAATACCGAGAACATTGGCCTTGAAACGCTTGGAATCAAAGCGGAACGCGGGATCATCGCGATCGACGATTACGGCCGCACCAATGTGCCGGGCGTCTGGGCGATCGGTGACGTCACTCCCGGCCCCTGGTTGGCGCACAAGGCCAGCCACGAAGGCGTGATCGCGGCGGAAAGCATCGCGAAGGAACTGGGCAACAAGGAAGTTCACCCCCACGCGATGGACCGCAGCAACATTCCGGGCTGCACCTATTGCCACCCCCAGGTCGCCTCGGTCGGGCTGACCGAGGCCAAGGCGAAGGACGCGGGCTACACGGTCAAGGCTGGCACCTTCCCCTTCATCGGCAATGGCAAGGCAATCGCGCTGGGTGAGCCCGAAGGCTTCATCAAGACCGTGTTCGATGCGAAGACCGGCGAATTGCTGGGTGCCCACATGGTCGGCGCGGAAGTGACCGAGTTGATCCAGGGCTATGTCGTGGGCAAGACTCTGGAAACGACCGAAGCCGAACTGATGGCCACGGTCTTCCCGCACCCGACACTCAGCGAAATGATGCACGAGAGCGTGCTGGCCGCTTACGGGCGGGCGTTGCACATCTGATCGGCCATGCACCTCAACCACGCACCCGATGCGCCTCCGGCCGAACCGATCGCCTTCGATGATTTCCTGAAAGTCGATGTGCGAGTGGGGCGCATCGTGGCGGCCGAAGCTTTCCCGGAAGCGCGCAAGCCAGCCTACAAGCTGACGATAGATTTTGGCCCGGTGATCGGCACCCGCCGCTCGTCGGCCCAGATCACCGAGCACTATGCCCTGGAAGACCTGCCCGGCCGCCTGGTTGCCGCCGTGGTCAACTTCCCGCCGCGCCAGATTGGCAAGTTCATGTCCGAAGTGCTGACGCTGGGCTTTCCTGACGAAGCGGGCGCAGTAGTCCTCTTCGCGCCGGACAAGGATGTTCCGCTGGGCGGGCGGTTGTTCTGAGCCACTGTTGAGGGAGTGGCGGACAGGGTGGGATTCGAACCCACGGTGAGCTTGCACCCACGGCGGTTTTCAAGACCGCTGCCTTAAACCACTCGGCCACCTGTCCGTCCGTGCGCCGCTAGCGGTAAAGCGCGGGGATGTCACCCCTGTTGGATTTCCCGAATCGAACGTGCTGTGCCAAGGTCCAGCGATGGAATTATTGCGGAACCTGCGCCGTGTTGCGCCGCTTGGCCTGGTCATCGCCCTGTTTTCCATGCCGGAAAGTCCGCTCACGGCTCAGGAAATCGAGCTTCCGCTGGGTGGCCAGGTACCGGCTCCGGTCGATGCCGCGGCGGTCGGGTTCCAGTCCTACCTGCAGCTGGTCGGAGCCAAGGCGCGCGGGCAGGGGGTCAGCCAGCAGGCGGTGGACGGGATCCTGGGCGGGCTGACCTATAACCCGCGCGTGGTGGCGCTGGACCGGTCGCAGCCCGGCTCGACCACCGGATCGCCACCGGCCTTCTGGCCTTATTACCAGCGCCATATCGGCGCGGCCAGGATCAACCAGGGGCGCAGCGCGCTGGCCAAGAATGCCGAGCTCGTGCGCCGGTTCGAGGCCGAATATGGCGTGCCCGCCAGCATGATCGTGGCGATCTGGGGCAAGGAAACCTTCTATGGCCGGATCAAGGGCGATTTCGACCTGGCCCGTTCGCTGGCGACGCTGGCCTATGAAGGGCGGCGGCGCGACCTGTTCGAGGGGGAGCTGATCGCGCTGATGAAGATGGCCGATCGCGGCGTGCCGCGCGGGCGGATGCTGGGCAGCTGGGCCGGGGCCTTCGGCAATCCGCAGTTCCTGCCCTCGGTCTTCCTGCGGGTGGCGCGCGACGGGGATGGCGATGGCGATGCCGATATCTGGCACAGCCGCGCCGATACCTTTGCCTCGATCGCCAACTATTTCCGCGACGCCGGCTGGCGGGCCGGGGAGCCCTGGGGCGTGCGGGCCAGCCTGCCGGCAGGCTTCGACCGATCGCAGCTGTCCCCCCGGATCGAGGCGCCTTCCTGCCCGCGAGTGCTGGCGCGCCATTCGGTCTGGAAGAGCGTAGCCGAATGGCGCGCGCTGGGGGTGGAGCCGCGCGGGGCGATCGCCGACCAGACCATGGCCGTGCTGTTCGAACCCGATGGCGCGGGGAACGGAGCCTTCCTCTTAACCGGGAATTATCGGGTTATCCTGCATTACAACTGCTCGAACTACTACGCACTGTCCGTGGGGTTGCTTGCAGATGAGATTGCCCGTTAACCGAAACCTGCCGCTTGCGGCGCTGACGATGTTGCTGGCGCTGGCCGCTCCAGCCAGTGCGAAGGACCGCGAACCGCCAGCCGTGCCGGTCAATGGCCCGCAGGCCGACTACCCGATGGTGCTGGGCGCGCCGTTCGAGGTGGATGGGGTTACCTATACCCCCGCCGATACGATGAATTACGATGCCGTCGGCTATGCGGCCGGTTCGGTTGCGGGCAGCGGGATCAGCGGCAGCCACCGCACCCTGCCATTGCCGAGCTATGTCGAGGTCACCTCGCTCGATACCGGGCGGACGATCCTGGTCCGGCTCGAGCGGCGCGGGCCGATGACCGGCAGCCTGCTGGTCGAGCTGTCTCCCGCCGCCGCCGCGCAGCTAGGCATCGTCGGGGCGCCGCGCGCGCCGGTGCGGGTGCGACGGGTCAATCCGCCCGAGCCGGAACGCGGTGCGCTGCGCGCCGGACAGAGCGCGCCGCTCAGGATGGATACACCGCCCTCGCTGCTGACCGTGCTGAAGCGCCGGCTCGAGCAACAGGGGGCCGGCACCCAGGTATCCCGCCCTGGCCCGATGCCCATGCCCGACAAGCTGCCGGCGCTGCCCCTGAAACCGGCTGCAATCCCTGCTGCTGCACCCGCAGTCATTCCGCCAAAGCCCGCCGCCCAGCCCGTGGTTGCGCCGAAGGCGGAACCGGCGCCGCCACGTCAGGTCGCTGCGTCAGTCGCCCCGGTAGCCAAGGCGGCCTGGACGATCCAGCTCGGCGCTTTTGCCGACCGCGCCCGCGCCGCTGGCCTGGCCAAGCAAGCGGGTGGCCGGATCGAACCTGCTGGAGCGGTCTGGCGGGTGCGCGTGGGTGGTTACGCCACACGTGGCGAAGCCGATGCCGCACTGGCGAAGCTGCGGACGGCGGGATATAGCGAGGCCTCGGTCCAGCGCGCCAATTGAGGGCGACAGGCTCCGCGCCGGTCCGGCTAGGAGCGCATGTGCCGGTTCGGATGTCCATTGCCCTGATGGCGAGCCTCGCGGCAGGTAGCGCGGCGGGGCAGCCTGTGTGGCCGACGACTGCGACGCCACCCGTTGCCGCGCGGGAGGCCCCCATTGCCCTGCTGGTCGATCTCTCCGCCGGGCAGACGCTTTACGCCCGCAATGCCGACGAACGCTTTCTCCCGGCTTCGATGACCAAGACCATGACGGCGCTGGTCGCGTTCGATCTGATCGCGGCGGGCAGGCTGCGCGAGGACGCGCGCTTCGTCGTCAGCCCGCGCGCGGCGAGGCTGGCGGGGCGGGGGACAACCCTTTCGCTCCGGGCGGGGCAGCGGGTGACGGCAAGCGATTTGTTGAAAGGCATGATTACCGCCAGCGCGAACGATGCCGCCATGACGCTGGCCGAAGGCGCGCTGGGCGGCGAAGCGGCGTGGATTGCCGCGATGAACGCGCGGGCAAAGGCTCTGGGCATGGCGGACAGCACCTTTGCCAGTGTCAACGGCCTGCCCGATGGCGGCAAGACCCGGGTAACGGCGCGCGACATGGTACGACTGGCGCGGGCGCTGATCCACGATCATCCGCAACTCTATCGGCGCTACTTTGCTCCGCACACGATGACCTGGCAGGGGCAAACGCTGTTCAGCCGGAACCCGATCAACGGCGTGGTGGCCGGGGCGGACGGGATCAAGACCGGCCACACCCGCGAGGCGGGCTATACCTTTCTGGGCGCGGTCGAGCGTGATGGGCGCCGACTGGTTCTGGTGATCGCCCGCGCACCCGACGAGGCCAGCCGGGCCGAGGCCGCGCGCCGCCTGGCCGAGTGGGGCTATGCCGCCTGGGACAGCAGGCCCTTGCTGCGCGCCGGGCAGATCGTCGGCGCGGCGCGCGTGCAGCAGGGCCACGCGCGCCAAGTCGGCCTTGCCCCGCTGCGCGACTGGAGCGTGGCCATGCCCAAGGGCGGCAAGGCGGCCGTCACCACCCGGATCGTCTATCGCGGGCCGCTGGTCGCGCCGCTCGCCAGGGGACAGGTCGTCGCCGGACTTGAAGTGACAGTTGCCGGACAGCCGCCACATGACATTCCGCTGGCCACCACGGCTGCGGTTAACTCGGCCGGACCGTTCGACAGGCTGGTCAATGGCCTGCTAGGGCTGCTGCCATGAAACGCGGGCGGTTCATTGCATTCGAGGGCGGTGAAGGGGCGGGCAAGAGCACCCAGGCGCGCCTCTTGGCCGAGGCGCTGCGCGTTCGCGGCCAGTCCTGCGTTGTCACCCGCGAGCCGGGTGGAACGCCAGGGAGCTGAAGCGATCCGCGCGCTGCTGCTGGGGACCGATGGGGAGGGGTGGCATCCCCGGGCCGAGGCCCTGCTCTTCGCCGCGGCCCGGTCCGACCATGTCGAACGACTGATCATCCCCGCGCTCGAGCGGGGCGACTGGGTTATCTGCGATCGCTTCGTCGATTCGAGCCGGGCCTACCAGGGTGGCGGCGGGGGGCTCTCCGACGCTGAGGTGCTGGACCTGCACCGGATCGGTAGCGGCGGGATCCTGCCCGACCTGACCCTGCTGATCGAGGTTTCGCCCGAGGTGGTTGCCCAGCGTCTGGCGGCCCGTGATGGCGACAATGCCGACCGGATTGGCGGACGCGACGCCGCCTATCACGCTGCCGTCGGCGCGGCCTTCCGCCGTTTTGCCGATGCCGAACCGGCCCGCTTCGCGCGGATCGACGGCGATGGCGATACGGCCACCGTCCATCGCGCCGTCCTTGGCGCACTGGGTCTCGTATGATCCTGCGCGGGCATGAGGCGGCCTGGGCCGAATGGCGCGCCGCGCTGAGTTCCGAACGGATGCACCATGCCTGGATCCTTGCCGGCCCGCGCGGGCTGGGCAAGGGCTTGTTTGCTCGCGCGGCGGCGGCGGCGCTGGTGGCCGAACCGGGCATTCCCCAACCCGATCCGGACAAGCACCCAGATATCCTCATTCCCGAGCATCCGCCCGAGAACAAGGAAGAGGAAAAGAAGCGCGCCGATGGCGACATGGACATCCGCCGCAAGCGCTCGATCCCGATTGACGAGATCCGCGCGGTGCAGCACCGGCTGACCACCCGGCCAACGCTGGGCAGCCGCCGCGCCGTGATCATCGATCCGGCTGACGATCTGGAAAAGGGCGCGGTCAATGCCCTCCTCAAGAGCCTGGAAGAGCCGCCGGTCGGCACCTATTTCCTGTTGATCGCCCATCGCCCCGGCCGCCTGCTGCCGACAATCCGTTCGCGCTGCCGGATGCTGCGCTTCGCTCCGCTGCCCGATGCCGATGTTCATGCGATCCTGGGTGAGGCCGCCCCGGGTGCATCCCATGAAGCGCGCGAGGCAGCCGTGGCCGCGGCACAGGGCGCGCCCGGCATTGCGCTCGAATTCCTGGAGCAGGACCTTGGACCGCTGCACCGGGTGATGCGCGAAATCGTCGCGCGCGGCGATGCCGATTTCGCCCTGCGCGGGGCGCTGGCCGAAGCCATCGGCACCCGGCCCGATCGCGAACGGATGCAGGCCGTGGTCGAACTGGCCCGCGCGGTGATCGCCGCGGACCTGGCCGCCGCGCCGCGTGAGCGCCAGGCCCGGATCATTGCCGCCCATGCCGACCTGGTCCGCCTCGCGGCCCAATTGCCGACCTACAATTTCGATCCGGGGCTGGCAGTGATGGAAATTGGCGGGTTGCTGGCCTCCGCCGCGATGCCTAGAGAGGCCGCGTAACCCATCCTTGAAAGACAAGCACCCGGCCATGGCCGAACCATTCTATATCACCACCGCCATTGCCTATCCCAATGGCAAGCCGCACATCGGCCACGCTTACGAGGCGATTGCCGCCGATGCCATCGCCCGCTTCCAGCGCGCCATGGGCCGCGACGTCAGGCTGGTTACCGGCACGGACGAGCATGGCTTGAAAATGGACCAGACCGCGCGCAAGGCCGGGCGTGACACGCTCGACTTCGCGACGGAAATGTCAAATTATTTCCGTGAAATGTGCGCTGCTCTTAATATTTCCTTTGATGCGTTCCGCCGCACCACCGAGGACCAGCACAAGGCCGCCAGCGTGGCGATCTGGCAGGCGATGGAAGCAGCGGGGGACCTCTATCTCGATCGCTACGAGGGCTGGTACTCGGTTCGCGACGAGGCGTTCTATGACGAAAGCGAGCTGACCGAAGGGGGAGGGGGGCAACGCCTTTCCCCACAGGGCACGCCGGTTGAGTGGACGGTGGAGGAAAGCTGGTTCTTCCGCTTGTCGAAGTATCGCGATTACCTGATCGAACTCAACGAAACGCCCGGTTTCCTTGAGCCGGAAAGCCGCCGCAACGAGGTTCTGGCCTTCCTCAAGGGCAACGAGCTGCGCGATCTCTCGGTCTCACGCACCAGCTTTGACTGGGGTGTACCGGTGCCGGGCAGCCCGGGCCACGTGATGTATGTCTGGGTCGATGCGCTGACGACCTATCTTACCGGGATCGGGTTCCCCGAGCGCGGGGGCGAGTTTGACCGGTTCTGGCCGGCCAACCTGCACCTGATCGGCAAGGACATTGTCCGGTTCCACACGGTCTATTGGCCGGCCTTCCTCAAGAGCGCCGGCCTGCCGGCGCCCAGGGCCGTGTTCGGCCACGGCTTCCTGCTCCACCGCGGCGAGAAGATGTCGAAATCCCTCGGCAACGTGGTCGATCCGCTGGAACTGGCGGAGCGCTTCGGTGTGGATCAGCTGCGTTACTTCCTGCTGCGCGAAGTCAGCTTTGGCCAGGATGGCTCCTATTCGGCCGAGGCCATCGTCACCCGCTGCAATGCCGAACTCGCCAACAGCTTCGGCAACCTGGCCCAGCGCTCACTGTCGATGATCTTCAAGAACCTCGAAGGTCAACTTACGGTCTTCGAGCCGGCCGAAGCCGACCGCGCGCTGCTCGATCTGGTGCAGAGCGCCTGTGCGCGGGAGTTTCCGGCGGCTTTTGGCGCGCTTGACCTGTCCGGCGCGATCGAGGCCTGGATGAAGGCGGTCTTCGCCTGCAACCAGTATGTCGATGAACAGGCCCCCTGGGCGCTGCGCAAGACCGATCCCGAGCGGATGCGAGTGGTCTTGATGACCCTGTTCAGCGCGGTGCGCTCGCTCGCCATCGCCATCCGGCCGGTGGTTCCAGCCTCGGCCGACCGCCTGCTCGATCAGATGGGCATTGCCGCCGATGCGCGCGATTTCGGCGCGCTGGCGGATGGTGGCTGGCTCGCGGCGCTGGTGGCATCGGGCTTCGTGCTGGCTCAGCCGGTCGGCGTGTTTCCGCGCCTCGAATTGCCGGCGGAGGAGGCCGAAGGCTGATGCTGATCGATTCCCACTGCCACCTCGAATACAAGGGACTGGTGGAGGATCAGCAGGGCGTGCTGGCTCGTGCCCGCGCGGCCGGGGTGGGGGGCTTCCTGTCGATTTCGACCCGGCAGCGCGAATGGAGCCAGGTGATCGGCACGGCCGAGCGCGAGGCTGATGTCTGGGCCAGTGTCGGCATCCACCCGCATGAAGCCGATGCCCATGCCGATATGGGCGAAGCGGCCCTGCTGGAGATCGCCGCCCATCCGCGCGTGATTGCGATCGGGGAAACCGGGCTCGATTACTACTACGATCATTCGGACCGTGAGACGCAGCAGGCGCTGTTCCGACGGCACATCGCTGTCGCCCGCGAAACCGGGCTGCCGCTGATCGTCCATACCCGCGATGCGGAGGACGATACGGCGCGGATCATGATTGAGGAGATGGAGCAGGGGGCCTATCCGGCCCTGATCCATTGCTTCACCGCCTCGGCTGAATTTGCCCGGATCGTGCTCGATCTTGGTCTGACGATTTCGCTCTCTGGCATCGTAACCTTCAAGAATGCGAAGGACTTGCAGGCGATTGCTGCCGAAGTACCCGAGGATCGACTGCTGGTGGAAACCGATGCGCCATTCCTGGCGCCGGTGCCCAATCGCGGAAAGGTTTGCGAGCCGGCCTTCGTGGCCGATACTGCCCGCTTCGTGGCCGAACTGCGCGGGGTTTCGCCAGAGGCACTGGCCGAAACCACCACCCGCAACTTCCAGCGGCTGTTCGGCAAGGCGGCGCTGTGAAGCTGCTGATGCTGGGTTCGGGCACCTCGACCGGGGTGCCGCGCATCGGCAACGACTGGGGCCTGTGCGATCCCAACGAGCCGCGCAACCGGCGCAGCCGGGCCTCGATCCTGGTTGAAAGCAAGGCGGGCCAGCGGATCCTCGTCGATACCTCGACCGATCTGCGCCACCAGTTGCTGGCTAACGGGATCGACCGGCTCGATGCGGTGTTCTGGACCCACGATCATGCCGATCATGCCCACGGCATCGATGATCTGCGGCCGCTGCGTTATGGCCGCGGCGGTCCGATTCCGGGCTATGCCGTGGATGAAACCGCGCGGCGGTTGCGCCGTCGGTTCGACTACGTGTTCGCCGGGCAATTCGGGTACCACACGATTGTCGAGCTCGACACGCTGGAGCGACTGCGCATCTGTGCCGGTTTTGCCATCGGTCATTGCCAGATGCCGCACGGACCCGCGCAAAGTACTGCGTTCCGGTTCGAAAATGACGGTAAATCAATTGGCTACGCAACAGATTTCAGTGCGATCACGCGGCAGATGGTCGAACTGTTCGATGGGATCGATCTGTTGGTGGTCGATTGCCTGCGCCGCGAACCACATCCGACCCATGCGCACCTGGGCATGTCACTGGAGCTGGTTCAGGCCTGCCGCGCGGATCGCGCGGTGTTGACGCATCTCGACAAGAGCATGGATTATGTCACGCTGAGTGGCGAAGTGCCTGGCCACGTGCTGGTCGGCTATGACGGGCTGGAGATCGAACTGTGAGCATGACGGCGCAGATTGTGGCGATCATTGCTGCGCTGGCCAGTCTGTTCCTTGTGCTCCGCGGATATCGCAGTCACGGCGTCAGCAACAGCAATACGCTGAAGATGGCGATTGCCTGGGTGGCGATTATCCTCGTTGCGGTCGGTATCGTGAGTGTGATCGCACGCTGATCCTTCTGGCGATTTGCATTTAACATAATATATATTATCGCTCTTATATGACCGGACCAGCCATGCCCCCGCTCGACCGCCTCCTCGCCATCATGGCCCGTTTGCGTGATCCCGAGCGCGGCTGCGAATGGGATCTGGCGCAAACCTTCGCCACGATCGCGCCCTACACGATCGAGGAAGCCTACGAGGTGGCCGATGCAATCGCCCGGGCGGATCTCGCGGCACTAAAGGACGAACTGGGCGACCTGCTGCTCCAGGTCGTGTTCCACTCCCGCATTGCCGAGGAAGCCGGCCACTTTTCCTTCGCTGACGTCGCGGCGGCAATCAGCCAGAAGATGGAAGCTCGCCACCCGCACATCTTCGGGTCCGAGGCCGATCACGGCCAGTCGCGCGAGGACCGCTGGGAAAGCCTCAAGGCCGAGGAACGCATGGCCAAGGGGGCAACCAGCGCGATGGATGGCGTGGCCCTGGCCCTGCCGGCCCTGCTTCGTGCCGACAAGCTGCAGAAGCGGGCGGCGCGACAGGGCTTTGACTGGCCTGACCATGAAGGCCCCGCCGACAAGCTGCGCGAGGAAATGGCCGAGCTTGCCGCTGCGAGAACAAAAGAGGAGCAACTGGAGGAGGCCGGTGATCTCTTGTTCGCGGCAGTGAACCTTGTCAGGGCCTATGGTGTGCCTGCTGAAGATGCCTTGTGTGCCGCTAATGCCAAGTTTGAGTGCCGGTTCAGGGCCATGGAAGTGCTTGCCAAACAGCGTGGGCAGGACTTTGCCTCGCTCGATCTGGATGCCCAGGAGGCCTTGTGGCGTGACGTCAAGACGTCAGAGGCGAACAAAGCGTCCTAGCTCGCGCGGTTCCAGTCGCACGGTCAACCTGCGCAGCGGGCCACGATCGTCCTCGCCGCCTTCCTCGTCGGCCAGGACTTCACCATGGGCGTGAAGCCAGGCGATCCGCTGGCCATCGCTGACTGGTAAGGTGAATTCGTGTGGCTTGGCCCCCGCAGTCAGCAAGCGGGCTACTGCTGCCAGCAACTCGTCGCAGCCGGTTCCGGTCAGGGCCGAAAGCGGAACGATCACCTCGTCGGGATGCGCTGAAATCTGGGCCTGAAGCTCTTCGGCGCGATCAGGAGGCAGCAGATCCCACTTGTTCCAGGCCTCGACAATCGGGATCGTGGGCACTGCCCCCTCTCCTTCGATCAGGCCCAGTCCCGCGAGCACTTCCAGCACCTGGCGCTTCTGGGCGAGGCTGTCCGGATTGGCGATATCGCGAACGTGGACGATGACGTCAGCGGCTGTCACTTCCTCGAGAGTGGCGCGGAAGGCGGCAACCAGCTGGGTCGGCAGGTCCGAGATGAACCCCACGGTGTCAGACAGGATTGCTTTCTCAACCCCCGGCAGCCGGATACGGCGCATGGTCGGGTCAAGCGTGGCGAAGAGCAGGTCCTCGGCCATCACACCCGCCCCGGTCAGGCGGTTGAACAGGGTCGACTTGCCGGCATTGGTATAGCCGACGAGCGCGATGACTGGCCAGGGAGCCTTCTCGCGCCGGCTCCGGTGCAGGCCCCGGGTCCGGCGGACCTGTTCCAGTTCGCGGCGCAGGCGGGCCATGCGGTCGCGGATCATGCGCCGGTCGGCCTCGATCTGGGTTTCGCCAGGGCCTCCCAGGAAACCGAAACCGCCGCGCTGCCGCTCAAGGTGGGTCCAGGACCGCACGAGCCGTCCCGCCTGGTAATCGAGATGCGCCAGTTCGACTTGCAGGCGGCCTTCCGCCGTCGCCGCGCGTTCGCCAAAGATTTCGAGGATCAGACCGGTGCGATCGATCACCTTGCGTTTGAGCTTGTCCTCAAGGTTGCGCTGCTGGATCGCAGTCAGAGCACCGTCGACGATCACCAGCTCTGCCTGCTCCATCTCGCAGCTGGCGGCGATATTCTGGATCTGGCCTTCGCCGAACAGGGTACCGGCGCGCGCTTCGCGGATCGGTACGATCACCGCGTCAACCACGACCAAGCCGATTGCGAGGGCAAGGCCCTTGGCTTCCTCGAGCCGGGCTTCCGGATCGGTTCCGCCGCCCCTCACCCGGAACGATGGACACACGACCACGGCCCGGGCGCCCCGGGTTACGTCCTCACGATTGTCGTCCAGGAAGCTCAGGCGGGTTCGTCCTCATCGCCATCCCACTCACCGGTCAGGTCGACCGGAGTGACAGGCTGGATCGTCGAAACCGCATGCTTGTAGGCCAATTGTACATAGCCTTCGCGCTCAAGCAGCATGCAGAACAGGTCATAGGCCGCAACGCGTCCTTGCAGCATGACGCCGTTGACCAGGAACATGGTGACCTGAACGGCTTCCTTGCGAAGGCTGGAAAGGAACACGTCCTGAAGCAGGCGGGCCTTTTTGCCGCCCTCGCCCGCGCTGCCGAATTGACGCGCATCGACCGGCTGGCTGGGCATGATCGTCGATACCGCATGCTTGTAAACCAGCTGTGACTGCCCATCGCGGCGCAGCAGGATCGAGAAATTGTCGAACCAGGTCACAATCCCCTGCAGCTTCACCCCCTTCACGAGGAACATGGTGACCGGCACCTTGTTCTTGCGCAGGAGGTTCAGGAACTGATCCTGAAGGTTCTGGCCCTTGCCGGCCGCCGCTGCGGCAGGTGCTGGAGCATCTTCTACGGGGGCTTCGGCCTTGGCGGGGCGCGGACGTGCGCTCAGCGTGCGAGAGGTCATTACTGGCTCCTTCGTTCTTGGCGGCCGTAATTGCGGTCCGCATTCTGGCTGCCGGGGCAACCGCTCTCATCTCGGTAAGCTATCCTGACCAGCCTCATGCCGCAATGCACAATTTGGCAGGACCGTTTAGTTGATGCTGGCCCCCTCCTCGTCATCCTCGTCTTCGCGTCGATCGACCATCCCCAGCAGCTTGAGCTTGCGATGCAGGGCCGAGCGCTCCATTCCGATAAAGGCGGCTGTGCGCGAGATATTGCCGGAAAAGCGCCTGATCTGAACCCGCAGATATTCGCGTTCGAAGTTTTCCCGCGCTTCTCGCAGCGGCACGCCCATGAGCGCACTCAGGCCGGATTCTCCTGAAATCCGGCCGCTGAGTAGTTCGGACGGCAGCATGTCGGCCTCGATCCTCGCCAACCGCTCACGCGGGGTCAGGATGATCGTCCGTTCCACCAGATTGCGGAGTTGGCGCACGTTGCCCGGCCACTCATAGCTTTGCAGTGCGGCCAGGGCTTCCATCGCCACTTCTGGCGGAGCCACGCCCTGGTCTGCCGCAAAGCGGGCAAAGAAGTGATCGACCAGCGCGGGAATGTCCTCGCGGCGCTCCGCCAGCGAGGGGATCGTGACTGGCACGACGTTCAGCCTATAGAACAGATCCTCGCGGAACCGCTTCTCGGCAATCTCGCGCTCCAGGTCGCGGGCGGTCGAGGAAACCACCCGCACATCAACTCTGATCTGCCGGTGCCCGCCAACCCGAACGAAACTCTGCTCGGTCAGGACGCGCAGGATCCGGGCCTGGGTCGAAAGCGGCATGTCCGCCACCTCGTCGAGATACAACGTCCCGCCATCGGCCATTTCCAACAAACCCGCCCGCACCAGCTTGCCGCCGGATTCCTCGCCAAACAGTTCCTGTTCAAAGCGTTCGGGCGTGATCCGCGCGGAGTTCACCGTGACGAAGGCGTGCCCCGCGCGCGGGCTCCACGAATGCAGCAGCCGGGCGGCCACCTCCTTGCCCGCACCGGCCGGCCCGGAGATCAATAGCCGGCTGCCAGTATTGGCGACCCGCTTGAGCGTCGCGCGAACCTGGTTGATCGCGCTGGAATTGCCGGTGAACTCATCGGCGGTGACAAAGCCTTCGCGCAGGCGGGCATTCTCGCGGCGGAGCCGCTCGGTCTCGGTGGCGCGGGCTACCAGCAACAGCAGGCGCTCGGCCTCGAATGGCTTCTCGATGAAATCCATGGCCCCGCGCCCGATCGCGGAAACGGCGGTATCGATATTGCCGTGGCCAGAGAAAATGATCACCGGCAGTTCGGGCTCGCGCGTCTTGATCGCATCAAGCACTTCAAGCCCGTCCATCGGGCTGCCGTGCAGCCACACATCGAGCAGGACCAGGCTCGGCCGCCGCTGGTCGATCATGTCCAGGGCCGTGGTGCTGTCCCCGGCCATCCGGCAATCGTAGCCTTCATCGCTGAGCACGCCGGCCACGAGTTCGCGGATATCGCGTTCATCGTCGACGATCAGGATATCGAGTGCCATCTGATAAATCCGTCCTGTACCTAAGCTACTGCATCCGGTGCGCGGGCACCGGCCAATGGGTCGCGTGCGAAGCGCATGGTCACGACCGTCCCCTCGGTTTCACCGGGTGCGAAACTCATCTCGCCGCCATGTTCCTCAACGATCTTGTTGACGATTGCCAGGCCAAGACCGGTACCCTTGTCCCGCGTGGTCACGTAGGGCTCGATGATCCGCTCGCGATCTTGCGGCAGGCCAACCCCGTTGTCGGCAATGGCCACGACCAGGTCATCGCCCCTTAGTCGCAGGGCGACGTCAATGCGTCCGCGATAGTCCGCTTCCGATATTTTCTGCCTGGCTTCAATGGCTTCTGTGGCGTTCTTGAGAACGTTGGTCATAGCCTGACCGAATTGATGCCGGTCGCAGGCAATCAGGTCGATCTCGGGATCGGCGGTGAAATTGAAGTTGATTTCAGGGCGGGCAACTTCCTGCAGGAACAAGGCCTGACGGGCAAGATCGACCGGATCCTCGCGGCGGAACACTGGCTTGGGAAGGCGCGCGAAAGAGGAAAACTCGTCAACCATTTTCCGCAGGTCACCGACCTGCCGGATGATCGTGCTGGTGAGTTCGTCAAACAGCTCGGTATCTGCAGTGACCTGTTTGCGATATCGGCGCTTCAGTCGCTCGGTAGCGAGCTGGATCGGGGTCAGCGGGTTCTTGATTTCATGGGCGATCCGCCGGGCTACGTCCGACCAGGCCGCCTGTCGCTGGTCGAGCAGCTGGCGGGTAATGTCCTCGAATGTGACCACCTGACCGGTGGGACTGGCGCTGACCTTCACCGCCAGCGTCAGCAGATCGTTGCCGCGGGCATATTGCACGATGCCCTGATCGCGCCCGCTCTCCAGCAAGGTCGCGAACTGCGGAACCAGTTGGCTTAACGGTGCACCGATCGGCACTGTGCCGGCCTGTTCAAGCAGCAGCTTTTGCGCCGCGCCATTCATCAGGCGGATCTCGCCGCTTCTGCCCGTTGACACCACGCCAGCCGTTACCGATTCGAGCACTGCCTCGATAAAGGCACGGCGTTCATCCAGCTGCTGGTTTGCGCCGACCAATGCTTGGGTCTGTTGCTCCAGCTGTTGAGTCATGCGGTTGAAGGCGCGGTTTAGCAGTCCGATTTCATCCGCACCGGTCCGACCTTCCACCCGCATCGAGAAATTGCCCGCCCCGACCGCGCGGGCGGCGTCGACCAGGTCATAGAGCGGCTTCACCTGCCGGTCCGCAAAGCGCAAGGCGAACCAGACCGACAACCCGACAAGCGCCAACGAAGCGACAAAAAGGGCGACATTCGACTGCAATTGCAGGTTGCGGGTGCGCTGGGTCAGTTCCGCGTAGTCACGGACGATACTCTGTGCACGCTGACCCTGGGCCAGGCTCAGAAGATCGTTCATGCGGGCGGTGTAGAGATAGAGTCCCAATCGTCGGTCGACTGGTGTCAAGGCCTCGATCTTATCGGGCTTGGTGTCGACGACAATATCAGCGCCCTGATCCAGCTGGCGCGCGATCTTGGCTGAAACCTGCTTTGACAGCGGGTTTGCGCCCGGGAAATAGGCTGCGGGCTGCAGCGAGCCATCGGCGACCTTCTTGAGGATGATTGAATCGTTGATGTCGCGGTTGGTGACCTGAAATTCATAGTATTCAAGAAACTCGTCCTTGTTTGGATCGCGCTGGATCAGGAAGTCCCTGAGATCCGCGGCCATGGCCAGCGACGAGTACTTCATGTCGTTTTCGGTCTGTTCGTAGAAACCGAGCGCCAGCTTGTTGGAGTTTTCCAGCAGCCCGCGGGACTTGTCGGAGAACCAGAACTCGACCGCAGACTGGAAAAGGAACGAGGCAAAGATCGCGACAAGCAGGGTTGGCACAGCTGAAATCAGCGAGAACAGGAACACCAGCCGGACATGCAATTGCCCGGTTCCGCCCGCCACTTCGCGGGCTCGCTGCAATGCGAGACGTCGTCCCAGCAGGACCAGGATTCCAAGTGCCGGGATCAGGGTGCCCACCAGCAGGGTTGCGGTCAGGTCGGTCGGAAGCAGTGCATCGGCTCGGGTGCTGGCAGAGATTGCGTACCAGCTGACCGCAGTCATCGCCAGAAAGGCGACGACCGAGCTGATTTCCATGATGGCGAAGAAATTGGCCCGCCGCGCGGCCAGCTGAAACCGGCGCCACCAGCGGGGCCAGCCATTGCTGCGCAGAGGAGAGGCGGCAGGCTTCATCGTTGCGCAGTTACAACACCCCTGTTGCAGAAAAGCAAGGGGCTGGCCGGCGAATGCTCAGCGCGCCAGCTCAACCGGGCTTATTCCAAGCTCGTTCAGTCGCTTGCGTAACGTGTTGCGATTGATCCCCAGAACCTGTGCCGCACGGAGTTGATTTCCGCCGGTATCACGCAACACGGATTCAAACAGTGGTCGTTCAAATGCGGCAAGCGCCGCATCGTAGACCGTGCCGGGAGTTGGACGCTCACTTGCGAGCCAGGTACGCACGGCGAGGTCCAGTCCCCCTTCCCCCACCGCTTCTTCGCGGCGCAGGTTTGCTTCCAGCAGGGTGGCGAGCGCATCGCCATCGATGGTATCCTCGCGCGCCAGCAAGGCCAGGCGATAGATGAAGTTGCGCAGCTCCCGCACGTTGCCGCGCCACGGCTGGCGAGCCAGCAGTGTGGCCGCCGCATCGGACAATCGTCGCCGGGGTAAGCCCTCCTGGGCCGCCAGCGAGAGGAAATGGCGGGCCAGCGCGGGAATGTCATCGGACCGCTCACGCAGCGGCGGGAGTATGATCGGCACCACATTGAGCCGATAATAGAGATCTTCGCGGAAATTGCCGGCAGCGATCATCGGTTCCAGATCGCGGTTCGTTGCAGCGATGATCCGGACATCGACCTTGATTTCCTCGCGCCCACCCACCCGGCGGATCGAACCCGATTGCAGCGCCCGCAGCAGGCGGGTCTGCGCTTGCATCGGCATGTCGCCGATCTCGTCGAGGAACAGCGTGCCTCCATTGGCCTGTTCGAACTTGCCGATGTGCCGGGCAACGGCGCCAGTGAAGGCACCCTTTTCATGCCCGAACAGTTCGCTTTCGATCAGTTCGGCCGGGATTGCCGCTGTATTGACGGCCACGAACGGTCCGGCCTTGCGATGGCCAAGCTGATGGATCGCTTCGGCGACCAGTTCCTTGCCGGTACCGCTTTCGCCCAGCACCAGCACGGTAAGATCGTTACGCAAAACGCGCGTGATCATCCGGTAGACCGCCTGCATCGGAGCCGAACGCCCTACCAGCGGCAGTCCGGCGGGAGCGGCCTCCCCTTCGTCTCCCGGCCGCGATCCGGCGTTGCCGACTGCCTGGCGCACCGTGCGCGCAAGTTCGTCGATGTCGAAAGGTTTGGGGAAATACTCGAACGCCCCGGTATCAGTTGCTCGCACTGCCGTATCGAGGGTGTTCTGGGCTGACAGGATGATGATCGGGAGATCGGGATCGGCATCACGCACCCGGTCGATCGTTGCGATGCCGTCACCATCGGTCAGGATCACGTCGGTGACCAGAGCTGAAAACCGCCGCGCGGCCAGTTGTCGATCCCGCTCGGCGATCGAGTCGCAGTGAATGACAGTGAAGCCTTCGGCTTCAAGCGCAGCCGTAATGACAATGGCGATTGATGGATCGTCCTCGACCAACAACACGCTCATGATGCGGCTCCTTCGCTGCGCGGATTGGACTGGCGTGCTACGGCCAGGTGGACGCGGAAGTGGGTCAGGCCAGCTGCTTCTTCTCGGTCATGCGTGATCCGCCCGTTCATGTCGCGCACCATCCGGCGGACGAGCGCGAGGCCAAGGCCCTGACCGCTCTTCTTGGTGGTGACGAAGGGCTCGAACAGGTGTTCGCGAACCGCCCGTTCCACTCCCGGGCCATTATCGCTCACCCGGAGCTCGATCGGCAGGCGCACGGTTTGGCCGGCGACCGTCCGGTGCAGTTGCAGGCCGCTGGCAAAGCGGGTGCGCACGCTAATCCGGGGCGCGTCGACATCATGGCAGGCTTCGGCGGCATTGGAGAGCAG
This sequence comes from Novosphingobium sp. BL-A-41-H4, assembly GCA_051942645.1. Classification (GTDB taxonomy): domain Bacteria; phylum Pseudomonadota; class Alphaproteobacteria; order Sphingomonadales; family Sphingomonadaceae; genus Novosphingobium. The sequence goes on from JBPVJP010000001.1 coordinate 555,912, forward strand.
GTTGATGAGCACCTGGACCAGCGAATCGGCATTGGCCAGCACCGGAGGAATCGAGGGATCGAATTCCTCCAGAATTGTCGGCGCCTTGCCGCCGGCTTCGATGACCGCCCGCGCGCGCCGAATTGCCTCATGCAGGTTGCAGGGTTCAAGCTTTGGCGGGGTTCGGCTCGACAGCGATTGCATCTGGTCGATCAAGCTGGCGATCCGGTCAACTTCGTCCGCAATCAGCCCGGTCATGGCGCGTTCGCTCCCCGAGAGCTTGCGGGCGAGCAATTGGGCCGCGCCTTTGATACCGGCCAGGGGGTTCTTGATTTCATGAGCAAGGATTTCCGGCGCGCGCAGCAGGCTTTCATCGCCATCGTCGCCGCGCAATGCTTCGGCGCTCATCGCGTCATGCAGGGTCATGACCTGCCAGCCGGGCTGGTCGATCAGCGGAGCGACAGTGACGTCAAGACGGCGAACCCCCTGCCCCGTGACCATCACTGGCGTGGCGCGCGCCGAAATCTGGGCGTCGCTGTCGATCATCCGTTCGCCAAGGCGTGGCTCTTCAAAGCGGATGACGTCGCTTACCGGGCGGTCGATCAGGCGGCGGCTGCTCTGGCCGAGGAGCTGCTCTGCAGCAGGATTGGCGCTGGCAATCCGCTGCCCGGGCGCCAGCAGCAGCAAAGCCAGCGGCAGGCTGGCAAGCTGGCGTGCCGGATCAGCCACTGACGTCAGGCCGCCAGACGCGACAGGAACGGGGCATGGAATTCGCGCAGGCTGCGCATGACCTCGTCGGCATCATCCACGAAGTTGATGCGATTGCGGAACTCGGCCGAACCATGCACGCCCTTGGTGTACCAACCCAGGTGCTTGCGGGCCATCTTGACCCCGGTGTCCCTGCCATAATGGCTGAGCATATCCTCGTAATGTTCTAGAATTACTGATAATTGCTCGTCGATCGAGGGGTCGGGAACGGCAATCCCGTGCTGCCACCAATGCATCACCTGGCCCAGCAGCCAGGGTTTGCCATAGGCCCCGCGCCCGATCATGACGCCATCCGCGCCAGACAGTTCCAGCGCTCTGGCCGCATCCTCGATTCCGCAGATATCGCCGTTGACGATCACCGGGATCGAAACGGCTTCCTTGACCTGGCGAACAAAGGCCCAGTCAGCCTCCCCCTTGTACATCTGATTGCGGGTGCGCCCGTGGACGGTAACCATCTTCGCGCCGATATCCTCGGCGATCCGGGCCAGTTCCGGGGCGTTCAGGCTATCGTGGCACCAGCCCATCCGCATCTTGACCGTTACGGGCACCTTGACCGCCTTGACCGTCGCCTCGATCAGTTTCGTCGCCAGCGGTACCTCGCGCATCAAGGCGGACCCGGCATAGCCGTTGACCACCTTGCGCACCGGGCAGCCCATGTTGATGTCGATCACGGCCGCCCCGCGATCCTCAACCAGTTTGGCCGCCTCGCCCATCTGCGCCGGATCGCAGCCAACCAGTTGCATCGAGACCGGTTCCTCGATCTGATCCCACATCGCCTTCTGCACCGAAACGCGTGTTTCCCGGATCGCGGCCGGGCTGGCGATCATTTCGGTCACGTTGAGACCCGAGCCATAGCGGCGGACCAGCTTGCGGAATGGCAGGTCCGTCACCCCGGTCATCGGGGCCAGGATCACCGGACATTCGATGCGGATCGGACCGACATCGACGGGCGTTACGGGAGGGGGCGGAGGAAGGGGCGACATTGTGATTGCGAGTTCTGCCTAAAATTTGGGCAGCACATAGGGAATTGCCGGAAACACGGCAAGTCTTTACCGGCGCAGCAGCCATGATCGATCCATCTGCCCCACATGCCTCCATTGCCGCCGTCATCGTCGCGGCCGGACAAGGCCTGCGCGCGGGGCAACCATTGCCCAAGCAGTTCGCCAATTGGCGTGGAAAACCGGTGGTTCGTCATTCGGCAGAGGCTATGGCAGCAGCCGGGATTGCGCCAATTGTCGTTGTGATCCCCCAAGGTACCGAGGTCATCGCCGCTGATTGCCTGCAGGGTATTCCGGCAATCCACCTTGTGACTGGGGGCGAGACCCGTCAGGAATCGGTGCGGCGCGGGCTTGAGGCGCTCGATGGAAAAGCGACGAAACTTGTCCTGATTCATGACGCGGCCCGCCCAGTGCTGCCTCAAGAGGTGATCGATCGCCTGGTCGCCGCGTTGGCGGATCAGCCGGGAGCGATCCCGGTGCTGCCGGTGGTCGATAGTCTGACCGAAGCCGATGGCGATCTCATGGGCGCCCCGGCCCGACGCGAAGCCTTGCGGCGGGTACAAACCCCCCAGGCGTTCCGTTTTGCGGAGATCCTGGCAGCCCATCGCGCTTGGTCCGGGCTACCTGATGCTGGTGACGATGCCCAGGTAGCGCGGGCTGCCGGGCTGGCGGTTGTTCTGGTTGAGGGAGACGAACGCTTGCACAAGCTGACCTATGCCAGCGATTTTGCCACTGACCTGCCGCCAGTCCGGATCGGTACCGGGTACGACGTCCACCGACTTGCTGCCGGTGAGGAATTGTGGCTTGGCGGCGTAAAGATCGATCATACCCATGGCCTATCGGGACACAGCGATGCCGACGTTGCGATCCATGCCCTGGTCGACGCGATCCTGGGCGCGATCGGCGACGGTGATATCGGCAGCCATTTCCCGCCAAGCGATCCGCAATGGAAAGGCGCCTCTTCGGACCGTTTCCTGGCCCATGCGATCCATCTGGCGAGCAGCATGGGCTATCGCGTCGGCAATGTCGACCTGACGATCATCTGTGAAGCGCCAAAGATAGGTCCGCATCGGGCGGCAATCCGGGCTCGGTTGGCCGAGATCATGGGCACAGGCCTGGAAGCAGTAAGCGTGAAGGCTACCACGACCGAACGACTTGGCTTCACCGGACGCGGCGAAGGCATCGCGGTCCAGGCAGTTGCCACGCTGCTGCGCGATTGAAGGAACCCAACGATGCGCAAGCTGACCATTTGCCTGGCGATAACCGCGGCCGTGAGCCCCGGTATGGCGGCTGCCCAGCAAAGCCCGCCGTGCCTTATGGCACAGGAGTTCACAGCCGTATCGACTTTTGCTCTTCCGGGTCTGATCCGCGGAGTGGCGCAGCGCTGCCAGCCGGTGCTGCCGCAAGACGCGTTCTTGCGCAGCCAGGCTGAAAGCCTGGCGCAGCGCTATGCGACGGGTCGCGATCGCGCCTGGCCAGAGGCAAAGGCTGCCTTCCTGAAGTTAGGTGGCGGGCTTGATCCTCAGGCCGCCAGCCTGTTCAGGGCCATGCCCGACGAAAGCCTCAAACCCTTTGTCGAAAGCGCGGTCAGCACCATGGTGGCGCAGCAAATGCCGACTGATCGGTGCAGCGCCGTTGACCGTCTGGTGATGCTGCTGTCTCCCCTGCCCCCGTCTAGCACAGCTGAAGTCATCGGCCTCGCTGCCGGGCTTGGTGCCCGCAGTGGCCAGGCGCGGGTCGGCAACCTGGCGCTGTGCAAGGCCTGAGGAGCAGAATCCATGAATAGCCTGTTACCTGATGACATCGTCGCCCTCGCTGCCCGGGTCGTGGCGGAAAATCAGTCGGCCGGACGCAAGCTTGTCCTCGCTGAAAGTTGCACGGGAGGGTTGGTTGCTGCTGCGCTTACCGAAATTGCGGGTTCGTCCGCTGTCTTCGACCGGGGCTTCGTGACCTATTCCAACGAAGCCAAGCAGGAACTGCTGGGCGTCAATCCCGACATCATCGATACCTTTGGTGCGGTTTCGATCGCTTGTGCCTGGGCGATGGCGCAGGGGGCGCTCAAGAAGAGCGGCGCGGACGTGGCCGTTGCCATCAGTGGCATCGCCGGACCCGGCGGCGGTTCACCACAGAAGCCGGTGGGAACTGTGGTCTTTGCTCGGGCGATCAAGGGCCAAAGCGAGGATGCGGCACTGGCTGAGGAAAGGCTGCTTGATGGCTCAAGCCGCGCTGTGGTGCGACATCAGGCGACGCTGGTCGCACTGGAACTGCTACTACCGTAAAGCACTTCGGCCCGGGCCTCGAAAGCCCCAACCATCTTGCGGAAGGCGCGGTCGAAGTACTGACCGGCCAGTTTCTCGAACATGGCATTGCGGAATGTGAAGCTGACCGCGAAATCGATCTCGCACCCGCCTTCATCCATGCTGCGGAATTCCCACACGTTGTCGAGATCGCGCATTGGCCCGTCGAGGTAGATAACCTCGATCCGGCCTGGCCGCCGCTTGAGCACGCGCGAAGTGAACTTCTCGCGCAGGGCGTTGAAGCCAACCAGCATGTCGGCCACCATCTCGTCCTCGCTGTCCGAGCGAATGCGGGTGGCGACCACCCATGGAAGAAACTCACCATAGCGGCCGACATCGGCCACCAGATCGTACATTTGTTCGGCGCTCCACGGCAGCCGACGGATTTCCCGAATGCCCGGCATCAGCCGCGCGCTGCCGCCCTGGCGAGCTGCGCCTCGCGGGCGGCACGCATCGCCTTGAAATCGTCACCGGCGTGATAGCTGGAACGGGTCAGCGGACTTGACGCAACCTGAAGGAAGCCCTTGGCCCGGGCAATCGCGCCATAGGCATCAAACGCCTGCGGGGTTACGAAGTCGATCACCTTGGCGTGCTTGGGTGTGGGTTGGAGGTATTGCCCCATGGTCAGGAAATCGATCCCTGCCGAGCGCATGTCGTCCATCACCTGGTGGACTTCGAGTCGTTCCTCGCCGAGGCCCAGCATGATGCCGGACTTGGTGAAGATCATGGGGTTGTGGCGCTTCACTTCCTCCAGCAACCGCAACGAGGCGTAATAGCGCGCGCCGGGGCGGATCGTGGGATAGAGCCGCGGCACGGTTTCGAGGTTGTGGTTGTAGACATCAGGCCCGGCGGCAACGATGGCTTCAACCGCCGCATGCATCTTGCCGCGGAAGTCGGGGGTCAGGATCTCGATCGTGGTCTGCGGCGTCGTGCGGCGCAGGGCCTCGATCACCTTGACGAACTGCCCCGCCCCGCCATCCGGCAGATCGTCGCGATCGACCGAGGTGATCACGATATGCTCCAACCCCATCTTGGCGGCGGCCGTTGCAACATGCTCCGGCTCAAGCGGATCGACCGCGCGCGGCATGCCGGTTTTCACATTGCAGAACGCGCAGGCCCGGGTGCAGACATCGCCGAGGATCATCACCGTGGCGTGCTTCTTGGTCCAGCATTCGCCGATGTTGGGGCAAGCCGCTTCCTCGCAGACGGTGTTGAGGTTCAGGTCGCGCATCAGCTTGCGCGTCTCGCCATAGCCCTTGCTGGTCGGGGCCTTGACCCGGATCCAGTCCGGCTTGCGTTGCCGTTCCGGCTTGGCGATATCGGGCTGCGGAGCGCTGGCGAGGTCGTTCATAGGCGCCCATCTAGTGTGCTTGTCAGCGCTTGCCAATGGCGCTAGCGCCCTCCGTATGGAAGCAAGTCTCTTTGCCCCGTTCGCCTCTCCGGTGATCCTGTTCTTCCTGCTGGGACTGGTCGCTTCGGCGCTGCGGTCGGATCTCGCGATCCCCGAAGCAATGGCCAAGGGCATGTCGCTTTACCTGATGGCCGCAATCGGCCTGAAGGGCGGCGTGGCTGTGGCCAAGTCGGGCGTCAACGCCGAAGTTGCCGCTGCCCTGCTTGCCGGGTTGGTGCTCAGTTTTGCCATACCCTTCCTGGCCTATGCGGCGCTGCGCGCGTTTGCGCGGCTCGATCAGCTCAACGCGGGGGCGGTCGCCGCGCACTATGGATCGGTCAGTGTCGTGACCTTCGTTACCGCGAACGAGATCCTCGGAGCCGGTGGACTGGTGGTCGCGGGGTTCATGGTCGCGGTGTTGGCGGTGATGGAAACCCCGGCGATCCTCTCCGGCCTCATGCTTGCGCGGCGCGGCGCAGGTGGCGAAGGACATTCGCGGGCCGAGTTGATCCGCGAGGTATTCCTGAACGCTTCGGTCGTACTTCTGCTCGGAAGCTTTGCCATCGGACTGATTGCTGGACCCAAGGGTTATGCCGAGGTGCAGCCGCTGTTCGAAAGCGGGTTCAAGGGTGTGCTTTGCCTGTTCCTGCTCGACATGGGCCTGATCGCGGCGCGACGTCTGATCGATGCCCGCGCCCTCAATTTGCGACTCGTCGTGCTCGCCATCGCTTTCCCGCTGTTCAACGGAACGGTCGGCGTGTTGGTGGGCCATGCCATTGGGCTGGACGTAGCCACCGCCGCTGCGCTGGGCGTACTCTGCGCCAGCGCCAGCTACATTGCCGTTCCGGCCGCGATGCGCCTAGCCCTGCCCCAGGCTGATCCGGGCATCTATCTGACGATGTCGCTGTCGATCACCTTCCCCTTCAACATCCTGGTCGGGATCAGCCTGTTCGCCGCGCTGTCCCGCCTGCTTGCCGGTTGACCCTGCCATGATCGAAACCGTGATCCGCAAGCGTATCGAGATCCTGGTTGATAGCGCCCTTGTGCGCCGGGTGACGGATGCGATCGACAAGGCCCAGATCACAGGCTGGACCGTGCTGCCGGTCACGTCCGGGAGTGGGCGTGATGGGCGCTGGCGAGAGGAGCGCGTCATGGGCACGGACAAATCACTCGTTCTGACAATTTCGTCCATCGAAAAGGCAGAAGTGTTGGTTGAAGTCCTGGCCCCCATGCTCAACAGCCACGGTTTGCTGTTGACGATGTGGGACGTGGAGGTGATCCGCGGCGAGCGGTTCTGATGCCCGAATTTGCGCAACTCCTCGAAGGATATCGCCGCTTTCGCTCAGGGGTCTACCCTAGCCGGAAGGAGCGTTACGACCTGCTTGCGCATGAGGGGCAATCCCCCAAGTTGATGGTGATTGCCTGCTCTGACAGCCGTGTCGATCCATCCCAGGTTTTCGATGTCGATCCGGGCGAAATCTTCGTGGTCCGCAATGTCGCCGCGTTGGTCCCGCCGTTCGAGATCACGCCTGGTCTCCATGGGGTTTCGGCGGCAGTCGAGTTTGCGGTCCAGAAGCTTGAGGTTCGCCAGATCGTGGTCATGGGCCACGGCATGTGCGGTGGCTGCAAGGCTGCCCTTACACGCGAACTGGAGGGCAAGCCGCGGGGTGAAGGCGGCTTCGTTGCCGACTGGATCGGGTTGCTCGACGCGGCTCGCCACACCGTTGCGCTGCGCCATGGGACAGAGGGAGCGGCCGCCGAACGCGCAATGGAGATGGCGGGTGTGAAAGTCAGTCTCGCCAACCTGCGGACCTTTCCGCATGTATTGGAGAAGGAACGGGAGGGAAGCCTGAAGCTGCGCGGGGCCTTTTTCGCGATCAGTGACGGCCTGCTGCACGTTCTGGACGAGCAGACTGGTGAGTTCGACCCCGTCGGCTGAGCCAGCCCGAAAAAAAGGCGGCAGTTGTCCTGCCGCCCTTTCGATTATTGCTAGACTACAAGCGGGTTAGCTGGTCGGTACGACCTTGCCCTTGGCAACCAGTGTCCAGAGCTGGGCAATCGGCTTGCGCGGGCCTTCGACCTTGGCAAGTGCAGCCTCGGCCTCTGGCATCTTCCCCTGCTTGGCCAGGGCAATACCCAGGCGCAGGTTGATCGCCGACGCGTCGGCCCCCGGCTTTGCCAGGGCAATGTTGTAAAGTTCAGCCGCCTTGTCAGCCAGGTCGTAGCTAAGGAAGGTGTCGGCACCGATCAGAACAGTCCGCAGGGCTGCAGTGGAAGCCTTGGCATCCCGTTCAAGACCAGGCAATGAAGCGCGGTCGGCTGCAACACGGCGGCTCGCTTCTGCCAGAGCGTCGCGAACGAAGGGGTCAGCCCCCTGCAGCGCAGTGACTTTCACGCCCTGGTTCGCGATTTTGATTACCTCACCCGGATAGAGTACGCCAACCTTGCCCACGGCCGACTGCAGATACTCGATGTATTCGCGCTGTACCGATGGGGTGCTGATCGTCAGTGCGCCGGCCCGGTCAAGCGCCCGGGAAATGTCGAGCGAGTCCATCGCGCCATAGTCGCCCTTCTCGCGCATGATCTGGCCAGCGGCCACCCACCCAGCCTGGGTCGGGTGATGTTCGATCCGGCGCAGGCCCCATTCGACCGATTCCGGGCCCATCTTGTTGTTGTAGGAGATAACGACACCGCGCTCGAGCCAGTCGGCATCGGGCACCTTGCCAGCGGCAACCGCACCCTCGACCATCTGACGGAGCGTCGCCAGGGCTTCCGCCGGGCGCCCAGCCGAGTTCTGGGCTTCGGCAAGCAGACCTTTGACGTCGTCACCACTGTTGCCGGCGGCGATCGCGGACTTCAACGATGCTTCGGCGGCGGCAAAATCCTTCATGTCGAAGGCAAAGCCGGCGGCGTAATAGTGGTACTTGCCCACTTCGGCGGCCGGCACATTGCCGCTTTCGATCATCGCTATCAGGCCGCGACGCTGAGTGGCCTTGTCCACGGCAAGCCCGCCGTAAGTGAAGGCCAATTGGCCCGCGTAGAACTTGTCTGCTTCGTTTCCGACCTTTGAGAAGGCGTTTTCGACCTTGCCCTTTTCCGGGGTGAGCAGGGTGCCGAGCGCGGCCACAGCCGCGTCATACTGACCGCGGGCAGCGTCCTGGGCAGCCCGACCGCGAGCAGAACGATAGGCCTTCTCAGTTTCCGCGATCTTGGCCTTGGCTGCAATCACGTCTTCACGCTTGGCAGCGGCATCCAGCGCGGCCTTCAGATCGGTATAGGCCGGAATGAAGCCCTTGGTTGGCTGCGGCGGCTTGGCTGCAGCAGCGCCCTTCTTGTCATCCTTCTTCTTGTCCTCGCGCTGGGCCTGAGCCGGGGTGGCCAGCAGGCCAGCAGCAGCAAGCGAAGCCAGCGAGATGGCAACCGCATAAAGCGGACGGGCCAGAATGGGTGTGCGACGCATCGTATCCTTCACTCCTCGATCGCCCGGCCATTGGCTGGGCGGAACTTCCTTCGCGCTTGCTACTGGCCCCAAAACGCCAGTTTGGCAACACTGGCTGCGCACTGCGCGCGTACCACTGAACCCGCGTTGAATGCGTTTCGTCCCGTTCGTTAAGAGAGGGGCGATTGGGTGTGGAAAAGCGGCTCTAATCCGGGCGCCGAGGTGGCCTTTCCTGCGATCATAGCCTAGTCCGGTTTATGACTTTCCTGCCAACAACCGGCTGATTATCCGCGTGAGCGACAACCAAGACATTCCCGATTCCGAAGGCCCCGAACCGACTGGAGGCCCCACCGGGCCGCAGGGCGATTTCCAGCGCGTCGACATCGTCGACGAGATGAAGACCAGCTATCTCGATTACGCGATGAGCGTGATCGTGAGCCGCGCGCTGCCCGATGTGCGCGACGGCCTGAAGCCGGTCCACCGCCGTATCCTGTTCGCCAGCCAGGAAGGCGGCTTTGTTGCGGGACGCCCCTATCGCAAGAGTGCCAAGATCGTCGGCGACGTGATGGGTAACTATCACCCGCATGGCGACAGCGCGATCTATGATGCCCTGGCGCGCATGACCCAGGACTGGTCGATGCGGCTGCCGCTGATCGATGGCCAGGGCAATTTCGGCTCGATGGACCCCGATCCGCCGGCCTCGATGCGCTATACCGAGGCGCGGCTGGCCAGGGTGGCCAATTCGCTGCTCGACGATCTCGACAAGGATACGGTCGACTTTACCGAGAACTACGATGGTTCGCGGCAGGAGCCGACCGTTCTGCCTGCCCGCTTCCCCAACCTGCTGGTCAACGGCGCGGGCGGGATCGCGGTGGGCATGGCGACCAACATCCCGCCGCACAACCTGGGCGAAGTGATCGATGGCTGCCTGGCCTACATGGATAATCCGGCGATCACCTCGGAAGAGCTGTTCGAGATCATTCCCGGCCCCGATTTCCCCACTGCCCCGCTGATCCTCGGTCAGTCGGGCGCCCGCAAGGCCTACACCGAAGGGCGCGGCTCGGTCATCATGCGCTGCCGGCACGAGATCGAGGAAGGCCGCGGTGATCGGCGCTCGATCGTGCTGACCAGCATTCCCTATCAGGTCGGCAAAAGTCGGGTCTGGTGGAAAAGATTGCCGAGGCCGCCAAAGACAAGCGGATCGAGGGCATTTCCGACATTCGCGACGAATCGAGCCGCTTGGGCGTGCGCGTCGTGATCGACCTGAAACGCGATGCCACTCCTGAAGTCGTGCTGAACCAGCTGTGGCGCAACACCCCGGCGCAAAGCTCGTTCCCGGCGAACATGCTGGCGATCCGTGGCGGCCGCCCGGAAGTGCTGACGCTGCGCGACATCATCAGCAGCTTCATCACCTTCCGCGAGGAAGTAATCACCCGCCGCACCAAGTTCGAACTGAACAAGGCCCGCGACCGGGCCCATATCCTGCTTGGCCTAGTCGTGGCTGTTACCAACCTTGATGAGGTGGTGCGGATCATCCGTAGCTCGCCAAATCCGGCAGCGGCGCGCGAAACGCTGGTCACGCGGGAATGGCCGATCGGCGAGATCGCCCCCTACATCAAGCTGGTCGAGGCGATTGAACCCAGCGCCGAGGAAACCGGCGGGACCTATCGCCTCTCCGAAGTGCAGGTGAAGGCGATCCTGGATCTGCGCCTGCACCGCCTGACCGCGCTGGGCCGCGACGAAATCGGTGATGAGCTCAAGGAACTGGCGCTTGCCATCGCCGAGTACCTCGCGATCCTGGCCGACCGCGTGAAACTGTACGGCGTCATGCGCGAAGAGCTGGTCCAGATCCGCGAGGCCTATGCCACGCCGCGCGTCTCCGAAATCACCGCCGCCGCCGATGGGATCGAGGACGAGGACCTGATCGAGCGCGACGAGATGGTCGTGACCGTCACCATGGACGGCTACATCAAGCGCACCCCGCTCTCCACCTTCCGCGCCCAGAACCGTGGCGGCAAGGGCCGCGCCGGCATGGCGACCAAGGACGAAGACGTGGTGACGAGCATGTTCGTCACCAGCACCCACAATCCGGTGTTGTTCTTCTCCACCGCGGGCAAGGTCTACCGGCTCAAGGTCTGGAAGCTGCCCGAGGGCGGCCCGGCCACGCGCGGCCGCCCGATCGTCAACCTGCTGCCCGCGCTCGACAAGGACGAGACGATCCAGACGGTGCTGCCCTTGCCGGAGGACGAGGAGGAATGGGGCAAGCTTTCGGTCGTCTTCGCGACGGCCAAGGGTAATGTCCGGCGCAACTCCATGGATGCCTTCGCCAACATCCCCAGCAACGGCAAGTTCGCCATGCGGTTCGAGGATGACAGCGAGGATCGCCTGATTGGCGTGGCCCTGCTTGAGCCGAGCGATGACGTGCTGCTCGCCACCCGGCAGGGCAAGGCGATCCGCTTTGCCGGCGACGAAGTGCGCGAATTCCAGAGCCGGACTTCCACCGGGGTGCGGGGCATGACGCTGAAGGGCGATGACGAGGTGATCAGCCTCTCGATCCTGCACCGCGTCGGCACCACCAGCGAGGAGCGCGAGGAATATGTCCGCTTCGCGCCGTGGAAGGGTGAAAAGGAAGGGACACCCACGATTCCGGAAGCCCGCATGGCCGAAATGGCTGAGCGCGAGCAGTTCATCCTGACGGTCTGTGCCAATGGCTATGGCAAGCTCAGCTCGGCTTATGAATATCGCCGGACCGGGCGCGGTGGCCAGGGCATCACCAATATCGACAACATCGCCCGCAATGGCCCGGTGGTGGCCAGCTTCCCGGCCAGCCAGGCTGACCAATTGATGCTGGTGACCGATCAGGCCAAGCTGATCCGCCTGCCACTCGACAGCCTGCGGGTGATCGGTCGCGGTTCGGCCGGCGTGCGGCTGTTCAACGTGGCCGATGAGGAACATGTGGTCAGCGCCGTTCGCCTGGCGGATGACGGTGGGGATGACGGGGGTGAGGAAGCCCCGGCTGCCGGGGATACGGTGCACTGATGGCGCTGCGGGTCGAACCTTCGGGGCAGGCGTGCGGCGCACGCGTCACCGGGGTCGACCTGAAAGCGTCGCTTGATGCCGCGACGATTGCGGCGATCCGCGCCGCTTGGCTCGAACATCACGTGTTGGCCTTTCCGGACCAGCACCTGAACGATGATGAGCTTGAGCGGTTCACGCTCTGCTTCGGTGCCTTCGGCGACGATCCGTTCTTCGCGCCGATTGCCGGGCGGCAGCACATTGCCGCGATCCGGCGCGAGGCGGATGAGCAGACGCCGCTGTTTGCCGAGAACTGGCATGCCGACTGGTCATTCCAGGCGCGCCCGCCCTCTGGCACCTGCCTCAACGCGGTCGAAATTCCACCCGTCGGCGGCGATACACTGTTCGCCAACCAGCATGCCGCCTGGGAGGCGCTGTCACCCGATCAGCAGGCCCGCTACGCAGATCTGGTCGCCATCCATTCCGCCCGCATGCCCTATGCGCCCGATGGGACCTATGGCGCGAAAGACAAGGGCCGCAGCATGGATATCCGCCCCAGCGAGGCGGCGCTGGCGACACAGACCCACCCCCTGGTCCCGGCCCATCCCAGAGACCGGTCGGCGCGGGTTCTATTCGACGCTGGGCTATATCATCGGGATCGAGGGTATGGCCCAGGACAAGGCCATCGCGCTGTTGATGGAGCTCCAGTCATGGCAGGGTCACGAACGCTTCGTTTATCGCCACCAGTGGGAGCCCGGAATGCTGGTGATGTGGGACAACCGTTCAGTCCTGCACAAGGCCACTGGCGGATACGAAGGTTACCGTCGCGAACTGCACCGCACGACGATCGCTGCCTGGCAAGGTTAGAGTTCAGAGCTAACCGGGCTGGTCAGAAAGCCCCAGATCAGCTTCGCCCAGTTTGAAGGTGAATTGGCTTCAGACCGCGTATAGTCCAGCAGCGCGCCAATCCTCTTCCGATCGTAGCGCCTACCAGCGAGAACGACGAGTTCGATCCTGTTCGTATTTTGTATGTCTTCCAGAGGATTGGCCGACAGTAGAACGAGATCGGCCATTTTGCCGGGCTCAATTGAACCATAGCGATTCGCCACGCCCGCAAAGCTCGCAGCATCGAGCGTTGCGGCCCGCAACACTTCCGCTGGACTAAGCCCAGCGCGAACGAGGTGTGCCAGCTCATCATGATATCGAAAGCCGCCAAGTGCAGTATCAGTACCGACCAGGACAGGTACGCCCGCGCGATAGGCGAGACCGGATAGCGCAAGACCTCCCTCGAAATAGGCGTTCAGCGCTGAGGCACCGGCCGCACCCGGATATCGGGCTGCGGTTGCAGCCAAATCATCCCGGAACGCCCAGCGAGAAAGCGGGTCGAGATAAGCAAGGCGTGGATTAGAAACGAAAGCCGGATCAGCTGCGCGCGCGTCCTCCTCACGTGTTACATGGGTTGGAACCAGGACCGCACCGGCTGCGCGCATCTGCTTGAAAACTTGATTGCATTTCGCATCGTCCTGTTTGGCAACCATTTGGTTTAGCAGTGCCGTTGGTTCGATCTGGTCGAGTTTACCGGCTCGCCAAGCCGCCGCATCGTCAAAGCAATGACGGATCAGGACATGCCCATGCTCAAAGCTGCGTTGACCAGCAGCGATTGCCTCATCCAGTGAAACCGCTTTGGGCAGATGCCCAACCAACCGCACGCCGCTTTTGCGCGCGTCGGCCGCAAGCGCAAAGTAGGTCTCTCGACCGACCCGATTATAGACCTTGATCGCATTCAGTCCGCGCTGCCGATAGCTTTCGGCCCGCTTCAATGCCTCTGCCGGCTTCATCTCAGGCTGGTCGAAATAAAAGCTCGCAACCTGCATGAAGCGAGGAGAGACCATTTGGCCATTTGCTGCAGCCTCCGTCCAATTGCGCTTGTCTTTGATGCAAGCGATCAAGGGATCCCTGACCTCGGGGCAGTCCATCATGTCGCGAGCAGAGGTGACGCCATTTGCAATGAACAGAGGAAAATGCAGTTGCGGAGAGAGCTGGAAAGCATGAACGTGCATGTCCCAAAAGCCGGGTACGAGGAAGCGCCCCTTGCCATCGACTACTGGTTCGCGTTCAGCGTTCGCCAGGTCTGGATCAATGGATGAAATGACACCGCCCTGTACACGGATGGCGGTTGGGTCACTGAATGTACCAGTCCGGACATCGAGCACACGGACATTCCGGAGTAAGAAATCACCGTCTGGGCCGGGCAGTGGCGCAGACCGCGTTGGCCAATAGACGCCGAGTGTAAACAGAGGGGCCAGAATAATCAGAAGGGCCCCAAAGACTTTGAGCAATTTCGAAATCATTGCACCATTCTAGGCATTTAGCGTCGCAGCGCAATGAGAGTCCGATCTCCGTCTTACTGCGGTCGATAAGCATCATGGCGGGTGGGCTGGACGAAGGGCTTGGCATCGTGCCAAAGGGTTTTGAACAGGAGGAGTGCTAAATGAAGACCCGTGCCGCCGTTGCCTTTGCACCGAAACAGCCGCTGGAGATCGTCGAAGTCGATCTGGAAGGCCCCAAGGTCGGTGAAGTGCTGGTCGAGATCATGGCCACCGGCATCTGCCACACCGATTCCTACACGCTCGACGGGTTCGACAGCGAAGGTATCTTCCCCTCGATCCTGGGCCATGAAGGCGCTGGGATCGTGCGCGAAGTTGGCCCCGGGGTGACCAGCGTGAAACCCGGCGATCACGTGATCCCGCTCTACACCCCGGAATGCCGCCAGTGTAAGTCGTGCCTCTCGGGCAAGACCAACCTGTGTACTGCGATCCGCGCGACCCAGGGCCAGGGCCTGATGCCGGACGGCACGTCGCGGTTCAGCTACAAGGGCCAGACGATCTTCCATTACATGGGCTGTTCGACCTTCTCGAACTTCACTGTCCTCCCAGAAATTGCCGTCGCCAAGATCCGCGAGGACGCACCGTTCCAGAGCAGCTGCTACATCGGCTGCGGCGTGACCACCGGGGTTGGCGCGGTTATCAACACCGCCAAGGTTCAGGTGGGTGACAATGTCGTCGTCTTCGGCCTCGGAGGGATCGGTCTCAACGTGATCCAGGGCGCGCGGCTGGCCGGCGCGAACAAGATCATCGGTGTCGACATCAACCCCGACCGCGAGGAATGGGGCCGCAAGTTCGGGATGACCGACTTCCTCAATTCCAAGGGCATGAGCCGCGAGGACGTGGTCGCCAAGATCGTGCTGATGACCGATGGCGGTGCGGACTACACCTTCGATGCCACCGGCAATACCGAAGTGATGCGCACCGCGCTGGAAGCCTGCCATCGCGGCTGGGGCACCTCCATCATCATCGGCGTAGCCGAAGCGGGCAAGGAAATCGCCACCCGGCCGTTCCAGCTGGTCACTGGGCGCAATTGGCGCGGCACCGCCTTTGGCGGGGCCAAGGGTCGCACCGATGTACCCAAGATCGTCGACATGTATATGGCCGGCAAGATCCAGATCGATCCGATGATCACCCACGTGATGGGCCTGGAAGAGATCAACACTGCCTTCGACCTGATGCATGCGGGCAAGTCGATCCGCTCGGTCGTGGTGTTCTGATGGAGCAGGTCTCGGCCTGGCGGAGCCATGGCGGCACGCAAGGTGTCTATACCCACAAGTCGGCTAGCACCGGCACGCCGATGACCTTCTCGGTCTTCGTGCCGGACCACGCGCCGGGGCAGAAGCTGCCGGTGCTGTGGTATCTGTCGGGCCTGACCTGCACTCACGCGAACGTGACCGAAAAGGGTGAGTTCCGCGCTGCCTGCGCCGAGCATGGGATCATCTTTATAGCCCCCGACACAAGCCCGCGCGGCGAGGAAGTGCCGGATGACGAAGGCTATGACTTCGGCAAGGGCGCCGGGTTCTATGTCGATGCAGCACAGACGCCGTGGTCGGCCAATTACCGGATGCGCAGCTATATCGAGCAGGAATTGCCCGCGCTGATCGCCGCGCACTTCCCGGTCGATATGGCGCGTCAGGGCATCACCGGTCATTCGATGGGCGGGCATGGCGCACTCACCATCGGCTTGCGCAATCCTGACCGGTTCCGCTCTGTCAGTGCCTTTTCCCCAATCGTCAGCCCGCTCAATTGCCCTTGGGGCGAAAAGGCGCTGGGCGGCTATCTCGGACCCAACAGGGCGACCTGGCGCGAATATGACGCCTGCGCCCTGATCGAGGATGGCGCGCGCCTGCCCGACTTGCTGGTCGATCAGGGCGATGCTGACAACTTCCTCCACGAACAGCTCAAGACCGGGCTGCTGGTGATGGCCTGCCGCAAGGCCGGTATCCCGGCGACCATCCGGATGCAGCCCGGCTACGACCATTCCTATTACTTTATTTCTACCTTCATGGCCGATCACATCGGCTGGCATGCGGCGCGATTGAAGGCGTGAGCCGGGCGGACCGCATCGCCGCGATCTGCGCCAGCCATCAGGGCCGCGAAGGCCCGCTCCTGCCGATCCTGCACGATGTCCAGCGCGAGTTTGGCTGCGTCGATGGCGAGGCGGAGCGGGTGATCGCCGGTTGTTTGAACCTCAGCCGCGCCGAAGTGCATGGCGTAGTCAGCTTCTATCACGATTTTGCCGCCGAGGCGGACCCGCGCCCCTGCATCGAACTGTGCCGGGCCGAAGCCTGCCAAGCGCGCGGGGTTGAGGCGCTGGTGCATGAGGTTGAGGCCGCTGCAGGCGAGCGGGTCCGGGTGAAGCCGGTCTACTGCCTGGGTCTGTGCAGCGTTGGCCCGGCGGCGCGGATCGGTGACCAATTGCACGCGCAGCTTGATGCGGCGGCGCTGGTCAAGCTGGTGCAATCGGCATGACTTTGGTCCGGATCAGCGACGATGCGCTGGCGCTGGCTTGCGGCGCGGATGCCGTCGCTGCGGCCTTTGCAGCGGCGGGCTGCACGATCGAGCGGGTTTCGAGCTGGGGCATGCACTGGCTGGAGCCATTGGCGGAGATCGACGGTATCGGCTTCGGGCCGCTGATTTCCGAGGATGTGGCGGCGGTGCTCGCCGGAACCTCCGACAAGTGGATCGGCCCGATTGCGGACCATCCCTTCATCAAGCGGCAGCAGCGGCTGACTTTTGCCCGCGCTGGAAAGACGCGGCCGTTGAGCCTGGACGACTATGCCGCGACCGGTGGCTGGTCGGCATTAACTCGCGTAAAATCAATGGCTTCATCCGAGGCTTGTCGCTGAGGTTACCCACTCGGGCCTGCGCGGTCGCGGCGGGGCGGGTTTCCCGGCGGGGATCAAGTGGCGGACCGTTCTGGAGGCTCCGGGAGCCCGGAAATACGTGGTCTGCAATGCCGATGAGGGGGATAGCGGCACCTTTGCCGACCGGATGCTGATGGAGGGCGATCCCTTTCAGCTGCTGGAAGGCATGGCGATTGCTGCCCATGCGGTCGGCGCGGACCAGGGCTACATCTACGTCCGCAGCGAATATCCGCATGCAATCAGCAAGTTGCAGGCGGCGATTGAACTGGCCAGTGAACATCTTGCCCCCTTCCGGGTCGAGGTACGGGTCGGTGCCGGGGCCTATGTCTGCGGCGAGGAAACCGCGTTGCTGAACTCGATCGAGGGCAAGCGCGGCGAGGTGCGGGCCAAGCCCCCTCTACCGGCACACGAAGGGCTGTTCGGATGCCCCACAGTGGTACACAACGTGCTCACACTGGCCGCCATACCGCACATCATGATGCCCGGCGGCGCGAGCCTGTACGACAGCCTCGGGATCGACCGTTCGAAAGGCACCATGCCGATCCAACTGGGCGGGCAATATCTGCCACGGCGGGCTGTTCGAGACCGCCTTCGGCATCACCCTCAATGAATTGATCCATGACATCGGCGGCGGCACGGCCTCGGGCCGCCCGGTCAAAGCGGTGCAGGTCGGCGGACCGCTGGGGGCCTATATCCACCCCAGCCAGTTCGACCTGCCATTCGATTACGAAGCCTATGCCGGGGCCGACGCGCTGATCGGCCATGGCGGCGTGGTGGTGTTCGACGACACGGCCGACATGGGCGCCCTCGCCCGCTTCGCCTTCCAGTTCTGCGCGGCGGAAAGCTGCGGCAAGTGTACGCCATGCCGGATCGGATCGACCCGCGGCGTCGAACTGATCGACCGGATCAGGGCAGGCGGGCGTGATGCCGATGCGGTCGAGGCGCTGGCCCAGATGCACAATGCCCGCAAGATCGGTCGCAGCCGCGATGAAGACCTGCAGCTGCTGGAAGACCTCTGCGAGACGATGCAGTTCGGCTCGCTCTGCGCGCTGGGCGGCTTCACGCCCTACCCCGTCCGTTCGGCGCTGAAGCACTGGCCGGAGGATTTCGCGTGATCCTGGGCTGTGTCCTGGCGGGCGGAGCGGCCAGCCGGTTCGGCAGCGACAAGGCGTTGGCGCAGCTAAAGGGACAGAGCCTGCTGGCCCGCGCGGTCGATACCCTCTCGGGCTGGTGCGACACGGTGGTGGTTGTCGGGCGGGACGAGGCCCCTGCCCCCACCCTTTCGGATTGGCCCCGCCCCGGCATGGGGCCGCTGGGCGGGATCGCGGCGGCGCTGCGCCATGCGCATGCTGGTGGCCATGACGCCGTACTGACCTGCGGCGTCGATGCGCCGTTCCTGCCGGAAAACCTGCCCGAACTGCTTTCCCCTGCCCCGGCATATCTCGCCGACCAGCCAGTGATCGGCCTGTGGCCCACCAGTGCCGCCAGCGCGGTGGAGGTGATCCTGCTGAGTGGCAGCAAGCATTCGATGCGCGCCCTGGCCGAAGCGATCGGCGCGCGGCCCGTGCATCTGGCCGCCGCGCCTGCTAATATCAACACGCCCGCCGATCTGCGGGCGGCGGAGACGCAGCATGGGCTATGAGCCGCAAGCCGATTTTGGCACCCCGGCGGTCCATTCGGACCGGTCGGTGACGCTGTCGATCGATGGCCGCGCCGTGACCGTCCCCGCCGGAACCAGCGTGATGCGCGCGGCCGCCGAAAGCGGCGGATCGATCCCCAGTCTCTGCGCGACCGACAGCGTCAAGGCCTTCGGTTCCTGCCGGATGTGCCTGGTGGAGATCGAGGGGCGACGCGGCACCCCCGCCAGCTGCACCACCCCGGCCGAACCCGGCATGGTGGTCCACACCCAGACCGAGCGGCTCCAGCGGCTGCGGCGCGGGGTGATGGAACTCTACATTTCCGACCACCCGCTCGATTGCCTGACCTGCAGCGCCAACAACGATTGCGAATTGCAGGATACCGCCGCCGAAGTGGGCCTGCGCGATGTGCGGTATGGCTATGCCGGGGCGAACCATCTGGGTCTGCCGGTCGACGCGTCGAACCCCTATTTCGATTTCGACCCCAGCAAATGCATCGCCTGTTCGCGCTGCGTGCGCGCCTGTGACGAGGTGCAAGGCACCTTTGCCCTGACTATCGCCGGGCGCGGCTTTGCATCGAAGGTCAGCGCCGGCCAGGCGGGCGACGAGTTCCTGTCGAGCGAATGCGTGTCCTGCGGGGCCTGCGTCCAGGCCTGTCCCACCGCAACCTTGCAGGAAAAGGCGGTCAAGGAGATCGGCAAGCCCGAACGCGCCGTGGTGACGACCTGCGCCTATTGCGGGGTTGGGTGCACTTTCCGCGCTGAAATGCGCGGCGAGCAGCTGGTGCGGATGGTGCCGTGGAAGGACGGCAAGGCCAATCGCGGCCATTCCTGCGTCAAGGGCCGCTTCGCCTGGGGCTATGCCAACCACCGCGACCGCGTGCTGGAACCGATGATCCGCGATAGCATCGACGATCCCTGGCGGGTGGTCAGCTGGGACGAGGCCTTTGCCTACACTGCCGAGCGGCTGAACGCGATCAAGGCGCAGCACGGCGCGCGGGCATTGGGTGGCATCACTTCCAGCCGCTGCACCAATGAAGAGACCTTCCTCGTCCAGAAGCTGGTCCGCGCCGGGTTTGGATCGAACAATGTCGATACCTGTGCTCGGGTCTGCCACTCGCCCACCGGCTATGGCCTGAAGACCACCTTCGGCACTTCGGCCGGCACGCAGGATTTTGACAGCGTGATGCAGGCCGACGTGATCCTGGTGATCGGCGCCAATCCCACCGATGCCCACCCGGTCTTCGCCAGCCGGATGAAGCGGCGCCTCAGGCAGGGCGCGAAACTGATCGTGATCGATCCGCGCCGGATCGACCTGGTCCGCTCGCCTCATGTCGAGGCCGCACATCACCTGCCGCTGCAACCCGGCACCAATGTCGCCGTGCTGACCGCGATGGCCCATGTAATCGTGACCGAGGGGCTGGCCGACGAGGCCTTCATCCGCGAACGCTGCGACTGGGACGAATACCAGGACTGGGCACGCTTCGTTGCGGATGAAAAGCACAGTCCGGAAGTGCTGGAAGCCGTCACCCGCGTACAGGCGGCTGACCTGCGCGCCGCGGCCCGGCTCTATGCCACCGGCGGCAATGCGGCGATCTATTACGGTCTTGGCGTCACCGAGCACAGCCAGGGCTCCTCAACTGTCATGGCGATTGCCAACCTCGCCATGGCGACCGGCAACATCGGCCGCCCCGGCGTGGGCGTGAACCCGCTGCGCGGGCAGAACAATGTCCAGGGTTCGTGCGACATGGGTTCATTCCCGCACGAGCTGGCCGGTTATCGCCACATCTCGGACACGGCGACGCGCGGGCTCTTTGAACAGGACTGGGGCGTCGCGCTCGATCCCGAGCCGGGCCTGCGCATTCCCAACATGCTCGATGCCGCGCTCGATGGTTCGTTCCGCGCGCTGTACATCCAGGGCGAGGATATCCTCCAGAGCGATCCCAATACCCACCATGTTGCCGCCGGGCTCAAGGCGATGGAACTGGTCATCGTCCATGACCTGTTCCTCAATGAGACCGCCGGTTACGCCCACGTGTTCCTGCCGGGCAGCACCTTCCTGGAAAAGGACGGCACCTTCACCAATGCCGAGCGCCGCATCCAGCGGGTGCGCAAGGTGATGGAGCCAGCCAATGGTCTCGCTGATTGGGAAGTCACCCAGCGCCTTGCTCAAGCGATGGGGCTGGAGTGGGATTATGAGCACCCGGCGCAGATCATGGCCGAGATCGCCCGGCTGACCCCCAGCTTTGCCGGGGTCTCCTATGACCGGCTTGAGGAAGCGGGATCGCTGCAATGGCCGGTCAACGCCGCCGCGCCCGATGGCTCGCCGGTGATGCACATCGATGGCTTCGTGCGCGGCAAGGGGCGGTTCGTGGTGACCGACTATGTCCCGACCGACGAGAAGACCGGGCCGCGCTATCCGCTGCTGCTGACCACCGGGCGAATCCTGTCCCAGTACAATGTCGGCGCGCAGACCCGGCGGACTGCCAACACCGTCTGGCATCAGGAAGACCTGCTGGAAATCCACCCGACCGACGCGGAAAACCGGGGGATCACGACCGGGGACTGGGTGCGCCTGGCGAGCCGCACCGGGGAAACCACCCTGCGCGCCGAGGTGACCGAGCGGGTGGCGCCCGGCGTGGTCTATACCACCTTCCACCACCCCGCGACCCAGGCCAACGTGGTGACGACCGACTATTCCGACTGGGCCACCAATTGCCCGGAATACAAGGTGACCGCAGTGCAGGTGCTGCCCAGCAATGGTCCGACCGACTGGCAGGAAAGCTACGCCAGCTGGGCCGAACGCAGCCGCCGCGTGGCGCGCGAACCAGCGGAGTAGCGGGGGTGGACCTGGCCCGGCTGCACTACATGGCCAACCAGATCGCCCGCAATCTGGCCGCGCAGGGCGAGGATGCAGCGATTGCCGCCACGGCCCAGCACATCCGGGATTTCTGGGACCCGCGCATGAAAGCGGCAATCATGAGCGGTGACCGCGCGCCGCTCGACCCGATTGCCCGCGCTGCGTTAGAGCGCCTTGATGATGCCTGAGAAATCGGTGCCACCGTTCCCGGCTGCGGTGAAGGCCTCGTAAAGCTCCTCGGCGCGAGTTCCCATCGGGACATTGGCACCGACGCTTTGCGCCGCTTCGAGCGCAAGCTTCAGGTCCTTCAGCATCAGCGCAGCGGCGAATCCACCCTGATAACCGTTGTCCGCCGGGCTGGCCGGGCCGACCCCGGGGACCGGGCAATAGGAGGTCATCGACCACGACTGGCCAGAGGCCTTGCTGGAGATCTCGTAGAAGGTCTGCAGATCCAGTCCCAGCTTGTCGGCCAGGGCAAAGGCTTCGCAGGTCGCGATCATTGTCGCGCCCAGGATCATGTTGTTGCAGATCTTGGCGGCCTGACCCGCGCCAGAGGCACCGGCGTGGATCACGGCCTTGCCCATTGCGGCAAGGATCGGCTCGGCCCGGGCAAAGGCTTCGGCGGTGCCGCCAACCATGAAGGTCAGCGTGCCGCCATTGGCTGCGGCGATCCCGCCCGAGACCGGGGCATCGACCATGGCATAACCAGCGGCTTCGGCGGCCGCGGCGACCTGCTCGCGGTATCGACATCGATGGTCGAGCAATCGAGCAGCAGCGCGCCGGCGGGAGCCTGACCGATCACGTCGGTGGTATAGACGCTCTCCACGATCTTGCCGTTGGGCAGCATCGAGACCACGGCATCGACGCCCTGCACCGCCTCGCGCACGGTCGGGAAAACCGCGCAGCCATTGCCCGTGGCGCGCTCGGTCGCTTCGGCGCTGAGATCGAAGGCGTGGACCCTGTGCCCGGCCTTGACCAGGTTCGCGGCCATGCCGCCGCCCATGTTGCCGAGGCCGATGAAGGCGATCCTAGCCATATAATCTACTCCGAATTCCGTTCGCATTGAGCGAAGTCGAGATGCCGCGTGCTAGTGTCTCGACTTCGCTCGACACGAACGGCGGTGGGTTACTTCCCCTTCCACACCCCGGGGCGCTTCTCGATGAAGGCGGCCATGCCCTCGGCCTTGTCCTCGGTGGCGGTGAGGACCTGGAAAATCCGGCGCTCCATCAGCAGGCCCTGATCCAGCGTCGTCTCGAAGGCGGCGTTGACCATCTCCTTGTTGGCGATGGCGGCCAGTGGCGGCATGGCGGCAATCTCGCTCGCGGTTTTCACGGCATCTTCGACCAGCGATGCCAGCGGCACGACGCGGGCGACCAGACCAGAACGTTCGGCTTCTTCGGCGCCCATCATCCGGCCGGTCAGGCACATCTCCATTGCCTTGGCCTTGCCGATGGCGCGGGTCAAGCGCTGGCTGCCGCCCATGCCGGGGCCGACGCCGAGCTTGATTTCCGGCTGGCCGAATTTCGCGTTCTCGCTCGCGATGATGAAGTCCGCCATCATGGCCAGTTCGCACCCGCCGCCCAGCGCAAAGCCGTTGACCGCCGCGATCCACGGCTTGCGGGTGGTCTTGACCAGGTGGCTGGTCCAGCGGCTGAAGAAGTCCTGGCTATAGAATTCCGCAGCCGGTTTTTCGGCCATTTCCTTGATGTCGGCGCCAGCAGCAAAGGCCTTTTCGCCAGCGCCCGTCAGCACGGCACAGCGCTGGGCGGGATCGGCCTCGAACGCCGCGAAGGCCGCGATCAGCTCTTCCAGCACCGCCGAATTCAGGGCGTTAAGCGCCTGCGGACGATTAAGCGTGATCAGCGTGACAGCGCCGCGCTGTTCAACCAGGATCGTTTCGTAGCTCATAGGGGCTTCCATTCCTCATCGGCCGGCAGGGCGGCGAAAATGCTGTCGATCAGTTCGTCCGATACGCTTTCGGGCGTGGCCGGGTTCCACTTGGGCGCATTGTCCTTGTCGACGATCACGGCGCGAACGCCCTCGGCAAAGTCCGGGCGGGTCAACACGCGGCTGGCGATGCGATACTCCATCACCATGTTCGCGGCGAAATCGGCGCAGGCCAAGCTGTCTGCCAGCTGGCGCAGCGCGACCTTGCAGGTTTGCGGTGACTTGGTGCGCAGCGTGGCCAGCTCCTTGGCCGCCCATTCGCTGCTGTCGGCTTCAAGGCTGGCGAGGATGTCCTCGAAGCGGTCCGAGGCAAAGTGCCGGGCGATCAGGATGGCATTATCCTCGATCCGGGCGTGTGGCGGCGTGACGGCCAGCGCCGCCAGCACCTGGCCCGGCTCGTGCCCGTGGGCGATCCGTTCCTTGGCCTCGGCCAGGGCATCGTGCGGTAGGTAATGGGTGGCAAGGCCCGCCCATTTGCACTCCGCCCCGTCAAGCCGCGCCCCGGTCAGCGCCAGGAACTGGCCGATCCGGCCGGGCAGGCGCGAGAGGTACCAGCCGCCGCCGACATCGGGGAACAGGCCGATCCCGGTTTCGGGCATGGCATAGCGGGTGTTCTCGGTCGCGACATGGAACCGCGCCGGCTGGCTGATGCCCACGCCGCCGCCCATGGTGATCCCGTCCATGAAGGCTACCACCGGCTTTTCATAAGTGAAGATCAGGTGATTGAGCTGGTATTCGTCATGGAAGAACTGACGGCCCGACACGCCGCCATCGTTGAGCGCCGAATTGCGCAGGAAGGCGATATCACCGCCCGAACAGAACCCGCGACCTTCGGCGTGATCGATGATCACCGCCTTGACCTCGGGATCGTCCCGCCATTCGAGCAGTGCCCTGGTCATGGCATGGACCATCGGCAGGGTCAGCGCATGGATCGCCGAGGGGCGGTTGAGCGAGAGGAAACCGGCGGCGCCCTCGCGGCGGATCAGGACTTCGTCGGTCATTGCCGGAGCAGGTCCCGGCCCACTATCATGCGCATCACCTGGTTGGTCCCTTCGAGGATCGAGTGCACGCGCAGATCGCGCCAGAACCGTTCGATCGGATAGTCCTTCAGATAGCCATAGCCGCCGAACAGCTGCAGCGCATCGTTCACGATCTTGCTGCCGTTGTCGGTCGCGAGCCGCTTGGCCATGGCCGAGAAAGCGGCTCTTGTCAGGGCGCATCCCGCATTGACCTTGGCGGCAGCAAGATAAAGCAGCGCGCGCGCCGCCTCGAGGTCGGTCGCCATGTCGGCCAGCATGAACTGGGTGTTCTGGAAATCGGCCACTGGCTGGCCGAACTGCTGGCGTTCCTTGGTGTACTTGATCGCTTCATCCAGGCAGCGCTGCGCCCCGCCGAGCGAACAGGCGCCGATGTTGAGGCGCCCGCCATCAAGCCCGGCCATGGCAAAGCGGAAGCCCTCCCCCTCCGCGCCGACGCGATTAGCCACCGGCACGCGGCAATCTTCGAAGATCACCTGGGCGGTCGGGCTGGCGTTCCAGCCGAGCTTCTTTTCGGGCGCGCCGAACGACAGACCCGGCGTGTCCTTTTCGATCACCAGGCAAGTGATGCCCTTGGCGCGGTCATCGCTGGTGCGGACCATGCAGACGTAGATGTCATTGACCCCGCCGCCCGAGATGAACTGCTTGGTGCCATTGAGCACATAGTGATCGCCGTCCCGACCGCGCTGAGTCTTGAGCGCCGCCGCGTCCGAGCCCGAACCCGGTTCGGTCAGGCAGTAGCTGGCAATCTTTTCCATGCTGACCAGTTCGGGCAGGTAGCGGGCCTTCAGCTCCGCGCTGCCGAAGCAGTCGATCATCCAGGCGGCCATGTTGTGGATCGAGATATAGGCAGAGGTCGCCGGGCAGCCATAGGCCATGGCTTCCATGATCAGCGCGGCTTCCAGCCGCCCGAGGCCAATCCCGCCGCGATTCCTCGGACACATAGATCGCGCCAAAGCCCAGTTCGCCGGCGGCTTTCCACACGTCGACCGGATAGTGCGATTTCTCGTCCCACTCGGCCGCAAAGGGCGTGATGCGGTCAGCAGTGAACTTCTGCGCCATGTCCTGGATGGCGATCTGGTCTTCGTTCAGAGCGAATTGGTCGGTCATCTTTATTCCCAGGAAAACACTGTGCGCAGCTTGCAGCCTTTCGGCTCGGGCGTCGCTTCATCAAACAGATCAACCCGCTCAATGGCTTTGAGTTGAGCCTTAGTAAACTGCGTCGGCGAACGAAAATAGGCGGCACCATTGGCCTTGTTCCAGATCGCTACTACGAACTGACCATCCTCCTTGCGCGGCTGAAACATGGCATGGCCCATCTGGGTGAGGTTGGCTCGCATCCTGCCTTTCGGCTTTCCTGCCCAACCGAGACCCAAAACATTGAGTGTGCCGAAGCTCCCGTGCCAATCGAATGTGCCGCCGTGGATGCCGCCTTCTAGTGTGACGATGCGTTCTCCGTAAATCAGGTCGATTATCGGCGAATAACCACAGAATCGCCCCGGGCCAATCAACTCCCCCGCACTTGCGGGACTTGATACGGCGATCAACGCCGCCAGTGTCGCGGTACGGGCGAGCCGCCGGACCATCAATCAACCCATAGTCGGAATGACGAAGGCATTGCCGCCATCGGGCGAACCGTCGGGCCAGCGGGCGGTGACGGTCTTGACCTTGGTCCAGAACTTCACGCCTTCCATGCCGTGCTGGTTGGTATCGCCGAAGGCCGAGCGCTTCCACCCGCCAAAGGTGTGGTAGGCGACCGGCACCGGGATCGGCACGTTGATGCCGACCATGCCGACATTCACGCGGGCGGCAAACTCGCGTGCAGCGTGGCCGTTGCGGGTGAAGATGGCGACACCGTTGCCATACTGGTGCTTGCTCGGCAGGCTCAGCGCCTCCTCGAAGTCCTTCGCGCGGACCATCTGCAACACGGGGCCGAAGATCTCGTTGTGATAGCTGCTCATGCCCGGCGTCACCCGGTCGAACAGCGTCGGGCCGACGAAGAAGCCGTTCTCATGGCCCTGCAGCGTGAAGCCCCGGCCATCGACTACCAGTTCCCCGCCTTCATCGATGCAGGTCTGGATCCAGCGTTCGATATTGGCCTTGTGCTGAGCGGTCACGACCGGGCCGTAATGCGCGTCGGGATCGGTCGACACGCCGATCTTGAGCGCCTCGATCGCCGGGATCAGCTTGGCCTTGAGGCGCTCGGCGGTATCGTCACCCACCGGCACCACGACCGGTAGCGCCATGCAGCGTTCACCCGCCGAGCCGAAGGCCGCACCGGCCAGATCATTCACCACCTGGTCGAGGTCCGCATCGGGCATGACGATGCCGTGGTTCTTGGCCCCGCCCATCGCCTGGACCCGCTTTCCGGCGGCCACGCCGCGATTGTAGACATAGTGGGCGATGTCAGACGAGCCGACGAAGCTGACCGCGCTGATCGCCGGGTGATCGAGGATCGCGTCAACCATCTCCTTGTCGCCGTGCACCACCTGGAAGATGCCTTCGGGCAGGCCCGCTTCCAGCCACAGTTCGGCGAGGCGGTTGGGGACCGAAGGATCGCGCTCGCTGGGCTTGAGGATGAAGGCATTGCCGGTCGCCATCGCCACCGCGCCCATCCACAGCGGGATCATCGCCGGGAAGTTGAACGGGGTGATCCCCGCACCGATGCCGAGCGGCTGGCGCATCGAATAGACATCGATCCCTGGCCCCGCGCCTTGCGTGTATTCGCCCTTCAGCGCGTGCGGGATGCCGCAGCAGAATTCGACCACTTCAAGGCCGCGCTGGATATCGCCCTTGGCATCGGCGATCACCTTGCCATGCTCGGCGCTGAGCATGTGAGCCAGTTCGTCCATGTGGGCTTCGACCAGCGCCTTGAAGTTGAACATCACGCGGGCGCGGCGCTGCGGGTTGGTGGCGGCCCAGGCCGGCTGCGCGGCCTGCGCGGCGGCGACAGCACGATCAAGCGCGTCCTGGCTGCCCAGCACGACTTCGGCCTGAACCTCGCCATTGTTGGGATCATAGACCGGCGCCTTGCGCCCGGCCGTCAGGCCCGCAGTGCCCCCCGCGATGAAATGATCGATCTGGCGCATCCCGCGAACTCCCTTGTTTTGCAAACCCGCTATGCCCCTCCCAGCCGGGTGAGACAAGCGCAAGATTCAAGCTGGTTTGTGAAACAATCGCAAAGTTCGACGGCGGATGCACAGCGCGAACAGGCCGAGAGCGCATCGCACTGTTCAGCGGCATCAGAACATGGATGGAAAGGTGGTAGCGGAGGAGGGACTCGAACCCCCGACACGCGGATTATGATGCTAATGCTGGTCAAAAGCTGCGTTCATTTTCAATGACTTGCCCGACACATTTTCACACCGTGTGATACGCCGTTTGAATTACCGTTTCAAAACAGACACTTGATCGAACAAACCGTGCTAAATGGGCTCCCCTGGTTTGGCAAGCGGGTTTGCAGCGTCATACAGCACACAAGCGACAGGCCCGCTGCATGACTGCGCTGACGCTGTTTTGAACGCTGTGTGGGCTGTTGCAGTGCGGATTTGACTCCATCACGAATGGTTGTGTGACACGACTGATCACGCATCAGCAGGCGAGACGCCCAGTCTGAGTCGCTGTTGCGCGAGATGCTGCTCAACCCCATTCGCCTTCGGCTTTCCCATGACCGGAAACACGCCTTTCGCGACATGCTCCAGAATACATTCGACAGTGTTCAGGTCACGAGAAACTGCCTGTGTTTGTTTTATCCTCCAGTCTTCCAGCTCCTCTTCGATCTTCGGTTCCTCGGCGCCCAGCTCAATCGCAACCTCGTACAGTTTCTTCGAGAGATTCTGCTGCCGACACTGCCAAACCTTGAAAAGGCGATCCAAGGCATTGACATCTGGCTTTGTCGTATAGGGCTGAAACAGCGCCTCGCTCTTGTTTCGTTTGCGCAACGCATGCTTCGGCTTCCTTGAGTTCAGCAGCGCCCGAACCTCTGCAATTGTCCGATCCGCATCGGCGTTAATCGGGAGTGAGACAACTAATCGGTTTTCAAGCAATGCATCATCGGGGGCGTCTGGCCAGTTATCCGCGTCGAGAGTGCGTATGCCCAATCCCCGAGGTTCGCAGAAAAGGTGCCGGCCACGATCCCGCCACCATGCGACAAAGTCGCCATCGCTCCGCACCTTTCCAAAGTGATCGAACACCTCAGATCGCACCTCGCCTCGCCGGGCTTTGATGCAGGTTTCGGCATACTCGCTGCTTACGGACAGATAGCGCCACCAGTGAAAATAGACGCTTTGCTTTATGGGGTCCTCATGAGCGTATTTGGCTTTTGGCTTGTCAGCCGACAGGTCCAGAGAACCGACGTCGGGCGGAAGGCATTGAAAATAGTAAACTCCGTCTTCGAACCGGAACATCGCAGCATCCCATACATCTATCCAATCGTCCTGAGGACGATCATGCCAACAAGGTTTGGGCTGATCCTAAGTTAATCCCTTCTCATGCCGAGCAGCAATCCAGCACCGGCATGATTCAAAGGGTAAAAAAGTGGCAAAGGCTCTGTCCAACACTATCACCGTCGAACGCCTCAGTGATGAGATCGACGACCTCATTGACGCACGTATCACTTGGGAAACCGGCTCGTACAAGTCCTCGAATGACGAGCTTTACCGGCTGCTCGAACGTTGCACTGTTCTGCTGAAGGAAGTGCAGAGCGAGCGCAAGCTTGTCCTGCGCATCGGCAAGATGCTGGAGGAACGCGGGATCAAGGTTCGCGAAAACACCAGCCTTTCCGTGAAGATCATCAGGCTTGTTTTCGGGGAATGCGGAAAGCGTGCCTTCACTTACGCCAAGGTCATTTCGGTGGCGGCTTCCGAAAAGGAAGAACACGAAACGATGCGCACCTTTGTGGCCAATCGCGGCGGCATCGAGGAAGTTTCCCGCTCCACGTCCAACAAGGGCACTGGTTTCAGCCGGGAAGAAAACGTCCGCTATGCAATCGGGAAGCTGACCATGGCGAAGCCCATCATTCCCGAATTCGACATGGTCAAGCTTCTGCAGCCGCACAAGGAAGCCGGGCATAGCTACTCGTTGGCGCTCGTGCGTCGGGATGTGAATGGCAAGGGCAGCGCCGTTTTCGGGATCAGCAATCGTACTCTGGTCACATCTGCCCTCAACTATGCCGCCAAGCAGCTCCGCCCCAAGGCAGAAACCGCGGTCGAAGAAAGCCAAAAGCAGACCCGCATGAGCCGTCGTCGGAAGGCTGCGAAGAGCGCCAAGATCAAGGAGGTATACTGAAATGTTTGCGAAGGACCATATTCCGACCAGCTTTGACGAACTGGTCTTCGAGGATCAGGCAGCAGCAGATCGCCTGCGCCAGTACGCCGAAAACCGCCGTCATGGCCACGTGATCATGTACGGTGAATACGGCACTGGGAAGTCCACGGCAGCGCAGGTCATCGCCAATGCCCGCTGCCCGAACAGCGCACAGACCCTGCCGGTCGACATCTACACCGGGCCTGAACTTGCCGATGACATTGCGGAAAATCTGAACCGGATCGAACGTGGCTGGACGGTGCAGAAGATGTCCGGTGTTGAGCATCCCGTGGCAATTGTGGACGAGGTCGATCAGCTCACCGTGCTTCAGCAGTACAAGCTCCGCGCCTTCATGGATCGTGCGTCGCGCATGGAAATGGGCAGCATCATCATGACGACCAATCACCCGGATCATGTCGACAAGGGCCTGCTGAACCGTTGCGATCAGGTCGCCATCAACTCGCTTTCGCCGGAAACGATGTTCAATCGCTGCCGCGAAATCCTTGATCGCGAGGGCGTCGAGATGGGCGATGCAGAGCTGGGTGAACTGCTGGAAACTACTGACGGCAGCTGGCGTGACGCTCTGCGGGCGGTTGAAGACAGCATTCTCGCTGCCGAAGAGGAACTGGCTGCCTAGCACATCACTCAAATATATTACTTTTCAATTTATTAGCGCGAAACAGTCCGGTCACACGACTGTTTCCAACATTCCACCAACCAAATTCCCGGCCTGCACACCCGCAAGCACTGCGCTTCTCGGGCACGGCGAAGCTTTGCCTGTGCAGGTCGGCTTTCACGAAAGGAAATGATCATGGCTTCCCTCAATGCCAATGACGGAAACCCTGCCCCCGCGCCTCGCTATCTCGTGGCAATCGAGTTCTTGTTCATTAACTTGCCCAGTGATCGCCAAGCGCACCTCTCACAGGTACTTCAGGACAATTACGCAAGCCATCACTTTAATGATATTGTTTGGTAT
The DNA here is from genome assembly GCA_051942645.1 of Novosphingobium sp. BL-A-41-H4. Classification (GTDB taxonomy): domain Bacteria; phylum Pseudomonadota; class Alphaproteobacteria; order Sphingomonadales; family Sphingomonadaceae; genus Novosphingobium. The sequence goes on from JBPVJP010000001.1 coordinate 586,812, forward strand.
TATGATTCAAGTATCAATTCTATGAAAATGAATCACCACCCCATTCGGTGTAACCATATTGATCTTCAAAATATTTACCAAGAAATGAATAAAGCGAATAGGAATCTTATCTACAAATATAATAATATCTGCCGGACTAGGGTTAGGTATTTCGACTGCAAGCTTCATTTTGCTTAAGGTCCATCAATAGGCAAACCTCCACGTAAGTCCCTTCACCGTCTGAACTGCACACCCGTGAGCATCACGCTTTTCGGGCATGGCGCAGCTTTGCCCGTGCAGGTCGGTTTTCACGAAAGGAAATGACCATGACCTACACCGATAACGAACTCGATTTCTCAAACTGCGACGAGCAGATCATCGCCATCGAATTCCTTTTCGAGAGCCTCCCTCGGGAACGCTGCTTGCACCTTGAGCGGGTGATCAAAGACAACATCGAATATCAGGGCCTTCACGGCCACTGGACCTATGACCTTGAGGGTGACCTCAAGTCGATGAAGGTCACGCACCACCCCATCGCCTACGACATGATGAGCCCGGAAATGGAGCCGATGCTGAAGAGTATCAAGCGCGAGATGCAGCGCACGATCAAGGCCTACAACAAGCTGTGCGGCACTGAGATCGAGTATGACAGCTTCAAGCTGCACTTCCTCGACACGATGCCCTTCCCCGAATGCGACTGACCCCAAAAGTCCCCGGCCTGCGCACCTCGGTCAGCATCCTGCTTTCCGATGAACGGCGAAGCTTTGCCTGTGCAGGTCAGGGCACTTTCAAAAGGAATTGTCACATGACTGACTTCTATAATGCATCCCAGAACCCTTACATTTTCGGCATCGACTTTTTCTTCTCGAATGCCGCCGTGCGGCACATTCAAAATATTTCCACCGCTCTGAAGACGCGGGTTGCATATACCGATCTGCATTGCGCTAAGTGGAACATTTATTCGGATGAGCTTGGCGTCACTGCCACTGCGATGCACGAACCACATTACATCGACCCGTCGATTATTCTGCTTCTGGTGCACCTCGCGACCAATGAGGCCGCCAATTGCGTTTCATTTTACAATCAGGCTACGGGCACCAATATCACGTTGGATGGTATCGAGTTCTATTGCCGCAACGTGACTGCAGAAGATGCCTTTGGCAGTGCCAATGCGCATCAGATTTGGCCCTAGAAACACCGCGCACAGCGCCAACTCCCACAAAAATTCCCGACCTGCACACCCGTGAGCACTGCGCTTCTCGGGCACGATGAAGCTTTGCCTGTGCGGGTCGGGCGGTAATCATAAGGGATTCAACATGATCAACATCAACCCGAGCCACCTCCAAGCCAAGGTCGTCGCTGTCAACTTCACCCTGCGCCAATTTGCGCCCCTGCGCCAATCTATCCTGCAAGCCATGATGACCGGCGAGATCGAAGGTATCAGCTTTTCCTCCGGCCTTTGGTACAGCGAGACGGAAAATGGTCTGACCACGATGCAGGCTCGCATCAGCCCAATCCACGTTCAGCAGGTCGATATCCCGACGTTGCGCGAGGCCATCTTCGAGCAGAGCAATCTGGCCGTAGATGAGTTCAATCGCGCCTGTCGGCATCGTTGTGAGCTGATCAACGCCCAGCTCCTTGTCGATCTTCCCGATGGCAGCACCAAGTTGATGCCCAAGAGCAATCTGATCCACGCATAGCTCGCAGCCAGATAATGAATGGGGCTAAGTCTCACTATGGCATAGCCCCATTCTGACTCCAAAAGCCTGATTTTCCGCCATTCCCGGTAGGAAAGCCATTAGCCCTGACACTACGCTGCTTTCATCAACAATGATGAAAGGCATTGATATGTCATCGCTTTCTAAGCTCACTTTCAAAACGCTGGCCAAGCCTGCGCAGGTCGATCCCATTCAGAAGCGGCGTGATAAGATCATCGCAGCGATTGATTTGCAGTCGAAAGTACTCGCGGCTGCGTTGGAGGGCGAAAGCTTCAGTGTTCCAGCCAAGATCGAAGGCAAGCCCGCCAAGGCTATTCGTCCATGGTTCTTCGAACAGGATGGAGGGTTTGTTGTCGTCTGCAAGTACGGCGCTCGACCGGTTTTGCTTAACGGCAAGGACAATGCCGTTTTCGTACCCAAGCTGTCAGATGTTTCGATTGTGCTAACTGCCTTTGCCGCTGCCACCAAAGCCGGTGAACTGGACAAGGCAATCGCCGCCGCTTCCGAACGCAAGAAGGGCTGACGGCTATGAGGCAATATCGTCTCTGGGTTCGCCTGCCCAACGGCACCACCACTCACACCATAGTTACAGCAGACAATGACTTGGCCGCCAAGCAGTTAGGCGAAGCCATGTTCGGTCGGAACTCTATCCTGAACTGGACGAGGGTCAGCCAATGACAGCTGCTCGCATTGCTGCGCTCAATGATGCTGCCCGGACGTCGTTCATTGGCTGCCGTGTCGTCATCACCAAGGGCATTTCCGCGATAAACGATCTCGATGGCCTTTATGCCAAGGTTCGCGCCTTCAACGACTTCACCGAACGCAATGACCCATACGGCGAGCACGACTTTGGCAGCATCGAACACGAGGGCCAGACAGTGTTCTGGAAGTTCGACTACTACGATGCCGACCTGCTCATGCACTCACCTGACCCAAGCGATCCAGCTGTGACCTGCCGGGTTTTGACCATCATGCTGGCCGAGGAGTACTGACCGTCTCTGCCGCTAAATACTCAATGCAATTCGTAGAGTTTTCAATCAAACCCATCAAACCCCTGAACCCGGCACAGGCCCGCGTCGCGGCACTCAAGCGCCAGGTCGATCAATCCAAAAATGCCCTAAAGCGGGAACGTGATGCGCAGCGGATGGCCAAGGATCGGGAGCAGGCGCGAAAGGCCCTGCAACCCAAGCGGTGACCATTCGCGCATAGCCTGTCACTGCCGCAATCGGTCGTGTCGCACGACTGTTTTCCCAAGGCCGTATCAGCTGTGTTTCGCTGCATATTGGCGCCGGGGTGCGTTGCTGCACAAACTGCCACGCCCCATTAGATGCAATCAGCATGGCCTCGGTTCTCCGCTCAGCGCGAAATTTGCGCAGGTCAGATTTTGCCCATGCAGACCCCATTTCGGTTGGCTGCATAACGTTCTGAATTTAATATGTTACAATGGAACTCTGACCTCTAAACGCCAAGCCAGAGAGCCTTGCTCTTAGCGTTTATATGCGCATGGCATTGCTGGCTGAGTGTCAGGAAACGCTGCCCGATTTCGCGATGGCGGGTTTGGTTGACGAGCTGATGCCCGTAATGCTGAAGCTTGGATGCGCAGATGGCAATCGTCGCTACACTTGGCTCGCCGCCTTTGAAACGCAGGGTGCGCAGGTAGCATTCGCTGCGGCCCAGCCAGTCCCTGCTAAACTCGCTTTCGCTGTCCACAGCCTTGATTTCGCGCAGCAGGTCAAAGACCTCATTTATAACCGTTTTCTCCATGAATTTTGCCCTCGTAACTAAATAACTGTGAGTGCGGTGCAGCCGAGCAGCGGCATCGTATTTAGCGCCCGTAGGGCAAAACAAACGAGGTCAAGGTTGGCACGCCGGTTGAAATAGTGCTGTTGAACCCGCTCTGATGTGAGGCGGTAGGCGACTCCTAGAAGCAGTCAGGAAGTTCTCGTTCTTCCCTTCCGTGCACTACCCCAGAGATGGGATGCCTTAAGGTTGTCTCCCCGCAGGTCAGAGGAGAATATAACTTGCACGGTCGAAATGGTGGGTAACGCAGCAATGCGTGAATTTTTAGGCTTAAAATTCTTATGGCTGAAAGTGAGTGGGACTGCCAACATTGACCCCACAACGCCGTCGACACTGGCTACCGATATGGGCTGTCGATGGTGTGCGTATGACGTGCACGTAATTAGGAGATCGCAAAACCTGCCTTCCTTGGCGCAAACCAAGTTGTGTGCATATCGGGTGTGACATACCGGACCGATAGGTCTTTCGACACGTCAAGCCAGAAATGGCTTGGCGTATTCACCCATCCGATCCCCGTCGAAAGAGAAAAGGAAAATACCGAAGGGCGTTAGGCCTGAGGTGATTGAGCTTTGCGAAATCTCGCACTGTTCTCCCAAATGTCCCATCATTCCCGACAGCTACCTGACTGTTTCAATGATGGCTGTTGGCATCGCCTGACTGATCGACCAAACTCCCATCATGATCCCCTTCAAGCCCATTTCCGACGACAATCCCGCACTTGAGCATTCACCGGTGCTCAGGGCTGCATTGCTGACATTCGGATACATCGAGGCAAATGGACCGATTGGATTGACGCCATCCAAGGCGCTCAAGAGGTACTTCGTGGAATGGGCTGCCGAGGCGTTCAAATGGCCCTACTTCAAGCCCGATGACCTGTATGCCGTCAACAAAGTGCTCAACGAGCACGACTTCCTGCCCTTGATGGTCCTGCATGACGTGCTGCTCAGCGCCAAGCTAGTGCGGCATTACAAGGGCGCGATGCACATGACCAAGTTGGCCAAGCAGCTACGGACAAGAGCGGCATTCCTCGCCATACACCTGACCAACCACCTGCTCGCCGTCATCGATCACAGCGAGTACACCCGGTATGGCGATCAGCTCGTCGGAGACTGGTCAATTTTCCTCGATGCCATCGACCGGGAAGCGCAAGTCGGGGTCAATGAGGAACGGCTATGCGCTGTGATGTTCGGCGGCAGTGAGAAGGACGCATTGCGCGACAGTCGGCTACGCTCCATTCTCTACCTACATGTGTTGCGGCCACTGTGCTGGGCGGGCTTGCTGGAGGAACACCGGCAAGGGCGCGGATTTGATCGTGCTCGCCTGTTCGTCAAAACGCCCTTGTGGGCTGCGGCATTGGATTTGGGTCACGCGGAGCACGACAACGTGCCGACAATCCAATAATGTCATGAAATTGCTGTTCCATTAGATTTCAGGCTAACCAATTGAAATCATTGAGGGCTTTGCAGAGCCCAAATCGGTTGCTCGCTCAATACCCCAGAAAATATACCCATATTATTGATAATATGAGGTTTTCGGGAAATGAAGCAGGCGCGGACGCTCAATGAGGCAGAACTCAAGCTCGTACTGGCGCACTGCGCTACGAGGAGACATTCCGCACGTGACCGGGCGATTGTCATGGTCAGTTTCCACCTTGGACTTCGGGCCAAAGAGATTGCGGCACTGACGGTCAGCGATGTGCGTGGTGAGGACGGTCAAATCCGGGAACAGTTCACGCTCGACCGATCCCAGACCAAGGGCGGGGTCACACGCACCGTTTACCTCAACCAGAAACTGCGCCGGGAATTGCGGTCATTCGTCGCCAAGACAGCCAAAGCCGCTGATCCCCTGTTCCCCAGCCAGAAAGGTGGCCACTTTTCAGCCAACACCATGTGCCAGCTGTTCCTCGACATATACGGGCAATGTGGGCTCGCAGGAGCTTCCAGCCATTCCGGCAGGCGCTCATTCATCACCCGACTGGCAAACAAAGGCATCAATGTCAGGCTTCTGGCTGCCTTGGCTGGGCATTCCAGCATTCAGGTCACACAGCGGTATATCGACGTGAACCCGGACCAGCTTTCGGCGGCTGTGGAGCTGCTCTGACTTTCCGCGAATGGTCGTGTGACACGACTGTTTGCAGTATATGCTAAGGGCGCTTGCGGGGCTTTGCGCTCGGCAAATTGGATGCTACGAACATGGATCAAAGCACGAACAAATGGATGATTTGGTGAAACTACAAACTCTGGACCTTTTTCCCGACAATCAGGCTCTAGCCCCCCGTTCTGGGTGCAACAGCCATACCCGCGAGCTGCCTCCCTTTCAGCTTTCGGAATATGTCGATACCGAAGCTAGTGAGTTCACCAAGACCGCCCACGGCGCTCTTTATGATGGTGACTGCATAGTCTTCCTGAAGCAGGTCAAATCCGAGGCGATTGACACGGTTTTCGCTGACCCTCCCTTTAACCTCGACAAAAAGTACGGGGCTAAATCCAAAGACAACCTCCCCGAGGAGAAATACGTTCAGTGGTGTAAGGCTTGGCTGGACGAATGCATCCGAGTGCTTAAGCCCGGTGGCTCGCTATATGTGTACAACCTGCCGCGCTGGAACATTGTCCTGGGCGCCTACCTAATGGAAAAAGGTATGACTTTCCGCCACGATATCACTGTCGAGGTGAAGTCGACACTCCCGATTGCAGGGCGCTTATACCCTGCCCATTACTCTCTGCTCTATTTCTCGAAGGGAAAACCCAAAACGTTCCGTAAAATCCGAACTCCGATCGAAGTGTGCAGGCATTGCGGGGGAGAAATCAAGGACTACGGCGGACACCGAAATGCGATGAACCCGCTTGGGGTGAACCTCAAAGACGTTTGGACTGATATCCCACCGGTACGACACTGGAAGTTTAAGTCGAAAGACCGCCCAGCAAACGCATTGTCAACGAAGCTGCTTGATCGAGTGATCGAAATGAGCACGGTCGAAGGTGACGTTGTGCTCGATCCATTTGGAGGATCAGGCACTACGTTTGCGGTGTGCGAAAAGAAAAATCGCTACTGGATCGGCAGCGAGCTGGATTTTTCGCAACAAATTATGGAGCGACTTCTGGACAGCGAAATAGCTCACCATAAGAACACTGACCACGTAGAGGGTTAGCTAGGTACTCTAAGTGCAGCCAACATTCCCTCCGCAGCTCTGCCGTCCTTCCCCTTTGGGATGCGGGGGCTGTCTAAGCTTTCTCCATCTTGCTCGATAACGACAAGTTCGAGAACGCCTTCCTCAACGCTGAGGTTCTGCCATAGTGGGATGTAAGGCCTAATTTCCTCAATATTTCCAATCCTATCGGTCAGATATTGGGCCAGTTTCATATTGGGAATAACCAATACCCCTGCCACACACTTTTTAGCGACAAGGCCCAGGGCCATTTTATTGATGGCGCGGTGAGATGAACTGACGTTGCCAGTTTCCCACTCGACAACAACAAGCCCTTGATCGAACTGCTTCGCAGCGTCGATATCGCCCGGCCTACTCCCTTTGGCTCGTTTTTGACCGGTAACACCAGTTTTGGTGGCGACCTCCCAAGGGTATTCAAGTGACCAGCCATCCTCTTTCAGCAGCTTCATAGGCTTAGCCTTGATTGGGACTACACCATTGCCTTCACCCGCCTTTTTTCCGCTTTGCGGATGAATAACGAAACTACCTGAGCCCACCGGCCATTCGGCCTGAGAGATAGCTGCATGGATCATGTCGCGTATCGCCGCCCATTCCGGCGATTCAGCAAACTCTCCACGGCTCAGCAAAACGACGGTTTCGACAATTTTCATAGACAGACATGCCCCCTAGGGACAATCTATCTCGTATATCATTCAATGTGAAGCGGCGCTCAAACCCGTCGAAACCAACGAAAACCAGTCGTGAAAAACGACCATTCCGTCACCGCGTCCCTGCTAGCACATCCTTCCTGAGGCAGGGCGATAGGCACCGTGGTATATCGACGTGGACTCAGATCAACTCATCGCCGCTATAGAGCTGCTCTGACTGATGGCGAATGATGGTGTGACACGACTGTTTGAACAGGCGTGGCGCTAGCTACTATATTGGGTCTCTTCCATCAGCAGAACATATGGCTTTACATTGAGGCAATCAGCAATTCCGACGAGAACTTTTAAGCTTGGGTTTTCCTGTGCTCGTTCGATGCCACCGACGTAGCGTACATCTACTCCCACGCAGTATGCGAGTTCTTCTTGAGACATGCCTGCGCTCTTGCGAAGGCGGCGCACATTCTCCCCTAGCCGTTTCCCCCAATCTACCTGTGCCGTCATGCCCCCATCGACGCACTTGCGGCATTTTGGACAAGGAACTATAGTTCCTATTTTGTGCTGAGGCGCTGGCAGGGCTGCGCAGGGGCACTAACTGAAGGGGGCTTTATGCCGATTTGTGGAAGGTGCAGCACGACTTACTCGGGATTTACCTGTCCTAATTGCGTACAAATTCGGGCAATCGAGAAGCAAACGCGAGCACAGGCGAAATTCCATAAACAGCAAATGAAAGCGATGGGTGGCGGAGGCGGAAACAGCAGCGGCGGCGGCGCAGTTGCTTCCATCGTCGGCGCCTTCCTGAGCTTCTTCGCTTGGGGCTTTATAATGTGCTCTAAGCTACTTTTGGCGATCTATGCGGAGATGTTCAAATTTTTGCGCAGTGGCCTGAAGTTCGCTTACGAAAAAAATCCCGAGAAATTTATGAAGGTGGTCAAAGGCATTGCCATCGCGATTGGCGTTGCATTTCTCCTTCTTGCGGTCTCCGCATTCATCTCTGGCGTCATGAAAGCCGCCTGATCAGGCCGTCCCTTGCTACAGGTCGCATTTGGTTGCGCGACAAAGCTCCTCGTCACCTCGTCCCGGCCAGCACATCCTTCCTGAGCCGGGGCGTGAGGTGGCTATAATGGCGCTCAATCATCATGATCGACGTGCCCATCTGCCGAGCCAGCGTATGAACGTCCATGCCATCGTTGAGCAGCGCCAACGTGGCGTAGGTGTGGCGCAAACTGTAGAGGGTACGTTGCTGGCCAGTGCGGGGACATTCCAGCAGGCCCGTGTCCTTGAGGAAGGCTTTGAAGGTCTGCCGCAGGTTCAGCGACACAGTGCCATCATCAAGCCGGAACAATGGCAAATCCAGCTTGGCAGAAAGCAAGGCCTCAAACTTCATCCCACGAATATCATCACTGCGGGCCTGAATGCGCCGTAGGACATCAAGGGTGCCTTCGCGGCAGATCAGATCACGCCTGCCAGTTTTGCCCGACACTGACAGCTCGACATACTGCCTGCCAGCTTCCTCGAACACGGTGACATGCCGCCAGCACAGGTTCTGTGTCTCCGTACCGTGCCGCATTCCGGTGTTGGCCAGCATGACAACATAATCGAACAGCAGTTCACGCATCTGCCGGGATTTGCCCACCCTGCCCTGCTCGATCCAAGCAGGAAAGCTGGCGAGCATCTTTTGGTATTCGGCTTGTGTAAAATCGGGCCTGCGTTGTCCATTACGCCCCTTGTTCATCAACACTGGCACATCCTTGCGGGCCAGCAATCCGCGCACGACAGCTTCGTCAAACACGCGGTTCAGTGCGCTGTTATGGGTATTCAAGGTCGAGCTTTTTGGCTCCCTGCCCATCTTCTCACGCCGCCAAGCCCCAAACTTGAGCAGCTCCTCATACCTGACGCTTTGGATGGGCATGTTTTCGAAATATGGGATGAGATAGCGGTTGATGACGATCTCGTAGTCACGGAACGACTTCTTCCCGACGCCGTTTTCGGTTTCCTCCCGCATCCTGTCCACGGCCCACAGCGCCACGGTTTTGAAGCTCTTGGTCAGCGTGGGCAGGCCGTGCTGCTCCATGTAACGGAACTTGTAGAACAGGTCGCGGGCAGAGATGATTGCCTCAGCCATGTCGTGATGGCCTGTGCTGACCCGCACCCAGCGTGATTTCAGCCTGAAGGTCGCTTGCCAGCGCCTCGTGTCGGGTCGTTTATAGAGCTTGAGGTCGCCGTCGAGTAGGAGGATCGTGGAAGGTTTGGTTCGTGCACCCATCGCAAATCAGTCGTTTCACACGACTGTTTGCTGTCAGGTCAGGCTGGCTGTCGACCGGAAAAGGCAAACAAACCCAAACCTGCAAGCTGACTTACGCGACTTCAGGTCCAGTGCCGTGGATCATAGATCGCCGCATAATCATCGGCTTGGATCGGCTCGACCCCTACACATTCGAGAAAGAAGAGCTTTTCTTGATTGGCCTTTGAGACCTCGTTCGCGGGGTAAAGATACCAAACCACCGGGGGCTCAATTCCAAGCTTTTTATAGAGAGCTGCTCGCTGAATGAGCAACCACCGCAACCAAACCTCTTGTCCTTCCAGACCTACTCCGAAGATCACCATTGGCATCCGGAATAGGATATCAAGCCAAGTATCACGCCCAGCCCATTCAGGAAAATTATTCGTCCCTAATATCCAAGGCCGGCATCGCGTGACGCAGCCCATATAGTCGCTAAGCCCCAAACGGATGCTGCGTATGTGGGAGATGAACCCATTGATATGCCAAACACCAAAGCCGTCGCAGGGGCCATTCAATCGCCGCTGGCCATAATATTTTTCCCACGGGTAATAATCAGTTTGGCCCTTTCGGCTTCCGCGCGGCTCGAACAAACTGAACCTCTTTGCCCTTGCGGCGCCTGCCAGAACTTCGTCAAAATTTGTGGTCAGGACAGGAGTGTCATGACGCCTCGCCCAATCTACGATAGCTTGGTGATGGGCAGACGGCTCCCATTCTTCCATCCCACGGCAAAATTGCGATTTGAGAGGAAATGCATCTTTTGCATCCTTCGGGCCTCTGCTGGCTGGCCTAGCAAGCTCGATAAGGTCGTAAAACTCTGGCAATGCGAGATTCTGCGCCATCTCAGGCGAGGGAAAGCCATTCTCCCGCGCCAATCGCTCGACAAGGCCATTCCAACTCTGACCGCCGTTCGGATACATGTGAATGCCATTTCCAATAAGGATCGCCACTCGCCCCCCAGCACGGCGGCGGAGTTCATCAATCATGGTCAATCGATCTCCAACCTTGGCAACCCCGCGCGGCTACTCACCGAAAAGAACACTGAAGAACGCTTGGTTGCGCTTTTTCGCGTTCGCGATGAGCGTGTCATAACCCATGGCTTGAATGAAAATCTGCTCAGTGTCCCGATAGCGAACGTATATGTCAGGGTTCCAATCGTTTCTAAAATCGTGATTGCGAAGCACCTTGACGAGCGTCGGCTTGATGTCAGCAACGATGTAAGCAAACCTTCGGACAATACCCCGAAATGCAAAATGGGTGCCGTCGGTCTTGGAAATTCCTCCAGCAGCTGTCGCGCCGTCGAGGGTCTCGATGACCTGCATAACAGGGTCGTGCTTTACATCCCCAAACCGATAATCATCCCGGCTAGGGCGCTTAAATTCGACGATAGTTATCGTCGTTCCATCGTTGTCCCCGAGGACCAGGCTGTCATCGAAAAATGCCAAATCGGCAATCTTATCGCCCTTCTTCCGCCCTTTTCCGTGCATGGCCCGGTCACTTGAAACGTAGGGTAAGAAGGCGAGTGCATCGTCGATCAACCACAGATTGTGCTCGAAATAGTCCTTTTCAACGGTGTCCGAAAATCGACGGAAAACGAGGTCGTGGATCGTATCTTCAGGGGCATGGGTGCCCGATGCACCATATTTTCTCGCCACCTCAATCAGTTCGATCACCTTCTTACGGTGCACAACATATTCGGCCAGCGCCTCTTTGTTTGAGGCGTCAATCTTGTCTACTATGTCTTTGATTTTCGACATGTAGTCGTCGGCACTGTTAGACGCACTGGTGATAGCCTTCGATAGATCCCGCGACACGCGATAACGCTCAATGGCGAGGTTGGAAACGAAGTCTTGAGCCTTCCAATTGTTCGGCTTGCCCTTCACATAATCTGCAACAGAACGTCCCTTAAGTCCGATCCGTAGGATTGGGTTTTCCAGCAACGCCTCTTCCAAATCCTTAGACTGTGAGCGTTTGATTTTCTCAATTTGGCTATTTTCAGTGCTCTGAATGATATTCCCAATTTCCGTAACAATCTCCTCAATCGTCGCAGGAGATATGTTGATACCGGTGCGAGCATCATTCAATCGGGTCTCGAAAGCCGATGAACGGACAACTGCGATGATGATATATGCCTTGTCGTTTTCGTCGGCGAAGGCAGCTTGACCAAGCAAATTTGTAAGGTCTCGCGGATGCCCTACGATGCGATCACCAGCAGCGAACAACAGACAGTGATTTCTGAATGACCGTGTGCGAGGCACTTTGGTCAGTGAATACTCAATTTTTTCAGCTTTTCCATCAATCGTCGTCTCGAATGCCCCCGCCTCGGCTTGAACAAAGACATCTTTGAAGTGGCTTGTGATGCTCTTGGGTTCACCTGCATCGAACTGCAACGTAATCTCGGGGAGCCAGCGGTAAAGAAAATGAGGCAGGAAATGGCTGCCGATATGGTCCGAGATATCCTCTTGATCCAGACCTTTAATCAGCTCCTCCCAGTCCGCATGTGGCTCATTGTAGTCCACCCGAAGGCCGAGGTGCACAAAATCAGGCTCCCCATCATCGAATATCAGTTCATTTGCCTTGGTTATATCGAAGCGAAACGTCCGCTTAGAAGGCTTAGGAAATGCCTCATATCGGGTCGAATACAACACTCGAGAAAACACTTTAAACGCGATAAATCGGCCGAACCCACGACCATTCTGCTTCAATTTGTGCCCAGAGAACGGCGTTTTGAACCAGCGATAATTCTCATCATCCAGCCCAACGCCATTATCGGTGACGGAGATCATGATCTTCGCGGGGTCATTCACATTCGAAATGGCGATTTCAATCTTGCCATCCTGCCGCGCAGTATCCCCATACCGCGCTTCAATTCCATGCATTGCGTTTGAGACGGCTTCTAGCGTTGGCAAGAGGAACCCATGCAAGTCTTTGCTGACATGCGTCCGTTCGAGTACGGCAACCATGTCTGGTTTAACCAGAGTATCAGTCTCGGTCGCCATTATGCCCCCTCAGCCATCTCTTTGATGTCGAACGGCATCACCATTACCTAACGCACAATCAGGCGTCGAGGGCGGTAACCAGCAATGTTTGATCCCAAGTGGGCTCTGCCCCACCACAATCAGTCGTGTCACCCGACCATTCGCGACCAGCCCTAACCGAACCACCGGGAAATCCAGCCCGCACAGCGCCCAGAACGCTCTTCAGCTTCGTGAGTAGCTCAACCAAGCGTCTTGACGCTGTAGCCGCCATCGCAGCGCAAATTTGACGCCATTGCGCCCTCACGCCCCTATCTCCCTGACATCACAGCCATCGGGAGACGGAAATGACCGGCAAGGAAATCACCCGCGAGGACCTTTATGACCTTGTGTGGCAGCGCCCCATATCGAAACTCGCGCCAGAATTCGGCACGACACCGTACTGGCTACGAAAAATCTGCCACGACCACGACATTCCAACGGCTCCGAACGAATGGTGGTTTGCCAAGGAGTACGGCAGGCAAGCCGTGCAAACGCCATTGCCCAAGGACAGTCAGTTTGCGGGGAAGATAATCACGATCCCGCCGGGAAGACCGCGTCCGGAACTGTCTCCCGAACGAATGGAAGCCGCGACCAAAGCAGCTGAAGCGACAGCCAAAGCCCAGAAGATCACAAGCCCCCGAGCACTGCCTCAGATTGCAAAGGACATGATTGCCGAACTGAAGGGCAGCGAGCCAAACGAGCACGGCAGCATTCATCTCGACAGTCCAACGAGCTTCAAATTTTCCTTCAACAAAGCGGAATTGCCGAGGGTCATTGAGATCATCAGCCAACTCATCCCAGCCGTGATGGAGCTGGGCTTCGAGATCAAATCCACGGAGAAAGGTGCCCGCATCGTCGCAGAGGGCTATGAAATCCCCGTGTATGTCCGGGCATTCCTGAAGCAGGTGCAGGTCAAATCGCGGTGGAGCTTCAGCGGCGTAGGCAGGGCTTACGTCCCTTGCAATAGACTGGCCGTCATCTTGAATGACCTTGGTGGACGCGAGGGTCGCTATGGTTTTGGGGATAGGCAGGAGTTCGCTGACAAGGCTCGCTACAGGGTTGAGGACAAGATCGAAGACGTTGTCGCTGCGATAGCGTTGGAGCCCGTCCGGCGACGTGAAGATGAAGAGAGGCGCAGGCGATGGAGAGAGGAGCTTGCCGAGGAGGAACGAAAGCGCGAACATGCCCGCTGGTTGAAACGCCGGGAGGTTGAGCGTCACGAACTGCTCACTAGTCTGACCGCCGCCGATCAGGAAAGGCGCGAAATCAGGTCGCTGCTCGACACACTGCCGACCAAATGCCGCAAGAATGACCCACGCTACGCAGCCTTCATTCGATGGAGCAAACGTCGCCTGCAAAGCTTGGACGATCAGCTGTCATCCGACGCCATCGTTGGCAGGCTCAGGAAGCGCAGGTTGTTTGAGGCAGAGGACGACAAGAAAACTTGAGCCACTCACGATCAGTCGTGTCGCACGACCATTCCGCGACCGCAGAAACACCGCACACAGCCACCGTCCCGCACAGCCCAAAACCGTGCGATAAACCGTGTGAATGGTTTTGGCCCTTCAAACGAAGGCTAACTAGCTGTGATCTATGTGAAATTTGGTAGCGGAGGAGGGACTCGAACCCCCGACACGCGGATTATGATTCCGCTGCTCTAACCGGCTGAGCTACTCCGCCCCATACAGGCATTGGCGCCTAAGCGCCCCGGCAGGCGGCGCACATAGGGTGCGGCGCGCCTGCGGTCAACCACTCACTTGCCGCGAAATGACCAGACGCCGAGCGCGTCCCAATGCGGGTTGCAATAGCGGTGCAGACCGAGCCCGGTGAACCGAAACCGCCGTGGCAGGAGCGTCGGGGCCAGCTCGGCCTGGAGGGTGCGGGCGGCTGCTGGCGTGACCTTGTTCTGGATGGTGATGTGCAGGCGGGGTTCCGGCTGATCCTGCGCGGTCAGCATGCCGTGGAAATGCTCGGCGATCTCGGCCCGGATTGCCAGCATCGCGGGGCTGGCAAGCGCAAGGGCAGTCCCCCGCCCCAGGTCCATCAATCCGGTCAGCTCCACTTCGGGCGGCGGCGCCGCTGCGGCAATGCGGGAGAGGACTGCCGGCAACTCTGCCCGCAGCGATGGTGCCAGGGCGTGGAACAGTGTGACGTGTGCGGCGAGGTGATTGCGTTCCGGCGGGAAATGAGCCCGGCGCAGGCCATCAGCCCAACTCAGCACGTCGCGCGGCAATTCGGCGGTAACGATGAAGGGTTCGAACGACATGACCCCTGATACCCTTGGGGGCGGCGGACCGGGAGGGGTGTTTGTGCCCGCCGCCCCTGGCCGACATGCCGCAAGTGGTCACGTCGGCACCGAGGGATGCGGGTGAACTATGCCCGCCGGCCCTACCGTGCCAATTGAGAAGTCCGTTTGCGGTGATCGAGTGAGGCGATGAAACGAACGCGCTTGCTCGAATCGGGTCTGGCCAGCACCTTGGCACGCGGGAGGATTCAAACCATGACTACATCGCGCCATCGCCGCCTGGCCGGCACAGCCCTGCTCGCCTTTGCCCCGCTGCTGCTTGCCCAGGCGCCGGCACCGGATGCACCAAAGCCGGCAACGCCCGCCACGCTTGCTGCCCAGCGCGCCGCGGCGGCGGCCTTGCCGACAGAAGATGGCCGCGATGCCGATTTCGCCGGGCGCGGCTTTGTGGGGACGCGCGCCGATCCGTTGATCAAGGCGGCCGATGGGCGAACCGTCTGGAACCTGGCCGCTTACGACTTTGTTGCGGGGGCCGCGCCGGATACGGTCCATCCCTCGCTTTGGCGGCATATCGGCATCCTGCGGCGTCATGGCCTGTTCCAGGTGGCCGATGGTGTCTGGCAGGTGCGGGGTTTCGACATCTCGAACATGACCGTGGTGCGCGGGGCAACCGGGTGGATCCTGATCGATCCCCTCACCACCCGCGAAACCGCGAAGGCGGCGCTGGAACTGGTGAATGAGAAGCTGGGGCCACGCCCGGTCAAGGCCGTGATCTACAGCCATAGCCACGGTGACCACTTTGGCGGGGTGCGCGGGGTAATCGATGAAGCCGATGTGAAGGCCGGCAAGGTGGCGGTGATCGCCCCGGCCCATTTCATGGAAGAGACCGTATCCGAAAACGTGATGGCGGGTGCCGCCATGGGGCGGCGGGCGAACTACCAGTTCGGTGCGGGGCTGGTTCCCGGGCCGAATGGCCAGATCGGCAGCGGCATCGGAACCGCGGTTGCCGCCGGCGAGATCACGCTGATTGCGCCCAGCGACACTATCGGCAAGACGGGGGACACCCGCACGGTCGACGGGGTGGACCTGGAATTCCAGATCGTTTCGGGCAGCGAGGCACCATCGGAGCTGAACGTCTATCTCAAGCCCAGCAAGACCTTCCTCTCGTCGGAAATGACCACCTGCTCACTGCACAACATCCTGACTCCGCGCGGGGCCAAGGTGCGCGATGCGCGCATCTGGGCAGGCTTCATCGACGAGGCGCTGCAAACCTGGGGACCGCGCAGCGATGCGCTGATCTCCAGCCACTGCTGGCCGCGTTTCGGCCAGGGCGAGGTGCAAGCGGCACTGACCGCCAACCGCGACAATTACCGCTACCTGCATGACCAGACGGTGCGCCTGATGAACCGGGGCGAGACCATGCCGGAGATTGCCGAGGCCTTGCGGCATCCGCCCGAGCTGGCCAAGGACTGGTTCAACCACGGCTATTACGGCACCTACAGCCACAATTCGAAAGCCGTCTACCAGTTCTACCTGGGCTGGTACGATGCCAATCCGGCCAACCTCAACGCGCACCCGCCGGTCGAGCGGGCCAAGCGGATGGTGGCGGCGATGGGCGGATCGGCCAAGGCCCTGGCGGCGGCGCGCAAGGCCTTTGCGGCGGGCGATTATCGCTGGTCGTCGGACCTGCTCAGCCAGATCGTCTTTGCCGAGCCGACCAACCGCCCGGCCCGGCTGCTGCTGGCCGACAGTTTCGAGCAACAGGGCTATCAGGCCGAAAGCGGGATCTGGCGCAACCAGTTCCTGATGGCGGCCAAGGAGCTGCGCGAGGGGGTCAAGACCCGCGCCACATCATCGCAGAGCAACGACATGATCGCCGCTGTTCCGACGCAGGAGCTGCTCGATTCGGCCGCCACGCGGTTCGATCCGGCCAGGCTTGGTGGGCGGACCCTGGCGATCAACCTGGTGATGCCGGACCGGCAGGAGACCGCCGGGATCGAGGTGGGGCGCACCACGATGATCGGCCGGATGAAGCCCGTGGCTCAACCTGCGGCAACCCTTACCGGCCCGCGCCGGATGATGCTGGGCCTGCTGTTCATGAAGCTTCCGCTGGCCCAGCTGGAAATGGCGGGGCTCAGGGTGGAAGGCGATCGGGCCGCGGTCGAAGCCTGGCTGGCGGCGCTCGATCCGGTGCCGGGTGCCTTCAATATCGTCGAACCGTAGGCCCGGTCAGAAGTCGCCCCGGGCCCGCCGGATCGCATACCAGCGTTCGACGTTGGCATTGTGCTCCGGCAGGGTCCGGGCGAACAGGTGCCCGCCGGTGCCATCGGCCACCATGTAAAGCACGTCGGTCTGCTGCGGGTTGAGCACGGCGGCGATCGATTCGCGGCCCGGATTGGTGATCGGTCCCTTGGGCAGGCCGGTCATGGTATAGGTGTTGTAATCGTTGACCGCCTGGATTTCGCTCTGGCGGATGCGCCGCCCCAGCGGCTTGCCCTTGGTGATCGGATAAATGATCGTGGGATCGGCCTGAAGCATGATGCCCTGGCGGATCCGGTTGGAGTAGAGCCCGGCGACCAGGCGGCGCTCGCTCGGCTTGCCGGTTTCCTTCTCCACGATCCCGGCCAGGATGATCGCTTCCTGCGGGGTCTTGACCACGGTGTTCGCACCGCGCTGCGCCCATAGTTCGGCCAGCGTGCGCTGCATCGCGGCCTGCATCCGAAGCACTACGGCCTGGCGGCTTTCACCGCTCTGGATTTCGTAGGTATCGGGCAGGATCGACCCTTCGGCGGGCACTTCGATGCTGCCGGTCAGCTGCGGGTTGGCCATCAGCCGCTCGTAGACCATGATCGAAGGCATCCCTTCGGGCACGGTCACGAAGCGCCGCAGCACCTCGTCGCCCTGGATGATCGCCAGGATGCGCGATGGGCTGGCACCCTTGGGCAGCATGAATTCGCCGGCCTTGATCGACGAGCCCGCGCCAAAGATCCGTGCCCGCAGGCGGAATGCCTCGGCACTGTCAATCGCGCCTTCGCGCTCCAGCTTGGCGGCGACGCTGCCCAGGCTGGCGCCATCGGGCACGACAAAGGCCGTATCCCTGGTCAGCGGACCGCCGGAAAACCAGCCGCCGACGAACCAGCCCAGCGCGGCGAGCGCGAGCAACCCCGCCGCGAGGAGCCGCCAGCACCCGCGCCGAAGCAGCATCAGTCTTCCAGCGCCTTGACGATCAGCGAGGCATTGGTGCCGCCGAAGCCGAAGCTGTTGTTCAGCGCGGCGCGGACGGTGCGCTTGCGGGCAACCTTGGGCACCAGGTCAACGCCTTCGGTGCCTTCGTCCGGATTGTCGAGGTTCAGCGTCGGCGGCACGATCTGGTCGCGGATCGCCAGGATGCAGAAGATCGTCTCGACCGCCCCGGCCCCGCCCAGCAGATGGCCGATGGCCGACTTGGTGCTGCTCATTGAAGCGCCCGACAGGTCGTCGCCCAGCACGCGCTTGACGGCGGCCAGCTCGATCGTGTCGGCCATGGTCGAGGTGCCATGAGCGTTGACATAGTCGATGTCGCCCGCACCCATTCCGGCCTTGCGCAGCGCCATCCGCATGGCCAGCTCGGCGCCCTTGCCTTCGGGATGCGGGGCGGTGACGTGATAGGCATCGCCCGACAGACCATAGCCGACCACTTCGGCATAGATCTTCGCGCCGCGCGCCTTGGCGTGCTCGTATTCCTCAAGCACCACGACCCCGGCACCCTCGCCCATCACGAAGCCATCGCGATCCTTGTCATAGGGGCGGCTCGCCTGCTCGGGCCGGTCATTGAAGCTGCAGTTGAGCGCGCGAGCCTGGGCAAAACCAGCGATCCCCAGCGGATTCACCGTGCCCTCAGCGCCGCCGGCCAGCATGATGTCGGCATCGCCGTCCTTGATCATGCGGGCAGCATCGCCAATCGAATGGGCGCCGGTCGAACAGGCAGTGACCACTGCGTGATTCGGGCCCATCAGGCCATACTTGATCGAGACCTGGCCCGAGATCAGGTTGATGATCCGGCCATGAACGAAGTGCGGGCTGACCCGCGAAGGGCCCTTTTCGTGCAGGACGATCGATTCGATCTCGATCCCCGGCAGACCGCCGATCCCGGCGCCGATCGAGCAACCGGTGCGCAGCTTGAGATCGTCATCCATCTCGGTCAGACCGGCGTCTTCAAGCGCCTGACCGGCGGCATCGAGGCCGTAGATGATGAACGGATCGACCTGGCGCTGGATCTTGTGATCGACGCGGACATTGGGATCAAAGCCCCACGGGTGATCGGCCGGCTTCACTTCGCACGCGATCGTGCATTTCTGGTTGCTCGCATCGAAGCGGGTGATCGGACCCGCGCCGGACTTGCTGGCGATCAGGTTGGCCCACGTGGTTTCCACGTTCCCGCCCAGCGGGGTCACGAGGCCCAGACCGGTAACCACAACACGGCGCATGCACTTCTCCGGATATGCGACAGGCCCAGACCCTTGCCGGGGCTGAGCCTGTCAGATTTCGTAGCTCGATTTCCGCGTTTCAACCCCCAGACAGGCTTGGGGCCGCAGCGGATAAGGACTTGTCAGCCCTTGTTCTCGTCGATGTACTTGATCGCGTCCGAAACGGTGCTGATCTTCTCAGCCGCATCGTCCGGGATCTCGACGCCGAATTCCTCTTCGAACGCCATGACCAGCTCGACAATGTCGAGGCTGTCAGCGCCCAGGTCATCGATGAAGCTCGCGTCTTCAGTAACCTTTTCGGCTTCGACGCCGAGGTGCTCGACGACAATCTTCTTAACCCGGTCGGCGGTGTCGCTCATGGATTTACCCCTTCGTGAACGGCAGATGAAACTTCGTTGGACCCCGCCCTAGAGAACGGCGGGGCGGCTGGCAAGGGGGTGCAAGGAAAGCGCACTGGCTCATACATATTCAGACACGGTTGCCGGATAAGATGCTCAGCTGGCATCGCGCATTTCCAATTGCTTCAACGCCAGTTCGCGGCGGTTGAGCCGCCCGATCCCGGCGGCAGCGGCGGAATGTCCCGGATTGAGCTTCAGAACTTCAAGGTACCGCGCGCGGGCATCGGCCGTCTTGCCGATGAATTCGGCGCAAAGGCCAAGATTGAAGCGGGTTGGCTGGTGCGCCGGATAGCGCTCGCCGAGCTGGGTCCACAGGGCGCAGGCCTCGTTCGGCTGGCCATCGCGGACCTGTCGAACGGCGAGCTTGAACCGCTCCGCATCGTCCTTTGCCAGGGCGCGCCGATTCTCGTCGACCCGAACATCGGTCACCGCCCGGCGCGGGACCATGTCGGCTTCGATCCGCGCCACTACCCGTCCGATCAGCAGCCGCTCGATTTCGCGCGGGCCGCGTGAATAGCCAGACTGGTCGCTGCACCGATTCTCCGTATGGGGTTCGCTGCTGTCATCGGACCATAGCAGCGTTCCATTCCGTCCGATCAGGCGCAGGTTGGTCTCGAGCGAAAACTCGCGCCGGATGCAGCTGACCTGGTACTTTTCTCTCTGCTCGGTGCACTTGTTCTGGGCATCCTTGACGCACCGCTCGCGCGTTTCGGAGGTCTCGAACCGCTCCACATCGATGTCGGCGGTACCGCGGAAAACCGCATCCCCGCCGGCACCGAGCGAGGCCGGAACCACGCGGAACCAGGGTCCCTGACCGTAATCGAGGGCCCGCAGCCGGTCTTCGATCTGTACCGACATGGCTGGCCCGACATTGCCGCCCAGTGCATCGACCTGGATGTCACGCAGCACGACCAGCGCGTCGGACCGGGCCGGGGTGTAATTGTCCACCCGCAGCGTTTCCGCCTGCACGGCTGTTCCGCAGACCAGCAGCGCCAGCACCAAGCCCTTGATTCGCATCGGCTTCCCCCTTCGTCGTTACGCCATTGATTGCCGCAACGTGGGTGCCCAACGCAAGCTGAACGCGCCGTTTACGCCTTGGGCGGCTCGACGATCCGCAGATTGAGTTCGCGCAGCTGCCTGGGTTCGGCTGGCGAAGGCGCCCCCATCAGCAGGTCTTCCGCGCGCTGGTTCATCGGGAACAGCGTGATCTCGCGCAGGTTCTGCACGCCGCACAGCAGCATGACCATGCGGTCGACCCCGGCGGCCATCCCGCCATGCGGGGGGGCGCCATACTGGAACGCGCGGTACATGCCGCCAAAGCGCGCCTCGACATCGGCCTTGGACAGGCCGACCAGTTCGAAGGCCTTGACCATCAGGTCCGGATGCTGGTTGCGGATCGAGCCCGAGGCCAGTTCATAGCCATTGCAGACCATGTCGTACTGGTACGCCTTGATGGTCAGCGGGTCCTGGGTTTGCAGCGCTTCGAGGCCACCTTGCGGCATCGAGAACGGGTTGTGCGCGAAATCGAGCTTCTTCTCGTCCTCGTCCCATTCATAGAACGGGAAGTCGATGATCCAGCAGAAGCGGAAGGCGTCCTTCTCGATCAGGTCAAGCTGCTCGCCCACGCGGCTGCGCGCCGCACCGGCCAGCTTGGCGGCCTGGTCTTCCTTGCCGGCGGCGAAGAACGCGCCGTCATTGGGGCCAAGGCCCAGCGCGTCCCACAGCGCGGCCATCTTGTCCTCGCCGTGGTTCTTGGCGATCGGGCCACCGAAGACACCATCCTTGCGGGTGGCATAGCCAAGCCCGGCATAGCCCTCGCCGCGCGCCCACTCGTTCATGTCGTCGAAGAACTTGCGGCTGAGGCCGGCGGTTTCCGGCGCCGGGATCAGGCGGACCACCCCGCCGGAACCGACGATCTTCTCGAACAGGCCAAAGCCCGAAGCGGTGAATTCGCTGGTCACGTCGCGGATGATCAGCGGGTTGCGCAGGTCCGGCTTGTCGGTGCCGTAGTCGAGCATCGCCTGGGCATAGGGGATGCGCGGAAACTGGCCGGCCGGGGTCACCGCCTTGCCATTGGCAAAGGTTTCGAAGATCCCGGCCATGACCGGCTCCATCGTTTCCCAGACCTCTTCCTGGGTGACGAAGCTCATTTCCAGGTCAAGCTGGTAGAACTCGCCCGGCAGGCGATCAGCGCGCGGGTCTTCATCGCGGAAGCAGGGCGCGATCTGGAAATAGCGATCGAACCCGGCCACCATCAGCAGCTGCTTGTACTGCTGCGGCGCCTGCGGCAGCGCAAAGAACTTGCCGGTGTGAATGCGGCTCGGCACCAGGAAGTCGCGCGCGCCTTCCGGGCTGGAGGCGGTCAGGATCGGGGTGGAAAACTCGGTAAAGCCGATGTCTTCCATCCGGCGGCGCGTTTCGCGGATGATTGCCGTGCGCGTCATGATGTTGGCGTGCAGCGTCTCGCGCCGCAGGTCGAGGAAGCGGTAGCGCAGGCGGATATCCTCGGGATATTCCTGCTCACCCGCCACCGGCAGCGGCAATTCCTCGGCCCGGCTCAGCACGGTCGCCCCGCGGGCAAAGACCTCGATCTCCCCGGTAGACAAGTTCGGGTTTACCGTTCCTGCACTGCGGACCTTGACCTCGCCATCGATCGTCACGACCGATTCCACCCGCAGGCCTTCAAGGATCGGCAGGGCCGGGCTGTCGGCATCGGCGACGATCTGGGTCATCCCGTAATGGTCGCGCAGGTCGACGAACAGGACGCCGCCGTGATCGCGCTTGCGGTGAACCCAGCCCGACAGGCGGATGGTCTGGCCTACATCGCCGGCGCGCAGCGCGCCGCAGGTGTGCGAACGATAAAGATGCATCGAAACTCTTTCCAATCGGCCTGCAATGATGCAGTGGCGAAAGCGCGGGCTAACAGGCGAAGCCCGCGCATTTGTCAAGCCGCGGGCTCGCACGGGCCCAACTACAGAAAAGACGCATGAAGATACACCCCCTGATCTCCGATAGTGCCACGCTGGCCTCGCTGTGTGCCCGACTCGCCAAGGCGGAATTCATCTGCGTGGACACCGAGTTCATGCGCGAGAACACCTATTGGCCGGAACTCTGCCTGATCCAGATCGCCGATACGAACGAGGCGGCGGCGATCGATCCGCTGGCCAAGGACCTCGATCTCTCCCCGCTGCTCGACCTGCTGGTCGATAACGAGGAGGTGCTGAAGGTGTTCCATGCCGGCGGGCAGGACGTGGAAATCATCTACAACCTGACCGGCAAGACCCCACACCCGATTTTCGATACCCAGATCGCGATGATGGCGATCAGCCAGAGCGAGCAGATCGGCTATTCGAACCTGGTCGAGAGCTGGCTGGGTCTGCAAATCGATAAGGGCGCGCGCTTTACCGACTGGTCGCGCCGCCCGCTGACCGAGCGGCAGATCGAATATGCCATCGGTGACGTGACCCACCTGGCCGAGATTTTCCCCAAGATCCTCAAGCGCCTGATCAAGACCGGGCGCGGGGCCTGGCTCGATATCGAGATGGAAAAGCTGGCCGATCCGGCCAATTACCGCAACGATCCCTCGATCGCCTGGCTGCGGATCAAGGCCGCTGGCCGCAATCCGGCCATGCTGGGGCGGCTCAAGGCCCTGGCCGCCTGGCGGGAGTACGAGGCGCAGGACAAGAACATTCCGCGGGGGCGGATCGCGCGGGACGAAACACTGGCCGACATTGCCAGCCACCCGCCGAAGACCCAGGCCGACCTGGCCAAGGTGCGCGGGCTTTCAGCCGGCTGGAAGGATAACGAAATCGGCAAGCGGATGATGGCAACGCTGGAAGCGGCCAAGCCCTTGGGCGAGGATGAATTGCCGCCCCGCACACCGCGCGGCGCTCCTCTGGGCAAGGAGGGCGCGCTGGTGGCCGACCTGCTCAAGCTCCTGCTCAAGATCCGCAGCCGCGAGATCGACGTCGCCGCGCGGCTCCTGGCCCGGAGCGAGGACCTTGAACTGCTGGCCGCGGGGGTGCGTGAGCTGCCTCTGCTCGAAGGCTGGCGGTACGAACAGTTCGGCCGCGATGCGCTTGAGCTGGTGGAAGGCAAGCTGGCCTTCGCGGTCGTGAAGGGCCGGCTCAAGATGGCGCACATCGACGAGATCGGGAATTCGCCACCCAAGGCAGAGGCCGCCGAATGACGACCTACCTGCCCACGCTCAAGCAGCTGCAATACCTCGTTGCCCTGCACGAGCATGGCCATTTCGGCCGGGCAGCCGATGCCTGCTTCGTCTCGCAATCGACGCTTTCCGCTGGTCTGCGCGATCTGGAAACGCTGCTTGGCGTGGTGCTGGTCGAACGGACCAAGCGCGCGGTGCGATTTACGCCTCTTGGCAATGCCGTGGTGGCCAAGGCGCACCGTCTGCTGCGCGAGGCGGAGGAACTGTCCGACATGGTGCAGAGCGCCGGACAGCCCCTGTCTGGCGAAGTGCGGATGAGCGTGATTCCCACGATCGCGCCCTTCCTGCTGCCCCGGATGCTGCCCCGGCTGCGCCGCGAACGGCCGCAACTGAAGCTCTATCTGCGCGAGGAAACCAGCCAGGCGGCAATCGAGAGCCTGCATCATGGTCGGTCGGACTGTGTGCTGCTGGCCCTGCCCTATCCCACCGGCGAGGTGGAAAAGGAGATCATCGAGCTTGATGCGCTCTATGTCGCCTTCCCCAAGGATGATCCGCGCGATCCGCCGCTGGAGATTACCGCAGACCTGATCGATGAGCACAGGCTGCTGTTGCTGGAGGACGGGCATTGCCTCAAGGAGCATGCCCTCGCCGCCTGCAACCGCCCGGAACTGCGCGCTTCGGCCACCATGATCGGTACCTCGCTGCACACCCTGGTACAGATGGTCGACAATGGTCTTGGCCTGACCATGCTGCCCGAAATGGCGCTCGATGCCGGGATCCTCAACGGGACCGAGGTGATCGCCCGGCCGCTGCGCAGCGACAGCGCCAACCGCGAAATCGCGCTCGTCTGGCGCAAGAACAGTCCGCGCGCCGAAGAGTTCCGCCTGCTGGCCGAGGAACTGCGCGCCGGGTAACTCAGTCCATGTGCTTGAGGCCCACCCTCAGGTAATCCCAGCCGGTAATCACCGTGAGCGCCGCGGCGGCCCATAGCGTGGTCAGGCCCACAGTGTGCGGCACGTTGATGACCAGCCCGGACACCGCCATTGTCCACCCCGGCAGCGCCACGCCCAGGATCAGCGCACCCAGGCAGACCAGCTGAAACGTGGTCTTCCACTTGGCGAGGCGACTGACCGGCACCGAGACCTGCAGGCCGCCGAGAAACTCGCGCAGGCCGGAAACCGCAATCTCGCGGATCAGGATCACCAGCCCGGCGATCACGTGCATGTCGCCGACATAGGGCCCGCGCAGGATGCCCTGGGCGGTCAGCGTGAGAATCACCGTCGCCACCATGATCTTGTCGGCGATGGGATCGAGGAACTGTCCCAGCTTCGATACAGCGCCGCTCGTGCGGGCCAGGTAGCCATCGAAATAGTCGGTAAAGCCCATCAGGCAGTAGAGCCCGAAGGCGAGGCCATAGCCGAGCTGCCAATCCGGCCACCACAGCAGAAACGCCAGCAATGGCAGCGCCAGGATCCGCGAGAGGGTGAGGATGTTCGGCAGGGTCCACATCTTGTCATCGGCATAGCCGCACCGCTTGTCGTGCAAAAGGCCAGATGCAGGCTTGTCCGCAGCGCAAGTCGCGCTAGAGGCGTTGCGGGGGCAATCTGCAAGGGCCGCATGACCACTTCGACCCATCTGATTCGCAGCCGCCGTTTCCTGCCGCTGTTCGTCACCCAGCTGCTCAACGCGTTCAATGACAACCTCTATCGCAACGCGATGGTGTTTTTCGTGGTCTACAGCGTCTACAGCTCGGAAGCGGCCGAGGGGTTGTTCAGCGCGGTTGCCTCGGGCCTGTTCATCCTGCCCTTCTTCCTGCTCTCAGCCCTGGCCGGCCAGCTGGCCGACATGCGCGACAAGGCGCGGATCATCCGGATCGTCAAGGCATCGGAAATCGGCATCATGCTGGTTGGCGGAGCCGGGCTCCTGCTGGCCTGGCAGGGGGTGATCGGCCACGAATTCACCGTTCCGCTGATGCTGCTCGCACTGCTGGCGATGGGGGTCCATTCGACTTTCTTCGGGCCGATCAAGTATGCCATCCTCCCGCAGCACCTGCGCGAGGACGAAGTTCTGGCCGGCACCGGCCTGGTCGAGGCGGGCACCTATATCGCGATCCTGTCGGGCACGATCCTGGCGGGCTGGATACCGGTCGAATGGGCAGCCATCGGTGTCGTGATCACGGCGCTGATCGGCTATGTGACGTCGCATTATGTTCCGGCGGCCCCGCCGCAGGGCGAGCCGCAGCCACTCGATCTTCACATCTGGCGTTCCTCGGTCAACCTGATCCGTCACACCATGCGCGACCGGCGCGTGTTCCTCGCAATCATGGCGATCAGCTTCTTCTGGACGATCGGCGCGGTGCTGTTCATCCAGTTCCCGCCGCTGGCGAAGAACGTGCTGTCCGCCTCGAAGGAGGTGGCCAGCCTGTTCCTTGTGATCTTCTCGATCGGGGTGGCGATTGGCTCGGTCTCGGTCAACAAGCTGCTGCGCGGCACCGTGTCTGCGCGCTATTCGCCTGCCTCGGTGATCGTTATGGGCCTGTTCGTGATCGGCTTCTGGTGGGTCTGCAACGCGTGGTATGCTCATCCCGAGGACGGCTTGCTCAATGTCCCGACCTTCCTGGCCGAACCCCTGGCCATTCCCCTGCTGCTGAGCCTGCTGGGTATTTCGGTTGCTGGCGGGATGTTCGTGGTGCCGCTTTACGCCTTCCTCACCACCTTCGTGGACCGCACCGAGACCGCGCGAACCATTGCCGCCAACAACATCGTCAATTCCGGCGCGATGGTGCTGGGTTCGGTGATCGCCCTGGGGATGAGCGCGGCCGGCCTGCCGATGAACGATCAGTTGCTGCTGGGCGCGGCCATGTGCCTGGTGTCGGCCTGGCTGGGGCGCTTGCTGGTCGCGGCCGAGGAAGCCGCGCTGATACGATAGGCCCCGGGCCCTGCATCAGAGCAAAAACGTGCTGACCGCGAGGAAGCAGGCGCAATAGGCCAGGAGGAAATCGCGCAGGTCCTGCATCGTGAACGGCGAACGGACCCGGGCCGGCCTCGGCTCGATCCCCTTGCGCACATGGGGTGGCAACGAGGCGCGAAACGGATGCCGGGCGGATTCATCGGTCAGGACAAGTGCTCTTCTCATGCGACGGCGTTAAGACTTCCTTCACCATCGAACCAGCCGCAAAATTGCGGTTAACGGCCAGTTTCCCAAAGCGGGACAGTAACCAAACCGGGCATGAACGCGGGGCGGCGCGTTGCCGCCGCGCCCCCTTGGCGCTAAAGCCCCGTCATGAGCGAGAATTCCACAGTCACTGGCGGGCGGCTGCTCGTCGATTGCCTGATCGCGCAAGGCTGCGATCGGATTTTTACCGTACCGGGCGAGAGCTTTCTGGCCGTACTCGACGCGCTCCACGATTCGCCCGAGATCGAGACGGTGATCTGTCGCCAGGAAGGTGGCGCGGCGTTCATGGCCTGCGCAGACGGGACGCTGACCGGTCGGCCCGGGGTTTGCTTCGTCACCCGCGGCCCGGGTGCGACCAACGCCAGTATCGGGGCGCACGTGGCCTTCCAGGACTCGCAACCGATGCTGCTGTTCATCGGCGACGTCGACCGCGGGATGCGCGATCGCGAAGGCTTTCAGGAAGTCGACTTCGCGACCATGTTCGCGCCGCTGGCCAAGCTGGTGCTGCGGATCGACGATCCGCGCCGGATTCCCGAGTATATCGCCCGCGCCTGGGCCACGGCCATAGCCGGTCGCCCCGGGCCGGTAGTCATCGCCCTGCCCGAAGACATGTTGCTTGAGCAAGTGGCTGCCCGGCCTCCGCGCCCGGTCGTGGCGCGACCCGCCCAGGCCGTCTGCCCCGATGCGATGGGTACCTTGATGCGCCTGCTCGAGGATGCCTGTGCACCCGTTGCCATCGTCGGCGGGGCCGGCTGGCACGCCAAGGCTCGTGAGCATTTCACCAGCTTCGCGGAACGGATCGGCCTGCCCGTTGCAGGCGCCTTCCGGCGGCAGGATGCCGTGCCCAACTCAAGTCCGGTGTGGGCCGGCAACCTTGGTTACGGCCCCAATCCCAAACTGGTCGACCGGATCAAGAACGCCGACCTCGTGCTGGTGGTAGGGGCGCGGCTGGGCGAGGCGACGACGGACAGCTACACCCTGATCACGCCCGATCATCCCGGCCAGACACTGGTTCACATCCACCCTGACCCGGAGGAACTTGGCCGGGTCTATCGCCCTGACCTTGCCATCTGTGCCGACATGGCCGAGTTCGCCGAGGCGGCGGACCTGTGGGACGATGACATAGTGCCCTTCGATTCCGGGGCCGAAGCTCATGCCGACTGGCTTGACTGGTCCGATCCCAAGCCCAACGGCCATGTGCTCGACATGGGACAGGTAGTGGCCGCGATGCGCGCGGCGCTGCCCGACGATGCCATCATCTGCAACGGAGCCGGCAACTTCTCCGGCTGGTGGCACCGTTACTGGCATTACAATGGCTTCCCGACCCAGCTGGCGCCAACCGCCGGGGCGATGGGGTATGGCGTTCCGGCGGCGGTCGCGGCAGCCCGGCGTTATCCCGATCGCACCGTGATCGCGCTCGCCGGCGATGGCGACTTCCTGATGAACGGCCAGGAACTGGCCACCGCTGTCCAGTATGGCTGTGACATGCTGGTCGTGCTGGTGGATAACGGCGCCTATGGTACGATCCGGATGCACCAGGAGCGCGAGTTTCCGGCCCGGGTTTCCGGCACCACACTCCACAATCCGGACTTTGCCGCCCTCGCCCGCGCCTTTGGCGGCTGGGCGGAGCGGGTGGAGACGACCGAGCAGTTCACTGCCGCCCTGGCCGACGCCAGATCGCGCAAGGGCGTGCGCCTGCTCCACCTGGTGATCGATGTCGAGCAGCTCAGCGCCGGGGGCGCCTCCGTCTCCGGTCTGCGCGCGCGCGCGGGGAAGTGATCAGCCGCCGGCCAGCTTGACGATGTGATCCCATTCGGACGGCTTCACCGCCGAAACCGAAAGGCGGAACTTGGTCAGCAGATCCATGTCGGCCAGGGCAGGATCGGCCTTGATCTCCTTCAGCGTGACCGCCCGGGCCAGCTTGCGCACCGGTTTGAGCTTGACGGCGGACCAGCGCCCGGTTTCATCGGTCGGGTCAGGGATGTTGGATACCGTTATCTCGGCAATTCCAACGATTTCAACGCCAATATTGGAGTGATAGAAGAACACCTGATCGCCCGGTTGCATCGCGCGCATGTTGTTGCGGGCGGTGTAATTACGCACTCCGTCCCAGGTACCCTCACCTTCGGCCACCAGATCGTCCCAGCTGTACACATCGGGTTCCGATTTCATCAGCCAGTAGGATTTGATTTTGGTCATGCGAGCTCCGCAAAAAGCGTCTATGGCCGCGCCCATAACCACATCATTGCAGGATCGTCTACCGATGGAACTTACTTCGCTGCCCGTGCTCTCGCTTGCTGACGAGCCCGCAGCATTCTCGCAGGCAATCGGCGAAAGCTTCCGCACCTTCGGCTTCGCCCTGGTCAAGGATTTCGACATCGATCGGGACCTGATCGACCGCGCCTGGAAGCTGTCAGAAGCGTTCTTCGCCCTGCCCGAGGCTGAAAAGCGCGCCTATCATGATCCCGCGATCGGCGGCGCGCGGGGTTACACACCGTTTGGTGTCGAGATCGCGAAGGACGCCAAGCATCACGATCTCAAGGAGTTCTGGCACATCGGCCGCGACCTGCCCGAGGGCAGCCCGCTCGCGGACGCATCGATGCCGCCAAACGTCTGGCCGACCCGGCCGGAAGGCTTCCAAGACGTGTTTACCGAGCTCTATCGCCAGTTCGACAAGACCGGCGCAACGATCCTGTCGCGCATTGCCGTCTACCTCGGGCTTGACGAGCACTGGTTCGATCCCGCGATCGAGGACGGCAATTCGGTGATGCGCCTGTTGCACTACCCGCCGATCGAAAACCTTGAAGGCGAAGCCATCCGCGCCGGCGCCCATGGCGACATCAATCTGATCACCCTCTTGCTCGGGGCCGAGGAAGCGGGCCTCGAACTGCTGTTCCAGGGGCGGGAGTGGATCCCGGCAAACCCGCCCGAGGGGGCCCTGGTGATCAATGTCGGCGACATGCTTGAGCGTCTGACCAACCATTTCCTGCCGTCCACGATCCACCGCGTTCGCAATCCCGATCCCCGCCGGGCAGCCTTCAGCCGCTATTCGATGCCATTCTTCCTGCATCTGCGCAGCGACTGGCCGATCAAGACGCTGCCGCAGTGCATCACTGCGGAAAATCCCGATCGCTATCCGGTCTCAATCACGGCTGACGAGTTCCTGCAGCAGCGCCTGCGCGAGATTGGACTGAAGAAGTAGCAACCAGAAATTAACCGCTTGTTCAGCCCCTTGTGCGATCCAGCAAGCCGCTGGATTGCGACAGGGAACAGCATGGCTGACCATCAGGGCGAATTGCAACAAGCCAGGCGCGACGTCGTCGCGCTCGGTATTGCCGCAGCCGCGATCCTGATGTTCGTGGGCACCGGCGGAACAGTGCTGCCGCGGGTTGTCGCCGCCCTCAGCGGCCATGGGGCTGGGCCCGATCGCACGCTGACCAGCGCACTCCTGCTCAACGTTGCGCTCGTGATCTTCGGCTGGCGCCGCTATCGCGAGTTGACCCGCGAGGTCGAGGAGCGCCGCCGCGCGGAAGAGCAATCGCGCCTGCTGGCGGCGACGGACCCGCTCACAGGATGCCTCAACCGCCGCAGTATCGGCCAGGCGATGGCTGACCTCCTCGCGCAGCTGGCCCCGCGCGGCAAGGCCATTGCGGTGGCCATGCTGGACCTCGACAACTTCAAGCGCATCAACGACGTCCACAGCCATCTGGGCGGTGATACCCTGCTGCGAACCACCGCCGAACGCCTCCGGGCGGGCCTGCCGTCCGATGCGCTGATCGCGCGGATGGGCGGCGATGAGTTTGCCTGCGTCATTCCCTTTGACCCGGCCCACGCCGAAGAACTCGAACAGCTGGTCCATCAGACTGTGGCGACCCTGCGCTTGCCGGTAGAGTTCCAGGGGAGCGAGTTCGAGACCACTGTTTCGACCGGCCTCGCCCGCAGCGACAGTGACGGGGTGGACAGCACCAAGTTGCTGCACATGGCCGATATCGCGATGTTCTCGGCCAAGCGGGCGGGCCGCAATGCCGTGGCCTGGTTCGAACCGGTCATGGAAAACGAGCTTCGGTTCCGCAGCGAGCTGGAATCGGGAATTCGTCGCGGGATAGCGGCGGGCGAATTCGTACCGTTCTACGAAAAGCAGGTGGATCTGGAGACCGGCGAACTGGTCGGTTTCGAGATGCTGGCCCGCTGGAATTCACCAAAGCTGGGGCTGGTTGGCCCGGATCTGTTCATTCCCGTCGCCGAGGAGATCGGCGCGATCATCGACCTTTCTGAATGCGTGATCCGCCAGGCCTTGCGCGATGCCAAGGCCTGGGCCCCGCACCTGACCCTGGCGATCAACATCTCCCCCTACCAGTTGCGCGACCCGTGGTTCGCCCAGCGACTGTTGAAGCTGCTGGTCGAGGTGAACTTCCCCCCCGCGCGCCTTGAAGTGGAAATCACCGAAAGCAGCCTGCACGAGAACATTGGTCTCGTCCGCTCGATGATCACCAGCCTGAAGAACCAGGGGGTGCGGATCAGTCTCGACGATTTCGGCACGGGTTACAGTTCCCTGTCGCAGCTGCGCAGCCTGCCGTTCGACCGGATCAAGATCGACCGCAGCTTCGTGACCTCGCTGCCCGAGAACGAGGAGAGCGCGACGATCGTCCAGTCGATCGTATCGCTCGGCCAGGGTCTGGGTCTGCCGGTTACGGCCGAGGGCGTCGAGAACGAGGAAGTGCTGCAGGCCCTGCAACGCTTCAATGGCCTGAAGGCGCAGGGCTATCACTATGGCCGCCCGGCGGATGCCGCGGCTATCACGGCAGAACTCGGGCAGCTTCACCTGCTGCTCGAGACACCGGACCTTGCGGAGCCTCGCGAGGTGACGGATATACCGGATCGCCGCGCCAGTAACGGCTGAAGGCTGGACGGGCCGCGCCGCAACGCATAGACGCGCGGGTAATGCGTGTTCCGTTCATCAAGATGCATGGCCTGGGCAACGATTTCGTGGTGCTGGACGCTCGCGAGGCCCCCCTGCCCGAAATGACCGCGCGTCTTGCCGCGGCCATTGCCGATCGCAAGACCGGCATTGGCTGTGACCAGTTGATCGTGCTTGAGCCATCCTCCCGCGCCACCGTGCGGATGCGCATCTTCAACGCCGACGGGGGTGAGGTCGAGGCTTGCGGCAATGCCTCCCGCGCCGTGGGGCTATTGCTCGGGGAGCCAGGCACCATCGAAACGCTTGGCGGCGTCATTGCCACCGATCCCGGAGCCGATGGCGTTGCGGTCGACATGGGGGAGCCGCGCTTTGGCTGGGATGCCATCCCCCTCGCCTATCCGCTCGACACGCTGACCATGCCGGTCGGGTGGAACGAGCTTGAAAATCCGGCGGCGGTGAATGTCGGAAACCCGCACGCGGTGTTCTTCGTGCCCGATAACAACGCGATCGCGCTGGAGCAGCTGGGACCGCTGATCGAGCATGATCCGCTGTTCCCGCAGCGGGTGAATGTCAATGTCGCCACGGTCCTGGCACCGGACGAGATCCGGTTGCGCGTGTGGGAACGCGGCGTGGGGGAAACCCGTGCTTGCGGCACTGGCGCCTGTGCCACCGCCGTGGCAGCCATGCGGCGCGGCCTGGTCCGGCGCGGCGCGGTTCGCGTCAACCTGCCCGGCGGCCTCCTGTCGATTGCCTGGGGGGCGGACAATCGCATCATCATGACCGGTCCCGCGACCGAAAGCTTCCGGGGCAGCTTCGATCCGGCCGACTTCGGAGCCTGACATGCCGGCCGAGGTGATTTCGCTGGGATGCCGCCTGAACCTGTCCGAAAGCGAGGAACTGCGCGCGCTGCTGGCCACGGCCGATGACACAGTCGTGATCAACAGCTGCGCCGTGACCGCGGAGGCCGTGCGCCAGACCCGCCAGGCGATCCGCCGCGCTCGCCGCGCCAATCCTGCGGCACGCTTGCTGGTGACCGGTTGCGCCGCCGAAGTGGAGCGCGCGGCACTGGGCGCCATGCCCGAGGTCGACGGCCTGGTGGCCAATGCCGCCAAGCTCGATCCGCAGAGCGTGGAACGTTGCTCCGGCAGCGCGCACGCCGCACGCGGCCCATACGCGCGCCTTCATCGCGGTACAGAATGGCTGCGATCATGCCTGCACCTTCTGCGTCATCCCGCAAGGACGCGGGCCCAGCCGGTCCTTGTCAGTGGCGCAAGTGCTGGCTGAAGTTGACCGGCACCAGGTTCATGGCGTGCGCGAGGTGGTGCTGACCGGGGTGGACCTGACCTCGTGGGGACAGGATTTGCCTGGCACGCCGGGTCTCGGCACGCTCGTCGCAGCGATCCTCGATGCTCATCCGCACCTGCCCCGGCTGCGGCTGTCCTCGCTCGACGGCGTGGAGATCGACCCGCTCCTGCGCGAACTGCTGGCTGGCGAGGCCCGGGTGATGCCGCACCTGCATCTTTCGCTCCAGCACGGCAATGACCTGATCCTGAAGCGGATGAAGCGCCGGCACCTGCGCCGCGATGCGGTGGAACTGGTCAGCTGGCTCAAGGCCCGCCGTCCGGAAATTGCGGTCGGGGCCGACCTGATCGCCGGGTTTCCGACCGAGGACATCGCGGCCCATCATGACAACCTGTCGATCGTCGCGGAGCTGGGCATCGTCCACGGTCATGTCTTTCCCTATTCTCCCCGCCCAGGCACGCCGGCGGCGCGGATGCCGCAGTGCTCCCATAGCGAGATCCGCACTCGGGCGGCGGAACTGCGCGGCGCGGTCGCGGCTACCCGGCAGGCCTGGCTGTCCGGGCAGATCGGCCAGCCACTCGAGGTACTTGCCGAACGCGACGGGACAGGCCATGCGCCCAGCTTCGCCCGGGTGCAGCTGCCCCCTGGCACGCAGGCAGGAACAATCGTGACCGTAACCCCCACGCGCATTATCGAAGGCATGCTGGCATGAGTGAAGGAACGAGCTGGACCGACCGGGTCTTCGGCGGCCTGCGCAAGACGTCCGAGCGGCTCGGTGAAAACCTTGCCGGGATCGTCAGCAAGACCCGGCTTGACGAGGACCAGCTGGACGAGATCGAGGATGCCCTGATCCTGTCGGATCTGGGCCCCAGGGTTGCCGCAAAGATCCGCACCCGTCTGGCCGACGAACGGTTCGAGCGCGGAGCAGACGAGGCCGCGATCAAGTCCGCCGTGGCCGAGGAGATCGCGAAGATCCTCCGCCCGGTCGCCAAGCCGATCGACATCGTTGCCTTCCCGCGCCCGCAAGTCATCCTGGTGATTGGCGTCAACGGATCGGGCAAGACGACGACGATCGCCAAACTGGCGCACTATTTTCAGGAACTGGATTATGGCGTGATGCTGGCGGCCGGCGATACCTTTCGCGCGGCAGCCATTGGCCAGCTGAAAGTCTGGGCCGACCGGGTAGGCGTGCCGATCGTGACCGGCCCGGAAGGCGGCGATCCCGCCAGCATCGTGTTCGACGCGGTCAAGGCCGCGACCGATCAGGGGATCGACGCGCTGATTGTCGACACGGCTGGCCGCCTGCAGAACAAGCGCGAGCTGATGGACGAACTGGCGAAGATCCGCCGCGTGCTTGGCCGCCTCAATCCCGAGGCCCCGCACGATGTCGTGCTGGTGCTCGATGCCACCAATGGCCAGAATGCCCTGCAGCAGATCGAGATTTTCAAGGAAGTGGCCGGTGTGACCGGGCTGATCATGACCAAGCTGGATGGCACTGCCCGGGGTGGCGTGCTGGTGGCAGCGGCCGAGCAATATGGTCTGCCAATCCATGCCATCGGCGTGGGCGAACGGCTGGATGATCTGCGCCCGTTCGATCCCGACCTGGTTGCACGCGTGATTGCGGGAGTTGCCTGATGGCCGATACGCCCAAGACCGAAAAGCCCAAATCGGGCTGGCTAAACATCCTGGTCGATTATGGCCCGGTGATCGTGTTCTTCGCGGTCTACAAGTACTATTCCCCCGCCGATCGCGGCAACAGCGTCGCCGAAGTGCTCGCCGTGATCAGCGGTACGGTGAGCTTCATGGTTGCGGCAGTGATCGCGCTGGTCGTGTCGAAATGGAAACTGGGTCACATTTCGCCGATGCTGTGGCTTTCCACGCTGCTGATCGTCGGCTTTGGCGGCCTGACGGTGCTGCTACACGATCCGATCTGGATCCAGGTCAAGCCGACCGCGATCTACCTGATGTTCGGCGTGATCCTGCTGATCGGAGTGTGGCGCGGCAAGGCGTTGCTCAAGGTCTTGCTGGAGACTGCCTTCGAGGGATTGAGCGATGAAGGCTGGATGAAGCTGTCGCGCAACTGGGGGGTGTTCTTCCTGGTGCTGGCCGCGGTCAACGAGGGACTGCGGCACTGGCTGTCGTTCGGTGACTGGATTGCGGCCAAGCTGTGGGTCTTCCTGCCGGCGACGTTCCTCTTCACGTTCTCGCAGATTCCGATGCTGATGCGCCACGGCATGGCGCTGGACGAGAAGAAGGACGTGCTTGAGCACACGCCGCACGAATGAGGCGCTGCCGGTCGACCGGACAGTGGACGACCGGGCAAAAAGGGTGTGACTTTGCCATCGTGAGCGGCGATAAAGCGCGCCTGCCCGCCATTGGCGGGCCCAAGCAAGATCAACAAGAATAGGGGACGAAAATGGCCAAGTTCTTCGGAAACCTGCACCTGGTGCTGGCGGTCGGCCTGGTCGCGGCGATAGCGGTGATCATGTCTTTCACCGGCTGGACGGGTGAAGGCGGCAAGGAAGTTACCAACGACGTGTTCCGGTGGCTCCATACCTTCTTCGGCATCCTGTGGATCGGCCTGCTCTATTACCTGAACTTCGTCCAGGTGCCGACCATGCCGGCCATTCCCGCCGAACAGAAGGGCGCGATCACCGGCCATATCGCGCCGAAGGTGTTCTTCTTCTTCCGCTATGCCGCGCTGCTGACCGTGCTGACCGGCCTGACCATCGCCTTCCACAATGGCTATGGCGCGCAGGCGCTCAGCTTCGGTGGCACCGGCGCCGATGGCATCAACATGATCGGTCTCGGCATGTGGCTCGCCATCGTTATGGCGTTCAACGTGTGGTTCATCATCTGGCCTGCCCAGAAGAAGATCCTTGGCATCGTTGAAGCCAGCGCCGAAGAAAAGGCCGCTGCCGCGCCGCGCGCCCTGGCCGCCAGCCGCACCAACCTGCTGCTGTCGCTGCCGATGCTTTACTGCATGGTTGGCGCCAACCTCGGCTGAGCCTTCAGCTCGATAGCGCCGAATTGAAGGGGGCGCGGTTCCGGTCGGAGCCGCGCCCTTTTCAGTACTTCTGTTCAAGCACCGGGGCGTTGTCGATTGTCCGGGTCAGGTCCAGCTGCTGCGGGCCGATCCAGCCATTGACGTAATTGGCATAATACAGGCCGAACAGGACCGCCGCGAGAACGGTTGCGCGCCAGGCCACCTTGCGAGGCTGGAAATTGATCGGGGCGCTTTCGGCCTGCCCCTTCACATTCACCTCGCCGGTGTCGTGATGGGTGCGAATGCCAAAGGGCATCACCAGAAAGGCGGCCAGCACCCAGAACATGGCATAGATCGCAATAATCGAGGTCAGTTTCATGGCATTAGGGCTCCGGCAGAATTACGCGCACCTGGGGCTTCTTGCCCGACCAGCGGCTGGCAGCCCGCCGGGCAGCCAGGCGCGCCGCTTCCGATATCGCTTCGCGGTCATGCCGCGCCCCACCCTTTAACCTCGCCAGGGCGGCGGCGACATCCTCGCGCGCCTCGGCCGTGAAATCGTTGTAATCCTCGTCCAGCGGCAAGCCGATACCTTCCACGTGGACCCGGCCCTTGCCGTCCAGCACCACGATGACCAGACCATTGGCGGCAAGGCGCCGGCGCATGACAATTGCCTCGCCATCCGCGGGGATCAGGACATCTCCGTCCAGCACCAGGCGCCCGGCGCGCACTTCGCCGATCTTGCCGGGCTTGCCCGGGGCCAGGCGCACAAGATCGCCGTTTTGCTGGACCACGGTCTGCCCAATCCCGCAGCTGCGGCCAAGCCTGGCCTGTTCGCGCATGTGGCGCAGTTCGCCATGCACAGGCACCAGGATTTGCGGTCGCAGCCAGCTGTATAGCGCCTCTAGTTCCGGTCGGCCTGGATGACCGGAAACGTGGATGTCGGCCTGCCGATCAGTAACAATGCTGATGTCGCGGGCCGCAAGACGATTCTGGATCCGCCCGATCGCGATCTCGTTGCCGGGAATCTGGCGACTGGAAAACAGCACCACGTCACCCGCTTCGAGCGCAATGGGATGGCTCTCCTCGGCAATGCGGGACAGCGCCGCGCGCGGCTCCCCCTGCCCGCCGGTGGCAAGGATGAGCACCTCGCCGCGCGGCAGGTTCATCGCCGTGTCGAAATCGACCAGATCGGGCAGGCCTTTCAGATAGCCGCTGGCCTGGGCGGTGCGGATGATCCGTTCAAGCGACCGCCCGGCCACGCACAGGCGCCGGTGGGTAGCCTGCGCCACTTCACCCAGCGTCTGCAGCCGGGCCACGTTAGAGGCGAAAGTTGTGACCAGCACGCGCTTGCCATGATGCCGCGCCACTTCCTCCAGCAGCGCGCGCCGCACGGCTCCCTCCGACCCGGACGGGTTGGGGTTGAACACGTTGGTCGAATCGCAAACGAGCGCCAGCACGCCTTCGTCGCCAAGGCTAGTCAACTCTGCCGCCGTTGCCGGGGTACCAACCAGCGGTTCGTCATCCAGCTTCCAGTCGCCGGTGTGGAAGATCCGTCCATGCCCGGTCTCGATAACCAGCGCATTGCCCTCGGCAATCGAGTGGGCCAGCGGCACATAGCGGATACCGAAAGGCCCCAGCTGGAACCGTTCGAGATGGTCGATGACCTTGAGTTCGACCGAATTGGTCAACCCGGCTTCAGCCAGCTTTTCAGCCACGAGCCGCGCCGTAAAAGGCGTGGCATAGAGCGGTACGCCAAGCTCCTCGGCGAAATAGGGGACCGCGCCGATGTGATCCTCATGGGCATGGGTCAGCACCACGCCGACCAGATCCTTGCGCCGATCCTCGATGAATTCGAGGTCGGCAAAAACCAGTTCGGTACCGGGATATTCATTGGCGCCGAAGGTCATGCCCAGGTCGACCATCAGCCACTTGCCGCTATGCCCATAGAGATTGACGTTCATGCCAATCTCGCCGGAACCACCGAGCGCGCAGAACAGCAGTTCGTCGGCGGATTTGCTCCTGGCGGCGGTCATCCGGCCTTCTCGGCCAGGATCGCCATACCCTCGAGCGTGAGGTCCGGATCTACCGCGTCGAAGATTTCGGTGTGCTGATCGAACAGGATCGCCAAACCACCCGTGGCGATGACCTTGGCCGGGCGGCCGATCTGGGCGCGCATCCGGGCGATCAGCCCTTCCATCATCGCGACATAGCCCCAGAACACGCCGATCAGCATCTGGTCTTCGGTGTTGCGTCCGATCACGCTGGTGCTGTCAGGGCTGCGGATCGCAATGCGGGGCAGCTTTGCGGTGTTGCCGACCAGCGCATCGAGCGAAAGGTTGATGCCCGGCGCGATGATCCCGCCCTTGTAGGCACCGTTGAAATCGATCGCGTCAAAGGTGGTGGCTGTCCCGAAATCCACGACAATCAGGTCGCCAGAGTACTTGGCATGAGCACCGATTGCGTTGACCGCGCGGTCCGCACCAAGCGAGCGCGGCTCGTCAACGTCGATCTCCATGCCATAATCGACAGGAGCGATGCCGGCGACCAGAGCCTTCACTCCGAAGTACTTGTCCGCCAGCACCTCCAGGTTGTGGAGCGCGCGCGGGACAACCGTGGAGATGATGATCCGCTTGATTGCCGTGCGGTCGATCCCCTCGATATGCAGCAGCTGCATCAGCCACACAGCGTATTCATCGCCGGTCCGGCGCGGGTCCGTGGCGATCCGCCAGCGGTGCTTGATCGCCCGCCCCTCGAACAGGGCAAAGACCACGTTGGTGTTGCCGACATCGATCGCGAGCAGCATGGCCCTAGTTCCTCTCTGCGAGATTGACCTCGCCAGCGTGGATGGCACGCAACGTCCCATCCGCCAAGCGCAGTTGCAACGAACCGTCGGCACCGAGGCCTGCAAAGGCCCCTTCCAGCGCGGTTTCACCCGGATCACCGATCCGCAGCGGGGTTCCAACCGGATGGGCTGCGGCCTGCCAGCGGCTCAGGATCGGTTCAAGACCATAAGTCCGCCAGCGTTCGACCTCGCGGTCAAACCGGTCAGCAAGGAGCTGGGCAAACTGGTTGCGGCTGATCGCGCTGCCAAGCTTGCGCAGTGCTGTGGTCGCCCGGCCGAGCACCTTTGGCGCAACCTCCAGGTTCACGCCGATCCCCACAACCACGCCGCCGGGGGCACCTTCAAGCAGGATCCCGGCGATCTTGGCCCCATCGACCAGCACGTCGTTCGGCCATTTCAACAAGGCCTGCCGGGCCGCGCCGAGTTGTTCGCTTATCGTCGACTGCACAGCCAGCCCGGCGACCAGCGCCAGCGTGCTGAGCGGTGGATCACCGACGCGCTGGCCAACATAGGTCGAACCCATGAAGTTACCGGCGCCGTCGAACCAGGACCGCCCATGGCGACCCCGGCCGGCGGTCTGGCGATCGGCAACGATCCAGTAGCCCTCTTGCACAGCCTCACCCCGGGCGAGACGGCGCAAGAGCTTGGTGCTCGTCGATGCGAGTTCCTCGAAAACGTCGATCTGTGGCATTTCAGGGAATGAACAGCGCGCCCGCTGCCGTTGCCGCCAATGCTCCCAGCGGCTTCGTCAGCAGATAGCCAAGCGGCGAGATCGCCACCGCGCACAGTCCGAGCAGCGCCTGATGCATCCAGTCGCTCTGCCCGACAGCCTTGTTTGCCGGTTCGTCAAAGTACATCACCTTGACGACCTTGAGATAGTAGAAGGCACCGATCACGCTGGCGGCAATCCCGATCGCGGCCAGCCAGATATGCCCGGCTTCGACCGCGGCCTGGAACACCACGAACTTGCCCCAGAACCCGAAGAGCGGCGGGATGCCTGCCAGGCTGAACATGATCATGGCCAGGCAGGCGGCCAGCACCTTGCGGTGGCGCGAGAGGCCGGCGATTTCGGCCAGGCTCTCAACCGGATTGCCGTCCGCATCCTTGAGCATCAGCACGGCAACAAACCCGCCAATGGTCATCGCGGTGTAGATGGCCAGGTAAACCAGCATTCCGGCAACGCCCTGCGGCGTGGCGGCGGCCAGGCCGATCAGCAGGAAGCCGACATTGTTGATCGATGAATAGGCCAGCAGGCGCTTCAGGTTGGTCTGCCCGATGGCGCCCAGCGCACCGATCACGATCGATGCCAGCGCGGCGAAGATCACGATCGGCTGCCAGGCGGCAACCTGGTTGCCGAATGCTTCGATCGCGACGATCACCGTCAGCGCGAGGGCCGCCACCTTGGGAGCGGAAGCGAAGAAGGTGGTGACCGGCGTGGGCGAGCCTTCGTAAACGTCCGGGGTCCACATGTGGAACGGCACGGCGCTGATCTTGAAGGCCAGACCGGCAAAGACAAACACCAGCCCGAACACCGCACCGGTCGAGATCTTCCCGGTCAGCGCGGCGGCAATACCGTCAAACGCGATCGTGCCGGCAAAACCGTAGGTCAGGCTGATACCGAACAGCAGGATGCCCGAGGCCAGCGAACCCAGCACGAAGTACTTGAGCCCGGCTTCCGCCGAACGGTCATCGTTGCGCAGGAACGCGGCGAGCACATAGGCGGCGAGCGAGTTCAGCTCGAGCCCGATGTAGAGCGTTAGCAGGTTGGTCGACGAGACCATCAGGCACATGCCCAGCACCGCGAACAGCACCAGCACCGGGTACTCGTTGCGATAGGCGCCAAGGCGCTGGAAGTAGGCCGGAGCCACTACCAGCGATGAAGCTGCGGCGAAGATGATCAGCAGCTTGGCAAAGGCGGCGAAGGCCGAAGCGGTGAACAGGGCCGAGAAGGCCAGCGTATCGGCGCCCGAAGCGCCCATGGCCAGCGCGGGCGCAATCATTGCTCCGCCGCCGACCAGCACGGCCACCGTCAGCCAGGTGATAAGGCGCGCGCCGCGATCGGAACGCGTCCAGGCCGAAGCGAGGAGCAGAATCAGCCCGGACAGGCTGAACAGCACCTCAGGCGCAGCGAGGCGGAAAGACTGGACGAAATCCATCAGTGTGCCTCCCCGTGCGCGGCATGTTCGTTAGATGTGGTGGCCTTGGGTTTGCCTGCTGTCAGCTGGGCATCGCTTTCCGGCTTGGCCCTCGCGATCCGGGCATCGAGCACCGCGATATCGGCGCGCATCGGCGCCAGGAAACTCTCCGGATAGACCCCCATCCACAGGACAACGGCAGCGATCGGCGCCATCAGGAACCATTCGCGGCGGTTGAGATCGGGCATTGCCGCCGCATCTGCGTTCTTCTGCTCGCCAAAGGCCACGCGGCGATAGAGGTAGAGCATATAGGCCGCGCCCAGGATGATCCCGGTGGTGCAGACCAGCGCCACCCAGCTTGACACCTGATAGATGCCGGCAAGGCTCAGGAACTCGCCCACGAAGCCGCTCGTGCCCGGCAGTCCAATAGAGGCCATGGTGAACAGCATGAAGAACAGCGCGTAATAGGGCATGTTGATCGAGAGGCCGCCGTACCGGTCGATCTCGCGCGTGTGGAGCCGATCGTAGATCACGCCAACGCACAGGAACAGCGCGCCCGAAACCAGGCCGTGGCTGAGCATCACCACCATCGCGCCTTCCAGACCCTGCGGGTTGAAGGCGAAGAGGCCGATGGTCACGATCGCCATGTGCGCAACCGACGAATAGGCGATCAGCTTCTTCATGTCGTTCTGCACCAGCGCGACCAGCGAGGTATAGACCACCGCCACCATCGACAGGGCGAAGACCAGCCAGGCGAACTGGGCGGAAGCTTCCGGGAACATCGGTAGCGAGAAGCGGATGAAGCCATAGCCGCCCATCTTCAGCAGCACGCCGGCCAGGATCACCGACCCGGCGGTGGGCGCCTGCACGTGGGCATCAGGCAACCAGGTGTGAACCGGCCACATCGGCATCTTCACCGCGAAGCTGGCAAAGAAGGCGAGCCACAGCCAGGTCTGCACCTCTGGCGCGAAGTTGTATTCCATGAGCGTCGGGATGTAGGTTTCGCCGACCTCGTTCACCATCCACAGCATGGCGATCAGCATCAGCACCGAGCCGAGCAGGGTGTAGAGGAAGAACTTGTAGCTCGCGTAGATACGGTCCGCCCCGCCCCAGATGCCGATGATCAGGTACATCGGGATCAGGCCAGCCTCGAACATGATGTAGAACAGGAACAGGTCCTGCGCCGCGAAGACGCCGATCATCAGCGTTTCCATCAGCAGGAAGGCGGCCATGTATTCGCCGACGCGCTTTTCGATTGAGGCGCTGGCGAGCACGCAGATCGGCATCAGGAAGACCGACAGCATGATCAGCATCAGCGCGATGCCATCGATGCCCAGCGCCCACGAGAAGCCGGCAAACAGCGGGACATTCTCCTGGAATTGCCACCGCAAACCGCCGACGTCGTAGTTAGCCCACAGCACGATGCCGAGCGCCAGATCGACCAGCGTTGCCAGCAGCGCGATCTGGCGAGCGGCCTTCGCCTCGACCAGCAGACAGGCCACTGCCGCCAGCAGCGGCACCAGCATCATGACCGAGAGAATGGGGAAATCGGCCATCTTAGCGCACCATCATCCAGGTGATCGCCGCGGTCAGGCCCAGCAGCATCACAAGAGCATAGGAATAGAGGTAACCCGACTGCACCTTCTGCGCGAGGCGGGTGCCCTGCAGCACGGTCCAGGCCGCGCCGTTCGGGCCGAAGCGGTCGATGATCCCGATATCGCCGAGCTTCCAGAACTTGTCGCCGATCCAGAAAGCCGGGCGGACGAACAGGAAGTTGTAGAGCTCGTCGAAGTACCACTTGTTGTAGACGAAGCGGTAGAGGACATCGATCTGCGCCACGACCCTGGCCGGGAAACCGGGGTTGCGAATGTACGCATACCAGGCACCAAACAGGCCCACCAGCATCACTGCAGTGGCACTCAGCTTCACCCACAGCGGCACTTCATGCATCGCGTGCATCAGGTGTTCGTTGTAAAAGATCGAGCCGTTCCAGAACTCGGCGCTGGAGATGAACGAGCCGGTGAAGACCCACCCGGCAAAGACCGCGCCGAGCGTCAGTACGGCGAGCGGGACCAGCATCACCAGCGGGCTTTCGTGCGGGTGATA
This sequence comes from Novosphingobium sp. BL-A-41-H4, assembly GCA_051942645.1. GTDB lineage: Bacteria > Pseudomonadota > Alphaproteobacteria > Sphingomonadales > Sphingomonadaceae > Novosphingobium. Next base: position 630,157 of record JBPVJP010000001.1, read on the forward strand.
ACCGGCGGTGCCATCATCCGAGTGCGCATGACCATGCGCATGATCGTCGTGCCCGTGGTGATCGTCATGCACCGCGTGCTGGATATGCTCCGACCCGGCCCAGCGAGCCTTGCCGAAGAAGGTCAGGAACATCAGGCGCCACGAGTAGAAGCTGGTCATCAGCGCGGCGGTCACGCCCACCCAGAAGGCGAACATGCCGGATTCCTTGCCGCTGGCGAAGGCCACTTCGAGGATCGCGTCCTTCGAGTGGAAGCCCGCGAAACCGGCGTGCAGCCAGTAGACCCCGACCCCGGTGATCGCCAGCGTACCGGCCATCATCGCCCAGAAGGTGAGCGGGATGTGCTTACGCAGGCCGCCATAATAGCGCATGTCCTGTTCGTGGTGCATCGCGTGGATCACCGAGCCCGCGCCCAGGAACAGCAGCGCCTTGAAGAAGGCGTGGGTGAACAGGTGGAACATCGCCGCGCCATAGGCACCGACACCGGCGGCGAAGAACATGTAGCCGAGTTGCGAGCAGGTCGAATAGGCGATCACCCGCTTGATGTCCCACTGCGTCAGACCGACCGTGGCGGCAAAGAAGCAGGTGGCGGCGCCGACATAGGTGACGATGTCGAGCGCGATCGGGCTCGTTTCGAACATCGGCGACAGGCGGCAAACCATGAAGACGCCCGCGGTGACCATGGTCGCGGCGTGGATCAGCGCCGAAACCGGGGTCGGGCCTTCCATCGCGTCAGGCAGCCAGGTGTGCAGGCCAAGCTGCGCCGACTTGCCCATCGCGCCGATGAACAGCAGGATGCACAGGATCGTCATCGTGTCCCAGCGATAGCCCAGGAACCCGATGGTCGAACCGGCCATGCCCGGCGCAGCGTTCAGGATCTCGGGGATCGAAACGGTGTTGAACACCAGGAACGTCCCGAAGATGCCGAGCATGAAGCCAAGGTCACCCACGCGGTTGACCACGAAGGCCTTGATCGCGGCGGCGCTGGCCGAGGGCTTCCTGAACCAGAAGCCGATCAGCAGGTAGGAGGCGAGGCCCACCCCTTCCCAACCGAAGAACATCTGGACCAGGTTGTCGGCGGTCACCAGCATCAGCATGGCGAAGGTGAACAGGCTGAGATAGGCGAAGAACCGCGGCTGATCCGAGTCTTCGTCCATGTAGCCCCACGAATAGAGATGGACGAGCGCCGAAACGGTCGTGATCACCACCAGCATCACGGCAGTCAGCGTATCGACCCGCAGCGCCCAGTCGAAGGTCATCGAACCGGACTGAACCCAGTGCAGCACCGGCACCACGTGGGCTTCGGCCGTGCCGCTCATGAAGGCGAGGAAGATCGGCCAGGACAGCAGACACGAGGCGAACAGCGCGCCAGTCGTCACCAGCTTGGCGGCGAAATTGCCGAGCATCCGGTTGCCCAGGCCCGCGACGATCGCGGCCAGCAAGGGCAGGAAGACGATGAAGAGGATCGGATCCACGGAAACTTACCCCTTCATCCGGTTGACGTCATCGACGGCAATGGTGCCGCGACGGCGGAAGTAGATGACCAGGATCGCCAGGCCGATCGCCGCTTCGCCGGCGGCCACGGTCAACACGAACATGGCGAAGACCTGACCGGTCAGATCGCCGAGGAAGCTGCTGAAAGCCACCAGGTTGAGGTTTACCGACAGCAGGATCAGTTCGATCGCCATCAGGATCACGATCACGTTCTTGCGGTTGAGGAAGATCCCCAGCACGCCCAGCACGAACAGGATCGAGCTGACGACTACGTAGTGTTCAACGCCGATCATGACCCAGTTCCTGATTCAAATACCCAAACCCCGTTCGCATCGAGCGAAGTCGAGATGCCGTGCGCTGGTGTCTCGACTGCGCTCGACACGAACGGATCGGGGGTGTTGTAAACAAGGTTCACAGCTTTACCCCCTGTCCGACTTCCGGCTGCGTATTGACCACGGCCTCTTCAGGGCGGCGCGCGATCTGCTGCGCGATGTTCTGGCCGCGCACGCCGCCGCGCTGGCGGTGGGTCAGCACGATCGCGCCGACCATCGCCACCAGCAGGATGATCCCGGCAGCTTCAAAGAGGAACAGGTACTTGCTGTAAAGCAGTGCCCCGATCGCCTCGATGTTCGAAGCGCCAGCAACCGGAGCAGCCGAACCGTCAGGCGTCCCGAGCTTGAGCGCGCCTGCCTGGTAGGCCCCCATGCCGAGTACGATTTCAGCCAGCAGGACGATGGCGACCGCAAGACCCAGCGGAAAGTTCTTGATGAACCCGGCGCGCAGTTCGGCGAAATCGATGTCGAGCATCATCACGACGAACAGGAACAGCACGGCGACCGCGCCGACATAGACGATGACCAGCAGCATCGCGATGAATTCTGCACCCGCAAGGACCATCAGGCCCGCCGCGTTGAAGAAGGCGACGATCAGCCACAGCACCGAATGAACCGGGTTGCGGGCCAGGATCGTGAAGGCCCCGGCGGCGATCATGATGCTGGCGAACAGGTAGAAGGTCAGGACCTGGATCATGGTTGCGGGCCCCTACCGGTACGGCGCATCGGCTTCAAGGTTCGCGGCAATCGCCCGCTCCCACTTGTCCCCGTTGGCCAGCAGTTTCGCCTTGTCGTAAAGCAGTTCCTCGCGCGTTTCGGTCGCGTATTCGAAGTTAGGCCCTTCGACGATGGCATCGACCGGGCATGCTTCCTGGCAGAAACCGCAGTAGATGCACTTGGTCATGTCGATGTCGTACCGGGTCGTGCGGCGGCTGCCGTCACCACGCGGTTCGGCCTCGATCGTGATCGCCTGCGCCGGGCAGACCGCTTCGCACAGCTTGCAGGCGATGCAGCGCTCTTCCCCGTTGGGGTAGCGGCGCAGCGCGTGTTCGCCGCGGAACCGGGGGCTCAGCGGGTTCTTCTCGAAGGGATAGTTGATGGTCGCCTTGGGCCTGAAGAGGTACTTCAGGGTCAACCAGTGCGCCTTCACGAATTCCCAGAGGGTGAAGCTCTTGATTAGCTGCGTGAAGGTCACTACGAAATTCCCGTATTAGGACACGGCTTAACTGATCTCCCAAGTCGCTCCATCGCAGCGGCGCGCTCCGGATCGACCCCGGACTGCGGATCAGCCTCAATGCACATGACTAGATCTTTGGTATTGCTTGCAGCAGCAACACCACCATTGTCGTTAGAGTATCTGGTGAGCATCAGATAGCCGCTCACCAGCACCACGAAGAGCAGCGAGACCGGCAGGAAAACCTTCCAGCCCAGGCGCATCAGCTGGTCATAGCGATAACGCGGGACCGTGGCCTTGACCCAGGAGAAGATGAAGAAAAAGAAGAAGATCTTGGCGAAGAGCCACAGCCAGCCCGGCACCAGGTAAAGCACCGGAAGGTCGAGCGGCGGCAGGTAACCACCGAAGAACAGCACGGCATTGAGCGCGCACATCAACAGGACGTTGGCGTATTCGCCCAGCCAGTAGAGCGCGAAGCTCATCGACGAGTATTCGGTCTGGTAACCGGCGACGAGTTCGCTTTCAGCCTCGGTCAGGTCGAACGGCGCGCGGGCGGTTTCAGCCATGCCGGAGATCAGGAACATCACCCACATCGGGAACAGCAGCGGGTTGGCGACGAAGCCGTTGATGATGCCGACGTGCGACTTCTGCGCCTCGACGATCGCGCCAAGGTTGAAGCTGCCGGCCCACAGCACCACGCAGATCAGGATGAAGCCGATCGAGACTTCATAGGAGATCATCTGCGCCGAGGCGCGCATGGCCGAGAAGAACGGATACTTCGAGTTCGAGGCCCAGCCCGCGATAACCACGCCGTAGACCCCGAGCGAAGAAATCGCGAGGACATAGAGCAGACCGACATTGAGATCGGCCAGCACCGCGCCCGAATTGAACGGGATCACCGCCCAAGCCAGCAGCGCCACGGTAAAGGTGATGATCGGCGCGATCAGGAACAGGCCCTTGTTGGCCGCCGAGGGAATGATGGTTTCCTGCAGGAATACCTTGAGACCGTCCGCGAAGGACTGGAGCAGGCCCCACGGCCCGACCACGTTCGGACCGCGGCGCAGCGCCATGGCGGCCCAGACCTTGCGGTCGACATAGATGATCATGGCCACGGCCAGCATCAGCGGGAAGGCGATCAGCAGGATGCCGCAGACCGTCGCCAGCAGCCAGGCTGCTTCATAGGACATCCACTGTTGGAAGAACTGGGTCATTGATCTGCCCTTCCCAACTCGTCACCCCGGACTTGTTCCGGGGCAGTGCTTGCTTCCATGGGCTTTGCATGCGCCAGGAAAGCCTTGGCCCGGAACAAGTCCGGGCTGACAATAGTGGAAACCGCAATCATTCCGCGGCCTCCGCGAAGCTTTCACCGTGGAGCAGTTCGGCCGAGCAGCGCTGCATGGTCTCGCTGGCGCGGGCGATCGCGTTGGTGAGGTAGAAGTCCTTGATCGGGTAGGCTTCGATCGTGCCGACCGCCTTGGTCTTTTCCGCTTTCGGCAAGGCGCCGTAATCGGCCAGCCCTTCGCTGCCGAGCGCCGGAGCGGCCTTGATCATCGCGGTGCGCAGTTCGTCAAAACTGTCGAAGCCAACCGTGACGCCAAGGGCGTCGGCCAGCGCCCGCAGGATCGTCCAGTCCTCGCGCGCATCACCCGGCGCAAAGACGGCCTTGTCGGCAAACTGGACCCGGCCCTCGGTGTTGACGTAAGTGCCCGACTTCTCGCTGAAGGCGGCAGCCGGCAGGATGATATCCGCCGCATGGGCGCCCTTGTCGCCGTGGTGACCGATGTAAACCACGATGGAATCGGCGAACTTCGCGTAATCCACCTCGTCCGCACCGAGCGAGAGCAGCAGCTTGGGCTTGGCCTTGACCAGATCGGCGATGCCGCCCCGCTTGCGCATAGCCCAGCATCAGCCCGCCCATCCGCGCCGCCGCCATGTGCAGCACGTTGAACCCGTTCCAGCCTTCGCGGACGAGCTTGTACTTCTCGGCCAGCGCCAGCGCCGCAGCCAGCGCACCCTTGCCAAGCGCAGCGCCGCCCAGGATGATCGCCGGACGCGCCGCATTCTTCAGCGCATCGGCCACGTCCTTGGGCAGCTTGTCGAGCACGGCCAGGTCGTTGCCCAGGTTGGTGACCGGGTAGGTCGCATCCCATTCCGGGCCGACCACGAAGACCTTGGCCCCGCGCTTAACCGCCTTGCGGATGCGGGTGTTCACCAGCGGCGCTTCCCAGCGCACGTGGCTGCCCACGATCAGCACGGCATCGGCTTCCTCGATGCCCGCGATGGTCGAGTTGAAGTTCACCGCCGCGAGGTTCGAGCAATCGTAGTCGAGCCCGGTCTGGCGGCCTTCGAGCAGCTTGCTCCCGAGCGCCCCGGCCAGCGCCTTGGCGGCGAACATGGTTTCGCAATCGACCATGTCCCCCGCGACCACGGCGACCGACTTGCCCGGATTGACCTTGGCCACGGCGGCGAAGGCCTCTTCCCAGGTCGCGGCGGCGAGCTTGCCCCCCCCATTTTCATTGGCGCGGCGAATCCAGGGCCGATCGAGCCGGCGGCGGGTCAGGCCATCGACCTGGTAGCGCGCCTTGTCCGACAGCCATTCCTCGTTCACGTCATCGTTGATGCGCGGCAGGATGCGCAGCAATTCGCGGCCGCGGCTGTCGAGTCGGATGTTTGAGCCAACCGCGTCCGACACGTCGATCGACAGGGTCTTCTTCAGCTCCCACGGCCGCGCCTCGAAAGCATAGGGCCGCGAAGTGAGCGCGCCGACCGGGCACAGGTCGATCACGTTGGCCGAAAGCTCGTGCTTGGCGGCCTGCTCCAGATAGGTCGTAATCTGCATCTGCTCGCCGCGATAGAGCGCGCCGATCTCGTCCACCCCGGCGATCTCTTCCGAGAAGCGCACGCAGCGGGTGCAGTGGATGCAGCGGGTCATCACCGTCTTGATCAGCGGACCCATGTACTTTTCGGTGACGGCGCGCTTGTTCTCGTCATAGCGCGAGGCGCCGCGGCCATAGGCGACCGACTGGTCCTGCAGGTCGCACTCGCCGCCCTGGTCGCAGATCGGGCAATCAAGTGGGTGGTTGATGAGCAGGAACTCCATCACCCCTTCGCGCGCCTTCTTGACCATCGGGCTGTCGGTGCGGATTTCCTGACCCTCGGCGGCAGGCAGCGCGCAGGACGCCTGCGGCTTGGGCGGTCCGGGCTTCACCTCGACCAGGCACATCCGGCAGTTGCCCGCGATGGACAGGCGCTCATGATAGCAGAAACGCGGGATTTCCTTGCCGGCCATTTCGCAGGCTTGCAGGACCGTGGCCCCTGCCGGGACCTCAAGTTCCACGCCGTCGACGGTTACCTTGGGCATTACTGGATCGCTCCGGAAGGCTTGGCCTGGGAAAGGCGGTAATAGGCGGTGGCCAGCGCGCCGCGCACGCTGATCCGGTCGAGCGAGACGGTCTCGCCCGCCTTGATGCACTGGCCCAGCGTCTGGCCCAGGGCGTTCAAGGCCTGGAGTTCGGCCGGGGTATCGATCTGGGTGGCCAGCACCGCGCGGGCCGGCACTGGCGCCGCGCGGACAGCGCATTCGCCCAGCTTGCCGAGCGCCACGGCCGAGGCCCGGCGGGCAATGGCGGCGCGCTGCCGCTCAAGCCGCTCTTCCGGCAGGGGATTGCCCTCGCGGTCGGTGGTGCGGAGCGGCCGAGGCTCGTCATAAGCCAGCGCGGCCAGCGACGGGATCTTGGCGGGATCGAGCGAGACCGCGCGGTTGGCGATCAGCGCCTCGGCAATCACCCCGCGATAGGTATCGTCATCAAGTCGCATCCGCAGCCGGCCGGTGAAACCTTCGCTCGAATTGCGCAGCAGCGACTCGTCCATGCATTCGCGCTGGCGCAGGCGCTTGCCCTCGGGGCTTTCGTAATAGAAGCTCGCCTCGCCCAGCACCGCGCGGTGCGCCAGCTCCGGCTCGCGCTTGGCGATGCAGGTGCCATATTCGGCCAGGAAGGTGCGGATCTGCTGCGGGCTGGGTGCCTCGGCCGCAGCCGGGACAGACACCAGCACCGCCAGCGGAGCCAGGCGGGTCACGGCTTTCACTTGGCGGCCTCCCGCACGTTCTCGGCGATCCGGCGCTCCAGCTCGGGGCGGAAGTGGCGGATCAGGCCCTGGATCGGCCATGCCGCGGCATCGCCCAGCGCGCAGATGGTGTGGCCTTCGACCTGCTTGGTCACGTCCCACAGCATGTCGATCTCGCCCACCTCGGCATCGCCGGTGCGCAGGCGTTCCATCACGCGCCACATCCAGCCCGTGCCCTCGCGGCACGGCGTGCACTGGCCGCAGGACTCGTGCTTGTAGAAGTAGGACAGGCGCGAAATCGCGCGGACGATGTCGGTCGACTTGTCCATGACGATCACGGCGGCGGTGCCCAGGCCCGAACCCAGTTCGCGCAGACCGTCAAAGTCCATCGGCGCGTCCCAGATCTGCTCGGCCGGAACCAGCGGCACCGAGGAACCGCCCGGGATCACCGCCAGCAGGTTGTCCTTGCCGCCGGTGATGCCGCCGCAATGCTTCTCGATCAGCTCGCTGAACGGGATGCTCATCGCTTCCTCGACCACGCAGGGCTTGTTCACGTGCCCGCTGATCTGGAACAGCTTGGTGCCCTTGTTGTTCTCGCGCCCGAACGAGCTGAACCAGCCCGCCCCGCGCCGCAGGATCGTGGGGGCGACCGCGATCGATTCGACGTTGTTGACCGTGGTCGGGCAGCCATAGAGGCCCGCGCCGGCCGGGAACGGCGGCTTCAGGCGCGGTTGGCCCTTCTTGCCTTCCAGGCTCTCGATCATCGCGGTCTCTTCACCGCAGATATAGGCGCCCGCACCGCGATGGACGTAGACGTCGAAATCGTAGCCAGACTTGCAGGCGTTCTTGCCGATCAGCCCGGCGTCATAGGCTTCCTTGACCGCCGCCTCGAGCACCTGGGCTTCGCGGATATATTCACCGCGGATGTAGATGTAAGCGGCGCGCGCACGCATCGCGAAGCCGGCGATCAGCGCGCCCTCGATCAGCTTGTGCGGATCGTGGCGGATGATCTCGCGGTCCTTGCAGGAACCGGGCTCGGATTCGTCGGCGTTGATCACCAGGAAGCTGGGACGGCCGTCCTTCGATTCCTTGGGCATGAACGACCACTTCAGGCCGGTCGGGAAGCCTGCCCCGCCGCGCCCGCGCAGACCCGAAGCCTTGATTTCCTCGATGATCTTCTCGGGCCCAAGCTCAAGCAGCTTCTTGGTCTTGTCCCAGTCCCCGCGCTTCTTGGCGGCATCGAGGTTCCACGGCTGATAGCCGTAGACGTTGGTGAAGATGCGGTCCTTGTCCTGCAAAGACATGGCTTACCACTCCTTCCGGTAATCGTGGTTGGCCTTGACCATCTCGACGAGCGTGGTCGGCCCGCCCACCGGCTCGACGGTGTGGCGACCCGGCTCCTGCGTCCCGGCCTTCGGCGTCTTGCCCGCGGCCAGAGCATCCAGCACGGCATCGAGCCGCTCAGGCGTCAGGTCTTCGTAATTGTCATCGTTGATCTGGACCATCGGGGCAGAGGCGCAGTTGCCCATGCATTCCACCTCGGTGAGGGTCCAGAGACCATCCTCGGTGGTATGGCCCTTCTTCATGCCGCGCTGCTTGCAGGCAGCCATGATCGCGTCCGAACCGCGCAGCATGCAGGGCGTGGTGCCGCAGACCTGGACGTGGAATTTGCCGACCGGGACAAGGTTATACATGAAGTAGAAGGTCGCCACCTCGACCACACGGATCACAGGCATGTCGAGGTACTTCGCGACATATTCCATCACCGGCAGCGGCAGCCAACCCTGGGTACCGGTCTCTTCGCCAACCTGGCGCTGGGCGAGATCGAGCAGCGGCATCACCGCCGAACGCTGGCGCCCTTCGGGATAGCGCGCGACATATTCCGCCGCCTTGGCCGCGTTTTCCTTGGTCCAGGCAAAGCCAGACCAGCGCGCGCGCAGTTCGGGGGTATCGGGTTCAAGATGCCGGTCGGCCATTAGCGGACAAACTCCACGCGAGAGCACTTGTCGCCCTCGAACGAGTAAATGGACATGACTTCAAAGGGTTCGGCATCGGCCGAACGCCAGACCTTTTCATAGAGCACGGCCGTATCGCCCAGCTGCCAGCCCTGGAGGATCTCGGCGCGGTTCTGCGGAAACTCCGCGAACATAGCCTTCAGGCCCGCGCGCACGCCTTCCTTGCCTTCACGCAGCACTGCCCCGCGATAGCCCGCCTCGCAGGCATCGTCGGTCATCAGCGCGACATAGGCATCGGCATCCTGCGCGTTGTAATGCGCGATCATCTGCTCGGCGATTGCAAGGCGGTCAGCCACGGGCCAGCCTCCGTTCCAGCCAGCGGCCGACGAACACGCCGACCATGCCGGTAAAGGCCGTGCTCAGCACTTCCTTCAGCGAGGCGGTGGCCGGGTGGAACACCAACAGATAGGCCGCCACCGCCGAGGCGAAGGCCGAAAAGGCCAGCACAGCGATCAGCAACTCGCGCAGGATCACCGGTCGCACTCCCCGAACACCACGTCGATCGCGCCGATGATGGCGGTCACGTCGGGCAGCATGTGGCCCTTGCACATGAAGTCCATCGCCTGGAGGTGGCTGAAGGCGGTCGGGCGGATCTTGCAGCGATACGGCTTGTTGGAGCCATCGCTGACCAGGTAGACGCCGAATTCGCCCTTGGGGCTTTCGGTGGCCACATAGACCTCACCCGCCGGAACGTGGAAGCCTTCGGTGTAGAGCTTGAAGTGATGGATCAGCGCTTCCATCGACTGCTTCATCTCGGCCCGCTTGGGCGGCGAGACCTTGCGGTCATCCGAAGCGATCGGGCCGCCGAAGGCATCTGCGCCAGGCACTGCTTCATGATCCGGGCCGACTGGCGCACTTCCTCGACGCGGACCATGAACCGGTCATAGCAATCGCCGCGCGTGCCGACGGGCACGTCGAATTCCATCCGGTCGTACACGTCGTAAGGCTGCGCCTTGCGGATATCCCACGGAATGCCAGAACCGCGGATCATCGGGCCGGAAAAGCCCCACTCGACCGCATCGTCCTTGCTGACCGTGGCGATATCGACATTGCGCTGCTTGAAGATGCGGTTGTCGACCACCAGGCTCATCGCGTCTTCGAACAGTTCGGGCAGGCGCGTGTCGAGCCACTGGCCGATATCGACCAGCAGCTTTTCCGGCACGTCCTGGTGCACGCCGCCGGGGCGGAACCAGGCCGAGTGCATCCGCGCGCCCGAGGCGCGTTCGAAGAAGTTGAGGCAATCCTCGCGGATTTCGAACATCCACAGGTTCGGCGTCATCGCGCCGACATCCATGACGTGCGAACCGAGGTTCAGCATGTGATTGCAGATGCGGGTCAGTTCGGCGAACAGCACGCGCAGGTACTTCGCCCGCTCCGGCACTTCCACGTTCAGCAGCTTTTCGACCGCCAGCACGTAGGAGTGCTCCATGCCGAGCGGCGAGCAATAGTCGAGCCTGTCGAAATAGGGCAGCGCCTGGAGATAGGTCTTGTGCTCGATCAGCTTTTCGGTGCCGCGATGCAACAGGCCGACGTGCGGATCGACGCGCTCGATCACTTCGCCGTCCAGTTCCAGCACCATGCGCAGCACGCCGTGCGCCGCCGGATGCTGCGGGCCGAAGTTGATCGTGTAATTGGTGATGACATCGTCGCCGGTGGTCGGCGAGTGCTCAAGTTGCAGGCTCACTTCGCGGCTCCTGCCTTTTCATCGCCCGGCAGCGCATAGTCGGCGCCTTCCCATGGGCTCTGGAAATCGAACTGGCGCAGGTCCTGGGCCAGCTTGACCGGTTCATAGACAACGCGCTTGTCCTCTTCGGAATAGCGCAGCTCGACATAGCCGGTCAGCGGGAAGTCCTTGCGGAACGGATGGCCTTCAAAGCCATAGTCGGTGAGGATCCGGCGCAGGTCGGCGTTGCCTTCGAAGATCACGCCATAAAGGTCGAACACCTCGCGCTCGAGCCAGCCGGCCACCGGCCAGAGGTGCGTGACGGTCGGCACCGGGGTATCCTCGGCGGCGTTGACCTTCACCAGCACGCGGTGGTTGCGGGTCAGCGAGAGCAGCATGTAGACCACTTCGAACCGCTCGGCCCGGTTCGGATAGTCGACGCCCGCGATTTCCATCAGCTGCTGGTATTCGTGATTGTCACGCAGCAGTTGCAGGGCATCAGCGATGGCATCGCGCCGCACGGTCAGCACCACTTCGCCGTGGGCTTCGTGCGCGGCGACCAGGCGATCGCCCAGCGTGGCCGAAACGGCTTCGATCACGCCTTCGTTGCTGGCGAAGCGGGGGGCGGAATGGACCACGCTCATCGTTCAATCGTCCCGACGCGGCGGATCTTCCGCTGCAGCTGCATCACGCCATAGAGCAGCGCCTCGGCAGTCGGCGGGCAGCCGGGGATATAGATGTCCACCGGCACGATCCGGTCACAGCCGCGCACAACGCTGTAGCTGTAGTGATAATAGCCGCCGCCATTGGCGCAGGAGCCCATCGAGATAACATACTTCGGGTCCGACATCTGGTCGTAGACCTTGCGCAGCGCCGGGGCCATCTTGTTGCACAGCGTGCCGGCCACGATCATCACGTCCGACTGGCGCGGGGAGGCGCGCGGGGCGACGCCGAACCGCTCCATGTCATAGCGCGGCATGTTCACGTGGATCATCTCGACCGCGCAGCAGGCGAGGCCGAAGGTCATCCACCACAGGGAGCCGGTGCGGGCCCACTGGAACAGGTCCTCGGTGCTGGTGACGAGGAAGCCCTTGTCGTTCACCTCGGCGTTGAGATCATTGAAGAAAGCCTGGTCGGGCGGCGTAATCGCGCCCGCACCGGCAGCTTGGGCCGCGCCGAGCGGCAGGCCCTGGGCGTTCACCAGAGTGCTCATTCCCAATCCAAAGCCCCCATTTTCCAGGCATAGGCCAGGCCGATCGCCAGTTCGCCCAGGAACACCATCATCGTGATCCAGCCCGGCCAGCCGGTCAGATCAAGGCTGACCGCCCAAGGGAACAAGAAGGCGGCTTCCAGGTCGAAGATGATGAACAGGATCGCCACCAGGTAGAACCGCACGTCGAACTGGCTGCGCGGATCCTCGAACGCGGGGAAACCGCATTCATATTCGCTCAGCTTTTCCGCGTTGGGGTTATGCGCGCCGGTCAGGCGGGCCACCCCCATCGGCAGGAAGACGAACAGGCTGGACAGTGCCAGCGCCACCCCAAGGAAAATCAGGATTGGCAGGTATTGCGACAGGTCGACCAAGGCTCTGACTCGGCATTGCGGACGAATGCCCGCGCCCTAGTCCCGCCTGCCGCCCCGCGCAAGTAGGCGCGGGGCGCTAATTGGCGGAAAAAGCCCTCCCCCTGATCGGGCGGGGCTGCCGCTGGCCTACTTCTTGAGTTCGCGCGCCAAAGTGGCGTGAGTCGACTTGCCATAGGGCGGCTTGAACCCCGACAGGCTGGCGACATCCATTCCACTCTGGCGATAGACCGCGCGGGGGTGGCTGAAGGTGCGGAACCCGTCGATCCCATGATAATTGCCCATGCCCGAGGGCCCCACACCACCGAACGGCAGGTCCTCCATCGCATTGTGGAACAACACATCGTTCACCGAAACGCCGCCCGAAATGGTTCGGGTCAGGACTTTTTCCTCCTCGGCCTTGTCTTCCCCGAAGTAATAGAGCCCCAGCGGGCGATCGTGGGCGTTCACATAGTCGATGGCCTCATCGATGGTGGAATAGGTCATCACCGGCAGGATCGGCCCGAAGATCTCATCCTGCATCACCTTCATGTCATCGGTGACGTTGCGCAGGATGGTGAGCGGCATCTTGTTGCCGTTGGAGGCGCTGAAATCCTCGTTGCCCGGGTTCACCTCGATCAGCTCCGCCCCCTTTGCCCGCGCATCGGCAAGGTAGCCTTCAAGCCGCTCGCGATTGCGGCCGTTGACCACCGAGGTATAATCGTCATTCGACAGCAGGGTCGGGTACATGGCGCTGACCGAGCTGACCACGCTGCCGATGACTTCCTCTTCCTGCTCTTTGGCCACCAGCAGGTAATCAGGGGCGAGGCAGATCTGCCCGGCGTTCATCATCTTGCCCAGCGCGATCCGCTGCCCGGTCTTGGTCTTGTTGGCGCTGCGGCCGACGAAAGTCGGGCTCTTGCCGCCCAGCTCCAGCGTCACCGGCACCAGGTTTTCGGCGGCTGCCCGCATGATGTGCTTGCCGACGCTGGTGGCCCCGGTGAAGATCAGGTGATCGAAGGCCAGCTTGGAAAAGGCGCTGCCCACCTCGACCGCGCCGGTGAAGACGGCCATTTCCTCTTCGGCGAAGTATTGCGGCACGGCTTCGGCAAAGACCTCGGACACGCGCTCGGTGAATTCGCTGGGCTTGATCATCGCCCGGTTCCCGGCGGCCAGGATTCCGGCCATCGGCACCATGACCATGCCCACCGGGAAGTTCCACGGCGCGATCACGCCGACCACACCCTTGGGCTGCCAGCGGACTTCGGCCTTGGCCCCCAGCAGGCCCAGCGGGAACATCGGCTTGCGCTTTTCATTGCGCGACCAGGCCCCGAAATGCTTGCGGGCGTGCTTCAGCGCACCGACCGAGGGCATGATGTCGGTCATCAGCGTCTGTTCGGTGCTGCGGTGCCCGAAATCGGCCGACACGGCCTTGGCGAAGGCATCCTTGCGGTCGATCAGCAGAGCAATGGCCCGGTCGATCCGGTCACGCCGAACCGACAGCGGTTCGGGCTGAGCGGCGGTAAAAGCCGCCTTCTGCTTGGCGAGGACACCATCCATCCGGGCAATTTCGCTTGCGCTCATGATCGCTCTCCAATTTGGCGCCACTGGCGTCCAGTTGCTGTTTGCCACGCTTTTCACGGAAGAATCGACCGCTGGCAAGCCCTGCGGTTTTCGGCCAATTGCCAACCGATTGCCATTGCCGCAGTGCAGCATTAGAAGGCCCGCTTTCCCTGTTCAGCGAAAGGCCAAGCCATGCCGCAGCTCTCCCCCGCCGATCCGATCGTGATCCTGTCCTATGCCCGCACCCCGATGGGCGGGATGCAGGGCGCGCTGGCCGATGTTTCGGCCACCGACCTTGGCGCCACCGCGATCAAGGCTGCGGTCGAGCGCGCGGGCGTGAAGGGCGAGGAAATCGAGCGGGTCTACATGGGCTGCGTCCTGCCCGCCGGACTCGGCCAGGCTCCGGCCCGTCAGGCCACGATCAAGGCCGGTCTGCCAAAGTCCGTGCAGGCGACCACGGTCAACAAGGTCTGCGGCTCGGGCATGCAGACCCTGATCATGGGCGCCGAAGCGCTGGCCGCAGGCACGATCGACCTGGTCGTCGCGGGCGGCATGGAATCGATGACCAACGCGCCCTACATCCTCAAGAAGCACCGCTCGGGCGCGCGGATCGGGCATGACACGGCCTATGACCACATGTTTCTCGATGGTCTTGAAGATGCCTATGAGCCCGGCCGGGCGATGGGCACTTTCGCGCAGGACACCGCCAACGCCTATCAGCTGACGCGCGAGGCGCAGGACGCCTATTCGATCGAATCGCTGCGCCGCGCCCAGGCCGCGATTGCCGAAGGGGCCTTCGCTGATGAAGTCGTGCCCGTCACCGTCGTCAGTCGGTCTGGCGAAACCGTGGTCGATACAGACGAACAGCCCGGCAAGGGCCGCCCGGACAAGATTCCGACCCTGAAGCCCGCCTTCGCCAAGGACGGCACCATCACGGCCGCGACCTCCAGCTCGATATCGGACGGAGCCGCTGCCCTGGTCCTGACCCGCGCCAGCGTTGCCGCCACCAAGGGCGCGACCCCGGTGGCCAAGGTGGTGGCCGTGGCTGCCCACGCGCAGGAGCCGAAGGATTTCACCACCGCGCCGGTCGGTGCAATCAACAAGGTGCTGGAACGCGCCGGCTGGTCATTGGCCGATGTCGACCTGTTTGAGGTGAACGAGGCCTTCGCCTGCGTCGCCATGTTCGCGATGCATGACCTCGGCATACCGCACGAAAAGATCAACGTCCACGGCGGGGCGACCGCGCTGGGTCACCCGATTGGTGCCTCGGGCGCGCGGATCGTCACCACGCTGATCGCCGCGCTGAAGCGTCACGGCAAGACGAAGGGTGTGGCGAGCCTGTGCATCGGCGGCGGAGAGGCGACCGCGGTCGCCATCGAACTCGCCTGATGGAATGTCGGGGGGAGTCTCAGGGCTCCCCTGCACCCCACAGCCGGTCCTGCCGGACAAAGCCCTTGCGTGGGCCAAGCGCGAACTCGCACCAGCCATCCTCGCAATCACCGAGCAGGCCGACCAGTCCGGGCGAGAGCCGCCAGTTGACCTTGGCCGCATTGTCGGCCGCGGCGCGCATTTCGGCGGGTTCCTTGCCAATCACATAGGCAGTGCGTTCCCGCGTCAGGAAACGCGAGAGGATCCAGCCCTTCGCGCCATCGGGATCCTGCACCAGCCGCCAGCCATCCTTGACCCGCAGCACCTTGAGCGGGAGTTGCGGCCGGCGATAGACCCAGGCAATCCGGTAATCCTCGGCCGGGCCGACCCGCATATTGACCTCGCTGGCCCGGATCGAAGCCCAATAGGGCACCTCGGCCTCCTGCGCGGAGGCCGGGGCCGTCCAGGCCAGCACGACAAGCGACAGGGCAAGGATTCGGTTTCGCGGCATGATTCGCTGATAGCGGCGGCGCGGCAGCAGGTTCAAGCGGCTTGACCGCCTGCCCTGCCCCGGCCTAGCGGATGTTCATGCCGATCGTATCCGACACGCCCCTCGCCCGACGCGTCACCGGCAGGCCGCGCGTCCACATTACTCGCCGTCTGCTGCCCTCGGTCGAGGCGCGGATGGCGGAGTTGTTCGACGTGGTTACGAATACCGCCGATGCGCCGCTGGGCCGCGACGGACTGGTCGCCGCCATGCGCGATGCCGATGTGCTGGTTCCCACCGTAACCGACCGGATCGACGCGGCAATGATCGAGGAAGCCGGTGATCGGCTGGGGCTGATCGCCAACTTCGGGGCGGGGATCGAACACATCGACCTTGCCGCCGCCCGGGCGAAAAAGATCATCGTCACGAATACGCCCGGCGTATTCACCGATGATACGGCCGACCTGACCATGATGCTGATCCTGTCAGTACCGCGCCGCCTTGGTGAAGGCAGCCGACTGGTGCGCGACGGGGCCTGGACCGGCTGGGCCCCCACCGCGATGCTTGGCCGCTCGATCGGCGGCAAACGCCTCGCGATCATCGGGATGGGCCGGATCGGACAGGCCGTCGCCCACCGCGCGCGGGCATTCGGGATGGAGGTGGTCTACCACAACCGCCGCCCGCTGCCCGGATCGATCGAGACCATGCTGGGCGTTCGGTACGAGGCCGATCTCGACCGCCTGTTGGCCGAAGCCGACATCATTTCGCTGCACTGCCCCTCCAGCGCGGAGACCCACCAGCTGCTCGATGCGCGGCGCCTTGCCCTGCTCAAGCCCGAGGCTTTCGTGATCAACACCGCACGCGGGGACCTGATCGACGAGGAAGCGCTGATTGCGGCGCTTGAAAGCGGCCACCTGGGCGGCGCGGGCCTTGATGTCTATGCGCGCGAACCGGCGGTCGACCCGCGGCTGATCGCCTTGCCCAACGTGATCACCCTGCCCCACCTGGGTAGCGCGACGATCGAGGGGCGCGCCCATGCCGGTGAAAAGGTGATCGCCAATATCCGCTTCTGGGTCGATGGCCATCGTCCGCCCGACCAGGTCCTGCAAGGCTGGGCCTGACCGGGTCGCTTCCCCCACCTTTAATCTTGCTCTAAGCCCGTGTTCGCACGGAGTCGCACCGCGTTTCTAAGTCGCGGGCCGTAACAGGGGAGAAGCGGGAATGGGCACAGTCACACGGATCGGCGCGACTGCCCTGGCCTTGCTTTCCGCCAGTCCGGCCTTGGCTCAGGATCTGGTTCCCGGCACGCTCGATACCGGCGATACCGCCTGGATCCTCACGTCCGCCGCACTGGTCTTGCTGATGACCATGCCGGGGCTGGCGCTGTTTTATGGCGGGCTCGTTCGCGCCAAGAACTTCCTGTCGGTCCTGGTCCAGGTCGGCGCGATCGCGGCAATGGCATCGATGCTGTGGATCGTGGCCGGCTATACCCTCGCCTTTGGCGATGTCACAAACGGCTGGCTCGGGGCCGGCAATGCCTGGATGTTGATCGGCACCGAGGGGCTGCTGCGCGGCGACCTTGCAATTTCCGAGCGAACCTTTGCCCTGTTCCAGCTGACCTTCGCCGCGATCACCCCGGCGCTGATGGCCGGCGCCTGGGTCGATCGCGCCCGGTTCGGCTGGGTCGTGGGGTTCTGCGCGCTTTGGGGCCTGGTCGTCTATGCCCCGGTGGCTCACTGGGTCTGGGGCAACGGCTGGCTGGCGACAACCATGGGCACGCTCGATTTTGCGGGCGGAATCGTGGTCCACACCACGGCCGGGGTCTCGGCCCTGGTCGTCGCGCTGCTGCTGGGCAAGCGGCAGGGCTTCCCCAAGACCTTGATGCTGCCACACAGCCCGGCCCTGACCATGGCCGGCGCGGCAATGCTGTGGGTGGGCTGGTTCGGGTTCAACGGCGGCTCCGCCCTTGCCGCCAGCGATGATGCGGCCAGCGCGATCATCAACACGCACCTCGCCGCCAGCGTGGCCGCGCTGGTCTGGCTGCTGATCGAACGGATTTCCGTCGGCAAGCCCACCTCGGTCGGCTTCGCGACCGGCGCGATTGCTGGTTTGGCGACTGTAACTCCAGCTGCCGGACTGATCTCGCCCGGCGCGGCGATCATCTTTGGCACGCTCGCCGCGCTGGTCTGCTACCCGATGATCCAGCTGGTGAAGCAAAAGCTGCAGATCGACGATTCGCTCGATGTCTTTGCCGTGCACGGGGTTGGCGGGATTACCGGATCGTTGCTGCTGGGCGTGTTCCTTTCAGCGGATCTTGGCGGATCGGGCTATGCCGAGGGTATCGGCATGGTCAACCAGATTGCCGCCCAGGCCGTTGGCGTCGGGGTGGTGGCGCTGTGGTCGGCAATCGCCAGCGCGGTGATCGCGGTGCTGGTCAGCCTGATCTTCCCGATGCGCGTCAGCGAAGACGAAGAGCGCGAAGGGCTGGACATTACCAGCCATGGCGAACGCGCCTGGGAACTGGACTAGGGAGCGCAGCTTGCTGCCCGGCGAAGTTCGGCAACCCGTGCCGGTGCGGCAGACAGTCGCACTGGCCTTCAGCTGCACCGGCCGGGCAACCCGTTCGGAACTGGTCAGCTTCGCCCTGGCCGCCGCCTTCGTGATGCTGGCGATATCTTTCGCGACCGCGCTGCTGGCCGACTATCCGGTTCGCGCGCTGGTCAGCAATGGCCTGACCCTGATCCTGGCAATCCCGGTTCCGGCTCTGCTGGTGCGCCGACTGCACGATCAAGGCCGCAGTGGCTGGCCGGTCTGGCTGGCCCTGCCGGGTTTCTCCGTGTGGCTGATGCGGACGACGATCGCGCTATCACAGGGCATGCAGGCCCGGATCGAGCTCGACCGGATGACGTGGATCCTCGACTGGGTGGTGATCCTGGCCAACCTGGCGCTGGTGATATTGCTGGCGCTGCCGGGCTCCGCCGGTCCCAACCGGTACGGTCCCGACCCGCGCGGCAAGACACCTGAGATCGGGGGTTAATCCCCGGTCAGGATCCGATCGACCAGTTCCTTCACCGTTGGGGTGAAGTTGTTCGAATAAAACGGGTCCTGCTTGAACCGATAGGCCGCGTGGCCGGCAAACATCAGGTTCTGATCCACATCGCCGCCATGGGCGATGTCCTGCAGGGTCTTCTGGATGCAGAAGCTGCGCGGATCGGCAAGGCGGCCGGTGGTGTAATCGTCGTGATCCTTCCACGACGAGAACCCGCAGTGGCTGAGGCAGCCCATGCAGTCCTTCTGGTCTTGCTGGATGGTGCCGCGCTCTTCGGGCGAGACAAACACGATCGTGTCGTCCGGTGTACGCAAGCCCTCAGTAAAGCCCTGTGCGGCCCAGTTGCGGGCACGCTCCAGATCGCGCGGGGCAACCCAGAAGTTCTTGCCGCGCACCCCGACATCGAGCTGCACGGTGTGCTCGCCAGCCTGGACCTTGGAATAGGGCACCTGCCGCTCGCTGCGCGCCTCAAGCATGCGCAGGAAGGGATTGCGGACGGCCGAGGAATAGAAGCCGGTCGGCGAAAAGCGGTGCAGCAGCACGTCGCCCGGCTCCAGAGTGCGCAGGTGGTCCTTCCAGGCCTGCGGGATCGGGCTTTCCTGGGTCAGCAGCGGACGGGTGCCATACTGGAAGGCGATCTTGCCCAGTTCGGGATTGTCGATCCAGTTTTCCCATTCGCGCAGGAACCAGACACCGCCAGCCATGACGATCGGCACGTCCTCTGACACGCCCTCGGCCCGCATCGTCTCGCGCAGCGCCTTGACGCGGGGATAGGGATCTTCGGGCTTCAGCGGATCTTCCGCATTGGAAAGGCCATTATGGCCGCCCGCCAGCCAGGGATCCTCGTAAACCACCGCACCGAGCCATTCGGGCACCTTGGAATAGGCGCGCTTCCACAGGGCGCGGAACGCGCGTGCCGAGCTGACGATCGGCAGGTAATAGACCCCGAACCGTGCGGCGATTTCCGAAAGCTTGTAAGGCATGCCGGCACCGCAGGTGACCCCGGTGACAAGGCCCTTCGCCCGCTCCAGCACGCCTTCAAGGATCTGCTGGGCGCCGCCCATTTCCCACAGGACGTTGATGTTGATCGCGCCCTTGCCGCTGGCAATCTCATATGCGCGCTTCACCTGCTCCACGGCGCCATCGATGCCGTACCGGATCAGTTCCTCGTGCCGTTCACGGCGGGTCATCGCCTTGTAGATCTGGGGGATGATCTTGCCTTCGGCGTCATAGCTGTCGGCATTGACCGCGCTGACCGTGCCGATGCCGCCTGCCGCAGCCCAGGCACCCGAGCTTGCGTGGTTCGTGGCCGAAACGCCCTTGCCACCTTCAACCAGCGGCCAAACCTCACGGCCACCATAAACAATCGGCGTCAACCCCTTGAACGTCATTATGTTTCTGTCTTTCCCTTGGCCGTATTACATGGCTTTATCGCGGCTGGCTCAGGCCGGGGCCCAACCGCTTCGAACTGGGCATAATAGCCGTTGAGTTCAGGTCTACGCACAAATTCCACCAGGCGGAAGCCCACTGCCTGAAATTCGCAGAACAGCAATTGCGGCGGGATGCCGTGCTGGTCGGTCGGGCGGTCGACGTCGACCACGATCACCTGCCCGCCCTGCCGCAGGGCCGGTCGCATCCGCCACAGGAAGGCATAGGGTTCGGTCACTTCGTGGTACATGTGCACCAGGAAGATCCGGTCGAAGCTGTTGGCCGGCAGGCGCGGATCATCCGCTGCACCGGTCTTGATCGAGACATTGTCGAGCCGTTCGCGTTCCACCCGCTGGCCAAGGCGCTGGATGGCGCCGGGATCGATGTCCTGCGCCAAGACCCGGCCCTTGGCTCCGACCCGCTCGGCCAGGCGCACGGTATAATAGCCCTCGCCCGCGCCGATATCAGCCACGGTCGTTCCCGCGCCGATTGCCGCCAGGTCCATCACGACCTCGGCCTCGCCAAGGTTGTCGCGCTGGTCCTCGTTGCGGAACTCGTTGCCCGACAGCGTCGAGACCGGTCGCCATGCCTGCGGGAAGGCCTGCGCGGATTCAGCCCGCCCGGCATCCCCGGCCTCGCCACAGGCCGAAAGCAGGACTAGCGACGCGAGGAGCGCCAAGGCTCTCAATCATCATCCTCCACGTCGACCTTCTCGCCGGTCACGCGCTGGGCCAGCGCGGCGGCCATGAACGGGTCGAGCGCACCATCGAGCACGTCCGACGGAGTCGGACTCGTCACCCCGGTGCGCAGGTCCTTTACCATCTGGTATGGCTGGAGAACATAGGAACGGATCTGGTGCCCCCACCCGATATCGGTCTTGGCGGCGTGCTCGGCGCTGGCGGCTTCCTCGCGCTTGCGCATTTCTTCTTCATAGAGCCGCGACTTCAGCATCCCCATCGCGATTTCGCGGTTCTTGTGCTGGCTGCGGTCCTGCTGGCTGGCCACGACGATGCCGCTGGGCATGTGGGTAATGCGCACCGCGGAATCGGTCGTGTTGACG
Organism: Novosphingobium sp. BL-A-41-H4; assembly: GCA_051942645.1. GTDB lineage: Bacteria > Pseudomonadota > Alphaproteobacteria > Sphingomonadales > Sphingomonadaceae > Novosphingobium. The sequence goes on from JBPVJP010000001.1 coordinate 651,413, forward strand.
TGCTGGCCACCCGCGCCGCTGGCGCGGTAGGTATCGATCTTGAGGTCGGCGGGGTTGATATCGATCGAGAAACTGTCGTCGATCACCGGATAGACCCAGACCGAACTGAAGCTGGTGTGGCGGCGGGCGGAACTGTCGTAGGGGCTGATCCGGACCAGGCGGTGGACGCCGCTCTCGGTCTTGGCATAGCCATAGGCATTCTCGCCCTTGACGAGGATCGTGGCCGACTTGATCCCGGCCTGCTCGCCTGCCTGGTATTCGATGGTATCGACCTTGAAGCCGCGCTTGTCGGCCCAGCGGCTGTACATGCGGAACAGCATCTCCGCCCAGTCCTGGCTCTCGGTACCACCCGCCCCGGCGTGGATTTCGATATAGGTATCGTTGCCATCGGCCTCGCCCGCAAGCAGGGCCTGGACCTTGTCGGCATCGGCGCGATCGGCCAGGCGGGCCAGGGCATCGAGACCCTCCTGGATGGTCGCCTCGTCATCCTCCATCTCGCCCAGTTCGACGAATTCGATGGCATCGGCCATCTGGCTGGAGATATCGTTGACGGTGCCGACCGCCGCCTCAAGCCGGCGACGTTCCTTCATGACCGCTTCGGCTTCCTTGGGATTGTCCCAAAGCTTCGGATCCTCGACCCGGGCGTTGAGTTCATCGAGGCGGCGCAGCGCACGGTCCCAGTCAAGGAACTTGCGCACCAGCGCCAGCGCTGCTTCGATCCGGTCGATATGGGCCTGCCCTTCGGCACGCATGACTTCAAAACTCCATAAGTCCGGGCCCGCGGCCCGCGCGGCGCCCGCTTAGCGCAAGAGCGGCGATTGTAAAGGCGGCGGGCAGGTCAGCGCTTCTTGCGCAGGTCCTGAACCGCCGCCAGCGTCATCCGCACGTGATCGCGATAGTCCATGTCGGAATGGACGAAACGGACCCGCCCGTCCTGAGCAATGACATAGCTGGTTCGGGTGGTCAGCCCGGTCGAAACGCCCTCGCGCTTCAGATCGACGTCATAGGCCTTGATGATCGCTGGGGTCGCAACAGCAACGGCGAACTTGTCGCGGCAGGCTTCGGTGGAAAACTTCTGCAGCGTCGGCAGGTCATCGGCGGACATGCCGATCACCGTGGCACCGGCAGCCGCGAACTGCGGGGTCGCCTCGGCGAAGGCATTGGCTTCGAGCGTGCAGCCCTGGGTGAAGGCCTTGGGATAGAAGTACAGTACCACCGGCCCCTTGCGCAGGGCCGCAGCCAGATTGAACCCGAAGGGCTTGCCGGCCTTGGCACCCTGCGTGGCAAAGGTCGGGGCCTTGGCCCCCTCCGGCAGGTTGGCAAGGGCGGGCTGGCCGAGGGGGAGCAGCAGGGCAAGGGCGGCGAGGCGGCGGATGATCGGGCGCATGATGGATGGTGTCCTTTGGTAGGGCTTACTGCATGATGACGCTGCTGTCGGCGGGGATCGACGGGACGGCCTCGCCCCCCTCACCCGCTTCGCTGGCTTTGGCACCGCGCTTGATTGCGGCGATCAGGGCATCGCGCTGCTTGGCCAGCTCGTCCTGCCGGGTCGTGCGCTGCGCCTCGCTGTCGGCCTTGAAAGCTTCCCAGATGATCCCCGATTTGGGATCGTCGGTCGGATTGCCCGCGAAGACCCGCTTGCCGGTCACCCGGTCGATCTTGACCCAGTGGATATTGGCCGGGGCCACGAACGGCCGGTCGCTCCAGCGATTGCGGCTCTCCAGCACGAACTGCCTGAACATCGGTGCCGCGATTGAACCGCCCTGGGCATAGCCGCCCAGCGAGCGGGGCTGGTCGAACCCGAGATAGACGGCCCCGACGATGTCCTGCGAGCCGCCAGCGAACCAGACGTTGGTCGGACCGGTGGTGGTCCCGGTCTTGCCGAACAATGGCAGGTTGAGGTCGCGCAGGACCGTTGCCGTGCCACGGGTGACCACGCCCTGGAGCATGTGGACCACCTGGAAGGCCGTCCGTGGATCCATGACCTGCTTGCCGCGTGATGCGAGGCGCGGCATCGGCTTGCCATCCCAGCGGGCCATGTTGCACTGCTCGCAGCGGCGGCTGTCGGCGCGCCAGATGACCTTGCCATTGCGATCCTGGATGAAGTCGATCAGCGTCGGCGGGAACTGCACCCCGTTGTTGGCCAGGGCGGCATAGGCATTGGCCATCTTCAGCACGGTCGTCTCGCCGGCCCCGAGGGCGAACGACAGGTACGGCGCATAGCGGCCAATCCCGACCCGGTCGATCTCGCGCACCACGTTGTCCATCCCGGCATCGTTGGCAATCCGGACGGTCATCAGGTTGCGCGACTGTTCCAGGCCCCAGCGCATCGTGTGCGTGCCGCCTGCCCCCCGCATGTCAAAGTTGCGAAAGCACTTCTGGCCCAGTTGCGCGCCCTGGTAGACACAGAAGGTGCCATCGAGCACTTCGGAGGCGGGGGTCATCCCCTGGTCGAGCCCGGCGGCATAGACGAAGGGCTTGATCGTCGAACCCGGCTGGCGCTGCGCCTGGGTGGCGCGGTTGAAGCTGCCAAGGCCGCTGTCAAAACCACCCTGGATGGCCAGAACACGGCCCGAATTGGGATCGATCACCGCCATGCCGCCAGAAACCTCGGGCACGGTCTTGACGGTCCAGGTCGAGCCGCCAATTGGCGCTGCGGCAATCACGTGGCCCGCGCGCAGCCCGTCGGGCAGGCCGGTCAGCGCAGCGGTGCTGCCATCGCCAAACCCGATCCGGGCCTGGCTGCCCCGACGCGAAATGACGATGCCGACGCGCCAGTTCTGGTAGGAGATCGACAGGCCCTGGACGATCAGCTGGCTCTGCCAGTTGTCAGGATCGATATCGACCTTGGCCAGCGGCCCATACCAGGCCCGTCCGCCGTGATAACGGATCAAGCCGGTGCGCAGCGCGTCCTGCGATGCCTTCTGCAACTGCGGATCAAGCGAGGTCCGCACCCACAAGCCGCCGGCATAGACGCTGTTTGGCCCGGCATCGGCGGTTTCGCCATACTTCTCGATCAGCTGGCGGCGCACTTCCTCGACGAAATAGCCGACCGACGAATCCCAGGATTCAGCCTGGCGCGGGATCAGGCCGAGCGGTTGGGCCTTGGCTTCAGCCGCCTGCGCGGGCGTCGCCCACCCGTTATCGACCATCTGGTCGAGCACGTAATTGCGTCGGTCGATCGCCTGTTGCTGGTACTTTTCACGGCCATAGCGCTCAGGCGCCTTCGGCAGAATGGCGAGGAAGGCTGCTTCGTGCAGCTTCAGGTCGCCCACGTCCTTGCCAAAATAGGCGCGCGCGGCGGCCTGGACGCCAAAGCTTTGCCGGCCGAGCGGAATCTCGTTCAAATAAAGCTCAAGGATCTGCTGCTTGTTCAGCACGCCCTCGATCCGGCGGGCCAGAACCATTTCCTTGAACTTGCGGGTGATCGAGTATTCGTCACCGATCAGGATGTTCTTGGCGACCTGCTGAGTGATGGTTGAGCCGCCAACCGCGCGTTCGCCAGAACCGAGCTTCGAGACATAGTCGATCACAGCCCCGGCGAACCCGGTGAAATCGATCCCGCCGTGCGACCAGAAGGTCTTGTCCTCGGCCGAGAGATAGGCATCGATCAGCGGCTTGGGGAAATCGACAAACCTCAGCTGGACGCGCCTTTCGCGGGCATAGCTGTACACGATCTCGCCATTCACGCCGCGCACCATGGTCGGCAACGGCGGCTGATAACTGAGCAGGCGGTCAGCCGATGGCAGGTTGCGCAGGACGGAGACCCAGGCAACGAAATAGAGCAGCAGCATCGCGCCGATGGCATAACCGGCCATGCGGAACGGCTTGCTGGTCTGCCAATTGTGACGGACCGCTTCCCCCAACGGGTGTTCGCGCAGCCGCGTCAGCAGGCCCCCGGCTTCGCGGCGGATGCGCAGGCGGATGGATTCGGCACCTTCGGTCATCGTGCGGCGGGCTCTAGCATGGCGGCAAAGGGCATTGCTAGGGCAAGGCGGGCGCCGGGGCGCTCTGCCGGGCAAAATGGATCCTGATCGCGCTGGCTAGGACCGCGGCAAAGGCGCGCTGCCCCTCGCCCGAAGCCAGCCGCGAGCGATCGCCGGTATTGTTGATATAGCCGCTTTCGACCAGCACGGAGGGGATATCCGGCGCCTTCAGCACCGCAAAGGCGGCCGACTGAACCGTCGTTTCACGAAACGGCAGCTGCCCCTGGCCTTCGCGAACAACCAGCCCGCCAAAGGCTTCGGCCAGGGCCCGCATCTCGCGCTGGGACAGGTCCACGAGGATCGCCCCAACCCCGTCGCTCTGTTCCGCTATGCGGATTCCGTTAACCTCGTCGGCCGCGTTTTCGCGCCTGGCAATCCGCTCGGCCGCCTCGTTGCTGCCCTTGTCGGAGAGGACGTAAACCGTCGCCCCGCTGGCACCATTGCCGGTTTCCGTGCTGTCGGCATGGATCGAGATGAAGAGGTCCGCCTTCAGCCGCCGCGCAATGCCGGGCCGGACCGGCAGCGGAAGATAGCGATCATCCTCCCGGGTCAGGGCGACACGGATTCCGCCCTGGCGCAGCAGTTCGTCGCGCAGCGCCGTCGCCAGGCGGAGCACCAGGTCCTTCTCCCGAAGATTGTCCACCCCGGCACCAGGATCCTTGCCGCCGTGGCCCGGATCGATCACCACCAACGGGCGGCTGGCATCCATCGGACCCCGGATAACCGGCAAGCCGGCGAGATCGTCATCCCCGGGGAGGTCGACCCGCACCACGTAGCCATAGCCGCGCCCGGGTCCGCCAAAGGTGCGGTCCACCGCCACCATCGCGGCAAAAACCGCTAAGGGTGCCAGGAACAGCATCAGGATCCGCAAGGTGCGTAGCATTACCGGCAGTGCTAACGTCCGGAATCGACGGGGGCAATTCTTCGTCGAGCGCTTTCCCCTTTTGTCCCCGCACCCTTGCCGCCCGCCCCAGCCAGTGCTAGTCATGGCTCTGCGGGGTGACCGATCGCGGTCTGTTGCGGTGTTGCGCGTCCAACTGGAACGTGGCGACCCGGCAAGGGATCGAACCGATCGCCAAGGTTGCCCCAGCCAAGGAATTCCGGGCCGTTTGCCCGGTGATACAGGTTGATGCCGGAATGAGAATTGGTTCGTTGCCTGCCAAGTCCTTGCCCACCGGGGCAATGGCCGCGTGGGCATGTGAACCGGCGCGTCAGACGATGCGGCGCCATATCATTCCCGCAGATGCAAACAACGCCGCCGGCGCGCTTTTCAGTGCCGGCACTTCCCACACTGCCGCTCGGCACTTCGGGGCCCTAGCCCTCGCCGGCGGTCGTTCCGCACAGAACCGCGTCACTCGCATTGGTCAGGCCCGTTTGCGGCCCGGCCTGCCGTGGCGCGCACGGAGATTCATAAATGACCATGCGCATGCTGATCGATGCGCGCCACCAGGAAGAGACCCGGGTGGCGGTGCTGAAGGGCAACCGGATTGAGGAATTCGACTTTGAATCTGCTGAACACAAGCAGATCAAGGGTAACATCTATCTTGCCAAGGTAACCCGCGTAGAACCGTCGTTGCAGGCGGCCTTCGTCGATTTCGGCGGCAATCGCCACGGCTTCCTGGCCTTCAGCGAAATCCATCCGGACTATTACCAGATCCCCAAGGAGGATCGCGAAGCCCTGCTGGCCGAAGAGGCTGCCCACGCCGAGGAAGAGGCCGCGCTGCGCGCCATTGCCGAGGGTGAGGAAGACTTTGTTGGCGATGACGAGCTGGGCGAAAGCCTGGCCGACGATCTCGCCGGGACCACTCACGAAGCCTATCACGACGACGAGATGGGCGGCGTGACCGAGGTCGACACTGCCGAGAAGGACGAGGTCGCCACCATCGAGGATGGCGCGATCGAAAACGCCTTCGATCACGAAAGCGAAGAAGCGGCCGAGGCTTCGGGCGAGGAGCGTCCCCGCCGTGGCAAGCGCCGTCAGGGTCGTGGCAAGGCCAAGGAGGCCGATGAAGTCCGCGCCAAGCGCATGGCGCTGCGCCGCCGCTACAAGATCCAGGACGTGATCCAGCGCCGCCAGGTGCTGCTCGTTCAGGTCGTCAAGGAAGAGCGCGGCAACAAGGGCGCGGCGCTGACCACCTATCTCAGCCTGGCCGGCCGCTATTGCGTGCTGATGCCCAATTCCAGCCACGGCGGCGGCATCAGCCGCAAGATCAGCTCGGCCGCTGACCGCAAGCGGCTGAAGTCGATCATCGCGGAAATGGACCTGCCCAAGTCGATGGGCTGCATCGTCCGCACGGCTGGCCTCCAGCGCACCAAGACCGAGATCAAGCGCGACTTCGACTATCTTGCCCGCCTGTGGGACGATATCCGCGAAACCACGCTGAAGAGCACCGCGCCGGCGCTGATCCATTCGGACAGTGACCTGATCAAGCGCGCGATCCGCGACATCTACAACCGCGAGATCGAGGAGGTCGTGGTCGAGGGCGAGTATGGCTATCGCCTGGCCCGCGATTTCATGAAGATGCTGATGCCCAGCCACGCCAAGCGGGTGAAGCATTACGCCGATCCGGTACCGCTGTTCCAGCGCTATGGCGCGGAGGACCAGCTGACCGCGATGTACGATCCGGTCGTCCAGCTGAAGAGCGGCGGCTATATCGTCATCAACCCGACCGAGGCGCTGGTCTCGATCGACATCAACTCGGGCCGGTCCACCAAGGAACACGGCATCGAGGCAACCGCGCTCAACACCAACCTGGAAGCCGCGCGCGAAATCGCCCGCCAGCTGCGCCTGCGCGACATGGCCGGGCTGGTGGTGATCGACTTCATCGACATGGAATATGGCTCGAACGTCCGCAAGGTCGAGAAGGCCATGAAGGACGCGCTGAAGAACGATCGCGCCCGCATCCAGGTTGGCCGGATTTCGAGCTTCGGCCTGATGGAAATGAGCCGCCAGCGCCTGCGCACCGGCGTGCTCGAGGCCACCACCCGCCAATGCCCGCACTGTGATGGCACCGGCCTGGTCCGCACCGCGTCGAGCGCCGGCCTGTCGGCGCTGCGCCTGATCGAGGACGAAGCCGCCAAGGGCAAGGGTTCGATCATCTCGCTGTTCGCCAGCACCGAAGCGGCGGTCTATCTGCTCAACGCCAAGCGCGCCGATCTCGCCGAGATCGAGGCCCGCTATGGGGTGCGGGTGGAAGTCCTGCCAGAAGGCGAGAACGAAGGCGCGAAGATGCGCGTCGGCTCGTCTGGTCCGCGCCCGGAATTCGTCCCGAAGTTCGAAACCATCACTTTCGATGACGAGGACGATGTAACCGAAATCGAGGATGATGAGGACGAGGCCGAGGACGAGCGTGAAGAGCGTCGTGAAGCCCGCGACGATGATGGTGAAGGACGCGGCAAGCGCCGCCGTCGTCGCCGTCGCCGGGGCGGCCGCGATCGTGACCGCGAAGATGGCGAGCGTGACAGCGAAGCCGGTGAAGCTGCCGATGGCGAAGCGACTGGCGACGAAGGCGAAGAGCGTGAAGAAGGCGAGCGCGGTGGGCGTGACGAGGAAGGCCCCCGCAAGCGGCGCCGTCGCCGTCGCGGCGGGCGCGGCCGTAACGGCAATCGTGAGGACCAGGGTGAAGCCGGTGGTGCCGATGAACAGCCGGCCAGCGATGCGGTGACGAGCGAAGTCGCCGCCGAGGCGGAACCGGTTGCCGAGGAGGCCCCGGCCAAGCCCAAGCGCACCCGCAAGAAGAAGGCGGATGCCGAAGCTCCGGCCGTCGCCGAAGCTCCGCTGGAGTCACCTGTCGAAGCTGAAGCCGTGGCGGAAGAAGCTCCGGCCAAGCCCAAGCGCACCCGCAAGAAGAAGGCGGACGCCGAAGCCGAGGCTGTTGCAGAACCTGCGGCTGAAGCGGTGGCTGAAGCGCCGGCCGAGGAAGCTCCGGTCAAGCCGAAGCGCACCCGCAAGAAGGTTGCGGAACCGGTCGCCGAGATCAGCGACGAAGCGCAACCCGCTTCGGCAAGTGAGGCCGAAGCAGAAGAGGCCTCGAGCACCCCACGGCGCGGCTGGTGGCAACGCACCTTTGGCGACTGATTAAAGCGTAAGAATTGAAAACTGGCGGCGCGCAAATCATGGTTTGCGCGCCGCTTTGTTTTTAACTACTTTATTTGCACGACGGAGGGATACTAGAATTGAGGGGGGATTTATGGGAACCAAACTGGATCTAAAGTCGATTTACATCACTTACCCGCATGACCACCATAACTCCCGCACGATTGGTCTGGTTTTGACCAAGAAGAATTCCGAGGCCGGCAAGATCGAGTTCAGCTGGAAGGCGGTCGGTGTCACCGCCCGCGAAATTTTCGCCTTTAACAAGGACGACGCGCCAGTTGTTCAACCATCAGGCAGACTGGTTTTCAGTTCCGATACCTATGGCGTAATCAAGATCGGCACCAAGGACATCGGGACATTGGTCAGAAAGAAGCCAACCGACAGGTTTGGTACCGGCAACATGACCAATACAGGTATTGGCCAGTTCAGCTTCGACTGGAAGCTCGACTGATGATTGGTAACGAAGGCTATCCGGCCTTCGTTGCCTCTCCCCATTCCATCCACCCGGCAAAGCGCGGGGTCTTGGGCGCATAGCCCGCACCCAGCGGGTGTACCGAGAAGCCGCCGCCTTCGACCTTGCTGGTAATCGGACGGGTCAGGTGACAACCACCGGCGATGTGCTTCCACACCGGCTCGATCCGTTCCTGCCAGCGGCGCACGTCCTGATCGGGGGCGGCGCCGTGTTCGGCGAATAGCAGGCGCCCCCCCGGTTTCAGCACGCGCCGCATCTCGCGCAGCGTCTGCGCCGGATCCTGCACCGAGCACAGGGTGAAGGTGCAAACCACCGAATCGAAACTGTTGTCGGCGAAAGGGATCGCCTCACCCACACCCTCGCGAATGTCGTGCGACCAGCCTTTGCGTTCCGCCTCGGCACGGGCAAACTCCAGCCCCTTGCCCGAAGGATCAAGCCCGGCATAGCTGGTGATCCGCGAGGCATCATAGAAGCGCTGGTTCAAGCCGCCGCCGCAGCCCAGCTCGAACACGGCACCACTGGCCAGGGGCACCACTTTTTCGCGCAGCGCCATGATCGCCGGGCCGGAACAGGCGCAGCGGATCAATCGCGGCACCACGTGTTCGTCATACCATTGCGCAAAGCCCATCACCGCCCCTTCCCTTTGCCTGAAGCCCGCTTCATGATGACAGAAACTTTCCGGGGAGGAAGCGTCAATGCAGGTTTATCGCACGCCCGAGCAGCGCTTTGCCGATCTGCCGGGCTTCGGCTTTGCGCCACATTATCTTGAACTGCAAAGCGGCCTGCGCGTCCATTACCTCGACGAAGGGCCGCGCGATGGCCCGACTGTACTGTTGCTGCACGGAGAGCCGACCTGGAGCTATCTCTGGCGGCACATGATCCCCTTGCTGACTGAACAGGGATTCCGCGTGCTTGCGCCGGACCTGATCGGTTTCGGCCGCTCGGACAAGCTGCTGGGCCAGGCCAGCTATTCCTATGCCGGGCAGGTCGCCTGGATCCGCGAATGGGTCGAGGCGCTGGGCCTTGAGGGCGTGACGCTGGGCTGCCAGGACTGGGGCTCGCTGATCGGGCTGCGCGTGGTGGCCGAGTTGCCCGACCGGTTCGCGGCGGTTGCCCTGTCGAACGGTGGACTGCCCGATGGCCAGGATGCACCGCGTGCATTCGCGATCTGGCGGGCCTTCGCCAAGTACAGCCCGCTGTTTCCGATCGGCGGGATCGTCAAGCGGGGTGCGAAACGACAACTGACCCCGGAGGAAGTGGCGGCCTATGACGCACCCTTCCCCACCCGCGCCAGCAAGGCGGCGGCAAGGGCCTATCCTCCGCTGGTGCCGTTCAAGGGCAACCCCGCCGTGCCCGACCAATTGCGCGCCTGGGAGGTGTTCAAGCGGTGGGAGAAACCCTTCGTCTGCTGCTTTTCGGATGGCGATCCGATCACGCGCGGCGGGGATGCCGTCTGGCTGGAACGCGTGCCCGGAACACGCGGCATGCCGCATCGCATCCTGCACGGCGGGCATTTCATCCAGGAAGACGATCCGGCCGGCTTTGCCGCGGCCATCGCCGAAGCCGCGCGGCTTGGTGGCTGACGGCCTTTCGTACCGCTTGCCCCGCGCGTCTGAATCGCTAGAGGGAATGGCGGAATCGGGTTGAGCCCGCACAGCGACAGGGACAGACATGGCGACTTTCACGCTTCCTGCGAACAGCAAGATCAAGGGCCAGGGCCGGCATCACAAGGCCGAAGGCGCGGCCCGCGCAAAGAAGTTCACGGTCTATCGCTATGACCCCGACAGCGGCGAAAATCCGCGCTATGACACCTTTGAAATCGATCTCGACCAGTGTGGGCCGATGGTACTCGACGCGCTGATCAAGGTGAAGTCGGAAATGGATCCGACGCTGACCTTCCGCCGCTCGTGCCGCGAAGGGATCTGCGGCTCCTGCGCAATGAACATCAACGGCCGCAACGGCCTGGCCTGCACCACCGCGATCGAGGACCTGTCGGGCGAAATTCGCATCACCCCGCTGCCGCACATGGAAGTGATCAAGGACCTGGTCCCCGATTTCACGCACTTCTATGCCCAGTACGCCTCGATCCGGCCCTGGCTGCAGACGGTCAGCACCACCCCTTCGGGCAAGGAGCGCCTGCAAAGCCCCGAACAGCGCGAAAAGCTGGACGGCCTTTACGAGTGCATCCTGTGCGCCTGCTGCTCGACTTCGTGCCCCAGCTACTGGTGGAACAGCGACAAGTTCCTTGGCCCGGCGATCCTGCTGCAGGCCTATCGCTGGCTGGCTGACAGCCGCGACGAGATGACGGGTGAACGGCTCGATGAACTGGAAGATCCCTTCCGCCTTTACCGCTGCCACACGATCATGAACTGCGCCAACGTCTGCCCCAAGGGGCTTTCGCCGGCCCGCGCGATCGCGGAAATCAAGAAGATGCAGGCTGAGCGGCACGTCTAAGTGAACGACCAGCGCGGTTTCATTTACGAGCCCGATCCGGACAACCCCGGCTGGCATCGCTGGGAACTGGCCGACGATACCCGGTTCAACGCCCAGACCATGGGGCGGATGCTGGTCCGCCCGGAAGGTGACCGCGCCTGCCGGGTGCGGATGTTCCCGGAACGCAAGCACTCCAACCTGCTCGACATGGTGCACGGCGCAGTCACCCTGGCGCTGATCGACATTTCGCTGTTCGCGGCGATGCGCACCCTGCTCAACGGCAACGCCGGGGGATCGGTGACGCTGGAGCTGTCGAGCCAATTCATCGGCGCCGGGTCGCTGGACCGGCCCCTCGATGCCGTGATCGAGGTGATGCGCGAGACCAAGCGCCTGGTCTTCATGCGCGGCACCGTGGTCCAGGGCGAGGATGACAGCCATCTCGTCGCAACCTTCTCGGGCATCGTCCGCAAGCCGACGCGCTGATGACCAGGGTTCTGGCGCGTTACGAAGAGCTGGTCGCGGCCGGCGAACTGCGCCCGGATCCCGAGCAGCGTGCGGCGGCCGAGCGTCTCGACCACCTACAAGCCGAACTGGAAAAGCTTGGCCAGCCCAGTCTGATCGGTCGTTTGCTGGGGCGCAAGCACCGCTGCCCCGCGCGGACTTTACCTCTGGGGCGGCGTCGGTCGCGGCAAGTCGATGCTGATGGACCTGTTCCACGAATGCCTGGCGATCCCGGCCAAGCGCCGCGTCCACTTCCACGCCTTCATGCTCGAGGTCCATGGCCGGCTGCGCGAGGCGCGCAAAAGCGAGACTGGCGATCCGATCCCGCCAGTGGCGGCCGCGCTGGCCAGCGAACTCAAGGTATTGGCCTTCGACGAAATGGTGGTGAACAATTCCGCCGATGCCATGATCATGAGCCGGCTGTTCACCGCGCTGATCCGCGATCACGGCCTCGTGATAGTCACCACCAGCAACCGGGCGCCGTCAGAGCTCTACAAGGACGGGCTCAACCGCGAGCATTTCCTGCCGTTCATCGCCCTGATCGAACGCGAACTTGACGTCATGGCGCTGAATGGCCCGGTCGACTACCGGCTCGAACGGCTGGGCGGCATGGCCACCTGGCACACACCGCTGGGGGATGCGGCAACGGCCCAGGTCCGCGAGGCCTTCTTCCGCCTGACCGACTATCCGCCGGAGGACGCGGCCCATGTCCCGGCGGCCGAACTGGAACTGGGCGGTGGCCGCAAGCTGCATGTGCCCAAGAGCCTGAAAGGCGTGGCCGTATTCAGCTTCAAGCGGCTCTGCGCCGAGGCGCGCGGCGCGGCGGATTACCTGGCGATCGCCCAGACCTATCACACGGTGATCCTGGTCGGCATTCCGCGCATGGGACCGGAAAACCGCAACGAGGCGGCCCGCTTCGTCACCCTGATCGACGCCCTGTACGAGCACAAGGTCAAGCTGCTGGCCACCGCAGACGCCGAACCCGACGAGCTCTACGCCAAGGGTGACGGCCGGTTCGAGTTCGAACGGACCGTCAGCCGCCTAAAGGAAATGCAGAGCGCCGATTACCTGGCGCTGGGGCACGGCGAGGACGGCTGATCAGGCGGCGCTGCGCACCAGGCGCGATTGCGCCCCGGCCAGCCGTTGCATCAGCTTGAGATCGCTTTCGCGCAGTTGCAGCGCCGCGTCGGCCCAATGATCGACAATATCGCGCAGCTCGGCGAGCGGGATGGCATTGGCCCGCCGGCTTGCCTCGCGGGCGCCAACCAGCCCGGCATGGCGCCGGTTGGCCTTGCTCATGAACTCGCGCACCGCAGCCTCGCCCTTGCCGGGTTCGGCCAGTTGGTGAACGATGCCAAGCTCGTACATGGCTTCGGCCGAATAGGTCTCGTTCCCCATGATGATCCGGTCAGCCATGGCCTGGCCGAGCTTGCGCGACAGGATCGCGTGGGCACCCATGCCGGGGAACAGGCCGAACATCACTTCGGGCAAGCCAAACGATGAGCCGCGTTCGGCAATGATGTAGTCGAACGACAAGAGGGCTTCGAACCCGCCGCCCAGCGCCTGCCCCTGCACCAGGCCGATCGTCAGGATCGGCAAGTCGAGCGCGTTGATGTTGCGGTGCAGGATCTCGACGCAGCGATACCCGTATGCGGCGAGCGCGTCGCGGTTGCCCTGGCGGATGAAGTTGGCGAAGAGTTCAAGATCACCGCCGAAGCAGAACACACCCGGCGCGCGACTGCCCAGCACCAGATAGCGCAGCGGCACCCGCTCGGGACCAAAGTGGGCGGCGATCAGACGCTGCCAGTTCACAAAATCGCCGAGCATGGTGGGGGTGAAGCTGGGCCGCGCGGTGGGGCTCATATATGTCCACAGCGCCTGCTCATCCTCGCTGTAGAGCACATCAAGCTCATTCAACGCGAACAGATCTTCGGGCATGGCAAGCCGCAGGCGAGCCTGAGCCAGCACGGCGGCCGCGTCGGCGTCACCGGTAAAATCAACCATCTCGCTATCGCCACGCGACGACTCAACACCTGGAAGATCGCTGGAAATCCGATCCATGAAACCCTCGTGTGTGGCCATTCCCGGCGAGTGCCGGAAAACGCTGTGGCGTCCCTTTAAAAGAATCTAACTCAAGGCGGAGTCCCTTGGCAAAGGAAATTTTCAAGGTGCAGCAAGGACATCAGTCCCGCTCCTGATCATTCCGTACGTCTGCTGAGCGAAACTAGGCCCAGCAGGAAGGCTGCGGCAGCCACCGCCAGCATGGGCCAGATCTCGCTCATGACGGCGGAAACGGGCAGTTCCTTGAGGAACAGGCCGTGGCAGATCACGAGCATGTGACTGAGCGGATCGACTGCCGCAATCGGCTTCAGCCAGTCCGGCATTCCGTCGATCGGACTCGCGTAGCCAGACAGCAGCATCATGGGCACAATCACCAGAAAGCCCCCCAGGAAAGCCTGCTGCTGGTTCTGGGCGATGGTTGAAATGGCCAGGCCAATGGCCGTGACCGCCAGGCTGAAGCAGGCGATCGACACGATCATCAGCAGATAGGAGCCGAGGAAGGGAACGCTCGACACCAGCGGGATCACGATGATGTACAAGGTGCCGTTCACCACCCCGACCAGAAAGGCCGGGACGCACTTGCCGGCGATGATCTCCCACGACCGATAGGGCAGCGCACGCACCTCATCCCAGGTGCCGAATTCACGCTCGCGGGCGATGGCCTGGACCGACACCGAAAGCACGATAACCGTGGTGATGAGCGTGATCATGCCCGGCAGGGTAAACCAGTTGTAATCCAGGTTGGCATTGAACCAGTGCCGTTCGCTGACCCCTGGCGCGGCTGGCATGGCTCCGGGCCGCAGTGTTGCTCCGGTCTGGAGCGCGACTTCGTTCAGGTATCCCGCCACGATCTGCGCGGCGTTGATCCGCCGCCCATCCAGCAGCAGGCCGATCTCGGCCGTTTCGCCGCGCTGGTGATGGGCCGAGAGGTCTGGCGGAAGGATCAGCCCACCCAGTACCTCGCGCTGTTCGATGGCCTCGGCGAGCGCGGCTTCGCTGGGGTAGAACACCAGCTCGCCGACATTGCGGGTTGCGGCTGCGGCGGACAGGAACTGCTCCGAGACCACGCCCTGATCGCGGTTCACCACACCAAGATCGAAGTTGCGCACCTCCAGCGTCGTGGCAAACCCGAACAGGATCAGCTGGACGATCGGACTGATCACCAGCGTGGTCAGAACCCGGCGATCGAGCAGGACGACCTTGAGCTCCTTGAGCGCCATGGCGATCACCCGGGCCAGCGCGCCGCTCATGCGATCCGCCGGGTGATCGCGCGGGTCACGCGCAGGAAGAAGAAACCACCGATCGCCAGCAAGGCCAGGATGTTGGGCAGAAACAGTGACCAGACATCGCCGACCAGAAAGACGCTCTGCAAGCGGCGGGATCAGGTATCGGGCCGGGACGATATAGGTCAGCCACTGGATCGCGGTCGGCATGGAATCGATCTCGAACAGGAACCCCGAGAGCAGCAGCGAGGGCAGAAAGCCCGAAAGCAGCGCGAACTGGGTGGAAACGAACTGGTTCTTGGTCGCGGCGGAGATCAGCAGCCCCTGCCCCAGCACTGCCGCCAGGAAGGCCGAAGCGATGACGAACAGGGCCAGCAGCGAACCGCGAAACGGCAGGCCATAACCGAACACGGCCACGGCCACGCAGATCGCGGTCGAAGCCAGCCCCAGCACGTAATAGGGCAACAGCTTGCTGAGCACGAGCGCCGGGATCGGGATCGGGGTCGAGAGCAGCCCCTCCATCGTACCGCGCTCATACTCGCGGGCCATGATCAGCGCGGTCAGCAGGCTGCCGATCATGGCCATGACAATGCCGATCGCGCCGGGCACCAGCATGTAGCGGCTCTCCAGCTCGGGATTATAGGTATAGCGCGGCAGAAGGCGCACGACCGGCTGCACCTCGGCGCCCTGCTCAAGCGCACGGGCCTGGGCCCAGTCGCGCATCGCTCCACGCAGGTGCGCGGTGAGGAACGTGGCAATGTTCACCTGGGTGCCATCGGTCAGCAATTGCACGTCAAGCGGCTGACCGGCGACCAGACCGCGCTCGAATCCGTCCGGGATCACCACGATCCCGCGCAGCTTTCCGGCCCGCACGGCCGGCTCCAGCGCCGCAACCGATGGCCCGCTCTCAATTGCAAAATAGGCGTTGGACGCCAGCGATGCGGCCAGGTCCACGCTGGCCTCAGAATGGTCCAGATCGACCAGCCCGGTCCGCGTCTCGCGCACGTCCAGCGTAACGGCGCTGCCGAACAGGAACATCAGGATCAGCGGCATCAGCACCACCAGCCCGAAGGTCGACGGATCGAGCCACACCTGCGCCCATTCCTTGGCGCGGATCGCGGCGGCGCGGCGCCAGACGAGCGGATCGCGCCCGCTCATGCCGCAACCTCGGCCGGGACTTGGCGCTGCGCCTCGATCAGCGCGAAGAAGGCCTCTTCAAGAGTGTCGGCCACCACCCCCGGCAAGGCATTGCAGCGCAGTTCCCATGGCGTTCCGGTGGCGATCGCTTCGGACTGGTTGATCAGCAGCAGCCGGTCGCAGTTCTCGGCCTCGTCCATGAAGTGGGTCGTCACCAGCACGGCGGTGCCCCGGTCGGCAATCGCGTTGATGTGGTGCCAGAACTCGCGCCGAACCAGTGGATCGACGCCCGAGGTCGGTTCGTCGAGGAACAGCACCGGCGGCGCATGCAGAACGGCAGCGCCCAGCGCGAGCCGCTGCTTGACGCCCAGCGGCAGAAGGCCGGACATCGCCTGCCAATGGGGTTCAAGATCCAGCGCGGCTACGATCCGTTCGATGGCGGCCCGGGCAGCCGGGCCCTTGAGACCATAACTGCCCGCCACGAACCGCAGGTTGGCCGCCACTGACAGGTCGCCATACAACGAAAAACGTTGCGGCATGTAGCCCAGTGCCTCGCGCGCGGCGGCACGTCCGCCCGAGAGATCGCGTCCCGCAACCGTCCCGCGGCCCGCGCTTGGTCTGGCAAGTCCGCAGAGCATCCGGAACGTGGTCGATTTGCCCGCGCCGTTGGGGCCCAGCAGGCCGAATATCTCACCCGGCCGCACCGTGAAGGAAATGTCCTGCGCCGCCGTGAAATCGCCGTAACGCTTGGTCAGGCCGATTGCCGCTATGGCCGGTTGGTCCGCCTGATCAACCCGCAGCGGAAAGGCTTCGGCCAGCAGGCTCGGTTGCAGATCCTCGCCGCGGTCCAGCATGATCGAGAAACCGTCATCGGCCGAGGGGGTAACCGGTTGCCAGCCCGCCCCGGCGGGAGACGATGGTGGACGCATCAAGGCGTGCAGCCTTGGCCCCGCAATCCGCCCGCCGATCACGCCGCGCTGCAGTTGCAAGGCCTGCAAAGCCTGGCGCGGTCCCGGCTCATCGAGCGGACGGCTGAAGCAATGCCCCCCCGCCCGCCCGGCCAGCCCGTCCGGCGGCCCCGCATAGAGCACGGCCCCTTCGTGCAGGAGCAGCAACTCGTCGCACCGGGCCGCATCCTCAATGATGTTGGTGGTCCAGACGATGCTGCTGGTGTCGCCGGCAAGGTCCAGCGCCAGTTGCCAGATTTCGCGGCGGGAAACCGGATCGACACCCACCGAGGGCTCGTCCAGCAGCATCAGCCGGGGCGCGGCCACCACCGCGCAGGCCATGGCCAGCTTCTGCCGCATTCCGCCCGACAGCTTGCCGGCCGGTCGCTCGGTAAAGGCGGTCAGCCCGGTCAACCGGTAAAGCTGCTCCATCCGCTCCGGTTGCTCGAGCGGCTCGACCCCGCGCAGCCGGGCATAGAGTTCCAGGTTCTGCCGCACGGTCAGCTCGGCATAAAGCGCGCCGCTTTGCGGCATGTAGCCGACCAGGTTGCGGTCCAGTTCACTGACCGACTGACCGAACAGCTCGACCGTGCCGGCATCTGCCTCGACCAGTCCGGCCATGATCCGCATCAGGGTGGTCTTGCCGCCCGCGTCCGGCCCAACCAGGCCCAGCTTGCGTCCCGGTCCAAGCGACAGCGATACGCCGCGCAACGCATCAACCGGAGGCGCACCGCGCCGCGCGCCCTTGAAACGCTTGCTGACGCCTTCAAGCCGGAGGAGCGGAGCCCCCGCCATGCCGGGCTTTCAACGCTTTCCGTTGGAGGGAACGTGCACGGTTACCGGCTGACCCTGCCGCAGCGCACCGGTGGGATCCTCCACCGTCAGGCGCACGCGATAGACCAGGTCGGTCCGCAACTGCTCGGTCTGGACGGTCTTGGGGGTGAACTCGGCCACGCCCGAAATGAAGCCGATCCTGGCGGGCCAGGTCTGGGTAGTGCCATCGGTCGAAACGGTCACGCTCATGCCCGGCCGGATCCTGGGAAGGTCAGCGCCTGCCACATAGGCCCGCACCCGAACCGGCTGGGTCAGCGCCAGGGTCAGCACTGTCTGCCCCGGCTGAACTATCGCCCCGGCCTCCCGCGCGCGGGTCAGCACCTGGCCGCCTTCAACCGCGACGAGATAGGCGTCAGAGAGGTCGGTCTGGACAGCGCGGCGCTCGGCCTCGGCAACATTGCGCGAAGCGGCGCTGGCGGCGCGGTCCTCGGCCCGAACGCCTTCCTCGGCGAGCGAGAGCTGGTTGCGCGCGGTCGCCAGGGCGGCGGTCGCGGCCTGCACTTCGGCCTCGGCGGTCTGGACATCGGCGCGGCTGATGAACCCCTTGTCGACCAGCGCCCGCCGCCGGTCGAACTGGCGCTTCGCCTCTGCGAGGCGGGCTTCGGCCGCTGTCACCGCCGCGCGGGCACTGCCGACTTCCTGCGGTCGCAAGCCATTGGCATCGCGCTGGGCCGAAGCGCTCGCTGCCTCGAACCGGGCGTCGGCACCCGCCAGGCGATCGTCGATCGGGCGCGTGTCAAGCTGGGCCAGAACCTGTCCCGGCTTAACCAGATCGCCTTCATCCACCATGATCCGGTCGATCCGGCCACCGACCCGAAAACCCAGTTGCACCTCGCGGATCTCGACATTGCCATAAAGCTTGAGGCGGCTATCGTCCGCCCCCCACAGGCCAAGTGCCCGCCCGCCGAAATAGGCCGCGACGGCCAGCACCGCGACAATGATCACCGTCCGCAAACGGCGTTTCCCTGCGACCCCTGCGGGCTGATCGCCCATCCCTGCTCTCCCGTTTGAATCCAATGGATTCATGGGAAAGCTAGCCTAAGCGCACCGCCGGTCAAGGCGTGGTCAGGAAATGATCCCCAGCCGGGCCAGCGAGCGATCGAGCATCAGTAGCTGCCACAGCAGGCGACCGTGATCGGCGCTCCCGGCAATGTGCTCTTCGGCGATGTGGGCAAGCCGCGGGGCATCGAACCAGCCGGTCCGCGCCAGTGCCGCACTGCTGGCAATGGCCCGCGCCGATCCCGCGAGCGGACCGCGCAGCCACTGGCTGATCGGCGTAACGAACCCCTGCTTGGGCCGGAACAGCACTTCGTCGGGAAGATAGCGCCGCATCGCCTGTTTCATCAGCCACTTGCCCTGCCCGCCGCGCAACCGCAGCCGCTCCGGAAGGGCAGCGGCGAATTCGATCAGGCGATGATCGAGCAGCGGCTCACGCGCTTCAAGACTGACCGCCATCGAGGTCCGATCGACCTTGGTGAGAATATCGCCCGGCAGCCAGAACTTGAGGTCGGCATATTGCGCCCGGTCCAGGCCAGACCGCGCGGGCGCCTTGCGCATCAGTTCGGTAAAAGGCTGCTCGGCCCGGTAATCGCCGCGCAGCCGCAGGAATTCCGCTGAATAGAGCCGGTCGCGCAGTTCTGGCGGGACAAAGCCGACAGCGCGCGCGTAGCCATCGGCCCCGTCAAGCGCGAGTGACTGCAGGGTAGCCTTCGCGCGTAATGGCTGCGGCGCCCAGTCGGCTTTGGGATAGAGCGCCCCCGGTCCGCCGAACACCGGCCGGCGCAGCGCCGCTGGCAACAGTCCACGTACCCTTTCCTCGGCGTGGTGAAAGCGGTGACGGCGATAGCCGGCCAGGGCCTCGTCAGCCCCATCACCCGACAGGGCAACCGTGACCGTCTCGCGGGCCAGCTGGCTGACCCGCCAGGTCGGCAGGGCCGAGGCATCGGCAAAGGGTTCGTCGAACATGGCGACGAGGTTGTCGATCTGCTCGAAATCGTCACTGCCAACCAGCCGGACATGGTGATCGGTGCCGAACCGTTCGGCCACCAATCGCGCATAGGCGGTTTCGTCCAGCGCCGCCTCGTCGAACCCGATCGAGCAGGTCTTGACCGGGGTCTGGCTGGCCTCGGCCATCAGCGCGACCACGCTGGAACTGTCAACCCCGCCGGACAGGAAGGCCCCGAGCGGCACATCGGCGACCATTCGCGAGGTAACCGCCTGCCGCAAGAGGTGCAGCAGTTCCGCTTCCAGATCGACGGCGCGCCCCTGGCGGCGGTTGGCAAAGCTGATATCCCACCACTGGCCTGGCGCGGGCAACGGCGCGCCGTGGCGCAGCAGCAGGCTATAACCCGCCGGCAGCTTGTGCACACCGCCGATGATCGAGCGGTGATCGGGGACATAGCCCCAGGCCAGGTAGTCCTCCACCGCCAGCGGATCGACTTCACGCCGCAGCAACGGGTGGGCGAGCAGGCCCTTGAGTTCGGAAGCAAAGGCCAGGCTGCCATCGCTCAAGGGGGCATAGAACAGCGGCTTCACGCCGAGGCGGTCCCGCGCCAGGAACAGCGTTCGGGCCGTCAGGTCATAGATCGCGAAGGCGAACATGCCGTGCAGGCGCGGCAGGCAATCCGGGCCCCAGCGCTGCCAGGCGGCCAGGATCACCTCGCTATCGCCGTCGGTCCGGAACTCGGCCCCCGTGGCGCGCAATTCTTCACGCAGTTCGCGGAAATTGTAGATCTCGCCGTTGAAGACCAGCATCGCCCGACCATCGCTGGCCGCCATCGGCTGGGGCGATCCGGCAAGGTCGATGATCGACAGGCGGACATGGCCAAGCCCGACGCCGGGCGCGGTCCACACCCCCTGCCCGTCTGGTCCGCGGTGGGCCATGGCCGCGCACATCCGCTCGATCCGCGCCGGATCAACCGGCTTGGGCGTGGCCAGGTGGAAGATGCCCGCGATTCCGCACATGCGACAGGCGCTTAACGGAGCGCGACGATGCGGTCTATCCACGGACCGACCGGGCCGGTGGACTGACGGAAGCGATCAAGCGTGGCAGCGCCGTCCTCGCCCGGGCGGGGTTCGGTCGACAGGATCAGCATCACGGTTGGTTCGCGTTGCAGCAGCAGGCGATCCCGCATCGTCGCAAGCTTGAGCCGCAGTGCGCTCCCGCTCAGCAGGTCGGCGTGGCGGAAATAGGTCTGGGTCAGCCGTTCGGTCCGGCCATTGGCCATGAGACGGTCGCTTCTCGCTCCGGCACTGGCCTTACCTGCACCAATCCAGGCCCAGGGACTATCCGGCATCAGCGCCCCTTCGCCAAAGCCGCTGGCTTCGCGCCCCTCGCCCTGGCGGTCGTAAAGCGCCAGGAATACGTCGACCTGCCGCCCGTCGCGATCGGCATAACGGCCCAGCAGGCGATGCTGCGCCCCGCTGGCGCGCGGTTCCCACCAGGTCGTGGGCGCATAGTCCGTCCGTTGCCAGCCCGGCACCTCCGGCAGGAAGATCTGCCCCGGCATGGGCGCGGCAAGGCGATCCGTCGCCCGCGCCCAGCCCTGCGCACCCAGCAACAGTGCCCCGCAGAGCAGGATGGCCAGCCAGTCGGCCATCGGGCGCCGCGCGATCCGCTCCAGCCAGCCAAGCCGGTTGATCGCTGCGGCATCGATCATTGGCTCGTCCACCCCGCGGTCGAAGTACCGCCACGACAAGCCAAGGATCGCGCCGATCACGAGGGCGAAGAACACCCAGCCATAGATGATGTGATCATAGCCCCCGGCCACTTCGGCCCCCACGTATTGCGCGATATAGATCGTGCCCCAGGCTCGCACGCCGTTGGCCAGGATCGGCACAACCACGCACAGCAGCATGAACAGGATGCGTCGCGGCCACGAGCGAAAGCAGACATTCGCCACCAGCGCACCCAGCGCCACCATTGCGATCAGGAACTTGACCCCTGAACAGGCTTCGGCCACCTCGAACAGGCCCGCCGGTGTATCGATCAGTACCCCGTTCACGACTGCCGGAACCCCGCTGAGATGCACGAGGGCAATGGTCAGGGTGGCTGTCAGCGTTTGCAGAGCGGGCACCAGTTCGTCACCAAACGGCACCAGGAAGGCCATGTAGCACAGCGGAAACAGCAGGCCGAACGCCACGCGCGGCCCCAGCAGCAGGATCAGGCTCGTCGGCAGCAGGGCAACGGCCCCGGCCTGGCGCAGCAGATTGAAGCCCGAGAAGGCGCCGAGCACCCACAGCACAAGACCGCCGGCGATGAAGGCCATTCCCGGCCCCCAGGCCTGGGGCACCAACTGACGCAATTGGTCAAGCCGCAGCCAGACCAGCCAGGCCAGGATCGCCGGGATCAGCAGGATGTGGTTGTAGGTGGAGCTATCCCACCACTGCACCGCCATATCCCGCCAGTCCGGCAAGAAGGCCAGGATCAGCGCCAGCCAGATGCCACCAACCCGCACCAGCGCCTGTCGCCAGTGCAGTGCATCCGCCGGGGCGGCGGCAGTCAGGATCGCGTCAGGCGGCATTACGCCGCTGTGTTCCGGCCGCCCCGATCATTTCAGCCAGCGGGGCCAGACTGGCCTGCCAGCTGAGATTCTCGACGACGAAGCGGCGCGCTTCCAAGCCCATGCTCCAGCCCTGGCGCGGATGCGATAGCAGGGCGGTGACGCGGTCGATCAGTTGGGTGTCGCTATCGGCGACGACGAAATGCAGCCCGTCGGTCGCACCGATCCCGGTCGCTGCCGCCGGGGTCAGGACGACCGGCAGGTTCATCGCCATCGCTTCCAGCACCTTATTCTGGACGCCGCGCGCAATTTCCAGCGGGACCAGCGCCAGCTCGGCCGCGGCCAGCCAGGTGCGCATGTCGTCAACCCCGCCCCAGACGTGGACCCCGCCACGCTCGTGGTGGCGGGTCAGCTCATCGGGCGGATTGCGCCCGACCACGTGGAAGGTGGCATTGGGCAACAGTTCGCGGATGCCGGGCAGCAGCCGTTCGATCACGCGCAGCGCGGCATCGATGTTCGGCGCATAGTCCATCTGTCCGGTAAAGATGATGCGCGGGCCGCTGCAATCGAGCAGTCGCTGCTCGGGCCGGACGGCCGCCGGATCGAAATGGCGGCTTTCGATCCCGTTGCGCATTGACCGCACATCGGCGGCAGCCGCCTGTTCCGGGGTCAGGCGCGCCCGGAACAGCGCCGCTTCCTCGGGCGAGATCAGCAAGCTCAGATCGGCGTGCTCCGCCTGGCGGGCTTCCTCGGCCTGCAGCAGCCTGGCCTCGCGCGCATGAATCCAACGGCGCAGGCCGGTTTCGCGTTCGGCATAGGCTTCGAACTTGGCCGAATCCACGTCGACAAAATCGAACACGATCCGTCCCTTGAACCAGTCGGGAATGTACTGTCCCATCTGCCCGGAAAAAACATAGATGGTCGAGATCGGCCGCTCGCGCAGCACCGTCTCGATGTATCCGGCCAGCTCGTTGTTGGCAAAAGCGGTCAGGCTGACCGGCTTGTTCTGGACGATCGCCTGGACGCCAGACAGGACCAGCGGCTTGACCCGCCGGACCAGGCGATAGGAGCGGGCGATCGCGGCCAGTTCCACTTCCTCGGCAATGTCGCGCTCGTCGTCGGCAAAGGTCGCGACATGGACCGGCGCCAGCGCCGCCAGCCGTTTCAGCACATGGTGCGAACGGATCTTGTCCCCGCGATCGGGCGGGAACGGCATCCGGTGCGAAATGAACAGGATTTCGTTGGTCATGCCAAGCCCCGGGAAATGAGCGGCCCGACCAGATTTGCGAGCGGGAGCGGCAAGCGCTTCCACAGCGCGATCCGCCGGGCATGGCGCGCGCTGGTGGGATCGGCATCGCGCGGCTCTGCACCCGGAGCGGTCCAGATGGCATAGCCGAGCGGGCTGGGAACGAAGCCCCAGTTTTTCTTGAAGTCCCCAGCCCCGGAATTGACCTTGGAGCGGCCAAAGTCGAACCGGCTGCAGCCGCGCCGACGGGCGTGCAGCATCAGTTCGAAATACATCCGGTCATTGGCGCGCAGGGCCCGCGCCGCCCGCGTGCCACCGCCCCAATAGGGCATGACCGCGCCCCCATGATACAGTGAGAGCACGCTCGCCACTGGTGCACCCTGGTGGAACACGGTCAGGATATCGGCATCGGGGCCAAAGGCATCGAGCACCGCCGCGAACAGGCGCTTCGGGAAGACCGGCGTGCCGAGGTTGCGCACGCTTTCGGCATAGACAGCATAATGCGCGGCCCGGTCATCGGCGCTAGTGCCAATCCGCACCGTCAGGTCCGCGGCCAGTCCCTTGCGCACCTCGGCGCGCTGCTTGCGCGGGATCGCCGCCAGTTGCGCGTCATCATCAATGGCCAGATCGGCGACATAGCCGCAGTGGCTATCGCTGCGCACCCGCCAGCCATCGCGTCCCTCGGGCAGCGGCCCGCCGCGCAGTTCAATCGTCGGGCAGCCGCGTTCGAGCGCCGTGCGCTCAGCTGCCTCGATCAGCAGATCGGCATCGCCGACACGGGCGGCGATGATCCCGCCGCCGACCCCAAACCCGCTGGATACCAGCACCTTGCCAAATAGCGGCGAACGCACGTGGAGCAGCGGCAGGATCGCCGCGATCGCTCCGCCACGCTCGATTGCCAGCAGCAGCGGACGATTGCCGCTACCCGCTGCGACAGCGCTCAACCAGGCTGGCCGGTGAAACGGCGTTGCCCCGGCCTGGGCGACGACGAAGCCCTCCACCCGCGAGGCCTCGCCCGGATCGGCCAGGTCGATTTCGACAACGCGGTCATCAAGGCGGAACGGTGCGTTCATGCCGCCAGGTCCAGCGCTTGCCGGGCCTCGCAGCGGGCCAGATCATCCATCCGGCCCCAGGCAAAGTCGCGGATCAATTGCTCCAGCTTGCCGGCCATGGCCGAGAGATTGGTGTAATGCCGCAGGCGCGAACGCAGCGGCGCGCCGGGGACGCGCGGCTGGGCCGGGTCGATCTCCCACGGATGGAAATAGAATACCGCCGGTCGCCGGTCGGCTCCGTTGACCTGCCGGATCGCCCAGCGCGAGAAGGCATAGGGCAGGACCCGGAAGAACCCGCCCCCGCCCGCCGCCAGCCGCCGCCCGGCGAACTCGGCCGTGGTGACCGGGATCTCAACCAGCTCGCTCCACTCAAGCGGGCGAAAGGCAAACCGCGGCGCCTCGCGCCAGCCATAATGATCGTGCACGATCGGCGCGACGCTGGAGCTATAGGCATAGCCCTGCTCGGCCAGCACCTCATAGGCCCAGGGGGTGCGCTGATCGATCGAGAAGCTGGGCGCGCGATAGCCGGTGATTGCGACCCCTGACGCATCCTCCAGTACCTTGCGCGCCCGTTCGACATCGGCGGCGAAAGCCTCCTTGCCGAGGATGAAGACCCGCGCATGATCCCAGCCGTGGCTGGCCAGCTCATGCCCGGCCGCGACGATCCGACGCATCAGCGGGCCATGCCGCTGCGCCACCCAGCCGAGCGTGAAGAAGGTGGCCTTCACCTCGCAAGCCGCGAACAGCGCGAGAATCTCGTCAATGTTGCGTTCAACGCGGTCGGGCAGCGAATCCCAGGCCTCCCGGTCGATCACGCCTTCGAAGGCGCCGACCTGGAACCAGTCCTCGACGTCGACGGACAGGCCGTTGACGATCCGGTCGGGAATCGTTGCCACGCTCCGCTCCCTTCGATCAGGCCGCAGCGCGATCAGCGTCTTCGGCCTCGATCCACTCGATCAGCATGGTCAGGGTGTGGCGGATGGTCCGTTCCTGCTCGATCATCTTGGCTTCCAGCGCCGCGAACCGGCTTTCCAGCGAAGCGACCACATCGGCGGAAACCCCCTGGCGCGGCGCGGCGGCATCCTGCTCGTTGGCCAGCTCGATCACCGCCTGCTGCAGTTCGGCGATCTGGGCATCGCGTTCGGCCAGCATGGCCTGCAACTGCGCCACGGCCACGCCCGCCACCTCGGGCGACGCGACGGGGGCCGCAAACGGAGCAGCAGCCGCTACCACGGCCGGAGCCTCGGTCGCGGCCGGCTGCGGCGCGACCTGCGGGGCCGGACGCTTCAATTGCAGCGTGCCGTCGATCTCCAGCTCGTCCAGCACCTGGCTCAGCATCGCCCCGTCGATCCGGGTGCGTTGTTCCACCGCGCCCAGCATCATCAGGCGGTTGCAGATCTGGTTGATCCGGCGCGGCACCCCGCCCGAAGCTTCATAAAGCTCGGTGAAGACGCGCTGGTCGAACTGCGGATTGCCGGTCCAGCCCACGCATTTCAGGCGATGCTCGATATAGGGCTGCACCTCACCCAGCTCCATTGCTTCCAGGTGATGGGCGGCGATCACGCGCTGGCGCAGCTGCTCCAGCTGCGGATGGCCCTGGATCGTGTCGCGGAATTCCGGCTGGCCCAGCAGCAGGGTCTGCAACAGGGGATGCGCGCCGAGCTGGAAGTTCGACAGCATCCGCAGCTCCTCCAGCGCCTCGAACTGGAGGTTCTGGCTTTCATCGACCACCAGCAGGCAGCGCCGCCCGGCGCGGGCCTCGTCATGCAGGAAGGCCTCGATCGCGCCCAGCGCCGATGCCTTGTCGTGCCCGTCAACGATCAGGCCAAAGGCCTGGGCGACGACATGGACCAGTTCCTCGCCATCGAGCTTGCTGGTCACGATCTGCGCAGCCGTCAGCCGGGCCGGGTCGATTGTGGCCATCAGGTGCGCAACCAGGGTGGACTTGCCTGCCCCAACCTCGCCCGTGATGACCACGAAGCCTTCGCCCTGGGCCAGGCCATAGGACAGGTAGGACAGCGCCTTACGGTGCGTCAGGCTCTCGAAATAGAACGCCGGATCGGGCGTCAGCTGGAATGGCCGTCCGGTCAGCCCGTAGAAATCGTTGAACATCTTCAAATCCTCCGTCGGGCTCAGAACGAATAGCGCAGGCCGACCATGGCCTGGGCCGACCAGATATCTTCCAGCGCCTCGCGCTTGACCCCGTCGACACCGACAGCGGCCGTCGCGGTCAGCTTGCTGGTCAGGTTGCGATAATAGGCCGCGGATGCGCCGATCCCGCTGACATCGCCAGCGAGGGCTTCTCCGCTTTGGTACCAATTGGCGTACAGGTTGGTCGAGAAACCGGAATTCCGGTCGATCCGGCCGCTGAGATAGGCCGCGACCCAAACGTTCTCGTCGATCACACCATTGGCCGCCGCCAGTACCGTGCCCGGCGCGGCAATGAACTTGCGCCGGTCATAGCCGCCGCCAAAACCATATTGCAGGCGGGTGCCCGAAACGCTGTAGCTGGCCATTACCCCGCGCGACCGGAAGACCGAGCTGCGGACCGAGGCCAGCGCGCTCGACAAGCACGGGCTCTGCCCCGAAGCCACCGTGCCGCCGGCCTGGACGCAGCCGTTGAGGCTGCCGGTCAGCGGATTGCGGACGGCTTCAAACTCGGTCGGCAGGGCCGCCAGGGCATTGTTCAGCTGGCCGCCGATGCCGTTGATCGCGTCATAGACCGACACGTTGATGCTGCTGCGGGCATCGGGGGCATAGGCAAAGCTGCCGTAATAGCTGGTCGATCCATAACGCCGCCCGACATGCGCCTCGAGCGCAGTGCGGCGGCTCGGC
Source organism: Novosphingobium sp. BL-A-41-H4 (assembly GCA_051942645.1). Lineage (GTDB taxonomy): Bacteria > Pseudomonadota > Alphaproteobacteria > Sphingomonadales > Sphingomonadaceae > Novosphingobium. The sequence continues at coordinate 678,738 of JBPVJP010000001.1, forward strand.
CGCCAGATTACCCCGGCATCCCAGATCAGGCCATCGGCGTCATAGGCGATCACGCGCGGCGCGGTCTTGTCGGTCACATAACGCCCGTCGCTGCCGATCACCGGGTTACCGGTCACGGGATCACGCACCGCGTCGCGGCTGGATACGCGCACCTTTTCATAGCCGACTCCGCCCACCAGGTGGAGCTGGTCGGTTACCGGCACGGTCACATCACCGCGGACCCAGCGGTCCTCGACGCGTTGATCGAGATTGGAGATGTCTTCGCGGTTGTAGCCCGCGCCCACCCCCAGCCCGACCGGCAGGATATCGCCCGGCTTCACCCCGGCGCGAACGGCGGCATTGTGCGTGACCGAATCGTCGAACACGTCAATCGCCGGCTGGCCCGGGGCGACCGGCAGGGCATTGGGCGATTCAACCCGCGTGTAACCGAGGCGATAGGATCCGGTGATCGCGACCGCGCCAGCATTGGTGGCGAGGCTCGGCCCGGCATAGACCGAATAGATCTGGGTGACCGAATCCCCGAACTCCAGCCCGCTGGTCATCGCTGCGCCGTTGTTTTCAACGCTGGTGCGCGCCGCCAGCGCCCCGGCCTCGATCGTCAGGGTACGCGGCACAACGGCCATCGAGGCGCGGGCCAGGCCGCTGATGGCATCGCTATCGGTCGTGTTGTTGCCCCAGCCAAAGCGCCGCTCATAACGCAGCGAGACCGAAGCCGAATTGTTGCGTCCGGCAATCGCCGCATCGACCCCGGCCGAAAGTACCGAATAGGTCAGCACTTCGTTGCCGGGGCTGATCTCGGCAAAGGCAACCTGCTGGGCCTCGATATAGGGCGTCACCTTCACGCGCTTCTCCCGGCGCGGGCGGGTGGCAACGGCATCCCCGCCATTGTCCTCGCCGGCTTCGTCGCTGTTCCCGGCGGAAGCGCTGCTGCGTGATCCGCCGCCAGAGACATCGCCATAGGCCAGGGTCTGGGCCTGGGCCGCCAGCGGCAGGGCCAGGGCGGCTCCGCTGCCCAGCAGCGCGATCAGCAACTTGTGATGTGAAGCCATGATTACCCCCCGTAACCATAGTAGGAGCCAAAGCGGCGACCGCTGGGGCTGAAGTGGACTGCATTGAGCAGCAACTGGATGTTGGGGCAGCCCGAGAGCAGCCCGATGGCGTCTTCCAGCGATCCCTGCCCGGTCCGGTCGGCGCGGGCGACAACCACGGCCTGGCCGACGTACTTGGCCAGTTCGGCGGCGGGCGAGGCAGCCAGGGCCGGCGGCGAATCGAAAATCACGAAGCGATTGGGCGCACCTTCGGTCAGCCGGTCGAGCACATCGCGGGTGCGCGAGCTGGACAGGTACTCAGTGTCAGAGGTCGTCGCGTTACCGGCAGGCAACACCCACAACCCGGCAATGTCGGTACCGATCACGCAATCGGCCACATCGACGGTCGGGTCAGCCAGTGCGTCCATCAGCCCCTTGCCACCGGGCAGGCCCAGCGAGGACAGCACCGACGGCTTGGCGAAGTCGGCATCGACGAGCAGCACCTCGGTTTCCTTTTCCGCCGCGATCGACAGCGCCAGGTTGACCGCGGTAAAGGTTTTCCCCTCGCCGGGATGGGGTGAGCAGATCAGCACGCGCTGCGCGGCCATGCCCATGCCCTGCTGCTGCAGCTGCGAGGCATTGAGCAGCAGCTGGCGCTTGATGATCCGGAATTCCTCGAGCAGCGCGGTGACCGAACCTTCGGGCACGATCAGCCCCTGATCGCGCAGGTGCTGGCGCTTGACCGGATGAGCCGGGCCAGTGAAGCGCACCGCAGCGACCGGCGGGCGCGGCGCGGCGCGCGGGGCGGACGGCGCATCGGCAGATTCGATAACTTCGGGCACCACCACTTCGGGCCGGGCGCTGTCCGCTGCTTCAGGCGCAGGCGTGACCTCAGCCGGTTCGTCCGCGCGGCGATAGCGGCGGCGCTGGCCGGGCGGGGGGACCAGGTGATCGGGGATCGGCGCCGGCGCGAGCCGGACCAGGTCGTAATTGCGGACCACGCGCTCGATCAGGCTGGGCTTCGAACCCTCGGGTTCGTCCTGCGGCGGAACGGGGATCTTGGTCTGTTCAGTCATTACCTGTCCCCTCAGCCCACGGTCCGGACCTGGATGATCTCGGCCACCTGCAACAGCATGAAGATCCCGCCCAGCGCGGCGCTGGCCATGTAGAACTGCTTCATCCGCCGCTTGCGCAGCACACGGGCCTGATCATTCAGGGTATGGGTGATCGCCCCCAGCACCGGCAGACCCAGCGCCCGCTCAAGCCGGGCGGTCGTGGCAAAAGTGGAGCGCAACTGGCCGATGGCGAAGGCTGCGCCAACACCCGCGCCCAGCCCCACAACCAGCACGGCCAGCAGCAGCAGCGGACGGTTCGGCGCGACTGGCGCGCGCGGCGTGGTCGGCGGATCGATCACCTCGAACTTCACCGCATTGTGTTCGGTTTCCACCTGGCCGCGCAGGCGCAGTTCCTCGCGGTCTTGCAGCAGCTTGTCGTACTGCTGCTTGAGCACGTCGTAGTCGCGATTGATCCGCTGGTGTTCGGCGGCCAGTTCGGGGTTGGAAATCTGCGCCGTGGTGATCCGGCTGATATCCGATTGCAGTGCCGCGCGGCGCGCCATCAGCGCCTGGACGCTGGCCTGCCGTTCGGCACGGATCGACTGCAGCGAGGAATAGGCCGGGTTGGGAATACCCGTAGGCCCTGTTTCGCTGGCAGCGGCGCCCCGCAGGAGATTGATCTGGTTCTTGGCGGCGATCACGTCGGGATGGTTTTCGGTCAGCCCGCGTGCCCGCAGACCGGCAAGCATGGCCTGCGCTTCGGCCAGGGCTCCGCGCGCGCCGCCCTGTGGTCCCATCCCCGGCAAGGTCTGCGGCGTACCCGCCAGCTGGCCGTTGATCGCGGCCAGGGCAGACTGGGCTGCGGCCAGATCGGCGTCGATCCCGCGCATTTCCGAACGCGCCGCCTCAAGCCGCTGCAGCGCCCCCGCCCCGCCCTGGATCAGGTCGGGATTGGCGGCCTCGAAGGCCAGCCGCTTCTGTTCGGCCGCTTCCAGCTCCTTCTGCCGCTGGCCCAGCTGCTGGTCCATGAAAGCCAGCGACTGGGTCATCTCGCCGCGGTTGCCAGCCAGGTTTTCCTCGCGGAAGATGTCGATCATCTTCTGGACGATGTCCTGCGCGATCTTGGCGTTCTCGGCATCGGAGCGCGCGCCATCACCGAATTCGGCGGTGATCGCGAACAGGTTGTCCTTCTCGCTTTCGACCTTCACCTTCTTGGCAAGGCCGAGCACGGCGGCTTCCATCTGCTTGGGCGAGGTGATCTCGTCGCCGATCGCGGTGGAGCGGATCACCTTTTCGAGGTTGATCGCGCTGGTCAGCGTCTGCTGCACGCGGTCGATGTCGCGCTTGCGGTTGCCGACGCCGACGCCGGTCACTTCCGACAGGGCATCGTCCAGCTGCACGAAGATCCGCGCCTTCGATTCATAGGCATTGGGAACCAGCGCCACGACCAGCCAGCCCAGCAGGCAGACCGCCCAGGCCACGCCCAGCGCCAGCCAGCGCCGGTGCCAGACCGAGAAGATCGCGGATCGCAGTTCGTCGTAGATGTTGTTCATGCCAGCCCCCGCGCGCCCTTCGTCAGAACGTGCTTTCGGGGATGATGATCACGTCCCCCGGCATCAGCATCACGTTGGCCTTGCTGTCACCCTTGCGCAGCAGGTCGGCCAGGCGGATCGCATATTCGGTCTGCCCGCCGGTCTGCTTGTCGAAGCGGATCAGCCGCGCCCGGTTGCCGGCGGCAAATTCGCTGAGCCCGCCCACCGCGATCATCGCGTCGAGCAGCGTCATGTTGGCGCGATAGGGGATCGAGGCCGGCTTGGTCGTCGCCCCGACGATCCGCACCTGCTGGCTGAAGGTGCCGGCGAACTTGTTGACGATCACCGATACCAGCGGTTCCTGGATGTACTGCGAGAGTTGCAGGGTTATGTCGTCCGCCAGCATCTTGGGCGTCTTGCCCACGGCCGGCATGTCGGTGATCAGTGGCGTGGTGATGCGACCGTCGGGCCGCACCTGGACCTGCGCGCCCAGTTCGGGATTGCGCCAGACGAAGATGGTCAGTTCATCCAGCGGGCCGATCACGTATTCCTCGCCGGGGCCTTCCTGCATCGCGACGAAGGCGGCCGGCGGCAGCTGCGGACCGCCCCCACCTCCGGCGCACCCGGCCAGGGCCAGGCAGGCCACGGCGCTACTGGCCAGCAGGCGGGAAGAACGAATGGACGGCATCGGGCATATCCTTCACGTGATCGCCGCGCCGCCGCTTGGGCATGCCCTTCCCGCACGAAGGCCCGGCTATTCAGCCTCGGCTATCGGCAAAAAGGGTGAATATTACGTTAGCTAAACCGGGAATTTCCCGATTTCAGCCGGTTTTCCGGTGGCCCGTCCCGCACCGGGGCAGGTGGCGTCGGAGCGCTCAAACCAGCAATTCGGCGGCCGGTCCCTGGCCCAGGAACATCGCCGGGCTGGCGCTGGCACCATAGGCCCCGGCGCAGAACACGGCGACCAGATCGCCCACCTCGGCACGGGGGAATCCGGCCTTGTCGGCTAGCCGGTCCAGCGGGGTGCAGAGGCATCCGACCACGCTGGCCTCTTCCTCGACCGGCGCATCGAACCGGCTTGCAATGGCAACCGGGTAATTGCGCCGCACCACCGTGCCGAAATTGCCGGATGCCGCCAGCTGGTGGTGCAGGCCGCCATCGGTGACGAGATAGACTTCGCCATGGCTGACCTTGCGATCGACGATCCTGGTCAAATAAACCCCAGCTTCGCCAACAAGATAGCGCCCGAGTTCAATGCAGAATCTCGTTTCGGAAAGCTCGCCTGGCAGCTCGGCGAGCCGTTCGCCCAGCGCCTGCCCGACCGCCGCCAGATCGAGCGGAACGTCGCCGGGGAAATAGGGGATCCCGAACCCGCCACCCAGGTTGCACTTCGGCAGCGGCTGGCCGACTTCGCGCGCCAGCCGCGCGGCAAGGCCGATCGTCTGCGCCTGGGTATCGGCAATCGCCGCCGCATCCAGCGCCTGGCTGCCCGCGAAGATATGGAAACCCTGCCAGTCCGCCCCGGCGTCCAGGATCGTGCGGACCAGCGCCGGAACCCGCTCGGCATCGACGCCGAATGGCTTGGCCCCGCCGCCCATCTTCATGCCCGAACCCTTGAGGTCGAAGTCGGGATTGACCCGCACCGCGAGGCGCGGAACGATGCCCAGCCGCTCGCCAATCGCCAGCGCACGGGCGGCCTCGCCCTCGGACTCCAGGTTCAGCGTGACCCCGGCGGCAATCGCCGCTTCCAGTTCGGTGTCGCGCTTGCCCGGGCCGGCAAAGCTGATGCGCACCGGATCAATCCCCGCCGCGCGAACCATGTCGAGTTCCCCGCCCGAGGCGATGTCGAACCCGTCGACCAGCCCGGTCATGGCCGCCAGTAGCGGTGCGTAGGGATTGGCCTTGACCGCATAGTGCAGCGCCACCCCGGCCGGTAGCGCCGCGCGCAGTTCGGCCACGCGCTGTTTCACCCGTTCAAGCGAATAGACGAACACCGGTGTTCGCCCCGCCATTTCAACCAGTTCGCTGGCAGTTCGCCCGGCGATTGCCAACTGACCGTCAAGGCAGGCGTAGCCGGCGGGGATCGGGCCCAATGGCTTCATGACGTCAATTCCTGATACAGTCCGGTGCGGTCAAGTTTGCCATTGGGCGATATCGGCATGACGTCACGCCAGTGAATCGCCTTGGGCTGCATAAAATTTGGCAAATCCTGCATAAGCTTACGTGGCAATTCTTCTATTGCACTGTAACTGTCCGGCGCCGCCCGCACGACCAGGTGGACCGCCTGGCCCAACCTTTCGTCCGGGATGCCCAGCGCCACGGCCTCGGCCACGAGGCCAGTCGCCAGCGCCGCCTCCTCGATCTCCTGCGGGCTGATCCGGTTGCCCGCGCTCTTGATCATGGCGTCACGGCGTCCGACAAAATAGAGCAGGCCATCGCCATCGCGGCACACCCGGTCACCCGACCAGACCGCCATTCCACCATAGCGCGAAGCTTCCGGGGCCGGCTTGAACCGTTCGGCGGTACGCTCTGGGTCCTGCCAATAGCCCTGCGCGACCAGCGGCCCGCAATGGACCAGTTCCCCCTCCTCGCCATCTGCCGTCACGGCGCCATCATCACCGATCACCAGGATTTCGGCATGGGGAATAGCCTTGCCCATCGAGGTCGGGTGGCTATCTACCAGCGCGGGATCGAGATAGGTGGAGCGGAAGGCCTCGGTCAGGCCATACATCGGGAACAGCCGCGCCGCCGGGAACAGCGCCCGCAGCCGCGCCACCAGATCGACCGTCAGCGCCCCGCCCGAATTGGTCAGCCGCCGCAGCTTGCTAGCGGTTTCGGCTGGCCAGTCCAGCTCGGTCAGCTGCACCCACAGCGGCGGTACGGCGGCCAACGTGGTGACGCCGTAGCGTTCCACCGCCTTCACGACGTCACGCGGAGTGAGGTAATCGAGCGGGGCGACACTGCCCCTGGCATACCAGGTGCTGAGCAACTGGTTCTGGCCATAATCGAACGACAGCGGCAGCACCGCCAGGGTGACGTCATCGGCCGCAAGCCCCAGATAGCTGGCAACGCTCTCCGCCCCCAGCCACAGGTTGGCATGGCTGAGCATCACGCCCTTGGGGCGCCCGGTCGAACCGCTGGTGTAGAGAATTGCCACCAGATCGTCCGGATTGGCCGCGCATGGCGCCAGCGCCTCCGCGTCATGATAATCGGCCAGTGCCGTCTTTTCGCCCAAAACCGCGCATTCGGGCGGGCAATCGCCCGGCTCGAGCGTGGCCAGCCGCGCTTCGGTGCCAACCAGCAATCGCGCGCCGCTATCGGCCAGGATATGCGCCACCTGCACGCGCTTGAGCAGCGGGTTGATCGGCACGTGGACCAGTCCGGCCCGCGCCGCCGCCAGTGGCATCAGGCAGGTCAGTTCGCCCTTGGCGGCCCATGACGCCACCCGTGCACCCGGCTCTGCCACGAGGCCCTGCAACCAGCCCGCCAGCCGGGCGACACTTTCCCTTAAGTCCTTGTAGCTAAGAGTGCGGTCGCGCAGCACCAGCGCAGGCGCATTGTCTTCACCGCGCAGAGCGAGATGGTCCAGCGGACTGATCGCGACGGGATCGGAAAGAGACAAGGCCTTGCGGTGCTCCGCTGATGGGGGTTCGGCAAACTTGGTTCGCGTTGTCTATCACGATGATCTTAAGGAAGTGCAAGCCGATGCGCAGCTGGCCGCCCTGCTGGCCGCGCCGCAGGCCCGCGCGCCGTTTGACCGGATCGAGTGGTGGCAAGGACTGGTCGAGATCGGTGGCCTGTTCCCGCTGATCGCCGTGGTCAAGGCGGGCCGGGAGCGCGCGGTTATGCCTCTGCTGCGCCGGGGCCGCCAGCTCCACTGCCTGGCCAACTGGTATTCGTTCCGGGTTGCGCCGCTGTTCACGCCGGATGCCGATCGCACCGGGCTGCTTAATGCCCTGGCTGCCGATCTTCCCGGTCAGACCCCGCACCTGGTGCTGGCCCCTTTGCCCGATGAACAGGGCGAGACGAGCGCGCTGGCCGAGGCCCTGCGCGCAGCGGGCTGGATCACCTTCGTCGACCAGTGCGACGTCAATCACGTGCTTCCGGTCAACGGGCGCCGCTATGCCGAATACCTGGCTACCCGGCCCGGGCCGGTCCGCACCACCCTGAAGCGCAAGGCGGCCAAGGTCGCGGTCACGATCGAGACCGCGTTCAACCCCGCCAGCTGGGCCGCCTACGAGGCAATCTATGCCGAGAGCTGGAAAGGCGAGGAAGGATCGCCCGCCTTTCTGCGCCGCTTTGCCGAAGCCGAAGGCCGCGCCGGGCGCTTGCGGCTCGGCATCGCCCGCGCCAATGGCGCTGCGGTGGCCGCGCAGTTCTGGACCGTTGAGCGCGGCACGGCCTTCATCCACAAGCTGGCCCATGTCGAAGCTGCGAGACCACTATCGCCCGGCACGACGCTGACCGCCGCCCTGCTGGCGCGGGTGATTGACGAGGACAAGGTGGAGCTGGTCGATTTCGGCACGGGCGACGATCCCTACAAACGCGACTGGATGGAAGTGGTCCGCCCGCGTTACCGGATCGAAGCCTTCCGCGCGAAGTGGCCCGGAACCTGGCCGGCAATTGCCCGCAAGGCGCTGCGCCGCCTTGTGCCGGGCCGCCGGGCTGGCTAGAGGCCGCGCGACAGGGGGCCCGCGGGCCGCGATGCAGGGACAGACCATGGGTTCGACAACCGATCAGCAACTCCGCAAGATCCTGACCGACGTGCTGGGCCTCAAGCCCGGCCAGGCCGATGGCTTTGCCGCCAATACCGGTCTGTTCGGCCACCTGCCGGAACTCGATTCGATGGCCGTCGCCGGCCTGCTGACCGAAATGGAAGATCGTCTCGACATCGTGATCGAGGATGACGAGATCGATGGCGAACTGCTCGAAACCTACGGCGCGCTGCTCGCCTTTGCCGAGGCCAAGCGCGAGGCGGCGTGACCCCGACCGCATACCCCTGCCCCCGGTTCACCGATCCCGGCGCATCCGAATATGCGCTGGCGTTTGACCGGGGCCAGGCGGTGCGGCTGCTGGTCATTCCGGCCTTGTTCGACGAGGGCCATAAGCTGCGCCGCCTCTGCGTCGAGGTGATGCGGCGGCTGGATGGCAGCGGGATCGACTGCTTCCTGCCCGATCTGCCCGGCACCAATGAAAGCTCGGCCGACCTTGCCGGCCTCGCGCTGGCGGATTGGGCCAGCGCCGCGACGGCGGCTGCCGGTCATTTTCGCGCTACCCATGTGCTCGCGGTGCGCGGCAGCGGTCTGATCGTGCCACCGGGGCTGCCGGGCTGGGTCTATGGTCCGGTCAAGGGTGCCAGCCTGCTGCGCACCATGCTGCGCGCCCGGGTGCTGTCGTCCAGAGAGGCCGGGCGCGAGGAAAGCGGCGAAGGCTTGCTGGTGGAGGCCCAGGAACACGGGATCGAGCTGGCCGGCTATCGCCTGGGCGCCGCCATGGTCCAGCAATTGCAGGCCGCCCAGCCCGCCGCTCTGGCAGAGATTGATCAGGATCTGGTCGGCGGCAGCCCGCTGTGGCTGCGCGCGGAACCCGACTATGCCCCGGCCCAGGCCGATGCTCTGGCGGCCTATCTAACCATGGCGGTGCGGGCATGAGCCGCCGCCATGTCTGCTTTTCCTGCGCCGGTGCCGAGCTGGTCGGCACGCTCGATACGGCGCCGGGCCGCACCGGCCTGCTGATCGTTTCCGGCGGCAACGAGCTTCGCTCCGGCCCGTGGAGCAGCCAGGCCCAGATCGCCGATAAGGTCGCGCTGGCGGGCTTTCCCGCCTTCCGTTTCGACCGGCGCGGCGTGGGCGACAGCGCAGGCGAGAACGCGGGCTTCGCCGCTTCCGGCCCCGACATTGCCGCCGCCCTTGCCGCCTTTCGCGCGCACGTGCCAACGCTGAAGCGGGTCGTGGCCTTCGGCAATTGCGATGCTGCCAGCGCGCTGATGCTGGCGGGCGGTGCCGGGCTGGACGGGCTGGTCCTGGCCAATCCCTGGACCTTCGAACCTGCCGCCGCCGCAGCGGAGGTTGCCGAGGAAACCCCCGCACCCACGCCGATGCCGCCATCGGTCCTGCGCCGCCACTACCTCAAGCGGCTGACCGATCCGCGCGCGGTCTGGCGCCTGCTGACCGGCAAGGTGAAGGTCGGGCAGATGGCCGCCTCGCTCGCCGAGGCCGCAAGGACCGATGCGCCGCCCTCGTCCCTCGGCCAGCAGATGGAAGCCGGGCTGTCGGTTTTCCCGGGTCAGGTTACGATCCTGCTGGCGCAGAATGACCGCACGGCCCAGGCGTTCCTGGCCAATTGGGACAAGACCGACCCGCGCCTGCGCCAGTGCCCCGATGCCAGCCACAGCTTTGCCGAAGCGCAAGCGCGGATCTGGCTGCAGGGCCAGATCCTGGCGGCGCTGCGCGGCCTTTCCTGAAAGCTCTTGCCTTGCCCTGATCCGTTCGTCCTGAGGAGCCTTGAAGCCGGAGGCTGAAAGGCGTCTCGAAGGACCGGCGCTGGCGCTTCGAGACAGGACCTCAGTCTTGCGACTTCGGCCCTTCCTCAGCGCGAACGGATTTAATCAAGGGGTTCGATCCGGCCCTAACCGCGCGCAGCGAATTCCCGTTCGGCCAGGAACCGTTCGGCATCCAGCGCGGCCATGCAGCCGGTGCCAGCGGCGGTCACGGCCTGGCGATAGGTGTGGTCCATCACGTCACCGCAGGCGAAGACTCCGGGGACCGCGGTCTTGGGCGTGCCGGCCTCGACCACGATATAGCCGCCACCGTCCAGTTCCAGCTTGCCCTTGAACAGTTCGGTCGCCGGGGCATGGCCGATCGCCACGAAGGCCCCGTCAGCCGGTTCGATCATGGTTTCGCCGGTGACCGTGTCCTTCAGCTCGACGCCGGTCAGCCCGCCCTCCCCGACAAACCGCTCGACCGCCTTGTTCCACAGCACCTTGATGTTGGGGTGGGCAAACAGGCGGTCCTGCAGGATCTTTTCGGCGCGCAGCGAATCGCGGCGGTGGATCAACGTCACGTCCTGCGAATGGTTGGTCAGGTAGAGCGCTTCCTCGACCGCGGTATTGCCGCCGCCGATCACCACCACCTTCTTGCCGCGATAGAAGAACCCGTCGCAAGTGGCGCAGGCTGACACGCCCTTGCCCGAAAACTCCTGCTCGCCCGGCGCGCCCAGCCACTTGGCCTGGGCCCCGGTGGCGATCACCAGCGTTTCGCCTTCATAGATATCGCCGCTGTCGCCCACGGCGCGGAAAGGCGGGCCGGACAGGTCGACCGAAACGATGGTGTCCCACAGCATCCGGGTACCGACATGCTCGGCCTGGGCCTGCATTTCCTGCATCAGCCACGGGCCCTGGATCACGTCACGGAAACCGGGATAGTTCTCGACATCGGTGGTGATGGTCAGCTGGCCGCCAGGCTGGAGCCCCTGCACCACGATCGGCTGCATCCCGGCGCGCGCGCCATAGATTGCGGCGGAAAGTCCCGCCGGGCCGGAACCGATGATCAGCATCTTGGTGGTGTGGGTCGCCATCGTCATGTCCTGAATTGGGTTTGGCCCATCTAGGGATCGCCCCGCCCCCATGCAAACCCGCGCGCGGCCCTTTCCCCACAGATTGACGGCCCGCGATGATGCGAGCAAAGGCAAGGCCATGACGATCCACGGCCCGACCTCCAACAGCTTTATCTCGCAGCGCCTGCGGCTCCACTATGTCGACTGGGGCAACCCCGGCGCGCCGCCGCTGATCCTCCAGCATGGCGGGCGCGATCACTGCCGCTCGTGGGACTGGGTGGCCGAGGAACTGGCGAAAGACTGGCACGTCATCGCACCCGATCTGCGCGGCCATGGCGACAGTGCCTGGGCGCCGGACGGCAATTACGAGATGAATGCCTTCGTCTACGACTTTGCGCAGCTGGTGCACACGCTTGGGTACGATGAAGTGACCATTGTGGCACATTCGTTGGGCGGCAATGTAGCCTCGCGGTACACCGGGCTTTACCCCGAGAAGGTCCGCCGCTTCGTCAACATCGAAGGGCTCGGTCCCTCGCCCAAGACCCGCGCCGAACGCGAAGCGGCAGGCTATGCCAACCGCTTCCGCGAATGGATCGACAAGCGCCGCGCCGCCGCCGGCCGCATCCCGCGCCGCTATCCCAGCATCGAGGCGGCCTATGCCCGGATGAAGGAGGAAAACTCGTTCCTCACCGACGAACAGGCCCGCCACCTGACCATCCACGGCGCGAGCCGCAACGAGGACGGTACTTGGAGCTGGAAGTTCGACCCCTACCTCAACGTCTGGCCGTTCGAGGACGTACCGGAATTCCGCACCGAGGAGCTGTGGGCGGCGATCACCTGCCCGATGCTGCTGCTTTATGGCGCCAATTCCTGGGCTTCCAATCCGGAGAAGGATGGGCGGCTGGAGGTGTTCAACAACGACCCCAAGGTGATCGAGTTCGAGAACGCCGGCCACTGGCTGCACCATGACCAGTTCGACAGATTCATGGCGGAAATCCGCGCTTTCCTCTAGTCGGTGAGGTAATGCGCGCGCAGCCGTTCGCGCGCAGCCGCATCGACACCCAACACAGCCTCGAGATAGGCATCGAGCGAACCATGTGCCGCTTCGGCCCGGTCCAGCGCGGTGACGATATAGTCCTCTTCCACGCCCATCAGTGTGCGAATGGTGGCCTCGTCGATGTCGCCATACTTGGCGCGGATCGTCTCGCCCCCCTGCTCGATCCGGCGTTCGATGTTCCCCGCCACATTGGTCAGCAGGTAATCGGCCACGATGGCATCGCGCGCCACGCCCAGCACGTGCTGGGCCAGCGCCACGGCAAAGCCGGTGCGGTCCTTGCCCGCCACGCAGTGGACCAGGCTTGGTTCCGGCCCGCGCAGCAGGGCATCGAAATAGGTCCGCAGCATCGGCACGAAGTTGTCGCGGTGGGCGATCCCTTCGTAGAGCCGCATCATCGCCGCCCGCGCCGGCTCCTGCGAAAGGGCGCCTTCGGCCGCCTCGACATGCAGTGCAAGGCCCGCCGTTTCGCCGGGGCTGTGCAGCACTTCGGCGGCGAAACCGGGAGCCCGGCGGCAAGGATTGGCCACCCGCTCGCTGGTGCCGCGCAGGTCGATCACCGTGGCCAGGCCCAGGCGCTGCACTTCCGCCAGATCGGCATCGGTCGCTTCGCCATGCTGGGCCGAGCGCCAGAGCAAGCCGGTGCGAACCTTGCGGCCATCCAGCCCTTCATACCCGCCGTAATCGCGGAAGTTGTGGATGCCTTCGAGCGGGAGAATGCGGGCCTGGGTCATGACCGATCGCTTGGCACCCCAACGCGCCCCATGCAAGCCGCTTGCGCAAAGGGCACTCCTGCCGCAAGCTGCGAAAAAACCACTATGAGAGGGGCTGCGTGGGGAAGAAAGGTCTGACGCGCGAGTTGAAAGTTGGCCTGCTGGGCGGCGGTTCCTGGGGAACAACCGTGGCCTCGCTGGTGGCGCGCAACGCGCCGACCACGCTCTGGGCCCGCAGCGCCGAGACCGTTGACGAGATCAACCAGCATTCCACCAACCGCCGCTATTTGCCCGATGCCCGCCTGACCCCGTCCTTGCGCGCCACCACTGAACTGGCCGAGGCTGTCAGCGGCGCGGACGTGATCGTGTTCGGCGTGCCGTCGCAGGTAACGCGCGAGACAGCCGCAGCGATCCGCCCCTTCATCCGGCCCTGGGTCCCGATCATCAGCCTGGCCAAGGGCTTTGAACTGTCCACCGGCAAGCGCATGACCGAGGTGATCGGCGAGGAATTGCCTGGCCACCCGCTCGGCGTGCTGACCGGGCCGAATCTGGCCAAGGAGATCATGTCGGGCCTGGCCGCTGCCGCCGTGATCGCCATGGATGATGAAGTGATCGTTCGTGAATTGCAGGGCTTGTTCCGCACCGGACTGTTCCGCGTCTACACCAATGATGACGTGGTTGGCGCGGAACTGGGCGGCGCGCTCAAGAACATCTTCGCGATCGCCACCGGCATGGGCGATGCGCTGGGTGCCGGGGTCAACACCCGCTCGGCCTTGCTGACCCGCAGCCAGGCCGAGATGATGCGGCTGGGCGTGGCGCTGGGCGGTCGGGCCGAAACGCTGATGGGCCTTGCCGGCATGGGCGATCTGCTCGCCACCTGCACCAGCCCGCAGAGCCGCAACCGCACGGTCGGGCTGGAACTCGGCTCGGGCAAGACCATCGAACAAGTGCTGGCTGGAATGAGCCAGGTCGCCGAAGGCGTAAAAAGCGTCGGCCCCGTCTGGCAGATGGCCTGCGAGCGCGGGATCGAATTGCCGATCGTGCGCGAGGTCTATGCCGTGGTCCATGAAGGCGCGCCCGCTACCAGCGCGTTCCGGGGCCTGCTTAGCACGGCCGCGGGATCCGAAGCGGAGCCGGGCTGATCATGGCGACGGCTGTCTCCTCCCCCGAAACCGAACCCAAGGTCCAGCGGATTTTCCTCGCGCTTTATCGCGGGGCAACCGAGCGCGAACTGCTGGAACAGCACACGGCAGGGCTGGCCGGCCGGCTGGTAGCGATCGAGCGCAGCGATGCGCCCTTCTCGGTCGAAGTGGCGCGGCTGGTCGCCTCGCTCGATGACGACGCGGTGGAACTGGCACCGTTACGGGTCGCCTGGGTGCCGCGCAGCGATGACCGGTCGAGCGGCTGGCGTGCATTGCTCGGTCTGGGAGATCCGCGCGAACCGCCGGAAAGCGTCAAGCGCCGCGAAAGGGATGCGGCTGAACCCCGCTGGCGCGTGGTCGTGGCCCAGCCCGCCGCGCTGGGCCTGCTGCGGGCGCGGTGGAAGCAGCGCACCGGCGGGCGCGGGACCGACTTTGCCGACTTCGTGGCCCGCCAGGCCGAGCTTTCGCTCGAGCGCGCCGAGTACCCGCTTTACGGCAAGCGCTACAAGATGCCGCGGGTCGAACCGGCCGACGTGATCGCCGCGCCCGGCTTTGCCGCAGGCCTGACGCGGCTGGTCGAGGAAACCGGGCGCGGCGAAGCCGATCTGCTGGCCGAAGCGCGCGGCTACTTGGAAGAGCTGCGTACCGGTCATAATCCCTTTGCAATCGAGGGGATGCTACGGTTCTTTCGTGCAGCTTATGAAAAGGCCTATGGCAATGTCGATGTCGAACCGGAGCAGCTTGAGCGGCTGCACGATGTCTTCGCGCGCTATCCGGCGCTGATCCTGCCGGCGCACAAGGCCAATGTCGATGCGCCGATCGTCAACACCGTGCTGGCCGATCACGGGCTGCCGCTGCCCAGCCTGTTTGCCGGGATCAACATGTCGTTCTGGCCGATGGGCCCGATCATGCGCCGGGCGGGCTATATCTTCCTGCGACGCGACATTCGCGAGAACGCGACCTATCGCTTCGTCCTGCGCGAATACCTGGCCTACTTGATCGAGCGGCGCTTCAACCTCTCCTGGTTCCCGGAAGGCACCCGTTCGCGCACCGGCAAGCTGCTGCCACCCAAGCTGGGCCTGCTGACCTATGTGGTCGATGCCTATCGCCAAGGCCGGATCGACGACATCATGCTGGTGCCGGTCGCGCTGGTCTATGACCAGGTCTACGAGACCAAGGACTTTGCCAACGAGGCCAAGGGCGGCAAGAAGAAACCGGAGAACCTGGGCTGGATGCTGCGTTACCTGCGCAGCCTCCGTACGTCATACGGCAAGGCCTATCTCCGCGTCGCGCAGCCGCTGTCGATGCGTGAGGCGCTGGGTCCGCCCGATCCGCATTCGGACGGGAAGTCGCCCGAAGCACAACTGGCGCTGAACAAGCTGTCGCTGGCCGTGTCATGGCGAATCAACCAGGCCACGCCCATCACCGGGATTGCCCTCGTCACCTTCGCGCTGCTGGCGACCGGTGGCCGATCGATCCCGCGCGAACGGCTGGCGCGGTTCACCGCCATGCTGGTCGATCACGCGCGGCTCCGCGGGCAACCCTTGGCCGACAGCGCCGCACTGGAAGATCCCGCTGCGCTGGATACCGTGCTGGATACGCTGATGGAATCGGGCGTGGTGACCCGCTTTGATGGTGGCCCGGTGCCGGTCTATGGCATTGCCGAAGGCCAGCACATCGGCGCCGCCTTCTATCGAAATTCGATGCTCCACTTCGTTCTGGAACGCGCAATTGCCGAAGTATCAGCGATGAGCGCCGTGACCGCACCACCCGCGCGGCGCGAGGCACAGTTCTTCGAAACCGCCCTCGCGCTGCGTGAATCGCTGAAGTTCGAGTTTTTCTTCCGCGAACGCCCCGCTTTCGAGGAAGGTCTGGCGGCGGAGATGGGCCTGATCGACCAGGACTGGCGCCGCAAGCTGGCCGAGGCCGGGTCGGGCCGTGAAGTGCTGGATAGCCTGTTCGGGGTCGGGCTGGCCCATGCCGCACTGCGCCCGTTCCTGGAAGCCTACCGCATCGTCCTTGACGTGTTGCTGACGCTACCGGTCGATGTGGCGGCGCAGGAAAGGGAGGTGCTGGCGGCGGCCGATGGGCTTGGGCGGCAGTACCTGCTGGAAAAGACGATCCGTAACCCCGAGGCGGTTTCGCGCCAGCTGTTCGCCACGGCCTGGCAACTGGCGGTCAATGTCCGGCTGGTCGAACCCGGACCGGACCTGGCCGCACGGCGCGAGGGCCGCTCAAAGGTGCTGCGCGCAACCCTTGCCGCGCTAGACCAGATCGAGGTCCAGTGCCGCGAGGCGCTAGGGGGCTAAAGGGGGGCGGTTAGGCCGGTGGGCGGGCATCCAGCCAGTCGCGCACGATGCCCAGCACTTCCAGCCGCTCGGGTTCGTTGAAAATCTCGTGGTATAGCCCGTCGAATATCCGAACTGTCTTGTCCGGGCTGCCAATGGCATCGAACACCGGCTGGGCGTCAACGGCACGCACCAGCGTATCGGCACTGCCATGCATCAGCAGGCACGGTACCTGCATCGAGCCCACGCGGGGCGGATAGGTGGTGACGGCGTGCATCATCTCGCGCGCAGTGCGGGCCGGGACCTTGCCATGGAAGACCAGGGGATCGGCCTTGTATGCCGCCACTACCTGCGGATCGCGGCTGACCGCATCGGCATCGAGCCGGATCATGCCAAGACCTGGCGCAATCCGCGAGATAATCGCCAGCAGCCTGCGCTGGAATGGAGGCAATCCGCCACCAATGGCTGGCCCGGAGAGGATCAGGCCGGACAGCTTTTCCGGATGGTTCAGCGCATAATTGAGCGCCAGTGATCCGCCCATCGAATGGCCAATCAGCTTGATCCGCAACAGCCCGCTGTCCTTGCGCACCCGATCGACGAGTTGATCCAGATCGGCATCCGCGTTGGCGAAACTGTCAATCACCGCGCGGGCTCCCCCAGACTTGCCGTGCCCGCGATGATCCAGCGCATGAACCGCATAGCCGGCGGCATTGAGCAGGTCGGCTACTGCCTGATAGCGACCCAGGTGTTCTCCATAACCGTGGGCCAGCACAATGTGATCGATCGGTACACCGCCAGGCAACCAGCTCGTGGCGAAGATGCGGACTCCATTGGCGCCAATAAAGGTGAACTCATTCAGCGCCATCGGGCCAATCCTTCAACGTATCCACAAACATCTGTCGCACTTCCTCGGCCTTCTGGCCCGTATTCTTTTCGGTCCAGCTCTTGGTCTCGACTGGTGGCAGCACGGCTATGTCGACCGTCCCTGATCGCAGCATGACCGCGTCGCGCCCGGCCACGTCCAGCGCGTTGCGGATGACAATCGGCACCAGCGGGATGCCAAGGCTGCGCGCCATGTGGAACGCACCCTTCTTGAAGGGCCCCACATCCACCGTCATGTCGCGCACCCGGGTTCCCTCGGGCGCGATCATGATCGAGCAGCCTTCGCGGACCATCCTGGCCACGGGTTCCAGCGCCTTGGCAGCTTCCTCGGGCGAACCGCCACTGCGCTCGACGAAGGCGACGGGCACGAGGCGGCTGAGCATGGCGCTGATCGGGTTCTTCTTGAGCTCGGCCTTGCCCACCCAGGCCAGATCCGTGCGAACGAGCGCACCCACGAAGAAAGCATCGAAATTGTTGCGGTGGTTGAACAGGAACACGGCCGGGCGATGCGAAGTGAGATGCTCGCGCCCCGAAACCCGCAGCTTCACGCCCGAGGCCAGCATCACGCTGTCCGCCCACATCGGCAGGGTCAGGTTTGCGGCATTGCGCTTGTTGCGGGTCAGCAAGCCATAACCGATGCCGGTATAGAGCAGCGGAAACAAGCTCATCAGCCCGGTCGCGGTGCGGGTCAGCAATTCGGGCGTGGTCGAGCCGCGGCTGGAATGGCGCAGGATATCCCAGCCTTCCGCGCGGGCCGTGGCGGCCAGCTCCTTGCCGGGGTTGGTCGGGACAGGATGGCCGACCGCCTGCATCAGGCCGATTTCCTCGTCGCCGTCGGCATAGAACCAGGTGTCGGCCAGCTTGCCCTTGCGCGCCTTGACGAAGGCCTTGACCGCATCGGCCTTGCCCTTGCCCCACATCTGCGGCTCCAGCATCCGGCCGGTCAGCACGCCACGCCTGTTGACCTCCACGGTCGAGGTCATGACGTGCTCGATCCCCAGGAAGCGCGCGGTCGGCTCCACCTGGAACCGCGTCGCGGAGCTGGCGATGGCAATCGTATGACCGGCCTTGCGATGCGCCATCAGCAGGGTGACCATCTCCGGATAAACCTTGTCCGACAGCTTCTTGTCGAAGATCTTCTCGCCAAGTTCGAGCAGTTCGGCTTCCTTCTTGCCCTTCCACTTGCCGACCGCCTTGTTCAGCAGGTCCTGCATCTCGATCGCCTTGGCCACCGATTGCCAGATCGCCACCCCGGCCTCGGCCAGGTCGAAGGCGTTGTAATCGCCCTTGCGCAGGTGTGCCTGGAAGAAGGCGCTGGCAGAATAGCCCGCGATCAGCGTGCCATCGAAATCGAAGACGACGATGTTCTTCGGCCCCTGCGGCCCGGATTCGATCTTGCTGACCAGGTCGGCAACCGAGACGGTCCCGCTCCTGCCGCCACTCGCCCCGCTGCGCGCCATGCATTCTCCCCATGCCGGCACGTAAAAAGCCCGGCTCGGATTGCAGTAAATCCGAGCCGGGCCAACAATTCAAGCCGATAGGGGGAATCAGATCTTCTGGGTCGACCCGCGATAGATCTGGTCGATCGCCTCAGCCAGCGCCGCGTCGAATTCGGCCTGGGTCATCTGGTGCCGGAGGTCCTCCAGCAGCGCGCGGCTGAAGCTGGCGATGATACCGCGGTTCTTCGAGAGTTCGACGCAGGCTTCGGGGCGCTTGTAACCGCCCGAGAGAGCAACGACGCGCAGCACCTTGGGGTGATCAACGAGGGCATCGAACTTGCCGGGTTCGACCGGCAGCGACAGCTTGAGCATCACCTGCTGGCCTTCGGGCAGCTCATCCAGGTTCTTGAGGATTTCAGCGAGCAGGATCGCGTCGCATTCGGCGCGGGTCTCGCTCTTGATGTTCACTTCAGGCTCGATGATCGGCATCATCCCGTGAGCCAGCACCTGCTGGCCGACTTCGAACTGCTGCTTGACCACGGCGGCAATGCCCGCACGGTTTGCAGAATTGATGACCGAGCGCTCCTTGGTGCCGAATACGCCCAGCGCCTTCGACCGCGCCAGCAGGGCATCCAGTTCCGGCATCGGCTTCATCAGCTGCACGCCGTTTTCCTCGGCCTCCAACCCCTTGTCGATCTTGATGAAGGGCACCACGCCCTTGTCGATCAGCGCCTGCGGTACCGGCTTGCCCCCGGCGGTGCCGTCCATGGTCCGCTCGAACAGGATCGCCCCGATCACCTTACTGCCATCGAAGGCGGGCGAAGTGATGATCCGTTCGCGCATCGAATGGATCAGGTCGAACATCTCGGCCTCGGTGGTCCAGGCATCCTCGCCGATCCCATAGCCAGCCAGCGCCTTGGGCGTCGAACCACCCGACTGGTCAAGCGCGGCGATGAAACCGTTCCCTGCGGCCATCTTGGCGGTCATTTCGGCGAAGTTCATGCTGTCCGTCCCTGTCCTTTGCATACGTATGCTGTCGCGGGCCATAGCGATCCTGCGGCGGTGCCGCAAGCACGCCAACGGTCAAAATGTCAGGCTATTTCGAGCGCCTTCACGCCGGGCAGCTCCTTGCCTTCCATCCATTCGAGGAAGGCCCCGCCCGCGGCCGAGATATAGGTAAAATCGTCAGCCACACCGGCATGATTGAGCGCGGCAACCGTATCGCCACCTCCGGCGACAGAGGTCAGCACGCCTTCCTTGCTCAGCGCTGCAGCGCTGCGCGCCAGCGCAACGGTCGCCGCATCGAACGGCTCAATCTCGAACGCGCCGAGCGGCCCGTTCCAGACCAGCGTGCGGCAGGTCTTGAGCACATCGGCCAGGGCCTCGACCGCCTGGGGGCCTACGTCGAGGATCATCTCGTCCGCCGCCACTTCATGCACGTTGCAAGTGCGCAAGGACGCCGGGTTGGCCGCGAATTCCTTGGCCACCACCACGTCATAGGGCAGGTGCACAGTGCAGCCCGCCTTGTCCGCAGCCTCAAGGATAGCCTCGGCCGTTGCGGCCAGATCATGTTCGCACAGGGACTTACCCACATTGACCCCGCGCGCGGCGAGGAAGGTATTGGCCATGCCACCGCCGATGATCAGGTGATCGACCTGGGTGACGAGGTGGGTCAGCACATCGAGCTTCGACGAAACCTTGGCACCGCCAACCACGGCGGCAACCGGCCGGACCGGAGTGCCGAGCGCGGCGTCCAGCGCCTTGAGCTCTGCCTCCATCGACCGCCCGGCATAGGCCGGCAGGATGTGGGCCAGTCCCTCGGTGCTGGCATGGGCGCGATGCGCGGCGGAAAAGGCATCGTTGACGTAGATGTCGCCATTGGCGGCAATCGCCTTGGCGAGCTCCGGATCGTTCTTTTCCTCGCCCTTCCAGAACCGGGTGTTTTCCAGCATGGCGATATCGCCCGGGCGCAGGATGCCGACCGCTTGGCGGACCACATCGCCAGCCACTTCGGGCACGAACATCACTTCACGGCCAAGCACGGCCTGAACCGCGTCGAGCGTCATCGACACCGACATGGTCGAGACCTTCTCGCCCTTGGGCCGGCCGAAGTGGGCCAGCAGGAGCACCTTGGCGCCCTTGTCCGCCAGTTCGAGGATCGTCGGGGCCGAAGCCCGCACGCGCGTATCGTCAGTGACAGAGCCTTCCTGCATCGGCAGGTTCAGGTCGACGCGCACCAGCGCGACCTTCCCGGTCAGGTCACCCAGATCGTCGAGCGTGCGGAACTTGGCCATCTACTTCCCCTCCCGCTTGCGGGAGGGGTCGGGGAGGGCCTGCTGATCGCCCTCGCCCAACATTCCCTCCCCCCGGCCCCTCCCGCTGGCGGGAGGGGGGATTAAGGTCGCTCGCATGAGCGAGCGGTGTTTGATTACAGCAGCTTGCCCATCGCGCCGGCCGTGTCGACCATGCGGTTGGAGAAGCCCCATTCATTGTCGTACCAGCTCAGCACGCGAACCAGCTTGCCGTCGATCACCGCCGTTTCCAGGCTGTCGATTGTCGAGCTGTTCGGGCAGTGGTTGTAATCGATCGAGACCAGTGGCTCGTCCGAATAGCCCAGTACACCCTTCAGCGGGCCTTCCGCCGCCGCCTTGAGCAGGGCGTTGACTTCTTCCTTGGTCGTGTCGCGCTTCGGCTGGAAGGTCAGATCAACCACCGAGACATTTGGGGTCGGCACGCGGATCGCCGAGCCATCGAGCTTGCCCTTCAGTTCGGGCAGCACTTCACCCACGGCGCGGGCGGCGCCAGTGGTGGTGGGGATCATCGACATCGCGGCGGCACGGGCGCGGCGCGGGTCATCGTGGATCTGGTCGAGGATCTTCTGGTCGTTGGTATAGGCGTGAACCGTGGTCATCAGGCCGCGCTCGATCCCGATCGCATCGTTCAGCACCTTGGCGAAAGGTGCCAGGCAGTTGGTGGTGCACGAAGCGTTTGACACGATGGTGTGGGCGGCTTCCAGCTTGTCGTGGTTGACGCCGTAGACGACGGTCAGATCGACATTCTTGCCGGGGGCCGAGATCAGCACCTTCTTGGCGCCGGCCGCCAGGTGCTTTTCGCACGACGCGCGATCGGTGAAGAAGCCGGTGCATTCGAGCACGATGTCGATCCCCTGCGCGCCATGCGGCAGATTGGCAGGATCGCGTTCGGCGGTCACGTGGATGCGCTTGCCGTTGATCACCAGGTCATTGCCGTCGACCTCGACCGTGCCCGAAAACGGACCATGTACGCTGTCCCGCTGGAACAGCATGGCATTGGCCTTGGCCGAGGCCAGATCGTTGATCGAGACCAGCTCGATATCATGGTCGGTCCGCTCGAGGATCGCGCGCGCCACGTTGCGCCCGATGCGCCCGAAACCGTTGATCGCAACCTTGATCGCCATGGTGAAAACTCCTGCGTTTACTGGCCCAGTCGGGCCTTGATCTGGGGAACAATACTTTCAGCCGTCAGGCCGAAATAGGCATAGAGCTGATCGGCCGGGGCAGAAGAGCCGAACCGGTCGATCCCGATGGTCAGGCCATCGCCGACATATTTCTGCCAGCCCAGCGTGACCCCTGCTTCGATCGAGACCTTGAGCACGTCGGCAGGAAGCAGGTCGGTGCGATAGCCAGCATCCTGCGCGTCGAACAGTTCGGCGCAGGGCATCGAAACGACATCAGCTCCGATCCCGTCAGCCTCAAGCGCAGCCGCGCTGGCCAGGGCAATCTCGACTTCCGAGCCGGTTGCGACCAGTACCACCTGACGGGCCGCATCGGCCGACTTGAGCCGATAGGCACCCTTGGCGCTCAGCATGCCGCCTTGCTTGCGCAGCTGCGGCAGGTTCTGGCGCGACAGGGCCAGCGCTGAGGGCGTGCCCTCGGCTTCCAGCGCCAGCGCCCAGCACTCGGCCGTCTCGACCACGTCGGCGGGGCGGAACACCAGCAGGTTCGGGATCGACCGGAGGCTCATCACGTGTTCGATCGGCTGGTGGGTCGGCCCATCTTCGCCCAAACCAATCGAATCGTGGGTCAGGACATAGACGACCTGCGCGTGCTGGATCGCCGACATGCGGATAGCGTTGCGGCAATAGTCGGCAAAAACCAGGAAAGTGCCACCATAGGGCACCAGCCCGCCATGCAGCGCCATGCCGTTCATCGCCGCAGCCATGCCGAATTCGCGGATACCATAATGAACATGGCGACCGGAATAATCGTCCGCGCTGAAGGTGGCGGTAGCCTTGGTCTTGGTCAGGTTCGAACCGGTCAGGTCGGCGCTGCCGCCGATCAGGGCAGGCAATTGCTCGGTCAGCGGACCCAGGGCCATTTCGCTGGCCTTGCGCGTGGCGACCTTCTGCGGATTGGCAATCAGCCCGTCGATATAGTCCTTGAGCGCGGCGGCGGCCTTGCCCTTCAGTCCCTGCTGCCCGGCCTCGAACGCCGCGCGGCCCGGCGAGGCAGCCAGACGCGCTTCCCATTCGGCGCGGGCGGCGGCGCCCTTGGCACCAAGCGAACGCCAATCCGCCAAGATATCGGCGGGGACTTCGAACGGAGCGGCCGTCCAGCCCAATGCTTCACGGGTCGCGGCCACTTCGTCGGCACCCAGCGGCGCGCCGTGGACGCTGTGCGATCCGGCCTTGTTGGGTGCACCCTGCCCGATAACTGTCTTGCAGGCGACCAACGAGGGGCGCGGATCGGCGGCGGCTTCGGCCAGCGCGCGGGCGATGTCGGCAAAATCATGCCCGTCGCACGAAGCAACGTGCCAGCCGCTGGCACGGTAGCGGGCGGGAATGTCTTCACAGGTGGACAGCGCGGTATCACCGTCGATGGTGATGTTGTTGTCGTCCCACAGGACGTTGAGATTGCCGAGCTTGAGCGTGCCGGCCAGCCCCACCGCCTCGTGATTGACGCCTTCCATCAGGCAGCCATCGCCCGCGATCACCCAGGTGCGGTGGTCGACGAGATCGTCGCCATGGACCGCATTGAGATGCCGTTCGGCCATCGCCATGCCGACCGCCATGGCCAGCCCCTGTCCCAGCGGGCCGGTGGTGCATTCCACACCCGGCAGTTCGGTGTTTTCGGGGTGCCCGGCACACGGACTGTGCAACTGACGGAAATTCCGGATGTCAGCCATCGTCGGCGCGGCATAGCCGGTGAGGTGCAACAGCGAGTAGATCAGCATCGAGCCGTGCCCGGCAGAGAGCACGAACCGATCCCGATCCGGCCATTTCGGCGCGGCAGGATCGAACTTCAGGAACTGGCTGAAGAGCACCGTCGCGACATCGGCCATCCCCATCGGCATGCCGGGGTGCCCCGAATTGGCCGCCTGGACCGCTTCCATGGAAAGAGCGCGGATGGCATTGGCCATGGGCGCAAGACGGGACGGGTCGAGGGTCATGCTTGGGCTCTCCCGAAAAGGGCAGGAATAGGCCACCGATTCGATGTGCGGTCTCCTTTGCGGAGGCACCCCGCCCCGTCAAGCGCAGGGGCACCGGGATGCTCCCAAATGGTGGGAAAGCTGGTGGCCAAGGCTTTGCGCCGAGGCCCGAATGCGCTAGCCGATGCGATATGGACGCAGATCGCAGCAGCCGCGCGCTGGCGCGGATCGAGGCCGCCCTAGCGCGGATCGAAGCCGCTGCACGCCGCCCCGCCCGGGTTGAGACGCCCGCCGAACTCGCCGATCTTCAGATGCGGCATGACCGGTTGCGCGCGGCGGTCACCGATTCGCTGGCCCAGATCGATCAGCTGATTGAAAGCGCGCAAGGGTGACCCGGCGATGAGCAACGTGACCCTCCAGATCGGCGGCCGCAGCTACACGGTGGCCTGTGCCGCGGGCGAAGAGGCCCACGTTGCGAGCCTTGGCCGACTGATTGACGAAAAGGTGACCCAGGTGGGCGGCGCCTCGCTTGGCGAAGTGCGCCAATTGCTGTTCGCCGCGCTGCTCCTGGCCGACGAACTGCATGAAGCGAGAGGCAAGTCGGCTCCCGCCAGCGCACATTCCGATAATGCCGAGCAACTGGAGTCGCTGGCGGCCCGGCTCGAAGCTGCTGCGCAGGCCCTTGAGGGTTAGCGCCACAAGCCCTATCTATGCGTTTGACGGGTACTGCCCGGTGCGAACCGACAGAATATCCCTGAGGCTATAAGCAATCCAATGGGGGCTGTCCCTGGTCGGACCCTGGTCCGGCACACATGGTTCCCACCTGACGTTAAGGCGTCAGAGGATTTCCCGGCAACGGCCCATGGTGGTCCCGTCACCCTTTCCGCAGGAGCTTGCGTTGGACGAGAAAAGGGCGCTGCGCAGGAACCTGAGGGCAGCGCGGCGTGAGTTCGTGAACAAGGGCATTCCGCAATGGCAACGCGGCCTGTTGTTCCGCCGACCACCCAACCCGATCGTTGCCATGATCCCCGAAGGCGCGATCGTTGCTGTCTATTTCGAAATGCCAAGTGAGGCACCGGCAACGCATTACGCGCGCTGGTTCCATGAACGCGGCCATAGCATTGCCCTGCCCTGGTTTGCCGGGAGGGCGGCGCCGATGCAGTTTCGCGAATGGGAAAATCCCTTCGCGGAAGACCTCGGACCCTCGCCCTTCGACGATGGCACGTGCAATGCATTGCAGCCACCCGCCGATGCCCGGCCACTGGTTCCCGATGTGATATTCTGCCCCCTGGTTGGTTTTACCGATCGCGGTGGGCGGCTTGGCCAAGGCGGTGGGCATTATGACCGCTATCTGGCCGAATGCCCTCCCCGCCTGGCAATCGGCCTGGCCTGGGATTGCCAGCTGGTCGACGAGCTGCCGGCCGAACCGCATGATCGCCCGCTGGATGCCGTGATCACTCCCACCCGCCTTTACGGACCTTTCTGATGCGAACCGAACCCACCTGGCGAATTCCTGTTGGCGTGCTTGGTCTGCTGGCAGCCCTGCTGATCTATGGCCTGCTCGTTGCCCGTTATGTCGCGCCGCTCATCACCGACTGGCACGCGCTGATCCAGACACCGATCTATATCCTGCTCGGCGTGGTCTGGCTGCTGCCCTTGCGGCGGTTCCTTATCTGGATGGAAACGGGCCGCTGGGGCTGAGCAGTTCGGCCCGGGCCAGATCCTTGGGGCGTCCGAAGCGCCGCAACAAGGCCGCCAGATCGGCCCGCCCGGGTACTGGCAGGCGGCAATCGCCAAACGTAAACCATTCGCGCGATTGCAGCCGTATTTCGTTCCATTGCCCGGCTTCGCACAGCTCGAACCCGGCGAAGAATTCAACCGTTAGTGGCGCCTGATCCCAGCTGACGAAACAGCGCGAACGGAACAGCCCGTCGCTCTCGCCAGGGGCCGGCGAGAGACCCAGCGGTGTCAGCACGGCGGCCAGATCGCGCTCATCCATCAGCACGTCGACATCGCGCACGACACCAGGGTCGATCCCATGGATCCGGCACGCCGCGCTGGCCACGATCCACCAGTCATGCCGCGCCGGGACCATCGCTGCAGCAACGGCCCGGAGCGTGGCGGCAAGCGGATCGGATGGCACCATCCATAAGTTCTTGCCGCAAGGCCGGGCCTCCGGCAATCTCCCGTCACAAAATGATGGGAGAGCGCGGGGATGAGCATCAAGCGCAAGCTGGGCCTGGGCCTGATGACAGTGATCCTGCTGGCTGGCCTCGCCCTGTTACTGGGGCGCGACAGGCTGGCCCAGCGCGCCTTCGACACGGCGATTGGCCGGAACGTCGGGATCGATCGTTCGGCCGCCCTGCCCGATGGTATCCATGTCTATGTCTGCGGCTCAGGCTCGCCCATGCCGGACGCGGACCGTGCCGGGCCGTGCCTGGCCGTGCTGGCCGGACAGCAGGGGTTCGTCTTCGATGCCGGGGCTGGTTCGATCCGCAAGCTGGGGCGGATGGGCTTTCCGATGGACAAGCTGCAAGGCGCCTATCTCACGCACCTCCATTCCGATCATATCGATGGCCTGGGCGAATTGTTGCTGCAGGCCTGGATCGCCGGATCGCGCGGCACCCCGCTGCCGGTCAACGGACCGGAAGGGACCGACCAGGTGATCGCCGGGCTGATGCAGGTCTATGAGCGGGACAAGGGCTTTCGCATCGCCCACCACGGGCCAGGCGTAGCCCGGCCCGGCGGCTTTGGTGCCACGGCCAGCATCATCACTCTGCCTGAAGGCCAGTCAAGCCAGGTCGTCTATGACCAGGGTGGTGTGAAGATTACAGCGATCCGCGTCATTCACGATCCGGTGAAGCCCGCGTTCGGCTTTCGGCTGGACTACAAGAGCCGGTCGGTGGCGATCAGCGGCGATACCATCTATGCTCCCGATTTCGTCGCCGCGGCCAAAGGCGCGGACGTGATGTTCCACGAAGCACTGAATCCGAAAATGATCGGGGCTATGGGGACCAAGCTGGCCGAGCGCGGCCGAGGCGACCAGGCCAAGATCATGGCTGACATCCCCGGCTATCACGCCAGCCCGGAAGATGCCGCGCGCGCGGCGAAGGAAGCCGGGGTCAAATCACTGGTGCTTTATCACGTGGTTCCCGCCCCGCCGGCCAAGCTGATCGAGCGGCTGTTCCTGGGTGACGCGGGCAAGGTCTGGCCGGGCGATCTGCGCGTGGCGCACGATGGCATGATCGTGAGCCTGCCAAGCGATAGCCAGGCAGTAAATTATTCCGAAGCTTTTTGAGGAAACTTCCCAAGTGGCGCGAGTGACGGGGCTCGAACCCGCGACCTTCGGCGTGACAGGCCGACACTCTAACCAACTGAGCTACACCCGCGCAGCCACTTGGGAGCCGCGCCACTAGGCCAGCACGGCGGGGCTGTCAACGGGGTTTCGCGGCATATTTCGCGTCCCGGTTTCCGCAACATGGCTAAGGCGGAATTAACCATTCCTTTGCCCCTTGCTGCGACAAGCAATGTCGCAACTTGAAGGGGCTAACGGGGATGAATCGAACTGTTTTCGCCGCAATGACCAGCTTGGTTCTGGCCTTAGGAGCCACTGCCGCAGGGGCCAGCCCGGCGATCGCGCTCGACAGCGCTGTCTTCGTTGAACGGGTTACCCCCGACGCCGGACGCATGCTTGAGCCTGCCAGTGATCTCAGCCGCGGTGACCGGGTGGTCTATGTCGTGCGCTGGTACCGGATGGGCGGCGACGGCGGCTTTACGGTGACCAACCCCCTGCCCCGCTCGGTCCAGTTCCAGGGCAGCGCCAATGGCGACGAGGAAGTCTCGATCGACGGCGGCAAGACCTGGGGCAAGCTCGCCATGCTGCGTGTCGGCAACCGAATCGCCACACCCGAAGACGTGACCCACGTGCGCTGGCGCGTCGATCCCCGCACCGCCGCGCGCGGGCAAGGCCGCATCGCCTACAGCGCAATCGTGCGCTGAGGTTCAGTCCGCCAGCAGCAGGACCGGGGTTTCGATCAGGCGCTTGACCGCCTGCACGAAGCTGGCGGCATCCCAGCCATCGACCACGCGGTGATCGCAGCTGATCGACAGGTTCATCAGCTTGCGCTTCTCGATGCGCTCGCCGCCCAGGCCGTCCGGCACGAACATGGGCCGTTCGATGATCCGGTTGGGGCCGATGATCGCCACTTCGGGGCGGTTGATCACCGGGGTATGCGCCACCCCGCCCAGCGGCCCGAGCGAAGTAAGCGTGATCGTGGAGCCGGACAGTTCCTCGCTCTTGGCCGTGCCGTTGCGGGCGGCTTCGGCCAGACGCGTGATTTCCGCCGCGAGCTGCCAAAGGTTCTTGTCCTGCGCATCACGGATCACCGGCACCATCAGCCCGGCGTCGGTCTGGGTCGCCATGCCGAGGTGGACCGAACCGAACCGCGTCACCACCCCGGCCTCGTCATCGAAGCGGGCGTTGAGCATCGGGAAATCCTGCAGCGCGCGGCACAGCGTCGTGATCAGCAGCGGCAGCATGGTGAGCTTGGGCCTGTTCCCGCGCGCGGCATTCAGCTGGGCACGCATTTCCTCCAGCGCGGTGACATCGCTCTCCTCGACATAGGAGAAGTGCGGGATGTTGCGCTTGGACGCGGCCATGTTTTCGGAAATGCGGCGACGCAGCCCGATCACCTTGACCTGCTGGTCGGCCCGCTTGCCACCTGGGGCGCTAAAACCGCCAGCACCGTTGTACGCCAGGAAGGCATCGAGATCCGCGTGACGAATGCGGCCATCCTCGGCCGGCTTGACCTGGGCAAGATCGATCCCGAGGTCAGCCGCGCGGGCGCGCACCGCCGGGCTGGCCAGCACCTTCGCTGCGTGCGCAACCGGCGGTTCGGCGGCTGGCACAGGCGAAACTGTCTCCCTCTCCCCTTCAGGGGAGAGGGCCGGGGTGTGGGGACTTTCCGGTTGGCGCGGCGCCTGATCGACAGTCCCCACACCCTCCGCGACTTCGTCGCTCCTCCCTCTCCCCTGAGGGGGAGAGGGCTCGGCGGCTTCCTCAGCCTCCCCTTCCGCGTCGGTTTCGATCACCACCAGGGTCGAACCGATCGCGATCATGTCACCCTCTTCGCCGGCCACCGCGATGACGGTGCCCGAAACCGGGCTTTCCATTTCAACCGTGGCCTTGTCGGTCATGACATCGGCCAGCTTGCCGTCTTCCTCGACCCGGTCGCCCACCTTGACGTGCCAGGTGACGATCTCGGCCTCGGCGATGCCTTCGCCAATGTCGGGGAGACGGAAGGTAAACTTGCCCATGGTCGTTACGCTTTCATCAGCCGGTCGACCGCCTCGCCAATGCGGACGGGTCCGGGGAAATAGGCCCATTCGAGGCTGTGCGGATAGGGGGTGTCGAAGCCGGTCACGCGCTCGATCGGGGCTTCGAGGTGATAGAAGCAGCGTTCCTGCACCAGCGCGGAGAGTTCGCCGCCAAAGCCGCCGGTCCGGGTCGCCTCGTGGATGATCAGACATTTGCCGGTTTTCTTCACAGACTTTTCCACAGTCTCGATGTCGAGCGGGACCAGCGTGCGCAGGTCGATGATCTCGGCGTCGATGCCCTTTTCGCGGCAGACCGCCTGGGCCACGTGGATCATCGTGCCATAGGCGATCACGCTCATCGCCTCGCCTTCCTGCACAATCCGCGCCTTGCCCAGCGGGACGGTGTAGTATCCTTCCGGAACCTCGCTGCCCTCGTGCTTGGCCCAGGGTTCGACCGGTTTGTCGTAATAGCCAGAGAACGGCCCGTTATAGATCCGCTTCGGCTCGAAGAAGATTACCGGATCGTCATCCTCGATCGCGCTGATCAAGAGGCCCTTGGCGTCAAAAGGCGTGCACGGGATCACGGTCTTGAGGCCCGCCACGTGAGTGAACAGTGCCTCGGGCGACTGGCTGTGCGTCTGCCCGCCGAAGATGCCGCCGCCGAAGGGCGAGCGCACCGTGATCGGGGCGATGAATTCCCCGGCCGAGCGATAGCGCAGACGGGCTGCCTCGCTGATCAGCTGGTCAAGCCCGGGATAGATGTAATCGGCAAACTGGATCTCGGGTACCGGGCGCAGGCCATAGGCCCCCATCCCCACCGCAGCGCCGATGATCCCGCATTCGTTGATCGGGGTATCGAACACGCGGTGCTTGCCGAACTGCTTCTGCAATCCGGCCGTGGCGCGGAACACCCCGCCGAAGTAGCCGACGTCCTCGCCGAACACGACGACATTCGGATCGCGCGCCATCATCACATGGAGCGCCTCGTTGATCGCCTCGATCATGTTGAGGCGGCGGGTTTCGGTTGCTGCCTCGGTCATTCCGGCTTCCATTCGGGCCACTTGATCTGCCGCTCGCGGATCGCCTGCTCGGCCTGTTCCTCAAGGTGCCAGGGCAGCTCCTTGTAGACGTCCTCGAACATGGTGTGGAAGGGATGGTGCAGGCCATGGCCGAGAATGCCGTTCTTCTCGGCCTCTTTGGTCGCGGCCTTGACCAGCTCGACCAGCTCGGCGTCCATCGCCTGGTGCTGTTCCACGGACCATTCGCCCAGCGCGATCAGGTGGCGCTTCAGCCGCATGATCGGATCGCCCAGCGGCCATTCCTCGCGCTCCTGCGCGGAACGGTAGGCGCTGGGATCGTCCGATGTCGAATGGCCTTCCGCGCGGTAAGTGAAGTGCTCGATCAGCGTTGGGCCGGCGTTGGCGCGGGCGCGGTTGGCGGCCCAGCGGGTCGCGGCATAGACGGCAAGTGCGTCGTTCCCGTCCACTCGGATCCCGGCGATGCCATAGCCGACCGCGCGATTGGCAAAGGTGCTGCGCTCCGCCCCGGCAAACCCGGAAAAGCTGGAGATCGCCCACTGGTTGTTGACCACGTTCATAACGCAGGGCGCGTTATAAACCGCGGCAAAGGTCATAGCCGCGTGGAAATCGCCCTCGGCGCTCGACCCTTCGCCGACCCAGGCCGTGGCGATCCGGCTGTCGCCCTTGATCGCCGAGGCCATGGCCCAGCCGACGGCCTGGGGATATTGCGTCGCCAGGTTGCC
This sequence comes from Novosphingobium sp. BL-A-41-H4, assembly GCA_051942645.1. Taxonomy (GTDB): domain Bacteria; phylum Pseudomonadota; class Alphaproteobacteria; order Sphingomonadales; family Sphingomonadaceae; genus Novosphingobium. The sequence goes on from JBPVJP010000001.1 coordinate 709,909, forward strand.
GCTGATCGTGAAGAAGTTGTAATCGCGGCACGAATACATGATCGGCAGCTGGCGGCCCTTCAGCTTGTCCGCCTTGTTCGAGTAGATCTGGTTGATCATCTCCACCAGCGGATAGCCGCGCGCGATCAGAATGCCTTGCTGGCGATAGCTGGGGAACACCATGTCATCGGCGGCGATGGCAAAGGTCGAGGCGATCGAAGTCGCCTCTTCCCCGGTGCACTTCATGTAGAAGCTGGTCTTGCCCTGGCGCTGGCCGCGATACATCCGGTCGTCGAAAGCGCGGGTCAGCGCCATCGCGCGCAGCATCCGGCGCAGTGTTTCGGGATCAAGCTTGGGATCCCAAGGTCCAGTAGCGAGGTGGTCATCACCCAGTACCCGCACCATGCCGGAGCACAGCGGGGTGGTCTCGGTCGCCGGGCAGGTCTCATCCGGGCGCGGCAGCGCACCGGCTGGCGGAATGTCGAGAAACGAATAGTCGACCGGATCGCCAGGCCGGAAATTCGGCTCGGGCACGTGCAGCGACAGCGGCGGCAGGTTGCCGCGTGCGCCGCTTGCCGGATCAGGTCCCTGGGCCATCCTTCGCGCTCTCCCGCCCCCGATTCAGCCGGAAGCAATATTCCATGTGAGCGTTATTTTATTTCAAACTGGTTTCAGCGTCAACTATCCTGACGGATCGTCGCCCCCGTGCTTCGCAGCCAGCGCCAACTCTCGCCTCACACCGCGACCGGCGCGGAAATCGCGGCCTGCGGAGCGTAATCGGCCACCGCGAAATCCTCGATTGCATAGCCGAAGATCGATTCGGGGCGGCGCAGGATCGCGAGGGTAGGATTGCCGCCGGGCGTCCGCGCCAGCTGGGCTTCAACCAGTTCGGCATGGTTTAGGTAAAGGTGGGTATCACCCCCCATCCACACCAGCTCGCCCGGCTCCAGATCGCATTGCTGCGCCAGCAGCCGCGTGAACAGCGCCGCGCCGAACAGGTTGAACGGCAGGCCCAGCGCGACATCGCAGCTGCGCTGGTAAAGCAGGCAGTTGAGCCGGCCGCGCCCTGGTCCCTTGGCAACATGGAACTGATAGGTCTTGTGGCACGGCGGCAGGGCCATCCGGTCCAGCTCGGCCACGTTCCAGCCCTCGACGATGTGGCGGCGGCTGCCGGGATTGCTGCGCAAGCTTTCGACCACCTGAGCTACCTGGTTGATCCCCGGCCCGGCCCGGAACAGGCCATCGCCGACCGGTTCATAGGTCGGCCAGTCGACCCATTGCTTGCCATAGACCGGCCCCAGATCGCCCCAGCGCGCGGCAAATTCGGCATCGGCGGCGATCCGCTGAGCGAACTCCTCGACCGAAATCGCCTCGCCCGTTGCCTTCACATAGTTGGCGTGCGGCCACTCGTTCCAGATCTTCACGCCCTGCTGCACCAGCGGGCGAATGTTGGTATCCCCGGTCAGGAACCACAGGAACTCGCGCGCGGCGGTTTTCCAGTAGACCCGCTTGCTGGTGACCAGCGGTATCGCCCCGCCGGACAGGTCAAAGCGAATCTGCGCACCGAAGACCGAGCGCGTGCCCACCCCGGTGCGGTCCACCCGTTCATCCCCCTGTTCCCAGATCTCGCGCATCAGATCGAGATACTGCCATTCCCAGTGCGGCTGGCGGGGCGTTGCGGATGGAATCGGGGCGGTGGCCATACGGCGGACGATAAACAGGCAATTGCCCGCTTGCCACCCCGCACTTGCCTGACTATAGGCCCGCTCCTGCCTTGCCCCTCCGGCGCCATTGGCGCTGACGGGGCGATGATCGGTCGGGGAATAGCTCAGCCTGGTAGAGCACTGTCTTCGGGAGGCAGGGGCCGGAGGTTCGAATCCTCTTTCCCCGACCATTTCATCTTCATCGCGAAACTTCGCCCGGCCGGGGCCGCGCGGTAGTGGCGGTATGGTACCGGTACTGCTAACAGCAGCGCGATGCTTGCCGACAAGCCCCTGTTCAACGCCGACCCTGGCGTCTTTCGCGATCCAGTCAGCGGGGCGGCCCTGATCCGGGATGGCGATGCGCTGCGCGCGCCGGATGGCACACGTTACCCGATCCGGGATGGCATTCCCCGGTTCGTCCCGGTCGAAAACTATGCCGACGATTTCGGTGCCCAATGGAATCGCTTCGCGCGCACCCAACTCGATTCCCACACTGGCCTTTCGATCACCCGCGACCGGCTGAACCGCTGCCTCGCTGGCCAGCTTGACCAACTGGCCGGTAAACGGGTGCTCGAGGCCGGGTCGGGTGCCGGGCGGTTCACCGAATTGCTGCTCGCCGCCGGGGCCGAAGTCCACAGTTTCGACTATTCAAGCGCAGTGACCGCCAATGCCGCCAACAACGGCTCAAGTCCCCGTCTTTCGCTGGCGCAGGGCGATATCCGGCAGCCGCCCTTTGCCGAAGGCACTTATGATGTCGTGATCTGCCTCGGCGTGATCCAGCACACCCCCTCGCCCGAACAGTCTATCGCCGCCTTGTGGAAGATGGTGAAACCGGGTGGACGGCTGGTGATCGACCATTACCGCTTTCGCTGGCGCTTTGCCCTGCCCACGCCGATTGGCGATGCAGCCAGCCTCTATCGCTGGGTAATCCTGCGACTGCCCCAGGCAAGCCGCGCCCGGATCGTGCAGCGGATCGTCGATTTCTGGTTCCCGGTGCACTGGCGCTGGCGGGATTCGCTGTTGATGCAGCGCCTGATCCGGCGGCTTTCCCCGCTGCGGTTCTATTATCCCGACCTGCCGCTGCGGGACCGCGAGATGCATTATCAGTGGTCGCTGCTCGACACGCATGACAGCACGACCGACCACTACAAGCACCTGCGCAGCCCGGACAGCATCAGGGCTACCCTTACCCGGCTCGGCGCGGAGCAGATCAACGTCTCGGTAGGCGGCAACGGAGTCGAAGCCTGGTGCATCAAACCGCAATGAAGCCAGCCGGGGCCATTGCTGCAGTAGCCGACCTGGCGAGGGACTTTGCCGGCTACGCGGGCCGGCGCCGCGCGGCGATTGCCTCCGCCTTGATGCTAGGCGGCATGCTGGCGGAGAGCTTCAGCCTGGCACTGATCGTTCCGCTGATTGGTCTGCTGGCCAATCCTGCCGATCAGGGCTGGTTACCGCTTGCCTCGACCAGCTGCGATCGATTCGACCTTTGCTCGACCGACCAGCAGCTATTGTTCGTACTGGCGCTGTTTGTGGCGGCTTTCACGCTTCGTGCCCTGGTGCTGGCAGCGCGCGATCGCTGGCTTGGCGGACTCGAAACGGGCTTTGTGGAACATCGCCGCATCGCGCTGTTGCGAGCCCTGGCAGTGGCGGACTGGCCGGATCTTGTCGGGTTGCGCCACGCCCGACTGACCTACCTGCTCGCCGCCGAAGTGCAGCGACTGGCAACCGCGGTCAGACAGCTGGCCACCATCGTGACTTCGGCGGTAATCCTGATCGGCCAATGGGTGCTGCTCGCCATGCTGGCCCCGGCCTTGAGTCTGCTGTTCCTGCTGGTTGCGCTGGTCGCACTGGTTGCCAGCATCCCCGGCTGGCGCCTGGCCGCCATGACGGCCCGCCGCAACCGCAAGGGCAACCTGGCCATCGCCAACCTGGCGCAGCAATTGCTCGGCGGCCTGAAGCTGGCAATGGCGCATGACCAGCAGCATGCCTTTGTCGATGAGATGGAGCAGGCATCGGCGGCGATCCAGCGCGGGAATGCGGATTATGAGCGGCGCGCCGGTCGGCACCGCATTGCCGGATCCGCTGCGGCGGCCCTGCTGCTTGCCAGTATGGCATGGATCGGAGTGCAACAGGGTGTGGCCTTGGCCAGTCTGGTCGCGGCGCTCGCAGTGTTCTCCCGCATGCTGGTTCCCGGTTCGGCGATCCTGCGCAGCATCAGGCAACTGGCCCAATCGCTACCCGCGCACGCCGAACTGCGCGAGATGGAGTGCGAACTGCCGGAGCCCGGCAATACGGTTTCAATCACCAGGGCAGTGACCACCCGGCTGGTGGGCGACATCCAGTTCCGCGACGTGTCCTTTGAGCACCCAGACGGATCGGTGCGGTTCGAGGGGCTCGATCTTGCCATCCCGGCCGGAAGCCGACTGGGGCTGACCGGCCCTTCCGGGAGCGGCAAGACCACGTTCGCGGATCTCCTTGCTGGCTTGCTGCAGCCCTGGTCAGGGACTATCGTCATCGGGGACCGCCCGCTCAATACGATCAACCTGCCGCAATGGCGCGCCGGCCTCGCCTACGTCGCGCAGGACAGTTTCCTGTTCAATGACACGCTTCGGCACAATCTGCTCTGGGGCCTGCACGACGCGACCGAGGCCGAACTTGCAGCGGCTCTGGCGATAGCCGAGGCCGATACCATCGTCGCCAACCTGCCGTTGGGTTTGGACCAGCCAGTGGGTGAACGCGGCACCCGGCTGTCCGGCGGCGAGCGGCAGCGCATTGCCCTTGCCCGCGCCCTGCTCCGCAAGCCCGCCACGCTGATCCTGGATGAAGCCACCAACGCGCTCGATCTTGCCAGCGAGGCCCGGATCATAGCCCGGATTGCCGCCCTGCCCGATCGCCCGACCTTGCTGATCGTATCCCATCGGCCCGAGGCGCTGACCGTGTGCGAGCGGATCCTGCGCTTCGAGGGTGGCCGGCTGGCCGAAGACCGGTCCTAGCGCGAACCGAACCCGGTCAGCATGGTCTTGAGCGTCCGTAGCAGGATCAGCACGTCGATCCACAGCGTACAGCGGCTGATGTAGAAAAAATCATAGTTCAGCTTCTTGAGCACTTCATCCAGTTCGGTGACATGTCCCTGACTGACCTGCGCCCAGCCGGAAATGCCCGGCCGCACCACATGGCGGTAGCGGTAAAATGGCAGTTCGCGCTCGTACCAGCGCGACAGCTCCTCAGCCTCGGGGCGCGGTCCGATCCAGCTCATCTCGCCTTTCAGGATATTGATGATCTGCGGCAGTTCGTCGATCCGTGTGCGGCGGAGCCAGCGACCGATCCGCGTCACCCGCGGATCACGGCGCCGGGTCATCGCCTGTTCAAGCGGGCCGCCTTGCTCGGACTGGGGTTGCGCCATCACCATTGTGCGGAACTTCCAGACCTGGAACGGCCGGCCGCGATAACCGATCCGCACCTGGCGGAAGAAGGCTGGCCCCGGCGAATCCAGCCTGATGAGCACAACCAGTACCGCAAACAATGGCAGCATGAGGGGCAGCACGGCTAGAGCCACCAGCGTATCGATCACCCGCTTTGCCGCGATGTAGCTGGCGTTCGGTTCGAGTGCGCCATAGGCATTCTCCGACAGGTGCTCGATCTGGACCTGCCCGGTCAGCGATTGCCGCAATTGCTTGAAGTGGATCACCGACACGCCTTCAAGTGCGCATTCGGCCAGGAAATTCAGCCAGGCCGGGGACAGATCGTGATCGAAATCGGCCGTTACCAGCGCACAACCAGGCGGCAGTACGGGATCATCAAGCCGCTGCCAGACTACGGAGTCGATGCCATAGAGGCTGTCAACCCGGCCCAGCGGCACAACCGCGATAACCAGCCGCTGCCGCCGCTGCAGCATGAAATAGACCAGATAGAACCAGCCGAGCGCCCCGAGCATGCTCACCATGAGCAAGGGACGGCTATAGCCTAGCCGCGCCATGAACAGGATCGTGAAGACGGCGACATAGGTTGAGAGAAAAACGGGCAGGATGTAGTAGCTCGCCCGGATGCCTGGAAAACCGGAGAGGTTTCGAAACATCCAGAACCCCGCGACAATCGCGAGGGACGATGCCGCCATCGAAACATAATAGACGTCCAGTCGCAGCAGCGCCGGCGTGACCAGCCCGGCTATGCCGTATGGCAAGGCCACCGCCACGACCAGCGCACCGAGAATCTGGAACAACGCCCGCGACCACAAGACCCCGTCGCGGCCCTGCCCCTGCCGTGGCTCTCGGTTGCGATGCCCGAGGGTGTCGATCGCCCTCAGATCCGCCAACGCCGCGCTCCCTGCGGCAGGGCGAGGCCCGGCACCGCGTTCTTGATATCGGCAAACAGACCATCAGGGCGCACGAGCCGACCAAGTTCGACCCCCGCAAGTGCCCGATAGTCGGCGTGCGGCACGGCCAGGACCACTGCGTCAAACTGGTTCTCGGGGATGGTCTCTAGCAGATCAATGCCATGTTCCTGGCGCGCCTCGGCCGGATTGGCCAATGGATCATGCACCGCCACCCGGTGCCCCTGCTGCCGCAGCCCCGCAATAAGATCGGCCACCTTGCTGTTGCGCAGATCAGGGACGTTCTCCTTGAAGGTCAGGCCCAGCACCAGAATTTCAGCGTTATCGGGCAGCTCGCGGCCCAGGGCCTGTGCCAGCCAGGCCGCCATGCCATCGTTGATCTCCCGCCCGGCCAGGATCACTTGCGGATTGTGCCCCAGCCCCTGGGCACAGTGGCTCAGGTAATAGGGATCGACACCAATGCAGTGCCCGCCCACCAGCCCCGGCTGGAACGGCAGGAAGTTCCATTTCGTCCCGGCCGCTTCGAGCACGTCCCAGATCGAAATGCCAAGCCGGTTGGTGATCTGCGCCACCTCGTTGATGAAGGCTATGTTGATATCGCGTTGCGCATTTTCGATGACCTTGGCGGCTTCCGCGACACGGATGTTGGCCGCCGGAAAGACGCCGCCTTGCGTTACCTTGTCATAGACCAGGCAGAGCAGCTGCGTGATCTCGTCATTTTCGCCGGCAACCACCTTGGTGATGCGATCGACCGTGTGTTCGCGGTCACCGGGATTTATGCGTTCCGGCGAATAGCCCAGGAAGAAATCCCGACCCCTGACCAGGCCCGATGCCGCCGCGATCCGCGGCCCGCAGACATCTTCGGTCACACCAGGATAAACCGTGCTTTCGAACACCACCACCGGCCGCCGCTCCGCAGACAGCATCGCGCCCACCGTCTGACTGGCCTGCTCGACCAGTGACAGATCGGGACGGTTGCTCGCGTCGACCGGAGTAGGCACGGTTACGATGTAAAGCTCGGCCGGTTCACACTGCCTGGAATCGGCATGCAGGCGCAGACGGCCGCTTTGCAGGGCGGCCAGCAACTGTTCGCTATCCACTTCGTGCGTGCGGTCGAACCCTTCGCCGAGCTCGGCAATCCGCCCGGCATCGGTATCAAAACCCTGTACGTGGAAATACTTGGACAAACGCACGGCGAGCGGCAAGCCGACATAGCCCAGCCCAATCACCACGATGGCTGGATGCCACGATCCCCGAAGTTCAGAAGCCACCACCACCCCAACCAGTTACCCACGCGCACCTCGCCCGCTCGGCCGCGCTTTGTCAACGCCACTCCTGCGTTTTCAGCAGGCTGCGGGCGATTGCCGCCCGGTACGCTGCAATCACGGTCGCCTCTGAGAAGTTGCGGCAGACATGGGCCCGCGCCGCCTTGCCCATCCGGTCGCGCAGGCTTGGCGCCAGCGCGACCATCTCCTTCATGCACCGGGCAAGGTCCTGTCCGTCGCGGGGGCGGCACAGCAGGCCTGTCTGGCCTGCGACAACAACATCCCGGCAACCGGGCACATCGGTCGCAATTGCCGGTCGCTGCATGGCGGCAGCTTCCAGCAGCACCCGTGACAGACCCTCGCGATAAGATGGCAGGACCACGCAATCGGCGGCGGCGATAAAGGGACGAACATCCTCGGTTTCGCCCAGGTAGTCGATCAGGCCCTCGGCGATCCAGCCGTCCAGTTCGGCGCGTGACACGGCCGTGCGGTTATCCACGTCCAGAAAGCCCAGCAGTTGGAAGCGCGCCTGCGGAAGACTCGCGCGGATCTCCCTGGCTGCGGCAACATATTCGCGCACGCCCTTGTCACCGATCAGCCGCGCGATCATCAGAAAACGAAACGCCCCGTCCGCCGCCGGTGCGGGCCAGCCGGCCGGATCGAAGCGGTCCGGGTCGATCCCCGATCCAGGCAGCAATTCAGCCTGGCCGCTCTGCACCAGACCCTGTCGCACAAACAGGTCGCGGTCGTCAGCGTTCTGGAAGAACACCGTCGCCGACCGGTTGAGGCCGACGCGATAGAGCAACTGGGCCACCCGGCGCAGCCAGCCGGCGCCGATGAAGGCCGTGCCCAGACCCGAGATATTGTTGATTCGGGCCGTGCCAGCCAAGCGGGCAGCCAGCGAGCCATAGGTGTTCGGCTTGATCGTCCAGCCCAGGTACACCGCCGGCCGCTCGCGGCGCAGCAGCCGCAAGTAACGCCAGAACAGGCCCAGGTCCTTGAACACCGACACACTGGCGCTGGTCATCGGCAGGACAACCACCCTGGCCCCGAGCGCGCGGACCCGATCGAGCGCGCCGTCATCGGGCACGGCCGCCACCACCTCGAAACCGTCCTCGACCAGCGCCCGGACCAGCCCGGACCGGAAATTGACCACGTTCCAGGCGGCATTGATCGAGATCAGCACTCTAGGCAAATGCCGTCCTCGAGCAGGAAGAACCGGTAAGGCAGCCAGTATTCCACATTCACCGCGAAGTTGAGCCAGACGAACAGGGCGGCAGCGTAAAGGCCCACGATCGCAACGGTCAGGACCCGCGAGGTGCGCTCGTTACCGGCCAGGGCATCAGGCAGGGCGGCATAGACAAAGCACTGCAGCGGCAACAGATAGAGACCCAACCGGTCAATCGCGGTTGACGCCGGGAAAACCAGCACCAGGGCGAAGGCCGCGATGCCTCCGAGGGCGAGGCTGAGCCACACCCACCGCTCCGAATCGGCAAGCCCGAACCGCCGCCACCAGATCAGGAGGATCACCCCTGGAACCGCCGTCATCGCCAATCGCACCAGTGCGCCGCTCGAGGTCATTTCCTCGTCGACATAATTGGTAATGAGGGTTTCGGTCCGGGTCGAGATGGCGATGTAATAGACCCCGGCGGCCGCAAGCAGGAAGGCCAGGACGCGCAGAACCACGCTCGTCCTTGCAATGAATACCGCCAGCGGTGCCAGGATCAGGGCGGTGGAATGGAACATCGCCGCCGCGAAGATCCAGGCGAGGAACCCCAGCGGCTGGGCCCGGCGCGCCGCCAGCAACGCCATCAGGAAGCAGGAGACCGCCATCCCCTGGCGGATGTACCCCATCCCCATCACGATGACGAAATAGGGGACGGCGACCGTCAGGCAGAGCCACGGACGGGGCTGCTTGAGGCAGAACAGCACCAGCAGGATGCCGATCACCACAGCGCTCACCATGGTAACCACCAGCATGCCATATTCGCTGCCGGCAGCGAGCCTGGTCAGCACGGCAAAGCCCGGATCGCCCAGCAGGGTGATCCCGGCCCGGTCCCACAGGGCAGACTGGACCATCCGGTCGTAATTGCCCCAGTCGCCGCCGGTCTGCCAGCGCAGGCCGATGATCGCGATCAGGGCAATGACCACCATCACCCAGGCAAAGGTCGGCCGGGCGCGAAAGGCCACGTCGCGTGCCTCGACCAGCGCCATCACGGCCGGAAAGGCGAACATCAGCCAGTAGACTAGCATGCCGCGCTCCACCGCCTGGCCCAGGCGCGGTACATCAGGATGCCCCACAGCGATCCGGTCCAGTCATGCGATCCGGCCAGATGCTGCGCCCAGCGCTGCCGGATTGGGACGGGATCAAGCAGGCCCTCGCGCGCCAGTTCATCAGCCGACAGCAGGTCCTCGGCCCAGTCGCGCAATTCACCGCGCAGCCAGGCCCCTACCGGAACGGCAAAGCCGGACTTGGGCCGATCGATCAGTTCATCCGGCACGTGGCGCGACAGCACCTGCCGCAGCAGCCACTTGCCCTTCGCTCCCCGCTTCTTGAGCGAAAGTGGCAGGCTCCAGGCGAATTCCACCACGCGGTGATCGAGCAGCGGCACCCGCACTTCGAGGCTGTTGGCCATTGCCGCGCGATCGACCTTGGTCAGGATGTCGTCGGTCAGATAGCCCGCCATGTCCCACTGCATCATCGCTTCTTCCGCGCTGGTTCGCGCCGGAACGGTCTGATCGACCCGCGACTGCGGGCAGTGCGGCGCCCGCAGCGGCAGCGCCCCATACCATTCCTCGCTCGATGCGCGGTAGATCGCGCGAGTGCCCAGGTCCCCGCGCAGCATGGTCATGACCTTCGCGGCCTTGCTGCCCAGCATCGGCACCTGCGGCAAAGCCGGCAACCGGCCCAACCGGTCCCAGAGCGCCGGAGGAACCGCACCGCCTGCCGCCGCCAGCAGCCGCCGCAATCCCGGCGGGATCGCGGACAGGGCCTGCCAGCTGCGCCGGGACACCAGGTAACGATTGTAGCCGCAGAACAGCTCGTCCCCGGCATCGCCCGACAGCGCGACGGTCACCTGCCGGCGGGCAAGCCGGCTGACCAGCAGGGTCGGCAGTTGCGAGCTGTCGGCGAACGGCTCGTCATAGACCTCGGGCAGGCCAGGAATCTCTGCCCGGATCTGACCGGCATCCAGGTAGAGCTCGGTATGCTCGCTGCCCAGGTGCCGTGCCACGGCCCTGGCATGGGGGGCTTCATCGAAGCCCGCCTCGGCAAATCCGATCGTGAAGGTCCGGATCCGCTCGCTGGAGGCCTGCGCCATGAGCGCCGTGATCAGCGAGCTGTCGATCCCGCCTGAAAGGAACGCCCCCACCGGCACATCGGCCAGCATCTGCTGCCCGACAGCATCGCGCAACAGGGCCTCCAGCCGGTCGGTCGCCTCACCGGGGCCAAGCTCGCCGGTCGGCCGCGCCACCACTTCGTCCAGTGACCAAAAGGGGACCGCCTCGCCCGCATCCCCATTCGCCGCGCCCAGCGAAACGATCGTGCCGGGGCGGACCTTGTGGATCCCGTGCAGGATCGACCAGGGCGCCGGGATGCAGTTGGCGCGCAGGTACAGCGCCAGCGCGTCGGGATCGACCGGGTTGGCAAAGCCGGGCACGGCCCGCAGCGCCTTCAACTCGGATGCGAACAGCAACCGCCCCTCGCTCCAGCCATAGTAGAGCGGCTTCTCGCCCAACCGATCCCGCGCGAGCAACAGCCGGCGTTCGCGCCGATCCCACAGCGCCAGGGCGAAGGCGCCGATGCACTGCTGCAATGCGCCTGTCAGCCCGCGCCGGGCGACGAGTTCAAGCAGGGTTTCGGTATCGGAATGGCCTCGCCACGGCATTGGACGTTCCGCCTCAAGCTCCTGCCGCAGACGTACGTGATTGTAGATTTCGCCGTTGAAGCTGATGACATAGCGCCCGCAGGCGCTTTCCATCGGCTGGGCCCCGGCAGCGGTCAGGTCGACAATCGCGAGGCGGCGATGCGCGAGGGCAATCCCGGCCTCCGGATCGCTCCAGCACCCTGCCCCATCCGGTCCGCGCCGGTGCAGGCGGGCCGCCATGGCCTCGGCAATCGCGGGAAGGGCACGCGCGGAGGCATCCGCACTGCGCACCCACAGTCCCGCGATACCGCACATGCCCCGCCCCTTGCACATCGGCAGCGGAAGATTCCGCAGCTGGCCAAGCGCTACAGCAGGTGGCACGGATCGCCTAGACCCTGTTCGCAGATTACCGCCCCTGTATCTGGCCATGTGGACAAGACCCGGCCGCGTGCCTATCGCAAGACCATGGGCGGTCTGGCCAGGATCAAGGCGTACATTCGCGACAACCTGCCGGACCAATGGCAGGTGCCGGTCAAGCACGCTTTTCTGAAGGCCAGCGGCGGGCTTGAAGCGGAACTGGCGCTGCTTCCGCAATTGATCGCCGCCGGTGAACGGGCGATCGATATCGGTGCGAACTATGGCACCTACAGCCTCACGCTCGTCCGGCTTGGCGCGCGGGTCGAAGCGTTCGAGCCCAACCCCCGCATAGCCGCCGTGCTGGCAGCCTGGGCCCGGGGCAAGACAGGGATTGTGGTGCATCCGCTGGCCCTGTCCGACCGTGAAGGCCAGGCCCGGCTCCACATCCCCTCCGACGAGGCGGGGATCGAACACGATTCATCGGCTTCGCTTGTCCCTGCCTCTGCGGCGGGGACGCGTGTAATCGATGTTCCCATGGCCCGGCTCGATACGCTTGGCCTTGGCGATATTGCCCTGATCAAGATCGATGTCGAAGGCCACGAGCAAGCGGTGCTGGACGGCGCACGCGCGACGATCGCTGCCAGCCAGCCGGCCCTGATCGTGGAAATCGAGCAGCGACACATCCAGCGGCCGATGCGCGAAGTGATCGCGCAGATCATCGCGCTCGGCTATCGTGGCTGCTTCCTGTGCGAAGGACAGCTGCTGCCCATTGACCGGTTTGACCCGGCACAACATCAAAGCCTCCAGGCATTCAGCCGGACCAGCGCCGCGCCCTATTGCAACAACTTCATCTTCCTGGCCGAAAGCCGGATTGCCCGCGGCGCCTATGGACAATTGCTCGAACGGCTGAACGGATGAAGATCCTGGTCGTCACCCCCCGCTATGCGATCTCGGGCGTGCCGCTGGCCCAGGCGCGCTTTGCCGCCGCGCTGGCCGAACGCGGTCATGCGGTGACCTTCATGGTCGGGCGCCGCGATCCCGATCTGACCATTCCTGCCGCGCCCGGCGTCGAAACCATCGAGCTGGATGCGCCCCAGGTGCGGAACATGTTCGGGGCGCTGTGGCGCTATCTGCGCCGCGAGCGGCCGGACGTGGTTTTTTCAGCCGAGGATCATCTCAACTGCACGGTCCTGGCGGCGGCGGTACTGGCCGGATCGCGCGCGCGAATCAGCGGTTCGTCGCGGGTGACGCCGTTCGATACCTATTCCAACCGCATCGGCAGCAAGCGCTGGTTCCTGAAGCAGGCAATGCGGCTGCTGGCATGGCGCGCCGATGCGCTGACCTGCGTGTCGCAGGACATGGTTGCCCAGTACCGCACTGTGTTTCCCCGCATGGGCCACCAGTGCGTCTACAACATCGTCGACCAGCCCGGCGCGCGGGCGCGCATGGCGGAGGCGGTGGCGGAGCCCTGGTTCGAGGACGGCGGGCCGGTGCCGGTGATCGCGGCGGGCAGCCTTGCGCCCTGGAAAGGCTTTGCCGACCTGATCAGAGCGGTGGGGATGCTGCCCGATACCCGGCTGCTGATCCTCGGTGATGGACCGCTGCGCGCGGAGCTGGAAGCTCTCATCGCCGCGCTTGGCCTGCAGGACCGGGTCAGGCTGGCCGGGCGGGTCGACAATCCGCTGCGTTACTTCGCCCGCGCGCGGATCTTTGCCCTGTCCTCGCACGTCGAAGGCATGCCCAACGTGCTGGTCGAAGCAATGATGTGCGGATGCACCCCGGTCGCCACCGATTGCCCGACCGGCCCGCGCGAACTGCTGCAGAACGGGCGCTATGGCTATCTTGCCAAGGTCGGCGATCCGGTCAGCATTGCCGCCGCGCTGCGCGAGGCCAGCGCGAGCCCGATCAGCCCGGACCGGCTGGCCGAGGCGGTCGTCCCGTTCGAGCAGTCACGGGTAATCGAGCGGCATTTTGCCCTGCTTGGGCTGGCCGAAAGCTGAGCGATGCGGGTTGGCCTGAACGCAACCTGTTTCAGCGATCAGCCATCGGGGGCCAACCAGCGCTTCCGCCTGCTCTATGGCGCGCTGATCCGGCGCAACCCGGCGATCACCTTCGTTGTCTTCGAGCCATCCGATTTCCGCGTCTCGGAGTGGTTCAAGGGTCTGGCCAATGTCGAAACCGTGGTCACGCCGCTGCCGGCCGAGGGGCGGCTGCGGCGGTTCGTGGCCGGGCTTGGCTATTGGCGGAATGCCCTGCGCAAGGCGCGGCTCGACCTGTTCGAGGCCTTCCACCTGCCGGCGACGATCGCGCCCGATTGCCCGACCCTGCTGACGATCCACGACCTGCGCCCGCTACGGCCCGAAGCGCGCTGGCTGGAGCGCCTGATCGCCCGGCCGATCCTGCACCGCGCCCTTGCCGGCAGTGCCTGCACGATTGCCGTGTCCGAAGTAGTTGCCGCAGAAATCCGGGATCTGCATCCGGGTGGCCGGGTGGAAACGGTGGTCAACGGCGTGGATGCCCGGGAGATCCGCGCGCTGACGGCGCAACAGGCGGAGGCAATCGCGGCGGATCTGCGCCTGCCCCCGGAATACATCCTCGCGGTCGGTCATCTCGAGCAGCGCAAGAATCTGGCGCAGCTGATCAGGGCCGTTGCGGCGCTGCGGCAGGCGGGGCTTGACCGTCCGCTGATTCTGGCCGGCAATGATCGCGGTGACCGCGCCAGCCTGGAGCGCCTGATCGCGAAGCTTAGCCTCGGTGACCTGGTCCGGATTCTTGCCGGGCTCGATGACCGCCAGATCGCCGCACTCTATCACCGCTGCACGGTCTTCGCTTTTCCTTCGCGCTACGAAGGGTTCGGCATTCCGCTGATCGAGGCGATGGTTGCGGGCAAGCCGGTCGCCGCCAGCGATACGGCGGTGTTTCGCGAAGTGGCGGGCGGTGCGGCCCTGTTCTTCCCGCTGGACGACATAGCGGCGACCGCCCGGACCATCGAAACGGCGTGGAGCGATCGTACCGAACGCGACCGCCTTGTCGCAGCGGGGGCCGAACGGTTCCAGGCGTTCGACTTTGATCTCCTGGCCGATCGCCTTGTCGCGATCTATCGCAGTATCGCGTCCAGCCGGGCCAGCGCCGCAGCGGGGGAATGATCCTGTTCGTAAAGCGCGCGCAGCGCCGGATCGAACCGGGGCGGACCCTCGGCAAGCGCCGCCTGGATGGCGCCACAGAAGCCTTCGACATCATCGACACGGCGATTGGCGGCCAGCACCGCTGCCCCGTAACCGGCGAAGGCCTCGCTCGTGCCGATCACCCGCTTGCCATGCATCAGCGCCTCGGCAACCTTGGTTTTCATGCCCGATCCCGCGAGGATCGGCGCGACCACGAGGCTCGCCCCGGCATACCAGGGCGCCAGATCGTCTACCCCGCCCACCAGCTCGACACCCGCTGGCAAGCGTCCCCGTAGCGCCTCAAGCCCGCGTCCGACAGCCAGGGTCGGCACGGACAGCCGGGGCGCGACCTGCCGGGCATACCATTCAAGGCCACCCAGGTTGCCATGAAACCCGCCACCCACAAACAGCAGGTAGCCCCCCGGTCGTTCGATCGGTTGGCAGTCGGGCTTCCAGCTGTCGGCCAGGGCAATCGGCAGGATGGCATCGCCGGACTTGCCGCATAGCTGCCGGAGCCGCCTGGAATCCCGCTCACTCAGCACGATCGCGGTGTCGCTGTGCCGCAGGGCTAGCCGTTCGGCCCGCCAGTTACCCAGCAGCACCCCCAGCGCCCGTGGCCCCGGCCGGGCCCGCAACGCTCCCATGAAGAAGCTGGTTTCGCAATTGTGGAAGAAGCTGGTGATCGGCAGGTCCGGCATGGCCAGCCGCAGCGCCCTGGCCGCCGCACCCAGGTTGGAGCCATCGATGAACACCTGATCGTAGCCGCCCCGGCGGGCATCCTCCACCAGGTTGGCCTGGCCCGCTGCGTCAAGCCCGTGGAGGTACCCCCGTGTGCCATCGATGGGCCGGCTGGACCGCGTCAAGCGCCGGGTATCGACCTGTTCAAACAACTGCGCCAGCAAGTCATGCAGCAAGCGCGACAGCATCTCTCGCCCGCCACCGGGGCGTGCGGGATCGTCCGTGGTCAGCAGCAGCAACCGCTTGCGGCGCGATCCCTGCCGATCCTGCCCTTCCATCGCCCACCCTTTGCCAGCCAGCACCCAGCGCTGTACTAGCAGGATCACGCCACAGGCAAAGGACTACGGCAAGGCCGATGCGATCACCCGAGTTCTCCGTGGTTATCCCGCTGTTCAACAAGCGCGATTTCATCGCACAGACGCTGCGCAGCGTGCTGGCGCAGTCGCGGCCCGCGCGAGAGATCATCGTCGTCGACAATGGCTCGAGCGATGGCGGCGACCGGATTGTCAGCGAACTCGCCGAACCTTCCATCCGCCTGCTCCGCGAGGCCAAGCCTGGCCCGGCGCCGGCTCGCAATTGCGGGATCAACGCGGCAACGGCCGAGTGGATCGCCTTCATCGATGCCGATGACATCTGGTCGCCGGATCACCTTGAACGGCTGGCCGAGGTGATCGCCAGGCATCCTGAAGCCGATGTGGTCGCGTCCGGTTTCAAGCGGGTAGAAAGCAATGCCGCGATCCCGGAATCCTCCGGTCCGGCCCCGTCACGCTTGCTCGACTTTTTCAGCCCGGGTGAGGCCAACCACATCTCGACCTCATCGGTCGCGCTCCGGCGTGACACGCTGCTGGCTCACGGCGGTTTTGCCGACCTTTCGGCCGGCGAAGACACCGACCTCTGGATCAGGCTGGCAATGCGGCACCGCTTTGCCATCAGCGCCGCCATCACCGCCGCCTATGTTCGTGCGAACGGCGGCATCATGGAACGCGAGGCCGCCAGATTGCGTGACCGGGCCCCACCACCCTCTCAGGTATTCGCGACGATTGCAGGGCTGCTCGCCGCGCCCGAGCATGCTGCCCGGCATCAGGCCCTGGCCGATTACGGGGATTCCCTGCGGCGCGGCTTTGCCTGGCAACTGGCTTATCATGGCCACGGTGCCGCAGCGCGAGACCTGCTGGGTGGCTGCCAGGCCCGTGGGGCAGGATGGTGGCTGGCCTGGGGTATCAGTCTGGTACCGGGGCGGCTACTGCGCCTCGCCGCCGGTCTGCGCAATCGCCTGACCTAGCGCGCGGCTGCCATCACGCGTTCGCTGAGGTTGAACCGTCGCCCTACCAGCCTGCTGCCAGCATGGCCGAAATGGTTGGCATCGCGGTATAGCGGCACACCGTTCAACGCGGTTTCGCATGCGCGGCCCGCCGGACAAAGCCAGCGATCCAACCGCACCACCGGGGTTTGGCCCTGCCCGGCAAAGCTTTCGAACAAGGTATCGCTCCAGCCGGAAGCAGGAGATGCCGCGGCGGCCGTGATCCGGCAGCGACCGGCCGGCAGGACCATTGGCAGATGCCCAAGCGCCCGCGCCCAGCACTGGCCGACGTCGAAGCGGGCCTGTGGCGGGCCGGTCACCACCACCACCCGCTTGCCAAGCGCACGAATCGCCGCAGTCGTGCGTTGCTGCGCAGCGACCAGTTCCTCGGCGCTGGCCGCACCGAGCCTGCCGCCAGCCCGCAAGGCAAGGGTTCCGGGCTGGGCATAGCGCTGATAGTACCCTGACAGGACCACCACCTTGATCCCTGGCTGACCGCGCAGATATTCGATCACGCTTTCGTTGAAAGCCAGGCAGCCTGCGGCAAAGCTGGCCGTGGCATCGCGATCGACCGGGGCGAGGCCCAGCAGCGGTGCGCATTGCCCCTTGCTCGCTTGTGCCAGGGCCGGATCACCGTTCGCCAGCAAGGCCGGGATCAGGTGCTGGGAGAATGAATCGCCCCAGACCAACAGCTCGGGCTCGGCCGAGGTCGCGCAGGCTCCGGAATAGCGCGTCGCGGACGCATCGCAGCCCGGTAGCGCCAGCCCGGTTACGCCGGACAGATCGATCGGACTGGCCTCGCCGCGCTTTTGCCAACTTGCCAGCGCCACCAGCCCGGCAAGGGCCAGGGTTGCCGCGAGATAGGTCGAAACCACCCGGCGGGCGCTTGCCGGATGCCAGCGGCCCGGCCCTTCGACAAAGCGGTAAAGCCCCCAGCCCAGCACCAGGGTCAGCCCGATCAGGGCCAGCCGGACGATCAGCGGCGGCTCGGCACCAAGCCACAGCACATTCGCGAAGGCAAACAGCGGCCAGTGGACCAGATACAGCGAATAGGAGGCATCGCCGACCCGGACTGCGGGCCTCAGCCGGCGGCCACCGGACCGCTGATGCAGCAACAGCAGGGCGGTCCCGACGCAGGCCGGTATGGCGAGCAGGTGCTGCGGCACTGGCCACGAAAACAGTACCGGCAGCAGGATCAGCACCAGGCCGGGCCAGACCAGGGTAGCGGCCAGCTTCAGGGGGCGCCCGCGCGCAATCAGCATGGCGGTGAGGACCCCCAGTCCCAGCTCCCAGGCGCGGGTCGGCAACAGGTAAAACGCCGCGCCGGGCGACCGGGGATAAAGCACCAGATAGGCGGCAAGGCTCCCCAGCGTTGCCACCAGCACCGCCGGCAGACGCCACCGCCGGGGCAAGATCCAGAGCAGTGCGGGCAGGAGCAGATAGAACTGCTCCTCGATGGCCAGCGACCACATGTGCAGTAGAGGCTCGGAAGCGGCGGAATTGTTGAAATAGTTGATCTGCTGCCACAGCACCAGATTGGTCGCGTAGATCAGGCTTCCGAGCGCCTGGGCGGCAAAGCGTTCAAAGGCGGCGCCGGTCAGCAGCAGCCAGGTGCCGAGGACCGTTGCCAGCAGCACGACGCAGGCGGCCGGAGCCAATCGCCGCACCCGGCGCAGATAGAACGTGGCAAACCGGAACGATCCCTCGTCGAGGCCGCGGATGACATGCCCGCCGATCAGGAAGCCCGAAACCACAAAGAAGATATCGACGCCCAGGTAGCCGCCGGGAACCAGCCCAAGCCCGGCGTGGTAGAGGATGACCACCAGCACGGCATAGCCCCGCAAGGCCTGGATATCCGTGCGGAAGGTTCCTTGCGGGGCACTGCTCATCACGTGCTTCCGGCGTCTGGCTTCGTGATTTCGGCGAAGGTGCCGATCTGGACGATCCGGCCTTGATCCAGCCGGATGATCCGATCGCACAGCCGCAGGGTCGATAGCCGGTGCGCGACAATGACCAGGGTCAGTTGGCGCGGCAGGCGGGCAACCGACTGCATCACGGCGGCCTCGGTGGCATCATCGAGGGCGCTGGTTGCCTCGTCGAAGACTAGCACCCCGGCCTGCTTGTAAAGCGCGCGCGCGATCCCGATGCGCTGGCGCTGGCCGCCGGACAGGCGAACGCCGCGCTCGCCGGTGGCGGTGGCATAGCCATCCGGTAGCGCGGCGATGAAGTCGTCGATTTCCGCCAGCCGGGCCGCCTCGCGCACCCGCTCGGTGTCGATCTCATCCAGCTTGCGGCCAAAGGCGATGTTGGCGGCGATGCTGCTATCGGCCAGGAAGATCGCCTGAGGCACATGGGCCACCTGATCTTGCCACTCGGCCTTGCAAGGATCGGTGATCGCCCTGCCATCTACCTCGATCGAACCGGCAGTGGGATCAAGCAGACCCATCAGCAGGTCGACGAACGTGCTCTTGCCGCTGCCCGATTGACCCACGATCCCGATCCGCTCGCCATGCGCGATCGTCAGGTCGATGCCCCGCAGCGCGGTGCCGCGCTCGCCCGGATAGGCAAAGCTGACGGCATTGAAACGGATCGCCTTGGCAAATGCCGGTCCCGTGCCAGCCGGACGTGGCACGGGCAAAGGCTCGGCCATCAGCTTGGCTATGTCGATCAGCGCCGCGCTATGGCCGTGGATCTGCGACCAGCTGAAATAGGCCTGCTGAAGCAGCGGAAGCAGTCGCTGCGCCCCCAGCGCAAGCGCCCCCAGTACCGGCAAGGCCGCGTTGATGCCGCCAGGGCGCCCCGCCACCAGCACCGCGACAATGGCGATCAGCACTACCCCCGCCGCCTCGACCACATGGCGCGGAGCCGCGGCAATGAACAGGTTGGCGGCCTGGGCCTGGCGGAAGCGGTCATCGACCGAACCGAACTTGTCGAGAAAGACCTGTTGCGAGCGATCGAGCAGGACATCGCGAATCCCGCCCAGCCCCTCTTGCAGCACCTGTACGCGTTCCTTGAGCGAGGCGGCGACAACGTCGCTGTTGCGATAGAGCCGCTGCCGGGTGAGCCGGCTGACCACTGCATAGAGCAGGCCAAAACAGCTGGCGGCGAGCAAGGCCGTGGTCGCGTCGATCACCATCAGCGTGGCGAGGATGAACAGCGCCATGAACAGCGCTGTCGACCCGGCCATCGCCGGCAGCAGGACGTTGCCCAGCACGAACTGCACCTTCTCCATCGCGGCCAGCGTCTCGGCGCTGTTGCGCATGGTGTGCTGGGCGTAGGGGCGATGCAGGACCCTGGCATAGACCGCGAGCGACAGATCGTGTGCCACGGCATAGATGTAATGTTGGCTGACCCACAGCAGCAGCAGGCGCAGGCCGGCAGCGACCACGGCCACGGCAACCAGGAGCAGAGCCGCAGTCAGCAGGACCGAGAGGCCAATCTGATCCGCCATGAGTTCCACCGGCGCAACCAGCCAGGCGAACCGGCCGGCATCGCCACCCGGCGCAACAATCGCGAGGAACGGCAGGACCGCCCCCACCGTTGCTGTCTCGGCAAGGGCGCCAAGCACCATCAGCCCCAAGGTCAGCGCCAGCTGGCGGCGGCGGGTGCCGTCAAGCTGCCGGTACAGCGCCCGCGCCGCCAGCCAGGCCGAGGACTGGCTCGCGGTCATGGCCGGGCGGAAGCAGGCGGGTTCGCCGCCCGCCAGAGATTGAAAGGCGCCGCCCAGTCCGGATTGGCAGCAAGGGCCGCGCGCACCGCCTCGCCCGCTTCTGGCCGGGTGGCCAGCTCGGCGACCAGGGCATAGATCTGCTCGCGGCTTTCCGGAGCCAACCGCATGACCGGGCCGGCCTCGGCCAGGGCATCGGCATAGCGCCCGGTGCGGACATATTCGTTGAGCAGCCAGGCCCGCACCAGCGCCAGGCGCGGCGAGCGCTGACGCGCCGCTTCCATCAGCGCGGTTGCCCGCTCAAGCTCGCCATTCGCACTTGCAGCCAGACCTGCGATGGCCAGCGGCGGCCCGGCGCCCGGTGCCCGTGCCAAGGCTTGTGCCATCAGCCGGTTCGCTTCGGCATCGACCAGCCCCTGCGCGGCAACCACCCGCTTCAGCGACAGGACCACTGCCGCATCGTTGTTGGTCGGCAGGAACCCGGATGCCAGCTCGGGCCGGGTATTCAGGGCGATCCGGTTCACGGCGTCGCGCGCGATCAACCAGGCCAGCAGGATGACAATGATGATCGCCACTGTCCGCCCGCCGGCGGAACGCCCGGTGATCATGCACCGATATCCAGAGACTTGTTTTCCGGATCGCCCCGCTTGGCCAATGCGCCCAGCAAGCCCTTGCGTGACTGACCGGCGGGAGCAGCCTGGCCATAACCGTAGCCATAGCCATAATGCTCGTTGTCCGAGCCGGACTTCGGCTGGAACTTGGTAAGCATGGCCCCGACAATCCGGGCCTTGGCCGCTTCAAGGCGGCGGACACAGCCCTGCACAGCGGTGCGCCGGGCCGATCCGGCCTCCACCACGAGCAGCGTCGCTTCGCAGACCGAACCAAGGATCGGTGCATCGGCCAGGCCCAGCACCGGCGGGGCATCGACGATCACCGCATCATAACCCCGTTCTGCCTCGTCGATCAGTTCGCGGATGCGCACCGTCGCCAGCAACTGGGCCGGCGCCGCCGGGATCGGTCCAGCCGGCAACAGCGAGAGATTGGCGATGCGGGTCGCAACGATCGCGCTGGCCAGCGGCGCCGAATTGCCCAGCAACGAACTGAGCCCGGCTGACGGTCCGCCTGCAGCATGGAACGAGGGATGGCGCATGTCCGCATCGATCAGCAGCACGCGCTTGCCGATGCTCGCCAGGTTGCGCGCCAGTGCCAGCGATGTGCTCGACTTGCCTTCGCCGGCGCGCGAGCTGGTGATGAGGATCGACCTGGGCATCCCGCCCTCGGCGACAAACCGCAGCGCCGTCAGGATCGAATTGTAGCCCTCGGTGATCGGGGACTTCGCATCCTCCAGTTCCTCGGCCAGGGTCGTGCCCTTGGCCGCGCGCGGAACAACGCCGAGCGCCGGCAGATCAAGCATCTCGCCCACGTCTTCGGGCGATTTTACCGTATCGTCGATGAATTCGATCACGAAGGCGAGGCCAAGCGCCAGCAGCAGGCCAAGTGCCAGCGCGATCCCCATGTTGCGGAGCGGTTGCGGGCGGAACGGTGAAGCGGGCGGCAAGGCCCGGTCGATCACCGTCGCCTGGTTCTCGCCCAGTTCGCCAACCACGCCGATTTCCTTGAAGCGTTGCAGCAGGGCGTCATAGAGTTCGCGGTTGGTATCGACCTCGCGTTGCAGGAAATTGTACCCGATGCCGCGCTGTCGCAGATCAAGCACGTCCGCGCGCAAGGCATCGACCTTTGCACGAAGCTCGTTCTCGCGACCGACCGCAGCCTCGAACTTGCTGCGCAGCGCCGCGTTGATCGCCCCATTCTCGCGCTGGGTGGCTGCCTGGACCTGGGCAATCCGGTCACGCAGGGCGAGCATGTCGGGATAGTCCGGCTTGAATGTCCCCAGCTTCTCGCGATACTCCGCTTCGAGCCGGGCCCGCTCGGCCCGCAGGGTCTGGATGGCCGGATCGGCGATCTGGTCCGTCGAACCCGCACCGCCCGCTGCCTGGCGATAGGCCTGTTCGGCATTGATCCGCTCCGAAGTGGCCAGCGCGAGGGCGTTGTTGAGCGCCACGAGCGACTGGCTCGAAAGACTGTCTCCTGTAGCGGAACTGGGACCGTCGCCCTTGGTCCTCGCGGATGCCCCGCTATCCAGTTGCACAATCCCCTGACGCTGGGCGTAGAGCACCAGCGCGCGCTCGCTGTTCTCCAGCTTGTCACGGGCGGCGGCAAGCCGGTCCTGCAAGAAGGTTCTGGCGTAATTTGTGGTATTGTAGCGGTTTTCGGTGGTCGCTTCGATGAAGCCGTCGGCGAAGGCATTCGCGATCCGCGCCGCCCTAGCCGGATCGGGATCGACATAGGCCAGGGTGACAAGGTCACTCCCCCGCAATGGCGCCACTTCAAGGTTGCCCATCAGCTTGGTCGTCGCCGCGATCACCCGCCGATCCGCAGGCAGGCCCGATGCGACGAAATCCGGATCATCAGCCAGCTTGAGGTTGCGCACCACCCGCTCCGCCAGTGACCGGCTGCGCAGGATCCCGAACTGGGTTTGCAGGTACTGGTCATCGTTGCGAAAACGTGGCGCCGGCTGGTTGCGGCTGCCAAGGATCTGTGCCGGCTGGGCATTGATCGCCAGCGTGGTGCTGGCACGAAATTCGCGCTCGGCCAGCAGACTGTAGACCAGCGCCAGGGCCATCGTCGCGAGGATGACGCCGAGGATCAGCCAGCGATGACGCAGCACCACGCGCAGCGCCCGGTCGACATCAAGCAACCGGTTATTGGCCGGCGCGGCCGGGGCCAATCCCACATCACGCCCGGCGAACGACAGACCGAGCGGCCCGCCCGCCGATTTCGGCTCAGCCGCACCAATACCCCCGGTTTCGCTCACTGGTAGCGCGCTCCGCTCAAGTTGATCCACCCTATCGACCCGGGTGGCAAGTCCACCGCGCTTCGTCCTTGGAATGACAGGCTTCTCGCACAAGGTAAAGCCTTGCTGCGAGTAACGCCGCTAAAGTGAGAAGCTTGCGTGTCCCGGCTCGTCCCGCCATGGCGTGCCGCTCTCTCGCACCGCCGGACGCCCCAGATCCGTGCAGTACAACAGTCTTGCGGCAAAGGCGGCGAGCATGGCGATGGCCGCCGTGCGCAAGGGGTAATCGACCAGCGAATGCGCCAGCACTGTGCCGAGCATCAAAAGTCCCGCCAGGGCCGGACCCGTTGCCGGCGGGTTGCGCCGCAGCCCAAGCGCGACCTGCCCGAGCCAGCCAATGACCGCCGCCATCGCCAGGATCCCCGCCAGGCCGTACTCCAGGGCAACCTCGGCATAATCATTGTGAGCGTGACTGACGTACTGCGGACTGGCCTCGCCCGGATCCTCGTAGCGCGGATAGATCAGGGGGAAGGTTCCTCCACCTGATCCGGCCGGGAAATGCTCAGCCGCCGCGCGCAAGGTGGTCCCGAGGATGAAGGGGCGCTGCTGTTCAACCACTTCGGGCGCATTCGCGGCGCCTTCCTGCCTCACATGCCATACTGCTGCGGCTGCCGCGAAAGTGACCACGGCCAGCGCCAGGGCCAACCAGGCCAGGCGCGCGCGCGGCCAGGCCACGAGCGACAGCAGACAGAGCCCGCCAACCCCCAAGGCCAGCAACAGCCCGGCATCCGATCCGGTCAGCGCTGCCCCCAACCCCAGCACGGCCAGAACAGCGATTACCAGCCACGGACGCCGCGATCCCGCCAGCAGCACGGTTGCGATTGGCATGGCCATGACCAGCAAGGTGGCCAGGTGATTGCGGTTGGCAAACAGGCCCACGGCCATCCCCGGATTGGTCAACTCGTAAGGTTGCAACCCGCTACCCTCGCCCGCAACGCTTTGCGCCAGGCCCAGCAGGACCGAACCACCCGCAACAAGCAATGCGCTCCACATCGCCAGCATTAGCCCTCGCGGGGAGGCGGCAAGGGCTACCACCAGCATGGCGACGGCCGGGACCAGCGCCACGACCACGCCAAGGGTCGCATCCTGGTCGAGCGTCAGCGGCAGCCATGGCAAGGGCAGGTTGGCCAGTTCGAAACCGCGGCGAATTTCATCGCGACCGGAGAGTTCGGTCCACAGTGACGGGGGCAAGGGAACGAGCTGGATCAACGGCAAGGCGCAGATCAGCAAGGCAATGTCACGAGTGGATGCGGGAAGCTGCGCCCGCCGTGCCGCAGCCAGATAAAGGCGGCGGCGGCAAGCGAGAGCATCTGGAGAAGCGCGTTGGCCCAGGCCCCACCGGAACTGGAGCCGCCAAACACCAGCCCGCAAGTCAGCAAGGCTGGCGGCAGGTAATCGCGCTGGATGCGGTCAATCAAGGCCGCAGATCCGATTTCTGGAAAACCCGGTCAGATCGACGGGAAGATCAGGGGCTGGTCGGCTTCTTGCTACCGCCACCAACAGCGGCACCGATGCCGGCGAGAGCCACAACGCCCAGCACAACTCCGGCGGCGCCAACGCCGCCCGACTTGCCCGGCACGCAATTCTTGTCTTCAGGGGCGCAGGTATCCGCCGCGCCAGCCGCGCCAACGATACCAAGCACGGCCTGGTTGTTGACCCGCCCGACAACGCTTGCCGAGGTCGGCGAAAGCGGCGCGGCCGCGGCAGTCTGAACCGCCAGCAAACCGGAGAGCGCGAGGGCTGCTGCCAATTTCCGCATTGCCTAAACCTCTTTCCAAGAACGCCAATAGGACATTTTTGGCGTAACACGCCGATCCCGCGATTGCAAATTCTATCCGAACGGCCGGAACAGCGCGACGATCGGGAGCGATTGCAGCACCAGCTTCCAGGTCGCAGTAAGCGACGAACCGTCGACGACAACAATATCATCGGGATAGATCGGCGGATCGGCCATCTTGCCCTCACGAATGCTTTCCAGATCGAAGCTCGCCGCCATGCGCTGCCCCTGGATCGTCCGGAAAACGACGATCCGGCGCGGATTGGCCCCTTCCGAGGTCCCACGGGCCATCGCGATGGTCTGGATCAGGGTGGTCTGGGTGGCGAGAGGATAGAGGCCCGGCTGGGCCACCGAGCCATCGACCGTGACCGTCCGCAGCATCGGTGTCTTGAGCAGGACCTGCACGTCCGGCGATTGCAGGTAGCGCTCGCCCAGCCCCCGCGCGATCTCGGCCCCCAACTGGTCGGTCGTCTTCCCGGCGGCCTGCAGCGTTCCGATCAACGGGAGCTTGATCCGCCCGGCCGGATCGATCGCCTGATCGCCGGTCAGGCTATCCACGCGATAGACCTTGATCGTCAGCACATCCCCGGGCGCGAGCACGGGGGGCAACTGGGGGAGCTTGTTCTCCAGTGGGTCCGGCGCACCGAACCCGGGCGGGTCATAGGCGATATCGCCGCCCCGCCCGCCACATGCCGTGAGCGTCAGGCCCAGCAGGATGGCGAGCCAGAGTTTTGTCACGGCGGCAAGGGAGCTTGAAATGCGATCCATCGGCCGGTGTTATCCTGTCCCCCCGTGACGCGCAACCGCGGCACGTCCGCCAACCCGGCTCAGCCGCCGCCGCACCAGCAAGGGCAAGCGCAGCAAGGGGTAAAGCCAGAACAACCAGCGCGGCAAATCGAGGCTGGCGACATCGTCAGCCGACCAGATCATTCGTCGCAATCCGCCGGCTACCCCGCCCCAACCCCGCGCCGCGAGTAGCTTGGCGAGCAGCTCGGTCCAGCCCCGGCGCGGGCTGCCGGCCAGATCCGTCATGCCTTCGCCCGCCGTGATGCTGGCCATGGCCAGCCGCAGCAGCAGATCGAGGCGCAGCGAAGCTGGCCGCACAAAGCCCGGCGGCGGGACTGATCCGAACAGACGTTCGCACAGGATGATCGCGCTGGCCGCGGCGACCGCCGATCCCCGCCGACAGGCTTCCTGCCAGAAGGCCGCGCCGCGATCCTCGGCCAGGTTCAACAGGGCCGCAACGTCATCCAGCCATTTCAGCCGCGCCCAGGCGTGGGCCGCACCATGCTCGACCAGATAGAGCAGGAGCGGGGTGTCGGCGAGCGTCGGCAGGCTCTGCCCATCGGCCACGGCAATTGTCTGCCGCTCATCCAGCCGGACCGGGCGGTCATCGTCCCGGTGGTCGGTCAGGCGCCAGTGCAGTTCGATCACCACGCCCGTGCCGGGATGACGGTGCAGACTGTCCTTGCTGATGCGCCGGAACAGCTGCAACCGCGCCGGGGGAAGCGCCCGCGCCGGCACCTCGCGTCGATAGCCGAGTTGGTCCAGCACCAGCCAGGCGGCATCGGCCTGGTCAGCCGGGACCAGCACATCGATGTCTGCCGCCCAGCGTAGCAGCGGCGAGCCAAAGGCGCGCTGCGAGAGGGCGAGCCCCTTGAGGAACAGCGCATCGATCCCGGCGTCGATAAATGCCTTGCGCAGAGCAATGGTTGCCGCGAGCTGCCGCAGACCCGCCTGTCGATCCCGCTCTGCCTGACGGAGGAGTTGAAGCGCTACGGTCTGACCATCTTGCTGCAGCCGGGTCAGAACCCGGCCGCATACCTGGTGTCGCCGGGCGATCTTTGCCACCCGCTCAGCGTTAGCCTCGAGCCCAACCAGGCGGCGAGCGCCGGATGGCCCGAGACAGGCGCAAACCAGGCGCAGATCGGGTGGAAGCTCAGCCTTCATCCCACACGCCCATGCATCCAGAAAACTTGATTGCCAGCGGCGGATCGGTCAGCGTCGGGCACATGACGAATCATCCCGACCCCCTCGCGCGGATCATGAAAATCGAGGATTTTCAGCCGCTGCATGAACAGGACTTTACGCTGAGCTTTGGCGACGAACAGTTCGCGCTCAAGCTGGTTGAGGTGACGCCATCGCGAAACTTCCATCCTGATCCGAACATGCGCCCCCCCTTCGCCCTGCTGTTCAAGTGTGCCGACCAGCGAATCCTGCCACAGCAGATGCATAGCATGCATTGCGAGAGCCTGGGGGCGCTGGAAATCTTCCTGGTGCCGGTGGCCGGCGATGCCGAAGGGATCAGCTACGAGGCCGTGTTCAACTGATTGCCGTCAATCCCGCGGCCGGCCAATCCATTTCGACGTAGACGTGTTCCTCCCCGATCGGGACAAAGCCAAGCCGGTCATAGAGGTGCCGCGCCGGGTTGTAGACCTCGACGAATATGCCGATGCCCTTGCCGACCGCACTGGCGCGCCGGTGCAATTCGGTCAGGATCGCCCCGCCCAGCCCGCCCCCGCGAGCTTCCGGGCTCAGCGTGATATCCAGGATATGCAGCTGGGTTACCCGTTCCTGGGTGTATAACCGGCCGATCGGCTGGCCTCGCCGCTCGATGATATCGAAAGCGCAGTTTTCCAGCGCGTGGCGATAATGGGTGCGCTGCGCGTTGAACTGGTGGGTCACAAAGGCCACCTGCTCTTCCTCTCCCCAGCCAAGCTGATCGAGTTCGGCCTGGCGGGTCGTACGGTAGAGGTCGAGCAGGAAGGCATCGTCCGCCGGCGTTTCAGGACGCAGCGCCAGCCCCTGGCCCTGCAGTTCTGCCGACAGGCCAACCAGCCCGCTGCGCTTTGCGGCAAACACCAAAAATACCCCGGATCAGTTGCGCGAGGGATAGATCCCCTGGGTCGCAATGATGAAATTGATCGCGAGGTAGGGCTGCATGTTCTCATGCGGCTGGGAGCTGCCGGTCGATCCCAAGGCGCTGGGGTGGAACTGCTGGGCCGGGGTGGCAACATCCGAATAGGTCGAGTTTGGCCCGGAAAGACCGAGAAAAGCGGTAGGCCCCGGCGTCGCGGTCTGCTGTGCCGGGTTTTGCGGCGACACAGTACCGGCGGTCAGCGTGTGGCCGTGCTGGGGTATTTGCGACGCGATAAGCGTCACGGCTGCCAAGCCTGACGACTGCCCCAATGTCTGGTTTGCCAGACCTGGCCCTTGCCCGGCGCCGATTGGTGCGCGGCCCTGAAGATTGGGAAGCCCGAAGGTGGTCTGACCGTTGCCGCCGTAAGTCGTTCCGACCAGCGAAAACAAGGCCGTGTTCTGCGCGATGGAGAGAAGCTGACCATTGCAGAAGGCGTTGCCGCGAGGAGCGAAGGTACCGGCGAACATCCGGATCTCGGCGATAAATGGAGTAGCCATAGAACGATCTCCGAATGGTCAGTTCCGCGAGGGGAAGATGCCTTCCACGGCGATGATGAAGTTGATCGCCTGGGTGGGCATCATGTTGGTGTGCGGCTGCGAGCTTCCGGCAGCGGCGATCGCGGTCGATGCCATCGCTTGCTGCGTAATGGTTTGCGTTCCCGGGACAGTGTAGAGCACCGGCGTCGCCAGGCTATCAACCGGCCGGGCCAGGACGACCGATGCGCTTGGCGAAGGCGATGTACCCGCGTTGGTTGTTGCTGCCAGGGCATGGTTATGCACCGGGATCTGCGTGGCGTTAAGTGTCACGGTCTCTGAACCGGCCGCCTCGCCGATCACCCGATTCGAGAGCCCCGCCCCCTGCCCCTGGTGGAGCGGCAAACGCCCGCGCAGGTCAGGTACGGCGAAAGTGGTCTGCCCGTTCCCCCCGTAAGTCGTGCCGAGCAGCGCGAACAGCGCCGTGTACGCGGCAATGCTCAACAGGGAACCATTGCAGAAAACGTAGCCTCGCGGGGCAAAGGTGCCGGCAAACATCTTGATTTCGCCGATGTAGGGAGAGGCCATAACAGTCTCACTTATTCCAGGAGTGCCGACAGAAACCTAGTTGCGCGAAGGAAAGATCCCGAACAGCGCGATGCAGATGTTCACCACCAGGTAGGGCTGCATGTTGTTATGCGGCTGACCCGAACCCGCATTGGTGACCGAGGCTGGCGCCAGGGCGGTCATGTTGGTGCCCGGCGCTGCATAGTAATCGGCAATCGAAGCCGAATCCGTTCCCAATGTCTTGCCCGCGGGCAGTCGCCGGGTCGAAGTGGCCGTGGTGCCAAGCAGACTGTGCGTATGCGAAGGCATGGTGCTGCTGGTTATGGTGACGTTTTCAAGCCCCGCACGTTCCCCGAGGGTTCGGGTCGGCAGGCCGGCACCGGTGCCGGCGTGAATGGGGACACGACCACGCATATCGGGCAGGGCAAAGTTGGTCTGCCCGTTGCCGCCATATGTCGTGCCAAGAATCGAGAACAGTGCGGTGTTCTGGCTGATGGCCAGCAACTGGCCATTGCACGCTGCCCAGTTCCTCGGCGTAAAATTGAAGCCGAAAATCGCGATCTGGCCGATAAACGGAGTAGCCATCCGATCAATCCCCCGATCCGGCCCTGCTGGACCGGCAATGCAACTGGAGGGCAGGAAGAGCAACCAACCGAACCACCCCTGGATGCCGCCACCATATCGCGGCTTTGCCGAATTGCATCCTAAAAATTACGTACAATCCGAAATTCCGCCAGCAATTTGGGAATAGCTCCAATCAAGCGGGCAGCATTCGCCTGAATAGCGGCGTTTGGGCAACGGATCTTGCCGGGAGTCCGCCCAAGCGAGCTTCCGGGGAGTTCCGGATTGCATCCCCCGAAACTTTCTGCCAATAGGCTGTGATATCGGCGAATTGCGCCGTTAATGGGGTGAGCAGCAATTATGGCGAACCGGCACGAGTCCGAAGCCGAAACTGGCGCGGTGCAAGCGGCTGAAACTGTGCGCGGCGCCTGGACGACGCCTGCGGTCATCGTCTCCCAATTGCGCAATGCCAATGTGAGCAACACGAACGGCTCGGACATCGTGTCAAGCGGATCGCCGCTCGGTTCCTGATCCTTACCGGTTCGTTCGCTCGAACCATTCCACAAACCGGCTGATCGCCAAGGATGCCGCAGCCGGCATCGTCCAGTGGCTGGCGCGTCCCGCATCCGCGGCATCCCGCAGCAGGACTTCTTCGACCCGATCGAAATCGATGAAATCGGCCGACCGGCCGCGCCGCATCCGCTCAGCCCCAGCCGCCAGTTCGGCGCGCCCCATTACCCGCGCCATCGCCACCATGTCGGGCACGACCAGGTCATTGCCCGGCGGGCGGCGGAGCAACGCCTCGGGCAAGTCCCGGCCAAACACCATGCGCGCCAGCCAGCGTTCGCGGCCGTCCCGGAACTGGAGCTCCTCCGGGATCGCCAACCCCAGTTCCACCACCCGGGGATCGTGGAATGGCCGCGACAGGTCGGTGCGATAGGATCCTGCCAGGGCCGTGTGCAGCGCCGGCCCGCCCTGCAAGCGCTCGAGCACGAAAATCCAGCGATCACCCCAGCGCAAATGCGGCCGATCGGGATTGCGCAAACGGGTGGGGTCGATGGTGCCCGCCGCGAACAGGTCTTCCGCCAGCTGGCGGTTGACCATCGTCTGCCGCCACACCGCAGCCCCGCCCCTGAGTAACCGATGATAGGTCCGCAGCAGCCATTCAGGCAGGATCGCTGGCAGCACATCGCGGCGGAAGGTGACCGGCAGCGACCACCCGGTGAACTCAGATCGCGCCCGCCATTCACGCAGGAACCGGCGCAACTGGCCGCGCAGAAGGATGCGCCCAAGCATCAGCGGCGTGCGCTGGTTGACGGTATAGTCCCCGCCATGCCCGTCCATCACCAGTCGGGCACCCTCGCTCTCGGCCAGGCGAAACGCGGCCCGCAGTCCCAGGTCGGTAAAGGCGCAGTCATCGTTGCGCTGGAACGTCTCTTCGAGGCCTTCCAGCATGTGCTCTTCGCCGCGCTCGTAGAAGCGCAGGTCGAAGCCGGGGAGCGCGGCATAGTTCTGTGCCATCGCGCGAGCGTTGCGCGGCGTGGTCGAATCGGCGGCGGGCATGGCGGAACACAGGCCGATCAGCTTGCTGCCCCCCTGCCCCAGCAGCCGCGCGGCACAAACGGCGATTATGCCGCTGTCGAACCCACCGCTGAACATCAGCACCGGCGGCCGTTCCAGGCGGCGCACCCGGCAGGCAATCGCTTCCTCCACCACCTCGCGATAGGCCGCGACATAATAGGCCGCATCCTGCGCCAGATGCCGCGCAGCCGGCCGGGGCCGCCAGTAGCGCCGCTCGCCCGAGGAGCCATCGCTGTCAAACCAGCGGATGGTTCCGGCGGGAAGGATCTCGATCCCTTCGAACAGCGTCGTCGCCGGATCGGGATCGAGCGCCCGCAGCAGCCGCCGGGCGATCCCGGTGGGATTGAGGCGACGGGGCACCTCGGGCAATTGCCAAAGGGCTTTCACTTCGGTCGCGAAGGCGATCATCCGCTCGCCGCGGTGGAAGAACAGGCCGCGTTGCCCCATGTGGTCGCGCGCCAGATAAAGCCGCCGCTGGCGATGATCCCACGCCGCGAAGGTGAAATCGCCGATCAGATGATCGACGCAGCCCTCCCCCCACTTGCGCCAGGCTTCCAGCAGGAGAGCGCTGTCGGCCATGGATGCAAGCTGCGTCGGCGCGATCCCCAATGCCTCGGCCAGGGCTTCACGATTGTCGAGCCGTAGGTCGGCAACCAGCGTCACGCCCATCGCGCGATCGTGGAGCGGCTGGCTTTCAAATCGGTCCTCGCGGTTCACTCGCAGGAGGCAATGGCCCAGCGCCACGCTGTCGACCGCCAGGCAGTTGACGCCATCCGGCCCGCGATGGCCCAGCGCCTTGCCCATGGCGGCAATGGCCGCGTTTCCGGCGGCGGCCTGATCCAGCCTGAGGAATCCGCAAACAGCGCTCACGCGGCTGGCCTTGGCTCAGGTGTTCGAGGTGGACAGGGCAACCACGGCTTTGTGTTTGATCAACTCGTCAAGAAAAGCCTGCACCTCGCCGCGGCACACTGGCTCGCTGACTTCGAACTCGCGAACCAATTCGCGGCACAGCCAATCCATCTCGCGCGGCTCGGCAAGCAGGTCCCAGATCCTCGCGCCCATCGCGTTCAGACCCAGGTAGGTCCCCTGGCTGGCGTTCATCATCATGATCTCGTCACCGGCGCGCGCAGCCAGCCAATCGTCGGAACGCCCGAACCTCATGCCGATGATTTCCTTTACCCAGACACCCAGTTCCGGCACCGTTACGGCAAGTCAGCCCCGCGTCAATCGGTTTGGCCGGTATTGAGCCTTTCGATCCGGGCCAAAGGTTCGGCCAGATGGCGTTCCACCGCCGCCAGAATCTCGGGCGTGGCATCCTTGGCGGTTTCGCGCGTGGCGCGATCAAAGGTTTCGGTCGGACGCTTCGCATCAATCCGGCTGATCTGCGCGATCCGCTCGCGCGCGGCAGCGTCAGGTTCGATCCCGAAATGCGGCAGGATGCGGGTGATGATGGCCTGCGGCAGTTCGGCGTAGTTGATATAGGGACCGGCGAGTTCGGCGGCGTGATCGGCAGCAGCCGTGCAGATCGTGCCGATCACCTTGGCCGAAAAATCGACGCCGGGGATCGCGTCATCGTCGGCAATGCCCAGGAACCGTGGCACGATGCCCGGGACCGTCAACCAGCCCGGCTCGGCCCGCTGCGACAGCATCACTTCCACCGGGTCGCGATAGAGGAACACGAACGGAGTTCGCGGAAAGGCGGCCCGGAACAACGCAATGCTGCCGGCATGCCAGCCATCGGCCTTTAGGAAGCGATAGCCCACCGGTCCGGTGCGCTCCTCGGGGGTCAGGGCGAAAACCATCGCCCGCAACAAGGCCGCCCTGGTTTCCAGTGGCAGCTCCGGCTGGCTCGCACAGAACTGGATCAGGTCATCGATCGGTGCCGGTTCGGACAGGACCACCGCATCGGGCAGCTGCCCCAGCTGCCGCGCGACGAGAGTAGAGCCACAGCGCGACATGTGGAAGACGATCCCGTCAAGCTCCGGAGGATCGGCCAGGTCGGGATCTGACAGCATTGCCCCAAGCGGCGTGTGCCAGCGCATCAGCTGGCTCACCGGCCGGTTGCGGGCGGCCCGCAGATGCGCCTCGAAGAACGAACTGGTGAGCCGTTCCCCCGCAAAATGGGCCCATTCGACCGTCATCTGCACGCCGTCATTCGACAGTCCCACCGGCAGCCATTGCGGGCTGATCCGCTGCTGCCCGGAGACGGGCTTGGGCATGAAGCGATCAATCCCCAATGGATCGTTTTGCAGCGTCTGAACCAATGCCTGCCGATCAAGCGTCAGGCCCAGACCGGAAGCATAGTCCACCATTTCGGCAATCACGGATAACCGATCCTCGATTGCGGCAAGACGATCCTGGGCTGGCCGGTCGGTGACCAGCGCGCTGCGCAGCTGCGCCAGCAGCTCGGGCTTTAGCGGTTCCATCCCCGGCATGACATTCGGTTGCATTCCCAACCCTAACCGATAGGCTTGCGGCGAGACAATGGCTGCAACCCGATCTTCACCGGTAACCGTCCTGGCGCAGGCCGATCGCATCCGCCTGCCGCTGCAATTTGATCCCGCGCGCCTGCAGGCCGATTGCGCCAACCTGGCCGAGACGGACTGGATCGCCCACTTCGTGACACAGAATTACGAGGGCGGGTGGAGCATCTTCCCCCTGCGCGCGCCTGTCGGCGCGACGCATCCGATCCTGATGGCAACCGCCAACATCGGTGAGGAATTCGTTGATGCGCCGTGGCTTGGCCGGTTTCCGGCACTGGCCGAAGCGCTTGGCCAGTTTGCCTGCCCGCTCCATTCCGCGCGGCTGATGCGGCTCGAGCCGGGATCGCGGATCAAGCCCCACAGCGACCCGGACCTTGATCTGGCCGCAGGCACAGTCCGGCTGCACGTGCCGGTTACCACCAACCCGCAGGTCGATTTCCGGCTGAACGGCCGGCGCGTGGCCATGGCCCCCGGTGAAACCTGGTTCCTGCGGCTGTCCGATGTTCACGACATCACCAATGCGGGCAGCACCGGACGAATCCACCTGGTGATCGATTGCGCGGTCAATGACTGGCTGCTGGAACAACTTGCGGCGGGCGACCAGCCGGAGCCCGCCTGACCGGTCCCGCCCGCGCTGCAGCGCGATTATTCGGGAAAACAGCCGATTTCGACCATGCCTGGCGGCAGCGGATAGCCGGTCAGCCTTATGCCATCGGCATCGAGCCAGGCATGGGTCTGCACCCCGGCGGTCTGCCCGGCCTGACTGCCCAGCCGCAGGGTCGAGCCGATTCCGCGCCGGCGGCACATTGCTCGCGCGGCAAGTGCCCTGGGCAGACACACGG
This sequence comes from Novosphingobium sp. BL-A-41-H4, assembly GCA_051942645.1. Taxonomy (GTDB): domain Bacteria; phylum Pseudomonadota; class Alphaproteobacteria; order Sphingomonadales; family Sphingomonadaceae; genus Novosphingobium. The sequence goes on from JBPVJP010000001.1 coordinate 744,396, forward strand.
CGGCAAACGGCTGACGGCGGCCGACGGCATTCACCGACCAGCGGATGAAGCGCAGTTCGTCGCTGATGGTGACCACCTCTTCCGCCGCGGGGCGCGGGCTGGCATCCGGCGGGAGCATCGGTCCCAGCCAGCGGGCAATCAGGCGAAATGGCAGGAAAGTCACCGCCAGCCGCGCCAGGGCCAGGCACATCGCCGCCTCGACGATCCACCGCCGCTGGCCCGCCTTGAGCGTCAGGAACCGCGCCATTGCCGTCACCGCGCGTGGTTTTCCGCAACCGGTTGATAGCCCAGCCGGACCATCATCGCCCCGTGGTCCAGTTCCACCTGCCGCCGCTGTGCATCGCTCAATTCGCCGCGCCAGCCGCCGGCCCGCCCCTGGCGGAAGAACCGGCGCGGACCGGCCCGCCTCGGTTTCTCGCGAAACCCGGCGACTGCTTCCTGATCGCGCAGGCTCTCGAACGCGGACAGCCGCGCGGCAAGGGCGATCGCCGCTCCGGGCAGCCTGATCCCGGCGAAGTCCAGCACTCCGGCCAGGGCACCGGCCGGATCGCGCAGCATGTCTTCATAGCGCAGCAAGTGGACCGGCACCTCGCCCTGGTCGAGCCATGAGCGGTTGAACCCGCTCCAGTCGAGCAGCTGCTGACGCAATTGCTGGGGCTGACGCCCGGTGGATCGGGCGAAGGCGGCGTCAGGCCGGGCCATGAACGCAATCGCCTCATCCAGGGTCTGGCCGTTATGGTTAGCCAGTGAAGCGACAACGTCGCGCGGATCGCGCACGATCAGCACCGCGCCAAAGGCGGCCGACTTGCCGCCGAGGATCGGTTCACCGAGGTCGTTGCAGGTCCAGGCATCGTGGGTCTTGATCGGATGGATTGCGGCCAGCGCGCGAAGGCCATCGGCATTGGCATCGTCGACCTCGTCCGGCGGAATTTCGCCTGCGCCAAGGTGGCGATAAAGCGCGGGTCGCAGCCGGTCGCACTCGTCATGGGTCAGCAATCCGGCGGCAAACAGGAACGTGTTATCAAACCGCGCCCGGGCTCCGGCAATCCCGCCATGACTGTTCAGCGCATTGATATCGACCGGTTCGCTGCGTCCCAGGTTCGCCAGCATGATCCGCAGCCAGGTATTGCCGCTCTTGGGATAGGACGCCAGCCACAGGATCCGGCTCAAGCCCGCTGCTCCCCGATCCCGAGGTCGGACCAGTGCCGCTCCAGTTCAGTCACGACCGCATCCATCCGGCCAAAATCCAATGGTCGGGCCAACTGGTAGATCCCGGCCGACTGCATCGCGCTGGCCGCCGCCTGAAGATAGAGCCCGGCCTGGCCCAGCCGCCGCACCATCGCCGGGCGATAGGCGTTGGCCCGCATCACGCGCGCCGCATCGGCAAGGTTAAACCGGGTGATCGCGATCTCGCGGCCTTCCATTCCGTCCGCCGCCCCGCCCGCGATGGCATGGTCTTCACCCAGGATGTAGATCGCCCCCAGCGGCAGCGGGTGCGACAGGGCCACCTCGGGCTCGACATAGAACTTCTCGACCCGCGTCCGCACGGCCGCACCGCGCCGCGGCTGCAGGGTCAGCTGCTCGATCGCCTCGTGCCACAGCTTCATCGCCCTGCCGTCGGGATGGACGCTCAGGTCCCCCGCGCCGGTTTCCGTGAGAACGCACTGGTCATCGGCCAGCAAACTGTACCGGCGCGCCGCGAGAGCTGCCGCCAGGGTTGACTTGCCCGCCCCCGAAGGCCCGCAAAACAGGACGGCGCGATCCCCTACCGCCACCGCACTGGCATGCAGCACGCACCGGCCGCGCAAGTGCAGCGACAGGCCAATGCCGCTGCCACAGACAAAGATGGCCGCATCCTCGGGGCTGGTATCCCCCTCGCACTGCCAGCGCAGCACCGCCGGGCCTTCCAGCAGGATCCGCACGATGCCTGGCACGCGCAACAGAAAGCGATCCCCGGCGAGTTGCCAGTTGGGGCCGAGCTGCTCCGCTTGATCAAGCGAAGCCGGCACCGGCCCGGCGGCAATGGTCAGGTCGACGTCATCGCCGCTGGCCGGAGCGGGCAAAGCGCCGGGCAGGTCGAGGTCGCTGGCAACCCGCAGTCCTGAAATCACATAGCGGGCCATCAACACGTCACCAAAACCGACAGACACCGGCCAGACCACCTGGCGGTGCAAACTCCAGTACTGTCAGTCGGGATCAGGCCGCAAGGCCGGTGTTGGCCTCCGCCGCGGCGAGCTGGTCAGTCTGGCCGATGGCATGATCAAGCGCCGCGAGCTGCGACGCCGTCAAACCCTTGTTGCCGGCCGGCAAGGCCACCAGATAGCCCGAACGGGCGCGCTTGGTGCGGGGCTGGATGCTGAGCAGCGAGGGGCTGGGACCCATCGCGCGCAGCGAATAGCCCTTGGCCGCCGATGCGGTCTGCGGCTGGGCATCGAGCCATGCCGAGAAATCCGCGCCATCACGCTGAATGAATTCGGGACGCAGGTTCTTGGCGAGGGCGGCGCGGCCGGCCCCTTCGCCCGAACGGTAGCTCGGGTTGACCATCAGCACGGTAAACCCGGCGGCGGCCAGTTCCTGGCCGATCTTCAGATTGGCGTCACGCAGGCCGCCGACATCGGGCCACAGCACCACGCCGGGGTGCTGACCGTCAACCGGGTGGAAGAACACGCCATCCGCCGCGCCATCGCGGGTCGGGACCTTCACCTTGGCATGCGTCACCGGCACGGCTGCGCTGGCGACGGTAGCCTTGCCAGCCAGCGCAACGGCCGTGCCAAGAGCTGCAAACTGACGGCGTGAAATTCCCTTGGACATGGGACCATCCCCTTCCCAGGCCCGGAACGCGCCCCCGCGCTCCGACACAGGCCATGGATTGAAGAGCACTATATCCGCGATTGCTATCACCGCAAGGCGATTTAAGGGTTTTCCCGCAGAGCTGCTTTGCGCCTGGAATGACCGGCCGCCTGTCCCGCTGCGAGCCGGGCGCGGCCAACAATGGAACTGGCGAAGCGAAATGTAATGTGCCAGACACAGGGGCTTGAGCCGCTGCCGGCGGCACCAACGGGGGAGTGAACCAGCCGGTGTTGAAACGCCTTTTCCACCTGATTGCCGCATCGATCGCGCTGGCCATGCCGGCCACGTCCGCCCTTGCCGCCATTCCCGCCGATCCGCAGGGATCAGGGGCCATCATTGCCGCGGTCAGCTGGCTGCAGGGCACCCTGCTGGGCACGGTGGCGACGGTTGTGGCCGTGATCGCGGTAGCCTCGGTCGGCTTCATGATGCTGACCGGGCGGATGAACTGGCGGCACGGCGCGGTGGTGATCCTGGGCTGCTTCATCCTGTTCGGCGCGGCCAGCATTGTCGGTGGCATCCGCGCTGCCGCGGGCGGCTGAGCCATGGCTGCGGGGTTGCGGCAGGACCGGATCTTCCTGGGCCTGACCCGTCCGCAGATGATCGGCGGGGTCACTTATACCTTCTTCGTGATCAACATGATCATCGCGGCTGAACTGTTCCTGATCTTCAAGAGCTTCTGGATCATCCCGGTCGCGCTGGTGCTGCACCTGGCCGGGATGCTGGTATGCTTGCGCGAACCCCGGTTCTTCGACCTGTGGATCACCCGGGTCAGCCGTTGTCCCCGAACTCGAAACTATGCGGTGTGGGGATGCAATTCATACCAGCCCTGACCCGCGATCCCAGGGCGGTCGCGCGCGAGCAGCGTGTCGGCGATCATCTGCCCTATGCGCGCCATGTCGACGATGTGACGCTGGAAACCCGCGACGGCCTGCTGCTCCAGACGATCAGGCTGGACGGGCTGCTGTTCGAAACCGCCGATACCGATGAGCTGAACTATCGCGCCGAACTGCGCGAGGCGATGCTGCGGGCCATGGCCAGCTCGCGGTTCGCGCTGTACCACCACGTCATCCGCCGCAAGGCCGAAGCCGTTCTTGACGCCCGCTTCGACGATCCCTTCTCGCGCCAGCTCGACGAGCGCTGGCGCCAGCGGCTGCAATCGCGCGAGATGTTCGTCAACGAACTGTTCGTCACCATCGTGCGACGCCCGGTCCAGGGGCGGATCGGCCTGCTTGACCGGGTGCGCGGCTGGTTCGAAAGCACGGTCGAGGATCGCGCCGCGATGCTCGCGAACGAACGCCGCGCCCTCAGCACCGCCAGCGATGCCCTGCTCGCCGCGCTTGGCAGCTATGCCCCGCGCCTGCTCGGCGTCCACGACACGCCGACCGGCGCGCGCTCCGAACCGCTGGAATTCCTCTCCTGCCTGCTCAATGCGGAGATGCGCCCGGTCGGCCTGCCGCACGGTGACATCGGCCACCACTTGCCAACGCGCCGGATTAGCTTTGGCCGCGATGCCTTCGAACTCGATGCGGCGGGAGATTCCCCGCGCAAGTTCGGGGCGATGATCTCGATCAAGGACTATCCGGCCCAGACCATGCCGGGCATGTTCGACGAGCTGTACCGGCTGCCGATCCCGCTGACCGTCAGCCAGTCCTTCGCCTTTGTCGAGCGCGGCGCGGCGCTGGGGCGGATGAACCTTGCCCTGCGGCGGATGCGCTCCAGCGAGGACGAGGCGCTGAGCCTGCGCGACGAGCTGGCCCGCGCCAAGGACGATGTCGCCGCCGGGCGCGCCGCCTTTGGCGAGCATCACACCACCATCGCCATCCATGCCGAGAGCCTTGAGACGCTGGATGCCCATGTCGCCGAAGTGACTGCCGCCATGGCCGATCTCGGGATCGTTGCGGTGCGCGAGGATATTGCCCTCGAACCGGCCTTCTGGGCCCAGTTCCCGGCCAACTTCAAGTATGTGGCGCGGCGCGCACTGGTTTCGACCCGGCATTTCGCCGGCCTGGCCAGCCTGCACAACTTCCCGGTCGGCCGGGCCCACGGCAACCATTGGGGCGACGCGGTAACGCTGTTCGAAACCACGGCGGCCGGACCCTATTTCTTCAGCTTCCATCACAATGATCTCGGCAACTTCACGGTGATCGGCCCGTCGGGATCGGGCAAGACCGTGGTGCTCAATTTCCTGCTGGCCCAGGCGCGCAAGTTCGCCCCGCGCATCGTGCTGTTCGACAAGGATCGCGGTGCGGAGCTGTTCATCCGCGCGATCGGCGGCCAGTACGACCGCCTGCGCCCCGGCGACGCGGCTGGTCTCAATCCCCTGCAACTCGATGATACCCCCGCCAACCGGCAGTTCCTGCTCGACTGGATCGGTGAACTGGCGGGCGGGCTCGATCCGGCCGAGGCCGAAGTGGTCAAAGAAGCGATCACGGTCAATTTCGACCAGCCCCTGTCGCACCGGCGGCTGCGCCACCTGGTCGAACTGTTCCGGGGCGGCGACCGGCCCCGCCCGGACGATCTCCACGCGCGGATGCGTCAATGGTGGGGCGATGGCGAACGCGCCTGGCTGTTCGACAACGAAACCGACCTGACCGATCTGTCGGCCGCGACGGTGGGCTTCGACATGACCGCGATCCTCGACGATCCGGTCGCGCGGACCCCGGCGCTGCTCTATTTCTTCCACCGGGTCGAAGACCGGCTCGATGGCACGCCGTCGATCATCGTTGTCGACGAAGGCTGGAAGGCGCTGGACGACGACGTGTTCGTGCGGCGGATCAAGGACTGGGAAAAGACCATCCGCAAGCGCAACGGGATCATCGGCTTTGCCACCCAGAGCGCGCAGGACGCGCTGGAAAGCCGGATTTCCAGCGCCATCATCGAACAGGCCGCCACCCAGATCTTCATGATCAATCCCAAGGCGCGGGCCGAAGACTACATAGACGGGTTCGGCCTGACTCCGCACGAATTCGAACTGGTGCGCACCCTCCCTGACAACTCGCACTGTTTCCTGATCAAGCACGGCCAGGACAGCGTGGTGGCGCGGCTCAACCTGACCGGTGAAAAGGACCTGCTCACGATCCTTTCAGGGCGCGAGGCCACCGTGCGGATCTTCGACGAACTGGTCGCCCAGACCGGGGCCAACCCGGTCGACTGGATCCCGACCCTGCTGGAGCGCGCCTGACATGGCCTGCCAGACGGTCAGCACCGGTGGGCGGTTCCTGGCCGACATCCTGCTGCATGTCGATTGCCAGGCGCAGTCGATCGGGGCCTATGGTTTTGGCGCGCTGTCCGATCCCGCTTCGCCGGTCACGCTGGCGCTGACTGGGCTCTTGACGATCTTCGTTGCCCTGTTCGGTTACCGCCTGATCCTGGGCGAGCGCATGGCGGGCCGGGATCTGGTGCTCGACGTCCTGCGGTTCGGCATCGTGCTCACCCTCGCCACCAGCTGGCCGGCCTGGCGCACCCTGGGTTACAACACGGTGCTCGAGGCGCCGGGCGAATTGGCGGGCGCGATCGGGCTTGCCTCGGGCCTGCCCGGCGCCGGCGGCCAGCTGACCGGACGGCTGCAGGCCGCCGATGACAGCATCGTCATCCTGACCATTTACGGCACCGGCCGCCTGACCGGTGGAACCAGCCGCAGCGATTCGATCAACGACAGCTTCCGGGGCGTGGCCCTGGCCGACCAGACCGCGCTGGGTTACGGGCGGGTCGCCTTCCTCTCCGGCGTGATCGGGCCGACTGCCGCGGTCCGGCTGGGGGCCGGCATCCTGCTCGCGCTGGCGCCGCTGCTGGCGGCGCTGCTGCTGTTTGCGGGAACGCGCGACCTGTTCATCGGCTGGCTGCGGGCGCTGGGGGCCTGCGCGATCGCGGGCCTGGTTCTGCCGCTGATCTATGGTGTCCAGCTGGCCATCCTCGAGCCCTGGCTGCGCGATGCCGTGGCCCAGCGCGGCACCCAGATGCTGACCCCGTCGGTGCCGACCGAACTGATGGTGATCGGCGTGTCCTTTGCCCTGATCGCCTTTGCCGTGCTCGGCCTGATCATCCGGCTGGCCTTTTTCAGCCGGGGGCTGGCAATCGGCAATCTGTTCGGCCCGGCGCCGGGCGCAATCGGTACGGCCGGGATGCCAACCATGCGCCCCGCGCTTGCCAGCGCCCTGTCCGATCCACCCTCGCGCGCCTTCGTTGTGGCGGAAGCCGTTGCGCGGACCATGCGCGGTGAGGAAGCCGCAGGCGCGGGCCGCAACCGGGCGGAGCGCGATGTCGGCGGGCGCACGCCCGCCCCGGCGGAACGGCGCGGTGCGGATCCCCGCCCCCAGCCAGAATTGCTCGGTGACAGTTTCCGCGCCGCCAGCCGGTCGGGCCGAACCGCCACCGTGAGCCAGAGAAGGGATACGAAGCAATGACTGCCCAGTCCGAACGCGGGCGCTCCGACACTGGCCGCGATGCCTATTACGAAGCGGCGCGATCCTGGTCGGAGGATCGCGCGGCCGAACTGCACAAGTCGCGCCGCCTGGCCTGGATCGTGGCGATCATCGCTGCGGTCATCGCCCTGCTTGAAGCGATTGCGCTGGTTTTCCTCGTCCCGCTGAAGACCGCCGTGCCCTACATGGTGATGGTCGATCGGCAGACCGGCCATGTCGAGACGCTCGATCCGCTCGACCAGGCGAAGGTTGCCCCCGATGCCGCGCTGACCCGCTCGTTCCTGGCGCAGTACGTGGTCGCGCGCGAGAGTTATTCGGCTCCGGCCGTGCGGTCGGACTATCGCAAGGTGGCGCTGTGGTCGGCGGATGAGGCGCGGCAGCAGTACCTGGCGCTGATGCAGCCCAGCAATGCCGCCAGCCCCTTTGCCACCCTGCCCCGCTCGGCCCAGGTCGAGGTGCGGTTGCAGTCGGTCTCGTCACTGGGGCCGGATACTGCTCTGGTCCGCTTCCAGACCCTGCGCACCGATCCCGGCGGCAGCGGCCAGCCGGCCCAGGCCTGGGCCGCCGTGCTCAAGTACCGCTTCTCGGCCAAGGCGATGTCGGCTGCCGACCGGCTCGACAATCCGCTCGGCTTCCAGGTGATCCGTTATCGCCGCGACGCGGAGATGGCGCCGGCTCCGCCGCCTGCCCCGTCGCCCACCGACCAGACCGGGAGCATCGCGCCGTAATGCCTGCCCTGACCGCCCGGATGTTCCTGATTGCCGCCGGAGCCGTGCTCCTGCCCGGTGCTGTTCCCGCCGCGCTGGCCCAGGCGACCGTCGCCGCGCCGGCGGCACCGGAAATGACCAGCTACCGGCTCAAGGGCTCGACCAGCGTGCGCCCGTCGCGGATCGGCGATGATGGCCAGCGGACCTATATCCAGTGGGACGAGGACCAGCCGATCCCCGCCGTGTTCGCACCCGACAAGCGCGGCCAGGAGCAGATCGTCGACGGCTACATGCGCGGTGACCTGTTCACGATCGACCGCGTCTATCCCCGCCTGGTGTTCCGGATCGACAAGGACATGGCCGAAGCGATCCGCAATGCACCAACAGGCCGCGATGCGCGGACAGGAGGCAAACGATGAGCGATCCGGCACCCCGGCCTGATCCCGCCACCGGACGGCCATTGGTGGCCCGGCCGGTGCGCAATCACGGCGTCTGGCTCTTCGCCGGGGCCATGGCGATTGCCGCGACGGCCCTGTTCCTGACGCTTGAGGCCCGCCGCGAGGCGGTGGTTTCACCCGGCCTGACCCCGCCCGCCGATACCGGTGCGGGCGTGATCGCCGCCCCGCCGCCACTGGCCGTGCCGCAGGACGATGCCTTCTACGCCGCCGAGCAGCGCCCCACCCTGCGGCGGCTCCCGGGCCTTTCGCCCTATGCCCCCGATGGCGAGATTCCCCGCGCGCCCTCCGTGCCGGGCCAGTTCGTCCGGGCCGGCAACGATATCCCGCGCGCGCCGCGCACGATAACCCCGCAGTTCTATCCCGGCCCGCCGATCATCCAGCCGCCCGCCGCCCCGGTCGATCAGGCCAGCGCCGTTGCCGCCCCGTCGGCCGGAGCCGCGGGAGCCCGGCGGGCGATGGCAACGCGCTTCGCCAATCCCTCGCTGACCGTGCCGCAAGGCGCGATTGTCCAAGCCGTGCTCGAAACCGCGCTTGATTCCAACCGGCCCGGCTTTGCCCGCGCCATCGTCTCGCGCGATGTCCGCAGCTTCGATGGCAGCCGCGTGCTGATCCAGCGCGGCAGCCGGCTGTTCGGCGAATACCAGGCCGATGTCGCGCTGGGCCAGAACCGGATCGGGATCATCTGGCAAAAGCTCACCCGGCCCGACGGGGTCCAGATCGAACTCGAATCCCCGGCGGCCGATCCGCTTGGCCAGACCGGGGTGAAGGGCCGGGTCAACAGCCACTTCTTCCCCCGGTTCGGCGCGGCGATCCTGCAATCGGCGCTCGATATCGGGGTCGGCCTCGCCACGCGCAGCGCCACCAACGGCACGGTCATCGTCGGCCTGCCCGGCGCGGTCACCTCGGTGCAGGTGCCGGGCCAGGAGCAGGTCAAGCCGACGATCAAGGTCCGCCAGGGCGCCTCGGTCTCGGTCTTCGTGGCCAAGGATCTGGATTTCTCGACGGTCGAGCCGTGAGCGATCCCGCCTCCAACATCTATCTTGGCACTTTCCTGGGTCCGCTCCAGCAATGGCTGGCGCGCGAGGACCTGACCGATCTTTACATCAATCGTCCGGGCGAGGTCTGGATCGAATGCCAGGGCAGCCCCCCGCAGCGGATCGAGGCTCCGGCCCTGACCCGCGACCTGCTGCAACGGCTGGCCCGCCAGATCGCCGCCGCCAGCGCCCAGGGCATCAGCCGCGAGCACCCCTTGCTGGCCGCCACCCTGCCGGGCGGAGAGCGCGTGCAGATCGTCCGGCCCCCCGCCACCCGCGGCGAGATCGCGATTGCCGTGCGCAAGCATTCGATCGCCGGCCTCTCGCTGGAAGACTATGCCGAAACCGGCGCCTTTGCCGGGGCTGACCTCGTCCCGGCCGACCAGGGCCTGCAACGCCGCCCGCCGCTCGACCTGGCGCAAGGCCCGATCGCCGTGCTGCGCCAGGCCGTGCGGGAACGCCGCAACGTGCTGGTCTCGGGCGGCACGGCCACCGGCAAGACCACCTTCCTCAACACCCTGCTGCGCGAGATTCCCGCCAGCGAGCGGCTGATCCTGATCGAGGATACACCCGAACTGAAACTGGCCCACGCCAATGCCATCGGCCTGATCGCGGCGCGCGGTGCGCTGGGCGAGGCGGAGGTCAACGTTGATGACCTGATCACCGCCTCGCTGCGCCTGCGCCCAGACCGGATCATCCTGGGCGAGGTGCGCGGCAATGAAGCACTCGGCTTCCTGCGGGCGGTCAACACCGGTCACCCCGGATCGATGAGCTCGATCCACGCGGATTCGCCGCTGCGCGCGATTGACCAGCTGGCCCTGCTGGTGATGCAGGCGGGCACCCGGATGAACTGGGACGACGTGGTCAGCTATGTCCGCCGCTCGCTCGATCTCATCGTTCAGCTCGAGTACCGCGACGGACGCCGCCGGATCGCCCAGATCCAGACGGTCAGCTGAAGGCCCCCGCGCGGCTAACGCATCGCCGCCGCGCCGATAAGCAGGGTCAGTACCCCCAGCCCGGTCGATAGCTGCACGCGCAGCCGCAGCCAGTCCCGCGCCATCCCGCCAATCGCCCGGTCGACCAGCGGCGATGCCAGCAGCAGCAAGCCGAGTGCGAGCAGCGAGGGCCCGGGCCATTCCCAGCCGATGATCCACGGCGCATAGGCCGCTAGCGCCAGCAGGCTGGGCAGCACCGCCACCCCAAAGATCCAGCGCGGCGCGTCCGGCCGGGCAATGCCGATCCCCCACCACACCCCGCCCAGGAAGCTGAAGATCAGCGCGGCATAGCCGAACGCAATCGCCTGGGCAGTCCATTGCCAGCTGCCGCCATCGAACACGTAGAGCGCGCAAAGCAGCTGGGGCAGCAGCCCGGCATGGCCAAGCTGGCGGGCGGCGCGGGGCAGGTTGGTCATGGGCCAGGGTCCGGTCAGGTTGTGATTGCCCCGCCCTTGCCCGCACCACGGCCAGTGTTGAAGCTGGACCATGGGCCGTCCCGATTTCGTTGGACCGGCGCAAGCACGGAACGGTTCAACGGCATAGTTGGCCAAATGTCTTGCGAACCAGAGCATCGCTCCCCAGTTCGCAATCAAACGAACTTCGGGATCGCAAACCCATGAAACTCAACCGGCGCCGCTTCCTGGGCGCCATGGCCATCGGCAGCGCAGGTCTGGTTCCCGCGCGCAGCTTCGCCGCCACCCTGTGCGGTGATAGTCCTGCCCTGCTGCCACAGGCCCTGGCCGCTCTTGATCAACACTCCGACCGCATCCTGCACCGCGACCGGATCGGGATCGTCAACTTCGCCGCCCATTCGCGCCTGCCGCGCTTCCAGCTGGTTGATCTGACTGGCGGCAAGGTGCTCAAGACCATGCTGGTCGCCCACGGCAGCGGGTCCGACCCGGACGCTTCGGGCTGGACCGAACGGTTCTCCAACCGGATGGGCTCCAACGCCTCGTCCAAGGGCGCCTTCGTCACCGGCCAAACCTATGTCGGCAAACACGGCCGCTCGCGCAAGCTGGTCGGGCTGGAGCCGCAGAACGAGGCCGCCGAGCGCCGCGCCATCGTGATCCACGGCGCGGACTATGTCGACCAGCGGATTGCCATTGAGCAGGGCCGGATCGGCCGCAGCCAGGGCTGCTTCGCCGTCTCGCGCGGCGAGATCGGCGATCTGCTGGCCATGCTCGGCGAAGGCCGCCTGCTCTATGCCTGGAAGGAAGAGGTTTAGGCGGCGGAGGCAGGGTTCCGCCTGAATGCATGTCCGGTTTAAGGCTGCTCAGCCTGGTTTGGCAAGGACTGGAATGTCGGTGGTTTACGGACGTGTCTTCGTAATTCCGTCGACGTTTATGCCTCCAACAAGAGGCGACGGGGTAAAGCGTTCCGGCGCGTTCAGATTGACGTTCAATGTCTGAGTAGTCACGTAGCTTGGATCAGGCGAGTCAAAGATGGCCCTCAGGCCGGTCAAATCCTCTTGCGAAATGCGGTCTAATTCCATTAGCGAAAAGAGATGGGAACCGAATAACTGGAGTTGCATCTGGGGTGGATTGATGTCTGTGAGACCTAGCACTGCATTTCCACCGTTAGTGATGAATCCTGACCGTTCCAAATAAAGAAGATCAGAAAGTAGCGCGGCATGCTCCGGGCTTTTCACATATTTGCCAGCTTTCCCTCCTTTTAGGGGGGTGCCCGAAGCATTATCGTAGCACAACCTCAATAAGCAAAGGTGCTGATAACTGAGTTGATCAGCTAATCTTACAAGTAAGGATGCCGACTGGACGCTCAAGTCCGGCCGAAAATTCAGATTTGCCAACAGACGACCTATAAACGGTACTTTTTTCTCTTCATACGATTTCTGAGCCGCTAGCAGTAAGCCTTCGGTTATTTCGTCAACCGGAGGGCGCGAAGTTCCGTCGCTGAGGAAGTCGTCAGTCCTTATCTGATCTCCATGCTTAAGCCGCTCTTGGGTCCTATCAGCAGCAATGGCGACTGCCGCGCCTACTCGTGCCTTTTCACGGGGGCTTAAAATTCGGTCACAGACTTCGTCTCCAACTGCCAACAGGGTCTTGGAGATTACAACTCCAGCGGCTCCGGCCCCAGCAGCTCCAATAGGCCCTGCGAACAAGAAACCCAGAGCTCCACCCGCCGCTCCGCCAACTAATTCAGCGCCGACGCCGATAGCCTTTCGGAGGTGACTGTGATTTTGATTTTGTTCATCGGCAGGTTGATCTTCGCTCATTCCAACTCTCTTCCGCGGATGAAAAATCCGTTCTTCCATACGCTTAAGCTAACATGGCTAGCGGTGTCCGGAAAGCTGCCGAGGTTGGCTCAGGCCGATTGGCTGTTATGTGGTCGTGACCGGAAAGTCCGCTTCCGATAGCCGAAAGGCGAATAGCGGCCTTCTCGCCGATTAGCACCCTTTCACGCCCCTAACCCCCACGCAGCAACTGCACGCCCCAATCCCGCTCGAACAGATAAAGCAGCAACCGCGCCGCTTCGCCCCGCTCTCCCGTCAGGCCGCCATCGCGCTCCATCAGCAGGCGGGCGTCATCGTGGGCCAGTGGCAGGAGCTTCTGGATCTGCTCCAGGCTGGCGACGCGGAACGGGGTGTCGCCCGATTGGCGGGTGCCCAGCAGTTCGCCGCCGCCGCGCAGGGCCAGGTCTTCCTCGGCCAGGCGAAAGCCGTCCTGCGTCTCACGCATCAGCGCCAGCCGCTGCCGCGCGGTTTCGGATAGCATGGCTCCGCGCAGCAACAGGCAGGTGCTCTTGCCGCTGCCCCGCCCCACCCGGCCGCGCAGCTGGTGAAGCTGCGCCAAGCCAAAGCGCTCGGCCTGTTCAATCACCATCAGCGTGGCATTGGGCACGTCAACGCCCACCTCGATCACCGTGGTGGCGACCAGCAGCTTCGCTTCGCCGCGCGCGAAGCGTTCCATCGCCGCGTCCTTGGCCTCTGGCCGCAGCTGGCCGTGGACCAGCACCACGGCATCGCCAAAGCGCGCCTGCAATTCGGCATGGCGCGCCTCGGCGGCGGCCAGGTCCTCGTTCTCCTGCTCGCGGACCATCGGGCAGACCCAATAGGCCTGTTGCCCGCTTTCAATGTGGCGGCCGATGGCAGCGATCACATCGGCCTGCCGCTCCACCGCGACCACGCGGGTATCGATCGGCTGGCGGCCGGGTGGCATCTCGTCCAGCTTGCTGACGTCCATCTCGCCATATTGGGCCAGGGTCAGTGTGCGGGGGATCGGGGTGGCGGTCATGGCCAGGCAATGCGGCGCGCGGCGGCCCTTCTGCGCCAGCATCAGCCGCTGGCCCACGCCAAAGCGGTGCTGCTCGTCAATCACCACCATGGCGAGGTTGCGGTAGGTCACCGTGTCCTGGAAGATCGCGTGGGTGCCCACCACCATGTCAATGCTGCCATCCAGCAGGCCCATCAGGATCGCCTCGCGCGCGCGGCCCTTGTCACGGCCCGTCAGCAGGGCGATTTCCACACCCGTACCCGCCAACAAGCGGCTCAGCGTTTCATGGTGCTGGCGGGCGAGGATTTCGGTCGGGGCGAGCAGCGCAGCCTGCGCGCCCGCCTCCACCGCGATCAGCATGGCGGAGAGCGCCACCACCGTCTTGCCCGAGCCGACATCACCCTGCAGCAGGCGCAGCATCGGCGCGCTTTGCGCCAGGTCGCCCTCGATCTCGGCAATCGCGCGTTGCTGCGCGCCGGTCAGCGGGAACGGCAGGTTGAGCCGCGCCCGGCGCGAACCGTCGCCCTGCAAGGGCGTGCCGCTCTGCTTGCGGTTCGATTGCCGCACCAGCATCAGGGCAAGGCTGTTGGCCAGCAGCTCGTCATAGGCCAGCCGGTCCCGCGCGGCGGTGTGCGGCCCCTTGTGGGCCAGGGCAAGGGCATCGCGCCAGGCGGGCCATTGCAGCTTGTCCAGCAGGCCCGGTTCGATCCATTCGGGCATGGCGGGCAGGCCGCTCAGCGCCTGTTCGACCAGCGCGGCCAGCCGCCCCTGGGTCAGCCCTTCGGACAGCGGATAGACCGGTTCGACCAGTTGCCCCAACGCCGCCGCGCCCGCTTCGGCAACATGGTCCGGATGCACGATCTGCAGCATCTGGCCATATTGATCGAGCCGCCCGGCGATCCAGCGCGGCTCGCCCAAGGGCAGCTGCTTCTTCGCCCAGGCGGTGTTGCGTCCGAAATAGGTGATCGAGCAGACATTGCCGATAGCATCCGTCGCCAGCACCCGGAACGGCCCGCGCCCGGCCGAACTGCGATACTCCGCCGGGGTCAGCGCGACGACGATATTCTCGCCCACGCTGGCTTCGTCGAGGCTCGCCACCGCGCGGCGCTCAACAAAGCGGTCCGGCAGGTGATAGGCAAAGTCCTTCACCCGGGTCAGCCCCAGCTTCTCCAGCGGGCGCGCGAGGCCCGGGCCGACGCCTTTCAGGCTGTCAGCCGCGACGAACAGGGGGTTGAGCCGCTCGGGACGCATGGCACCCTATTGCCAGCCCTGGCGCTTGCTTCCAAGCGCCCGCTGACCTAACCGCCGCGCATGGACCACGCTGATCGCCTCCGCCGCCTGAAGTTCCGTGCCTGGCACCGTGGCACGCGCGAGGCCGATTACATGATCGGCGGCTTTTTCGATCGCTATCACGCTGCGTGGGGCGAAGCGGAAATCGCCTGGTTCGAAGCTTTGCTAGAAGAGGAAGACGTTGACATCATGGGCTGGGCGCTCGGCACGCTGGATGTCCCGGCCGAGTATCGCGGCGACCTGATGGATGCGTTCCGCAAGCTGGACTACGTCGAAATCCCGCGCTGACAGGCTGACAAACACGCGCTAAGGCGCAGGTCCGAATCCCACCCCGCTGGCCGCAGAAATGGCCCGCGGGGCAATTGCTGTTGTGCGAACCATGCCTGACCTGAACAAGATCCTTGGCGCAAAGGCGCCGCTGACCCTCTCCGGCCTTGCGCGCGGGGCCCAGCCGCTGGTGCTGGCGGACCTGGCGCGCGCCACGAAGGGCCGGGCAGTGTTCATCGCGGCGGACGAGGCGGCGATGCAGGCCGTGGCCGATACCGCCGCCTATTTCGCGCCCGAACTGGAAGTGCTGACCTTCCCGGCCTGGGACTGCCTCCCCTATGACCGCGCCAGCCCTGCCCTGTCGGTCAGCGCGCGGCGGCTGGCGGCGCTGCACCGGCTGCAAGGCAAGGCAGATGGACCGCAGCTGCTGGTCACCACGATCAACGCCGTGCTGCAGCGGGTGCTCACCCCGTTCCGCATCCGCGAATCGGTGCGGCTGCTCAGGCCGGGCATGGAGATCGGCCGGGAAAGCCTGATCGCCCTGCTCCAGCGCCAGGGCTACTCGCGCACCGATACCGTGGTCGATGCCGGCGAATATGCCGTGCGCGGTTCGATCTTCGACATCTATCCCTCGGGCCTCGACGCGGGGCTGCGGCTCGACTTCTTTGGCGACGAGCTGGAAACGCTGCGGCTGTTCGATCCGAACACCCAGCGCTCGACCGGGGTGGTCGACCAGCATCTGCTGCTCCCCGCCAGCGAGGCCCTGCTCGACGAGGACAGCGTCAAGCGGTTCCGCACCCGCTACCGTGAACTGTTCGGCGCCAATGCCACCGGCGATCCGCTCTACCAGGCGATCAGCGACGGGCGCCGCCTTGCCGGCATGGAGCACTGGCTGCCGCTGTTCGAGGACCGGGTGGTCACCCTGTTCGATCACCTGGCCCCTGGTGACCTGGTGGTGGTCGACAGTGCCGCCTTGGGGGCATCCGAGGAACGCTTGAGTGACATTGCAGACTACTTTGCCGCGCGCTCGGATACCTCGGGCAAGGCGGCCGGTTCCTATCGCCCGCTCTCGCCCGAAGCGCTCTACCTCTCCAAGGCGGAACTGGCGGAAAAGCAGGCGAACTGGCCGATCCACAGGGCCGACATCTTCACCCAGCCCGAAAGCGGCAGCGTCATCGACTTCGGCTTCGCCTCCGCCCGCGATTTCGCCCCCGAACGCGCCCGCGGTGACAATGTCTATGAAGCCGCCGCCCGCTATCTGACCGGCCAGGCGGTCCAGGGCCGCAAGGCGCTGATCGCCTGCTATTCGGCCGGAAGCCGGGCCCGGATCGCCTCGATCCTGGGCGAGGCGGTGAAGCCCGCCCCGGCCGAGGCGGACAGCTGGCAGGAAGCGCTCGGCCTTGCCGCCAAGGGCGTGCCGGTGGCGCTGGTCCTGCCGCTCGACAGCGGGTTTTCGACCGCCGGGCTGGAACTGATCACCGAGCAGGACCTGCTGGGCGACCGGTTGGTGCGCCGCAAGAAGCGCAAGAAATCGGCCGATGCCTTCCTCGCCGAGCTGGCCGCGCTGACCCCCGGCGACCTCGTGGTCCACATGGACCACGGGATCGGGCGCTATGAAGGGCTCCAGTCGATCCCGGTCGGCAAATCGCCGCACGATTGCGTGATGCTGACCTATGCCGGGGGGGACAAGCTTTACATCCCGGTCGAGAATATCGACGTTCTCTCCCGCTATGGCAGCGACAGCGAACTCGTCGCGCTGGACCGGCTGGGCGGCGAAGGCTGGCAGCGGCGCAAGGCGCGGCTGAAAGAGCGGATCCGCGAAATCGCCCACGCCCTGCTCAAGACCGCCGCCCAGCGCGCGCTGCGAACCGCCCCGGCGCTGGTGCCCGAACAGGCCAGCTATGATCAGTTTGCCGACCGCTTCCCCTGGGCCGAGACCGAGGACCAGGAACGCGCGATCGAGGATGTGCTGGAAGACCTCTCCGCCGGCCGGCCGATGGACCGGCTGGTCTGCGGCGATGTCGGCTTCGGCAAGACCGAGGTCGCGCTGCGCGCCGCCTTTGTGGCCGCGATGGGCGGGCAGCAGGTCGCCGTTGTGGCTCCCACCACGCTGCTCGCGCGCCAGCACTACAGCAATTTCGTGGAGCGCTTCGCCGGTTTTCCGCTGAATATCGGTCGGCTGTCCCGCCTCGTCCCCGCAAAGGAAGCCGCCACCACGCGCGATGGCCTGACCGATGGCACGGTGGACATCGTGGTCGGAACCCACGCCATCCTGTCCAAATCGGTCAAGTTCAAGCGGCTCGGCCTGGTGATCGTGGACGAGGAACAGCGCTTCGGCGTCAACCACAAGGAAGCGCTGAAGCAGCTGCGCAGCAATGTGCACGTCCTCACCCTCACCGCCACGCCGATCCCGCGCACGCTGCAAATGGCGATGAGCGGCCTGCGCGAGCTTTCGACCATCCAGACCCCGCCGGTCGATCGCCTGGCCGTGCGGACCTATGTGATGGAATGGGACAGCATGGTGATGCGCGAGGCGCTGCTGCGCGAACACCATCGCGGCGGGCAGAGCTTCATCGTCGTGCCGCGCATTGCCGACATGGAAGAGGTCGAGAAGTGGCTGCGCGATACCGTGCCCGAGGTCCGCTTCGTCACCGCCCACGGCCAGATGGGCGCAACCGAGGTGGAAGAGCGGATGAGCGCCTTCTACGAGAAGAAGTACGAGGTGCTGCTTTCAACCACCATCGTCGAAAGCGGGCTCGATATTCCTTCCGCCAACACGATCATCATCCACCGCGCCGACCGGTTTGGCCTGGCCCAGCTATACCAGCTGCGCGGGCGGGTGGGCCGCTCGAAGCTGCGGGCCTATGCCTATCTCACCACCCCGGCCGACATGGTCCTGTCCGAAGTCGCGGAAAAGCGGCTGAAGGTGCTGGGCGATCTCGATTCGCTGGGCGCCGGGTTCCAGCTCGCCAGCCATGACCTCGACATTCGCGGCGCGGGCAATCTGCTGGGCGACGAACAGAGCGGCCACATCCGCGAGGTCGGGTTCGAACTGTACCAGTCGATGCTCGAGGACGCGATCCTGGCCGCCAAGGCCGGTGACATGGGGATCGCCAAGGAACGCCACGCCCTTTCCCCGCAGATCACGGTCGATGCACCGATCATGATCCCGGAAGACTATGTGCCGGACCTTGCCGTGCGCATGGCGCTTTACCGCCGCCTCAACGATGCCGAGGATCATGGCGAGCTGGAGGCGATCTCGGCCGAGATGATCGACCGCTTCGGTCCCCTGCCCGCGTCCACGGCCAACCTGGTCAAGCTCATCCAGATCAAGCAGCAGGCAATCGTGGCCAACATCGCCAAGATCGACGTTGGCGCGAAGGGTACGCTGGTGGCCTTCCACGAGGACCGCTTCCCTGATCCGCAGGGCCTGATCGCCTATGCCGAGCGGCTGGCCGGGGCAATCAAGCTGCGCCCGGACAGCAAGATCGTGGTCCAGCGCGCCTGGGGCGATCCGCAGGCGCGCCTGAACGGCCTGTTCCAGCTGACCAAGGGGCTCAGCAGCATCGCCCGCAAGGCGGCGCGCTAGCCGGCGGCTGCCTGTCGGAACTGGTCGGCGGAAAGCGGCGGCGATCGCAGGAACCCCTGATAGATCGCGCCACCTTCGGCCGCGACGAGCAGCCGCTGTGCCTCGCTTTCGATCCCTTCGGCAATAACCTGCAGCTCCAGCGCGCGAGCCATGGCAATGATCGCGCGCAGCACCGCCAGGTCGCGCGGATCGGTGGCCGCGCCCTCGATCATCGAGCGATCGAGTTTCAGGTAATCAAGCGGCAGCAGCTTGAGGTAGCGGAAGTTGCAGAACCCCGCGCCGAAATCGTCGAGCGCGAAGCGGGTGCCGCGCCGCGCCAGCTGGCTGAACGCCGCCGCTGCGGTCGTCACGTCAGCCAGCAACACCTGTTCGGTCACCTCCAGCGTCAGCCGCCAGGCCGGAAAACGCGTCTCGGCAAGCAAGGCCTCGAACGCCGACACGAAATCGCTGGCAGCCAGATCGTTGGGCGTGACGTTCAGGGAAAGCCGGACATCGCCCGGCCAGCGGGTTGCCTCCGTCATCGCCAGGCGGGCAATATGCCGCGACAATTGCGGAATGTGGTCAGTCCGCTCGGCAATCGCAAAAAGTCCCCCGGCGCCGATCCGGCCAAGGGTGGGATGGTTCCACCGGGCCAGGGCTTCGGCCCCGATCAGGCGGTCATCGGCGCAGGTGTACTGCGGCTGGAACAGGACCTCGATCTGGCCCGTGTCGAGCGCCTTCAGCAAATCGGCTTCAAGCTGTGCGGCGCTGCGCCCGGCCCGGATCGATTCGCCATCAGCCCAGGCCACTCGCCTCCCCGGTTGCGCCACAAGACCTGCCAGCGTCTGCGCCAGCCGGTCGAGCATCGAGTCCGCACTTTCGCCGGCCAGTCCTCGCAGCAGCGCCGCCCTGGGGCTGAGCCGCATGGTCGCTCCAGGCGTTGCGATCGGCCGGGCCAAGCGATCGAGGATCTGCCCAGCCAGAAATTGCCACGTCTCACGACTGCACGGTGCCTTGCTGAGTAGCAGGAATGCTCCGCCGCCGAGCCGTGCCAATAGCCAGCCCGGCGGCAATTTATCCGCCGCAAAATGGTTCAACCGGCCAGCAATTGCCGCCAGGGCCGCATCGCCCGTTGCCGCACCATAAGCAAGGTTGACCGCATCGAACCGCCGCAGCCCGATCAACATGGCCTGGACCTGAGCCCCGGTTGCCAGCCAGTCTGCCAGCCGGGCCTGGGCGGCATTGCGGTCAATCAGCCCGGTTAACGGGTCACGCAGACATTCGGGGAGCAGCGCCTCGTCCATCCGGGCGGGACTATCACGATCGCCCTACCAAACCCTTGCCTGACCATCCGGATTCCCGCGCTTTGCGTTGCCAAAGCCGCCCGCGCGCCATATGCACCCCCTCATCATGGCTGTCCGATCCCGCCTTGCCCTGTTCGTCTCCGACAGCGAGCGTGCCCAGGAGGCCGCCGCCGCCCTGCGCGCGCGCGAAGAGTTCGTGCCCGAGGCCGAGGCCGATGCGGCGGTCGTGCTGGGGGGCGACGGCTTCATGCTGCAGACCCTGCACCACATGCTCGACAGCGGGCGCGTCCTGCCCGCCTACGGAGTCAATCAGGGCACGGTCGGTTTCCTGATGAACAACCCCTCGGGCAAGCGTACCCTGGCCGAGCGCGTAGCCAAGGCGCGCCGCATTGCCGTTGCGCCGCTCGAAATGACGGCTACGACCGGCAAGGGGACGGAAGAAAGCTTTTACGCGATCAACGAGGTCTCGCTGCTGCGCGAAACCCGCCAGACCGCGCGGCTGGAAGTGTCGGTGAATGGCAAGGTGCGCGTGCCGGATCTGGCCTGCGACGGTATCCTGGTGGCGACCCCGGCCGGATCGACCGCCTACAACCTGTCTGCCAATGGCCCGATCCTGCCGCTCGGCTCGGCCATGCTCGCGCTGACGCCGATCAGCCCGTTCCGCCCCCGGCGCTGGCGCGGGGCGATCCTGCCGGATCATTACGAGATCGACTTCCGCGTGCTTGATCCGCTCAAGCGGCCAGTGGCCGTCGTGGCCGACCAGAAGGAACTGCGCGATATCCTGGCCGTGAAGGTACGCGCTGCACCCGACCAGGCGCTGACGCTGCTGTTCGATCCGGGCAAGACGCTTGAGGAACGGATTTTTTCCGAGCAGTTCCAGTTCTAGGCTTTCACCCGCTTGCCAAACCAGAAAGCGCTGTTATAGGCGCGCTCCTGTCCCGGTAACGGGACTGCTCCCTGATAGCTCAGCGGTAGAGCTCTCGACTGTTAATCGAGCGGCCGTAGGTTCGAATCCTACTCAGGGAGCCACTTTCCCCCTCCATCTTTGGCAATGCGGCAGGTCCGACGGCGAACGTTCGGGCCCGATCGCCCTTTACTAACTGTTAGCGCGTGATACACATTGACACATATGGTTACATTTCACCGTAACCAGCCGACAGGGTGGTAACGACCTTGGCTTCGAATGTGTTCCTGCTTTCGCTTCTTGCGCAGCTGACCGCCCAGGTCTTGATGCTTTTCCTGCTTGAACCGGGCTATGATGTGACGCGCGATGGCTTTCGCGCCACCAAGATCCTTTCGGCGCTTTATGCAATTGTTTCGGCGAGCGGGGGGCTGGCATACAGCGTCAAGATCACGGTCGCGATGGCAGCACTCGCAACCGGGCTAGCCGTCGGCCTCGCGATTTCCTTGTGGTATTTTCCCGCACCCGTTCGCCGGTTCATGGATCGGTTCAGGTAACCGATCAGGCCAGCAGTCGCCCACCAACCCAGATCGTCAGGCCGGCGGTTAGCCAACGGATCAGCCATTCCGGCAACAGGCGTTGGGCCGCAAGGCTGCCCAATTGTCCGCCAATCACGACCGCGACCAGCAGCGGGAGAGACGAGCCCAGAGCCTCCCCGAAGCGCCCCGGGCCATTTTTCGCCAGCTGCCCCGCCAAACCGGCGATTGAATTGATCAGGATGAACAGGCTGGCGGTGGCCGCAATCTGCCGGGCGCGCGCCCAACGGGTCAGGTGCAGCAAGGGAGCCAGGAAGATGCCTCCGCCAATTCCAACCAGGCCGGCAAGGTATCCCAGCGGTGCCGACGCCAGACCCATCCAGTGTGCCGCAGTGGCTGGTTCAGCGTCCCGTTCAGGCGCACGCGGCAGGAACAGCGCCAATCCGGCGAGCACCAGGCAAAGCCCCAGGATGAACAGGAAGGTAGCCTCCCTGATCGGCGTCAGCCCACCAAGGAAGGCCAGCGGCGCGGCGATCAGCGACAGGGTCAATGCCCGCCGCCAGGGGACCAAACCGGCCCGCGCGAACCGGATCGTGCTGCCGCTCACCACCAGGATATTGCAGGCCAGGCTGACGATCGGCAGCAAGCGGTAATCGAAACCGGCCAGCGCCAGCAGGGCGCTATAGGTCGATCCACCGCCAAACCCGACCGAGGCGTAAAGCAGCGCGGTGGCGAAGAAGCCAATCGCCAGCAAGGCCATTGCTCAGCCCCTTCGCCTGGACGGCAGCCTAGCTGGCCGCACCATGGCAGTGCTTGTACTTCTGGCCGGAACCGCACGGGCATGGCGCATTGCGCGACAGGCCCATCGACGCATAAGGATCCTCGGCCGCAGCCGCGCCAGTGCCGAGCGCCCCCATCATCGTCATCGCCCCAGGGGTCGAAACAGAATCGTTCTCGCCGCTGAAGGGGTCGATGTGGCTGGTCAGGAAGTCCGGCAGCTCGGGCAGGTCGATCGGGTCGGGCATCCGCAGTTCGCTGTTCATCAGGATGCGGGTAACGTCCTCGCGGATCGTCTCGAGCATCTTCTCGAACAGGCCAAAGGCTTCCTGCTTGTATTCGTTGATCGGCTGTTTCTGGGCATAGGCGCGCAGGAACACGACCTGACGCAGGGCGTCGAGCGTGGCGAGGTGCTCCTTCCAGTAATGGTCGAGCCGTTCCAGCAGCACCTGCTTTTCAACCTGCCGCCAGATCGCCACATCATCGCCGATCTTGGCCGCAGCCTTTTCGTCGGCAAGCGCGACAATGCGCTCCTCGATGATTTCAGGCTCCAGCCCATCTTCCTGCAGCCAGTCGTTGATCGGCACATCGAGGCCCAGCACTTCCCCGACCCGCAACCGCAGGCCATCGATATCCCACTGCTCGGGATAAGAGTTGGGCGGACAGGCAATGCCGACCAGCGAGTTGACGGTGTCATGGCGCATGTCGATCACCACATCGTCGATCGCTTCGGCATCCATGATGTCGGCGCGCTGCTCGTAGATCACCTTGCGCTGGTCGTTCATCACGTTGTCGTATTCGACGACCTGCTTGCGGATGTCGTAATTGCGTGCCTCGACCTTCTTTTGCGCGGTCTCGATCGCCTTTGACAGCCAGCGCGATCCGATCGCCTCGCCATCGGCCAGGTTCGAATTCATCATCTTCGAAAACAGCGTGTCGGGTCCGAAGATACGCAGCAGGTCATCCTCGAGGCAGAGATAGAACTTGCTCAGGCCCGGGTCACCCTGGCGGCCCGAACGGCCACGCAGCTGGTTGTCGATGCGGCGGCTTTCGTGCCGTTCGGTCCCGATCACGCACAGGCCGCCGGCGGCCAGGACCTGCTGCTTCTCGGCTTCGACTTCGGCTTCGATCTTCGCAATCGCGGCATCGCGGTCCGGACCTTCGGCCATGTCCTTGAGTTCGTCCTCGATCCGAAACTCGGCATTGCCGCCCAGCTTGATGTCGGTCCCGCGGCCCGCCATGTTGGTGGCAATGGTCACGGCCCCAAGCCGACCGGCCTGGGCGACGATATGGGCCTCCATCTCGTGGAAGCGGGCATTCAGCACGTTGTGCTTGACCCCTTCCTTGTTGAGATAGTCGGACAGCAGCTCGGACTTCTCGATCGACACCGTGCCGACCAGCACCGGCTGGCCGATTTCGTTCTTCTCGCGGATCAGGCGGGCGATCGCCTGGAACTTGTCGGCAGTGTTCTTGTAGAACTCGTCTTCCTCGTCGATCCGCTGCACCGGCACGTTGGTGGGGATGGTCACCACGTTCATCCGGTAGATATCGAAGAATTCGGCGGCTTCGGTGGCGGCTGTGCCGGTCATCCCCGCCAGCTTGGGATACATGCGGAAATAGTTCTGGAAGGTGATCGAGGCCATGGTCTGGTTCTCGGGCTCGATCCGCACCCCTTCCTTGGCTTCCACCGCCTGGTGCAGGCCGTTCGACCAGCGCCGACCGTCCATCATGCGGCCCGTAAACTCGTCGATGATGACGACCTTGCCGTCCTTCACGATGTAGTCGATGTCCCGCTTGAACATCACGTTGGCCTTGAGGCTCTGGTCGAGGTGGTGGACCACCTGGGTATTCTCGACATCGTAGAGGTTCGAGCCGACCAGCAGGCCTGCCGCTTCAAGCTGGCGCTCGGCCCATTCCACCCCTTCCTCGGTCAGGGTGATGCTCTTGGTCTTCTCGTCCTTGTCGTAATGGGTTTCGCTGATCTGCTTCACGATCGCGTCGACGGCGACGTACATTTCGCTCTTGTCATCGGTCGGACCGGAGATGATCAGCGGCGTGCGCGCCTCGTCGATCAGGATCGAATCCACCTCGTCAACGATCGCGAAGTTGAACGGGCGGTGCACCATCTGGCCGCGTTCATGCTTCATGTTGTCGCGCAGGTAATCGAAACCGAGTTCGTTGTTCGTGGCGTAGGTAATGTCGCAATTGTAGGCGGCCCGGCGCTCGTCCTCGCTGAGATTGGGAACAATCACCCCGACGGTCAGGCCCAGGAAGCGATAGATCTGGCCCATCCATTCCGCGTCGCGCTTGGCCAGGTAGTCGTTGACGGTGACCACGTGGACACCCTTGCCTTCCAGCGCGTTGAGATAGACCGCGACCGTCGCCACCAGGGTCTTGCCCTCACCCGTGCGCATTTCCGCGATCTCGCCCCGGTGCAGCACGATCCCGCCGATCATCTGCACGTCGAAGTGGCGCATTCCCATGCGGCGCTTGCCGGCCTCGCGCACGGTGGCAAAGGCTTCGGGCAGGATGTCGTCGAGGGTCTTGCCCTCACCTAGCTGGCGACGGAACTTGTCGGTCTGGGCCGTCAGTTCCTCA
This sequence comes from Novosphingobium sp. BL-A-41-H4, assembly GCA_051942645.1. Taxonomy (GTDB): domain Bacteria; phylum Pseudomonadota; class Alphaproteobacteria; order Sphingomonadales; family Sphingomonadaceae; genus Novosphingobium. The sequence continues at coordinate 769,332 of JBPVJP010000001.1, forward strand.
TCGCTCAGCGCGGCGAGCGTCGATTCGAAAGCGTTGATCTGGCGAACGATCTTGTCGAGCGACTTGACGTAACGATCGTTGGACGAGCCGAAAATGGCCTTGGCAATGGCGCCGAGCATAGGATGATTCCGCTAATTTGGATGAACAGGCATAGGCGCGCGACCGCAAACAGGTCGCCGCGCAATCTTGGCATTAGCTGATCGGCGCTATTCGAGCGCGCGATCCGCACCCAGCAATACGGAGGGAATGAAAACGCGTCCGCGCGCCGGACGCACCCGCTGCGCTTCGCGCTCACGCCGTTCCTTTTGCGCGACCGGCGCGTCGACCGGTTGCCCCTGCGTCGCGGACGAGCGGGCGGCACCACGCGAATTGTCGGATGCACCGATCTCGGTCTCCGCCGCACCACTCATGCGCGCCTGGGCCGGACCGGCCTGCGCGACAAGCCCTGTCATCAGGGCCAGAATGGCAAGAAGAATGCGTGTCATCTGATGTGGATATAGGGCCGCTGGCGCCAATCGTCCACCCTGCCCGCTACTCCCGGCCCGAAAAGCCGAACGCCGCGCCTGCCAGTGGCAAGCGCGGCGTCCTTGGCTGGGCCGACTGCGAGGCGTGCAGTCGCCAGAAGCGCTGTTTAGTTCACAGCGTCCTTGAGGCCCTTGCCAGCCTTGAACTTCGGCTGAGCCGAAGCCTTGATCTTCATCGGCTCGCCGGTGCGCGGGTTGCGGCCGGTCGAAGCCTTGCGCTTGGCCACCGAGAAGGTGCCAAAGCCAACCAGGCGGACTTCGTCACCCTTCTTCAGGGCGCCGGTGATCGCGTCGAAAACGCCTTCGACGGCCTTGGTTGCATCGCTCTTGGTGAGGCCGCTGGCGTCGGCAACGGCGCTGATCAGGTCGTTCTTGTTCATGGGAAACCCCCTACGTTTCAGGAATTGATGTTTGGTTTGATTCGCCTCGAAAAGCTGGCGGAATTGAGCCGCTTTTCCGGGGACTGTCAAAGCGAAAGCTGTGAAATCGGGCGCGATTATCCACCGTTTCCCGCCATTTTCGACCAACTGATCGCTGCACTGGGACCAACCGGGGGATGCTGCAACGCAGCGACTCGCTCCCGGCTGGTCACAGCGAATCAATGGGCGGTCGGTACCTCGCCGGTGCTGCCGCCCGGAACCATGCTGGGCTGGCTGGCCAGATCGTCTGCCTCGGTCCACTCGATCGGCTCGGGCATGGTCACCAGCGCACGTTCAAGCACCGCGTCGACATGGGCCACGGGAACGATTTCCAGGCTGCTGATGATGTTCGCCGGCAGTTCCGCCAGGTCCTTCACGTTCTCTTCCGGGATCAGCACCGTCTTGATCCCGCCGCGCAGGGCCGCCAGCAGCTTTTCCTTCAGGCCGCCGATCGCCAGCACCCGGCCGCGCAGGGTAACCTCGCCCGTCATCGCCACGTCCTTGCGAACCGGGATGCCCGTCAGGGTCGAGACGATCGAGGTGACCATGCCGATCCCGGCGCTCGGGCCATCCTTGGGCACCGCCCCTTCGGGCAAGTGGATATGGATGTCCTTGCGGGCGATCAGGCTGGGTTTGATGCCATAGGCCGGGGAGCGCGCCTTGACGAAGCTGAAGGCTGCCTGGACGCTCTCGTTCATCACCTCGCCCAGCTTGCCGGTGGTCTTGATCCCACCCTTGCCCGGCACGGTGACGCTTTCGATGGTCAGCAGTTCGCCGCCCACCTCGGTCCAGGCCAGGCCCGTGACGGCACCAACCTGGTGCTCTTCCTCGGCCTCGCCAAAGCGGAACTTGCGAACCCCGGCAAACTCGCCAAGGTTCTCGGGCGTAATGGTGACGGAAGTCGCCTTGCCTTCGAGGATCTGGCGCAGGCTCTTGCGGGCCAGCCGGGCGATCTCGCGCTCCAGCGTGCGAACGCCGGCCTCGCGCGTATAGTACCGGATCAGGTCGCGCAGGCCCTCGGTGGTCAGGGTGAATTCGCCAGCCTTCAGGCCATGCGCCTCGACCTGCTTCGCGACCAGGTGCCGCTCGGCAATCGCGACCTTTTCGTCCTCGGTGTAGCCTTCGAGGCGGATGATCTCCATCCGGTCCAGCAGCGGCTGCGGCAGGTTTAGGCTGTTCGCCGTGCAGACGAACATCACATCCGACAGATCGATATCAAGTTCAAGGTAGTGGTCCTGGAACTTGGCGTTCTGTTCGGGATCGAGCACTTCGAGCAGCGCCGAAGCCGGATCGCCCCGGAAGTCCTGGCCCAGCTTGTCGATCTCGTCGAGCAGGAACAAGGGATTGCTGCTGCCCGCCTTGCGCAGGTTGGTAACGATCTTGCCCGGCAGCGAGCCGATGTAGGTCCGCCGATGGCCGCGGATCTCCGCCTCGTCGCGCACGCCGCCCAGCGACTGGCGAATGAACTGGCGCCCGGTGGCCTTGGCAATCGACTTGCCCAGCGAGGTCTTGCCCACGCCCGGCGGGCCGACGAGGCACAGGATCGGCCCCTTCAGCTTGTTGGTGCGCGCCTGGACCGCAAGGTATTCGACGATCCGGTCCTTGACCTTGTCGAGCGCATAATGATCGGCATCCAGCACTGCCTGGGCAGCGTGGATATCCTTCTTCAGCTTGCTCCGCTTGCCCCAGGGCAGGCCCAGCAGCACGTCAAGGTAATTGCGGATGACCGTGGCCTCAGCGCTCATCGGCTGCATGGTCTTCAGCTTCTTGAGCTCGGCATTGGCCTTGGCCCGGGCTTCCTTCGACAGCTTCAGCTTGTCGATCTTGTCCTGCAGTTCCTGGATCTCGTTGGCTTCGCCATCGTCGCCGCCGCCCAGCTCCTGCTGGATCGCCTTGAGCTGTTCGTTGAGGTAATACTCGCGCTGGGTCTTTTCCATTTGCCGCTTGACGCGGCCACGGATGCGCCGCTCGACCTGCAGCACGCCCAATTCGCCTTCCATGAAGGAAAAGGCCATTTCAAGCCGCTTGAGCGGATCTTCCTCGGTCAGCATGGCCTGCTTGTCAGCCACCTTGGCCTGGATATGCGCGGCGACCGCATCGGCCAGCGCCGAAGCATCGGCGATATCGCCCAGGTTCTCGCCCGCATCCTGCGGCAGCTTCTTGTTGAGCTTGGCATATTCGCCAAACGCTTCCACGACGCTGCGCATCATCCCTTCGACTTCGCTGCCGCTTGCCGAAACCGGCTCAAGCAACTCCACCCCGGCCACCATCAGATCGCCGTTGGCGCCGCTTTCCTGCCGCAGGTCGGCCAGCCGGGCCCGCTGCCGGGCTTCGACCAGCACGCGCACGGTGCCATCGGGCAGCTTGAGCAGTTGCAGGACCGTGGCGATCACGCCCACTTCATACAGGTCATCGCCGTCGGGATCGTCGCAACCCGGATCAAGCTGGGCCAGCAGGAAGATATCCTTGTCACCGGCCATGGCCGATTCCAGCGCCGCGACCGACTTTTCGCGACCGACGAACAGCGGCACGACCATGCCGGGGAACACGACAATGTCGCGCAGCGGGAGCAGAGGCAGCAGTTGCATTTCGAATTCCATTATCATCCGGCGCCGCACGGCGCCATTCGGGTGAATCCCGATCTTGATGCAGGATATGGGCATGCCCTCGGGCTCGCGCAATGCCTGCCGAATTCCTGCCTGTGGAAGGCCCGCCATTGCCAAGTGCGATCCAAGCCCGCATCAAAGGCCCATCGTCTTGGGGAGTATTGATCGATGAAGCGCCTTGTCCTTGCCCTTTCCGCCGCCGCCTGCTCGCTGTCGGCCCCGGCACTTGCCAAGGACAAGGTGATCCTTGCCGACCGTTACCTTGACGTGGCGACCGGAAAGTATGTCGAAAGTCCTGCGATTTTCGTGGACGACAGCGGCCGGATCACCCAGATCGCCGATGCCCGAGCAATCCGCCTGTCGAGCGAGGTTGAAACAGTCGATCTCAAGGGCAAGACACTGCTTCCCGGACTGATCGACATGCACGTCCACCTCGACAGCCCGGCCGATATCGGCGGCTATCGCGGGCTCGAGTTTACCGACAGCTTCTTCGGGGTGACCGCGGTAGGCAATGCCCGGGCGATGCTCGACGCCGGATTTACCACTGTCCGCAATGTCGGTTCGGGCAATCGCAACGATATCGGCCTGAAGCAGGCGATCTCGGCTGGCTATGTCATCGGGCCGCGGATCGTGCCGGCCGGTCACGCGCTGGGGGCGACTGGCGGCCATTGCGACTCGACCTTCCTGCCGCCTTCGCTGGAAAAGCCCGAGAAGGAAGAAGGGATCGGCGACAACGTCGAGGAGCTGCGTTACCAGGTGCGGCGACAGCGCAAGTACGGCGCCGAAGTGATCAAGGTTTGCGCCACGGGCGGGGTGTTCAGCCGGAACACCGAACCAGGCCAGCAGCAGCTGACCGAGGCCGAGCTGAAGGCGATTGTCGACGAGGCCCAGATGTGGGGCCTGCGCGTTGCGGCCCACGCCCATGGCGCGGCCGGGATCAAGGCCGCGATCAAGGCCGGGATCGATACGATCGAGCACGTCAGCCTGGTGGACGATGAAGGGATCAAGCTCGCTGCCACCCGCGCCAAGCCGGTCTGGTTCAGCATGGACATCTACAACACCGAATACACGCAGGCCGAAGGCAAGAAGAACGGCGTGCTGGAAGACAACCTGCGCAAGGACCGCGAGGTCGCCCAACTGCAGCGTGACAACTTCCGCAAGGCCTACAAGGCCGGGGTACGAATGGTCTTCGGTTCCGATGCCGGGGTCATGCCGCACGGCGATGTCGGCAAGCAGTTCGCCACCATGGTCCAGTTCGGCATGACCCCGCTGGACGCTATCCGGGCAGCCACGATCAACGGGGCCCAGGCACTCGGCCAGGAAGGCAACGTCGGTCAGATCGCAACCGGCCGCTTCGCCGATTTCGTTGCGGTTGAAGGCGATCCGCTCGCCAATGTCAGCCTGCTGGAAAGGCCCGCCGCCGTGATCAAGGGCGGCAAGAAGATCGAACCTGCGCGCTGATGCGCCGGATCCTGCCGCCGCTGCTGGCTCTGCTTTCGGCGACTGCTGCGCAGGCCGAAACGATCTACGTCCGGGCCGGGCAGATGGTCGACAGCGAAGCGGGAACAGTCCTGCGCGACCGGCTGATCCGGATCGAGTCCGGCCGGATCGTCGCGGTCACCGGCTGGTCGCCGCCACCGCAGGGCGCGAAGGTGGTCGACTGGTCAGCCTACTGGGTACTGCCCGGCCTGATCGACACCCATGTCCACCTGGCCGATATCGAACAGAGCGCCAATGTGGCCGAACCGCTGCTCCATTCCGAGGCGGCGATCGCATTGCGCGGTGCGGGGCATGCCCGCAAGACGCTGATGGCGGGGTTCACGACGGTCCATGACGTGGGCTCCTATCGCGCCTTTGCCAATGTGGCGCTGCGTGATGCGATCGAACGGGGCGATGTGGTTGGCCCGCGCATTTCCGCGGTCGGTGCCTACATCACCGCGCCGGGCGGCGGCGGCGAAGTGACCGGACTGGCGCCCGACGTCACCGTGCCGGCCAGCTTCCGTGCCGGGGTGGCCAGCGGACCGGCGGAGGTTCGCGCCAAGGTCAACTACCTGTTCCAGAACGGCGCGGATTCGATCAAGCTGATCGCCACTGGTGCGGTGCTCACGCAGGGTACCGAGCCGGGCGCGCTGGAAATGAGCGAGGCCGAGATTCGCGCGGCGGTGGAAGCGGCGGCAGCACGCGGATCGTGGGTGACTGCCCATGCCCACGGCGCGGAGGGGATCAAGGTCGCCTTGCGCGCCGGGGTTCGCGGGATCGAACATGCCAGCCTGATCGACGATGAAGGTATTGCCCTGGCCAGGGCCAAGGGCGCCTTCCTGTCGATGGACATCTACAACGGCGATTTCATCGCCGAAGTCGGCAAGCGCGATGGCTGGGCCGCCGATATCCTGCGCAAGAACGACGAGACGACCGAGGCCCAGCGCATCGGCTTTCGCAAGGCGGTCAAGGCCGGGGTTCAGCTCACCTTCGGGACCGATGCCGGGGTCTATCCCCACGGCCAGAACGCCCGCCAGTTCGCCTATATGGTCCGCTGGGGCATGACCCCGATGCAGGCGATCCAGTCCGCCACCGCTGTCGGCGCGCGGATGCTGGGGTGGAGCGAGCGGGTCGGCGCAATCGCGCCGGGCCGTTTTGCGGACCTCGTCGCCGTGGACGAGAACCCGCTGGCCGACATCACCGCGCTCGAACGGATCGATCACGTGATGAAGGTTGGCGAGCTGGTGCGCTGACCGGCCGGGATTACATCCCCGGCAGCTTGAACCCCGGCGGCAGGGCCATGCCCTGCTGCATCTTGGCCATTTCCTGACCGGCAACCTCGTCCGCCTTGGTCCGCGCATCGTTGAAGGCGGCGGCGATCAGGTCTTCGAGGATGCCCTTTTCCTCGGGCTTGAGCAGGCTGTCGTCGATATTGACGCCGATGATCCGGCCCTTGGCCGAAGCGCGCACGGTTACCAGTCCGCCCCCGGCGCGACCTTCCACCTCGATCGCATCGAGCTTGCACTGGCTCTCGGTCATCTGCTTCTGGATCGTCTCGGCGGCCTGCTGCGCGGCCTTGAGCAGCTCTTCCATCGACTTCACGCGGTCTTGCTCCATTGCTTGCCGCCGCTCAGCGCGGCCGGCTTGTCATCGATAATCTCGGCTTGCGGGAAGGCCGCGAAGGCCGCCTGGACCAGCGGATGCTGGCGCAGCGCCGCGTCTTCCGCTGCCTTGGTCGCCTCGGCTTCCTCGCGCAGACTTGGCCGCCCTTCCCCCTCGCCGCGCTGTACCGTCCAGCGCTCACCCGTCGCCCGCAGCAGGGCGTCGCGCAGATCCGGGCCCAGTTCGCCCGAGTAGCCCGGAACCATGGAATAGACGAGCTCTCCGGGGCGCAGATCGATCACCCGCACCCAGTCTCGCATCGTCTGCGCGACGCGCAGCTGGCCAGACTGGTCGACCCGCTCGACCAGGGCTTCCCAGTCCAGCGCCGGAGGTGGTACCGAAGCAGTCGGTCCGCCCGATGGAGCAGCGCCACCAGCGCTGGCCAAGTCGGTCCCCGGCGCTTGGGCCAACAGATCGCGCAGTGTATCCGCCAGCTTGCCCGGATCGGGCAGATCGCTGGCGTGCAGCACCCGCAAGAGGGCCATGCGGGCTGCAACCAGCGGATCGGGCGCGGTCCTGACCTCGTCATGCCCCTTGAGGAGGAGCTGCCACAACCGGTGCAACTGCCCGGCCGACAGGCGCTGCGCCCAATCCTCGATCGCGGCGCGTTCCTCGTTGGAAAACGAGGTTTCGTCGCGACCCAGCTGAGCGAGCGTGACCCGGTGGGTCAGTTCGAGCGCCCCGCGCAGCAGGGCATGCGGTTCCACCCCCAGCGCGAATTGCTGATCCACCAGATCGAGCAGGCCGGGCGCATCGCCGCTGACAATTGCGCCGAACAGCCGCCGCTGCGCGGTCTTGTCGGCCAGGCCGAGCATGTCCTGCACCTGCGCGGCGGTCACCCGGCCGTCGCCGCCCAGGTCCGCATGGGCAATCGCCTGGTCAAGGATCGACAGGCCATCGCGCACCGAGCCATCGGCGGCGGCGGCGATCATCGCCAGGGCCTCGGCCTCGGCCTCGACGCCTTCCTTGCCGCAGATCATCGCGAAGTGGTCAGCCAGGAGTTCGGCGGGGATGCGCTTCAAATCGAAGCGCTGACACCGCGACAGGACGGTCACCGGCAGCTTGTCCACCTCGGTCGTGGCGAACAGGAACTTCACATGTGGCGGCGGCTCTTCCAGCGTCTTGAGCAGCGCGTTGAACGCGTTGCGGCTGAGCATGTGGACTTCGTCGATGATGTAGATCTTGTAGCGGGCCGAGACGGCGGCATAGCGCACCGCCTCGATGATCTCGCGCACGTCATCAACGCCGGTATGGCTGGCGGCGTCCATCTCGATCACGTCGATATGGCGGCCTTCGGCGATGGCGAGACATGGCTCGCACTGACCGCACGGATCAATCGTCGGTCCGCCCTGCCCGTCCGGCCCGACGCAGTTCAGCGCCTTGGCGATCAGCCGCGCGGTCGAGGTCTTGCCCACCCCGCGGATGCCGGTCATCAGGAAGGCGTGAGCCAGCCGGTCGCGCTTGATCGCATTGGCCAGGGTCTGGACCATGGCATCCTGCCCGATCAGTTCGGCAAAGGTCTGCGAGCGGTACTTGCGGGCCAGGACGCGATAGGGCTGCGCCGCGGCGGCGGGGGCGGCAACTGGTGCGGCCACTGGAACCGGTGGCGGCGCCGGAGGCGGCACCGGCGCACCGAACATCGATTCCTGCCCGGCCGCCTCAAGCTCGGCCGCGCTGGGGCCTTCGTCGTGCGGTTCATCGCCAAAGATGTCGGGTGAATCGTCCATGGCCGCGGACAATAGGGGGAGCACCGCCGATTGTCGAAGGGCGAAAAGGGCGATACCCTCAGTTCCGGAGAGGATCAAGGACGAGCATGCCCGCCGCACCGAACTTGAAGCTGTTCCCGATCCTGCTTGGCGGCGCCCTGATCACGCTCCATCCCGCGAACGGCAGCGAACCGGCGGTCGACCCGCTGATCGCGAAGTATCGGCTGACCGTGCCTGATCCAGCCTTGTGCAACGATGCCGCACAGCGCGATGCCTTCATGCGCGAGGCCGATCAGAACCCGCCGGACCAGTCGCTGGCCGCCAGTTACAATGCCCGCCGCGAGGAACAGCTCAAGACGCGGATGAACGCGGTCGGGCTGAACCAGCGCGAACGCGGCCAACTGGCCATCAACGCGCTCAATCATCCCGAATTCAAGGCGGCGCTTGCCGGCAACCTCGATGCGGTCAAGGCGATGATCGCTGCCGCACAGGCCGCCGCCGAGACAAAGGACCCGGCCGATCAATGCCGCGCCGTGATCGAAATGCGCAGCCACCTCGCCTCGACCATCGACGGGGCCAATCGGCAGTGGGACCTGATGGACCGGATGGTCGCGGAAGAGGCCGCGCGGCGCGGCAAGCCGCTGCCCTGAAGCGGCAGGCGGGGCCCGGAAAAAGGGAAAAGGAGCCGGCCGACCCGCCGCAACCCGTTATGGCTGCTTCCTTCCGGACCTGACCAGGTTGGCGGACGCAAGCGTCCGACCGACTCCCGGCGCGGCATATGGCTCCCTTGTCGCGTTTACGCAAGTCTGGCGATGCGAATCGCTCTATTGTTGGCCGCGACTCGCTCCGGAGGGGTGTGGTCGGCCGGTTTGCCCTCCCCTGGGTTCGCCGGTACGGAAGCTGCCGACTGTCTATCAGCGCGACCCGGGCAGTCGGCAGCTCCGCTCATTACCCGAATGGCACCGTTGGCGCTGCCCTGGCCCTGACTTGGCGGGCTTTAACGGAAATTGTCGGCGTAGGCCTGCAACTTCAACCGGCGCGGCGGAGTGGCGTGCAAGGTGGCGCTGATGCCATGCTTTTGCGCATAGGCCTGGGCCTCGGCAGCACTATCGAACTTCAACTGGACCTGCGCCTGGGTATCGCCCGAACCGGCCCAGCCCATGAGCGGATCCGGGCGCCGTGCTTCGGCGGGGGCGAATTCCAGGATCCATTGCCCGAGCAAGGCCTGGCCTGATTGCATGGCGTTCTTGGGGCGCTGAAAGATGCGTGCTGGCATGCTGGTCCCCTGCTGCGAATCTTGCCGCAAATCAAGCCCTGTTCATTTCCGCCCGGCCGAGGCGTTGAACGCGTTCTTGGTCTTCAGGCTGGGCGCCTCGGTCCAGGGCGTATCGGGCCAACGGTGTTTGGGATAACGCCCCTTCATGTCGCGCTGGACGTCCTTCCACGATCCGCGCCAGAACCCCGGCAGATCGCGCGTGGTCTGCAGCGGCTTGCCGCCGGGATCGGTCAGCTTCAGCAGGAGCGGCTGCGGCGGCTGGCCGAAAGTGGGGTGCCGGTCCAGCCCGAACAGCGCCTGGACCCGCAGTTCGACCGATGGCCCGCCGGGATCGTCATAATCGATCGCGTGGCCGGTACCCGCCGGGGACATGAACTGGGCCGGGGCCAGCCGCTCGAGGCTTTGCTGATCGGCATAGTCCAGCCGCGCCCGCAGCGCTTCGTGCAGCCGCGCCGGGTCCAGCGCATCAAGCCGTCGTTCCAGCAAGGGCCCGAGCCAGCCATCGAGGTCGGCCAGCAAGGCCTCATCGGACAGCATCTCGATCCCGGCAAAGCGCGCCCGGCGCAGCAAGCCCAGGCTGGCCTTGCCAAGGGGAATCAGGCCAAGGCCATCAATCCGGATCCGCTCGATCAGGAAGGCGCGCAAGGCGGCCGGATCAGGCGCCGGATCGGAACCACGGGCCAGTCCGATCGCTCCAATCCGGGATTCGACCAGCGCTTCCACGCGCCGTTCATCAGCCACCCAGCGCAGGACCGACCGCCGCTCGATCCGGTGGGCCAGCCAGCGCGTCACCTCCGGCTCGCTCAAGGGGATGGCGCCGGTGATCCGCGCACCCTTGGCTTCGCCCTGGGCGTCGCCAACCGCCAGCCATTCGGCCCGGGCGAGCGGCGATACGGGATCAAGCCGCAGACCGCGTCCGCCTGCGGTCAACCAGTGCTCGCCGCCCGCATCCCGGCGCTTCGCAAGATTGTCGGGAAAAGCCTCTGCCAGAAGCACGGCCAGGGGGGGCGCTTCGGCGGCAAGCTTGCCCACCAGCCGCCTTGCCTGATCGGCCCAGCGCCGCGCGAGCTGGCGCGAAGCCTCCGCCCGGGGCGAGCGATCGGCCAGCCAGCGATCGCGCCGCTGGGTCAGGTCTTCCCCGCGCCCGCCAAGGCCGCGTTCCTGCAGCAGCAAGGCCAGCTGCGCCGCCGCATCCGCCGCGTCATGCTGCGCAGCATAAAGCAGCATATGGGCCTCGCCCGGGGCCATGGGCAGCGCCGCCATGCTGCGGCCGTGCGGAGTGATGGCGCCGCCCTGGTCGAGCGCGCCAAGCGATTGCAATTGCAGCTTTGCTGCAGCCAACGCTGCAACCGGCGGCGGATCGAGCCAGGCCATTTGCTGCACCTGTGCTGCACCCCATTGGGCCAGGGTCAGCAACAGCGGCGCCAGATCGGATGTCAGGATCTCCGGCGGTTCGAAAGCGGGCCGTCCGGCATGGGCGGCCTCTTCCCACAGGCGGTAGGCCACGCCCGGCCCCTGCCGCGCCGCGCGCCCGGCCCGCTGCGCGGCGGCGGCCTGCGATGCGCGGTGCGTAACCAGCCGGGTCACGCCAGCCGCCTTGTCGAACTCCGCCCGGCGCGACAGCCCGGCATCGACCACCACTGCCACGCCATCGAGCGTCAGCGATGTTTCCGCAATCGCCGTGGCCAGCACGATCCGCCGCTTGCCTTGCGGATCGCGGCGGATCGCGGCGCGCTGGGCAGCGGGTTCGCATTGTCCGTGCAGGGGCAGGATCGGCACGTCAGGCAGCCGATGCAGCAACCGTTCGCGGGTCCGCTCGATCTCGCCAACGCCCGGCAGGAAGGCCAGGATATCGCCCTCCTCGTCGCGCCACGCGGTCAGGATGGCCTGAGTCATGGCTTCATCCAGCCGCAGTTCCGGCCGCGCGCCCAGCCAGCGGATGGTCAGCGGATGGGCCTTGCCCGCGCTTTCGATCACCGGCGCATCACCCAGCAATCGGGCAAAGCGCGCGCCATCGAGCGTGGCCGACATCACCACCAGCCGCAGGTCTTCCCGCAGCACCGACTGGCTCTCGATCGCCAGCGCCAGGCCCAGATCGCTGTCGAGGTGCCGCTCGTGCGCTTCATCGAACAGCACGGCGGAAACGCCCGCCAGTTCCGGATCGCCCAGCAGGGTGGAAACGAAGATGGCCTCGGTCATCACGAGCACGCGGGTCCTGCCCGATCGCTTGCTGTCGAGCCGGGTAAGATAGCCGATCGTCTCGCCAACCGGCTCCCCCAGCAGCTCGGCCATCCGTTCGGCGGCGGCGCGCGCCGCGACCCGGCGGGGGGACAGCACGATCACGCTGCCGGTGCACCAGTGCTCGGCCAGCAGCGCGGGCGCGACCGCCGTTGTCTTGCCCGCACCCGGCGGCGCAATCAGCACGACCCCTGACCGCGCACGCAAGGCGGCCAGCAGGTCCGGCAATATGGCATGAATGGGAAGCTGGTCGGCCAATCCTGGCCTAGAAGCGCCGGGCAACGGCGAATTCGGCAGCTTCGACCATGGCGGCATGCGCCGCGCCAGCCGGGAATCCGGCAATGGCATCGATCGCGCGCTGGGCGAAGTGGCGGGCCCGTTCGCGCGTGGCGCTGACCGTGTCGTGCCGCCCGATCAGTTCGACGGCATGGGCCAGGTCGGCGTCCGAAGTGCGGTGGCCCTGGATGGCGTCCTGCCAGAACCGGCGTTCCTCATCCGATCCGCGCGCATAGGCCAGGATCACCGGCAGGGTCATCTTGCCTTCGCGGAAGTCATCGCCCTTGCCCTTGCCCATTTCACCGGCGTCGGAATCATAGTCCATGGCATCATCGACCAGCTGGAAGGCAATGCCGAGGTTTCGGCCATAGTCTTCCAGGGCGCGCTCGTCAGCTTCGCTGCGCTCGGCCACGACGGCGGCAATGCGGGTGGCGGCGGCAAACAGGGCGGCGGTCTTCGACCCGATGATCGAGAGGTAGCGTTCCTCGCTCGTCTCGATCTGGCGCTGCGCCGTCAGCTGATCGACTTCCCCTTCCGAGATCACCGAGCTGGCGTTCGAGAGGATCTTCAGCACCTTGAGGCTGCCGTCTTCGACCATCAGTTCGAACGAACGCGTGAACAGGAAGTCTCCGACCAGTACGGTCGCGGGATTGCCGAACACGACGTTTGCCGTGGACTTGCCCCGACGCAGATCGCTGCCATCCACCACATCGTCGTGCAACAGGGTGGCGGTATGGATGAATTCGACCGCAGCGGCCAGCTTGTGGTGGCGGGTGCCATGGTAATCGCACAGCGCCGCCCCGGCCAGCGTCAGCATCGGGCGCATCCGCTTGCCACCGCCCGCGATCAGGTGACCGGCCAGGGTGGGGATCAGCGGGATGCGGCTCTGCATCTTTTCGAGGATGACAGCGTTGACCGCATTCATGCCCTCGGCGGTAAGCGCGAGCATGGGCGCCAGCGAGGGGGCGGTCGCGCGCGGGCGCAGCGGTACGATATCAGCGCTCATCGGACCTGCCCCTAGCCAGCATTGGCCCGGCTCCGCAAGTGCAATTGCAGCAATGGCCTTTCCCAAAACCGCATGCTAGCGACATGGCATGTCCGAGCCCATCCGCACCCCCGACCCTGTCCTTGCCGGCTATCGCGCCTCGATCGACAACATCGATGCGGCGCTGATCCACATCCTGGCCGAGCGGTTCCGCATCACCAAGGCGGTGGGAGCCTACAAGGCCGAGCATAACCTGCCCGCTTCCGATCCGGGGCGCGAGGAACGCCAGATCGCCCGTTTGCGGCAACTGGCGGGCGAGGCCAATCTCGATCCCGAATTCTCGGAGAAGTTCCTGCGCTTCATCATCCAGGAGGTGATCCGCCACCACGAGCAGGCGGCCGGGAAGTAGCCCCGTCCGGATCAGGGCGCGTCGCGCAGCCAGCGGCTCTCGATCATCAGGAAGCCCGCCCCCGGGGCGCTGGCCTCGCTTGCGGCCGCGGCTTCACGCAGCGCGGCAACATCGCGGGCATTGCAGGCCATGTCATGCACCACGCGCATGCCGGCATAGGGCCTGGCGGTGACGAAGCGGGGTCCGCCAGAGGCGTTCTTTTCCCCGCGCGCCAGCGGGCCGCACATCACTGGCCAGCGCCGGGCCGAGACAATCCGCCCCTCGGCATCGAACCCGGTCGGCTTCATGGCCAGGTAAAGGTAGGTGACCTTGTCCTTGAACGCCGGCGGAGGTGTCCCCCGGTTCGGTTTGGTGGCATCGAAGTGCAGCTGGTCTACCATCGGTGTGCCATCGGTGAGCACGTGGTCGATGCGTTCCCACCTGGCTGGATCGTAGCGTACCGCATCGGGCAATGACTGATCGCTCGGCGGCCCGGAATAGGCGCCATCGGTGACCAGGATCGGACTGGCGCAGCCAGGCATGGCGGCCAGGCTGGTCGTGGCGGAGACCGGACAATCGGCACTTTGCAACATGACCCAGAGGCCGTTCTTCTGCTGCACCGGCCCCGGTTCCGTAAACCAGGGTTCATCAGAAATGACCATGTTACAGCCACTTAACGCCAGGCCAAGAGCGATCGCCAGCATGCGGCTACCCATCATCATCCGTCCTTTCGCGCCATCGCTCGCGGCAGCCGCAGTCTCACCAGCAGACCACCAAGGTCCTCGCTTTCATCAAGCATGACCGACCCGCCATAGATTTCAGCCACATCGCGCACGATCGCCAGCCCCAGCCCTGTCCCCGGCTTGCCGGTATCGAGCCGCGCCCCGCGATCGAAGATCCGGGTCCGCTCGGCCTGGGGGATGCCCAGACCATCGTCCTCCACCCAGATCTCGCACCAGCCGGGTTCGCCGGTCGGATCAATCGTGACGAAGACCGAACCGCCGCCATATTTCGCCGCGTTTTCAATCAGATTGCCGAGGATTTCATCGAGGTCCTGCCGCTCGATCGCGACCGCTGCATCGCGGTTGCCATCAAGATCGAAGCGGGTCCGCTCGTAAAGCCGGGTGACCGCGCGCAGCACCGCCTCAACACTTTCGGTCACGCCCGACCGGCTCATCCCCACAGCCCGGCGACCCACGGCCCGGGCGCGGGCGAGGTGGTGATCGACCTGGCGCCGCATTACCGCAGCCTCGCGGATCACCGTATCGGCCAGATCCGGAGCCTTGGCGGTGGCCGCGTTCATTACCACGGTCAGCGGCGTCTTGAGTGCATGGGCCAGGTTGCCGGCATGGGTGCGCGCCTCTTCCGCCTGCTTCTCCGAGTGGTCGAGCAGGGCGTTCAGTTCCTGCACCAGCGGTTGCACTTCCAGCGGCAGTGGCTCGATCAGGCGGCTCTGCCCGGTTTCGCGCAGGTGCTGGATCGCCAGCCGCACCCGGCGCAGCGGCCCCAGGCCATACCAGGTCTGCAACACGGCCATGCCGAACAACCCGAGACCGAGGACGAGGAAGCTCCACACCAGGATCGAGCGGATGCGATTGATCTGCTGGTCCAGGTCCTTGCGCGAAGCCGCCACGGCGAACTGCCAGCGCGTTTCGCTGTCCGGCAGGATCACCGACCGCTCGATCACCCGCAACGGTTCATCGGCAAACTGGAAGTTGTCATAAAGATGCGGGGCCTTGTCAAAGTGGTTGCCCTTCAGCTCCAACCCCTTGTCCCACAGGGATCGCGAGGGGAAGTTCTCGTGCCCCTTGCCGGTTACAAGCCAGTAACGACCACTGTTCGGTTCCAGGAAGCGCTGGTCGCCGAGCGGGCGGTTGAAGAACACTTCGCCATCCGGACCGATTTCCGCCGAGGCGATCATTGCATTCATCACGTTTTCGAGCTGCTCGTCGAAATTGCGACTGACCAGCCCGGTCAGGGTCCGATCAAGCGCGAAACCGCCCAACGATAGCAGGATCACAATCCACCCCGCCGCGATGATCAGCATCCGGCGCGAGAGCGAGCCGGTATGCACGGCGGCTCGGGCCGGAAGTTCGGCCGCACGCATTACAGCTTAGCCGCGGCCACCCTCGGCCGGATCGTCGAGGCTGTAGCCCAGCCCACGGATCGTGGTGATCACATCGGCGCCCAGCTTCTTGCGGATGCGGGTGACGAAAACCTCGATCGTATTCGAATCGCGGTCGAAATCCTGATCGTAGATGTGTTCGATCAATTCGGTGCGGCTGACGACCTTGCCCTTGTGATGGAGCAGATAGGACAGCAGCTTGTATTCCTGCGCGGTCAGCTTCACCGGCTCGCCATTCAGCGTGACCCGGCCCGAACGCGTATCCAGTCGCACGTCACCGGCGGTCAGCTCGCTGGAGGTATTGCCAGAGGCACGACGGATCAGCGCGCGCAGGCGGGCGATCAGTTCCTCGGTCTGGAAGGGCTTGGCGAGGTAATCGTCAGCCCCGGCGTCAAGGCCGGCGACCTTGTCCGACCAGCTATCGCGGGCGGTCAGCACCAGCACCGGGAACTTGCGGCCTTCCTTGCGCCACATGCCCAGCACGGTAAGCCCGTCGATCTCGGGCAGACCAAGATCGAGGATCACGGCGTCGTATTCCTCGGTCGAGCCCATGAAGTGCCCGTCCTCGCCATCAGTGGACAGGTCCACCGCGTAGCCATGGGCCTCGAGCGTTGACTTGAGCTGCTTGCCGAGGGTCGGTTCGTCCTCGACGATCAGGATACGCATTTCACAATTCCCCGTTACTGGCCCACGTTTTGCGGCGGGCCGACATGGCCGTCAAGCCACCCTGCCGAGCCTCAGCGCGACTGCCGGATGACCTCGCCGGTGCGGGCATCGACATCGATGAACAGCACCCGGCCGTCCCGAATGAACTTCAGCCGATAGGTCAGCGAGGCCGGGTCGTATTCCGGACCAAGATACTGCGCGCCCGGCATCATCGGCAGCACCCTTCGCTCGATCTCGCGCAGCGGACGGACGTTGCCGGCACGCAGGTCCTTGCGGGCCATGCCGGCCTCATCCCCCTGGCTGGCCAGCGCAGGTGCGAAGGGTGTCGCGGCTACAAGGGCAAAGGCAATCAGACTGCGGATCATGTCGGGCGACCTAGACTGGCGGGATTGAACGGTCCGTGAATGGATCAGACAGTACGTAGCCGTTCGACATAGCGACGGCGCAGTTCACTGGTCAGCGTGCCCGGACCGCCATTGCCGATCGGCTTGCCATCAACCTCCACCACGGGCAGCACCAGGGCGCTGGCGCTGGAAACAAAGGCTTCGCGGGCGGCAAACAGTTCCTCGACCGAGAAGGCGCGCTCTTCGACCGTCAGCCCCATCTCGCGAGCGATGGGCAGGACGGACAGGCGCGTCACGCCAGGCAGCACGCCATGTTCGACCGGATGCGAGACCAGCACGCCGCGCGCATCGATGATATGGGCGTTGGCGCTGGTCGCTTCGGTGATGAACCCGTCATCGACCAGCCAGGCATCATCCGCCCCGGCCTCGCGCGCGGTTTCCTTGGCCAGCACGGCATAAAGCAGTTGGGTGGTCTTGGCCTGGCGCAGTGCCCAGCGGCCTTCGGGGTGCAGGATTACTCTCAACCCTTCCCGCGCCTTCGGCTGGTCCACGACTGCAGCGGCCTGGGTGAAGGCAAAGCGAGTGGGCGCAACGGGATCGCGCGGCGAGAGAAAGTCGCGATCGGCCGGGGCACCGCCCGTGACCTGCAGGTAGATCCGCCCTTCGGTCAGCTGGTTTCGTTCAATCAGGCCGCTCAGCACGCTGGGCCAGTCGGTATCGTCGGCGATCCGGGCCAATGCCATTGAGCGGGCCAGCCGGGCCGTATGGTGCGCCCAGTTGCAGAACCGGCCGTCGATCACCGGGGTCACTTCATAGACCCCCTGGCCAAAGAGCAGGCCGCGATCGAAGATCGGCACGCGTGCTTCGGTTTCAGGGAGAAATTCGCCGTTGAGCCAGACTGTCCGCATGGATCGTTCCTGTGGCCCCGCGCGGCGATGCTTGTCAACGCGCTTGGGCTTGTCAATGCGGTTGGGCCTGCCTAGGGGCCGCGGATCATGGCACAGGCACCGATCCTCAGCTGGGAAGAACTCAGCCTTCAGCAGGGCTCCGGCTGGCTGTTCCGCGATCTCGATCTCCACATCGGCCCGCGCGACCGGCTGGCTCTGATCGGCCGCAACGGTGCGGGCAAGACGACGCTGCTGCGGCTGATCTCGGGCGAGATCGAGGCGGACAAGGGCAAGCGCTCGATCCAGCCCGGCACGAAGATCGTGACGCTGGAGCAGGACCCCTTCTTCACCGGCTACGATACGCTGATGGACTTTGCCCTGCACGGTGCCGACGCCCCGCCCCGGCACGAGGTGGAAGCGATCGCCGGGCAGCTGGGCATCGACATGAGCCGCAAGGCCGACAGTGCCAGCGGCGGCGAGCGCCGCCGGGCTGCGCTGGCCCGCGCGCTGGCCTCTGATCCCGACCTGCTCCTTCTTGACGAGCCGACCAACCACCTGGACCTCGCCGCGATTGATTGGCTGGAAGACTGGCTGGGTCGCTACAAGGGTGCCTTCGTGGTGATCAGCCACGACCGCACCTTCCTCGAACGACTGACCAGGGCGACGATCTGGCTCGACCGGGGATCGCTGCGCCGCAAGGAGATCGGCTTTGGCGGCTATGAGGCCTGGATGGAGCAGGTCTATTCCGAGGAAGCCCGCGCTGCCGAGAAGCTGGATGCCAAGCTGAAGATCGAGGCGCACTGGCTGGAACGCGGCGTCACGGCCCGGCGCAAGCGCAACCAGGGCCGGCTTGAGAAGCTGTGGGAGATGCGGGCTCAGCGCGCCGCCATGCTCAACCCCCAGGGCGCCGCCAAGATGAAGCTGGTGGCCGACGACGTGAAGACCAAGTCGGTCATCGTGGCCGACAAGGTGACCAAGCGGTTTGGCGAACGGACGATCATCAAGGATTTCTCGCTGCGCATCCAGCGGGGGGACCGGATCGGCCTGGTCGGTGCGAACGGTTCGGGCAAGACCACGCTCCTCAAGCTCTTGACGGGAGAACTGGCGCCCGACGATGGCACCGTCACGCTCGCCAAGACACTGCACGGGGTGATGATCGACCAGCAGCGCAGCCTGCTCGCTCCTGAGAAGCGCGTGCGCGACGTGCTGGCCGAAGGCGGCGACTGGATCGACGTACGCGGGGTTCGCAAGCATATCCAGGGTTACCTCAAGGACTTCCTGTTCGATCCCGGGCTGGTCGATGCCCGGGTTGGCACCCTTTCGGGTGGCGAACGCAGCCGGCTCTTGCTGGCCCGCGAATTCGCCCGGATGTCGAACCTGCTGGTGCTGGACGAACCGACCAACGATCTCGATCTCGAAACGCTCGACCTGCTTCAGGAAGTGATCGCGGATTATGACGGCACTGTCCTGATCGTCAGCCATGACCGCGACTTCCTCGACCGGACGGTGACCATTACGCTTGGCCTTGATGGCAGCGGCAAGGTCGATGTCGTGGCCGGCGGTTATGCCGACTGGCAAAAGCAGCGGACCCAGCGGGTCGCCGCGGCTAGGTCGGCCAAGCCCGCCGCGGCGGTTGCACCGCCCGCCCCGCCGCCACCGCCGAAGAAGGCCAAGCTCTCTTACAAGGACCAGCGCGATTACGACCTGCTGCCCGGCCGGATCGAGGAACTGCTGGCCCAGATTGCGCGGGACGAGGCGGCGCTGGCCGACCCTGCGCTCTACACCCGCGATCCGGCAAGGTTCGCCGCCCTGACCAAGGCCATCGACGCCGCCCGCGCCGAGAAGGACGCCGCCGAGGAACGCTGGCTGGAACTGGCCGAACTGGTCGAAGGCTGATGCCTCGCATCAGGAAAAGTTCGGCAACAATCCCGAAAAACAGGCAATAACGGCAAGCACGTGCAAGGCCAGGATTGCGACCGGGCCCTGCACTTCGGACTTTGCCAGGGCGCGGCCAGTGATCCAGCCATAAACCGGAAACTGGGCTAACGCGGCGATCAGCGACAGCGGGTTTATGACAGCATTGAAGGTCAGGAGCATGGGCACGGGAAACAGGGCCCTGGCGAACAGGTAATCGCCGTGTCCTCCGCCACTCGAGAGAAATGCCAGGAACAGGAGAGGCAGGGTGAGCAGCCCTCCTGCCACGGCCCCGATCCGTGCCGCCCTTCGCGAGGGATCAATCCTGCCCTGATCCTCCAAGCTCCCTCTCCCTGACCCGCCAGCCCGTTTCAGATACCCCGCAGGCAATGCCGCAACAAGTCGCGCTGCCGCCATTCCATCACCCGATCCGGTAGTACCCCGCCACCCGGTCCAGTGCGATGCGCAGCACCAGCTTGCCACTGCGCGCCGGCCAGGCCAGCGCGCGCTCGGCATTTGCCAGACTTTCCCCGGCGCAGACCACCCGCCACAGGATATCGCTAAGGTCCCGGCCCGCCATGGCCAGTGCGCCGTTGAAACGGTCACGCGCGGCCAGTTGCCGCTCGGTCAGGTGCAGGCCGCGTTCGCCCCCACGGTGGACAACATGGACAACGTCCCAGCGCATAGTTACGCCAGCCCCCAACTGACCGCGCTCGTAATCGCGGCGCAGGCACTCTCCCGCAGCCAACTGGGCATCGCTCAGGTGCCCGCGCGCATGGAGCCAGGTCAGCGGGCTTTCGGCAAGATTGACGGTTACGCGCCGCCGACCGGCGCGCGGTCCGTTGGTCATTGGCCCATCGCTGCCCAGTTCGCGTTCGGCAAGCTGTCGCTTCATATCTGCTCCCCTCGTCAGGCCGGAATCGCGCCTTGCCAAATGGGTTGATCTGTAGGAAAGCCGAAAAACCAATATGGTTAGAAAGGTCTGCCGGTGATCAACCGCATCCGCGATATCCGCAAGGAAAAGGGCCTGACCCTGGCCGATGTGGCCGAACGCTGTTCCCCGCCCACCACCGCCCAGACCATCGGCCGGCTCGAAACAGGCATGCGCCAGTTGTCGCTCACCTGGATGAACCGCATCGCCGCCGCGCTGGAGGTGGAACCGGAGCTGCTGGTGCGCGGTGAGGAGGCCGAGCAACCGCGCTATGTCGCGCGCTTTACCGAGAACGGGGCCGAAGCCCTGCCCGCTCCGCGCGATGCCATTCTGCCCTCCGCGCTGGGCGGCGATGCTCCGCTGATTGCCCTCGCCATCGATGCCAGCGCCGGCGATTATCGCGCCGGGGATCAGGTCTGGCTGCGCCAGCATGCACCTGACCAGGGCGCGCGCCTGCTGAACCGCGATGTCCTGGCCCCCCGATCCGGCGGGCGCTTTGCCTTTGGCCGGCTGATCGACCGCGACGAACACCGCATTGCCATCCTGCCACCCGGCCCCGGCAGCCGCCAGGTGGTGATCGAGAACCCGGCCTGGATCGCCGTGACCGAGATGCTGGTCCGCAAGCTGTGACCGGGCAGCCCGACCGCCCTTTGCGCGTTCTCTCCATCAGCACGCTCTATCCGCACGATCTTGCGCCAAACTTTGGCGTATTTGTCGAGCGTCAGATGCAGGCGGTAGCGATGCGGGGCGATGTCGACCTGACCCTTGTCAGTCCGCTCGGCCTCCCGCCCTTCCCGCTTTCGCTGCATCGGCGCTACCGCGCCCTGCGCGATCTGCCCGAACAGGAGCAGCGCGGCAAAGTCCGGGTACTCCGCCCCCGGTTCAGGCTGCTTCCATCAATCGGCGCGCGGTTCAAAGCCGGGGCGATTGTGCGGGCGGTGCTGCCGCTGGCGAGCCGCCTGCACGCCCGGGAGCCGTTCGATCTGATCGACGCGCAGTTCTTTCATCCTGACGGCCTGGCAGCGGTCCTGATCGCGGAGGCGCTCAAGCTGCCGGTTTCGATCAAGGCGCGCGGCGCGGATATTCACCATTGGGGTCACCACAAGGCGACGGCCACCCAGGTCCTGACCGCCGGGCAGCGTGCGACCGGCCTGCTCGCCGTGGCCGAGGGCCTCGCCGATGAAATGGCTGCACTGGGCATTCCGCGCGAAAAGATCGGCATTCACCGCACCGGCCTCGATGCCGACCTGTTTCGCCCCTACAATCCCCGCATGTGCCGCAACCAGCTGGGCTTGCCGTGCAACAGCACGGTGCTGGCGACGGTCGGCGCACTCATCCCGCGCAAAGGGCAGCGCCATGCGATCGAGGCATTGGCTGACCTGCCTGATGCCATCCTGCTATTGGCGGGTCAGGGAGAGGATGAAGCGATGTTGCGCAGCCTCGCCGATCGGCTGGGCCTGGCGGAGCGGGTCCGGTTCCTGGGTGCGGTGCCGCATGGTGAACTGCCGGTCGTGCTCAATGCCGCCGACATCCTTGTCCTGCCAACCGCGAGCGAAGGACTGGCCAATGCCTGGGTCGAGGCGCTGGCCTGTGGCACACCGGTCGTCACCACACCCATCCCCGGCGCGCGGGAACTGATCACCGATCCTGCGGTGGGGCGGCTGGTTCCGCGCGAAGGCCCGGCAATTGCCGCGGCAGTGCGCGAAATCCTGTCAGCCCCGCCCGCGCGGGAAACCGTCCAGGCCGCGGTGGCCGGGATGAGCTGGCAGGCCAACGCCGCCGCGCTGGTCGCGCATTGGCGGCGGTTGGCTGCCGCTTAGGCCTTTTCGCGCGCCAGCCGTTCCTGGCGTTCGATGTCGGTTTCCACGGGCACGAAGCTGGCCGGATTGACCTTGAGCCAGATCAGGATCGGCGCGGCCATATAGACCGAGCTGTAGGTCCCGACGAAGATCCCGAGCGTAATCGCGGCCGTGAAGCCGAAGATCACGTTCGGCCCCAGTGCCAGCAGCGCCACCAGCGTGATCAGCACCGACAGCGAGGTAACGATCGTGCGGCTAAGCGTTTCGTTGACCGACAGGTCGAGCAATTCGGACATCGGCATCCGGCGATACTTCTTCATGTTCTCGCGGATCCGGTCATAGACCACGATGGTATCGTTCAGCGAATAGCCGATCAGCGTCAGGATCGCGGCAACGATATTGAGATCGAATTCCATTTGCGTCACGGCGAACAGGCCCAGGGTCAGCGACACGTCGTGAACCAGCGCAAACAGCGCCCCTACCCCGAACTGCCATTCGAAGCGCACCCAGATGTAGATCGAGATCGCGATTACGGCCGCAATCAGGGCCTGCATACCGGTTTTGAACAATTCGCCTGAAACCTTGCCGGACACCGAATCCACCCCGTCGATCCGCGCATCGGGATGGCCGGTCTTGATCGAGGCAGTGATCTTGCGCGCCATCTGGTCGGCCAGATCGGCATTCTGCTCCGATCCTTCGGGCAGTTTCATCCGGATGGACACCTCGTTCGGCTTGCCGAACTGCTGGATGATCGGCTCGCCATAGCCAAGCCGACCGACCGTTTCACGCAGTTCGGCGACCGGCGCCTCGGCCGTCTTCTCAAAGGTGACGCGGATCATCTGGCCGCCGACGAAATCGACCCCCAGGTTCAGCCCCTTGGTCAGCACCATGCCCCATGACGCCAGGATCAGCAGGATGCTGATGATATAGAACGGCGTGCTCCAGCGCAGGAAGCGAATGTTGGTGTTATCGGGAACAAGCTTGAGCAGTTTCATCGGTTTCGTTCCTTACAGCACCAGTTCGCTCGGCCGCGCCTTGCGCAGCCAGCCGACCACCCACATGCGGGTCAGAGTGACGGCAGTGAACACCGAGGTCGCGATCCCGATCATCAGCACGATCGCGAAACCGCGGACCGGACCAGAGCCGAACAGGAACATCAGGGTGGCCGCGATCACATTGGTGATATTGGCGTCGAAAATCGCGCGGCTGGCTTCGGTATAACCCATCTCAACCGCCTGGATCACCTTGCGTCCGCGCGCCCGCTCTTCGCGGATGCGTTCGTTGATCAGCACGTTGGCGTCGACCGCCGCACCGATCGTCAGCACGAAGCCGGCAATCCCGGGCAGGGTCAGCGTGGTGTTCATGATCGCCATGATCCCCAGGATCATCAGCGTGTTCAGGATCAGCGCGGCATTGGTGTAGAACCCGAAGCGGCCATAGGTGATCAGCATGAACAGCATCAGCGCAATGGTGCCGGCGCCAAAAGCGATCATGCCCTTCTCGATCGAATCCGCACCGAGATCGGGCCCGACCGAACGCTCCTCGACCACCTTGAGGTCCACCGGCAGTGCGCCGGACCGCAGGGCGATCGCCAACTGGTTGGCACTTTCGACGGTGAAGCTGCCCGAAATGCGGGCCGTGCCGCCGATGATCGGTTCATTGATCACGGGCGATGACAGCACCTTGCCATCGAGGATGATCGCGAAGGGCTTGCCAACGTTGTCGGTCGTCAGCTTGGCGAACTTGGCCCCGCCCTGCTGATCGAAGGTGATTGTTACAACGGGTTCGTTGGTCTGCTGGTCAAAGGCCTGCTGGGCATTGGTCAGCCGATCACCCTTGATCCCGCCCAGCCGCTTCACGGCGATTGCGCCGCCGGTCTGGCCGGTCCGCGGATCGGCCACGAGCGGCACGATTTCCGAGCCCGGCGGGGCAATGCCCTGGGCCACATCGCTGGGCAGCGCCAGACTGTCGACGAGCTTGAATTCGAGCTTGGCGGTCTGGCCAAGCAGGTTCTTCAAGGCGGCCGGATCCTTGAGGCCCGGCACCTGCACCACAATCCGGTTATCGCCCTGGCGGATGATCGTCGGTTCGCGCGTGCCAAGCGCGTCGATGCGCTTGCGGACCACTTCGGTGGCGGTATCCATCGCCTGGCTGATCGCGAGGTCGATCCCGGCCTGGGTCGGCTTGAGGACAATGCGGTTGCCATCCAGCACCTGCAGGTCCCAGTCACGCTGGCCGGTCAGCTGCGCACCGCTGGTGAGCGTCTGCAGCTCCTCGCGGGCGGCATCCACCTGCCCAGGATCGGCTACCATGAAACTGACGGTGCCATCCTTGGTCGAGACTTCCCCGATCCGGATCGGTTTGTCGGCGTTGCGCATCCGGGCGCGAACGTCTTCTTCCATCGTCTCGAGCCGCTGGCGCTTGACCTGCTCGGGGTTGGCCTCAAGCAGGATGTGGCTGCCCCCGGCAAGGTCGAGCCCGAGGTTGATCATCGGGCTGGGCAGGCTTTGCGGCAACGACACGCCGCCCACCGACAGCAGCGAAGGCAAGGCTGCAAGGCAGGCCAGCAATGTGATGGACCACAGCCACAGCTGCTTCCAACGAGGAAAATCGAGCATAGTTACCTGCCTAGCGCGGGATCAGGGATGGGCTGAAAATCAGTCGTTTGCCGCGGTGCCGCCGGGCGGGATCACGTCGGCGATCGTAGACTTGAGCGCCTTGACCTTGATGTTCTGGCCCAGCTCAAGCTCGGCGTAGTGTTCGTCGACCTTCAGCACCTTGCCGACCAGGCCACCGCCGGTCAGCACCTGGTCACCCTTCTTGATCCCGCCGATCTTGGCCTGATGCTCCTTCTGGCGGCGCATCTGGGGGCGCAGGATCAGGAACCAGAAGATGACGATCATGGCCACCAGCGGCAAGAACTGCAGCCATACCGGCGGTTCGCCGCCGGCTGAGGCCGCGGCAAGAAGGGGAAGAAGCGAAGTGTCCATGGCGAAAATGTGCTTTCGTGCCTGAAATGTAACCCCCGCCGACGATCTGCGTCGCGCTGCATTGACCGCGGCGCGGCGCGCCCGGCGGCGCAATTGCGCGCGACTAGCAGCAAGCCACCCTTAAGGCAACGCGGCCCGCCCCTCGCACCCGGCAGCAAATGGCGCTTGCCCGCAAGGGTTCAACCCCCGGCGGCAAGTTTGCGTGTGGATGCTTGCCATCATGCCACACCCTGCCTATAGGCGCGCTTCCCAAGCCCGCCTGTGCGCGGGTCGGAACCGGTCGGGACGTAGCGCAGCCTGGTAGCGCATCACACTGGGGGTGTGGGGGTCGGAGGTTCGAATCCTCTCGTCCCGACCAATTTTCCAAGCTTTCGAGGGGTTCGGGACCGTACGCAGCCGTCAGGCGCGCAGCCGCTGATAGAGGATCCGCGTCTCCAGCAGGTTGGAGATGCGCAGCGCCACTTCGATCACGTCGAAAGGCTTGACCACGAAATCCTTGGCGCCGACAGCCAGCGCGCGGCGGCGGGCCTGGAGCGTGGCATCGGCTGTCAGCACCAGCACCGGACGAAACTCGTCGGGCCGGTCATGCCGCTTGAAGGCCTCGAGCAACTGGAATCCGTCCACTTCGGGCATCATCAGGTCCAGCAGCACGATATCCGGGGCGAGCGAAACATAGGCATCGAGCGCCTTTTTCGGATCGGTCACGCAGTGGATGTCACGATAGCCTTCGCGTTCCAGCACCGAGGCGAGGAGGAGCACGTTGGGCTCCTCGTCGTCGATCACCAAGATCCGGCGAGTGAGGATTTCGGCGGCACTGACTAGGCTGGTCATGCGGGGTCCATCATCGAAGGTGGCGCGGTTTCGGGGGCGGCGCGCGGTTCGGCCAGGGCGGGAATGGTGAACCAGAACCGCGCGCCCTTGGCGGGAGCGGCATAGCCAATCGCGCCGCCCATCGATTCGACCAGCTTCTGCGACAGGGCGAGGCCGAGTCCGGTCCCCTCCAGCCGGGTGCGGTTCTGCTGGCCGAGCCGGTCGAACGGGGTGAACAGGCGCGAGACGGCGGCGGGATCGACCCCGTCACCATCGTCCTCCACCTCGATGCGGATTGCAGCGCCATCAGAGCGGCACTTCAGGCGCACACAAGAGCCACTGCCATGGTACTTGGCGGCATTGGCGATGAGGTTCAGCATCACCTGGATCACCCGGCGGCGATCGGCATGGGCGATCAGCTTCTTCGCCGGCGCGTCCAGTTCGAATTTCAGCCCGGCGCTGGCGACGATCGGCGCGGCCAGTCCATGGACCTCACCCAGCACCTCGCCCATGTCGAGCGGCTCGATCGACAGCTGGGTACCGCCCGCCTCGATGCTCGATATGTCGAGCAGGTCGTTGATCAGCGACAGGAGGTGCCGCCCGGCCTTCATGATCTGGGTGATCGCGGCGCGGTGCTGCTCGGCGAACTGGTCCTCGTCCAGTTCCAGCAATTGCCCGAAACCAAGGATCGCGCTCATCGGCGTGCGCAGTTCGTGGCTGGTACGCGAGAGGAACTCGCTCTTGGCCAGGTTCGCCGCGATCGCTTCCTCGCGGGCCACGCGCAGCGCTTCCTCGCTCCTGCGGCGCTCGGTCATGTCGCGGGTGATCTTGGCAAAGCCGCGCAAGGCGCCGTGCTCATCGCGCAGCGCGGTGATGACGACGTTGGCCCAGAACAGGCTGCCGTCCTTGCGCACCCGCCAGCCCTCGTCCTCGGCCGTGCCGTTCTGGCGGGCCCGGTCGAGCATGGCGGCGGGCAGGAAGCCGCGTGTCTCGTCGGGATAGAACCGGCTGAAATGATGCCCCAGGATCTCCTGGGCCTGCCAGCCCTTGATCCGCTCCGCCCCGGGGTTCCAGCTGGTCACGACACCATTGGTGTCGAGCGTGAAGATGCCGTAATCGCGCACCCGGTCGATCACCAGACGGAAGCGCTCCTCGCTCTCTCGCAGCGCCTGCTCGCGGCCGCGCAGCAGGGCGCTGGCCCGGGCGAGCCGGTGCGCCAGCCGGCCAATCTCGTCCGCATCATCGGAATGGGGCAGCAAGGCCTCGCCCTCGGCCAGGCGCTCGGCGTTGTCTTCCAGCGTGCGGACCCGGCGGACGATGCCGGTGGAGAACAGGTAGACAGCCGCCAGGCTCCCCAGCAGGCCGACAACGGCGCTGATCGCGGTCAGCATCAGGAACCGGTCGCGCACCTGCTCCACGCGCTCGCGCCGCTGGTTGAGCAGCACATTCTCGCGCAGCTGGATCGCGTCGATCTCGGCCCGCATGGCATCGAGCACGACCTTGTTGGCAGACAGTGCCTCGCCGATCAGCGCCGCATTGGCAGCCCCGCCCTGCGACAGTTCGACGATCCGGGCCAGGCCTTCACGCTTGCGGGTGGTCAGGCCGCGAATCCGTTCGAACCGCTGTCGCACTTCCGGATCGCGGATTTCTCCGTCGAGCCGCACCATGGTCTGCGGCAGGTTCGCCTCGGCCTTGCGATAGGGTTCGAGAAACCGCTCCTGCCCGGTCAGGGCATAGCCGCGCGCACCGGCCGCCGCTTCGGCCAGCAGGGCATGAACCTGGTAGGTATCGCGCTGGATCGCGAAGGCGCGCCGCACATCGTCTTCCGCCCGTGATTCCGCCACACTGGCCAGATAAAGCAGCACCAGCGCGCCAAACAGGATGGCAAGCGGCAAGGCCACCACCACCAGGCCCTTGAGGGCCAGCGGACGGTCGGCCCAGAACCGGTTGAGCGGATTGGCAGCGCCGCGCGCCATCAGCCCGCCCCGCCCGACAGTTCGCGGGCCGCCAGCACTGCGGCCTGGGTGCGATCGGCCACGCCCAGCTTGCCGATGATCCGCTCGACATGAGCCTTGACCGTTGCCGGGCTGATATCGAGCGTCCGGGCGATCTGCTTGTTGGTCATGCCCTGGACGATGCAATCGAGCACGCCGCGCTCCCGCGCGGTCAGGGCCGCGATCGCCTGCCCGTCGCCGGAGCTGGCTGGCGGTTCGCGCAGCGCGGCACTGACCAGTTCCAGCGGGAAGGCCGGCTGTCCCGCCATGACCTGGGCAATGGCGGCACGCAGATCGTCGATCGCGGTATCCTTCAGGACATAGCCCGCCGCCCCGGCGGCCAGCGCCTCGCGGACATAGCCGCTCATGTCGTGAAGCGTCAGCATCAGGATCCGCGTCGGCTGGCCGAGGGCAACGATCCGCCGGGTCGCTTCGAGGCCGTCGATACCCGGCCCCAGGCGCACGTCCATCAGGACCAGGTCAGGCACCAGATCGCGCGCCAGAGCGACCGCGCTTTCGCCATCGCCCGCCACACCGACCACGTCCAGCCCGCCTGCCACCAGCACCGCGCGCAACCCTTCGCGGGCCAGCGCATGGTCATCGACGATCAGGATGCGCGGCGCAGTCATGATCAGGCCGCGCCCGGCAGAGTGGCGATGACCGCCACGCCATCGCCGCCGCCGTGCCAGTCGAGCCGCCCGCCAATGGCCGCCATGCGTTCGCGCATCACGTCGATGCCGACATGGTTGCCGCTGACGTCGGTTTCCACGGCTTGCTTCGCACTGCCCGGCCCGGCACCGAAATCACGCACGGTCAAGGTTCGGGTCACAGTATCGGCGGAGAGGGTAATCTCCACCCGGCAAGGGCCACCGGCATGCTTGCGGATATTGGCGACGGCCTCCTGCGCCACCCGGAACAGCGCGCTTTCCGCATGGGTCGGCCAGTCGAGCGCCGCCTCGGGCAAGGTCACGGCCACGGTGAAGCCATCCTGCTCCAGCGTCTCGCCCAGGGCGCGCAGGGCCGCTTCCAGCCCCAGGTCATCCAGCAGGGTAGGCCGCAGCCCGCCGATGATCGCGCGCAGTTCGCGCACCAGATCGCGGGCGATCCCGGCCAGCCGCGCCCGTTCCACGCCGGGCAGGTCCGAAAGACCGGCCGCGCTGCTGCCTTCCAGCAAGCGCAGCAAGGCGGTGGCGGTCTGCGCCACGCCATCGTGCAATTCCTGCGAAACGCGGCGGCGCTCGTCCTCTTGCGCGGAAAAGATCCGGCCCACCAACCACTCAAGCCGCTGTTCGCGCTCGCGCAGGGCACCCAGGATGCGGGTCCGCTCCTCCTCGCGGTTCACGCGGTCCAGCGCGACCCCGATCAGTTCAATCAGCAGCCGCGCCGCCTCGCGGTCTTCGCCGTCGACAATGTCTTCCAGCCCGGCCAGCGATCCGATCGCGATCCGCCCCAGCACGGCTCCGTCCTGGCCCGGTCGGGGGATCGGCAGCCCATGGCCCTCGCGGCTGACTTCGGCCCGGGTGTGGCCAAGGAAATAGGCCAGCCGTTCCGCGCAGTCCTGCACCACGGTCCAGATCGTATCCGGTTCGGCCAGGGCCAGCGCGTGCCCTCCGGCCGAGAGCAGCCTGAGCCGCGCCGCGCGCGATTCCGCCGCGCGATAAAGCTCGCGCAGTTCGGCGACCGTTTCGATCTCGGCAGGCAGCATGGATGAGGCGGAAATCATCGCTCGCTCATGTAGCCGCCCCGACGAATGCTGCATAGGCCAGGTGGCCTAGGCCGATCAGCCAGCCAGTTGGCCGATTCCGGTCCATCGGTCATCGCCGTATCTC
Source organism: Novosphingobium sp. BL-A-41-H4 (assembly GCA_051942645.1). Lineage (GTDB taxonomy): Bacteria > Pseudomonadota > Alphaproteobacteria > Sphingomonadales > Sphingomonadaceae > Novosphingobium. Next base: position 799,180 of record JBPVJP010000001.1, read on the forward strand.
GCTCGCTGACGATCGGGGCAGCGGAACACGCTCCTCCGGGTTCGCCGAAACAGACAGACGCAACCAGATACGGAGCGCAATCGATGAAGACCTTCAAGCTCAAGCACGTCGCGCTGGCCGCGGCGGTAATCGCCACCCCGGCGCTGGCCCACGATCACGGCGGTGCCAAGGCGACTTACGCCCCGATCACCCAAGCTGAAGTCGACGCCGCGCAGAAGGCCTGGTGCGGTGCGCTGGTCGCCATCTCGACCGAGCATGACACCAAGGGTCACGCCGCCGCCAAGAAGCTGGCCGAAACCGTCATCGACAGCGCCTATGGCTACAACATGGGTCCGGTGCTGTTCAAGCCGACCCTGACTGTCGCACCGCAGACCTTCCGCACCACCCGCGACGGCGCGCTGGCCTACTTCGTGGGCGGTGACACGACCTATCCCAAGGACACCGGCTTTGCCCTGAAGAGCTGGCGCAAGTGCGAATCGCAGAACGCCGGCGTGGTGATCACCGGCAACACCGCGATCTCGATGGGCAATGTCACGATGTGGGATGCCAAGGGCGCGATGACCCGCGTTGACAAGACCTGGGGCTATGTCCGCGGCGCCGATGGCAACCTGCGCATCGTCCTGCATCACTCCTCGCTGCCCTATACGGCTTCGTAACAGGGCTGCGGCAGGCGGTCGCCCCAGTCCCTCCCCCTTCCCCGGGGCGGCCGCCTGTCCTTCTGCATTTCCGCTTCTGACGCCGGTGCCATGGCACCGGCTCGCTCCTCACGAAAGATCCCTCCCATGATCAAGCGTTCCGCGGCTTCGGCTGCCGCAATGATGGCGCTCGCGCTTTCGACCCCGGCCTATGCCGGCAACAATGAAGGCAGCATCCAGGTCAAGGCCTTCGCCACCGGCGTGCTGCCCAACGGCGAAATCACCCAGGTGCAGACCAACCTGGTCGGCGCTCCGGCCGGCAGCGACAGCCGCGCCAGCGATTCGGTCGTGCCGACCCTGGCCATCGAGTATTTCCTGTCGGACAACATCTCGATCGAGACGATCTGCTGCGTTACCCCGCACGACGTGACCGGCAGCGGCGCGCTGGCCGGGGCCAGCCTGGTCAACGACGCGATCATCCTGCCCGCCACCGTCACGCTGAAGTACCATTTCGACCTGGGCGGCGTTAAGCCCTATATCGGCGCCGGTCCGGCTCACTTCTTCATCTTCAGCGAAGGCGTCGGCGCCAGTGCCGCCACGCTGGGCGCCACCCGTGTCGACCTTTCGAACGAGTTCGGGCTGGCCCTGCAGGCCGGGATGGACATCCCGCTGAACGACAAGGGCCTGGGCTTCAGCCTTGATGCCAAGCGGTACTTCGTGGGCACCACGGCCCGCTTCTTTGCCGGGAATACCGTGGCCCTGCAGACCAAGCACAAGCTTGACCCCTGGGTGATCAGCGGCGGCCTCAGCTACCGCTTCTAAGCCTCTCCTCACCAGTCGAGCAGCGACTGACCCTGGTCCGCCGACATCACGGGATGTCGGCGGACATTTTCCTACTTCACCGAATTCGGTTATCTGGCTTGGCTTCTTTCACCCGCAAAGGAGCCAGGCCATGCCCCTGCTTGAAACGCTGATCGGCCCGATCGCCAGCCTGATCGACAAGGTCATCCCCGACAAGACCGCCCGCGACAAGGCGAAGCTGGAACTGCTGCAATTGCAGGGTTCGCAGGCCCTCGCCGAGATCGAGGCGCGCCTCTCTGCCATCGTCGCCGAAGCCAATTCTCGCGATCCCTGGACCAGCCGCGCCCGGCCCAGCTTTCTCTATGTCATGTACGTCCTGCTGCTGTGGTCGCTGCCGATGGGGCTGGTCGCGGCCTTTCGCCCGGACACCGCCCAGGCCATCGCGGCAGGGATGACCGCCTATCTTTCGGCCCTGCCCGAGGCGCTCTATGCGCTCTTCGGCACCGGCTATCTCGGTTACACCGCCGCGCGCCAGTGGGGCAAGATCGCGGGGGCGGACCGGTGATGCCGATCAACACGGTTATTTTCGGGTAATCTTTGGTCGCTATGAGGAATGGCCCGCCTGCCGGATTCGGTTGGGTCGGCGGGCCAGGAGGTTGATGCACGTGCAGTCCGGATTTCTCGCCAAACCCCTGCTGCTGGCCGGCGTGCTGCTGGTTGGCACCCTGGCGGGCTGCAGCAATCCCGAAGGCGAGGTGACGGACAAGCTGGTCCAGGCCGAAGCCGCCGCCGCACGGGCCGAAGCTGCCGCCCAGCGGGCCGAGGCGATCGCCAAGGGCACCAGTGCCCCGGCCGCCGCGCCCGAGGAACCCGAAGAGCCGGAACCGATGGTGACGGAGGACGATCCCCTGCCCCCGCCGACCGAGGATAACGGCGACGTCGCCCCGGCACCGGCACCCTGACAGCCGTTCAAAAACGCATCTCGGCTCTTGCCTAGGCTTGCCGCCCCGCGCATAGGCGGGGGCCAATGCAACGAGCCGAGGATCGCATGGCCGAAAGCAAGGCAACCACCCGCAGCAGCGGAATGAACGTCGATACCGCGCTGGTGCGCGAACTGGCGGAACTGCTCGTCGACACTGGCCTGACCGAGATCGAGGTCGAGGACGGTGAGCGCAAGATCAAGGTTTCGCGGGGCGGCAGCGTCGCCCCGGTCATTCACCAGGCGCCTGCACCGGTCGCCGCTCCGGCCCCGGCCGCCGCAGCTGCCGCACCTGCCCCTGCGCCGGCTCCAGCTATGGATCCCAACGCGGTCAAGTCACCGATGGTCGGCACCTGCTATCTCGCCCCTGAGCCTGGGGCCGCCAATTTCGTCAGCGTCGGCCAGACCGTGAAGGAAGGCGATACCCTGCTGATCATCGAGGCGATGAAGGTGATGAACCCGATCCACGCGCCGCGCGGCGGCACGGTGACGGCGGTGCTGGTCGAAAATGCCCAGCCGGTCGAATTCGACCAGCCGCTGGTGGTCATCGCCTGAGGCGCCGCAACCCATGGCAATCAAACGCATCCTGATCGCCAATCGCGGCGAGATCGCCCTGCGCATCCATCGCGCCGCCCACGAAATGGGGATCGAGACGGTGGCGGTCCATTCCACCGCCGATGCCGATGCCATGCACGTGCGGCTGGCCGATCATGCGGTCTGCATCGGCCCGCCGGCCGCCAAGGACAGCTATCTCAACATCGCGGCGATCATTTCCGCCGCCGAGATCACCCACGCCGACGCGATCCATCCGGGCTATGGCTTTCTCTCGGAAAACGCCAAGTTCGCCGAAATCGTCGAAGCCCATGACATCACCTGGATCGGGCCCAAGCCCGAGCATATCCGCACCATGGGTGACAAGATCGAGGCCAAGCGCACCGCCGGCGCGCTGGGTCTGCCGCTGGTGCCAGGCTCGGACGGCGCGGTCTCCGATATTGCTGAAGCGAAGGCCATTGCCGAGGCCGCCGGCTATCCGGTGATCATCAAGGCCGCGTCGGGCGGCGGCGGGCGCGGCATGAAGGTCTGCAACGGCCCGGAAGAGCTGGAAACGCTGATCCAGCAGGCCGGGAGCGAGGCCAAGGCCGCGTTCGGCGATGCCACGGTCTATATCGAAAAGTACCTCGGCAATCCGCGCCACATCGAATTCCAGGTGTTCGGCGACGGCAACGGCAATGCCATCCACCTGGGCGAGCGTGACTGCTCGCTTCAGCGGCGCCACCAGAAGGTGCTCGAAGAGGCCCCCTCGCCCGTGATCTCGCCGGAAGAGCGCGAGCGGATGGGCGGCATCGTGGCCAAGGCCATGGCCGACATGGGCTATCGCGGCGCGGGCACGATCGAGTTCCTGTGGGAAAACGGCGAGTTCTATTTCATCGAAATGAACACCCGCCTGCAGGTGGAACACCCGGTCACCGAGGCGATTACCGGGGTCGACCTGGTGCGCGAACAGATCCGCATCGCCGATGGCAAGCCGCTGTCGGTGAAACAGGAAGACATAGAGTTCAACGGCCATTCGATCGAGTGCCGGATCAACGCCGAAGATCCCTGGACTTTCGCGCCATCGCCCGGACTGGTCAGCGCCTATCACCCGGCCGGCGGGATGAATGTGCGCGTCGATTCAGGGCTTTACGCCGGCTACAAGATCCCGCCCTATTATGACTCGATGATCGCCAAGCTGATCGTCAAGGGCCGCACCCGCGAAGGCTGCATCATGCGGCTGAAGCGGGCGCTGGAAGAAATGGTGATCAGCGGCGTCAAGACCAGCATCCCGCTGCACCAGGCATTGATGAGCGAGCCGGACTTCATCCACGGCGATTACACGATCAAGTGGCTGGAAGAATGGCTCGCGCGGCGTAACGCCTGAGCGGCATAGCGGCGTGAGCGGCATCGAGCGACGCGCCGCGCGGGCACTCGAACGGCAGCTGGCCTACCAGCAGGCGCGGGCCAGCCGCCTGCGCCGCTCGGCGGTGCGGGTCATGGCCTGGATGGCGCAGCGATCCGCCGCGATCCGCGCCCGGCTGGATGCCATCAAGCCGATCCCCGACGATGCCCGCGTCCTCGAAGTGGGCTGCGGCGCGCATGGGCTGATCTTCTTTTTCGGCACCCGGGATGCCGTGGGCGTCGATCCGTTGGCCGATCACTATCGGTCCATGCTGCCGGATTGGCAGAACCGGGTACGGACGATTGCCGCCCCGGGAGAACTGCTGCCCTTCCCCGACGCATCCTTCGATGTGGTGCTGTGCGACAACGTGGTTGACCATGCCGAGGACCCGCGCCGGATCCTGCGCGAGATCGCGCGGGTGATGAAGCCGGGCGCACTGCTCTATTTCGAGGTCAATGTGCATCACCCGCTCTATCGGGCTGCTGCCGCGCTTCATGCCGGGTGGCGCGCCCTTGGCCTGCCGTTCGAGATCACACCCTTCGCGGACCACACCTATCATTTTACCCGCGCTGGTGCGGCTCGGCTGTTCGACGGGCTGGCGCTGGAGAAAGCAAGCGAGACCGACACGATCGCGGCGGAGACGGCGCGCCAGCGGCGGGCGCCACTGCAACGCTCCAGCGATCTGCTGAAACGGATCTTCTTCAAGAATGCTGCTTACGAAGTGATCGCCATCAAGTCGGCAAGCTAGCCCTACTCCAGCGGCACGCCGGGCATCTGCTTGGCCGTGCGGATCGTCAGGCTGGTCTTCACGCTCGCGACATTCGGGGCCGGAGTCAGCTTGCTGGTCAGGAATTCCTGGAAGCTCTGCAGGTCCTTGCTGACGATCTTCAGGATGAAATCGATCTCGCCGTTCAGCATGTGGCATTCGCGCACTTCGGGCAGATCCTTCATCGCCGCCTCGAACTGGCGCAGCGAATCCTCGGCCTGGCTCTTCAGGCTGACCATCGCGAAAACGGTAATCGCAAAGCCCAGCTTCGAGGCATCGAGGTCGGCATGATAGCCGCGGATCACCCCCGATTCCTCCAGCGCGCGGACGCGGCGCAGGCAGGGCGGCGCGGTCAGGCCGACGCGCTGGGCCAATTCCACGTTGGTTACCCGGCCTTCGGCCTGCAATTCGGCCAGCAAGCGGCGGTCGATATTGTCGAGATTCGCCATGGCACCCACCCTTCAGCGCTCATTTACGCAGCACAATGCCCCGATAGGGCAATATTCACAGTCCTGCCAAGGCGAACGCGATAATTTTATTATTTCATATCGCAATTGTCCCGCTTTGCAACGCATCAATCGGATCGCTTTTGCAGTTCCTTCGCTCTGCTAAGGCAGCTTCGCCAACTTTTGCCCAGAGCCACGCCCACCGGATGCTGTTCGACGATCGCCTTGCCACTGTCTTGCGCCTGCGGGCGCAGGGGCCGGCGCTTGCCCGCATCCAGTATCAGCAACTGCTGGACCTGCTTGGCACCTTGCCGGTCGAGGCCCGCAGCCCGGCGATTGACGATGCCTATGACCGGCTGGGCGAACTGACCGAAGAACTGCCGCTTGATCAGCGCATCGCCGCGCTGCGCGATGGGGCGATGCGCCTGCGCTCGCCGCGGCTGGTGGCAGAGCTGGCGTCGGGCGATCCGGCCCTGGCCGAAGCGGTGATTGACCGGGCGCGGCTTGCCCCGGCCGAATGGGCCGATCTGCTGCCCGCCCTGACCCCGGCGGCGCGCGCGCGGCTGGGCACCCGCGCCGATCTGGCACCGGACCTCGTCGATCGGCTGGCCCGGCTCGGTGTGGGCCGCCTCGGCCTGCCGGCAGCCGCCCCCCTCGAACTGACCGCCGATGAGGAATTGCCCGATGCGTCGGTGGCCAGCGGTCCGGACAGCATCGGCGCTCTGGTCAAGCGGATCGAAGCCTATCGCAAGGCCCGGGTCCTGCCCGAACCCGGCACCCGCGGCGAAGCGCCCCGGCTGCCACTGGGCGAAGAGCACTTCCTCGCGGTGCCGACCGAACCGCAGGCCTTCGACTTTTCGACCGATGCCGTGGGCACCATTGCCTGGGCCGATCCGGGCGTGGCACCGATGGTGGTCGGCCAGGCCCTGCCAGCGGCGCCTGCCGACAAGGTGCTGCGCAGCCGCCTGCGGGCTCATCAGCCGATCGAGGCACTGCGGCTGAAACTGCGCGGCAGCGAAGCGATTGCCGGCGATTGGCGGGTCGATGCCAGTCCCCGTTTCGATCCGCTCACCGGGCGGTTCCTGGGTTACCAGGGCCGGATGCGACGCTGGCCGGGCAGCAAGGCAGCCGAAGGGCAGCAACCGAGCGGCGAGGCTGACCGGATCCGGCAGCTCCTGCACGAGTTGCGCACCCCGGTGAACGCGATCCAGGGCTTTGCCGAACTGATCCAGCAGCAATTGTTCGGTCCGGTGCCCCACGAATACCGCGCCCAGGCGGCTGGTATTGCTGCCGATGCCGCCCGGATGCTGGCCGCATTCGAGGAACTGGAGCGGCTGGCCAAGCTCGACAGCGGGGCCATGGAGTTGGACACCGGAGACTGCGATCTTGCGGCGATCGTGGCCGGCACCGCAGCCCAGCTCGAAGCCCATACCGGCCCACGCGGCAGCGGTTTCATGACATCGGGCCTTAGCCAGACACGCATGGTCGGACTGGCCCGGCACGAGGCGGAGCGGATCGTCTGGCGGCTCCTGGCCACGCTGGCCGGGGTGGCCGCGCCGGGTGAGCGGCTCGCACTGAGCATCGCCGATGACGAAGCGGGTACGGTCCTTGCCATTCAGTTGCCCTCGGCGCTGACCGGGCGCAGCGACAAGGAACTTTACGCCACGGCGCCAGGCGCGGTGCCGCAAGTCCTCGCCGCCGGCGTCTTCGGGATCGGTTTCGCCCTTCGGCTGGTGCGCGCCGAAGCGAAGGGCGCCGGTGGTCGGCTTGACCGCCAGGATGGCCGGCTGCTGCTGCGCCTGCCGGGGTTGACCGGCGCGAATGAGGGGCATAGCCAAGCAGGCTGACGGCACTGACGCCAGGCCGCCGGACGGGGGTGAAGAAACGCGTGGCTGATCCAAGGATCACAGACCTTCCGACGGCCTCCGCTGCGGTGCGCTTCCGGCCTGACTTCGGCCAGCGCTTCATTGTCACCGTCGATACCGAGGAAGAGTTCGACTGGTCGCAGCCGATCCGGCGCGAGGGACACACCCTGCATTCGGTCACCCGGCTGGTCCGCTTCCAGGAATTCTGCGAAGGCGAGGGTGTGGTCCCGGTCTATCTGGTCGATTATCCGATCGCCAGTTCGCCTGCGGCCTGCGAGGCGCTGCGTCCGGCGGTGGCGGCTGGGCGCGCTGAAGTGGGCGTGCAACTGCATCCCTGGGTCAGCCCGCCGCACAGCGAACAGATCAATGAATTCAACAGTTTTGCCGGAAATCTTCCGCCAGCGCTGGAGGCTGACAAGTTCCGCCGGCTGCGCGACGCGATCGAGACCGGGTTCGGCACCCCGCCGCTGATTTACCGGGCTGGCCGCTACGGCGTTGGCCCGGCCACCGCCAATATCCTGCGGGCCAACGGCATCGCCATCGACAGCTCGGTTCGCGCCCGCTTCGATTACAGCAGCGGCGGTGGGCCGAACTTCCGCGATCATCCGATCACCCCGTGGTGGGTCGATCGCGGCGCCGGACTGATGGAACTGCCGCTGACCACCGTGTACTGGGGCCTGCTGCGCCAGCTGGGGCCATGGCTCTATCCCCGGATGTGGCGCGTACCCGAACTGCGCGGAATACTGGCCAGGATCGGCATGCTTGAGCGGATTCCGCTGACCCCGGAGGGTGTCACCCTGGAAGAGGCGATCCGCGGGATCGATATTGCGCTCGACGAGGGTCTGCCGGTGCTGGTCTTCTCGTTCCACAGCCCCTCCCTCGCCCCCGGCTTCACGCCCTATGTCCGCACCGAGGACGAGCTTGACGCGCTCTATGACTGGTGGCGGGGGGTCTTTGCCTACCTGCGCCAGCGGTCGATCGCCGTCGACCTCGGTCAAGGGGATCATGAACGCGGTCGAGCTTGCCTAAGCGGCAGGCGCGCGGTAACCGGCGGAACCATCATCGTGATGGGCCTGTAGCTCAGTTGGTTAGAGCTGGCCGCTCATAACGGCTAGGTCGCGGGTTCGAGTCCTGCCGGGCCCACCATCCCCGCCAACCAGGCGCGCAGGCGTGGGAGGGGATAGACAATGCGCAAGAAGATTGGCCTGGCCGTTGCTGGCGTGATCGCGGTGACCGCCGTTGCGGTAGGCTACAATACGGCGAGATTTGAACCCGCCGGCCTGGCCGATGCGAAGGACATCAGGCTTGCCCCGCCGATCGAGCCCGATGCCGCGGCGGCCGCGGAGCGACTGGGCGCGGCGATCCGGTTCCAGACGATCTCCAACCAGGACCCGGCCCGCAACCGGATCGAGGAATGGACCGGCTTCCAGGCCTGGCTGCAATCGAGCTATCCGGCCGCGCACAAGGCCATGCAGCGCGAAATCGTCGGCAAGGCCGGGCTGCTTTATCGCTGGCAGGGCAGCGACCCGTCGCTTCAGCCGATCATCCTGATGGCGCACCAGGATGTGGTGCCCGTCACGCCCGGGACCGAAAAGGACTGGCGCCATCCGCCCTTTGCCGGGGTCGTTGCTGACGGTGCGGTCTGGGGGCGCGGCGCGATTGACGACAAGGGCTCGCTCATCGCCCTGTTCGAAGGGCTGGAGCTGCTTGCGGCCAACGGCTTCAAGCCGAAGCGCACGATCATCGTGGTCTCTGGCCATGACGAGGAAGTCGGCGGCACCGGGGCGCAGGCCGCCGCCGAGAAGCTCAAGGCGGAAGGAGTCAAGGCCCTGTTCACCCTCGACGAGGGCAGTGCGATCATCACCGACGCCCCGATCGTGAACGGCCCGGCGATCATGATCGCCGTGGCGGAAAAGGGTTATGCCACGCTGCGCGTCACCGCGCGGGCACCCGGCGGCCATTCGTCGATGCCGCCGGCGGAAATCGGCACGGTCACCCTGGCCACGGCGATTACCGCGATCCATGCCGATCAGTTCCCGGCCCGGCTCGACCAGCCCGCGTTCGGCACGGTCCAGGCACTGGCGGCGGAGAAAGGCGGCGTCATGAAGATCGTCGCGGCCAATCCCTGGCTGTTCGGCGGGCTGATCAAGTCCCAGATGTCGGGCACCCCGGCCGGCGCGGCCCAGCTGCACACCACAATCGCGCCAACCATGCTACAGGGCAGCCCCAAGGAAAACGTCCTGCCGCAGGATGCCTTTGGCCTGATCAACTATCGCCTCGCGCCGTGGGACCGGTCAGCCGACATCATGGCCCGCGCCAAGGCGGCAGTGGGTGACCTCCCGGTCGAATTCAGCTGGGAGCGGGACCCGCGCGAAGCCTCGCCGGTGTCTTCCACCAAGTCGCAAGGCTGGAAGCTGCTGCGCGCCGCGGCCGAAGCCGAAGCGCCCGGCGCGCCCGTTGCCCCGTTCATGGTCGTTGCCGGAACCGACAGCCGCTATCTCAAGGAAGTCAGCCAGGACACCTACCGGTTCCAGGCCATGCAGCTCTCAACCAGGGAGACGGCCATGATTCACGGCACCAACGAGCATATCTCGGTCGATAATCTGGCCCGCATGATTCGGTTCTTCACCCGACTGGTCGCGACAGCCGCCGGCTGACCGGAACGGGCGCAGTACCGCCGGGCAAAAGAAAAGCGGCAGGCGCAAGCGCGCCCGCCGCTTTTTCAATCAGCCTTGGAGACGCCAGGGCGGCGTCCCCAAGCTACCGCCAATCTTACTTGGCGGCTTCGCTGGCTGCAGCAGTCGCGGCTTCGGTGGCCGGAGCGGCGGCAGCGTCCGAAGCGGTCGCGGCAGCATCGGTAGCGGCGGCAGTTTCGGCAGCAGCAGCTTCGGTGGTGGCGGCTTCGGTCGGCGCGGCTTCTTCAGCCGGCTTGCTGCAAGCGCCCAGACCAAGAGCGGCGACACCCGTCAGAACCAGTGCAAGCTTCTTCATCACTTCCCCCTATGGAGTTGGCAGCTCCGCACCACTGCGGCGCCGAGCGGCGGTAGGATTGCCGCAATTCGATCGACTTGTCGAATCCGAAGATGCAGCCAGCATGTCGACAACGATTCCGGGCGGGAAAACCGCGGGATGGATTGCCAGCGCCGCCCGGCCAGACTAAGGCCCGCGCACGGTCGGGGAGTAGCGCAGCCCGGTAGCGCGCCTGCTTTGGGAGCAGGATGTCGCAGGTTCGAATCCTGTCTCCCCGACCAATTTCCCCACCAGCCGGCGCATCTGGCCTGTCGCGACCAACGACAGCCGAATACAAATTGCGGCGTGACAGCGCTGCGGGCTGCGGCAAAAATGGCGCCCTGTCCTGAGGGGGAAGCAAGTGCCGATGCGCGAAAGCTCCGTTGCCCTGAACCGGTTTGGCCTGGGCGGCCGCAAGGGGGATGAAGCCCCGGCCGAGCCGCGTCGGTGGCTGCTTGACCAGTTCGACCGATTCGATCCCCGCCCGGCGGCGATCACCGGTTTGCCCGCCACGCCCGCGTTGATAGCCGAGTTTCGCGAGGCCCGCGCCGCCCAACGCAGCATGCGCGCGGATCGCCAGACACCCGATGCGGCCAAGCCCGGAACCGAAACCCGGCCTGATATTGCTCCGGAACTGCAGCCCTATCGCAGCCTGCGCGATACCTATGCCGAGGCGGCAGCGGTGCGGACCAACCTGGCGCTGACCACGCCCGCCCCCTTCGTGGAGCGACTGGTCCACTTCTGGGCCAACCACTTTGCCGTTTCGATCGACAAGATCGTGACCCTGGGAATTGCCGGCAGTTTCGAGTTCGAGGCGATCCGCCCCAACGTGCTGGGCAAGTTCACCGATCTGCTGCTGGCGGTGGAGCGGCACCCGGCCATGCTGCTCTATCTCGATCAGGCGCAGTCGGTCGGGCCGGATTCGGTCCTTGGCAAGATTGCCGCCCGGCGCGGCAACCAGCGCGGGCTGAACGAGAACCTGGCGCGCGAGATCCTGGAACTGCATACGCTCGGCGTCCGCTCCGGCTATGACCAGGGTGACGTGACCGAGCTGGCCCGCGCCCTGACCGGCTGGAGCGTGGGCGGCCTCGCCGACCAGCCAATGCTGCGCGGCCCCGGACCGGGCTACTGGTTTGCGGCGATCATCCATCAGCCGGGTGACCGCAAGGTGCTGGGCAAGCGCTATGAACAGGACGGTGAGCGGCAGGGCGAGGCAATCCTGCGCGACCTGGCCGTCCATCCCGCCACTGCCCGGCATATCGCCACCAAGCTGGCCCGCCATTTCGCCGACGACGATCCGCCGCCCAGCCTGGTCGCGCGGCTGGAAGCGGCCTTCCTCAAATCCGGCGGCGATCTGCCGACGGTCTATCGCGCCCTGATCGAGGCACCCGAACCTTGGGCGGCTAGCCCGGCCAAGTTCCGCACGCCCTGGGACTGGACGCTCGCCAGCCTGCGGGCCGTGGGCACCCAGAGCCTGCCGGTCCTGGCCAATGCCAACACGCTCAACCAGCTGGGCCAGCCGATCTGGCGGCCCGGTTCCCCCGCCGGGTGGGATGATACCACGCCAAGCTGGGCCGGGCCGGACGCGCTCTATCGCCGGGTCGAGGTGGCGGAGCGGATCGCCAGCCGCACTGCCGCCACCGATGCCCGCAAGCTGGCGGATGATCTGTTCCCCGGCGCTCTGTCGGAACCGACCCGCAAGGCGCTGGCCGGGGCGGAAAGCCCCACCCAGGCGCTCGCCCTGCTGCTGGCCTCACCCGAAATGATGCGGAGGTAAGGATGATTGACCGTCGCTCGCTGCTTGCCCGGGGTGCCCTGCTCACCGGCGCGCTGTTCGCCCCGCAGTTGGCCTATGCCGCCGCGCCCACCAACAAGCGGCTGGTCTTCCTGATCCAGCGCGGGGCCGCCGATGGCCTCGCCACCCTCGCGCCCACCGGTGATCCTGCCTATGAGCGGCTGCGCGGTGAACTGGCCGATATCGGCGCGGGCACGAAGCTGGACGGGCTGTTCACGCTGCATGGGGCATTGAGGCAACTGGCCGGATCGTATCAGGCCGGCGAAGCGCTGTTCGTCCATGCCACGGCATCGCCCTATCGCGACCGGTCGCATTTCGACGGGCAGAACGTGCTCGAGACTGGCGGACGCCAACCCTATGACCGCGACGATGGCTGGATGAACCGGTTGATCGGCCTGTTGCCCGGCGGCGATGCCAAGGCCCTCGCCCTGTCACCAGCGATTCCGACGGCGCTGCGCGGGGCGGCAGCGGCTTCCAGCTATGCCCCCACCAACCTGCCCGATGCCTCGCCCGAATTCCTCCAGCGCGTGGCGCGGCTCTATGCCGACGATGCCCAGCTCCACGCCTTGTGGAGCGAGGCCGTGCAGACCCGCGCCATGGCCGGGGAACTCGCCTCCGACGGCGGGCGCGGCGCGGCCGCGGCCGGCAAGCTCGCGGCCTCGCTGATGACCGGGCCGGAGGGCGCGCGGCTGGTGATGATGGAATCCGGCGGCTGGGACACCCACGCCGGACAACGCGGGCGGCTGGCCAACCAGCTGACCGGGCTTGATGCCATGCTGGCCGCCCTGCGCGAAGGGCTGGGCACCGCCTGGGCCGATACCCTGGTGATCGTCGCCACCGAATTCGGCCGTACCGCTGCGGTCAATGGCACGAGCGGGACCGATCACGGCACCGGCGGCATGGCCATGCTGCTGGGCGGGCGGGTCAGGGGCGGGCGAATTCTGGCCGACTGGCCGGGGTTAAGCCAGTCGGCACTTTACGAAGGGCGCGACCTGAAACCGACCACGCCGCTCGACATGGTACTGGCCGGGGCGATTGCCGAACACTTCGGGCTGGACCCGGCGCTGGCCGCGCGCACGCTGTTCCCGGGCGGCGCGGGCAAGGCGCTGGAGGGGCTGGTCCGGCCCTAACCGCCCGCCAGCGGCCCGGCCTCGTTCGCGACGATGGCCAGCACCCGCCGCCAGGCCTCGACCGTCTGCGCCAGCTGCGCCGGATCGATCTTGTCGAGGGTGTCGTCCGGCGTGTGGTGCAGGTCGAAATAGCGGGTGCCATCCTGATCGAGGTCCACCACGGCCAGCTTCTGCGCGCGGATGATCGCGCCGACATCGGCCCCGCCGCTGGCCTTGCCATTCGCGCGGACGATCCCCAGCGGGGCGAGCGAAGCAGCGACCCGGTTGGCCAGATCGGCATTGCCGGGCCCGAAGTCGAACTGCACCCGCCAGACCTTGTCGGCGCCGAAATCAGCCTCCATCGCCAGGGCATGAGGGCTGTCCTTGTGGGCGGCGGCATAGGCCGCGCCGCCGAACACGCCCACTTCCTCGGCCCCGGCCCACAGGACGCGAATGGTGCGGAGGGATTTGCCGCCCTTCTGCGCCGCCAGCGCAGCCTCGGTCACGATCCCGCAGCCGGCGGCATCGTCAAAGGCGCCGGTCCCCAGGTCCCAGCTGTCGAGGTGGCAGGCGACCAGAATCGGCGGCAGCGCAGGGTCGCGGCCTGGCAGCTCGGCAATGACATTGCCCGAAGGCATCTGCGGCACCGGCTTGCCTTCAAGCTGCAACGCCAAGGTCATCGGCTTGCCGCGCTTGACGATCCGCACGATCAGATCGGCATCGGGGTTGGAGACGGCCCCGGCCGGGATCGGCGTGGCGGCCTTGTCCCAGCTGGTCGCGCCAGTATGCGGATTGCGCTGCCAGTCGGTGCCGATCGAACGGATCAGCACGCCGACGGCGCCCTTGGCCGCCGCGATCGACGGCCCCTGCCGCCGGGCCGCGCCGAACGGGCCATAGCCGGAGCCATCCTGCGCCGCGCGGAAGGCATGATCGATGAAGGCGATCTTGCCCTTGAGCGAGCCTTCCGGCGCGGCCTTCAGGGCATCGAGCGTCGGGAAATAGACCAGCGGCGCGGTAATCCCGCCGGCGGGCGTGGGCGCGGAATAGCCCAGCGCGGCAATCGCCAGCTTGTGGGGATAGGGCGCGGTCAGCGTCGCGCTTTCGGCCCCGCGCACCCAGCCATCGAACGTGAACGGCTCAATCCGCACGTTCTGGAAACCCAGTGCCTTCAACCGGGCGATCGCCCAATCGCGCGCCGCTGCCTCGCGCGGGGTTCCCGCCAGGCGCTGACCGATCTCGGTCGTCAGCCCCTCGGTAATGTCCCAGGCTACGCCCGACCCCTCGGTCGGCGGACCGGCAAATGCGGCGGGAGCGGTGGCAAGGCAGAGCGAGAGCGCCAGCGCGGCGCGGGTCAGGGTCCGATTCATGCCCGCCTGATTAGCCGCCCGCCAGCCAAAGGCAATCCGCTTGCCCCCATCCCTGCTCGCCCCCATCCCCGCTTGCCCCAAGCCCCGGCCCCTTGTAGAGGCGCGGCCAATTCCCGTTCGGCGATTTTTCCAAGAGGACCTTTCGATGGCCGCCCAATACGCCTTCGTCATGAAGGACATGACCAAGACCTTCCCCGGCGCGCAAAAGCCGGTGCTGTCGAACATCAACCTGCAATTCTACCAGGGCGCCAAGATCGGCATCGTTGGCCCGAACGGCGCGGGCAAATCGACCCTGATCAAGATCATGGCCGGGATCGACAAGGATTTCACCGGCGAGGCCTGGCCGGGCGAGAACATCACCGTCGGCTACCTTGAGCAAGAGCCGCAGCTCGACAACACCAAGACGGTGCTGGAAAACGTCAAGGACGGCGCGCGGCCGATCGCCGACATGGTCGAGCGGTTCAACCAGATCGGCATGGAAATGGCCGAGGAAGATGCCGATTTCGACGCGCTCGGCGCCGAAATGGCCGAGCTGCAGGACAAGATCGACGCGGTCGATGGCTGGACGCTCGACAACCAGCTTGAAGTGGCGATGGAAGCCCTGCGCTGCCCGCCGGGCGACTGGTCGGTCGAAAACCTTTCAGGCGGCGAAAAGCGCCGCATCGCGCTGACCCGCCTGCTGATCCAGAAGCCGGACATCCTGCTGCTGGACGAACCGACCAACCACCTCGATGCCGAAAGCGTCGAATGGCTGGAAAACCACCTGAAGGAATATGCCGGCGCGGTGCTGATGATCACCCACGACCGCTACTTCCTCGATAACGTAGTCGGCTGGATCCTCGAACTCGACCGGGGCAAGTACTTCCCTTACGAGGGCAATTACTCGACCTACCTGGAAAAGAAGGCCAAGCGGCTGGAGCAGGAAGAGCGCGAGGAAAGCGGCAAGCAGAAGGCGCTGGCCCGCGAACTGGAGTGGATCCGGCAGACCCCGGCCGCCCGCCAGACCAAGTCCAAGGCGCGTATCCGCAAGTTCGAGGAACTGCAGAACGCGCAGGACAGCCGCACCGTCGGCAAGGCGCAGATCATCATCCAGGTGCCCGAGCGCCTGGGCGGCAAGGTGATCGAGGCCAAGAACATCTCCAAGGCCTATGGCGACAAGCTGTTGTTCGAAAACCTCAGCTTCATGTTGCCGCCGGGCGGGATCGTCGGCGTGATCGGGCCGAACGGCGCGGGCAAGTCCACGCTGTTCAAGCTGATCACCGGACAGGAAAAGCCCGACAGCGGCACGATCGAGATCGGTTCGACCGTGCACCTTGGCTATGTCGACCAGAGCCGCGACGACCTGAACCCCGCCAACAACGTGTGGCAGGAAATCTCGGGCGGGCATGACTACATGACGGTCAACAAGCAGGAGATGAGCACCCGCGCCTATGTCGGGGCGTTCAACTTCAAGGGGCAGGACCAGCAGAAGAACGTCGGCAAGCTCTCGGGCGGTGAACGCAACCGCGTCCACATGGCCAAGATGCTGAAGCAGGGCGGCAACGTGCTGCTGCTGGACGAACCGACCAACGACCTTGACGTCGAAACCCTCGCCGCGCTGGAAGACGCGATCGAGAACTTCGCCGGCTGCGCCGTGGTCATCTCGCACGACCGCTTCTTCCTTGACCGTCTGGCCACGCACATCCTCGCCTTTGAAGGCAACAGCCACGTCGAATGGTTCGAAGGCAACTTCGCGATGTACGAAGAAGACAAACGCCGCCGCCTGGGCGATGCGGCGGATCGCCCGACGCGCCTCGCCTATAAGAAGCTGACACGCTGACCGGTCAGGGGACCACCCAGGTCCCCTGCCACGCCCCGTCCCCGCTGCGGATGAACTGCGCGCGGCGGTGGCCATTGTGGGCCAGGTGCAGCCAGTCGAGCGAGTGCGGTTCGATCAGCAGGACGGCGAAGTTGTCGCGCGCCGGGAGCAGTTGCGGCTCGGTCGGGCGGATGCCCTCCACTTCCGGCGGCAGACCAGACGTCGCTTCCGGCTTGGCCGTGCCGGGGGCCGCTTCAGCCAGGTAGCAGCGCCGGGCGAACTCCGTGGCTGCGGCCCAGGCGGCATCGGCGCTGGGGCCATGCACCTCAATCCGCCCGGTTCCGCGCAGCCGCAGCTGCACCTTGTCGCCCGGATCGAAGGCCAGCACGCTGACCGGCCCGCCGCTGCCGATCAGTTGCGCCTTGGGGCTACGGGCATCGGTGTGGAAGCGCAGGCGGCCGATCCCTTCGCTACATTCGCGCAGGACCATCATCCGCAGGTCGCCATCGCCGGTGCCAACCACCGGCATGTGCATCGGCGAATTGCGATCGCGCGCGGCGCGGGTCAGCCGGCTGGTGGCATCAGCGATAACCTGATCGAGACATTCGAGCATTGCTTGCCGTTCCTCCGGGCTGTCCTCACGGGCCGAATCCTGAACGATTACCCCTAACGCCCATTCACCGTGGCGACAGCGCGAATCGGGTAGCCGCAAGGTCGGATCGCCGACGATGGTGCGGCGCGCAAGTGATGGAGACGGCCATGGCCGTTAAGTACAAACAGATTGCCGGCCGCGTCAGCAGCCTGGCCCTCGTTCTGGCCGCATTCTCGCTGCCCACGATGGCGAGCGCGCAGGATATGTCCGGCGAAGACGGCCCCCGGCCGGAACGCGAAGGCCGCATTCACGGTGGTTCGGACGATCGCCCGGCGGCGCGCTCACTGCCCGCCGAATCCGATTTCTCGCGCGGCGCGGGCCGTGAAGCGCGCCAATGGTCACCCCCGGCCCGTGTCGAGGCACCCCGTCAGGCTCCGGAAGCACGACCCATCGCCGACAGTCCGCGCACCCAGGGTGACACCGCCCGGCAAGAGTGGAATCGTGGCGACGGCGCGCGCCCGGACTGGAACCGGGGCAACTGGAACCGGGATCGCGGCGACGGCCAGCGCAATGATGCCCCCCGCCCCGACCGCCCCCGGTCCGACAACCCAAGCCGCGGCGGCTGGAATGGTGGTCAATCGCAATCGGTGCCGGTCGCCGTGCCGCAACCCGCGCCGCCTGCGCCACCAGCCCCGGCGACCCGCAGCTGGGACAGCAACCGGGGGACCTGGTCAGTTGATCGCGACCGTCGTGGCAATGACGAACGCTGGCGCTCGGATCGTTCGGGCTCGGGCTGGAACCGCGATGGCGATCGCCGCGCGGACCGCGACAACGACCGCCGCTGGGACCGCGACGATGACAATCGCTGGAACCGCAACGACAACCGCTGGGATCGGAACGATGGGCGCTATCGCTCGGGCGATCGCAACGATTATCGTCGGTGGGACAACCGCTGGCGCAACAACAACCGCTATAACTGGTCGTCCTATCGCCGGTCCTATCCGCACGTTTACCGGCTGCCGTCGTACTATGCGCCCTACCGGAACTATCACTACCGGCGGCTGAGCATCGGGTTCTACCTGGATTCGCTGTTCTTCTCGAACCGCTACTGGATCAGCAATCCCTGGCAATACCGCCTGCCCGAGGTTTACGGCCCCTATCGCTGGGTGCGCTATTATGACGACGCGCTGCTGGTGAACATCTACAGCGGCGAAGTGGTCGACGTGATCTACAGCTTCTTCTGGTAAAGCCCGGAGTGGGCCGGCGCGACGGAGCCCCTGCCCTGCCGGGCGGGGGCTCTTCGCTTGTCAGCCCCAGGGGACGATCCGCCGCAGTGTGCCGTCACGATCGGCGAAGTGGTGCTTCAGGGCCGCGGCAACATGCAGGACGAACAGCGCCAGCATGGCCGTGGCAGTCACCTCGTGCAGTTCGTGGAACAGGCCGATGGTGCCCTTGTCCGAGCCGACCGGCAGGGCGGGAAAATCGAACAGGCCGAACATGCTGACCGGCTTGCCCTTGCCGAATGCGGAATGGAGCCCCCAACCCGCCAGCGGCACGGCCAGCATCAGCAGGTAGAACAGCGTGTGCGTGACCTTGGCCAGCGCCGCTTCCCAGGCCTTGAGCGATTCCAGCAGCGGCGGCGGACGATGGGTAAAGCGCCAGCCGATCCGCACCAAGGTCAGCAGCAGGATCAGGATGCCATTGGCCTTGTGATAGCCCATCATCACGATCTTCTGGTCGCGCGGCAGGTCCTCGGACGTCCAGGCGCCCACGAAATTGCCGATGATCAGGATGGCGATCAGCCAGTGCAGGATGATGGCCCCGCGCGAATAGCGTGCTGCGCTGTCAGTGTTGCTCATGGGACGGAAGACTGACTCATCGCGGCCCGGCCCGCAAGCCGGTTTTGACTTGCCCTGTCGCGGCGAGGTTATAGGCATGGGAATCATGGAATATCCCGATTGCCCAAATCCGGACAAGGCCGCGCTGATGCGGGTCGGCGAACAGGTCCGACGCCGACTGGCCGCCGATCCCGCCGTGCACAAGGTGCCGGTCGACAAGGCCGAGATCTGGGCGATGGGCGGATTTGTCTCGCCCGATGAGTGCGACCAGCTTATCGAGATGGTCGATCGCACCGCGCGCCCGTCCAGCGTGCTCGACCATGGCTATGGCTCGGATACCTGGCGCACGTCCTTTTCCGGCGATGTCGAGCACGACGATCCCTTCGTCAGGATGATCGAGCGGCGGATCGACGACCTGCTGGGGCTGCCCCACGAATTCGGCGAGACGATGCAGGGACAGCGCTACACCCCCGGCCAGGAATTCAAGGCGCACATGGACTGGTTCTGGACCAAGGCGCCCTACTGGAAGGGCGAGGCCAGACGCGGCGGCCAGCGCTCGATCACCGCGATGATCTATCTGAACAACGTGGAGGAAGGCGGCACCACCGACTTTCCGAAGATCGGCGTGTCGATCCCGCCCCAGCAGGGCGCGCTGATCGTTTGGAACAACGCCTGCCCCGATGGCTCGCTCAATCATGACACGATCCACGCTGGCACCCCGGTGATCAAAGGCACGAAGTACATCATCACCAAGTGGTATCGCACCCGCCGATGGGGCTGACCCGCGCGCTGACAACGGCGGCTGCGCTGGGCGCTGTCTGGCTGGCTGGCGCCGGTCCGGCGTTGGCGCAGTCAACGCCGCTGGTCGAAGCCTCGGGCTCCGTTGCCGCGGCCGAGGATGCCCGGCTGCTCGCCCTGCTCAACGCAGCGGCGCGGAGCGAGGCGGCGCTCGACCCGCTTGGTGCCCTGACGCGCGGTGCGGAGGGCAATCCGGCGCAGCTCGCCCGCCTGTTCAGCGACGATCTGGTGGCCGAACGCCGCGCCAGCCTGCGCCGCGATCTGGCGGCCCTCGGCCGGATCGACCGGGCCAGGCTCAGCCCGGAGCGCCAGGTTTCCTACGATGCGTTCAAGCTGCGCCTGCGGCACGAACTGGGCTGGCTGACGCCCGACATGCTGGCGCTAACCCAGGTGCGGCCGATCACCCATTTCGGCGGGCTGCACCAGGATTTCCCGGCCCTGATCGGCCCCGGTGGAGCGCTGTCCTATGCCAGCGAAGCCGACTATCGCCGCAATCTTGCGCTGGTCCGGGCCTTTCCCGGTGTACTCGACCGGGCCGTCGGGCGATTTCGCCAGGGCATGGACAGCGGTGTGCTGGAAACCCGGCTGACCGTGTTCAACATGATCGTCCAGCTGGATGCGATCCTGGCCCAGGGAGTGGCCGGTTCACCCTTTGCCGCCCCGCTCGACGACCTGCCCGACACAATCCCGCCCGCCCGGCAGGCGCTGATCCGCGCCGCCTGGGAGGCGACGATCCGCGACGAGGTGAACCCGGCCTACCGCCGACTGCGGACCTTCCTGGCCGAAGAGTACCTGCCCGCCGCGCGGGCTTCGATCGGCCTCGGCGGGATGAAGGGCGGTCCCGCGCTTTATCGCCAGTTGATCGTCAGTCACACCACCCTACCGCTGGCACCCGAGGCGGTCCATGCGCTGGGCCTGGCCGAAGTGGCCCGCATCCGGCAAGAGATGGAGGCGGTGAAGGATCGGCTCGGTTTCCAGGGCAATCTGCCCGCCTTCTTCGACCACATTCGCGGCGACCCGCGCTTTCACCCCCGCACCGCCGCAGAACTGGCCGAAGGCTATCGGCAGGTCGCGGCGCGAGTGGCGGCACAACTGCCCCGGTTCTTCGCCCGCCAGCCGCGCGCGCGGCTCAACATCACTCCCTATCCCGAATACCGCGCGCGGTTCGAGGCAGGTGGTTCCTATGTCCAGGGCTCGGTCGACGGCACGCGGCCGGGAGTGTTCTATTTCAACACCTTCGATCTGCCCAACCGTTTCACCTCGGGCATAACCACGCTTTATCTGCACGAAGGGGTGCCGGGACACCACTTCCAGACCAGCCTGGCCCAGGAGGACGAGAACCTGCCCGATTTCCAGCGGTTCGGCACCAATGCCGCCTTTGTCGAGGGCTGGGCGCTTTATGCCGAGACGCTGGGGTTCGAGATGGGGCTATATGACGACCCGTTGCAGCACTGGGGCACGCTGGATGACGAAATGCTGCGCGCCATGCGGCTGGTCGTCGATACCGGGATCCACGCGCAAGGCTGGAGCCGCGATCAGGCAATTGCCTATATGCTGGCCAATTCGGGCATGGGCCGCAGCGACGCTGAGGCGGAGGTCGATCGCTACATCGCCAATCCGGCCCAGGCACTGAGCTACAAGATCGGGGCGCTGACGATCCAGCGCCTGCGCCGCGAAGCCGAGGCGGCCTTGGGCCCGAAGTTTGATCTGAAGGCCTTCCATGAACAGGTGCTGGGCAGCGGCGTGCTGCCGCTGCCGGTGCTTGAGGACAAGGTGCGGCGGTGGATTGCCAGCACGCGAGAAGCCTGCTGTAACACCACAATAAATTGAGGGGAGACCGCTTCGATGTTCAGCTATTTCATGGCCGCCCTGCCCCACTTCCTGGCATATTTCGGTTCGGCCGTGGCGCTCGCGGTAGTGTTCCTGTTCGTCTATTCGTTCTGCACGCCGCACCGCGAATTTGCCCTGATCCGCGAAGGCAACGCCGCCGCCGCAACGCAGCTGACCGGCACCTTCCTGGGTTTTGCCATTCCAATGGCGGTGGTCATCGGCAATTCGGTCAGCATTCCCGACATGCTGCTGTGGGGCGCGGTCGCCGCGCTGGTGCAACTGCTGGTCTTCGTGATCATCGCCCGCTTCCTGTTCAAGGCGGTGTCGGACAAGATCACCGAAGGCTGTGTGGCCTCGGGCCAGTTCGTTGGCGGGATCGGCATGGGGATCGGCATCCTCCAGGCCGCCTGCATGGTTCCCTGACCGGGCGCGAACGGAGCTGGTGCGATGAAAAAGCAGCTATTCCTGACCACGGCCATGGCCGCGACGCTGACCACGCTGTCGGGGTGTTCGTCACCGCCCGATGACGATTGGGGCAGCGATGTGGTGGCGGATCGCGACACGGCGGTCTGCGTTGACCAGAACGGCTACCGGGTGGATGACGATTTTTGCGACGGCGACGTCGATTACCGCGTCCATGGCGGCGGACATTCATGGTTCTATGTCAGCCGCGGCTACCGGGTGCCCTATTACGGGGATTCGGTCCGTGATCCGCGACTTGGGCTGAAGGGTTCGTACTTCAAGACCAACGGCGTGACCTATGCCCGCGCGCCGACCGCCGCGAACATGGCCCGCTCGGCCGCCGTGTCGCGCGGCGGCTGGGGATCAAGCGGGCGTTCGTTCGGCGGCGGCCGGTCCTAGGCAGTGCAACGGCGCACGCTGACGCCGCGCGCCAACTGGCAAGCGGCGGTCGAGGAATACGGGCTGATCTGGCACAGCGATGCCGACGGTCCCTATTGGGATGAAAGCGGCTGTTACGTCTTCACGATGGCCGAGATCGAAATGATCGAGGAAGCCACTGAAGAAGTTCACCGGCTCTATCGCACTGCGGGGGAGCGGATCGTTGGCGATGAACGCCTGCTCTCGCTCTGCGGCATTCCTACCAGCTATCACGAGGCGGTGCGCAGCGCCTGGCAGCGGCAGGTTCCGGCGCTCGACTATGGCCGGTTCGACTTCGCCTGGGACGGAGCCGGGGCGCCCAAACTGCTCGAATTCAATTGCGATACGCCCACCTCGATGCTCGAGACGGCGATTGTCCAGTGGTACTGGAAGGAAGCCGTCTTCCCCACGGCCGACCAGCTCAACAGCCTGCACGAACAGCTGATTGCCCGCTGGCAGGCAATCGCACCGGCCCTGCCCGGCGGCCGGGTGTGGTTCACCCATTTCGGTGACGCTGCCCACGAAGACACCATCACCACCACTTACATGCGCGATCTGGCCGGCCAGGCGGGCCTTGAAACCTGCGCCGTGCTGATCGACCAGATCGGGATCGACGCGGCGGGCCGGATCGTCGACCAGGACGATTACCTGATCTCGACCCTGTTCAAGCTCTACCCCTGGGAATGGCTCGCCACGGAGGATTTTGGCGAGAAGATCCTGCCACGCCTGGACGAAACGATCTGGCTCGAACCGGTCTGGAAGATGCTGTGGAGCAACAAGGCCGTGCTCACCGTCCTGTGGGATCTGTTCCCTGGCCACCCCAACCTGCTGCCCGCCAGCTTCGATCCGGGCAAGATGGCTGGCGACTATGTCACCAAGCCCGTCCTCGCCCGCGAAGGCGCGAATATCGAGGTCGTCTCTGGCGGCAAGGTCATCGCCCACAGCGAAGGCGGCTACAGTCGCAACCGGCTGGTCTATCAGCAGCGTTATCCGCTCCGCGATTTCGGGCGCGGCTATCCGGTATTGGGCAGCTGGACCGTGGCCGGCAGCGCGGCGGGCCTGGGCATCCGCGAGGACGGCCTGATCACCGGCAACCGCGCCCGTTTCATTCCCCATATCATCGAGGACTGACGCCATGACCCGTCTGCAGGCCGCCACAGACACCTTCCGCGAACTGGCGCTGATTTATGCCGTGCTGCTGCTGGTCAGCGCCGGGCTGCTGATGCAGTTCGAAGAGCTTGATTTCGGTACCGCGCTGTACTGGGCAGCAACCACCGCCACCTCCACCGGGTACGGCGATATCAGCCCGAAATCGCCCGAGGGCCGGCTGGTCGCGGTTACGCTGATGCACCTGTCGATCTTCGTAGTTGCCCCGCTGATCGTGGTCCGTCTGGTCGACCGCCTCAACATGGACCGCGACGCCTTCACGCACGAGGAACAGGTTCACATCCTTGAAGGCATCGCCCGGATCGAGGCGCGGCTGGACGCGCTGGAGCAGAGCCGGAAGGATTAACCTTCCGGCGCTGCGGTATCCTTGCCTTCCTTGCCGGATAAGGGCGGGCCAAGCGGTCCTTGCCAGCTCTCGATGCAACGGTCCGGCATGGGGGCGTCGCAGAACGCAGGTTGATTTGTTGATGCGCCGCGCGCACCCTCGCCGGGATCCTTGGGAGGGGAGCGCGAAACGGCATGACTACTTACCGACCAAACGTCCTGATTGGCCCGGGCCACGGGCTGCGGTTCACGGAAAGCCCCCGGTGGCGCGGCGATCGGCTGTGGTTCATCGACATCCATGACAGCGCGATCAAATCCGCCGGACTGGATGGAGACCTGCGGACCGAGATAGCTCTGCCCTTCAAGCCCAACGGACTGGGCTTCATGGCTGACGGTTCGGTGGTCTTCAGCGACGCCCTCAACCTTCGGATGAAGCGCTGGCATAGCGAAACGCTGCACGATCTGGCGGATCTTTCAGACACCTGCGTGTTCTGTCTCAGCGATGCCATTACCGATTCACATGGCCGTACCTGGGTCAGCGATATCGGCTATAACTTCTGGAACCCGGAAGCTCTGCCTGCCGAAACCTGCGTCATAGCGCGGATCGATCCCGATGGGTCGGTAACCAGGGTGGCCGGCAACCTGCGCTTTCCGAACGGACTGGTGATCACGCCTGATGGCCGGACACTGATCATCGCCGAGACCAATGGCTTCTGCCTGACCGCTTTTGACATCCAGCCCGACGGCAGTCTCGCCAACGAGCGGATCTACGCCCAGTTGCCCGAAGGCGTGCAACCCGACGGCATCTGCCTTGATGCCGAAGGGGCGGTCTGGGTCGCCAACCCGGGCGAAAAGGGACCATCAGTGCTGCGGGTGCGCGAAGGGGGCGAAGTGACCGACACGATCGAACTGGAGCACCATGCCTATGCCGTGGGCCTGGGCGGCCCGGCAGGGCGGCACCTGTTCATCTGTTCTTCGGCAGGCCACGATCCGGCAGAAATCGCCGCCAATCCGACTGCGAGTCTGCTCGTCACCACGGTCAGCGTTCCCGCTGCCGGGCAGGGCTGATCGAAGCGCCGGCTGTCTAGGCCAGCGCTTCGGCAATCAGCTTGCGGGTATTGGCGATCCCATAAAGCGCGATGAAACTGCCCATGCGCGGGCCCTGGCTGGAACCGAGCAGCGTCTCGTAGAGGCACTTGAACCAGTCACGCAGCTGTTCGAACCCGTAATGCGGGTCCTTGCCGATTTCGTAGACCAGGTTCTGCAATTCCTCGGCCGTGGCATCGTCGCTGGTCGCGGCCAGTTCCTCGTCCAGCGCGGCGAGCGCCATTGCTTCGTTGCCCTCGGGCTTGCGGCGCAGGAGCGTGGGGGCAATGAAATCGCGGTTATAGGCCAGCGCATTGGTGACCAGCTTGTCGAGCTGCGGATGCGCGGCCGGATCGGCATTCTCGACATAATTGCCCAGGTAGGACCAAACCTGCTCGCGGGTGGCGCCAGCCCCCAGCACACCGACCAGGTTGAGCAGCAGGCCATAGGTCACCGGCAGCTTGTCACCATCCCCGCCCTGATAGCCATTGGCCCGCAGCAGGTGCCAGACCGGGTTGCCGAGCTGCTGCTCGATCGGCTGATCAGCCAGCTTTTCGCGGAACTGCCAGTATTCATCGACCGCGCGCGGGATGATCCCCACGTGCAGGCTCTTGGCGCTCTTGGGGTCACGGAACAGGTAGAAGCCCAGCGATTCCTCGCTGCCATAGGTCAGCCACTGCTCGATGGTCAGGCCATTGCCCTTGGACTTGGAAATCTTCTCGCCATTCTCGTCGAGGAACAGTTCATAGATCATGCCCTCAGGCGCACGCCCGCCCAGCGCGCGGGCGATCTTGCCGCTTTCTCGCACGCTATCGGTCAGGTCTTTGCCGCACATCTCGTAATCGACGCCCAGGGCAACCCAGCGCATCGCCCAGTCGACCTTCCACTGCAGCTTGGAATTGCCGCCCAGGATGCAGGTTTCGACCATCTCGCCGTGATCTTCGAACCGGACCAGACCGGCCTCGGCATCGACGACCTGGACCGGCACCTGCAGCACCTGCCCGGTCTTGGGGCTGACCGGCAGAACCGGCGAATAGGTCTGCCGCCGTTCCTCGCGCAGGGTCGGCAGCATGATGTCCATGATCGCCTGCCAGTTGCGCAGCACCCCGCGCAGGGCATCGTCGAAAGCGCCGGAATTGTAACGATCGCTGGCCGAGACGAACTCGTAATCGAAGCCGAACCGGTCGAGGAAATCGCGCAGCATCGCGTTGTTGTGGTGCGCGAAGCTCTCGTACTTGCCAAACGGATCGGGGATGCGGGTCAGCGGATGGCCGAGATAGGCAGTGAGAAGCCCCTGGTTGGGCACGTTGTCCGGCACCTTGCGCAACCCGTCCATGTCGTCGCTGAAGGCAACCAGGCGCGTCGGCGCAGGTTGTCCAAACTTATCGGCGCTCAGCACTTCATAGGCCCGGCGGACCAGGGTGGTGCGCAGCACTTCCTGGAACGTGCCGATATGCGGCAAGCCCGAAGGGCCATAGCCCGTCTCGAACAGCACCGGCGAACCATCGGGTTTCCCGTCCGGGTACCGCTTCAGCAGCTTGCGCGCCTCTTCAAAGGGCCAAGCCTTGGAAACCTGTGCGGCGGAGAGAAGTGCGTCTTCGGTCATGGTGCGGCCCTTTCGCGCCAAAGCGGCCTGAGTGCAAGGCAGGAATGCCCTTGCACAGCCCCGCCCTTCCCCGCCAAGGTGGCGCTCACCAAGATAAGCGGGAGGGGTTGGGATGCGGCTGCACGGCAAGCTGGCGATTACGCTGGCCGCAGGATCGTTGGCCAGTGCCGCAATGGCGCAGGACAGCGCGGCCACGCTGTGGCGGGGCGGCACGATCATCACCATGGACGGTGAAACCCCGCAGACCGTCCAGGCCATGGTCGAGCGCGACGGCAAGATCGTCTTCGTCGGCGCAGAAGCGGCGGCCCGGCGCGCGGCGGGCAAGTCGGTCAAGACCCGCGATCTCAAGGGCGCCACCCTGCTGCCGGGCTTCGTCGATGCCCATTCGCACTTCTCGATGCTGATGCAGGTCGAAACGGGCATCGACCTTGATGCCGGAGACCAGCCGCCCGCGAATATCCCCGCCCTGCTGGGCCTGATCCGGCAGGGCATTGCCGCCAAGGGACTGGAAGGCCAGGACTGGATCGTCGCCTGGAATTACAAAGACGCCCCGCTGGCCGAACAGCGCCACGTCAACCGCGACGATCTCGACGCCGCCTTTCCCGGCCGCAAGGTCGTGCTGATCCACTTCACCGGGCATGGCCTTGTCGCGAGCAGCTCGGCGCTGGCCGCGGCGGGCGTGGCCGACGATGCACCCAACCCGCCGGGCGGCCTGCTGATGCGCGATGCCAAGGGCCGGGTGAACGGCGTTGCCTTCGAAGCCGGGATGTTCCCCTTCTACAAGGCGCTGCCCCGCCCCACCCCGGCGCAGATGCTGGCGGCACTGGATGGAACCCAGCGGACCTACGCCAGCAAGGGCTTCACCCATGCCCAGGATGGGGCGACCCAGCTCCCCGAGCTCGACTTCCTGCTCAGCGAACCCGCGCGTCAGCGGATGAAGCTGGACCTCGCCATCCTGCCCAGCTTTGGCGGGCTGGACCGGCTGCTGACCATGCCAAACCTGGCGGTGGGGCAATACCAGGGGCGGACCAAGGTTCAGGGCATCAAGTTCATGCTCGATGGCTCGCCCCAGGCCCGCACCGCCTATTTCACCCGCGACTATGCCAACGGCTCGCCCGAGGGGCATCACCCGTGGCATGGCGAACCGCTCGTCAAGCAGGAAGAATTCGACCGGCTGGCCGGGCTGGCGCACCAGCGTGGCTGGCAGCTGTTCGTCCACGCCAATGGTGATGCCGCGATCGACATGGCCATCAAGGGCTTCGATCACCTGGGGATCAAGGCCGCCGACGACCGCCGCCCGGTGGTGATCCATTCGCAGTTCCAGCGGCGCGATCACTTGCCGGCCTATGCCCGGATCGGGGTCGGGCCGGCCTATTTCTCCAACCACACGTTCTATTTCGCGGATATCCACCGCACCAATTTCCCGGCCGAGGTGGTGGACTTCATCAGTCCGTTCCGGGCAGCGATGAAATCGGGCCTCCGTCCCTCCAACCATTCGGACGCGCCGGTCACCCGGCTCGATCCGTTCGTCCAGCTGTGGTCCAGCATGGCGCGCGCTTCGGTCACCGGCGTAGTCAGCGGGGCGGACCAGCGCCTGACCGCTTACGAGGGGTTGCAGATGCTGACGACCGGGCCCGCCTGGCAGGTGTTCGAGGAAAACCGCAAGGGACGGATCAAGCCGGGGCTGCTGGCCGATTTCGTGGTGCTTGATCGCAATCCGCTGACCACGCCGGTTGACGGCATCCGCAAGATCCGCGTGCTGGAGACGGTCAAGGAGGGCCAGACAATCTGGTCGCGTTGAGATCGGGCACTGTGGTTATCCACAGATGCGGACCGCCAATGTTTACCCGCTGGAAACCGAACCTGACCTAAACCCTCTGCAGGGGTAAGGCACAGTTCCCGAGGGAGCGCATGGACACCAAGGACGATACCACTGCTGCTGCAGGCCAGGCTGCGCCGGATCGCGCTCCCCGGACCAGCACACTGATGGTCGCGCAGTGCCAGCGCGAGGACGGTACGCAGACCGCGCTGAAGGTCCGCAACCTATCCGCAACCGGCTTCAAGGCCGACTGCCGGGATATCGCCGACTTCGCCGTCGACGAACAGGTTCGCATCGGTTTCAAGAACTTGTCGCCGGTCTGGGCCAGCGTGGTCTGGTTCGATAGCAGCGAAGTGGCGTTCAAGTTCCGCAACCCGGTCGATCTTGATCGCATCAACCGGGCGCGGACCATGGGCCAGAATTCGGCACTCAGCCCGCGTTCGGACGCGGTCAGCAGCTGGATCGACCGCAACAACCAGCGCCAGGAGTGGGAACGCCTGGCCAGGGGCATTCGCGGGCCCCGACCACTCTGACGGGCAGCAGCTTCCGAATCAGCTTTCGCGCAGAATGATCGCCGCGCCCGGCTTGTGCGCGCGGATTTCCGCCTCGCTCAGCCCGCAGATCTCGTGCGGGAAGACCAGCCATTCCTCGGTTTCGTGCACGAAATAGTCTGGCGTCAGCTGCGTCTGGTTGCGGCTCGGCTTGTAATAGGCCGTGGCGATTCGGATCGTTTCGGGCGTGTTGTGGCGGCAGCGGGTCTTGAGTTCGCGCAGGAAAGCCTCGATCGAGCGGCCGGTATCGAACACGTCGTCGACCACCAGCAGCCGGTCATCGGGGTTCAGCACGTCGATCAGGTAGCCAAGCGCATAGACCCGCACTTCCTTGTCCTGCCGGTCGATGCCCGAATAGCTGGCAGTGCGGATCGCGATGTGATCGGTTTCGACCCCGCGATAGGCCAGCAGTTCCTGCACCGCGATCCCCACCGGCGCCCCGCCGCGCCAGATGCCAACGATATGCGTGGGCACAAAGCCCGAATCGAGCACCTGGTTGGCCAGGGCAAAGCTGTCTTCCAGCAGCCGGTCGGCGGTGAGGTAGACCTTATCGACCATTCAGGACCTCCGCGATTGCTGCAAGGTGGCGGACCTGCTCTGCCTTGGGCAGAAGCGATCCGGTGAAGCTGTTACGCGCGAGCGTGACCAGCTCCGCGCTGGTCAGATCAAGTGCTATCGCAACAGCGCGATAGTTGTCATTGATATAGCCACCGAAATAGGCCGGATCGTCCGAATTGATCGTGGCCTTCAGGCCCAGGTCCAGCATCCGCCGCACCGGGCTCTGGCCAATCTCGTCGATCACGCAGAGCCGCAGGTTGGACAGCGGACAGACCGTCAGCGTCATCCCCTCTGCCGCCAGCCGCGCAATCAGCGCCGGGTCTTCCAGCGCCCGGTTGCCATGATCGATCCGGCCGACCTTCAGCAGGTCGAGCGCCTCGTGAACATATTCGGGCGGGCCTTCCTCGCCCGCATGAGCAGTCACGAACAGGCCCAGCTCGCGCGCCTTGGCAAAGACCCGCGCGAACTTGGCCGGGGGATGGCCCAGTTCCGATGAATCGAGCCCCACGCCGTGGATCCGATGGAGGTGCGGCAGGGCCTGGTCGAGCGTGGCAAAGGCCTCTTCCTCGCTCAGGTGGCGCAGGAAGCACATGATCAGGCGATAGCTGATGCCCAGCTGCGCCTCGCCAGCCTTGAGCGCGCCTTCGATCCCGTCGAGCACCGTTTCAAAAGCCACCCCGCGCTCGGTATGGCCCTTGCGGATCGAAGAAAATCTCGACATGCCGCACATTGTCCGCCGCCGCGCGCTGCAGATAGGCCCAGGTCAGGTCGAAGAAGTCCTGCTCGGTCCTAAGCACCGACATGCCCTGGTAATAGATGTCGAGGAAATCCTGCAGGTTGGAAAAGGAATAGGCCGCCCGCACCGCTTCCACTGAGGCGAAGTGGATGGCCACCCCATTGCGCTCAGCCAGGGCGAAGAGCAGCTCCGGCTCCAGCGAGCCTTCGATATGCAGGTGGAGCTCGGCCTTGGGCAGGCGGGCGATAAGCGCGTCACGATCAGGATTCGTCATCGCGCGAGGCTGGACTGCCCGCCTGCTGTGGTCAACCACAGCGCAGCGATGTCTCGACTACGGCCAATGGCCTTCGCTCGACACGAACGGTAGCCGCTTTTGCGCAAAAATCCGCCGTTCGTGTCGAGCGAAGTCGAGACACCGCTTTACCCACCTTGCCCTGCGTTCCAGTTCCGTTCTATCGCTTGAGCAGTGAGCGACACCCCCTCCCTGCCTGCGATTCCGCTTCCGGCCATTCACGCCAGCCATGCCGGCTGCTGGCTGCGCTCCGGGGCCGGGGTAACGCGCCCGGCGGGCAAGGGCGAGGCGGTTATGGCCGCTGCCGATACCCCGCTGCTGCTCCTCAATGCGCCGCTGGTCGCGACGCGGTTGGGCTATCCCGACCTGTCCGGGCTGGACCTGCTGGAACTGTTCGCTTTCATCCATCCGGCGCGCTTCGTGGTGCCGACGCCCAAGGGCCTGGCCCACGTCCTCAGCCTGCCCGAACCTGCTGGGGACGAGGACGTGCCCGAACTGCTCCAGCAAGCGGCGGAAGCCCTGCTGGCCACTTGCGCCGACCCGACCTGGCCCGAGCGCGAGGGGGCCTGGAGTGCGCTGCAGAACCTTACCCGGCTGCGCTGGCCCTGGGCGCCGCTGGTCGCCGCACGACTTGCCGCTCCCGCCAGGGCGGAGCGCTGGCTGTTCGCCCGCCTGCCCGAATGGCAGGAAGCGCCCGAGCGGCCGCAACCGGCGCAGGTGGTGCTCGATCCTGCCGCCGTCACCGCGCAGCTGGCCCGGCTGACTGGCCAGGGCGCAGAACCGCGCCCGGCCCAGGTGGCCTATGCCGGGGAAGCCGCCCACGCCTTTGCTCCACGCGGGCGCGAGGGCATGCCGCAGCTGTTGTTGGCCCAGGCCGGGACGGGGATTGGCAAGACCCTGGGCTATCTCGCCCCGGCCTCGCTCTGGTCCGAGCAGTCAGGCGGCACGGTCTGGGTATCGACCTATACCAAGGCGCTGCAACGCCAGCTGCGCCGCGAAAGCCGCCGCGCCTGGCCCACCACACGCGCCGATGGCAGCCAGCCGGTAGTGGTGCGCAAGGGCCGCGAAAATTACCTGTGTTTGCTTAACCTTGAAGATGCCTTGCAAGGTGGTTTCGCAGGTCGCGCGGCAATCCTGGCGCAGTTGGTGGCGCGCTGGGCGGCCTATAGCCAGGACGGCGACATGATCGGGGGCGATCTGCCCGGCTGGCTGGGCACCCTGTTCCGCCAGCGTGGGATCAAGGCACTGACCGACCAGCGCGGCGAATGCGTTTATGCCGGGTGCCCGCATTACCGGAAATGCTTCATCGAACGCGCCAGCCGCGCCAGTGCCCAGGCCGATCTGGTGATCGCCAACCACGCGCTGGTGATGGTCAATGCCGCGCGCGGCCGCGATGCCGCCCAGCGCCCCACCCGGATCGTCTTCGACGAAGGCCACCACGTGTTCGAAGCGGCGGATTCAACCTTCGCCGCTGCCCTGACCGGAGCAGAGGCGATCGAACTGCGGCGCTGGGTGATCGGGCCGGAACGCGGATCGAAAGGGCGGCGGCGCGGGCTTTCGGCGCGGCTGGCCGATGTCGCCAGCTATGATGAGGCTGGCGGCAAGGCGATTGCCGCCGCGCGTTATGCGGCCGAAGCCCTGCCCGGCGATGGCTGGTTGCAGCGCCTGGCTGAAAACGCGCCTTCGGGCCCGCTGGAAGAACTGCTGAGCGCCGTA
The DNA here is from genome assembly GCA_051942645.1 of Novosphingobium sp. BL-A-41-H4. Lineage (GTDB taxonomy): Bacteria > Pseudomonadota > Alphaproteobacteria > Sphingomonadales > Sphingomonadaceae > Novosphingobium. The sequence continues at coordinate 831,478 of JBPVJP010000001.1, forward strand.
CGAGCCGCGGTCTATGCCCGCGATGAAAGCGGCGGTCAGGATGCGGGCTATGGCCTGGAAACCGAGGCCGCCCAGCTTGACGGGTCCGTTCGTCGAACGGGCGGTTGCCGCCCAGGCGGCGCTGGCGGAACTGCGCGTGCCGCTGATCCGGCTGGGGGTACGCCTGGAAGCGATCCTGGCCGATCCGCCCGACTGGCTGGACGGCGCAGGCCGCGCCCGGATCGAAGGCGCGCGCCATTCGCTGACCTGGCGGATTGACTTGCTCGCGGCCTGGGAGGCCCTGCTGGAACGGCTGGGCGGCCCGGCCGATCCCGAGTTCGTCGACTGGCTGGCGGTGGAACGCAGCGAGGCGCGTGAATTCGACGTCGGCCTGCACCGCCGCTGGCTCGATCCGATGAAGCCTTTTGCCCGCACCGTGCTGGAACCGGCGCATGGGGTGATGATCACTTCGGCCACGCTGACGGGCGGCGGTGACTGGGACACGGCGGTCGACCGCAGCGGTGCCCGCGCCCTCGGCCTCACCCCGCGCCAATCGGGCTTCGAAAGCCCGTTCGACTATGCCCAGCAGGCCGAAGTGCTGATCGTGACCGACGTGGCCAAGGGCGACATTTCCGCCCTCGCCGGGGCCTATGGCCGGCTGATCGAGGCTTCGGGCGGCGGCGTGCTGGGGCTGTTCACCGCGATCCGCCGCCTGCGCGCGGTCCACGGCCGGATTGCCGACCGGCTCGCCCGCAGCGGCCTGCCGCTCTATGCCCAGCATGTCGATCCGATCGACACCGGCACGCTGGTCGATATCTTCCGCGACGATCCGCGCGCCAGCCTGCTCGGCACTGATGCCCTGCGCGACGGGGTGGACGTTCCCGGCCATTCGCTGCGGCTGGTGGTGATGGAGCAGGTCCCCTGGCCCAAGCCCTCGATCCTCCACCGCGCCCGGCGGCTGGCCCATGGCGGCAGCGATTATGACGATCAGATCATCCGCGCGCGGCTGGCCCAGGCCTTTGGCCGGCTGATCCGAAGCCGTGACGATCATGGCCATTTCGTGGTGCTTTCGGCCGCATTTCCCAGCCGGCTCCTCTCCGCCTTCCCGGCCGGAACCCCAATCCGCCGGGTCACGCTGGACGAGGCTTTACAAAGGGTCGCGGGCGGTGTTTCTGGCGCTCCCGTCAGCAACGAGAGCCCCGCGTGAAAGTCCTCGGTCTATTCCGTCATGCCAAGTCCGACTGGGGCGATCCGCGCGCACGCGATTTCGATCGCCCGCTCAACGCGCGCGGCCGCGCCGGGGCGGAAATCATGGGGCGGCACATCCGCGATCACGGGGTGCGCTGGGAACGGGTGATCTCATCCCCCGCACTGCGCTGTGCCGACACGATCGAGCTGGGCTGCGCCGCCACCGGTCAGCCGGTCAAGGTCAACTGGGACCGGCGGATCTACCTCGCCAGCGGGGTGACCCTGGCCGATGTGCTGCGCGACCAGGAGGGCGATCCGGCCTCGATCCTGATGGTTGGTCACAATCCGGGGCTGGAAGACCTGATCTTCGACCTGGTGCCCGACGATGGCTCCAGCCCGCTGCGTGACGTGGTGGAGGAAAAGTTCCCCACCGCCGCCTTTGCCGTGCTCGAACTGAACATCGACAAGTGGACGGACCTCAAGGACCGTTGCGGCAAGCTGGTGCACCTCGCCCGTCCGCGCGACCTTGATCCGGCGCTGGGGCCAGAGCGTTAGGCCCTCCTCCCGAACCAGTACAAATGCCGGTGGCGCCCCCACTCGACAGCACCCCTATGCCTGCCTATGGGATGCTTTAACCGACTGATTAAGTAACCGGAGAAGCTCATCCATGTCGCTGCCCGCCCCGTTTGACCGCCTGCGCCTGCCCGTGATCGGATCGCCGCTGTTCATCGTTTCCGGCCCGGAACTGGTGATCGCGCAGTGCAAGGCCGGGATCATCGGCAGCTTCCCGGCGCTCAACGCCCGTCCCTCGGGCGTGCTCGACGAATGGCTGCACCAGATCACCGAGGAACTGGCCGCCCACAACCGCGACAACCCGGACCGCCCGGCCGCGCCCTATGCCGTCAACCAGATCGTCCACAAGTCGAACAACCGGCTGGAGGAAGACATGGAGGTCTGCGCCAAGTGGCAGGTGCCGCTGACAATCACCTCGCTCGGCGCGCGCGAGGACATCAACAATGCCGTTCATGCCTGGGGCGGGATCGTGCTGCACGACGTGATCACCGATCGCTTTGCCCGCAAGGCAATCGAAAAGGGCGCCGATGGCCTGATCCCGGTTGCCGCCGGGGCCGGTGGCCATGCCGGCACGCTTTCGCCCTTCGCGCTGATGCAGGAAATCCGCGAGTGGTTCGATGGCCTGATCGCGCTGTCGGGTTCGATCGCCTGTGGCCGCTCGATCCTGGCCGCCCAGGCCATGGGTGCGGACTTCGCCTATATCGGCACGCCGTGGATCGCCACCAAGGAAGCCCGCGCTGTCGATGGCTACAAGAAGGCGATCGTCGAAGGACGCGCGGATGACATCGTCTATTCGAACCTGTTCACCGGGGTGCACGGCAATTACCTGCGCCCGTCGATCGTCGCTGCCGGGCTTGACCCGGACAACCTGCCCGAAAGCGATCCCAGCAAGATGAACTTCGGTTCGGGCGGCAATACCGAGGCCAAGGCCTGGAAGGACATCTGGGGTTCGGGCCAGGGGATCGGCGCGGTCAAGGCCGTGGAAAGCGTGGCGGACCGGGTCGACCGGCTGGAAGCCGAATACAATCAGGCGCGCACCGAACTGGCCGCCAAGGCCCGGATGACGCTGGCCTAGGCCTGGTCCCCTCCGGCCCGCACCGCATCGGCGGTCGCGGGCCACAGGTCTGCGGCCAGCGCATCGAGTTCGGCAAAGTCCGCGCCGCTGCCCAGCGGATCGCGCAGGTTGAGCAGCAACCGCCGCCGCTGATCAAGCAGGCGGCGGCGCAGCGCCCGCTGCAACAGGTGCAGGCGTGCCAGTGCATCGTCGAGCGCCCGGTCGGGATCGCGCGGGTGCTGAGCCGCCCAGCCCGCCTCGATCTGGCCGACCCGTTCATAGACCAGCGCGGAATAGCCCCGGTGCGGCCCGCGATGCAGCGGCAGGCCGCTGCGCAGCACGGCCTGGTCATTGGCCGGCAGCAACAGACCATTGCAGCGAAAGTCATCGAACCGCAGTCGATCCGGGCCCAAGGCCGCGAACAGCCGTGTCACGCCATTCCGGCCCAACAATTGCCGGGGCAGCAGGTGATGCCGCTGGAGCCCGGGATCGTGGCCGGGCAAGTCAGCGCGATTGACCGCGCGGAATGAGAGAAAGCCGCGTCTTCGTCCGGCCGGATCCACGTTCAGCCACCCGGTCCGGTGGCGCGAACCAGCACCCTCACCTCGCTCCCCTGGCGCACCGGCACCGCCAGCAAGGCCTCTCCCGCCGGGCCAACCAGGTCCATCTCGATCTCGATCGGCCCGGCCAGGACGAGCTGGTGTACCAGCCGCACCGCGATGCGGGCCATGGCCGCCGCCGACAGCCGCCGGTCCGGCTCGAACCGCAGTTCCTGCCCAACCAGCAGCCCAAGCCCGCGCGTGACCATCGCGCCATTCGCCTGCCGCTCAAGCCCGGTCAGCACGAGCGCGGGAAAAGCCCCGCCACCAAGCCAGGCCTGCACCGTGCGAACAAAGGTCGCGGGTTCCACCCACGAGCCGGCCGGCGACCAGACCACCGCCAGGACCCCTGGCAACCGGGCCAGCCGTGCCCCCAGCCCCACCAGCACCCGCAGGATCGGCAACAGGCCGGCGGAATGGCGCAGGTGGGGACCAGGCGTCAGCACCAGCGCCTCCCCACCCGGATTCCCGGTCATTCCGATCGGTGTGCCTGACTCCGGTAACGGTTCGGGCGGCGCCGGTGCGATCCCCCGGCAATCGAAGGTCAGCCCGTTGGTAAGCAGTTCGAGCCAGCCTTCATCCGCCGCATCATGCGAGATCGAGAAGGCCACATCGCCAATCGCGAGATTGCCGGCCCCAACCTGTGCCGCCACCAGCGCGGCGATGGCAGCGCGGTCCGGGCGCTGACCCGGTGCGAAGACCAGGCTGAGGCACGGGTTCGTATCGCGCTCAGTCATGGCAAGCCTGGTGATGATCGAAAAAACTCCGCGATTGCAGATACCTGCTTGGCACCCGGCCGGGCCACCCGTCGAGTCCCCACGCCGCAATTGCGTCCGGATTGGAGCTTGTTAGCGCTCGACCGGCCCATCCGGAGTGGTCAGAAAACGCCAAGCGCCAACCCTTCCGCCAGCGCTGCCCCCAGCACCGCAGCCTCGTCCAGCAAGCCTTGCGGCACGGCCTTGGCCGCCATGATCGCTTCCGGGCTTTGCGCCCCCAGGTTGGCGATCAGCGGCGGGGCAACCCGGCGCAGGCGCCAGCCGGTAACGATCCGGTCCAGCTGGGCCTGGGCCCCGTGGCCATCGCTACCGGCGGCAATGATCGTGGCATAGGGCCGCCCTTCGATCCGGCCGAGCAGCGGGTAATAGCAGCGGTCGAAGCATTCCTTCATCGCCCCGCTCATCGTGCCGAGGTTTTCCGGGCAGACGAACAGGTAGCCGGTCATGCCCAGCAGCTCGGCCGGACTGGCCTGCTCGGCGGGCAGCAGGATCGACCGACCGCCGCCGGCTCCATGCGCGGCCCCATGCGCGGCCCCATGTGCCGCCTCCGCCAAGGCGCGGGCGGCGCCGGTGCGACTGTGCCAGACGATCCCCAACATGGCAGCGATCATGGCGCAGCGGCGCGCGCGTGGAAAGGCGGCAAAAGCCTGCCTGCCCCCTTTTCCGCACCGGCCCGGCGGGCTAATCGGCCAGCATGGCCTCCGCCCCCTCCTCGATCCTAGGCATTGACCGCTCGATCTCTGGCCGGGCCTGGCGCTGGCGCGGCGGCAACATGGACCTGTCGGACAACGCGGCCTCGCTCGATCACGACCTGGTGACGCAGCTGCTGCTGGCCCGGGGCGTGCCGCACGAGGACGTTGAACGGCACCGCAACCCCTCGCTGCGCGCCTTCCTGCCAGACCCTTCGGCTTTTCGCGACATGGACCAGGCCGCCGAACGGCTGGCTCAGGCCGTGCTGACCGGCGAAACCCTGACCGTCTATGGCGATTATGATGTCGATGGAGCGACCAGCGCCGCGCTGCTGATCCGCCTGCTGCGGATGCTCGGGCACGAGGCGCGCTATTACATCCCGGACCGTCTGCTCGAAGGTTATGGCCCATCGGGTGAAGCGCTGGTGCGGCTGGGCGCGGAAGGCTCCAGCCTGATCGTGACGGTTGATTGCGGAGCCATGGCCTTCGATGCCCTGGCCCAGGCCCATGCCGCCGGGATCGACGTGATCGTGGTCGATCACCACAAGTGCGCGGCCGAGCTGCCGCTGGCGACCGCGCTGGTCAATCCCAACCGGCTGGACGAGGATGACCTGGCCGCCGCCCATGGCCATCTCGCGGCGGTGGGCGTTGCCTTTCTGCTGGCCGTCGCCACGGTGCGCGTGCTGCGCCAGCGCGGCTTTTTCACCAGCCGGCCCGAGCCCGACCTGTTTTCGCTGCTCGACCTGGTGGCGCTGGGCACGGTAGCCGATGTCGCCGCACTGCATGGCCTCAACCGCGCGCTGGTGGCCCAGGGGCTGAAGGTCATGGCCCGGCGCGATAACATCGGCATGGCCGCGCTGATCGATGCCAGCCGGCTGACCCGCGCACCGACCTGCAGCGACCTGGGCTTTGCCCTGGGGCCGCGCATCAACGCCGGTGGCCGAGTGGGCGAGGCAACGCTGGGCGTGCGCCTGCTCACCACCGAGGATCCCGACGAGGCCCGCGCCATCGCCGCCCAGCTCTCGGCCCTCAACGAGGAACGCCGCGCGATCGAGGCGGCAGTCCAGGAAGCGGCCGAGGCCCAGCTGGAGGCCCAGCACAACCGGGCCGTGGTGGTGCTGGCCGGGGCTGGCTGGCACCCCGGCGTGATCGGAATCGTTGCGGGCCGGATCAAGGAAAAGGCTGGCCGCCCGGCGCTGGTGATCGCGCTTGATGCCGATGAGGCCGGGCACGGCAAGGGCTCGGGCCGGTCGATCGCCGGTGTCGACCTCGGCGCCGCGATTATCGCCGCGCGCGAGGCGGGCCTGCTGGTGGCCGGCGGCGGTCATGCCATGGCTTGCGGCCTGACCATTGCGCCCGACCGCCTCGCCGCCCTCGGCGAGTTTCTTGATAGCCGGCTCGGTTCTGCGGTTACCGCCGCCCAGGCCGGGCAATCGCTGGCGCTCGACCTCGCGGTTGCGCCGGGCGGACTGGTGCCACCGCTGGTCGAAACGCTGGAGAGCGCTGGCCCCTATGGCATGGGCTGGCCCGGACCGCGTGTCGCCGTCGGGCCGGTGCGGCTGGTCAAGGCCGACCTCGTCGGCCGCGATCACGTCCGCCTGATCGTGCGTGGCGAAGATGGCGCAAGCTTCAAGGCCATGGCCTTTCGCGCTGCCGAGACCGACCTCGGCCAGGCCCTGCTGCACCGTTCTCAGGGTCGCAGGCTGTGGCTGGCCGGGCGGGCGCGGATCGATGACTGGGCCAGCCGCCCGGCGGCCGAGCTGCACATCGAGGACGCTGCCTGGGCCGATTGAAACTTTCTTGCGGAATCGGGCTTGACCCCCTCGGCGCGCTTGCCTAAAGGCCCGCCTGCCCAACGGGACAATGCCCGGATGGCCCCTTCGTCTAGCGGTCTAGGACGCGGCCCTTTCACGGCTGAAACACGGGTTCGAGTCCCGTAGGGGTCACCACCACTTCCGGCGCAAATCACCGCTGGCATGCCTTGCCCTGAGAGACTAACCACCTCCCCTGCAATGATCGGCAAGCGCACCTTCCCCATCGCCGGTTTCATCCTGGCTGCGCTGACCGCGCTGGGTCTTGTCATGGCCGGCGTTGATCTGGCGCTGGTTGTCGCCGTGGCGCTGCTGTGGGGTGGCTCGCTATGGCTGACCCTGCCCGAACCCGAAGTGGTCGAGGCGCGCGTTGACCGGGCCGAAGTGACCCGCGATGCCGTGCGTGAAGCGATCGAGTCGCTTGGCCAGCCGCTGCTGGTGCTGGAAGGCAACCGGATCGTCATGGCCAATGCCGCAGCGCGCAATGCGCTGGGGGCCCACGTCCAGGGCCAGGATGCCAGGATCGGCCTGCGCCATCCCGATGCCATGCGGCTGCTCGAAATGGGCGATGGCGAAAGCGTCACGATCAGCGGCTTCACCGGTCCGCGCAGCCTGTGGCAGCTGACCCGGCGGCGGATCGACCGCCAGCGCTGGATCATCGAACTGGCCGACCGCACGATCGAGGCCGATGTCAGCCGCGCCCACACCGATTTCGTCGCCAACGCCAGCCATGAACTGCGCACGCCGCTGGCGGCGATCATCGGCTATGTCGAAACGCTCGAAGATGGCGGTCCGGCGGTCGATGCCGAGGCCAGCAAGCGGTTCCTGGGAATCGTGCTGCGCGAGGCGCGGCGCATGCTTTCGCTGGTCGAGGACCTGATGTCGCTCAGCCATGCCGAAGCGGAAAAGCACGACCGGCCAACCGAGCCACTGGATCTGGGCAAACTGGCCGCGCGCGTGGTTGGCGAAGTTGCCACCCTGCGCGGCAAGGAGCGGGTCCAGCTCACCGCGGCGACCGAAGGGGCCGTGGTCGCGGGCGATTCCACCCAGCTGGAACAATTGCTGCGCAACCTGATCGACAATGCCCTGAAGTACGGCGGCGATGAATCGCCGGTCGATGTCTCGGTTGCGCTGACAGACAATGGGCGGGCGGTGCTGCGCGTGGCCGACAAGGGGCCTGGCATCGCGCCGGAACACCTGCCGCACCTGACCCGCCGGTTCTATCGCACCGATCCCGGCCGCAGCCGCGCTTCGGGCGGAACGGGCCTGGGGCTGGCCATCGTGAAGCATATTGTGGAGCGCCATCGCGGCCAGCTCGACATTGCCAGCACCCTGGGCGAAGGAACCTGTGTATCGGTTGCTTTCCCGCCTCGCGCAGCCGCGCCGACTTTGTCATAAACCTGTCATGAAACTGGGCCAGAGCACGTTCGATCCCGCCATTTGGAGGCCGATTGCATGACCAAGACCAAACTTCTCATCGCCGTTGCCGCAACCACGCTGATTGCGGCTTGCGGCGGCCAATCGAATTCGCGCGACCAGATCCGCGCGGTCGGTTCTTCCACCGTCTATCCGTTTGCCAAGGCGGTGTCGGATTCGCTCGCCAAGTCGAACACCGAATTCAAGTCGCCGATCATCGAATCGACCGGCACCGGTGCCGGCATGAAGCTGTTCTGCGCCGGCGTCGGCGTGCAGCATCCGGACATCGTCAACGCCTCGCGCCGCATCAAGAAGTCGGAGTTCGAGGATTGCCAGAAGAACGGCGTCAAGGACATCATCGAGATCCAGGTCGGGCTTGACGGTATCGCCTTTGGCGAAGCCAAGAACGGCCCCTCGATCCCGCTGACCCAGGCCGATGTCTACAAGGCGCTGGCCGCCAATCCGTTCGGCAAGCCCAACACCGCCAAGACCTGGGCCGACGTGAACCCGGCCCTGCCGGCGATCCCGATCCTGGTCTATGGCCCGCCGTCGACCTCGGGCACGCGTGACGCGCTCAAGGAACTGATCCTGATGAAGGGTTGCGACACCGATCCGGCGATGAAGGCGCTGAAGGACAGCAACAAGGAAGAGCACGAGAAGATCTGCACCGAAGTGCGCAACGATGGCGCCTATGTCGATGCGGGCGAGAATGACAACCTGATCGTGCAGAAGCTGGAAGCCAATCCCAAGGCGCTGGGCGTGTTCGGCTTCTCCTATCTCGAAGAGAACATGGACAAGCTGAAGGGTTCGTCGATGAACGGCGTCGCCCCGACCTATGCCTCGATCTCGGACTTCAGCTACCCCGGTGCGCGCCCGCTGTACATCTATGTCAAGGCGGCCCACATCAGCGCGATCAAGGGGCTCAAGGAATACCTCGGCGAATGGGCCAAGAACTGGAGCAAGGGCGGTCTGCTCGCGCGCCAGGGCATGGTCGTCTCGCCGGATGACGTCCAGGCCAAGAACGCCAAGGTAGTTACCGACCTCACCGTCATGACTGCCGACGGCCTGAAGTAAGCCTGACAGAACAGCCAAGGAACCGCACGAACGATGTCGCCAGCCATACCGCTGCTGCTTGCCCTCGGGCTTGGGCTGATTGCATGGCTGGCGGCGCGTTCGCGCGCCTGGGCGTTCAAGCGCGCGGCCCCGGCGGGCACCCGCGCGCCACTGCATTCGCTGCCGAATTATCATGGCTGGTACGTCGCGCTGTGGACCGTGGTTCCGGCGGTGCTGTTCGCCGTTATCTGGAACGCGGTCAGCCCCGGCCTGATCCTGGCCCAGGTCACCTCGCACCCCGCCGCCGCCAGCCTGCCGGCCTTCGGGATCGAGCGCGAAACCATCCTGTCCGAAGCCTATGCTGTGGCCTCGGGCAGCACGTTCGGCGCGTTCAATCCGGCCGCCAATGCCCTGGTCGAGCCATTCCGCGGCGCGATCGGGCTCTATGGCACAATCGGAATCGTCGTGACCCTGCTGCTCGGCTTTGCCGGCGGCGCCTATGCCTTCCTCAAGCTGCGTCCCGATTTTACCGCCCGCACCCGGGTGGAACGCGCGGTGATGATCGGCCTGCTGGTCGCCTCGCTGGTGGCGATCCTGACCACCTTCGGTATCGTTGCCTCGCTGCTGTTCGAAACGATCCGCTTTTTCGGCTTCGTCAGCCCGGCCGAATTCCTGTTCGGCACCCACTGGGGGCCAGATCCGATGGCCGCGCCCGGTGCCAACCTGGGCGAGGACTACGGCGCCATTCCGCTGTTCTGGGGCACGATCTTCATCGGCGCGATCATCGCCATGATCGTGGCGATCCCGCTGGGGCTGATGAGCGCGATCTATCTGACCCAATATGCCTCGGCCAATGTCCGCAAGTGGATGAAGCCCCTGCTCGAAATCCTCGCGGGCGTTCCCACTGTGGTCTACGGCTATTTCGCGGCACTGACGGTCGCCCCGCTGGTGCGCGATGCCGCGCAGGGGATCGGCATTGCCAGCGCATCGAGCGAGAGCGCCATGGCCGCCGGCCTCGTCATGGGCATCATGATCATTCCCTTCGTTTCGTCGATGGCGGATGACAGCATTGCCGCGGTGCCGCAGGCCATGCGCGATGGCAGCCTGGCGCTGGGCGCGACCACTTCCGAAACGATCAAGCGCGTGCTGATTCCAGCCGCCCTGCCCGGCATCGTTGCCGGCGTGATGCTGGCTGTCAGCCGTGCGATCGGGGAAACGATGATCGTGGTCATGGCTGCCGGTGCCACTGCCCGGCTCACGGCCAATCCGTTCGAATCGATGACTACCGTCACGTTCCAGATCGTGGCCATGCTGACCGGCGAAGGCAGCTTCGACCATCCGGCCACCCTGTCCGCCTTTGCCCTGGGGTTCGTGCTGTTCTGCGTCACCCTCGCCCTCAATTTCATCGCCCTGCGCGTCGTCAAGCGGTTCCGCGAAGCTTATGAGTAACGTCTCTTCCGAACGCCTGAAGGCGCGCTATGCCGCCGAGCGCCGGTTCCGCGCGCTGGGTCTCGTCGCCGTAGTCTTTTCCGCGCTGGTGCTGGCCTTCCTGCTCGTCACCATGACCGCCAACGCGATTGGCGGCTTCAAACGCGCCGAACTGCGCTTTCCGGTCGATCTTGCCACCAGCGGGATGACCATCGATCCGGCCAGCCTGACTGACAACGATGCGCTGAACCGGCTGGAAACGGCGGGTCTGCCCGACGTGGTGACCGCGGCCGCAACCAAGGCGCTGGGCGCCGAGGCTGCCGCCGAACTCGATCCGCAGGCATGGCGCGAGCTGGGCCGCAAGATCATCGCCGATCCCGCCCTGCTGCAAGGCTCGGTCGAGGCCGCGCTGCCGACCAGCGACGACCTTGCCGCCGCCCTGCGCGGTGATGGCGCCAACGAACAGCTGAAGGCGCTGGCCGGCCAGCTGGCCGCCGATGGCAAGCTGGAACGGGCCTGGGATCCGGGCTTCCTCAGCCGTGCCGATGCCACCGGGCCGCAGGCCGTGGGGATCTGGGGTGCGCTGAAGGGTTCGATGCTGACGATGTTCGTCACCCTGCTGCTGGCCTTCCCGGTCGGCGTGCTGGCGGCCGTCTATCTTGAGGAATATGCGCCGCGGAACCGCTGGACCGACGTGATCGAAGTTTCGATCAACAACCTGGCGGCGGTGCCCTCGATCATTTTCGGCCTGCTCGGCCTGGCCGTATTCCTCTGGATTTTCCCCAATTACCGTTCCGCCCCGCTGATCGGCGGGATGACGCTGGCCCTCATGACGATGCCGGTGATCGTGATTTCGGGACGCAACGCGATCAAGGCGGTGCCGCCCTCGATCCGCGACGCCGCCCTGGCCGTGGGCGCCAGCCGGGTGCAGACGGTGTTCCACCATGTCCTGCCGCTGGCCCTGCCAGGTATCCTGACCGGCACGATCATCGGCATGGCCCGCGCGCTGGGTGAAACCGCGCCGCTGCTGATGATCGGGATGCGTGCGTTCGTTGCCAGTCCGCCGGAGGGCTTCACCTCGCCCGCCTCGGTTCTGCCGGTGCAGATCTTCCTGTGGTCCGATGAAATCGACCGCGGCTTTGTCGAGCGTACCTCGGCCGCGATCATCGTCCTGCTGCTGTTCCTTCTGGTGATGAATGGCCTCGCCATCTATCTCCGCAACCGCTTCGAGAAACGTTGGTAACCCCGCCCCCATGACCACCCAGCACAACCTTGATCCTGTCGACGCGAAGATCAGCGCGCGCAACGTTTCCATCTATTACGGGGAAAAGCGCGCGATCGACGACGTCTCGATCGACATCCCGACCCAGTACGTCACGGCCTTCATCGGCCCGTCGGGCTGCGGCAAGTCCACGTTCCTGCGGGCGCTCAACCGGATGAACGACACCATCGTCGGTGCCCGGGTGGAGGGTGACATCACCCTGGACGGCGAGGACATCTACAAGTCCGGGATGGACGTGGTGCAACTGCGTGCCCGCGTGGGCATGGTGTTCCAGAAGCCCAACCCCTTCCCCAAGTCGATCTATGAAAACATCGCCTATGGCCCGCGCATTCACGGGCTGGCGGGTAGCAAGGCCGATCTCGACAACATCGTCGAAAAGTCGCTCAAGCGCGCCGGCCTGTGGGACGAGGTGAAAGACCGCCTGTCTGACAGCGGCACCGCCCTGTCCGGCGGCCAGCAGCAGCGCCTGTGCATTGCCCGCGCGATCGCGGTCGATCCCGAAGTGATCCTGATGGACGAGCCGTGTTCTGCGCTCGACCCGATCGCCACCGCGCGGATCGAGGAATTGATCGACGAACTGAAGGGTCGCTACGCGATCGTCATCGTCACCCACTCGATGCAGCAGGCGGCCCGCGTTTCGCAACGCACCGCCTTCTTCCACCTCGGCAAGATGGTGGAATACGGCAAGACCAGCGACATCTTCACCAATCCCCGCGAAGAGCGGACCAAGGATTACATCACGGGACGTTACGGCTGATGGCAAGCGAACATACAGTCAAAGCCTTTGACGAGGACATCACCCGCCTGCGCGGCCTGATCGCCGAAATGGGCGGTCTGGCGGAGGTTTCGCTGGCGGAGGCGATGGAGGCCCTGGTCAAGGGCAACAGCGAACTGGCCAAGGGCGTGATCGCCCGCGACAAGCGGATCGATTCGCTTGAGGCCGAGGTCGACAAGCTCGCGATCCGCGTGATCGCCCTGCGCGCGCCGATGGCGGACGATCTGCGGGAAGTGATCGCAGCGCTGAAGATCGCCGGGGTTATCGAGCGCATCGGCGACTATGCCAAGAACATCGCCAAGAGCGTCGACAAGATCGATGAGCGCCGCAAGTTCGAACCGCTGACCCTGATCCCGGCCATGGCCGAAGTGGCCGGCGGCATGGTCCATGACGTGATGACCGCCTTTGCGGCCCGCGATTCCGCCCTCGCGGCCGAGATCGTGGCCCGCGACGACAAGGTCGATGCCTTCTATAACAGCATCTTCCGCAATCTCGTTTCGCACATGATCGAGAATCCCTCGTCGATCAGCAGCGCGGCCGAACTGCTGTTCGTTGCCCGCAATATCGAGCGGATCGGGGACCACGCCACCAACGTTGCGGAAATGGTCCACTATGCCGCGACCGGGTCCTACCTGACCGACCGGGAAGATTCGGCGGGAGCCTGATCCCTGATTCCTCGCCTTGCCTTTTGGACGTCACCCTGAACCTGGTTCAGGGTCCATCGTGCCGCCTCACGGTGTCACGCAATTGCAATCAAACCATGCCACCCGCTCGGGTAATTCATGCGCCCGGCAATCCGGGAAATGGGCCCTGAACCAAGTTCAGGGTGACAGGGTTGGTGAGGCGAGTTGTGGGGCAATCTCCAGATGAATAAGCCACGCCTGCTGCTGGTGGAGGACGATCCGGCGCTGGCGGAATTGCTGGAATTCCGCTTCACCGCGGAAGGCTATGCCGTGATCGCCACCCCGGATGGCGATGAAGCCCTGCTGCTCGCCCAGGAAGAAGCGCCCGACCTGGTCGTGCTCGACTGGATGGTGGAAGGCACCAGCGGAATCGAAGTCTGCCGCCGCCTGCGCCGCGACAAGGCCACGGCCCACGTGCCGATCATCATGCTGACCGCACGCGGAGCCGAGGATGACAAGATCCGCGGCCTCGAAACCGGGGCCGATGACTATCTGACCAAGCCGTTCTCCCCGCGCGAGCTGATCGCCCGGGTCGGCGCGATCATGCGCCGGATCCGCCCGGCGCTGGCCGGTGAGACGCTGACCGTGGGCGACCTGTCGCTCGATGCCACGGCCCACAAGGTCACCCGGCGCGGCCAGGTCATCGCGCTTGGCCCCACCGAATTCCGCCTGCTCAAGTTCTTCATGGAACACCCCGGCCGCGTGTTCAGCCGCGGGCAGCTGCTCGATGCTGTCTGGGGCACCGAAAGCGAGATCGAGCTGCGCACGGTCGATGTGCATATCCGGCGGCTGCGCAAGGGCATCGAACTCGACGGCGCGCCCGACCCGGTGCGGACGGTGCGTTCGGCGGGCTATGCGCTGGAGGCGGTGTAAGTCCTCAATGAAAATCCCGCGATTTCGGGATGACCCGCGCATCGCGGGGATGGCCGGCGCGGTGGTAGGGGGCCGTGCGGCCCTGGACCGGGCGGCGTACCTCGTCGGCGCGGTCGAGCGTGGCGGGGAGCAGGTCGTCCGATAGCGCGTGCAGCGCCGCCGTGGCGTCGGTCAGGTGGGTGGCGATCACGTGGGTCACCTCGTCATCGTATTCGACCCGGCCCTTCACCTCCATCAGCCGCGCACCCATGATCACCTTGCGCTGCTTTTCCATCAGGTCGGGCCAGATCACCAGGTTCACCACCCCGGTCTCGTCCTCCAGCGTGATGAAGCAGACCCCCCTGGCGCTGCCGGGGCGCTGGCGGATCAGCACCACGCCCGCCACCTGCACGGCCGAGCGGAACTTGCGGCTGCGTAGCTCACTCGCCCGGATAAAGCCGCGCTCTCCAAGGCTGGCGCGCAGGAAGGCCAGCGGGTGGGCCTTCAGCGATAGCCGCTGGGTCTGGTAATCGGCCACCACTTCTTCGGAGAGCGGCATGACGGGCAGGCGCGTGGCGGTGCGTTCCGCGCCTTCATCCCGCGCCACCATGGCGGCGAACAGCGGCAGATCGGGCGCGGGGATCAGGCTGCGCGCATCCCACAGCGCCTGCCGGCGGGTGAGGCTGAGCGAATTGAAGCAGTCGGCACTTGCCAGCCGCTCGATCAGCGCGGGCGACAGCCCGGTTCGTTCCCGAAGGTCGCGCAGGTCACGGAACGGCCCGCCCTCGCGCGCAGCGACGATCCTCGCGGCGGCGGCTTCGGGGAAGCCATCGACCTGACGAAAACCGAGGCGCAGAGCCAGTTCGGGTTCACGCAGAGCCGCAGAGCCGCGGAGAGAGGAAATTTTCTCACACGAAGACACGAAGGCACGAAGATGTTCTGCCTGTTGCGCAGCCGCATTCAATTCTGACGGTGCCTCAAACCGCACGGTCTGGAGAGGAGATACTGCCTGCGGCGCGGCGAGGCATCTTCGTGCCTTCGTGTCTTCGTGTGAACCCGATATTGCTGCTGCTCTCTGCGGCTCTGCGGCTCTGCGTGAACGAATCTCCTCCAGCGCATTATCCCAGCCACTGTGGTTCACATCGACCGGCAGCACCGCCACCTCGTGCTCGCGCGCATCGCGCACGATCTGGGCCGGGGCATAGAAGCCCATCGGCTGCGAATTGAGCAGCGCTGCCGCGAAGGCCGCCGGGTAATGGCACTTCAGCCAGGACGAGACATAGACCAGCAGGGCAAAGCTGGCGGCGTGGCTTTCCGGAAAGCCGTATTCACCAAAGCCCTTGATCTGGCTGAAGCAGCGCGTCGCGAAATCCGGATCATAGCCGCGCGCAACCATCCGGCCGACCATCAGGTCTTCCAGTTCGTGCACCATGCCCCGGCTGCGGAACGTGGCCATGGCCTTGCGCAGCCGGTTGGCCTCCAGCGAGGAAAACTTCGCCGCATCGAGCGCGATCTTCATCGCCTGTTCCTGGAAGATCGGCACCCCCAGCGTGCGCCCGAGGATGCTGGTCAGCTCGTCCGGTGGCCCGTGCGCCGGGCCGGGCGCGGGGATTTCCACCGCCTCGGCCCCGCGCCGCCGCTTGAGATAGGGGTGGACCATGTCGCCCTGGATCGGCCCGGGCCGCACGATCGCCACCTCGATCACCAGATCATAGAAACAGCGGGGCCTGAGGCGCGGCAGCATGTTCATCTGCGCGCGGCTTTCCACCTGGAACACGCCCAGCGAATCCCCTTTACACAGCATGTCGTAAACCGCCGGATCCTCGCGCGGGACGGTGGCGAGGGTCAGCGCCTGGCCGTGGTGCGCTTCCAGCAGGTCGAGGCATTTGCGGATGCAGGTCAGCATGCCCAGCGCCAGCACATCGACCTTGAGGATGCCCAGCGCGTCGATATCGTCCTTGTCCCATTCGATGAAGCTGCGATCGGCCATGGCGCCGTTGCCGATCGGCACGGTCTCGGTCAGCAAGCCCTCGGTCAGGATGAAACCGCCGACGTGCTGCGAGAGGTGGCGCGGCATCCCGATCATCTGCTGGGTCAGGGCCAGCACCCGCTTCAGATGCGGATCGGCCAGGTCCATGCCGGTTTCCGCCATGTGCTTTTCCTCGATCGAGCGGCCATAGCTGCCCCAGACGGTGCGGGCGAGCGCAGAGGTCACGTCCTCGGACAGGCCCATCGCCTTGCCCACCTCGCGGATCGCCATGCGCGGGCGATAGTGGATCACCGTGGCGCACAGGCCCGCGCGGTGGCGGCCGTATTTCTCGTAGATGTGCTGGATCACCTCCTCGCGCCGCTCGTGCTCGAAATCGACGTCGATGTCGGGCGGCTCGTCGCGGTCCTCGGAAATGAACCGTTCGAACAGCAGCGCATGCTCGACCGGGTTGACCGAAGTGATGCCGAGGCAAAAACACACCGCCGAATTGGCCGCCGAGCCGCGCCCCTGGCACAGGATCGGCGGCTGGCGGCTGCGGGCGAAATCGACGATCTCCTTGATGGTCAGGAAATACTGGGCCAGCTGCTTCTTGCCGATCAGGGCGAGCTCCTTGTGCAGCGTTGCCCGCACCTCTTCCGGCACGCCGCAGGGATAGTGCAGGTCCGCCCCTTCCCAGGTCAGCCGCTCCAGATAGCCCTGGGCATCCAGCCCGTCCGGATAGGTCTGGCGCGGGTATTCATAGCGCAATTCGTCGAGGCTGAACTGGCAGGCATCGGCGAGCTCCCGCGCAGCACTGATTGCATGGGGCCAGCGCGCGAACAGGCGCTGCATCTCTTCCGGCGATTTCAGGTGCCGCTCGGCATTGGCTTCGAGCAGATGGCCCGCCGCCGCGACCGTGGTCTTGTGGCGGATCGCCGTCATCACGTCATGCAGCGGGCGGCGCTGGGGCACGTGATAAAGCACCTGGTTGGTAGCAAGCAGGCTTAGGCCATGCTCCCGCGCCAGGGCATCGAGACGCTCGATCCGGGCGATGTCATCGCCGGTATAGAGGTAGCTGGCGGCGATGTGGCGCAGGGTGGGAAGTTGGGCGACCAAGTGGGGGAGCAGGTCGGAAAATGGGGCGGTTAGCCAGCTCCCCTCCCGCTGGCGGGAGGGGTCGGGGGAGGGTCTGTTATCGCGCGGGCAGGCAACATGCCCTCCCCTAACCCCTCCCGCCAGCGGGAGGGGGATTACATTGCTCTCCACCGCCACCGTCAGCTCCGCATCGAGATCGCCCGGCGGCACCAGCACCAGGTGCACCCCCTCGCTGTGCTCCGCCAGCATCCCCAGGTCGATTTCGCAGGCGCCCTTGTCCTGCCATTCGCCGTCGAGCTTTGCCATGCGGCCCGCCGAGATCAGGCGGCAGAGCCGGCCATAGGCGGCGCGGGTGCCTCGGATAGGCAAGGAAGGCCAGCCCCTCCACCGTCTCGATCCGGCAGCCGATCACGGGGCGCAGGCCCAGCGTCTTCGCCTCGGCATGGATCCGCACCACCCCGGCCATGGTGTTGACGTCGGTTATCCCGATGGCGTCATAGCCCAGCGCCCGGGCCGTGGTGGCCAGGTCCACCGCATCGGAAGCCCCGCGCAGGAACGAAAAACAGCTCAGCAGCCCCAGCTCGACAAAGGGCGCGCGCTCGGGCGGCGGCAGATCGCCGGGCGCAGCACGGCGGCGCTCGGGCGTGAGCGGGGCGTCAGGCACAGAGGCCCTGCAGGAACCATTCGGGCGCCCCGCCCCGGCCATCATCGACCAGCCCGGAGCGATAGATCCAGTACCGCCGCCCCTGCCCGTCCTCGATCCGGTAATAGTCGCGCAGCCGCACGGTGGAGCGTTCGCGCCACCATTCCGGCGCGATCCGTTCCGGCCCCTCGGCCCGCGCGATCTCGTGCACTTCGCCCCGCCAGCGGAAGCGGCGCGGCAGGCCATCGGGGCTGGCATAAAGCACGGCGATGGGCTCGGGACGGTCCAACAGCTTCAGCGGGCGGGTGTGAAACGGCAGGTCAGACTGGCTGGCCGCTTCCGGCTCCAGCGGCCCAATCCACTCTGCGCGCGTTCGGGAATGTGGCTGGCGCGGGGTACCGGGCGGCGCACGGCTTCCGTGGCCCAGACGGATCGCCAGCCGGTCGATACAGGCGGCGAGCGAGGTGCCATGGACTTCGGCTGCCGCTTCGAGATCGCGCTGGGCCAGCGCCAGCGGCTCGGTCCAGGGTGCGCGCAGGCGCGCGAGCTCGATCCCGAACCCGGCGTCGAGATCGTCCAGCTTGCGGCCGAACAGGGCGGCGATATGGGCCGGATCGCGGCTGGCGGCGGCCAGTTCGAGCCGCCGCAGCAGCACTTCGCCATCGACCTTCCACAGCGCCAGCTCCAGCCGCCGCGCGCCCAGCGCCCGCGCCTCCAGCAGACGGGCCAGATCGGCGCAGAGATCGGCCAGCACCCGGTCGAGCAGGCTGCGGTGGCGGATCGGCTCCATCAGCCGCCGCTGGACCAGCGGCACCTCGACCGGCAGCACCGGCAGCAACGGTTCGGGCACCCGGCCCAGGAGCTGATCGAGCCGGACCAGCGGATTGGCGGCCGGCGCCTTATGATTGCGGAACCGCCGCGCCAGTGCATCGCGCGCCACGCCGGACAGCTCGCCGATCCGCTTGAGACCCAGGCGGCGCAGCACCAGCACGGTGGCGGGATCGAGCCGCAGCGCGGCAACCGGCAGTTCATCCAGGCTGTCCCCGGGATGCAGGATTGCCTGCCCCGGCCCGTAATGCGCCCCATAATGCGCCAACGCCCAGGCGGCCCCAGCCGTGGGAGCCAGTGCCGCCCGCGCAAGATAGCCGCGCATGGCCAGACGTTGAGCGGCATCGACCAGCAGCGCGGCTTCTCCCCCGAACAGGTGAGCCACCCCGGTCACGTCGACCACCAGCCCATCGGGTGGATCGAGCGCCGACCACGGCCCCCAGCGCTGGGCCCATAGCGACAGTGCCTCCAGCGCGGCGCGGTCACCCGCCGGGTCGGCCGGGGCAACCGCCAGCTCCGGGCAGAGCGCGCGGGCATCGGCCAGCAGCATGTCAGGCCGTACCCCGGCCTGCCGGGCAGCCTCGTTCACCGCAGTCAGGCGCGGGCCGTGGGCGGTTTCGGTGATCAGGGTCAGGGGATCAGCATCGGTGCCTTCCCCCGGACGCAGCCCTTCAGCCAGCCGCCAGCGGTCGATCGCCAGCCGGGGCAGCCAGATCGCCATGATACGGCGATTGGCCGGCGAGCGACTGGCGGGCTGGCTCGGCGGTAAGGACCGGTCCGTCATTGCGCAGGATCCATTCTCCGGGCGGGTGGTTGCGGGCGCGGAACAGTTCGGCCTGCCAGGCGGGTGCGCCGGGGGCCTGGCCATTCCAGCGCGGCGGCTGCGACGGGGCGGAGCGCACCGCCCAGCGCTGGCGGGCAGAGGACAGGTCACGCTCTGCCCCCACCCGCACCAGCCAGAGCGGCACGCCATGCCTTTCCGCCACCAGGCTGAGCCGGCGCTGCGCGGTCAGCGACAAGGCGCGGGGGTTGCCCGCGATTTCGCCCACCACGAAGGCCAGGTCGCGGCAGCGCAGCCCCTCTTCCAGCGCGAACAGCGCATCCTCCGGCGTCTTCGCCGCGACATGGATCAGCCGGTGGCGCAGCGCAGCCGGCAGGCCGGGGCGATAGGGCCGCCCGGTCAGCCGCAGCGCGGCGGCATCCTGGACCCACAGCCAGGGCCGCTCGTCCGGATAGTCGGCCACCGGATCGGCCGCCTGGCCGCGCAGCTGGGTCTGGGCGAAAGCCAGCGCCAGCGCGGCTCCGGCGGCATCGTCGGGGGCGGCGAACAGTTCGCTGTGTCGCTCTCCCTGTCCCGGCTGC
Organism: Novosphingobium sp. BL-A-41-H4; assembly: GCA_051942645.1. GTDB lineage: Bacteria > Pseudomonadota > Alphaproteobacteria > Sphingomonadales > Sphingomonadaceae > Novosphingobium. Next base: position 851,533 of record JBPVJP010000001.1, read on the forward strand.
CAGGCGCGGGTTTCCGCAGGCGCGGGCAGAACCGCGCCAAAGCGGCGGCGGCGGGCAAAGGCAGCCAGCGGAGTGGGAGCAGGACAGGTCATCGCATTCGTTCCGATGTTCTATTTATGTTCTCATTGATCACGATTCGCAATGGGTCTTTGTGCGGTGGCTGGCGGGCAAAAAGAAAGGGCCGCTTCCCCTTCAGGAAGCGGCCCCTCTCCCCACCCGCTGACGAGTGTATCGGTTACGCCGGATCAGTCGACATCGGCACCCGGCATCGGCGGCACGGGCAGGCCCGGCGCATCCTTGTCGGTTTCATGCACTTCGACCAGGCCGCGGCCCACGTGGCTCTTGCGCCGACCATAAGCGAAGTAGACCACCAGGCCCACCGCCGCCCAGGCGAGGAACATCAGCTCGGTGTAACCCGAAAGGTTGAAGAACAGGTAGCCGCAGCCGAACACCGCCGCCGGCCCGACCAGCCAGATCGCCGGGGTGCGGAACGGCCGGTGACGATCCGGCGCCGTGCGGCGCAGGATCAGCACGCCGATCGCCACGGTCATGAAGGCGAACAGGGTGCCCGAGTTCGAGATATCCGCCAGCTGGCCAACCGGGAAGAAGGCCGCCGCGCAGGTCACGAAGATACCGGTGATGATGGTCACCACGTGCGGCGTCTTGAACTTCGGGTGGACCTTGGCCAGCCCTTCGGGCAGCAGGCCGTCGCGCGCCATCACGAAGAAGATGCGGGTCTGGCCGAACAGCATCATCAGGACCACCGAAGGCAGCGCGAGGAAGGCGGCGAGGCCGATCAGGTTGCCGACATTGACATAGCCGATCTCGCGCAGGACGTGGGCCAGCGCCTCGTCAGAGCAGACCAGCGGCACATTGCCCGCCCCAGCCAGCGCGGCACACTGGGCCTGCAGTTCCTTGCTGCCGGTGGCCAGCACTTCACCCGCCGCACCGAACACCGGCTGGGCGCCCACCGCACCGATCGCCCCGGCGGCGACGAGCAGGTAGAAGATGGTGCAGATCACGAGGCTGCCGATCAGGCCGATCGGCATGTTGCGCTGCGGGTTCTTGGTTTCCTCGGCCGCGGTGGAAACCGCGTCGAAGCCCACGTAGGCGAAGAAGATCGAGGCCGCCGCCGCCGAAACCCCGGCAAAGCCGAGCGGGGCGAAGGGTTCGAAGTTCTCCATCTTCATCACCGGCACGGCCAGGATGATGAAGGCGGTCAGCGCCACGACCTTGATCACCACCAGCACGGCGTTGAACGTCGCCGATTCCTTGGTACCGACCACCAGCAGGGCCGTAACCAGCAGCGCCACGAAGATCGCCGGCAGGTTGATCCCGCCGCCGACAGCAGCGAAGGCACCCTTGGTGAAGAAGGTTGGCAGTTCCACGCCTAGCCCGGATTGCACCAGGCCAACGAAGTAGTTGGACCAGCCGACCGAGACCGCCGAGGCGGCGATCGCATATTCCAGGATCAGCGCCCAGCCGACGATCCAGGCGACAATCTCGCCCATCGAGGCATAGGAATAGGTATAGGCCGAACCCGAAACCGGCACCATCGAGGCCATTTCGGCATAGCACAGCGCCGCCACCGCGCAGACAAAGCCGGCGATGATGAAGCTGAGCATCATGCCCGGCCCGGCCTTTTGCGCGGCCTCGGCGGTCAGCACGAAGATGCCGGTGCCGATGATGGCCCCGATCCCCAGCATGGTCAGCTGGAAGGCACCAAGCGAGCGATGAAGTGATTTCTTTTCGGCAGTGGCCAAAATGGCGTCGAGTGATTTCACGCGACCGAACATGCAAGTCCCCTAGAATCATGCGGCCGGGTACAATGCCCGGCCGGCCATTAGCTATGGCGGCGGAAGCTAGCGGCAACTATGTCATTGGCAAGCGCTAAAAGCCGGGCCTTCCCCAGATTTGCGAGACGGTCTAAGGCTCGGATATGTCCACGACCTTCCAGCTCGACACGGCCACCAGCCGCGCCAACCCCACCCCCGCACCGATGAAGCGGCTGACCATCCCGGCGATCCGCCGTCGCAAGGTCGACGGGGTGACCGCCGAACCCATCGTCATGCTCACCGCCTATACGGCGCGGCAGGCCCAACTGCTCGACGCGCACTGCGACCTGCTGCTGGTGGGGGACTCGCTTGGACAGGTGATTTATGGCCTGCCCTCCTCGGTGCCCGTCACGCTCGACATGATGGCGGCGCATGGTGGTGCCGTGGTCCGGGGTTCGTACCATGCTGCAGTGGTCGTTGACATGCCTTTTGGTGCCTATGAAGCATCACCTCAGCAGGCCTTCGAGAGCGCTGCGCGGCTGATGAAGGAGACCGGCTGCGCAGCGGTGAAACTGGAAGGCGGAGCAGCCATGGCGGAGACTGTCGCCTTCCTCAGCCAGCGCGGGATTCCGGTGATGGGCCATGTCGGCCTGACCCCCCAGGCAGTCAACGTGCTCGGCGGCTACAACGCGCGCGGCCGCAGCGATGCCGAGGCACAGAAAATCGTCAATGATGCCAAGGCATTGGATGAAGCCGGAGCCTTCGCCATCGTGGTTGAAGGGGTGGTCGAACCGATCGCGATCGCGGTGACCAAGGCGGTCCAGTGCCCCACCATCGGCATCGGCGCCTCGGCCCAGTGCGACGGGCAAGTGTTGGTAACCGAAGACATGCTCGGCATGTTCGAGCGCGTCCCCCGCTTCGTGAAGCGATACGAGGAAATCGCCGAAACCATCTCTGCCGCCGCCGCCCGCTATGCCGCCGAAGTTCGGGATAGATCGTTCCCGGGGATTGAACAGACCTACCAGCCGAAATAGGGGCTCATCCCAAGGAAGGTGGGGATTTCATGCTGCTGCGTTATTACAAGTTCTCAATCGTGTTCACGCTCGTCTGCCTCGCGCTTGGCATGTGGTACGGTTGGGCCCAGTCGGGCAGCCTGGCAGCCACGGCATCGATGTTGTGGATCATCTTCGTCCTCTCAATCCTCGAGGTCTCGCTCTCGTTCGACAACGCGGTGGTCAACGCCGCCGTGCTGAAGGACATGGACGAGGTGTGGCAACGCCGGTTCCTGACCTGGGGGATGCTGATCGCCGTGTTCGGAATGCGGATCGTCTTCCCGCTGGCGATCGTGGCCGTGGCGGCGGGGCTTGGCCCGATGGACGCGGTCAACCTGTCGCTCAACAGCCCGGAAGAGTATGAGCGGATCGTCTCCAGCGCCCATGTCGGCATTGCCGGTTTCGGCGGGGCCTTCCTGGCCATGGTCGGCCTGTCATTCTTCTTCGATGGAGAGAAGGACGTCCACTGGATCAGCTGGGTCGAGGAAAAGCTGAGCCTCGTCTCGAACATCAAGGCTGCCGAAATCGCCCTGCTCCTGCTGGTGATCTATGGCATTTCCCGGCTGCTGCCCGATGCCGATGCGCTGACCTTCATGGTGGCCGGTACGCTCGGTCTCGTCACCTTCATCGCGGTCGAGGCAATCAGCACGATCCTCGAAATGCGCGAGGAAGCGCTGAAATTGCAGGGCGCGGTGGTACGCTCCGGGCTTGGCGGGTTCCTCTATCTCAACATCCTCGACGCCTCGTTCAGCTTTGACGGGGTGATCGGGGCCTTTGCGCTCTCCAACAACATGGTCGTCATCGCGTTGGGTCTGTCGATCGGGGCAATGTTCGTCCGCTCGATGACGATCCACCTGGTCAAGCAGGGTACTCTGGCAGAGTACCGCTATCTTGAGCACGGCGCGTTCTGGGCAATTATCGCGCTGGGCGGGATCATGCTGTTCTCGGCGGTGATGCACATCCCCGAAACGGTTACGGGGCTGATCGGCGCGGTACTGATCGGGCTGTCGCTGTGGTGGTCGATCCGCCACAACAAGCGCAATCCGGACCGCGAGATCGAGGACGCTATCCGGGCGGATTGAGCTTTGCCGCAATCGGCGCGGCGATCACCAGCTGCACCAGGTGATAAAGCAGGATCGGCAAGAGCACGATCCCGGCGGCAGCAGGCGGAAACAGCACGGTGGCCAGCGGCGCGCCCATGGCGATGCTCTTCTGCGCGCCGGCGAACAGGAAGGTGATGCGGCTGGGCCGGTCGAGCCGGATCGAGCCAGCCACCAGCCAAGCGCCGAGGTGCCCGAACACCAGCAAAAGCGCGGTGCCGCCCAGCAGCCAGCCCCAGCCAGCCAGGTCGATCCGTTCCCAGAACCGCTGCTCGACCGCGCCGGAAAAGGCGACATAGACCGCGATCGCGATCGAACTGCGGTCCATCCGCGTCACCAGCTGGCGATTGCCCACCACCCAGCCGCCGAGCCGCCCTTGCAGGGCCTGGCCAAGCAGGAACGGGATCAGCAGGATCGTCACCACCTTGAGCAGGCCGGACGCATCGAAGGTCGCCGCCCCGCTACCCGCCAGGAGCGAGAACAGCGGCGCGGTGAAGAACACGCCGAGGATGTTGAGCAGCGCCGCCGCGACCACCGACGCGGCGACATTGCCCCCGGCCAGCGAGGAATAGGCCGTGGCCGATTGCACCGTTGACGGCAGGCACCCCAGGTACAGGAAGCCCAGGGCGAGCAAGTGCGGCATCCAGCCCTGCCCACCCTGCCAGACCAGCCAGCCGCCCAGCGCCATCGCGCCATAGACCCAGCCAACCAGCGGCCACAGCAGGCGGTGATTGCCCATGCCGGCCAGCACTTCATGGCGCGGCAAGCGCAGGCCGTTGAGGAAGAACAGCAGGAAGACCGCCGCATTGGCGACAAACTGCGCCGCATCGCGCCAGCCCCCGTGGACCGGCACCAGCAGCGCCAGCCCGATCGCCAGCGCGAGCAGCCGCACCATCGGATCGATGCGGCTCAGCAAGCGATCAGCGCCCGGCCAGCGAGACCGGCGGGGCCGGCGTGGCGGAGAAGCGCGGCGCGGGGGCCGGCTGGACCATGCCGCCATCCTCCACGAAAGTGCCGCGCGCCGCGTTGTGCGGGTGCTGCGGCGCTTCCTTCAGGCTGAGGACCGGCGCGAAGCAGATGTCGGTCCCGTCCATGATCGCGCACCATTCGTCGCGGGTCTTGGTCAGGATCAGCGCAGTCATCCGCGCCTTCAGTTCATCCCACTTCATGGGGTTCATCTGCTGGGCAAAGTCTGGATCGCCGGCGAGGCCCGTCTTTTCAAGCAGGATGGCGTAAAACTGCGGCTCGATCGAACCGAGCGAGATGTACTTGCCGTCGCTGGTTTCATAAGTGTCGTAGAAGTGGGTCCCGCTATCGAGCAGGTTGACCCCGCGTTCATCGCGCCACTGGCCGTTGCCGAGGAAGGTATAGGTCATGGCCGAAAGGATCGCCGCGCCATCGACCATGGCGCAATCGACCACCTGACCAGCGCCACCCGAACGGGCGTGCAGGATGCCCGCCACCACACCAAAGGCCAGCATCATGCCGCCGCCGCCGAAATCGCCCACGGCATTGACGGGGAAGATCGGCTTTTCGCCCTTGCGGCCATAGGTGTGGAGCGCACCGGACAGGGCGATGTAATTGATGTCATGCCCGGCCAGCGGCGCCATCGGCCCGTCCTGGCCCCAGCCGGTCATCCGCCCGATGACCAGCTTGGGATTGATCGCCAGCAGCACTTCGGGGCCGATACCCATGCGCTCGATGACGCCGGGGCGATAGCCTTCGATCAAGGCATCGGCGGTCTTCACCAGGTCCTTGAGCTGCGAGATAGCGGCCGGATCCTTGAGGTCCAGCTCGATCCGCTCGCGGTTGCGGTTGAGGATATCGCGGTTGCCGCCGTCGCCAAACCGGCTGGCCGTGCCCGGCCGCTCGATCCGGATCACCCGCGCACCGTGGTCGGCCAGCATCATGCCGCAGAACGGCCCCGGGCCGATCCCGGCCAGTTCGATCACCGTCACTCCCGCCAGAACACCGCCAGACATGCTTTTCGCTCCCAAGTTTAATCGACCGATTAAGCTTGGCGACTGACGCGCCGCTTGTCGAGAGGCAATGCGAACTAACGTGTCCGCAATTGGCCGCGCGCTTCTTGCAGCAGCGGGTTATCGCCGCCAATGCGCTGGGCCTTGGCCAGCAGGGCAAATGCCGCCTTTGGTTCGCGCTTCAGAGCGGCGAGTGCCATGCCCTTGGCCTGGGCCGCAACCGGGCTGGACCGCTGCAACCGCCGCGCGGCTTCGGCCGTGGCAAGCGCCGCAGCGGCATCGCCCGTTCGCAGCTGAGCCAGCGAAAGGTCGGCCAGCAAACGAACATCGCGGCCCCCGGTCCGGCGGTTAAGGTGTTCCAGCAGGTCGCGAGTCCGGGGCCACTCGCCCGAAAACGCCGTGGCTCCGGCCAGCAGACGCAGGGCGAGATGGTTGTCGGGAAATGCCGCCGCATAGCGCGCCGCCACGGCTGCCGCCTCTCCGCCCCGTCCGGCCTTGTCGAGCGCTTCGGTCGCCCGCAGCATCAGCCAGTCAGGATAGCGAACCAGCGCGGCCCGGTCATAGGCCGCGAAGGCCTGATCATAGGCACCAGCCACCAGCGCCGCATCGCCGACCAAGACCACCGCATCGGCCGAAGCCGGACGGCTTGCCAGCAGCCGGGCAGCGACTGCCCCGCCCTCCGCCTTGTTCCCGGCCAGCAACAAGCTGCGGACGTAGGGGACGGTTGCCGCCGGAAGGTTCGGACTGTCCCGCCACCTTGCGGCAAGGATCCCGAGCGGTTCGGGTTCGGCCATCGGCAGGATCGCGGGCAGGCTGGCCGCGGCAGCGCGATCGAGCAAGGCGGCTGCGGCAGCGCGGTTGCCAGCCCGTTCATGGGCCCGGCCCAGCAGGGTCAGCAGGTAAGGCGATGCATCAGGCCGCGCCGCCAGGCCATCAAAGCGCTGGTGCAGGCGATCGAAGTCTCCCACCGCGAACAGGGCCCGGGCGTAGAGCGCCTGGACCCGGGGGTTGGCGGGCTGGCGCCGGTCAAGCCGTTCGAGCAGTTCGACCGCCATGGTGATATTGCCGGCCTCCAGCTCCAGCGCGCCCTGCAGCAGCATCGCCGCGGGCAGGTCGCGCAACTGGCCGCGCGTACGATTGAACAGGTTGCGCGCCAGATCGACATTGCCGGCGCGGGCCGCAGTTACCGCCTGCTGATAGAACGGCACCACCTCGCGCGGGCTTCGCTCATGCACCTCGCGCGTTACCGCCACCATGTCCGCCGCGCGTCCGGCATCGCCCAGCGTGGCGGCATATTCGTTGGCGAGACGCAGATCGTCCGGCGCCAGTTCCAGCGCGCGCTCGAACAGCGGCAAGGCCGCAAGCGGCCCCGCCCGATCGCGCAGCAATTGCGCCTGCAATTCCAGCGCCCGGGGCTCTTCGGGCCCAAGCTGTACGGCCCGGTCTGCCGCCTCGACCGCCTTCAGGTCTTCCCCGCCGACATAGCGCAGCCGCGCGATTTCAACCCACAGCAGGGGATCATCAGGCGCCAGCCGCAGCGCCTGGTCGAGCGCCTGCCCAGCTTCAACCAGTCGCCCTTCCAGGCGCAGCAGGCGGCCGAGCATGCGCCAGCCATAGGCTTCCTGCCCCGGCGCGAAGCTGCGTGGCTCGAGCCATTGCCGCGCCCGCACGGGATCGCCCTGGAGCAGGGCCGCTTCGCCCATCGCGGCGGCCACATCGGTGCGGCTTGCTCCGGCGGCCAGCGCCTTGCGCAATTCGGCTTCCGCAGCAATGCCATCGCCGCGCGCCGCCGCCGCCCGCGCCTGTGCCACCTGTTCGCCCACCGCTTCGGGTGTGGCAGCCAGCGGCCCGGCCAGGGCCAATGCGGCAGCGCAGACCAGCAGCAGGCGGCGCGGTTCAGGCATGCAGATCGTATTGCTTCAACAGGTCGTACAGCGTCGGCCGGCTGATACCCAGCAGCTTGGCGGTGTTCGAGATGTTCCCTTCGCACCGGGCCAGGGCGTGGCGGATCACCCGCCGGTCGGTCGCCTCGCGCGCACTCTTGAGGTTCAGCGCCTCATCCTCCGCCTCGCCCGGTTCGGACAGGTCGAGGTCAGCGGCGCTGACCAGCTTGCCATCGGCCATGATCACCGCCCGCTTCACCCGGTTCTCCAGTTCGCGGACGTTGCCAGGCCAGTGCCAGGCATCGATCGCGGCCAGCGCATCGGCGGCAAATCCCTTGACCTGCGGGTTCATTTCACGCGCGAAACGGGCCAGGAAGGCCTTGGCCAGCAGCGCGGCATCACCGGGCCGCTCGGCCAGGCTGGGAATCTTCACCACGATCTCGGCCAGGCGATAGAACAGGTCCTCGCGGAAGCTGCCGGCGGCGATCATCGCTTCCAGGTCCTGGTGGGTGGCGCAGACGATGCGGGTATCGACAGCGATCGACTTGCGCGATCCGATCCGCTCGATCACCCGTTCCTGCAGAAAGCGCAGCAGCTTCACCTGCAGCGGCAGCGGAATGTCGCCCACTTCGTCAAGGAACAGGGTGCCCCCGTGCGCCAGTTCGATCTTGCCCTCGGTGGTCTTGACCGCGCCGGTAAAGGCGCCCTTCTCATGACCGAACAGTTCGCTTTCCAGCAGGTTTTCCGGGATCGCCGCGCAGTTGATCGCAACGAAGGCTCCGCCCGCCCGGTCGCTGGCCTCGTGCAGGCCGCGCGCCAGCAGTTCCTTGCCGGTCCCGCTTGCGCCCAGCAGCATCACCGAGACATTGGTATTCGCCACCCGCTCAATCGTGCGGGCCACCTTCACCATTTCCGGTGCGGCGGTGATCATCCGGCCCAGCACCTTGTTGCCATCGTCGCTCTTGCTGGCCAGCCGCCGGTTCTCGGTCTCGATCTGGTGCAAGCGCCAGGCGCGCTGGACGATCAGCCCCAGCGTCTCGATATCGACCGGCTTCTGGTAGAAATCATAGGCCCCGCGGGCGATGGCCTGAAGCGCGCTTTCGCGGGCGCCATGCCCCGAGGCAACAATCACCTTGGTATCGGGCTTGAGCGCCATGATCTCGTCGAGCACGGCAAAGCCTTCGCTGGTACCGTCGGGATCGGGCGGCAGTCCAAGGTCGAGCGTAACCACCCCGGGCGCCTCGGCGCGCAAGGCGGCGAGAGCGCTGGCACGATCTCCCGCGATGATCACCGAGAAGTCGGGATAGGCCCACTTCAGCTGCGCCTGCAGCCCAGGGTCATCCTCGACAATCAGGAGCTTGGGTTTGGAATCGGACATCATGCGACCTTTTGGCCAGAAGTGTTGAGATGGGTGATCAGTTCGGCCGCTCCGGCCAGCGGCAGGCGCAGGGCAAAACGGGTGCCAAGCCCTTCCCGGGATTCGACATCGAGCCGCCCGCCCATGGCCCGGATGAGTTCGCGGGCCTCGTAGGCCCCGATGCCGAAGCCCCCAGGCTTGGTTGAGACGAATGGCTTGAACAGGCCATTGCGGATGAATTCGGCGCTCATGCCGGATCCTGAATCAATCACTTCCACCATCCCGCCAAATCCATCCTGGCCAACTTGCAGGAACACGGGACTATCGGGCGAGCTGGCATCAATGGCGTTCTGGACCAGGTGGACCAGCACCTGTTCCGCCAGTTCCTCGCGCGCGGTGACCCGGCACGACTGACTGCTGATTACCTCCACCCGGTGGGCAGCGCGGAACTGGGCCGCGACCCGCTTTGCGACCTGTTCCAGATCGACCGGGACGAGCCGCTCCACCGTGCTGTGCCCATAGCGCGAGAGCCGCGCCAGCAGGGCGTTGAGCTTGTCGGCGGCATTGCGCAGGGTCACGAGCATGTCGGCCCTGAATTCGGGGTTCTCGGCATGGGCTTCGGCATTGCGGGCCAGCAGCCCGAGCTGGCTGGCCAGGTTCTTGATATCGTGCATCACGAAAGCAATGCGCCGGTTGAAATCGTCGAACCGTGTCGCCTCTGCCAGAGCCTCCTGCCCGGCCTGTTCGGCAAGGTAGCTGGCAAGTTGCTGGCCTGCCACACGCAGCAGGTCGAAGTCTTCCCAGTCAAGGCGACGGGCAATGCTCGGCCGCGCCAGCACGACCATCCCGACCAGCCGGTCGAAATGGAGCAGCGGAACCATGGCCCAGGCGCGCGGCTCGTCCAGCAGCCATTGCGGCACCGCTTCCTGCGGCGGCGCCAACTCGCCTTTCCCCACTGGATTGCCGCTTCGCAGTTCATCGAGATCCACGATGAACCCGCCGGAGCCATCCGTTTCAAACGCCTGCACCGCCCTTGCCGGCAGCGCCTCTGCTGGGACATCGGCGGTCGGCCAATGCCAGCGGGCCGCCAGGCCCAGCTTGCCCTGGTCGGTCGGGGTCAGCAGCAGACCACCGGGGCTGTCCGTCATGTCGGCCACGGCCCGGATCGCGCGTTCCGGCAATGGCGCCTCGTCCGCCCCACCTCGACCCATCGTGCGGGTGAACCGCAGCCATTCCCCGCGATAGTCATACCGATGCTGGAACAGGTGCTTGGTCAACATCACCCGCAGCCGGGCCCGCAGCACTCGCGACGACACCAGCGAAGCCATCATGACAGCGGCGGTCCCGACCAGCACCAGCTGCAATTCGGCAGAAAGGCCCTGTCCGGCCCAGGCCAGCCAGCGCGAGATGATCATCATGAACACCAGGTAGCCGCCGATGATCAGCAGCGAGGCCGACTGGAACATGACCGAACGCGATGGCTGAAACCGCAACGCGTCGCTGCTCCTGCGCTGGCCGATGGCGATCAGCGCAGCGGCTGCAAGGGCCTCGAGGCCGCGCATGGCCGCGAGGCCATCGGACGTGGCCCCGGCCAGATAGGACACGGTGTAGTAGTTGAGATCGAAACCCCAGACACCCGCGATCGCGAGTGCCGGCCAACGCAGGACCAGGCGCGCCTCGCGGGCAGCACCGGCATAGAGGTTGTGCACCAGCATCAGTCCGCCAGTCGCGACCAGCAGACGCAGCATGGTGGCAGTATGGAAAGCGAGGGCGCTCGCGATCAGGTTGGCGGAAATGAGGAAACCGATTGTCGTCTGCAGCATTTCGACAAAAGCGATCGCCAGCAGCAATGGGCGCACCGGCCCGAGACTCGCATGGCGCCCGTCAACGGCGAACATCCGGTACAAGAGCAGCAGCCAGCCAAGATTTCGCGCGGTATCGGCGAGGTCGGTCCACAGTGATGCCGGGCCGGCCAGCGCCCCGGTCAGGGCCCAGAGCCCCGTCAGGAACAGCGCCAGGGCAATCGCCGGGCGCAGGTTGTCATAGCGCTCGCGCCGCCCCGGCAGGGCCGCTGCCATGGCAAGGCACGCGAAGGCACCCGTGCCCCAGGCAAAGGTAGCGACCGCATCCCACAAGGTCGGAGCCGCACCCATTTACCGCGCCCCCTCGTTCCACAGCACCACGCGCAGCGTCTGCAACAGGATCAGCAGGTCGAGGAACGGCGTATAATTCTTCGCGTAGTAAAGATCGTATTCGAGCTTGTGGCGCGAATCCTCGATCGAGGCGCCATAGGGGTAATTGATCTGCGCCCAGCCCGTGATCCCCGGCTTAACCATGTGCCGCTCGGCATAGTAAGGCAGTTGCTGTTCGAGTTCGGCGACGAATTCCGGTCGTTCGGGCCGCGGGCCGACAAAGCTCATCTCGCCTTTCAGCACTGCCCAGGCTTGTGGCAGTTCATCGATCCGGGTCTTGCGGATGAATTGCCCAATGCGGGTGACGCGCGGATCGTCCTTGCTGGCCCATTGCGCGCCGTTGGCTTCCGCATCGGTGCGCATCGAGCGCAGCTTGATCACGTCGAATGGTTCGCCGAACAGGCCGACCCGGGTCTGGCGGTAGAAGGCCGGACCACGGCTATCGAGCTTCACCAGCAGCGCGAACAGCAGGATCACCGGACCGGTCAGGACCAGCAGCAGCGCGCTGGCGACGATATCGAACAGGCGCTTGGCCGCGCTCGAGACCGCGCGGCCCGATGAGAAACCGTCGGAAAAGATCAGCCAGCTCGGATTGACGGTATCCAGATCGACCCGCCCGGTTTCGCGCTCGATGAAGCTGGAAAAGTCGTTGACGTGCACCCCGGTGGTCTTGATCCGCAGCAGATCGGCCAGCGGCAGGGCATTGCGCCGCTCCTCGAGCGCCAGCACCACCTCGCTGACGCCCAGGTTCTCGACGTGGCGGGTCAGGTTGTGGATCGCGCTGCGGACGATGGAATCCTTCACGACCGGTTCGGCCTCGGTCATCGCCACGAAGCCGACGATCACGAAGCCGCTTTCGGGGCGTTCCGACAGGTTGCGCAGCCGCTCGGCGCGCTGCCCGGCCCCCAGCACCAGAACGCGCCGCCGAAAGGCTGCGGCTCCCAGAATTCCGCCGACCACCAGCCGGTTCATGACCAGCGCGACGATCGATCCGGCCATCGCGTAGGCCATGGTCGAGCGCCAGAAGTTGCCGCCCCCGATGGTGAAATCGACAAAGACCAGCGCGATGATCCCCAGCGAAACCGCCACCAGCAGCCGGGCCGTGGCATAGCGCATCGAGCGCAACGCCTCGGCGCCGTAAACCCCGACCGAAATCATCGCCACCAGCATGACAGTGGCATAGGCGGTCAGCTGCCACAGCCGGTCCTCGACCGAGCCTGGCACCATCCCGATCTGCGATGCCCTGACGCGCCATGAAAGGTCACCCGCCAGGTACAGCAGGAGCACATCAATAGCACCAAGCAGGATCACTGCGTGCGGTATATAGTGCTTGAACAGTCGGACCATGTCCCCGTGGCTCGTGCAGTCGCTAAGCTGCCGGCCTAACAGGGAGGTGTGAAATGTCGGTAAACTTTACAGCGGTATCATTCGGCAAAGCTGAACGGCGTCATCCCGCGCGCGCGCTCGTCGAATGACAGGGCCGCGCCGCGCGGGGGCAGCGAACGCTGCGTGCAATCCTTGCGCCGGCACCCGGCGCAGCCCGGGCCGATCGGCACGGCCTCGGCCGGGTTGAGTGCCAGGCCACGGGCCTGGGACAGCGTCCCGGCCAGACCCGCCTCGATCCCCAGCGCCACGACGAACCGCGCCCCGTCCGCCCCCGGCGGGCCGCTGCCGTTGACGGTGCGGGCGATGGTCAACCACTGGCTGGCCGTGCCATTCGGCTCCTCGAAGCTGGCCAGCTGAACACAGAGCTGACCGGCCCGCTCGAAGGCCCGGTGCGCCACCCACAGCGGACAGCCGGTGCCGCTGTCGAGCAGGGCTGTGCCGCTGGCCCCGGCATAGCGTTTGGAGAACTGGCCCGCCCGATCGACCCGCGCCATGAAGAACGGCAGGCCGCGCTGGCCAACGCGCTGCAGCGTGGTCAGCCGGTGCGCCAGCTGTTCGAAGCCCACGCCGAAGCGCCGCTGCAGGATCGGCAGGTCATAACCGGTCGCCTCGCAAGCCCGCAGCAGCCGACCATAGGGCATCAGCACGGCGGCCGCGAAGTAAGCGGCCAGGTGGCGCCGGAACAGCCGCCAGGCGGCGCGGTCCTCGAACTGGGCCCCATTGGCAATCGCCGTAATCTCGTCGCGCTGCTCCAGCAGGGCCAGTTGCAGTGCCACCTGGAAATTGCGCGAGGCTGGATCGAGCAGCTCGGACAGCTGCAATTGCCGGGCATGAAGGTCGAGCCGCCGCAGCGCATCCGGCATAACCTCGACCGGGAGGGTCCGCACCGCGATCTGGTGCTTCTGCCGCAGCCGCTCGACCAGCGCGGCACCAGGATCGGCGCTGGACAGCCGCAGCTCGTCAGCGAGTTCCTCCGCCGCGGCGTCAAGATCGGGAAAGTGGTTGCGCCAGCGCTCGATCTCGCGCCGGACCAGTTCCATCGGATCGTCGTCGGCCGCCACGCCGCCGCCCGGCCCGCTGGCATCGAACAACCGGGCAAAGGCCAGCGCGGCCTGCGGCGCGGCGCTGAGCCATTCGGCAATCTCGTCACGGTCGACCACCAGGTCGGCAAAGCGGGCATCGGCCAGGCGGCGGCGCAGGCCGTCCACGCCGCCAACCGCCTCATCCTGGCGCAGGCTGCGCGGATCGAAATCATAGGCCTCGGCCAGCCTCACCAGCAGCCGGGCCGAGAGCGGGCGCTGGTTCCGCTCCACCAGGTTGAGATAACTGGCCGAAATGCCGAGCTGCGCGGCCATGGCGGATTGGGTCAGCCCTTCGCGCCGACGCAGGCGGCGGATGGCGGGACCGGCAAGCAGCGAGGTGTCAGGCATGCCCCGGTTTGTCACATAATTTACAACTTTGCAAGACTAACACCACTTTTGGCGGCAGTAATACAATTTATTTTGTAATTTGTTGCACTCGAATCGGCACGGCGGGGGTAGCAGGGAATTGTTCAAGCCCCTGGAGGTTCCCCGTGTCCTATACCGATACCATCGCCGCCGCCGACAGCCAGATCAGCCGTTTCAGCAACTGGGACGGGATCAGCGCCGAATCGGTTGCCCGCATGCAGCTGCAGAACCGGTTCAAGACCGGGCTGGATATCGCCAAGTACACGGCCAAGATCATGCGCGCCGACATGGCCGCCTATGACGCCGATCCGGCCAACTATACCCAGTCGCTGGGTTGCTGGCACGGCTTCATCGGGCAGCAGAAGCTCATCTCGATCAAGAAGCACTTCGGCACCACCAAGGGCCGCTACCTCTATCTGTCGGGCTGGATGATCGCCGCGCTGCGCAGCGAATTCGGCCCCCTGCCCGACCAGTCGATGCACGAAAAGACCAGCGTTCCGGCGCTGATCGAAGAGCTGTACACCTTCCTGCGCCAGGCCGATGCCCGCGAACTGGGCATGATCTTCCGCGAGCTGGATGAAGCCCGCAAGGCTGGCGATGAGGTCAAGGCCAAGCAGATCCAGGCCCGGATCGACAATTACGAAACCCACGTCGTTCCCATCATTGCCGATATCGACGCCGGGTTCGGCAATGCCGAGGCGACCTATCTCCTCGCCAAGATGATGATCGAGGCCGGCGCCTGCGCGATCCAGATCGAAAACCAGGTCTCGGACGAAAAGCAGTGCGGCCACCAGGACGGCAAGGTGACCGTTCCGCACGAGGACTTCATCGCGAAGATCCGCGCGGTCCGTTACGCCTTCATGGAACTGGGCGTCGAAGACGGCATCATCGTTGCCCGCACCGACTCGCTGGGCGCAGGCCTGACCAAGCAGATCGCCTATACCCGCGAAGCCGGCGACATCGGCGATCAGTACAACAGCTTCCTCGATTGCGAGGAAGTGACCCAGGTTGGCCACGGTGAAGTCCTGATCAGCCGCGACGGCAAGCTGCTGCGCCCCAAGCGTCTGCCCAGCAACCTCTACCAGTTCCGCGCCGGAACGGGTGAAGACCGCTGCGTGCTCGATTGCATCACCTCGCTCCAGAACGGCGCGGACCTGCTGTGGATCGAAACCGAAAAGCCGCACATCGGCCAGATCGGCGGGATGGTCAGCCGCATCCGTGAAGTCATTCCGAATGCCAAGCTCGTCTACAACAACTCGCCCAGCTTCAACTGGACGCTGAACTTCCGCCAGCAGGTGTTCGATGCCTGGACCGCCGAAGGCCGCGACCTGTCCGCCTATGACCGCGCCAAGCTGATGAGCGTGGACTATGACAGCACCGAACTCGCCGCCGAGGCTGACGAGCGCATCCGCACCTTCCAGCGCGATGCGGCGGCACAGGCCGGCATCTTCCACCACCTGATCACCCTGCCGACCTATCACACCGCGGCGCTCAGCACCGACAACCTGGCCCGCGAGTACTTCGGCGAGCAAGGCATGCTGGGCTACGTCAAGGGCGTCCAGCGCCAGGAAATCCGCCAGGGTATCGCTTGCGTGAAGCACCAGAACATGTCCGGTTCGGACATCGGTGACGATCACAAGGAATACTTCGCCGGCGAGGCCGCGCTGAAGGCGGCTGGCGAACACAATACGATGAATCAATTCGCGGCCTGAGGCCGAAAACCAGATACTCGCAGCAAGGAGAAGGTGCGATGACTACCACGACCGCTACCGAAACCCGCGAACCGCAGCGCGCCCGCGCCCTGCTGTCGACGGCCGACTTCCAGCTGCTCCGCGCGGCCCTGGCAAGCCATGCCCGGGCAGTAGATGCGCCTGAAGAAATCGCGCGGATCAACGCGCTCTATCATCGGCTCGGCACCTACAGCTGAGCCACCAGTCTCCTGGGGAGGAGAAACGGCGGTCGTCGGGGTGCCCCTTTCACCCCGGCGACCGTCAATTTTTTGGCAACCATGATCCTGCGCGAGGCGATTAACCTTCGTCTGCTAACGGATTGGCCATGCGCCGCGCTGCCCCTACCGTGCCGATTTCACCACGCTTGCTGAAGCATTTTGCGGCAGGCACACTGGCGCTTACCCTCTGCATCGCGCTGTTTGCCGAGGGCAGCGCCGGCGAAGCGGTGGCGGACCGGGTCAAGGCCAACGAGACCCGGCAGGCCGAGGTCGACATGGCCAAGTCACGCAAGCAGACCCAGCAAGGGCTGAAGGTGCGCAATGGTGGCTCATCGGTGCCGGTCGAAGGCGGCGAAGGGCCGGACGGCGGCGAGGTTACCTATCTTGGCGATGGCCGCGACCCCGGGGCCATGGGCGGGCCGCCCCGGCTGGCCGCCGGGCCCGCTGTCCCCGTGCCGCCGCCGCTGCCGATGACCCCGGGCTCCTCGGTAACGATCAAGGGCATGGCCGAAGACCAGCTGCCCGCCACGCCCGCCAGCGCGGCGCGCAAGAAGGCCAGCCGGCCCCAGGGCTCGATCCGCCCGACCGAGGATCAGATCGCCGAAATCCACGAAGCCTCGCGGCTGCGAAGCGGATCAAGCGCGGTCGACTAGGGACCGGGCCCGGTTACGGCTCAAAAGCACTCGCGCGCCAGGTACTCGCGGCTGTCGGCGTTGATGATGGCCGCATGGCCATAGTTCGGGTGATCGATCACCAGCATGGCATTGCCTTCGCCCGACTTCCACGCGGCGATCGCCGCATCGTCGAAATCGAAGTGCAGGAAATGCACGGCGCTGGCCTTGCCATCGCTTTCGCGGGTCCGCTCGACATCGCCTTCGGGGCGAGCCTTGATCACCTGGCCAGCAACCTGCAGCGAGATATGGTCCTCGACCCCGCCGATCGTCCGCAGGAAGGCATCGCGGCGCACCGGATCCTCGATCTCGAACAGCAGGGTGCAGGTCAGTTCGCGCCCCTTGGGCACCATCGGATCATAGGCGGACAGTTCATCGACCAGCTGGTCGGCCCCGCCCTTTTCGATCCGGAGCATTTCCTGGACCTGGAGCCACATCGAATCCCAGGTTTCGAACAGCGCCGTGGCATGCGGGCCAACCCCCATGCGGGTCAGCTTCTTGCGCAGCAGCGCTTCCTGCTTCTTGTCCGCGCGGATCAGCTCGTAGCGATCGAGCGGCAGGATATCGTCGGCGGTGATGGTACGGGCGTCTCTGGGCATGGTGTTACAATCCGTAGGCCTGGGCCATCACCTCGATGGGATGGCCGATGCGGGCGGGGGCTTCTGCCCCGGTGCTTTCAATGACCTGCTGCAGGTGCGGGCCAGCCAGCGGACATTCGCTGACGATCACGTCGGGCTCGTTCTTCAGCAGGTTGCGGGCGGCGGGCTTGCCCACCTTGACCGCGCGGTCGAAGTTTTCCTTGAAGATGCCCCACTTGCCCCCGTGGCCCGAGCAACGCTCGGTCAGCGCGGGCTTGGCTTCGGGGATCAGCTTCAGCATTTCCATCGCCTTGGGGCCCATGTTCTGGGCGCGGGCGTGACAGGCGAAGTGGACCGCGATCGCGGCCGGCATGGCATCGATCGGGGCCAGGCCCGTCTCCTTCGAGAGGGCAACGACATATTCCGAAACGTCGAAGGTGTGCTTGCTGAGCAGTTGCACGGCATCGTTCTCCGGCTCGATCAGCGGCCATTCGAACTTGAGCATCAGCGCGCAGGACGTGGTCAGGGGAACGATGTCCCAGCCCTGCTCGATCAGCGGCTCGAAGAAGGCGGAAATGCGGGTGGCGGCATTGGCCACCGCCGGCAGGTCGCCATTCTCGAACTTGGGCATGGCGCAGCAGTCGGGATACTCGACCCGCACCTGCACGCCATTGTGCGCCAGCACCTTGATCGCGGCTTCACCGGGGGTGCCATCGTTGAAATTGTCGTGGCACCCGGCATAGAGCACCACTTTCTTGCCGAAGGCCGGGCCATCGGGGTTGGGCGGCGGCACGATCCCGGCGGCGCGGTTGACCAGCGGCACTTCGGCAAAGCTGGGCACATGGGCGCGGCGATCGATCCCGAGGGTCGATTCCATCATGCCGCGGGTAAAGTCGTTGTCCGGATCGGTGGCCCAGTTGGCCAGGCCAGCCACGGCCGAACCCAGCTTGCCGTTGCGCGTCATCTTGGCGAGTTCGCGGTCGGCCAGCTTGGTTTCGCCCTTGCGATGCTCGATCGCGCGGGCGCGCAGCATCAGGTGCGGGAAATCCAGATCGAAGCTGTGCGGCGGCACATAGGGGCACTTCGTCATGAAGCACATGTCGCACAGCGTGCAGGCATCGACGACCGCCTGCAGCTGGGGCTTGGTCAGGTCGTCGACCTCTTCGTTTGGGCTTTCATCAACCGCGTCGAACAGGATCGGGAAGCTGTCGCACAGGTTGAAGCAGCGGCGGCAGCCGTGGCAGATGTCGTATACGCGGCGCAGCTCGGCATCGAGCGCGGCTTCGTCGTACCAGGCTTCGTCCTGCCACGGGATGACGTGACGGGTCGGTGCTTCCAGACTGCCTTCCATGGCGGGAACCCCTGTCTTCAAGAATCAAACGCCGCCCCGGGGACAGTCCCCGGGGCGGCGCAAATGCATCACGCGTCGGCGAGCAGGCCGTCGAGCGTCTTCTGGAACTTGCCGGCGTGGCTCTTTTCAGCCTTGGCCAGGGTTTCGAACCAGTCGGCGATCTCGTCGAAACCTTCGTCGCGGGCGGTCTTGGCCATGCCCGGGTACATGTCGGTGTACTCGTGGGTTTCGCCGGCGATCGACGCCTTCAGGTTGGCAACGGTGTCACCGATCGGTTCACCGGTGGCCGGATCGCCGCACTCTTCCAGGTATTCCAGGTGGCCGTGCGCGTGGCCGGTTTCGCCTTCCGCAGTCGAGCGGAACACGGCGGCAACGTCGTTATGGCCTTCGATGTCCGCCTTCTGGGCGAAGTACAGGTAACGACGGTTGGCCTGGCTTTCACCGGCGAAGGCAGCCTTGAGGTTTTCCTCGGTCTTCGAACCCTTGAGTCCCATTTCGTATCTCCTTTGGCGGGGGAATCGTGACGGTGCGCAAATGCGCAAAACGCCGCGCGAAGGCCAAAGGGAATTTCCGCGACCAGTGATCGCCAAAACCGATCAAATTAATGCGAATAATTCGCAAAACCGCAAGTCAACGGCGCGGCATCAGCTCCAGCGTCGCCGCGACCAGGGCTTCGGCCCCGGCGGCAATCACCTTGTCGGCCTCGGGCGCCCAGAACGGGCTGTGGAGGCCGGGCAATTGCCTGCCCTCCTTCGCGGCCGCATCGAGTTCGGCCTGGGGCCGCCCGCCGATCCACAGGATCAGCGACTGGGTCTTCGGACCGGCGGCGCGGGCGATCTCGCCAAAGTCCTCACCCGCCATCGACGGCTGGGGATTGGCGATCCGTTCGGCGCCGAAGCGCCTGGTCAGCACGCCGCGCATCCGCTCGGCCAGCTCGGGGGTGTTATAGGTGGCGCGGGCATAGGGTTCGGCCACGGTCACCACCGGCATGCGGTCCTCCGGCAGGCCGGAAGCCTGGGCCTCGGCCCGGGCGATCCGCCGGATTCCGTCGAGCAGCAGCTTGCGGGACGAATCCGAATAGGACCGCACGGTCAGTTGCAGCTTCACCTCGTCCGAGATGATGTTGTGCTTGGCCCCGCCGTGGATCGCGCCGACGGTCACAACGCTGGGCTCGAACGGATTGCTCTCGCGGCTGACCAGGGTCTGGAGCCGCATGACGATGGCGCTGGCGACGACAATCGGGTCCTTGGTAGTGTGCGGATAGGCGCCGTGCCCGCCCAGCCCCTTCACCGTGATGTCAACGCTGTCGGCATTGGCCAGCGCATAACCGGCCTTCACCCCGACCACGCCCGAAGCCAGTTCGGCACTGTCATGAAAGGCGATCGAGTAATCGGGCTTGGGCCAGCGGGTCAGCAGCCCGTCCTTGATCATCTCGAGCGCGCCCAGGTTGATCTCCTCGGCGGGCTGGCCGATCATCACCAGGGTGCCGGACCACTTGTCCTTGTTGGCCGCCAGCACGCGCGCCGCGCCGATCCAGCCGGTCATGTGGGTATCGTGGCCGCAACCATGCATGATCCCGCTTTCCACGCCCGCAGTCGAAACCCCGCGCGCCTTGGAGGCAAAGGGCAGGCCGGTCTGCTCCTCGATCGGCAGGCCGTCCATGTCGGCGCGGACCAGGACCACCGGCCCCGGGCCGTTGCGCATGATGGCCACCACGCCGGTCTTGCCGACCTTCTCCGTCACCTCGAACCCGGCGGCGCGGGCGGCATCGGCCATGATCCTGGCCGAGCGGACTTCCTGGAAGCTGAGTTCGGGGTTCTGGTGGAGATCGCGATAGATCGCCATCAGCGACGGCATTTCCGCCGCGATGCGATCGCGGATCGGGTCGGCCTGAACCGGAGCGGCAGTGGTGGCGAGGAGCGCGGCGGCGAGCGTGACAATGTGCTTCATGTCCGCAGGCTAGATCGCCAAGCCCAACCTAGCAATCCCGCAAATGGTGCCCCTGGCCCGACTCGAACGGGCACGTCTTGCGACAACCGATTTTGAGTCGGTCGCGTCTACCATTCCGCCACAGGGGCCCTGCGACGCGGGCGGCTTAGCCGCGCTGGCGGCGCGGTTCAAGCAAGCTGGTTCAGAAATCCCAATCGAAAGCGATATGGGCCAGATCGGGCACGCGCTTGTCCGTGGCGCCCAGCGCGCCGACCTGCAGGATCGGGCCAGTGGCGCGATTGCCCCAGGTCTTGCTGGGCGGGGTCCATTTCGGACCCGCCAGCACCACCGGATCGTGGTGCGGAGCGTTAAGGCGCTCGGCCGGTTCGCCCGCCGCACCTGCCAGCGGACGGGCCAGCGGACGGGCCAGCGTCAGCGCGGCAAGGTCAAAGCGGTGATCGGGCAGCGGCGTGGCCGTGTCATCGACCGGCAGCGGCACGGCGAGCGCCAGCAGCACAAAGGCCATTCCGCCGCTGATCGTCACTGCCGGCACAACCCGTCTCCCGCGTTCCCGATGGGAAACACGGCATGACAGGTTGTGGTTAGCATTTGCCTAATGCGGCAGGAAATCAGGCCTTCAGGCCAGTCACCAGCACCTTGTGCAGACGCGCGTGAAGCGCATCGTTCGCGGCCAGCACCTGGGCATCGCAGACCGGCTGCGAGATCCCGCGCCAGTCGGACACGAAACCGCCCGCCTCGCGCACCAGCAGGCAGCCGGCGGCGGTATCCCAAGGTGCAAGGCCGCTTTCCCAGAAACCATCGTACCGGCCCGCCGCCACCCAGGCGAGATCGAGCGAGGCCGCGCCAAAGCGGCGGATGCCCGCCACCTGCGGGGCCAGCGCGGCATAGATCTTCATCCATTCCACGCTGTCACCACGCCCGGCAAAGGGAATGCCGGTGGCGATCAGGCTTTCATCCATGTGGCGGCGCGACGAGACGCGCAGGCGGCGGTCCTGGAGCCAGGCACCACGGGTCTTTTCGGCCCAGAAGCTTTCGTCGGTGATCGGCTGGTAGACCAGCGCGGCGGTCACCTCGCCCCAGCCCTTCCCGTCGAGCCGGGGTTCCTGCACCGCGATCGAGATCGCGAAGTGCGGAATGCCGTGCAGGAAATTGCTGGTGCCATCGAGCGGATCGATGATGAAGCGGGGCTTGCCCTCCTCCCCGGCGATCTCGCCGCCTTCCTCCATCAGGAAGCCCCAGTCCGGCCGCGCGGCGCGCAGCTCGTCCCACAGGGTGCGTTCGGCGTGCTGATCGGCCTTGGACACGAAGTCGGCCGGGCCCTTGCGGCTGACCTGGAGGTGCTCGACCTCGCCGAAATCGCGCCGCAGGCGGTTACCCGCCTTGCGGGCCGCCTTTTCCATCACGCGAATGAGGCCAGAAATGGCTGCCATACCTAAATTCCGTTCGTCCTGAGGAGGTCCTGAAGCCGCAGGCTGAAGGATCGTCTCGAAGGACCCGGTGTGGCGGTGGTTTGAGACGGGCCTTCGCTCCGCTCAGTCCCTCCTCACCACGAACGGGTCCGGTGAGTAATAAGCGTCAGCCCGCCTTGCCGACGTAGGTGCGCTCGTAGACATCGACCACGATCCGCGTGCCGCTTTCGATGTGCGGCGGCACCATCACGCGTACGCCATTGTCGAGGATCGCCGGCTTGTAGCTGGACGAGGCGGTCTGCCCCTTCACCACGGCATCGGCCTCGACAATCGTGGCTTCGACCTGTTCGGGCAGCTGGACCGAGATCGGGCGCTCGTCGTACATTTCGAGCAGCACGGTCATGCCGTCCTGCAGGAAGGCCGCGGCATCGCCCAGCAGGTCCGACGGCAGGGTGATCTGGTCATAGGTTTCGGTGTCCATGAACACCAGGTCATCGCCCTCGGCATAGAGGAACTGGAAGTCCTTGGTGTCGAGGCGCACGCGCTCGACCGTGTCGGCGCTGCGGAAGCGGACGTTGGTCTTGCGGCCGTCGATCAGGTTCTTCATCTCGACCTGCATGAAGGCCCCGCCCTTGCCCGGCTGGGTGTGCTGGGTCTTGGCAACCTTCCAGATGCCTTTTTCATACTCGAGGATGTTGCCGGGACGAATGTCCACGCCGCTGATCTTGGCCATGTGCCGCTGCCTTCATGGATTGAGAAAGAACCGCCCGCCGCAAAGCGGGTGAAGGCGCGCCCTTAGCGCCTGCATGGCCACTGGGCAAGGGTAGCGGCTGTTCAGGCCGTTCAGCTGCTGCTAAGCGCCGCCGGGTATCGCAAAGGCCAGCCATGACCCGTCTTGCCATCATCATTGCCCTCAGCACCGCTGCCAGCGCAGCCTTCGCCACCCCCGGCGGGGCAATCGGCACGCTGCAACAGGGCGAGTACCGCTGCGAACTCCCGGGCGATGCCACCGGCCCGGCGGGAATCCGCCAGCCCGAACAGGATTTCACCGTCCACAATTCCTCGCGCTATTCGACCAGCGAGGGGCGCGGAACCTATCTGCTGACCGGCGATCTGGTGACCATCACCAGCGGCCCCAAGAACGGCCAGCGGTTCAAGCGGCTGTCGGCCAATTTCCTGCGCGAAGTGAATCCGGCGGGCCAGCAAACCGACCTGCGCTGCGTGCGCCGCGTGCGCAATAACGACTAGGCCGCGCCCAGTACCTCGGCAAAGGCTTTCACGGCCGCCGCTTCATCCCCGCTCCAGACCGCGCCGGACACGGCCAGGAAATCGGCCCCGGCCGCCACCAGCGGCGCACAGTTTTCGGGCGTGATCCCGCCGATCGCCACGCAGGGAATTTCCATGATCGCCTGCCACCATTCGAGCAGGTCGGGCGTGGCGTGATGCTTCACCTCCTTGGTGGTGCTCGGGAAGAAGGCCCCGAAGGCGACATAGTCGGCCCCGGCCTCGCCCGCTTCCATCGCCAGGTGGCGGCTGTCGTGACAGGTGACGCCGATCTGCGCCTCACGCCCAAGCCGCTGGCGGGCTTCCTCGACCGTGCCGTCATCCTGGCCCAGATGGACGCCATCGGCGCCGATCCGCTTGGCCAGGCTGATCGAATCGTTGACGATGAAGGCCACCTCGCGCGCGGCGCAGATCGCCTGCAGCGGTGCGGCAAGGCGCGCCGCCTCATGCTCGTCGATGCCCTTGACCCGGAACTGGAAAGCCGCGACCGGCCCGGCATCCAGCGCGCGGGCCAGACGGTCCGGGAACGTGCCGCCGACTTCGAGCGGCGAGATCAGGTAAAGCTGGCAATTGCTCATGCTCAGCGCCCTAGGTCAGGCGGCACCGACCGGCAAGTGTTGACGCCGCCGCAGTTCGCCAACCACGCCCACGCAGATCAGGAACTGCCCGAAGTAATAGAGCGGCCAGATCAGCAGGTCCGGCAGCGGACTTTCCGCCAGCACGCCCATCCGCGCGAAGATCAGCAGGTCCGAGATCACGAACATGACCGCCCCAAGCCCGACCTGGTAGCGCGAGAAGGTGCTGAGCCAGGCGCTCGCCGCCATCGCCCCCAGCCCCAGCGCATAGACCGCCACCAGCGCCCCGCCGAGCTGGAACGAGACCAGCGGCGTCAGCACCAGCAGGGCCAGCGCCGCGGCGCGCTGGCTGCCCGATGGATTGGCGCGGCAATGCTGCCGGTAGAGCCGGATCGCGATCAGGTGCCCGATCAGGAAGGCCACCGCCCCCGCCTCCAGCCGGAACTCGATCAGCACATCGCCCAGCGCGCCGAACGCCATGACCGCCGCAATGGTATTGGCATCGTGGCCCTTGTGCCGCGCCAGCGCATAGGCCGCGAGCAAGGCCACCCCCGCCCCTTTCAGCGCGATCTGGTAGAGCCCCGGCAGGCCGGTATCCTTCAGCAGCCAGAAGCCGATTCCGGCGGCGAGGCTGGCCAGCAACCAGGGGCGCTTCTCGATCAGGGCACGATGCGGCATGCTTGTCTCCTCCCGGTGCGCAGGCTTGCCGCTGGATTGTCGGGCTTGCAAGCGTTAGGGGCGCGGGCATGGCATATGACGTTCACATCATCGGCGGGGGCATGGCCGGGAGCGAGGCCGCCTGGCAGCTCGCCCGGCGCGGGCTCAAGGTCCGCCTGTCGGAAATGCGGGGAGCGGGCGACATGACGCCGGCGCACCAGACGGCGGGCCTCGCCGAGCTGGTCTGCTCCAATTCCTTCCGTTCGGACGACGATGAGAAGAACGCCGTTGGCCTGCTGCATTACGAAATGCGCCAGCTGGATTCGCTGATCATGGGTGCCGCCGCCAAGGCGCGCGTCCCGGCCGGATCGGCGCTGGCGGTCGACCGCGATGTCTTTTCCGCCGAAGTGGAAGCTGCGCTGGCCGCCCAGCCGACGCTGGACGTGGTGCGTGAGCGGATCGACGTGTTGCCCGCCGCCGGCCTCACCATCGTCGCGACCGGACCGCTGACGGCCGAGGCGCTGGCCCGCTCGATCGGCGCGGCAACCGGGGCGGACAGCCTGGCCTTCTTCGATGCCATCGCCCCGATCGTCTACCGCGATTCCATCGACATGGACGTGGCCTGGATGGCCAGCCGCTGGGACAAGGGGGCCGAAGCCTCGCTCGAGATGGGCGGCGACGGGCGCGATTACATCAATTGCCCGATGACCAAGGACCAGTACCTCGCCTTCCGCGAGGAATTGCTGGCGGGCGAAAAGACCGAATTCCGCGAGTGGGAGGCCAATACCCCCTATTTCGACGGCTGCATGCCGATAGAGGTCATGGCCGAGCGCGGGGTGGAAACGCTGCGGTTCGGGCCGATGAAGCCGGTCGGGCTCGACAACCCGCACTGGGCCACGCCCGAACACCCCAATGGCCGCTGGCCCTATGCCGTGGTCCAGCTGCGCCAGGACAACAAGCTGGGCACGCTGTGGAACATGGTCGGGTTCCAGACCAAGCTGAAATATGCCGAACAGGTCCGCGTGTTCCGCACGATCCCGGGGCTGGAGAACGCCGAGTTCGCGCGCCTTGGTGGCCTGCACCGCAACACGTTCCTGAACTCCCCCACCCTGCTCGACCGGCAACTGCGACTCAAGAGCGCCCCGCACATCCGCTTTGCCGGGCAGATCACCGGCTGCGAAGGCTATGTCGAAAGCGCCGCCGTGGGCCTGCTGGCCGGGTTGATGACAGCGGCCGAAGCGAGCGGGCGCGAATGGTCCGCCCCGCCCCGCACCACGGCGCTGGGCGCGCTGCTGGCCCATATCACCGGTGATGCCGAGGCGGACAGCTATCAGCCGATGAACGTCAACTTCGGGCTGTTCCCGCCGGTCGATCCGGCGATCAAGAAGAAGGTCCGCAAGGAAGCCTATACCGCGCGGGCCAAGGCCGATCTTTCGGCCTGGCTTGGCTAGAAAACAGGTCAGCGCAAGTCGGCAGCGCCAGTCGCCTTCTTACAAGTTCTCAGGTTTTCCGTCCCATAAGAGCCCGCTTGCTGGGGTGGCATAAACTGGGAGGAGTATATGAGAAGCATTCTGACCTTGAGCGCTTTGGCAATCGGCCTATGCGCCAGCCCTGCCATGGCGCAGGACGAGGAAGACTGGACCGGACCCTACATCGGGGTTCAAGGCGGATATACCGGCGCCAAATCTGATACCAGCGTGGTGCTGGGCGGAGCCTGGTCAACCGAAACGCAGGCGCTGCGTGATTTCTTCGCCACCAACATGGGCACCCGCCAGAGCGACAACGATTTTAACTTCGGCGCGCAGCTGGGCTACAACGTGCAGACCGGCGGCGTGGTGCTGGGGGTGGAAGGTGAATTCTCGGCGCTGAACGGGGGTCAAACGGTCGCCCGAGGGCCGCTGGCCGTCACCGGCATCCCCGCGCTGAGCTACAGCTACACCAACACCGTCGATCCCAAGCACATGTTCGCGCTGAAGGCCAAGCTGGGCGCGGCCATGGGCCGGACGCTGTTCTATGTCGATGGCGGCTGGGCCTGGACCAAGGCCACGCTTGGCACAACGGTCACCTCCAACGGCAACTACCTGAAAGCCGCATCGGTCGACAGCACGCTTGATGGCTTCATTGTCGGCGGCGGGGTGGAACACCGGATCAGTGACAATCTCTCGTTGCGGCTTACTTACCATTATGCCGACCAGGGCGATGAAACCTATGTCACCGGCTATCGCACCGGCAGTGCCTTCACCAGTCCGGCCTACACCGAAACGGTCACCCAGGACCTGCGGCTGCACCTGGTGCGAGTGGGCATGAATTACCGCTTCTGAGCGGGCCCAGGACCAGGACCAGCGCCCGTTCGGCCCCTGTCGGGCGGGCGTTTGGTTACGTCGGGCCGCTCAGCAGCGGCATTTCGGCTGGGGCTGGCGCTGCGGCCGGGTCGTGGCAAATTCCTTGCGGCTGAGCTGGCCATTGCCATCGGCGTCCGCACCCTTGAACCGGTTCGAGGTGGCGACGGCCCATTCCTCGAAACTGAGCAGGTTGTTGCCATCGCGATCAAGCTTGCGGAAAGCGGCGACGCGCGGCTGCAAGGCCTCGTTGCGATTGATCAGATTGTCGCGGTTGCGATCCAGCCGGTTGAAGCGGCGCTCCTCGCGCGTGTCTTCGTCCACCTGGGGCAGCGCGGGGCCCAGCAGCCCGTCGCCAGCCTCGGTGGGAATCGGCTCAAGGTCACCCTCGGCCGGAATCTCGGCCTGGGTCGGCGGCGGCGGGGCCGCGCTTTCGACCGCCGCCCGGCCCTGCCACCAGAACAGCCCGGCGGCGGCCAGCAGCAGGCCGATCACGGCACCCAAGACAGTGCGGTTCATCATCTGACTCCCATTGCCGCCCTAGCGGCCCAGCATGCCGATGCGAACGGCAACTGCCAAGGCCCCCGGCCCATCGAGCAGCGCACCGGTGCCGCGCGCGCGCCGGGCCAGGCCATGCAGGATCGCCAGGCTGCGCAGGCTGCGCGGCAAGGCGACCCGGCTCCAGTCGCAAGCGGCCAGCAGCGAGCCAATCGCCGTTTGGTCCTCGGCCTGGGCCAGCCCGGCAGCCAGGTCGGCCAGCGCCCAGTGGTAACCAGCGCGGCTGGCGGCATCCGCCGCGCTGTCGGCCCCCAGCACTTGGGCCAGGGCGGCCCAGCCCTGCCCTCGTGCCCTGGCGAGCAGTTCGAGCCCGCGCCGATCGACTGCCGCAGGGTCGAGCAGTTCTTCCCAGCCGTCGACCAGCGCAATCAGCGCGTCGGAGTGACCATCCAGGCCAGCCAGCAATTGCAGCAGCGGTTGGCCCTTCGGCCGGGCCGCCGGTTCGCGCCGCAACTGGTCGCGCCACCAGGCCAGCTGCATCTGGCCCAGCAGCGGTTCGCGGGCCCGCCGGACGATTCCCGCCAACCGTGCGTCGAATGCCAACAGCGCCAGCACGCCGCCGCGCGCCGAAGCTGGCGCATAGGCCAGCGCCAGCCGCGAAGCCTGCGGCAGGTCGGCAAGGTGGTTGGCAATATCCATCGCGGCTCATTCCGGGCGGTTAATCGGTTTCGAGGAGTCAGGGTTTACGTCGCCTTAACCAGGCTCCTTCAACTGGCATAGAGGAAGAACCGCTAGGAAGATCGCGAAAGAATCCGGTCGAAGAGGAACAAGATGCTGCTTCGGATCGCAAAAGCCATGCGCCGGCTCTCGAAAGACTCGAGCGGGAACGCCCTCATGCTCGTCGCGGTAGGTGTGCCGATGCTGATCGGCGGTGCTGGCGCGGCGGTGGACATCGCCCAGTGGTACGCCTGGAAGCGCGAGTTGCAGCAGGCGACCGACCAGGGCGCGCTCGCCGCCGCCTGGGCGCTGTCCAACGCGACCAACCGCGACAATTACCGCACGCGCGGAACCCAGGACTACAACAACAACCTGGCCCTGACCCGCAGTTTCGCCTCCGCTCCTACCTTCCAGCTGGCCAATTACGCCAATGGCTCGAACAACAGCGTCATCGTTCGCGCTACGGCCACCCGCGCCCTGCCCTTTTCCAGCTTCATCACCGGATCCGCGGTGACGATCGGCGCCTATTCGCAGGCCAGCTTCCGGGCCGGGCAGAACTATTCGGCCTGCCTGATCGCGGTGGGTGACGATGGTACGACGTTCAGCGTTGGCGGCAACGCCAATGTCCAGGCGCGCTGCGGCCTGGCGGCGCTGTCCTGTTCGGACGATGCGATCGTGATCGATGGTTCGGCCACCGTGGTTACCGATTCGATCGCGACCTGCGGCACGGCCTCGGTGCCCGCCGCCAACGAATCCGTGCTGACCGAAAAGGTTACCGGCCTGACCGACACCTTTGCCGACCTGACCCCGCCGACCAACAACACGGCGCGTACCTACGCCTGCACCGGCAACGGTCGCAACGCCCAAGCGTCTCCGCTTGCCGGAACCTATAACGGGCTGACCGTGCGGTGCCGCACCACCTTTGGTTCGGGCATCTATGTGATCAACGGCGGCGAACTGGACCTGACCGGCAACTTCACGGTGACCGGCTCCAACGTCATGTTCGTGCTGCGCAACGGCGCGACGCTCAAGCTGGGCGGCAGCGGCAACGGCAATACGGTTTCACTGACGCCGATGCAGGCAGCAAACTTCGTGGCGCTGGGCTACTCGACGACGCTGGCCAACCGCTATGCCAACATGCTGATCTTCGAGGACCGCACCAGCAACCCGACCCAGGATCACATCATCAACGGCAATTCCACCTCGCTGTTCCAGGGCACGATCTACCTGCCCAAAGGCACCGCGCGGCTGAACGGTACGTCCAGCATCAGCAGCACCTGCCTGCAGATTTCGGCGCGGCGGATCAATGTGCTGGGCAACGCCTATCTCGATACCCGCTGCACCACCAGCCAGACCAACAGCGCCGGCACCTCGATCGCCAAGGTCAACCTGGTGGCATGAGGAAGCGGCTCATGACATCCTTCCTCGCGCGGTTACGCCGTTCGATCGCCGGGTCGGTGGTGGTGGAAACCGCCATTGTCGCGCCGGTGCTGGTCCTGCTGGCCCTGGGCACCTTCGACATCAGCCGGATGATCGGCCGCCAATCCGATCTGCAGGCGGGCGCAACCGAGGTGCAAAGCATTGTGCTGGCCGTCGCCAATGGCACAGCGACCGATGTGAACACGATCCAGAGCGTGCTGATGAGCACCCTGTCCCTGCCGTCCAACAAGGTGGCCGTGACCAAGATGTTCCGCTGTGGCAACAACACTACGCTGGTTGCCGCCAGCAGCAGCTGCAACAGCAATTCGGTAATCTCGACCTATGTCCAGGTCACCCTGACCGACACCTACAACCCGATGTGGACCAATTTCGGGGTCGGCCAGGCGATGAACTATCGCGTGCAGCGCACGGTGCAGATCTCGTGATCGGCGCGCAGATCATCCAGCGCTTGTGGCGCGATCGGCAGGGCAGCACGATCATCGAGTTTGCCATCCTGGCACCGGTGATCTTCTCCTTGATGCTGGGCGTGCTCCAGGTGGGCCTGCAAATGCATGCCTATAACGCGGTGCGTTCGGTCGTGACCGATACGGCGCGCTTCACGACGGTCGAATACCAGAAGGACAACGAGATTACCGCAGAGCAGGTCGAAAGCCGTGCCATCGCCTATGCCGTCAACCCGCCCTACGGCCTCAATGTTGATAACCTGACGGTGCTGGTAACGCAGCCCGCATCGACCATCACCGGGACGAAGCGGTTCAACATCCAGGTCAGCTATGTCCCGCAAGGGCTGCTTGGCTTCATCGGGGTTGGCGCGCCGACGATCACCGTTAACCGCCCGGTTTACGTCGCGATCTGATCGCGACAACGCGAAGGCTCGGCTGGCCTTCATTGCCCGCCAATCAGCAGTTTTGCTTACGTAATTAACCATATCCTTTTGCCGCGCCGTTACGCTGCCTGACTAACACCGAAACCACGGTGCAGGAGGTTTCGGCCGGGGATGGATCACGCAATTGCCAGCAAGGCTTCGGCACAGCCGGCGGGATTCCTCCGTCGGCTGGCGCGCGACCGGGCCGGCAATACCCTGGCGATGATCGCCGCAGGGCTGTTTCCGCTGCTGGCGATGGTGGGTGGCGGGATCGACATGGGCCGCAGCTATCTGGCGCAGAGCCGCTTGCAGCAGGCCTGCGACGCCGGGGTGCTGGCCGCGCGCAAGAAGCTGGGCTCGCAGTTCATCGCCAGCGGGGACATCCCGGCCGATGTCGATACGGTCGGCAACCGCTTCTTCAACCTGAACTTCCGCGATGGCGCCTATGGCACGCGCGAGCGCAGTTTCACCATGACGCTGGAGCAGGACTACGCGATCTCGGGCACCGCCTCGGTCGAGGTGCCGACCACGATCATGACCCTGTTCGGCTATGACCAGGTCGACGTGGCCGTGGGCTGCGAAGCGCGGCTGAACTTCAGCAATACCGACATCATGTTCGTGCTGGATACCACCGGTTCGATGAACTGGACCAACCCGGGCGACAGCCAGACCCGGATCCAGGCGCTGCGCAGCGTGGTCAAATCGTTCCATGCCCAGGTCGAAGGCAGCAAGACGCCGGGCACCCGCATGCGGTACGGCTTCTTGCCTTATTCCACCAACGTCAACGTGGGCTACCTGCTCAAGTCGGACTGGGTCGTGGACCGCTGGCAATATAATGGCCGGGTCAACAAGGAGACCGGCCGGACCGAAAGCTACGACATCTTAGACACGACCTATACCTACATCAGCGGCACGCAGAGCCCGGTCGCCAGCTATCCGGCCGCAAGTTGCCCCGCGAGCACGGCGGTATCGACCAACCTGGCCTATTCGGTGGCCAAGGATGGCACCGAAAGCGGCACGACCCGGATCAACGGCACCAGCTATTCCTGCGGAGTGTCGTCCGATGGGCGCACGGTTGAGGTGACCGGCTCGATCTACAACAACTACACCTATTCCTGGACGCGGAAGAAGACCGGCACAGGCACGCGGGCGATCTACAACTGGCAGTACCGCCCGGTGACGGTGGACGTGAGCTTCCTCAAGGGCGCGACTGGCGATGATCCGCTGAAGCCGGGTTCGATCAACGTGATGATGGAAGGCTATCCGGCCCCCACCGTCCAACCGCTGACCGCCTGGTTCCGTGGCTGCATCGAGGAACGCGACACTTACGAGATCGACGACTACGACAATGTCGACCTGTCCAAGGCGCTGGACCTCGATATCGATCTGGTTCCCAGCACCAACAATACCAAGTCGCAATGGCGACCGATGCTCAACGAGATTTCCTATGAACCGGAAATCTGGTGGAACGGCCGCGGCACCTTCCGCAGCCCGGTGATGACGAGCAACGGCTATCTCCAGGCCCAGTGGGCCGGCCTCTCGGCCTGCCCCGCCCCGGCGCGCAAGCTGGCGGAAATGTCGGCCAGCGACGTTGATGCCTATGTCCGGTCGCTGTTCGCGCAAGGTTCGACCTATCACGATATCGGGATGATCTGGGGCGGGCGACTGCTTTCGCCGACCGGGCTGTTCGCCGATGAGAACGCCGATCAGGGCGGGCGGCCGACCAGCCGCCACCTGATCTTCCTGACCGACGGGGAAACCGCGCCGCTTGATCTGTCGTACGGTACCTACGGGATCGAACCGCTCGACCAGCGGCGCTGGAACCCGGCCCGGCCGGCCGGCGGACTGAGCCTGACCGACGTGGTCGAGAACCGCTTTGCCGTGGCCTGCAGCGAAGTGAAGAAGCGCAATATCACCGTCTGGATCATCGGCTTTGGCACCCGGCTGAACCCGGTGATGACCGAGTGCGCCGGACCGGGGAAGTTCTTCGAGGCCGATAACTCCGCCGAACTGAACGACGTTTTCAGCAAGATCGCCGCGCAAATGGGCGATCTCAGGGTATCGCGATGATCCGCCGCCTGCTGACCAGCCTGTGGCGCGACGAACAGGGCGCGGCGCTGACCGAGTTCGCGCTGATCGCTCCGGTCCTGCTGCTCACCCTGCTTGGCCTGTTTGACCTGGCCTACAACATGTACACCAACGAGATGTTGCAGGGCGCGATCCAGCAGGCCGCGCGCAATTCGACCATCGAGGGCGCGGCCGGCAGCACCGCCCAGGTCGATGCGATCGTGACCCGCGCGGTCCAGGCCGTCGCCCCCCAGGCCCAGCTGACCTTCAACCGGGCTTCCTATACCAATTTCACCGAAATCAGCCGCCCAGAAGACTATACCGACGTCAACCGCAACGGCACCTGCGATGGCGGCGAGCCGTTCGAGGATGCCAATGGCAATGGCACCTGGGACCTTGATCCCGGCCAGAGCGGCCTCGGCGGGGCGCGCGATGCGGTGCTCTATACCGTGACCGTGCGCTATCGCCGCCCCTTCCCGATCGCGGCGCTGATCCCCGGGCAGAGCGAAAACTTCGAGCTGCTTTCGGCAACCGTGCTGCGCAACCAGCCCTATGGCACCAGCGATCAGGCGGCACCGGCAGTGGGGGCCTGTTCATGATCCGGCGCGGCCTCTTCGCGCGCCTGCTGCGCAGCCGATCGGGCGTGGCGATGACCGAGTTCGCGCTGGGCGCGCCGCTGCTGCTGATGGCGGGACTGTGGGGTACCGAGACGGCCAATTATGCCCTGGTCAACATGAAGGTCGGGCAATTGGCGGTCCACCTGGCCGACAATGCCTCGCGCGTGGGGGACACCTCGACCCTGCGCGAGCGCAAGGTCTATGAATCCGACATCAACGACCTGCTGTACGGCGCCCAGCTCCAGGCCGGTTCGCTGGGCCTGTTCGCCAATGGCCGGGTCATCATCTCCAGCCTGGAGGTCGATCCCGTCTCGGGCAGCCAGTACATCCACTGGCAGCGGTGCCGGGGCGCGAAGGTCGTCCAGTCGGCCTATGGCGTGGAAGGCAGCCGGGTCGGCGCGGGCATGGGCCCGCCGGGCGAGGAAGTCTTTGCCCAGGACGGCGAAGCGGTGATCTTCGTCGAGCTGCGCTTCACGTACCAGCCGCTGGTTTCGCACCGGTTCGTGACCAATCCCGAGATTTCCTCGGTCGCATCGTTCACTGTGCGCGACAACCGCGATCTCTCGCAGCTCTACCAGCGTGATCCGGCCAGCCCCGACCCGGTCCAGCGCTGCGGCACCTATCGCGGGCCGATCACGCTGACCAGCGACGGCCGGATCGCCAGCTGATCCCTGATCAGCTGGCCCGGCCAGCGGTGGTCAGCGATAGCAGACCTTGCGCACGGCTGCGGCAATCCGGTCGGCATCGATGATCGCGGCCTTTTCGAGGTTCGCCGCATAGGGCAGCGGCACGTCCTCGTCGCAGACCCGCAGGACCGGGGCATCGAGATGATCGAAGCCTTCCTCCATGCAGATCGCCATGATCTCGGACGAAATCGAGCACTGCGGCCAGCCTTCCTCGGCCACGACCAGGCGGTTGGTCTTGGCCAGCGAGGTCAGCACCGCCTCCTTGTCCAGCGGGCGCAGGGTGCGCAGATCGAGCACTTCGGCCTCGATCCCTTCGGCGGCTAGTGTTTCCGCCGCTTCCAGCGCAAAGCCGACGCCGATCGAATAGGACACGATCGTCACGTCGCGCCCCTCGCGCATGATCCGCGCCTTGCCGATCGGCAGGACGTGGTCATCCAGTTCGGGCAATTCGAAGCTGCGGCCATAGACCAGCTCGTTTTCGAGGAAGACCACCGGATCCTCGCAGCGGATCGCGGCCTTGAGCAGGCCCTTGGCGTCGGCCGCGTCATAGGGCGCGATCACCACCAGGCCGGGCACGCTGGCGTACCACGGGCCATAGTTCTGGCTGTGCTGCGCGCCAACGCGGCTGGCCGCGCCGTTGGGGCCACGGAATACCACCGGGCAGCGCATCTGCCCGCCCGACATGTAGTTCGTCTTGGCGGCCGAGTTGATGATGTGATCGATCGCCTGCATGGCGAAGTTGAAGGTCATGAATTCGACCACCGGCCGCAGGCCGCCCATGGCCGCGCCGGTGCCGATCCCGGCAAAGCCGTATTCGGTGATCGGGGTATCGATCACGCGGGTCGGCCCGAATTCCTCCAGCAGGCCCTGGGTCACCTTGTAGGCACCCTGGTATTCGGCCACTTCCTCGCCCATCACGAAGACGCGGCTGTCACGGCGCATTTCCTCGGCCATGGCATCGCGCAGCGCTTCGCGCACGGTCGACATCTTCATGTTGGTGCCAGCCGGCACGGCCGGATCAGCCTTGCGCGGCGCGGGCGCCGGGCGTTCGGCCGGAGCGGCGGCAGGCGCGGCGGCGGCAACCGGAGCAGGAGCGGGAGCGGGAGCGGGAGCAGGAGCAGGAGCCGTCTCACCCTCGCCGCCGATCACCGCGATCACGGTGCCCACCTTTACGCCTTCGGTCCCTTCGGCCACCAGCAGCTTGCCGATCACGCCTTCGTCGACCGCCTCGAACTCCATCGTTGCCTTGTCGGTCTCGATCTCGGCCAGGATGTCACCGCTTTTCACGGTGTCGCCTTCCTTGACCAGCCACTTGGCCAGCGTCCCCTCTTCCATGGTGGGGGACAGGGCGGGCATCTTCAGTTCAATGCTCATCAGTAGCTCTCCACCAGGACGTCGGTGTAGAGTTCGGACATTTCGGGCTCCGGTGAATTTTCTGCAAAATCAGCAGCTTCGGTAACGATGCTGCGAATTCGCTTGTCGATCTCCTTGATCCGGTCCTCGGCCACGCCGCGCGCCAGCAGTTCGGCCTTGGCGCCTTCGATCGGATCGTGCTTGTCGCGCATTTCCTGCACTTCCTCGCGGCTGCGGTACTTGGCCGGGTCGGACATGGAGTGGCCGCGATAGCGATAGGTGTTGAGCTCCATCAGCACCGGGCCATTGCCGGCGCGGACGTAGTCGAGCGCGATCTCGGCAGCGGCCCGCACTTCCAGCACGTCCATGCCGTTCACGTCCATGCCGGGAATGCGGAAGGCGGTGCCGCGGCGGTAGAACTCGGTTTCCGCCGAACCGCGCTTCACCGCCGTGCCCATCGCATAGCCGTTGTTCTCCACCACGAAGACGATCGGCAGCTTCCACAGGGCGGCCATGTTGAAGGCCTCGTATACCTGGCCCTGGTTGGCCGCGCCATCGCCGAAATAGGCCATGCAGACGCCGCCATCGCCGCGATACTTGTGCCCAAAGGCGAGGCCCGCACCCAGCGGCACCTGAGCGCCGACGATCCCGTGCCCGCCATAGAACTTGTGATCGGTCGAGAACATGTGCATCGACCCGCCCTTGCCGCGCGAAATGCCCGCAGCGCGGCCGGTCAGTTCGGCCATGATCACCTTGGGATCGATGCCATAGGCCAGCATGTGGCCATGATCGCGATAGCCGGTGATCACGCTGTCCTTGCCGGCTTCCAGCGCCGACTGCAGCCCCACGGCGACGGCTTCCTGGCCGATGTAGAGGTGGCAGAAGCCCCCGATCAGGCCCAGCCCGTAAAGCTGCCCGGCCTTTTCCTCAAAGCGGCGGATCAGCACCATCTGTTCGTAGAAATGGAGCAGTTCCTCGTCGCTGGCGGCATAGCGCTTGCTGGCGGCGTGGGCTTCCTGCAGGCTGCGCAGGGCAAAGGTTTCGTCGCTGGCCGCGGCGGCCTTGGCGGCCGGAGCGGCGGATGGTTTCTTGGCCAAGTCTGGTCCCCTGGGGTGGAATCCTCTGTTCGCCTATAGGGCGGGCGCGCCGTAAGGGAAACCGGTGCATTCGTATTTTTGAGAGGGCCCGTTATCCGGACAGGGCAAGCAGTGCGCCGAACCGGTGACGGGTCAGTTGAGCAGGATCACCATCTCGTCCGGGTGGACGACGTTCAGGTCCTTGCGCAGCAGTTCGCCCGCCATGTCGGGATCGACATTGCGCGGATTGAGGAGGGCGACGCGGTTCTTCAGCTCGTCCCGCTCGGCCCGCAGCTTGGCGAGTTGCTCCTGCTTTTCGCTGAGGGTGCGGTTGTAATCGCTCCAGGCCAGGATCCCGCTCGGCCCAGCCAGGGCAATGCCCAGCAGGAACAGCAGCGCAAACCAGGGCGACGCCTGCCGCACATTCTGATTCGCGATCCTTGGTTCGTTACGCCCACCCATGGTCACTAGGAATCACAATCGATTCAGTGATTCAAGCGCTATTTGTAAGAAAACTGACAGAATTGCCGCCCCACGCAAAAAGGGGGACGATTTCAGGCGGTTGCGAGGTGGTGCGCCCGACGGGATTCGAACCCATGGCCCCCAGATTAGGAATCTGATGCTCTATCCTGCTGAGCTACGGGCGCCCGAGCTTCCCTTAGGCGCGGTGAAAGCGGCTGGCAATCAGTTCGCCTGTTCGGGCGGAACCACCGGGAAAGGCAGGGGCATCACCGGCACACCCTCCTCCAGCAGCTCGCGGGCTTCCTGCAGGCTGGCCTGGCCGTGGATCACTTCGGCCTCGCGCTCGCCATAGAACATGGCCCGCGATTGGTCGGCAAAGTCATCGCCCACCCAGCGCGATTGCTGCAACGCCTCGGCCTGGGCCTTGGCGAAGGCTTGCAGCATTTCGACCGCTTCGGGCGGCAACTTGCCCCCGGCCATGGCCATGGGCTGCGCGGCGGTAGGCAGCTGGTTGCCCTTTTTCGGCACGGCCGGGGCCATCGGGGCCTTGATCACCTCCACCGAACCGCAGGCCGGGCAGGTCACCAGCCCGCGTTCCTGCTGGCGCGCGAAATCGTCGGACGAGGAAAACCACCCCTCGAACCGGAACCCGGCGGTCTGGTTGGCGGCACTCGCACAGGCCGCGTTCTGGCAGCAGAGATCGTAGACGATCATGGCTGCCCCTATGTGTGGATTGCGCGCCGATTGGCAAGACTGGGCAATTGCGCGCGCACTTCGCCAAGCCGGCTCGGATCGAGTTCGGCAAAGGCCAGTTCGGCGACCTCCCCGCCCATGTCGAGCAGGACTTCGCCCCAGGGATCGATCACCAGGCTGTGACCATAGGTCTCGCGTCCGTCCGCGTGCTTACCCACCTGCGCCGCCGCGATCACGAAGGCGCTGGCCTCGATCGCGCGGGCGCGTTGCAACACGTGCCAGTGCGCCGCACCGGTCGGGCGGGTGAAGGCTGCGGGAATGGCGATAGCATCGCAGCGGGCCTGCCCCAGCGCCTCGAACAGCGCGGGGAACCTCAAGTCATAGCAGACCGTCAACCCCAGCCGGCCGAGCGGCGTATGGTCCACGGTCACCACCCGGTCGCCGGCGGCATAGGCGTTCGATTCCCGCCAGGATTCACCGGTCGCCAGATCGACATCGAACATGTGGATCTTGTCATAGCGCGCGGCGATGCCGCCGTTGGGATCGATCACCAGGCTGCGGTTGGCCCAGCGCCCGTCCTCGCGCGCCACGGCCAGGCTGCCCAGCGCCACCCAGACCCCGGCACCCGCTGCCGCCTCGCGCACGGCGGCCAGCACCGGGCTGGCTTCCTCGCTGACGATCTGCGGCGTGGCCCGCGCCCGGTCACGGTCGATCAGGCCGGACATTTCGGGGGTGAACAGCATCTGCGCCCCGCCGCTGGCCGCCGCGCCGATCGCCCCGACCAGCGTGGCGGCATTGGCCGCCGGGTCGATCCCCGCGGTCATCTGCAAGACGGCGATCCGGGTCATGCCAGTCGGTTACAGGCCAAGCAGCGGGTCAAGCTTGCCCCCGGCATCAAGCGCGTGGATATCGTCGCAGCCGCCCAGCGCCTGGTCATTCACCAGCACCTGCGGGACAGTCGAAGCGCCCGGGACGCGGCGGAGCATCTCGTCGCGGTCCTTGCCGCCGAAGGTGATGTCGATCTCGGTATAGCTCACGCCCTTGCCATCGAGCAGCGCCTTGGCACGGACGCAAAAGGGGCAGCCCCACTTGGTATAGATCTCGACTTTCGGAGCGGACATGGGGCCTCCTCTTGAAACACGGTGCCGGTATCATACATCGGGTGCGGTGTCATAGCCCGCAAGCATGCATTGAGCGTGCCGAAATGGGGATGATGCCGCAGCGCGGGGCGCCAGAACGGGCCCCGAACCTGACAAGATTGCTCATTGGAGGATTTTGCGATGAACCGTTTCGATTTCACCCCCTATCGCCGCACCATGGTTGGCTTCGACCGGCTGTTTGACCTGCTGGAGAACCACAACCGCCTGAACAGCGGCGACAATTACCCCCCTTTCAACATCGAGCGCCGCAGCGAGGAAAGCTATCGCATCACCCTCGCGGTCGCGGGTTTCAAGCCGGCCGATATCGATATCACCGCGCAGCAGAACCTGCTCGTGGTCCAGGGCAAGAAGGCTGACGAGGCTCCCGCCGGGCAGTACCTGCATGTCGGCATCGCCCAGCGCGGGTTCGAGCGCCGCTTCGAACTGGCCGACTATGTCCGTGTCGAGGCCGCCAACCTCGAAGACGGCCTGCTGACCATCGACCTCGTCCGCGAGGTACCCGAAGCGATGAAGCCGAAGAAGATCCCGGTCGGCACGCAAAAGGTCCTGACCGTGGTCAGCGACACCGACAGCGATAGCGCCGCGGCCTGATCCTGAAATGAAATAGGGGTGGCGCCTGGCGGTGCCACCCCCGCGATGCCTGTGCATCGCCCTGTCGCGGCGTGATCGTCCGGGTCGCATAAGACGATCAGACCGGCGGCAAGCCCTGTGATGTTTTGCAGGAATTGCTGCTACCCCGCTGTCCGCTAGGGCGATTGCCGGTCTTTTCGCAAGTTGAATCGCCCGGAAAACCGGCCTTCGATCAAACGATACGGTTACACGAGGCGGGCCTGTTGCACCGCCGCAGCGATGAAGCCCGCGAACAGCGGGTGCGGTTCGAAAGGCCGGCTCTTGAGCTCGGGATGGAACTGAACCCCGATGAACCACGGGTGGTCGGGCCGCTCGACGATTTCGGGCAGCAAACCGTCGGGCGACATGCCGGAGAACACCAGCCCGCCCGCTTCAAGCCGCTCGCGATAGGCGGAGTTGACCTCGTAGCGGTGGCGGTGACGCTCGGAGATGCTGGTTGCACCGCCATAAATCGCGGACACGTGGCTGTTGGCGCCAAGCTTTGCTTCATAGGCGCCCAGCCGCATGGTCCCGCCCAGGTCCGTATCCGCCCCTCGGGTTTGCAGGCCTTCGGGGCTCATCCATTCGGTGATGATGCCAACCACCGGCTCGCTCGGCGCGCCGAACTCGGTCGAGCCGGCCCCGGCGATCCCGGCGGTATTCCGCGCCCCTTCGATGCAGGCCATCTGCATGCCCAGACAGATGCCGAAGAACGGCACCTTGCGTTCGCGGGCGAAACGCACCGCGGCGATCTTGCCTTCGCTGCCGCGCACCCCGAAGCCGCCCGGCACCAGGATCGCGTGCATCGGCTCCAGCCGGGTAACGATCTCGTCATCGCCGGCCTCGAACAGCTCGGCGTCGATCCACTTGATGTTCACCTTGACCCGGTTGGCCATGCCCCCGTGGATCAGCGCCTCGTTGAGGCTCTTGTAGGCATCGGGCAGGCCGACATACTTGCCGACCACCCCGATCGTCACCTCGCCCTCGGGATGCTGATAGCGGTCGACGATATCTTCCCACTTCGACAGGTCCGGTGCGGGGCTGGTCATGCCGAAATGGTGCAGCACTTCGGCATCCAGCCCTTCGGCGTGATACTGCAAGGGCACGGCATAGATGCTGCTGGCATCCAGCGCCTGGATCACGGCTTCCTTGCGCACGTTGCAGAACAGCGCGATCTTGGCGCGCTCGTTCTCGGGCAGCGGGTGTTCACAGCGGCACAGCAGCACGTCGGGCTGCACGCCAAGGCTGGTCAGCTCGCGGACCGAGTGCTGGGTCGGCTTGGTCTTGAGCTCGCCCGCCGCCGAAACATAAGGCACCAGCGTGACGTGGACCGAGCAGAACCGCTCGCGCCCCAGCTCATTGCGCAACTGGCGAATCGCCTCGACGAAGGGCAGGCCTTCGATATCGCCGACCGTCCCGCCGATTTCGCACAGCACGAAGTCGAGATCCTCGGTATCGGCCAGGGCGAACCGCTTGATCTCGTCCGTCACGTGCGGGACCACCTGCACGGTCGCGCCCAGGTAATCGCCGCGGCGTTCCTTGGCGATGATATCGCGGTAGATCCGACCCGAGGT
Source organism: Novosphingobium sp. BL-A-41-H4 (assembly GCA_051942645.1). Lineage (GTDB taxonomy): Bacteria > Pseudomonadota > Alphaproteobacteria > Sphingomonadales > Sphingomonadaceae > Novosphingobium. The sequence continues at coordinate 892,284 of JBPVJP010000001.1, forward strand.
GATATTGTCCGCCTGGCGCGCCGAAACGCCGGTAAACCGCTCGTAGTGGCCCAGATCGAGGTCGGTCTCGGCCCCGTCGTCGGTCACATAGACCTCGCCGTGCTGATAGGGGCTCATCGTCCCCGGATCGACGTTGAGATAGGGATCGAACTTGCGGATGCGGACCTTGAATCCGCGTGCCTGCAGCAGCGCCGCGAGGCTTGCCGCCATGAGACCTTTGCCGAGCGAGGAGACCACGCCGCCGGTAATGAAAATGAACCGCGCCATGGGAGTCGCGCCTTAAGCCGTAACAGGGGCTGCGGGCAAGCGCTGCCTGCCGCAATCCACAATTGAAAGGAAATGAGCGGAAGCCGTCCGGCTCCGCCCGCTGAAGCCTATTGCTTGGCGGGCGGGACCGCGAGCGGGTCGGCGGCCGGAGCCGACGCGGGTGCGGCAGGCGCGGCGAGCGGATCGCTGCTGACCGGCGGGCCGGCCGGAGCAACCGTGCGATCGAGCGAGGTATCAAGCCCCCCACTGGAGCTGGTTCCAGCCGCCATCGCGGCCAGAATGATCGACAGCACCACGAACACGGTGGCGAGGATCGCCGTTGTCCGGGTCAGGAAATCCGCCGCCCCGCGCGCCGACATCAGGCCCGCCGGGTTGCCCCCTACCCCCAGGCCGCCGCCTTCCGACTTCTGCATCAGGATGACGACAACCAGCAGTGCGGCGACAATCGCCTGCACAACGGTAAGGAAAATGAACAAGGACATGGCGGCTTTCCGCTGGAAGAAACTGAAGAAAGGCGCATCTAGGCGCGTAAGGCCCGCTGCGCAAGGTGCTGGCGGCTGACTACTCGCCGGGCGGGCCGGCCGCGGCCAGTACGATCGGCAGGAAATTCTCCGCCGTCAGGCTGGCTCCGCCGACCAGCGCCCCGCCCACTTCATCGGCCGCCATCAGCTCGGCCGCATTGCCGGGATTGACCGAGCCGCCATAAAGGATCGCAATCCCGGCCCCGGCCTCGCCATAGATCGCCAGCAGCCGTTCGCGGATCGCGCGGTGCATCGCCCCCACATCGGCCACCGACGGCACGCGCCCGGTGCCGATCGCCCAGACCGGTTCATAAGCCACGGTGACCCGCGCCGCCACACCCTCGCCGGTCGGCAGCGAGCCGTCGAGCTGCGCGCAGACGACGGCTTCGGCCTGCCCGGCATCGCGCTCGGCCTCGGTCTCGCCCACGCAGACGATCACTTCGAGCCCCGCAGCCAGCGCCGCTTCGGCCTTGGCCCGGACCAGTGCATCGCTTTCGCCGTGATTGGCCCGGCGCTCGCTGTGGCCAAGGATGGTGAAGGCCGCACCGGCATCGGCCAGCATCGGCGCGCCGACGTCGCCGGTATGGGCGCCGCTGGCGGCAACGTGGCAATCCTGCCCGCCGATCGCCATGGTTTCGGCCTGTTCGGCCATGGCGGCGATCAGCGTGAATGGCGGCGCAATGGCCACGCGCACCCCCGGATGCCGGGCCGCGCCACGATCGATCGCCCGCGCCTCTGCCAGGTTGGCGCGCAGGCCGTTCATCTTCCAGTTGCCGACGACAAAGGGCCGGGTGGTCATGGTGTGGGGATCCTGCCTGACTGATTCTGTCTGCACGGGCCGCGCCCGCTGTTGATCAAGCGCCTAGGCCAGCGGCGGGCCGATTGTCAAAGCAGGCTGTGGATCAGGTTGTGCGAATGTCGTCCCAAAGCCCAAGTGCCATTGCCCGCACGGCATTTGCTGCCTAAAGCCCGCAGCGGTGCGCCCGACGGGGGCGCTGACAATCAAATCTGGCGAGTTGGCATGCTGCAGTTCTTCCGCAAGTCCTTCGGATCAAAGCTTGGCGTTGGGCTGGCGATGGCGTTTCTGGGCCTGATCGCGCTGGCCTTTGCGGCGGGCGACATCTCGAACACGGGCAACTTCGGCGGTGTCGCCGGGGGTGACCGGGCAGCCACGGTCGGCAAGGCGCGGGTCGATACGGTCGACCTTGAACGCGCGGTCAGCCGTGCCGTCGAAAACGTGCGGCGCGAACAGCCCACCGTGACCATGCGCGATTTCATCGCCCAGGGCGGGTTCGACCAGGTGGTGCGCAACGTGGTCGATCTGGCCGCGATTACCGAGTTCGGCCGCAAGCACGGCGTGCTGGTGGGCGATCGGCTGATCGACAGCGAGATTGCCAAGCTGCCCGATGTGCAGGGGCCCGATGGCAAGGTCAGCGACCAGTTGTACCAGGCGTTCCTCAACCAGCGCCAGCTGACCGATGCCCAGCTGCGGCGCGAACTGCGCCAGTCGCTGCTGGCCCGTCAGCTGCTCATCAATGCCGACCTCGGCATTGCCGTGCCCAATGACCTGGCCGTGCGCTATGCTGCCGTGGTGACCGAGCGCCGCACCGGCGCAATCGGGCTGCTGCCTGCCGCGCTGTTCGCCCCCAAGACCATGCCCAGCGACAGCGAGCTGGCCACCTGGTACGCCGCCAACCAGGCCGAGTACCAGCGGCCCGAGCGGCGCGTGATCCGCTATGCCACCTTCACCGATGCCGTGCTGAAGACCGTCCCCGCCCCGACCGAGGCCGAAATCGCCGCGCGCTACAACGCCAACAAGGCGAAGTACGAGGCCAGCGAAAGCCGCCGGATCAGCCAGCTGATCCTGCCGACCGAAGCCGCCGCCAAGGCCGCGCTGGCCGAAGCGGCCGGCAAGTCGCTTGATGCCGTGGCCTCGACCAAGGGCCTCAGCGTGGCCAAGCTGGCCCCGCTGACCCAGCGCTCGCTCGCCAGCCAGTCCTCGCAGGCGGTCGCCGATGCCGCCTTTGCCGCGCCGCAGGGCAAGGTCCTGGGCCCGATCCGCGCCCCGCTGGGCTGGGTCCTGCTGCGGGTTGACGCGATCGAGGGCAAGGCCGGCAAGACGCTGGACCAGGCCCGCGCCGAACTGGTGGCCGAACTGGCGGTTGAAAAGCGCCGCGCCGCGCTGACCGATTTCTCGGCCGGGATCGAAGAGGAATTCGACAATGGCTCGACCCTGGGTGACGTGGCCAAGGAACTGGGCCTGACCCTGACCGAAACCGCGCCGCTGCTGGCCGATGGCCGCGTGTTCGGCCAGGATGGTGCCACCGCGCCGGCCGATCTTGCCCGCGTCATCTCCACCGCCTTCGCGATGGAAGGCGAAGGCCAGCCGCAATTGGCCGAAATCGAACCGGGCAAGCGCTTCGTGGTGTTCGACGTGAGCCAGATCGCCCCCGCCGCCGCGCCGCCGCTGGCCGAGGTGCGCGCCCAGGCCCTCGCCGAATACCAGCTGGCCAAGGGCAACATTGCCGCCAAGGCCGCCGCACAGAAGGTTGAGGCGATGGTGCGCAAGGGCACGGACCTTGGCACCGCGCTGGCCTCGCTTGGGCTGCCCCTGCCCCCGGTTGACCGCATCGACATGCCGCGCGAGCAGATCCAGGCCATGGGCCAGCAGACCCCGCCGCCGCTGGCGATGCTGTTCGCGATCGCCAAGGGCCAGGTCAAGCTGATGGGCGCGCCGCGCAACCGGGGCTGGTACGTAGTGAAGGTCAACGAGGTGATCCCCGGCAAGGTTGAGGCCAACGACGCCCGCCTGCCCGATTTCCGCCGGACCATCGCCCAGGTCACTGCCCAGGAATATTCCCAGGCCCTGCGGGCAGCGATGCGGACCGATGTTGGCGTGAAGCGCAACGAGGCCGCGATCAACGCCAGCAAGACCCGTCTGCGCGGCAACTGACGCGGCGGCGATGGCGGGCTTGCTCAATCGCGCGGCCGCGCTGGCGGCCCTGGCCGATGGCCGGCCCGCCCTGGTCTGGCAGCGGCTGATCGCCGATACCGAAACCCCGGTGGGTGCAGCGCTGAAGCTGACCGTGCCCGGGCGCGGCGATTTCCTGCTTGAATCGGTTCAGGGCGGCGAAGTGCGCGGGCGCTACAGCCTGCTCGGCCTCGATCCCGATCTGGTCTTCCGCGCCAGCGGCAACAGCGCCGAGATCAACCGGGCGTGGCAGACCGATCGCGCCGCCTTCGCGCCCTTGCCCGGCGGCAGCCTCGATGAACTGCGCGCGCTGGTAAACGCCTGCCGGATCGACGTGCCGGCCGAACTGCCCCCGGCGCTGGCCTGCCTGGTCGGCTATTTCGGCTATGAAACCTATGGCCTGATTGAAACCCTGCCGCGCCCGGTCCCCAACGCGCTGGACCTGCCGGACATGCTGTTCGTGCGGCCGACGGTGCTGCTGGTGTTCGATCGCCTGTCCGACGAGCTGTTTGCCGTGGCCCCGGTCTGGCCGGGCGCTGGCGAGGCGGAGCGTGCCGTGGAACGCGCCGGGGACCGCATCGAAGCCGCCCTCGCCCGCCTGACCAGCGCCGCACCAGCCGCCACCCGCACGGCGGACCTGCCGGTACCTGCGCTGGAGCCCGTGCTCGCCCCGGGCCAGTACGAGCAGATGGTGCTCAAGGCGAAGGATTACATCGCCGCGGGGGATATCTTCCAGGTGGTGCTGGCGCAGCGTTTCACTACGCCGTTCACCCTGCCCCCGCTTGACCTTTACCGCGCGTTGCGGCGGGTCAACCCATCGCCCTTCCTCTATTTCCTTGACCTGCCCGGCTTTGCCCTGACCGGCTCCAGCCCCGAAATCCTGGTGCGCGTGCGCGATGGCGAAGTGACGATCCGCCCGATCGCCGGGACGCGCCCACGTGGCAAGACGGCCGAGGAAGACCGCGAGAACGAGCTGAGCCTGCTGGCTGATCCAAAGGAGCGCGCCGAGCACCTGATGCTGCTGGACCTCGGCCGTAACGATGTGGGCCGGGTGGCCGAAGCCGGCACGGTGCAGGTGACCGAAAGCTACACCATTGAACGCTACAGCCACGTGATGCACATCGTCTCCAACGTGGTCGGTCGGCTGGACAGCGCCAAGCACGATGCGATCGACGCGATGTTTGCGGGCTTCCCCGCCGGAACCGTAAGCGGCGCGCCCAAGGTGCGGGCCTGCGAGATCATTGCCGAGCTGGAGCCCGAAACGCGCGGGGCCTATGCGGGCGGCGTCGGCTATTTCGCGCCCGATGGCAGCCTCGATTCCTGCATCGTGCTGCGCACCGGGGTGGTCAAGGACGGGATGCTCCATGTCCAGGCCGGGGCCGGGATCGTGGCGGACAGCACGCCCGAATACGAACAGCGCGAATGCGAAGCCAAGGCCGGGGCCCTGATCGCCGCCGCGCGCGAAGCGGTGCGCGTGGCAAGCGAGGCGGAGTTCGGGCAGTAGTGCCACCCGCTTGACCCAGAGTGCCACTCCGTTATCGAGGTGCCCATGCACAAATACCTCCTCCCCCTGCTCGCCCTGATCGCCACCCCTGCCGTCGCCCAGCAGACCGACTGGCGCGCGAAATCGACCGAGCGGACCGTGGTGCTCAAGGACTTCGCCTTCGCCGAGGGCGGCAAGCTTGATCTCAACATGCATGTCACCACGCTCGGCACGCCGAAGCGGAATGCGGCAGGGGAGATCGAGAATGCGGTGATGGTGCTGCATGGCACCGGCGGATCGGGCCATCAGTTCTACCGCCCGCAGTTCGCCGACGAGCTGTTCGGTCCCGGCCAGCCGCTCGACATCACGAAGTACTACGTGATCCTGCCGGACAACATCGGCCACGGCAAAAGCGGCAAGCCCAGCGATGGCCTCCGCATGGCCTTTCCGCGCTACAACTATGCCGACATGGTGGCGGCGCAGGAGCGCCTGCTGACCGAGGGGCTGGGCGTGAAGAAGCTTCAGCTGATCCTCGGCACCTCGATGGGCTGCATGCACGCCTTCGTCTGGGGCACCACCCGCCCCGGCTTTGCCCAGCGGCTCGCCCCCTTTGCCTGCAACGCCATGGAAATCGCCGGGCGCAACCGGATGTGGCGGCAGATGACGATCGACGCGATTCGGGCCGATCCGGCCTGGAACGGCGGCAATTACACCAGCCCGCCTGAAAGCGGCCTGCGCACCGCCCGCTATCTGTCGATCATCGCCGGGGCCAATGCCTGGGCGCTCCAGAACGAGTACCCGACCCGCGAGAAGGCCGAAGCCGCGCTGAAGGCCGCTTATGCCGCGCGCGCGACGAACGATACCGACGCCAATGACCAGATCTACCAGATCGACAGCTCGCGCGATTACAACCCCGCGCCGAACCTGGCGAAGATCACCGTCCCGGTGCTGTGGATCAACAGCAGCGACGATTTCATCAACCCGCCCGAATTCGGCTTGGCGCAAAAGCACGCGAAGCTGATGCCGAAGGCGCGGTTCATGCTCTATCCGTTCAGCCCCGATACCAAGGGCCACGGCACCCACACCTGGGCCCGGTTCTGGAAGAAGGACCTTGCCAAGCTGATGAGCGAGAAATGACAGAACGCCGCACGCTCTACCCGCCGATCGAACCCTATGCGAGCGGGATGCTCGACGTGGGCGACGGGCACACGATCTACTGGGAGCGCTGCGGCACGCCCGGCGCGAAGCCGGCAGTCATGCTGCACGGCGGCCCCGGCGGCGGCTGCAGCGCGGACCATCGCCGCCAGTGGGATCCGGAGCTCTACGATGTGCTGCTGTTCGACCAGCGCGGCTGCGGGCGCTCCACCCCCTTTGCCAGCCTTGAGGCCAATACCACCTGGCACCTCGTGGCCGATATCGAGCGGCTGCGCGAGCTGTGCGGGCACGAACAATGGCAGGTCTTCGGCGGCTCGTGGGGCTCGACCCTCGCCCTGTCCTATGCCGTCACTCACCCGCAGCGGGTGACCGAACTGATCCTGCGCGGCATCTTCCTTTCGGGCCGCAAGGAGCTGGAATGGCTCACCCGCTTTGGCGCCAGCGAACTCTATCCGGAAGAATGGGACCGCTTCGTCGCGCACGTGAACGGGCGCGAGGGCGAGGACATGACCGAAGCCTATTGGGCGCTGCTCGACGATCCCGATCCCGCCGTGCGCCGCGCCGCCGCAGCCGCCTGGAACCGCTGGGAAGGCGTGACCGTAACGCTGCTGCCGTCCGCGGAGACGGTTGATCACATGGCCGAAGGTGACAACGCCGTGGCCACCGCCCGGATCGAGAACCACTATTTCCGCCACCAGTGCTGGCTGAGGGAGGGCGAACTGCTGGAACGGGCCGCCGCCACCCTGCGCGGCATTCCCGGGATCATCGTCCAGGGGCGGCACGATTGCTGCACGCCACCGGCGGCGGCCTGGGCGCTCAAGAAGGTCTGGCCCGAAGTGGACCTGCAAATCGTCCCCGATGGCGGCCACCTGTTCAGCGAGCCCGGGATCACCGACGGACTGGTGCGCGCGACGGACCGGTTCGCAGGAAAGATCTGAGCTCATCCTCCTCGTCACCCCGGACTTGATCCGGGGTGACGCTACCTCCCCTGGCGCTGCGCCTCAGAAAAGCTGGACCCCGGATCAAGTCCGGGTTGACGGTGAAAGTGACGCCCCGCATCACTCAACCTTGTCTGGCAAATCGCAGCGGAGCCGCCTATGGCGCCTCGCATGGCCGACATTCTCGTCATCGACAATTATGACAGCTTCACCTGGAACCTGGTCCATTACCTGATGGAACTGGGCGCCGCGGTGGACGTGGTGCGCAATGATGCGCTCTCCGCCGGGCAGGCGATCGGCACCGGCGCCAGGGGCTTCCTGATCTCGCCCGGCCCCTGCACGCCCAACGAAGCGGGGATCAGCCTTGATCTGGTCGGCGCCTGCACCGATGCCGGCAAGCCGCTGCTGGGCGTGTGCCTGGGCCACCAGTCGATCGGCCAGTACTTTGGCGGCAAGGTGGTGCGCGGCGGGCTGATGCACGGCAAGACCTCACCCGTCACCCACGACGGCACCGGCCTGTTCAAGGGTCTGCCCTCGCCCTTCACCGCCACGCGCTATCACTCACTGATCGTCGAGGACATTCCCGAGGCGCTGGTGGTCAATGCCCGCTCGGATGACGGCCATGTCATGGGCTTCCGCCATGCCAGCCTCCCGATCCACGGCGTGCAGTTCCACCCCGAGTCCATCGCCACCGAGCATGGTCACGCCATGCTGGCCAATTTCCTGGCGATCTGCGGGATCGAGGCAAGGGAACTGGCGTGAGCCTGTCTCTGGGAGAGGCCGAGGCGCTGTTCGGGCGGATGCTCGATGGCGGAATGAGCGACGAGGTAATCGCCGCCACCCTGATCGAGATTGCTGACCGGGGCGAAACCGCGGGCGAAGTGGCCGGGCTGGTCCGCGCCATGCGCGCGCGGATGAAGGCCATCACGGCCCCATCGGGCGCAATCGACGTCTGCGGCACCGGCGGCGATGGCCAGCACAGTGTCAACGTATCGACCGCCGTCGCGCTGGTCGTCGCGGCCTGCGGCGTGCCGGTGGCCAAGCACGGCAACCGCGCCGCATCGAGCAAGGCCGGCGGAGCGGATACGCTGGAGGCGCTGGGCCTGAACCTCGCCCGCGCTTCCGAACTGGCCGAGCAGACCCTGCCCGACCTTGGCATCGCCTTCCTCTTCGCCCAGGCCCATCATCCCGCGCTGGCCCGCGTCGGCCCGATCCGCAAGGCGTTGGGCCGCCGGACGATCTTCAACCTCTGCGGTCCGCTGGCCAATCCGGCCGGGGTCACGCGTCAGCTGGTCGGTGTCGCCCACCCCTCGCTGATCGCGCTCTACAAGGACGCGATGGACCTGCTCGGCACCGAAGCAGCGCTGATCGTATCCGGCGCGGAAGGGCTGGACGAACTGTCGATCGCGGGCACCAGCTACATGGCCGCAATCGGCCTGTCCCCGCTGCCCGCCGAAATCCGCCCCGAGGATGCCGGGCTGCCCAGCCACCCGCTGGAAGACCTGCGCGGCGGCGATGCGACCCATAACGCCGAGGCGCTGCGCCGCCTGCTACTGGGCGAACCGGGCGCCTATCGCGATGCTGTCCTCCTCAACAGCGCCGCCGCGCTGATTGTGGCTGGCGAGGTCGAGGATTGGTTCGAAGGCGTCGAGGAAGCCGCCGAAGCGATCGACAAGGGGCTGGCCAAGGCCCTGCTCGACTGCTGGATTGAGACGGTCAGTTAGAAGTGTTCACACGAAGACACGAAGACACGAAAAGGCCTGGTTTAGCCGAAGGCTCGTTTTCCCGATCGAGCTCGGGCCAATCCGGCGCGTGAGACTAGTAGGCGGCTTCGTCGCTTGCACCGCGCCTTCGTGTCTTCGTGTCTTCGTGTGAAACCAAATAGCTCGACATCTCCCAAACCGCCCCACTAGAGGCCGTGCAATGACCGACAAGCTCGCCGAAATCTGCGCCACCAAGCGCGTCGAAGTCGCCGCCCGCAAGCCGCAGGGCCTGTCCCACTGGCCCGCCCCCAGCCCCGTGCGCGGGTTCGAGGCGGCGCTGCGGGCAAAGGCCGCGACCAGCCTGGCCCTGATTGCCGAAATCAAGAAGGCCAGTCCGTCCAAGGGCCTGATCCGGGCAGACTTCGATCCCCCGGCCCATGCCCGCGCTTACCAGGCGGGCGGCGCGGCCTGCCTGTCGGTGCTGACCGACGCGCCCTATTTCCAGGGGCACGAGGACTACCTGATTGCCGCCCGCGCGGCCTGCGATCTGCCGGTGATCCGCAAGGACTTCATGGTCGATCCCTGGCAATGCGCCGAAGCCCGCGCGATGGGCGCCGATGCGATCCTGATCATCGTTGCCGCCTTGGAAGATGCCGCCATGGCCGAAATCGAGGCGGCGGCGCGCGAACAGGGCCTCGACGTGCTGGTCGAAGTGCATGACGAAGCGGAAATGGAGCGGGCGCTGAAGCACCTCCGCTCGCAGCTGATCGGCGTCAACAACCGCAATCTCAAGACTTTCGCGGTCGATCTGGCAACGACCGAGCGGCTGGCCGGCATGGTCCCCGCCGATGTCCTGCTGGTCTGCGAAAGCGGGATCGGCAGCCATGCCGATTGCCTGCGGATGGCGGAAAGCGGCGTGCGCACCTTCCTGGTCGGCGAAAGCCTGATGCGGCAGGATGACGTCGAGGCGGCGACCCGCAAACTGCTGCAAGGTTGACCAAGCGCAACGACTGACCGCGCGGATCAGGGCAGGCCAGTGGCACGAACTGACTGCCCAGCCCCGATGCGGAGCCTGCCATGTCCTCATGCCGCCCGGCCTTGCGCCTGCTGTCCGTCCTGGCCGCCTGCGCGGCGCTGGCCGGGTGCATATTCCCACCCGAAATGCGCAGCCGCGCGATCGACATTCCCCAGGCCCAGCGGTCATTGGCGCCCCACCTTGTCGGAACCTGGTGGCAATTCGACGAAGGCGGCGATCGCAACGACTTCCGGATCGTCCGCATCCGGCAGAACCGGGACCGGATGCTGCGCTTTGCCTATACCGAACGGGGCAATCCGGATGACGAGACCAGCACCGATGACCTTGATGGCAAGGTGATCCTGCTCAGGGGCGGGCAAGCTGGCGTCGATCTGCTGCTGTTCACTGCCGAAGAAAGCACGGCCTATATGCTGGCGGTGCAATCCCGCGCGGGTAGTCTGGTGATGTTCCCGTTCCTGGGCGGGATGGACACCGCGCTTGGCGATGACCGGCTGGGCTATCTGGCTTCGGTGGCGGCGCGTCACGGCATCCGTCTGGCAAGAGACAAGGATTCCGATGCCGTGATCCTTGATGGTCGGCTTGACCGGCACGCACTGCATGCCCTGTTCAGCGATACCGATTTCCTCGGCGGCTTGCGGCTCGATCCGGATGACGCCGTCATGCTGCTGCCAACCAGCCGACCGCTACCTGCACCGCAGGACCGGCTGGCCTGGTGGCCGCTGGCTTTTAACTGGCAGCTGGTCAGTGATCGCTTCCCGATTGCTTCGACCGAGCTGGTCCAGCCAGCCGGGCTTTCGGGGCCGTTCCGGGAAGGAAATGCGGCGGTAACGGTCACTCCCCAGACTGATGGCAGCCTGCTAGTGGAAAGCGCCCCCGACCCGGAGAGCGGCTACCGCCGCGAACCGCGCCGCATCCGGCTGGTGGATATCGGAGAGCGGGATCGCCTGCTGGCCCTGGTCGAGCAGGACGAATCGAGCAGCGAAGGCCGGTCGCCGTCGGCAGTCTTCGGATATCTCATGGCATCGCATGGCAACGATGGCAGCTGGAGCTTCGCTGCGCTTAATGTCCTATCGCAAAATCTGTCCCGTCCGCTTGACGAAGCTGGCCAGGCGATCCGGGCGCAGTCCGTCGCCAGGCATGGCCTTGGGCTGACCCTTGGCCGACTGACCGGCCAGTTGGACCTGGCGAAAGTGAAAGCACTGCTGGCCGACCGGCAATTCCAGGCCGGGCTGGATGGCGGCGCCACGCCAGTCTGGTTTGATCTCGCTCCGGTGGCATCGGCGCAGCCATAAGGCCCCTGTCCTACGGCGCCGAAACCGTGCCATAGTGCGCCGCGATGATCACTTTTCACGCCCTTGCCCGTCCGCTTTCGCCGCGCAATCGAGCGACGGTTTTTTCTACTCCTGAACAGTGGTCCATGTGGTCCACGCCTTGCGCGAAAGGATCGGCCCGATGAGCCTTACGCATCTCGATGAAGCCGGTAACGCGGCAATGGTCGATGTCTCGGCCAAGGCTGAAACCCTGCGTGAGGCCGTGGCCGAAGGGCGGATCACCATGTCGGCCGAGGCCCTCGCCGCGATCCGGGAAGGCGCGGTGAAAAAGGGCGATGTCCTTGCCACCGCGCGGATCGCCGGGATCATGGCCGCCAAGAAAACCAGCGAGCTAATCCCGCTGTGCCACCCGCTGATGCTGTCCAAGGTGGCGGTGGACTTTGCCTTCGAGGATGACGGCGTGCGGGTTACCGCGCTGGCTCGCCTCTCCGGCCCGACCGGCGTGGAAATGGAAGCCCTTACAGCAGCTTCGGTGGCACTCCTGACAATCTACGACATGGCCAAGGCGCTCGACAAGGGCATGGTGATCGGCGGGGTGCGCCTGCTGGAGAAGCGCGGCGGCAAGTCGGGCGACTGGCGGGCGGCGGATTGATGTCCGCTCCCCTGCCGCTTGAGGAGGCGCAGGCCCGGCTGCTCGACCAGGCCGAGCCCCTGCCGATCGAGCGGGTCGATCCGCCCTCGGCGCTGGGCCGCTGGCTGGCCGAGCCGCTGGTGGCGGAGCGGACCCAGCCCGCTTGCGACATCTCGGCGATGGATGGCTATGCCGTGGCAGCAAACGATCTGGCAGGCCCCTGGCAAGTGATCGGGGAAAGCGCCGCGGGCAATCCTTTTGCCGGTTTCGTTGGTCCCGGCCAGGCGGTGCGGATCTCGACCGGAGCGGTGCTGCCCGATGGTGCCGGGGCCGTAGTGGTACAGGAAGACGTGGCGCGCGAGGGCGATCGGCTGGTGCTGACCGGCGCTGGCCCCGGAACCCCCGGCAAGCATATCCGCCGGGCCGGAGCGGATTTCGCCGCCGGCAAGGTGTTGGCCACGCTCGGCACCCGGCTGGGCCCGCCCCACGTCGCGCTGGCGCTGGCTGCCGGGCGGCGGCTGGTGGCAGTGCGGCGGCTGCCAAGGCTGGCGATCATCGAAAGCGGCGATGAACTGGCCGCCGATCCTGGCGATTGCGCCGCGCACCAGGTGCCGGCCAGCAACGGCGCCATGCTGGCCGCCCTTGCCGCTAATGTGCCTTGCGAGGTCACCCGCCACGGACCCGTGGCGGACCGGCTGGAGGCGCTGACCGCCGCGCTTGATGCCGCCGCGCTGGCCGATGTGATCGTGACAAGCGGCGGGGCATCGGTGGGCGATCACGATCTGGTCATCCCCGCGCTACAGGCCTGGGGGGCCGAACTCGATTTCTGGAAGGTGGGGATCAAGCCGGGCAAGCCGTTGCTGGTTGCGCGGCGCGGGCGGCAGCTGGTGATCGGCCTGCCGGGCAACCCGGTGTCGAGCTTCGTCACGGCCTGGCTGTTCCTGCTACCGCTGCTGCGCCAGCTTTCCGGTGCAGCCGACCCCCTGCCCTTGACCCGCCGTGCCCTGCTCGCCGAAGCGCTGCCCGCCGGGGGCGACCGACGCGAGTTCCTGCGGGGACAGTGGGATGGCGAGACGGTCTCGCCCGGCACGATCCAGGACAGCGGCGCACTGGCTGCCCTGGCCGGGGCCAATGCCCTGATCGATCGCCCTGCCAACGCCCCGCTTCTGCCCGCCGGAACGCCGGTGACCATCTATCCGCTCGAAAATGGCGGCATTGCTTGACTCCATGCTGAATGTTGCTTAGTTGTTCCACATTCGTTCACTGAACGGCACGGGAACATCTTGGGCAGCCCGGCCGCGAATGGGAGGTTTTTGACGATGCTGACCCGCAAGCAGCACGAGTTGATCCGGTTCATCCAGGTCCGGCTTGAAGAGACCGGGGTCTCCCCTTCGTTTGAGGAAATGAAGGAGGCGCTCGACCTCAAGTCGAAGTCGGGCGTGCACCGCCTGATCTCGGCGCTGGAGGAACGCGGCTTCATTCGCCGCCTGCCCAACCGCGCCCGCGCGCTGGAAGTGCTGCGCCAGCCGGAAGACGTGACCAACAAGGTTCCGGCCAAGGCCGCGAACAGCAATTCGGCGGCCGCCGTGATCCGCCCGCCCGAGGCCAAGCCCGCCCCGGCCAACGATGTGATCGAGATCCCGCTGCATGGCCGGATCGCCGCCGGTGTGCCGATCGAGGCGCTGGAAACCAGCGCCACCTTGCCGGTACCCGCTGCCCTGCTCGGTTCGGGTGAGCATTACGCACTCGAAGTGTCCGGGGATTCGATGATCGAGGCCGGGATTCTCGACGGCGACTATGCCCTGATCCGCAAGACCGACACGGCCCGCGATGGCGAGATCGTGGTCGCGCTGGTCCGGGGCGAGGAAGCGACCCTCAAGTACCTGCGGCGCGAGAACGGCATGGTCCGGCTTGATCCGGCCAATGCCGCCTATGAACCGCAGATCTATCGCCCAGGCGAAGTGCTGGTCCAGGGCAAGCTGGCTGGCCTGCTGCGCCGCTATCACTGAGCTGGAATTGACAGTGCCCGTGGCCGCCGGGGCGGCGGCGCGGGCCACCAGCCATGTTCGCCCTGGCTATCGGCCACGCGGATAATCTCCCGGTCGGCAAGGGCGATCGCCAGGCCGCCGCTGCGCTCCAGGTAACGCCGATCAGCCTTGAGCCAGCGCGGACGGCAGGACCGGGGCAGCCAGCGGTCTGACACGACGATGTCCACCCGCTCGCAGGCGGCGGCCAGGTCCCGCTCGGTAAAGCGGTCGCGGGTTCGGGTCAGCAGGATGGTCCATTTGCGCCCACCCCGATCCAGCCGCACCAGGCACAAGTCGGCATTGCAGCGTGCGCCGGGCCAGTCATCAAAGCTGCGGGTAGCGCCGTCCATCCCGGCAAGTTCGAGCAGGGTATCGCGGGCATAGCCGCCGCGCCCCTCGCGCAGGACCAGCAATTCGCCGGGGACCATGCCGGTCAGGCCGACATGACGGCCATCACCCGATACCAGCAGGTCGGGCGGCTCCAGCAGGGCTAGCGAGAGCGCGCCCAGCCCGGCCGGAACCAGTCCCCACAGCCGCACCCGCCCGCTCCACAAGGCCAGCCAGATGCCCCCAGCCACGAACAGCAGGAACGCCCCGCGCCCCATCGCCGGGATCGTCGATACGGCCCCTGGCTGGCTGGCGGTGAAGTGCGCCAGCGCCAGCAGCGCCTCCAGCGACTTGCCCGCCAGCCACCAGACCGGCGCGCCCAGTCCGACCGTATCGAACAGCAAGGCCAGCGCGATCAGCGGCATGGAGACAAAGGTTGTCAGCGGAATCGCCACCACATTGGCGAGCGCGCCATAGACCCCGGACTGATGGAAATGAAACAGCCCGATCGGCATCAGCGCCAGTTCGATCACCACCCCGGTGAGCAGCAGCATGGCAAGGTTGCGGCCCGCCCGGGCCAGCCAGCCCTCCTCGCGTGGCGCGAGGAAGGCGCGCACGCCGGCGGTCCCGCTCAGCGCGACGATGGCGATCACGGCGGCAAAGCTCATCTGGAAACTCGGCCCGACCAGCGCCTCTGGCCAGAACACCAGCACGACAAAGGCCGCGACGGCCACCATCCGGAGCGACAGCGCCTCGCGTCCCAGCGCCAGGGCGGTCAGGACCAGCAGGGCGGCGATGCAGGATCGCACCGTCGGCACTTCTGCGCCAGTCAGCAGAGTATAGCCAATACCGGACAGCGCCCCGCCCGCCGCCGCAACGAGCGGCAGGCGCACCCGCAGCGCCAGCCAGGGCCACAGCGCCCCGAGCTTGAGGATCAGCAGATAGACGGCCGCGATCACCGCGCTGACATGCAGCCCGCTGATCGAAAGGAGATGCGCCAGCCCCGAATTGCGCATCGCCTCTTCATCTGCCTCGGGGATCGCCCCCCGGTCACCGCTGGCATAGGCGGCGGCAATCGCGCCGGGCGTGCCTGGCACAGCCGCGCGCACATGCGCCGAGAGCGCCTGCTGGAGGCCGGACAAGCCACCACCCGCCCCAGGCCGGATCACTGTGATCCCGCCCAGCGCACTACCAGTCGCCGCGATACCCTGGAACCAGGCGGCACGGGCAAAGTCATAGCCGCCGGGCAGCATCGGCGGCGCGGGCGGGATCAGCCGGGCGCGCAACCGCACCTCGGCCCCGGCGCGCAAGGCCTTGCTTTCCTGCGCCAGCGGCACGTTGATCCGCGCCTTTATCGCCCGTCCGCTGGCCGGATCGCGGGTGGCGAGCAGCAGGCGCACCCGTCCCTCGGCCGGTTGCTCCTGCCGGGCGAGCACCGTGCCCCCGATCTCTGCGACTTGCGGGCTTGCAATCGGTGCCGCGCCAACCAGTTCGGACTTGATCCAGACATGGCCGCAGCCCAGCCCCACTGCCAGTGCAAGCGCCGTCAGGGCCTGCCGCAGATAGGGATAGCGCCCCCCGGAACGCATCAGGACCAATGCGGCCAGCGCCACCAGCCCGCAGCCGGTCAGCAGCACCAGCCACAGTCCGCGAGTAGGCAGGGCAAACCAGGCCGCGATACCTCCGGCAAAGGCCACTACCAGCCAGGGTGCGCGATCGAACCCGGCCCGCGCCAGGAAGGCCTCGATGGATGTAAGTCCGCTTGCCAACTCGGCGCGCTTGCGCCAAGGGCCATGCTGCATTGCAGCGTCCCCCGACGGGGGGGTGCCAAGCGGTACTTCGGGCAGGGCTTCGGAGGCCATGCCAATGAGATGACAGGATGGAACGGGTAATGGCAAGTACCGGTGAAACCAGCGAAAAGGCAACGGGGCGCCCGGTCGTCACCCGGTTCGCGCCTTCGCCCACCGGCTATCTTCACATCGGTGGCGCGCGCACGGCGCTGTTCAACTGGCTCTATGCCCGTCACCACGGCGGCACCTATCTGCTGCGGATCGAGGATACCGACCGCGCCCGCTCGACCGAACCGGCGATTGCCGCGATCTTCGATGGTCTGGAATGGCTGGGCCTGGCCGGCGATGAGCCCGCCACTTTCCAGTTCGCCCGCTCCGATCGCCATGCCGAGGTGGCCCACCAGCTGCTGGCCGCTGGTCATGCCTATCGCTGCTATCTGACCCAGGAAGAGCTGGCCGCCCGCCGCGAAGCCGCCCAGGCCGAACGCCGTACTTTCCGGATCGACAGCGAATGGCGCGATGCGGATCCGGCCAGCGCGCCGGCCGACAAGCCCTTCGTCGTCCGTATCAAGGCCCCCCGCGAGGGCGAAACGGTGATCGAGGATCAGGTCCAAGGCCGGGTCGCAGTGAACAATGCCGAGCTGGACGACTTCGTCCTGCTCCGCTCCGACGGCACGCCCACTTATATGCTGGCCGTGGTGGTGGACGATCACGACATGGGGGTGACTCACGTGATCCGCGGCGACGATCACCTCAACAACGCTTTCCGTCAGCTGGCGATCATCCGCCACATGGGCTGGCCGGAACCGGTCTATGCCCATGTCCCGCTGATCCACGGGCATGATGGCGCCAAGCTGTCCAAGCGGCACGGCGCGCTGGGCGTCGATGCCTATCGCGACGAGCTCGGTATCCTGCCCGAAGCCATGTTCAATTACCTGCTGCGCCTGGGCTGGGGCCACGGCGACGAGGAAATCATCAGCCGCGATCAGGCGGTCGAATGGTTCGACATCGCCCACGTCGGCAAGAGCCCGTCGCGGTTTGACCTGGCCAAGTTGCAGAACCTCAACGGCCATTACCTGCGCGAGGCCGACGATGCGCGCCTCGCCGCGCTGGTCGCCCCGCGCATGACCGGGCCGGTGGACGAGGCGCTGCTGGCGCGGGCCATGCCGGTGCTGAAGGTCCGCGCCAAGGACCTCAACGAGCTGGCCGCCGGTGCCGCCTTCCTCTTCGCCCAGCGCCCGCTGACGATCGAGGACAAGGCGGCCGCCCTGCTGACCGACGAGGCGCGGGCGCTGCTGGGCCGGATTCACGGCCGGATCGAGGCGCAAAACGACTGGACTCTCGCAGGGCTGGAGGCCAGTCTCAAGGCAATGGCGGAGGAGCTTGGCCTCGGTCTCGGAAAGCTTGCGCAACCCCTGCGGGCCGCGCTAACGGGCCAGACAACCTCCCCGGGTATTTTCGACGTATTGGTTCTGCTTGGTCGGGACGAGAGCCTGGCGCGGATTGCCGCCCAGTCGATCCCGGCCGGTGCGGCGCAGGATTGAAGGAGCAAGACAGGTGGGCAACCAGGTTAAACTGAACGCGAACGGCCAGGACTTCGAATATCCGGTGCTGTCGGGCAGCGTCGGTCCGGACGTGATCGATATCCGCAAGCTCTATGGCCAGACCGGCATGTTCACCTTCGATCCGGGCTTCACCAGCACGGCGAGCTGCGAATCGGCGCTGACCTATATCGATGGCGATGAAGGGGTGCTGCTGCACCGCGGCTATCCGATCGGCCAGCTGGCCGAGGATTCCAGCTTCATGGAAGTGTCCTATCTGCTGCTGAACGGCGAACTGCCCAGCCAGGCCGAACTGGCGGACTTTACCCGCACGATCACCCGCCACACCATGCTGCACGAACAGCTGGCCACCTTCTACCGGGGCTTCCGTCGCGATGCGCACCCCATGGCGATCATGTGCGGCGTGGTCGGCGCGCTCTCGGCCTTCTATCATGACAGCACCGACATTGCCGATCCGATGCAGCGCAAGATCGCCAGCCATCGCCTGATCGCGAAGATGCCCACGATCGCGGCCATGGCCTACAAGTATTCGGTCGGCCAGCCCTTCGTCTATCCGGACAACAACCTGTCCTACACCGGCAACTTCCTGAAGATGACCTTCGGCGTGCCGGCCGAGCAGTACGAAGTGATCCCAGCGGTGGAACGCGCGATGGACCGGATCTTCATCCTCCACGCCGACCACGAACAGAACGCCTCGACCAGCACCGTGCGCCTCGCCGGTTCGTCGGGCGCCAACCCGTTTGCCTGCATCGCGGCGGGGATCGCCTGCCTGTGGGGCCCGGCGCATGGCGGCGCGAACGAAGCCGCGCTCAACATGCTCAAGGAAATCGGCACGCCGGACAAGATTCCTCACTACATCGAGCGCGCCAAGGACAAGAACGATCCGTTCCGCCTGATGGGCTTCGGCCACCGCGTCTACAAGAACTACGATCCGCGCGCGACGGTCATGCAGAAGACCGTGCGCGAAGTGTTCGACGCGCTGAAGGTTACCGATCCGCTGTTCGAAACCGCGCTCCGTCTCGAAGAGATCGCGCTGAGCGACCCCTACTTCATCGAGAAGAAGCTGTTCCCCAACGTGGACTTCTATTCGGGCATCATCCTCTCGGCGATCGGTTTCCCGACCACGATGTTCACGGCTCTGTTCGCCCTGGCCCGCACGGTTGGCTGGGTTGCGCAATGGAACGAGATGATCAGCGATCCAGGCCAGAAGATCGGGCGTCCGCGCCAGCTCTATACCGGCCCGACCCAGCGCGATTACGTGCCGCTGAGCCAGCGCTGATCGGTCAGGACACGCGGACTGAGCCCCCGGTGCCGGTTTCCTTCCGGAAACCGGTTGGCCGCGCCAGCTCTATACCGGCCCGACCCAGCGCGATTACGTGCCGCTGAGCCAGCGTTAAGCGTGTGAAGCATCTTCCTCGTGCCCCGTCGTCGGACGGAGCGCGAGGAGATCGGCGGGAACCTCAAGGATGAACCGCGCGCCCTGCCCAAGGGCGCTTTCCACGGTCAGTTCGCCGCCCATGGCGCGGGCCAGGCGGCGCGAGATGTAGAGGCCCAGGCCCGATCCGCCATCCTCGCCACTGCGGCCCAGCCGTTCGAACTTCTCGAACACCCGGACCTGCTGGTCGGGGCTCAGACCCGGTCCCTGATCCGCCACGATCAGCCTTGCGCGGGCACCGGCATCTTCCAGCCGGATCCAGATCTGCGAGTTCTCGGGCGAATAGCGGATCGCATTGCCGACAAGGTTGAGCAGGACCTGCAGAACCCGCCGAAACTCGGCGATCGCGGGCAAGTGCTCACCCAGGCGCGGCGCATCGATGGTGATCCCGCGTTCGGCCGCCCGAACCCCCAGGATGCCCGCCGCCCGACGCGCGACATCGGCCAGGTCAATGCGATCAGGCGCGGTGTTGAACTCCTCGGATTCGACCACTTCCAGGTCAGCCAGGTCTTCAACCAGCGAAAGCAAGTGCTGTCCGGCCGCGGCAATATCGGCGGCATAGGCGGCATATTCCTCGGCCAACGGCCCCGCCAGCCGCGTGCGGATGGTCTCGGCATTGGCAATGATCCGCGCGATTGGCTGGCGCAGCACCGGGGCAATGTCGCGGCCGACCGGGCCAGGCTCGTTGCTGGGCATGGCGGGTGCGCTGCGCGGACGTTGCGGCACGGGTGCGGGTGCCTCTTGCGAGGTCAGGCACAACTCGAAGCCCCGCAATGCACCGTCAGCACCGGCTTCGGGAAGCAGGGTCGCGCGCCAGCTTCGCGGAGAACCCGCTATCTCGATCCGCGCGCCGTCGAGCAGCCGCCAATGGAGCGGCTGTTGGTGGTCGCTGCCGGCCACAGTGACGAAATCGGTCCACGGCTGCCCCACCCCTGCCGTCATGGCTTCGGCGAGCCCGGAAAGGTCAGGCGCTGCGGCGTCAACGGCGAGCACCCCCTGCGAGGCATCCAGCCGCGCCGTCAATTCGGCCACTGTGCGATCGATCGCCGCGCGCCGCTGGGCCGTTTCGGCGGGATCCTCGGCCGGCAAGGGGCTGGCCTGCCAATTCGAGACGACCATGCTGCAACCGCCTGTAGCGGGATCTGGTTCCACCTCGACCCAGGCCTGGATCAGGTCCTGGCCATCGTTGGCCATGATCCGTCGCGCCAGCCGCAGTCCCAGCGCCCGTGCCTTTGCCACCAGTTCGGCCAGCGCCGGGATTGCCAGCGGGCCGGGCAACTCGCCGCCGCAACGGCGCTGCAGGCTGGCCAGCGGCTCGTCCGCCGCAGTCAGGCAATCGCGCGCGTCACACTGGGCGCGAGCCTGCCAGGTGCCGCTTTCGGCCATGCCTCAGTTTCCCGTGGCGGTCGCACGCGCCAGCAAGGCGGCGGCGCGATCAGCCCCAAGGTGCTCGAAACCTTCCGGCAGGGCGATGTCCGGGTGGATGGCCAGGAACTGTTCTTCCACCACCTCGATCCGTGCACCCGCCGCGCGCAGGGCCAGCGCCAGTCGGGCCAGTTGGGTCTCATTGGTGGAGAGCGCCGCCAGGTCACGATCGATTCCGGCGCCGAGCGCCAGGGCAGTGAGGAACAGGCCGACGCCAGCATGGCTGATCGAAAGTGCCGCGCTGGCGCCGCCGCCCAGCCCCATGATCAACCGGGTCATCAGACCGATCCGCGATCGCGCTTCGTCGTAATTGGCGCGGAGCGTGGCCACGGCCCGCTCGGTCGCATCGGCCGGGGCCGGGATTGTCCGCAGGGATTCGAGCGCAAGGTGGAACAATTCCGGCGGCAGTTCGCCGAGTGCCACCTGCATCCGGCGCTGCGCCTGGGCAAAACGCACCTGGGCCGCCAGCAGCGCCATCCCGCCGCTCGCCTGCCCGCCGTCGGCCGAGGCAATCAGCGACTGGAGCAAGGGCGATAGCGCCGGATCGAGGGCAAGGCGGGCCTGCAATCGCTCGGTCAGCTGCCATTCAACGGCCAGGGCATGGAGATGGGTCAGCAAGGCCGGTTGGTCGGCCAGGCGATGTTGCAGCGGCTGTACCAGTTCGGCGGCATAATCACGGGTTTCAAACCCCGCGCCAGCATCGTCGAGCGCGTCGAGCAACTGGGTAGCGACATGGGTCGACATTCCGCGCAGCCGCGCAATGATCTCGTCGCTGAACAGCGAGTGATCGTCGCTCGCCAGCAAGTGCCGCAGGATCGGCGCGATTGTGCCGATCACGGAATCGCCGTGCATCAACTCGTCGCGCAGGACGGATTCCACCGCAGCGTCGGGTCTGGCCTGGACGTTCGTCTCACTCATCCCGTCGGCCATAGCCGGGTTTGGTTAAGGTGGCGTTAGCCGCTTAGAGGCCCGTGGCCAGAGGATTCCCCCAATGGCCAACAGCACCGCAGCCCAATGCACGGCGGGGCCGATCATGCCGGCGATCACGGCACACCCCGCCAGCAGTATCAGCAGCGCGCGATCTTCCAGCCAGGCCGTCCAGTCTGCCGACACAGCGCGGGGCACGAGGCGAAGCAGCGCCAGCAGCATCAGCGGGGGAAAGAACCGGTCGTGCTCCGGTTGCCAGAGTTTAAGCGGTTCGGCCCAGGCCAGCAGGGCGACGAGCACGGCATCGCTGGCCCAGCCATAGCTTGCATGCCACGACCAGCGAACCTCTCCCCCAGCCCCGTCGCGGCTCTCGATCCTGGCCAACAAAGCAGCGGCTTCGGCAGAGATCCAGCCTAGTCCGGCCCCCACCAGGCCGAGACCGGGGAGCCCGAACCATCCGGCAAACAGCGCCATCAAGAGCAAGACAGCCGCCCCCATGCCCACGAGCCGCGTCCCGCTTCCGGCATGCAGCAAAGCCGGACCGAAACTGCGGACGACCACTTGGGCGAGCCAGCGCGAGGGGTTGAACGGCAGGGTCTGCGCGGTGCGGCTGCGGATCCACAGCGGCTCAAGCGCATGGGCCTCGGACTCGCTGCGAACCAGCGACCAGAACCCTTTCCCGCTGGTTCCTCGGGCCATCGTTGCCGTTGGGGGCAAGGCCCGTTGGCTGATACCGGCCTGCAAGGCGATGCGCATCAGCGCGGAATAGGCATCGCAATCGGCCGGGAGATCGGCCAGTCGCTCGATCAGCCGGCCGGGAATGCGCATGGCCCCGCCGCTCGCCAGCGTGGCGTCGATCCGCTCAAATCCGGCATCGAGCCCTACCTCGACGGGCTGGACCAGCACCGCAGCCCCTTGCGCCATGAGTTCCCGCGCCGTGTCGATCGAAGCAAACAGGCCATCTGCCAGCGCGAACAGCTCGTCGGTTGAGGTCAACTGTCCCAACAAGCCACGCGGCCCCGCGATCACCTGGAACCGCGCACCGCCCCGCTCGGCGGCATGCTGCAGGGCCAAAGCCTCGGTCGTCATGCCCGGGGCAAGGCAGAAAATCCGTTCCGCCCCCAGTGCCAGGGCCACCGCCAGCTGCTCCTGCGCCACCGAGATTCCGCCCACGCGCAGGGCTCCGCGCACGGTGCCGGCATTATCAAGCAGTGAAATCAGGGCGACGAGCAGGCGCGGTCTCCGCTACGGCAAGCTAGGCAAGCCGAGCGTTCTACCGGCAAGGCCGGGTACAAACAAGCACCGGGGCTCAACCCGCGGCGTAGTTGTCCAGAAAGGTCCGG
Source organism: Novosphingobium sp. BL-A-41-H4 (assembly GCA_051942645.1). GTDB lineage: Bacteria > Pseudomonadota > Alphaproteobacteria > Sphingomonadales > Sphingomonadaceae > Novosphingobium. The sequence goes on from JBPVJP010000001.1 coordinate 915,096, forward strand.
ATCTGGCGAACGACCACCGGATCACCGGGGGCGGCATCAAGCGCCTCTTCGGCCAGGGACATCAGCGGATCGGCATGAAAGCTGGCCGCGAGGCCTTTGATCCGAAGTGCGGTAATCTGCCAGTTCCCATCGCAACGCGCGCGTCCCAGCAGGTCAACCTGGCGGGAAAGGCTTTCAATGAATGCCTCGCGCAGCTCGGAAAACAGCTGCGCGTCATCCCCCGCCGCGGCGGCAAGGGTGGCATCGAGGGCTCCTGCTTCATAGGCCATGATCCGGGTGAATAACGCAAAGGGGTTAAACTCGGGTTTATCCACAGCCCAAACATGGTAAACAGCTGGAATGACCAGGGGATCAAAGATCGTGGCGATCGATGCGGCCGAGCCGCAGGACGCGCCGGCTGCCGAACCAGCAGAGGCGGTTGCCGAAGCACCGCTTGCGCTGGAGGTCGATTGGGCCGAGGACCAGCCCGCTTCGCGCCGGGCCCGCTGGCCGCTTGCACTGGCGATCCTATCGGTCCTGGCCGTTGCCGGCTGGACCGCGCTGTTCGTCATGGCCAACCTGCCCGCGATCCAGCGCGGGGGGACAGTGACCGAATGGTCCGCCTGGATCCGCGACTGGTCGATGCCGGTCCTGCTGGTTGCGGTGGCCTGGCTGCTGGCGATGCGCAACAGCCGCCGCGAAGCTGATCGCTTTGCCGATGTGGCGCAGTCTTTGGCCCGCGAATCCGCCGCGCTTGAGGAGCGACTGAGCCGCGTCAATGGCGAGCTCAGCCTCGCCCGCGAATTCATCGCGGCCCAGTCGCGCGACCTTGAGTCGCTCGGTCGCCTGGCCAGCGATCGTCTGTCCGAACACGCCAGCCAGCTTGCCAGCCTGGTGGCGGATAATGGTACCCGCGTCGAAACGCTGGGTACGGTCAGTGCCGCCGCGCTGGAAAACATGGAGAAACTGCGCGGCCAGCTGCCGGTGATCGCTAGCTCGGCCAAGGACGTGACCAACACGATTGCCGCTGCCGGTCGCACCGCCCATGCCCAGATCGAGGACCTGATCGCCGGGTTCAACAAGCTCAACCAGTTTGGTCAGGCCAGCGACCGCCAGGTTGCGGCGCTCAGCGCGCGGGTCGATGCGGCGATTGCCGAGTTCACCCGCCAGGCCGAGCAGCTTGACCAGATCGCGACGGCGCGGTTCGCCGCTCTCGCGGAGCGCGGCGAAACCTTCCGCAGCGAGCTCGACAGTGCGGAAGTTGCCGCGCTGGCCGCGATCCGGACCCGCGCCAATGCCCTCGCCGAGGAACTGACCGCGGTCCGCGCCGCGCTGGATGAGGCCGAGGCCGAGAGCCTGACCTCGCTACGGGCTCGGCTGGGGGCGATCCGCGACGAAGGCGCCGCGATCGGCCGGGCCTTGCGCGAGGCCGAGGCGGGCGCACTCGAAGCCTGGCAAAATGCTACCACAAGGCTGGTCGATGACCTGCGCGCAGCGATTACCCAGGTAGGCGAGATCGACGAGAAGGCCCTCGATTCCGCGCGTCACCGGCTGGCCGAGCTGGCCAGGGAGGCCGAGGAAGTCGACGGCCGACTGGTCGAACGTGACCGCCTGTTCGCCGCCGAGCTGGAAAAGCGCCGCGAAGATCTGGCCGCGCGCCATGCCGAATTTGGCGAAACGCTGAAAGCGCAACTGGCCGAACTCGACGAAGTGCTGGCCGCGCGCCGGGCCGAACAGGAACAGCGCGCCGCGCAGGTGGTGGCTCATACGGCCGAGATCACTGCCCAGCTCGACATCTTCGCCGCCCGGATCGGCGAGGCCCGCAACCAGGGCGCTTCTGCCCAGAACGAGCTGTCTGCGGCCCTGGCCACCCTTGCCGAGCGGCTTGCCGCCAGTCGCGAGGCCCTGGCCGGGACCGATCGCGCCGTTGCTGAACTGACCGACAATTCGGTCCGTCTGCTCGAACTGATCCAGGCCAGCGTTACCCACACCCGGACCGAACTGCCTGCCGCGATGGGCGTGGGCGAGGCCAAACTGGCAGAAATCGAAGCCAGAACCCTGGCGCTGCGTGATACGGTAAGCGAAGCCGAAGCCAGAGGCGAAGGGCTGGCTGCCCATGTTGCCCGCGCCGAGGAACTGCTTCAGGCCCTCGCCGCGCGGACCGAAAAGCAGGCCGGCGCGCTGGGCGCAATGCAGCAGACCCTGGCGGCGACCCGCGGTGAGAGCCTGGCCCTGGCCGAACAGGCGCAGGCCGAACTGAAGAGCGCAATCGAAGCGCTCGAAAGCCGCGCCCGCGATGCGGTGACCGATCTGGAAAGCGCCAGTGCTGCGGCGGTGAGCGCTCTTGCCGCGCGGCTCGCCGAGGAAAGCGGCGCAGCGATCGACGCGGCTATGCGCGCCCGGGCAAGCGAGGCTGCGGAACAGCTGGAACTGGCCGCGGTCAAGGCTTCGGGGATCAGCCGTGAGGCCACGATCCAGCTGCGCGACCAGCTGGCCAAGGTCAACGAACTGGCCGGCAACCTCGAAAGGCGCGTCGCCCAGGCCCGCAGCCGGGCCGAGGAGCAGGTCGACAACGATTTCGCCCGCCGCGTCGCGCTGATTACCGAAGCACTCAATTCGAACGCGATCGACATCGCCCGCGCACTGAACGCTGATGTGGCGGATACGGCCTGGGCGGCCTACCTGCGCGGCGATCGGGGGGTATTCACGCGCCGTGCGGCCCGCCTGCTGGAACCGGCCGAAGCCAAGGCGATTTCACGCCTGTTCCAGGACGAGCCCGGATTCCGGGAACATGTCAGCCGCTACATTCATGATTTCGAGGCCATGCTGCGCCAGTTGCTTTCCACCCGCGATGGCCATGCGCTGGGCGTGACCTTGCTGAGCAGCGACATGGGCAAGCTCTACGTAGCGCTGGCCCAGGCGATCGAGCGGCTACGGAATTAGCGGGATCCCGGGTCAAGCCCGGGCTGACGGAAGCCAGAGACTAGATCTCCACCTGGCTGCCCAATTCTACCACCCGGTTAGTGGGCAGGCGGAAGAATTCCATCGCGCTGGCGGCATTGCGCAGCATCCAGGCGAACAGCTTCTCCCGCCACAACGCCATGCCCGGCTTGGCCGAAGGCAGCAGGGTCTGGCGCGACAGGAAGAAACTGGTCTTCATCATGTCGAAGGGGCCACCGCAGATGTCGGCCCGCTTCAATGCGCCCGGCACGTCGGTTTCCTCAAGGAAGCCATAGCGCAGACTCATCCGGTAAAAGCCCTGACCCAGGTCCTTGACGCTGCAGCGCTCGCCATCGTCGACGTAGGGTACGTCCTGAATCGCCACGGTCAGGATGACCACCCGCTCGTGCAGCACCTTGTTGTGCTTGATGTTGTGGAGCAGCGCCGATGGCACCCCGGCGGCAGTCGAGGCCATGAAGATCGCCGTACCGGGCACGCGGGTGGCGCTGGAATGGGCGCTCTTGGCGAATACTTCCATCGGGATGGAACCTTCAGCCATCGATGCCCGCATCAGCGCCCGGCCGCGAGACCACGAGGTGAGCAGGGTGAAGATCGCCAGGCCGATTACCAGCGGCACCCACCCGCCATAAGGCACCTTGAGCAGGTTGGCGCCAAGATAGGCCATGTCGACCGCGAAGAACACGGCGACCAGCGGCGCGGCCTTCCACCAGGGCCAGCGCCAGAGGCTGACCAGCACGGCGGCCAGCAGGATCGTGTCGATGAACATCGCCCCCGTGACCGCGATGCCATAGGCTGCGGCGAGGTTGCTGGATGAGCGGAAGAACAGCACCAGCAGCAGCACCATGATCATCAGGCCCCAGTTGACCACCGGGATATAGATCTGCCCGGCCGTCGATGCGCTGGTATGCTTGATCTGCATGCGCGGCATGAAGCCCAGCTGGATTGCCTGCTGGGTCAGGCTGAATGCCCCGGAAATCACCGCCTGGCTGGCAATGATCGTGGCCAGCAGCGCCAGCACCACCACGGGCAGCTGGATCGCATCGGGGATCATTAGGAAGAACGGATCCTTGATCAGCGCGCCGGCCGCCTCGGGCGTCTGCTGGGAAAGCACCATAGCCCCCTGCCCCATGTAATTCAGCATCAAGGCCGGCAGGACGAAGGTCATCCAGCTGAGCCCGATTGGCTTGCGCCCGAAATGGCCCATGTCGGCATAAAGCGCCTCGGCCCCGGTCACGGCCAGCACAACGCTGCCCATCGCCACGAAGGCGCGGAAACCGTCGGCGATGAAGAACTGCACCGCGTTCAGCGGGTTCAGCGTTTCCAGCACGATGGCCGGCATCTTGATCAGGTGCATCAGCCCAAGCCCGGCCAGCGTGGCGAAATAGACCAGCATGATCGGGCCGAACAGCTTGCCGACCCGTTCCGTCCCATGCGACTGGATCGCGAACAGGCCCAGCAGGATCGCAATCGCAATCGGCACGATCCAGGCCTTGAAGCCGGGATGGACATACTGGAGGCCCTCGGTGGCGGAGAGCACCGACATGGCCGGCGTGATCATCGAATCGCCATAGAACAGCGCCGTGGCGAACACCCCCAGCAGCACGAAGGGGGCCGCCCACTTCCGCCCGCGCGACTTGCGGTTGATCAGCGCCAGCAAGGCCAGGCTGCCGCCCTCGCCCTTGTTATCGGCTTTCATGATGGTCAGGACGTACTTGAACGTCACCACGATCATCATCGACCAGAACACCAGGCTGAGGACGCCGTGGATGTGCACCGGATCGACCTGGATGCCCGGCACGCCGTGATGCGAGGCAAATGTTTCGCGAAAGGCGTATAGCGGGCTCGTGCCGATATCGCCGAACACCACACCGACGGCACCGATCGCCAGTTTCATCACGCCGCCCTGGGCATGGCCGCTGCTTTGACCATGCTGGTGCGCGAACCGCGCCGCTGCTTCACCGTCGGTCTTGTCGGAACTGCTCATCGATGCGCCCCAATCCCGGACAGACTCGCCTGTCCCCGTGCCGCAAGGCTCGCGCCCTTAGCAGCGACACCCGCTGCCGGCAAACGACTTCAACGACTTGTCCCGGGCTGGTTCGGGCCAGCCGACGCCGCCTGCTGGGCCGCCTGCATGGCAATGAACGCATCGAGCCGGGCCAGACGCTCGGCGAGATCCGCACGCCACGGCGCATCGGCAGGACTGCGAGCCAACAGGTCAGCCCAAAGCCGCCGGCCCTCCGCCAGCTTGCCCGACTGGATCTGCGCCAGGCCCAGAAAGAAAGGCGGTCCCGGATGGGCCGGATCGGCCTGCGCCGCGCGCCCCAGCGAGTAGAGCGCAGCCGGAGTCAGTGTACCTTCGGCATGGCCGACCAGCGCATTGCCCAGCGCCAGCCAGGCATCCGCATCCTTCGGGTCCTTTTCCACCGCACCCAGGATCACCCCGGCCGCATCCCCGAACTGGCCATTGCGGGCCAGGGCATCGCCAATGACCAGCCAACGGTTGAGCCCCTCGCCGCTAGCCTGCGCCTCGGCGAGTTGCTGGCGCGCCTCGACCAGCGCCGCGCCGCTCTTGGCCGATTGCTGGGCAGCCTCCTTGGGCGCCCCGGGCAAACTGGGCGAGGCCTGGAGAGTATAACCCGCTATCCCGACCAGCAGCGCCGCCCCAACCGCTTCCCAGCCTGCGCGCGGCGCGCGCAGGGCGAGGATCAGGGCGAAGGTGGCCAACGCGATTCCGATCACCAATACCCAGGTCATGCGCCTTCTCCCTTGCGCAGCCGCCGGCGCAGGACCAACCCAACCGCTGCCAGCAATACCAGCGGGATCGCATAGAGCGGCCAGGTCAGCGGCGTGACGCGCGGCGCATAGCTCACATAGTCGCCATAGCGTTCCACCAGCCAGGCGCGGATCGCCTCGGGATCCTCACCGGCGGCGATCCGTTCGCGCACCAGGCTACGCATGTCGCCGGCCATCGGCGCGTCAGAATCCGCGATCGACTGGCTCTGGCACTTGAGGCAGCGCAGGGTCAGCATCAGCGCGTGGGCCTTGGCTTCCTGGGCTGGGTCAGACAACTGGACATTGGCATAGGGTGCCGGTGGCACAGCGTCCTGCGCGGCCAGCGGCATCGTCCACACCGCCACAGCGGCCAGCGGTAACCACAGGCGCCTCACGATCCCGCCTCCTTCAGTTTTTCGCGCAACAGGGCCACGTGTTCGGGCCGGATTTCGCCAATATGCTGGTAACGGATCGTGCCCTGGCCATCGATCACGAAGGTCTCCGGCACGCCCGACGAACCAATCCCGAACTGCACCTCGCTGCGATCGTCAGCGCCAATCCGGGTGAATGGGTTGCCATGTCGGGCGAGGAATGCGGCCACGTCTTCGGGCCGGTCACGGATCGCGACGCCGACGATGTCTACGCCTTCGGCCTGCAGCGTGGCGAGTTGCGGTGCCTCGACCGCACAGGGGAGACACCAGCTGGCAAAGACATTGAGCAGGCGAGGCTTGCCATCAGCCAGGTCGGCCTTGGCGAGGCCCGGCCGCTCAGGCACGGCGGCGCGCAGCGTGAACTGCGGCAACGGCTTGCCGATCATCGCGCTTTCCACCTCGCGTTCGCCCGGGCGGAACAGGCCAGACATGGCCAGGGCGGTAAAACCCAGGAACAATGCCAGCGGCAACCATAGCGTCCAGCGCGAGGGTGGCTTGACCTCGCTCATCGGCCCTGCCTCGATCGGCGCCAGGCGATCTTTTCACGCGCGACAATCCGCCGGACATCGCTTTGCACCCGACCCAGCAGGGCCAGCAGCCCCCCCAGGGCGATCAGCAGGCCGCCGAACCAGATCATCGGCACGAACGGCTTCCACCACAGCCGAAGCTGCCAGCGCCCGCCCTGCGATTCCTCACCAAGCACGGCATAAAGCTGGCCATTCCAACGGGTCTTGAGCGCGGCCTCGCTCGTCTCGGTCGGCGGAGACCAGAACGAGCGCGCCGCCGGATGTAGTTCAATCACTTGGCCACCGGCATAGCTGGCGGCAAGATCGGCGCGCAGCGCGGTCCAGTTCGGCCCCGCGACCGGCTCGATACGCTGAAGCTTGATGGTCCAGGGACCAACGTCGGTCACCTCGCCTTCACGCAGGGCGACCAGTCGCTCCTTGGTGAAGGCGGAATCGCTGGCCATGCCGAGCAGGGCGACTGCTACCCCGAAATGGGCCACGACCATGCCCCACAGCGGCAGCTTGACCTGACGCAGTTTGCGGCCCTTCAGCGGCAGGAAGCTCGCGATGCCAAGCATCAGCGCCAGAGCCAGGCCCAGCGCGGGCAGCAGGCCGATCGCCTCGCTGCCCCCCCAGATGAGCGCGCCGACGAACAGCAGCAGCGGCAAGGCCAGCTGCAGCCGGACCCGGCCAAGACTGTCGCGCCGCCAGCGCAGCAGCGGGCCAACCGCCAGTACGAGCAGCATCGGCACGGCGAAGATCGCGCTGACCGGATTGAAATAGGGCGGACCGACTGAAACCTTGGCCCCCAGCGCTTCGGCCAGCAAGGGATAGAGCGTGCCGACCAGCACGATACCCAGGATTGCGCTGAGCATCACGTTGTTGAAGACCAGCGCGCCTTCGCGGCTGATCACGGCAAAACGCTCGCCCTCGGTCACGCTGGATGCGCGCAGGCCGAACAGCAGCAGGGCGCCCCCGATATAGATCACCAGCAACCCGAGGATGAAGCTGCCGCGCTGCGGATCGACCGCGAAGGCGTGAACCGAAGTCAGGATCCCGGAGCGGACCAGGAACGTGCCGACCATCGACATGGAAAAGGCAATCACGCCCAGCATGATGGTCCAGGCCCGCAGCGCATTGCGCGCCGCCAGTACCGAAACCGAATGGAGCAGCGCGGTTGCCGCCAGCCAGGGCATCAGGCTGGCATTCTCGACCGGGTCCCAGAACCACCAGCCACCCCAGCCCAATTCGTAATAGGCCCAGTAAGAGCCCGCGACGATCCCCATGGTGAGGAAAATCCATGAGCCGAGCACCCACGGGCGCATGGCCCGGGCAAAGGCCGGGCCAACCTCGCGTGTGATCAGCGCGCCGATGGCGAAACTGAACGCCACGGATAGCCCGACATAGCCGATGTAAAGCGTCGGCGGATGGAAGGCGAGACCGGGATCCTGAAGCAGCGGGTTGAGCCCCGCCCCCTCGATCGCGGCCGGATTGAGGCGGGTAAAGGGATTGGAGGACACCAGCAGGAAGGCATAGAAGCCCAGGCTGACGAACGCCTGGCCGGCCAGGGTGGCCAGCATCGTCGGCTCTGGCAGGCGGCGCTCAATCAGGGCGACCAGACTGCCAGAAAGGCCCATGACCATGGCCCACAGCAGCATCGAGCCTTCGTGGTTACCCCAGGTGCCCGCCAGCTTGTAAATCAGCGGCTTGGCCGAATGCGAATTCTTGGCGACGAGTTCGACCGAGAGATCGGTCTGCCAGAACAGTACCAACAGCGCCAGGAACGAAACCAGCGCCAGCACACCCTGCGCCACTGCCACCGGCCGAACGATCCCGGCCAGCGCCGCCCCGCGCTGGGTCAGCGAAAGCGCCCCCGCGATCAGCTGTAGCCCCGCCATCGCCGCCGCCAGCCACAGTGCGGCCAGGCCCAGTTCGGCGATCACGACGCGCCCTCGATCGCCTTGTGGGCTTCCTCGTTGGTCATGCTCTTCATTTCGCGCGGCACATAGTTCTCGTCATGCTTGGCAAGGATGTTATCGGCCACAAACTGGCCGTCGGCTGCCCGGCGCCCTTCGGCGACCGCCCCCGATCCTTCCACGAACAGGTCTGGCAGGATGCCGCGATAGATCACCGGCACCCGGGCCTTGTCATCCTGGATGACGAAGCTGACCGTCACACCATCGGCCGCGGTCTTGATCGACCCCTTTTCCACCATGCCGCCCAACCGCACCGCACGCCCCTCCTCGGGCGGATTGGCCGCATATTCGGCGGGCAAATAGAAGAACGAGGCCTGACTGCGCAGCGCCCAGGCCGCCAGCACGCCGGCGCCGATCAGCGCAGCCACGGCGATCAGTGCCAGGGTAAGCCGCTGGTGTTTCGCCTTCATCGCCCGCGGCTCCGCTCGCGCCGGGCCTCGGCCCGCCGCATCGCCAGCCAGCTTTGCGCCACCAGCAACAGGGTGCCACCGATCCCCAGGGCATAAGAGGCCATGATGAATGGCCAGTGGTCGAGACCTTCACGCATTATTCTGCTCCGCAAAGTCCCGCTTCCCGAAATCTTCGACATCCTGCTCCATCGCCCGGCGGCGCAACCGCGCCTCGGCCTGGGCATTGGCCAGGATCGTGCGCATCCGCGCCAGCACCACCCCGCCGAACAGCAGCGAAAAGCCGATCACGGCGGCCAGCAGGCCATAGAGGAACACCGGCGCCATCGCCGATTTGCCAACCGAGATGCTCGGCGGCTGGTGCAATGAATTCCACCACAGCACCGAATAGTGGATGATCGGTATGTTGATCGCTCCGACCAAGCCGAAAATCGCCGGAATCCTGCTTTGACCGCCGCCACCGTTCCCCGCGTCACGGTCGGCCGCTTCCGCAAGGGCCATATAGGCGAGGTACAGGAACAAGAGCACCAGCATCGAGGTCAATCGCCCGTCCCACACCCACCAGGTGCCCCAGGCCGGCCGCCCCCACAGCGATCCGGTGGCCAGACAAAGCGCGGAGAACCAGGCCCCCGGCAGGGCAATCGCCCGCGCCGCGATGGCCGCCAGCGGATGGCGCCAGACCAGCTCGGTCAGACTGGCAATCGCCAGCGCGCTCCATCCGCCCATACCCAGCCAGGCGGCCGGTACATGAACGAACAGGATTTTGGCCGAATCACCCTGCAGGCGCTCGGCCGGAGCCGTCACCAGCGCCCAGATGAGCACGGCACCGGTCACAACCAGTCCGGCAATCAGCAGCAACGGGGTCAACCAGCGCGCAAGGCGCAGAAAACGGGCAGGATTGGCAAAGCCGTGCATGGGTGGCGAGAGGCCCGAAATAAGGTCACTGCTCTTTGGCAGGGCCCAGGGATTCGGGCAAGGGACTAACGCCCGATCAGCCGCTGCGCCATGGCATCCGCGACCTGGTCGGCCGGGCGACCACTAGCCTTGCTTTCGTCCCAGATCGCGACCAGGCGGCCGGGGATTTCCGCGAGGCGGCGATGCACGTCATCGAGCGATCCGGGCTGACCATGCTCCCGCGCCAGGTATTCGAGCGCCACGGCAATGATCCCGCCGGCATTGATGACATAGTCCGGCGCGTAAAGGATACCGCGCGCCGCCAGCACCTGGCCATGTTCGGCGCGGGCCAGTTGGTTGTTCGCCCCGCCGGCCACGATCGGCGCCTGCAGCCGGGCGATCCCGGTGTCATCCAGGATTGCGCCAAGGGCATTGGGGCTGAACACGTCGCAGGCCACATCCATGATGCTGTCGGCGGAGACGGCCTCCCCCCCCAATTCCGCGGCAAGGCTGGCAGCGCGATCGGCGTTGACGTCCGCCAGGGTCAGCTTCGCGCCATCGGCGGCGAGCAGGCGGGCCACGCCGCCGCCGACGCTGCCGGTACCCTGGATCGCGACGTGAACCCCGGCCATGTCGTCCTTGCCCAGGCGATAGGCGACGGCGGCCTTGATCCCATAGTAGATACCACGGGCGGTGAACGGCCCCGGATCGCCGCCAGCCTGGCTGGCATCCCTGGCCGGCAGGCCAGTCACGTGGCGCGTGCGGGTGGCGATGGCGACCATGTCGGCCTCGCTCATGCCAACGTCCTCGGCGGTGACGTAACGCCCACCCAGCGCGTCGATCGCAGCGCCGAACGCGGCAAGCATTTCAGCCGTCTTGGTGCCGGCCGGATCAGCAAGGACCACGGCCTTGCCCCCGCCCATCGGCAGACCGGCCATGGCGTTCTTGTAGCTCATCCCCCGCGACAGGCGCAGCGCATCGCGCATCCCCATCGCCGGTTCGCCATAGTGCCAGAACCGCGTGCCGCCCGCACCGGGGCCAAGATGAGTGGAATGCAGCGCAATGATCGCGGTCAGTCCGCTGGCGCGGTCGCGCACCACCTGGACCAGTTCGTGATCGTCGTAATCGGGTTCTTCCCAGATCGCGGGCATCGAGCGCTTCCTCCCGCCGGGGGCATGTGAGGAAGGGGAGAATGGGGCGATCGATGGGGTTCGAACCCACGACCTCCGGTACCACAAACCGGCGCTCTAACCAACTGAGCTACGATCGCCATATCTCCCGGCGCCCGCCGGACTGCGCGCTGTTAGGCAGCGCCCGCCCGCCTCGCAAGCAGCGATTGGGAGAGGCGCGCGCTCTTGCACAGGACCGTGCAAATGGGAAGCGAAAAATCGCCTGCGCCGGGGAGCCGCGTAATTAAATTACGCGCCCCTGAAATCACGCCGGCAGCGAATCGCACCGGCCCTGGCGCAACGCAAAAGGGCGGCCAATCGGCCGCCCTTCGCATATTCCCAATTGAAAACGGGATTAGCCCTTCTTCAGGGTCAGCCCGCCGAAACGCTTGTTGAACTGGGCAACACGGCCACCCTGATCCAGCAGGCGCTGGTTGCCACCGGTCCATGCGGGATGCGAGGTGGGATCGATTTCGAGCACCAGCGTGTCGCCTTCCTTGCCCCAGGTGGAGCGGGTTTCGAACACGGTGCCATCGGTCATCTGCACCTTGATCATGTGATAATCGGGATGGATATCGGCCTTCATCGTACGGTCTTTCGTTGCGGCCGGTTCCAACCGGCCTGAAAAGGAAGCGCGTCGCATAGCTTCGCCATGCTGTCTTGTCCAGCCCTTCGGCTGGAAGCTGCACCGGCCCTCTCCCCCACCCGGCCACCCCAACATAGGTAGGCTATGGGTAGCCGGGTGGGGGAGATGGCCGGCGCCGCAGGTCAGACGCGGATGCGTCTGGCCAACTACGAAGAGGGCGGATCGGCCACCATGGCGGTGAACTGCACGTCGCAGGTCACCTTGCCCTCGATCGAGGCCTTGCCCCAGAACTTGCAGACCCGCGCCCGCTTCTGCACGAACCCGACTTCGAGATCGAGCAGGACGCCAGGCTCCACCGGCGCGCGGAATTTCGCTTCGTCGATCGACATGAAGTAAACCAGCTTGCCCGACCCAGCGAGTTCGAGCGTTTCGATCGCCAGGATCGCCGCGGTCTGGGCGAGCGCCTCGATCTGCAGCACGCCTGGCATGATCGGTCGGCCCGGAAAGTGTCCCTGGAAGAACTGCTCGTTGAAGGTCACCGCCTTCACGGCATGGATCCGCTCGCCGATCTCCAGCGACTTGACCCGATCGACAAGCAGCAACGGATAACGATGCGGCAGGGCGTTGAGAATCGCGCGGATATCATAGACGGGCGCGGCGCTGGCCGCGCCCGTCGTTTCGTTGGTATCGCTCATCGTTGCCCCCGCTCCGATGCGCTTAGCGGCCTTCGGGCTGCGGGCCGGCCGGGGTGGTCGGACGCGGAGCCGGCGCGGCGCCAGCTGCGGCCGGCGGGGTACCGGCGGCGGCGGCCTGCTGGGCTGCCTGCTGCGCGCGGGCTTCGCGGATCTCGCGCGGTTCCCAGCCCTGCGGCGGCACGAGCTGTGCGGTCGGGATCAGGGTGTTGAGTTCGGTCACGATCTCGTCGGTCAGGTCATAGGCATTGGCGCGGGCCACCACGGCACCGGGCTGAAGGACCAGCGAAACCCGGGCCTTGGCCATCGCCTGCTGCACAGCCTGATCAATCTTTTCCTCGATCTGCTCGTTCACGAAGGCTTCCGAGAGAGCAATCGGCAGCAGCTGCTGCTGGATTTCCTGCTTGCCCTTTTCCTGCAGCTCCTGGATCGTCCGGGCCTGCTGCTGAAGCGCCTGCTGGCCTGCCGGGGTGTTGGCCGTGGTCGCAGCCCGGGCCGCGGTGAAGCGGTCGATCATCGGCTTCAGCTGGGCTTCCAGCGCGTTGCTGCGAGCCTGGGCGCTGTCATAATTGGTCTTGTAGGTAACCGGGCGCTGTTGCTGGGCCACGCGGAAGGCATCGGTATTGACGATGGCGGCCTGCAGATTGGCGACCGCAATGCCCTGGACGATCGGAGCGCCGGTCGACGCGGTCGGTGCCGGAGCCGGGGCGGCGTCCTTGTCCTTGTTGCGCTGGGCTGCGGCGGGATTGGTCGAAAGGGCAGCAAGCGAGATCGCGGCGACCAGCGCCGAAGTGCGAAGCAGTTTCATCAGAATTGGGTTCCCACGTTGAAAGTGAAGCTCTTGGTGTCGTCGCCAGGGCGCTTCAGCAGCACCTTGGCAAAGTCGATACGGAACGGACCGAAGGGCGAGTTCCAGTTCACGCCAATGCCGATCGAAACGCGCGGTCGCGCCGAATTGCCGACGAAGATTTCCTGGAACGGACCGACATTGCTGCCCAGCGCCGTGTTGTTGGGGGAGGTAAGGCAGGCTGCCGGAGCCGGGTTGACGGGGTTGGTGACCTGCGAGGTCTTGGTGGCCTGGCAGCTCGAATTGACCTCGTCAATCTGCAGGAACAAGGCCTGCCCGGCGGCATTGCGGGTCGGGATGAAGATGCCGTTCGGGAACGGGCTCGATTGCAGCAGCGGCGTCTTCACGCCCCAGACAGCGCCGGCATCAAGGAAGATCGACGGCCGCAGGCCGAGTTCGCGCGCGCCCGAACCCAGCGGAATCTCGAGCTCGATATGACCAAGGTAGTAATACTTGCCGCCCAGCGCGTCATCGATAACCGAATTGCGATCGGTGATGACCTTGGGGTTGCCGTTGCCGTCATCGACAATCGGCTGGCGAATCACGCGCGGGCCGACCCCGCGGATATCGAACCCGCGCATTTCCGGCTCGCCGAGATAGAAGCGGTCGGTGAGGCGGACCGGATCAACCCCGGCTCCACGGTTCTCGAACGACTTGATCAGACCAGCTTCGCCCCGGACCGAGAAGATCCAGCCCTTGCCCACGGGCCAGTATTGCGCGGCATTGGCGCGCAGACGACCATACTTCACCGAGCCGCCCAGTCCGGCGAATTCCGCCGTCACCGAAACAGCGCGACCGCGCGAGGGACGCACGCGGCTGTCGAGCGAATCGTAGATCAGCGAGAGGCCGAGGATCGACGAGGTGCGATTGCCGATCGCTTCGCAGAGATAGCGTCCGGCGAGCAGCGAGTCGCATTCCTGCACGCCAGGATTGACCCGGTCGGTGAAGAACTGCGTGCGATCGAGCGTGACGTCGTCGATGTTGAAGGTGTAGCTGCCGACCGCCGAGATATACTCGGTCAGCGGGATGCCTGCGCGGACCTGGAAACCGGTGGTCGCCTGCTTGTAGGTCGTGTTGCGATCGTTGTTCAGGTAATTGAAGCTGTTGTAATCGCGCCGGTAGATGTTGAAGCCCAGCGAGATGTTGCGATCGAACAGGTAGGGTTCGGTAAAGCTGACTTCGGCGCTCTTCGAATAGTTCGAATAGCTCAGCGAAAGGCCGATGGTCTGGCCCCGCCCGCGGAAGTTGCGCTGCTGGATCGAGCCCTGGAAGATCAGCTTTTCGAGGCTGGAATAGCCGGCTGACAGCTGGAGTTCGCCAGTCGGCTTTTCCTCGACATTGGCCTCCAGCACGATCCGGTCAGGCGCCGAACCGGGCTTTTGCTCGATTTCGAACTTTTCCTGGAAATAGCCCAGCGAGTTGATGCGGCTGGTCGAACGCTTCACCTGGAGCGAATTGAACGCATCGCCCTCGGCCAGGCGGAACTCGCGGCGCACCACCTTGTCCTGGGTCAGGGTATTGCCGTTGATATCGATCCGCTCGACGTAGACGCGCGGCGCCTCGGCGATCTGGAACGTGATGCCCATCGTCAGCTCGTCCTTGTTGCGGTCGTAGCTGGGACGGACGTCGGCAAAGGCATAGCCGAAGGCACCGGCGGTTTCGTTGAGCTTCTCGATGGTGTCTTCCACCATCTTCGCATCGTACCAGTCACCCTTCTTCATGGGCAGCTGGCTGGCCAGACGGTCGCTGTCGAAATCGCGCAGCTGGCTGTCGACCTTCACTTCGCCGAACTTGTAGCGCTCCCCTTCCTCGACCACGTAGGTCAGGATGAAGTCCTTCTTGTCCGGCGTCAGTTCGGCCACGGCCGAAACGATCCGGAAATCGGCATAGCCCTTGGTCAGGTAGAACTGGCGCAGCTTCTGCTGATCGAAGGCCATCCGGTCCGGGTCATAGCTGGTGCCGGAGCTGAAGATCTTGGTGAGCCCGGTTTCCTTGGTGACCATCTCGTCCTTCAGATCGCCATCGTCGAACTGTTCGTTGCCGATGATATTGATCTTGCGGACCTTGGACTTCGGGCCTTCCTGGATTTCGAAAACGATGTCGACGCGGTTCTGGTCAAGCAGGACCATCTTCGGTTCGACTTCGGCGGCGAAGCGGCCCTGGCGCTTGTAGAGCTCGATGATGCGGGCAACGTCCGCGCGGACCTTGGACCGCGTGAAGATCTGGCGCGGAGCCAGCTTGATTTCGGGGAGGATCTTGTCCTCCTTCAGCCGCTTGTTCCCTTCCAGGATGATGCGGTTGATGACCGGGTTTTCCTTCACCTCGATCGTGACGTTACCGCTGTCGTTGCGCACCTTCACATCAGAGAACAGCTCGGTCGCGAAGAGGTCCTTCAGCGCCTGGTCAGCGGCCTGCTGGGTATAGGGCTGGCCGATGCGCAGCTTGATGTAAGAGCGGATCGTGTCGGGCTCGAGCCGCTGCGATCCCAGCACGGTGATCGACTGGATCGGGGCTTCCGCAGGCGCTGCCGCAGCAGGCGTGGCGGCAGGTGCAGCGGGCGCAGTGGCCGTCTGGGCCATCACGGCCTGCGGCAGACCGGCCAGTATCGTGGACCCCATCAGCGCTGCAGTAATCCGGAGCGTCGAGTGGCGATCCTTGGCAATTCGGTTCTTCGGCACGGCTGTTCCCGTCATCATGCTTTGCTTCGCCTGCCCATCCCCCTCGGACCCCACAGGGCCCACCCAAGGCACGTCAGCCGTCGCGCTGCTGGCAATTCGCCGCCCTGTGCCCGATGCAGCCACGCCGATCAAGCAAAGTTCCCGCGTTTTGCCCGCAGATTTACCCTAACCCTTCGCCTAGCCGCCGAAGATCGACAGCGAGGCAATGTCATTCAAGGTGACGAACAGCATGAGGGCCAGCATGAATGCCAGACCGGTGCGGAACGCCCACTCCTGACTGCGAACACCCAGAGGCCTGCGACGGACAGCTTCTGCCGCGTACATAGCCAGGTGCCCGCCGTCGAGTGTGGGGATTGGCAGCAGGTTAATGAATGCCAAATTAATTGAAATCAGCGCGGCAAAAGATACGAACGAAAGCCAGCCGAGCGAAAGCTGCTCACCCGAGAACTTGGCGATCTTGATCGGCCCGCCCAGTTCATCAAGCGGCCGTTCGCCAGTTACGATCTGGACCAGTCCCGCCGCCATCGTCCGGATGATCCCGACCGACTGATCAGCCCCGGCGGTCACCGCGGTCACCAGGCCGACCTGCTGGAACTCCAGCGCCGACGGACGGATGCCGAGCAGGCCCCGGCGCATCTCGTTACCGAACCGGTCTTTCTGCACGTCCTCGGCCAGCTTGACCGGCAAGGAGAAGCTGACACCCTTGCGCTCGGCCGCAACGGTGACAGTACGGCCCGGATAGAGCGCAACCCGCTCGGCGATATCCATGAAACTGTCGACCCGCGCGCCATCGATCGCAACGATCCGGTCACCCACCTTCAGCCCGGCGGCCTGGGCGACCGAACCCTTCGAAAACTCGCCAATCACGGGGGCAGCGGTCGGCACACCATAGGCCATGTTGAACCCGGCGAAGATCGCCACCGCGACCACCAGGTTCATCATTGGCCCGGCCAGCACGATCAGCGCGCGCTGCCACAGCGGGGCATACTGGAACATCCCGGCCTTCTCGGCCGCCGAAGCCTGGGCCGCGCCGGGATCGGGCACCGAGGTGGCGTTCATGTCACCCGCGAACTGGACAAAGCCGCCCAGCGGCCAGGCGGCGAGCCGCCAGCGGGTGCCGCGACGATCGGTCCAGCCGGCCAGTTCACGCCCGAAGCCGACCGAAAACACATCGGCCTTCACGCCGAACCAGCGCCCGACCAGGTAGTGGCCCAGTTCATGCAGGACCACCAGCGGCCCAAGGACCAGCAGGAACGCCCCGATCATCATCAGGACAGAGGGAGATTCGGTCACTTCGTTGCCAACTCCAGAACACTGCGCGCCGCGGCCCGCGCCGCCGCATCAATGGCCATGACATCGGCCAACGACCCGGGCGGTGGCGGAGCATAGCGCGCCAGCACTTGTTCCACCACTACCGCGATGCTGGTGAATGGAAGCTTTCCGGCCAGGAATGCGGCCACAGCCACCTCGTTGGCCGCATTGAGCACGGCTGGAGCCGCACCACCGGCTTCAGCCGCCAGACGGCAAAGCCGCGTTGCGGGAAACCGCTCCTCATCCGGCGCGCGGAAAGTCAGTTCGCCGATCGCGGCAAGGTTCAGCGGGTCGAGCGGTGTATCCATCCGCGCCGGCCAGGCCAGGCAAGAGGCGATCGGCACCCGCATGTCCGACGGGCCAAGCTGGGCCAGGGTCGAGCCATCGCGGTATTCGACCATCGAATGGATCACCGATTGCGGGTGAACGATGATCTTCAGGCGGTCGAGGCCAACCGGAAACAGGTGGTGCGCCTCGATCAGTTCCAGCCCCTTGTTGAACATGGTCGCGCTATCGACGCTGATCTTGGCGCCCATGTCCCAGTTGGGATGCTTGATCGCCTGCGCCGGGGTGGCCGCATGAAGCTGTTCCATCGTCCAGTCGCGGAACGGACCACCGCTGGCGGTCAGCGTGATCGACCGGACATGATCGTAGCTATTGCCCGCAAGACACTGGAAAATGGCGTTATGTTCGCTGTCTGTTGGCAGCAGGGTGGCCCCGGACCGGGCCACGGCTGCGGTCATGACCTCGCCTGCGGCAACCAGCGCCTCCTTGTTGGCAAGGGCGACGCTGCGCCCCTGTTCGATCGCCGCCATGGTGGGTGCAAGGCCGGCGCAGCCGACAATCGCCGCCACCGTAATGTCAGCCGGGCGAGCCGCCGCCTCGACCAGCGCGGCGGCCCCGCCTGCCGCTTCGATCCCGGTTCCGGCCAGTGCCTCGCGCAGCGCCGGCAGACTGCTCTCGTCGGCCACAACCGCAACTTCAGCCCCGAATTCCCGGGCCAGTTGCGCGAGACTGGCGGCATTGCCATTCGCGGTCAGCGCCACCACTCGCCAGTTGCCCGGCGCGCGACGGATCAGATCAAGCGTCGAGGCGCCGATTGAACCGGTAGCCCCCAGGACCGATACCGAACGCATCAGATCGCTCCCCCCAGCGTCAGCATCGCCAGCAAGAAGCAGACCGCGATCAATCCATCAACCCGGTCGAACAAGCCGCCATGGCCCGGGATCAGCCTGCCCGAATCCTTCACTCCGGCCCGGCGCTTCATCCAGCTTTCGAAAAAGTCCCCGGCCTGGGCGATCACCGCTGCCACCGCGCCCAGTGCAAGGATCTGCCACCACGCCGCCGTTGCCCCGCTCAGGCCAGCCGAGAGCCATAGCAGCGCGGTCGCGCCCAGCACGCCACCCAGCAATCCGGCCCAGGTCTTCGATGGACTGATCGACGGCGCGATCTTCGGCCCACCGATGGCGCGACCGGTGAAATAGGCACCGATGTCGATAGCCGCGACCAGGGCAATGACGGTCAGTACGTTGGCAAAGCCGTTCTCTCCCTCCCGCAGCATCAGCAACATGGCCGCTGCCGGGGCGATGTAAAGGATACCCCCGATCGTCCAGAGCAACTGGCGCGCCAGGCCAAGGTCCATGGCTCGAACCAGCGCGCGCCATTCGAACAGCACACCGGCTGCCACCAGCATCACAAAGCCGGCCCAGACCCAGCCGCCCAGCCATTCGGCCCCCAGCGCTATCGCCACAACGACCACGGCCGAGGCGATCCGCACCGGCAGGTCGGCGTTCTTGCGCTCACCGTCCGCCATAGCGGCGCTCGCGCTTGGCGAAGGCGTCCAGCGCCTCTCGCAGATGCTCGGGCTTGAAATCAGGCCAGAGCACTTCGGTGAACCACATTTCGGCGTAGGCTGCCTGCCACAGCAGGAAGTTCGACAGCCGCACTTCGCCCGAGGTGCGGATCAGCAGGTCAAGCGGGGGCAGTTCGGCCGTATCGAGTTCGGCCTCGATCGCCGCCGGGGTGATCGCCCCCTTCGCGGCAGCCTTTGTGGCGGCGCGGGCGATCTCGTCCTGCGCGCCATAATTCAGCGCGATCACCAGCCAGGTGCCGGTATTGGCGGCAGTGCGCCCCAAGGCGTCATCGATCAGGGCAACGACATCGGCGGGTAGCGCGGTGTAATCGCCGATCACCTTGAGCCGCACATTATTGGCAACGAATTCATCGATATCGCTGATGATATAGCGCTTTAGCAGACCCATCAGCGCGGAAATCTCGTCTTCCGGCCGCCGCCAGTTCTCGGTGCTGAAGGCATAGAGCGTCAGGGCTTCAAGCCCCATTTCACGTGCCGCACGCACCACGGTACGCACTGCTTCCACCCCGCGCTGGTGCCCTACGGCGCGCGGCAGGTGGCGCTTCTTGGCCCAGCGCCCGTTGCCATCCATGATGATGGCCACGTGACGGGCTGAGGAGTGCTGCTGTTTCATTGAAGCCACACCCAAACCCGTTCGTGTCGAGCGAAGTCGAGACACCGCGCACCCGTGTCTCGACTTCGCTCGACACGAACGGAGGTCTGGATAATCACTTGCCGAGGATTTCCTGTTCCTTCTGGGCCGCGACCGTTTCGACTTCCTTGATCAGCTCGTCGGTCAGCTTCTGGACCTCGGTCTCGCCCCGCTTGCGTTCGTCTTCCGAGATTTCCTTCTTGGTCTCGTCAGCCTTGAGCGCATCGATCCCGTCGCGGCGGACGTTGCGGATCGCGACGCGGGCCTTTTCGGCATAGGAGTGGACCAGCTTGGCCAGCTCCTTGCGGCGGTCCTCGGTCAGATCCGGGATCGGCAGGCGGATGTTGTTGCCATCGTTGATCGGGTTGAGGCCCAGGCCAGCCGAGCGGATCGCCTTTTCAACCGGGCCGATATTCGACTTGTCCCACACCTGCACCGACAGCAGGCGCGGTTCGGGCGCCGAAACGGTGGCCACCTGGTTGAGCGGCATCTTGCTGCCATAGACCTCGACCGTGATCGGATCGAGCAGCGCGGTATTGGCGCGCCCGGTTCGCAAACCACCGAGGTCGCTGCGCAGCGATTCCACGGCACCCTTCATCCGGCGTTCGAGATCGGCCTTATCGTACTTGGCCATGGTCCTAACCCTTCTTCACGATTGTCTGCGTCCCCTCACCCGCCAGCACCTTGGCCAGGTTGCCCTTTTCGCGGATCGAGAAGACGACGATGGGAATGCTGTTGTCGCGGCACAGCGCGACGGCACTGGCGTCCATAACCTTCAGGTTATCTGCCAGGACCGTGTCGTAATCGACTGTATCGTAACGCTTTGCCGAAGGATTGGTCTTGGGATCGCTGTCATAGACCCCATCAACCGAGGTGCCCTTGAGCAGGGCGTCGCACTTCATCTCGGCGGCCCGCAGCGCGGCCCCGGAATCGGTGGTGAAATAGGGTGCGCCCACGCCGGCGGCAAAGATCACCACCCGGCCCTTTTCGAGGTGCCGTTCGGCGCGGCGGCGGATCACCGGTTCGCAGACCTTGTCCATCTCGATCGCCGACTGGACGCGGGTGGGAACGCCCAGCTGCTCCAGCGCGTTCTGCATGGCCAGCGCGTTCATCACGGTCGCCAGCATGCCCATGTAGTCGGCCTGGGCGCGGTCCATGCCCTTGGCCGCCCCGGCCATGCCGCGGAAGATGTTGCCGCCGCCGATCACCAGGCAGATCTCGAGGCCCGATTCCTTGGCCGCCTTCACCTCGGCCGCCAGTTCGGCCACGAATTCAGGGTCGATCCCGAACTGCTGCTGGCCCATCAGCACTTCGCCGGACAGCTTGAGAAGAATGCGCTTGTAACGGGGGCTGGTCATGAGCCTGTCGGTTCCGGATATTTGGCGTGCGGCGGTCCTTAGCGAGTTGGTGTCTGTCGCGCAAAGGGAAAGGCCGCGCCCGAACCGTGCTAGCGCGCTGGCAGGAGGTACAGCAATCCCCTGGTAAATCCGCGCGGCGCGACCGAGAGATGATCCTCGTCCGCCAGGACCGCCGACTGCAGCTTCAGCCCACTAAAGGCCTTGGCGCGCAGCAGGTCGGCAAAGACCTGGTTGTCGCGGACCATGTCGACTTCCTGCTGGTAGCCGGGGGTACCGGGCCGCAGTTCCTCGAATTCGCCGATGTACATGTAAACCTTGGCATCAAGCGTCTTGCGCCAGGCCAGCAGGGCTGGCGCTTCACGCAGCAGGTGACGCTTGTCGAACCAGAGCGATGGGCTGCCAAGGATATAGCCGCTGAACATCTCGGGCTGGGTCAGCAGGATCTGCGCCCCCAGCAAGCCGCCATAGGAGTGGCCGACATAGATCCGGCGATCCGGCCGGGTGCGCCACT
This sequence comes from Novosphingobium sp. BL-A-41-H4, assembly GCA_051942645.1. Taxonomy (GTDB): domain Bacteria; phylum Pseudomonadota; class Alphaproteobacteria; order Sphingomonadales; family Sphingomonadaceae; genus Novosphingobium. The sequence continues at coordinate 936,678 of JBPVJP010000001.1, forward strand.
TGGCGTCAACGTATGGCAGCACCGTTTCACGCAGGAAGTCGCGGTAACGCAGCGCTTCGCCGTGGCGGGCATCGGGAGGCGCGGTGCTCGGCCCCTTGGCGGTGGGCGTGTAATCGCGGCGGCGGCTGACCATGCCGTCTTCCCCCTTGGCATAGGACAAGCCAACAAGGATGAATTCCTCGATCCGCGGCCCCTCGCCGTTCATGCGGCGGCCGATCAATCGCAGCATCGGGAAACCGTAATCGGCATCGGTCACATAGACGACCGGATAGCGCCGGTCCGGCTGGCTGCCATAGCTGGGCGGCAGGCTGACGAAGATCTGATAGGGAATGTTGCGCTGGCTATCGGACAGGTCGAACACTTCGGTGCCCGGCATTTCATAGGGCAGCCCGTCGCCGCGCTGGGCCGGACCGGTTGGCCGCGAAGCGCTGCCAGGGGCGAACACCGCCAACATCAAGGCCAATGCCGTCGCGACCGGCAGAACAGCCAGCCGTTTATAGTTCAATACCTTACCCATCGTGCCCCACTGGAAGAACCTGTCCTTCCAGCTCTACCGGCATGGACCAGCATGCGAAGCGGGCTGATGTCCCGGGACCTTCGATCCGTGCAGCAATCAGGGCAAACCGAGTTGCCTAGCCCATCGGATAGCGGATCTCGCGCGAGACCTTGTCGATCGCCTTCATCAGGTCGCCCGGCAGGACCAGATCGATCGCGGCGAGGATCTCATCCAGCTGGTCTTCACGGGAAACGCCGACGATGGCCGAGGCCACGAAATCGTGCTGCTTCGACCAGGCGACCGCCATCGTCACCGGGCTCATCCCGGCATCGGCGGCCAGCGCCATGAACCGCTGAGTCGAGGCCAGCGACTGCTCGTTCACGAACCGGCGGCCCATGGCCGCCTGGCGTCCCTCCATCGCGAGGTAACGCGAAAAGCGGGCGCCCTCGGGCGTCGCGCCACCCTGGTACTTGCCGCTCAGCACCCCGCCCGCAATCGGCGAATAGGGGATCAGGCTGACCCCCTCCATGCGGCAGACCTGCGCCAGTTCATCCTCGAACCGGCGGTTGTTGAGGCTGAAATTGTTCTGGATCGTCTGATAGCGCACCGTGCCGAGCCGTTCGGCGGCGGCAAGCGACTTCATCAGGCCCCAGGCGGTCTCGTTCGAACAGCCGGTAATCCGCACCTTGCCATCGCGCACCAGCTCGTCGAGCACTTCCATCGTCTCGTCATAGGGGGTGTCGTGATCGGGCCAGTGGGTCTGGTAAAGGTCGATGTAGTCGGTCTGCAGCTTGACCAGGCTGTCTTCCACCGCGGTCATGATATTGCGGCGGTCCAGCGCGGTCATGCCCGAACGCTTGGGGCTGCGGAACCAGACGTGGCTGGGGCCGGAAACCTTGGTGGCCATGATGATCGCGTCGCGCGGCTTGGTCTTCATCCAGCGGCCGACGATCTCCTCGGTGCGCCCCACCCACTTGGGATCGGGCGGCACGGGATAGCCTTCCGCCGTGTCATAGAAGCTGATCCCGGCATCGAAGCAGCGGTCAAGAATCCGGTGGGCTGCCGCTTCGTCGGTCTGGCTGCCGAAGGTCATCGTCCCCATGCAGATATCCGAAACGACGATGGCCGATTTGCCGAGCCTGCGGGTCTGCATGATGATTTCCCCTCCGTTGAACCTGTCGCGAGACACACTTGCGGAGCCAGGCACCGCGCGTCAACCACTGCCCAGCAAAAAGGGCCCGCCTTGCGGCGAGCCCTTGATGTTTGCCTTTTCCGGCGGCGAGGCCGGAAAAGCCGAGCTTAGTTCAGACCGGCAGCAGCGGCGACTTCAGCGGCGAAGTCGCTCACTTCCTTCTCGATGCCTTCGCCGAGCTGGAAGCGGACATAGTCCTTCAGCACGATCTTGGTGCCAGCGGCCTTGCCGGCCTGCTCGACGACCTGCGCGACCGGGGTCTTGTTGTCCATCACGAACAGCTGGCTGAGCAGGGCGTTGTCCTTGGCGAACTTGGCCACCGCGCCTTCGACCATCTTGGCCTGCACTTCGGCGGGCTTGCCCGATTCGGCCGCCTTTTCAGCCGCGATCTTGCGCTCGCGAGCGATCATCTCGGCGTCGAGATCATCAGCGTTCAGCGCCAGCGGGAAGGCCGCGGCGATGTGCATGGCGATCTGCTTGCCCAGCGGCTCCAGCACATCGGCACCGGCTTCGGATTCGAGCGCGACCAGCACGCCGATCTTGCCGAGGTTCGGCGCGGCGGCATTGTGCATGTAGGGCACGACCAGGCCGTTCGAAACCGAAACGGTCTTCATGCGGCGAACCTGCTGGTTCTCGCCGATGGTCGCAACGTTGTTGGTCAGCGCGTCGGCGACGGTGCCGCCGCCCGGATAGGCCGCAGCCTTGAGCGCTTCGGCATCATCGCTGTCCAGGCCCAGGGCGGCTTCGGTGGTCTTGCGCACGAAGTCCTGGAACTGGTCGTTCTTGGCGACGAAGTCGGTTTCCGAGTTCACCTCGACAGCCACGCCCTTGGTGCCCGAAACGGCCACGCCGACCAGGCCCTCGGCCGCGGTGCGGCTGGACTTCTTGGCAACGGCGGCAAGGCCCTTGGCGCGCAGGGCGTCAACCGCAGCTTCAAAATCGCCGCCGGTTTCGTCCAGCGCCTTCTTGCAATCCATCATGCCGGCGCCGGTGCGCTCGCGCAGGTTCTTCACGTCAGTGGCGGTGTAAGCCATTGAACTGGTCCTTCTTGAATGGAACTGGCGGCCGGGGCGCTAACCCCGGCACGCTACAGGTTTGTGACTTGAGCCGGCCCGGACGGGCTCAGGCTTCGGTCGAAGCTTCTTCAGCGGCAACTTCCACCACGGCTTCTTCAACCGGGGCTTCTTCCAGCGCGCCCACATCGACGCCCGAATCGATCACGCCTTCGCGGCGGCCCTTGGTGGCGGCGGCGGCAACGGCTTCGCAGTACAGGCGGATGGCGCGGCTGGCGTCATCGTTGGCCGGGATCGGGAAGGCGATGCCATCGGGCGAAACGTTCGAATCGAGGATCGCGACGACCGGGATACCCAGCACGTTGGCTTCCTTGATCGCCAGCTCTTCCTTGTTGGCGTCGATCACGAACATCACGTCCGGAATGCCGCCCATGTCGCGGATGCCGCCGAGCGACAACTCGAACTTGTCACGCTCGCGGGTGAGCTGGAGCACTTCCTTCTTGGTGAGACCGGTGGTGTCACCCGACAGCTGTTCTTCCAGCGCCTTGAAGCGCTTGATCGACTGGCTGATGGTCTTCCAGTTGGTGAGCATGCCGCCCAGCCAGCGGTGATTGACATAGTGCTGGCCCGAAGCGCGGGCGGCCTGGGCGATCGGCTCCTGGGCCTGGCGCTTGGTGCCGACGAACAGCACCTTGCCGCCGGCGCGGACGGTCGCGTCGATGAAGTCGAGCGCGCGGGCCATCAGCGGCACGGTCTGCGACAGGTCAAGGATGTGGATGCCATTGCGGGCGCCGAAGATGTACGGCTTCATCCGCGGGTTCCAGCGGTGGGTCTGGTGGCCGAAGTGTGCGCCGGCCTCGATCAATTGCTGCATGGTGACGACGGGAGCCGCCATAGGTAATTCCTTTCCGGTTTAATGCCTCTGGAAAGCTGGGACCGTGCGGAGCTCCCGCTGCGGAACCGGTATGTGCGCTTTCCATGTGGATTTGCCGTTCCCGAGGAGAATCCCCGGATCAGGCGAGGGCGCCCCTAGCGGCAAGTTTCGACGGAATCCAGCCCTAATCAGAGGCCCGATGGCACCGCGTCGCGCTCAAGCGTCAAAAAGCCGCTTGACAGCATGGAACAAATCAAGAACATTGCGACTCATCGGACGAGCAACCGTTGTTCGCTCCGGGCAGGTTATCAACAGGCAATCCACAGGGCAATCCACGCCCTGCAACGGGGAAACGGAACGATGATCGCAGGTCTGGCTCTTGGCATCGTGATTGCAGCTCTCGCCTTCGGCAGCGTACTGATCACCTGGCGCCACTACGGCGCGATTGCTCTGGCCGCGCGCGGCGAGCTGGCATCCTGCCCCGAAGCGCTGGAAATGCGGTACCGGATTATCGAGCATGGCGGCCGCGATGGCGGCAATGCCGGGAATGGCAAGGTGGTATCGCTGCCGGTCAGGCCGCGCCTGGCCCCGCTTCACCCGGCCCTGGCTCGTTCAGCCCTGCGCGCTGCCGCGTGACGCGGGCATAAATCACCATCCCCAGCGGCATCAGCGCCAGGTAGACCGCACAGATCGCCACAAGCGTCCACCAGGGTTCGGTCAGCAAGGCCGCACCAACCAGGCCGAAAAAGGCCAGCAGTTCCAGCCGGACCGAGCGACGCGGGCGCAGCCGCCCCCAAGTCAGCGTCGGCAAGGCGGAGATAAGCAGGAAGCCGACGAACACCAGCCAGCCGCCGACCAGCAGCGGTTCGCGGAATTCCTCGCGGCCGGTGGCAATCCACAGATACATTGGCAGAAACGCCAACCCCGCCCCGACCGGCGCGGGAACCCCGGTCAGGAACCCGGCGGCCTTGCGCGGCTCATCCGCCATGTCGATCCGGGCGTTGAAGCGCGCGAGACGCAGCGCGCAGCCAATCGCGAAGGCCAGTGCGGCGAACCATCCCAGCCGCGGCAGGTCTTGCAACGACCACAGGAACAGAATCAGCGCCGGAGCGACGCCGAACGAAACATTGTCGGCCAGGCTGTCGAGCTCGGCCCCGAAGCGCGACTGGGCTTTCAGCAGGCGGGCGATCCGACCGTCGATCCCGTCCAGCACGCCCGCCACGACCACCGCAAGGATCGCCTTTTCGAAATCGCCGGTCACGGCGAAGCGGATGCCGGTCAGCCCCATGCACAGCGCCGCCGCAGTAATCGCGTTGGGCACCATGGCCCGCAGCGTCAGCCCGCCCGGCACGCCCTTGGGCTGGCCGCCGTCGGTCACTGGCTGATACCCTCCAGCAGCGGCGTCTGGCCCAGTTCGGCCAGGATGGTTTCGCCGGCCACGATCTTCTGGCCCAGCAGGATGCGCGGCTCGGTCCCGGCGGGCAGATAGACGTCAACCCGGCTGCCGAAGCGGATCAGGCCAACCCGCTGCCCCACCGCGAGGATATCTCCCGGCTTGACGAAGGGCACGATGCGGCGGGCCACCAGCCCGGCAATCTGGGTAAAGCCGATAGTCACACCGTCGCCGCGCTCGATCAGGATGTGCTGGCGCTCGTTCTCTTCGCTCGCCTTGTCGAGATCGGCGTTCATGAACTTGCCGGGGATATAGACCACCCGGCGGACCGTGCCGCCGATCGGGGCCCGGTTGATGTGCACGTCGAACACCGACATGAAGATCGAGATCCGCGTCACCGGTCCGGGTGCCAGGCCGCGCGTGCCGCTGCCATCGTCGATCACCAGTTCGCGCGGTGCCTCGACCTGCTGGATCAGCGTGACCAGACCATCGGCGGGGGCAACGATGAAGCGATCATCCTGCGGGGTGACGCGCACCGGATCGCGGAAGAATGCGCAGATGCCCAGCACCAGCGCGCCCAGCGGCCAGGCCAGCGTTTCCCAGGCGAAGATCGCCGTACCGACGCAGGCCACGGCCGCAATGGCCGCGAACTTGTGCGCTTCGGGGTGAACGCGCGGCCACTGCCAGTGGGCTTCGCCCCGCCCGCGATTGTCGAGAATTTCATTGGCCATGGATCAGGCTGCCTTGCGAATGAAGACAGTGCCGGCGGAATAGCCCGCACCGAACGAGCAGATCAGCGCCGTATCGCCGGCGGCCAGGTCTGCATTGTGAAGATGGAAGGCAATGATCGAACCCGCGCTCGACGTATTGCCATAGGTATCGAGCACGGTCGGGCTTTCATCCTCGTTCGCCTCGTGCCCCAGCACGCGCTGGGCGATCAGGCGGTTCATGCCCGAATTGGCCTGGTGCAGCCACAGGCGGCGCAGGCTGGCGGGATCGATGGCGAGGTCATTGGCATGATCAACAATCATGCTGGCGACCATTGGCACGACTTCCTTGAACACCTTGCGGCCCTCCTGGACGAACAGCTTGTCCGGCGTGCCGATCGTCTCGGGCGTCGCACAGTTGAGGAAGCCGAAATTGTTGCGGATATTGTTGGAAAACACCGTCTTCAGCCGGGTACCGACGATTTCCCAGTGCTTGACCGGGGCCATGTCCTTCGCCTCGACCAGCACGGCCGTCGCCACGTCGCCAAAGATGAAATGGCTGTCGCGGTTCTTCATGTTGTTGTGGCCGGTGCAGATTTCCGGACTGACCACCAGGACCGAGCGGGCATTGCCCGAACGGATGAAATCCGCCGCGGTCTGGATCCCGAACGTGGCGGAAGAGCAGGCCACGTTCATGTCGAAGGCAAAGCCCTCGATCCCCAGCGCCTGCTGGATCTCGATCGCCATGGCCGGATAGGGGCGTTGCATGTTCGAGGCGGCGCAGAGAACGGCATCGACGTCCTTCGGATCGCGGCCCGCGGCGGCCAGCGCCTCAAGCGCCGCCTTGACGCCAATCTCGGCCATGACGGAAAGTTCGTCGTCGGGCCGCTCCGGCCAGCGCGGACCCATGATTTCGGGATCGAGGGTCGAAGCCTTGCTCATCACGTGGCGCGACTTGATGCCGCTGGCCTTCTCGATGAACTCGGCCGAGCTGGGCTGCAGCGCCTCGACCGCACCGGCGGCAATCTCGGCCGCATGCCGCGCGTTGAACAGCTCGACATAAGCGTTGAAGCTGGTGACGAGTTCTTCGTTCGAGATTGTCTCGGGCGGGGTATAGAGACCGGTGGCCGAGATCACTGGGGTAATTTCGCTCATGGCGCGGCTTCCTATCCGCCCCTTGCCCGTACGACAAGTCGATTGGCCCATTGACAGCGCGCGCCGCCTTCGCCAAAGGCGCGCTCTCTCGGCCGGACAGGCTCCCTTGTGGAGCCGCAATTCCGGGGCAACCCGGCACCGGCAGACTGGTGTGGACAGGTGGCCGAGTGGTTAAAGGCAGCAGACTGTAAATCTGCCCGCGCAAGCGTACGCTAGTTCGAATCTAGCCCTGTCCACCACCATCCCCTAGTGACCAACCGATGATCAGGGGATTCGCCGCATGAGCCGCAACAAAGACAGCAAGCCCAGCCGCGCCCTCCGGGGCCGCGCCGGCCGGATGCAGGGTGGCCGCGGCTCGGGCCGCGCCAGCACCGGCGCCGTGCGCCTGTGGGGCCGCCACGCGGTCGAGGCCGCCCTCCTCAACCCCAACCGCCGCCACCGCAAGCTATGGGCGACCCGCGAAGGGATCGCCTCGCTGAATGGCGAGTTGCCGGCCAACTTCCCGCTGGAATATGCCCAGGCCGCAGACCTTGCCCGCCTCGTCGCGCGCGACGCGCCGCACCAGGGGCTGGTGCTAGATTGCGGCGCGCTGGAAGACATCTTCCTCGACGAGGTGCTGGACGGTGATCCCGCCCGCCCGATCGTGGTGCTCGACCAGGTGACCGATCCGCACAATGTCGGCGCGATCATGCGCTCGGCCGCCGCATTCAATGCCGCCGCCATCGTCACGCAGGATCGCCACTCGCCGCCCGAATCGGGGACCCTCGCCAAGAGTGCTTCAGGTGCGCTTGAGGTACTTCCGTGGGTACGTGTAGTGAACCTGGCCCGTGCCCTTGAGGACATGTCAGAGGCCGGTTACTGGCGCATCGGACTGGATGGTGAAGGCCAGGTGACGCTCGCCGACGCCCTGCCCGCCGGTCCCGTCGCGCTGGTGCTCGGGGCCGAGGGCGAAGGGATGCGGCACAACATCATGCAGCACTGCGATGCCATTGCCCGCCTGCCGATGTCGGGTGCGGTGGAAAGCCTCAACGTCTCGAACGCCGCGGCAATCGCGCTCTATGCGCTGGCCGCCCGTCCGCAGGAGCAAGCCCCATGACCGGCTCCGCCCGCCGCATCGCCGCCACGCTGGTGGCCGCCGCCACGCTGCTGCTAAGCGCGTGTTTTGTCTCGCCGGGAAGCTTCACTTCGGCGATCGACCTGCGGAAGGACGGGCGGTTCAGCTATAGCTATTCGGGTGAAATCTATCTTCTGGGCCTCAGCAAACTGGCCGAAATGGGCCAGAAATCGAAGGGCAACGAGCCGTTCAAGGCCGAGCCCTGTCATAGCGACGATGGCGAAATGACCGAGCGCACCTGCTCGAAGGACGAGATCGCGCAGCAGAGGGCGGACTGGGAAGAAAACCGCAAGGCCGATGCCGAGCGCCAGAAGCGCGATGCCGAAATGATGAAGGTAATGCTTGGCGGAATCGACCCGAGCAATCCCAAGGCGGCCGAGGAGCTGGCGGAACGGTTGCGCAAGCAGGCTGGCTGGCGCAGCGTCGTCTACAAGGGTGACGGGCTGTTCGTCGTCGATTTCGCGATCAGCGGCCGGCTTGACCACGATTTCCAGTTCCCGACGATGGAACGCTTCCCGATGGCCAATGCCTTTGTGGTGCTGAACAAGCGGGCCGACGGCTCTGTGCGGATGGATGCTCCCGCCTTTGGCCAGCCCGGCCAGAACAATCCCATGGCCAATCTTGGCCAGCTGGCGGCGATGGGTGCGGCAATGGGAGGCGGCAAGGACGGCAATGACGAGGCGCTGCCCAAGCTGCCTGAACTCAACGGCACGCTGGTGCTGACCACCGACGGCGCGATTCTCGCCAACAACACCGACGATGGCCCATCGAACAGCACAGTGGGCCAGCGGCTTGAGTGGAAGGTAACCCCGCGTTCGGCCACGACACCGACCGCACTGGTGCGGCTGGGAAGCTGAGGTTCGTCAATGCCACACGATGTTTCTCCCCTTGCCCAACCCTTCCCTGCAATCCCGCCGATTGCCGGTGTAACCCCGCGTGTGGCCCGCGCCGGATACAAGGACTGGGGCCGGTGTGACCTGACCTATGTCGAATTGGCCGTAGGCACTGCCGTGGCGGGGGTGTTCACCCGCAATGTCTGCTGCTCATCCGAAGTTGAACTGGGCCGCCAGAACGTGGCGCAGGGCCACGCCCGCGCGCTGGTGGTTAATGCTGGCAATTCCAACGCCTTTACCGGTTATCGCGGGCGCGAGGCGGTCGAGGCGATCATGGAGCAGGTTTCGGACCACCTGGGCTGCCCGCCAGACCAGGTGTTCGTTTCCTCCACCGGCGTGATCGGCGTGCCACTGCCCAAGGACAAGGCGAAAGCGGGGATCGAAGCGGCCTTGCTGGCCCAGCCTTGTGACTGGGAAACGGCGGCGAATACCATCGGCACCACCGATACCTTCGCCAAGGGGGCCATGGCCCAGGCGGTGGTCGATGGCCGCACGGTGACGCTGGGCGCGATCATCAAGGGCAGCGGCATGATCGCGCCCGACATGGCGACCATGCTGGGCTATATCTTCACAGATGCGGCAGTTGAGCCAGCCTTCCTGCAGGCGCTGCTATCTGCCGCCAATCAGCGCACCTTTTCGTGCATCACGGTGGATAGCGACACCTCGACCAGCGACACCGTGCTGGCCTTTGCCACAGGTGCGGCGGGCAATGCCCCGCTCGCCTCGTTCGACTGCCCCAGCGCCGATGCTTTTGCCGCAGCGCTGGATGACGTATGCCAACAACTGGCCCACCTCGTGGTGCGCGATGGCGAAGGGGCGCAAAAATTCATTGCCGTGACAGTGAGCGGTGCGGTGAGCGACGAAAGCGCCCGCAAGGTCGGCCTCGCCATCGCCAATTCACCGCTGGTGAAGACCGCGATCGCCGGAGAGGACGCCAACTGGGGCCGCGTGGTCATGGCCGTGGGCAAGGCGGGCGAGCCGGCTGATCGTGATCGCCTGTCGATCGGCTTTGGCGGCACCTGGGCGGCGCGCGATGGCCAGCCGCTGGCCGATTATGACGAAGCACCGGTCGCAGCCCACCTCAAAGGTCAGGACATCAGCATCGAGGTTGACCTGGGCCTGGGCGATGGCCGCGCCACCGTCTGGACCTGCGATCTGACCCACGGCTATATCTCGATAAACGCGGATTACCGTTCGTGAGCAAGGCGCTCGACGCGGCCGTGCTAGCCGTGATCAAGGACGCGACTGCGCGGGCGGTGATGCCGCGCTACCAGCAGCTTGAAGCCCACGAGGTGATCGACAAGTCGCCCGGTGAACTCGTTACAGTGGCGGACCGCGAGGCGGAAGTGATCCTGGCCGAGGGACTGGCGCAGATCCTGCCCGAAGCCGCCATCGTTGGCGAGGAAGCCTGCGAAGCGAATCCAGCGCTGATGGACCGGCTGGGCGATGCGCTGTGCTGGATTATCGACCCGATCGACGGCACCAGCAATTTCGCCTCCGGCAAGCCGCCGTTCGGGATCATGGTCGCCCTCGCGGAAGCCGGAGAGACGATTGGCGGCTGGATCTACGATCCGCTGCGCGGCCGGTTCTGCACCGCGCAGAGGGGCCACGGTGCCTTCATCGACGGTGATCGGGTTTCCGCCCGAACCAGCGGCCAGACCCCGCCGATTGCGGCCATTTCACTGGTCTTCGCCGATCCTGAGCGTCGCGAGGCGCTGAAGACGCATATCGCCCCGCACTATACCCTGGTCGATATCCCGCGCTGCGCGGCCGAGCAGTATCCGCGCATCGTCCTGGGCCAGAACGACATCACGATCTTCGAACGGACCCTGGCCTGGGATCACGCCGCCGGAGTGCTGCTACTCAATGAAGCGGGTGGCAAGGTCGCCCGGCCCGATGGCCAGCCCTACCGGGTCGACGAGCATCTGCGCCCCAGCCTGATCGGCGCCGCCAGCCCGGCCCTGTGGGACGAACTGGCGGAACGCATGACCGCGCTTTAGAGCACGCTCTCCAGCCAGCCCTTAAGCTGGCTCTTCGGAGCAGCGCCAAGCTTCTGGGCGACTGGCTCGCCATTCTTGAACAGCACCAGCAGCGGGATCGACTGGACGCCGATCTTGGCGGCGATGTCGGTGTTTTCCATGATGTCCACCTTGGCGATGGTCACCTTGTCGGCCAGCTCGTCGCTGATTTCCTCCAGCGCCGGAGCAATCATCTTGCACGGACCGCACCAGTCGGCCCAGAAATCGACCAGCACCGGCTTGTCGGAATTGAGGACGTCGGCGTCGAAGCTGGCATCGGTAACGGCTTTGGTGGCCATGGTGTATTCTCCTGATCTGTTGCCTGCCAATTTAGGAATTCACCCGGCCTTGGCAATCGCGCCTGCTCAAAAGCTTTCCTGCGGCGCGGTCAATGCCTGCTTGTGCAGGTTCAACAGGTCTGCCGGGATTGTCAGCAGGCTTGGTTGCTGGGTGTACAGCAGCGCCGCTTCGATCCTGCGTCCGGGATAGGTTGCCTCAAGCGCGGCGGCATAGGCGGCCATTTGCCGCAGGATCGCCACCGGCACCTCGTCCAGCCCGGCAGGCGGACGGCGGGCGGTCTTGAAATCGACCAGCCGGATCCGCTCCGGCTCGACCAGCAGGCGGTCGATCGTGCCCGCCACAACCTGACCGGCCACTACGGCCGCGATCGGGACTTCCGCCAGTGCGGCAGGGCTGAAGAGGTCGGCCCAGGCAGCCTCCGTCAGCACCTTCAAAGCGGCTTCGACCATTTCGGCACGCGCCGGTGCATCAAGATCCGAGGCCTGCTTCCCAAGCCACGCTTGCGCCGCCGCCTTGCGCTCGGCCGGGGGCAGTTCGGGCAGGCGTTCCAGCAGGCGGTGCATGAGCACCCCCCGCCGCGCGGCTGCCCCCCCCGAGCCGGGCGGGAATGGCGGATCGCTGACAAGGTCCTCGCCCAAGGACGATGGAGCGAGGGGCTTCGGCGGGCGAGGTTCCGCCGCGACAGGGCGCTCGGCCCAGGGAGGCAGCAACCCGAGATCACGGGGCGCGCCACCAAGCGGCGGTACTGCCACTTCAGGCCGCATGCCGTGAGTCTTGACCCCGCCCCACAACGGATCGGATTGCCAATCGCCGGCAAACAGCGGCTCCAGCCGGGCATACCAGCTGTCTGGCTTGGGCGCTTGCTCGCGGCCAGAGAGCGCACCGCCGATGAACAGGGCCTCCTCGGCGCGGGTCATGGCAACGTAAAGCAGCCGCCAGTGCTCCTGCAATTCCTCCTGCGCAACGCGCGCGCGTTCCTCGGCCAGTCGGCCCAGTTCTTCACTCTTTGAAAGCGACGGCAGCGGGATGCGACGCGGATTATCCGCCGGGCTGGCCGGATCGGTGATCTCAAGCGAGGTCGGACGCCCACTGGCAGGATCATCGGCCGCATCGGCCAGGATCACGATGGGCGCCTGCAAGCCTTTCGATCCGTGCACGGTCATCACGCGCACCTCGTCGCGGGCCTTGCCGGACTCGCGCTTCAGTTCACCTTCGCCCGCATCGAACCAACGGATGAAATCGTTGAGGCTGGGCACATTGCCGGCGGAATAAGCGCTCGCGGCGTTGAGCAGTTCATCGATCGGATCGTTGGCCTCGGTCCCCAGTCGCGCGACCAGCCGCCGCCGACCCTGCCACGGCCCGACCAGCAGCCAGTGGAGCAGCGCCTGGGGTGGCTCATAATCGGCAATCCGCAGCAGATCGGCGAGTTTCGACCAGGCCCGTTCAACCACGGGTTCCCCGCGCGTCGCGCGCAAGTGATCGAACAGCCGCACGCCGTCCGGCCGCCAGGCGTGCCGCATCAGCTCGTCCTGGCTCCAGCCCAGCAGCGGCGAAACCAGCAGATTTGCAAGGTTCAGGTCATCGAGCGGCTGGGCAGCAAAGCGCAGCGCCGCCATCAGGTCGCGGACCGCCAGCGGCGCGGCCAGCCGCAACCGGTCAACCCCGGCCACCGGCACGCCTGCGGCGTGCAACCGCGCCACGATGAGCCCGGCCAGTTCCTTGCGCTTGCGCACCAGCACCATGATGTCGCCGGCCTTGGCCCGGCGTGCCTTGCCCTGTTCCTCTCCCTTGACCAGCGGATAGCCGTGATCCAGCCAGTCGCGGACTTGCCGCGCGATCTTGTCCGCCAGCTTGCGATCAGTGCGTGACAGCCAGCCTTCATCGCCCTCGTCGTCCGCCTCGGGCGCGGATTCCTCGCCAGGATTGGCATTTGCCTCAGCCCCGATCACGCGCCACAGCGTGACCAGCCCCGGTCGCTCCTCACCACGATGCGGAGCGGAGGGGATCGCCAATCCCAGCCCTTCGTGCCCGATGGCACCAATCGTGCGATCGACGAAGGCCAGAATCTCGTGCGCGGTGCGAAAGCTCTGCCCCAGATCGAGGTCCTGCAGGCTGCGTGTGGCAAGGTTGCGCTGCAAGGAACGGATGTTTGCGGCCAGACCGTCCAGCAACGTACGCACGCGCTCCTTGGCGCGGGCGAAGTTCTCGGGGCTGGTGCCCTGGAAACGGAAAATGGCCTGCTTGTAATCGCCAACCACGAACAGCGTCCGCAGCTTGTCGCCGTGGGCGCCCTCGCCGCTGAAGAAATCGCCGGTCAGGGCATCGATGATCTGCCACTGGGCTGCGTTGGTATCCTGGGCCTCGTCCACCAGGATGTGATCGAAGCGACGGTCCAGCTTGTAGCGGATCCATTCGGCCAGCTCGTGCCTGTTCAGCAGGGCCGCCGCCTGGCGGATCTGGTCGTCGAAATCGATAAACCCGGCCCGCGCCTTGGCCTCGTCCCAGGCGAGCGCGAACTTGCGCCCCACTTCGAGCGCTGGGGTCAGGAAATCGGCCAGATCGAGCAGGGTTGCAAGGTCTCTGATAGCAAGGCGAGCCGCCAGCACCTGATTGGCCGCAACACCGAAATGCTCTTCGAACTTCGCAAGGCTCGCCTCGTCCTTGACCGTGTCTTTCTGGGTAAAGAGCACCTTATGCAGGACCGACAGGCGCTCGAGCCGCTCGACGGGACCGGCCGACAGCCAGTCGGCAATCACGATACGGCCATCCTGCCCCTTCTTGCCATTCCACTGCGAATAGGCCGACAGGCACAGACGCAAGGCATCGACCGGAAACCGGTCATCGCCGCACAGCGCCAGCAGGTCGTCCCGGCTGATATCGCCCGGCAGGCCCAGGACCCGCAGGACGCCATCGCGCATCGGCGGTTGCCAGCCGCCCGGCCCTTCCCAGGCCTCGCGCGCCGTGGCGCAGCGCAGCAGCCAGCCCGGCACCCGCTCCGGCCCCATCCGGATCGACAGGGTTTCCAGCGCGGAGAGCGTGGCCGTGTCGTGACTTGCCTCAGCCTGTTCGACCAGTGCGGCCAGCACTTCGCGCAGCAGCAGCTCGCGGTCGCGGTCCTCCATTGCCTTGACGCCGGGAAGCAGCCCTGCCTCGCTGGGGAAGGCTGACAGCAACCACTGCGAGAAAGCATGGATCGTCGCGATCCGTAGCCCGCCACCGGGGCAATCGAGCACCTCGGCGAACAGGCGCCGCGCCCGCTCACGCGCGGCCGGTCCGGATGCAGCGCCAATCGCCTCGAGGTCCTTGAACAGGTCATCGTCCGAAGCGCGGACCCAGCGAGCCAGCACTTCATTGATCCGGGTCGCCATCTCGGTCGCCCCGGCCTTGGTGAAAGTCAGGCACAGGATCTGCTCGGGCCGTACCCCATCATCGAGCAAGAGCCGCAGGACGCGCGCCGACAGGACCTGGGTCTTGCCCGTTCCGGCCGAGGCGGACAGCCACACCACTTCACCCGGCGCGACCGCGGGCACCTGGTTGCCACGCAGGGGATAGACCCGGCTCATGCCGCATCCTCGCTACGCGCCTGCCACTCGTCGAGCCGCATCAGCTGGTCGAAGTCGTTGTAGCCGCCAATGTCGGGGTTGAGCCGGGCCGTGAACGGCGCATCGCCGCTAATCCAAGTTCCGATTGCCTCGCGCAGGTAGTCTTCGGTCTTGCTGAGGAATTCGGCGCGCGGCAGGCCCGACTTCTTCTGGCCCTCCTTCACCGGTTCGGAAGCGTATCCGAACCCGGTTTCGCTTTTCGCGCTCTTGCCGAATGACCAGTATTCGAACCCGTCGGGATCGCCCGCCACCCCAGCAAACCCACCATCGACGGCGATCAACCCCAAGGTACCAAGTTGCAGAGCGAAGCCATTTTCAACCATCTTGCCAGAGGGGGGCGTGCCGGTCTTGTAGTCGACAATGACCAGCTTGCCGTCGGCCCTGCGGTCGATCCGGTCCACCCGGCCGTGGATCCTGACTCCGGCCAACAGCATTTCGCCCCGGGCCTCGCTGGCGATCACCTTGCGACCCTCGCCCCGGTCTCTCGCGATCTGGGCATCAATCCATTCGAGGCCCTTTTGCAGGCGGGGCCACCACAGGCTGCGGACCACCGGGTGGGCTTCCAGCTTGGCCAATTCGGCCTTGGCGATGCCCACCAGCGCGCCAGCCTGACCGCCGTCCTTGTGCCAGTGCTCCATCACGGTGTGAACAACTGTCCCCTGCCAGGCCGCAGAAGGGTCGGCGTCAAGCGGATCGAGGCGCTTCAGCCGGAGGATGGCACCGGCATAGAACTGGTATGGATCACTGCGCAGCCGGTCGATGGCGGTTACGGCCAGCGGCACATCGCGCTGCGCCGCGCTAGGCCTGGGCTTCGGCTGCGGATAGGCCGGTTGAGCGCTTGCCCGGTCGAGCCGGCGGGCCAGCTCGACCGCCGCATGCTCGCGGTGACTCGCCGCCAGTTCGCCCAGCATTGCCTCCACCCGCAGAACGAAGCGACTGGGGATCACCGGCCCGCCCTCGCCGCGCTGGGCCCAGCTCAGCACGACTTCGGGCGCACCGAGTGCGGCCGCCAGATCATGCGCCGAGAGGCCGATGCGGAATTCGCCGCCCGGCACGCCCAGTGCGCGCAGCACGGCCGGCGACAGCAGCGGTTCCGGGCTGGGTGCAGCCGGCCAGGTGCCTTCGGTCAGGCCGGCACAGATCACCAGGTCGGCCCGGCTCATCCGCGCTTCCAGCAGGCCGTAGATCGCCACGCGCGGATGGCCGCCCCATGGCGGGCGCACGGCCACGCGGTCCATCGCCTCGCGCAGTACGCGCGGCAGATCTGCGGGCGGCAATACCGTGCCAACCGCCAACGCAGCCTCGCGCAGTTCCTCTAGCCAGGCAGCCAGCGCGCGGCCATCGGCTTCGCCCCAGATCCGCGTGCCGCAGAAGGCTTCGGCTGCGGCCGCCAGCCGGTCCAGTGCATCGGCGAGCGGCACCTGTTCGGCCAGGTCGGTCAGCGGAACGAGGATCTGCTCGACTTCCTGCCACCAGGTCGCGATTGCGCTGCCAGCGCCGCGCTTTTGTTGCCGGTCGACCGCCGCCTGGATCGGGTGAAAACCTGGTGCGGGCCGAGGACCGCGCAGAGCCAGGTCCAGCGCGCGCACATTGTCGAGCCAGGCCGCGCGCCCTTCCCCCGCCCCCACGAAGGGGTGGCCAAGCAGCGCCAGCAGCGGAACCGGGGCGATCCGCGTGGCGGCGACCTCGGCCAGCAGCAGCAGGACCCGCCCCGCCGTCGTCTGCGGCAACGGCTGGCCGGCGGTATCGTCGGCCTGGACGTTCCAGCGCCTGAGGTGAGCGACGACGCGGGCGGCCAGGCCACGATCCGGCGTGACCAGCGCAACCCGCTTTTCCGGCACGTCCAGCGCCTCGCGGATCAGCAGGGCGATGGCCTGGGCCTCTTCCCCCGGATGGGCGGTTTCCATCAGCCGAACCCCGGCAAGACGGCGCTGATCCGGCTTCAGCTTGACCCACCCCGCGCTGCCTTCGGGCGGCAGGAACAGGTTGCTGATCGCCTTGCTGCGTTCCGGCGGAGCCGCGGCCAGACCGGCCCGGTGCCAGGGCTCGACCTCATCGCGGGCAACGCCCATCCGGTTGAGCAGCAGCTTGAGGTGATATTGCGGATGAGTGAGCGCGTCACGGTCACCAAAAGGTGCCTCACCATGCACTTGCGGTACACCAGCATGGCCCAGCGCGTCCCACACGGACTGCTCAAGCGCCAGGTCAAGGTCGGGCAGGATCACCGCCCCGCCCGGCAGCCGCGCCACCACCGCCAGCAGCCGCGCGAGCGCCGGCGAGGCGCTGGTGATCCCCGCCGCCACGACCGGATGGGCCGGTGGCGATTCCGCCCAGCGCCGCGCGGCATGATCGAACAGCAGATTGCGCCGAACCGGGGCATCGACCTCGCCCCGCGCGGCCAGCTCGCCCAGCCAGAGCGCCTGGACGCGGGCAAAGGTGCGGGTCGATTGCCGCCAGTGCTCGGCGAGGTCGCCAACAATCCCGGCGACCCGGTCCTGGAGGAGATCGCCAAGCTCGATCCCCTCGATCGACAGGCGGTCCATCGTCCGCCCGGTTTCGAACGCGAGGTTGAGCAGGCCGGGGGTGCGCGGCGCATCCTTGCCCAATTCCGTCCGAAGCAGTTCCGCCAGCCGCAGCCAGCGGCGGACCGGATCGGCCGCTGGCGGTATGTCCGCCCCGGTCCCCAGTGGATCGAGCAGCGGCCCGAGCGTCTCGTCGAGGTCAAGATCGCCCACCACCGCCATGCGCGGCAGCAGCATCCCGCCGCCCGACAAGCGAACAAAGGCTTCGGTGACGATCCGTTCGGCGCGGCGATTGGGCAGCAGCAAGGTCAGCCGCGCGAGACCCAGCTCCTTGTCGGCATAGCGCGGGATCAGGCCCGCGACGAGTGCATCGGCAAAGCCGCGGTGCGCGGCAATCGAATAGACCCGGGGGGCGGCCCGTTCAGCCATCGGCGAGTTGCAGTTGGGCCAGCCGCGCCTCGGTCAGGGCAATGGCCTCGGGATAGCCGACATCGAACCATTCGCCATCGTGGACCAGCCCGAAACAGCGCCCCGCCGCGATCGCCCGGTCCCAGAACAGGTTGGTGGAGAACACCTCTCCCGGAGGATCGGTGATCAGGCGCCTGCGCGATCAGCTGCACCCCGGTCCAGTCTAAGCCGCGCGGCCGCTTTGGCCCCTCGCGCGACAGGCGGCCGTCCTCCGCGAGATCGAAATCACCAATGCCCTTGGTGTTGTTCGCGCGCTCATGCGGCACGACCAGCATCAGCACGTCCATCCGCTCGCCGTCCCAGGCCTGGGCCATGCGGACCAGCGGGTTCTCGTGGCCCCAGGTAAACCAGTTGTCGGCATTGATGCAGAAGAACGGATCGTCCGGGATCAGCGGCAGAGCCTTGACCAGCCCGCCGCCGGTATCGCGCAGTAGATCCCGCTCGTCTGAAATCGCCACATCGAACCGGCCGCGCTGAGTGGTCAGATGCGCCTCGATCTGGTCGGGCAGGTAGTGAACATTGGCGACGATCCGCCCCACCCCGGCGTCGGCCAAGAGGTCCAGCACGTGATCGAGCAGTGTGGTCCCGGCCACTTCGATCAGCGGCTTGGGGCACGACAGCCGTCAGCGGCATCATCCGCGTGCCCTTGCCCGCCGCCATGATCATCGCCGTGCCGGGCAATGCGGTCATACCGCCCAGGTCCCTCCGCCCGCGGCGCGCAGTTCCGCCGGGATATTGGCATCGAACCAGCGCGCCACCGGAGCGAGCGCCGGATGGGCCAGATCGCGTTCGAGCAGGGCCCAGACGCGCGGGATGTAATTCAGGTAACGCGGCTTGCCATCGCGCTTCCACAGACGCACGAAAATGCCGACGATCTTGGCATTCCGCTGCGCCCCGAGGCGGGCATAGTCGGCCAGGAAATCCGGTCCGGGTGCCGCCTTGCCGACATAGTAGTCGAGCATTTCCGCTTCGAGCGCGGGCGCCACATCGCGCCGGGCGTCCTGGAGCAGGGAAACCAGGTCATAGGCCGGATGGCCCACCAGCGCGTCCTGAAAATCGAGCAGGCCCTGGTCATGCAGCGCGCCCAGCAACATGATGTTTTCCGCATGGTAATCGCGCAGCACAACCACGCCGGGGCGCTGGCGCGGCAGCAGCTGGCCGAGCACCGCTTCCCAGGCTGCGGCATAGCCCGGTCCATCGACATAAAGGCTCTGCGCGGGGCAATACCAGTCCACCAGCAGCTTCGCCTCGCGCTGGTATTCGGCCAGCGAATAGTCACGGAATGGCCCCGGCGGCAGGCGGTGCAATTCAACCAGGGCATCGATCGCCGCCTGATAGACCGCGCGCTCGTCATCCGCCCACTGGTCAAGATACTCGCGCATCCGCACTTCGCCGAAGTCTTCCAGCAGCACCAGTCCGCGCGGGGCATCCTCGGCCAGGATGCGCGGCGCGCGCAGGCCATTGGCATCAAGCCACTTGGCCGCCCGCAGGAACGGGGCCGGATCCTCGTTCGGCGGCGGCGCGTCCATCAGCATGGCGGTCCTGTCGCCCCGCCGGATGCGGAAATAGCGCCGGAACGAGGCATCGCCGGCCAGCGGCAGCACCTCGGCCCCGGACCAGCCAGCGGCGGCAAGAAAGGCATCGAGACCTTCGGGAAGCTTCACGTCCATCCTTCCCGCCCTACCCAATCGGGGCCGGGTTCCACAATCGCAATCCGCCCCGTTTCCGCAGTTTCGATCCTGATGGCAAGGCAGGCCGGTTCATGCCCGAACCCGCCCGCATGCTCGGGCCATTCGGCCAGCAGCGCCGCGCCGTGGCGGTAATCGTCCAGCCCCAGCTCCTCGGCCTCCTCGGGCCGGTCCAGCCGGTAGAAATCGGCGTGGACCAGCGGCAGGCGCACGGCGGGCGGATCATAGGTTTCGATGATCGCGAAGCTGGGCGAAGGCACTTCGCCGTCATGACCCAGCGCCGCGATGATCGCCCGGGCGAGCGTGGTCTTGCCCGCCCCCAGCCCGCCCGACAGCGCCACGACATCACCGGGCCGCAGCGCGGCGGCGATCCGCTGGCCCAGCGCGGCGGTCGCGGCCAGATCGGGCAGTGCAACCTTCATGGCCGCTCCCCACTCACGGCAGGTCGATGATCGCAGCGGTGCCCTGCCCCGGTTCGGACAGCAGTTCCAGCGTGCCTCCATGCGCTTCGACCAGACGGCGGGCGAGCGGCAGACCGATGCCCTGGCGGCGTTCCACGGCCTTGCCGTCGGGCGACAGCTTGATCCCCTCCAGCGCGCGGGCCAGCGTGGCGGCGTCCATGCCGGGGCCATTGTCGGACACGACGATCCGCGCCCGTCCCTTGCGGCCGGAAAGCTCGACCAGCACGCGTCCACCCGGCTGGGTGGCGGCAATGGCATTGTCCAGCACGTGGCCGACTGCGCGGGCCAGGCGGCGCGGATCGCCGGTGATCCGGCCAACCCCGCGATCGCCGCGCAGGTCCAGCGTCAGGCCCGCCTGGCGGATCCGCTCGGCCCGGTCCTCCACCAGCTTGGTCACCAGCGGATAGAGCTCCACCTCTTCCTGCACCAGCGGCAGCAGCCCGGCCTCGCTCTGCGACAGGTCAAGCACCGATTCGATCTGGTCCCCCAGCCGCGCGACGGAAGACAGGATCGCGCCGACATATTCGCGGCCCTGCTCGCTCAGTTCCCCGCCCAGCCCCGCTTCAAGCAGTTCGGCAAAGCCGCCGATCGAGGTGAGCGGCGTGCGGAATTCATAACTCATGTTGGCCAGGAACCGGGTCTTCAGCGCATCGGCCTCTTCCAGCGCGGCGGCGCGCTGCTTCAGCGCTTCCTCGGCCTTCTGGCTGTCGGTGATGTCGAGCACGGTCAGCAGCCCGTTGCCATCGGGCAGCGGCACCCCGGCGTATTCCAGCGTGCGCCCATCGGCAAGGACGACGCGGCCGCCGGTCTGCTTGCGATCGAGCGTGGCGGCGCGGACCACGTCGCCCACGGCCTTGGCCTTGACCGGCTTGGCCAACCGCCGCGCGATCCGTTCCAGCAGGCTCTCGATCCGGGGGTGAGTGTCGAGGAAGCTGTCCTCCAGCCCCCAATCCGCGGCGAAGCGTCGGTTCCACAGCTGCATCCGGCCATCAGGCGCAAACACCGCGACCGATTCAAACAGGCTGTCGAAGGTGGCGGTGCGGGTGCGCAGCAGGGTATCGCGCGTGGCGGACAGGCGCAGCTGCTCGGTCCGGTCCTCGGCGATCAGCAGCAGCCCACCATCGGGCAGCGGTTGGGCCACGATCCGCAGGTGCGAGCCATCGGCCAGCGACCAGGCCTCTTCCTGCGCCTCGCTGGCCAGGAACCAGCCGGCCCGCTCGCGCCGCCAGGCCGGGAAATCGCGCGCTTCCGGTGCCCGGCCGTTGTCGCGCGCCAGATCGAGCAGGCGCTCGAACGGCGGGGGATCGACCAGCACGGCAGGCTTCAGGGCGAAGATCCGCAGGAACGGCTGGTTGGCGAAGGTCAGCTGGCGGCGCGCATCGAACTGCGCCACCCCGGCGGAAAACTGGTCGAGCATGGCCCGCTGGGCATCGCGGAAGGCCCGGAAATCGCGGGCCAGCTGCTCCATGTCCTCGATATCGACGGCATAGCCGGCTACGCCTTCCTGCCCCAGCGGCAGATCGGTGACACGGAACGAACGGCGCGCCCCGGCAATGGTCACCGGTACGATCCGCTCGATCGGCAATTGCTTGCCTGCTGCCTGGAGGGCGACCTGCCGCGCGGTCAGGCCATCGATGCTTTCGATCAGTTCGGTCCCATCGGCCACGACCTGGCGCGCATCCTCGCCCGCCACGGCCGTCACATAGGCGGCGTTGACCAGCCGCAGTTCGCCATCGGGCCCGCGGAACCACATCGGCATGGGCGCGGCCTCGATCAGGCCCACCAGCGCCGCGAAATCATCCTGCGCGCGCCGGGCGGCATCGCGCAGCTGAACCAGCTCGCTTTCGCTGTCCGAGAAGTCGAACACCCAGACCAGCGCCGCGCCGCCCGGCGAAATCGCCGGATCGGCGAGGTGCCCGCGCAAGGCGAGGCTGCGTTTCGAACCCTTGGGCGTCACCACCAGGCGGAACGGGTTGGCGGTGCGCTGGCAGCGCCGCACGGCTTCGCTCAGCTCGGTCAGCTGTTCGGCGGTCAGCCCGCCGCCACCGCCGTCGATCCGCCCGCCGTCCAGCTCGGTCAGGAACTGCGGCACGGCCTCCAGCCCCAGCCAGTTGGCCAGCCGCTGCGGCGCCTCGATCCGGCCATCGACCCGCACCAGCAGCGGGATCGCGGGGCTTTCATCGACCATCCGGGCCAGCCGCCGGGCCTGGCGCTGCCCAGCCTCGGCCCGCTTTTCCCGCTGGCGCGCGGCCAGCACGGCCCAGGCCGCCGCGACGGTCCAGCCCGCCAGCAGCAGCCCGATCAGCGCAAGGGCGGTCGGGGAAAGCGTCATGCCTTCCAGCTATGCGCGAGGGCACCGCTTGGCAAGCGCAGCCCGCGCGTCATCCCCGCGAAAGCGGGGATCGCGGGCCGGATTGCACGAGCCTCGCGACAGGCCGCCAGCGGTTCCGGGTCAAACCCGGGACGACGCCATCAATAGCGGTAGTGATCCGGCTTGAACGGACCCGTCTGCGGCACGCCGATATACTTCGCCTGCTTGTCGCTCAGCTTGGTCAGCTGGACGCCCAGCTTTTCCAGGTGCAGCGCGGCGACCTTTTCGTCGAGGTGCTTGGGCAGGACGTAGACTTCGTTCTTGTACTCGCTGCTCTTGGTGAACAGCTCGATCTGGGCCAGCGTCTGGTTGGTGAAGCTGGCCGACATCACGAAGCTGGGGTGGCCGGTGGCGCAGCCCAGGTTCACCAGGCGGCCCTTGGCCAGCACGATGATCTGCTTGCCGTCCGGGAATTCAACCAGGTCAGTACCCGGCTTCACTTCGGTCCACTTGTAGTTGTCGAGCGCGGCGATCTGGATCTCGCTGTCGAAGTGGCCGATGTTGCAGACGATGGACATCGGCTTCATCGCCTTCATGTGTTCGGCGGTGATCACGTCCTCGTTGCCGGTGGCGGTGACGAAGATGTCGCAGCGCTTGACCGCTTCTTCCATGGTGACGACTTCATAGCCTTCCATGGCCGCCTGCAGCGCGCAGATCGGATCGATTTCGGTGACCATCACCCGCGCGCCGCCCTGGCGCAGCGAGGCGGCCGAGCCCTTGCCGACATCGCCGAAGCCGGCCACGCAGGCAACCTTGCCGGCCAGCATCACGTCGGTGGCGCGGCGGATCGCGTCAACCAGCGATTCCTTGCAGCCATAGAGGTTGTCGAACTTCGACTTGGTGACGCTGTCGTTCACGTTGATCGCCGGGAACGGCAGCTTGCCGTCCTTGGCGATCTGGTAAAGGCGGTGGACGCCGGTGGTGGTCTCTTCCGAGACACCCTTGATGTGGGCAACCGACATGGTGAGGTAGCCCGGCTTGCGCTTGAGGAAGGCCTTGAGCGCGCGGCAGAACTCGATTTCCTCGGCGTTGCTGGGCTCGAACAGGTCTTCGCCCGCCTCGACCCGCGCGCCCCACAGCGCGAACATGGTGGCATCGCCGCCATCGTCGAGGATCATGTTGGCGGTGCGGCCGGTGCCGTCGTCCCAATCGAAGATCGAACCGACATAGTCCCAGTAATCGGCCAGGCTCTCGCCCTTGATCGCGAAGACCGGGATGCCGGCGGCAGCAATCGCGGCGGCGGCATGGTCCTGCGTCGAGAAGATGTTGCAGGTGGCCCAGCGCACTTCGGCACCCAGCGCGACCAGCGTTTCGATCAGCACGGCGGTCTGAATCGTCATGTGCAGCGAACCGGTGATCCGCGCGCCCTTGAGCGGCTTGGACGCGCCAAATTCTTCGCGCAGCGCCATCAGGCCGGGCATTTCGGTCTCGGCGATCCGGATTTCGGCGCGGCCGAAGTCGGCAAGGCCGATGTCGGCAATGGCATAGTCGTGCGTCTGGGCGGCAGTGGCCACGGGTCTTCTCCTGAACAGCGGGAACCGCCGCAGAAGGCAGGCGGCTCCGATAATGCGCCGCCCTTAGCCGCTCGCCCTTTTCGAGGCAAATATAAAGATTGCTTTATATGTTGTTCGTGACGCTATCTCGCCCAGGCAAAGCGCGGTGTGCCGCTGCCTGCCAGCAGCTGGTCGGCGGCCTCCAGCAACACGGCCGAACCCTCGGCATTGGCCAGCCCGCGCGCCGCGACCTTGAGCTGGGCGCAGTTCAGCCAGGGGTGGCCCTGGCCATAGCTATTGGCCATGGTCACGCTGATCCGGTCGAGCGCACGATCGGCACCTCCTGCCCCGAACCGCGCGGCATAGGCGGCCTTGAGCTGGTCGCTGGCACCGTTCAAAGCCGCGATGTGCCGGGTGGTGAAGCGCTGGTAGTCAGGCTGGAAGTTGTCGGCCGTGTTGCGGCACCTGAGGCCGGTAACCATCAGCATGATATCGAGCCGCCGCAGCTTTTCGGCCTGCTGCACCGGGTTGGCCGCGGCCGGAGCCGCCAGCAGCAGTCCCGCCGCGGCAAGGCCCGCCAGCCCTGCTGTAATCCTGCCCATCGCCAGTCTCCCTCATGCGGGACCCTGTTCCCGCCCGGCGGAGACTGCGCCGCAGCGTTTACCCGTTCTTAAACCGGCGCGGTAAAGCGAATTTAACCATCCGCGCCGGTTGCCCTGCCGCCCGCACCGACTATATCGCCAAGGCAAGCCTACCCCACTGTTCAGGAGAACGAAGATGACGATTGCTGTTGGCGACAAGCTGCCCGACGTGAAGCTGGTCAAGGCCACCGAAAACGGCCCCGAAGCCGTGCAGAGCGCGGACTATTTCAAGGGCAAGCGCGTTGCGCTGTTCTCCGTTCCCGGCGCTTTCACCCCCACCTGCTCGGCCAAGCACCTGCCGGGCTTCGTCGAAAAGGCCGATGAACTGAAGGCCAAGGGGATCGACGAGATCGTCGGCACCGCCGTCAACGACCCCTTCGTGATGGGCGCCTGGAACAAGGCCGCCGGTTCGTCGGACATCACCATGCTGGCCGATGGCAATGCCGATTTCGCCAAGGCCGTGGGCCTGACCATGGACGGTTCGGGCTTCGGCCTGGGCCTGCGCGGCCAGCGCTTCTCGATGGTCGTGAATGACGGCGTGGTCGAGCAGCTGCATGTCGAGGCTCCGGGCGAATTCAAGGTCAGCTCGGCCGATTACCTGCTCGAAAACCTCTGAACCGATGGACTGGGGGCAGCTGGCGCTCAAGGCGCTCGTCTCTGGCATTCTGATCGCCGCTGCCTCCGAAGTGGCCCGCCGCAGCCCAGGCTGGGGCGGGCTGATCGCCAGCCTGCCGCTGGTTTCGACCCTGGCGATGATCTGGCTGTGGCGCGATACCGGCGATACGGCGCGGGTCGCCGACATGGCGCTCTCATCCAGCCTTTACGTGCTGGCCTCGCTGCCCGCCTTCGTCATGCTCGCCATGCTCCTGCGCAAGGGCGTGGCCTTCCCCCTCGCAATGGTCGCTTTCGCCGTCACGGGCTGGATCGGCTATGTGCTGATGCAAGTCGCGGGGCGGCGCTGGGGCTGGCCGGTCTAGACTCAGCCCGGAAGCGCGTAAGTCACAACGGCCTGCGCCACGACGTTCTCCGGCGCATCCTGCCACAGCCGGCAATCGACCGTCGCCAGCCGCTTGCCAAGCTTGAGCAGCTGCGCATCGCAATGCACGCTGCGCAACTGCACCCCGCGAAGGAACGAGAAGTTGAGGTTGCTGGTTACCGCCATGGCGGCCGGGCCAATGTGGGCGATGATCACCGCATAGGCCGCGCGGTCCGCCAGTCCCATCTGGGTCGGACCGGAGACCAGATTGCCGGGGCGCAGGTGGCGCTCGTCCGGGTCCAGCACCAGCCGCACCCAGCCGCGACGGATTTCAACAATGCTGGTGCTGTCCTTCCCTTCGCGGGGCGGGAAAGCCCGGTCGAAGAACGCTTCCAGTTCGGCAACGTCCATCACCGGCACAGGCGCGGACATTTCAATACCCCATCAGGCTGAGCACTTCCTTGCGGCTGCGGTCATCGTCGAGGAAACAGCCCAGCAGGCGGCTGGTCACCATCCCCACCCCCGGCGTGCGCACCCCGCGCCCGGTCATGCAGCCGTGCTGCGCCTCGATCACCACGGCGACGCCATGCGGCTGCAAGTGATCCCAGATGCACTGGGCGACTTCCGCGGTCAGTCGTTCCTGGATTTGCAGGCGGCGGGCATAGCCATGTAGCACGCGGGCCAGCTTCGATATCCCGACCACGCGGTTCCTGGGCATATAGGCGATCGCCGCCTTGCCGGTGATCGGGGCCATGTGGTGTTCGCAATGCGACTGGAACGGGATGTCCTTGAGCAGGACCAGCTCGTCATAGCCGCCCACTTCCTCGAACTGGCGCGAGAGGTGCACGGCGGGATCCTCGCCATAGCCCTGGCAATACTCCTTCCACGCGCGGGCAACCCGCGCCGGCGTATCGAGCAGGCCCTCGCGCTGCGGATCGTCGCCCGACCAGCGGATCAGCGTACGGATCGCCTCCTGCACGTGATCGGGCACCGGCAGCTTGCCATCTTCGTCATGATCGTGATCGCAGCTCATTTCAGTCCCTCCAGTCGCGGGCGGCGCAAAAAGCTGCCGCGGCGAAACAGCCCCCGCCGCTTGCTGAACGGCTCGAACAGCTCTTCGGGCCGTTCAGGATCGAACAGGGCGTTGTCAGCCACTGCTCTCTCCGTTTCAGTCAGGGGGCGCAAGGCAAAAGGTTCAAGGAACTTGCCCCGGCGCGGGGCCTGCCCGATCAGCGCAACCATCGAAGGGTCGCGTTCCAGCGCGGTCGCCACCTCGCGCCGGGGCAACCCCAGATGTTCGGCCAGCAAGGCATGGCGCACCTTGGTTATGCCGGGCCGGGCATGACCATTGCCAGGCCGCGCGGCATCGATGAACAGGTCGCATTCGCTGTCCAGACCCAGCGAGCGGTTGTTCATGTTGGCCGAGCCGATCCGCAACACCTCGTCATCGACGATCATCATTTTCGAATGGACATAGATCGGTGTGCCGGCGGCATTGCGGGGTACATAGATGCGAAAGCGGTTCAGATGATCGCGTTCGGCAATCGCATGGGCCAGGCGCACCCGCGCCCCGTCCATCGCCACCACTTCCAGCCAGCCTTCGGCGGTCAGCGGATTGATCAGGACGATTTCCGGCGGATCGGGCTCGGCCACCCGCTCGGCAATCGCCTCGGCAACGGTGCGCGAGGCGAAGTACTGGCTTTCGGCATAGATGAAGCGCTTCGCCCGGCGGATATGTTCAAGGAACAGCGCCTCTACCTCGCGCACTTCGCTGATCCCGTTCCAGGCCGAGCGGGTGCGGGCAATGCCTACCTCGACATCGGTGAAATCAGCCTTCAGCGTATGCGGCCAAGGGCTGGTGATCTGCGGCTCGCACGGCTCCAGCGGCGGCGCGCCGGACTGGTCCCAGCGTTCCCGCCCCAGTTCGGCCAGGGCCCCGGCCACTTCGCCTTCCACCAGCAGCGACAGGTCATGCCAGGGGGCGAAGATCCTGGGCGAAAAGGGCATCCGGCGGCGCGGATCGCCCTCGCGGTGTTCGGGCGTGTCCCAGCGATAGCCGGTCATGTCGATCCCGCCGCAGACCGCAAAGCGATCGTCGATCACGATGACCTTCTGGTGATGGCTGCAGCCCAGCGGGTGGGCGGAATCGAACTTGAAGTCGATCGACGGATTGCGCCACCACCGGAACAGGTCGAGGATCATCGAGCCGCGAAAAATGAACTTCAGCGCGCCGAAGTTCCATTTCAGCACCCGCACCTGCAAGCCGCGCGTGCGCTTGACCAGCCAGATCATGAACGGGCCAAGCCGGGCGGGCTGTTCCAGCCGGTCGGGCTTGCTCCACCACCGCCGCCCCTGGCCAAGATGGATGCGGGTGTCGAAATCCCAGCCGATCATCATGATCCGCTGGCGGGCGCGCAGCAGCGCCTGCTGCATCAGCGCGAAATAGGGTGCCGCATCGATCACCACGTGCACGCGGCTGGCCCTGGCAAAGCGCCAGGCCGAGGGACTGCCGGATGATGGTTGATCGGCCACGGCTCTTCCTATCCCCCGCCAAGTGCGGCGTCACGCCCCGGAGCGGCTTTTCCGCGACCGGCCGCTGTGACATGGGAGAGCGGTGAGCGAACCGCAATCCCCCGGCCCGGCCGCGTCGGCCGCCCCGCCCCGCCCCCGCCCGCTGCACGCGCGGCTGCTGCTGGCCCTGCTGGCCCTGGCCGCCAGCGCGCTTTACCTGCCGGGGCTGGACCGGGTCCGCGCCTCGATCTGGGACGAGGCCTATTACCTCTCCACCTCGGCCCGCTATGCCGAGGGCCAGGCGCATTTTGCCGCGCATCCGCCATTGGGAACCATGCTGATCGCCGCCGGGACGGTGCTGATCGCGGACAACGACCGGGTCGACTGGCAGCCATTGGGGGCCGAGCGCGCCGTGGCCGACAAGCGGATGCCCAAGGATTTCGACTGGGGCGGAATGCGGATCCTGCCCGCGCTGTTCGGGGTGGCCTGCGTGGTGCTGTTCGCCGCCTTGCTGCTGGAACTGACTGGCAGCCTGGTGACCAGCGGGCTGTTTGCGGCCCTGCTGCTGTTCGATACGGCGATTGCCGTGCAGGTGCGCAGCGCGCAGCTCGATGCCTTCCAGCTCGCTTTCGTGATCGGGGCCATGTGGGCGCTGGTCCGGGCCTGGCGCACGGGCAGTTATCCGGCGCTGTTCGCCTTCGGCGCGCTGGTGATGGCGGCGGCACTAGTTCGTGCCAATGCCCTGATCCTGGGCGCGCTGGCCGTGCCGATCCTGTGGCGGCAAGTGGCGGCGCGTGACTGGGCCGCGCTGTGGCGTACCTGCCTGGCGGGCGGGCTGGGGGCGGTGCTGGTGCTGGGCCTGACCCTGACCGCCTATCTGGCCGCCACCCCCAACCCGCCCGATCCGGCCACCGAGATGGGGCGGATGGACTTGCCGTTCTTCTCGCCCGAACAGCGCGCGGCCCAGGCCCGCAGCGCGCTCGATCCGGCGCGCTATCCGGCGGCCGCGCGCGATATCGTGGCCTTCATGCAGCATGACCTGGCGATCATGCCGCCGACCGACGCGCACGGATCGCGCCCGTGGGAATGGCTGCTGGGGCGCGGCCTGATCGCCTATCGCTCTGACGTGGACGTCAATCCGCCCTGGGCGATCGGCCTCATTCCCAACGCTGTTGTCTGGCTGATCGCGCTGGCTGGCGTAGTGGCCTGCGCCTTTCCCGGCCGCTTGCGCAGCGACCCGCTGCGGGCGCTGCTGCTGGGCGGATGGTTGATCACGCTGGGTGCGCTGCTGGCGCTGGACGGATCGCGGGTGCTGTACCTCTATCACTATTTCATTCCGCTGCTGTTCGGCCTCGCCCTGGCCGCGCGAGAATGGTCCAGCGCGGGCCTGGGCTGGAAGCCGTCGCTGATCGTCGCGGTCCTGGCCGGTTTCTATGGCGCGCTAAACCTGCCGATTGCGCTGGGCCTCCCGACTGGCTGAGCGAACCAGCCTCAGGCAGCAAAGCGCGGCCAGGTGCGCCTGCCAATGGTTAACACCATGGGCAGCCTCACAAGTCGTTCCCACAGTAAATCTTCCCGCCATCATTTCGTTACACGTTGATATCGAAAGATTTCGCCGCGCCAGACCATAAAGAGCGCGTGACGGGGCAATCAAGCTGCTGGCGAGCCAGAGTCCAAGGCAAGAACGACGCGATTAACCCGGCGTGGTAACTGGGCATGGCTGCGCGGCAGCAAGACAAGGGACGAGCAAGCCAGCCGATTTCGGGCAAATTGTTCGATCCGGACCTTTCCGGAAAGATAACAAGGTTTAGGCTTGCCGGACCCAACAGAACCATTAAGCTCCGATTCAAGCGCGACGCTCCGATTCGAGCGTACCGCAGGGTCAGCCAAATAACTAAAAGCAAGTTTTCGTGTGACCTAATACTCTGCATCTCAGGGGGATGAATGAAGCGCGCCGGTATTTCGCGGGGGCATTTGCCCGGCTTCGTGACCATTGTAAGTTTGGGAGCAGCCCTGCCAGGGGTTGCCTTTGCCCAGGCCGTGCCCGGCAATGTTCCCGGCACGACCCGAGAGCAGATCGAGGTTCCACCACCACCCCGTGAAGAACGTCGACCGGAAGTCACGGTCGAGTCCTCGTCCGCCTTTGCCGCAGACGACTGCACGTTGCGCACGTCGCAGATCCGCCTCAACCTGAGCGAGATCCAGTTTGAAGGCGTTGGCGGCTCGGCCCTCAATCCCGTGCTGCGCAACGCCGTGCGCGGCCTCCAGGCTGACGAAGCGGGCGACCAGCCGATCGCCGTGGTCTGCAAGATCCGCGACCGCGTGAACGAGGAACTGGCCCGGGCCGGATTTGTCGCACGTGTCCAGATTCCACCGCAGGAAGTTTCCGGCGGCGCGCTCAAGCTCGTGATTGTCTCGGGCAAGGTCATCGAAGTGCGGGTTCGCGGCGATGTCGGCCGGTTCCGCTCGGCGCTCGATCAGCGGCTGGAAGAAATCCGCGCGATGGACCCGTTCAACAAGGACGAGGCCATTCGCATCCTGCTCAACGCGAATGACATTCCGGGCCTGACGGTGCGACTGTCGCTCCGCAATGCGGGCGGCGCGCCGGGCGATCTGATCGCTGAAGTGGACGCGAGTGCGCAATCGGTGCTGATGCTGGCCAATGTCCAGAACTTCGGCTCGCGCCAGCTGGGCCGCGAAGTGGCGACCGTGCGGACCGAGTTCTTCGGCCTGACCGGCATGGCCGACCGCACTTACATCAGCCTGTCCAACTCGCTGCAGTGGAACGAAATCCACATCGGCCAGATCGGGCATGACTTTGCCTTGAACAGCAATGGCCTGCGCCTTGGCGGGCGCCTGAGCCTGGCCCAGTCGCAGCCTGACATTGCCAACCTTGATCTGCAGTCGCGCTCGCTTATTGCCGGGATCGAGCTGTCGCAGCCGATCCTCAAGCGGATCAACAGCTCGGCCAATCTCGCGACCGGGTTCGAGGTGATCAACCAGGCGACCCGCATCCTGACCGGTAACGGTTCGGCGCCGTTCACCCATGACCAGATCCGCGTGTTCTACACCCGGCTCGAAGGCTCGACCCGCAAGCTGTCGGTAACCGGCCAGCCGATCTTCACGCTCGATGGCCAGCTGGAACTGCGCCAGGGCCTGGGCATCCTGGGCGCAACCAAGCGCGGCACGATCGAGAACAACTTCGCCCCGTCGCGCTTCGATGGCGACCCCAAGGCGACCGTGGTGCGCGGAGAAATCAACGGCGACGTCTCGTTTGGCAAGGTCCTGGGGATCAGCGGCAAGCTGTTCGGCCAGTGGACCAACAAGCCGCTGCTGAATCTCGAAGAGTTCTCGATCGGGAACTACACCATAGGGCGGGGCTATGATCCGGGTGCCAACGGTGGCGACCGGGTGGTCGCCGCCCGGATCGAGCCGCGCGCGCGGCTGGGCCAGATCGGCCCGATCGAGCTGACGGTTTCCGGCTTCTACGACGTGGTCAAGCTCTGGAACCTGGACAACACGGCCGGGGCCGAAGCCCGCCGCACCCTTGCTTCGGTTGGCGGCGGCATGCGCATGATCTGGCGCAACCAGCAGACCGGGGATGCCCGGGCCGTGCTGGAGGTGACCTACGCCAAGCCGCTCGACAAGGCGATCACCTCCGACCTCATCAAGCCGACCAGCCGCGTGCTGGTCTCGCTCACCACCAAGATCCTTCCGTGGCGTTCGCGCTGATGAAAGGCGGGTCCGAAATGTCCGTCCCCGCATCCAGCGCAACCCTCGAAAACTGGAAAGGCAAGGCAACCATGACTGCCCTGACCAACGCCCGCCGCCGCTTGCTGATCTCCACCGCGCTCGTCGCCGGCGCAGCACTATCGCTGCCGCTCGGCATTCAGCCGGCCCATGCGCAGACCTATACGAATGCCGGGCACGCCAGCTCGACTGACGATAACAATCAAAATGGCGGCGGCCCTTCCAATCCACTGATAAACGACGTTTTCACCGGATTGACCTTTGATGGCGTCAAGGTTGATCTGCGCGCGCGCAAGACAGTGATCAACTGGGACTTCTTCAGCGTCGATACCGGCAAGTTCATAACTTTCAATGATCTGAGCGGCCTCGCGGCGGGCACGACCGTCTCGGTCTTTAACCGGGTCATCGGGACCGAAACTTCGGTCATCAAGGGAACAATTTCATCCTCGCCCAATGTTGTGGTGTGGATATCCAACCCTAATGGCATCACCTTTGGCGGCGGCGGGATCTTCTCGGGCGGCAGCCTGGTGCTGACCACTGCGGACTTCGACGGGAACAACCTCAATCAGAAGAACAACAAGTTCTTCAGCAGCGGTGGAACCAATCCTTACGCGCTCGTCGGCGCGACTGGCAGCGCGATCACGCTCAATGCGACGTCAGAGATTACCGCCAGCGGCCTGGTTGCGGCGGTCGGTCAGAACATCAACGCCAACGGCAAGATCACGGCAACTGGCGAAGTTGCCCTGATCGCGGCGCAGGACATCGACCTGACGCTCGATCCCGGATCGCCGATCGGCTATACGATCAAGAAGGGCACTGCGGTCGGCACGGCCAAGCTGAATGCCGATGGTACGATCAATGCCTCGTCGATCACCCTCACGGGGGCCGGACGCCGCACGGCGGGATCGGAATCCGACCTGCTGCTTGAAATCGGCGGCAACCTGACCGCGACCGCGGCTGGCGGAAAGATCTTTATCGGTCTTGAGCGCGATGCCGGCAATGACGAGATCGGCGGCAATGGCGATGCGATGGAGCTGGTGTCCGACACCACTCTGAAAGGCGCGACAGTCGAAATCGCTTCCAATCTGGACAGCGACGGTACCGCGCGCGCCCTTACCATTACCGGCAATGCCAAGCTGGGTGGCACGCTCGGCGCGACCAGTGCGCTCACCTCGCTGCTGGTTTCGGGCACGACCCAGTTCAACGCCGCTGGCACGTCGGCGGCGCCGTCCGTGAACACAACCGGCTCGCAGGAGTACAAGGGCGCGGTCACGATGTTCGACAATTCGGTGCTGAAAGGCAGCACCGTAACCTTTGGCTCAACAGTGGACGGCAACCGATCACTGGAAATCCAGGCCGATGCCGTCTTCAAGGGCCTCGTCGGCAGCATGTTGCGGTTGTCCAGCGTCAAGGTAACCGGCACGACCAGTTTCGAAGCCACCGGATCAAGCGGCGCCCCATCGATCGATACCAGCGGCACCCAGGAGTATCAGGGTGCCGTCACCCTGGTCGGGGACACCTTCCTGGACGGCTCGACCATCACCTTTGGGTCGACCATCGACGGTGCGAAGTCGCTGGGTATCGACGGCAATGCCGTGCTCAAGGGCATTGTCGGCGGCACCACCGCTTTGACCAGCCTGGACATCTCCGGCACCACCAGCTTCGAGGCGGCGGGCACTTCCGCCGCCCCTTCGGTCACGACCACCAGCACCCAGGCCTATCGCGGCGGCGGCACTTTTGCCGCCAACACCGTGCTCAAGGGTTCGACCATCACCCTTGGCGATGAAAACAACGGAACCGCGTTCAACGGCGACAAGACGGTCGAGATCCAGGGTGACGCCCTGATCCGCGCCGATCTTGGCACGACGACGGCGCTGTCCAGCTTCAAGGTTTCGGGATCGACCACGCTCAATGCCGCACTGTCCGATGCCGACAGCACGGTCACGGTGAAGACCTCGGGCGTCCAGGACTACACCGGCGCGGTCGAACTTTCGAGCGACGCCCTGCTGGAAAGCACCAAGGTAACTTTCAACAATACTCTCAACGGACCGTACCAGCTGGTCATCGATGGCAACGCGGTATTCAAGGACAAGGTCGGCGGCTCGGTCGCGCTGGGGCGGCTGTCGGTCGCCGGCGACACCGACTTCCAGGCGGATGGCACAGTCGGCGCGCCCTCGGTCTCGACCGGCCTGACTCAGCATTATGGCGGCGCGGTCACCCTGACCGGCAATACCGTGCTGAAGGGCTCCAAGGTCACCTTCGGCTCAACGGTCAACGGCGCGAAGTCGCTCGAAGTGCGCGGCAATGCCGAATTCGACGGACTGGTGGGCGGCACGACGGCCCTGTCCAGCGTGCTGATTACCGGCACGACCGAGTTTCTCGCCGCGGGATCGGCCGGTTCGCCGTCGGTTACCACCACCGGCGCCCAGGAGTACCAGGGCGCGGTAACGCTGGACAACAACACCGTCCTGAAGGGCACGACCGTGACCTTCGGGTCCACGCTTGACGGCAACCGGTCGCTGCGCATCGACGCCGATGCCGTGTTCAAGGGCATTGTCGGTGACAACGACCTGCTCGAAAGTCTGCTGGTGACCGGCAAGACCGACTTCCAGGCGACCGGAACTTCGGCAACCCCGTCCGTCCACACCAATGGTACCCAGGAATACCAGGGTGCGGTGACGCTGACCGGCGACACCGTTCTCAAGGGTTCGACCGTGACCTTCGGATCGACAGTTGACGGTGCCAAGCTGCTCGAAGTCCAGGGCAATGCCGTGTTCAACGGCATCCTCGGCGGCACCACGGCGCTGACCAGCACCAAGGTAACCAAGAAGACCACCTTCAACGCGGCTGGCTCGGCCACCACCCCCAGCGTGACGACCACCGGCGCGCAGGATTACGAAGGCGGGGCCGATCTGGGTGCTGCAACCGTGCTCAAGGGCACGACAGTGACCTTCGGCAAGGCCGGTGCCGCAAGCGCCGTCAATGGCGCGCAATCGCTGCTGATCGACGGCAATGCCGTGCTGCGCAGCAATTTCGGCACGACCACTGCCCTCACCGACCTGACTGTCAAAGGCACCACCACCTTCAACGCCCCGTTCGCGGGCGGCAAGGTAACGGTGAAGACCACCGGCACGCAGGATTACAAGGACACGGTTACCCTGTCCTCAGATGCGGAGCTTGAAGGCTCGACCATCACCTTCGAGAAGACCGTTGATGGCGCCAATGACCTGAAGATCATCGGCGATGCCGTGCTGAAGGGCATTGTAGGCGGCACCACGGCGCTGGAGACGCTGGAGGTCACCAAGAAGACCAGCTTCCAGGCAGCCGGTACCACCGCCGCGCCTTCGGTGACTACCACGGGAACACAGAAGTACACTGGCGACGCCACGCTGGCGTCGACACCGTGCTCAAGGGCTCGGGCGTGACCTTCGGCGCCAACGTCGACGGCACCACGGCGCAGACCGAGCTGCTCGAAATCATCGGCAGCGCCGCCTTCACCGGCAAGGTTGGTTCGACTGTCGAGCTTGAATCGCTGAAGGTCAGTGGCGGCTCGTCCGTCACGGCCAATGACAGCATCAAGGCCAACAAGTTCATCTCGCTGGCGGCAACGGGTCCGGTGAGCGTCACGGATCTGACCACCACCGACACGACCGCCGGATCGGGCAACATTACGGTTACTGCCACGGGTGCGCTGGCCGAAGTGGCGGGCGATGTTACCGCGACCGGCAATTATGCGGTCACCGGTGCTTCCGTTAAGCTGGGCGATGCCTCGGCCCGCACGCAGACGGCCGCCGGATCGGTGACGATCAAGGCCACGACCGGCGATGTTACCATGGGAACCGGCGCGCTAACTCTCCAGTCGGATAACACTGGTGCGGGCGGCAGGGCCCTTGAGGTGACCTCGACCAGCGGCAACGTTACTCTCGCCGACGCTACGCTGTACGGCGGGACGATCGAGCCTTTGTATCCCATCTTCCCGCATGGGATGCAGTCCGATCTTACTGTCTGGGCTGGCAAGGCCGTCTCGCTCAAGGCCGCCCACGGCTTGACCACCACGATCACCGCCGACGATGGCAATGCGACGGTCGAAACCGCCAATGCCTATGGCAACGTCGAGGTCGTCGCGCTGAACGGCAGGGCCGAGGTCGGCTCGTCGCTGTCGAGCAGCGGCTCGATCCTGGTCGAAGGCGGCGCGGCCAAGCTTGGTTATGGCGACGCCGCGAACAAGATCTCGGTCCTGGCCGGTACCGGCAAGGCGGAACTTGGCACCGGTGTTGCCGGCTATGAGATCTGGGTAGACTCGACCGGTAACGATGCATCGATCCGCAATGCCGAATCGAAGAACTCGTCCGTCACGCTGACTGCCAACAAGGTCGCTACCGCGAGCGGCGATATCACTGCCAAGACCACCTACACCGTCACCGGCGGGACCGGTGTCATTCTGGGCAACAATGTCTATGAGGTCACGCAGAAGGCCGGCGGTGCGGTCAACATTACGGCCACTACCGGCAACGTCGAGCAGGCATCGCCCGTCGTCAAGGTAACGCTGCAGTCAGACAGCAGCGGTTCGGGGGGCAATGCGCTCACCGTTCGTGCCACCGATGGCAGCGTCAACCTGACCAATGCAGTTTTGACCGGCGGCACCCTGAGCGGCTCCACCCACGGCAAGCAGTCGGACGTACTGGTCGAAGCCAAGACCGATGCCAAGGTGATGGAAGCCCACGGGCTCAACGTCACGGTCCGCGCGACCAATGGCGTGGCCGAGCTCGGCGCGGGCCGGGCCGCCACTTCGGTGCTGCTGAAGTCGACCAACGACAACGCCACCCTGGGCACGGCCACGGCCGACAACGGCTCGATCACGGTCGAAGCCGGCAAGCTGGCTACGGTGCTGCGCGATACCACCGCCAAGACCAGCTATACCGTGACCGGCGCGACCGGCGTGGTCCTGGGCAACAACACCGCCGCCGCCAAGCAATCGGCCGGCGGCGCGGTCAACATCACCGCCACCACCGGCAATGTCGCCCAGGGTTCGCAGCTCCTTACGCTGCAGTCCAACAGCGACGGGGTCGGCACCGAAGCGCTGACGGTTCGCGCGCCCGACGGCAGCGTCAACCTGACCAACGCGGTCCTGACCGGCGGGACCATGACTGGCACCGGACCGATCGTCCACGGCAAGCAGTCGGACGTGCTGGTTGAAGCCAAGACCGATGCCAGGGTGATGGAAGCCCACGGGCTCAACGTCACGGTCCGCGCGACCAATGGCGTGGCCGAGCTCGACACGGGCCGGGCCGCCACTTCGGTGCTGGTAAAGTCGACCAACGACAACGCCACCCTGGGCACGGCCACGGCCGATAACGGCTCGATCACGGTCGAAGCCGGCAAGCTGGCAACGGTGCTGCGCGATACCACCGCCAAGACCAGCTATACCGTGACCGGCGCGACCGGCGTGGTCCTGGGCAACAACACCGCGGCCGCCAAGCAATCGGCCGGCGGCGCGGTCAACATTACCGCCACCACCGGCAATGTCGCCCAGGGTTCGCAGCTCCTTACGCTGCAGTCCAACAGCGACGGGGTCGGCACCGAAGCGCTGACGGTTCGCGCGCCCGACGGCAGCGTCAACCTGACCAACGCGGTCCTGACCGGCGGGACCATGACCGGCACCGGACCGATCGTCCACGGCAAGCAGTCAGACGTGCTGGTTGAAGCCAAGACCGATGCCAGGGTGATGGAAGCCCACGGGCTCAACGTCACGGTCCGCGCGACCAATGGCGTGGCGAATGTTGGTACTGCCCGCGCGGCGAATGCCGTGCTGGTCAAATCGACCAACGACAACGCCACGCTTGGCAACGGTTCGACCGATCTTGGCTCGATCACGGTCGAGGCGGGCAAGATCGCCTCGGTCACTGGCGATATCTCGGCCAAGACCACCTACAACGTGACCGGCGCCACTGGCGTGGTTCTTGGCGATGCCACCACCCGCACGCAGACGGCGGGTGGGTCGGTCAATGTCGTGGCGACCACCGGCAACGTGACCAAGGGCAGCGGGGCATTGACCCTGCGCGCGGACAGCGATGCATCGGGTGGTGACACCCTTACCGTTCGCGCCTTGACCGGTGACATCATCCTCGCTGGATCGACGCTGCAAGGCGGTACGAGCCGGCAATCCGATGTGGTAATCGATGCGGCCGGCAATGCGTCGCTGAACGTTGTTGACGGACGCGACATCACGGTCACCAGCAACCGGATTGCCCTTGGTGGTGCAGTTACCGGCGGGCGTGCAGTGACCCTGATAAACCGGGCATCGCTGGCCGATGGTTCGGCTGCGACCAACAACACCTTCATCGGCGCGGCCGGTGACGAGGGGACGCAGTATGTCCTCAGCACCGCCGAGATTGCCAATATCACCGGGCCGAAGATCCAGGTGATCACGCAGCAGCGGACGGGCGGAACACAAAACGTCACGGTCGGCAGCTTCGAGTTGAAGAGCGGCACAACCAACTTCGGGATACTGACCGAAGGCGTAGCCAACGATGCCGCCAAGATCACGCTGGCCGGCAAGATCACCGGCGATGCGTTCAGCGGCACGCTGCAGATCGGTGGCAGCAATACGGCTGGTGCCAAGACCAACTACATCGAGGCCAAGATCGACACGGACAGCGACGCTTCGATCACCTTGCCCAATGGCACTGTCGATCTGCGCGCCAACCGCATCGTGTTCGGCAACGCGACAGTGCGGGACGATCCGCTGCTGGGAGCGACCAGCCCCGATATCACCGCGATCAATCGGGATCTGGTCTCCAGCGCGTTCTCGTCGCTTTACGTTCCGCTCAGGGGCGGCGGCACGATCACTTCGAACCCGTTCCTGACCGCCAAGTCGATGAAGGTTTCCTACACCAACTTCGCCCTGTTCCAGAACATCGGGACGCCGGGGAACCCGAAGGGCGTGGTGCTGGGCGGTTCGGCACCGAACCTGTCACAGTCTTCGCCGACCCTGGTGCTGGACGCTGGTGTAGGCGGCACCAACGCCTTCGCCATGTTCGGCACGATCAACGGCTTCATCGGCCGGACCGCCGGCCTGCTGCCGGAATCGATCATCCTGTACTCGCAGGGCAGCGGCACGGGTCGACAGGTGCTGATCACCCAGTCCAACTCGCGCATCAATGGCTGCGTGATCGGTTCGCCCGACAAGGGCTGCCTCATCACCGACGTACAGCCGCCGGCGCTGCGGCTGTTCGACGAGCGGCAGGTGCAGGTGTTCACCACCGGCGATGAAGACAGCCGCGTCGTGCTCGATCCACTGGTCGGCACGAACAACGAAGCGCTGCTGGGCGACCTGGCCGTGCCGACTCTCAACTATGACCTGCCGGGCTGCGATCCGGCCAGCGACCAGAACTGCGACAAGGGGAAGAACTGATGACTGTCGCGCCTTTCCGCCGACTTTCGATTGCCAGCCTGCTGCTGACTTCGGCCCTGCCGCTGGCGGCGCCAGCGCAGGCTGCCACCATGCCCGACGTGCTGCAGGTGGGGTCCGACCGGATCGGCCAGCCCTGCACCGCCACGCGCGACTGGTCGCGTTCAACCGGGGCGATCAAGACTGCCGACGAACAACCCTTCGTGCTGACCTGTCGCGGTGCTTCGGCGGCCAAGATCGTCGCCGTGGTGACCCCGGCCAAGGTACCTGCGGGTCGCCGCGAATGCGGAGTTGCCAGCAACCTGGCGATTGCCGAATTCGGCTCGGTTTCGGCCCGCCTGTGCCAGGACGCCGACCTTGGCCTGCAAGTGGTGGAGATCCGCTCGGGCGACTTCGTCGGGGCCTCATCTGCCCAGGCGCTTACCCCGATGCTGCGGCTGCTGCGCGCGGTATCGACCAATGACCCGCGCGCCGGCTCGTCGCAATGGACGCCGACGGTGGATCTGGCCGGCCTGGCCCCCGCGCCGCAGCTGGCCGCTGGCGACACGCGCCTTGCGGACTTCAACCTTGATGGCGCGCTGCAGCAGGGCATCCTCGCCATTCGCGGTGGCGAACTGGTGACCGCTTCGCGCATCCTCAACGACGCGCTGAGCCGGGTCGGACGGGAAACCCCGAGCGGAACGCTCGCCGAACTCCAGCTGGCCGCCGCCCTCGCCGACTCCGGCCTTGGCCAGTTCGGTCCTGCCCGCCAGGGCTTTGCCGCCGCCGAAGCAACGCTGCGCAACAGCCGTGATGCAGATCGCAATGCCTATCTGGAACGCGCACTGCGGATCTATCGTTCGCTCGATGCGATCAACCAGCGCGACTGGCAGCGCGCTCTGAGCGAGCTGGACACCATTCGCGTCAGCGACAATCCGCTGAACGATCCGATCGCGCTCAGCAGCGTCAACCGCGACAGCGAAAAGTCGAAAGCCACGGGCGTCTCGCTCAAGGACAAGAACCAGTACAACTGGCTGGTACTCGACGTGCAGCAGAACTACGCCCGTAGCATCGCCCTGCTAGGCCTGAACCGGTTCGATGAAAGCCGTGCCGCGTTGCTTGGCAAGAATGGCGCGGTCGCCAGTTTCCAGCTGCTGGACCAGGTTGCCCAGCCGGCCTCGGTCAACTGGCTGCGCGCCCGCGTGCAGACCCAGATCGCCCGCGTCGAAGCTCGCGCCAACCGGCGCGACGCGGCATTGCTGGCTTACGACTGCGCGCTGGCGACCATGCAGAGCCTGCCTGCCCCGCAAGGTGGCTGTCCGATCGGACTGAGCGAAGCGGCCAGCGAGCGCAGCTTTGCCGGTGACAGCTCGGCCATCGCCGCGCTGCAACTGGAACGGGCTGCCTTTGCCAGCCAGGCCGGCATGGCCACGGCCGACGTCGCGAACCGCTATCGCGAGGCGATCGACACCCTCGTGGCCTCGGGCCGGTCGGCGGCCATCCAGCCCCCTGCGCTGATCGGCTATTTCGAATTCCTGCTCAACCAGGGCCGAACCAGCCCCAGCGCGGCCCAGCAGGAAGAGTTCTTCCGCGTGATGCAGGTCGTCAGCGACCCCGCCATCGCCGGTGACATGGTCAAACTCGAATCGGTCATTGCCGCCGACGGCAGTGTTGCCGAGGACCTGCGTACCCGCGTCGAGCTGGAACGCCAGATCACCAGTCTGCGCTATCGGATTGCCGCGCTGCCAGCTGGCAGCGATGCCGACCGAGCCGAGCTGGAACGCCAGCGCGCGGAAGCCGAAGCCCAGAAGGCGAAGATCGAACTGGCGCTGGATAGCAACAGCCGTTTCCGGAGCCAGGACGACACCCCGATTTCGCTGGCCGAACTGCGTCAGAACCTGCGTGAGGGCGAGGTTTACCTCAAGATCGCCAAGGTGCGGACGCGCCTTTATGCGATGACCATCACCCGCGATCAGGCCTGGACCTACGGGATCGAGGCGCCGGCCGCATCGATCGAAAGCCTGGCTCGCAAGGTGGTCGATTCCTCGCGCAGCCGCCTGCGCGAAGATGGCACCCGCCGCTTCGACGTGTTCGACGTGCAGACCTCGTTCGCGCTGTTCAACGCATTGTCCGGGCCAGCCGCCGGGGCGATCGCTTCGGCCAAGTCGGTAATCTTCGATCCTGCCGGTCAGCTCCGCACAATGCCCGCCGGGGTGCTGGTGATCGATGCCGACAGCGTCAAGCGGCACCGCGCCGCTGGTCGCAAGGGCCAGTTCGATTACACCCAGGTCAACTTCCTGGCAGCGCAGGCCGAGATCTCGACGGCGATTTCGCCGCGCTCGTTCACGGTTGTCCGCTCGAAGGTTGCCCCATCGACCGCGCCTCGTGCCCTGTTGGGCCTGGGCGAGCATGCGATCGTGGCGGTACCGCCAGCGGACCAGGCCAACCGCCCGGTACTGAGCGGGGTCGGCTGCTCGGTGGGCCTCGGGACCTGGGTCAACACGCTCAATGGCAACCGGCCGATCAGCGCCAAGCAACTGGGCGTCGTCGCGCAGGCGCTGGGCGTTCCCGGCGCGCCGACCATGACCGGCACGGCCTTCACCGATATCGGTGTCCAGGCGGCCAGCGATTCGGGCGAACTGGCGCAATACCAGGTGCTCCACTTCGCCACCCACGGATCGCCACAGAGCAGCGGTGAAATCGAGGGTTGCCCGGTGGAACTGCCCCCGGCCCTGATCGCCACCATGGCGCCGCCGCCGACCGAAGGACCGATCCAGTCGAACGGTCTGCTCAGCTATGACAAGATCGCGCGGCTGCGGCTCAACGCCAACCTGGTGGTACTGGCCGCCTGCGAAACCAGCTCTGGCGCCGAAGCGGTGGCAGGGCGCATCGCCGGTCAGGAAGATACCTCGCAGGCCGCGCTCGACGGGCTGGTCCGTGCCTTCATCTCGGCCAATGCCCGCGCCGTGATCGCCACCTACTGGCGGGTGCCAGCCACGGTACAGAGCGACGAGCTGATGCAGAAGCTCTACAGCACCGGCCGCGTCGGCACGATCGGCGAGGCGCTGAAGGCAGCGCAGACCAGCATGATCCGCAACCCGAAGTATTCCCATCCC
The DNA here is from genome assembly GCA_051942645.1 of Novosphingobium sp. BL-A-41-H4. Lineage (GTDB taxonomy): Bacteria > Pseudomonadota > Alphaproteobacteria > Sphingomonadales > Sphingomonadaceae > Novosphingobium. The sequence goes on from JBPVJP010000001.1 coordinate 978,822, forward strand.
TATTACTGGGGCGCATACTTCGTTGTCGGTGATTCGGCGAAGTCGATGCTCAGCGGCGGCGCACGCACGGCGGAAACCAGCGGCGGTGAAGTCATCCGACTGAGCCGCTGAGCTGCGCTGCCCGGGGCGAGTTCGTTCTCGGATCCGTTCTGACGAGGAGGCTAGAGGCCATGCTGAACGTCAGTCAAACGGTCGTGGACGAATTCGCCCGGCAGAAGACGGCCAGCTTTGACGAGCGCGCTTTTGCCTTCATCAGCGACCAGTTCCCCGATGTGCTGGCGGCACGCGGTGCTGACGGTTTGCGGCGGTCGATCGTGGCGGGACAGAACCGGGCGACGCTGTCCGGCTGCGTAACCGAGCGAGAGGTGATGCTCTTCCTCGTGCTGCAGGCGATCCTTGGCGATCATTTCGACGCTGATCCCTCGCTTGCGCATTTGACCGAACCATTGCGTCAGGGCGATCTGAGCGGCGAAGCACGGCTCGAAGGCGTTCTGGCGCGGATCGACGCGCAGGCCGGGCGGGGATAGCCGCGATCATGGCCAGCAAAGCCGCCCGCCCGCTCGATCCCGCCGCTGTTCGCGCTGCCAATGCCGGCCTGTACCAGCGCCATCCCGAACTGCTGAGCTCGGGCCGAGGCCGCCAGCTTGACCCAACATCCCCACAGGATGCCGCCCTGCGGGCGGAATGGATGGCGCTTTACCAGCAGGCTGGCGGTCAGGTCGAACCCGTCAGCCCCAAGACCGTCGCTGCGGCGAGGGCGCAGGTTGACCAGCAGTTCAGTTTGGCACCGATTGGCTCCCCGCAGACTCCGTGCGCGGCCGCTGGCAAGCAGACCACGGCCCCGCCGCCGCCACAACCGGCCCGCGCCCTTCCCCCCCAGTCACCTGGGGAGCCACCCTGCGAACTGCTGGCGCTCAAGGTCACCTGCGGTCACGGCCGATCACCGGGACCGGAACGCAGGCTGATGGTGGTAGGCGATAACCCGTTGCACCCTAGATACCGTGGCACCGAATTGACAATGAAGGGCGGCTGTGGAACGCATCCGTCCTGGAATCACGGCCCGTCCCCAGCAGGTGCCGGAAAATCGACCAGCTTCACCTTCAAAGCCGCCTCTACTGCCAAGTTTGATTCCGCATCGGCAATCAGTTGGTGGGAGCAGGCACCGACCATCCACCGCGTCGGAGCGGGTGCCTGCACGGGTATTTCTGGCGATCTTGAGATTATTGCTTATCCAGCCGGCGAGGTAAATCTTGAAGCAGGAATGGAATTTAAATTTAAGCCTAGTGAAAAAGAGCCAGGCGAAGTTCTGAAATTTGAGGCAGAATTAAAATATACGTACGGAGGAGAGACGTTTTCATCCGGATTTGATTTCTTCAAGATTGGCAGCATCGTTAATGAAGGAATTGACTGGATTTATAATATTTTCATTGGCAAGAAAACCGATATCAAGGACCCATCAGATGAGGGCGTCCAGTTTTCGAGCAAGCTTGGCGTAAAAACAAAGTCGGCGTGGAAAGAAGATCCTGCAAGTTGGGCAGCTTATTGCGAGACCTCTGTCGAGTTTGGAAACCGACCATTATTTAGCGCCAGTGGAGAAGCGCCGCTTATCCAGGGTCCGATACCACCCAAACTTGAAAGATGGGTGAAAGCCGGCGTCTTCATTAAGCTTAGCGGTGAAGTAAGCCTGACATCAAACTGGAAATGGCGCGATTGGCCGCACAACGGTCAGGTCGAGGTCCTAACAGACGAAGTCGAAGGCGCAGGAAAAGTGACTGGTGCCCTAACTGGCAAAGCGCATCTTTTTGCGCAGGACTTTGCCTCTGGGTCAGTTTCGGGTGAGACAGCCATCAAGTTAGCCTTGGCCAGCACCCGAACGCAGCCTCCTGGAATTGTCTTTCGTATCTCCCATGATGGGATCAAGGTTAAACTCAAAGGTGATCTGCTTTGGGGTTTCTGGCAGACCGAGAAAGAGTTTACGGTAATGAACGCGATGGAAAACCCCATCGAGCTATACAGATGGCAGTTTAACAGATGACGCCGTTTCGGCTCCAGCACTTCGCCGACACGCGGTTCGTGAATTGCGCCCTGCAGTTTTTCGTCAATGGCGTGGAGCTGACCGAGTTCCAGCGACCAGAAGGGGTCAGCTTTGGCGCCCGCCTCAACCCTTGGCTGCTGCATGGCAGAAACACCGTCATAGCGGCGGTTCCGCAACCTTACCGATCAGCCGGGCGAATCCAGCCTCGAGATTTCGAGCATCGACAGCGACGGTCGCCGAACGGTCCTGTTCAACAACGGCAACAGCGGCGGACGGACCCAGGAGTTCGTGATCGAGATTGCCGAGCGCACCAATTCCGCACTTGAGCGGGCCGGCGCGATTGCCGATCCGGGAGCCTTGCGCGACGAAGCTGGCGCAATCGCGCTTGCCCTGCACAAGGCGCTGCTGGCCAGGAACTTCGACCAACTCGCCGAATTGCAAGCCATCCAGCTTGAAGAAAAGGCCATCGCCGTTGGCCTGACCGCTGGTGATGCGGTGGGCGGCTACCGCGAATTCATTACCGAGATGTGGTCTTCGCCCGGCTGGCAGGTCAGCGAGCTCAATCCCGCCGATATTGACCTTGCACCCAGCGGACTTCCGAATATCCTGCACTTGCGGCACAAACGTCGTGGCCTGTTGATCCAGGCCCGGAACCAGGAGGGTACTTTCTCCATCAATCCGTTTCTCGCCAGGATCGATGGTCGGCTCCGGATCGTCCGGTAAGCCATCGTTCAAACAGGAATCGATCAGCGAATGCCCCCAGCCGCCCGCCTGTCCGACATGCATACCTGCCCGATGGTGACCGGGCTGGTGCCGCATGTCGGTGGGCCGATCCTGCCGGCCTGCGCGGTGACCGTGCTGACCTGTTCGCTGCCCCAGGCGCGGGTGGGTGACATGGCGACCTGCGTTGGCCCGCCCGACACGATCGTGAAGGGTTCGGCGACGGTGATGGTCAATAACATGCCGGCTGCCCGCCTGGGCGATCAGACCGCGCATGGCGGGGTGATCGTGGTTGGCGCCCCGACCGTCATCATCGGCGATGCAGGCGGCGGCGGGGGCGGCGGAGCCGCGCCGGTACTGGCCGCAGCCGGTGCCTATCAGGCTCCTGCGGCGCAAGCCAAGGCGCTGATCAATGCGGCCAAGGACGGCACCCCGTTCTGCGAACGCTGCCAGGGTTGACGGCATGAGCGGGCCTGCCGGACGCTGGTATGCCGTAATCGACGGAGCCCAGGATCCGCAGCTGCTTGGCCTGATCCAGCAATGCCGTGCGCACGTCTGCCTGATTTCGGGCAAGCTCGATCCGGTGCTGGCCCCGGCCCTGCCCTGGCTGGTCGAAGTTCAGCCCGATGAACAGCTGATAATCGACTGGCGCACCAAGGGCGCGGGCCGCAACTGGGGGATCGCACTGGAATCCCCGCTGGACCTGCTGCATGTGAAACTTCACCTGAAGAAATTCCTCAACGCCAAGCTGCCTGATGGCACGGTGGCGCTGTTCCGGTTCTATGACCCGCGGGTGCTGCGCACTTACCTGCGCGCGGCCACGGCCCAGGAACTGGCCCCCTGGTTCAGCGGGATCAATCGCTTCTCGGTCGAATCCGAGCAGGCTGGCCGGTTTCACGATTTCCAATGGCACGGTGGCAGGCTGCATGATGGCCCACTTCCGGTCGCCGGAGCCGTGGCGTGAACGAGGCCGACGCCCTCGGCGCCCTGCTGGGCAAGTCTGGAGCGAACGCGCCGGCTCCGGTCACTGCTCCTGCTCCTTCTCCTGCCACAGCCGCACCCGCCCAGCCCCCCTCCGCCAAGTTGGCAGCGGATCGGGGCGACGTCGTCCGGTTCTGGGCGATCATGGTGCTGGGCGTGCTGATCAGTGCGGCATGGATCTTCACTTCGGTCTTCTCGCTGGAGCAGGCCTTCATGTCGGGCACGATCGGACGTGGGCTGTCGAACGGCCAGATCGATCTGATCGCCAATGCGGTGGTCTTTTCCGGCCTGCTGGTAATTGCCGGAGCGCTGTGCCGGCTGACACCGATCACGCACGATCGCCGGACGCTGGGCGCGATCGCCGCGCCACTCGTGGGAATTACCGTCGGCGCGAGCGGCATGCTGCTGGCGCTGTTGCAGGCATGGGTGGGCAACCATGCGATCATCGGCGCGGAAGCTGCTTCGGGCATCACTGCGACCTGGCTGATGGCGAGCACCATGACCCTGTTTGCCGCGGCTGTGGAGGAAATCATCTTTCGCGGCTGGCTGCAGCGGCGGCTGGCCCCGCGACTTGGCGTGGCCAGTGCGGTGACTGTAGCAGCGCTGGCCTTTTCGGCGCTGCACGTGTTCGGCGGCGCGCGCAGCGGGATGTCGCTGGCGAACATCTTCCTTGCGGGCCTGTTCTTTGGCCTGCTGCTGCAACGCACCGGGTCGCTGCGCTGCGCGATCGCGGCCCATTTCGCCTGGAACTGGGCCGAGGTCGAACTGCTCGGCCTGGATCCCAACCCCGGGAGCCCGCCCAATGGTTCGATCTTCAACCTTGATCTGGTCGGTGCCGCGCTGTGGGGCGGATCGCCGGAAGGGCTCAATGCCTCGCTGCCAGTCACGGTCGTGATGGTTGCGCTGATCCTGCCCCTGCTGGCCTTGCGGCCCGGTGCTCCAGAGGTGCCAAAGTCGGCCTGACCGGCAGCTTTTGATCGACGCCTAGTTGGCCTGTGCGGCCCGGGCGACGTCGATGCGGTCGCGCTCCCTGATGAAGGCGGCCAGCGCGTCCCCGGCAAGGCGCTCACCCTCCTCGGTCGGGATCGATTCCGGGTTCACCTTCTCACCATTGATGTGCACTTCGTAATGGAGGTGCGGCCCGGTTGTGCAGGTGCCGGTGGTGCCCACCCCGCCAAGGACATGGCCCTGCGCGACCCGCAGCCCCGGTGCCAGGTCCGGGGCATAGCTGTTGAGGTGGAAGTAGCGGGTCTCCCAGCCGTTATCGTGGCGCATGATGACCATGTTGCCGGCACAGCCCGAAGGGCTGACGCTGGTGATCACCCCGTTGCCCGAGGCATAGATCGGGGTGCCGATCGGCGCGGCCAGATCGATCCCGCCGTGCAACCGGGTATAATTCAGCGTCGGGTGGAATCGCAGACCAAAGCGCGAGGAAATCCGCGCGCCTTCCACCGGCGTGCGCATGAACGAGCGCCGGACGCTGCGCCCGTTGCCATCGAACCAGCCCTCATCACCACCGGGCGGCTTGAACCGGTAGAGAGCGCGCGACTTGGCCGGCGTGGTCATCGAGGCATAGAGCAGCCGCGGCGGACCGACCGGCTGCTTGGCGGCGTTGACCTGCTGTTCGAACACCGCTTCGAACACGTCACCAGTGCTGATTTCGGTCTGGAAGTTGAAATCGTAGACAAACGCCTGGGCAAAGGTGGGGATCAGGCTGTCGGTAACCCCGGCGGCGACAGCGGCCGAATAGAAATCGACATCGTTCATCTCGCCCCTGCGCATGATTATCTGGGTCGAGAGCGAAGCCTGGACAGTATTCGCCAAATAGGTGCCGTCCGGCTGGCGCGTGACGGCCGCACCCGAACTGTCGAGGAACGAAACCTCCAGTCGTTCCAGCTCGGCCCCATCCAGGTAAAAGACCGCGCGCACTTCGGCCAGCCGCTGGCCCATCGCGGCGACGGCTGCCCCGGCTGCGGCCTTGGCATCTGCGGGATCGACTCCGTTGGCGATCAGCGCGGATTCCAGTTCGAACGGCGTGCCCAGATTGAGGATCCGCTTGGTGGTTGCCGCCGGTTCGCTGGCCAAGGCCACCGGCCCGGTTGCTGGCGCCGGGACCGGATCGCGCCAGAACCAGGCGGCAAATACTCCACCGATCACCAAGGCCAGCGAGCCCGCTCCGGCTAGGGCAACCCGGCGCAGGTTGGCGAGGTCTGACGGGATCACCGCGCGGGCTGATGCGACCGGTGGCATGGCGGCAGCGGGAGACGAACCGCCTGTTGCCGCCCAGGCGCGCGGATCAAACGAAGAAGGCTCGTCCCGGTCCATCAGGATGTTCTTTTGCCGAAGCAGTGCAATCTCGCAAGCAATGAACAGCAAGTCATCAATTTATTCTCGAGCAGACTTTCAGACATGTTAGACCTGTGCTGTAAGTCGATTCCGTAGGTCAAAAAAGGATTGGGGGCTTCGATGTCTGCTGGCGGACGAGTAGCTTGGCGCGAAGGAATGTTCCTGCGGCCGCAGCATTTCCAGCAGCAGGATCGGTTTCTTGACTGGAATCTGAACCTTAGGCTTGAAGGCAGCCATCCCTATCCCTGGGGCATCACCGAATTGCAGATCGATGAAAGCATGGCATCGATGGGCAAGTTCGCCGTCTTGCGGTGTTCCGGCGTGCTGCCGGATGGGACCACGTTTTCGGTGCCCGATCAGATGCCACTTCCAGCCCCGGTCGATCTGCCCACCGATACCCGTGATGCCGTCGTTTCGATCACGGTTCCGGCGCAGCAATTGGGTGCGGTGGAATTTGCCGAAAGCGAAGGGGCAGAGGCGCAAATCCGGTTCGTGGTCGACGAGGTCGAGATTGCCGACAGCTTTTCCGGGGAACGGGTGCGCGAAGCGGTCGAGGTCGGCCGGCCGAACCTGCGGTTCGGGGTAACCCGCGACCAGACCTATGGCCGCATCTGCCTTGGTCTCGCCCGGGTACGCGAGTTGCAGAACAAGCGACTGATGTTCGATGATCGCTACATTCCGCCAGCGCTCGATATCCGGGCCTGCACCCGCCTGAAGGGCGCGCTGACCGATATCCTGGGCCGCGCCGACCAGCGCGCACAGGAACTAGCCTTGCGCGCGGTCGAGGCGACCGATGGCGGGGCGGAAACCTTTGCCAGCTTCCTGCTGCTGCAGGCGCTTAACCGCTGGGCGCCGCAGTTGCGTCATCTCGATACGCTGCCTTCGGTCCATCCGGAGCGGCTTTACGAAATGCTGGTGGCCATGGCGGGCGAGATCGCGACGCTGGCCCGGCCTGAGCGCCGCGCCCCGCCCTTCCCCGCCTATGATCACGAGAACCTGCAGCTTACGTTCGAGCCGGTGCTCGATCTGCTGCAAACCATGCTGGCCTATGATGCGCCGCGTTCGGCGATCCAGCTGGAACTGGAAGAACGCGAGACTGGCTCATTCATCTCGGTGATCCGCGACCATTCGCTCTACCAGTTCGGGTACTTCTATCTGGCGGTGAACACCGCGGGCAACCTGGAGCAGGCGCGGATGATGTTCCCGAACCTGGCCAAGGTTGGCGCGGGGCAGAACATGCATGCGATCGTCCACGCTTCGCTGCCTGGCATTCCCTTGCGACACACGCCCACCCCGCCAGCGCAGCTGCGCGTGCTGCCGGGCTATGTCTATTTCGAACTTGATCGCAGCGTGCCGGAATGGCGGGACTTTGCCCGCGCCACCGCGCTCGGACTGCATGTCGCCGATCCCAACAACCTGCTGCCCGACCTGAAGGTCGAACTGTGGTGTGTGAAAAGGTCTGAACGATGACCGGCAACAATGATGGCAACGGCAATCGTACCGTCTTCCGCCCTTCGCCGCTGCAGGGACTGAAGCAAGGCCAGACCAACCCGCCGCAGGGGCAAAGCCCGCTTGGTCCGCCGGTCGCGCCCCAGCAACCCGGCCAGCCGGGCGGCGGTTTCGGATCGCCCTTCGGCGCGCCTCCTGCTGCGCCGGTTGACAATTCGGGCTGGGCCAGCGCACCCGCCGCGCCGGTCAATCCGGCCCCGAGCGTCAGGCCTGAACCCGGCAGCAGCCCTCGCCAATGACGACGTACCCCTGCCCAACCGGCCGCAGGATGTGCGCAACCGCCTGATGCTCGAAGCGGGGCCGATCCTGGCCCTCGCGGCCAGCATCCGCTGCGGGCGGGCGCGGGCGCCGCTAGCGCAGTTCCATGCCAAGGCAACGGCCGCGATCGCGGCCTTTGACCGGTCGATGGCGGGGCTCTATCCCGATGAAACCCGGCAAAGGGCGAAGTATGCGGTGTGCTCGACGCTGGACGATATCGTCCAGAACCTGCCCGGCGCGGAACAGGAAGCTTCGGAATGGGCGCGCCGTTCGATGGTGGTCCAGACTTTCCATGAGAACATCGGCGGTGACCGGTTCTGGCAACTGGTTGACGACATGCTGGCCCGTCCCGGCCAGCAGGGCGAACTGATCGAACTGTACCACGCCTGCCTCGCCGCCGGGTTCGAAGGGCGATTCCGCCACATGCCCGATGGCAAGCGCCGCCTGCACGAGATCATGCAACAGCTCTATGCCGCGCTGGATCACACCCGCAGCCTGTCGAACCAGACGCTGGTGCAGCACTGGAAGGGTGAGCAGGCACCGATCCAGAAGGTCGGTTTCCTCAGCTACATCGCGCTGGCTGGCGCGATTGCCGCAGGTGTGCTGCTGGCTATCTACATTGTCCTCCGCGTGGTGTTGATGGGCACGGGCGAAGCGTCCTGGGATGCCCTTTCGGCGATCAACCCGCCCGAGCGCCTGACCCTGGCCCGCGAGGGCGCCGCCTTGCCGCCCGGGGACGCCGGACCGCAATCGATGCGGCTCAAGCAGTTTCTGGCCCAGGAAATCAGCCAGGGCCTCGTGAAGGTGGAAGAAGACGCATCGACCGTCCGGGTCCGCACCACGGTCGGCCAATTGTTCCGCTCTGCCTCCGATCAGCTTGAACCGGGCCGCGAGGCCCTGTTCCGCCGGATCGGCAAGGCACTGGAGACCGAAAAGGGCGCGATCACGGTCGAAGGCCATACCGACAGCGATGCAATCTCCTCGGTTCAGTTCCCTGACAACGTGGCCTTGTCGGGCGCACGGGCCAATACGGTGGCGTTGCTGATTTCCGAAGAGGTCAGCGATCCTTCGCGTATCGCGGTTGAAGCCTTTGGCGATAGCAGGCCGATCGAATCGAATGATACGCCCGAAGGCAAATCGCTGAACCGGCGCGTCGAAATCGTCATCCCACGCCAGAACTGAGGCCACCATGGCGAAGCTCAAGAACTTCCTCACCAATTGGTGGACCGTCTCGATCCTGATCGTCCTGGCGTTGCTGCTGGTATTCTGCCTCGGCCTGCCCCTGGTCGCCAGCTGGTTCAGCCCCTGGTGGGTGCGGCTGCTGTTCCTGCTGCTGATCGTCGGTGGCTGGGCCGGATTGGTCGTCATGCGCCTGCGCCGTCAGCGCCGCGCCCAGGCCGAACTGGCTGCCGGCATCGCTGGCACCGGAGCCGAAGCCACTGGCGAAGAAAAGGTTCAGGGAGAACGGATGGCAGCGGCCCTGGCCAGCCTCAAGCAGGCGTCGGGCAAGCGCAGCGGCTATCTCTATTCCCGGCCTTGGTATGTGATCATCGGCCCGCCCGGCGCAGGCAAGACCACGGCACTGGTCAATTCCGGGCTGCGCTTCCCGTTCAGCGACCAGTCGATGCGCGGCGTCGGCGGGACCCGCAACCTCGATTTCTGGTTTGCCGACGAAGCCGTGCTGATCGACACGGCCGGGCGCTATACCAGCCAGGACTCCGATTCTGCCGCTGACGGCAAGGGCTGGCAGAGCTTCCTGAACCTGCTCAAGCGCAACCGTCCGCTCCAGCCGGTCAACGGCATCCTGATCGCGATCGGCGCGGACGAACTGATGCGGGCGGATCGGCTTCAGCTTGACAATCACGCCGTCACGATCCGGCGGCGGCTCGCGGAAATCCGGGCCGGCCTTGAAGTGTCTGCCCCGGTCTACCTGCTGGTCACGAAGTCCGACCTCGTCGCCGGTTTCGTCGAGTTCTTCGAAGATCTCGATGTCGAGGGCCGCCGCGCGGTGATGGGCCATACCTTCCGCTTCGAGGACGGGCCGCCAAACCCCGATCGCATCGCCGCCGCCTTTGACGACATTTCCCAATCGGTCAGCGACCGGCAGGCCAAACGGCTGTCGGAAGAAGCCGATCCCCAGCGCCGCAGCCTGATCCTGGGTTTCCCGGCCCAGATCAACACCCTGCGCTCGCGCCTGGTACGATTGGTGGAAGGCGCCTTCAGCGGGAATGACCCGGCGGGTGGCATCCTGCGCGGGATCTACTTCACCAGCGGGGTGCAAAGCGGCGCGCCGCTGGATCGGCTGCTGGCCGGAGTGGCCGACGTATTCGATCAGCCAAACATCGGCGGACCTTCCGGAGGCGGCAAGGCCTACTTTCTGAACCGCCTGCTCGGCGAAGTGATCTTCGCCGAAGCCGGGCTGGTCCAGCTCGATCCCAAGGCCCGGCTGCGGCTGCGCACCAGACTTGTCGCCGCGATCGGCGCGATTGCGGGCCTCAGCCTGCTGACGCTGGTGCTCTGGGGGATCAGCACTTATCGCAACATGGGTTTGCAGGATCAGCTCACCACCCAGGCGGGTGAAGTCCAGAAGACGATCCAGGAACGCGGGATCGACTTGCGCCAGGTCAGTTCCAGCGATGCCAGCCTTGAGGAAGCCCTGCCCGCGCTGGACCAGTTGCGCGCCCTGGCGCAGGGTTATGGCGATCGCACGGCCGGCGGGCCGCCGTGGTCGATGCGCTTCGGCCTGTTCCAGTCCGGTCATGCCGCCAAGGCCGAGGAAGCCTATCGTGACGGTCTGCGTCGGATCCTGCTGCCGCGCCTGCTGCTGCGCTCTGAAGAGGCCATCCGCCAGAACATCGCCAATCCCATGCAGGTCTATGAACCGCTCAAGGTCTACCTGATGCTCGGCGGGCAACGCCCGAACGGGATCGACGCCGGGGCGGTGAAATCCTGGGCACAGGTTGACTGGGCGACAGCGTCCTTCCCCGGACCAGACCGAGCCGACGTGCGCAAGCGGCTGGCGCTGCACCTCGATGCCTTGCTCGAGGATCCGAACATGGCCAGCGTCTGGCCCGGCCGGCAGGCACCGCTCGATGGCAATGTCGTTTCGGCGGCACGGGTTGCGGTGCAATCGATGTCGGTGGCTGAACGCGCCTATGCGATCCTGCGTCAGAACGCGATGGCCCAGTCGGGCGCGCCCTGGGCCGCTTCCAATGTGATCACCAGCGGGGATGCGGCGGCCTTCGCCAATCCCACTGCCGTGATGCAGTTGCAGGTGCCCTTCTTCTTCACTCGCGGCGGGTTCGAGAAGATCTACCAGCCGGGTATCATTACAGTGCAAAAGGACCTGGAAGCCGATCTGTGGGTCCTGGGCCGCGATGCCGACACCTCGTCGATCCGGGCCCAGATCGCCTCGGTCAAGCCGGGGGTCGCGGCAGCCTATGCGCGGGAATACATCGCGCAATGGGAAGCAGTGATCGCTGCGATGACGCCGGGTGCCTATTTCAGCGATCTGACCGCCTATGGCGCCTTCATCAAGGCCCCGTCGCCGTGGAAGATGATCCTGCTGGAAGTGCGCAAGAACACCCAGTTCGCTGGCGGCACCACTGCCGCCACCGGCATGGTGGCCCAGCGCATTACCCAAAAGCTGGGTGAAGCGGCGCAATTGCTGCCAACAGCAGGAGCGACCACAGACGCCGGAACCGAGATCTCGCGGTACTTCAAGGATCTCCATACCTATGTCGGCGATGGCAAGGCGACCGCGCCCATCGACCAGTTCATCGATGCGGTGCGCGGGGCCGGTCAATCCGTGCTGGCCGGTCGGACGGCAACCATTGGCGGTGCTGGCGATGCGGTCCAGGCGCAGATGGCGCAAGGCACCGCCGGGGTCCAGTCGGCCGGGGCCACGGCACCGCCGATGCTCCAATCCTTCGTCACCGAAACCGCCAAGGGCGGCGCATCGGCGCAGACCTCGGCGATCCAGGGGGCGGTAACGCAGGCCTATGCCACAAACGTGCTGCCAGCATGTCAGGGGGTGGTCCAAGACCGCTACCCTTTCTTTGCAGCCGCCGGGGCTGACGCAAGCGTACCCGAAGTGGTGCGCCTGTTCGGCAATGGCGGCCTGCTGGACAGCTTCGTGCGCGAACGGCTGATGCCGATGATGGACACCGCTGGGCCGGTTTGGCGCTGGCGGATGGACGATCCGGTAGCGGCGCAACTCGATCCGGCCAGCGCCGAACAGTTTGCCGAAGCCCCGGCAATCCGCGACCTGCTGCTGGGCGGACTGCCCTACAAGGTTGCACTCGACAGCATGGGCGGCGGGGTTGACGCAATCGAGTTCGGCGCGGGCGGCACCAGTTATCGCTTCGATGCGGGCAACCGCGGCGACAAGGCGATGCAGTGGCTGCCCCAGGCCGGCGCGCCCGAGGCCCACGTGACCTTCTATCGCGGCGGACAGCGGCTGGATGAAGTGGCCGAGGAAGGCCCCTGGGCGCTGTTCCGCCTGTTCGACAAGGCCCGCCGCAAGAACAATGGCGAAATGCAGTTCCTGGCGACCTTCGGCACCGGGGATCGGTCGGCCACGCTGCGGATCACCGTCAACGGTACCAAGAACCCTTTCAGCCGCGGCGGGGTCTGGTCATTCCGCTGCCCGGCCAGCCTATGAGCGCGGCGGTCCTGTTCGGCAAGCTTCCGGCGCACGGGGACTTTGTCGCCCGCGGCATGGACGATGCCTGGCAGGCCGATCTCGACGTGGCCATTTCCCGCGCGATGCAGCGCGCGATGGAACGCTTTGACCACGAATTCGAGGAGCGGTTCCTGGCCGCGCCGCCCTGGCGCTGTGCCATCGAACGCGGCGGATCATACCTTGGCGGCGCACTGGCGCCATCGCTCGATCAGGCAGGCCGGCTGTTTCCGGTTTTCCTGGCGCAGCGGGCGAGCAGTCTTGCGGCCGCCCGCGATCTGGCCGCTGGCTGCGAGGAACTGCTGTTCGCTGCCATTCCCGGCCAGTGGACGGCCGATATGCTGTGGCAGGAAGCCGGCGAAATTACTGCGCCCGCCGATTCCGAGACCAGCGAGCCACCGCCCGCCGGTTGGTGGCTGGATGGCGGGGACAGCCTGCCTGCCCCTGCCCCGCATTTGTCGGGCACCCTGCCCGAAACCCTGCTGCTGGAGATGATCGCTGTGACGGAGCAGATCGCATGACCGCACGCCAATTCCGTCTGGAGTGGCAAGCCCGAACCGATCGTGGATCGGTTCGGGAGCACAACGAGGATACCTTTGCCGCCGTGCCCGAAATGAAGGTCTGGCTGGTGGCAGACGGCATGGGCGGACACGAGGCTGGCGATTGGGCTTCGCGCCAGATCGCCGATGCCTTTGCCGAACTGCCCGATGCGCAGGGGCTTGAGAACCTGGTGGCCGAATGCGCGGCGGCAATCCACCGCGCCAATGCCGCCATCCATGCACGCGGGACCGAACTTGGCGCCCAGATCGGCTCGACGGTGGTGACACTGGCCGTGGCCGACGGTCAGTTCGGCGTCTTGTGGGCGGGGGATTCGCGCGCCTACCTGCTGCGCGGTGACCAGCTCTACCAGTTGACGCGCGATCATACCCAGGTCCAGGCCATGGTCGATCGCGGCATCCTTGCCCCGGAAGAGGCCGCCAATCACCCGATGTCCCATGTCCTGGCCAAGGCAGTCGGGGTTGAGGCCGAGCTGGAACTGGAAGGCTTCACTGACCAGATTGAATCCGGCGACGTGTTCCTGTTGTGCAGCGATGGTCTGCATGGCGTGATCGGCGACGATGAGATCCACCGCCTGCTGCGTGAACACGGCTTCAACGAGGCGGCGGAAATGCTGATCCAGCGCTGCCTCGAAGTCGGGGCGCGGGACAATGTTACCGTGATCCTGGTCCAGGCGCACGAACCCACCCAGCTGGTCTTCGCAAGCCCGATGGCCCTGCCTGAAGGAGGCCAGCCATGAGCGGGTCCGACGAACAGGATCCGGTCGATCCCAAGACCGTCTTCGCGCCGTTCAACCCGGCGGCCTCGGCCATCCCGGTTCCGCCGCCGTCCCCCGAGCCCACTGCGGCCGCGCCCGAGCCTGCCGCCGCGCCGCAGCGCCCGGCGGACCCTGCCCCGCCGCCGGCCCAGGCGCCTGCCGCTCCGCCGGCCGGAGGGCAGATCAAGATCGGCGACGTGCTGAACCACATCTACGAGGTCCGCCGCTTCATCGCCCGCGGCGGAATGGGGGAAGTCTACGAAGGGATCAATGTCAACAACCCGGATGAACGCGTCGCGATCAAGGTGATCCTGCCGGCCCTGGCGGCCGATCCGAATGTCCAGGCGATGTTCCGCAAGGAAGCGACCACGCTGACCCGCTTGTCGCACCGGTCGCTGGTGACCTATCGCCTGCTGGCGCAGGAGCCGCGCCTTGGCGTGCTCTACATCGTCACCGAATACATCGATGGCACCAACCTGTCCGACGTGCTGGGCAAGGTGCCGCGCGATGCCGCCAACCTGCGCGCGCTGACCCGGATGCTGGCCGATGGCCTGCGGGTCGCCCACGAACTTGGCGCGGTCCATCGCGATATCTCGCCCGACAATGTCATCCTCGAAGGCGGCGACATCGGCAATCCCCGGATCATCGACTTCGGGATTGCCAAGGATCTGGACCCGGGCAAGGCGACCATTGTCGGCGATGGCTTTGCCGGCAAGCTGGCCTTCGTCGCCCCCGAACAGCTGGGTGACTTTGGGCGCAACGTCGGGCCGTGGAGCGATGTCTACAGCCTGGGCCTCGTCATCCTGGCGGTGGCGCTGGGCCGCAATGCCGATATGGGTGCGACCCTGGTCGAAGCCGTCGACAAGCGCCGCGCGGGCGTCGACGTTTCAGGCGCGCCGGAAGCCCTTCAGCCGGTGCTGCAGGCCATGCTGGCGCCCGATCCGGCGCAGCGCCTGCGCTCGATGAGCGAAGTGATTGCCGCCCTCGATCGGGTACAGGCTGCACCCGCTCCGACTTCTCCGCCGCAGACCGGGACTGGCCGGGCCAAACCCGCGGCAGACAAGCCCGCAGGACCAAGCGGACCGGGCCTGCTCGACAAGGTGATGGCGTTTGTCCGCGCTCGACCGCTGCCTGTGGCTGGCGGAGCGTTGGCCGCAGTCGCGCTGATCGCCGCTGTGGGGATGTTTGGTGGCGGCGATGACGATTCCGCCGCGCAGCCAGCCGCCACGGCAGCGCTATCGCCGCAGGATGCCGCGCAGCAGACCATGGCCAGCCTGTTGCCCGGGCTGGAATGCACCTGGCTGGACATGGAGGCCCCGACCCTCGCCGATGGCAACCTGTCGGTCACGTTCCGCGGGGTGGCCGGCAACAGTGCCACGGCGCAAAAGGCGATTTCCGATGCCCTGTCCAAGGCTGGTCTGAAAGTGGCGGCGATCAATTTCGAGAACGTTTCGCCCGCCCCGCTCTCGGTCTGTCCGCTGCTGGATGCCTATCGCCCGATCAAGTCGCGCCGCGCCGGAGAAATCGCGTCCGACCAGCCCAAGTACGAACGCGAACTGCAGCCCGCTGATTCCTCGAATGCCGGGCAAATCGCCGCCGTGCCGCAAATCCACCTTTCACCCGATGTGATGCGCAGCAACCTTGTCCTGGGCGGGATCGATCCCGATCCGGGAGCGACAGCGGCCATCTTCGTCCACTCACGCGATGAATTGCAGCAAGCCCTGTCCAACCAGGGGGCGGGCACCATCAATCCCGATGGTTCCGCCACACTCAAGATCGCGCAGAACCTGGATGGACTCGTGGGCGTGCTCGTTGTGTTCAGCAGCCAGGCTCTGCAGCCCGAGCTGATTGTTCCGCCGCCGCAGAGCCGCACTTCGGCCTGGCGCGACCAGTTCCTGTCCGTTGCCCGACAGAATGGCTGGCAGGCCGACATGGTGTGGTTCAGGATCGCCAATGAAGTGCCCGATGCGCCCGCGGGCGCCGCATCTGGCGCAGCGGCCATCACCCCGTCGGCGGGTTAGGGCGAACCGTCAGGCCCGCAACAGGCGCTGGGCGGCGATCATCGCCAGTGCCTGGTCAAGCTGCAAGCCCGGCGCATGCGGCAGCGCCGCCCAGACCTGTTCCAGTTGCGCGCGATCGGTCACCCCGTCCAGCGCGGCGATCAACCCGCGCGCGGCGGGATCCTCCAGCTTCATCTGTTCGAAATGGAGCGTGGTGACATGGGGCGAGCCGAGCGCGAGCTGGGCCCGGGCCAGCAGACTGGCCTCCGGGCTGGCCGACGCTGTCAAGGCAAACGGCTGGGGCCGGGTCGAAAGGTGGATCAGCCCCATTCGCAAGAGCCGGTACAGCGCTTCAAGCCGATCGGGATCATCGCCCAGGCCGGCAACCGGCTGATACTCCGGCCAGGTCTGCCCCAGCCGCAGCAGCCACTCCGTCAGGCCGGCATCACGCAGGGCGAAGGTGGTGTCCTGGACCCGGATGCCGCCGTCCGGATCAGGTGCGAATTGCCCGGTTGCCCAGCAATCGCGCAGGCAGTCCAGCACTGGCCGCCGTGCCACCGCGCGGCCGGCATGCACGAACAATGCCTGCCGGAAGAACCGCATGGCGGCGTAATCGTCACTTTGCGCCGCGCGCAGGATCGCGGCGGTCGTCGTCTCCGCAGTGGCCTCTGCATCGGTTGGCAGGAACCCGTCACCCAGCCGATTGCGCCCGGAATCGTCGAGAAACTCGAGCCCCAGGGCAGCGGCATCGGCGGCAATCTGGCTCAACGAAACCGGTTCGAAACATTCGCCCAGTTCGTCATGGAACAGCACTGCGTCGGGCCGCCCCAGCATGGCCACAGCCTGGGCGCGGATCGCCGTGACGACGGCATCGTCATCGCCCTTGCGCTGCGCCGTGCTTTCAAGGAAGGCGCGCGCCGCCGCGATCCGATCCGCGATCGCGTCGACCCCCGCCAGCTCATGCAGCAGCATGTCGCGCATGACCCGCCGCACATGGCCACCCGGAAGCGCGTTGAAGCTGACGAAGGCGACGCCATCGGGCGCGAGCGCCCGGGCGATCAGCGCCAGTGTGGCTTGCTGCACCACCGGCGGCACCCAGGCGTAGACGCCGTGCGCAATGACGTAGTCGAAGCTGCCCGGCTCGACCGCCTGTACGAATTCCAGAATGTCAGCCTGCTCGACCCGGACGTTGCCCATGCCCGAGGCCGCAACCAGTGCCTGCCCCCGGCGGGTGGCCTCGCCAGACAGGTCGAAGTTGAGGAATTGCGCCCCGGGCCAGGCCGCAGCCAGAGCGATCAGGTTGAACCCGTCACCACCGCCAATCTCCAGCACGCGCGCCGTATCAATTGCCGGAGCTGCCAGGCCATGCAGCCTTGCAATCAGCGCCAACCGATCGGGATGGGTCTGCGGAAAGGTTGCCGACGGATAGGCAACCGTATCGTATGAAGTGGACATGAAGTCGCGAGCTCTTGGATAAATACTGTTGAATGTGAGCAGTTATGCAGATCCTGATGCAACTTGCCATTGCGAATGATCCTGACCCCGATCGAACTAACATCGGAACTGCGCCAATGGCTTGATAAACAAAATCACATGCGACATCTTCAGTCGGCAATTACGAACAACGATTGGGGCTCTCGGCGACAGTCAGCAAGAGATCAGGGTTCACGGAACAGGTCGAACCATAAAAGGCCGGCAATCGTCAGGAACGGTGGCGAACATGACTGAAGAACTTGGCTACCAACGCCCGATGGCGATCGAACTGGACGATCCGGAAGACCTTCAGGATAGCGTCATAGCGGCCCTCACCAAGCGGGCTCCCGACTTCAGGATTGGCAAGAAGGACTATGTCATCTGGACCGGCATGTTGCCCGAGCGGTGGCGACCCTTGCTTTACCGGGTTGGCAACAAGGAAATGGCCAGCCAGCTCCTGATCGACGCCAGGCGATCAGGCTTGACCCAGCATGAAGAACTTACCCTTGCCCGTGAAATTGGCGGCAGCACCGCCGCTACCGACAAGGAGGCGCGGCGGACGCTGATAGTGGACGGGCTGGTCGATGGCAGTCTGTGGGTGATCCGCAAACGCCGCACGCCTGCCAAGCGCAAGACGGATCCTGCCATATACGCTGCGGTCAATGGCCAGCTCGGCACTCGGGTGGCCTTCGAGTTCCTCGCCGAATGGGAGGGAGGGCAATATCTTCACGGTTACTTCCCGTTCTCCAATCGCAGCGCCAAGGGCGTAATCCTTGGCAACAGCGGCATGACAATCGCCACGGGCTTTGATGTCGGGCAAAAGTCGGCCGACCAGTTGAAAAGCCTCGGCCTGGCCGACGACCTCTACAAGAAACTCTCCCCCTTCGCCGGGAAGCGCTTCAAGGGCATGGATCGGGCCGAAGTGATCGAGGAATGCAAGAAGATCAACGCGCCAATTCCCAAGATTACGGCTGAAGAGGCCAATCTACTCGACCAGATCATTCATCAGGAACACTTGCTGGCTGCCGTTTCGGCTTACAACGCTGCCCGGAAGCCCGGCGTACCGGCCTTCAAGGATCTGCCCAGCAATTGGCAGACAGTGCTGTTCTCACGCTTCTTTCACCAGGGGGTTGGCGCGCACCGTACAGCCGTGATCAAACCTTTCTGGAACGCGCTGACCAAGGGTGACTGGGAAGAGGCTGCAAAGGGCCTCGAAAACTACAATGTGGCCCAGGATTGGTACAAGAAGCGGGTCGAGAAGGAAGCAAAGCACCTCAAGACCAACATGCCCGAGAAGGTGAAGCAGAACGACAACATCAAGGGCAAGGTGCCTTGATACTTACCGGTTCGACCCCTGGTTTGGGTTCGTACTGATCAGGCCGTCGCTGCAATCGCGCGCACTTCAGGTTGCAAAGACCGACTTCTTCTTCGTCTTGAGAGCCGTTCGAATCTGGTTCGCGGTGGAAGGTGGCGCACTGCACGAGCCTTCGGTTGAAGCAGGAGCCATCGATCGCGCCAAGGCTGTGAGCCTCAATGCCTGTTTCACGTCCTTGGTATGGGAATACTGACCCATCGCCTCGACTGCCGAAACCAGATCTTCTTCCGACAGTTCGGTGCCATCCTGCAGCTTCTTGCGAACCTTGGGGACCAGATAGGGACAGCTCAGATATCCGGCAACGAAGCCCCAAGCGGCACCGGCCAGGGGGCCCGCCACAAGCGAGCTGCCCATGGTCAGCGGGGCCCCGGCTCCGCCAACCTGGGTGCCGACAATCGCCCCGGCAGCCACGCTGCCGGCAAGGCATGCCTTGTAAGCGGGATCGTCGCGCGACACCTTTTTCATGTCAAACAGTGGCATAGCTCCCTCCCTCACCCGAACTTGTAGACAAAACCATCGCCGTCGACCGTGACGTCGATTGACTGGATCGGCTCTCCGCCCATCTGCTTCTCCAGCAGCTGGACCGAGATTTCCGGCAGCATCGTGTTGGTCAGGATCGCGTCGATCACGCGCCCGCCGCTCGCCACTTCGTTGCAGCGCGAGACGATCAGGTCGACCACGTCCTGGCCATAGCTGAACACGATGCCGTGGTTCTCCTCGAAGCGCTTGACGATCCGGGCCATCTGCAGCCTCACGATGCCCTGCAGCATCGAGGGCGACAGCGGATAATAGGGCAGCACGATCAGGCGCCCCAGCAGCGCGGGCGGGAAGGTCTTGAGCAGATCGGGCCGCAGCGCCTGGGCCAGGGCCTCGGTGCTGGGCTTCATTTCCTCGTCCTCGCTCATCGTCGTGATCAGCTCGGTCCCGACGTTGCTGGTCAGCAGGATCAGGGTGTTCTTGAAGTCGATGAAGCGGCCTTCGCTGTCATTCATGAAGCCCTTGTCGAAGACCTGGAAGAACATCTCGTGGACGTCCGGGTGGGCCTTTTCGACCTCGTCAAGCAGCACCACCGAATAGGGCCGGCGCCGCACCGCCTCGGTCAGCACCCCGCCCTGCCCGTAACCGACATAGCCCGCCGGAGCGCCCTTCAGCGTCGAGACGGTATGGGCTTCCTGGAACTCGCTCATGTTGATGACGATAAGGCTGTCGTCGCCCGAATAGAGCAGTTCCGAAAGGACGTGCGCCGTCTCGGTCTTGCCGACGCCCGACGGGCCGCACAGCATGAACACGCCGACCGGCTTGTTCGGGTTGTCCAGCTTGGCCCGGCTGGTCTGGATGCGCTTGGCGATGGCATCCATCGCATCGTCCTGACCGATCACGCGGGCTTTCAGCTGGTCGGCGATGGTCAGGACCGAGGCAATCTCGTCCTTGACCATCCGGCCGACCGGGATGCCGGTCCAGTCTCCGACCACGCTCGCCACGGCATCGGCATCGGCCACGCCGAACACCATCGGCGCATCGCCCTGGGCTTCCTTCATCGCCGCCAGCGCAGCGTCCAGTTCGGCCTTGAGGGCCGCGGGATCCGCCAGCGGCGCAGCTTCCTCGCCACCTTCGGGAACAGCCGCGGCGGCTGCCGCCAGGGCATCGCGCGCGGCCTTCACGCGAACCAGGGCGGCCTTTTCGCCTTCCCACTTGGCTTCGGCCTCGTCGCGCGCGGCGCAGGCCTCGACCAGCAGTTCGTCGATCTTGGCCACGCGGTCGTCGTCGCGGTACTGCCCGGCCTGTTCGCGAGCGGCAATCTCGCGCTCCACCTCGAGCAGTTCGACGCGCCGCCGCCGATCCTCGACCTGGGCCGGCACCGCATGCTGCGACACCGCCACGCGCGCGCAGGCCGTGTCGAGCAGGCTGACCGCCTTGTCGGGCAACTGCCGGGCCGGCACATAACGCTGCGACAGCTTGACCGCCGCCTCAACCGCCTCGTCCAGCAGGACCACATCGTGGTGCTTTTCCATCATCGGTGCCACCGAGCGCAGCATGGCGATGGCATTGTCGGTATCGGGTTCACCGACGTCGACCGTCTGGAACCGGCGGGTCAGCGCCGGGTCCTTTTCGAAGTACTGGCGGTACTCGGCATAGGTCGTGGCCGCGATGGTGCGCAGCCGGCCACGCGCCAGGGCAGGCTTCAGGAGGTTGGCGGCATCGCCCGTCCCGGCTTGCCCGCCCGCGCCCACCAGGGTGTGAGCCTCGTCGATGAACAGGATGATCGGCTTGGTGCTGGATTCCACTTCGTCAATCACCTGGCGCAGGCGCTTCTCGAACTCGCCCTTTACCGATGCCCCGGCCTGGAGCAGGCCGATATCGAGCGAGCGGACCGTAACGCCCTGCAACGCGGGGGGCACATCGCCATCGACGATGCGGCGGGCAAAGCCTTCGGCCACGGCGGTCTTGCCCACCCCGGCCTCGCCAACCAGGATGGGGTTGTTCTGACGCCGGCGCAGCAGGATATCCACGACCTGACGGATCTCCGCATCGCGGCCGACGATCTTGTCAATCTCGCCCGATCGGGCCTTTTCGGTCAGGTCGATCGAGAAGCGGCCCAGCGCTTCACCCTCGCCGACCGGCCCGGCGGCGGCATCGCCCCCACCGCCGCCAGCGACCGGACCAGCATCGACCTGGGTGGTCTCGGTGGAACCGGAACAGATCTGCTCGAACTCGTTGCCCAGCTTTTCGACCTGGATCTTGCGGAATTCGGACGAAATCCCGAACAGCGCGTTCTTGAGCGTCGGCGTTTTCAGCATGCCGAAGATCAGGTGGCCGGTCCGCACCCGGCTGGCAGAGAACTGGAGCGAGGCATAGATCCAGCCCTTCTCGATCGCCTCCTCGATCTGGGGGGCAAAATCGGAGATCGCGCTGGCCCCGCGCGGCAGGGCATCCAGCGCGGCGACCAGATCGCGCGCCAGCTTGGTATCATCGATCGCAAAGGCGCTGCGGATCGCGCCGACGTCGTTGCGCGGCTCCTGCAGCAGCACATGCAGCCAGTGCAGCAGCTCGACATAGGGGTTGCCCCGCATCTTGCAGAAGCTGGTGGCCGTCTCGATCGCCTTCAGCGCCGTCGGGTTGAGGCGGCCGAACAGTGACGCCCGCGAAATCTCGGTCATGCTTGCATTCCCCCGGTGTTTGGATTGCTCTTGCGGCGCTGAACCTGACGCGAACTGCGCCGAAGGTGAGCGTCATTGCGAATGGTGCGATCGGGATCGCGGCCCAGCCAGCTCGTCCAGCCCAGCCGTCCCTTGCCATTCAATTGCAGCGGCGGAGCCAGATCGGCCCGCAGTTCCACCGCCATGTCCCATTCAAGATGTCCCGGCGCGAAGGCATCAAGCGCCTCGGCCGCTATGGCAAAGCGGTTACCCGTCGGCATCAGCGACAGGTAATCGCGATAGGACTGCGCCCGGATTTCAACGCGGAACGCATCGGTCACGGTACGGACCCGCGAACCCAGGATGGCATCTTCGCCAAGGGTCGAAAAGCCGCGGCCCAGGCACGAGCGGTCAGCCGGCTCGATCGTCTGCCAGCGCGGCTGGAACTGGCGGATTACCAGCGGCTGCTGCAACAGGTGCGACAACGCATCCTGCATTCCGATGGCGCTGCGGCGCGAGGCGAAGAACCCGGCATAATGCAGCCGCGCCTGTGCCGGGAAGGCACTGTTCTTCGCCGCCCCTTCGCGCGCGCCGGACAGGGCCGCCAGATACTCGCCGAAACGATCGTCCTTGGGCCGATCGAGATGCGCGACCGGCTGGCTATCGGCCCAGGCGCGATAGAAGAACTGGATCATCCGGCCCGACAGCAGATCGAGGAACCGGCCAAACGGCCGTTCCTTGGCATAGCGCGCCTCGTATTGGGCATATTCGGTCAGATGCAGCGGCATGGGCCCCATCGGACCGAGCAGGCCGATCGCGTTGTTCGATACCGCAGCCCGCCCGTTGCGCGTGCCGATCGAGGCAACGGTTGACCCGGTAAAACCGAGCTGCGGACTTTGCCCCAGTTCGACCACGTTCTGCGACGGCAGCTTGGATTTGCCGATCCGCGGCAGCGGCCGGGCCAGCGCCTCCAGCCGCCGCAACAGCGGGAACAGCCCCCAGCGCTTCACTGCCTCGGCAGCGGGCGCAAGGTAGCTCAGATGGTGTGCTGCCGTCCGATCCGGGGGGGCCATCGCACCAGGCTTCCTTCAAGAGGGGATTCAAAATGACATTCGGTAAAGCTGTTGATCGTCACGAATTCGGCCAGGAACCGCTCGAGCACCGCGCTGAACAGGAATATGCGCGACTGGTCGAAGGAGGCATCGTCCAGCTTGATCGTGATGCAGCGCCCGCGCGCCACCGCACTGCGATCCAGCCCGGGCACGCGGCGGCTGATCGGCCGGCTGCGGACCGAGAGGATTCCATCGATCTGGCGGCGCAGATGGGCATCGTCCTGCCGGCCATACAGCGCCAGGTGGTTGCGCAGGGCGCCCGGATCATCGTTCTCGCCCGCCACCAGCGAGGCATAATTGGGCGTCAGATGACCAATCACGCGCCAGGCCGCATCGTTCAGCCCCAGCGGCGGACGGGGCCGCGTCGGTGAGCGCAGGATGCTGATTGTCCGAACCGGGAGCCCTGATCCGGTAAAATGGTGATCGCCCCGGAAAGTCAGCATTTCGGGCAGTTCGCGGTTGGTCACGAGCGCCCGCACGCCCAGTTCGTTGATCGCATCGAGCCGCTCGGCATTGCCGGGCGCTGTCAGGCTGATCCAGGTTTCGGTGCCGGTGTAGTCGGTTCGGCTGCGCAGCCGCTGCTCGCGCTGCGACAAGCGGCGCGGCCGCAGCAGCGTGGTATAGAACAGCGCATCGCGCCAATCGTAGAGCAGCGCGCCAAAGGCATAGAGCGGCGCGACCGACCGCCCCTCCGTTCCGTCGCGGCTATAGGCCTTGACGTCGAGCAGGCGGAAAACCTCGAAGTCCAGCGGCCGGGTCCGGTCGGGCTGGACATGGAATTCATGCTTGTAGGGATCGACCTGCACCCGACCGAGTTGCTTCTCGAACAGGTTGATTGCCGGGCTGGCGAACAGGCGGAAGTTGCTCGGCTCGATTGCACCGTCGAGGAAGCTGGACGGGCGATCGAACAGAAGGACGATATCGCAGTTTTCCTCGCAATCGGCAAAAGCCTTGGCGAGACCATGCAGCCGCACGAACAGGAAGCGCTCGGGGCAGGCAAAGTATTCCGACAGCAGGCGATAGCCCCGGAACGAGCGCAACTCCTCCGGCAGGAGAGCCTCATCATCGGCAAACCCGACCTGGCTGGGCTTCGGCAGGTCGATCCAGCCCCCGGTTCCGGCGGCCGAAGCTGCCGGGCGCGCCATGACCGCGGCACATTGACCGATGATCTGGCGATACAGTTCGCCCGGCACGGCCTCCGTCCCGTCAAGATAGAGCGGCAACTCATCAATCGCGAGTTGCGACAGCTTCAGGCCAGCCGTCGCCGCAAAGCGCAGCCGGATGCCGCATTCGGCGCGCACCCCGGCCGCAGCCGCGAATGGCGCCACGGCGGCGCGCGAGCCGAGAAACTCGACTTCCGCAATCTTCAACGGCCAAAGCGTAACCGCATGACCGGTGCGAAAGTTCACCGGCGTGCGGGCCTCGTCTTCCACGGTTGCGATCAGTTCGGTCCCGCGCGGAATCACCTGACCGGTCGCCAGCGCCGGATCGCCATCCTGCGGTTCGAACCCGGCGATGCAAATCGACGGCGTCGGCGCGAGATAATGCGGCTGAACCGCGTGGAGCAGGTGCTGGGTAAACTCGGGAAACTGATCCTGCTGCTTCAGGCTGACCCGCGCGGCCAGAAAGGCGACCCCTTCAAGCAGGCGCTCGACATAGGGATCGGGATCGGTCGGCGTTTTCAATCCCAGCCGCGCGGCAACGGCGCTGTTCTCTTCGCCGAATTCGCGCGCGGTTTCCCGCAGATAGGCCAGCTCGGCCTCATAGGCATCGAACAGGCGCGGATCCACGGCGATTACTCCCGCACCGTGATCGAGGCGGAGTCGATGTCCACATCGGTCTTCAGCATCATCGGCATCGCGTTGACCGCGCTGCTGACATCGCCATTGATCACATAGGTTATGGAGTTCTCGCGCTCGGCCCCGTCAGCCGCCTCCACCATCAGCGAATCCGGGTCAAAGCGCGGCTCAAAGGTGAGAATGGCATTGCGGATTTCCCGCGCGCGCTGCTGGATCGATCGATGCGTCATCGCCCGACCCGACATGGCCGGCACGCCATAGTTCAGCACCGACGAGCGGACATGGGGATAGCGGTCAAGGTCCACCACCGATGCCAGGTTGGTCGTGTTGAACAGCCAGCCCAGATCGCGCCGGACCGTGCCGCGCAAGGCGTCCTCGTTGAACCGCTCGATCCGTGCAACCGAGAAGCGCCGCAGCGTCTCCCGCGTCACCTCGGCACCTGGCGTGTCATCGTGCAGTCCGGGAATTTCAGTGTCGGAAACCAGCTTGTCGAAGAGTGTGGGATTGACGCGGGGCCGCATGGATCACGCGAAGGTCATCTTGCGGAGGTCAAGCAGGCCAAGCTCCTCCCCTCCCGACAGCATGAGCAGCTGCTGGCCACGCGCTTCGGTGCCATTGTCGCCTTCGACCCAATCAGTCGCGCGTGCCAGTTTTTCCGCCTCGGTCCCGGCCTGTTCGGTCAGGGCATAGCGCCCCGGCAGCATTGCGGCGATGGAATGCCCCGAGCGCAGCGCGATCTCGACCGGGTACCAGACGATGTCACGCAGGTCGCGCACGCCTGAACTGGTGATCGAGATCACCTGTTCGAATGGTACGATCCCCCAGACCCCGCCGATGATCGCTTCGAATGTCGGACCAAGCCGGGAATCGGCATTGGCGACCCAGTCAAAAGCGATGCCATCGACCTCACCAGGGGTATCGCCGACCTCGGCAAAGGCGGCGTCGCGCAGGGCCTCACCCTCGGCGATGGCACCGCGGGCAATGGCACCGATCGCCTCGGCCAATTGCATCGGCCAGCCGGAACTGGCGGCGTGGACGTGGACCGGAGCCGTTCCGCTCCAGGCCGCGGCGCGAACCTTTTCGGCCTCGATCGCCTGGCCATAGGCCACCGAGAGCATCTGCGCCTCAGGCGAAAGCTGGGCCAGCGTGGTGAGCTGCAGGCGCGCCTTGTCCCATTCGCCCAGCAGCGCAAGCAGCTGGAACAGGAACATACGCGCCTGCGCATCGTTCGGCCGGGTCTTGACGATCTCGACGAGCGCGAGACGCGCGCCGCCGAGATCCCCAAGCCGCAGCAGCTCGTGGGGATCGGAAGCCACAGCCGTGCAGACCGATTAGATCGGCTTGACCTTCTTGAGGTCCCAGCCAAACTTCGTGGTACCGCCCAGCGAACCGTCGGCCTTCTGCTCCTTGTAGGTGAACTCGATCGACGAGAAGTTCAGCGAAACCTGTTCGCTGGGCACTTCGCCGTCAGTCCCCATGTTGGTCACGCCCGAGACGATCAGGTCCGTCATCTTGATGACGTAGTATTCCTGCTGGTCCTTGCCGGCCTTGCGGACGGTGAGGATCGCGGTCTTGATGTGTTCGCCGGTGGCGC
Organism: Novosphingobium sp. BL-A-41-H4; assembly: GCA_051942645.1. Lineage (GTDB taxonomy): Bacteria > Pseudomonadota > Alphaproteobacteria > Sphingomonadales > Sphingomonadaceae > Novosphingobium. Next base: position 1,005,157 of record JBPVJP010000001.1, read on the forward strand.
TCTTCTGCATCAGGATCGGGGTGGCCTTGTCGGCCTTCTTGGTCACGTGAAGGTCATCGAAGCTCGCCTTGCCGGTGCCCGCGCCGCCGCCCGAAGAGGCGGAGCCCATCTGGTGCACGCCAAAGCTGAACGACGAAATCTCGATCTCCTCGCCGTGCTTGCTATCCTGCGACTCGCCCTTGATACCATCAAGCTTGAGGAACATGTCAGTTGCCATAACAGATCTCCTTGGTGTGGTTGGCGCGTCCCACTGTTCTTGTTTTTATCCGTCTAAAATCAGTAAGATAGGTCAGCCCTTGCCGCCCGGCAGGCGCGAAACCATGCTCAGCGAAACGTCCATCCCTTCCAGCTGGTAGTGGGGAACGAACAGGAACTTGCCCTTGTAGAAACCTGGGTTCTCCTCGTCCGGGATGACTTCGACCTGGGCCGCCTTGAGCGGCATCTTGGCCTTGTCCTGCTCGGTCGAGCTCTCCGGGTTGCCGTCGATGAACTGCGAAATCCAGCGGTTCAGGTCATACTGCAACTGCGGCGCCTCGCGCGTTCCGCCCACCCAGTCGCGCACCATGCACTTCAGGTAGTGGGCAAACCGGCAGCTGGCGAAGATGTACGGCAGACGGGCGGAGAGGTTCTCGCTCGCCGTGGCCGCCGGATCATCATAGGCCTTGGGCTGATAGCAGGTCTGGGCCCCGATGAAGGTCGCCTGGTCGGTGTTCTTGCGATGGATCAGGGCCAGCAGACCGGCCTTTGAAAGTTCCGCCTCGCGCCGGTCGGAGATCGCGATCTCGGTGGGGCACTTCATATCCACGCCGCCATCGTCGGTCGGGAAGGTTGCCGTGGGCAGTCCCTCCACCGTACCACCGGATTCAACGCCCCGGATGCGGGTGCACCAGCCATAGGTCTTGAAGGCATCGGTGATCCGCACGCCCATCGCATAGGCCGAATTGACCCACAGGTGGTTGTCGTGATCACCGCCGGTTTCTTCCTCGAACCCGAATTCGTCGATCTTGTTGGTCTTTTCGCCATAGGGCACGCGGCCCAGGAAGCGCGGCGCGGTCAACGCAACATAACGGCTATCCTGCGAGGCGCGGAAACCGCGCCAGCCAGCGTAGTCAGAAGCCTCGAACAGCTTGGAGATATCGCGCGGATTGGACAGTTCGGTCCAGCTTTCCATGCCCATCAGCTTGGGGGAAGCGGCCGAAATGAACGGTGCGTGGGCTGCTGCCCCGATCTTGGCGAGGCCCTTGAGCACGTCGAGATCGGACGGCGAGTGATCGAACTGATAGTCGCAGACGAAGGCACCGTAAGGCTGCCCACCCAGCTGACCGAATTCGGATTCGTAGATCTTCTTGAACAGCGGGCTCTGATCCCAGCGCGCATCACGATACTCGCGGAACATGCGGCGGCATTCATCCTTGCCGATGTTCATGACGCGGATCTTCAGATCCTTGCCGGTCGGGGTATTGTAGACGAGGTAGGAAAGACCGCGCCAAGCCGATTCAAGCGACTGGAACTCCTGGTGGTGCAGGATCAGGTTGATCTGCTCCGACAGCTTGCGGTCGAGCGCGGACACCATCGAATCGAGCGTGGCGAACACGTCTTCACCGATGACGGCGGTATCGGCCAGGGCCTGCTGAGCCAGCGTCTTGACCGCTTCCTCGATCCGGTTGGCACGCCCTTCGTCGCCCGGCTTGAATTCCTTTTGCAGCAGCGAAGCGAAATCATCGAGCGCGATGGCTTCGGCGGCGGGGGCATTCGATTTCTGCAGCGGCTCTTGCGCCATTGCGGCAACTCCAGTTCTGGCAGCGCTTGGCTGCGGTTTATTCCTCGGACTTGGCAGCGTCGTCGGCACCGGGCTTGCGCGCCGAAGCCAGCGACTTCATCAGCTCGGGGTCGTTAAGCACCTTGTCGAGCAGGTCCTGCGCGCCATCCTTGCCATCCATGTAGCTCATCAGGTCCGCCAGCTGGTCGCGGGCTTCAAGCAGCTTGGCCAAGGCCGGCACATTCTTGGCGACCTGACCCGGCGAGAAGTCTTCCATCGACTTGAATTCGAGATCGACCGAGAGCTTGCCTTCACCCGTCAGCGTGTTCTCGACGTTGAACGCCGCACGCGGGGCGATCGCCGCCATGCGCTGCTCGAAATTGTCCATGTCGAACTCGACGAGGTCGCGCTTGTCGAGCGGCTTCTTTTCGACATGACTCTTGCCGGACAGGTCCGAGAGCACACCCATCACGAACGGCAACTCGACCTTCTGCAATGCGCCGAAAGTCTCGACTTCGTATTCGATATGGACGCGCGGAGCCCGATTTTCCTTGATGAACCGCTGTCCGCTCTTCCCACTAGACATAGAACCCCCTTTGAGTTCGAAACATCATGACTGTTAACTCAACTTCATGCAACCGGATTGAAAAACCCGGCTCACTCCCAGCTGTTTGACTGTTCTTCCTTAGCAAAAACAAGAACGCGCCGCGCATCGTCCATGCTGCCAGGCGCAATATCCTTGAGGATCGAAAGGAAATCGAGCGCGACCCATTCACGGGCACGCTGCAGTACCACCGGGACCGGGCTGCTCGGTTCCTTGCGGCGATAATAATCAGCGATCGCATCAAGCGCCCGGATCACGTCATCGCGGCTCTCGACCCGCCCGGTCAGCTTGCCACCCCCGCCAGCTTGCGGCTCATCGGCATAGCCCGCGCCGTCGCTTTCGGAAGTACCGGCGTCATCAGCCCGGCTCGGATCGTCGCCGACATGGAAAGCCATGCTGGAACGGATTTCCCCCAGCGCCTGATAGGTATTCTGCAGATTGGGCCCATCGCCATCGGCGTTGAACATGAAAGTCCGGTCAACCTGCTTGAGCGCATCTTCCAGCGCTTCAAAAGCCGCCATCGCCTCGCGCAATTCGGCCTGGTCGACATCGTTGAGCGCGGCCTTGAACATCCCAAAGTCGTTCTCGCCGTCGCCATTCTGCTCAAACCGCGCAAAATCGGCCCCGCTGTAACGGCCAAGCCGCGGGTGAGCGAGCAAGGTGATCCGCTTGAGCGGATTGACGAATTCCTTGATCGTACCAAGCGAGGCAACCGGCGTGATGCGGGCGTTGATCCCCCATTCCTCCAGTTGCGGGTGAACCTTGTCCCAGTACTGCTCGACCAGACCGACCAGGACTTGCGCGCCGGTCAGCACGTCGGCCAGTCGATCCGCCTTTGCCGCGGCGCGCATCATGTAGACGGCGATCCAGATATCCTTCGAGCGTCCGAGCAGAGCCTCGCAGCGCTCGACAATGCTGCCCCAGTTTACCGCCGGGGCATCATCGTCGTCATCAGCAAATCCGGATTCGAAAGCATTGCGAATTTCGACCATTTCCGGATCGGAATCGAGGTCTGGCCCTACCGGATCATCGTCGGACACTGGGGCCAACAAGGTTTCCAGGTCGCTCAACAGCCACTCCCCCAAGGTCTTACATTATTATCCCGTCGCAACCCCTTGCCACGACGGGAAAAACAAAGCCCGGCGCGTCGTGCCGGGCTTTGAACGGATCAGTTTGTCTTCACAATCTCGACGCGCCGGTTCGAAGTATCGCGCGGATTGGTTGCCCGGGGCTTGTCAAAACCAAAGCCGACCGCCTCGATCCGGCTCGGCGATACACCGCGGCTGATCAGCAGCTGCTTGACCGCTTCAGCGCGACGCTGGGACAGGTCAAGGTTGTACTCACGGCCACCCACCGCGTTGGTGTGCCCTTCGATGCGGATCGCAGTCCCCGCAAAGGCCGGCGAATTGAGGACATTGGCCCAGGCGCTGATTTCACCCCGGCTGCCAGCGTCAACCTCAGCCGAGGCGTTGCCGAAGAACACCGACATGTCTGCCGCATTCTTGCGAACCGGCGAACGGCTCTGCCTGACGACCTCGGTCCGGTAACCTTGCGTGCGAACAGTCGAGGCGGCGACGCGTGGCGCGGCGCGGGCACCCGTATACAGTCGCGGCCCCGCGCCTGCGCTGGCGGTCGAGGCCGAGCGATTGGCCGCGGGAGCTGCTTGCGCCTTCCCGCTGGTGAACACGTTGAACGGAGCCTCTTCGCCCACGATCACCCCATCCTGTTCGGAGTCGGAGTTGTCTTCGTAAGTACGCAGCGTTTCCGGGTCGCAGGTCTGGCTGAACTTGCATGCCAAACTCTGTTCGTACGGGGTCAAAGGCTCATCCGCCGCGCTGGCAGGCATTGCCACCAGGCCGCCCAGCAGGGCCAGCGGCGCAGCACCCGTAATGAAAGTTCTGAATCGCATCATGATTCTATTCCATCCAAATCGCGACTCGTACGAGTCTGGTATCGCATAATGCTGCATAGTCGAAGACAAGCAAGGCTATTAACCACCCTGTAGTTGCAACAGCTAACTTCTAGCACTAGCCTCTGCCGTGATTCAGATCACGGTGCTCGCTTTTCGATCATAGCAGAACTGCAAGTCGCCGGGGGAGAGACAATGGCTGGCCGACAAACAAAACTCTCGATCGATCTGGGCGGCGAACAGGTTTCGATTCGTCGCGTAGAAGCAACGGAAGCGCTTGGACGTCCGTTCGCTATTTCAGTGGACATCGTTGCCGCCCATGGCGAAGTCGATCTATTGCCGCACCTTGGCAAACCGGCGGCGATTACGCTGTCCGAGGAAGATGAGCTGCAGCGCTACTTCCATGGCTTTCTGGTGGAAGGTGAGTTCATTTCACAACAGCACGATGGCTATCACTATCGGCTTGGGTTGCGGCCCTGGACCTATTTCATGGCGCATACTGCTGATTTCCGTATCTTCCAGGACAAGAATGTCATCGACATCGCCAAGGCGATCTTTGCCCGCTATCCCGCTGCCAAGGTGGATTATGCCAATCTGCAGCGCAGCCGCGCGCCGCGCGAGTACTGTGTCCAGTACGGGGAGAGCGACTTCGCCTTTGTGACCCGGTTATTCGAAGAAGAAGGCATTTATTACTATTACAGTCACAAGTCCGACAAGCATGAGATGATCCTGTGCGAGGCGCCGACCTCGCACAAGCCGGGCAAGCCGGCCAAGCTTCGCTACAACCAGCATGCCGATGCCGTGCGTAACGCCTCGTCCACCGCGATTGTTGCCGGCCGGAAGGATTACATCAGCCGCTGGACCGAGCGCGTCGGATCGGGTGGCGAAGCCAAGGTGACCCTGCGCGACTTCAATTTCACCAAGGCCGATGCGCCCTTGCAGGTATCGGTCGCGGCCAGCCAGGCGCACCAGCTGGATGCCAACGAGGTCTACAACTTCCCCGGCCGGTACCAGACCACTGCGGTCGGCACCCCCTTCAGCCAGTCGATGCTTGATGCCATGCGCGCCAACCGGCAGGTCTTCTCGGGTGACAGCCAGTCGCTGGCGCTATCCTGCGGGGCGACATTCAAGCTCAGCGAACACCAGCAGGACCGGTTCAACAAGGAATACATGATCACCCGAACGCATCATGTTTCCTCGGTCGAGCAGGAACGCAGCTCCGGCGACTCGGGTGGCAGCAGCGTCTTTGTCGAAGCGGTGCTGGCCAAGACCCAGTGGCACGTGCTGGCAACGGTACCCCGCCCGGTCGTGAAGGGCCCTGAAACGGCGATCATCACCGGCCCAAAGGGCGAGGAGATCTATACCGACAAGTATGGCCGGGTGAAGGTGCGGTTCCATTGGGACCGCTCCGGCTCTCCTGGCGAATCGAGCACCTGCTGGATCCGCGTTTCGCAGACCGGCGGGCTTGGCAACATTATCCTGCCGCGCGTCGGGCATGAGGTGATCGTCGACTTCCTGCACGGCGATCCGGACCGGCCAATCGTGGTGGGCCGCGTGTTCAACAGCCTGAACATGCCGGTCTATACCCTGCCCGATCACAAGACCCGGGCGCTGTGGCGGACCAAGAGCTACAAGAGCGATACCACGTCCAACCTGCCCGGCGCGGAAAAGCTGGATGTCGAGGATGTGCGGGCCAACGAATTGCGCTTCGAGGACAAGGCCGGGTCCGAAGAGGTCTTCCTGCACGCCGAACGCGATATGAACATCCGCGTTCGCTACAAGGAAAGCCATCACATCGGGCTGGATCAGGAGATCAAGATCGGCCGTGACCGCAACGAGTATGTGAAGCGGCACGAAACGATCAAGATCGACGGTGCCCGCAAGACCGACATCAAGGAAACCGACAAGCTCGATGTCAAGAAATCGATCACCGTCGATGCGGGCACCGAGATCACCATGACCGCGAAATCGAAGATCACGCTCAAGGTCGGCGGATCGAAGATCGTGATCGAGCCAAGCGGCATCAAGATTACCGGCACGGCAACAGTCGATGTCAAATCGCCGATGACCACCGTGAAGGGTGACGGCACCCTCACCCTGAAGGGCGGCATGACCTTCATCAATTGAACCGGCGGCGGCGTGGTTCCCGGGGCAACCCGGTTTGCGCCGCCGCGCCACAGATCCGCCCGGCGCGGCAAATGACGAGAGGGGTATGCGGCAATGAGCTGGCTGCGAGTGACCTGGACCGAGGCGGCGCAAGTCCTGCCGCTGTGCGCGGAAGAAATGCCGCCGCTGACCAAGTCTGACCAGACACCCCAGGATTACTTTACCACGGAACTGCTGGGCGAAGACCGGATGGACCTGGCCGTGGGCTACCTTGGCGCCGCGCTGCCCCGCCTAGAGGCCGTGCAGTGGGCAACCGAAACCATTGCCCACGCCGGCACGGCGGCAGGATTGCCGCGCAATATCCTGGCGAGCGTGAAGGCATGGCTGGCCGATCCAAGCGAGCCGCGCCGCCGCGAGACCTGGGCCCTGGCCCAGCAGGACGAGGAAAGCTCGCCAGCCCGGCTCCTGGCCGCTGCGGTGTTCTTTTCGGGCGGGTCGATCGCCCCGGAAGACTGCGAGCCGGTCCAGCCCGATCCGACATTGTGTGGACGATTGGCTGCTGCTGCGATACTTGCCACTGCCTATCGCGGCAAGGAACCCGAAGCAGTGATGCGCTTTGCCGTGACCGAAGGCGATCGTATCGCCAGCAGTTGAGACAAAGCCGACCGATGACCCTAGTGCTGACCCTGCGGAATGTGTCCAACCTGTCAGACGGCGGGCCCACCGAATTGCGGCTTGACCGGCGCGGGGCAATCATCGGCCGTTCACCGACGGTGGACTGGACCCTGCCCGATCCGTCGAACTACATCTCTTCGCGGCACTGCGAAGTCCGGTTCGACGGCGGTGACTACCAACTGCGCGACACCAGCACCAACGGCACGATCATCAACGGCAATGCGATGACCGGGCCGCACCGCCTGGCGACTGGCGATGTCATTACCATCGGGCAATACGAGATCGCCGTGACCGCTCCGGGCGCCGCTGCGCCCAGTGCCGACCCCTCGGGCAACTGGGGCGGCTGGAAGGAAATCAAGTCAGCCGAAACCGCGCCTGGCGCGGGCAGCGACTGGGGCAAGCCAAAGCCGAAGGCGCCGCTGGCGGGAGACGGATTGATGGGTGGCAACTGGGCTCCGCCCCACCTTGCCCCGGCTGCCGCGCCGCCACCGCCCGCCGCGCCGCTCGCGTCCGGGGGCGGATCCGGTTGGGGACCGGCACCAGCATCGGTGCCGGTGGCAGCACCACCTCCCGCTGCCCCGCCAGCCTGGGGAGCACCCACCCCGGGTGCCGACTGGCAGGCGGCCGCACCTTCGGCATGGTCGGCCGAGGCCCCCGCTCCCGCGGCCAGCCCGGCAGGGCGCGACATCTGGGGCGAAATGGCGGCGAGCCATTCGATTGACTGGTCGCGCAGCAGCTTTGGCGTCGCGGCAACACCGGCGGCGCCTGATCCGCTGGGCCTGGCAACACCGAACGGCGCCGATGCCCTCGGTCCGCTGCCCAGCCCCGCGATGCCGGCGGCCGGGCCAGCACCGGCACCGGCTCCAGCCGCGCCAATGTCTGCTGCGCCTGCCCCCGCTGCAAGCGGGGGTAGCGCGGATGCGATCCTTGAGCAGATCCTGCCGCTGATGGGTCTTTCCCGCGCTGACCTGCGCAACGATCCCGGCGCGACGCTGGCCAGCATGGCCACCATGTTGCGGGCGCTGGTCAACGGCCTGGTCGTGATGGTCGAGGCCCGGGCCCGGGCCAAGGCGCAACTGGGCACCCAGGCGACAATCCTGCAATTCGACGGCAACAACCCGATCAAGTTTGCCCGCACGCCGGAACAGGCCCTGGCGCAGATGCTGAACCCGCCCGAACGCGGCTTCATGAGTGCCGATCGCGCAATCGAGGATTCCTTCATCGATCTGCAATCGCACCAGATGGCAACCTTGCGCGCCATGCAGGGCGCGCTGCGGGCCACGCTGGACCGCTTTTCGCCCAAGGCAATCAGCGCCCGGGTGGAAAGCAAGGGCCTGCTGGACCAGATCCTGCCCGGCAAGCGCGATGCCGCGCTCTGGCGGGCATACGAAAAGGAATTCTCTGGCGTGAACCAGGGTTCCGATGAAGCCTTCATGGAAGTCTTCGCGAAGGAATTCCGCAAGGCTTACGAGGAGGAAGCGGCCAAGCGGCGCTAGGCACCACCCGACCGGTAGCCTGCGCGCCAACGAAAAAAGGCCTACCCTGCGGTGAGCCCTTTTTGGTAATGGCGCGCCCGGAACGATTATCCTCGCCCTGACGGGCTCGGTCGTCTCCGCTTCGCTCCGACTCCGAAGGTTCGCTTCATGCCATGACCAGCCATTACCAAAAAAGGCCCACCCTGCGGTGAGCCCTTTTTGGTAATGGCGCGCCCGGAACGATTCGAACGTCCGACCCTCAGATTCGTAGTCTGATGCTCTATCCAGCTGAGCTACGGGCGCGTTGGAGAGGCGCACATAGGCAGGTCGTTCGCGCTTGGCAAGCGGCTAAATCACCTTTTGCAACGCCTTGGCCAGCGGCACGTCCAGCGGCGGCATCGGCAGGTCCAGCAAGGCTTCCGAAGAGGTCCAGGCGAGCCCCGCGCCGACGAGGCAGCGCGGTTCTCCCCGCCAGCGCCGACAGGTGTAAAGGTTCAGGACATAGCGATTGCCCGGCAGTTCGGCGCGGGCCAGCCAGGCCAGGTCGGCCGGATCGACCGTGATCCCCAATTCTTCCGCAAGCTCCCGAACAAGTGCGAATTCCGGGGTTTCGGCATTGTCGACCTTGCCGCCAGGGAACTCCCACAGCCCGCCCTCGGCCCCGTCATGAGGGCGCTGATGCATCAGCACCCGCCCCTGTCCGTCGATGAGAGCCGCAGCAACCACCGGAATTGCTGTCGGATTTTTTTGCATCGTCAACAAGTCCTTAAACCATTCCTTAGGGATGATCTGCGAAGGATCACCAATTGCCCGCACTTTTTGCGAGGGAGCGCCATGAAGATCGCAATACTCAAGCGGCTGATCCGTGACCAGCGGGGCACCTCTGCCCTCGAGATGGGTCTGATCGCCTGCATGATCGTACTTGCGATGTTTGCGGCCCTCCAGGGCTTCGCCAACGAGAACGACCGCACCTGGAATTCGATCTCGAAGAAGGTGTCGGAAGCCTCGCAAAAGGCAAACGCGGGTTAAACATTTTTCAAGACTTTACCCTTAGCCCGGTGATTGCTCGATCCGGGTGACAGGGAAAGAGCCGGGTACTTAGAGACTGCCAACAGGAGACTGACCATGAAGTTCATCAACAAGCTGTTCCGTGACGAAGCTGGTGCCACCGCCATCGAATACGGCCTGATCGCCGCCCTCATCGCCGTTGCCGCGATCACCGCGATGCAGGGCCTGGGCAACGAACTGCAGACCACCTTCAACACCACCTCGGGTGCGATGTCGACCGCGAACGCTTCGGCTTCGTAATCGACCGGTCCGGTAACGGACAGAGATCGGGGGCGGCAGGGAAACCTGCCGCCCCTTTTCGTTTGGGAACCCAGAAAACGCTGAAAATCAGTAGGTAACGAGCTTGACCTTCTGTCCGATCACCAGGCGGCTCGATGCCGTCAGCCCGTTCAGGACCAGGAACCGGTCAAGCGGCGCATCGCTGAAGGCCATCCGCTGGCCCAGTGATTGTACGGTGTCGCCAGCCTTGACAGTGACCACGGCCAACTTGCGCGGCTTGATCGCCGCCGCCTCGCTGTCGGAAATGCGCCGCAGCGACCGGTACATCGGATCGAACACCGCTGCGCCACCGGCAGCCGCGATGGTCACGAAGTGATAGGCCCGATCACGAGCAAACTCGTAAGCGAAGACTGTAACGTCGACCGTGTTGCTGCCGGTGTTCACCCGCGTGGTCGCATAGGCGGCGGGCAGACCGTTGATCGTGGTGCGGCCAATCGGGCCAGGATCGATCCGTGCCTGGCCCTGCTCGGTCAATCCGCCGAACACGGCGCGGACATAGCTGTCGAGATCGCCAGAATAGGGCCCGGTCGAGAACTGCCCGCGGCCCGACTGGCCGTTGATCGCCACAGCGCGGGTGCCGTTCATCATGTAGAACCCGGTCGGCGCTTCATAGGCCAGCTTGAGGTCGGGGTGAGTGAACCGGCGCCCATCGACAATCCCCTGCCTGGTATCATCGCCATAGGTCATTCCGGAAATCCGGTTCAGGAAGATGTCGCGGTTGGTCACACCGCTGGTACTGGTCCCGGCCCGGGCCAGCGCGGCCCGCACCCGCGAGGCCGGATCGGGGTGAGTCGAGGCCCATTCCGGGACCTGGGCATTCGATCCCATCAGCCGCGCATCCAGCGCATTCTGGTTCGCCAGCGATTGCAGGACGGTCCCCATGGCCCGCGGATCGTATCCGGCCCGGCGCAGGTACTCGACGCCAAGGTTATCGGATTCGGTTTCCTGGCTGCGCGAATAGCGCAGGGTCAGCAGCTGCGAACCCTGCAGGAAGCCGCGCTGGACCACCTGGCCGACCTGGCTGTTGCCCAGCAGCACGCCCGACAGCACCGCGCCCAGCACGCCGACCACCGCGTTTCGGGTCGCCGCGCTTTGCCGCTTGCGGCCATGCTGGGCGGCAACATGGCCAACCTCATGCCCCATGACCCCGGCCAGTTCCGCCTCGTTGTTCATCAGCGCGAGCAGCTGGCGGGTGACGTAGACATAGCCGCCGGGAATGGCGAAGGCGTTGTTGACCGGCGAGTTCAGCAAGGTGACGGTGAAATCGTTGCGGGCATTGCTGAGACCGGACTGGACCGCAATCGTCTTGCCCACGGTCTCGACATAGGCCGCCTGCGGCCCGGTTTCCGCCCCGCCGAATTCGGCCAGCAGCTGGGGATGAGCCTTGGCGCCTTCGGCCTTGTCCTTTTCGCTGATTGCCTGGACCGGAGCCGCACCGGTCGGGCCGGTGCCCGTCTGGGCCACACCCACCTCACCCGGCAAGACCACCAGCCCGGCAACCAGGGCTGCGCCAACCAGGAAACGGACACGATGACGGGTCGTCAGCTTCATCGAAGGGCTCCTCTCGCTCGGCCGATCCAGCCGAACGGCGAGGCTAGGCCCTTGGCAAGCGCTTGAAAAGCCCTGTCACCAAGGGTCTGACCCAATGATAAACCGCTTGCGGTTCGGCCTTAGAACTTGTTGTCGCGCGGAAAGCCGTTGGGCGGCAGGCGCCCGGCAGCCCCGCGCGCCACCTTCCACAGGCGCATGTCGCTTTCGGTGCGGGTGCGGCCGCTCTCGCCGCCCATCTTCCAGCTGAGGCCTTCCTCCAGCTTGAGCGTGGTCGCATCGGACAGGCCGCCGTCGCGGAAGCGTTGCAGGGTTACCCCCTGCCCCTTGGCCAATACCGGGAGTTCCTCCAGGCTGAAGATCACCAGCTTGCGGTTGTCGCCCACCACGGCAACATGATCGTGCTCGGGCGGGATTTCGCGGACCACGGCGAGCTTCACGCCCGGCTTGGTCGTCATCACGCCCCGGCCCTTGCGCGTTTCGGCCAGCAGCTCGTCCGCCTCGGCGGCAAAGCCGCGCCCGGCATTGCTGGCCAGCAGCAGCTGCGCCTTGGGCCGATAGACCAGCAGGCCAACGATTTCCGCCCCGGCATCGATATCCACCATGGTCCGGATCGGTTCGCCAAAGCCGCGCGCGGAGGGCAGCTTGTCGCACCCAAGCGTGTAGAACCGCCCGTTGTCGCAGGCGACCAGCAGCTTGTCAGTGGTCTGGGCGTGAAGCGCGAAGGCCGGGCCATCGCCCTCCTTGAACTTGAATTCCTTGTCGAGCGCCTCATGCCCAGATGCACCGCGGATCCAGCCCTTGGCCGAGAGGATCACCGTGACCGGCGCCTTCTCGATCATCGCGTCCATCGAGAACTCGACCGTCGGCGCGGCCTCGGCAATCGTGGTGCGGCGGCGGCCGAGCGCGGTATCCTCGGCATAGTCCTTGCGCAGCGTGCCAAGATCGCGCTTCAGCCGGGTGCGCTGGCGGGCCGGGCTTTCGAGCAGCTTTTCCAGCTCGTCCTTCTCGGCCAGCAGGTCATCCCGCTCGCGCCGCAGCTCCATTTCCTCCAGCCGGCGCAAGGACCGCAGCCGCATGTTGAGGATCGCTTCGGCCTGGCGCTCGGTCAGGCCGAATTCGGCCATCATCACGGGCCTCGGCTCATCCTCGGTGCGAATGATCTCGATGATCCGGTCGAGATTGAGATAGGCGATGATATAGCCGTCGAGCAGTTCCAGCCGGTCGGCGATCTTGGCCAGGCGGTGCTGGCTGCGCCGGACCAGGATGTCGATCTGGCTCTTGATCCATTCCTGCAAGACCAGCTTCAGGCTGAGCACGCCGGGCGTGCGGCTGGCATCGAGCACGTTGAGGTTGAGGCCGAACCGCGTTTCCAGGTCGGTCAGCTTGAACAGCGATTCCTTGAGCAGTTCGGGATCGACGTTGCGGCTCTTGGGCACGAAGACCAGCCGGATCTGCTCGTCGGATTCGTCGCGGACGTCTTCCAGGATCGGCAGCTTCTTGTCGGCGATCAGTTGGGCCACCTGTTCGATCAGCTTGCCCTTGGGCAGCTGATAGGGGATTTCGGAAATCACCAGCTGCCAGGCCCCGCCGCCCAGCTTCTCGATCCCGGTTTCTTCCCAGCTGCCATCGGGATTGCGCCCGGTCGAAAACCGGCCCCGCACCCGCAGTGCGCCGCGCCCGGTCTCATAGGCGCGGGAAATCACTTCGCGGCTTTCGGCCACGATCCCGCCGGTCGGGAAGTCCGGCCCCTGGAACAGCTCCATCAGTTGGCCATGCTCGGCATGGGGATTGTCGATCAGCAGCAGGGTGGCGTCGATGATCTCGGCCACGTTGTGGCTCGGGATGTTGGTAGCCATCCCCACCGCGATCCCGCTGGAACCATTGGCCAACAGGTTGGGGAACAGGCCGGGGAAAATCTCCGGCTCTTCCTCTTCGCCGTTGTAGGTGGGGATGAAGTTGACCGTGCCCTCGTCCAGCCCCGCCATCAGCTGGATCGCGGTCTTGGTCAGCCGCGCTTCGGTATAGCGATAGGCGGCGGCATTATCGCCATCGATATTGCCGAAATTGCCCTGCCCATCGACCAGCGGATAGCGCAGGCTGAAATCCTGGGCGAGGCGGACCATCGCATCGTAAACCGACTGGTCGCCATGCGGGTGGTACTTGCCGATCACGTCCCCCACCACGCGGGCCGACTTCTTGAAGGCGTCGTTGGGGTTCAGCTTCAATTGCCGCATCGCCCAGAGCAGGCGGCGGTGGACCGGCTTCAGCCCGTCGCGCAGATCAGGGAGCGAGCGCGCGGTGATCGTCGACAGGGCATAGACCAGGTAGCGTTCGCTGAGCGCGGCATCGAACGGCGCATCGACGATTGCATCAAAGGGATCGGGTTCAGTGGTATCTGTAGCCATGGAACCTGCGCCCTAGCAGGCCCGGATTCCGCTCGCCAAGGGTCAGCGGCGCTGCATATCCCGGCTTTCCCCCGGAATCCGCACCTCAAGGCCATCGAGCGCCTCGGTCAGAGTGATCTGGCAGGCGAGGCGGCTGGTGCGGCTGACCCCGGCGGCGAGATCGAGCATGTCCTCCTCGTCCTCGCTGGCGCGCGGCAGCCGGGCGAACCAGTCGGGCGCGACGATGACGTGGCAGGTGGAACAGGCCATCTGGCCCTCGCAGGTCCCCTCCAGCGGCATGTCGGCATTCTGCGCCACGTCCAGCAGGCAGTCTCCCTCGGCAGCCTTTGCCGTTACACGCTCACCCCGGGCGGTGATGAAGGTAACCGTTGGCATCATTATACTCCCTGGGCCTGGGCGGCAGCTTCGATCGCGCCGCAGGCGGCCTCGACTTCCTCAAGCGTGGTATAGCGGCCAAAGCCGAGGCGGATCGAATTGCGCGCTTGCCTAGCTTCCAGCCCGATCGCGCTGAGCACGCGGCTGGGCGCGCCCGTGCCGCTGCCGCAGGCTGACCCGGCCGAAAAGGCGATGTCACGGCAATCGCTGAGCAGGCGCGGAAAGTTCAACCCCTCCAGCCGAAGGTTGAGGTTGCCCGGCCAGCGCGCCGTCTCGCTGCCGTTGACCGTCCAGCGCGACAGGATCGCCCGCGCGGCGCTGGCCAGACCGGAAAGGTGCTGGAAATCGGTATCCATCCGCGCCTTGGCCAGCGCCGCCGCCGCCCCGAACCCGGCGCAGAGCGCGGGGGACAGCGTGCCGGAGCGCAGGCCGCTTTCCTGCCCGCCACCGTGGATCAGGGGACCGAGCTTGACCCCGTCACGCACCCACAGCGCGCCGATCCCCTTGGGGCCATAAAGCTTGTGCGCGGTGATCGCGATCAGGTCGGCGTGCTCGGGCGGTGCGATCTTGCCTGCGCCCTGCACCGCATCGCACAGGAACAGCGCTCCTGCTTCATGCGCGCGCTCGGCCAGGCGTTCGACCGGCTGGATCGTGCCGATCTCGTTGTTGACCTGCATCACCGCGACCAGGCCGACCCTACCCGGCAGTTCCACATCCGGATCGACCAGCCCCGCCGCGCTGACCGGCAATTCCTGCAGTTCCGCCCCGCTCGCCGCGGCGGCATTGACCACGGCCGAGTGTTCGATCGCGGAATAGGCGATCATGCCATAGTCGCGGGTCCGGATCGCCTGGTTGAGCGCCTCGGTCGCGCCGCTGGTGAAGATCACCCGCCCCCCCTTGGGAAGCAGTTCGGCGACCTGTTCGCGCGCCACTTCGACGGCAGCCGCTGCCGCCCGTCCGGCGCGGTGCATCGAGTGCGGATTGGCAAAGCCCATCGACTCCGGACCCGACAGCCACGGCAGCATGGCCTGAAGGGCTTCAGGTGCAAGCGGAGTGGTGGCCTGATGGTCAAGATAGATGGGTTTGCCGGTCATCGTTCGGAAAAGTTGCTTTTCGAAGGCCCGTTTCTATATAGCGCCTCTCTCCCGATCATAGCCCCATCTGGTCCGGTCCGCCGTTTTCTCCGGCGATCGCGGGTGGAGCCGCCAAGAAGCAGGTACCAAGCCGATGCCCTCAGTCATCTTTCCCGGTCCCGAAGGTCGCCTCGAAGGTCGCTTCCAGCCCGCCTCGCGCCCGCGCGCGCCGGTTGCCATGATCCTGCACCCGCACCCCCAGGCCGGCGGGACGATGAACGATCGCATCACCATGGCGATGTACAAGACCTTCCAGGCGCGCGGCTTTGCCACCCTGCGGTTCAACTTCCGCGGCGTCGGCCGCAGCCAGGGCAGCTTTGACAACGGCATTGGCGAACTGTCCGATGCCGCCGCCGCGCTTGACTGGGTCCAGTCGATCCACCCCGAAGCCAGCACGACCTGGATCGCGGGCTACAGCTTTGGCGCACTGATCGGCATGCAGCTGCTGATGCGCCGCCCGGAAATCCGCGGCTTCATCTCGGTCTCGCCGCCGGCCAACATGTATGATTTCAGCTTCCTGGCCCCCTGCCCGGCCTCGGGCATCATCATCCAGGGCGCGCAGGATACCGTGGTGACGCCGGGTGCGGTGCAAAAGCTGGTCGACAAGCTGCGCACGCAAAAGCACATCACGATCCACCACGATGAAGTGCCGCGGGCCAACCACTTCTATGAGAACGAGCTGGACGACATGATGCGCGCGGTCGACAATTACCTCGACATGCGCCTCGCCCCGGATTGCCCGATCCGCTGATCAGGCCGGCTGTTCGTCCGCCTTGGTGACCGGCGCCTCGCCCGAGGCGTCGGGAACGGTCCAGATCCCGATATTGAGTGCGGCCACCAGCGCCAGGATCACCAGCAGCGTGGCCTTGCGCCGGTCGCCGCGCCGCCATTGCAGGACGGCCCCTGCGCCCAGCACGAGCACAGCCAGAACCAGCAGGGCCAACACGGTCTCGATCATCTGAACAGCTTGCCCGCCATGTCGATGATATCGTCGAGCGGATTGCCATCCCCGTCAAGGTTGAGCATGCCCGCCAGTCCGCCGCCCGGCGCGCTGGCCAGGACCTCGCCCACTCCGCCCAGCTGGCCGCTGCCCAGGGCCCGGGCCGAGAGGTACCCGCCAACCAGCATCGCCAGCCGGGGCAGCATCTGCTTCAGCGTGGCCGGATCGATTCCGGTGCGGGCCCCGACATCGGCAGCCAGCGTGCGGCTGACATCGGGCGATCCGAAAATCTCGCCCAGCACGTCATTCCCTCGCGCGACATCGGTCGGCTCGGGCCCCATGACATTCGCGGCCAGCGCACCGCCGCCATGGCGTCCAAGCATTGCGATCATTCCGGCCAGCCCGGTTTCCCCACCCCCGGCCGCCTCGGCCTGCTTGCGAAAGCCACCCAGGATCGCCGGCAGCATTGCCTCCGCGCCAGCGATTGCCGTGGCCGGTGTCATGCCGAGCTCTCTTGAGACGGCCTCAAGACCACCGCTACGCCGCAGCGTGTCGAGCAGTATCTGCTCACTCATCGGGGACTCCATTGCGACTTTTTCGTTTTGACCCGGTTGCGACCCCGTGGCCGTCAAAGTTAACCCGATTGCTGCTCTGTTTTCCAGCCGTATCTGCAACCTGGGGTCTTTCGCCGTCCGGATTTGACACAAAGGAGCGCAATCCGCACGATGAAAAGCATGGATACCGCATCGCTTTCCCGCCGCCATGCCCTCGCCCTGCTGGGGGCCGGCACTGCCTCGCTCGTCCTGCCCGGTTGCGCCGCACGCGGCCTTGCCCAGGGCAATGCCCCGGTCGACACCGCCGGCTTCCTTGATTCGCTGGCCTGGTCCCTGATCGCCCAGAATCCCGAATCGGCCTCCTCGCTGGGAATCGATACGGGGGCCCACGCCCATCTGCGCGGCCAGTTGGGCGATCGCTCGGCCGCCGGACAGGCGGCAACCGCCGACTTGCTGCGCCGCGCGCTCAAGCAGGCGGAAGCGATCGATACCGCCACGCTCGATCCCTCGTTGCGCACCAGCCTTGCCGTGGTACGCAGCGCCTTTGGCGTGGCGCTGGACGGCTTTGCCCTGCCCTATGGCGATGTCGCGGTGGGAGGCTGGCGCAACACGCCTTACGTGGTGATCCAGAATGTCGGCGGCTATCTTGACGTGCCCCGCTTCCTCGACAGCGATCACCCGGTGCGCAACGCCGCCGATGCCGAGGCCTATCTCAGCCGGATGAACCAGTTCCCCGCGCTGCTCGATGGCGAGCTGGACCGCATCCGGGCGGCGCGTGCCCAGGGACTGGTGCCGCCCGCCTTCCTGCTGGACAAGGCGATCCGCCAGCTGGAGGCCCAGCTGGCCGACACCCGCGCCGGGGGCGACATGGTCCGGTCGCTGGTCCGCCGGACTGCAACGATTCCCGGCGATTGGGAGACCCGCGCCCGCGCGATCGCCACCGGACCGGTCGCCGCCGCCCTGGCCCGCCAGCTCGAGGAACTGAAGCAGCAACGCGCGATCGCGACGAGCGATGCCGGGCTGTGGGCGCGGCCGCGCGGTGACGAATGGTATGCCTGGGGCCTGCGGGCCAGCACCACCACCCGCCATTCGCCCGAAGAGGTTCACCGGATCGGCCAGGAACAGCTGGCCCTGCTGCACGGCCGAATGGACCCGATCCTGCGCGGCCTGGGCTATACCAGCGGCACGGTGGGCGAACGGATGACCGCGCTGGGCAAGGACCCGCGCTTTGCCTTCCCCAATACCGACGCCGGCCGGGCCGAGATCATCGCGCTGATGCAGTCCAAGGTCGATTTCATGCGCGCGCAGGCCCCCCGCGCCTTCCGCAACCCGGTGCGCGGCAACCTTGAGATCCGCCGCCTGCCCCCGGCCGAGGAAGCCGGCGCGCCCGGTGCCTATGGCGGCGCTGGCTCGATCGACGGCTCGATCCCCGGCAAGATCTGGCTGAACCTCAGCAATACCGAGCTGCACAGCCGCTATTCGATCCCCACCCTGGGCTTCCACGAGGGGATCTTTGGCCATGTCTGGCAGGGTGAATATGCCAACCGCCTGCCGCTGATCCGCACGCTGCTGGCCTTCAACGCCTATTCCGAAGGCTGGGCGCTCTATGCCGAGACGCTGGGTGACGAACTGGGCGCTTATGACGGCGATCCGGTTGGCCAGCTCGGTTATCTGCAATCCATCGCCTTCCGGGCCTGCCGCCTGGTCGTCGATACGGGCCTTCACGCCAAGCGCTGGACCCGGGAACAGGCGATCGACTGGTTTGCCACCACCAACGGCTCGGGCCGGGCCGAAGTGACCAGCGAGGTCGATCGCTATTGCTCATGGCCGGGGCAGGCCTGCGGCTACAAGATCGGCCACAGCGAGATCCTCAGCCAGCGCGACCGTGCCAAGGCGGAACTTGGCACCAAGTACGACCTGCGTGATTACAACGACGCCGTGGTCGGCGGCGGCAATGTGCCGCTCGACGTGCTGGCTGGGCAGGTCGACCGCTACATTGCCGCGAAAAAGGCCTGAACCGGGGCCAGGTCCGGCTCGATCCAGTCGCGCCGGGCCGCCACCGAGAACAACCGTTCGCGCGAAAAGAACCGCAGCGGCCATTCGCGCTGGCCGATGGCACTCTGCAGCAGGGCATTGACCTGTTCCGCCAGCGGCCCCGGCGCAGCCGACGCAAGGAAGCCGCGCACCCCGTGAATGTACAACTGGGTCAGCGTTTCGTGATAGCCCTGGTGATCGTCATTCACGCCGCCGACCGCGAGGTTGTAGCCCCGGATTATCGCGGGCAGATCACGCTCGGGCACGATGTCAGGTCGCTCCACCAGCAACCACAGGCAGGCCGCCAGGTGGGCTTCGTGCGTCCATTCGGCGCGCGGCAGGCTGCGATCGAGCAGGCCGTGACCAATTCGGCGCACGGCGGCATCGTCAGACAGTAAACGGATTGGATGGTCGGTCATGATCGGAAGCTCCGGGTCAATCCCTGACCCGGAGTTCCCGGATCAGGTCAGGCCGCCTTGGGGGCGGAATCGCGCACGCCCTGGTCGACGTGGTCGGCGAATTGCTCGAAGTTGTCGATGAACTTGCGGACCAGGTCGGCGGCGGTCTTCTCGTAATCGGCCGGATCGGCCCAGGCTTCACGCGGGTCGAGCAGCTTGCTGTCAACGCCGTCCACGGCCACCGGCACTTCGAAACCGAAGAACTCGTCCTTGCGGAATTCGCCGTGGTTGAGCGTGCCATCGAGCGCGGCGTTGAGCAGGGCGCGGGTGGCCTTGATCGGCATCCGCTTGATCCCCGGCATGGTGGCCATGCCGCCCGACCAGCCGGTGTTGACCAGCCAGCACTTCACCCCGCCCTTGGCGATCCGCTCTTTCAGCAGGTTGCCATAAACCGAGGGGTGTCGCGGCATGAACGGCGCGCCGAAGCAGGTGGAGAAGGTCGCTTCCGGCTCGGTCACGCCGATTTCGGTGCCGGCCACGCGGGCGGTATAACCCGACAGGAAGTGGTACATCGCCTGTTCCGGGGTCAGCCGGGCGATCGGCGGCAGCACGCCATAGGCATCGGCGGTCAGGAAGATCAGGTTCGAGGGAACCGGGCCCAGGTTGTCTTCCGAGGCATTGGGGATGAACTCGATCGGATAGGAACCACGGCTGTTCTCGGCCAGCGAGTTGTCATCCAGGTCAATCTCGCGGGTGACCGGATCGATCACCACGTTTTCCAGCACCGTGCCGAACCGCTTGGTCGTGGCATAGATTTCCGGCTCGGCCTCGGCCGACAGGCGGATCATCTTGGCATAGCAGCCGCCTTCGAAGTTGAAGACCGCGGTATCGGACCAGCCATGTTCGTCATCGCCGATCAGCGTGCGGCTGGCATCGGCCGACAGCGTGGTCTTGCCGGTGCCCGACAGGCCGAAGAACACGGCGGTCTTGCCGTCCGGACCGATGTTGGCCGAACAGTGCATCGGCATCACGCCCTTGGTCGGCAGCAGGAAGTTGAGGATGCCGAAGACCGACTTCTTCATTTCCCCGGCATAGGCCGTGCCGCCGATCAGGATCAGCTTCTCGGTGAAGTTGACCGCGATCACGGTTTCGCTGCGGGTGCCATGCCGGGCCGGATCGGCGCGGAAGCTGGGCAGGTCGATGATGGTATATTCCGGCACGAAGCCATCGAGTTCACCGGCGGTCGGGCGGACCAGCAGGGTGCGGATGAACAGGTTGTGCCAGGCCAGTTCGTTGATCACGCGCACGTTGACGCGGTGCTCGGGCTGCGAACCGCCGAACAGGTCGGCCACGTAGAGCGTGTCCTTCTTGGCCAGCTCGGCCATGAAATCGGCCTTGAGCGCGGCGAAGTGAGCCGGGTCCATCGGCACGTTGGTCTTGCCCCACCACACGGTATCGGCGGTGGTTTCATCCTTGACGATGAACTTGTCCTTGGCACTGCGTCCGGTGTGCTTGCCGGTGGCGACCACGAAGGGGCCGTCCTTCGACAGCAGTCCTTCGCCATTCTGCACCGCATGTTCGACCAGCGGCGCGGTGCCGAGGTTGGCATGGATCGTCGCTCCGGTGGCAATCCCCTGGTTGGCAAGCGGGTAAGACAGGACAGCGGTCAAGGTCGTCTCCGTGGTCAGGGCGCCGAGCGGGTGCGCAACGCCGGGTTTCTGCATACGAATGCAGGGATTCGAAAGGCCGCATAGCGGCGCTGCTGGCAGGCGTCAAACCATTGGCGGCGGGCGGTGGACAAGCAGTTCTTGTGCTACCGGTGGACAAGCTTTCAGCGTACCAGCCTGGGGCATTTGCCTCGATGCCGCGAAGGCTGTAACCCATGCCGCCAAGAGCCGCTCATGGACAACACGCCGCCCCCCCTTCCCCAGACAATTGCCCTGGTCGACGATGATCGCAACATCCTGACCAGCGTGTCGATTGGCTTGCAGGCTGAAGGCTTTGCCACGCGGGTCTATTCCGATGGCGAGGCGGCCCTGAAGGCCCTGCTCGACAATCCCCCCGACCTGGCCGTCTGTGACGTGAAGATGCCCCGGCTGGACGGGTTCGAACTGCTGCGCCGCCTGCGCGAGAAATCGGCGCTACCGGTGATCTTCCTGACCAGCAAGGACGAGGAGCAGGACGAGGCGCAGGGCCTCTCGCTGGGGGCGGACGATTACATCACCAAGCCGTTCAGCCAGCGCCTGCTGGTCGCCCGCATCCGCGCGATCCTGCGCCGCACCGAGCTGGTCCGGGACGAGGCCGAAGCGGCCGAGCCGCCGGCACAGGGCGAGACGATCCGGCGCGGACGGCTGGAGATGGACCCGGCCCGCCACCGCGTCAGCTGGGACGGTCAGCCGGTCTCACTCACCGTCACCGAATTCCTGATCCTGGAAGCACTGGCGCTGCGTCCCGGCGTTATCAAGAGCCGCAACCAGCTGATGGACGCCGCCTACAGCGAGGACGTGTTCGTCGACGACCGGACGATCGACAGCCACATCAAGCGCCTGCGCCGCAAGTTCCGGGCGGTCGACCCGGACTTCGCCGCGGTCGAGACGCTCTATGGCGCGGGCTATTCCTTCACCGATGGCTGAAGCCGGCTCCACCCGCCCGGTCCGCGCCTGGAACCGCCGCGACTGGACCCGCCGCACCTCGCTGACGGCGCGAATCCTGGCGGTGAACATCATCGCGCTCGGCCTGATGGCCGGCAGCCTGTTCTACCTCGACTCCTATCGCAAGCAGTTGCTGGCCGAGCGCTTCCGGCTGGCCCAGGCCGAAGTGGCGATCGCGGCCGATGGCCTGGCGAGTGCCGCCCCGGCCCGGCGCGACGCCTTGCTGGTCGATATCGGACGCCAGCAGCAATTGCGGCTGCGTTACTATGCCGCCGATGGCCGCCTGCTGGCTGACAGCTTTGCCGCTGGCCCAGCCTACACCCTGGCCGATCCGGAAGCGCAGGGCGTGCTGCTCAAGGCGGCGCGGGTGATCGACGCGGCGATGAACTGGGTGCTCGGCTCTGATCCGATCCCCGCCTATGCCGATCCGGCGCTGGACCAGGCCAAGGCCTGGCCCGAACTGGCCGAGGCGCGCCAAACGCGCGCCAGTGTGATCCGGCTGCGCGCCGCGCCGGATGAAACCCCGATGATCAACGCAGCCACCCCGGTCGGCCGCGATGGCAGCACGCTGCTGGCAACCCGCAACGCGCCCGACATTACCCAGGCGGTGCGCGATGCGCGCGGCACCCTGGCGATCGTGCTGGCGGTGACCCTCCTGATCTCCATCCAGCTCTCGCTGTTCCTGGCGCGGACGATCGTGCAGCCGCTGCGGATGCTGGTGCGCGCCGCGATCCGGGTGCGGCTGGGGCGCGAGCGCGAGGTCGTCGTGCCGCGCCTGCCCGAGCGGCGCGACGAGATCGGCCTGCTGGCCCGCGCCATTTCCGACATGTCGTCGGCCCTGCGCCACCGGATCGACGCGGGCGAGCGATTCGCCGCCGATGTGGCGCACGAGATCAAGAACCCGCTGGCCTCGCTCCGCTCCGCGCTCGAATCGCTGGGCAAGGTGGAGGACGAGGCCCTGCGCCGCCAGCTGACCGAGATCGCCGCGCACGACGTGCGCCGGATCGACCGGCTGGTGACCGAAATCGCCGAGATCAGCCGGATCGACGCCCAGCTGACCCGCAGCCGCTTCGTTGCGGTCAACCTGCTGAACCTCGCCCGCTCGCTGGTGGCGGAGCGCGAGGAGCGCGGCAGCGACGGGCGTTGCACCCTGGCAGTGATCGCCATCGGCAATGGCCCGTGGGACGCGCCGGGCGATGCCGCACAGCTGGAACGGGTGCTGGAAAACCTGCTCGACAACGCCATCTCGTTCTCGCCGCCTGGCGGTGATGTGGTGGTGACGCTCGAGCGGCAGCCTGATCGGCTGGAGCTGGCCGTCACCGACGAGGGCCCCGGCATCCCGCTCGAAGCCCGCGAAAAGGTGTTCGAACGGTTCCATTCGCTGCGCCCCCAGGGCGAGGATTTCGGCAGCCATTCGGGCCTTGGCCTCGCCATCGCCCGCACCATTGCCGAAGCCCATGACGGCACCCTGTTCGCGACCGACCGGGTCGATGGCCGGGCCGGTGCGCGGCTGGTGCTGCACCTGCCATTGGTCGACGAAGCGCCGGAGGATGGCGAGTGAGCCGCACCATCCAGGCCGGCTGCGTGGCGATCGACGGGCGCGGACTACTGATTCTGGGCGAACCGGGCTGTGGCAAGTCCAGCCTCGCCCTCGGCCTGATCGATCGCGGCGCGGTGCTGGTCGGCGATGACGGGGTGACGCTCGAGGCGCGGGGCGATCGCCTGCTTGCCAGCCCGCCGCCCAATATCGCCGGGCTGATTGAGGTCCGCAATGTCGGCCTGATCACCCTGCCAACCGCCGGCACTGTTCCGGTCGCCCTCGCCCTTGCTCTCGACCCGGCGGCGGAGCGCCTGCCCGAAGCCGCGGAAGCGTTCGAACTGGACGGGGTAGCCGTACCATTGCTGCGCCTTTGGCCCGCCAGTCCCGTGCTGGCCTTGCGCGCCGAAGCCGCGCTCCAGCGCTGGGGGCTTTCCTTTGCCGGGTCGGCACCCCACATTGGCACAACACCATGACCGATCCTGCCGCCGCTCCCGCCCGTCAACGCGTCTTGCTGGTCACCGGCCTGCTCGGCGCGGGCAAGACCACCGCACTCAAGGTGCTGGAAGACCTGGGCTGGGAAACCATCGACAATTTCCCGATCCGCCTGCTTGACCGGATGATCGACAGCCCTGATGCCCCGCCGGCCGAGCTGCGCCCGCCGCTGGCGATCGGCTTCGATGCCCGCACCCGGGGGTTCGATCCGACCAAGGTGATCGATCGGGTCAAGAAGCTGGTCGGACGGCCGGACCTGGAACTGACCACCCTGTTCCTTGATTGCGCCGGGGCCGAGCTGGAGCGGCGCTATAATGAAACCCGCCGCCGCCATCCGCTGGCGCAGGACCTGCCGGTTCCAGCCGGGATCGCGGCCGAGCGCGAGCTGCTGGAGCCGCTGCGCCGCTGGGCAGACCTGGTGATCAGCACGACGCAGTTCAGCACCAACGATCTGCAGCAGGCCCTGCGCGAGCAGTTCCTGCCGAGCGCGCCGCAGGGCACCACCATCACCGTCACCAGCTTCGGTTTTTCACGCGGGATGCCGCCGGTCGCCGACCTGGTGTTCGACATGCGCTTTCTCGACAACCCGCACTGGGACGAAGCCCTGCGCCCCATGACCGGACAGGACCCGGCGGTTGGTGCCCATATTCAAAAGGACCCGGCCTGGGCCGAGGCTTTTGCCCGGATCCGCGATCTCGTGCTGCTCCTGGTCCCGCGCTATGCCGCCCAGGGCAAGGCCTATGTCAACATCGCCTTCGGCTGCACCGGCGGGCGGCATCGCTCGGTGTTCAGCGCTGAACAGCTGGCGGCGGCGCTGCGCGAGGCCGGGTTTTCCCCCACCGTGATCCATCGCAACCTGGGGGCGCGGGCAGCCGATCTGGTCGAAGGTAGGCATTGACCATGCCGGGATTCAGCGGCATGGCGCGGCCCCACTCTCCGGCGGGAATCGCTGGCCCAGGATTTCGGAGCACTCCCCCCGCATGATTGGCCTGATCCTTGTAACCCACGGCAAGCTGGCCGATGAATTCGTCAACGCGATGCAACACGTCGTGGGCCGGCAAGACGCGGTTGCCACCGTGTGCATCGGCCCGAACGACGACATGGAAGCGCGCCGTCAGCAAATCGCCGAGGCGGTGGGTTCGGTTGACAGCGGTGCCGGCGTGATCATCCTGACCGACCTGTTTGGCGGCACCCCGTCGAACCTGGCGATCTCGCTGATGAAGCCGGGCAAGATCGAGGTGATCGCCGGGATCAACCTGCCGATGCTGATCCGCCTGGCCAAGGCCCGCACCTGCATGAGCCTGCCCAAGGCGACCGAGGCAGCGCGCGATGCCGGGCGCAATTACATCACGATCGCATCGGAATTTCTGGGGCAGGACGCTTAAGCGCAACATATCCTGGGGGGGATTATAGCCATGACCGAAGTCCGTGAAACGGTCGAGATCGTCAACAACCGCGGGCTCCACGCCCGGGCCAGCGCCAAGTTCGTCAACGCCGTCACCCAACTGTGCAGCGGGCTGAACGTGCGGGTGGAAAAGGATGGCAACGAGGCTGCGGGCGCATCGATCCTGGGCCTGATGATGCTGGGCGCGGCCAAGGGTGATACGGTGGAGATCATTGTCAGCGGCGAAGGCAGCGAGCAGGCGCTGCTCAAGCTGGTCGGGCTGGTCAAGGACGGCTTCGGCGAGGATTAGCACTTGGCCCTCTCTCCTTCAGGGGAGAGGGTTGGGAGAGGGGGAACGCGCTGGCAAACCCCTCTCAACTCCGGCTAGGCAGCAAGCTGCCAAGCCTTCGTATCTCTCCCCAGAAGGGGAGCGAGCAAGGGAAAACAATGCGCCGCCAGATCACCGGCTTTTCCAACCCCACGGTCAAGGCGCTGCGGGCGCTACGCGAAAAGAAGCACCGCAAGGCCGCGGGGAAGTTCCTGGCTGAAGGATTGCGGCTGCTGACCGACGCCCGCGAAAGCGGCCACGTCCCCGAAGTGCTGGTGATGGCCGAAGGGCGCGATCCCCACCCGCTTTTGGCTGCATTGGAAGCCGACGTGCTGCGCGCGGGCGGTGAAGTGATCGAAACCAGCGCGGAGATCCTTGGCAAGATCACCGGCAAGGACAATCCCCAGGCGGTCTGCGGCGTCTTCGCCGAATTCGACACCAGCCTCACCGCGCTGGACCGTTCGCGCGCGAAGATCTGGCTGGTGGCCCAGGCCCTGCGCGATCCGGGCAACCTTGGCACCATGCTGCGCACCGGCGATGCCGTGGGCGCGGGCGGGCTGATCCTGCTGGACGACTGCGCCGATCCCTTTTCGGCGGAAGCCGTGCGGGCCAGCATGGGGGCGGTGTTTACCCAGCAGGTGGCGCTGGCCCGGTGGGAGGAATTCCTGCCGTGGCTGCGCGGCGGCAAGGGGCAGCTGGTCGCCGCATCCCTTCGCGATGCCGTGCCCTATCGCGGCGCGCCCTATGCGGCACCCTGCTTCATCATGGTCGGCAACGAGAGCCGCGGCCTGCCGGAAGACTACGAGGCAGCCTGCGACCTGCGCGTCACCATGCCGATGCGCGGGCGCGCCGACAGTCTGAACGCGGCCGTGGCCGGGGCCGTGCTGGCCTATGAAGTGCTCGATGCATTAGGCGGTTGATCCGTTCAGATTGCGATCAGCTTGCCGAAACTAGTGCGGACACCATGTTCCGCAAACTGACCATCACCGCTGCCGCGCTTACCCTTGCCGCTTCGGCTCAGGCGGGCGCGCCCGATCCGGCCCAACTGGTCGATACCGGTTGGACCATCACCCGGATCGACGGAAAGAAGCCCGCCTCGCCACGTGCTGAAATCCGTTTCCTGCCCGGCCGGATCAGCGCCACGGCGGGCTGCAATGGCCTTGGCGGTGAATGGAAGATCCGCAAGGGCCGACTGGAAGGCGGCCCGTTCATGTCGACCATGATGTATTGCGAAGGGCTGATGGAACAGGAACGCATCCTGGCCGATGTGCTGGGCGGCAAGGCCAGGATCGACGTGACAGGCCGTATCCTGACCCTGAAAAGCGGTTCGCACGTGATCGTGGCGACGCGTCGGCGTTAGTCGCCCCCGGGGTCCCCGCCTTCGCCATAGCGCGGCGCGGCCTCGATCAGCGGCACGTCCTCGATCTCGCGCTTGCCGATCTCGATCCCCTTGTCACGCAGGCGGCGCGCTGAAACCAGGACGCGGCTGTCAAAGCTCTTGGCAAAGTCGTTGTAGCTTCCCACTGCACGGGTCAAATGAGTGCCCAGCTTGGAGAGGTCTTCGGTGACTTTGGCCAGCCGGTCATAGAGCTCAGCCCCGGCCTTGCCGATTTCCACCGCCTCGCGCGCCAACTGGTCCTGCTTCCAGACCATCGCCACGGTCCGGGCAATCGCCACCAGATTGGTAGGAGTTGCCAGCAAGACCTTGTTCTGGAAGGCGAAATCCCAAAGTTCCGGATCGTGTTCCAGCGCGGCGGCGACGAAGTGTTCGCCGGGTACGAACATCACCACATAGTCGGGCGCATCGTCGAACTGGCTCTGGTAGGATTTGGCCCCCAGCGTCTGGACATGGCCGCGCATCGCCCGCGCGTGCAGGTCGAGGTGGCGCTTGCGCTCGGCATCGTCGTTGGCCTCGAACGCGGCCTGATAAGCATTGAGCGAGACCTTGGCATCGATCACCAGCTTCTTCTGGCCCGGCACGTGGACGATCGCATCGGGGCGCAGCCGCCCCTCGTCGGTGTCCAGCGAGTGCTCCAGCTCGAAATCGGTGTGCTCGGACAGGCCGCACTGTTCCAGCACGTTCTGCAAGGCCCGCTCGCCCCAGCGGCCGCGCGCCTTGGGGGCATTGGTCAGCGAATTGCCCAGCCGCGCCGCTTCGCGCTTGACCTCTTCCTGGCCCTTGCGGACTTCCTCGATCACCCCGGCGAGCTGGCCGAAGGCGTCGATCCGCTGCTTTTCCAGCGTCTGGACCTGCAATTCATAGCTTTTCAGCCGCTCGTCCACCGGGGCCAGCAGGGCTTTCAGCCGCTCGGCGCTCTTTTCCTCGGACTGGGTCAGCCGCTCCTGCGCGCGGTTGAGCAGGGCTTCCTGAGCCTGAGTGCAGAATCTTCGCGCCCGTCGCCTCGAATTCCTTCTTCAAGACCTTCTTGGCGGCGATCAGATCGGCCTTCTGTTCCGCAAAGTTGGCGGCATTGGCCTTCAGCGTGGCTTTCTCTATCGAGGCTTCGCCCAGTTCCTTCACCGCCTGGCGGAAACGCTCGTCCAATTCCCGCGCGGCCGCCTCACCCTCAGCCAGCCGTGCGCGCAGGTCCGCCGCTGGACGCGAGCCGAAGAACCAGCCCAAGCGCAACGCCTGCCGCGAGGCCGACGATGAGGAGCAGAATTGGGAAGATCGTGGAGGCCATCACCCCACGCTAGACGGAACGGAGCAAGAACGCCAGAGGGATCAGGCGACCTTGCGCAGCTTTTCCAGCTTCTTCAGCGCCATCTGCCGCTTCAGGCGGCTGAGGTGGTCGATGAACAGGATGCCCTCGAGGTGATCCATCTCGTGCTGGAGGCAGGTGGCCATCAGGCCGTCCATTTCCTCTTCATACACATTGCCGTCGAGATCCTGCCAGCGGGCGCGGATGCGGGCCGGGCGTTCGACCTCGGCATAGATTTCCGGCACCGAGAGGCAGCCTTCGGAATAGAGCGAGTGCTCCTCCGACGGATCGAGGATCTCCGGGTTGATGAACACCCGCGGTTCCTTCTTGAGCGGCTGGTGGGTATGCGCATGGCCACCGTGGGCAGTGCACACCTCGGGCTCGGCATCCGGGTCTTCGGGCTGCAGGTCGATCACCAGCACGCGCAGCGGCACGCCGACCTGGATCGCGGCCAGGCCGATGCCGGGGGCATCGTACATGGTCTCGAACATGTCCTCGACCAGCGTCTTCAGCTCGTCATCGAACCTGATGACGGGCTGGGAGATCACCTTGAGGCGGGGATCGGGGACTTCGATGATTTCGCGGATAGCCATGCCGGTGCACATAGTGCGGGGCGAGCTGAGCTTCAACCTTGGGATTTGATGGGTTCACACGAAGGCACGAAGAGGGAGTGCTAACGGCGAAGCCGTTTGTAACTTCCAACCGTTGTTGCCGGACCAGCGCTTGGAAGTGTCATGGGACTTCGGCTAGACACAGCATCTTCGTGCCTTCGTGTCTTCGTGTGAGTCCAATCATCTCACCGGCCGCCGCGCGCGCAGGGCCTGGGCCAGGGTGCCTTCGTCGAGGTAGTCCAGCTCGCCGCCCACCGGCAGGCCATGGGCCAGCTGGGTGATCCGCACCGGATAGCCTTCCAGCCGCTCGGCGATGTAATGCGCGGTGGTCTGCCCTTCGAGCGTGGCGTTCATGGCGAGGACCACCTCGTCGATCCCACCCGCCGCGACCCGCTCGATCAGCGCAGCAATCGTCAGGTCTTCGGGCCGCACGCCTTCCAGCGCGGAGAGACGTCCGCCAAGCACGTGATAGCGCCCGGTGAACAGCCGCGCCCGGTCGAGCGCCCAGAGGTCCGCCACGTCCTCCACGACGCAGAGCGCGCGGGCATCACGGCGCGGATCGGCGCAGATGCCGCAAGGGTCAGTCGTATCGACATTGCCGCAGGTCCGGCATTCGACCAGCCGCTCGGCCACGCCCTCCAGCGCGGCGAGCAGCTGCACCAGCGCTGTCTCGCGCCGCTTGATCAGCCACAGCACCGCGCGCCGGGCCGACCGGGGGCCAAGGCCCGGCAGCCGCGACAGGGCTTGCGTGAGCGTCTCGATCTCTTGCGATGCCATAACTCATCCCTAGCCGTTCGGGCTGAGCTTGTCGAAGCCCCGTCCTTTTCTTTTCCAACGGTAAAGCTAAGGACAGCCCTTCGACAGGCTCAGGGCGAACGGGTGTTGGTGTGAAGGTCATTTTCATGGGAACCCCTGACTTTGCCGTACCGGCGCTGACCGCGCTGGTTGCGGCGGGGCATGAGGTGGTCGCCGCCTATACCCAGCCGCCCCGCCCCGGCGGCCGGCGCGGCAAGGAGCTGACCCACACGCCTGTACACCGCAAGGCGGCGGAGCTGGGGATCGAAGTGCGTCACCCCGCTTCGCTGCGGAGCCCAGAAGAACAGACCGCCTTTGCCGCACTGAACGCCGACATTGCCGTGGTGGCCGCCTATGGCCTGATCCTGCCGCAGGCGGTGCTCGATGCGCCCGCGCACGGCTGCCTCAACCTCCACGGCTCGATCCTGCCGCGCTGGCGCGGCGCGGCGCCGATCCAGCGGGCGATCCTCGCGGGCGATGCCGAGACGGGTGTAGACATCATGCGGATGGAGGCCGGGCTCGATACCGGGCCAGTGCTGCTGGAAGGCCGCACGCCGATCGCGCGCAAGACCGCGGGCGAGCTGACCGCCGAACTGGCCGAGATCGGCGCGCGGCTGATCGTTCAGGTGCTGGCTGACCTCACCGCCTATCCCGAAGTGCCGCAACCGGACGAAGGCGTCACTTACGCAAAGAAGATCGACAAGGCCGAAACCCGGCTCGACTTCAAGCAGGACGCGGCGCAGGTCGAACGCCAGATCCGCGCCTTCGCCCCTGCCCCGGGCACCTGGTTCGAATACCAGGGCGAACGCTGCAAGGTGCTGGCGGCAGAGCTGGCTGAAGGGAGCGGAGCCCCAGGTGAGGTGCTGGATGACCGGCTGACGGTGGCCTGCGGCAACGGCGCGATCCGGCCGATTCTGGTCCAGCGCGCGGGCCGGCCGGTGATGGCCACGGCCGACCTGCTGCGCGGCTGGGCGATCCCGGTTGGGGCCGTGCTCGCTTGACCCGCTTCGCCCTCACCCTCGAATTCGATGGCACGCCGTTCTTCGGGCTGCAGCGCCAGGCGCATGGGCCGAGCGTGCAACAGGCGGTCGAGGAAGCCGTCGAGGCCACCACGGGCGAAACGGTGACGCTCCATGCCGCGGGCCGGACCGATGCCGGGGTTCACGCGCTGGGGATGCGGGTCCATGTCGATGTCGTGAAAGCCATCGAGCCGTTCCGGCTGATGGAAGCGCTCAATTACCACCTCCGCCCCAATCCGATCGCGGTGCTGGACTGCGTGGTGGTGCCAGATGACTGGCACGCCCGGTTTTCCTGCATTGGCCGCGAATACCTCTACCGCATCGCCAACCGCCGCGCGCCGCTGACGCTGGATGCCAGTCGCGCCTGGCAGGTCGCCGCAGCCGCTCGATGCGGCGGCGATGCACCGCGCGGCGCAGGCGCTGGTCGGGCGGCATGACTTCACCACCTTCCGCTCGGTCCATTGCCAGGCGCAGAGCCCGGAGAAGACGCTGGACCTGCTGAGCGTCGGGCGGGTGGGCGAGGAAGTCCACATCCGCGCCGCCGCACGCTCTTTCCTGCACCACCAGGTCCGCTCGATGGTCGGCTGCCTCGCGCTGGTCGGCATGGGCCGGTGGCGCGAGGAACAGGTGGGCGAGGCGTTGGCCGCGCGCGACCGGCAGGCGCTGGGCCTCAATGCGCCAAGCGAAGGACTCTATTTCGTGCGGGCGCTTTACCCGGACGATTGAGCCACTAGGTTGCGCTCCGAAACGCAAGAATCGGGAGACAACCAATGGCCTTCACCGGCAAGCAACTCACCACCCAGCTCGATGCCGATGGCACGCTGACCGTCCAGCTCAACGACAAGACCTGGGACGCGCCCAGGGGCACGCAGGTGCTGGTGCAGGTCGAAGCCACGCCGATCAACCCGTCGGACCTGGGGCTGCTGTTCGCCAGCGCCGATACCGACAATGCCGAGTATTCCCCCGGCAAGGTCGTGGCGAAGATGCCAGACGCCGCGACGCGTGCCTTCAAGGCCCGCCACGGCATGGCCATGCCGGCCGGCAACGAATGCGCCGGGATCGTGGTGGCCGCGGGCGAGGATCCGGCGGCCCAGGCCCTGCTCGGCAAGCGTTACGCCTGCGTGCCGGGCAGCGCCTATGCGACCTATGCCTATGCCGATGCCAACATGGGCTTTGCCGTGGATGACAGCGTGACCGCCGAACAGGCCGCCAGTTCCTTCGTCAACCCGATGACCGCGCTGGGCTTTGTCGAAACGATGAAGCTGGAAGGCTTCACCGGCATCGTTCACGCCGCCGCCGCCTCCAACCTGGGGCAGATGCTGGTCAAGATCTGCCTTGAAGACAACATTCCGCTGGTCAACGTGGTCCGTTCGGACGCGCAGGTGAAGCTGCTCAAGGACCTGGGCGCCACCCATGTGCTCAACATGACCGACGCCGATTACATGCCCAAGCTGATCGACGCGATTGCCGAGACCAAGGCCATGCTGGGCTTCGATCCGATCGGTGGCGGCACGGTGGCCAGCCAGTTCCTCAGCGCGATGGAAGCCGCCGCCAGCCGGGGCGCCGCCTTCAGCCGCTATGGCTCGTCGGAAGCCAAGAAGGTCTACATCTACGGCGCGCTCGATCTGGGACCGACGGTGCTCAACCGCGCCTTCGGCCTGACCTGGGACCTGGCCGGCTGGCTGCTGACCCCGTTCATGATGAAGGCCGGGCCGGAAGTGACCGGGCGGATGCGCGCGCGGGTGATGAAGGACCTGACCACCACTTTCGCCAGCCACTATGCGAAGAAGGGTAACCTTGAGGACATGCTGACCCGCGATGCGGTGGCCATGTACAACGCCCGCCGCACGGGCGAGAAATACCTGGTTACGCCGGGCGCCTGAGCCGCTCGTCCGGCGCTAAAGTCGTTCGCCGAACCGATGATTGACAGAGTTCTGCTCCGGGCCAAACCCGGGGCAGGACCTGGGGGAGATTCCACCGATGATGACTGCCAACCGCACCGCCTCGCGCCTGGCCCTGGCGCTGAGCCTCGCCGCCCTGCCCGCCGCCGTACAGGCGCAGGATGCCAAGGAGGCGCCGAAGTGGGATGTGGCCGCCCCGCCGGGGGTCAAGATCCGCGAAGTGCCGATCCAGGTCGAGGAAGGCACCTGGATGAACCTCGATGTCAGCCCGGACGGGCAAACGGTGGCCTTCGACCTGCTGGGTGACATCTATACCATGCCGATCACCGGCGGCACGCCGACGCGGATTTCGGAAGGCCTGCCTTATGAGACGCAGCCGCGCTTCTCCCCCGATGGCAAGCGGATCGCCTTCACCTCGGACCGGGGCGGCGGCGACAACATCTGGATCATGAACCGCGACGGCAGCGACAAGCGCCAGCTCACCAACGAAAGCTTCCGGCTGATGAACCAGCCGAGCTGGAGCCCGGACGGCAAGTACATCGTCGCCAAGAAGCACTTCACCACCCAGCGCTCGCTCGGCACGGGCGAGGTGTGGCTGTATCACGTCTCGGGCGGCGACGGGGTGCTGCTGGTCAAGCGCCCCAGCGAAGTGCACCAGAAGGAACTGGGCGAGCCGATCTTCGCCCCCGATGGCAAGTCGGTCTACTTCACCCGCAACACCACGCCGGGCCCGATCTTCGAATATGCCCAGAATTCCAACCAGCAGATCTTCGCGATCGAACGCTACGAGCTGGAAACCGGCCATGTCGAAAGCGTGATCGGCGGCGAAGGCGGCGCGGTGCGCCCCACCCCTTCGCCCGATGGCAAGAAGCTGGCCTATGTCCGCCGCGAGGCAACGCAGTCCAAGCTCTATGTCCGCGATCTTGCCACCGGCGAGGACCGCAAGATCTTTGACGCGCTCGACATGGATTCGCAGGAAACCTGGGCGGTGACCGGCGTCTATCCCAACATGGCCTGGACCCCGGATTCGGCCAGCGTGATCGTCTGGGCACAGGGCAAGCTCAACCGGGTGGACCTCGCCACCGGCAAGAGCACGGTGATCCCGTTCAAGATCAGCGACAGCCGCGGCGTGATCGATCCGCCGCGCCCGCCGGTGGCCGTGGCGCCCGACAGCTTCGAAACAAAGATGCCACGCGGCGCCACCGTTTCACCCGATGGCAAGCAGGTGGTGTTCGAAACGCTGGGCAAGCTCTGGGTCAAGCCGATGGCGGGCGGCGATGCGCGCCGCCTGACCAGCGATGAGGCCGCGATGGAGGCCTATCCGGCCTGGTCGGCTGACGGCAAGCGGATCGTCTATGTCCGCTGGACCGATGCGGGCCTGGGTGAAGTGCGGGTAATCGGGGCCACTGGCGGCAAGGCCACCGTGCTGGCCACGGCCGGGCATTACAAGCGCCCGGTCTTCTCGCCCGATGGCAAGACCGTGGTCTACGAAAAGGATGCCGGGGGCTACCTCTCCAGCCCGCGCGGCTCGGTCGAGCCGGGCATCTACCGCGTCGCCAGCACCGGCGGTGCGGCCGTCCGCATCACCGAGAACGGCAACCGCCCGCAGTTTGGCGCCAGCAACGACCGCGTCTTCGTGATGGAAGGCGATGCCAAGGAAAGCCGCCTGGTCAGCCTCGACCTCAATGGCGAGGCTCGCCGCGTCCATGCCAAGGGCGAACTGGTCAACGATTACCGCGTCTCGCCCGATGGCCAGTACCTGGCCTTCCGCCAGAACTACCAGGCCTTCGTCGCGCCGCTGCTGCCGGGTACGCAGGAAGTCAGCCTCTCGCCGAAGGGCGGCGCCCTGCCCGTGACCAAGGCCAGCGGAGATGGGGCCGACTGGATCCACTGGAGCGAAGGCGGACGCAAGCTCAACTGGTCGCTCGGCCCCACGGTGTTCAGCGCGGACCGCGCGGCGATGTTCGCGGATGCCCCGGTGGCCAAGGGCGCCAAGCCGGCCAAGTTCGAACCGCCCAAGACCGGCGTTTCGCTGTCGATGAAGGTTGCGGCTGAAAAGCCCGGCGGCCGCGTCGCCATTGTCGGCGCGCGCGTCGTCACCATGAAGGGCGTAGATGGCGGCGCGATCGACAATGCGGTGATCCTGATCGAAGGCAATCGCATCGCCGCAGTCGGCCCGGCGGCCACCATGACGATCCCGGCCGGCACCCCGACGCTGGATGCCAGCGGCAAGACGATCATCCCCGGGCTGATCGATGCCCACGCGCACGGACCCTATGGGATCGACGAGGTGACGCCGCAGGCCAACTGGGTGGAAATGACCAACCTGGCGCTGGGCGTGACCACCCGGCACGATCCCTCAAGCAGCGCGCGCACTGTCTTCCCGGCGCTGGAAATGGTCCGTGCCGGCAAGGTGATCGGCCCGCGCAGCTTCTCCACCGCAGAGATCGTCTATGGCGCGAAGTCGGCCGGGGTCTATGCCCAGATCGACAGCTATGACGATGCCCTGGCCCATGTCCGCCGCCTCAAGGCGCAGGGGGCGCACAGCCTCAAGAACTACAACCAGCCGCGCCGCGACCAGCGCCAGCAGGTGGCAATCGCCGCGATCAACGAAGGGCTGCGTTCGGTGGCCGAGGGCGGTTCGCTGTTCGGCATGGACATGACCATCGTCGCCGATGGCAACACCACGCTGGAACACAATATCCCGCTGGGCGTGTTCTATGAGGACGTCTTGCAGTTCTACAGCGGCTCGAAGGTGGGCTACACGCCCACGCTGGTGGTGACCTACGGCGGTCCGGCCGGTGACCCCTACTGGCGTTCGCATACCGAGGTGTGGAAGCACCCGCTGCTGCAGAAGCACGAACCCGCCGCGATCCTGACCGCCGCCAATGCCCGCCGCGAAATCGCTCCCGAAGGCGATTACAAGGATGATGACAGCGCGCGCGAAGCCGCCAAGCTGGCCCGCCGGGGCGTGCCGGTGGCGATCGGTGCGCATGGGCAGGAACCCGGCATCGGCGCGCACTGGGAACTGTGGTCCTTCGTGCGCGGCGGGATGACTCCGGTCGAGGCGCTGCGCGCCGGGACGATCGAGGCGGCCCGCTCGCTCGGCTATGATGCCGATGTCGGCAGCATCGAGCCCGGCAAGCTGGCCGACCTCGTCGTGCTGGATGCCGACCCGACCAAGGACATCCGCAATTCGGACAAGATCAGCAAGGTGATGATCAATGGCCGCCTGCTCGATGCCGCGACGCTCAACGAAGAGCTGACCGGCACCCGCAGGCGCCCGGCCTATTGGTGGGAAGGCAAGGATGGCGCGGCCACCTATACCGGCCCGGCCGGCGGCGGAACCACGGCCCATGCCGACCAGGATGATGGGTAGGTCCTGTCCTGATACCAACAGCCGTTCGTGCTGAGCCTGTCGAAGCACTGTTCCGCCCCAGGACAGTCCTTCGACAGGCTCAGGACGAACGGTGCTTGGGGATTACCCTCAATCCTTCAGCTTCCTGAACCAGGCGAGGATCGCCGCATCGCCGCGGCTGTGGGCGTTGCGCCAGGATAGCGCATCCTTGCGCTTATTGCGCAGCTTCCCGTCCGGCCCGACCACGAACATGGCCGGCGTGCCCTTCAGGTCCGTGACCTTGAACCGCGCCAGCAGTTCCAGATTGCGGCCATTGCCGGTCTGCGGCACGCCGACATCGATGAAGGTGACGGAATAGCCCGCGCCGAATTCGGACTTGAACGCGTCCGAGGTCAGCAGCTTCGCCAGCGCCACGCTGTCATGGCACCAGTCCCCACCAAAGACGAGCACGGCGGAGCGGCCGGTCTTGGCCGCCTCGGCGAGTGCCGCGTCCATCGCCGCGCGGGCATCGGCGGACTTGTCGTAAAACCCGCTGGAAGCCTTAGCTGCGGCGGCGGGCTTCTCCGGCAGGCTGGCCTTGCACCCGGTTTCGGCAGGCGCAGCGGCAGATTGGGCCAGCAGCAGCGGAGCAAGGCAAGCGGCAATCACGGACATAACTACACCTGCAATGTTGGCCTCAGGGCCGGAAGGTCGTGCTGGTCACCGCGGTGACCGCGCCCTGGACCCAGAAATCGACCGATTGCCGCGGAAAGTCGGACGTGAACTCGAACCGAAACGAACCGTCCTTGCTGGCTGCGGGCGTTACTACCAGGGCGGCACCGAGCAGGTCGAAGGCCTGCGGCGTGGCGCCCTTCCCCACCTCCAGATGAACCTTCTGCCTGACCAGACTGTCCACCGTGCCGGAACTGAGGCTGACCAGCGGCAGATCGACCCCGGCGATGCGGTAATAGGCCTTGATCGTGCCCCCACCGCGCCGATCACCGGAATACCTGAACCGCAGCGCCGTCTGGGTGACGACATCGTTCTCGAAGGCATAGGCCAGCGGCCGGATCGGCTTGATGCCGCGATCCTCCGCCCAGCGCGCACCGACGGCCAGCGCAGCTTCGAACTTGCCGTCAAGATCGCCGTCCACCAGGCAGAGCGACTGTTCGTCCTCATAGCGCTTGCCGCGCGCGTCCTTCGGGTTGTCCGCGCCGGTCGGCTTGGCAAACTGGGTGCAGGCCAGCCGCCGCGCCCCGCTTGCCTCGAGGATGCGGAAGCCCGGAATGGGCGTGTCCGGCCGGACCACGCGGCGAACCCCGCCAATCTCCAGCGCCTCGACCCGCGCCACGCGCGCCGACCAGTCGAGCCGCAGCGGCACTTCGGCGATCACGCCATCGGCGGGCAAGACCTGCGGACCGGCCACACGATCCTGCCCCATGATCACCAGGGGAAAGCGGACGACAGTGAAGGTCGGCGGCGTATCGGCCTTGGCGGCAATGCCCGGGATCAGGCCCAGCCAGAGCGCCGCAAGAGCACCAAGGCCGCGCCCGGTCGGCGTCACGCCTTGCCGACCACGCTTTCCGGCAGGTCGGTGCCGAACACGCGCTGGTAGTATTCGGCCACCAGCATCCGCTCGGTCTCGTCGCACTTGTTGAGGAACGAGAGGCGGAAGGCGAAGCCCGGATCCTTGAAGATCGCGGTGTTCTGCGCCCAGGTGATCACGGTGCGCGGGCTCATCACGGTCGAGATGTCGCCGCCGATGAAGCCCTGGCGGGTCAGGTCGGCCACCTTGACCATCTTGTCGACGGTGTCGTCCGGCACGCCGGCCACCTTCTTCAGCACGATCTCGCTCTCCACCGCGGCGGGGAGATAGTTCAGGCCGACGACGATGTTCCAGCGGTCCATCTGGCCCTGGTTGATCGCCTGGGTGCCGTGATAGAGGCCCGAGGTATCGCCCAGGCCCACGGTATTGGCCGTGGCGAACAGGCGGAAGTTCTTGTTCGGGCGGATCACCCGGTTCTGGTCAAGCAGGGTCAGCTTGCCTTCGGTTTCCAGCACGCGCTGGATCACGAACATCACGTCCGGGCGGCCGGCGTCATATTCGTCGAACACCAGCGCCACCGGGTGCTGCAGCGCCCAGGGCAGCAGGCCTTCGCGGAACTCGGTCACCTGCAGGCCATCGCGCAGCACGATCGCGTCGCGCCCGATCAGGTCGATACGGCTGATGTGGGCATCGAGGTTGATGCGGATGCACGGCCAGTTGAGGCGCGCCGCGACCTGTTCGATATGGGTCGACTTGCCGGTGCCGTGATAGCCCTGCACCATCACGCGGCGGTTGAAGGCAAAGCCGGCGAGGATCGCCAGCGTGGTGTCCGGATCGAACACATAGCTGTCATCGCGGTCGGGCACGCGTTCATCGGCCGCCGAGAAGGCCGGAACCTTCATGTCGATATCGATCCCGAAGGTCTCGCGCACGTCGAGTTCGATGTCGGGCGCGGGCAGGATCGTGTTGCCGCTGGTGTCGAGCTGGATGTTGGGAATATCGGTCATGACGGGCCATCGCCTATACGCGCCGCGCCCGCCCTGCAACAGGGAATCCGTTGCAATGTGCGACTCGATAGCGCGCGCCCCTGGCCGGGCATCCAATCAGGCGAAAGCCGCCGCCTTGCGCAGCAACTGATAGGCTTCGACCACCGCCTGCAGCTTGGCCTCGAAGCTGCGGTCCCCGCCGTTGCGATCAGGGTGATAGCGCCGCACCAGATCGGAATAGCGGCTGCGCAGGTCATGCCGCGAGGCATCGAGCGACAGCCCCATCGTATCGAGCGCGCGGCGTTCCTCGGGCGTCACCGGGCGGCCGTCCTGGCGCTCGGCCGGTTTCCTGGCCCTGGCCCGGGCGCTGATCGCTTCCAGCGGATCGCTGAAATCGGCCCAGCGCGGGGCGGCATCGATTCCCGCCGTGGGGGAGAAGGCGCGGGTCTGCCGGTCCCAGCCATGGACCGGGTGCTGCGCCGCCAGCACCTCTTCCGGGGTCATCCCGGCGAACCAGTCGTACCCGGCGTTGAATTCGCGCACGTGATCAAGGCAGAACCAGCGGTAATCGCCCGGTCCGTCAAAGCTGGACCCGCGCGGACCGGGCGCGCGGAATTCCCCGGCCAGCGCGCAGCCGGGCCAATCGCAGGGGCGCTGCATTCCCCGCACCCGGCCATGAAATCGATCACCTGACAAAAAACACCGTTCGGGCTGAGCCTGTCGAAGCCCCGCCCTTTCCTTTGCCGCGAAGCCTTGGCAAGAGGAAAAGACGGCCCTTCGACAAGCTCAGGGCGAACGGAGGAACAGTGTCAGGCCAGGTCGCAGCAGAAATCGAAGCCCTCCTGACCGCCGCCTTCGCGCCGACGCGGCTGGCGGTAATCAACGACAGCGCGCAGCACAGCGGCCACATGGGCGATGACGGTTCGGGCGAATCGCACTTCACCGTGGAGATCGAGAGCGCGGCCTTTGCCGGTGTCTCGCGGCTCCAGCGCCAGCGGCTGGTCAATGCCGCGCTGGGCGACATTCCCGGCCAGCGGGTCCACGCGCTGGCGATCAAGGCGAAAGCGCCCGGAGAATGACCATCCTGACCACGATCCAGCCGGTCACGCATGATCTGGGCGCCTTCCAGGTGCGCCGGGTCCTGCCCAGCCCGCGCCGGGTCATGGTCGGGCCCTTCGTCTTCGTTGACCAGTTCGGCCCGGCCATCGTCCCGCCCGGCGCGGCAATGGACGTGCGCCCGCACCCGCATATCGGCATCGCCACGGTCACCTGGCTGTTCGAAGGCGCGATCGATCACCGCGACAGCCTGGGCACTTTCGCCACGATCCGCCCCGGCCAGGTCAACCTGATGACTGCCGGGCGCGGCATCGTCCATTCCGAGCGCGGGCTCCCGGCGGAACGCGACCTGGCCAAGCCGCTTTACGGCATGCAGACCTGGCTGGCCCTGCCCGATGGCAAGGAAGAGATCGCTCCGGCTTTCGAGGCGCGGACCGGTCTGCCGCTGATCGAGGATAGCTGCGTTTCCGCCCGCGTGATCATGGGCAGCCTGTGGGGCCGCACGGCACCGACGACGCAGCATTCGCCCACCATTTATGCCGAGATCGTGCTGGCACCCGGCGGCGCGATCCCGCTGGACAGCGAAGCGGAAGAGCGCGCGGTCATGCTGGTCGGCGGCGAGGCCAGCGTCGACGGCGCGGCGCTCGGCCTTTTTGATCTGGCGGTGCTCGCGCCCGGCGAGGCGATGAAACTGGCCAGCGAACGCGGCGGACGGGTGATGCTGCTGGGCGGCGCCGCGATCGGCAGCCCGCGCCATGTCTGGTGGAACTTCGTCTCCTCCAGCCGCGAGCGGATCAACCAGGCCAAGGATGATTGGCGGCAGGGCCGCTTTCCGCAGGTTCCGGGGGACGATGAGTTCATTCCCATCCCCCAGGTGCCGCTGACCAACAGCGACCCAAACTGAATTCGAAGAACGGGAGAGAGAGATGAGCTTTGCAGGACAGACCGCCTGGATCACGGGCGCCTCATCGGGGATCGGCGCGGCGCTGGCCAGGGTGCTGGCCGAACAAGGCGCGCGGCTGGTGCTGTCGGGCCGCAAGCTGGATGCGCTGGAAAAGGTGGCGGCCGATTGCGGCGGCGAATGCCTGATCCTGCCGTTCGAAACCACCGATATCGCGGCCCTGGCCCCGGCCGTCGCCAAGGCCTGGGACTGGTCGGGCGCGGGGATCGACCTGCTGGTCAACAATGCCGGCATTTCGCAGCGCAGCCTGGCGGTGGAAACGGCCTATCCGGTCTATCAGCGGATCATCGATGTCGATCTGCTGGCCCCCATCGCGCTGACGCAGGAGATCCTGCCGCGCATGGCCGGGCGCAGGTCGGGCCGACTGGCCTATATCTCCTCGATCGCGGGCAAGGTCGGCGTGCCGATGCGCACGGCCTATTGCGCCGCCAAGTTCGGGCTGGCCGGTTATGCCGATGCGCTGCGCGGCGAAACCTCGGTGCTGGGGCTGAAGGTTCACACGATCTATCCCGGATCGATCCGCACCGACGTATCGCGCAACGCGCTGACCGCCGATGGCTCGGCCCGCGGGGCCAGCGATTCGGTAATCGACAACGGGATCGATCCGCTGGTCGCGGCCAAGTGGATGATCGATGCCATGCTGGCCGACGAGCGCGAGATCATCGTGGCCGAGGGCGGCGAAGCGAAGATGGGCGAACTGCGCCGCACCCCCGATGCCCTGTTCGACCAGGTCGCCGCGATGATGGCGGCCGGCTATGCCGACAAGATGAAGTCCGAGGCGCAGCAGTGATGGAACAGACCCGCGTTACCCTGGCGAACGGGATCGAGCTCGACGTGGTCGATGTCGGCCCGCGCGATGGGCCGGTACTGATCTTCCTCCACGGCTTTCCCGACAGCCACCGCACCTGGCGGCACCAGATCGCCCACCTGTCCGGCACATACCGCTGCATCGCGCCGGACCAGCGCGGCTATCGCGGCTCGTCCAAGCCCAGGGGGGTGGAGAACTACACGCCCGACAAGCTGATCGGCGATGTATTCCAGCTGGCCGATGCGCTGGGCGTGGGGCCGTTCACGATCGTGGGCCATGACTGGGGCGGCGCGATTGCCTGGGGCGTGGCGATCATGGGGCAATTGAATGGCCGGGTCACCCGCGCCGTGGTCATGAACGCCCCGCACCCGGTGATCTTCCCCAAGCTGCTCTACACCAACCGCGAGCAGCGGCAGGCCAGCCAGTATTTCCGGGTGTTCCGCGATCCCGCCAGCGACGAACTGGTCGAACAGTTCGGCCTTGGCGGGGTGCTGCTGAAAGCCTTTGGCGAGATGCGCGAGAACCCGAAGATGGACGCTGCAGAGCGGGCCGCGCTGATGGAGGACTATGCCAACCGCGAAGCCGCCATCGCCATGCTGAACTGGTACCGCGCCAGCCCGATGGAAGTGCTGGACATGGACGCGCCCTATGAAATCCCGGCGGGCTGGCAGCCCCCGGCCCTGCCGAAGCTGACCATCCCGACGCTGGTGGTCTGGGCGCTGGACGACATCGCCCTGCCCCCCGCCAATATCGAGGGGCTGGACGATGTGATCGCCGACCTGACGCTGGTCACGGTGCCGGGCAGCGGCCACTTCGTGCAATGGGAAGCCCCGGCCGAGGTCAACGCCGCGCTGGATGAATTCCTGACCCGGACCGGCCATGGCTGAGCCGCGCCGGGGCGGGATCGGCGCGGCGCTGGCCGCCGCCGAGGCGAAGAGCCGCCGCTCGCTGCTGCGCAATCATGGCGGCGGCCACGCCCCGGTCAGTTTCCTCGAACTGTTCTTCGACCTGGTCTTCGTCTTCGCGATCACCCAGCTCTCGCACTTCCTCAAGGACCACCTGACCTGGCTGGGCTTTGCCCAGGCGCTGGTGCTGTTCCTGGCGGTGTGGTGGGCCTGGATGTATACCACCTGGGCCACCAACTGGGCCGATCCCGAGCGGTTCGAGGTCCGGGTGATGCTGCTGGTGCTGATGGCGCTCAGCCTGCTGATGGCAGTGGCCTTGCCCTATGGCTTCAGCAAATATGCCGGGCTGTTCGCGCTGAGCTATATCGCCCTGCAGGTGGGGCGGACAGTGTTCATGGCCCTGATCCTGCGCACGGAAAGCCCGCGCAACAGTCGTAACATGGTGCGGATCGGGGTGTGGTTCTGCATGTCGGCCTCGTTCTGGCTGATCGGCGTGCTGCGGCCGGAAGAAGAGCGGCTCGGCTGGTGGGGGCTGGCCGTGGCGATCGAGTACCTCGGGCCGATCACGCTGTTTCCCGTACCGTTCTATGGCCGCTCCAGCCCGGATGACTGGGATATCTCCGGCAGCCACATGGCCGAACGCTGCGGGCTCTTCATCATCATCGCGCTCGGCGAAGGGATCATCAT
This sequence comes from Novosphingobium sp. BL-A-41-H4, assembly GCA_051942645.1. Classification (GTDB taxonomy): domain Bacteria; phylum Pseudomonadota; class Alphaproteobacteria; order Sphingomonadales; family Sphingomonadaceae; genus Novosphingobium. The sequence goes on from JBPVJP010000001.1 coordinate 1,048,131, forward strand.
CACCGGGGCGACCTTTGCCGATGCCGACAAGGCGCTGGGCCCGGCCCTGGCCTTCAGCCTCGCCTTCGTCTCGTCCGTGCTGATGTGGTGGCTCTATTTCGACCTGGGGCAAAAGCGCGGATCGGAGCATATCAGCTCCAATGCCGAAGTCGGCCGGGTGGCCCGCAGCGCCTATACCTATCTGCACATGCCGATCGTGCTGGGGATCGTCGTGACCGCGGTGGCCGATGCCAAGCTGCTGGCCAACTGGGACCAGCCAGCCGATGGCAAGCTGGCGCTGGTGCTGTGCGGCGGGGCGGTGCTGTTCCTGAACGGCCTTGGCCTGTTCAAGCGCCATTCGAACCCGCTCGGCAACTTTCCACTCTCGCATGGCATCGGGGCGTTGCTGTTCATCGCCCTGGGCTATGTCGCCTGGCAAGGCCAGCTGACAACGCTTCAGGTTGGCGGGCTGGGTGTGGCGGCGCTGGCCGTTGTGGCCGGCTGGGAATGGGTCTCCTACCACGGCGGGTGGAAGGAACGGATCGACGACACCCTCGCCTGGATCAGGCTTGCCAGGCAATACTAGCGCCATGCGGATGGGCGCGGGCCAGCAGCACCGGCTCGCCCCCGCCCGGCCAATAGCGCACCACCAGCTCGTGGTTGTGGAGCACCCGGTTGGCCTCAAGCGCGATCCAGGCCAGCGGCCGGTCCGGCGTTGCGGCAGCCCCCGCGGCTTCCATCGCCGCGGTGACCCGCGCCTGCTGATCCTCGGGCACATATTGCCAGACGATCGAATGCATCAGCACGCGGGTGGTCCCCGCCGCCTGCGGCTTCGCGAGTTCGGCCTCGATGAAATCGGCGGCGTTCATCGCCACCAGGTCGGGCGGTGACTTCGCGGCTTCGGCAATCGCCGCCGCCATCCGCTCGAACCGCACGGTGTGCTCGGGCCAGATATAGGCTTTCAGCCGCAGCGCTTCCTCGGGATCGGTCAGGTCGACCGGGGCCACGTCGCAGCCCTTGGCGGAGACGATCTCGATCGCCCGGTTCGGCGGCGGGTTGCCGGTCCATTCGGGCTTGAACCGCATCGCCCCCGGCTCCGGTCCGACCTGCACCCCGGCGAGGTCATAGTGGTAACGATCGAGCATCAGGTTGATCCCGGCGCTCGATCCGATTTCGAGGCACTCGAAGCGGGGCGGCAGGCCCTGGTCGGCCAGCCACAGCATGGCGGCGATGAAGTTGCTGGATCGACCCGCCTCGTTGGTTTGCGGGGGGCCATCCAGCCATGGGAGCAGCGCCGCCTCGTGCTGGTGAAGCGCGGCGGCGATGATGGCCGCGTCGTCTACCCCTGGTGTGCCATCGTAGATGGTCTTGAGTGCCGGTTCAGTACCCTTGAGGTGCAGTGCGTGGACACCTCCAGCAAGCCTCAGCGGCAGGGCATCGGCCAGCGGCGCACCTTGCCAGCCTCGCACCGCTTCCAGCACCGCTCCACCCTCGCCCCGCTCCAGCAGATCACGCAGTGCCGCCACCACCCGAGCGGTGATTTCGGCCCCGGCCTGGGTGCAATAGGCGACCTGATTATCGAAGGCAGCCACCACCAGGCCCTCGCCCTTGGCCGCGATGTCGGTGAACTGGTAACCCTGGACCATAGGCGCTCCTTGCCCTTTCGCCCCGCCCCGCCTAAACGCGCGGGCGCTATGCTCAAGCCACTGACCTTCGCCGTGCCCAAAGGCCGCATCCTGGACGAGGCGCTGCCGCTGATGGCCCGCGCCGGAGTGGTGCCGGAGGCGGGCTTCCATGACAAGGGCAACCGCGCCCTGTCCTTCGCCTGTGAAGGCAGCGACATGCGGGTTATCCGCGTCCGCGCCTTCGACGTGGCAACCTTCGTGGCCCACGGCGCGGCGCAAGTCGGCATCGTCGGCTCTGACGTGGTCGAGGAATTCGCCTATCCCGATCTCTACGCCCCGGTCGACCTCGCGATTGGCCACTGCCGCCTGTCGGTGGCCGAGCCCGAGGACCAGATCGGCGCGGCGCTGACCAGCCACCTGCGCGTCGCCAGCAAGTACCCTAACCTGACCCGCCGCCATTTCGAGCAGATGGGCGTGCAGGCCGAGGTAGTGAAGCTGAACGGAGCGATGGAACTCGCCCCGGGCCTGGGCCTGGCCAGCCGGATCGTCGACCTGGTTTCGACCGGGCGGACGCTGAAGGACAATGGCCTGGTGGAAACCAGCACGATCCTCGACGTATCGGCCCGCCTGATCGTCAACCGCGCCGCGCTCAAGACCGATGCCCGCGTCGGTGCCCTGGTTGAGGCGTTCCGGGCACTGGCTGCTCCGGCGGAGGCGGCCTGATGCTGCGCCTCAACACCCGCGATCCTGGCTTTGAAGCCGCTTTCCGCAAGCTGGTGGCCGATCGGCGCGAAAGCGACGAGAATGTGGCCCGCGATGTCCAGATCATCCTCGATGACGTGAAGAACCGCGGTGATGCCGCTCTGGTCGAACTGACCCGCAAGTTCGACCAGCATGACCTCGTCAGCGAGACCGACTGGCGGATCGATGCCGAAACCTGCCGCGAAGCCTTCGACGACCTGCCGCCCGACTTGCGCGCCGCGCTGGAACTGGCCGCCAAACGCATCCGCGCCTTCCACCTGGGGCAACTGCCCGCGAACCGCGACGAGACCGACAAGCACGGTGTGCGCATGGGCGCGCGCTGGGGCGCAGTCGATGCCGCCGGGCTTTACGTGCCGGGCGGCCGCGCGGCCTATCCGTCATCGCTGCTGATGAACGCGATCCCCGCCAAGGTCGCCGGCGTCGAGCGGCTGGTGGTCGTCACGCCCAGCCCCAAGGGCCAGGTCAACCCGCTGGTGCTTGCTGCCGCGCATCTGGCGGGCGTAGACGAGGTCTGGCGGATCGGCGGTGCCCAGGCGGTGGGTGCGCTGGCCTATGGAACTGAGCGGATCAAGCCGGTTGATGTCATCGTCGGCCCCGGCAACGCCTGGGTAGCCGAGGCCAAGCGCCAGCTATACGGCGTCGTGGGGATCGACATGGTCGCCGGGCCGAGCGAAATCCTGCTGATCGCCGACGGCCAGAACTCGCCCGAATGGACCGCCGCCGACTTGCTCAGCCAGGCCGAGCATGATCCCTCGGCCCAGTCGATCCTGATCACTGACGATCCCGTCTTCGCCGATACCGTGGCCGACCGGATCGGGGTGGAACTGGCCATGCTGCCGACCGCACGGGTCGCGGGCGAAAGCTGGAATACCCACGGCACGATCATCGAGGTGGCCGATCTGCTGGCCGAGGCCCCGGCGCTGGCCAATGCCCTGGCCGCCGAACACGTGCAGATCGCCACGGACGACCCGCAAGCCATGTTTGACCGGATCCGCCACGCCGGCTCGGTGTTCCTGGGCCGGATGACACCCGAGGCGGTTGGCGACTATGTGGCTGGCCCTAACCACGTGCTGCCCACCGGACGGCGGGCGCGGTTCTCGTCGGGCCTGTCAGTGCTCGATTTCATGAAGCGCACCAGCTTCATCCAGCTCGATCCGAAGGCGCTGAAGGCTATTGGCCCTGCCGCGATCGAGCTGGCCAATGCCGAGGGGCTGACCGCCCACGCGCGCTCGATCGAAGTGAGACTGGGAATATGAGCAAGACCAAGGCCCGCGCCGCCGCCCGCCTCGCGGCGGTCCAGGCGCTTTATCAGCACGCGATGGAAGGCACACCGCTGGCGTCCTTGCTTGACGAGTTCCACCGCCACCGGCTGGGCGCGGAGATCGAGGGCGACCAGTATGCCCAGGCCGAGGTCGCGTTCTTTGACGCCATCGTCCAGGGCGTGATTGCTCGCTATGAGGAAATCGACGCCTTGCTCTCAGCCCGGCTGGCCGAGGGCTGGAAGCTGGAACGGCTCGACCGGACCATGCTGCAAATCCTGCGTGCCGGGGCTTGGGAACTGCTGGCCCGCGCCGACGTGCCGACCGGCACGGCAATCAGCGAATATGTCGACGTGGCTCACGCCTTCTTCGAGGCGCGCGAGGCGAAGTTCGTCAATGGCGTGCTCGATGCCGTGGCCAGGGACGTGCGCGGCTGAGCCGCGAAGCAGCCTTCATCGATGCCTTGCGCGCCCTCGCCGCGCATCCGGCCGCGCGCGGGCTGGTGGATGATTGCGCGGTGCTGGATCTGGGCGGCGAGACGCTAATCCTCACCCATGATGCGATGGCCGAGGGCGTCCATTTCCTGCCGGATCAGGACCAGGCCGATGTCGCTTGGAAGCTGGTCGCCACCAATCTGTCAGACCTGGCAGCCAAGGGCGCCGAGCCGCTCGGCGTCCTGCTGGGCTATCGCTTCGGGCCGGACGATGCGCGGTTCCTCGTCGGGCTGCGCGAGGTGCTGGACCATTATGACGTGCCGCTGCTGGGCGGCGACACGATCGGCGGTAGCGGATCGCAGGTGCTGGGACTGACCGCCCTGGGCCGCGCGACGCACCGCCCGGTGCCATCCCGCAGCGGCGCGCGGGCTAATGACGGGCTCTGGCTGACCGGCCCGGTCGGCGCGGCGTTGCTGGGGTTCGAGACGCTGCGCGATGCCACCGGGGCCGAGAGCAGCGCGTTCCGTCGCCCCCTCGCGCTGCTGGCCGAGGGGCAGACTCTGGCCCCCCACGTAACCGCGATGATGGACTTGTCCGACGGGCTGCTGCTCGATGCCAGCCGGATGGCCCGCGCCTCGGGCGTGACCTTTGCAATCGACAGTCTGGCCGTGCCGCTGGCTGCGCCGGAAAGCCGCCGCATGGATGCCTTGCGCTGGGGCGATGACTACCAGTTGCTGTTCACCCTGCCCGCCGCTGCCCAGCCGCCGGTTCCCGCCCACCGCATCGGCACGGCGCTGGCGCAAGGGAGTTCCCCGGTCCTGTTGGATGGAACAGCGCTGACCGAAACCAGCGGCCTCGGCTACGAGCACGGCTAACCCCTCAACCCGCTCGTCCTGAGCTTGTCGAAGGACCGTTCTGTTTTACGAACAGCCGCATTAACCCAAGGTCAAGTGCGGTCTTTCGGTGAAGCGCATCAATTACAACGGCGAAACGTCTACCCCGCGCGCCTTCAGGATCGGCTTCAGCGCGTAATAGGCTTCCTTGGTCCGGTGATTGGGGATGCCCGGATAAAGGTGATGCACGATGTGGTATTGCATCCCCATGGACAGGATGTGGCCGACCCGGCTCTTGAAAAGCCTGGTGTTTTCATACCGTCCCGTCCTGCCTTCGCGCGGGTGGTGCGGCGCCCACGACAGGAAGAAGCGGATATAGGACAGGCCGATGTGGCGAGGCAGCCACCAGATCAGCGCCGCCTCGATCGCATAGCCATTCCAGGCCATGGTGAAGAGCGTGGCCATGAAGAACAGCTGAAGCACCATGGTTTCCACGAGCGCGCGGCGCGCTTCCGGCGTACCCATTTCGGCCAGGATGCGCTTGTAGTGGTGGATCGAGCCGTCGACCCCCGGCTGGCGGTTGTACCAGGTCATGTACCAGGCCATCCACATGTTGGGGGCCTCGTCGGTATAGTCCGGGTCCTTCTCGGGGTGGTTGGTGTGATAATGATGCTCCAGATGCATCAGCCGCGCCATCGAGAAGGGAAAGACGATGGGAATGGTCGATACGGCCCCCACCGCTTCGTTCAGCCAGCGGTACTTGGTGCCCGGACGGCCGATGTTCGAATGCATCGCCTCATGGCTGGTGACATAGCCGCCAACGCAGAAGAAGCATGACAGAACGAAAGCCAGCGGCAGGTTCAGCATCCCCATGATCGCCAGCGGGAAGAACGACAGCCAGACCGCGAAGCAGCCGAAGGCCGCCACGGCATAAGGCCACATCCTGCCGCCGTGGAACTCGCGGGCGATCGCGATCTCTTCCTTGCGCAGGTCCCGCCGGGTGTACCGGTCGAGCCCGTCCGGACCGAGCGGGATCGCCGGGCCAGTGCCGACCGGGGTTCCGGTTTGCGTGCCGGTGCGCAGCAGCAGGTCGTTCTCGCTCACAGCCAGCGCCCCCGGATATTGGCGATCAGGCCCCAGGAACCACCGAAGACCAGCCCGAAGACAATCGGGCTGAGCCCGAACGGCGTCGGGATTTCCCACAGCTGCATCAGCTGCGCCGTGAGCGGGGCGATGAACCCGATGCCGAAGAAGAACGGCATCCACGCGAGGACTTGTTTGAGAACTGCGGCCATGACCGTTAACTTCTCACAAACCATACAAGTGCGCAAGAATCCTCGAATACTGGTGCCGTGCCGGTTTGAAACGGTGTGCCGGGGAACCATGCCGGCCCCGGGGAAAAAGGCCGCTTGAAAGCGTTGCAAAGCCCGATTTGGGGCCTATACCTTTCGCCGGACAGCCCCGCATTCCCGCGGGGTTTGTACTATCAAGAAACCAACATAGGGGGAGCGAACTCGTGGATCTCGTCACGCTCGCAATCATCCTGGGACTGGTGGCCGTGTTGTACGGCTTCGTTACCAGCCGCCAGGTGCTCGGCGCATCCGCCGGGAATGCCAAAATGCAGGAAATCGCCGCAGCCATTCAGGAAGGTGCCCAAGCCTACCTCAAGCGGCAGTACTCTACCATTGCCATTGTCGGCGTGGTCGTGGCCGTGCTGGTCGCCTATTTCCTCGGTGCCATCTCGGCCGCCGGATTTCTGATCGGTGCGGTGCTTTCCGGCGTCGCCGGCTTCATCGGGATGAACATTTCGGTTCGCGCCAACGTCCGCACGGCTGCCGCGGCGCAGACCGGCCTGCAGGCGGGCCTGACCATGGCATTCCGCGCCGGCGCGATCACCGGCCTGCTCGTGGCCGGCCTCGCGCTGCTCGCGATCGCGGTGTTCTTCTGGTACCTGACCGGGCCGATGGCGCTGGCCGTTGACAGCCGCAAGGTGATCGACGGGCTGGTGGCACTGGCCTTCGGCGCTTCGCTGATCTCGATCTTCGCCCGCCTTGGTGGCGGGATCTTCACCAAGGCTGCCGACGTCGGCGCTGACCTCGTCGGCAAGGTCGAGGCGGGCATTCCCGAAGACGATCCACGCAACCCGGCCGTGATCGCCGATAACGTGGGCGATAACGTGGGTGACTGCGCCGGCATGGCTGCCGACCTGTTCGAAACCTATGTCGTTACCGTCGGCGCCACCATGGTGCTGACCGCCCTGCTGATGTCGCAGGCTCCGCAGCTGGCCAACCTGATGGCCCTGCCGCTGCTGATCGGCGGCGTCTGCATCGTCACCAGCATCATCGGCACCTTCTTCGTCCGCCTGGGAGGCGGCACGAACGTGATGGGCGCGATGTACAAGGGCTTCCTGGTTTCGGCCGTGCTGGCCGTTCCGGCAATCTGGTGGGCCACCGATACCGCTCTGGGCGGCATGGCCACCGAGCTGACCGTCGGCACCCAGACCTTCAACGGGCGTGAGCTGTTCTACTGCTCGCTGCTGGGCCTGGTCATCACCGGCCTGATCATCTGGATCACCGAGTACTATACCGGCACCAAGTATCGTCCGGTCCGCTCGATCGCCAAGTCGTCGGAAACCGGCCACGGCACCAACGTGATCCAGGGCCTGGCGATCAGCCTGGAATCGACCGCACTGCCGACCCTGGTGATCGTGGCGGGCATCATCATCGCCCACCAGCTCGCCGGTCTGATCGGCATTGCCTATGCCGCTACCGCCATGCTGGCGCTAGCCGGGATGGTCGTTGCGCTCGACGCTTATGGTCCGGTGACCGACAATGCCGGCGGGATCGCCGAAATGGCCGGTCTGGACGATAGCGTCCGCGAAAAGACCGACCTGCTCGACGCCGTGGGCAACACCACCAAGGCTGTGACCAAGGGTTACGCGATCGGTTCGGCCGGCCTCGCCGCGCTGGTGCTGTTCGCCGCCTATACCGAAGACCTGCGGTACTTCTCGACCGGCCTCGGCCTGACGGGCGCGGTGAACTTCAGCCTCGAGAATCCCTACGTTATCGTCGGCCTGCTGCTTGGCGCGCTGCTGCCCTACCTGTTCGGGGCGATGGGGATGACCGCCGTTGGCCGCGCCGCGGGCGACGTGGTGGTCGACGTGCGCGACCAGTTCAAGAACAACCCGGGCATCATGGCGGGCACGTCCAAGCCCGACTATGCCCGCACGGTGGACCTCGTCACCAAGGCAGCGATCAAGGAAATGATCATTCCTTCGCTGCTGCCGGTGCTGGCCCCCATCGTGGTCTACTTCGTGATCGCCGCCGTGGCGGGCCAGGAGAACGGCTTTGCCGCGCTCGGCGCCCTGCTGCTGGGCGTGATCGTGGGCGGCCTGTTCGTGGCCATCTCGATGACCTCGGGTGGTGGCGCGTGGGACAACGCCAAGAAGTACATCGAAGACGGCCATCACGGCGGCAAGGGCTCGGAGGCCCACAAGGCTGCGGTGACCGGCGATACCGTGGGCGATCCCTACAAGGACACCGCGGGTCCGGCCGTGAACCCGATGATCAAGATCACCAACATCGTCGCGCTGCTGCTGCTCGCGGCGCTGGCCGGGGGGCACTGAGGCGGTCAAGACCGCTTCAACCCAGCCAGGGTGAAGGAAACCCCGTCCGGAGCGATCCGGGCGGGGTTTTCCCTATATAGCGGTACAAAGCCCCATTGCACCCGAAGGGCGACTTGATAGACTTTTGTTCATTGGAGGTCGCACTAGTCGCGCCCTGTCGGAGGTATTGAAAGTGCTAGCTAAACACACTCTGCTCGGCGGCGCGCTGGCCGCTGTGCTGGCCCTCTCGTTGTCCACTCCCCTCGCCGCCCAGGGCACGCCGCAGGCCAAGCCCGAGATCGTGGTAAAGGGAATCAAGGGCCGCGTGCCGACCGAGGTATTCGGGAAGCGCCCCTTCATGCGCAGCCCGGCCATTTCACCCGATGGCACCAAGATCGCCGTGATGATGAGCCGCAACGGGATCGACAACCTTGGCATCATCGATCTGACCAAGCCCGGCAGCCCGCCGAAGTTCTTCGCCCGGGCCGAGGAGTTCCGTGAAGCGGGTGACCGCACGATCGGCACCTGGTCATGGGTCGGCAACCGCACGGTGCTCTTCACCGTACTGTCGCGCGAGATCATCTTCGGACAGCGTTCGGACCTTCGCCGCCTTGTGGCTTATGATCTCGAATCCGGCTCGATCACGCCGTTGGCCTGGGAGGGGACGACCGGCGATGGCGGCACGATCCTGCATCGTGACCACCAGAAGGAAACGATCCTGCTCCAGCGTTCGTCCTTCCGCAATGAACAGAACGAGTTCCGGCCGGAAGTAATCTCGGTCGATGTCCGGACCGGCAAGTTTTCCACCGTGCAACGCCCCAACGTGTTCGTTCGCAGCTGGGTGGCCGATGGCAGCGGCGTGATCCGTGCCGGGGTGGGCAACAGCGATGACGGCAAGGTACGGCTGATGTACCGCGCCAGCGCCAGCGAACAATTCCGCACGATCTCGAACGAGAAAGATGCCACCTTCACCGGCACCCAGGTCGTCCCGGATATCTTCACCAGCGATCCGAATGTGGCCTATGCGACCAGCAACCGGGACAACTTCCGCCGGGTCTACCGGATCGATCTCAATACCCTGCAGCCGATCGGCAAGCCGATCTACGAAGTACCAGGCCACGATGTCGACGACCTGATCCGCGACAAGAGCGGCTCGCGTCTGCTGGGTGTACGCTACACCACCAACAAGCCTTATGTTCGCTGGTACGATGAGCGCCTGCGCGCAATCCAGGGATTCTTCGACGAGGATTTCGGCAAGGGCAACGCCCAGCTGATCTCGGCCAATGACGATTACACCAAACTGGTCATGTTCATCGCCAAGCCGTCGGAACCCGGCACCTATTACGTCTATGACACTGAAAGCGGCAACCTGGCGGTGCTGGGGCATTTCCATCCCGAGCTCAAGGATGCCGACATGAACCCGACCGAGACAATCCGCTACAAGGCGTCCGACGGGATGGAGATCCCGGCGGTGGTGACTTATCCGCGGCATCGCCCGCACCGCAAGAACCTGCCGGTGATCGTCATGCCGCACGGCGGCCCGTTCGGCGTACGTGATCAGGAAGGTTTCGGCTTCTTCCCCTGGCACCAGGCGATGGCCGAACTGGGCTATGTGGTAATCCAGCCGAACTATCGCGGTTCGGGCGGCTATGGCCGCGAGTTCGTGATGGAGGGCCGCAAACCCAACGGTTACGGCCAGCGCATGCAGGACGATCTGAATGACGCCCTGACCTGGTTCGGCCAGGCCGGGCTGATCGATCCCAAGCGCGCCTGCCTGATGGGCTGGTCCTATGGCGGCTATGCCACGGCCCGGGGCGCCCAGCGCGATCCCAGTCTGTGGAAGTGCGCAATTGCCGGCGCCGGCGTCTATGACTTCCCGATGATGAAAGCCTTTGACCAGGGTACCTTCGGCAGCTTCGGTGCCAGCTTCCAGGCTACGGCCGAAAACCTGGTGGCGATCTCTTCGGCGCGCAACACCAACGGTCCCTGGTCGCCGATCCTGATCGTGGCAGGCCTGCGCGATGCACGCATCCCGATCGAGCAGTCGCGCACGCTGGTTTCGCGGCTGAAAGGCTCGGGCAAGACCGAAGGTGTCGACTTCCGCTATGTCGAGCAGCCCAAGGGGACGCACAACTTGCCCTATGAAGACGTCCACATCGAATGGCTGGTCGAAGCCGAACGCTGGGCCGAACGGTTCAACCCGGCCTATGTTTCGACCGACGTGGACTATGACAAGAAGCCCAATGTGGATTCGCGCTTCGTGGGTTCCGCGGCTCCGGCACCTGCCGCCATGTGATCCCTCGGACGTTAGCTAATCCTTGGCATTTCAGGATTAAGACCCCCGGTTGCGGCGATTTGAGTCGCCCATGACCGGGGGTTTTCTTTGGCGAGCACGGCCGCTCTGGCTCCGTCTGATCTGTCGCAGACTGATGCTGCGCCTGGCGCCGCGCCAGCCGTTCCGGCTCGTGCGCGCCTGATCGCGAGCGATTGGCGCAGCCTGGAGGAACCCGGCGTACGGCATGCCTGGGACGAACTGGCGCAAGGTGCGGCGGAACCCAACCCCTTTTTCGAGAGCTGGTATCTGCTGCCAGCGCTACGCGCCTTTGATCCCTGCGGTCGGGTTACGATCCTGCGCCTTGAGCAAGAGGGCAGGCTGGCCGGACTGGTCCCGGTGCACCGGCCTGCACGCTATTATGGCAGGCCGCTGCCACACTGGAGCGTATGGCTGCATGGCAATGCTTTCCTCGGTACGCCGCTCGTCGCGAGGGGGCTCGAAACCGAATTCTGGGTGGCACTGACTGAATGGATGGACCGCCAAGGCGGCGCCAGCCTGTTCCTGCATCTGCCGCAGATTCCGGTCGAGGGTGCGGTGCGCCAGGCATTGGCCGACCTTGCCGCCCGTCAGGGACGACCATTCGGCGTGGTCTTTCGCGAGGAGCGGGCCATGCTCACCTCTCCGCTTGGACCCGACAGCTATCTAGAAGCCAGCCTGAGCGGCAAGAAACGCAAGGAACTGCGTCGCCAGTTCAACCGCCTAGGCGAGCTTGGCGCGCTTAAGGTTGAGCGCTGTCGTGACGATGACGACCTGTCCGACTGGATCGACCATTTCCTGGCGCTGGAGCATTCCGGATGGAAGGGGGGTGCTGGATCGGCCCTCGCCTCGCACCGGGCCACTACCAGCCTGTTCAGCGAGGCCCTGCACGGCGCGGCTGCGCGCGGGCGGCTGGAGCGGCTGACCCTATGGCTCGATGATGCGCCGATTGCCATGCTGGCCAGCTTCATCACCCCGCCGGGAGCCTTCTCCTACAAGACCGCCTTTGATGAGCGATTTGCCCGCTTTTCTCCTGGCGTCCTGCTGCAGCGCGAAAACCTGGCGCTGCTGGATGATCCGCAAGTGGATTGGTGCGACAGTTGCGCCGCCGCCGATCATCCGATGATCGACCATATCTGGCGGGAGCGCCGCACCATCGGCCGCTATTCGCTGGGCATTGGCGGCCCGGTGCGCCGCGCGCTGTTCAAGGCCCTGCTCCGGCTGGAGCGGGGCGAGATCATGAGCGGAACGGAAGAATGACCGTATTCAGCAAAACGGCGCGGGCCACCTTTGCCGCGCATTATCCCGAAGTGCCGCACAAGCTGCCTCACGCGCTGGGTCGCCATCCGCTGCTGGAAATCGATGCCTTGGCGCGCCTCGCCGAAGCGCTGCCTCGCGCCTCGGTGGAGTACAATCAGGCTGATCTGCCAATCGGGATCAGCGAAAAGCCCGATACGCCTGCGCTGTCGATCGGCGAGACGATCCGCCATATCGCGGAAAGCGGCAGCTGGGCGGCGCTGAAGAACATCGAGCAGGTTCCCGCCTATGCCGCGTTGCTGGCCGACCTGCTGGCCGAGATCCAGCCGCAGATTGAAATGAAGACCGGGCGTATGCTCAGGACCCAGGGGTTCATTTTCATCACCAGCCCCAATGGCGTGACACCCTATCACTTTGATCCGGAGCACAACATCCTGCTGCAGATCCGGGGCCGCAAGGTGATGACGCAGTTCCCTGCCGGCAATCCGCTCTTTGCCCCGGACGAGGTGCACGAAACCTATCACACCGGCGGCGGTCGAGAACTGACCTGGCGCGAGGAACTGCTCGGCGGGGGCACCGAGTTTCCCCTTGAACCGGGCGAGGCCCTGTTCGTGCCAGTGATGGCCCCGCATTTCGTACGAAACGGGCCGGAACCATCGGTGTCATTGTCGATCACCTGGCGTTCTGAATGGTCCTTTGCGGAAGCCGATGCCCGCGCCTTCAACAGCGTGCTGCGACGCATCGGCATCCAGCCGCGCAGCACCGGGCGTTGGCCCCATACCAACCGGGCAAAGGCAATAGGCTGGCGCCTGATCCGGAAACTGCGCGGCGCAGATTAAGTGCGCGATTGAAACCGGATTGACGCAGCCCCGCCCGCGCCGCAAAGCGCGCGTCATGGACGTGCCCGAAATCTCTCCCGAACGCCTCGTTTCCGGCCTGGTCCGGCTGCTGACTGTCGAACCCGATGGAGAAGACCAATTCGTCGGTCGCCGCAAGAAAGGAGGCGTTGGCCGGGTATTCGGCGGCGAGGTGATTGCCCAAGCGTTGAACGCAGCCCAGGCCACAGTGGCCGATGACCGTGCTGCGCACTCGCTCCACGCCTATTTCCTGCGCGGCGGCAGCGAGGAATACCCCAGCGATTACCGGGTCGAGCGTGATTTCGATGGTGGCTCGTTCTCAAATCGTCGAGTCGTCGCCAGCCAGCAGGGTCGCCCGATCCTGAACCTCACCGCCTCTTTCCAAAAGCATGAGGCCGGCCTTTCGCACCGCGATGCGCCGATGCCCGATGTGCCGCCGCCTGAAGAGCTGGAACCGGAAGTCGATGTGCGCCGCCGCTTTGCCGAACAGGCCCGACCAGAAGCGCGGCACCATTTCCTTACCCCGCGCCCGGTGGAAATGCGCGCGGTCGAGGGGCGGCACTGGATGAATCCCAAACCTGCTCCGCCGCGGATGCATTCGTGGTTCAAGACGGTTGCCCCGTTACCCGACGATCCGTCGATCCACCGCGCAGTGCTGGCCTACGCCAGCGACATGTCATTGCTTGGCACTTGCGCATTGCCTCATGGCCTTTCGTGGGCGCGTGGTGAGGTGATGAGCGCCAGCCTGGACCACACGATCTGGTTTCACGACGATTTCCGCGCCGACGAATGGCTGCTCTATGCCACTGACAGCCCTTGGAGCGATCGCGGGCGCGGCTTCAACCGCGGGCGGATATTCACGCGCGATGGACGCCTGGTGGCTAGCGTCGCGCAGGAAGGCATGATCCGGAAAGTAACGCCGAAAGAATAGCGGCAACGAACGGGAGAAGGAGAACAAGGTCGATGCGCAAGCGGACGATCATTCTGGGGGCGCTCGCCCTCGCTATGGCTGGCGCCGGTGGCTGGTATGCCAGCCTTGACAAGGAAACGCGCGGGCTGCTTGCCGCCATGCCGACTGACCGCGACGTGCTGATGTGGTCGATCGACCAGCGCGATGCCGCGTTCCGGGCGATGGACCGCCTTCCGGTGCTGGCCGAAGCCAGGACCATGGCTCCGGCGGCCAAGCCATTGCCCCTGCCAGCCGGCAAGCCTTTGGCAATCCCGGGAATTGACGAATACCTCGCCAAGCAGCGTGCGGCGGGAATCGTGATCGTGCACGACGGCAAGGTTCGCTTTGAACGCTATGGCCTCGATTTTGACGCGACCGGGCGCTGGACCAGCTTCTCGGTGGCCAAGTCGTTCACTTCCACCCTGGTCGGGGCGGCAATCCAGGATGGCTATATCAAGAGCCTGGATGACAAGGTCAGCCAGTATATCCCCGGCCTGCGCGATTCGGCTTACGACGATGTCTCGGTTCGCCAGCTGCTGACCATGAGTTCCGGCGTAAAGTGGAATGAGGACTACGAAGATCCCAACGCCGACGTGGCAAAGTTCAACAATGCCAAACCCGAAGCCGGGATGGACGCGACCGTCAGCTACATGCGCAAGCTGCCGCGCGCCCATCCACCGGGCGAAGTGTGGCATTACAACACCGGTGAAACCAACCTGATCGGCGTGCTGGTTTCCTCGGCGACGAAGAAGCCGCTGGCCCAGTATCTGCAGGAAAAGGTCTGGCAGCCGGCCGGCATGGAAGCACCGGGCACCTGGTTGCTCGGCCAGAGCGGCCACGAGATCGCGGGTTGCTGCATCCAGGCCAGCGTCCGCGATTTCGCCCGGTTCGGCATGTTCGTGCTGGCGAATGGCAAGGTCGGCGATCAGGGGATCGTGCCGGCCGACTGGTTCGCCCAGGCCACGACCAAGCAGAAGGATATCGGCGAACCAGGCAAGGGTTATGGCTTCCAGTGGTGGACCTACGACGACGGGTCGATGGAGGCAGAAGGAATCTTCGGTCAGGGGATCTTCATCGATCCCAAACGTCGATTGGTGATCGCCAGCAACGCCAACTGGCCCCGCGCCATCAAGGGGCCGGAGCTAGGCGAGCGCGCAGCTTTCTATCGGCAGGTCCAGGCGCTGATCGATGCCGAGGCGGCGGCTGCGGGGCGTTGACCCCCGCTTACGACACGATCGGGATCGACTATGCCCGTCTGCGCCAGCCCGATCCGCGCATTGCCGCGCGGATCGAGGCAGCACTGGGTGATGCACGGACGGTCCTGAACGTCGGCGCGGGAACCGGATCCTATGAGCCGGCCGACCGAGCGGTGACCGCGCTGGAGCCATCGGCGGAGATGATCCGCCAGCGCCCAGCTGGGGCCGCCCCGGCAGTGCAGGGAACGGCCGAGGCCCTGCCCTTCCCCGATCAGTGCTTCGATGCCGCAATGGCGGTGCTGACCGTTCATCACTGGACCGACCAGCGCCTGGGCCTCGCCGAATTGCGCCGGGTAACTCGCGGACCGATCGTGATCCTGACCTATGACCCGGCGTTCCGGGGGTTTTGGCTCGCCGATGACTACTTCCCTGCCCTGACCGCTCTGGACGAAGCCAAGATGCCGCCACTCGCCATCTATGGTGGAATTCTGGGCAAGGTCAGGGTTGAAGCCATGCCGATCCCGCATGATTGCAGCGACGGCTTTCTCTGCGCCTATTGGCGGCGACCGGCAGCCTATCTGGATCCGCAGGTTCGCGCCGCCATGTCGTCCTTCCACCTGATCGGCGACGTTTCTGGCCCGATCGCGCAACTGGAAGCCGATCTGGCCAGCGGCGCCTGGCATGCCCGCCACGGCCACTTGCTGGCGCGCGAGGAGCTTGACCTTGGCTATCGCCTGGTGGTGGCCGGCTGACTACCCGCCAGGGTGATAGAAATCATAGACCGTCTGGGCCACGGTCGCACTGACACCCGGCGCCCGCTGAAGGTCTTCAAGGCTGGCGGCGCGGACCTTGCTGGCCGTGCCGAAGTGCAACAACAGCGCGCGCTTGCGGGCCGGGCCGATGCCGGGGATCTCATCCAGCGGACTGGCAGTGATCGCCCGGCTGCGCTTCTCGCGATGCGCGCCGATGACAAAGCGGTGGACCTCGTCGCGCAGTCGCTGAAGATGGAACAATAGCGGTGAATTGACCGGCAGCATCTTCTCCCGCCCGTCGGGAAAGTGGAACACTTCGCGCCCCTCGCGACCATGATGCGGACCCTTGGCGATGGCGATCAGGGGCACGTCCTCGATCCCCAACTCCTCCAGCGTATCGCGCGCTGCCGACATCTGACCCTTGCCGCCATCGATAAGCACCAGATCGGGCCACATCCCGCTGTCGCGGTCCGGGTCCTCGTCCTGGGCGCGAGCGAAGCGGCGCTGGAACACTTCGCGCATCATCGCAAAGTCGTCATTGGTCTGGGCGGTCTTGATGTTCCACTTGCGGTACTGGCCCTTCACGAACCCATCCGGCCCGGCGACGATCATCGCGCCAAGGGCATTGGCGCCCTGGATATGGCTGTTGTCGTAGACTTCGATCCGCTGCGGCGGCTCGGGCAGCTCGAGGAATTCGGCAAGTTCGCGGTTCAGCCTCGCCTTGGTGCCACTTTCAGCCTGTCGCCGCTCAAGCGCCTCGACCGCGTTGCGACTGGCCTGCTCCATCAGGCGCCGCCGGTCACCGCGCTGGGGGACCGAGATCTCCACCTTGCCGCCAGCCGCACCGGTCAGTGCCTCAGCCAGCAGAGCCGCCTCGGGCAATTCACGATCGACCAGGATCAACCGTGGCGGCGGTACTTCTTCATAGAACTGGGCCAGGAAGGCAGTCAGCACCTCGGCCTCGTCCAGTCCGTCGGTATGGCCGGGAAAGAACGCACGGTGGCCCCAGTTCTGTCCGCCGCGAATGAAGAAGGCCTGGATCGCGAAGTGTCCGCCCTTGCAGCCCACGGCGAAGACATCGGCATTGCCCACGCCCTCGGCATTCACGGCCTGGCTGCCCTGGATGAAGGTCGCGGCGCGGAGCCGGTCGCGCAGCATCGCGGCCCGCTCGAAATCCAGCGCCTCGGCGGCCGCTGCCATCTGGTCCTCCAGCTTGCGCTGCACCGCCGAGCTGCGCCCGCCGAGGAAGTCCTTCGCTTCGCTGACCAGCTCGGCATAGCCGGCGGCGTCGATCCGCCCCACGCAGGGCGCCGAACAGCGCTTGATCTGGTAGAGCAGGCAAGGCCGGTCGCGTCGGCCGAAAAAGCTGTCAGTACAGGATCTTAGCAGGAACAGTTTCTGCAGTGCATTGATCGTGGTGTTGACCGATCCGGCGCTGGCGAAAGGACCGTAATAGTTGCCCTTGGCCTTGCGCGCGCCGCGATGCTTCATGATCCGCGGGAAGTCGTGATCGGCCCGCAGCAGGATGAAGGGGAAGCTTTTGTCATCGCGCAGCAGCACGTTGTACGGCGGGCGATAGCGCTTGATCAGCTGCGCTTCGAGCAGCAGCGCCTCGGCCTCGGAATTGGTGGTGACTATCACCATCGACCGGGTCTGCGCCACCATCCGCTTCAGCCGCAGCGGCAGGCGCTCGACCTGGATGTAATTTGCCACCCGGTTCTTCAGCGCCCGCGCCTTGCCCACATACAACACGTCACCGCGCGCATCGAGCATGCGGTAAACGCCGGGCTTGGGCTTGAGCGTTGCCTGGACCTCGCGGATCGCGGCCACGCCGGCTTCAAGGTCCGGCTGGCTACCTTTGACCACATAGGTCGCCCGCTCCTCGTTGAAGCGTTCGGCGGCATTAGGTTGGTCGGGACGTCCGGCGCGGGCCATGGGATCCCAATAGGCACGATATGCGCACGGCAAAAGGCCAATGTTGACGCAAGCCCTTGGTCTGTTAGGCTCTCCTCCCAACAACAGGCCAATCACGGCCGCCAGACAGGAGGGGATCGGGTTTGCGTCAGCTCCAGGGGATGGATGCGTCATTCGTGGCGCTTGAGACGCGCAATTCGCCGATGCACATCGGCTCGATCCTGATCTACAATCCAGCCACCGCACCCGGCGGTTTCGTCCGTTTCAAGGATATCCTGCGCTTCATGGAAAGCCGGATGCAGCTGTCGCGCACGATGCGGCAGCGGCTGGTGCGGGTGCCCTTCGATCTCGACTATCCCTACTGGATCGAGGATCCCGATTTCGACCTCGAGTATCATGTCCGGCATCTGGCCTTGCCCAAGCCGGGAGATTGGCGCCAACTGTGCATCCAGGCCGCGCGGATCTTTGCCCGGCCGCTCGATCTGAACCGTCCCCCGTGGGAATTCACGGTGATTGAAGGGCTGGACAATATCCCTGGGGTAGCACCCGGCAGCTATGCCATGGTCACCAAGGTGCACCATGCTGCGATCGACGGGATGAGCGGGATCGACCTGATGGAGGCGCTTCACACGCTGATGCCCGATGCGCCGCCGCCGTCCACTCCGGACGACTGGCAGCCAGAGCAGGTGCCTAGCCCGGCCTCGCTGGTCGCGCGCTCATGGCTCAATGCTGTGGCCAACCCGGTCCGCCAGCTTGAGGTGGCTGCCAAGGCCGTGCCCGGCCTGGCCCGCGCGGTGAAGGGCCTCGCGACCAAGGATTTCGCCCTGCATGGCGAGATGCTGGCCCCCCGCACCCGGTTCAACCAGGTGATCTCGGCCAACCGCGTGGTTGAGGGCAGGTCGGTGCCGCTCGCCGCAATCAAGGCGATCCGCGAGGCGGTGCCGGGTGCCAAGGTCAACGACGTGTTCCTGACGATCATCGGCGGGGCCATGCGCAAGTATCTTGAGGCCAAGAACGACCTGCCGGACAAGACGCTGACCGCGATGGCCCCGATCTCGGTGCGCGGAAAGGACGAGAAGGGCGACATGGGCAACCAGGTCGCGGCGATGATCGCGCCGCTGGGTACCCATATCGCAGACCCGCTGGACCGGCTGGAATACGTCTATTCGCAGACCACCAATTCCAAGGCCATGACCGACGCCCTCGGCGCGCGCAACATGACCGAGATGAGCAAGGTCAGCCCGGCGCTGTTTCTGGCGCTGGCGGCGCAGGCCTATACCCGGCTCGGCCTCGCCAACCGGGTCGCCCTGCCCTTCACAACGGTGGTGACCAATGTGCCCGGCCCGCCGGTGCCGATCTATTCGGCCGGAGCGCGACTGGAGAGCATGATGGGCCTGCTTTGCCTGACTGACGGGCTGGGCCTGGGCCACGTGGTGCAAAGCTATGTGAAGGAGGCGACGATCGCGTTCACCGCCTGCCGCAAGCTTTTGCCTGATCCAGAGTTCTACGCCCAGTGCATCGAGGACAGCTTCAACGAGCTGCGCGAGGCCGCGGCAAATGCACCGGAACACCGCGCCGCGCAGGCAAAAGCAAAACCCAAGGCCAAGGCCGGAACCAAGGCGAAGCCAGCTCAAAAGTCCGCCGCCCGGACCAAAGCCGCGGTTGCCAAGCCCAAGTCAGCGAGCAAGGCCAAACCAGCCACAACGGCCAAGAAACGTTAATTAGCCAGACCGGCCACCAAGAAGCCGGCGGCAAGAATCGCAGAGGATCGCCAACCAATGACCGCAGCCAGCGCCGCATTTCCGCAGCCGAGCCATGCCCGACCACCTTCGCGTTTCCTGGCTTTTGCCGAACCGCGCGCGCTGTTGGAACTGGCGGCCTTCTATGCCGTGCGGCCTTATCTGACCAACCTGCCCAAGGGGGATGGTCACCCGGTCCTGGTGCTTCCGGGGTTCCTCGCCTCGGATACTTCGACCGCGCCGCTGCGCCGCCTGCTGAAGCAGCTGGGCTTTGATGCGCGCGGCTGGGGCATGGGGCGCAACGTGCGGATTGATGCGCCCCGCGTGCACGAGATGGAATCGATGCTGCTGCGGATCTACCGCGAAACGGGCCGCAAGGTCTCGATCGTGGGCTGGAGCCTGGGCGGCGTCTTTGCCCGCGAACTGGCCAAGGCCCATCCCGAGGCGGTCCGACTGGTGATCTCGCTTGGCAGCCCGATCTCCGACGATCGCCGCCACACCAACGCCGCGCGGCTGTTCGAATACCTCAACGGCAAGGATCCCGAACCGATCCGCCATGGCCGGTTCACCGATCTGCACCGCGCGCCGCCGGTCCCCACCACCTCGATCCTGACCAAGACCGATGGCGTGGTGCACTGGCGCGGCTCCGTCCAGCGGCGCGACCATCACCCCCACACCGAGAATATCGAGGTGCTGGCCAGCCATTGCGGCCTGGGCTTCAATCCCAGCGCGGTGATCGCCATCGTCGACCGGCTGCTCCAGCCAGAGGGCGAATGGCAACCCTTCGAACCGCGCCTGTCGCAGCGCTGGATGTTCCCGAAAACCAGCCTGCAATAGCCGCGCAATGACCCGCCATCTCGTTGATCCGGAGCTGTTGCCGCTGCTCGATCTGATGCCCGGCATCGATTTCGCGCAGGTCGACCTGCCCGAACTGCGTCAGGCCAGCAACGCGCGCTACGCCTTCCTCGGCGATCCGCCGCTGGCGCCCCGGATCGAGACGATAGCCGGCCCCGGCGGACCGCTGGAGCTGTTCATCTACGATCCGGCGCCAGGCACGGGCAACCGCGCCGCGCTGCTGCACATTCATGGCGGCGGCATGATCATGGGATCGGCCCGGGCGATGCAGCTAGGCCCGGCCAACATGGCCCAGTCGCTGGGCATACCGGTGGTCTCGGTCGAGTACCGGCTGGCACCCGAGCACCCCTTCCCCGCCCCTCAGGAAGACTGCTACGCCGCACTGTGCTGGCTGGCGGACCATGCGGATGAGCTGGGCGTAGACCGGCAGCGGATTGGTATTACTGGTGAGAGTGCGGGCGGCGGGCTGGCAGCGGCAGTTGCGCTGATCGCGCGCGACCGCAAGGGTCCACACCTTGCCGGACAGTTCCTGACCTATCCGATGCTCGATCATCGCACCGGCGGGCCGGACTGCCCCTATACCAATCCGGTGACCGGCGAATTCGTCTGGACTGCGGCAGCCAACCAGTTCGGCTGGGCGGCACTGCGTGGGGATTATCGGGCGGACGATGCGCGCAAGGGCTGGTACTCCCCCGCCATCGCCGATGATCTGGCCGGATTACCGCCAACCTGGATCGGCACGGGCAGCCTGGACCTGTTCCTGGATGAGGACCTGGCCTATGCCCGCCGCCTGATCGCGGCTGGTGTCCCGGTCGAACTGCATGTCTATCCGGGCGCGATCCACGCCTTCAATGCGGTGGCTGGCAGCCGCCTGGCCAAGGCTTTTGGCCGGGACCTGATGAGCGCCATTGCCCTGGGGCTGGGCATTATCAGCCAGGCGCAGCCTTAGCCCCGGTCAGATTGCCTGCCCGTCGATATTGACGTTGCGGATCCGCCCGTCGCGGTCGATCGTGCAACTG
Source organism: Novosphingobium sp. BL-A-41-H4 (assembly GCA_051942645.1). GTDB lineage: Bacteria > Pseudomonadota > Alphaproteobacteria > Sphingomonadales > Sphingomonadaceae > Novosphingobium. Next base: position 1,069,476 of record JBPVJP010000001.1, read on the forward strand.
AAATTGCCCCGGCCGGTGGTGGTGCCGCTGACGCGCCAGCCATCGGTGTCACGATTGACGCTTTCGACTTCGCCAACCCGTTCGCGCCCGCGATTGACCTCGTCGATGCACCGATTGACCGCCATGTCGATCCCGTTGCCCTCGCGCCATTCCGGGCGATCATCGCCGCGGCCATAGTCGTTGCGGTCTTCGCGATAAGAATCGTCCGGATAGTCGCGCGGCATTTGCTCGCGTTCCTTTTTCGCCTTGCTCGCAGCGCTGGCGATCGCGGCAATTCCGCCGATGATCAGGATCCCGGCCAGGATGTCGCCACCATCGACCCGGTCGCGGTGACGATGATGGCCCCAGCCATCTCCCCATCCGCGAGCAAGCGCGGGACTGGCCGCCATCGAGAAGGAAGCCACCAGCGCCAGGGCAGCGGCGCCACGCTTTAACTTGCCGGTCATTGGCAGGGTTCCCATCGCAGGGGACTCGCGTTGAGTCCCGATAATCAGGCAGTTAGGCGGCCCAGGCTTGCTCTCGCCTGAACCGCCCAATGCAGGTAACCGGGCCTAGAGGCCGCGAATTCCGTTGTAGTCGAGATCAACCACCCGGCCACGCTCGATCCGGCACTTGAACGAGCCACTGTCGTAACCGCGCAGGCTGGCATTCCAGCCGCGAAAGTCACCACCCCAGCCCCGGCCATAGTGGCCATCGCCCCGGCGCCAGTCGCGGCCCAGCGAGTTCACGGCGATCCGGCCGCGCACTTCATAACCCCACCGGGTTTCGCGCACCTGGCGAATGTCGGTCACGTCGGCCCGACCATAGGAATAACGGCTGGCATCGCGTTCGGCGGCGTAGACGCACTGCTCGATCGCCCGGCGCGGGCTGATCCACCCGCCGCGATCGCGGTCGTAACCGCGGTCATAGCCATAGCCGGCGCGACCGTCGCGATAATCACGATCATCGCGGCTGGCAGCTGCGGCAACAGCGGCAATTCCGCCGATTACCAGCGCCCCGGCAATGATATCGCCGGCGTCGACACGATCGTTGTCGCGGCGATCGGCAAAAGCCGGGGTCGCCGAGGAAAGTGCCATCGCGCCAGCGGCAAGGCTGGCAATGGTACCCTTGGCCAGTGCTGTGGAGCGGGTCTGCATCGTCTTCATCCTTCACTCTCGCCCGGCGGAATAGCCCGGCGTCGAGTGGAGGATTAGCGATTCGGCCGTGGCGTGAAGCTGAACCTCTCGGTTAGCCTTTGTTCATAAAGCTATTCGCTTTTCTGAACGGATAGCCCACTCCACTGCGCCAGGAATGCCAGGATATCGGCATTCTCGGCCACCACCTTGTCAGTCGGCTTGCCCGAGCCATGACCCGCGCGGGTTTCGATCCGGATCAGGTGCGGCTTGCTGCCGGCCTTGGCCGCCTGCAGCGCGGCCGTGTATTTGAAGCTGTGGCCCGGCACGACGCGGTCGTCGGTATCGGCGGTGGTCACCAGCACGGCCGGATAGTTCACCCCCACCTTGATGTTGTGATAGGGCGAATAGGCCCGCAGCACCCGCCAATCAGCCTCCTTGTTGGGATAGCCATAGTCATCGACCCAATACCGCCCGGCGGTGAAGCGATCGAAGCGCAGCATGTCCATCACGCCCACGGCTGGATTGGCGGCAGCGAACAGGTCGGGCCGCTGGTTGACCACGGCGCCGACCAGCAGGCCACCGTTCGAGCCACCCTGGATCGAGAGGCCACCCTTGGGGGTGATCCCTTCGGCGATCAGATATTCCCCCGCGGCGATGAAATCGTCGAACACGTTCTGTTTGTTGCCAAGCCGACCGGCATCGTGCCAGGCCTTGCCGTATTCGCCGCCGCCGCGCAGGTTGGCGAGCGCAAAGGCCCCGCCAGCCTCCAACCAGGCCATCCGCACTGCCGAAAAGCCCGGCGTCAGCGCGATATCGAACCCGCCGTAGCCATAGAGCAGCGTCGGCACCGACTTGCGGGCATCAGCCACGGCCTTCTTGCGGACCACGAACATCGGCACCCGGGTGCCGTCCTTCGAGGTGTAGAACCGCTGCTCGATCGCGTAGTCGGCAGGGTTGAAGGTCAGCTTCGGCAGAGCAAAGGGCGTGCTCTTGCCGGTGCTGGCATCGAACCGGAAAATGCCGGTCGGCTGGTTGAAGCTGGAGAAGGCATAAAAGGTTTCCGGATCATCGGGCCGGCCCGTGAAGCCCGAGGCCGTGCCGATCGCGTTGAGCGTGATCTGCTGCACCGGTTTGCCATCGAGCGAGCGCACTTCCGCGACCGACTTGGCATCCTTGAGATAGGCCAGGACCAGCCGATTGCCCACGATTTGCGCCCGGTCGAGCGTTTCGGCCCGTTCCGGGATCACATCGACCGGCTCGGGGCGGGGTTCCATGCAGACGTCGTCGGGCTTGGCCGGCGCCTCGCATGTGGTGCGGTAAAGCGCGGTCTTCTTGCGAAGATCGAACTTCACCACCTTCATCTTCGGGGCGTCCTTGTTGGTGACGAAGTACAGCGTGTCACCAATCCCCTCGATCAGGTTCCAGGCATGATCCAGCCCACCGATCAGGGTCTGCGCCTGCCACTTGCGATCCTTGCGCAGCGGCATGACGTGGATGGCATAACGGCTGTCGGTGCCCTTGGCCGTCGTGATCACCACCCAGCGGTTATCGTGCGTGACTTCGGCCGAATGGCCCAGATCCGGATCATTCGGGGTCGAATAGACCAGTTGGTCCTCGGCCTGGCTGGTGCCGATCCGGTGGAAATAGACCGCCTGGTTCTTGTTGAGCGACTGGAATTCATCCCCCGGCTTGGGTTCCGGGAAGCGCGAATAGAGGAAGCCTTCGTTGCCAACCCAGGCGATGCCGGTGAACTTGGCCCACTTTACCCCGTCACCCAGGTCCTTGCCGGTCGTGGTGTCGAGCACCTTGATCGTCCGCCAGTCCGATCCGCCATCCTGGATCGAATAGGCCAGCAGTTTGCCGTTATCGGACGGCACCCAGGCATCTAGGGCGGTTGCCCCGTCCTTGGCCCAGGCATTGGGATCGATCAGCAGTCGGGGCGTACCGTTCAGCCCCTTGCGGACGAACAGCTGCGATTGGTTCTGCAGGCCCGAATTGCGCATGTAGAAGTAATGCTGGCCCGCCTTGCGCGGCAGACCGAAGCGTTCGTAGTCCATCAGGCCGCGAATCCGCTGGGCAAACCAGTCACGCTGCGGCAATTGCGCCAGATACTGCTGCGTCACGGCGTTCTGCCGCACAACCCAGTCGGCCACCTCCTTGTCGGTTCGGACATCGTTTTCGAGCCAGCGATAGGGGTCGGCGACCTTCTCGCCAAATTGCTCCTCAACCAGATCGATCTGGCGGGTATCCGGATAGGCCAGGGTCATTTTTTCGGCAATCAGCGGGGCGGCGGCGGTGGAAAGCAAGGCAGCGGCCAGGATGGCCGGAACGCGGCGCGACATGCGGTTCTCCGAAAAGAATAGGGCACCTCAACGAGAAAGGCGGGGACGACCTTAACAGTCACCCCCGCCTTTTCAACCGGACCAAAGGCCGCAGTTAAGACTTATTCGGCGTCTTCGTCGATCATTACCGGACCCGAATCCTGGCCCTTCGCGGCCGGATCGCGGTCAACCAGTTCGATCACTGCGAGCGGAGCCGCGTCCGAGGCGCGGATGCCGGCCTTGAGCACGCGGGTATAGCCGCCCTGACGGTCGGCGTAACGCGCGGCCAGAACTTCGAACAGCTTCTTTTCCTGGGCTTCGTCGAGCAGGCGGGCATGAGCCAGACGACGGTTCGACAGGCCACCGCGCTTTGCCAGAGTGATCAGCTTTTCCAGATAGGGACGCAGTTCGCGCGCCTTGGGCAGCGTGGTGGTGATCTGTTCGTGCTTGATCAGTGCTGCCGACATGTTGCGCAGCAGCGCCTTGCGGTGGCTGGAAGTGCGGTTGAGCTTACGCCCGCCAAGCTTGTGACGCATGGGTCTTTCCTTCGTTCGTTAGGGGGCCGTGCAAGGTACCCCATAGCTGGCGGCAGTTCCGGTCGCCGCCGATCACCGTGGCGGGGACGCCCCTTGGAGCGTCCCCTAATTCGATCAGCCAAGCAGTTCCTGTTCGAGCTTCTTGGCCATTTCCTCGATATTCTCCGGCGGCCAGCCAGGGATGTCCATACCGAGGCGCAGGCCCATCGAGCTCAGGACTTCCTTGATCTCGTTGAGGCTCTTGCGGCCGAAGTTCGGCGTGCGGAGCATCTCGGCCTCGGTCTTCTGGACCAGGTCGCCGATGTAGATGATGTTGTCGTTCTTGAGGCAGTTGGCCGAACGGACCGACAGTTCCAGCTCGTCGACCTTCTTGAGCAGGTAACGGTTGAGCTGGTTGGCATCGCTTTCCTCGACCGGCGCGGCCGCCAGGCCAATCATCGGCGAAGCGCCCATCGGCACCGCGTCTTCGAAGTGGACAAAGAGCGAGAGCTGGTCCTGCAGGATGCGCGCGGCATAGGCCACGGCATCTTCCGGGGTGACAGTGCCATCGGTTTCCACGGTCAGGCTCAGCTTGTCGTAGTCAAGCTCCTGGCCGATACGGGCGTTGTCGACCTTGTAGGAGACCTGACGGACCGGCGAGTAGAGGCTGTCAACCGGGATCAGGCCGATCGGCGCATCGACCGGACGGTTCGACACGGCCGGGACATAGCCCTTGCCGGTGTCCGCGGTCAGTTCCATGTTCAGCGTCGCGCCTTCGTCGAGATGGCAGATCACCAGGTCCTTGTTCATGACCTCGATGTCGCCCGACACGGCAATGTCGCCAGCCTTCACTTCAGCCGGGCCGGTGGCCGACAGCTGGAGCCGCTTGGGGCCTTCGCCCTGCATGCGCAGCGCGATCTGCTTCACGTTCAGCACGATGTCGGTGACGTCCTCGCGCACGCCAGCCAGCGACGAGAATTCGTGGAGCACGTTCTCGATCTTGATCGAGGTAATCGCGGCGCCCTGCAGCGAAGACAGCAGCACGCGGCGCAGCGCGTTGCCCAGCGTCAGACCGAAGCCGCGCTCAAGCGGTTCGGCCACGAAGGTAGCGCGGCGCTTCGAGTCCGAGCCCGACTTCACTTCCAGCGCGTTGGGCTTCTTGAGTTCCTGCCAGTTCTTGATGTTGACAGTCATGGAGGTCCCCTAATGGTTCTCTGGCCCGATGGCCTTGATTATGGCGGAAACGGCCGCTGCGCCTCTCAGCGCCGCGACCGACCCGGAACTGCGGCAGTGGGGCCCCACCACCGCGATAGCTCGATCAGACGCGGCGACGCTTGGACGGCCGGACCCCGTTGTGCGGGATCGGCGTGACGTCGCGGATCGAGGTGATCGTGAAGCCAACGGCCTGCAGGGCACGCAGCGCGCTTTCGCGGCCCGAACCGGGACCCTTCACTTCGACTTCCAGGGTGCGGACGCCATGCTCGGCGGCCTTCTTGCCGGCGTCGTCCGCAGCCACCTGAGCGGCATAGGGGGTCGACTTGCGGCTGCCCTTGAAGCCCATCATGCCGGCGCTCGACCAGGAGATCGCGTTGCCCTGGGCGTCGGTGATGGTGATCATGGTGTTATTGAAGCTGGCATTCACATGCGCGATGCCGCTGGTGATGTTCTTCCGCTCGCGGCGCTTGATGCGCTGGGGTTCGCGTGCCATTTTTCGTTCCTACTCGAATATCGGGAAGGGAAAGCCGGGGTCCTGGGGACCAGCTTACTTCTTCTTGCCGGCGATCGGCTTGGCCTTGCCCTTGCGGGTGCGGGCGTTGGTGTGCGTGCGCTGACCGCGAACCGGCAGCCCCTTGCGATGGCGCAGGCCGCGATAGCAGGCCAGGTCCATCAGGCGCTTGATGTTCATTGCGGTTTCGCGGCGAAGGTCACCTTCAACCGTGTGCTCGGCGTCGATGGTTTCGCGGATCTGCAGGACTTCCTGGTCAGACAGGTCCGAAACGCGGCGGGTAACATCGATACCCAGCTTGTCGACGATCTGACGGGCCTTGAACGGGCCGATACCGTGAATGTAGGTAAGCGCGATGATCACGCGCTTGTTGGTGGGGATATTGACCCCGGCAATACGAGCCACTTAATTCTCCATGCTCCACAGAAGGTGGCGGGTTGCCCCACGGCCTTCCATCTCAACGCTCCATCCATGAGAACGGCAAAAAGCCCGGTTGGCGCGCACAAAGGCCCTCGCCTTCCGGACTTGACGTCGATCACGGATGGACGGCGCGCTTAGGGCGATTCGCGGCTGCTGTCAACGCCGCTGATAACAACGGCCTTCAGGGCTGCGCCGCTGCTTGTGGTGCCGACTCCAGTGGAGCGAACTTCGCTGCAAGACGCTTGACCTGCTCACCCAGAACGCCATCGACCAGCGGACCGACTTCGGCCGGCTTGCCTTGCCAGACGCCGCCGACGACATAGCGTAAGGTCAGGCGCGATCCCTCGCCTTCGGGGCGGATCGCGATGGTCATGACGCCGGTCACAGCCTCGGCCTGGGGCGGCCCGAGCCCGCCGGTCATCCGCAGAATGCCGCGCTGCGGATCGGCATAGACGATATGCATATGCTCGACGCTGCCCATCCTTTGGCCTTCGGGTGCATCGGCCGGTCGCGGCAGTTTCTCGCAAAAGCAGCCGGTCGCCTGGGCATCGAGGTAGAGGTTGTCGGCATTGCCCGAATAGGTGTGATCCGACGACCACCACTGCGCCGGAGCGATGAGCACCTTCCATATTGCCGAACGGTCGGCGGGAATGTCAGCGCTGTGGCTGATCACGAAACCGCCATCGGAAGATGCAATGACCTCGGCTCGCGCAGGACTTGTCAGTACTGCAGCGGCCAGCGTTGCGGCGGTGAGGATCGGTCGGGTGCGCATGCCTTCTCCCAAAGCAGGATCAGGCAGCCATAATCCCTTCGATCGCCGCCGTCACCTCATCCATCGCCGCCATGCCATCGACCCGCGACACGATGCCGCGTGCATCATAGATCGGCAGGATCGGAGCGGTCTTCGCGCGGTATTCCGCCATGCGGGTCCGCACGGTTTCCTCGTTATCGTCGGGACGGCGCTTGAACTCGGTCGAACCGCACTTGTCGCAGACCCCGGCAACCTTCGGCTGCTCGTACTTGTCGTGATAGCCCTTGCCGCAATTGGCGCAGGTGAAGCGGCCGGTAATGCGCTCAACCAGGGCGTCTTCATCCACCGCCAACTCGATCACGCGATCAAGCGTGCGGCCGCGCCCGGCGAGGATCGCATCGAGCGATTCCGCCTGGGCCGCCGTGCGCGGATAGCCATCGAAGATCGCGCCTACTGCCGGCCCCATCGCATCGAGTTCTTCACCGATCAACGCCGAGACAATTTCGTCCGAAACCAGCTCGCCCCGCTCCATCACCGCCTTGGCCTCCAGACCGACCGGCGTGCCGGCCTTGACCGCAGCGCGCAACATATCGCCGGTGGAGAGCTGGCGCATGCCATGCCGTTCCACCAATCGCTGGGCCTGAGTGCCCTTGCCCGCGCCCGGAGGGCCAAGAAGGATGATGTTCACGCGATACCCCCGAATCTGCGGTTAGCGGATGCGCCCTTTGAGCTTGGCCTTCTTGATCAGGTCACCATACTGGTGAGCCAGCAGATGCGACTGGATCTGCGTAATCGTATCGACGGTCACGTTGACCACGATCAGCAGGCTGGTGCCCCCCAGGAACATCATGTTGAGCCCGGTCGTGCCGATCCACCATTCGGGGATCACGCAAACCACGGTGATATAGAGAGCACCGATCACAGTGATGCGCGTCAGCACATAATCAAGATAGGTCGCCGTGCTCTTGCCCGGGCGGATGCCGGGGATGAACCCGCCATTGCGCTTCAGGTTGTCGGCAGTCTCTTCCGGATTGAACACCACGGCGGTGTAGAAGAAGCAGAAGAAGACAATGCCGATCGCATAGAGCGTCATGTAAAGCGGCTGACCATGCGCGAGATACTGGTTAAGCGTCACGATCGCACTGCCCAGCGGCGTGTCCGGCGAGATTGAATTGCCGGCGAACTGGCTGATCGTCAGCGGCAGCAGCAGTAGCGAGCTGGCGAAGATCGGCGGGATCACGCCGGCGGTGTTGATCTTCAGCGGCAGGTGGCTGCGATCGGCCTGCATCATGCCGTGCTGGCTTGCCCGCTTGGGATACTGGATCAGCAGCCGCCGGGTAGCGCGCTCCATGAAGCAAATGAACAGGACCAGCACGATCAGAACGGTTACGGCCAGGGCAATGGTGAAGCCGCTGATCGAACCGCTGCGCCCGCCTTCGAACAGCTGGGTCACGAACCGCGGCATCTGCGCCACGATCCCGGCCATAATGATCAGTGAGGTGCCGTTGCCAATGCCGCGGCTGGTGATCTGTTCACCCAGCCAGAGCAGGAACATGGTGCCGCCAATCATGCTGACCACCGCGCCGACCTTGAACATCAGCCCCGGATTGACCACCGCCTGCAAACCGCTCGAAGCGCCATAGGCCTCAAGGCCCGAGGCCACGAACCACCCCTGGATCGCCGTAAGCAATACCGTGCCATAGCGGGTATACTGGTTGAGCTTCTTGCGACCGCTTTCACCTTCCTTTTTCAGCGCCATCAGCGAGGGATGGAGCGAAGCAGCCAGCTGCACCACGATCGAAGCCGTGATGTAAGGCATGATGCCAAGCGCGATGAGGCTCATGCGCTCAAGGCTGCCGCCCGAGAAGGTGTTGAAGATATCGAGGATGCCGCCGCGGGTCTGGGCATAGAGCTGCTCAAGCACCAGCGGATTGACTCCGGGTAGCGGCACGAAGCTCAGGAAGCGGAAGACGATCAGGGCACCGAGGGTGAACCAGATGCGGTTCTTCAGCTCGGTCGCCTTGGAGAAGTTCGCGAGATTGAGATTGCTCGCAACGTTATCGGCACGTGAAGCCATGGATCAAACAAGCCTTGCTTGGATGCCAGCCACCTGGCCGGCCATCCCCCTCTATCGGATCACGTCCATATAGTGCGCGGGGCGGGATGCAATAACCCCCGCCCCGCGACAATTGGGGATTTTATTCGGCCGCAGCAACCTTGGCGGCGATCACCTCGACCGAACCGCCAGCCTTTTCGACCGCCGCAACCGCGCCCTTCGAGGCACCGGCAACGGCAAACTTCGCCTTGGCGCTGAACTCACCCTTGGCCAGCAGACGCACGCCATCCTTGCCGCCACGAGCCAGGCCAGCAGCCTTCAGGGCAGCGTGATCGATCACGGCCTTGGCATCCAGCTTGCCCGCGTCGATGAACTTCTGGACCAGGCCCAGGTTCACTTCGGCATAGTCCTTGGCGAAGATGTTGTTGAAGCCGCGCTTCGGGATCCGCATGTGCAGCGGCATCTGGCCGCCTTCGAAGCCGTTCACCGAGACGCCCGAGCGAGCCTTGGCACCCTTCTGGCCGCGACCAGCAGTCTTGCCCTTGCCCGAACCGATGCCACGGCCGACGCGCATGCGACCCTTGCGGGCGCCCTTGTTGTCAGAGATTTCGTTGAGTTTCATGTCGTTGCACTCGCTTTCGCTTTAGTCGCGCTGAAAGGAAGGCCCGGCACTAAGGTCGGGCCCGTATCTGGTCAATCGACCACTGCCACCATGTGCGGCAGCTTGGCGATCGCGCCGCGCACTTCCGGGGTGTCTTCCACCTCGACCACGCGGTGCATCTTGCCCAGGCCCAGGCCGACCAGAATCTTCTTCTGGCTTTCCGGGCGACGGATCGGCGAGCCGATCTGCTTGATCTTGATCTTGGCCATCTTGGCTTACTCCGTGATCGCGGCAGCTTCGGCTTCCGCCTCGGCTGCGCTGGCACCGCCACGACCCAGCAGGTCGGCAACCTTCTTGCCACGACGCTGGGCGACCGACTTCGGCGAAGTCTGGTTGACCAGCGCGTCGAAGGTGGCGCGGATCATGTTGTAGGGGTTCGAGGTGCCGACCGACTTGGTCACCACGTCGGCCACGCCCAGGCTTTCGAACACGGCGCGCATCGGACCACCGGCGATGATGCCGGTCCCGGCCGGAGCCGAACGGACATTGACCTTGCCGGCGCCAAAGCGGCCCTTGCCGTCATGGTGCAGGGTCCGGCCTTCCTTGAGCGGAACGCGAACCATCTTCTTCTTGGCCGAAGCAGTCGCCTTGGTGATCGCTTCCGGCACTTCGCGGGCCTTGCCATGGCCAAAGCCGACGCGGCCCTTGCCATCGCCAACCACGACCAGCGCGGCGAACCCGAAGCGCTTGCCGCCCTTCACGGTCTTCGAGACGCGGTTGATGTGCACGAGCTTCTCGATCAGCTCCTCGCCACCGTCCTCGTCACCGCCACGACCGCGACGATCATCACGGCCACGACCGCGACCGCCCCGGTCACCGCCGCGATCGTTGCCACCACGCCCACGGCCACGACCGCGGCCTTCGCGCTGCTCGCCACCTTCGGTGGGCACTGCCTCGACAGCGACGCCTTCGGCTTCAATGTTGGTTTCGTCAGCCATCTTAGAACTCCAGCCCGCCTTCACGCGCGGCATCAGCCAGCGCCTTGACGCGGCCATGGAAGAGGTACCCGCCGCGATCGAACACGACGGAGGTCACGCCAGCCTTCTTGGCGGCTTCGGCCAGGGTCGCGCCAACCTTGGCAGCGGCGTCGACGTTGGAGCCACCCTTGCTGCCCAGGGTCGAAGCAGCGGCCAGCGTACGGCCGGCGGCATCGTCGATGATCTGAGCATAGATGTGGCGGCCCGAACGGTGCACCGACAGCCGCGGACGGCCACCGGCACGCGCCTTGAGCGCGGTGCGAACGCGCCGGCGACGGCGCTCGAAGAGAGAGATCTTGGCCATTACTTCTTCTTCCCTTCCTTGCGGAAGATGAACTCGCCGCGGTACTTGATGCCCTTGCCCTTGTAGGGTTCAGGCTTGCGCCAGCGACGGATCTCGGCCGCAACCTGGCCGACCTTCTGCTTGTCGATCCCGGAGATCTCCACCGTGGTGTTGTCCGGGGTCTTCACTTCGATGCCTTCCGGCACGTCGAAATCGACATCGTGGCTGTAGCCCAGCTGGAGCTTCAGCTTGCGCGGACCCTGGGCATTGGCGCGATAGCCCACACCGGTGATCTCGAGGACCTTGGTGTAGCCCTGGGTCACACCGGTGACCAGGTTATCGACCAGCGTGCGCTGCATGCCCCAGAAGGCACGCGCCTGCTTGCTGTCGTTGCCCGGCCGCACGACGATGGCGTCGCCATCGACCGTGTAGCTGATCTCGTCGCGCAGGGTCAGCGTCAGGGTGCCCTTCGGGCCCTTGACGGTGAGGGTGCCGTTCGCGATTTCGGCGGTAACGCCGCTCGGAATGGCAACCGGCTTCTTGCCGATGCGGCTCATCAGAACACCTCCGCCAGCACTTCGCCACCGACGTTGGCAGCGCGCGCTTCGGCATCCGAAAGCACGCCCTTCGGCGTCGAGACGATGGTGATGCCCAGGCCATTGCGGACCACCGGGAGTTCCTTCGAACCCGAGTAGACCCGGCGGCCAGGCTTGGAGACGCGGGCCACGTGCTTGATCGCGGGCTCGCCTTCGAAATACTTCAGCTCGATGCGCAGCTGCGGGTGGGCGCCGGTGGCGTCCTCGCTGAAGCCACGGATGTAGCCTTCGCGCTGCAGCACTTCGAGCACGTTGGCGCGAAGCTTCGAGGCCGGGGACAGGACAGAGTCCTTCTTGGCCCGCTGGCCGTTGCGGATGCGGGTGAGCATATCACCCAGGGGATCGGTCAGTGCCATCGCTCTTCCTTACCAGCTCGACTTCGTCACGCCCGGGATCATGCCCTTGTTGGCAAGATCACGCAGCTCAACGCGGCAAAGGCCGAACTTGCGATAGTAGCCGCGCGGGCGGCCGGTGGTGGCGCAGCGGTTGCGGACCCGGGTCGGGTTCGCATTGCGCGGGATTTCGGCCAGCTTCAAGCGCGCGATGAGACGTTCAGTCTCATCAAGCGACTTGTCATCAGCCTGCGCCTTGAGCGCGGCATACTTGGCCGCGTACTTCTTGACGAGCTTCTTACGACGCTCGTTCTTGTTCACGGAACTCAGTTTCGCCATGGACTTAAGCTCTCTTCTCTAACTCAGGCCGCCTGGGCGGTTTCGGCTTCAGCCGGGAACGGGAAACCGAAGAGACGCAGCAGTTCGCGCGCTTCCTCGTCGGTCTTGGCGGTGGTGGTAACGATGATGTCCATCCCGCGCACCTTCTCGATCTGGTCGTAGCTGATCTCCGGGAAGATGATCTGCTCCTTCAGGCCCATGGCGTAGTTGCCACGGCCATCGAACGACTTGGCGTTCAGACCACGGAAGTCGCGGATACGGGGCATCGCCACGGTGATCAGGCGGTCGAGGAATTCGTACATCCGCTCGCGGCGCAGGGTAACCTTGCAACCGATCGGCATGCCTTCACGCAGCTTGAACTGCGCGATCGACTTCTTCGCCTTGGTGATCACCGGCTTCTGGCCGGAAATCAGTTCCATTTCCGCCGCGGCGGTCTGGACCTTCTTCTTGTCCTGGCTGCCCTCGCCCACGCCCATGTTGAGCGTGATCTTCTCGATCTTGGGCACTTCCATGACGTTCTTGTAACCGAACTTTTCGGTCATCGCCTTGGCGATCTGCTCGTCGTACTTCTTGCGAAGACGGGGCACGTACTTGTCAGCCATCGATGGTCTCCCCGGACTTCACGGCCACGCGGACCTTCTTGCCGTCCTTCTCTTCGAACCGGACGCGGGTCGCCTTGCCGGTCTTGGGATCGGCCAGGCCAACCTTGGCAATCGCCATCGGCGCTTCGCGGCGCTCGATCCCGCCCTGCGGGTTGAGCTGGGTCGGCTTGCGATGACGCACGGCGACGTTCACGCCCTGAACCACGACCTTGCCTTCCTTCGGCATGACCTGGAGGACGGTGCCGGTACGGCCCTTGTCCTTGCCCGAGCGGACGACGACGTTGTCACCCTTCTTGATCTTGGCGGCGGACATTACAGCACCTCCGGCGCGAGCGAGATGATCTTCATGTAACCCTTGCCGCGCAGTTCACGCACGACCGGGCCGAAGATGCGGGTGCCGATCGGCTCCGCATTCTTGTTGATCAGCACGGCAGCATTGCTGTCGAAACGGATCACGCTGCCGTCAGCACGGCGAACGTCCTTGCGGGTGCGAACGATGACGGCGCGGTGCACGTCACCCTTCTTCACCTTGGTGCGGGGCTGGGCTTCCTTGACCGACACCACGATGATGTCGCCCACGCCGGCGGTCCGGCGCTTCGAGCCGCCCAGCACCTTGATGCACTGGACGCGCTTCGCGCCGCTGTTGTCAGCGACGTCGAGGTTTGATTGCATCTGGATCATAGATCCGGTTCCTTCTCACTGGCTTGCCGGAACCAGTCCGGCAGTTCCAAATTGGGTGACTTAGACGTCGGCTTCGACCGCGGCGGTCTTGCCGGCCTGGACCCGCTCGATGACCTTCCAGGTCTTGAGCTTCGAAATCGGCGCAGTCTCTTCGATCCGCACGGTTTCGCCGGTCTTGAAGGCGTTGTCTTCGTCGTGGGCGTGATACTTCTTCGAGCGGCGGATGATCTTCCCGTACAGCGGGTGCTTCACCTTGCGCTCGACCTTCACGACCACGGTCTTGTCGGTCTTGTCGGATACGACGGTCCCGATCAGGATACGCTTGGGCATCGTCGGCTCCTTACTTCGCGGTGCGGGCGCGCTCGCCCTGCAACGTCTTGATGCGGGCGATATCGCGGCGCACTTCCTTGATGCGCGCCGGACGTTCCAGCTGGTTGGTCGCCGCCTGGAAGCGCAGGTTGAACGCTTCCCGCTTCAGATCGGCCAGATCAGCGGTCAGCTGATCGTCGGTCTTGGCGCGCAGGTTATCCACCTTGGCCATCATTCACCTCCGAGGTGCGAGGTGTCACCCAGGCGGGCGACAACCTTGGTCTTGATCGGCAGCTTCATCGCCGCACGGCTGAAGGCTTCAGCGGCCAGCGGACCGGCCACGCCATCGAGCTCGAACAGGATGCGGCCCGGCTTCACGCGAGCAGCCCAGTATTCCACCGAACCCTTGCCCTTACCCTGACGGACTTCAGCAGGCTTCTTCGAAACCGGCACGTCCGGGAAGACGCGGATCCACAGACGCCCCTGGCGCTTGATGTGGCGCGTGATCGCACGGCGAGCCGCCTCGATCTGGCGGGCGGTGATCCGCTCCGGCTCCATCGCCTTCAGGCCATAGGAGCCGAAGTTCAGATCGGTGCCACCCTTGGCGTCACCCTTGATCCGGCCCTTGAAGGCCTTGCGGAACTTGGTTTTCTTAGGTTGCAGCATGACTTAGTTCCTGCGGTCATCGCGCGCCGGGCGCACGCCGGAGGTCTGAGCCTCCATCATCAGGCGGTCCTGGGCCATCGGATCGTGACCGAGGATCTCGCCCTTGAAGATCCAGCACTTGATGCCGATGATCCCATAGGCGGTCAGCGCTTCGGCTTCGGCATAGTCGATGTTGGCACGCAGCGTGTGCAGCGGCACGCGGCCTTCACGGTACCATTCGACGCGGGCGATTTCCGCCCCGCCGAGACGGCCCGAGCAGGTGATCTTAATGCCTTCGGCGCCCAGACGGAGAGCCGACTGCACAGCGCGCTTCATCGCCCGGCGGAACGCCACGCGGCGCACCAGCTGGTCGGCAATGCCCTGGGCGACGAGCTTCGCATCGATTTCCGGCTTGCGGATTTCGACGATGTTCAGCTTCACGTCGCTCGAGGTCATCGCGGCGAGCTGCGAACGCAGCTTCTCGATGTCGGCGCCCTTCTTGCCGATGATGACGCCCGGACGAGCGGCATAGATCGACACGCGGCACAGCTTGGCCGGGCGCTCGATGACCACCTTGGAGATCGCGGCCTGGGGCAGCGTTTCCATGATGAACTTACGCATCTTGAGGTCTTCCTCAAGCATCTGCGCATAGTTCTTGCCCTCGGCGTACCAGCGGCTGTCCCAGGTGCGGTTGATCTGCAGACGCAGGCCGATCGGGTTGCTCTTGTGACCCATGATCAGGCCTCCTCAACTTCACGGACCACGATCCGCAGCCGCGAGAACGGCTTGAGGATGCGGGTCGACTTGCCACGGCCACGAGTGTGGAACCGCTTCATGGTGACCGACTTGCCAACCGAAGCTTCAGCCACCACCAGCGCGTCAACGTCGAGGTTGTGGTTGTTTTCCGCATTGGCGATCGCCGAGGCGAGCACCTTGCGGGCATCGACAGCCATCGCCTTCTTCGAGAAGGCGAGGATGTTCATGGCTTCTTCGGCCTTCTTGCCACGGATCAGCGCGGCGACCAGGTTGAGCTTCTGGGCCGAACCACGGATGGTGGTGCCGACCGACAGCGCTTCCTTGTCGCCAACGCGGCGCGGAGCTGCTTGCTTGCCCATTAGCGCTTGCCCTTCTTGTCGGCGGCGTGGCCGGGGAAGTTGCGCGTGGGCGCAAATTCACCAAGCTTGTGGCCGACCATGTCTTCGTTGACCGAGACGGGAATGAACTTCTGGCCGTTATAGACGTTGAACGTCAGACCGACGAACTGCGGCAGGATCGTCGAACGACGCGACCAGGTCTTGATCGGAGCGGCGCGAGTGCCGGCTTCCTGCTGGGCTTCCGCCTTCTTCAGCAGGTGCAGGTCGACGAAGGGGCCTTTCCAGACGGAGCGTGCCATGGTGGCTTACCTCTTCTTCTTGGCGTGACGCGAACGGATAATCATCTTGTCCGTCTGCTTGTTGTGGCGAGTGCGGGCACCCTTGGTCGGCTTGCCCCACGGAGTGACCGGATGGCGGCCACCCGAGGTCCGGCCTTCACCACCGCCGTGCGGGTGGTCGACCGGGTTCTTGGCAACGCCGCGGGTCAGCGGGCGACGGCCCAGCCAGCGATTGCGGCCGGCCTTGCCGAGGTTCTGGTTCTGGTTGTCGGGGTTCGAAACCGCGCCAACCGTGCCCATGCAATCGCCGCGCAGGTAGCGCTGCTCGCCCGAATTCAGGCGAACGATCACCATCCCGCGGTCACGACCGACGACCTGGACATAGGTCCCGGCCGAGCGGGCGATCTGGCCACCCTTGCCCGGCTTCATCTCCACGTTGTGACAGATGGTGCCGACCGGCATCTGGCTCAGAAGCATGGCGTTGCCCGGCTTCACGTCGGTCTTTTCACCGGCGATCACAACGTCACCAACGGCAAGGCGCTGCGGCGCGATGATGTAGGCCTGCTCACCGTCCTCGTACTTGACGAGCGCGATGAAGGCGGTGCGGTTCGGGTCATATTCCAGACGCTCGACCGTGGCCGGCATGTCCCACTTGCGACGCTTGAAGTCGATGAAGCGGTACTTCTGCTTGTGGCCGCCGGCGATCCCGCGCGAGGTCACGTGGCCCTTGTTGTTACGGCCACCGGTCTTGCGCTTGCCTTCGGTCAGCGCCTTGACGGGCTTGCCCTTCCACAGCGACGACTTGTCGACCAGGATCAGGCCGCGGCGGCCGGGGCTGGTCGGGTTATAGTTCTTGAGTGCCATGGTTCAGCCTCAGATCCCGCTGGTCACGTCGATCGACTGGCCAGCAGCCAGCGTCACAACGGCCTTCTTCACATCCGAGCGGCGGTAGGGCTTGCCCTTCCAGCGCTTGGTCTTGCCCTTCTGGGTCAGCGTGTTCACGCTCTTGACCTTCACCCCGAACAGCGCCTCGACGGCGGCCTTGATTTCGGGCTTGGTGGCCTTGTCAGCCACCTTGAAGACCACAGCGTTGTTCTCGCTGAGCAGCGTCGACTTTTCGGTGATGTGGGGAGCCACGATCACGTCGTAGTGACGCGTGTCGATTGCGTCCTTAGCCATTGAAACGCGCCTCCAGCTTTTCGACCGCGGCGCGCGTCAGCACCAGCGTATCATGCTTCAGGATGTCATAGACGTTCGCGCCGATGGCCGGCAGGACGTTGACGCCGACGAGGTTGGCCGAAGCGCGGGCAAAGCCCTCGTTCACGGCTTCACCGTCGATCACCAGCACCTTCTTGCCCCAGTTCGCCTTGGCGAGTTGCGCGGCAACGGCCTTGGTCTTGACGTCCTTGATGTCCAGGCTGTCGACCACGACCAGGCCTTGCTTGGCCTTGGCCGAGAGCGCCATCTTGAGACCGAGGGCACGGACCTTCTTGTTCAGCGAGACGTCGAATTCACGACGGCGGGCACCATGGGCCTTACCACCGCCGATGAACACCGGCGCCTTGCGATCGCCATGACGGGCAGTACCGCCGCCCTTCTGGCGACCGAACTTCTTGCCGGTGCGGGCAACGTCCGAGCGCTCACGGGTGGCGCGGGCGATGCCACGACGGTTTTCGAGCTGCCAGGTGACAACCCGGTGCAGGATGTCGGCGCGCGGCTCGAGCCCGAACACCGCATCGTTGAGATCGATGTCGCCCTTGGCGGCAGTGCCATCGAGGTTGGAAAGCTTGACCTTCACGACTTAGCCCTCCTGGCCTTCGGTGGCTTCGACAGCCGCGACGTCTTCCGCCGGGGTGTCGGCAGCTGCCGAGTCATTGCTGTTGGCGGCGCCCTTGAGGCCGGCCGGATAGGGAGCCTCGGCGTGACGGGCGACCTTGACGGAGTCCTTGACGGTCAGCCACGAGTTCTTCGCGCCCGGGACCGAGCCCTTGACGAAGATCAGGCCGCGTTCGTCATCGACGCGCACGATTTCCAGGTTCTGCTGGGTGCGGTTGCGATCACCCATGTGGCCGGCCATCTTCTTGTTCTTGAAGACGCGGCCCGGATCCTGGCGGTTACCGGTCGAACCGTGGGCACGGTGGCTGATCGACACGCCGTGGGTGGCGCGCATACCGCCGAAGCCCCAGCGCTTCATCGCGCCCTGGAAGCCCTTGCCCTGGGTCGTGCCGGCCACATCGACCAGCTGACCGGGGACAAAGTGCGAGGCGGCGATGGTGCTGCCGACTTCGAGCACGGCATCGTCTGCCACGCGGAATTCGACGACCTGCGCCTTCAGCGGCACCTGAGCCTTGGCGAAATGTTCACGCTGCGGCTTGGCAACGTTCTTCTGCTTGGCTTCGCCTGCACCCAGCTGAACCGCGACATAACCGTCGCGATCCGCGGTGCGGACCGAAACCACCTGGCAGTCTTCCAGCGCCAGGACGGTAACCGGCACATGCCGACCGTCCTCCTGGAACAGGCGGGTCATCCCCACCTTCTTGGCGATCACGCCGGTACGCATGATCCGTTCTCCTACAGAGGCCTGTGGGGACCATCCCCAAAGGCGTGTTCAGCCCGAAATGTGAAGCGAGCCCCGTCCGGGCTGAGCGCCACCTTGCGGTGACAGACGGGGGACGCTTGCCCGGCCAGATTGCTCAAATGAGCGAAGCCGGAGGTATCCCTATGTCCGCGCAGGGTTTCCCCGACGTAACCGGCCGAAGCCGGAAGGTTTGGCCCGAAGGCCACTGGCGATTAGGCCAGTTTGATCTCGACGTTCACGCCAGCAGCCAGGTCGAGCTTCATCAGCGCGTCCACGGTGGCGGCGTTCGGCTGCACGATGTCCAGCAGCCGCTTGTAAGTGCGCACCTCGAACTGCTCACGCGACTTCTTGTCGATGTGCGGGCCGCGGTTGACGCAGAACTTCTCGATCTGGGTCGGCAGAGGAATGGGGCCCCGGATCAGCGCGCCGGTACGTCGGGCGGTTTCCGCGATTTCGCCGGTCGCCTGGTCAAGCACGCGGTGATCGAATGCCTTCAGGCGAATACGGATATTCTGAGCTTCCATTTTATCCTGCTACCGATGAGAAAGAGCAAAGGGGCTTGCGCCCCGACTGAATTCGAGCCGCGCCCCTACACGCGGGTCAGGATTCGTGCAAGCCCCTTTTTCGCGGATTTCCGGCCTTTCCAGCCAAGCCAGCGAACACCCCGATGGCGCGCAATAAAATAACTCGATTGAGCACCCAGGCGACATTAAGTGCTTATCGGCGCCCTGCTGTGCCGATCTGCCCTGCCCGCCTTCCTGCAACGAAAAAGCCCGGCTTCCTTGCGGAAGCCGGGCCTTTCATTCCGGTGTCAGCCGAAGATCAGCGAATTACTTCGTGATCTTGGCAACCACGCCCGAACCGACAGTGCGGCCGCCTTCGCGGATGGCGAAGCGAAGACCTTCGTCCATGGCGATCGGGGCGATCAGCTTGACCGACAGGGCAACGTTGTCGCCCGGCATGACCATTTCGGTGCCCTCGGGGAGGATCACTTCACCGGTCACGTCGGTGGTGCGGAAGTAGAACTGCGGGCGGTAGTTGGCGAAGAACGGCGTGTGACGGCCACCTTCATCCTTCGACAGCACGTAGACTTCGGCGCTGAATTCGGTGTGCGGGGTGACCGAGCCGGGCTTGGCCAGAACCTGGCCACGCTCAACGTCTTCACGCTTCAGACCACGAACCAGGGCACCGATGTTGTCGCCGGCTTCACCCTGATCGAGCAGCTTGCGGAACATTTCGACGCCGGTCACGACGGTCTTCTGGGTGTCCTTGAGGCCGATCACTTCGACTTCGTCGCCAACCTTGACGATACCGGTCTCGACGCGGCCGGTCACGACGGTGCCGCGACCCGAGATCGAGAACACGTCTTCCACCGGCATCAGGAACGGCTTGTCGGTCGGACGCGGCGGCTGCGGGATGGCGGTGTCGACGGCGTTCATCAGGGCAACGATCGAGTCCTTGCCGATGTTGTCGTCGCGGCCTTCCAGAGCGGCCAGAGCCGAACCCGGGATCACGGGGATGTTGTCGCCGTCGAAGCCATACGAGCTCAGCAGCTCGCGGATTTCGAGTTCGACGAGCTCGAGGATTTCGGCGTCGTCGACCTGGTCAACCTTGTTCATGTAGACGACCAGGGCGGGCACGCCGACCTGGCGGGCCAGCAGGATGTGCTCGCGGGTCTGCGGCATCGGGCCGTCAGCAGCGTTCACCACGAGGATGGCGCCGTCCATCTGCGCCGCGCCGGTGATCATGTTCTTCACATAGTCGGCGTGGCCCGGGCAGTCGACGTGCGCATAGTGACGCGCAGCGGTCTCGTACTCGACGTGAGCGGTCGAGATGGTGATGCCACGCTCGCGCTCTTCGGGAGCCTTGTCGATGTTCGCGAAGTCAACGGCTTCACCGCCGTTGATTTCAGCCATGACCTTCGTGATCGCAGCGGTCAGCGTGGTCTTGCCATGGTCAACGTGACCGATGGTGCCGATGTTGCAGTGCGGCTTGGTCCGCTCAAACTTAGCCTTAGCCATTGTCTCAAACCTTCTTTCGCTTGGAATTGAATCTGCGGGGTTTGGACGGCGCCCGCTGAATCAGGCGCCGCCCCTAGTATCATCTTGCCAGTTAGGCAAGCTTCTCCTTGACCTCGGCCGCGACATTCGCCGGGACCTCGTCATAGTGGTCGAAGAACATCGAGTAGTTCGCCCGGCCCTGCGTGAAGGAACGCAGCTGGTTGACGTACCCGAACATGTTCGCGAGCGGCACCATCGCCGTCACCGCCTGCGCGTTGCCGCGCGAGTCAGTGCCCTGGATCTGGCCACGCCGCGAGTTGATGTCGCCGATCACGTCGCCGAGGTATTCCTCGGGAGTGATCACTTCGACCTTCATGATCGGCTCGAGCAGCTTGATGCCCGACTTCTGGGCCACTTCGCGCATCGCGCCGCGGGCACAGATTTCGAAGGCCAGCGCCGACGAGTCGACGTCGTGGTAGGCGCCGTCATAGAGCAGCACTTCGAAGTCGATGATCGGGAAGCCGATGAGCGAGCCGGTTTCGGCCGTCTCACGGAAGCCCTTTTCGATCGCCGGGATGTATTCCTTCGGAATGTTGCCGCCCTTGATCTCGTCCTTGAAGACGAAGCCCGAACCGCGCTCACCCGGGGTGACCTTGACCTTCACGCGGCCGAACTGGCCGGTACCACCCGACTGCTTCTTGTGGGTGTAATCGATGTCCACCGGCTTGCCGAGGTATTCGCGGTAAGCCACCTGCGGCGCGCCGACGTTGGCTTCCACCTTGAACTCGCGCTTCATGCGGTCAACGAGGATTTCGAGGTGCAGTTCGCCCATGCCCTTGATGATCGTCTGGCCCGATTCATGATCGGTCGAAACGCGGAACGAGGGGTCTTCAGCGGCCAGGCGGTTGAGCGCGAGGCCCATCTTTTCCTGGTCAGCCTTGGTCTTGGGTTCAACCGACAGTTCGATCACCGGCTCGGGGAACTCCATCCGCTCGAGGATGATCGGCGACTTTTCGGCGCAGAGCGTATCCCCGGTGGTGGTTTCCTTCAGGCCCGCCAGCGCAACGATGTCGCCCGCATGGGCCTCATCGATGTCTTCACGGCTGTTGGCATGCATCAGCAGCATGCGGCCAACCTTTTCCTTCTTGCCCTTCACCGAGTTCAGGTAGCTGCCCTTGGTCAGGGTGCCCGAATAGATGCGGGTGAAGGTCAGCGAGCCGACGAACGGGTCGTTCATGATCTTGAACGCCAGCGCCGAGAACGGCGCGTCGTCGGCCGTGGCACGGCTGTCGGGTTCTTCGGTGTCGGGGTTGATGCCCTGCACGTCGGCGATGTCGAGCGGCGAAGGCAGATAGTCGACCACCGCGTCGAGCAGCGGCTGGACGCCCTTGTTCTTGAAAGCCGAGCCGCACAGCACCGGCACAAAGGCATGGCCCAGCGTGCCCTTGCGGATCAGGGCCTTGAGCGTCGGCACGTCGGGCTCGTTGCCTTCGAGGTAGGCTTCCATCGCGTCATCGTCCTGCTCGACGGCAAGTTCGATCAGCTTGTTGCGATATTCGGCGGCCTCGTCAGCCATGTCGGCCGGGATGGGCTCGTAGAAGAACTCCGCGCCGAGCGATTCATCCTTCCAGATGATCGCGCGCTGTTCGACCAGGTCGACCAGGCCCTTGAAATCGCTTTCCGCGCCGATCGGCAGGTACAGCACCGCCGGGGTGGCACCGAGACGGTCGATGATCGTCTGGACGCAGTACTTGAAGTTGGCACCGGTGCGGTCGAGCTTGTTGATGAAGCACATCCGCGGCACGCCATACTTGTCAGCCTGGCGCCACACGGTTTCCGACTGCGGCTCAACGCCGGCCACGCCGTCAAAGGCGGCCACGGCACCGTCGAGCACGCGCAGCGAACGTTCGACTTCAATGGTGAAGTCGACGTGGCCGGGGGTGTCGATGATGTTCAGGCGGTGGTCGTTCCAGAAACAGGTGGTGGCGGCCGACGTGATCGTGATGCCGCGCTCCTGCTCCTGCTCCATCCAGTCCATGGTCGCGGCACCTTCGTGCACTTCGCCGATCTTGTAGGACTTGCCGGTGTAATAGAGGATGCGCTCGGTCGTCGTGGTCTTGCCAGCGTCGATGTGCGCCATAATACCGAAATTGCGGTATTTTTCGAGGGGATGGCTACGGGCCATGGTCTGGGTGTCCTTAAGTGGGAAGGGAGCCGCTTGCTGGCCCCCGCCCCTGGTTCAATTATGTGACCGCGTTGTGACGACTTACCACCCTTCGACAAGCTCAGGGCGAACGGACGTCAGCCGGCGGTTACCACCGGTAGTGGCTGAACGCGCGGTTCGCGTCGGCCATGCGGTGGGTGTCTTCACGCTTCTTGACCGCGTTGCCGCGGTTGTTGGCGGCATCCAGCAGCTCGCCCGACAGGCGCGCGGCCATCGTGGTCTCGCTGCGGTTGCGCGCGGCGGTGATCAGCCAGCGGATCGCCAGCGCCTGGGCGCGTTCCGGGCGAACTTCGACCGGAACCTGATAAGTCGCACCACCAACGCGGCGGCTGCGGACTTCGATCTGCGGCTTCACATTGTTCAGCGCATCGTGGAACAGCGCGATCGGATCGCTCTTGGCGCGGGTTTCCATGGTTTCGAGCGCACCATAGACGATGCTTTCGGCAACCGACTTCTTACCGTCGAGCATGAGGTTATTCATGAACTTCGACAGAACCTGATCCTTGAACTTCGGATCGGGCAGGATTTCCCGCTTCTCGGGACGACGACGACGTGACATCTTTTCTAACTCCTTCGGAGTGCGCGATCGCATCCGCGATCGCTTGCGGCACCGGCCCTCTCCCCCACCCGGGCACCCAAAGGATACCTTCGTAAAGGTGCCCGGGTGGGGAAGAGGACCGCTGCCGCGTGAACCTTACTTCGGACGCTTCGCGCCGTACTTCGAGCGGCTCTGCTTGCGGTCCTTGACGCCCTGGGTATCCAGCACGCCGCGCAGCACGTGATAGCGCACGCCCGGAAGGTCGCGCACACGGCCGCCGCGGATCAGCACAACGCTGTGCTCCTGCAGGTTGTGGCCTTCACCCGGAATGTACGAAATGACTTCGCGGCTGTTGGTCAGGCGGATCTTCGCCACCTTGCGCAGCGCCGAGTTCGGCTTCTTCGGGGTGGTGGTGTAAACGCGGGTGCAGACACCGCGCTTCTGCGGGTTCTGTTCCATCGCAGGGACCTTGCTCTTGGCCTTCTGCGGTTCGCGACCCTTGCGGATCAGCTGGTTGATCGTAGGCATGAAGTACTCTTCACCTTGGTTGTGGCCGCGCCAGCAAGGTGAAGGGCATGCGAATCGCGAATGCGCCAAACGCGGGGCCAGCCCCGCCGCGGCGATCAATCACGAGCCGAAAACGCTCCACCCGGCTGAAAAGACCGGGTTACTTTGACGGATTACCTGGCAAACCAGACGCCCCGGCAATGTTCAGCTCAAACCGGAACAGGTCCGGAAGATGCGCGGCGTTAGGGGGAAACCGGTCGAGGGTCAAGGATTAAGCGTCCTGCGCCACCACCTGAAATCAAGCTCGCTTGCCCTGCCCGCGCCGGATTTCCTCGCGGCGGGCCTTGTCCTCGCGGAAATCGGCATAGCTATCGAGCACGGCGCGCATCTGGGTGATGGCCTTGGCCCGCGCCTCGGCATCGCGGATATTGGCGAGGCGGCGCTTCAGGCTGGTGGCGAGATCGGCATATTCGTTCTGCCAGTCGCGGCCCAGCGCGGGGCGCAGTTCGGTGCGGCCGGTCTTGATCCGCCTGGCCGGGACGCCCGGCGGCAATTCCCAGGTCTCGCCGATCTCGGGCACGATCAGCGATTTGGCCAGGCCCTGGCTTTCCGCCAGGCGGCGCAGTTCGGCGATCGATCCGGCCTCGCCATGATCGAGGAACAGGCTGCCGGCAATCGGCGCGCGGCCCGCAATCCAGGCCAGCAGCTCGGTCTGATCGGCGTGGGCGGAATAGCTGTCGATCTCGCGGATCTGGGCGCGCACCTGCACGTCGCGCCCGGAAATGCGCACCCGCTTGGCTCCCTCCAGAATGACCCGGCCGAGCGAGCCTTCGGCCTGGAAGCCGACGAACAGCACGGTCGAATCCCGGCGCGGCAGGTTGTGGAACAGGTGGTGGCGGATGCGTCCGGCCTCGCACATGCCCGAAGCGGCCAGGATGATCGCGCCCGAGACACTGTTGAGCCGCATCGATTCCGCCACGTCGTTGACATAGCGGATCGAAGGATGGCCAAACGGGTCGCGTCCATCGGTATCCTCCAGCTGGTCGGCATATTTGCGGAAGGCCAGCGTCGCCCGGTTTGCGAGCGGGGAATCGACAAAGACCATCGCCTGGCCGATCCGCCCGCTGGATGACAGCGAGGCAATGTCGAGCAGCAGTTCCTGCGTGCGTTCCAGCGCGAAGACCGGGATGACGAGGTTGCCACCGCGCGCCCGGGCGGCAAGGATTTCCGCTTCCAGCAGCCGGCGGCGCTCTTCGATCGTCACCTTTTGACGCGCCCGGTCGCCATAAGTGCTTTCGCAGATCACGTGATCCAGCCCCGAAGGGGAATCCGGATCCAGCTGAAATGCCTTGTTGTCCGGCCCGAGATCGCCCGAGAACAGCAGGCGGGTTCCCCCGGCCTCGACCTCGACCGAGGCGGAGCCAAGGATGTGTCCGGCATTCCACAGCCGCACGCGAAAGCCCTCGGCCGGTTCGAACCAGGTGCATAGCGGAACCGGGCGGGTGAGCCGCCAGGCGGCAACGGCGTCTGCTTCGGTATAGATCGGTTCGAACGGATCGTCTCCGGCGCGGTCCCGGCGACGGTTGCGGCGCTCGGCCTCGGCCTCCTGGATGCGGCCTGCGTCGGCCAGCATGAATTCCAGCAGATCGGATGTTTCCGGGGTGCACCAGATCGCCCCCTGATAGCCTTCCTTCACCAGCCGTGGGAGCTGGCCACTGTGGTCGATGTGGGCGTGGCTCACGATCACGGCATCGAGTCCGGAGACAGCGAACGGCGGCGGCTCGTGATTGAGGGCTTCGAGCGAGCGCGAGCCCTGGAACAGCCCGCAATCGAGCAGGACCCGCGACTTGCCATGGCGCAGTTCCAGGCAGGACCCGGTCACCGTCTGCGCCGCGCCGTGGAATGTAAGCGAAAGCGTCATCCCCGGTACCTCCCTCACACTGATTGTGGCGCGATCGCGAAGACCCCGCAAGTTCGTAGCTTCCCGAGCTGGCGCTAACGCGGAATTAACAGGTCAAGGCCAGACCGGGCGCCATGGCTATTGCAGGACGGATCGACCCCGCCCCTTATCAGGGTGAGCGGGCTGAGCGCAGGGAACTGCTACTGGAAACGTCCGGCGAGCTGGGCGGTGTGCCCGCCAATGTGACGGTGCACAACATCTCGGCCACCGGGCTCCTGATCGAGACCGCGCAGGAACTGGCAGCAGGCGATGGCCTGCGGGTGACCCTGCCCGAAGCCGGCGCGGTTGATGCCGAGGTGGTCTGGGTGAGCGGGACATTGCGCGGCTGCCGCTTTGCCCAGCCGATCGGACGCGCCGTGCTGAGTGCGGCGCAGCTTCGCTCGGTAGTCGAACCGGCACCACAACCATCGGCTGAAGCTGCCAACGCGCCAGCCGAAATCGCTGGCGCGACACTGGGACAGCGGATTGCGGCCGCACGCCAGGCCCGGCGCTTGTCACTCGCGCAAGTGGCGGGTGCGCTCAATGTCAGCCGTCCAACCGTCTGGGCCTGGGAGCACGACCGTGCCCGACCCGCCGGTGCACGGATGACGGCACTGGCCGCCGTCCTCGGGGTCGAGCCCGAAACATTGGCCGGAACGGGTGAAGCCGTTGGCGTCTCTGGCGATCTGGCAAAGCTGGTCGATACCTCGCGCCAGCGGATCGCCGCCGCAGCGGGTGTCAGAACCGAACGGGTACGCATCCTGATCGAGCTTTGACACCCTCGCAGAGGATTACCGGCCATCGCCTCGCAAAACCCCGCTTAAATCTGCCGTGAAACATGGTAAATGAATCTTAAGTTACTGATTCGTTGATACTTTTGTTAGTTTACAAAACTAACGCAGTTCCTCGGTCAAGTAACACGAACGGGTTCGCAACAACGTCGATCGGGCGCCACCCGGTCGCCGTGGACGGCTACCCGGCACGGTCGTGTCTCAGGGGGGCGCCAGATATGGCGCAGTGTGACTCAGCCATGCCGAAGCCGCCGAGGCAGGGGCAACAAGGCAATGGGGATTCACTTCTTTCCCGGGGGGCAAGACGCACTCTATCGACATTGGGCCGCGGCCAGTCGGGAGATCGTGCTGGCCTGCGATCTGGCCGGGAGGATCATCCAGGCGACTGCCGCAGCGGCTCGGCTGGGCCGGGGCCGGGCCGAGAGCCTGCATGGGTTGCCGATCTGGGAATGCCTGTCACCACCCGACGCCAGGCACCTGCAATCGCTGTATAATCAGGCCATGGCGGATGGCTGCCGGACGGGCTGGATCGAGATCGAGCTTGCCAACCTTCCCCCCGCCCGGCGCTGGCATGAACTGCGGATCGACCCCGTCTTGCTCGGTGACAGCCATCTTCCCGGAGCAATCTGCATACTGCGTTCGATTGCCGAACGCCGCGAGCTGGAGCGCGAGGCATTTGCCGCGGCGATGACCGATCAGCTGACCGGCTTCACCAACCGGGCGGCGTTTCTGACCATGCTCGATCACCTGGCCCACCAGGAAGTGCCGGGCTGCCTGACCTTGATCGACCTCGACCGGTTCCGTGCGATCAACCTCCGCCACGGTCATGAGGTGGGTGATTGTTTGCTAACAAGCTTCGCGGCAATGCTGCGCCGCCTGACCAGCCCGCGACACATCCTGTCGCGGATCGATGGTGAAAGTTTCGCGGTGATCATGCCCGGCGAGCCCGTCGCCACCGGCGCAGAATTGGGTGAAGCGGTTCGTTCGGCGCTGGCCGAAGTCGCACGGGATGCATCACCCGGAGAGCTGCCCTTCACCGCCAGCGTTGGCGTTGCCGCACTTGACCGGAGCCGCGATGTCACGCTCCGCGCCGCCGAACTCGCGGTCACCGAGGCCAAGGCGCGCGGCCGGGCGCAGGTTGCGACTTGCCCCCCGGGCCGCTTGCGCCTGCCCTGGCGGCGGCGGGGCTAGGCCGCCTGCCGCACGTGATTGAGGAAGTCGTCAACCTGATTGCGCAAGGCCGCCGACTGGTGCTTGAGCTCGCTTGACGAGCCCAGCACCTGGCTGGCCGCCGCACCGGTCGCCAGCGCGCCTGCCCGGACCTGGCCGATAGAGGTGGAAACCAGTTCGGTGCTGCGCGCGGCAAGGTCGATCGAGCGGGCCAGGTCCTGCCCGGCTGCCGACTGTTGATCGACCGCCGCGGCAATCGAGACCGAGGTGATTTCCAGATCGTTGATCTGGCGGGCAATCGATTGGAGCGAAGTCACGCTGGTGCCCGTATCTTCCTGGATCTTCTGGATCTGCACCGCGACGCGCTCGGTCGCCTTGGCGGTCTGGGCGGCCAGCTCCTTCACCTCGGCAGCCACCACGGCAAAGCCGCGCCCGGCCTCGCCGCCGCGCGCCGCCTCGATCGAGGCATTGAGCGCGAGCAGGTTGGTGCGCTGGGCGATCGAGGAGATCAGCTCGACAATCTGGCCCACTTCGGCAGCGGATTCGGCCAGGGCACCAATCGTGCTATCAGCCTTGCGGGTGGCTTCCGCGGCCTTGCGCGCCAGTTCGGCCGAACCGGACGCCTGACGGCTGATTTCGTTGATCGACAGCGCGAATTCGTCAGTGGCAGCGGCGGCGGCGGTCACCCCGGCAGCGGCATTGTCCATCGCATCGGCCACGGTACCGGACTGGCGGGCCGAGACTTCGGCGCTTTCGGCCATGGCGGTAGCAGTCGATTCAAGCTGCGACGAGGCCGCGGCCACACCGTTCACGATCTCGCTGACCTGGCGCTCAAACCGTGCGGCCAGTTCGGCCAGTTGCGCCGCGTGGAGTTCCTGCCGGGCCTGGGCCTGCTCCCGCAGGTCCTTGAGCAGGAAGGACGCCTTCTTCGCCTTTTCCAGCGCGCGGCACATCATTCCGATCTCATCGGCGCGCTCGGTATGCTTCACTTCAAGATCATAGACCCCTTCCCCGATCTTGTTCATGCCGTCGGCCAGATCCTCGAACGGCCGAATCACATGCTCCATCACGTAGCGACCGGTAAACACCGAATAGATCAGGCTGGCCGCCGCAACCAGCAGCGGCAGGGTGATGATCGTCCAGGGGGCATCAAAGGCCAGCAGCGTTGCGGCACTGACCCCGCTGACGAGCAGCGTCACCAGGTTCGAAGCCAGCAGCAGCACCCTGAGCTTGCCCGCGACTGACAGGTCAACGAACCAGTTCTTGGAATTGGACATGGCGGACATCGGCATGGTTCCCTAGCGGTTACCGCCCCGAGCGCGCCGGGGGGCGTCGGAGCCGGAGGAGAGGTTTGCGGCCAGCGCGGTGCTGGCGGCGATATCGGTGGCGAGCTGGCGGGTCAGTTCATCGGCCGGAACGGCGCGCGAATAGAGCCAGCCCTGCATCTGGTCGCAGCCGGCGGTACGGGCCATGCTGGCCTGGCCTTCGGTCTCGATACCCTCGGCGGTCACCTGCATGCCCAGCGCCTTGGCCATGGTCACGCTGGACGCCATGACGGTCCGCGTGGCGGCATCGCCGGTGGCGTCAACGATCAGCGAGCGGTCCAGCTTGAGCTTTTCGAAGCGGAATCGGCGAAGGAAGCCGATCGAGGCATAGCCGGTGCCATAGTCATCGAGCACGATGCCCACGCCAAAATCGCGCAGCATTTCCAGGTTGCGCCCCGCCACCAGCGGATCACCAACCAGGAAGGTTTCGGTCAGTTCCAGTTCCAGCCGCTCGGGCGGGAAGCCGGTTTCTTCCAGGATCTGGCCCAGCTGGAGCGGAAACTGGGTGTTGCGCAGTTGGGCGACGGAGACGTTGACCGACACCTTGATCCCGTCCCAGCCCAACGCATCGCGGCAGGCGCGGCGCAGAACCCAGAGGCCCAGCGCCTCGATCAGTCCGGTTTCCTCGGCCACGGGGATGAACTGGTCAGGCCCGATCCGGCGACCATCAGGCCGTTCCCAGCGAACCAGCGCCTCGACCGCACAGACCCGGCCGGTGCGGCTGTCGATCAGCGGCTGGTAATGGACCTGCAGTTCATCGCGTTCCAGCGCGGCGCGCAGGTCAAGGTCGATCTCGTGCAGCCAGGCCCGGTCACGGTCGAATTCGGCGCTGAACCAGGTCACCCGGCCCTTGCCGCGCGCCTTGGCGACATACATCGCCACGTCCGCCTGACGCAGCAGGATGGACGAAGTGCTGGTCCGCCCGGCCTGCCCGCGCGCCAGCCCGATGCTGGCCCCCAGCGCCAGCGCACGCTCATCGATCATGATCGGATCGGCAAGCCGCAGCAGCAAGCGGCGGCACAGACCTTCGAGGATGGTCCCCGCCAAAGGGCCTGACGTGACGATAGCGAACTCGTCTCCGCCAAGTCGATAGGCGGTCGCCCCATCCTCGCACAGTCCGGACAACAGCCGCGCCACTTCCTTGATGGTTCGATCGCCGACCGAATGGCCGTAGAAGTCATTAACCGACTTGAACCCGTCGAGATCGATCAGCGCGATCGCCAGTTCATCGCCGGTGGCAACATCACGGGCGATATTGCGATGCAGGGCGCGGCGGTTGGGCAGCCCGCACAGGCTGTCCGACAGGGCCATCAGCTCCAGCCTTTGGCGGTTGCGCTGCTCGTGCCGCACGAGCAGCACGGTGACCAGCAGATAGATTGCAAATCCACCCACAAACAGGAGATTGCGCCCCAAAGCACCTGGCTGCAGAACCTCATCGGCCAGCAGCACCGCCACGAAGATCGCTCCGGGCACTGCAAACAGCAGTGCCAGTCGAGACGATCCGGCCATGGCAAGCAGCTTCCGCAAGATTTCGATCCCCCGTTATCTTTCCGAGGGTTAGCCCGTGCAAGGTTAAGATGATGCTAATCGCGCACGGATTGTAACAGGTGGGAAGAGCGCCTTGCTCAGGCCGCAAGTGCCTGTCCGGATTGGCGATAAAGCGCACAATCGGACGCAGCGGCAACGAAGCCGGTAGCCCGGTCCAGCGTCCCTTCGCCCCCGCCCAGCAACAGTCGGCCATGCGGTGCCAGCGCCGCGTGCAGCCGCGCACAGGCAGCCCGCTTGGCCGTATCGTCAAAGTACAGCAACAGGTTGCGGCACAGGATCAGGTCGAACGCCGGGCCGGGCACGGGGCTTTCCAGCAGGTTACCCACTTCATAACGGATCATGCCCAGCAACTGACGCGATGCCTGCCAGCCATCGTCCTGTTCACTGAAGTGGCGCAGCATCTGCCCCACGCTCAGCCCGCGCTGGATTTCGAACCTCGAGTAAAGCCCGCGCCGCGCAGCCTCGATCGCGCCGCGCGAAACGTCGGTGGCGACCAGTTCGACGGTCCAGCCATTGCTTGCGGTGATGCCCTGTTCGATCAGCATGATCGCCAGCGACAAGGCCTCCTGCCCGGTGGAACAACCAGCCGACCAGATCCGCAGATGACGCGTTTCAGCCCGGGCGCGGCACAGCGCGGGTACGACAGCGCTGGCCAGTTGGCCGAATACCTGGCGATCGCGGAAGAAATAGGTCTCGTTGTTGAGCAACGCCTCGACCAGTTCGTCCTCGACCGCCGCCGCATCGGGCTGGGTCAGCAGGGTCAGGATATCGCCGCTGCGGACAATCCCGCGGCGGCGCAGCACCGCCTCGATCGCACGGTCGATCCGCCAGCGGCGGTCTTCGCTGATCACCTGGCCGGTGCGTTCGCGCAGCAGACGGGCGATCAGGCCGATGGCATGCTGTTGAAGCGACCGTTCCATCACGCTCACACCGGCCGGGCACAGGCGGCCACGCGCGCCGCAATGTCGCGGGGGTGGAGCACGGCGGCGGCCAGGCCAGCCCGCGCGATCGAACCGGGCATGCCCCAGACGGCCGAGCTGACTTCGTTCTGGACCAGGATGTTGCCACCCGCCGCGACCACGGCGCGGGCACCCTCGGTCCCGTCGCGGCCCATGCCGGTCAGCACCACGCCCAGCACGTTGGGTCCATAGACCTCTGCCAGCGAAGCGAACATCGGGTCGACCGCGGGCATGCACCCCGTTTCCGACGGGCTGCGATCGAGCCGGATCATGATCCGCTGGTCAATCCGCTTGACCGTGACATGGGCATCGCCCGGAGCAAGGTGGATCTGCTCGGGCAGCAATTCCATCCCGTCCTCGGCAATCGCCACCTCGCGGCCCGAAAACTCGCGCAGCTGATTGGCATAGGGCCGGGTAAACTCGGCCGGAAGGTGCTGGGTAATGATGATCGGCATACCCAGAACCGGCGGCAGCGCGCCGAGCAACTGGCCGGTGGCGTGGATCCCGCCGGTCGAGGCGCCGATGGCCAGCACTTCCGGTCGAACCCCGGTAAGGGCCCGACGGGGCGGTGCAGCCATCACCGGCGCGGTGCCGGGGCGGCGCAACGGGCGGCGGCCCAGGCCCTTGATCCGCTCGATCAGGCGCTCGCGATAGCCCTGGTCAAACCCGCCCAGCCCCGGCTTGCGGAGCGCATCGGCCGCTCCCAGCGCCAGCGCCTGAACGGTATGCTCGGCCCCTTCCGCCGTCAGCGTGGACACCACCATGACCCGCGCCGAACCGGATCGCCGGATGATTTCCGGCAGCGCCCGCATTCCGCCCATGCCGGGCATTTCCAGATCGAGCAGGATCACGTGGACATGCAGGCTGCCCAGCTGCGCCAGGGCATCTTCGGCAGTCGTGGCGGTTCCGGCCAGTTCAAGTCCCGGTTCGCTCTCGACCAGCCGGGAAAAGGCCGAGCGGACGAGGGCGGAATCATCGACAATGAAGACACGGATCGACCCGGCCAGAGGACCGACCGAGCCGCCCCCGCCTGGATCGAACCGGGCCGTCTGAAAGGTCACGCCATGATCCCGATCAGTTGCAGCTTCAGCAGCAGGGTTTCGTGATCGAATGGCTTCATCACATATTCGTCGGCCCCGGCGGTAATGGCCTCGCGGATATGGTTGGCATCGTATTCGGTCGTGCAGAACACCACCTTGGGTGCCGCGCCATCGGGTCGGGCCCGCAGCGCGCGCAGAAAGGCAATGCCGTCCATGACCGGCATGTTCCAATCGAGCAGGATCAGGTCGGGCATGGCCGCATCGCAGGCGGAGAGGGCCTGCTGCCCATCCTCCGCCTCGAGCGCGGTCATCCCGAGGCTCTCGACGATATGGCGCGAGATGCGCCGGATCACTCGCGAATCCTCGACGATCAGGCAGGTAAGGGCGCTTTCGCCCGCGCCGAGCGGGGCTCCCTCGATCGCTCCGGTTGCTGCGTTCATGGGTCAGGCTGCCTTCTGCTGGGGTTCGATCCCGACGAGCCTGGTCAGATCGACCAGCATGACGGTGCCGACGGCTGTATCTATCATTCCGACCGCGCTGCGCGCCCAGCCGGGGGAAAGCTTCATCTTGACGGGCTGGACCTCGCCCTCGCCCGGCAGCACATGCTCCACGGCATCGACCGCAAGCGCATAACCCACCCCGTCGATCTCCACGACCACGGCAAAGCGCGCCGGATGGGGCCGGGTCGGCAGGTCGAGCGCCAGCGCAACGTCGATCACCGTCAGCGTGCGGCTGCGCTGGGTAGCCAGGCCGGCGATGATCCCCGGCGCGCGCGGCACCGGCACGATCGCGCCAAGCTCGATCACCGACTGGACCTCGACCGCCGCCATGGCGATCCGCTCCCCGGCAACGCGGGCAATCAGCAGGTCATTGTTCATGCGTACCTCCGCGCGCCGTCATCCGCCCCGATCAGCCCGCCGGCTCGCGCCAGCACCGCCAGGTCAAGCAGTTCGAGCGACCGGCCCTCGTGCAGCACCAGTTGCCGCCCAGCCTCGCCGGTCAACGTCGCCAGATCGATGTCGGCCGTGTCGATTGCCCCGGCGGTGGCATAGGCCAATCGCGCGCCGGCCTGCGACAGGACCAGCACGTCGACACTCTCGCCAGCCAGCTCTCCAGCCAGACCGTGCAGCGGCACGATCGCCTCTTCGAACACGATATGCGGGAAGCCTCCGCCATGGGCGATTTCGTCCAGCGGCACGTCGATCAGCCGCTCGACCGTGGCCATCGGCACCGCCCGGGCGATCCCATCCAGCCCGGCGAACAGGATCATTGCCGCCAGGTCGCGGGCCTCTTCATTCGCCTGGGCATCGGTCTGGACAGCAGTGCGGGCTTGACGGTCGGTATTGAGGCCGCCGAGTTGCGAAACGCCGTGCAGATCCAGCATCAGCGCCGGCTGCCCATCGTTGAGCTGTGCCACCCCGACATAAAGCCCGGTGGCGATGACCTGCGGCGCGACCGGGCGGATCACCAGGTCGCAGTGGTCGGCAATCCCGTCGACGCACAGCGCGAAGACCGATCCGTCGATCATCTTGAGCATGACCAGCGTCTGCCGGTCGGGATCGGTTTCACCGGCAATGCCGAACAGGTCCGCCAGGCCGAGGCAGGGATAGAGCTCGCCGCGCACCCGCACGTGGCGCATCCCGCCGATCCGGTCCACCTCTACATCCCGGCCATTGCGGACGATCTCGCGCACGAACGAGCGCGGCACGGCAAAGACCTGCCCTCCCGCCTCGACCGTGATCGAGGGCACGATCGACAGGGTCAGTGGAACGTCGAGCATGATCCGGCACCCTTCGCCGGGCGTGCTGAGGATCCGCAGCTTCCCGCCGATCCGCTCGATGCTGGCGCGCACGACATCCATGCCCACGCCGCGCCCCGAAATCGCGGTGACTTCGGCCGCGGTCGACAGCCCCGGTTCGCAGACCAGCATCAGGCGCTGGGCCGGATCGAGCCGCGCGGCATCCTCGGCCGAAATGACGCCGCGTTCGATCGCGCGGGCCACCACCTTGTCGCCATCGATCCCGCGCCCGTCGTCAAGGATCGCGATGCGGATCTCGTTCCCGGTCTGGCGGGCCGACAGCATCAGCCGCCCGGCGGGACGCTTGCCCGCCGCGCGGCGCTCGGCCGGTGCCTCGATGCCATGATCGATCGCATTGCGGATAATGTGCAGCAGTGGATCGCGCAGCAGTTCGATCATCTCGCGGTCCAGTTCGACCTGCCCGCTCTCGATCTCCAGTTCCACGTCCTTGCCCAGTTCGACGGCCAGGTCGCGGATCATCCGCTGATAGCTGTCGAGCAGGGTGGCAATCGGCTGCATGCGCACCCGCGCCATCGCCGTCTGCAATTCCGACAGCAGCGAGGAAAGGCGCCCGAAATTGGCCAGCAGCGCCGGATCACCGTCGCTTTGCCGCAACTGCCGCTCCAGTTCGTTGCGGACCAGGATCATGTCGGACACGCCGCTCATCACGCGGTCGACCAGGCTGGTCGGCAGGCGGACAGAACGGAAAGGGTCGCGCGCCTTCGCAGCCTTGGCAGGGGCGGCTTCGACTGCCGGGAGTACTTCCGGTTCAGGCAAAGGTGCGGCGGCCGCCGGGCGCGCCGCGCAAGCGGCAATCAAGGCGCTGTCGTCACCCTCGCTCAGTTGCCCCCCTTCGGCGAGCGTTTCGATCATCGCGCCGATGCGGTCGATCACGGCCAGCACGGCGTCGACCAGCGGGCGGTCGATCGCGCGCTGCCCGGCGCGGGCCTCGCCCAGTGCATCCTCGGCGGCGTGGGCCAGCGCTTCCAGCCGGGGCAGGTCAAAAAATCCGCAGTTGCCCTTGACCGTGTGGACGAAGCGGAAAATCTCGTCGAGCAGGGCGCGGTCCTCTGGCTCGCGCTCCCAGGCCACGAGTCCGCGTTCGAGCGCTTGCAGCATCTCGCGCGATTCAGCGATGAATTCGGTAATGAGGTCGTCCATCGGCGGCAGTCTCCACCGCTGGCTATGGACGAATATCGTTAATCGGGGGTTATGGACCGGGTGGCAATGCCATGGTTTCGCCAGGCTGCCTTGACCAGCTGTTAACCATTGCCCGTTAGCCAAAACGCCAGACCAAGTCTGGGGCAATTGCATGTATCTAGAGAAGATTCCCGCCGGAGTGCCGCTGCTCGACCAGTCGGCCGCAACGCACTGCGGCGACCTGGCGGTGGGCTGCACCGAGGCGGCCGGCCAGATCGAACGCGCGACCGAGGCGATGCAGCGCCAGATCGGTGACCTGGCCGAACTGGACGAGATCGCCGGCGCGCTCGAACTGGACCAGCGCCAGATCGCCGAATCCGCCGACGAGGCCCGGCTGCTCTCCGCCCAGGCCTATGACCGGCTCGACAAGGGGACCGAGCGGGTCCACGACGCGGTGGTCGAATTCCGCGCGATTATCGGCCTGATTTCGCGCCTTGGCCTGCACGTGACCAATTTCGCCACGGTGATGGAACAGGTCCAGCAGGTGTCCAAGGGGATCGAACAGATCGCCCGCACCACCAACATGCTGGCGCTCAATGCCACGATCGAGGCCGCCCGCGCGGGCGAGGCCGGCAAGACCTTTGCCGTGGTTGCCTCGGAAGTGAAGAAACTGGCCCAGAATTCCAGCGCCGCGGCCGAGGAAATCCGCCAGGCGGTGGGCAAGCTGGCCGGAGAGGCGGCCGGCCTCGTGACCGAGATCCAGTCCGGCGTGGAACAGTCGAGCCAGGCCGAAGAGCGGCTGGAAACCGTTACCGACGTGCTGGCGGAAACCACGCGGCTGGTCTCGCAGCTCGATGAAACCGGGGCCAAGGTGGCCCAGGCCAGCGCCGAGGTCCACGCCAAGGGCCTGGCCGTGCGCGGCGCGCTCGATACCGTGATCGGCTCGGTGCGGCAGAACGCCGTGCTGCTCGATGCCACGCGCGGCAACGTGCTCGACATGGAATCGACCTCGAACAAGCTGTTCAACGCCGTGATCAGCGCCGGGGTATCCCCGCGCGATACCGAGATCGTCGAGCTGGCCGCCCAGGCCCGCAACGAACTCGTCACGCTGGTCGAGGACGCGGTCGAACGCGGCGAGCTGCGGCTCGACCAGATGTTCGACACCAATTACCGACTGGTTCCCGGCACCAACCCGGAGCTCTACCGCACCCAGTTCAGCGACTGGGCCGATGCCAACTGGCGGCCGCTGTTCGATCGCCTGCGCACCAGCCATCCCAACGTGATCATGTGCAGCGCGGCCGACATGAACGGCTTCCTGCCCACCCACGTGACGGAGCATTCGCGCAAGCCGATTGGCGACCTGGCCCACGACACGAAGTACTGCCGCAACGGCCGGATCATGCTGGGGGGAGCCGACCACCTGGCCAAGGCCAGCGATGCACCGTTCTTCATGTCGGTCTATCGCCAGGAAGGTGACGGCACCAATTACCTTGTGGTCCGCAACGTCTATACCCCGGTGATCGTCCAGGGTCGGCGTTGGGGCGACTTCGAAGTGGCTTACCAGATCCGGGGCTAAAGGCCCCGGATCCCCCTGCCCTAGCCCGCGATCGGGCCGTGCTTGATCTGCGGCAGCACGTAACGCGCGAACATGTCGCATTCGTTGACGTGCGGGTAGCCGGACAGGATGAAGGCTTCCATGCCCGCTTCCTGATAGGCGCGCAGCTTGGCGATCACCTGGTCGGGCGTGCCGACGATAGCCGCGCCGCAGCCTGAGCGGGCGCGGCCGATGCCGGTCCACAGGTTCTCTTCCACGAAGCCGTCGCCATCGGCGGCGCTGCGCAGTTCCTGCTGGCGCTGGACGCCATAGTTCTGCGCGTCGAGGCTCTTTTCTCGGATCGCGCGGCCCATTTCGTCATCCAGCTTGGACAGCAGCCGGTCGGCATAGAGCCGGGCTTCGTCCTCGGTCTCGCGCACGATCACGTGGGCGCGGTAGCCGAACTTGAGCGTGCGGCCCTTGGCGGCGGCGCGGGCCTTCATGTCGGCCACGACTTCGCGCACGTTCTCCATCTTGTCCGGCCACATCAGGTAGACGTCAGCCGCTTCGGCGGCGCATTCGCGCGCTTCGTGGCTGAGGCCGCCGAAGTAGAGGTTCGGGCACTTGCCCGACAGGGTGGTGATCCGCGCCGGATCGAGCTTGAGGTTATAGAACTCACCCTGGAAATCGAGATGCTCGCCATTGAGCAGCGTGCGGATGATCTTCATCACTTCGGTGCCCCGGCGGTAACGCGGGCCGCTTTCCAGCGTCTCGCCCGGCATGGGTGAGGAGATGATGTTGACGTTGAGGCGGCCACCCGTCCCGGCGGCATTGGGGCCCAGGATCCGGTCCAGCGTGGCGATGCGGCGGGCCAGCTGCGGCGGCCAGTCCTCGCCCATGCGGGTGGCCCAGAGCAGCTTGATCCGCCGGACCTGGGTGGCCACGGCCGCGGCGAAGGCGGTGGTATCGAGGCCCAGCTCATAGCCCGAAGGCAGCAGGATATTGTCAAACCCGCCCTCTTCGGCGCGCAGCACGATATTGCGGCAATGCTCCCAGCTGGACTTCAGGTAGGGATCGGGAACGCCCAGGAACTCGTAATCGTCATCGCACAGGGCGGAAAACCAGGCGATCTCGCAGTCCATGCCGGGCTTCAGTTCTTGGGCGGTCATTGCAGCATCCTCTGTCTTCGTCGTCCCGGACCTGATCCGGGACCGGTGGCCGGTTGTTCTGGCCATGCTTGTCCAGGCCAGCGATCCCGGCCTGCGCCGGGATGACGGGGGAGGCACTAGGCCGACAGCGCCCCTCCCGCCTTGATTCAGATCAGGGCAGCGGCACGCCCCGCGCCGCGACGAGCACAGCGTACCAGTCGGTCCGGGTCCAGCGGACCTGCAGCGCGGCCATGCCCTCGGCAATCCGCTCCGCCTGCTGCGAGCCGATGATCGGCACGATCCCGGCCGGGTGGGCCATCAGCCACGAATAGGCCGCGACCGAGCGCGAGACGCCCTGCTCGCCCGCCACCTTGTCCAGCGCGGCGCAGATCGCGTGATCGCGCGCGCTTTCTGGCTTGGCGAGACGCCCGCC
Source organism: Novosphingobium sp. BL-A-41-H4 (assembly GCA_051942645.1). Lineage (GTDB taxonomy): Bacteria > Pseudomonadota > Alphaproteobacteria > Sphingomonadales > Sphingomonadaceae > Novosphingobium. The sequence continues at coordinate 1,107,849 of JBPVJP010000001.1, forward strand.
GCCCAGCGGCGACCAGGCCAGCGGGGTCAGTCCCAGCATCATCGCCTGGTCAAGCTCGCCGTTCTCGAAACAGTCGATCCGCAGCGGGCTGATCTCGGGCTGGGTGGAGACCAGCTTGTGGCCGAGGAACTGGTTGAGCGCGGCGGTCTGGTGGATTGTAAAGTTGGAGACGCCGAGCGTGCGGATCTTGCCTGCGGTCACGGCATCGTCGAGCACCCGGGCCACTTCCTGCGGGTGGGCCAGGATGTCCGGGCGGTGGACCTGCCACAGCTCCACCGTATCCGTCTTGAGCCGGGTCAGCGAGGCGTCGATCGCCTTGCGCAGATAGTCGGCGCTCTGGTCATAGGGCAGCGGCGGCATGATCCCGCCCTTGGTGGCCAGCACCATCCGCCCGCGCAGGCCAGGCTCGGCGGCGAGCACTTCGCCCAGCAGCGCCTCGGCATCGCCGAAGCCGCCGGAACCGTTAAAGCCATAGATGTCCGCCGTGTCGAGGAAGTTGATCCCGGCATCGAGCGCGGCGTGGACCAGCCGCGCGGCATCGGCGGCAGTCCGGCCATTTTCGGCCAGGCGCCACATGCCCCAGGCGATCGGGGAGACCTGAATGCCGCTGGCGCCAAGCTGGCGAGTGGCAGGGGGAGAAGGCAGCTGGCTCATGATGGTTTCCTGTATGGCGGCGCGACCGAGGCGCGTTCGATGAGTTGGTGGGGCAATCGGCGGTGCGTGATGTCACCCCCGGCGATGAGGATTTCGGCAGCCGTACGGGCAAGCTCGGCCATCGGCTGGTGAATGGTGGTCAGCGGCGGCCAGACGGTGCGGGCCAGCGTGGTATCGTCGAACCCGGCAACCGAGAGCTGCGCCGGGACCGGAATGCCGCGATCATGCGCCACAGCCAGCACCCCGGCGGCCATGTCGTCGTTCGAGGCAAAGATCGCGGTGGGCGGCTCGGGCAAGTCGAGCAGGCGGTCCGCACCGCGCACGCCGGAATCGAAATCGAACTCGCCCTCGCAGACCAGCACGGGTTCATAGGCAATCCCCACCCGGTCGAGCGCGCGGCGATAGCCGGCCAGCCGGTCTTCCGAGCCCTTGTGATTGGGATGCCCCTTGATGAAGCCGATCCGGCGGTGTCCGGCGTTGATCAGGTGCGTGGTCAGGTCATCCGCGGCCTGGGCATCGTCCATGAAGACCGAACTGGTCAGGGCATGGTTGGTGCCGGGCGAGATGCGGACGAAGGGGATGTCCATCGATTCGAGCGCGCGCAGCACCGGCTCGCAATCGGTCACCGGGCTCGACAGGATGATCCCGTCGACGTGGGTTTCGGTAACAAGGCCGCGGACCTGTTCGCCCACCATCGGATCGGCCACGTCGACCGGCTGGGCCAGCAGGCGGATGCCGTTTTCGCGGCAGAAATCCCAGCACCCGGTCTGAATCTGGAACATGTAGTAGGGGCTGTGATTGTCGTAGATCAGGGCGACCTGGTTGCTCTTTGCGCCCGACAGAATGCGCGCGGCGACCGAGGGACGGAAGTCGAGCGCCTTCATCGCCTCTTCCACCCGTGCCTTGGTATCGGCCGAGACATAAGGATGGCCGTTCAGCACGCGGCTGACGGTCTTCACCGCCACCCCGGCCCGTGCGGCCACATCCCGGATGTTCGACCGTTCACTCACAGCGACTTCAGCCCCGCGAACAGATCGGCAAAGGCGCTGTCCGGGCGGTAGAATACCGGCGGCGTACCGATTGGCGCTGCGACGGTATGAGTACCCGGAGCGGATGTCTCACCCGTGAAGGCATGGAGCCACTCGCCCTCGCCCGGCAGGATCACCTCGCGCGTCGTGGCCCCTTCCTCGATCACCGGGGCCACCAGCAGGTCCGCGCCATAGAGGTACTGGTCCTGCACCGCGAAAAGCGCGGAGTCGTCGGGATGGTGCAGGAACAGCGGGCGCTGCGCGGGCAGGCCGAATTCCAGCGCCTCGTCGCACAGGTGGCGGACATAGGGCGCCAGGTGCTTGTGCACCCGGCTCCACCGGGCGAAACAGGCCAGCAGTTCGGGCGTGCTGTCATACTGCAGGTTATCGTCCGGGCGATTGCCCTCGTGGCTGCGCATGACCGGCGCGAAGGCGGCCAGTTCGCACCAGCGCTCCATCAGCTCCACGGTGCGCACATTGCCGAGGATCGAGGTATAGCCGCCGCAATCGGCATGGCTGTAGGCATTGCCGACGAGGCCTGCCGAAAGCGCCGCGGTGATCACCGTGCCGATCCCGTCATGGCGGGTGAAATCGACCGACTGGTCCCCTGCCCACAGCAAGGGGCAATGGGCCTGCACGCCCGAGAACCCGGCGCGCATGAAGAACACGGCATCGCCGGTCTTGCCCCGGCTCTCGACCGCCTGGGCATTGACCTCGGCCCACAGCACCGGCCAGCGGTTGTGCGCTTCCATCGGGTCCGAGCCGTCGGCCAGCTGCACATCGGTCGGCAGGTACTCACCGAAGTCGGCCATCCAGCCGGAAATGCCGATATCCAGCATCTCGCGCCCTAGCACCTTTTCGGCAAACCAGTCGCGCGTCTTGACCTGGGTGAAGTCCAGCACCCCGCAGTCGAACTCGCCGAAATCGACCAGGTAAACCTCGTCGCTGTCCTGCTTGCGGCAGAAGTGCCCGCTTTCCAGCGCTTCCTCGTAGAGGATACCGTCGTTGCAGAGATAGGGGTTGGCATAGGCCAGGAAGCGGATGCCGCGCGCCTCCAGCGCCGCGATCCGCTGTGGCAGGTCGGGAAAGCGCTGGTTGTCGCGCCGCCAGTCCCAGAACAGGCGGCGGCCGAAGCTGGTTTCGCGAATGCCCGCCCAGTCCTCGCACCAAAGGCCCGAGATGGCGGCCCCGGCCTTGATGAAGTCGTCCAGCCGCTCAAAACTGCGCGCGCCGTCCTTCAGGCCGACGATTGCCCCGCCGATCGCCCAATCGGGCAGGGGCGGCTGGCGGCCGAAGCGGGTGGACAGCTGCCCGACCAGGTCCAGCGGACCATCGGCGGTGAACAGTTCGAACGCAGCCTCGCCCTTCCACACCTCGAAGGCATGGACCGAAGGGTAGCTGCAATCGATCACGCTGTAACAGGCCGCGTCGAGATGGATCGCCAGCCAGCGCGAAGTGATGAGTGTCGGTTGTGGGTAGTTGGTGTGATAGTAGTCACCCCCTGCCATGCCATCGCGGTCCATCGCTTGTGTCAGTGCAGTGGTCTTGTCGCGGCCTACGCCGGGCTCGCTGGTCCACATGGGGAAGCGGCGGCCATTGAGGGCCAGATAGCTCATCTGTTCGCCCCCGCCCCAGGCCGCTTCGCCCGGTTCGGCATGCCAGTGCAGGGTGATCCGGTCATGGCCGGGGCGCAGCAGGACGACGGACAACCGATTGTCCTCCAGCGCGAGTCGCGCGACCGGCGCACCATCTGCGGAGAGCGTCGCGCAGTCGGCCGAAACGGCGCATTCGAGCGGAACCAGCGCATTTTCAGGCGCGTCATCAATGTGGAAGTTGCCGCGGTACATCTTTACCGAAGCATTGCCCCGCGCGCTGGTCAGAACCGGCGCGTCACTGCGATGGCGCAGCATCAGGCGCCCCGCGAAATGCAGGTCAAACCCACCATCTACCGCCGAAAATCCGGCCTCCACGCGCATTTCCCCAACCTTCCCGAGCGGCTGTTGCGCCAAAGCCACAAGCGCCGCAAACCCGTATGACACCGCTTGACATATCGAGCGCTTCCCCGCAATTCAAGCACCAAGCGGAAGGGTGCACCCCGTCCGCCAGAGGAGAATTCGCCGCGGGGCAGGAGGCCCCCGGTACAAGGGAGGACACATCCATGAAGTCGATGCTCCGCGCCTCGTCGGCCCTGCCCCTGGCAGCGCTGGCCATGGTTGCTTTTGCCGCTCCGGCCTATGCCCAGGACGCGGCTGATGATGAGAATAACCCCGGCGAAATCGTCGTAACCGCCCAGAAGCGCGCTGAAAACGTCCAGGACGTGCCGGTTGCCGTGTCTGTCCTGTCGGGCGAACGCTTGGCCGATGCCTCGCGTCCGAGCATTGAAAGCGCCAGCCAGATGGTGCCTTCGCTCAACTTCCTGAAGTCGGGCACCACGCTGAACCAGACGATCTTCCTGCGCGGCGTCGGCACCGCGACCTTCTCGATCGCGGGCGAACCCTCGGTCTCGACCGTGGTCGACGGCGTGGTCTACTCGCGCTCGGGCGAAGCCTTCTCCGACATGGTCGACGTGGCCCAGATCGAAGTGCTGCGCGGCCCCCAGGGCACGCTGTTCGGCAAGAACGCCTCGGCCGGCGTGATCAACATCACCACCCAGATGCCGAAGATGGAATTCGGCGGCTCGGTTGAAGCCAGCTATTTCGATCGGAACGAGTATCGCCTGAAGGGCGCGGTCAACCTGCCGCTGGGCCAGGACCTGGCCGCCCGTTTCACCGCCTTCTACGGCGAGTATGACGGCAACATTCGTAACGTCACCACCAACGAATGGGTCAACGGCTACAAGCACTGGGGCGTGCGCGGCCAGTTCCTCTACGAACCGAGCGACGACCTGCGGCTCTATCTGGCCGCCGACTATTACAAGAACGATGACGATTGCTGCGCCGACATCATCGGCACCGGGCCGCTGACCGGCACCGGCCTGCCGAGCACGAGCCTGGGCTTCCTTGCCCTGCCCAGCCCGGATGGTGCCAACACCCGCGCCGTCGCCCAGAACCTCGTCACCGCGACCAAGGAAGAAGGCTGGGGCGTCTCGTTCCAGGGCGATTTCGGCCTTGGCGATCACACCATCACCAGCATCACCGCCTATCGCGGCTGGGACAACACCGAAATCCGCGATGGCGACTGGCTTGACCGGGCCTACGTCGGCTTCGCCCAGCTCCACGATACCGGGCCGCAGACCTCGACCACGTTCACCCAGGAACTGCGCCTGACCTCGCCCGCCGATCAGACGCTGTCCTATGTGCTGGGCGCGTTCTACTCGCGCGCGGAATCGGAGCGGACCTTCACCCGCAATGTGACCCAGTGCACCGCCGCAGCCGGTGCGCCGACCACAGTGCTGGTGCCCTGCGGCAGCGCCTTTGCAAACCCGGCGACCACGCCCTCGGGCTCGGCGACCTTTGGTTCGACCTTCAACAACTTCGCCTTGTTCGGCCAGGCCACCTACAAGTTCTCGGATTCGATCCGGTTCGTGGCCGGGCTGCGCTACACGCATGACAAGCTGTCGGTATTCCACCGCCGCGTTTCGCCGCTCACCGGTCCGGGCATCCAGCCGAACTTCGACCAGGGCGTGTACAACGAGTACATCCGCCTGATCGGCCTCGGCACCGCGCCGGGCACCGCCGCGACGGCAGCAGCCGCCTTGTCGAACGGGGTTCCGTGGACCAGCGAGACCAGCAACGACAACGTGTCGGGCAAGGCAACGCTGCAGTTCGACCTGAACGACGACAGCATGGCCTATGCCAGCTATGCTCGCGGCTACAAGGGCCCGGCCTACAACGTCTTCTTCAACCTCACCGGCACGGGCACCAACGTGATCGAGCCGGAAACCTCGGACTCGTTCGAGATCGGTCTGAAGAACACGCTGCTTGACGGCCGCCTGACGTTCAACATCGCGGCCTACTATGCCAAGTACAAGAACTTCCAGGCCAACAATCCGGACCTGGTGGCCGGCGTGGTAGTCACCCGCTTCACCAATGCCGGCACGATCTCGACCAAGGGCATCGAAATCGACATGAACTGGCGCATTGGCTCGACCACGAACCTCAGTGCCGGTGTTTCGATCAATGATGCCAAGGTCGTGAACTTCAACGCCCCGCTCGGCACCACGGCGGTGATCCCCGCTGGCACCAAGCTTGGCTATGCACCGACCTGGAAGGGTTCCATGGCGCTCGATCACACGATCGAGACGGGCGGCTTTGCCAACATTGCCTTCGGAGCCTCGATGAACTTCCAGTCGAAGCAGCTCTCGCTGTTCGCGGCTGACCCGGTGCAGCGCCAGTTCGGCACGATCCCGGCCTATGCCCTTGTCAACGCTCAGGTCGGCATCGTCGATCCGGACGACAAGTGGAAGCTCACCTTCGTGGTCCGCAACCTGTTCGACAAGGCCTATGCCGCGGCGATCGTAAATGGCGGCGTGGGTGGCTCCTATCGCTACCAGATTCCGCGCGATGCGGATCGTTACTGGGGCGTGACCGGCCGGTTCAGCTTCTGATCCGGATGGTTTCGACCTGACCAGATTGGGGCCTTCGTCTGCGGACGGAGGCCCCATTTGTTTCAAGCCGCGATGGGGAGATGGCGCGGGTGCAGAAAATCAACAGCCGGCTCAGCTGGACCTTGTTCCTCCTGCTCTGCGTGGCGGGCGTGTTCAACGCGATGGATCGCCCGATCATCGCGATCCTGAAGCCCGACATGTCGGCCGATTTCGGTTGGACCGATGCCGATTTCGGCCAGCTGGCTTTCATCACCCAGATGGCTGCGGCCATCTCATTCCTGTTCACCGGTTGGCTGGTCGACAAGCTTGGGGTCTGGCGGTCGATGATCGCGGGGGTTTCGACCTGGAGCCTCGCCGCCATTGCCCATGGCTGGGCGGTAAGCGCGTGGCACGTGGTGGCCGCTCGCATTGGCCTGGGCGCGACCGAGGCCGTTCAGACCCCGCTGACGATCAAGACTGTCGCAACCCTGTTCCCGGCCAATCAGCGCAGTTTTGCCTTTGGCGTGGGGACGGCAATCGCCGGGCTGGGCACGTTGTCGTTGCCGTTCTTCATCCCGATCATCGCTGCCGCCTTTGGCTGGCGCGGCGCTCTGATCTTTGGCGGGGTGGCCGGATTCATCACCCTTGCGTTGTGGCTGTGGTTTGCCCGGCGCGTTACCTTTGACGATGGCGCCGAAGACGACAACCAGGACTATTCCGACGATGGCGCGCCTTATGGCCCGATCCTGGCCGACCGACGGACCTGGGCCATTGTTATCGCCAAGGCACTGTCCGATGCCACCTGGTGGCTGATCAATTTCTGGCTGCCCGATTTTTACCGCAAGACCTATGGCCTCACTACCGAGGAACTGGCCGTACCGCTGGCGATCGCCTTCCTCGGTTCAGGCAGCGGGGCGCTGCTCGCTGGCTGGATCTCCACCCACCTGCTGGAAAAGGGCTGGAGCCCCAATCGCGTGCGCAAGTCCGTGATGCTCTGTTCGGCTTTGGTCGTGCTGCCCCTGCCGCTGGTACTGCAACTCAACTCGTTCTGGCCCGTGGCGGTCATGATGGGCGTGGTCATGGCCGGCCACCAGGGCTTCTCGCTTTCGATCTTCTCAACCATTACCGACGTGGTGCCGCGCACCAAGGTTGGCCGCGTCACCGCTTTCGGTGCCTTCATGGGCAACATGGGCGGGGCATTGATCCAGCTGGTGACCGGTGCGGTGCTGACCGCCGGCCTTGGCTTTACTCCGCTGTTCATCTTTGCCGCCGTGTCATATCTGCTGGCGCTGGGCTGGCTGCACCTGTTGCTGCCGCTGATCCGCCGCCCCAACGAAGTCTGATCCCGCCACTCCGATGAACCAGAGCGAACCCCGCAAGCCTGTCTCGACAATCGACTGGGACGCCCTGCCCCACGGCGGAGACCTGTTCGGCGAGATGCACCTGGCCGAACAGGCTGCCCAGGCCGACCGGCCGAAGGACAGCCTGTTCCCCGGGCTGGCCATTTGCGGCGTAGCCGCAGCGGCAGCGGCATGGTTGTCGGAGCATTACGGCTTTCCGATCATCCTGTTGGGCCTGCTTATCGGGCTGTCCTTGAACTTCATTGCCCGCGATGCCCGGACCCATCCGGGTCTGGACTTTGCCTCGCGCACCTGTCTGCGGGTGGGGATCGTGATCCTGGGGTTGCAGGTAACGGTCGGGCAGATCACCGCCCTCGGCGCCGCGCCGTTCCTCGCGCTGCTGGTGGTAATGGCCACCACGTTCTTCGCCGGAATAGCCGGGGCGCGGCTGGTGACGCAGTCACGCTATGCCGGGATGCTGGCCGGTGGCTCGACCGCGATCTGCGGAGCGAGCGCTGCGCTGGCACTTTATGGCGTGATCGGCAAGGAACGGCTAAGCCAGGCACAATTCGCACTGACCCTCGTCGGTGTTAGCCTCGCCAGCGCCTTCGCCATGTCGGTCTATCCCGCGCTGGCCTCCGAACTGCACCTGACCGATCGCCAGGCCGGCTTCCTGATCGGGGCTTCTATCCACGATGTCGCCCAGGCGATCGGCGGCGGCTATGCCTTCTCCGACGCAGCCGGATCCTATGCCACGATCGTCAAGCTGGCCCGCGTTGCGCTGCTGGCACCGGTAGTGGTGCTGGTCAGCCTGATGCTGCGCGACCGGACCGGCGCCTCTGCGGCCCAGCCGCTGTGGAAGCGCTTGTCGCTGCCCTGGTTCATCACCGCCTTCCTCGCGACCGTGGTGCTCAACAGCCTGATCACCGTGCCTGAGCCAGTCAGCCACTATGCCCTGGTCGGATCCAAGGGCCTGCTGCTGCTGGCAGTCACCGCCACCGCCATGCGCAGCCGGATGGATCTGCTCCTCGACATGGGTTGGCGCGCTACCATCCCGGTCGTGACAGCCACCCTCGCCAGCTTCCTCACCGCTCTGGGCTTTGCGGTGCTGCTGCTCTGACTTGCCCCGGCCCCGCGATACGGCCTCTCTGCCCCATTGTCGCCTTGGCCCGGCCCGCTTATGGGCCGCGCCAGAGGTTAGTGGAGACATGCCAAAATGACGTTTCGTACCCTTGCCGTTGCCGCATCGTCGCTGGCGATCGGTCTTGCCCTTTCAACGCCTGCCGCCGCCGACGAGGGCATGTGGCTGCCCAGCCAGATGGCTGAAGTGGCCGCGCAGATGAAGGCTGCCGGTGCCCAGGTTCCGCCGGAACAGCTTGCCGACCTGACCAAGGCGCCAATGAACGCGATCGTCTCGCTGGGCGGCTGCTCGGCCTCGTTCGTCTCGCCTGAAGGACTGGTGGTTTCGAACCACCACTGCGTCTATGGCTCGATCCAGTACAATTCGAAGCCGGGTCAGGATTACCTGACCGATGGCTTCCTGGCCAAGACCAAGGCCGATGAAGTCCCCGCCGCCCCCGGCACCCGCATCTTCGTGATCGAGGCCCTGCGCAACGTCACCACCGACATGCTGAAGGGCGTGACCCCGAAGATGACCGGCCGCCAGCGGTTTGACCGGATGGATGCCAATCGCAAGGGCCTGATCGCGGCCTGCGAAAAGCAGCCTAACCGCCGCTGCGACGTGCGCAGCTATTTCGGCGGCGAGCGCTATTTCCTGCAGCAGCAGCTCGAGATCAAGGACGTCCGCCTGGTCTATGCTCCCGCTGGCGGGATCGGCAATTTCGGTGGTGAGACCGACAACTGGCAGTGGCCGCGCCATACCGGTGATTTCGGGTTCTACCGCGCCTATGTCGGCCCCGATGGCAGCTCGGCCAGCTATTCCAAGGACAACGTGCCCTATAAGCCCAAGTCCTGGCTGACGATCGCCAAGGAAGGCCTCAAGGACGGCGATTTCGTGATGCTGGCGGGCTTCCCCGGCAACACCAACCGCTGGCGCATGGCGGCGGAAACCCGCTCGGTCTTTGCCGATCGCTATCCGCTCAACCAGAAGATGCTGTCCGACTATTCGGACCTGGTGAACAAGCTGACCGCAGGCAATCAGGCTACCCAGATCAAGTACGCCAACAGCGTAAAGGGAGCGGACAACACCAAGAAGAACCTGCTCGGCCAGATGTCGGGCGCCGACGCAATCCGCCTGATCGAGACCAAGGAAGCCGAAGAAGCCGCATTCCGCGCCTGGCTGGCTGCCGATCCCAAGCGGCAGGCCACTTATGGCCCGGCCCTCGCCCAGCTCGACGCGCTGATCGCCGATGGCAACAAGCGCGCCGTCAACGACATCAAGATGGGCCAGCTGGGCCGCGCCCAGCTGCTCTCGGCGGCCAGCACGCTCTATCGCTGGGCCAAGGAACGCGCCAAGCCCGACGCCCAGCGCGAAGCGGGCTTCCAGGACCGCGATCGCACCCCGCGCATGGAAGGGCTGAAGCAGATCGAGCGGCCGTTATGACGCCGACGGTCGATCGCAAGATCATGGAATGGGCGCTGGGCCATTACCGTTCGGTCCCGGCGGGCGAGCGCAACGATGCGCTGCTGGCCAAGCTGGACGAGATCGGCCTCGACAAGCTGTTCGCCGAAACCAGGCTGGGCGACACCGCCACGCGCCTGGCCTGGATGGACAAGACCCCGGCGGAGTTCGAAGCCTCGACCGATCCCTTCATCCAGCTGGCTGTCGCGGCCTATCCCTACAGCCAGAAGCGGCTGGAGGAGGACAAGGAGAACGACGGCAAGCAGAACGCCGCCTCGCGCGCGGTGATGGAAGCGCGGATGGCCTGGACCCGCGAACAGGGGAAGTCGGTCTACCCCGATGCCAACAGCTCGCTGCGGATCACCTGGGGCCATGTGACCGGCCGCAAGCAGGATGGCGTGGCCTGGAGCGCCTTCACCACTGCCGAAGGCATGATCGCCAAGCACACCGGCAAGGGTGAATTCGACGCGCCGGACAAGGCGGTCGAACTGGTGAAGGCCAAGGACTATGGCAACTATGTCGCCCCGGAACTGGGCACCCTGCCGGTCAACTACCTGTCCACGGTGGACATCACGGGTGGCAACTCCGGTTCGGCCACGCTCAATGCCAAGGGTGAACTGGTGGGCCTCGCCTTTGACGGCACGCTGGATGGGGTGATTTCCGACTGGCGCTTCAACCCGGCGATCAACCGCACCATCCATGTCGACCACCGCTACATGCTGTGGGTCATGGAGAAGGTCGATGGCGCGACCAACCTGCTGAAGGAAATGGGCGTCAAGTAAGCCCCACTTGCCGGACCGGAGCTTGCGGAACCATCCGCAGGCTCCGGTCTGCAAGGGTCAGGACCCATTAACCGAAGTCCGGTTTGCGCTTGGCCACGAAGGCGCTGGTGCCTTCAAGGAAGTCCGGACCGGCGAAAGCGGCGGCAAATTCCGCCAGCGTTTCCGCATCCTCATCGGCCTGCCCATCAAGGACCCGGCGCACGAAGCGCTTCATCCGGCTGGTGGAATGGAGCGAATTGGCGGCGATGGCCGCTTCGAGGTGCGCCGGGCTTTCGGCAAGCTCGTCCACCAGGCCGATCTGCAAGGCTTCACCGGCATCAAGCAACTGCCCGGTAAACAGCATCCGCTTGGCCTGCCCCGGGCCGACCAGATCGACCAGCAGCTTGGTATCGTGCAGCGGATAGACCAGTCCCAGCTTGGCCGGAGTGATCCCCAGCCGGGCGCGCGGCGTGGCCACGCGGATATCGGCGGCCAGCGCCAGTCCGCACCCCCCGCCGACGCAATCCCCATCGATGAAGGCGATCACCGGCTTGCCCGCCCGGGCCAGCACGTGCTGGGCGCGGTTGATTGCGGCCTGGTTCTCCGCCAGCCACTGCTGATCATCGCGGTTGGCCAGCAGTTCGGCAATGTCGGCCCCGGCGCAGAACAGGCCCGGCTCGGCCGAGGTGATCGTCAATACCCGCACCGCCGGATCGGCCACAGCGCGCAGGACCAGCTCGGGGAGCAATTGCCACATCGCCTGGTTGAAGGCGTTGCGCTTGTCGGCCCGGTCGATCAACAGCCGGGCGATCGGCCCTTCGCGCACCAGTCGCAGTGCGGGATTGGCTCCGGCCTGTGCTTCTGGATCGCTCATCGGTTCACCTTTCCGCTCGACTGACCGGCCGGCCCTAAACGGAAATGGCCGCCAATGGCGGCCATGCCCTATCGCAAGTCCCGGCAAAAGGGGACTGGCGGAGTTCTTCCGCCAGCCCCGCCCAGCCCCTGGGTCAGAACTTCACGCCCGCTTCCACCCCGATCAGGCGGCGACCACCCGGCGAGATGAACGAGCCACCAAACTCGATCGCGGGGATCGCTTCGGCGATGTATTTCTTGTCGAACAGGTTCTCGGCGAAGACGACAACGTGATAATTGTCGGTTTCCAGGCCGAGACGCGCATTGAACACGCCAAAGGTGTCACGCTGGGCGACGTTGTAGCGGGCATCGCCTACCGCCGCAGGGATCGGTGCCAGCGCCGAAATCGGCAGCAGGCCGCTGAACAGAGTCGGGCGGACCTGATCCTGCACGGTGTGGAACCAGGTCGGACCGGTCAGGCGATAGTCCGCGCGGCCGGTGATGCGCAGCCCATCGGTGACCGGCACCTTGATGTCCGCGCCGACATTGAGCGTCCAGTCAGCGGTATAGGGCGACTTGTTACCGACCGTGTAAGGCCGCGAGGCGTTCTTCTTGATCTCGCTGTCGGTCACGTTGAAGGAACCGAACACCTTCACGCCATCAACCACCTTGCCGGTCAGGTTGATTTCGGCACCCTTCACGTCGACCGTGTCGATGTTCGACACCACGCGCAGCAGGCCAAAACTGCCCACGAAGAACTCGAAGAACTGCATGTCGGTGATGCGGGTGTAGTACCCGGCCAGGTCGAAGGTGATCCGGTCATCGAACAGGCTGCCCTTGACCCCGGCTTCGAACGCGCTCGACTTTTCCTTGCGGTACTGGTCGTTGATCCGGACATTCGCGTTGATCGTACCAGGGGTAACGCCGTTGTTGAAGTTGGCGTTGATCAGCGCCGACGAACCCTGGTTGTTGAACCCGCCCGATTTGAAGCCGATGCCCCAGTTGGCATAGACGTTGAGCTGGTTGCTGGGCGTCCAGCTGAGGGTGACCTTGGGCTGGAGTTGCTTGAACGAGGCCGACTTGGGGGTCAGCGGACCAAAGGCCTGGCCCGGGTTGATCGGGCCGCCGGTGAACGGGTCAGTCGCGGTCGGCACCAGCGAGCGCGAGGCCCGGTCCTCGACGTCATAGCGCAGCGCCAGGCCGGCCTTGAACTGGTCGTTGGGCTTGTATTCTAGCGAACCGAACGCGGCGTAAACCTTGGTGTCGAACTGGTCCGACAGCAGCAACGAAGTCGGGTTCGAACTGGACGGACCGTTGTAGAGGTTCTGGATCACCCCGCGGCCGGTATCGGCGCCCAGGCTGACGCCGGTCTGGCGATCGATCTTAAGGTAATAGGCCCCGACCTGCCAGGCCAGCGCGCCGTCCCCGGTCGAAACCAGTCGCACTTCGGCGCTGATGTCTTCCTGGTTGCGCAGCTGATACTGCGTCCCGTCGCAGGTGGTCGGGCTATAAGGACCGAAGGTCGAGCCAGTCGCCGGATTGAAGATGAAGGGCACCGGCGAAGTGCCGATCGCGCCCGGCTGGTTTACCGGGAAGCCGGCATTGGCAAGGGTCGAGGCGAAACACGAATTCACCGCCGTCGCACCCGAGGGAAGCGCAGCGCTGATATAACGGGCAAAGTCGGCCGAAGTGCCATCGGCCACCAGGTCCTGCTTGGTGTCCGAGAACAGCGCCCAGGCCACCAGCTTCATGTTCTCAAAGCTGTGCTCGACCTTGATCGAGGCGTCGAAGCTGGTCTGGTCGTTGCTGGCGCGGATGTTGTTGTAGAAGCGGAACTCGTGGGCGTTGACGTCCTCGTAGAACTTCGGGTTCACAGCGGCGAAATTGGGCAGGTGGAAGGACGCGTTGAACGGCAGCGAGGCCCCATGAAATTCGGCCCAGCGCACCTTGACGTCAAACTCGGTGTTCTCGCCCAGGGTAAAGACCAGGCGGCCATCGACGTTGTAGGCTTCCTTGTCGTCAACGGTCTTGCTGTTGCCAAGGAAGATGTTGCGGAAGAAGCCGTCGGTGCGCTGGAAGCCACCGCTCAGCACCATGCCAGCGCCTTCGCCCAGCGGCAGCGAGGCATAGGCCGAAGCATCCCAGGTGTTGGCATTGGCATAGGACACGCGCGCGCCGCCTTCAGCCACGTCCTTGGGCTTGAGCGTCTGCAGCACGATGGCGCCGGCTGCGGCGTTGCGGCCATAAAGCGCGCCCTGGGGACCCTTCAGGATTTCGACCTGGCGCAGCGTGCCCTGCACCTGGTTGAGCTGGGCGGTGTTGGTCTTGAGGATTCCGTCGACCACCAGCGCGACCGAGCTTTCCGCATCGCGCGCGCCATTGATCCCGCGAATGTTGATCTGGGTGTCGCCCGCTTCGGCCGTACCGGTCACTATGGTAACGCCAGGGGTAAGCTGGGCGAAATCATCCGCATTCTTCGCGCCGGTGCTTTCCAGCGCGGCCGTGGAGAGCACTGCAACCGAGGCCGGAACGTCCTGCAGGCGCTCGTTCTGACGGCGGGCGGTTACGATGATCGCATCCTCCTCGCTCGCGCCGTCGGCAGCATTGTCCTGGGCAAAGGCGGGGGCGGCACCGAGCGTGAGCCCGACAGCCGAAGCCGAAAGCAGAAGGCGCGTAATCCGCATCATAGATACTCCCTGTTCACCGCTGCCCACCTTTTGATGGCCGATTCCCCGGACAGCTTGTGTCGCGACCCACTTATTGTATACAAATGGCTCAGGTCAAGATAGCCAGTGGGGATCATGTCGCGCGCATCGGATCACGCCTATACGGTAATTCGGGGAATGATCCTGGCCGGAGAATTGCCGCCCGGGTCGCAGCTCAGCGAAGAAGCGCTGGCGCTGCGCTGCGAGGTGTCGCGCACCCCGGTGCGCGATGCCCTGCGGCGACTGGAAGCCGATCTTCTGATCCGCCGCAGCGAGAGCCAGCGCAGCTTTGTGGCGGACTGGTCAGACGATGACATCGAGGATGCCTTCGAGCTGCGCGCCATGCTGGAAGCCCAGGCCGCGCGGCGCGCGGCCACCCGGATCAACCCGGCTCAACTTGAGGCTCTACGCCAGCACAACCGTGGGATTGCCATCGCAATCGAGGCGAAAAAGCCCGACATTTCAAGCTTCCTGGAGCACAATCGGGCCTTTCACGAAATCATCATCGAGGCTGCCGGGTCACCGCGCCTTGCCAGTTTGCTGACCCGGCTGATCGAGCAGCCGGTCGTCTGGCGCACGGCCCAAAATTACGACAGCGAGAACCTGCACCGGTCGCACCACGAGCATGAGGAACTGGTTGCCGCCTTCACCCGTCGGGATGCTGGATGGGCCGCCTCGATCATGACCGGCCACATCCGCCGCGCGTATCATGCCTATCTTGAGGCCTATGCCCTCCAGCGCGTGGCGGCCGAATAGGCGGCTTGCAGAATTGTATACAGTAATGGCATAGCGACGTCATGAGCAGCGTCCCTCTCTCCCCACCGCTATCGAGTTCGTCGAGGTCGGCCCGCGCGACGGGCTGCAGAACGAGAAGCGGCTGATTTCCACCGCTGACAAGCTGGCACTGGTCCAACTGGCGATCGGCGCGGGCGCTCGGCGAATCGAGGTGACCAGCTTCGTCAATCCGCAGAAGGTGCCACAGATGGCCGATGCGGAAGCGGTCTGCGCCGGGCTGCCGCAGCGCGACGACGTGACCTACATCGGGCTGGTCATGAACCTGCGCGGCGCGCAGCGGGCACTGGCCACGGGGCGGATCGACCAGCTGGGCGCGGTTTGCGTAGCGACCGACCGCTTCGCCATGGCCAACCAGGGCCAGACCAGCGACGAATCCGTTGAAGCGGCTAAGGCAATCATCGCCCTCGCCCGCGAACATGGCCGCACGGCGCAGGCCACCATTGCAGCCTCGTTCGGCTGCCCCTTCGAGGGCGAAGTGGCCGAGGACCGCGTGGTGACGATGGCGGTGCATTTGGCCGAGGCCGGGCCGGTCGAGATCGCGCTGGCCGATACGATCGGTGTCGGCAACCCGGCTCACGTGGCCCGGCTCGTGGCGCGGGTGCGGGAAGCGATCGCGCCGCTGCCAGTGCGGGTCCATTTTCACAACACGCGCGGCACGGGCCTCGCCAATGTCTGGGCTGCGGTTGCTGCCGGGGCGACGGTCGTGGATGGGGCGCTGGGCGGTCTGGGTGGCTGCCCCTTTGCCCCCGGCGCGGCAGGTAATGTCGCAAGCGAGGACGTAGTCTACATGCTGGAGCGCGCCGGGATCGCGACAGGCCTGGACCTGAACCGGATGATAGAGGCGAGCCACTGGCTCGCGAGTGTAATGGACCGCAAATTGCCTGGCATGGTGGCGCAGGCTCCCATGTTCCCCAAGGCTGCTGAGGAGTAGGATCGCATGGGTTATCGCCTGGGTGTGGACGTCGGTGGCACTTTTACCGACCTCCTGCTGTTCAACACCGCTACCGGGGCCTTCTGGCGGCACAAGACGCCATCGACCCCGCATGACAGTTCGGAAGGTATCCTCAACGGGGTGAGCGCGGTCTGCGGCAAGGCCGGGATCACGCCGGGCGATATCGATTACTTCCTGCACGGCACCACGGTCGCAACCAACGCCGTGCTGGAAGGCAAGGGCGCTCGCGTTGGCCTGGTCACCACCGAGGGTTACCGCCACATCATGCAGATCGCGCGGTCTTATGTGCCCGGCGGTCTGGCGGCCTGGATCATCTGGCCCAAGCCCACGCCGCTGGCCCGGCTGGAGGACACGGTCACGATCAAGGGCCGGATCGATGCGCAGGGGGGCGAAGTCCGTCCGCTCGACGAGAACGACGTGCGTGAACAGCTCGGCGTGCTCAAGGCCCAGGGCGTCGAAGCCATCACGGTCAGCCTTATCAACGCCTATGTGAACGGTTCGCACGAGGCGGTGGTTGGCAAGCTGGCGGCCGAGGTTCTGCCCGGCGTCCCGGTTTCGCTCAGCCACGAAGTCCTGCCCGAAATGCAGGAATACGAACGCACGCTGACCACAGTCGCCAACGCCGCCGTACGCCCGGTGGTGGGCAAGTATGTCGCCAACCTGCGCACCCGCCTGGCTGACGCGGGCATGGCTGGCAAGCTCTCGCTGCTGCGCTCCGATGGCGGGCTCATGTCGGCCCAGAAGGCCGAGGAGCACCCGGTCAACATCCTGATGTCCGGCCCGGCCGGCGGGGTCACCGGGGCGCTGTGGGTGGGCAAGAATGCCGGTATCCGCAACATCCTGACGCTCGACGTTGGCGGCACCAGCACGGACGTCGCGCTGATCGAGAACCTGGAACCGCGCCGCCAGCGCACCACTGAGGTCGGGCACCTGTCGGTCCGTGCCTCGGCGCTGGACGTGAAGACCGTGGGCGCGGGCGGCGGCTCGATCGCCTATGTGCCGGACCTGACCAAGGCGCTGCGCGTCGGCCCGCAGTCGGCCGGTGCGGTGCCGGGCCCGGTCGCCTATGGCAAGGGCGGCGAACTGCCGACCGTGACCGACGCCAACGTGGTGCTGGGCTACCTGCCCGAAAACCTGCTGGGCGGTACGTTCAATCTTGACCGCGAAGGCGCCAAGAAGGCGGTGCAGACCATCGCCGATGCCCTCGGGATCGACCTGATGGCGGCGGCCCGCGGGATCATCGACATCGTCAACGAGAACATGTTCGGCGCGCTGCGCATGATCTCGGTCCAGCAGGGCTACGATCCGCGCCACTTCGCGCTGATGGGCTTTGGTGGGGCTGGTCCGCTGCATGTCAATGCCGTTGCCCGCCTGATGGGTTCTTGGCCCGCCGTATCGCCGGTTTCGCCGGGTGTGCTTTGCGCGCTGGGCGATGCGACGACGCGGATGCGGACCGAAACCGCCCGCTCGTTCTCGCGGCTCGCCACGACCACCCAGGCCGAGGAGCTGATCGCGATCCTGGACGAGATGGCCGCTCAGACCCGCGCCGAACTGCTGTCCGACGGGGTGCCCGAAAGCGATATCACCAGTGAGTTCGAGGTGGACATCAGGTATGCTGGACAGGCCTTCGAAGTACCCCTCACTATCACACCAGAGGTACTTCGCGCCGACGGCATCGCCGGGATCCTGAAGCGGTTCGACGAAGAGCATCACCGGCTTTTCACTTTCAACATGGATACCCCGCACGAGATCGTGAACCTGCGCGCCGTCGCGCTGGGTCAGGCGCTCGACCTGCCGGCCGCCGAACTGCCCAAGGGCGATGGCAACCCGATCGCTGCCAAGATGCGCGACCACACCCTGTGGATGGACGGACGCGAGCAGGCGGCGGTGATCTATGACCGCGCGAAGCTGCGACAGGGGGATGTCATCCCCGGCCCGGCGATCGTCGTCGAAATGGACTCGACCACGCTGATTGAAAGCGGCTGCGTCGCCACGGTCGACCATGTCGGCAACATCCTGATCAACCTGGCCTGAGGGGAGACGAGCCATGCCCGCAACCATCGTCGAAACCAACCCGACCCCCTTCAAGCAGGTGCCGATCGATCCGGTCACGCTGGACATCATCGAGAACGCGCTGCGCAACGCGCGGATCGAGATGGACGCCACTCTGGTCCGCACCGCCATGTCGCCCGGCATCCGCGAACAGGGCGATGCCTTTCCGCTGATCGCCGATCACACCGGCAAGATGATCGTCGGCCAGTTCGGCAGCTTCATCGGCGGCTTCCTGAAGAGCTGGGACGGCACGCTGGAAGATGGCGACATGATCTTCCTGTCCGATCCCTATTCCTGTGAAGGCGCGATCAGCCACTCGAACGACTGGCTGGTGCTGCTGCCAGTGTTCAAGGACGGCCGCCTGCTCGCCTATACCGCGATGTTCGGCCACCAGAGCGACATCGGTGGCAAGGTGGTCGGCTCGATGCCGATCAACGCCCGCTCGATCTTCGAGGAAGGGGTGCGCATCCCGCCGGTGAAGATCTGGAAGAAGGGCGAATACAACGAAGACCTGATGAAGCTCGTCATGCACCAGACCCGGAAGCCCGACTGGTGCCAGGCCGACCTCAACGCCCTGATCGCCTCGTGCCGCGTCGCATCGCGCCGGGTGGTCGAAATGGCCGAGCGCTTTGGTGACGATGTCTACGTTTCCGCCACGCAGGAGCTGCTGGCGCGCAATCACCGCGCGATGCAGGCGCTGATCGGCATGGCAATTGCCGAGGAGCCGGTCAGCTTCGAGGATTACATCTGCGACGATGGCGTCGGCTATGGCCCCTACAAGATCCGCTGCACCATGTGGCGTGAAAATGGCCGGGTCGTGCTGGATTTTGCCGGGACCGATCCGCAGTCGGCCGCCTCGATCAATTTCTACCTCAACGAGAACATGTTCAAGATGTTCTTCGGCATCTACATGATCATGGTGTTCGATCCCCAGATCCTGTTCAACGACGGGTTCTATGATCTGATCGACGTGCGGATCCCCGAAGGATCGCTGCTCAAGCCGAAGTTCCCCGCCGCGCTTTCGGGCCGCACCCATGCGCTGGGCCGGATCTTCGATATCCTGGGCGGCCTGCTGGGCCAGAAGACCCCGGAATTCCTCAACGCCGCCGGCTTCAGCTCTTCGCCCCACCTGTTCTATTCGGGCAACGATACGCGCCCCGGCAAGAACGGTGAATGGTTCCAGCTGTTCCAGATCGGCTTCGGCGGCATTCCGGGCCGCCCGCTCGGCGACGGGCCGGATGGCCACTCGCTTTGGCCGGGCTTCACCAACGTGCCGAACGAGTTCCTGGAACGCTATTTCCCGATGCTTATCGAGCGTTATGAAACCGCGCCCGACAGCGGCGGCGCGGGCCTGCACCGGGGCGGCAACGGCATCCACATGACCTACCGCTTCCTCAGCGCGGGCACGATCTCGATCCACGACGATCGCTGGTTCGTACCGCCATGGGGCGTCAACGGCGGCGAGCCGGGCAAGCGCGCGCGCAAGATCCTGGAAAAGGCCGATGGAACCAGCGTGATCGTGGGCAACAAGGTCGAGGACGTCGAAGTCGAAGTGGGCGACCAACTGCACTTCATCACCTGGGGCGGCGGCGGCTGGGGTGACCCGCTGGAGCGCGATCCAGCGCTGGTCGGCCTCGAAATCGTCCAGGGCCTTGTCACGCCGGAAGGCGCCAAGGCCTATGGCGTGGTCGCCAATGCGAAGGGTGTGGTCGAAGCCGCCGCAACCGAAGCGCTGCGTGCGGAAATGCGCGGCCAGCGGGGCGAACTCCCGCTGTTCGACTATGGCCCGGGGATCGAGGTCCTGCGCGCCAATTGCACCGCCGAAACCGGCCTGCCCGCGCCGATCCAGCCGGTCTGGCCGCACCTCGAAGCCGCCGAGTAAACCATGGCTGAGAATACTGGTGCATTGAAGGGACTGCGCGTCGTCGAACTGGGCCAGCTGCTGGCTGGCCCGTTCTGCGGGCAATTGCTGGGCGACATGGGCGCCGACGTGATCAAGGTCGAGCCACCGGGCGCGGGCGATCCGTTCCGCGTCTGGGGCATGGGCGATGAAAAGGTCGTCTGGGAAGTGCTGGCCCGCAACAAGAAGTCGGTGTCCTGCAACCTGCGCATTCCGGAAGGACAGGCGCTGGTCCGCAAGCTGATCGCCACGGCCGATGTGCTGGTGGAAAACTTCAAGCCCGGCACGCTGGAAAAGTGGGGCCTGGGGCCGGACGTGCTGCACGCCGACAACCCCGGCCTGATCATTGCCCGCATGTCGGGCTATGGCCAGACCGGCCCCTATTCGAACCGCGCCGGGTTTGGCGGGATTGGCGAGGCGATGGGCGGCTGGCGCTATATCGTCGGCGACCCGGATCGCCCCCCGGCGCGAATGGGCGTCTCGATCGGCGATACGCTGTGCGCCACTTATGGCACGATGGGCGTGCTGGCCGCGCTGCACCACCGCCAGAAGACCGGACAGGGTCAGGTGGTCGATACCGCGCTCTACGAATCCGTGCTGCAGGTGATGGAAGGCCTGGTGCCGGAGTATGACCACAACGGCTTCATCCGCGAACGGTCGGGCTCGATCCTGCCGGGCATCGCGCCGTCCAACGTCTATCAGTGCAGCGACGGCGTCTACATGATCGGCGCGAACAACGACCAGATCTTCAAGCGTCTGACCAAGGCCATGGGCCAGCCCGAACTGGGCGATGACCCGCGCTATGCCACCCACCTTGCCCGCGGCGAGCGGCAGACCGAGCTCGACGAGCTGATCAATGCCTGGACCCGCACGCTGACGATCGACGAGGTCGATGCGCTGATGATCGAGCATTCGATTCCGGCCGGGCGCGTCTACCGCGCGCCCGACATGCTGGCCGACCCGCACTTTGCCGCGCGCCAGGCGATCATCGAGGTGGAAACCGAGCGCTTCGGCAAGCTCAAGATGCAGAACGCCTTCCCCAAGCTGTCCGCCAGCCCCAGCAATGTGCGCAGCCCCGCCCCATCGGTGGTTGGCCAGCACAATGCCGAGGTCTATGGCGAATTGCTGGGCCTGGGCGCGGATGACCTCGCGCAGCTCAAGGCGGCGGGAGCGATCTGATGGCGCATAACGACGGCGACCTTGCGAGCAATTACGAGGGCGCCTTCGATGGCCATCTGCCGTTCGGCACAGGCCCGCGCTGCTGATCGTCGATTTCGTGATGGCCTATCTCGATCCGGCCTCGCCGCTCTATGCCGGGGTGGAAGATGCCCTTGCCAGCAACGAGCGGCTGCTGGCGGCCGCCCGCGCCGCTGCTATTCCGGTACTGTTCACCAATGTCGAATATGCCCCCGGCGGGGCCGATGGCGGGGTGTTCTATCGCAAGGTCCCGGCGCTCAAGGCTTTCGAGCGCGGCTCGCCGCTCGGCGCCTTTCCGCCCAGCCTGACGCCGCAGGACGGCGAGCTGGTGGTGACCAAGCAATATGCCTCGGCCTTTTTCGGCACGACGCTGGCCTCCACGCTGACCGCGCTGGACGTCGATACCGTGCTGATCACCGGGCTTTCCACTTCGGGCTGCGTGCGCGCCACCGCGCTCGATGCCTGCCAGCACGGCTTCCTGCCCTTCGTGGTGCGCGAGGCCTGCGGGGATCGCCACCGGGCCCCGCACGAAGCCAACCTGTTCGACCTGCAGGCCAAATATGCCGAGGTGATTTCCGAGGCTGACGCCCTGGCCCGGCTGGCCGCGCTCGGCTGAACTCACCCCGCCGCTTTCCCCCATGCCGGTCAGGCTTTAGAGGCCGCTCATGCCCAAGAAAGAATCGCGCGCCGAACTGGTTCGCACGCTTGAAACCCTGGACCAGCGGCTGCGCTGGCTGTCGTCGTGGATCATCCACAACGCCAATCACCTGCGCGAGAGCCGCGACGGGCTGAAAGTCGGCGGGCACCAGGCCAGCTGCGCCTCGATGACCGCGATCATGGCTGCCCTCTATTTCCATGCCCTGCGCCCGCAGGACAAGGTGGCGGTGAAGCCCCACGCCGGGCCGGTGCTGCACGCGATCCATTACCTGCTCGGCAACCAGAGCCTTGAGCAATTGCAGGCCTTTCGCGGCCTGGGCGGCGCACAGTCCTATCCGAGCCGGACGAAGGACAGGATCCCGGTCGATTTCTCCACCGGCTCGGTCGGCCTGGGCGTGGCCGTCACCGCCTTTGCCAGCCTGGTGCAGGATTACCTGATCGCCCACGGCCAGCTGCCCGAAAGCGAGGCGGGCCGCATGATCGCGCTGATGGGCGATGCCGAGCTCGACGAAGGCAATATCTATGAATGCCTGATCGAAGGCTACAAGCACGACATCCGCAACTGCTGGTGGATCGTCGACTACAACCGCCAGTCGCTCGACAGCACGACCGCCGACCGGATGTTCCGCCGGTTCGACGATATCTTCGAAACCTGCGGCTGGCGGGTGATCACCATCAAGCACGGCAAGCTGCAGCGCGAAGTGTTCAAGCGCCCCGGCGGCAAGGCGATCGACCAGTGGATCGATGATTGCCCCAACGCCGAATATGCGGCGCTGACCTATCAGGGCGGGGCCGCCTGGCGGGCGCGGCTGAACGCCGATCTTGCCGGCGATCAGGCCGCGCTCGACCTGATCGCCAGCTTTGATGACGATGGCCTCTCGCGGCTGATGCTGAACCTGGGCGGGCACTGCATCGAGACGCTGCTCGATGCCTTTGACCGCGCGCAGGATGATACGCCCACGCTGTTCATCGCCTATACGGTGAAGGGCTATGGCCTGCCGTTCCAGGGCCACAAGGACAACCATGCCGGCCTGATGAACCCCACCCAGATGGCCGATTACCGCGCCAGCCTGGGCATTGCCGAAGGGACCGAGTGGGAGCCGTTCGCGGGCCTGGGCGACAACAGCGCCGCCGCGCTCAAGGCCTTCCTCGAACCGTTCCGCACGCAGCTGACCCACCCGGCCCGCACCGCCCCGGCGATTGCCTGCCCCAGCGCGGCTGCCTGTGCCGGACGGAGCCGAGCAATCGACCCAGGCGGCCTTCGGACGGATCCTGCTCGATCTGGCCAAGTCCGGCCATCCGCTGGCCGACCGGATCGTCACCACCTCGCCCGACGTGACCGTCTCCACCAACCTTGGCGCCTTCGTGAACCAGCGCGGGCTGTTCCGGCGGCAGGAGTTGAAAGACGTCTTCGCCGGGCACAAGATCCCCAGCCCCCAGAAATGGGCCGGGCACGAGGCGGGCCAGCACATCGAGCTGGGCATTGCCGAGAACAACCTGTTCCTGATGCTGGCCGCGCTGGGCCTCTCCGCGCCGCTGTTCGGGGAGCGGCTGCTGCCGATCGGCACGGTCTACGATCCGTTCATTGCCCGCGGCCTCGATGCGCTGAACTATGCCTGTTACCAGGATGCGCGGTTCCTGCTGGTGGCGACGCCTTCAGGGCTGACGCTGGGGCCGGAGGGCGGGGCGCACCAGTCGATCAACACGCCGCTGATCGGGATGGGCCAGCCGGGCCTGACCCACTACGAACCCGCCTTTGCCGACGAGCTGGCGCTGTTCATGCACCGCGCTTTCAAGGCGATCCAGGCGGCGGATGGGGACTCCACCTACCTGCGGCTGTCCACCCGCGTGATCGCGCAGGAACCGCGCAGCGATGCTGCATGGGAAGCTGATGCGCTGGCGGGCGGATACTGGCTGCGGGCTCCCGCGCCGGGATCGCGCGCCGCAATCGCCTTTTCCGGGGCGATCGCGCCCGAGGCCATCGCCGCCTGGGAACAGCTGGCCGATGACCTGCCGGGCCTTGGCCTGCTCAACGTCACCTCGCCTGACCTGCTCCATCGCGGCTGGTCGGCGGCGCGGGCGGCGCGCTGGCAGGGCGGCACACGCGCGGCCTCCCATGTCGAAACCTTGCTGGCCCCGCTGGCACCCGATGCCGGGATCGTCACCCTGCTCGATGGCTCGCCCGCCGCGCTGTCATGGCTCGGCGGGGTGCGCGGCCAGCGGGTCAGCCCGCTGGGGATCGACCGCTTCGGCCAGACCGGCGACCTGCCGGACCTCTACCACACCTACCGGCTCGATGCCGATGCCGTGGTTGAGGCGATGGCTGAGCTGCTGCTGCCCTAGCCCGCCTTCAGCGCGGCGTGGGCGGCCAGCGCCCGGGCGCGTCCGACGGTGTGTTCCACAATCTTGGCCGGATAACCGCGCGGGCGCAGCAGGCCGGGATCGTGGATCTCGGCATCGCCGAGCTTGGCCAGTTCGGGCACCCACTGGCGGATATAGCCGGCGGCGTCGAACTTGGGGCTTTGCGTCAGCGGGGCCATGATCCGCACGAACATGTTGGCATCGACGCCGGATCCCGCGCTCCACTGCCAGTTGACCGCGTTCTGGGCATAGTCGGCATCGACCAGCGTATCCCAGAACCATTCCTCGCCGCGCCGCCAGTCGATCAGCAGGTGCTTGATCAGGAAGCTGGCAACGATCATCCGCACCCGGTTGTGCATCCAGCCGGTGGCCCACAGCTCGCGCATTCCGGCATCGACGATCGGATAACCGGTGCGGCCCTGCTGCCAGGCCGCAAGGTCGGCCTCGGCCTCCGGCCCGGTGCGCCATGCCAGCCGGTCGTACTCTTCCTTGTAGGAGCGCGCGCCAT
This sequence comes from Novosphingobium sp. BL-A-41-H4, assembly GCA_051942645.1. Lineage (GTDB taxonomy): Bacteria > Pseudomonadota > Alphaproteobacteria > Sphingomonadales > Sphingomonadaceae > Novosphingobium. The sequence continues at coordinate 1,132,717 of JBPVJP010000001.1, forward strand.
AGTCCGGGAACTGGTGGATCACGTTGGCGGCATAGTCGCGCCAGCCCAGTTCCCCCAGGAAGGTCTCGACCGAACCGCCCGCCCCGGCCACCGCATGCCAGACCTGCGCGGGCGAAACCTCACCAAAATGCAGATGCGGCGAGAGGCTCGAGGTGCCCAGCATCGACGGCAGGTTGCGCCGCTCGGCATAGCGCGCGGCGCGGCGGGTGAAGGTTTCCAGCCGCTCGGCCGCCCCGCCCTCGCCCGGCGTCCATTCGACGCGCATCCCCCCGGCCCAGTCGGGCTTGGTGGGGAGCAGCTGCCAGTCCTCCAGCTTGTCGGTGGTCGGCCAGCTCTCCGGTGCGGACAGCTTGGGCGCGGGCAGCGGCGGCGCGGGCGGCATCCGTTCCTGCAGCGCCCGCCAGAACGGGGTATAGATCTTGAACGGCGTACCCCCGCCGGTCAGCACCGAGCCCGGCGGGGCGAGATACAAGCCGTGATGCAGCGTCAGGTCCAGCACCTTGCCCACGCTGCGCTCCGCATTGCGCCACCATGGTTCGACATGGTGCATGGCATGGACGGCCCGCGCGCCGCTCTCCGCTGCCAGCGTCGCCAGCACCTCCTCGCTCTTGCCCCGGCGCAGGATCAGGCGCGATCCGACCTGCTCGAGATCGGCGGCGAGGCTGGCGAGCGAATGGTGCAGCCACCAGCGACTGGCCGCACCCATCCGGCGGTGCCTAGCGCCCTCATCGTCCAGCACATAGACCGGGATCACCGGGCCTTGGGCAGCGGCGGCGCGGAAAGCAGGTTGATCGGCCAGCCGCAGGTCGCGGCGCAGCCAGACGATGATGGGCGTGGTCATGCCTCAGCCTTTCACGCAGGCCGGGCGGGCAGCAAGCTGGCCTTTCGGCCTGCCCGCCTACCCGGCCGCTCGCGGCAGGCACTTCACCGCCGGCAGCGGCACGGCAAACCGGTCCCGCGCGCGCGGATCATAGAACCGGGCATCGCGCAGGATCACCGAGCCATCGGTAGCCCGCTCGGCAAAGGGCGCGCGGCTCCAGAACAGGAAGGCCTCGGCCTGCGATCCGCCGCTGGCGAGCTGCGCAGGCGATGGCCAGGCGCAAGGCTGGTCAGTGATTGGCCGCGCATTGCGGGGCGAAGGCACCTCGCCCGGGGCAACACGGTACCAATTGTTGGGCGCGCCGACGATGAATTCGCGCTCCCAGAACGCCAGCGGCACGGGCGAGACGATCCGCACCGGATCGGCAATCGGCGCTGCTACGCAAGGCCCCTTGGTATTGATTGCCCAGTTCAGGACGGTCGACTGCAGAAAGCAGATAGTTGTGCCCCAGGTAAAGCAGGCTCGCGGCCAGCGTCGCGACTGCGGGCCAGCGCCAGGTCTTCCCGGCCCGCTCGCGCCGCAGCGAGAACCACACCCCGAAGCCCAGCAGCGCCCACCACCAGACATCGATGATGAACAGGGTATCGCCATAGGCCCAATGGCTGGAAAACGGCTCAAAGAAGCGGATGCCATAGACATTGAGCCAGTCGAGCGCGGGATGGCTGAGGCAGCCGATCAGGCCGAGCAGAAAGAGCCACTTGAAACGGACCGGTAGCCGCGCCTCGGGCCGGGTGCCGCGCCGCGTCTGCCAGCGATCGTACCACCACAGCGGGCCCCCCAGGATCAGCGGCAGCAGCACCATTGCCGGTGGCCCATGCGTGATCCCGCGCCGAAAGCCGAGATGCTCGGTCCCTTCCAGCCAAAAGAAGCAGGCCGCATCGACATCGGGCAGGTTTGCCCCGATGATCAAGGCTGGCATGGCCAGGCCCGGTCTTGCGCTTCAGCCCAGCCTGACCGAGTGCGGCACCGAGCAGGGAATGGGTCAGGTTGTCCATCTTCTATCTCACACGAAGACACGAAGACACGAAGGTGTCGCGCTCAGCCGATCCGTCCGTAGTAATCGTTGGCCACGCGTTTCAGGCCATCCTTGAAGGTAGCTTGGCCAAAATTCATCAATAGACCCAATGGCATGTTGAGCAAGCGCAGATAGGTAAGAACCTGCTTTCCATGAACGCCGGAAATCCGTTCCACGGATTTCAACTCGATCAAGACCTGGCCTTCGGCAACAAGATCAGCCCGGAAAGCGTTCTACGATTTCGATGCCCTTGAAGCTGATCGGAACAACGACTTGCCGCGCAACCGCAATCCTCTGTTCTCGCAGATACTCTGCAAGATAGTGCCTCGTAGACAGATTCAAGCAATCCGGGGCCCAGGTCCTTGTGCAGCGAAAGCCGCAATCAACGGCGATCCGGGCGAGTCCTTCGATATCCTCCAGGCGCGCCATCTTCGTGTCTTCGTGTCTTCGTGTGACCCAAAGAAGCCTACAGCTCTGGTCCGCCCTCTTCCACCGTCCAGGTCTGGCCCTTGGCCAGCAGCTTGGCGAGGTTGGCATCCTTGCCCGCACTGGCCTTTTCGCGTTCGGCCATGACCGCCGCCTCGAAGGTCGGGCGCGGATCGTCGTAGAGGACGCCGAGCGCCATCGGGAACGGGCCGAACGGCATTTCCACCAGCATGTGCGCAATCGAGCGGTTGGTGACGTCATGGACGATCACGCCCGCCGCCTGCCAGTTGCCATCGACCACATCGACCACCTTGAGCGTCAGCTTCTCGGTATCGAGCGCGATGCCCTTTTCACCCTTCGCAAAGAGCATCGGTTCGCCATTGGTCAGCCAGAGCTGGCGGTCTTCGGAACCCTTGGGGGCGGCGAAGTCCTCGAACCGGTCCTTGTTGTAGACGATGCAGTTCTGGAAGATCTCGACGAAGGCCGCGCCCTTGTGGTGGTAAGCGGCCTTGAGCACTTCGGGCAGGTGCTTCGACACGTCAAAGCCACGAGCGATGAACCGCGCGCCGGCGCCAAGCGCAAAGGCGCAGGGGCTGGCCGGACGGTCAACCGAGCCGAGCGGGGTCGACGGGCTGGTGGTGCCTTCGCGGCTGGTCGGCGAGTACTGGCCCTTGGTCAGGCCATAGATCTCGTTGTTGAACAGCAGGATCTGGCAATCGAGATTGCGGCGCAGCACGTGCATCGTGTGGTTGCCGCCGATCGACATGCCATCGCCATCGCCCGTCACCAGCCAGACATCGAGCGCCGGATTGGCGAGCTTGATCCCGGTGGCAAAGGCCGGTGCACGGCCGTGGATCGTGTGGAAGCCATAGCTTTCCACGTAGTACGGGAAGCGGCTGGAACAGCCGATGCCCGATACGAACACCGTGTTGGCCGGGTCCGCGCCCAGTTCCGGCAGGGTGCGCTGCACGGCCTTCAGGATCGCATAGTCCCCGCAGCCGGGGCACCACCGGACTTCCTGGTCGGTTTCCCAGTCCTTGAGGGTCGTCTGAGCGGCGATCTTGGTCATCTCGTTCATGCCAGCGCTCCTTCGATCGCGGCTTCGATTTCGGCAATGGTGAACGGCTGGCCACTGGTCTTGGTCAGCGGGCGGGCATCGATCAGGAACTGGTCGCGCAGCACGGTCTTGAACTGGCCGGTGTTCATTTCAGGCACCAGCACCTTGTCATAGCCGCGCAGCAGATCACCCAGGTTTTCCGGCAGCGGCCAGATATGGCGAACGTGAACATGGCTGACGTCCAGGCCCTTGGTGCGGGCACGGCGGACGGCCTGATGGATCGGGCCATAAGTGCTGCCCCAACCGACAACGGCGAGCTTCCCGCTCGTCGTGCCAAGGCAGACGTCCTGCGCCGGGATCGACCGGGCAATGCCATCGACCTTGGCCTTGCGGGCATCGGTCATCGCCTGGTGGTTGGCGGGCGAATAGTCGAGGTGACCGGTATCGACCTGCTTTTCGATCCCGCCGATGCGGTGCATCAGGCCGGGCGTGCCGGGCTTGATCCACGGCCGCGCGCCCTTGGCATCGCGCTTGTAGGGCAGCAGGGTGTCGCCGGCGTTCTTCTCAGTCAGGAAAGTCGCCGGGAACTCGGCATAGTTCGAGGGGTCCGGCACTTTCCAGGGTTCGGCCGCGTTGGCGATATAGCCATCGGTCAGCAGGATCACCGGGGTCATGTATTGCACGGCAATCCGGCAAGCCTCGATCGCGCATTCAAAGGCATCGCCCGCACTGCGCGCGGCGATCACCGGAATGGGCGTATCCCCGTTACGGCCATAGACCGCCTGGTAAAGGTCCGACTGCTCGGTCTTGGTCGGCAGCCCGGTGGAGGGCCCGCCGCGCTGCGAATTGACGATCACCAGCGGCAGCTCGGTCATCACCGCGAGACCCATCGCCTCGGTCTTGAGCGCGATGCCCGGGCCGGAGCTGGAAGTAACGCCCAGCTGCCCCGCATAGCTGGCCCCGATCGCGGCGCAGATCGCGGCAATTTCGTCTTCCGCCTGGAAGGTGGTGACACCAAATTCCTTCAGCCGCACCAGCGCGTGCAGGATCGAACTGGCGGGTGTGATCGGATAACCGCCAAAGAACATCGGCAGGTGCGCCAGCTGCGCCCCCGCGACGAGGCCGAGCGCCACGGCATCGGCGCCGGTGATCGTGCGGTAGAGCCCGGCCGGGGTCGGCACGGGTTCAAGGTGGATCTTCTTGAAGTGGGCACCAACCTCGGCCGTTTCACCATAGGCATGGCCGGCATTGAGCGCGGCGATATTGGCATCGGCCAGCACCGGGTTGCGGGCGAACTTGTCCTTCAGCCACTGGATCAGCGGGGCGCGGTCGCGATCGAACATCCACAGCGCCAGGCCGAGCGTCCACATGTTCTTGCAGCGCAGCGCTTCCTTGTTGCCCAGGCCAAAAGGCTTGACCGATTCCAGCGTCAGCGCGCTGATATCGAAGGCCAGCAGGTCCCACTTGGCCAGGCTGCCATCCTCCAGCGGGTTGACCTCGTACTTGGCCTTTTCGAGGTTACGCTTGGTGAACTCGCCAGTGTCGGCAATGATCAGGCCGCCGGGCTTCAGCGCGCCGACATTGGTCTTCAGCGCCGCCGGGTTCATCGCCACCAGCACGTCGGGCGCATCACCCGCCGTGTCGATGCTGGTCGAACCGAAGTTGATCTGGAAGGCCGAAACGCCGAACAGGGTGCCCTGCGGGGCGCGGATTTCGGCGGGGAAATCGGGGAAGGTGGCAAAGTCATTGCCCGCCAGCGCGCTCGACAGGGTGAACTGCCCGCCGGTCAACTGCATCCCGTCGCCAGAATCGCCTGCAAAGCGGACGACAACGGCTTCGGGGGCATTGCTGGTACGTTCTACGGGATCGGCCAATTGCGTTGCCATGCGTATTCCTCAATCAGGCGGACCGGCCCGCCTCATCCTCGCGCCGCGCCCTAGTCCTCTCTCCGCCTGTCCGGCAATCAAGAAAATCTGCTGCGCGGCCAACCGGAACAACAAGAGGAGCGCCAAGGCGGCTAGTCAAGTGGCAAAACGCGACTTAACCTGTCGATTAAACCAGTCGATAACGAGAGGATTCCTGCCAGTGAGCGCAACTGCCCCCTACGTCCGTCCCGATGTGAAGGCCATTCTCGACATGCTTGCCGCGATGGCCGGGCCGAAGATGAACGAGATCCCGCTGGCCGATGCGCGCGCCTCCTATGTCCAGATGGCCGCACTGGTCGAGGCCGATCCGGTGCCGCTAGCCACGATCAGGGATCTGTCCTGCCCCGGGCCGCGCGGCGACATTCCGCTACGGCTTTATGATGCGCGGGCGGAGCGTGGCCCCGGTCCGGTGGTGATGTTCTATCACGGCGGCGGCTTCGTGATCGGCGACCTCGATTCACACCACGCGCTCTGCACCACGATCGCGGCCGAACTCGATCTGCCGGTGGTCGCGGTCCACTATGCCCTCGCCCCGGAACACCCCTTCCCCGCATCGGACGAGGATGCGATCGCCGCGACCCGCTGGGTGGCCGAAAATGGCGCAACGCTGGGGCGCGAGGCGACCGGCCTTGTCACCATTGGTGACAGTGCCGGGGGCCATCTCGCGATCGTGGTCGCACAGGACCTCGCCAAGACTCCGGCCAAGGTGCCCGTCATCCTGCAGGTGCCCATCTATCCCGCGACGGACGAATCGAGCGACGGCTCGATGGCCGAATTTGCCGAAGGCTTCCTGCTGACCAAGGAAACGATGGACTGGTTCATGGCGTGCTATGCCCCGGTACCGGGCGACCCGCGGGCCTATCCGATCCACGGCGACCAGGCCGGCTCTCCGCCGACCCTGCTGGTCACCGCCAGCCTCGATCCGCTGCGCGACCAGGGCCGCCGCTATGCCGCCGCACTGGCCGCCGCCGGGGTGGAATGCCACTTCATGGAGATGAAGGGTTCGGTCCACGGCTTCGTCAACCTGCGCAAGGCCGTGCCCAGCGCCCAGGCCGACCTGCTGGCCATTCTGGCGCAAGCGAAGTTGATGCTGGGGCGCATTTGCGCCTAAGGGCGCGAGGATGAGCACCGATCCTTTCGCCGCCCTGCCCTATCGCCCCTGCGTGGGGGTAATGCTGGTCAACTCCGCTGGTCTGGCTTTTGTCGGCAAGCGGATCGACACGCGCGGCCAGCCCGACGAGGGCGGCGTCTACTGGCAGATGCCGCAAGGCGGGATCGACGATGGCGAGGACGTGCGCGAAGCCGCCCTGCGCGAGCTGTGGGAGGAAACCGGCGTGCACGAACAGCACGTCACGCTCCTCGCCCAGACGCGCGAGGAAGTGCTCTATGACCTGCCTGACGAACTGATCGGCAAGCTGTGGGGCGGTGCTTATCGCGGCCAGCGCCAGCACTGGGTGCTGGCCCGCTTCACCGGCGAGGATCACCACATCCGGCTCGACGCGCACGATCCGGCCGAGTTCTGCGAATGGCAGTGGCTCGATCCGGCCCAGCTGCCCGAGGTGATCGTGCCGTTCAAGAAGCGCGTCTACCGCGCCGTGCTGGATGAATTCCGCCACCTGATCTAGGCAACGGTATCCCGGTAGCGGCGCACCGCGATGGTGCCCAGCACCAGCAGCATGGCCAGCAGCTTCAGGCTTTCCGGCACGGCCATCGGCCATTCCCAGCCCTTCAGCATGATCCCGCGCACCAGCCGGATGTAGTGGGTGGGCGGCAGCGCCTCGGCCAGCCACTGGGCCCAGACGGGCATCCCGCGATAGGGAAAGGCAAAGCCTGACAGCAGGATCGACGGCATCAGGTACAGCATGCTGGCCATCATCGACTGGACCTGGCTTTCGACCAGCGTCGAGATCGTGAAGCCCAGCGCCAGGCTGACCAGCGTGAACAGCAGCGTTACCGCCACCAGCAACGCCAGCGAACCGACGAAGGGCACCTCGAACACCACGATCGCAAAGCCCAGCACCACGCAGACCTGCACGAAGCCCAGCAGGAAATAGGGCACGATCTTGCCGACCATCACCTCCACCGGGCGCAGCGGTGTGGCGAGCAGGTTTTCCATCGTCCCCTGCTCGGTCTCGCGCGTCACCGACATGGCGGTCAGCGCGACCATAGTCATCGACAGGATGATCGCCAGCAGCCCCGGCACGGTGTTGTGGCTGGTGATCCCCTCGGGATTGTACGAGCGGTGCAGCACCAGGTCGACCGGCGGCGGGCCCTGCTGCCGCCCGGCCAGCGGCCCGATCAGGTCGCGCGCCAGCGCCCGGGCCACCGCTTCGTTCACCGCTGCCACGGCCGGCCCGGTCGAGGCCGGATCGGTGGCATCGGCCGTCAGGAGCAATTGCGGCCGCTCGCCGCGCACCAGCCGCCGGGCGAAATCGGTTGGGATGGTCAGGACGAACTGCGCCTCGCCCTCGGCGATCAGCCGGTCCGCCCGGCCATAGTTGCCTGCCACCTCGGTAACGTCGAAGTAGCCCGTGGTGCGCAGCGCGCCGACGATGGAGCGCGAGAAGGCCGAATTGTCGTTGGCTTCCACCACCAGCGGCAAGTGGCGCGGATCGTTGTTGATCGCATAGCCGAAGATCACCAGCTGGATGATCGGGAAGAAGAACATCATCGCGATGGTCGAAGGATCGCGCGCCATCTGGCGCACTTCCTTGAAAATCATCGCCCCGATCCGCTCCCACATCTCAGCGGACCTCCACCGAATTGTCGGTCGCGCCGCGCATCAGGTGGATGAACACGTCCTCCAGGCTGGGCTCGGTCGGCGTGAAGCGGATCCGGTCGGCCCAGGGTTCGACCGCGCGCAGTAGCATGGCCGGATCTGTGCCGCAGACATGGAGCGAAGTGCCGAAGGGTGCCGCCATCGCCACGCCTTCGCGCCGCTCGATCTCCGCCGCGAGGCGATCGGCGCCCGGCCCATCGCCGTGCAGCGCGACCAGCCCCGATCCGGCCACCACCGCCTCGATCGTGCCGCGCGCCAGCATCACGCCATAGGCGATATAGGCGATCTCGTGGCAGCGCTCGGCCTCGTCCATGTAGTGGGTGGAGACCAGCACGGTCATCCCATCGGCGGCCAGTGCATGGATCTGGTCCCAGAATTCGCGCCGCGCCTGGGGATCGACCCCGGCGGTCGGCTCGTCGAGCAGCAGGATCTTCGGCTCGTGCATTACCGCCGCAGCCAGCGCGAGGCGCTGCTTCCACCCGCCCGAGAGCTTGCCCGCCAGCTGGTCCGCCCGGCTGGTCAGGCCCAGCCGCTCCAGCGTCTGTGCCACGCGCTCCTGCCGCCGGTCGAGGCGATAGACACGGGCGATGAATTCAAGGTTCTCGGCAATCGACAGGTCGGAAAACAGCCCGAACTTCTGGGTCATGTAGCCGATCTGGTGCTTGATTGCGCGGCGCCTGGTAGCAAGGTCCAGTCCGAGCACCTCACCCTCGCCAGCGTCCGGGATCAGCAGGCCGCAAATCATCCGCAGGGTCGTGGTCTTGCCCGAACCGTTCGGCCCCAGGAAGCCGCAGATTCGCCCCGGCATCACCGTCAGGTCGACATCGTTGACCACGGTCCGGGCTCCGAACCGCTTGGTCAGCCCGCGCACCGCGATGGCGGGCGCGCTGGTCATGGCGGGGTGACCGCGACCGGCAGGCCGGGGGGCAGCGGCTGGCGGCCGGGCGGCAGCATGGCTTCGACCAGGAAGACCAGCTTGGCCCGCGCATTCTCCGAATAGATCACCGGCGGGGTGAATTCGGCGCGCGGGGCGATGAAGCTGATCCGTGCGGTCGAGTCGGCGGCGCAGCCATCGCAGGCATAGCGGATGGTTGCGCCCAACTTTACCGCGGCAATCCGGTCCTGCGGGACATAGAAGCGCAGCTTGCGCCGGGCATCGGGCAGCAGCGCCACGACCGGGGCGTTGGCCGGAACCCATTCGCCCGGATTGTAGAAGGTCTGCTCGATCACTCCAGCTTCGGGCGCGACGGGCGCGATCTCGCGCTGGCGCTGGCGCTGGGCGCGCAAGGAGGCGGCGGCTCCGGCCACTTCGGCACGGGCGGCCTGTTGCTGTGCGGCGCGCCCGGCGCTCATTTCCCCGGCGGCAACCTGCGCCTGCGCGGCGTTCAGTTCGGCCAGTGCGGCATCGCGGGCCGCGCGGGCCGCATCGAGCTGGGCGCGGCTGGCAAAGCCGCGCTCGGCCAGCGCCGCAACCCGATCAAAATCATTGCGCGCGCGGGCCAGCTGCGCCGCTGCCCGCGCCGCTCCGGCCCGCGCGGCGGCAAGTTCGGGCGCGCGCTGGCGCGGATCGGCAAGATCGGCCGCCTGAGCCGAGGCAGCCTCGACCTGGGCTTCGGCCCGCGCGGTATCGGCATCGGTACTTTCAGGATCGAGCGTGAACAGGTCCGCCCCGGCGACTACGCGGGCACCGCGCTCAACCGGCCGTGCGGCGAGACGTCCTGACACCGGCGCGGCGATATAGCTGGTTTCCGCCTCGACATAGCCAAGCCACTGCTCGCCCTTGGTCGCAGGCCAGTAATACCAGGCTGCCCCGCCCAGGATGACGAAAACGGTGGCGGCAATCGCTGGCTTCGGGATCGCTGGCATCACGGCACCTCCTGGCGGGCCAGCAAGCCGGTCAGCACGGTTTCGGCATGGGCCTGGGCCAGCCGGGCCGGATCGACTGGCTCGGCCCCGACCGGTTCGAACACCACCCGCCACAGGGCGGCAAAGATCGCGCCCCCGGCAATCGTCCGGCAGGCCAGCTCCGGATCGGCGCAGGCAAATTCCCCGCGCGCCACACCGTGGCGGATCAGCCCGGTCATCAGGTCCAGCACGCGCTGCACCACCTCGTCGTGATAGAAGCGCGCCAGCTCGGGAAAATTGGCCCCCTCGCCGATGATCACGCGCGGGACAAAGGCGAATTCGGGGTCGGTCAGCCGCAGGAAGGCCAGCGGCAGGAACTGGCGCAGCACCGCTTCGGCCGAGAGGTCTCCGAATTCCGATGGCAGCAATTCGGGCAGGGTCCGCGCGATCAGATCGCGCACCGCCTCTTCGAAGATCGCCTCCTTCGACGGGAACCGCAGATAGAGGGCGGCCTTGGAAATGCCCCCGGCCCGGGCAATGTCCTCCATCCGGGCGGCGGCAAACCCGCGCGCGCTGAACTCGGCCCGGGCCAGTGCCAGCAGGCTGTCGCGATCGATCGGGGCGGCGGGACGTGGCATGATTCGTTTATAACTGACTAGTCAGTTATAAACAAGAGCCCTCCCTTTGCCCGCCCCGGCCGCCGGCCCGCAGGCGATCAGGGCCGCTTCAGATGCGGCGGCAGGGTCTTGCGCATCTCGGCCAGCGAAACCGTGAAGCGGACGGTGCGAACTTCGTTGCCGAGCGTCATGGGGCCCCACCGATCAAGCGGCAGGCCGAGCGGGCTCTTGCCCTTGTAGGGATCGGCCAGAACCGATGGCACCACGCTGCATCCGGTCACCTTGGGCAGCTTCAGGTACTGGTTGCCATCATAGACCAGCCCGCTGAACAGGTACCAGGCCATTGCCGGGGCATCGGCGCAACTGGCGGTATCCCAGCCCTTGGGAATGACGTTGACCGACTTGTTGAACCGGCCCTTCAGGGTGATGAAGTTGAAACCGACTTCGGCCGTCTGCGATCCCGCCGGGATCACCAGGTCAATCGTCAGTCCCGGCGACTGGGTAAAGGCGTGCTTCGAATAGCAGCGGATTTCCCCGGCCGGGACGGCACGCTGGATCAGGTTCTTCACCGCCTCGCTCTGGTCATAGCCGCAATTCTGCATCTGCATCTGGCTGCGATCGGGCAGGTAATCGGGCACGGGATAGGGCTGCGCGTGGGCTATGCCCGGTAACGCCATCGCCACCGCGGCCAGGACAATTGGCAGGCTGGTCCGTCCGGAATTTGCAGCTTGCGGCATGAACTTCTCCCCAAATCACTATGCACTGCCAAACTTGTCGCACGACTGGCTGCAATCACAAATAGCCGCGGCGCGAGCGCGCACGAAAAAGCGGGGCGGCAGCCTGAGCCGCCGCCCCGCCAGTGCAGGGGTACAGGGATACCCGCTTAGAACTTGATCGAGGCGTCCACACCGAAGGTGCGCGGCATGTTGAAGTTGCCGTAATCACCGAGGACGTTGTTGTTGTTGCCGATGCGGGTGATGTTGGGCACGCCGGCAACAGCGTTCGACTGGACCGAAGGCAGACTGTTCGACGGATCGCGGCGATAGACCAGCTGGTTGTCGAACAGGTTGCGGCTCCACAGGCCAAGGTTCAGCTTGGTCCCGCCGACGTCGATATCGACCACCGAGAGGCGGGCATTGACGATGAAGCTTTCGTCGGCCTTCGTCGCGAACTGATCGAAGCTCTGGGTGGCCTGCGAGTAGTTGGCATCGACATGGAACTTGATCCGGGTGTCGGCGCTGCCCACGGGGATTTCATAATCCACCGAGGCGCTGGCCGCGTTGCGCGGAGTGTAGACGATGTAGAACTTCTGCAGGACCGTGGTCGATTGCCCGGTCGGCACGCCGGCCGAGGTGAACTCGCGATAGGTCACCGGAACCGCCGGAATGTCGGTGTAGGTATAGGCATAGGACAGGTCGAACTTCAGCCGGTCGGTCGCCTTCACGGTCAGGTCGGCCTCGATCCCGCGGATCTTGGTCGTGCCGGGGGCGTTGAAGGTAACCAGGTTGTTGAAGTTCCCGGTCGCGGTCGGCTGGATGGTCGACAGGTCGACCTGGCTGCCCTTGCGGTCCATCATGTAGGCAGCGAGGTTGATGCGGGCACGGCGATCGAACAGATCGGCCTTGAGGCCCACTTCATAGCTCTTCACGTCTTCCGGATCGAATGCCCGGTAGTCCGAAGTGCGCGAGCTGGCCCCACCGGCGCGATAGCCGGTGGCGTACTTGACATAGCCATGAACCGAGCTGCTGAAATCATAGGCGACAGTCGCCATCGGATTGAAGCGGCTCCATTCCTTGTCGAGCGGGGTGTAGCCGTTGGTGGCAGCGACCGCCGGGTTGGTCTGGTAGTTGACCCCGCGCGACCACAGCAGTTCGCCCTGCTTCTTGTCCTTGGTGTAACGGCCACCCAAGGTGATGTGGAGCTGATCGGTGGCGTTCCAGGTCGCCTGGCCATAGATGGCATAGCTCTTCGAGCGAACGCTCGAGGCGCGGTCGATCGAGCAGCCCTGGACTGCCTTGCCCAGCGCCGGGTTCGGCGCACCGGTGCAGAACGGGATCGGCGCATAGGTTGCCCCGGTTACCACGCCGCCCGTCACGATCGCGGTGGCACCCATCGAGTTGGGGGTGGCGGCATCGTCACGCACGCGCTCGTTGAAGTAGTAGAAGCCCGCGACGTAATCGACCGAGCCGATCGAGCCGACCGCCTGGATTTCCTGGCTGAACTGGCGCTGGAACAGGTCGGCGCGGCTGTAACGGCTGAAAGCGCAGTTGGCGCCGGCACAGGCCGCGGTCAGGTTGATCACCGGCACGCGGTGCAGGCCGCCGGCATTATCGTTCTGCTCCACTTCGACACCCCGCCATGAGGTGATCGAACGCAGTTCGATTTCGGGCGCGATCTTCCACTTGAAGATGTTGGTGTAGCCAAAGGTCTGGTCGACGGTGACTGCCTGGGGAACGCCGATATCGGCCACGCGCATCAGGCTGGTGCCGTTGACCACCACGCCCGGCGGCAGCGGCTTGATCGTGCCCTGGGTGCCAATGAAGTTGGTACCCGGGGTGACGCAGGTGCTGCCCGCCGGGATCGCCAGCGGGGCAGTGTTGGAACCGCCGCTCAGGCAGTTGTTGGGGTTATAGTTCAGCAGCTGGCTGTAATAGGGCGAGTTCTCGTCATGCGCGATGTCGAACGAGAAATCGTTGGTGATCCCGTCAACCGGCTGCCAGCGCACGGCAGCCCGGAAACCCTTGCGGTGGAACTGACCCCAGCCGGCCTGTCCAGCCAGCGGGTTCTTCGTCACCGCATCCTGGTGGGCGATCACGCCATCCAGCTTGACCGAGAAACCGGCCACTTCCGGCAGGTTGAGGTGCACGCCCAGATCATAGCGGCCGATGTTGCCGATGCCGCCATCGATCCGCCCGCCCCATTCGCCGGTCGGGGCCTTCGATACGATCGAAACCGCGCCGCCTTCGGTGTTGCGGCCGAACAGGGTGCCCTGCGGACCCTTGAGCACTTCGACCCGCTCAACGTCGAACAGACCGGTGTTGAGACCATGCTGACGGCCTAGGTAGACGCCGTCGATATAAATGCCGACGCCCTGCTCACGCGCGGGCTGGTTGGCGTCGAGCGGCACGATCCCGCGGATCCCGACCGTGAGCGCCGACTGACGCGATTCGAACGGCGCAACGCGCAGCGAGGGAACGCCGCCATCGGCCAGGTCCATCAGGCTCTGCACCTTGCGCTCGCGAATGGTTTCAGCCCCCATGACCGAAATCGAGATCGGCGTGCGCTGGAGGTTGGTTTCGCGCTTGGTCGCGGTGACGACGATGTCAGTCAGGCCATCGTTCTGCGTTTCGCCCGCGCCATCCTGCGCACCCATCGCGGCATCCTGCGGCGCGGCGGCGGCATCTGCGGCATCCTCGGGCGCTGCGGCGTCAACATAGACGGCCGAGCCAGTCACGGTCACGGCAGCCTGCGCGGTGCCGCCCAGGCCAAGGCCAAGAGCAGTCGCCAGCGCGATCAGCGAGGCGGATGAGCTTGCGTTCAAGCGGGTCATTGCGGTTCTTCCCTGAGTGTCAGTCGAAACATGCGTTTCAAGGCCGTGCTCGAGGGGGGAGCCGCGAATCGAATCACCCCCTGCAGCGGTCTCAACGCCGCCACTAGGGATCGCGTGTGTCGCTTCCGCGAAGGCTAGCTGACACTGATAAGACAGTAATCTGACGATCGTCGGGTACGCCGGTCTGACCCTGGCACCGGGCCTACTCGATTCGTGCCGACGCCAGCACCGCGCGCCATTCGCCGCGGGTCCGTTCGCCAACCGCATCCTTCGCCATGAAGCCGAGCAGGAACAACGAGCGCTTGCCCGCGACCAGGCGATAGACCGCTGTGGCGGCATAGCCTGGCGGGCAGCCGGTAGAGCGGCGCTCAAAGGTGATCGAGGCTTCGTCCTCGGCCAGCACCTCGAATGTACTGGCGCAGCGGCGCCGGGCTTCGGTCTGGAGTTCGTCGCGCCACGCGGCAGGGGTGCGCACGGACTTGCTCGGGGTCCGGGCGACGATCAGCAGCGCCTCGATCCAGTCCTGTGCCGATTTGCCGCGCATCGCCACCAGGTCGGTCACATAGCGCGGGTTCTTGTCGTTGAAATCGATCAGCGCCGGGTCATTGGCATCGAAGGCGGCCTTGAGGCTGGGCGACAGCCGGTGATCGAACTGCAACCGCTCGGCTGCGGCCGGGGTGGCGGACAGGATGGCGGCGATCACGACAGGCAGGCAAAGTCGCATGGGCAGTGGCTCTCCTCAAACCACAGCATAGTCCCAATCCGCCGGCCGTTCATGGCCTTTTATGTGACAACAAGATGACAAGCGGCGCCATATTCCATGACCGAATTGTTGCTGACCGAATACCGTCACGAATCCGTCATGTCCGGGCGGCATGCTTTGGCGAAGTCTGATTTCACCAAGTGCGAGAACATGCCCGTTACGGTTCTCATTACTGATCCCGCCCCCGCCCTGCTCCAGGGATTGCGTCGTCGGCGGCCCGATCTGGCCGTGGCCAGGCTGGAGGACGGCTTGTCCGATACGGCCCAGGGCAAGGCCTTGTGGTGCTTTGTCGACTGGCTGCTGCCGGATCGCTCCGGCCTCGAAATGGTTCGCCACCTGCGCGATTCGCGCGCCACGCGCGATAGCCACATCACGATGGTGCTGGAAAGCGGCGATTCTGATGACAAGCGGCGGGCGCTGCGGGCCGGGGCGGATGATTACCTGGTCGGCCCGCTCAGCGCCGAACAGTTGCTGGAGCGGTTGTCGCATTACGAGGCCAAGCCCGATGCCGCCCGCCCGGTTCGTGCCCGCCTGGTTCATGGCGAACTGGTGCTGGACATGTCGGCGCACCAGTTGCGGCACCAGGGCCGGCTGCTGACGCTGCGTCCGAACGAAATGCGCCTGCTGGCCCACTTTCTGGAAAACCCAGACCAGGTCTTTTCGCGCACCGCGCTGATCGAACGGATCGGCAAGGATGATGAAGTGACCGACGAGCGTACCGTCGATGTCTGGGTCGGCCGCCTGCGCCGCGCGCTGGTCGCCCAGGGCGCGCCCGATCCGCTGCGCACGGTCCGCTCGGCGGGCTACGTGCTGGATTCCCTGCCCGACGCCGACTGAAGCCAACACCGCGCTTGACATTACCTTTCGATTCAATATTTCGATATTTATCGAATCATCGGAGAATGCAATGCAGGCCGAGACCGTAATCCGCGCATTGGGCGCACTGGCGCAGGAACACCGCCTCGCCACATTCCGCCTGCTGATCCAGGCCGGGGCCGATGGCCTCGCGGCCGGTGCGCTGGCAGAGCGGCTTGGCTTGCCCGCCTCCTCGATGAGCTTTCACCTGGCGCAGCTCAGCAATGCGGGCCTTGTCACCCAGCGCCGGCAGAGCCGCTCGATCATCTATGCCGCCGATTACGCGGCGATGGGGGCGCTGATG
Organism: Novosphingobium sp. BL-A-41-H4; assembly: GCA_051942645.1. GTDB lineage: Bacteria > Pseudomonadota > Alphaproteobacteria > Sphingomonadales > Sphingomonadaceae > Novosphingobium. Next base: position 1,148,733 of record JBPVJP010000001.1, read on the forward strand.
GGCTACCTCACCGAAAACTGCTGCGGCGGAGCCTCCTGCGCGCCCGTCGCAACCGCCGAAGAAAGGAATGTCGCATGAAGCGTTTCCACGTCCACGTCGGGGTCGATAACCTCGATGCCTCGATCGCATTCTACTCCGGCCTGTTCGGCCAGCAGCCCAGCGTGGTGAAGCCGGACTATGCCAAGTGGATGCTGGAGGATCCGCGCATCAACTTCGCGATCTCGCACAACCAGACCGCTGCCAAGGGCATCGAACACCTGGGCCTGCAGGTCGATGATGAAGCCGAACTGGCACAGGTCTATGGCCGCCTCGAAGCCGCTGGCCGCCCGGTACTGGAAGAAGGCGCCACCACCTGCTGCTATGCCAGGAGCGAGAAGAGCTGGATCGCCGATCCCGATGGCGTGGTCTGGGAAGCCTTCCTGACTCACGGCGAGGCGACCGTCTATGGCGCCGGGCCGGACATGGCTGCGGTTGACTCGGCCAATGCGACGGCGAATGCCTGCTGTGCCCCGGCAATCGAAACCGCCAAGCCCGCCTGCTGCGGATGACCCTGGTCCGTTCGGTGCTGGTGCTGTGCACCGGCAATTCCGCCCGCTCGATCCTGGGTGAAGCGCTGTTCCGGCGCCATGGCGCGGGCCAGCTGGCAGCCTACTCTGCCGGCAGCAAGCCCAAGGGCGTGCCCCACCCCGGCGCCCTGCGGCTGCTGGCGCGCGAAGGGTTCGATCCGGCCAGCTTCCGGTCGAAAAGCTGGACCGAATTCACCGGCCCCGGCGCGCCGGAGATCGACCTCACCATTACTGTCTGCGGCAATGCCGCCGGTGAAGCCTGTCCGGTCTTTCCCGGCAGCCCGCTGCGCGCCCACTGGGGCCTGCCTGATCCCGCCGACGTCGAAGGTGACGAAGCGGCGGTCGACGCAGCCTTTGCCGAGACCTGGCGGCTGCTGACCATGCGGGTCGAAGCCTTCTTCGGGCTCGATCTGGCAGCAATGGATGCCAGGGCGCTGCAAGCGAAACTGGCCCGGATCGGCGCAATGGAGGGCGCGGCGTGAGCGTCTTTGCGCGCAAGCTGCTGGGCGAGGCGGTTGGCAGCCTGCTGCTGTTCGCCACCGTGGTCGGTTCGGGAATCATGGCCGAGCAGCTCGCCGGCGGGAACGTGGCCGTGGCCCTGCTCGGCAATACCCTGGCGACCGGGGCGATCCTCTATGTCCTGATCACCATGCTCGGCCCGGTTTCGGGTGCGCAGTTCAACCCGGCGGTGACACTGGTCATGCGGCTGCGCGGTGACTGCTGCTGGAAGGGTGCGGCGCTGGTGGTGTTGGCGCAGGTGACGGCGGGCGTGCTCGGTGTCTGGCTGGCCCATGCCATGTTCGACCTGCCCATCCTGCAAGTCTCGGCCAAGGCGCGAACCGGGATCGGCCAATGGCTCGGCGAATTCGTCGCCACCTTCGGCCTGGTGCTGACGATCCTCGGCACCCTGCGCCACAAGCCAGAGGCGGTGCCGACTGCCGTCGCGCTGTTCATTGTCGCGGGCTACTGGTTCACCAGTTCGACCAGCTTCGCCAACCCGGCGATCACGATTGCCCGCAGCCTGACCGACAGCTTCGCCGGGATTGCGCCAGCAGATGTGCCTGGTTTCATCGCCGCGCAGCTGGCCGGTGCGCTGGTGGCCCACCTGACGGCCCACGGCCTGTTCCCAGAACGGGGATGATCGCCGCAGGACGCTTGCCCCAGCGGCATTCTGGCGGCATAGGCCCGCGCGACACCGCAGTTTCCTCTCCGAAAGGCCCCGCGATGAAGGTCCGCGTATTCGTTTCCCTTAAGAACGGCGTGCTCGACCCGCAGGGCCGTGCGATCCACCATGCGATCGAAGGCCTGGGCATCCACGGCGTGCAGGACGTGCGCGCCGGCAAGATGATCGAGCTGGAAGTCGATGCCAGCGTGACCGACGCCCAGCTTGAGGAAATGGCAGCCAAGCTGCTGACCAACACCGTGATCGAAAACTACCGCATCGAACGGGTGCAGCCGTGAGCTTTCGTTCGGCCGTGATCACCTTCCCCGGCTCCAATTGCGACCGGGACATGGCCGATGCGCTGGAAAAGGTTTCCGGCACCGCGCCGCACCGGGTGTGGCACGGCGATGCCGCCCTGCCCGATGGGCTGGACTTCATCGCCCTGCCGGGTGGCTTTTCTTATGGTGACTACCTGCGGTCCGGCGCGATGGCCGCGCGCAGCCCGATCATGCAGGCGGTGATCGCCGCCGCGAACCGGGGCGTGCCGGTGCTGGGTGTCTGCAATGGCTTCCAGGTGCTGACCGAAGCTGGCCTGCTGCCCGGCGCGCTGATGCGCAATGCCGGGATCCGCTTCGTCTGCCGCGAAGTGAAGCTGAAGGTCGAAAACGCGCAGAGCCTGTTCACCGCCGGCTACAGCGCCGGGCAGGAAATTGTCATCCCCGTGGCGCACCACGATGGCAACTATTTCGCCGATGGCGACACGCTCGACCGGCTTGAGGGCGAAGGCCGCGTGGCGTTCCGCTATGCCGAGCAGGTCAACGGCTCGGCCCGCGACATCGCCGGTGTGCTGAATGCCGCCGGCAACGTGCTGGGCATGATGCCGCATCCCGAGCGCGTGATCGAACCGGCCCAGGGCGGCACCGATGGCCGCGCGCTGTTCGAAAGCGCGGTGCGGGGCCTGGTCGCAGCCTGAACTGCAGGGTCTGGATTAGACAGCCTGACGCAGATCCGAACGGGCGAACAGCCCGCGCGCATCCAGCGAGGACATCGGCCGGCCGAAGTAATAGCCCTGGATCTTGCGGCACCCCAGGCCACGGATGATCTCGAGCTCGCGCTCGGTCTCCACCCCTTCGGCCGTGGTCGACATGTCGAGGCTTTCCGCCATCGCCACCACGGCGCGGATGATCGCCAGGCTTTCCGGGCTGCCGGCCGAGGCACCCTGAACGAAGCTGCGGTCGATCTTGATCGTCGAGAAGCGCAGGTTGCGAATATAGGCGAGCGAAGAATAGCCGGTCCCGAAATCGTCGAGCGCGATCCCGCAGCCCAGCGCCATGATCTGCTCCAGCGCGCGGCGAGCAAGGGTGGCATCGCGCACGAAGATCGATTCGGTCACCTCGATCTCCAGCCGCTGCGGCGGCAGGCCAGAGGTTGACAGGGCGGTGACCACGCTGGGAACGAAACCCGGGTCGAGCAGCTGTTCGCCCGAGACGTTTACCGCCACCTTGACCTGGCCCGGCCAGTTCACGGCCTCGCGACAGGCCTGGCGCAGCACCCATTCGCCGATCGGAACGATCAACCGGGTATCCTCGGCCAGCGGGATGAACTTTGCCGGGCTGACCATGCCATGTTCGTCGCTCTTCCAGCGCAGCAGCGCCTCGAAGCTGACGATAGTCTCTTCCTGGGCATCAACCACCGGCTGGTAATTGAGGATGAACTCGTCGTTTTCGAGCGCGCGGCGGAGCGAGAACTCGAGCTTGCGGCGCTCTTCCGCGCTGGCATGGAGCGAGGGTTCGTAATTGCAGTGCTGGCCGCCGCCCTCTTCCTTGGCGCGATACAGCGCAAGGTCGGCATTGCGCATCAGCGTCTCGACGGTGTTGCCGTCACGCGGACCAACCGCCGAGCCGATGCTGGCCCCGATGTAGAGCGTGTGATGATCAACCTCGTAGGGCTGCGACAACAGGTGAATCACCTGTTCGGCCACCTGCTGCATCCGCTGCTTGTCGGAGGCATCGCGCACCACGATCGCGAATTCGTCCCCGCCCAGCCGGCCGATAAGTTCGTTGTCGGTCAGGATCGACTTGAGCCGCTCGGACACGCGGGCCAGCAACTGGTCGCCAACCAGGTGCCCGAGCGTATCGTTGACCGCCTTGAACCGGTCGAGGTCGATCATCATGAAGGCACACTTGGTCCGCCACTGCGCGGCATAGCGCAGGGCATCGGCCAGTGCCTCGGTCAGCATCATGCGGTTGGGCAGGCTGGTCAGCGTATCGAACCGCGCCATGTGGGCGATCTTCTCAGAGCTTTCGCGCTGTGCCGTAACGTCGGAACCGACCCCGCGGAACCCGTCAAACGCCCCCTTGTCGTCGAACTTGGGCGTGCCGGACAGCTCCCACCAGCGCTTCTCGCCATTGATGACGACGCGGACGATCAGGTTTGAGAAGCTCTCCCGCCGCTTCAGCCGTTCGGCCAGATCATGCAGGCTGGCCGGGAACTGGCCGGTTTCCCAGGCCGGACCGGCGATGAGCTGGACGAACGGCTTACCGTCGATCTCTTCCGCCGTCTTGCCCAGCGCAAAGGCAAAGCGCGGGCTGACCGAACGGACCCGGCGGGTCGTATCGATCTGCCACAGCCAATCGGCCTCGCCTTCCTCGAATTCGCGGAGCAGCAGCGAAACAACCTCGTTCTTCTCCGCCATGGCGGCTTCGGCCACCCGCGCGGTCAGGAACGAGCGGGCGTTCTCGATCGATCCGATCGCGATCACCGCCAGCCAGGCCAGGGTTACAAGCGCCATTTCAAACATGCCCGCCCACAGCAGGCTGACAATCGCACCAGTCCCCACGACACCCGCGTAGAGCATGTTGGCCAGCGGTACGGCCGGCAGCACCACCGCGGTGGCGGTCAGCAGCATGGCGGTGATCGCCCACATTTCCAGATGCGTGGTCACATCGCCGAAGGGCGCAAAACCAAGAATGGGGATGGTCCAGGCCACAGCGTTGAGAATCGCTCCCAGGGCCTGCCGCTTGACCTCGTCGCGCGACATGCGGCGCTGGTCGGCATCGGCCAGCGTGCTGTCAATCCGGACCGTGTGGTATAGGCTTGCACCCAGCGCAATTACCCACACCGCCAAGGCCGCGAGATGGATCGCTCCGACATAGAGCCAGACCACACCAAGCGCGGCGATGAGCTGGGCAATCACCCGTGCCTTGGCGACCGTCGCCAGGTTCGAATATTGTACCCCACGCAGCCGCGCCCAATCCGCATCGCCCGGGTCAGCAAGGCCCAGCACCGCCATGACTGGCAGTTCGCGGGGCAGGCTCGAGGTTGAGGGACTATTCTTGCTCACACTCCCGGACATACCGGGCAAATGTTAGCGTCCCGTAAACCCTGCCTAACCGTATTTCTATTCCACGGTCACCGACTTCGCCAGGTTGCGCGGCTGGTCGACATCGGTCCCCTTCACGCAGGCCACGTGATAGGCCAGCAGCTGCACTGGCACGGCATAGACCAGCGGCGCGATCAGCGGGTGAACCTTGGGCATCTCGATCGTGGCCAGGCACCCCTCGCCCGCCTCGTCCAGCCCTTCCCGGTCGGAAACCAGCACGATCTTGCCGCCGCGGGCGCGGACCTCCTGCATGTTCGAAACGGTCTTTTCGAACAGTGGACCGGACGGCGCGAGGACGATCACCGGCACGGCTTCGTCGATCAGCGCGATCGGGCCGTGCTTCATCTCGCCCGAGGCATAACCCTCGGCATGGATGTAGCTGATTTCCTTGAGCTTCAGTGCGCCTTCCAGAGCCAGCGGATAGTCCGGTCCGCGGCCCAGGTAGAGCACATCGCGCGCCGGGGCGATCAGGTGGGCCATGGCCGCGATATCGGCATCATGCGCCAGTGCAGCATTGAGGCTGGCCGGGGCCTGGAGCAGGTGATCGACCACATCGGCTTCCTCCGCCCGGCTCATTCGCCCGCGCTTCACCGCCATGTGCGCCGCCAGCGCCGCGAGCACAGCCAGCTGGCAGGTAAAGGCCTTGGTGCTGGCCACGCCGATCTCCGGCCCGGCATGGGTCGGCAGCAGCAGATCGGCCTCGCGCGCCATCGAACTGGTTGGCACGTTGACCACGACGGCGATGGTCTGCCCGGCAGCCTTGCAGTGCCGCAGGGCCGCCAGCGTGTCCGCTGTCTCCCCGCTTTGCGAGATGAACAGCGCCAGCCCGCCCGGCTCCAGCACCGGATCGCGATAGCGGAACTCGCTGGCCACATCGATGTCGACCGGCAGGCGCGCGAACTGCTCGAACCAGTATTTGGCGACCATCCCGGCGTAGTAGCTGGTCCCGCAGGCCACGATCGTCACGCGGCTGATGGTCGACAGGTCGAAATCGAACTGCGGCAGGGCGACCGACTGATCGACCTGACGAACATAGCTCTTCAGCGTCTGCGCCACCACGGTCGGCTGCTCGAAGATTTCCTTCTGCATGAAGTGCTTGAACTGGCCCTTCTCGACCGCGGCGGCCGTCGCGCCAGAGGTCGTCACCGGGCGTTCGACCGGCTGGTTGGCACTGTCATAGATCTGCGCGCCGTCGCGATCGATCACGACCCAGTCGCCTTCTTCAAGGTAGGTGATCTGCTGGGTCAGCGGGGCCAGCGCCAGCGCGTCGGAGCCCAGATAGGTCTCGCCATCGGCGTGACCGACCACCAGCGGCGAGCCCAGCCGCGCGCCGATCAGCATGTCGGGATGATCCTTGAAGGCGATGGCCAGGGCAAAGGCACCGCGCAGCTTTGGCAAGGTGACCTTGACGGCATCTTCCGGGCTGGCCCCGGCCTCGACCGCTTCGGAAAGCAGGTGCGCGACTACTTCGGTATCCGTATCGCTTTCGAACTTGCGCCCGCGCGCGGTCAGCTCTTCGCGCAGCTGCTTGAAGTTCTCGATGATGCCGTTGTGGACCAGCGCCAGCACGGCGGTCGCGTGGGGATGGGCATTGGCGGCGGTCGGGGCGCCATGCGTGGCCCAGCGGGTGTGGGCGATGCCCACCGTGCCGGGGGCCGGATCGCGGGCCAGTTCCCTTACCAGGCCCACCAGCTTGCCCGGCGCACGGCGGCGGATCAGCTGGCCATCGTGCAGCGTGCAAACGCCGGCGCTGTCATAGCCGCGGTATTCCATTCGCCGCAGGCCGTCGACCAGCCGTTCCGCCACCTCTTCCTTGCCGACGATGCCGATAATGCCGCACATGGGAACTTGCTTTCACTAGAGGGTATAGGGAACCCGGATGCCCGGCATGGTCGCCGGGAAATCATGGGTATTGCGTGTCACGAGGATCCGGCCTGCCACTTGCGCCGAGGCCAGGATTACCGCGTTGTCGATCGACAGCCCGGAGCGCTGGCCGCAGAGCTGGGCGGCACAGCGGGCGATCTCGTCGCTCACCTCGACCACGCCGAAATGCGACAGGAAGCCCTCGGCGCGCTGGACGTCGTCAGGCTGGGCGCGCGACATGATCTCGATCCAGCTGAGGCGACTGATGAAGCGCTGACGATAGCGCTGCAATTCAGCGCCAGCCCCGCCATGGCCTTGCAGCGCATCCAGCAGGATGGCCGTATCGAAGGCGGCAACGGTCATGATCCGCGCTCCCGCCCGGCCCAGATGCCGAAATAGCGCTCGATCCCTTGTTGCTCGGCCTGGGTGCGATAGGCTTGCACCGCCTCGCGCAGCACCGCCGCGCGCGACTTGCCTTGCTCCGCCGCGCGGGCATCAAGCCACCGGATATCTTCCTCGGGCAGATCAGCCAGGATTCGGGTCATTGATATACTGATATCATATCACGATATCATGTCAAGCCGCGCTCACCCCTTCTTTTCCGCCTTCTTCTTCTTCATCGCATCATGGAAGCGGTCGGCCCAGCCCGGCTTGACCAGTTGTTCCCCGCGCACGATCCGCAGTTCGCCGTCCATCACGTCGCGCGTCACCGCGCTGCCGGCGGCGACGATGGCGTCGCGGCCAATCTTGACCGGGGCGACCAGCGCGGAGTTCGAACCGATGAAGGCCCCTTCGCCGATCACGGTCTTGTACTTGAAATAGCCGTCATAATTGCAGGTGATCGTACCCGCGCCGATGTTGGCTCCCGCCCCTACCTCGGCATCGCCGATGTAGGACAGGTGGTTGGCCTTGGCGCCCTTGCCCATGGTCGCCTTCTTGACCTCGACGAAATTGCCGATCTTGACATTCTCTTCCAGCACCGTGCCGGGCCGCAGGCGGGCATAGGGGCCAACCTCGACCCCGCTGGCCAGGTGCGCGCCCTCAAGGTGGCAAAAGGCGCGGATTTTCACGCCATCGGCCACCTTCACGCCGGGGCCGAAGACGACGTTGGGTTCGACCAGCACGTCGCGGCCAAGCTGGGTATCCCAGGCGAACCACACCGTTTCCGGCGCGATAAGGGATGCGCCATCGTCCATCGCCTCGCGGCGGCGGCGCTGCTGCCAGCGGCCTTCGGCCTCGGCCAGTTCGGCGCGGCTGTTGATGCCCATGACCTCGGTTTCGGGGGCTTCGACCACCACGACGCGGCCGCCTTCGGCAATGGCATTGGTGGCGACATCGGGGAGATAGTATTCGCCTGCAGCATTGTCGTTGCCGACCGCTTCGAGCAGGCGCCACATGTCCTTGCTGTGCGCGACGATAACGCCTGAGTTACAGAGGTTTACCGCACGTTCTTCAGGCGAGGCGTCCTTGTGCTCGACCATCTTGCGGACCGTGCCATCAGCCTCGGCGATGATCCGGCCATAGGCGGCGGTATCGGCGGGGCGGAAGCCGAGCACGGCGACCTGCGCACCGCGGGTCACGGCATCGCAGAGGCGCCTTACCGTGTCACCAAGCAGGAAAGGAACGTCACCAAAGCATACCACCACATGCCCTGAAAAGTCACTCAAGGTACACTTGGCCTGCAGGGCAGCGTGGGCCGTGCCGAGTTGCGGTTCCTGCACGACCACTTCGGCCCCGCTGCCCGCCAGCGCCGCCACGATCTGCTCACGCCGGTCACCCGCGACGATCACCTGGCGGCTTGCCCCGGCCTCGCCAATCGAAGCCAGCAGGTGGAGCAGCATCGGCCGTCCGGCGATCGGGTGCAGCACCTTGTGCAGGTCGCTTTTCATGCGGGTGCCCTTGCCCGCGGCAAGGACGATTACGGCAATCGGTTCGCTCATGCGCCAGCAATGCCACCAAACGCTTGCCGTTTCCAGAACGCAGGAACTTGCAATCCCCCTTCCGTTCGTGTCGAGCGAAGTCGAGACACGAGGCGCAAGGTGTCTCGACTTCGCTCGACACGAACGGGAATGGAAAATGCGTTTCAGGACGGTCGGCTTCGACCTTGACGGCACCCTGCTCGATACCTCGCGCGACCTGGGCGCGGCGCTGAACCATGCGCTGGCTTCGATCGATCGCCCGCCGGTGCCGCAGGAGCGGGTGATGAACCTGATCGGCGGCGGCTCAGGGCTGATGCTGCGCCGCGCACTGGCGCTGACCGGCGGCGATGAGGGGATCGATTTCGAAGCCCTGCGCCAGGTCCTGCTGGCCCATTACGAGGCCAATATCGCCGCCCACACCGCGCTTTATCCCGGCGGCGCGGCCATGCTCGATGCGCTGGACGAGCGCGGCGTGAAGATCGCCATGGTCACCAACAAGCCCCAGCACCTGGCGGTCAAGCTGCTGGGCGAACTGGGCCTGCTGCACCGCTTCGCCTGCGTGATCGGCGGCGGGGCGGGTTTCCCGCTGAAGCCCGCACCCGATGCGCTGCACGCCATGGTCGAACGGTCAGGCGGCGGCGCGGCGGCTTACGTGGGCGATACCACCTTCGATACCGGCGCGGCGCAAGCGGCCGGCCTGCCCTGCGTGGCGGTCAGCTTCGGGTTCAATGACAAGCCGGTGGGGGATCTGGGCGCCGCCGCAGTGATTGACCACTTCGACGCCCTGCTCCCCGCCCTCGCTGGACTCTGACTTCAGAAATCGAACTGCAGCCGGCTCTGCAGCACATTGACGCCATAATTGCGCTGGTTGACCGGCTGGGCCGATGCCGGATCGACCGTTGCTGCCAGCGGCCCGCCTTCCACCTCGACCCGGCCATAGTTCAGCATCAGGCGCAGATAATCGCTCAGGTGCCAGTTCATGCCGACGATATAGCTCGATTGCGTGCCACCCCGGCCCAGCCGCGTATTGGCCGCCGCGAGCGCGCTGGTACCGGTGGCGAAGTTGTTGGTCGGCCCGTTCACCAGGTCATCATCGGCGAGGTCGAGATATTCATAGCGCGCGACCAACTGGATCGCCCCGGCCCCGCCCTTGCCGATCGGGTTCAGCACCTTGGTCCGCGCCCAGGTGCCGTCGCCGCGCTTGTAGCCGCGGGTCTCGCCGGTCAGGAAATAGCCCACTTCGCCATAGGCGCCGAAGAAGCCGGGATTGGCAAGTGCCACCACGGCCGAATTACCGCCCGAGAAGGCATCGTTGCCGGTGGCCAGATCGCCCGCACGATAACCGCGCGCCTTCAGCCATTGCGTCTCGCCCGCCACATGCAGCGGGCCGAAGATCCCGGCCGCTTCCACGCCCAGGATCGAATCCCCCTTGGCGGCGAAACTGCCGGTATCAACGAAACGCACGTCGGTCAGCTGGCTGCCCGGCCGCGCCCGGTAACGGGCCAGCTGGTTGGTCGAGGGCATGTTCACCCCGGTCGAGGTGCCGCCGGAAATGTTCGAGGCGAAATCGCGGTACTGGTAGTTCACGCCCAGGTGCAGCTGGCCGCCCAGCGCCTTGGGCATCCAGGTCAGCCGCGCTGCGCCGATCCAGCCATCGTTGTCGAGGCTGCTGTCCATCGCATGAGCGGCGAACAGACCTGCCTCGGCGCGCCAGTCATCGTTCTTGCCCTTGTAGGCAATCGTCGCGCCCAGGCGGCGCGAGTTGAGGAAGGCATCGTTGAACCCGGCCCGCTCGATCGTGGAGATGAAGTTCGAGCTGGTGATCTGCTCGAGGCCATTAAGCGATTCGAAGTTGCCGACCCGCAGCACGATGGGCGCGTTCGCGGGTGCATAAGACACGAAGACGTCCGCCAGCGCGACGTTGCTGTTGGCGAAATCGAGTTCCGCCTTGTAGCCGAGGCCACCCGGCATCGAGCCTTCGGCGCCAAGGCGGGCGCGGCGCACCCGCAGGTTGCCGCCCAGGCTCGGGTTGGTCAGCGCGCCCGGCGAGGAGATCGTTCCGACATCAAGGTGCAGACGGCCGCGCGGCTTGAAGGACCAGCCATCCTTGCCAGTAATCTCGGGCGCGCCCTTCCAGTTGACGGCAAAGGCCGGTTCGGCCGGCTTCACCGGCTTGGCCGCTTCGGCCTTGGCGGCTTCGGCCTGGGCCAGCGCGCTGGTGGCGCGGGCCTCGGCGCTTTCGGCACGGGCCTTGGCCTGGTCCAGCTGGCCTTCCAGCGTATCGACCCGCGCCGCCAGCGCCGCCATCTGGGCACGCATGGCGGCCAGTTCCTGGCGCATGGCCTCGTCTTCCTTGGCTCCCGCCAGCGCCGGGCTGGCCCAACCGAGCGAAACCGCGACCGCAATGGCCGAAATGCGCAGACCTGAATTCATGTCCGAAGTCCTTCCCTGACCTCAAATGTTACGATTCGCAGACTCAACTAGGACTGCTGAATGACAGGTTTGTGACAGTCGTTTGTCGCATACCGCTACGGCAACCAATACCCTTGATCTACCCGGTTGAAAGGCGTCGCCAGCCGTGCCAGTGCGTCCGCCGCCTCCCCGGCGGGACTCGACCAGTTTTGTGCCCATCATTCTATCCGGAGCAATACCCATGACCATTTCTTTCAAGGATCGCGTCGCGATCGTTACCGGCGCCGGCGGCGGCCTGGGCCGCGCCTATGCGCTCGAACTCGCCAAGCGCGGGGCCAAGGTGGTGGTGAACGACCTGGGCGCAGCGCGTGATGGCACCGGCCATTCCGACGCCGCGCTGGCCGTGGTGGCCGAGATCGAGGCCATGGGCGGCGAAGCCATGTCGAACGGCGGCTCGGTCACCGAATACGAACAGATGGTCGAAATGGTCGCCAAGGCGAAGGAAAAGTGGGGCGGCGTCCACATCCTGATCAACAATGCCGGCATCCTGCGCGACAAGAGCTTCGCCAAGATGACCATGGATGACTGGAAGCTGGTGGTGGACGTTCACCTGAACGGCAGCGCCAACTGCACCAAGGCGGTGTGGGACCTCATGCGCGAACAGGCTTATGGCCGCATCCTGATGACCGCCAGCAGCACCGGCCTGTACGGCAACTTCGGCCAGGCCAACTATGGCGCGGCCAAGCTGGGCCTGGCGGGCTTCACCAAGACGCTGGCGCTCGAAGGCGCCAAGTACAACGTGCGGATCAACACCCTGGCCCCGGTGGCCGGCACCCGCATGACCGAAGACCTCGGCATGCCCGAAGCCTTCTTCAAGATGCTGGCGCCCGAGAACGTCGCCCCGATGGCGCTCTATCTGGTCAGCGAAGACGCGCCGACCAACATGATCTGCGGTGCCGGCGCGGGCGCCTATCACGCGGCCTATGTCACCCTGACCCCGGGCGTGGCCCTGCCCGCGGACGAGCGCACCCCCGAAGGGATCGCCGCGCACTGGGAGCAGATCATCGACCGCACCGGCGAAATCGTGCCCCAGTCGGGCGGCGAACAGAGCCAGGTGGTGATGGCCGCGCTGGGCAAGCTCGGCCCGATCAGCTGACGCCAGCCTTTCGGCTGAACCAACAGACCCGCGCGGAAGGCCCCGGCTTTCCGCGCGGTTCTTGTTTTTGGATCTAGCTCTCCACCACTTTCAGCAGCCGCCGTTCCAGCGGAAACAGCACGCTGGCCAGTTCATGGCCGCGCTTCAGCACCTGGCCGCCTTCGCCATAGAGCGTCCACATGCCCTGCTTGGCTCGCAGTGCGGGGCGTTTCTCGATCCGTGCCTCGGGCCGTTCGGCGGTGCGGCGAAAGGCGCTGAAGCTGGCGGCGTCCTTGGCGAAGTCCATCGCATAGTCGCGCCACAGCCCGGCGGCGACCATCCGGCCGTAGAGGTCAAGGATGCGTTGCAGTTCGTCCCGTTCGAACCCGACCTGCGCGGGACGGACCGCGTGGAGGGGAAAGGGGGTGACGGTGGCGCTCAAGCCGTCTTGGCCTCATCCGATTTCGGCTTGGCCGGCTTGCGCGCCGCGGCATCCTTGGCGGCGCGGGCATCGCGCTCTTCCAGCAATTGCGCCACGCGCTTTTGCAGGGTCTCGATCTCGCACTGGAGGATTTCCAGCTTCTGCGTCGCCGGGTCGAACCGCTCGCTGCACGGCGTGCCATAGGGCACGAAGGCCTGGGTTTCAGGCTTCACTTCCACCGGGGTGGGCTTGGCCGGGATGCCCAGCATGGTCGCGCCTTCGGGCACGTCCTTGGTCACCACCGCATTGGCCCCGATCCGCGCGCCGTTGCCGACATGGATCGGGCCGAGAATGGCCGCGCCCAGGCTGATGATCACGCCATCGCCGATGGTCGGGTGACGCTTGCCGCCCACGCCATTGGTGGGGTTGGTCCCGCCCAGGGTCGAGCCCTGGTACATGGTCACGTCATCGCCGATTTCGGCCGTCTCGCCGATCACCACGAAGCCGTGGTCGATGAAGAAATTGCGCCCGATCCGCGCACCGGGGTGAATGTCGATCGCGGTCATGAACCGGCTGAAGTGGTTCACCAGCCGGGCCAACAGGTAAAGCCGCGCATTGAACAGCCAATGTGCCACCCGGTGCAGGCCAAGCGCCCAGACTCCCGGGTAAAGCAGGATTTCCCCGAGCGAACGGACGGCCGGATCGCGGGCCCGGATAGAATCGAGGTAGGCAATGAAACGTCCCGGCATGATCTTCCCCATCCGCCGTTGAATCTCCCACAGGGGACCGCTCAAAGCAAGCGGGGCTCCTGGGGGCCGAGGATTTCCTCCAGCGCGGCCCGCCAGATGGCTGGTCCGGGGGCCTGCTTGCGCTCGAGGCTGAGCCGGTCGATCGCGCTCACCACCCGCTCTGCCCCCATGTGGGTACGCTCGATCCGGGGCACAAGATAGGCCGCCGCATCCGGCCCCAGTGCCAGCCCGCGCTGCTCGGCATGGACCGCGATCAGATCGGCCAGCATGGCATCGTCGGGCGCGCCGATTTCAAGCTGGAGCGCCGCGCCCAGGCGCGAGGCCAGGTCCGGCAGGGCGATGTGCCAGCCGCCGGGTGCGGCGCTGCCGACCACCAGCAGCGGCCGCCCGCTCTCCTGCGCGCGGTTCCAGCGGTGGAACAGTTCGGTCTCGTCGATCCGGTCAGCATCGTCGACCGCCTCACCCGCGCCGTTCTGCGCGAACCAGCGCGCGATCAGCGACTTGCCCGAGCGCGGCGGCCCCAGCAGCACGGCGGTGCGGAACGGCCAGGCATCGGCGGCAGCGCAGGCTTCGAACACGGCAAGGTTGGCCGGGCCGACGACAATGCGGCTGGGGCCCGCCCCGGCGGCGTGAAGAGGCAGCGCGATCTGGCTCATCAGCGGCGGATCGACAGCGCGTTCGGGCCCATTGTTACCCGCCAGCCGCGCGCGCGCAGGGCATCGGCCAGCGCGGCCAGCTCGCCCGCATAGGTGACGCGCATCACCGAAGTGCCGCCCATCGCGATGCTGGTGGTCGCCGCCCCCTGCACCCCCGGCGCCCCGCGCACGGCGGCCAGCGCGGCATCGACCGCCGCCGCATCGGGCGAGGCGAACTGGACGGTGAAGGTTGAGATCGCCGCCGGCGTCGCGGGCGCGGCGCTGGGCGCGGCGGTGGGTGCGGCATCGGCGGCGGTTGCGGCCTGCTCGGCCCGGCGCGCTGCCTCGATCAGCGCGGCGAGGCCGGCATCCATCGACCCGCCATGGTTGAGCGTGGCATCGGGCCTGAGCAGGCCCTGCGCCAGGGCGCGGGTATAGATCGCGTCGATCCGCTGCACGGCCGTGGCCAGCATGGCGGGGACGCCAGCCTCGTCATTGGCGGTGAGGGTAAAGCTTTCGAGGAACTTGTTGTCCGGGCCATAGCGCGCGGTGAAGGTGCCGCGCACCGGGCCGCCGGGCCATTGCCGCTCCAGCCGGGCTTCGGGCACGAGCACGTCGGCGGCGCGGAACTGGTCGAGCACGTTGCGCCACCAGGCGCGGCTGCGGCGCTGGGGCTGGCCAGCGGTCACCAACAGCGAATCGCCTCCCGATCCGGTGGGCCGGACATAGTCGATCGGGCTGCCGCCGGCCTGGAAAGCGGCCCAGGCGGCCTGCCACGGGCCGCGCACTTCATAGACCTGGCTGGTCCCGCCAGAGCGCAGCACCGGGATCAGCAACAAGGGCGCGGAGCTTTGGCCAACGGTGCCACGGCTGGCGCCAAGGTATTGCCCGGCGCGCGCGCGATCGAACACCACGCCCAAGGTTGCGATATAGCGGCGCGGGCCGACCTGCTCGCGCTCGATCACCACGGCAGAGACCATGCTTTCGATCGTGGCTTCGTCCATCGCCGGGCCGCCGGCCTTTTCCCAGGCCTTCTTCTGCGCCTGTTTCCAACCGTTAAGCCGGGCTTCGGCGGCCGAACTGCCCGTCGCCTCAACCGCGATCCCGCTGACCTGGATGTCGGTAGTGGCCGCCACCGGGGCGATGCCGCGATCGCCCTCTACCTGCGCGATCAGCCGCTCCGGCCCGATCGCGACCAGGGCGACGGCCAGCGCCACGCCCAGCCCGCCCAGCAGGGTGGCGGCGGGGCCTGGGCGCCAGCGGCGCGGCAAGGTTGGGGTGGATGCGACTGCCATCGGGGAAAACCGCTGGCCTTTTGCCCAATCATCCGTGGAAATCCAAGCCGGAAAGCGTTAGGCGGCTGCGCATGGCGGAAAAGTCCTACACTTACGAAACGGCCGGCGTCTCGATCGCGGCAGGAAACGCGCTGGTCAAGGCCATCGGCCCGCTGGTGAAAGCCACCGCGCGGCCCGGCGCCGATGCGGAGATTGGCGGCTTCGGCGGCTTCTTCGATCCCAAGGCGGCGGGCTACAAGGACCCGCTGCTGGTGGCGGCCAACGATGGCGTCGGCACCAAGGTCAAGCTGGCGATCGACCATGACCGGCATGACCGGATCGGCGAGGACCTGGTCGCCATGTGCGTCAACGATCTGATCGTCCAGGGCGCCGAGCCGCTGTTCTTCCTGGACTACTTCGCCACCGGCAAGCTGGAGAACGGCGTGGCCGAGCGCGTCGTCGCCGGGATCGCGGAAGGCTGCAAGATCGCCGGCTGCGCGCTGATCGGCGGCGAGACGGCGGAAATGCCCGGGATGTACGCGGCGGGCGATTATGACCTCGCCGGCTTCTGCGTCGGCGCGGTCGAACGCGGCGAGCAGCTGACGGGCGACAAGGTTCAGGCCGGTGACGTGCTACTTGGCCTCGCCTCCTCTGGCGTCCATTCCAACGGCTATTCACTGGTCCGGCGGCTGGCGGCGGACAAGGGCTGGAAGCTCGATCGCCCCGCCCTGTTCGATCCCGACCGGCTGCTGATCGATTTGCTTGTAGAGCCGACCCGGATTTACGTGAAGAGCCTGCTACCGCTGATCCGAGGCGGCAAGATTCATGCGCTCGCCCACATCACCGGCGGCGGCCTGCTCGAAAACGTGCCGCGCGTCCTGCCCGAAGGGCTCCATGCCCGGATCGACGCCGATGCCTGGGTCCAGCCGCGGCTGATGGCCTTCCTGCAGGCCCAGGGCAATATCGAGCCCCAGGAAATGGCCCGCACCTTCAACTGCGGGATCGGCATGGTGCTGGCGGTCAGCGCCGATGACGTCGCTGGCCTGATTGCCGATCTGCAGGCGGCGGGCGAGACGGTCCACGTGATCGGGGCGATCGAGCCGGGCCAGCGCGGCTGCACCGTGCAGGGTTCGGACGAGGCCTGGTCGGCCCGCAGCGCCTGGGAAGCTGTCCACCTTGCCTGAGCGGGCCAAGGTCGCCGTCCTGATTTCGGGCAGCGGCACCAATATGGCTGCGCTGCTCTATGCCAGCCGCGCGGCGGACTGCCCCTATGAGATCGTGCTGGTCGGCTCCAACAATCCGGAGGCCGGCGGGCTGACGCTGGCCGCTGCCGAGGGCGTGCCGACCTTCGCCCTGCCGCATAAGGGCATGGCCCGGGCCGATCACGACATGGCAATGGACGCCGCGATCCGCGCGAGCGGCGCGCAGTTCGTGGCGCTTGCCGGTTACATGCGGATCCTGACTCCCGAATTCGTCAGCGGCTGGGAAGGCCGGATGGTCAACATTCACCCCAGCCTGCTGCCGAAGTACAAGGGCCTCCACACCCACGAGCGCGCGCTGGAAGCGGGAGACAGCCACGGCGGCTGCACCGTCCACCTGGTCACCGCCGAACTCGATGACGGGCCGGTGCTGGGCCAGACCCCGGTCGCGATCCTGCCCGGCGATACGGCCGACAGCCTGGCCGCGCGGGTGCTGATCGCCGAACACCAGCTCTATTCGCGCTGCCTCGCCGCGCTGGTCGAAGCAGCAGAGGCGTTCTAGGGTCAGATCGCCAAGGCTTCGAGCCAGTATGAACTATCGCCATTCCTTCCATGCCGGCAACAACGCCGATGTCGTGAAGCACAGCCTGCTGATCGCCCTTGTGCGCGCTTTGCAGCAAAAGCAGAGTGCGCTGACCCTGAT
Organism: Novosphingobium sp. BL-A-41-H4; assembly: GCA_051942645.1. GTDB lineage: Bacteria > Pseudomonadota > Alphaproteobacteria > Sphingomonadales > Sphingomonadaceae > Novosphingobium. Next base: position 1,166,153 of record JBPVJP010000001.1, read on the forward strand.
CGACACCCATGCCGGCTGCGGGCTCTACGACCTTGCCGGGCCGGATGCCCAACGCACCGGCGAATCCGCGCAGGGTGTGGTCCGGGCGCTCGCCGATCCGAACCCCTTGCTGGACGACTACCGCGCCGCCGTACAGGCAGTAAATGATGGGACCGAGCTTCGCCGCTATCCCGGCTCGCCGCAGTTTCTAGCGCGGCTTCTGCGCCCACAGGATGCCCTGATCCTGAATGAAAAGCACCCCCAGGACGTCCGTACCCTGCGCGGCGTGATGCACGGCACATCCGCCGCCGTGCATGAGCGCGACGCCTATGAGTTCTGGCTGGCTATGCTGCCGCCCCGCACGCCTCGCGGCGTGGTTGTGGTCGATCCGCCATACGAGCAGACCGATGAACGGGCGCGCATCACAGCCACCCTCGCCGCGGCACACCGCAAATGGGCACACGGGGTGACGGTGATCTGGTATCCGCTGAAAGACCGCGCCACGCATTGGCGGTGGAAGGAGCGATTGCACAAGCTCGGCATCCCGAAACTGCTCTGCATCGAGCATTGGCTTTACGATAGCGATCAGCCCGGCATGTTTAACGGGGCGGGCCTGTTCATCGTCAACCCGCCCTATGCCTTTACGCAGGCGCTGCCGCCTTTGCTCGAAGCGCTTCGCGCTGCTCTGGCGCCCGAGGGGCACAGGGGCGCGATCACCGCCGACTGGTTGAACGACTGAGACAAGCCCTCAGGGCAACCTTCCCGCACATGAGGCATGGCCCGGCAGCGGGTAAACCCCGCAGGGAAAGACCGGATCAGCCGATCTCGCTGCCATCCACCATCGGGCGGCTTTCGCGCGTGCCCTTGTAGCGCGCGTCGGGTTCGGTCGGGCCGGGGCTGATCACCACGTAATCGTCGTGCACTTCGAGCAGGGTACCGACGAAGGGCCAGTCCTCCATCGAGCTGACCCGGTAGCTGACCGTATCGCCGACCTTGAAGGTGGCCGGATCAAAATTGAACTGGAACGGGCAGTCCTCGCCGCCTTCTCCGCCCATGCCTTTCATTGCGCCTCTCCTTTGCAGGGCTGGCTAGCATGGTTTGCCGTCCCCGCGAAAGCAGGGACGGCACGTAGGGAATCAGGCGGCGGCGCGGGCCTGCGCCACCATCGCCGCGATTTCGTCGATCAGGGCGAGCCGCTGCTTCTTCAGCGTCTCGGCATATTCGTCAGAGGTATTTTCAACCCCTGCCTCGATCCGGTGAATCTCGCCGTTCACCGCATGATAGCGGTCGGCCAGGGTCACGAAATGCGGATTGTTCAGCTTGAGATCGTGGAGCAGCGCGTGATCGTTGGGGAACTCGGCGGCGAGCTCGTGCGGGGTATTCGACATGAAGTCTCCTCTCTTGGCTGGGGAGACCATTGCCGCGCGCCGCCTGACACCGCCTTGCGCTGCGTCAAATCCGCCAAGAAAAAGGGCCGCCGGATCGCTCCAGCGGCCCCTTTGCTGCGGCAAGGTTTCCCTCAGCCGACGATTTCTTCCGGCTTGAAGAAGAAAGCGATCTCGATCGCGGCGTTCTCGTCCGAATCCGAGCCGTGGACGGTGTTCTCACCGATCGACAGGGCATAGGTCTTGCGGATGGTGCCTTCGGCGGCATCGGCCGGGTTGGTGGCGCCCATCACTTCGCGGTTGCGGGCAACGGCGTCTTCACCTTCGAGCACCTGCACGACGACCGGCTCGCTCATCATGAAATCGCACAGTTCGCCGAAGAAGGGACGCTCGCGGTGAACGCCATAGAAGCCTTCGGCCTGTTCGCGGGTCATGTGGATGCGCTTCGAGGCGACGACGCGCAGGCCGGCTTCTTCCAGCATCTTGGTGACCGCACCGGTCAGGTTGCGGCGGGTGGCATCGGGCTTGATGATCGAAAAGGTGCGGGTAACCGCCATGGTGTTGGTCCTTGCGAAAAAGCGGTGATGGAGGGATGGCGCGCGCCCTAGCGGGGAAAATGCTGCACCGCAAGGCACAGCCAGACCTACGCAGATTGGCTTAGGCAGTTTGTGCCGATGGTGTTAGCCTGGTCACCTCGGGGTCGCGCCTGGGGGGAGACGATACCATGCGCAAACAAGATCACCTGCTTTCGCGCCGGGCCTTTGCCGGTTCGGCGCTGGCCACGGCCACGCTTCTAGCGGCGAAGGGCGCCGGGGCCGCAACCACCAAGCCGCTGACGCCGGGGCAGACGATCGGCCCGTTCTATCCGATCCAGCGCCTCGCCGAAGCCGATGCCGACCTGACCATGATCGATGGCCACAAGAACCGCGCCAAGGGCACGGTGATCGAAGTGACCGGTCGAGTGCTGGACCGCTATGGCAACCCGGTCAGTGGCGCGAAGCTGGAGCTGTGGCAGTGCAATGCCGCTGGCCGTTATGCCCACCCAAACGATGTGGCGACCGCGCCGCTCGATCCCGATTTCCAGGGTTTCGCCGCGCTGGCCACGGGCAGCCAGGGCGAATGGCGGATTACCACGATCAAGCCGGCCGGCTATGAATCGCCGATTGGCCACCGCACCCCGCACATCCATTTCGATGTCAGCGGACGGACCCACCGCCTGATCACCCAGATGTACTTTTCCGACGAGGAAGCGACCAACGCCAAGGACGCACTCTACATGGAGATGGGCAAGGCCGCGACGCGGACCGTGGCGCGGGCCGATGGCGTGGCGCGCTATAACTGGGACATCGTGCTGATGGACTGACGGGTCGGCCGCTCAGGCCGCCTGCACCCATTTGCCGTTCTCTTCCTGCCGCCAATAGCGCCGCTCGACGCCCTCGCGCCCGTCGAGCGCGCGCCAGGTGGCGCGGGCATCCTCGATGGTCGACCCATCGAACAGCAGGAAGGCCCGGGCAAAGCCGAGCGCGGCTTCATGCCAAACGCCATCGGCAAGGATCACATAGCGCGCGCCATTGGCGGGCTGCGGCTGGTCGGCCAGCAGGATCGGCTGGCGGGCATCGTGCGGCCCACCGCTCAGGCCGTGAGCGAGGAAGCTCTCCGCCCCGGCCCAGAGCCGTTCGCTGATCCGGCCGGTCAGGTCATTGTCGGCGGAGACCACCAGCAGCCGCTCCCCCGCCTTCAGCGTGTTGCGCGCCAGCAGCGGCACCACGGCTGCGGCGGGATCGCGGCTCAGCTGGTAGAAATCGACCTGCATCAGGTGCCACCCTTAGAGCGGCGGCAGCGCTCGGAACAATAGATCACATTGTCCCAATCGCGCTCCCACTTCTTGCGCCAGGCAAAGCCGAGGCCGCAAGAAGCGCAGATCTTGGTCGGCAGGTCCGCCTTGCGCCGCATGCGCGGCATGGCTCAGCCTTCCAGGTTGTCGCGCACGAAGCGGTCGAGCACGCGCACGCCATAGCCGGTCGCGCCCTTGTCCCAGGTCTGGCCCGGCTTGTTGGCCCAGACCATGCCGGCAATGTCGAGGTGCGCCCAGGGCATGCCCTTGTCGACATAGCGGCCGATGAACTGGGCGGCGGTGATCGAACCGCCTTCCCGTGGGCCGACGTTCTTCATGTCGGCGATCGGCGAATCGATCAGCTTGTCATAGGCCGGGCCCATCGGCTGGCGCCACAGCTTGTCACCCGAAGCCTCACCGGCGGCGAGCAGCTTGGCGGCCAGATCATCGTCATTGGCGAAGAGACCGCCATACTCGTGGCCCAGCGAAATGATCATCGCGCCGGTCAGGGTGGCGAGATCGACGATGGCCGCCGGGGCGAACTCCTTCTGCGTCCAGGTAATCGCATCGCACAGCACCAGCCGCCCTTCGGCGTCGGTGTTGATCACTTCGACCGTCTGGCCCGACATGGTGGTGACCACGTCGCCCGGGCGCTGGGCATTGCCATCGGGCATGTTCTCGACCAGGCCGCAGATGCCGACCACGTTGGCCCTGGCCTTGCGCTTCGCCAGGGCGAGCATAACGCCCGCCACGGCGCCCGCGCCGCCCATGTCCCACTTCATGTCTTCCATGCCGGCCGGCGGCTTCAGGCTGATCCCGCCGGTATCGAAAGTCACGCCCTTGCCGACGAAGGCGGTGGGCTTGCCGCCCGCCGGGCCGCCGTTCCATTCCATCACCAGCAGCTTGGGTTCGCGCACCGAACCCTGCGCCACACCCAGCAGCGCGCCCATGCCGAGCGCGGCCATCTCGTCGCGGTCCAGCACGCGGATCTTCACGCCGGTCCCGTCGAGCCGCTTGTGCGCGCGTTCGACGAAGCTGGCAGGGTAGAGCACGTTGGACGGCTCGGTCACCAGTTCGCGCGTGAACTCCACGCCTTCGGCCAGCGCCTCTTCCACTGCCCAGGCGGCTTCGGTGCCATCGGGGGCACCGGCGACGCGGATGGTCTTGAGGCTGGGCTTCTGTTCCTCGCTCAGCTTGGTGCGATAAAGATCATAGCGCCAGGCCCGCAGCCGCGCGCCCAGCAGCACCGCCGCCACTTCGGCGGGAGCCAGGCGGGTGCCGGTGAAATCGATCGTCAGCGCCGCCTCACCCGAAGTCAGGAAGCGGGCGGTCAGCGCAGCCCCGGCGCGTTCGAGCGCGGCGATGCGGTCCTTGGCCTTGGCATCGCCAGCCCCGGCCAGCGCCGCCCGGACAACGGCACCATCGCGCGCGACGAAGGCATCACAGGCCTGCCCGGCCTTGCCGGTGAAACGTGCGGCCTTCGCCGCTTCCACCACCACCGCTTCAAGATCAGCCGGCAAGGCGTCCTGATCGACGATGCGGGCAACAGGAGAGACGGTGGCGGCAATGGGACCGGCGACGAATTCGATCTGCATGAAGGCTCCGGAAATCTGGTCTTGCGGCAGGGCGATGGCTCGCCCCGGCGCGCTGTTGGTTAGCGTGGATTGCAGTTAGGCGCGGGCGGTGCGATAGGCAACCCATGCCTCGTTCCGCGCGGTTGCGCCTGCCCTGCCCGAATTCCGCGTCGCTGCGCTGGAAATCCAGCGCCCTTGCGGCGGCCCTGACGCTGGCCGCACCGGCTGTTCACGCGCAGGAGGCGAATCCGCCTGCACCGCCAGCCGACGGGCAGCCAGTCGACGATCAGCCAGTCGACGATCAGGGCGAAGCGCCGATTGCCTTCGAGGCGGATGGCGTAAGCTATGACGATGCCAGCGACAGCGTGACCGCCTTCGGCAATGTGGTCATGCGCCGCAATGGTCAGTCAGTGCGGGCCGACAAGCTGGTGTGGAATCGCAAGACCGGCGAGGTCGAGGCCAGCGGCAGCATCCGATTCGTCGATGGCGATGGCAACCAGCTGTTCAGCGACAAGCTTACCCTCGATGACGATCTGCGCGCCGGGGCGATGGAGAACATGCTGCTGGCCTTGCGCGAAGGCGGGCGGCTGGCCGCCGCCAGCGGCCAGCGCGCGCCCGATGGCACGGTGGTGCTGTCCAACGCGGTCTATTCAGCCTGCGCGGTCGAGGATAGCGAGGGCTGCCCGGTCAGGCCCAGCTGGCGGATCACTGCCGAGCGGGTGATCTATGACGATGCCAAGAAGCTGATCCGCTTCAAGGGCGCGCGGCTCGAACTGTTCGGCGCGCGGCTCTTGCCGCTGCCGGGCCTGATGCTGGCCAGCGACGGCCGCCCGATCTCGGGCCTGTTGATCCCGGACGTGCGCCTCTCGGCCTCGAACGGGGTGGAGTTCTCGCAGACCTATTACAAGCGGCTGGGCAACAACCGCGACCTCGCGGTCACCGGCTATGTCTATACGGCGGCGCTGCCGATGGTTGCGGCCCAGTACCGCCAGCTGACGAGCACCGGCGCATTCCAGGTGACCGGCTATGCCACGCGCGGTTCGCTGATCCCGATTGGTGGTGGCGGGGGCGGTACCCAGCGCGATTTCCGCGGCTATCTGGGCGCCAATGGCAAGCTGCAGTTCGATCCGCACTGGAGCCTGACCGTGTCGGGCCGCCTCGCCTCCGACCGCACCTTCCTGCGCCGCTACGACATCAGCCGCGACGACCGGCTGCGCAGCGTGATCGAGGCCGAGCGGATCGACGAGAATTCGTATCTGTCGATCGCCGGCTGGGCCACCCAGACGCTGCGCGTGGCCGATGCCCAGGGACAGGTGCCGATCGCCCTGCCCGTGATCGACTATCGCCGCCGGCTGAGCGATCCGGTGCTGGGCGGCAAGGTCGAACTGCAGGTCAACAGCCTGGCGATCACCCGCACCACCGGCCAGGACACGCAGCGGGCCTTTGCCAGCGCGCGGTGGGATCTGCGCCGGATTACGGGAATGGGCCAGGAAGTGACCTTCACCGCCCTGGCGCGCGGCGATATTTATAACTCCGACGAAAACGGGCTCACCGCCACGGCGATCTATCGCGGCAATCCCGGCTGGCAGCACCGCGCCATCGGCATGGCCGCGGTCGACGTGAAGTGGCCGCTGATCGGCGGGTTCCTGGGCGGCAGCCAGGTGCTGACCCCGCGCTTCCAGGTTGTGGCCAGCCCGACCCTGCGCAATCTGGCCATCCCCAACGAGGACGCCCGCGCAATCGACCTTGAGGATTCGAACCTCTTCGCGCTCAACCGCTTCCCCGGTTATGACCGGGTCGAAGACGGGGTCCGCTTTACCTATGGGTTCGACTGGCAATGGGAACGGCCAGGCTGGCGCGTGGCCACCACGATCGGCCAGTCCTATCGCCTGACCAACCGCCCGACCCTGCTGCCGGACGGAACCGGCCTGTCCAGCCGCCTGTCCGATATCGTCGGGCGGACCGAGATCCGCTACAAGGATTTCGTCAAGCTCACGCACCGTTTCCGGCTCGACAAGGACAACTTCGCCGTTCGCCGCAACGAGATCGACGCGACGGTCGGCAACGAGCGGACCTATGCCGAAGTCGGCTATCTGCGGCTCAACCGCAACATCGCGACGGTGGAAGACCTCAAGGACCGCGAGGAACTGCGCGTTGCCGGCCGGGTCGCCTTTGCCCGCTACTGGTCGCTGTTCGGTTCGGGCGTGTTCAACCTGACGGGCAAGAACGAGGACCCGGCATCCACCGGTGACGGCTTCCAGGCGCTGCGCACGCGGCTTGGCGTGGCCTATGCGGATGACTGCCTGGAACTGGCCTTTACCTGGCGGCGCGATTTCGTGGCGACGGGCGACGCGCGCCGCGGCAATACCTTCCAGGTCAGCATTGCCGTGCGTAACCTTGGATTCCGCTGATCGGGGATTTGCGGGCTGACGGCAAACGCGCTATCCGCCGCGGCGGTAGTGGCCCGATCAGCTTGGGTTAAGCCAGCCGGCGGCACATGCCCCGGCAAGTCCGGCGCAGAACAGGTCCGCGCCGCTATGGGGATTGAAGACACGGTGACACGCATGTCGATTTCGCGCCGACCGTTCCGCATCGCTCTGGCCGCCGGGGTACTCGCCCTGGCCGGCGGGGCCATCGCGCAGGATATCGCAGGCGGCTCGGGCGGGCTGGTCCTGCCGGACAACCCGAATTTCTTCGGCAAGAACGATCCCAACAACCGCAAGGCCACCGTGGTGATCAATGGCGAGATCATCACCGGCACCGATATCGACCAGCGCGTGGCGCTGCTCGTGGCCGCCAGCGGCGGCAAGATCGAGGACGAGGAACTGAAGCGCCTCAAGCTCCAGGTCCTGCGCAACCTGATGGACGAAACGCTCCAGATTCAGGAAGCCGCCGCCCAGAAGGTCGAGGTGGAACCCGAAGAGGTCGAACAGACCTATGCCCGCATCGCCTCGCAGAATTTCGGCCAGGACCCCAAGGCGATGGACGCCTACCTGGCGCGGATCGGTTCGTCGCCGGCCTCGCTCAAGCGCCAGATCCGGGGCGAGCTGTCGTGGCAGCGGCTGCTGCGCCGCAACGTGCAGCCCTTCGTCAACGTGTCTGACGAGGAAGTGCGCGAAGTGCTGAAGCGGATGCAGGAAGCCAAGGGTACCGAGGAATATCGGGTTGGCGAAATCTTCCTCTCCGCCACCGCCGAGAACCGCGAAGCCGTGCTGCAGAACGCAACGCGCATCGTTGAGCAGCTGCGCCAGGGCGGCAGCTTTGTGGGCTATGCCCGCCAGTTTTCCGAAGCCTCGACCGCCTCGGTCGGTGGTGACCTTGGCTGGGTCCGCCTGGGCCAGCTCCCGACCGAACTGGGGGCGGCATTGCAAGGCCTGCAGACCGGCCAGCTCGCCGGTCCGATCGAGATCCGTGGCGGCTTCTCGATCGTTGCGCTGATCGACAAGCGCCAGGTGCTGACCGCCGATCCGCGCGATGCCCTGCTCAGCCTCAAGCAGATCTCGATCGCCTTCGCCCCCGGCACGACCGAAGCCCAGGCCAATGCCCGCGCCAAGACCTTTGCCGAGGCCATGAGCGGCGCACGCGGTTGCAGCGCGGCGGATTCGATTGCCGCCGCCCAGGGCGCAGAGGTGGTCAACAATGACCAGATCAAGGCCCGCGACCTGCCCGGGCCGCTGCAGAACCTCGTTCTGTCGATGACGCTGGGCGAAGTGACCCCACCGTTCGGTTCGATCCAGGATGGCGTGCGGGTGCTGATGCTGTGCGGCCGTGACGATCCCAAGGATGCCTCTGCCCCCAATTTCGAACAGATTCTGGGCCAGATCGAGGACGAACGCGTCAACAAGCGCGCCCAGGCCTATCTGCGCGACCTGCGGCGCGACGCCGTGATCGACTACGACTGATCGCGGCATGAGCGAACTGCCGCTCGTCGTATCGCTGGGCGATCCGGCAGGCGTCGGTCCCGAGCTGATCGCGGCCGCCTGGGCCGCCCGCGAAGCCGAACTGCTCCCGCCGTTCGTCGTGGCCGGTGGCGCCAGCGTACTGGCGGCAGCGGCCGAGGCGCGCGGGCTGTCGGTACCGGTGCGCGAGGTGTTCCACCCGGCCGAGGCGCTTGACCTGTTCGACCTGGTGCTGCCGGTACTGGCCGGGGCAGACGGCGATTACACCCCCGGTGCGCCGGATCGGGCGGGCGCGGAACTGGCGCTCGCCTCGCTGACCGAGGCAACCGAGTTGACCCGGTCAGGGGATTGTTCGGGCCTCGTCACCGCGCCGATCGCCAAGTCGCTGTTGGCCGAGGTCGGCTTCGACCATCCCGGCCAGACCGAATTTGTCGCGGCGGCCTGTGGTGTGCCCGCCGAAGACGCCGTGATGATGCTGGCCGGCCCCTCGTTGCGAACCGTGCCGCTGACGGTCCACGTCGCGCTCTCCGCCGTGCCCGGACTGATCACGAGTGACCTGATCGTGGCCAAGGCGCGGATCGTGGCGCGCGCGCTGGCGCGGGACTTCGGCATTGCGGCGCCGCGCCTCGCCATTGCCGCGCTTAACCCGCACGCCGGTGAGGACGGCCGCATGGGGCATGAGGACATGGCCGTGATCGCCCCGGCGATTGCGATCTTGCGGGCCGAAGGGATCGACGCCACCGGACCACACCCGGCCGACGCGCTGTTCACGCCGCGGGCCCGCTCAACCTATGACGCAGCCCTGTGCATGTATCACGACCAGGCACTGGTGCCGCTCAAGGCGCTGGAATTCGACGAGGGCGTCAACGTCACGCTGGGCCTGCCGATTGTCCGCACAAGCCCCGATCATGGCACGGCTTTCGGTATCGCGGGACAAGGCGTGGCGGATCCCGGCGCAACGATCGCCGCGATCCGCATGGCGGGCGAAATCGCCGCGCGGCGGGCGGGAGCGGAGCTTGGCTGACCTTCCTCCCTTGCGCGATGTGATCAATCGCCACGGCCTGTTCGCCTCCAAGGCGCTGGGCCAGAACTTCCTGTTCGACGAGCAATTACTGGACCGGATTGCCGCCATCCCCGGCAAGCTTCAAGGGCAACAGGTCCTCGAAGTCGGCCCCGGCCCCGGCGGCCTGACCCGCGCACTGCTGCGCGCCGGGGCGCAGGTGACCGCGATCGAGATGGACCGCCGCTGCCTGCCCGCGCTGGCCGAACTGGCCGAGGCCTTTCCCGGCCAGCTGCGGGTGATCGAGGGCGATGCCACCAAGGTCGATCACGGCCTCGAAGGCCCGTTTCACGTCGTCGCCAACCTGCCCTACAATGTCGGCACCGCACTGTTCGTGGGCTGGCTGAGTGGCGAAGCCTGGCCACCACAATGGACCTCGCTCACCCTGATGTTCCAGCTTGAAGTGGCCCAACGGATCATCGCCGAGGCCGGCAGCGATGCCTATGGCCGACTTGCCGTCCTCGCCCAGTGGCGCTCTGACGCGAAGATCGCGATGAAGGTCCACCGCAGCGCCTTCACCCCTCCACCCAAGGTCATGAGCGCGATAGTCCACGTGACCCCGGCTGCCATGCCCGAGGGCGTTTCGGCCCGCACACTGGAACGCCTGACCGAAGCCGCCTTCGGCCAGCGCCGCAAGATGCTGCGCCAGAGCCTCAAGGGCCTGCCCGGCGCCTTGGCGGCGCTGGAGCAGGTCGGCATCGACCCGGCCCGCCGCGCCGAAACGCTCAGCGTGGCGGAGTTCGTAGCCGTGGCGCGGGTGCTGTCAGTCTAGCAGCACCACGAAGACGAAGATGGCCAGAGCGGCGATGGCAATGCGCTGCGCCACATCGCGCCAGACGTTGTAGCCGGCCAGCTCGACCGCCAGATCGCCTTGCAGCGGCACCGGCTTGACGGGGCTGATATTGGCACCGCCGGGATTGCCCTTGGGCAGCCAGCCAACCAGCCAGAAGAATGGCGATCCGATCAGTCGCGTGATCTGGCCCGCCGCCTCGCGCCGATCCCCGGTCAGCCTCGCGATACGCAGCATACCCCAATGTGATCGCAGGTGCCGCAGCAACCAGCGCTGGCCCAGGATGTGGGCGCGTTCCAGTTCGGCGAAGGCCAGTGCGAAGTCGCCTTTCTGTTCGGCTAGCCAGGCTCGATCCATGGCCTGTTCGAACAGGTCCCTCAGCCGCTTGCGATCCATTCAGTCCTCCAACACGAGACGTCTATCGGCTCATTAGCGGTGACGGTCCGTCACTGTCTTGAACGGAACGGTCGCAGCCTCAGGCCATTACGCTGGCCAGAACGGCCGGGGTAATCCCCAGCATCGCCCGGGTGGTTCGAGTGAAGTGTGCCTGGTCCGAAAAGCCCCCCAGAAGGGCGGCCTCGGCCGGTGTGGCCCCCGCGATCATGGCCTCGCAGGCGCGGCGGATCGCAGCCCAGCGGCGCCAGCCGGCCAAGGGCATGCCAAGCTGCCGGGCGGCAATTGCCCGCAGCCGTTCGGGCGAGAGGCCGACTTTCCGGGCGACCCCAGCCAGGTCGTCTTGCAGGGCAGCCGGGCTACTGAGCAGTTTGATTGCCGCCTGCAACCGCGGATCGATCGGCTCTGTCAGACCTGCGTCAAGCAGGTGATCAAGCCGTTGCTGGATATCATGCACCAATTGTACCGGTGCGTCTGACAGACTGGCCAGCAAGGCCGCACCGATGTCGCTGGTTGGCTCCACAAGATAGACACGTCCTTGCGCCAGCGGCAGCAAGCGATGGCGAACGTGCGGCCGAACGACAATCGCGTCGCCAGTGATCTGACACCCATCGACCAGCTCGATCCGGCAATCGTCACCGAGCACGATTTGCAGCGCAATATGACTATGCGGCCTATTGTCGCCCGTGCGGCCTTCGAACAGGACATACCTGTCCTCAAAGACTGCCCGCCCATGCCAGTGATCCCCGCTGCCCATGCCCGTCGCCCTACCAGATGCCGGGGGCAATCGACCAGCGGTGCTCAACCCGCCTTCTTCACCTGCCGCCAGTGATGCAGCAGCGGTTCGGTATAGCCGCTGGGCTGTTCGACGCCCTTGAACACCAGGTCCAGCGCCGCACGGAAGGCCGGGGCGTCCTCGTTGCCGACCAGCGGTTCGTAGAGCGGATCGCCGGCGTTCTGGGCGTCGACCTTGGCGGCCATGCGGCGCAGGCTGTCCATCACCTGCTCCCGCGTAGCAACGCCGTGGAGCAGCCAGTTGGCCATGTGCTGGCTGGAAATGCGCAAGGTCGCGCGGTCTTCCATCAGCCCGATGTCGTTGATGTCGGGCACCTTGGAGCAGCCGACGCCCTGGTCGATCCAGCGCACGACATAGCCGAGCAGGCCTTGCGCGTTGTTATCGAGTTCGGCGCGGACTTCCTCTTCCGACCAGTTGGTGCCAGCAGCCAGTGGCACGGTCAGCAGCGGTTCAAGGCCTGGTGTGGGCTTGTCCGCCAGCTCGCGCTGCACGGCGAAGACATCGACCGCGTGGTAATGCATCGCGTGGAGCGTCGCGGCGGTGGGCGACGGGACCCAGGCGGTGTTGGCGCCGGACTTCGGGTGGCCGATCTTCTGGACCATCATCTCGCCCATCAGGTCGGGCGCGGCCCACATGCCCTTGCCAATCTGCGCCTTGCCCGAAAGCCCGCAGGACAGGCCGATCTGAACGTTGCGCGCCTCATAGGCGGCGATCCAGGAACTGGCCTTCATGTCCGCCTTGCGGATCATCGCCCCGGCCCGCATCGAGGTGTGAATTTCATCCCCGGTGCGGTCGAGGAAGCCGGTGTTGATGAAGACGATCCGGTCCTTCACCGCGTGAATGCAGGCGGCGAGGTTGGCGGAGGTACGGCGCTCCTCGTCCATCACGCCGACCTTCACCGTGTGGCGCGGCAGGCCGAGCAGGTCTTCCACCGCATCGAACAGGTCGTTGGTGAAGGCGCACTCTTCCGGTCCGTGCTGCTTGGGCTTGACGATGTAGATCGAGCCATGACGGCTGTTACCAAACCGGCACTTGCCCGTCACATCATGCGCACCAATCGCGCTGGTCACCACCGCATCCATGATCCCTTCGGGGATCTCGCTGCCATCGGCGAGCAGGATCGCCGGGCTGGTCATCAGGTGGCCGACATTGCGGACGAACAGCAGGCTGCGTCCCGGCAGGGTCAGGTCGCCCCAGACCCGGTCATCATTGAGCGTGCGGGTCATGGTCCGCCCACCCTTCTCGAAGGTTTCGGCCAGGTCACCCCGGATCACGCCCAGCCAGTTGCGATAGGCGTTGAGCTTGTCCTCGGCGTCAACCGCAGCAACCGAATCCTCAAGATCGCAGATCGTTGTCAGCGCGCTCTCGAGCATCACGTCGGCGATGCCGAGCGGATCGGTCTTGCCGACCGGGTGGGCCGGATCGACCACCACTTCGATGTGCAGGCCATTGTTGCGGAACAGGTAGCCGCCGGGCTTGCTGGCCACGAGGTACTCGCTCGAACCGCCGGTCAGCGCCGCGTCCCAGCCGGGAATGGCGCTGTTCAGGAACTTGCGCGCCGCCGCGATCACCGCTGCCCCACGCTCCTCGTCATAGCCACCCGGACGGGCCGGCGGCGCGTCCAGCGCGTCGGTGCCGTAATAGGCGTCATAAAGGCTGCCCCAGCGGGCATTGGCGGCGTTGAGCAGGAAGCGGGCGTTGAGCACCGGCACCACCAGCTGCGGCCCGGCCATGGTCGCGATTTCCGGATCGACGTTCCGGGTGCCGACCTGGAACGGGGCAGGCTCCGGCACCAGGTAGCCGATCTCGCGCAGGAAGGCCTGGTATTCGGCCGCATCGATTGGCTGGCCGGCGCGGGCGGTGTGCCAGGCATCGATCTGCGCCTGCAGGGCATCGCGCTTGGCCAGGAGGGCGCGGTTCACCGGCACGAAGCGGTCGGTCAGGGCGGCAAATCCGGCCCAGAACTGCGCCACATCGCGGCCCAGCGGGATAACCACTTCGTTCTCGATGAAGGCGGCCAGCGCCGCGTCAACCTTCAGCCCGGACCGTTCAACCCTGTCGCTCATCTTTCCTCGCACACATGGAATCGCCAAGCGCATCGCGCGCTGCCGATTGGTTCATCAACGATCCCGGGGAGGAAGTCACGCGCCTATGCCGCAGTTGCGAAGGGAAGGCAACCGTCTGCCCTCACTCCCCAATACCGTCACCCTGAACTTGTTTCAGGGTCCATCAGGCCTCCCCAGCTGAGGTCGGTGCGACGGGCCAACCGCGCGGTCTGATTGTCAGACGCAAGCCGCCGGGCAAGCCGGGAAATGGACCCTGAAACAAGTTCAGGGTGACGAAGCTGGATGGATCGGATCAAGTTCCGGGCTGGGGGTTGGAACCCCCGTCGCCCTCGGCTAGAGGTCGTAACACATGCAACAACTTACGCCCGCCGAGGCCGCGCTGGTCGCCAGCGTTGATGCCGCGCCGATGCTGGACCAGGTCCTGGCCTGGAGCGCGATCAACACCGGCACCGGCAACCTTGGCGGGCTGGCACAATATGTCGCGCTGCTGGCCGATGCCTTTGCCGACTTGCCCGGAGAAATCGCACTCGTTGATCCCGCGCCGGTCAAGGCCGTCGCCGCCGACGGTCGCGAGATCGATGTCACCTATGGCAAGCATCTGGTCCTGCGGGTCCGCCCCACCGCCAACCGCCGCCTGCTGCTGACCGGACACATGGATACGGTGTTCCCGGCTGACCATTCGTTCCAGCAAACCCGCTGGATTGACGGGGAAACGCTGAATGGCCCCGGCGTGGCCGACATGAAGGGCGGGATCGCGGTTATCCTCGCCGCGCTGAAAGCCTTCGAGGGCAGCGCGGCAGCATCGGGCGTCGGCTATGACGTGCTGCTCAATTCGGACGAGGAAACCGGCAGCCTGTCATCCGCGCCGCTGATCGCAGAGCTGGCAGCGGGCAAGATCGCGGCGTTGACCTATGAACCCTCCGCCCTGCCCGATGGCACCTTGGCGGGTGCGCGCGGGGGCAGCGGCAATTACAGCCTGATCGTGACCGGCAAGTCGGCCCATGCGGGGCGCAACCCGCAGGACGGCCGCAACGCGATTGTCGCCGCCGCCGCGCTGGCGCTGGGGCTCAAGGCGCTGGATCGCCCCGGCCTGTCGATCAATCCGGCCAGGATCGAGGGTGGCAGCGCCAACAACGTGGTCCCTGATCACGCCGTGCTGCGCTTCAACATCCGCCCGATGGAAACCGATTTAGCGGATCAGTTTGAATTGCAGATCAAGCAGTTGATGGACACTGTTGCAATTGAACATGATGTCTCGATCCACCGCCACGGGGGCATCAGCCGCCCGCCCAAGCCGCTCACCCCACCCGCCGAGCGCCTCTTCGAACTGGTCCGGGATTGCGGCGCGGCGCTGGGCCAGCCGATCCGCTGGCAGAGCTCGGGCGGGGTCTGCGATGGCAACAATATCGCCGCTTGCGGCGTGCCCGTGGTCGATACCATGGGCGTGCGCGGCGGCTCGATCCATTCGCCCGACGAGTTCCTGATTGTCCCCAGCCTGGCCGAGCGCGCGCAATTGTCCGCGCTGGTCCTGCATCGCCTTGCTTCCGGAGTTTACTTGTGACGTTCGTAATCCGCGCGGCCAATGCCGACGACCTGCAGCACCTCTATGAAATGGCGAAACGCACCGGCGGGGGCTTCACCAACCTGCCGCCCGACCGCAAGGCGCTGACCGCCAAGCTGGAACGCGGTGCCGCCGCCTTTGCCCGTACCGAAGAGGCCGTGGGCGATGACCTGTTCGTCTTCGTGCTGGAAAACACCGCCACCGGCGAAGTGCGCGGCACTTGCCAGATCTTTTCCGCCGTCGGCCTGAAGTGGCCGTTCTATTCCTACCGGATCGGCGCGCTGACCCAGCACAGCGAGGAGCTGGGGCGAACTTTCCGGGCCGATATCCTGAACTTGTCGACCGATCTTGAGGGTGCGTCCGAAGTCGGCGGCCTGTTCCTGCACCCCGGCGAGCGCGCCGGGGGCCTGGGCATGCTGATCGCCCGCAGCCGCTACCTGTTCATCCGCAACCATCGCGCCCGCTTTGCCGACCGGTGCCTGGCCGAACTGCGCGGGGTGATCGACGAGGCCGGCGGATCGCCGTTCTGGGATGGGGTGGCCGGGCGGTTCTTCGGCATGAATTTCCAGGATGCGGACGAGTTCAACGCCAAGTTCGGCAACCAGTTCATCGCTGACCTGATGCCCAAGCACCCGGTCTACATCGCCATGCTGTCGGACGCCGCCAAAGCAGTGATCGGCGTGCCACACCCCTCTGGCCGTGCCGCGATGCGGATGCTGGAAGAGGAAGGCTTCGCCTGGGAAAATTATATCGACATCTTCGATGGCGGCCCGACCATGACCGTGCGGACCGACCAGATCCGTTCGATCCGCGAGGCGAAGGACGATGCCGTGGTCGCGATCGAGCCAGCCCTGGGCGATCACAAGACCGGTGAGAAGCGGCTGCTCGCGACCGGCAAACTGGCCGAATTCCGCACCGCCTATGGCTGGGTCGAGCAGCGCGACGATGGCATCGCGCTCGATCCTGCCAGTGCCGCGCTGCTGGGGGTGGAGCCGGGCATGACTGTCACCCATGTGGCGCGGGGTTGAACCATGAGCCTGGTTGAAATCAACTTCGACGGGATCGTCGGCCCCAGCCACAACTATGCCGGGCTGAGCCTGGGCAATATCGCCTCTGCCTCCAATGCCGGGGATACCAGCTACCCGCGCGCCGCCGCGCTGCAGGGGCTTGGCAAGATGCGTCACAACCTGGCGCTGGGCCTGGTGCAGGGCTTCCTGCTGCCCCTGCCCCGCCCCAATGCGGCGTTTCTGGGCGCGATCGGCGCGGACGGGACCGAAGACCGGCGTTTGCTAGCGGCAGCGTGGTCCGCTTCTTCGATGTGGACCGCGAATGCCGCCACCGTTTCGCCCGCACCCGACACTTCCGACGGACGCTGCCACCTGACCACCGCCAACCTAGTAACCATGCCCCATCGCAGCCAGGAATGGCCCGGCACGGTGAGGCAGCTGCGGATCGCCTTCGCCGACGCCGCGCACTTCGCGGTGCACGACGCCGTCCCGGCCTG
The DNA here is from genome assembly GCA_051942645.1 of Novosphingobium sp. BL-A-41-H4. Lineage (GTDB taxonomy): Bacteria > Pseudomonadota > Alphaproteobacteria > Sphingomonadales > Sphingomonadaceae > Novosphingobium. The sequence continues at coordinate 1,182,994 of JBPVJP010000001.1, forward strand.
TTTCGGTGATGAGGGCGCGGCCAATCACATGCGCATGGCCACTGGCCACGACGCGCCGGGGATCGAGATCTTCGTCTATGGCAAGAGCGGCGGACCCTTCCCCGCCCGCCAGCACGAGCAGGCCAGCCGCGCGGTCGCCCGGTTGCACGGGCTCGATCCGGCGCGCTGCCTGTTCGTCGAGCAGAACCCGGAAGCGATTGCCGCCGGGGCGTTCCACAACGATGTGGTGGCCGTGGCCAATGAGCGGGTACTGTTCACCCATGAGCAGGCCTTTGCCGATCCCGAGGGCACTTATGCCGCGATCCGCGAGGCCCTGCCCGAAGCGGAGATCGTGATTGTTCCGGCGAGCGCTGTCAGCCTGGCCGATGCGATCAAGTCCTACCTGTTCAACGCCCAGCTCCTCACCCTGCCCTCCGGCGAAATGGGCCTGGTGATCCCGCTCGAGGCCTGGGAGCATCCGCGGGTGCGTGCCTGGCTGGACGGAATGCTGGCGAGCAATGGCCCGATCCGCCGGGTCCTGCCGGTCGATGTGCGCCAGTCGATGGCCAATGGCGGCGGGCCAGCCTGCCTGCGGCTGCGGGTCGTGGCCGATCCGGCCACGGTCGATCCGCGCTTCCTGCTCGACGAGGCGAAGATTGCCCGGATCGAGGCCGTGGTTGCCGCGCACTGGCCAGAGGCGATCCGGCCCGATCAGCTGGGCGATCAGGCCCTGGCTGACCAGATCATCGCCGCGCGGCTGGCCCTGCTCGATGCCGTGGATCTGCGCGAACTCGCCTGATCGTCGGAACCGTTTACATTCGGGACAGTCGTTAACCAGCGACTTGCGCGGACTTGCAATGCTGGCATGATGGTTGCTCAGCTTCCTGTTAAGGAAATGCGAGGACCCATGCTCAGCAAGATCGGCCGCCTGTTCGTGATCAAGTCGCCGATCGAGGCCTATCTGATCATCTATGCCCTGGCGCTGGGTGCGGTGGAGCGCGGGACAATCTATCTCTCGAAGTTCCCTGGCTGGGGCGGCAAGCTGCTGTTCCTGGCCTGCACCGGCGCGGTCTTCATGGCCGGCGCCAAGATCCTGGACTGCATCAAGCACGAGAAGCGCCTGAAGGCGCAATCCGAGCCGGCTTCCTGAGGAGAGGAGGTGGAGGGATTCTGTTGCTAGGCTCCCTCCGGGCCCCCGGTTTCCGATTCTGTTACCCGGTTCGGTCCGAACCGTGCTGTCGCTTTATAACTTCAGGGCGTTAGCCCCTAGAATTACGCGGCGAGAGCAAGTGCTTCGTTGTCGTTGGCACTTGTGAGTTTTGAGCCTTGAACGGGTTACTCAGCCCGGGCGAAAACTGCGCTTTTCAACACACGTCGATCCTAGTTCGGCCCCGTCATTATCCCTGCGACAACAGGGCCCTTCCCCGCAGGAAAGGTGATAATGGTGGAGCCGCCGGGTACCGCCCCCGGGTCCGCTGCGCCTATTGCACGCCGCACTTTATCGCCATAGCCGGGCGAACCCGGCAGAACCGTATATAGGCGCTCGCGGATCAATGTGAAGGGTGGTTCGAGACGAGCCTCAGCCTTCGGCTTCGGCTCTCCTCACCACGAACGGATGAAAAACCCCGTTCATCCTGAGGAGGCCGTGAAGCCGCAGGCTGAATGGCCGTCTCGAAGGGCCAGATAGATCAGCCCTTCTTCAGCGCATCGCGGATTTCGGCCAGCAGTTCCACCTCGCTCGGCCCGGCCGGCGCGGCGGGTGGCGGCGGCATGAGCTTGTTGGCCTGGCGCACGATCAGGAAGATCACGAAGGCCAGGATCAGGAAATTGATCACTGCGGTGATGAAGCTGCCCCAGGCGATCACCGATGCTCCAGCCGCCTTGGCCGCGGCGAGCGTGGCTCCGGCCGGGACCTCTCCGGCCAGGACAGTGTACTTGTTCGAGAAATCGACCCCGCCGGTAATGAAGCCGATCACCGGCATGATCACGTCATCGGTCAGCGAGGACACGATCTTGCCAAAGGCCGCACCGATGATCACCCCGACCGCCAGGTCCAGCACATTGCCACGGGCAATGAACGCCTTGAATTCGCTCAGCATTTCGCCTCCCCTTTGCTTCATCCAGCGAAGGGCGGAGCCTGCCATGAAAGTCATGACGTCACAACAATCAATTGCCGCACACAATTGTCGCATAACGATTTTCGACGAGCGGTGCTTGAACCCCCCGCCCCCCGCGCTACATCATTGCCCAGTAACGGCAGAGCCTGCCGTATCTGGAAGAGGAAGCGCATCGCATGACTGTTGCCATCCATCGCCGTTTCGGTCGTTTCGCCCTGGTTGCCGCTGCTGCTGCCGCGCTGGCCGGCTGCGGGATCAACTCGGTCCCGACCGCCGAGGAAAACGCCAAGGCCAAGTGGGCCGACGTGGAAAGCGCCTATCAGCGCCGCGCCGACCTGGTCCCGGCCCTGGTCGAAACCACCAAGGGTGCCGCCGCCTCGGAAACCCAGATCCTGACCAACGTGACCAACGCCCGCGCCGCCGCGACCTCGATCAACGTGCGGACCGAGGACCTCTCGGACCCGGCCACCTTCGAGAAGTTCCAGAGCGCGCAGAACCAGCTGACCCAGGCGCTGGGCCAGCTGCGCACCGTGGTGGAGAACTATCCGCAGCTGCAGAGCCAGGCCCGCTTCGCCGACCTGATGGTGCAGCTCGAAGGGACCGAGAACCGGATCAACGTGGCCCGCACCCGCTATAACGAGGCAGTGCAGGAATATAACACCACGATCCGCACCTTCCCCGATGCAATCGGCGCCAAGCTGATCCACGGTGCCAAGCCGATGGTGCCGTTCAAGGCCGATCCGGGTGCCTCCGCCGCGCCGAAGGTGGACTTCGGCACCACTCCGCCCGCGCCCGCCGCCGCCCCGGCCAACGACAACGCCGCCACCCCCGCCTCGCCCGCTGCGGCGGCGCAGTAAGGGGTTCGGGGCCGAGCGCCCGATGCGCCTGATCGTCCTGTGGCTGAGCGCCCTGCTGGCACCGCTGCTGCTGGCGGTGTCCGGCACTGTCGCCCATGCCGCGATGCCGGCTCGTCCTGACGGGCCGGTGCTCGACGCGGCCGGGATCATCCCCGATGCCGAGGAGGCCGCGCTCGACGCGAAGCTGCGCACCTATAACCGCGATACCGGGCGGGCGATCATCGTCGCCACGGTTCCCTCGCTCGATGACCAGCCGGTCGATGTCTATGCCCAGTCGCTGGCCGAGGCATGGGACATCGGCGGGGCCGAGACCGAGCAGGGCGTGCTGTTCCTGATCGCCCCGACCGAACGGCGAATGCGCATCCACACCGCGCGCGGGGTGCAGGAGCGCCTGCCCGATGTGCTCGCCGGGCGGATCATCCGCGACACCGTAACGCCCCGGTTCAAGGCCAAGGACTTTCCGGGCGGGATCACTGCCGGGGTCGATGCGATCATCGCCCAGTTGAACCGCGATCCGGCCGACACCAAGGCGATCGCCGAGGCCGCGGCTGCCGCCCAGCGCAAGGGTGCTAACGACGGCGTCAGCGTCGGCGCGGTCATCTTCTGGGTCGTGCTGATCGTGTTCCTGATCGCCCTGTTCAGCCGGGGACGTCGGCGGCGCGGTTATCGCCGCCATTCCGACGCCGGAATCGTGCTGTGGGAAGTCGGCAACCTGGCGGCCAACATTGCCGCCAACGTGGCCATCAATGCCGCGCTTGGCGGCAATAGCGACAGCGGCGGGGACAGCGGGTTCGGCGGCTTTGGCGGCGGCGGCAGCGGCTTTGACGGCGGTGGCGCTTCGGGAGACTGGTAAGCCATGGCCAAGCCAATCCACCTCACCCCTGCCGAAAATGAGCGCGTGTCTGCAGCCGTCGCCGCTGCCGAAGCGCGCAGCGCGGGCGAGATCGTGACCATCGTCACCGACCGCTCCGATGGCTATGCCGACATTGCCCTGGCCTGGGCCGGGTTCGCGGCGCTGACGGCATTGACCGCCTTCTCGGTCTTCACCGACGTCTTCCTGGGCATCTACGACCGGGTGCTCGGCGATTGGGGCAGCGTGTGGACCCACCAGGGGATCGCCACCCTCGCCGCCAGCATCGCCATCACCAAGTTCATCGCCATGGTGCTGCTGCAGTTCTGGCCCCCGCTGAAGTGGTTCCTGATCCCGCGCTTCATCAAGTCGAGCCGCACCCGCGCCCGCGCGATCACCTGCTTCAAGGTGGGGGCGGAGCGCCGCACCCATGGCCGCACCGGCATCCTGATCTACGTCAGCATGGCCGAGCACCGGGCCGAGATCGTGGCGGACAGCGCCATTGCCGCCAAGGTCAGCCCGGAGGTCTGGGGCGAGGCCATGGTCGCGCTGCTGTCCGGGATCCGGGCCGACGATCTGGCCGGTGGCCTGGCCGGCGCGGTCGAGCGGGTCGGCGCGGTCCTCGCCGAGCACTTCCCCCGCGCCGCCGATGACCAGAACGAACTGCCCGACCGGGTGATCGAGGTATGATCCTTCGACAAGCTCAGGACAGACGGCATGGATGAGCCCGAAGAGATCCGCTGGGCCGGCAAGTACATCGTCGCCAAGACCCGCGGCCGGTGGGAGTACGTCAGCCGCGCCCGTGGCATCCGCGCAGCCGTGATCCTGGCGATCGACCCGGAGGACCACGTCATCCTGGTCGAGCAGTTCCGCGTCCCCCTGGGGCGCCCCTGCATCGAACTGCCCGCCGGGCTGATCGGCGACGAGACCGAGGGCGAGGACCCGGTCGAGGCCGCCGCCCGCGAGCTGGAGGAAGAGACCGGCTACCGCGCCGGGCGGATGGAGAACCTCGGCGAATACCACTCCTCCCCCGGCATGGTGAGCGAGAGCTTCACCCTGCTGCGCGCGCATGACCTGGTCCGCACCGGCCCCGGCGGCGGCACGCCCGGCGAGGACATCACCGTCCACCGCGTGGCCCGCGCCGATCTGCCCGCCTTCATCGCCGCACGCCGGACCGGGGGCGATGCGATCGACGTCAAGCTGCTGCTCTTGCTAGGTCCGGAACTACTGGGCTAGAGCCTCCCCATAACAGGAGAGGACAAGGCAGATGGCAGGACGTGTTGCAGGCAAGAAGGCCCTGGTCACCGGCGCGGCGCAGGGACTGGGCGCGGCCCATGCCTGGACGCTGGCGCGCGAGGGTGCGCAGGTCCTGCTGACCGACCTCAACGCCGCCGGAGCTGCCGACCAGGCCGCCGCGATCAATGCCGAGCTCGGCGCTGGCACCGCCTTCGCCATGGGCCACGACGTGACCAGCGAAGACCAGTGGATCGCCGCGATTGACGCCGCCGCGCAGCACATGGGCGGCCTCTCGGTGCTGGTCAACAACGCGGGCCTTGGGGTTCCCGGCAATATCGAGACCTGCACCCTGGCCGACTTCCACAAGGCCTTCCACGTCAACGTCGATTCGGTCTTCCTCGGCTGCCAGAAGGCGCTGCCGCTGATGAAGGACAACCAGCCCGGCTCGATCATCAACATCTCCTCGATCGCCGGGCTGATCGCCAGCGACACCATGCCCGCCTACAACGCCAGCAAGGCGGCGGTCTGGCTGCTGTCCAAGTCGGTCGCGCTCTATTGCGCCAAGCGCGGGTGGGACATCCGCTCCAACTCGGTCCACCCCACCTTCGTCGACACCCCGATCCTCGATGGCATGGCCAGCAACCATGGGATGGACAAGGCTGTCCTGCTGGGCAAGCTGGCTCGCCAGGTCCCGCTCGGCCGGGTGGGTGAGCCAGCCGACATCGCCAACGCCGTCCTCTACCTCGCCAGCGACGAGAGCCGCTTCATGACCGGCGCCGAGCTCAAGCTCGACGGCGGCATCTCGGCGATGTAACCCGCACCCGTGCCAGACGCCCCCGCCACCACCAGGCCCCGCACCTTCCGCGTCACCTCGTTCGATGTCGCGGCCGAGGCCGGGGTCAGCCAGTCCACCGTCAGCCGCGCGCTGGCCGGGGACCCGGTGGTGAGCGAGGTCACCCGCCAGCGCGTGTTCGAGGCCGCCCGGCGCCTCAACTACGCGGTAGACGAGAATGCCGCCCGCCTCCGTTCGGGGCGCACCGCCACCCTCGCCGTGGTCGTGATCTGCCGGCCCGACGAGGACCGCAAGGACCTCAACCCCTTCACCTATGCCCTGCTCGGCACGGTCTGCGCCGCCGCCTCGGCCCGCGGGTACGAGACGCTGGTCAGCTTCCAGGACGGGCCGGAGAACCTCTCGGGCCGCTATGAGGACCGCCGCCGCGCCGATGGCCTGATCCTGATCGGCACCACCCAGAACCTCCCCGCCTGGACCTATTACCGCGACCTCGGCCTTGGCGGCACCCGCATGGTCTGCTGGGGCAGCCCGTTCGACGAGCTGGACTGGATCCGCAGCGACAACCACGCCGGCGCCCGCCTCGCCACCCGCCACCTGCTTGATGCCGGGTTCACTGCCCCGGCCTGCATCGGCTCGGTCACCTCGCTCCAGCACCAGTTCGCGGAACGGTACGAAGGCTACGCCGCAGTCATGGCCGAGGCTGGCCTCACCCCCCGCCTGGTCGCGATCGAGGAAGGCCTCAGCCGCGAGGAGCAGGGCCGCCGCGCCGCCCGCCAGCTGATCGATGCGGGGCTCCCTTGCGACTCCATCTTCGCCGTCTGCGACGAGATCGCGCTGGGGACCTTGCGCGAACTGACCGAGGCCGGGATCGACGTGCCCGGCCGGATCGGCCTGATCGGCTTCGACGGCATCCGCGCCAGCGCCCACGCCATGCCGCCGCTGTCCTCCATCCAGCCCGACTTCGCCGCCGCCGGGGCCATGCTGGTCGACAAGCTGCTGGCGACCATCAATGGTGAAGGCGAGGAGGCCGCCGCCGCCGAGGCAGACCGCCGCGTCCCCGTCCGCCTGCTCGCCCGCCAGAGCACGCGCAAGACCACTTAGTCCCCCTCCGCCAGTTCCATCACCTCGGCCAGCCAGGGGCCGGGCTGGTCGGGATTGGCCGCGGCCAGGGCCAGCAGTTCGGCCGGGCTGGCCAGGCCAAAGGCGGCGCGGTGGTAGAGGCCACGGCGCGCCGCCCGGGCGGCCTCGCGCGCCGCGTCAACTGCCTCCAGCCCGGCCTCCTCGGCCTCGGTCAGGGTCCGCAGCCAGCCCGCTTCGGCCCGCGCCTCGTCCGCCATTTCGGCATAGTCCGCCGCAAGGGGCTGGTCCTCGGCCAGCGGTACCAGCTCATCATAGGGCGGCTGGCGGGCAAACTCCTCCCCGTCCCAGTCCGCCGGGGCCGGCCAGTTGGTCAGCAGGCAGCCCTGCCCTTCGTGCCACCACACCCCGTACAGCCCGATGTGCAGCCGCTGCGCCTCGCTGAACGCCGCCCCGTCGCGGTCCAGCGCGGCGGGCAGCGGCGGCGGGATATCCTCCCCGATCCGGGGAGGGGAACCATCCGCAGGATGGTGGAGGGGCACTGGCGGATTTCCCGCCATGGACCACATGGACCACAGTCCAGGCGCAGAAAAATCACCCGGCTGTGCGGCAGTTTCCGGCGCAACACCCCCAACCCCCGTTCGCCCTGAGCCTGTCGGAACGAAGTCACCACCAGGTGAAGGGCAGCCGCCAGCCGGCTCCGCATCAACCACCCGCGCCGGGCGATCCTCACCCGCGGCATAGCGCGCCAGCGTGTCGTCGAACCGGTCGGCAAATTCCGCCAGTTCGGGATCGGCGCAGAGCCGGTCGAGCCGGGCGAGGTGCGCCAGCAGCAGCCGGTCAGAATAGCGGCGGCGGCTCGCCACCACTTCGCCGTGATAGATCACGTCCTCCTCCCACCCGTCGAGCGCGCGGCTGGCCAGCACTTCCTCGGCCTGGGCCCGCGCGGCCAGCAGCGCCGCATCCCAGCCGCGCCGGAACCCCGGCCACGCCAGCCGCGCGCGATAGGCCGTCTGGTGCGAAACCCCCGCCCGCGCCGAGGCCGAGCGCACCGACCCCGTCGCCGCCAGCGCCGCAAGGAACGCCACCTGGCGCGGGCGGGTGAACAGGCCAGGATCGGACATTCCAGCCCCCTCTCCTTCAGGGGAGGGGCAGTGAGACTTGGCAGCTTGCTGCCTAGTCGCAACGGGGAGGGGCTTCACACCGCCGCCATCTCCCAATCCCCCTCCCCCAACCCCTCCCGCCTGCGGGAGGGGAGCAGACAGCGCAACGCCCTCCCCTCCCGCAGGCGGGAGGGGCGCGAGACTTGTCGAGGCGAAGCCAAGACTAGTCGCAGCGGGGTGGGCAGTTTCATCGGACGCGGACATAGGCAGTTGCTCCTTGGGCGAAGGCAAACCGACCATGTTGCAGATTATGGGGGAGTAGGAAACTTCAGCCGCTCGCACTGCATTCTGCGTATCTTTGAGAGCATTAGGTATTGATATTTCGATATCTTTCGGATATCCCGAAGGTCCACCATGTGTGGAACATGGAGGGCTGGCCGAGTGGTTTAAGGCACCCGCCTGAAAAGCGGACGCACCCTTCGGGGTGCCGCGGGTTCGAATCCCGCGCCCTATACGGAAAGCCCGCTCCGAGAGATCGTTGAGCGGGCTTTTTGCCTCATATGAAAGCAATGGTCATTCGCACTTAGGGTGAGGTGGACGACCATGGCCTGTCCAGCATCGGCTTGGTGTGACTGAAACGACGCGGCCGATCTCCAAATTGCTGGCACAGCATGTATTCCTGCTTTCCGGAACGCGGAAAGTCTGGTTAACGCCTTCTCAATGCACCACGCGTATCTGAGGCGCTCACAAGGGGAAATGTCGTGATCGCAACGATTGGCTACGAGCGCGCAAGCTTGGATGACTTTATCGCCACGCTTAAGATTGCAGGTGTTGATCACTTAGTTGATATCAGAGACAGGGCGCAGTCACGACGTCCGGGTTTTTCAAAATCCGCGCTCTCGCTTGCCTTGATTGAGGCCGGGATTGACTACATCCACATTCCTGAACTTGGAGATCCGAAGGAGGGTCGAGAGGCGGCACGAAGTGGAAACTTTGAACGCTTCCGCGAAATATTTGCAAAAGTGATGGCCTCCGAGGCCGCACAATGGGCCCTGACAGAAATCGAGGCCTTGGCGGAAGGCAAAAAAATCTGCCTGATGTGTTATGAGCGTGATCAACTAACCTGCCATAGAAAAATCGTTGCAGATCAATTGCAAATGCGCCTAAGCTGCTCTGTGAGGCATCTGGGAGTTCGTGAGGGTGCAAGCAAAGAAGCAGCAACCGGACGAATGCGTCATTCTGATCAAGGCGCAACCGCACAGGTCGAGCAAGTATTTTGAGACTGTTTGCTGCGCCGGAGTGGGTCGAGATCAAAAATGGCGCCGACAGTATCCAGTCCCATTCAGAATTCTGAATGACAGTCAAAAGTTTGGCCGGTGGCAATGGATTTCATATGACTTCGTCCCGCCTGAGGAGGATAGAAGAGCCGAAAGTCAGAAAGTTGTGGCTGACACGATTAAGACAACCAACAAGCTAAAGGCTAGCGAAAGGGCGCGCTTCCTTGCTCCTCTTGTTCGAGAATCATTTGAAGAAGCAAACTCTAGACGCGAGTCCTTGACGTTAATACGTCCTAAAAGCATCGTGATAAGTGCGATTGCAAAATCTGACCATGAACTTGCCGACGAAGCAATCAAACATCGTGCGCTTTCTAACCAGCTTTCATTTTTAGATCAAACGGCTGAACCCCTCAAACCCTGTCGGATGCGATTCATTGTTAACTGGAAGGACCAGAACAATATATCACGCCGACATGAATGCGACGATTGGGAAACGTCGGCTGCTTTCAATAGATTTGAACACGAGTATGGTGAGAAGCGAGCAATTGAAATATTGCGAGATAAATACGAGCACCAATATTTTAATGCAGGCCTAGCACTTGGTTTTAGTACGCACAGCCGTCGAAACATCGAGTACGGCACTTCTAACCAATGGCTATTGGTCGGACTGATCCGTTTGGATGAGACAAATCAAGGGCAAATGGCTTTTTAAGCCATCATCTCAACAGCGTTGCCAAATACCGCCCCGTAAAGCTCCGCTCCACCTTCACCACCTGTTCAGGCGTACCCTCCGCAACAATCTCCCCACCCCGCACGCCACCTTCCGGCCCCAGATCAATGATCCAGTCCGCCGTCTTGATCACATCGAGGTTGTGTTCGATCACCACCACCCCGGGTCAAGCCCGGGGCAGGCCTTCAGTTGTCGTCATACAGAGGTTTCCGCCCGGCGGGCCAGGAGCGGGGCGAGGTATTGACCGGTGAAGCTGCGTTTGACTTTGACGACTTCCTCGGGTGTTCCCTCAGCCACGATCTCCCCACCCCTGACGCCACCTTCCGGCCCCAGATCAATGATCCAGTCCGCCGTCTTGATCACATCGAGATTGTGTTCGATGACGACCACCGAATTGCCCTGATCGACCAGGCGGTGGAGCACTTCAAGGAGTTTACGGACGTCTTCGAAGTGCAGCCCGGTGGTCGGCTCGTCGAGGATGTAGAGCGTCTGCCCGGTTGAGCGGCGGCTGAGTTCCTTGGCCAGTTTTACCCGCTGCGCCTCCCCGCCCGACAGGGTCGTGGCCTGCTGGCCGACCTTGACGTAGCCGAGGCCGACCTCGTTCAGCATGTGCATCTTGTCACGGATCGGGGGGACGGCCTTGAAGAACTCTTCCGCGTCCTCGATCGTCATGTCGAGCACGTCGGCGATCGAGTGGCCCTTGAACTTCACCTCCAGCGTTTCGCGGTTGTAGCGCTTGCCGCCGCATTCCTCGCAGGTGACGTAAACGTCAGGCAGGAAGTGCATCTCGATCTTGATCAGGCCGTCGCCCTGGCACTTTTCGCAGCGGCCGCCCTTGACGTTGAAGCTGAACCGCCCGGCCTTGTACCCGCGCGCCTCGCTCTCCGGCAGGCCGGCGAACCAGTCGCGGATCTGGGTGAAGGCGCCGGTATAGGTGGCGGGGTTGGAGCGGGGGGTGCGGCCGATCGGGCTCTGGTCGATCTCGATCACCTTGTCGCAGAATTCCAGCCCGGTGACCTTGTCATGCGCGCCCGCGATCACCCGCGCGCCGTTCAGGGTGCGCGCGGCGCTGGCATAGAGCGTATCGAGCGTGAGGCTGGACTTGCCGCTGCCCGAAACCCCGGTAATGCAGGTGAAGGTGCCGAGCGGGATCTGCGCCGTGACCCCCTTGAGGTTGTTGGCGCGGGCATTGTGGACGGTGAGGTGGTGGCCATTGCCCTTGCGGCGCGTCTTCGGAACCTCGATCTTGCGCGCGCCGGAGAGGTATTGGCCGGTGAGGCTGCCGGGCGCGGCGAGGATGTCTGCCAGGGTGCCTTGCGCCACGATCTCACCCCCGTGGACCCCCGCCCCCGGCCCCAGATCGACCACATGGTCAGCCGCGCGGATCGCGTCCTCGTCATGCTCGACCACGATCACCGTGTTGCCGAGGTCGCGCAGGCGCTTGAGCGTGGCGAGCAGCATGTCGTTATCGCGCTGGTGGAGGCCGATGCTCGGCTCGTCGAGCACGTAGAGCACGCCGGATAGGCCCGAGCCGATCTGGCTGGCGAGGCGGATGCGCTGGCTCTCCCCGCCCGACAGGGTGCCGGAGGTCCGGTCAAGGTTGAGGTAATCGAGCCCGACGTTGTTGAGGAAGCCCAGCCGCTCGTTGATTTCCTTCAGGATCGCGCGGGCGATCTGGCTCTGCTGGCTGGTCAGCTGGCCATCGAGCGCGCCGAACCATTCGACCGCATCGGAGACCGAGAGCCGGGTGATGGAGGAGATGTCCGCCCCGCCGACCTTGACCGAGAGCGCCTCGGGCTTGAGCCGCTTGCCCTCGCACACCTCGCACGGCTGGGCGGTCTGGAACTTGCCCAGCTCCTCGCGCATCCAGGCGCTTTCGGTTTGCAGCATGCGGCGGTTGAGGTTGCCGATCACCCCTTCGAACGGCTTCTTGACCGTGTAAGCCTTTTTCCCGTCGATGAAGGTGAGGTTGACCGGGCGGCCCGCCGTGCCGTGGAGGATCACGATCCGCACCTCGACCGGCAGATCCTGCCAGGGCGTGTCCAGGCTGAAGCCGAATTCGGCGGCGAGGCTGGCCAGCACCTGCATGTAATAGGGCGACGGCGGGTTGCTCTTCGCCCAGGGCACGACCGCGCCCTGCTTGAGGGAGAGCGCCTCGTTCGGGACGACCAGTTGGGGATCGAACAGCAGCTTCTCCCCCAGCCCGTCGCAGGCCGGGCAGGCGCCCATCGGCGCGTTGAACGAGAACAGCCGCGGCTCCAGGCTTTCGATGGTGAAGCCGGAGATGGGGCAGGCGAACTTTTCGCTGAAGACGATGCGGTTGGGCGGGAGCTGGGCGCCTTTCATCTGGCCGATCGACTGCCCCGCCCCTAACCCCTCCCCTGAAGGGGAGGGGGACTTAGTCCTCTCCCCTTCAGGGGAGAGGGTTGGGAGAGGGGCAAGCGCTTCGGCCACCGTCGTATCCGCCAGGTCGATATAGGCCAGCCCGTCGGCCAGCTTCAGCGCCTGTTCGAAGGAGTCCGCCAGCCGGGTCTCGATCCCTTCCCGCACGGCGATCCGGTCAACCACCACCTCGATGTCATGCTTGTACTTCTTGTCGAGCGCGGGGGCCTCTTCGATCGGGTAGAACTCCCCGTCGATCCGCACGCGGGTAAAGCCGGCCTTCTGCCATTCGGCCAGCTCCTTGCGGTATTCGCCCTTGCGCCCGCGCACCACGGGGGCGAGCAGGTAGGCGCGGGTCCCCTCGGGCAGGGCCATGACCCGGTCAACCATCTGGCTGACGGTCTGCGCGCTGATCGGCTCACCCGGTCGCGGGGCTGTAGGGCACGCCGGTCCGCGCCCAGAGCAGGCGCATGTAGTCATAGATCTCGGTCACCGTGGCGACGGTCGAGCGCGGGTTGCGGCTGGTAGTCTTCTGCTCGATCGAGATGGCGGGCGACAGGCCGTCGATATGCTCGACATCGGGCTTCTGCATCATCTCGAGGAACTGGCGCGCATAGGCCGACAGGCTCTCGACATAGCGCCGCTGCCCCTCGGCATAGATCGTGTCGAAGGCGAGGCTCGACTTGCCGGAGCCCGACAGGCCGGTGATCACGATCAGGCTGTCGCGCGGCAGCTCGACATCGAAGCCCTTGAGGTTGTGCTCGCGCGCGCCGCGCACGACGATTTTTGACTGCGACATGCCGCACGCTGTTCCAGATATGTTCGATTCCCGCAAGGGGGCCGGAAGGCCATGTCCCAGTGCCCGCCCAACCATTGACCCGGTTCGACAACCGGGATTGACACGCCCCGCCCCTGCGCGCGAGGCTCTGGCCAACGGTGCCGGTGCGCCGGGAAGGGGAACATCATGAAGACCAGGCTTTTTCCGAAGCTGCTCGCTGCTGCCGCCACCCTGGCGCTGACACCCGCACTCACCCTGCCAGCCCGGGCCCAGAGCGCTCCGGCCCCGGATGCCGCCGCGCCCGCCACCGCTGCCGTGCCGGGCAAGCCGGTCTATGGCACCTGGGGCGTGGATCTCGGCTTCCGCGACCTGTCGGTCAAGCCGGGCGATGCCTTTGACCGTTACGCCTGGGGGGCCTGGGCCGACCGGACCCCGATCCCGGCCGACCGCCCGGTGACCGGCAGCTGGATCGAGGTGATCGACCGCACCCAGAACAACCTGAAGGACATGCTGAGCGGCGGCACGGGGACCAAGTATGGCGCGCTTTACGCCAGCTTCATGGACGAGGCACGGATCGAGCAGATCGGCCTCAAGCCCCTGCTGGCCGACGTCGCGGCGGTGCGCGCGATCCAGACCAAGCGCGATTTCGCGCGCTACATGGGGGCCACCAATGGCCGCTTCGGCGTGACGCTGATCGAGACCTTCGCCTATGCCGACACGGCCGATCCGACGATGAACTCGCTGTACCTCAGCCAGGGCGGGCTGGGCCTGCCCGACCGGGAATACTATCTGAGCAAGCAGTTCGAGCCGCAGCGCAAGGCCTATCGCGGCTATATCGAGCGCACCCTGCGCAAGCTGGGCGTGGCCGATCCGGGCAAGGCCGCCGACCAGATCATGGCCTTTGAAACGGCCGTGGCCGAAAAGAGCTGGGCCGCGGCCGAACGGCGCGACATCACCAAGCTCAACAATCCGATGAGCAGCCCGGAACTGGCGATGTTTGCGCCGGGGATCGAATGGGTCGCGCTGTTCGAAGGGGCGAAGATTCCCCCGCAGCAGCGGCTGATCGCCGCGGAAAAGACCGCGATCCGCGATCTGGCGGCGATTTACGAGAAGACCCCGCTCGACGTGCTGAAGCTGTGGCAGGAATTCCACCTGGCGCACCAGGCCTCGCCCTATCTGACCAAGGCGATGGTCGAGAGCCGGTTCGAATTCACCCGCACCCTGTCCGGCGTTTCCTCGATCCAGCCGCGCTGGAAGCGGGCGACCTCGCTGGTCGACAATTCGCTGGGCGAACTGGTGGGCCAGGATTACGTCAAGCTGCACTTCCCGCCCGAGGCCAAGGCCAAGATGGAAGCGCTGGTTGCCAACCTCAAGCTGGCAATGGGTGACCGGATCCGCAGCAATGACTGGATGAGCGCCCGGACCAAGGAAGCCGCGCTGGAAAAGCTGGCGCGGATGGACGTGATGGTCGGCTATCCCGACAAGTTCCGCGACTATTCCGCCCTGCAGATCGACGCGGGCGACCTTTACGGCAATGTCCAGCGGGCCGGGGTATTCAATGCCGAATATGCCATGGCGGACCTGGGCAAGAAGGTCGATCGCAAGAAATGGGGCATGAACCCGCAGACGGTGAACGCCTATAACGGCGGGCTGGAAAACAAGATCGTGTTCCCGGCCGGCGTGCTGCAGGCTCCGTTCTTCGACCTCAATGCCGATGATGCGGTGAACTATGGCGCGATCGGCACGGTGATCGGGCACGAGATCACCCACGGGTTCGACGATGAGGGCCGCAAGATCGACGCCCATGGCGCGGTGCGCGACTGGTGGGCCGAAGGCGATGGCGAACGGTTCGAGGCCCAGGCCAAGATCTTTGGCGCGCAATATGCCAAGTACGAGGTGGCGCCGGGTGCCTTCGTCAACCCGGACCTGACCATGGGCGAGAACATCGCGGACTTCGCCGGGCTGCTGGTGGCGCATGACGCCTATCGCCGCTCGCTGAATGGCAAGGAGGCACCGGTGATCGACGGGCTGACCGGCGATCAGCGCTTCTTCCTCGCCAATGCCAATGCCTGGCGCGGCAAGGGCCGCGAAGACGCCCTGCGCCAGCAGGTGACCACCGATCCGCACAGCCCGGACCACATTCGCGCAATCGGGCCGGTGCGCAACATCGAGGCCTGGTACAAGGCGTTCGACGTGAAGCCGGGCGACAAGCTTTACATCCCGCCCGAGCAGCGCCCCAAGCTCTGGTAGGTCAGATCTGCAGCGCGCGCTGGCCCGGTGCGCCAAGCCAGCGCGCGTTGACGCCCCAGACCTGCGCCAGGACCGGCTCGGACAGGGCCAGCTCGGGCGGACCATCGGCAACGAGGCCGCCATGATCGAGCACCAGCACCCGGTCGGCATGGTTCATGGCGAGCGCCAGATCGTGCAGCACCAGCACCACGCCAGAGCCGCCATTGGCGCAGGCGCGCAGGTGGGCCAGCAGGGCAAGCTGATGCGCGAGATCAAGGCTGGCCAGCGGCTCGTCCGCCAGCAACCAGCGCGGGGTTCCGGCCAGCACCCGGGCCAGCAGCGCGCGGGCGCGTTCCCCGCCCGAAAGCTGCGTGACCGGGCGCCAGGCCAGCGGCAGCAGGTCGAGCGCGGCCAGCGCGGCATCGACCGCGGCGGCATCCTCGGCCGCGCTGGTCCGCCAGGGCAGGCGACCGAGGCCAGCGAGGGTCTGCACGCTGATATCCCAGGCCACTTCGGCCACCTGCGGCAGATAGCCGATCGCCTGCGCGCGCGCTTCGGGCGGCAGGGTGGCCAGCGGCGCGCCGTCGAGCATGACCACGCCGGATTGCGGCAGGGTGAGGCCCGCCAGACAGGACAGCAGGCTGGACTTGCCCGCACCGTTCGGCCCGCAGATCGCGGTCACCTCGCCGGGGCGAAAGCCTAGCGACACGCCATGCAGGCGGCCGGGCAGGACGAGGCACTCGGCCGCCAGCATCACACCAGCTCCCGCCGCAGCCGCAGCAGCAGGTGGAGGAAGAACGGCGCGCCCAGCAGGCTGAGCGCGATGCCCAGCCGCAGCTCGCCCCCGGCCAGCGGCAGCACCCGGCACAGGCAATCGGCCACCAGCACCAGCAGCGCCCCCGCCAGCGCCGATGGCACGATCAGGCGGCTGGGACGGCCATCGGCGAAGGGCCGCACGAAATGCGGCACCATCAGCCCGACAAAGCCGATGATCCCGGCCACGGCCACGCCGCCGCCCACGGTCAGCCCAACGCCCAGCACCAGCAGCACTTGCAGCCGGCGCGGATCGAGCCCCAGCGAACGGGCCGCCGCCTCGCCCAGGGTCAGCGCGTCAAGCCCGCGCCCGGCGGCGCGCAGGACGGCGATCCCGGCGAGGGTGAGCGGCGCGGCGATCCACACCTCGCGCCACGACCGGTCGGTCAGCGCGCCCATCAGCCAGGTCACGATCTCGCTCATGGCGAAGGGTGTGGGAGACAGGCTGATTGCAAGGCTCATCAAGGCCCCGGCCAGGCTGGCGATCATCATTCCGGCGAGTGTGAACAGCACCACCCCGCCATTTCGCCCGGCAATGATCGTCAGCAGCAGCATGGCCCCCGCCGCCCCGGCCAGCGCGAAGGCCGGCAGCGCCCAGCCAGTGCTGGCCCAGCCGGTCCAGAAGCTCAGCACCGCGCCCAGCGCCGCGCCGGGCGCAATCCCGAACAGGCCGGGATCGGCCAGCGGGTTGCGCAGGTAGCCCTGCATCGCCGCCCCGGCAGCGCCCAGCCCGGCGCCCAGCAGCACGGCCAGCAAGGCGCGCGGCAGGCGCAATTCGGCGAGGATCAGGCTGGCCTCGCTGCCCAATGGCGCAAAGGGATCGATCCAGACCCGCCCGGCCAGCAGCGAGAGCGGCAGGGCCAGCGCCAGCGCGGCGAGCAGGAGCGGAATGGGGCGGGTCATCTGGCCCCCCTCCCGCCTGCGGGAGGGGCTGGGGGAGGGAATGTTGTCCCACCTTGCCAGACACGCCCTCCCCTGACCCCTCCCGCAGGCGGGAGGGGAATGGATCGCCGCACTTCGGCCAGCCGGGCCAGCGTTTTCGGAATGGTCGGCCCGCCGCACCACAGCAGCGCGGGGTCGAGCGGCGCGCGGGTGGTGCCCTTGAGCCGGGCGAGCGCGGGATGGCCGAGCAGGCGGTCCTCCTCGCCGTGGCTGTTGCCCGCCGCCAGGATCACGCGCGGCGGATTGGCCAGCATGTCCTCCAACGGCAGGTGGCTGGCCTGGGCGAGGCCGCGTGCGGCAGCGATGTTGCGGAAGCCGGTATGGGTCAGGAGGTCGGAGATGAGCGTCCCCTCCCCCGCCACGATCCCGCCGCCCTGCCAGACGATTGCGGGTACGGGTCCCCCGGCGGGCGCGCGGCTGGCGGCTAGCGCGATCTCGATCCGCCGGACCAGCGCCTCGCCGCGTTCGGGGTGTCCGGCCAGCACGGCAAGGCGGCGGATCTGGGCAATGCTGTCGGGCACGGTCGCGGCAATCGGCACCTGCTCGAGTTTCAGTCCCAGCCGTTCCAGCGCCGCGCGGGTGGCGGGCGGGGTGAAATTGCCATCGACCACCAGCGCGGGCTTCAGCGCCAGCACTTCCTCGACACTGCCGCCGGTCGAGCGGAACGGGCGGGCAGCCGCCACGCCCAGCGAACTGCTGGCCGGATCGTGGCTGTAATGCGAGATCGCCAGCAGCTGCGCCGGATCGGCAACCTCGGCGAGGATCGCATCGGTGCAGGGGTTGAGGCTGACGATTGTCGGATGAGGCGGAGCAGCCTCGCGCGCGGGGGCAGCGGTGCAGGCGCCGAGCACCTGGGCCGCCACCAGCGCCAAGAGGCTGCCCCAGCGCTTCACCACTTCACCCGCAGCCCGGCATAGGCCGAGCGGCCATAAGTGCCGTATCCGGCGACCGTCTGGTACTGCTTGTCGAACAGGTTCTCGACCCGGCCATAAAGCTCGAGCCGTTCGCCCAGCGGCAGCGCTGGCGCGCAGCGTGACCACTTCATAGCCGGCCAGCCGCGTGAAATTGCCACGATCGTCAAAGCTGCTGCCCGCCACGCGCAGGTCCGCCCCCAGCTTCAGCCCGGCCAGCGGCGTTTCCCAGTCGATCCCGGCACTCAGCACATCGCGCGGGCGGCGGGCGAGGTCCTTGCCGGTCACCCGGTCGGTCGCTTTCAGGTGCGTATAGGCGGCGCGCAGGGCGAACTTCTCGCTGAACCTCCAGCCTGCCTCCACCTCGACCCCCTCGGCGCGCGTGCGGCCGGTGTTGAAGTATCCGGCGGGCCAGACATAGTCGATCAGGTTGGTGCTGTCGCGGCGGAACAGGGTAACCGCCAGGTGCCGCCAGCCGTTGCGGTCGCCAAATTCGAGGCCCGCATCATAGGCCCGGCTGGTCTCGGGCCGCAGCGCCACGTTCCCGCCGAAGCCATAGAGCTGGTACAGCGTCGGCGCCTTGAAGCCCTCGCCATAGGAAGCCCGCAGGCGCAGGTCGTCAGCCAGTTCGACCGAGCCGTTGGCCCCGAAGGTCCAGTGCGTGCCGAACCGGTCGTGATCGTCGACCCGCAGCCCGGCGGAAAGGTTCAGCCCGTTGGCGGCATAGCCCAGCAGCAGGTGCGCCGAGGACAGGCGCGCGTCCTTTTGGGCATCGAAGCTGGTCGAGAAGCGGGTCCATTCGCTGTCCGCGCCAAAGTTGAGCGTGAAATCGTTGCCTCAGGTCGAGCTTGCCGCCGAGATCGGCCCGCCAGGATCGGCCAGCCGTGGCAAAGTTGGGTGCCGTGCTGCTGGGCGCATCGAAATAGTCGCGCCGCGTATCGGCATAGGCCAGGCCCAACCGCAGCGCAGTTTCACCCGCCGCGTAGTCGAGCCAGACCCGGCCCGAGGCCTGCTGCGTGGTCTGGTACTCCGGCGTATCGGCGAAGGCATAGGCGGGCGGCGGGAAGCCGTCGAAATCGACCCGGCTGTCGGCATAGCGGGCCACGGCCTTCAGCGTCAGGCTTTCTGGTCAGATCGGCAAAGCCGTTCAGGCTGCCGTGCCACTGGCGGAAGCCGTCCGGCTCGGTCCCGCCGGCAAAGGCCGAAATGCCATCGCTGCGGACATGGCCGCCGCTGAACGCGATGCCCCGGCCAGCGGAGCTAGTGCCCAGCGACAGATCGGCACTCAGCGTATCGTTGGCGCCATATTCGATCCCGCCGCGCACCCCGTCGGCCCCGGCGCTGGTCAGGGCCAGCACCCCGCCGATCGCGTCTGCTCCCCAGACCACCGAGTTCGATCCGCGCAGCAGTTCGATCTTGCCGATCCCCGCGGGCACCAGCGTGCCGAGATCGAACCCGCCCGACGGCGCGGCGACATCGGCCAGCCGCACGCCGTCCAGCGTCACCACCACCTGCTGCGAATTGGCTCCGCGCACGAACAGGCTGGTCTGGCTGCCGAGCGGGCCCGACCGGGCGAGCGAGACACCCGGCAAGCGTTCCAGCACGCGGGTGAGGTCGGGGCCCTGGATGGCGGCGATCTCGTCCTGCCCGACAATGCTGATCGACTGGCCGTTCGACACGATCCGGTCGCGCCAGCCCGTGCCCAGCACCGTGATGTAGCTTTCCCGGACCGGATGGGTCAGCACGATGACTTTCGCGCCGTCATCCTCCGGCGCGGCATCCTGGGCCAGAGCCGGAGCGGCAATGGCGAGGGAACAGGTCAGCAAGAACAGATATTTCACACGCAATACTCCCGTCATGAACGTTGCGCCGTTCATGGCGGAAGGGCCCGCGCCATTGCGGGTCCTCTGCTGCATTCCGGTACACCCCGCCCGGCTGCGGAACGACCGTCTCAGGCAGGTCTCCTGGCTCCCGGATCATCGCCTTGCCCCGCCTTCCCAGTCCGAAAACCAGTGGCATGTGGAGGCTTGGCTCCCCGGTCACAGTTGCGGGGGCAGCGGGGGATTTGAACCCCCTTCCCTCTTAGGTCCGGCCTTCACCGGACAACCCGTGACGTAGCGCGTTACTAGTCCCGACACGCTGGCGTGGCAAGCCTGCGGCCTTTTCTTAACCGCTTAAGGCTATGCCCCGAACCCGTCCCGCTTCGGCACGGCGCGATCTGCGCGGTGGCGGGCTGGCCCCCGTCTTGGCTACGCGCTCTGCGCGTAACCGAACCAGGAAAGCGATGCCGACCAGCCTGCCCTTATCCCTTCAGCTCACGTCCCTTGAGCCCAGGCCGCGCGATTTCGGCGCGCGGCTGAGCCGTGGGCGGGTGCCGACGCTGGCCTGGCGGATGCGGCGGCGGCATCGCGGGCGGCGGGCATTGGTGCTGCTGGCGGCCTTTGGCGTACCGGCCTTCGCCGCGCCGGGCGATTGGTCGGCGCTGAGCATCGGCAATGCCGGATCGGCCGAGGTGACCGTGGAGCCGATGCCCTTCGAGCGCGCGGGTGACAGCTTCCCCGGCTCGGCCTTCTACTACCTCGCCACCGACGAGGAACTGCCCCCGCTGGTGCCGGGGATGCAGAGCGATGCCGATGGCGGGCGCGTGTTCATCGACGAGCGTGCCGGGCCGATCGCCCGCTCGCTGCGGATCGACAATTCGGGCGTCGACCGCACCCGCGCGCTGCAATGCATGACCGCCGCGATCTATTACGAGGCGCGCAGCGAAAGCGACCAGGGCCAGCGCGCCGTGGCCCAGGTGGTGCTGAACCGGGTGGCCCATCCCAGCTATCCGAACACGGTCTGCGGCGTGGTCTATCAGGGATCGGAGCGGAGCACCGGCTGCCAGTTCAGCTTCACCTGCGACGGATCGCTGGCCAAGGCACCCAACCGGATGTTCTGGCTGCGCGCCGAGAATGTCGCCCGCGCCGCGCTGGCTGGCTATGTCGAACGCTCGGTGGGCCTGGCGACGCATTATCACACCATCGCGATCTACCCCTATTGGGCGCCCAGCCTGCGCCACATCATCACCGTCGGCGCGCACCGGTTCTATCGCTTCACCGGCCGCGCGGGCGAGCCGGGCGCCTTCCGCTTCGCCTATGCCGGCGGCGAGCCGGTCGCCGCGCCCCATGCCCGCAGCGCCGCGGCCGATCGCCAGGCCGACGCCGCGCTCGATCCGCTGGCGCTGCAACGCGCGTTCGAGGCCGGACTGATCTCCGCGCGCAGCGCGGAGCCGATCCCGGCCGGCCAGAGCCGCCCCGCCGCGGCTCCAGCTTATGCCCCCGAAGTGCAGCAGCGCGGCGGCGAGGCGCTCTATCGCGGCGAAAACCTGCCGCAGGACAACGGTGTACGGCCCGAATACCAGAACTCCGGCCGCTGGATTGCCCAGCCGGGCACCTGATCCGCAGGGCCACCACCGGTCCTGGTTAACCTTTGGCAACCATAGTGCCACACCAAGCCTTAGGTCCGCATCGCTAGAGCCACGGTTCCGTTGAACCACCGCAGGGCCGAAGCCATGACCATTCATTTCGCCGCCGCCCGTCCTCCGCTGGCCCGGGTGCTGGGCACGCGCTTCACCGCGCGGGTTCTGGGCCGCGCCGCCAACGACAATGGTTCGCACCCTGCCGATCTCCGCCACAGCGCCGAACTGCGCGCCGCGCTCAAGCATTTTGCCCAGCACGGCCTGGGCGCCGCGCGGGTGGCCAAGGCCAATGCCGAACAGGCCTTCTTCCGGGGCGACCGGGCGGCCTATCGCCACTGGCTGGGGATCTGCCGCACGCTTGACCGGCGGCTGGCCGGGGCGCTGGCCGCCCGGGTCGAACCCACCAACGACTGAAGCAACCTTTCGGTAAGCCAGCCTTAACCATTCAGTGACCTCTGCGCGCTAAGCCGCAGGCTGGTACCAAGAGGAGCATGCCATCAGGCGCTGGCGAACCGTGTTGCGGGTGCTGTTTCGCACCAATGCCCTTGACGACCGGGTCCGAAGGACCCTGGTCGAAAACCTCTATACCAATCCCGGATCGCTGACCGCCGGTGCCGCCAATGGCATCATTGCCGCGCTGGTCGCGGCGAATTACGCCGGCAATCCCGTCATCTGGAACGTGGCGATCCTGCTCTCGCTGATCGGCGTCGCGCGCGTTGCCATGGCCTATGGCCTGCCCCGCCTGCAAGTGCGCGATACCCGCTGGCTGGAACTGCTGTACGAGCTTGGCGCCTTCAGCTTCACCGCCACCGTCGGGGTCTTCGCCGCGCTGACGATCTGGTACGAGATCCCGCTGATCGCGCAGATGCTGATGCTGTGCTTCGCCATCGGCTATGCCGCCGGCATGGCCACGCGCAATGCCGGCCGGCCGGTGATCTCGGTCACCGGCATGGTGCTGACCTTTACGCCGATCTGCGTGGCGCTGTGGTCCACCGGCGATCTGGCCGCGCGCACGCTCGCCGTGGCGATCGTGATCTGCTTCCTGGGGATGATGTCGATCTCGATGCAGATCTTCCGCACCCTGCGCGATTCGATCGGCGCGGCCGAAACCAGCGCCCGACTGGCCGAGAAGATGCAGCAGCTGGCCCGCACCGACGTGGTCACGGGGCTGCTCAACCGGGCCGGCCTCAACCACTTTCTGGTCGATCACCTTTCGCGCCGCAGTGACGAGACGCGCACCGCGCTGTTCTGGTTCGACCTTGACCGGTTCAAGGAAGTGAACGACGCCCTCGGCCACCAGGTCGGCGACCGGGTGCTGAACGAGGTGGCCCAGCGGCTGCGCAGCCAGGCCAAGGTCCATTCGGTGATCGGCCGGTTTGGCGGTGACGAATTCATCCTGGCCTGCGATGTGCGCGACCGGCGCGAGGTGGAAACCGTTGCCCTGGCCCTGCTGGCCGAAGTGACCCGGCCGATGCGGCTGGACGAGGACCGGCTGGAAATCTCGTGCTCGATGGGCGTGGCGATCCTGCCCGATGACGGTCCGGACCTCGAAAGCGTGATGCAGGGCGCGGACCTCGCGCTCTATCATGCCAAGGTCAACGGGCGGAACCAGGTCAGCTTCTATGACCCGTCGATGAGCCGCGACCTCGTCCGCCGGCGTGAAATCGAGGCGGAACTGCGCCTCGCCCTGCAACGCGACGAGCTGTCGATCTTCTTCCAGCCGATCGTCGAGCTGGCGACCGGCCGGATCCGCGCCTTCGAGGCGCTGGTGCGCTGGTTCCATCCCGAGAAGGGCGAACTGCGGCCCGACGAATTCATCCCCGTGGCCGAGGAAACCGGCGCGATCATCACCCTGGGCAACTGGATCACCGCCCAGGCCGCCAAGGCCGCTGCCGCCTGGCCCGACGATGTGACCGTGGCGGTCAACCTTTCGCCGCTGCAACTGAAGGCACCGGGCGCGGCGCTGGGCATCCTCAATGCCCTGCGCGAGGCGCGTCTGCCGCCGCACCGGCTGGAACTGGAAATCACCGAAACCGTGCTGCTTGACCATTCGCAGCAGACCGAAGACTTCATGGCCGAGCTTTCGGCCGCGGGGGTCAAGTTCGCGCTCGACGATTTCGGGACCGGCTATTCCTCGCTCGGCTATCTCAACAAGTATCCGTTCGGGAAGATCAAGGTCGACCGCAGCTTCGTTTCGGGGCCCAACGTCGGCAAGAAGAGCGACGCGATCATCCGTGCCGTTTCGGGGATCGCCGCCACGCTCGACATGGAAATCGTGGCCGAGGGTCTTGAAACGGTCGAGCAGGTCGATGCGGTCAAGGCGGCGGGTTGTACCCTGGGCCAGGGCTATTATTTCAGCCGGGCGGTGCCCGATTACCTCGCCGCCATGCTGCTGGCGCAGGAACGCGACGCGACCGAACCGAGCCGCGTGGCGGGCTGAACCGCCGCCCCGCCAGGCACCATTGCCGCTACGGCGCTAGCCGCACATCGCTCGAAATGCTATTGCGAACCAATTGCAAAGATAATTGGACCGAGGGCTTTTTCGTGCCTTGCAATCGGCCTTTTGCGGGCTTAGGGCACCGCAATCCGCCGGGCGGCCCCTTGCACCTTGCGGGATGGTTGGGGCCTGACCGAACGCCAGACGCTGATCCCGCGAATACGGACAAGGACAGGTCTCACTATGGCTCGCAAGAAGATCGCCCTCATCGGCGCCGGCATGATCGGCGGCACCCTCGCCCACCTCGCGGCGAAGAAGGAAATGGGCGATATCGTCCTGTTCGACATTGCCGAGGGCATGCCCCAGGGCAAGGCGCTGGACCTGGCGCAGTGCGGCCCGATCGAAGGCTTTGACGCCAATATCAAGGGCACCAACGACTATGCCGACATCGCCGGCGCCGATGTGGTGATCGTCACCGCCGGCGTGCCGCGCAAGCCGGGCATGAGCCGCGATGACCTGCTGGGCATCAACCTCGGCGTGATGAAGGCCGTGGGCGAAGGCATCAAGCAGCACGCCCCCGACGCTTTCGTGATCTGCATCACCAACCCGCTCGATGCGATGGTCTGGGCGCTGCGCGAGTTCTCGGGCCTCCCCGCCAACAAGGTGGTCGGCATGGCCGGCGTGCTCGATTCGGCCCGCTTCGCCACTTTCCTCGCCTGGGAATTCGGCGTCTCGGTCAAGGATGTGAACGCCTTCGTGCTGGGCGGCCACGGCGATACCATGGTGCCGGTGCTCGAATATTCGACCGTCAGCGGCATTCCCGTTACCGACCTGGTCAAGATGGGCAAGTCGACCAAGGAACGCCTCGATGCGATCGTCGCCCGTACCCGTTCGGGCGGCGGCGAGATCGTCGGCCTGCTCAAGACCGGCTCAGCCTATTACGCCCCGGCCACCAGCGCCATCGCCATGGCCGAAGCCTATCTGGGTGACCAGAAGCGCATCCTGCCCTGCGCGGTCCACGTTGACGGCAAGTATGGCCTCGACGGTCTCTATGTCGGCGTGCCGGTGGTGATCGGCGCGAACGGCGCCGAGGAAGTGATCGAAATCGCCCTCGACGACGAAGCCAAGGCCAACTTCCAGGTCTCGGTCGACGCGGTCAAGGAACTGCTGGTCGCCTGCAAGGCGATCGAGCCGAGCCTGGGTTAACTCGTCGTCCCGGGCCCGACCCGGGACCGCTGGCCAACGATCCCGGCGCTTGCCGGGATGACGTTAGGGAGAAGAATATGTCCATCCTCATCAACAAGCACACCAAGGTCATCACCCAGGGGATGACCGGCGCCACCGGCACCTTCCACACCGAACAGGCGCTGGCCTATGGCACGCAGATGGTTGCGGGCGTGACCCCCGGCAAGGGCGGCACCACCCACATCGGCCTGCCGCAGTTCGACACCGTGCACGAAGCCAAGGCGGCGACCGGCGCGACCGCCTCGTGCATCTATGTCCCGCCGCCGGGCGCGGCTGACGCGATCCTGGAAGCGATCGATGCCGAGATCGAGCTGATCGTCTGCATCACCGAGGGCATTCCGGTGCTCGACATGGTCAAGGTGAAGCGCGCGCTGTCGGGTTCCAAGTCGCGCCTGATCGGTCCGAACTGCCCCGGCGTGCTGACGCCCGACGAATGCAAGATCGGCATCATGCCGGGCTCGATCTTCAAGAAGGGTTCGGTCGGCGTCGTCAGCCGCTCGGGCACCCTCACCTATGAAGCCGTGTTCCAGACCTCCAACATCGGCCTGGGCCAGACCACCGCGGTCGGCATCGGCGGCGATCCGGTCAACGGCACCAACTTCATCGACGTGCTGGAGCTGTTCCTGGCCGACGACGAGACCAAGTCGATCATCATGATCGGCGAAATCGGCGGCGACGCTGAAGAGCAGGCCGCCCAGTTCCTGATCGACGAGGCCAAGCGCGGCCGCAAGAAGCCGATGGCCGGCTTCATCGCCGGGCGCACGGCCCCTCCGGGCCGCCGCATGGGCCACGCCGGGGCGATCGTCTCGGGCGGCAAGGGCGATGCGGAAAGCAAGATCGCAGCGATGGAAGCCGCCGGCATCCGCGTCTCGGCCTCGCCCAGCCTGCTGGGTGAAACCCTGGCCGAAGTGCTCAAGGAACGCGTCTGACCTGATCAGCCGCCTGCATGGCTGCGGCTGTGCGGGCGGCTTGTCCTCCCCGGGATCAAGCTCACATGGGTAACGAACTCCACGATTTCCTCCCCGACGACCCACAGCCGGGGCCGTCGTGGGCCAAGCCGGACTGGCGCTCCGCGTCTGACGACCTGACCGCCGCGCTCGATCCCACCCAGATGCAGGTGGCGATCAAGGCCGCTGCCGCGAAAGCTGGCGCGGCCATGGATCCACGCGCGATCGAGGAAGCCGCCGCGGATTCGATCCGGGCGATGATGCTGGTGCGCACCTACCGCGTGCGCGGCCACCTGGGGGCCGATCTCGACCCGCTGGGCCTCAGCCACCAGAACCTGCCGGCAGACCTCGACCCCGCCTATCACGGCTTTTCCGGCGCGGCGCTGGACCGCAAGGTCTACCTGGGCGGCACGCTGGGCCTCGAATGGGCCACGGTGCGCGAGCTGGTCGATATCCTGAAGCGCAATTACTGCGGCAAGGTCGGCTATGAATACATGCACATCGCCGACGTGGAGGAGCGCCGCTTCATCCAGGAGCGGATCGAGGGCGGCGACAAGTCGATCGACTTCAGCCCCGAAGGCAAGAAGGCGATCCTGGGCGCGGTGATCCGCGGCGAACAGTACGAGCGGTTCCTCGGCAAGAAGTACGTCGGCACCAAGCGCTTCGGCCTGGATGGCGGCGAAGCGATGATCCCGGCGCTGGAAGCCGTGATCAAGTACGGCGGCGCGCGCGGCGTGCGCGAGATCGTCTACGGCATGGCCCACCGCGGCCGACTGAACGTGCTCGCCAACGTGATGGCCAAGCCCTACCGCGTGATCTTCCACGAGTTTTCGGGCGGCACGGCCAACCCCGAGGATGTCGGCGGATCGGGCGACGTGAAGTATCACCTCGGCACCAGCACCGACCGCGAGTTCGACGGGATCAAGGTGCACATGAGCCTGGTGCCGAACCCGTCGCACCTTGAAACGGTGGACCCGGTGGTGCTCGGCAAGGTCCGCGCCCAGCAGGCCTTCCGCGACGACATTGGCCGCGACGAGCACGGCAACCTGAAGCACAAGCAGGTGCTGCCCGTCCTGATCCACGGCGACGCGGCCTTCGCCGGGCAGGGCATCGTCTGGGAATGCTTCGGCTTCTCGGGCGTGAAGGGCTACAACACCGGCGGCTGCATCCACTTCATCATCAACAACCAGATCGGCTTCACCACCAGCCCGCAGTTCTCGCGCGGCTCGCCCTATCCCTCGGACGTCGCCAAGGGCGTCCAGGCACCGATCCTGCACGTCAATGGCGATGATCCTGAAGCCGTGACCTTCGCCTGCAAGCTGGCGATCGACTATCGCCAGACCTTCGGGCGCGACATCGTGGTCGACATGTGGTGCTATCGCCGCTTCGGCCACAACGAAGGCGATGAGCCGGGCTTCACCCAGCCGCTGATGTACCAGAAGATCCGCCAGCATCCGGGCGTCAGCACGATCTATGCGAACCGGCTGATCGAACAGGGCGTGATCGACAAGTCGTGGGCCGCCGAAGACGAGATGCGCTTCACCCAGGTGCTGGAGCAGGAGTTCGAGGCCGCCAAGGGTTACAAGGCCAACGAGGCGGACTGGTTCGCCGGGCGCTGGACCGGCCTCAACAAGCCGGCCGATCCCGAAACCGCGCGCCGCAACGTCGCCACCGGGATCGAACAGAAGCTGTTCGACAGCCTGGGCCGCACGCTGACCACGGTTCCCGAAGGGCTGACGATCCACAAGACCCTGGCCCGCGTGCTGGAGGCCAAGCGCGAGATGTTCGCCACCGGCCAGGGCTTTGACTGGGCGACCGGCGAAGCGCTCGCTTTCGGCAGCCTCGCCTCGGAAGGCTACAACGTGCGCCTGTCGGGCCAGGATTCGGGGCGCGGCACCTTCAGCCAGCGCCACGCCGTCTGGGTCGACCAGACCGACGAGCACAAGTACGTGCCGCTCTCGACCGTGCCGCATGGGCGGTTCGAGGTGCACGACAGCCCCTTGAGCGAATACGGCGTGCTGGGCTTCGAATATGGCTATGCCCTGGCCGATCCGAAAACCCTGGTGCTGTGGGAAGCCCAGTTCGGCGATTTCGCCAACGGCGCGCAGATCATGATCGACCAGTATGTCGCTTCGTCGGAATCGAAGTGGCTGCGGGCCAACGGCCTCGTCATGCTGTTGCCGCATGGCTACGAAGGCCAGGGTCCGGAACACTCCTCGGCCCGGCTAGAACGGTTCCTGCAGCTCTGCGCCCAGGACAACATCCAGGTCTGCAACATCACCAGCCCGGCCAACTACTTCCACGTGCTGCGCCGGCAGATGCACCGTCCGTTCCGCAAGCCGCTGATCATCATGACGCCCAAGTCGCTGCTGCGCCATCCGATGGCCAAGAGCGAAGCGAGCGAGTTCATGGGCGAGGCGCACTTCAAGCGTATCCTGTCCGACCGCAACGGTGCGGCGGACCAGGATACCCGCAAGGTGATCCTCTGTTCCGGCAAGGTCGCCTATGACCTGATGGAGGCCCGCGATGCCGCCGGGATCACCGATACCCAGATCATCCGCCTTGAACAGCTCTACCCCTTCCCGGGTGAGCCGCTGGCCCTGCGCCTGTCGCGGATGAAGAACCTGGAAGAAGTGGTCTGGTGCCAGGAAGAGCCGAAGAACAACGGTTCGTGGTTCTTTGTCGAACCGCTGATCGAGGAAGCGCTTGCTGCCGCCAAGAGCAAGGTCGCCCGCGCGCGCTATGCCGGCCGCAATGCCAGCGCCTCGCCCGCCACGGGCCTCGCCAGCCGCCATGCCAGCGAGCAGGGCGCACTGATCGGCCACGCGCTTGGCACCTCGGTCCGGAGCGAGATCCGCAGACAGAAGAAGAGTTAACCCCCTTGCACCGTTCGCCCTGAGCTTGTCGAAGGGCTGATTTCCTTCTGGCGGCGGTGAAAGAACAGGACAGTGCTTCGACAAGCTCAGCACGAACGGGTTTGGATTTGGGAATTGCGATATGTCGACTGAAGTAAAAGTCCCCACCCTGGGCGAATCTGTGGCCGAAGCCACCATCGGCGAATGGCTGAAGAAGCCCGGTGAAGCCGTCGCTCTCGACGAGCCGATCGCCAGCCTCGAGACCGACAAGGTCGCGGTCGAGGTGCCCAGCCCGGTTGCCGGCGTGATGGGCAATTACCTGGCCCAGGTCGGTGACAATGTCGCCGTCGGCGCCGTGATCGCCACGATCGAGGCGGGCAGCGGTGCGCCTGCCGCGCCTGCCCCGGCCGCTGGCCGACTCCAGCTCCTGCTCCTGCTCCGGCTGCTGCCCCGGCCCCGGCAGTCGCGGCGGACGCCGCCGTGCTTTCGCCTGCCGTGCGCCGCGCCGTGCTGGAACACGGGGTCGATCCGACCGCGATCAAGGGCACGGGCAAGGATGGCCGGCTGACCAAGGAAGACGTGCTGGCCGCCGCTGCCGCCAAGTCGGCTGCCCCGGCTGCTGTCGCTCCGGCACCCGCCGCCGCGGCCGCCCCGGCCCCGTCCGGCAATCGCGGCGAGGAACGGGTCAAGATGACCCGCCTGCGCCAGACCGTTGCCCGCCGCCTGAAGGACGCGCAGGATACCGCCGCGCTGCTCACCACCTTCAACGATTGCGACATGAGCGCGGTGATCGCCGCCCGCAACACCTACAAGGACGCCTTCGAAAAGAAGCACGGCGTGCGGCTGGGCTTCATGGGCTTCTTCGCCAAGGCCGCCTGCCTGGCGCTGAAGGACATTCCGGCGGTCAACGCCCGGATCGAGGGCGACGAAATCGTCTATCACCCCTATGTCGACATGTCGGTGGCGGTTTCGGCCCCCAACGGCCTGGTCGTGCCGGTGGTGCGCGACGTGCAGGACATGTCCTTCGCCCAGATCGAGAAGGCGATTGCCGACTATGGCAAGAAGGCCAAGGACGGCGCGCTGACCATGGCCGACATGACCGGCGGCACCTTCACCATTTCCAATGGCGGCGTGTTCGGCTCGTTGATGAGCACCCCGATCATCAACCCGCCGCAGTCGGCCGTGCTGGGCCTGCACCGGATCGAGGACCGCCCCGTGGTCCGTGACGGGCAGATCGTGATCCGGCCGATGATGTACCTCGCCCTGTCCTATGACCACCGCCTGATCGACGGGCGCGAGGCGGTGACCGCGCTGAAGATCATCAAGGAAGCGATCGAGGATCCGACCCGTCTGCTGATCGACCTTTAAGGACCGGACCATGGCTGAATACGACTATGACGTGATCTTCATCGGCGCCGGTCCCGGCGGCTATGTCGGTGCGATCCGGGCGGCCCAGCTGGGCCTGAAGACGGCCTGCGTGGAAAGCCGCGAGACACTGGGCGGAACCTGCCTCAACGTCGGCTGCATCCCGTCGAAAGCGCTGCTGCACGGTTCGGAAAAATTTGCCGAGGCTGCCAACGGCACGCTGGCGCGCTATGGCGTGAAGCTGGGCAAGGTCGAACTCGACCTCGCCGCGCTGCAGGCCGACAAGGCCGACGCGGTGAAGGGCCTGACCGGCGGGATCGAGTTCCTGTTCAAGAAGAACAAGGTCGACTGGCTGAAAGGCCACGGCACGTTCAAGGACGCCCACACCATCACGGTTGCCGGGAAGGATTACACCGCAAAGGAAGTGGTGATCGCGACCGGTTCCAGCGTTACCCCGCTGCCGGGCGTCGAGGTCGACAACGACAAGGGCGTGATTGTTGACAGCACCGGCGCGCTGGCGCTGTCGAAGGTGCCGGATCACCTGGTGGTGATCGGCGGCGGCGTGATCGGCCTGGAAATGGGCTCGGTCTGGCGGCGCCTCGGCGCAAAGGTCACCGTGGTCGAATTCCTCGACCAGCTGCTGCCCGGCATGGATGGCGACATCCGCAAGGAAGCCGCCAAGATCTTCAAGAAGCAGGGCATGGAGCTGAAGCTCGGCACCAAGGTGACCGGCGCGACGGTCAAGGGCAAGAAGGCCACGCTGACGCTCGAGCCGGCCAAGGGCGGCGCGGCCGAAACGCTGGAAGCCGATTGCGTGCTGGTCGCCATCGGCCGCCGTCCCAACGTAACGGGCCTGGGCCTGGAAAACATCGGGCTGGAACTGAATGCGCGCGGCCAGATCGAAACCGGCCACGATTTCCGCACCAGCGTTGCCGGTGTGCGCGCAATCGGTGACGTGATTCCGGGTCCGATGCTGGCCCACAAGGCCGAGGACGAAGGCATCGCCGTGGCCGAATACATCGCCACCGGCACCGGCATCGTCAATCATGCCGTGATCCCCGGCGTGGTCTATACCCTGCCCGAATTCGCCGGCGTCGGCCTGACCGAGGAGCAGGCGAAGGAACAGGGTGAGATCAAGGTCGGCAAGTTCCCGATGATGGCCAACAGCCGCGCCAAGACCAACCACGAGCCCGATGGCTTCGTGAAGGTGATTGCGGACGCCAAGACCGACAAGGTGCTGGGCGTCTGGGCGATCGCCACGGTCGCCGGCACGATGATCGGCGAAGCCGCGCTTGCGATGGAATTCGGCGCGACGAGCGAAGACATCGCCTATACCTGCCACGCGCACCCGACCCATTCGGAAGCGGTGAAGGAAGCGGCCATGGCGGTGACGGGCAAGCCGATCCACATCTGATCGCCATCCCGGCTTGCGATAGAACACGAAGGCGGGCCATAGGCTGACCATGGCCCGCCGTACCCCCATGCAACGCCTTGCCCGCTGGCACATCTGGCTCGGCTGGCTGGTGGGCGTGCCGCTGTTGCTGTGGACGCTCTCGGGCCTGGTCATGGTCGCCCGGCCGATCGAGGAAGTGCGCGGCAACCACTTGCGGATCGAGCCCCCGGCTGGGGCCATGACGGTCGATTTCGGGGGCAATGGCGTAGCCATCAAGCTACGCGAAGGCCACCTGATCCAGCAGCGCGGGCGGGCCATCCTGCTCGCCACCCTGCCCGATGGCACCACGGCCCGTTATGACCTGGCGCGACCCGAGGCCGGCCCGCTGCCCCCGGTGGACGAGGCCGAGGCCCGCGCTGCCGTGGCCGCCGGGATCGTTGGCGGCAAGCAGGTGGTCGCCGCGCGGCTGTTCCCGGCGGACCAGGCGCCGCTCGATTTCCGCAAGCCTGTGGCCGCCTGGCAAGTGGTGCTGGCCGATGGCACCCACGTCTATGTCGGCCAGGCCAGCGGCCAGATCGAGGCCGTGCGGACCCGCTGGTGGCGGACCTTCGACTTCATGTGGGGGCTGCACATCATGGACCTCCAGACCCGCGAGGACACCCATCACCCGCTGCTGATCGGCTTTGCCGCTCTGTCCCTGATCGGCTGCCTGATCGGCACGCTATTGCTGTTCCGTCGTCGACGACGGCCGATTTCCCGCTAACATTCCTCCCCCCAATACAAGGAAACTCCAATGTCCAAGGCCCACACCGTCAAGCTGACCGGCGACGAGATCGAAATGCTGGTCGACGCGCTGGAGGCCGACATGGAAGGCTATGTCGAAGCCGCCAAGGAAGCCCGCGCCAACAACAAGCGCGACGATGTCGCCATGTTCACCGAGGCTGCGACCCGCATCCTGGCGCTGCTGTCGCGCTTGCAGGAACTGGTCGAAGATTGACCTCCATGCCGGGCGAGGCGATCCCCACCCTGCCCCCCTTGCTCGATCTGCTGGGCATAGCGGTTTTCGCGCTGTCCGGCGCGCTGCTGGCGGCGCGGTTGCGGCAGACCTTTGTCACGCTCGCTTTCTTTGCCCTCATCACCGGCGTTGGCGGCGGCACGGTGCGTGACCTGCTGATTGGCGCGCCGGTGTTCTGGGTGCGCGATCCGTGGGTCGCGCCGGTCTGCCTGGGCATTGCACTGCTCGCCTGGTTCACCCCGCGCCGCTGGTGGGAAGGGCAATTGCTCGAATGGGCCGATGCGGCAGGCCTTGCGGTCTATGCCGTGCTCGGCACCGGCAAGGCGCTGACCTATGGCCTGCCGCCCGTTCCCGCCGTGCTGATGGGCGTGATCACCGGCTGCGTCGGCGGGATTATCCGCGACGTGCTGGCGGGACGTCCCTCGATCCTGATGCGGCCCGAACTCTACGTGACCGCCGCCGCCCTTGCCGCCAGCCTTTGCGCGCTGGGCGAGGTGCTGGCCCTGCCGCGCGAGCTAGCCTGGACCGGGGCGGCGCTGGCGGGCTTTGCCCTGCGCGGCTGGGCGATCCGCTTTGGCCTCGCCCTGCCCGCTTATGGGCGCGACAAGCCCTAGCGCGGGGGCATGACCCGGCTGAGGAATTCGATCACCGCGCCGTTGAATTCGTCGTTCCTGTCCCCTGCCACCATGTGCCCGGCGCCGCGGATGTCGGCGATCTCGAGCGCGGGGATGCGGCGGCGCAGGTCATCAACGCCATCGTCATCGACGATATCGCTCTTCATGCCGCGCACCAGCAGGGTCGGCACCCGGTCGGTCCAGTCGGCCGCGTCCATCATCTTCAGCAGAAAGCGCGGATCGCCGCGCGGCGATTGCATCCAGCTGGGATCCCAGTGCCAGCGCCAGCGCCCGTCGGCACCCTGGCGCAGGTTCTTCTTCAGGCCCGACAGGTCCTTGGGCCGGGGGCGTTCAGGGTAATAGGCGCTGATCGCATCGGCGGCCTCTTCCAGGCTGGCGAAGCCATTGGGGTTCGCGGTCATGAAACTGGTGATCCGCGCGACGCCCTTCTGGCTCATCTTGGGGACGATATCGACCAGCACCAGGGCGGCCGGATCGAGCCCGCGCGAGGCGGCGACCATCGCCGTGATCCCGCCCAGCGAGGCACCCACCAGCGCGAAAGGCCGGCTGCCCTGTCCGGCCACGGCCGCCAGATCGTCGGCGCGCGCTTCCAGGCTGTAGTCGCCATCGGTCGACCAGTCGCTGTCGCCATGGCCGCGCAGGTCGTAATTGATCGCGAAGTAGCCGGCGGCGGCCAGCTGCTGTTCGGCCTTGTCCCAAGAATGGCGCGTCTGCCCACCGCCGTGGCCCAGGATCACGGTCGGCGCGCCGCGCGGCCCGTCAATATCGGCGGCCAGGGTCAGGCCCCCGGCGATCGGAATGCGAATGGTTTCCCCCGTCATGGCCAAGGGGATGCCCGCGCGCGGCAGATGGGTCAATCGGCAATTTAACCGATCGGTTAATAATCCATCAGCTCGAAGTCCTGCTTCTCGGTCCCGCAGTCCGGGCAATACCAGTCTTCCGGGATATCCTCGAACCGGGTGCCCGGCGCGATACCCTCTTCGGGCAGGCCCAGCGCCTCGTCATAAATGAAGCCGCAATTGCGGCAGCGCCACTTCCTCACCTCAGTTCACCGTGAAGCGGATCGGCACGTGCTTTGGCCCGCAGACGAAGTTGGAAATCGTCCGCTCGCCCGGCCCGGCCAGTTCGACCGACTTCAGGCGCCCCAACAGCTCTTCCCACAGGATCCGCATTTCCATCCGCGCCAGGTGCTGGCCCAGGCAGACGTGGACGCCATAGCCAAAGGCGATCTGGGGGTTCTGCTCGCGATCGATCCGGAATTCGAAGGGATCGGCCCAGACGCTCTCGTCGCGGTTGGCCGACTGATAGGACAGCATCAGCCAGTCCCCCGCCCTGATCTGCCGCCCGTCGATCTCGCAATCTGCCACCGCGCTGCGCATGAAATGCTTCACCGGCACTTCCCAGCGGATCGATTCCTCGACGAAGGCGTTGATCCGGTCGGGGCTGTCCTGCATCGCCTTGAGCAGCTCGGGCCGCTCGGCCAGCGCCCACATCGCGCCCGCCGTGGTGTTGCTGGTGGTATCGTGCCCGGCGGTGGCGGCGATGATGTAATAGCCCATCAACTGCCGGTGATTGAGATAATCGTCCCCGATCCTGGCATTGGCGATCAGGCTGTTGATCGCCCCGGTCGGCTCGGCGCGGAACTTCTTCGTCACCTCGGCGAAGTAGTTTTCCAGCTCCATCGTCGTTTCCCAGAGCGACTTCAGCATCTCGTCCGGGCTCAGTTCCGCCCGCCGCCGGTTGAGCTCCGGATCGGCGTTGTTGAACAGTTCCTGGGTGAGCTTGAGCATGAAGGGCTCATCCTCCTGCGGCACGCCCAGCACGGTCATGATCACCCGCAGCGGATAGAGGAAAGCCACGTCGGCGGCGAAATCGCACTGCCCGTCGAAGCTCAGCATGTGGTCGACGAATTCGCGGGCGATGGCGCGGATCTGGTCTTCCAGCGGCTTGATCGCGCGCGGGGTGACGTGCGGGAAGACGACGCCGCGCAGCGCCTTGTGTTCATCGCCATCGACCGACACCAGGCTGCGGATCAGGTTCGGTTCGCCCCCGGTCAGCAACTTCACCCGTTCCTGCCCGTCGCGCGGGGAGAGGAAGGTGGACTTGTCGCCATTGTGGAACAGGTTCGGCTGGCGCTCGATCTCCTTGATGTCGGCATGGCGGGTGACGACCCAGAACGGATCGAAATCGTCCAGCACCGCCTGATCCAGCGGCGCTTCGGCCCGCAGCCGCGCGAAAGCGGCATCGGCCAGTTCACGCTGGGCGTAGGATTTGGGATCGATGATCGTGCGGGCCAGGGCTTCGGAAATGGGCAAGGCAACTCTCCATTCTACCGTTGGGTGTCTCGCCCTGCTCGCAGAGGTGGCAGTGGCAGTCTTTGCCCTCGATCAAATTAGCTTACATTGATGTCAGCAAATAGACGCCGATTGCCCCCGCCAAGCGCGGCCGCTAGGCAGGGCCGGACCATTGCCTTCGGGGAGCGCCTGCCATGTCCATCCGTACCACCGCCCTTGCCGCCCTGGCGGCGGGAACCGCGCTTGCCGCCGTGCCGGCAACGGCACAGACCACGGCGAGCCCGTCGGCCCAGACCTGGATCCACGCCGGGCGGGTCATCGCCGTGCCGGGCCAGGCCCCGCGCGGGGCAACCACGATCGTCGTGGCCGATGGCCGGATCGTCTCGCTGCAGGATGGCTTTGTCGCCGCCCCGGCGGGCGCACAGGCCATCGACCTCAAGGACAAGACCGTCTTGCCCGGCCTGATCGACAGCCACACGCACCTCGACAGCGACCGGGCCGGGAATGAGGGCCTGCTGTCGCAGTTCACCGAGAATACCTCGCTCCACGCGCTGGAAACCTATTGGAACGGGATGAAGACCCTGCGCGCCGGTTTCACCACCGTGCGCAACCTGGGCGATAGCGAAGGCAAGGTGCTGGCGCTCAAGGAAGCGATCAGGCGCGGCTGGGTCCAGGGCCCGCGGATCATCGATGCCGGGGCATCGATTTCCACCACCGGCGGCCACATGGACGAGCGCGTCGGCCTGGCGGATGAGGTCCACGGCCTGGTCAACACCGAAAACCTGTGCGACGGACCCGACGATTGTCGCCGCGCCGTGCGCCGCCAGATCGGGCGCGGGGCCGATGTGATCAAGTTCGCGACCACTGGCGGGGTCAACTCCGGCACTGGCCTCGCCACCCGCATGGTCGACGAGGAAGCCAGGGCCCTGGTCGAAACCGCCCATGCTTATGGCCGCAAGGTGGCGGTCCACGCCCACGGCCTGGAAGGGATCAAGCTGGCGGTTCGCGCCGGGGCGGATTCGATCGAGCATGGCACGACCATCGACGAGGAAACGGCGAAGATGATGGCCAAGGCCGGCACCTATTACGTCCCAACCCTCAGCACCGTGAACGGTTACATCGAGCGGCTCGCCGCCAATCCGGATGCCTATTCGCCGGCCGTGCGCAAGCAGATCGACTGGCGCATCGGCATCACCGGCAAGAGTCTGCAGATCGCCTATCCGCTGGGCGTGAAGATTGCCTATGGCACCGACGCGGGGGTTTCGAAGCACGGCCGCAATGCCGACGAGTTCGAGCTGCTGGTCAAGTTCGGCATGCCCCCGGCCGAGGCGATCAAGGCCGCCACGGTGAATGCGGCGACGCTGCTGGGCGTGGAGAAGGAAACCGGCACGATCGAGCCCGGCAAGGCCGCCGACATCGTTGCGGTCAGCGGCGATCCGCTAAGCGACGTCAAGGTGCTCAAGGCGATGAAATTCGTGATGGCGCGCGGCGAGGTGATCGTCGCTCCGCAGTGATCATTTCGACAATCTCCTGGTACCGGTACGTAGGCCCACCCTTGCATGGGTCTCGAAAACCAATACCCTGAGCCATTACAAGTGGTTCTACAGGGGTGTGGGCATGGAATACTCGGGCAAGCTGGTGCGGATCATGGCGCTCGCGCTGCTGGCAACAGCACCCGCCTTGGCCCTGGCCCAGCCGCAGCCAGCGGCCACAGCAACCGAAGCCCGCCCGGCGACGATTCCGATTGCCGCGCTGACCAAGTCCAGCGGGATCAGCGATCTCAAACTGTCCCCGGATGGCAAGTGGGTCGCCTTCCGCTCGACCACCAAGGATGGCCTGGTGCTGGCGGTGCTCGACACCGAAACGCGCCAGCTGGCGCACAAGATCAACCTGCCCAAAAAGAGCGAGCTGGAATGGTATCGCTGGGCCGGCTCGGGCAAGCTGCTGATCTCGTTCTCGGCCGAAACGGTGTTCTTTGGAGAGGACGCGCGGATTTCGCGCCTGTTCCATTATGACTTCGCCACCCGCGCCATGCCCTTTGTCGGCAAGCCCGAAATGGGGCTGGAAGGGGACGACGTGCTCTACGTCGACCCGGCGGGTGAATTCGTGCTGCTGGCGATGCAGCGGACCATCTACGATTACCCGTCGGTCTGGCGGTTCCAGCTGTCGGCCAAGCCCGAGAAGGGCGCCAGCGAGGTGCAGCGCGCCACCCAGGGGATCTGGGAATGGTATGCCGACGATGCCGGCGCGGTGCGCATGGGTATGGCCTTCGAACGGGGCAAGGTGCGGGTGCTCTATCGCCGCGCGCCGGGCGAGCCGCTACGCGAGATTGCCAAGATCACCGAGGACAATTTCGACGACACCATCTGGGACGTGCTGCGCATCACCCAGGGATCGGACGAGGGCCTGGTGCTGAAACCCGGGCCGGATGGCCGGATGGCGGTGCGCAAGTTCAACTATGCCACCCGCGAGGTGGGCGAAGTGGTCTTCTCCGTGCCCGGCTGGGATATCGACGAGGCCACGGTTGACGACAAGGGCCAGCTGGTCGCCGCCTTTCACACCGACGACCGCGACCGGGTGACCTGGTTCGATCCGAAGATGAAGGCGCTCTACGCGCGGCTTGGCAAGGCGCTGGCCGGACAGCAGGTGTGGGTCACGTCCCGCGCCAAGGACGATTCGCGCATGCTGGTCTGGGCCGGCTCTGAATCCAATCCGGGGCAGACTTTCCTCTATGATGCGGCCAAGCGGACGATGGACGCCTTCGATACGGCGCTCCCCGATCTGGACCCTGGCCTGACCGTCGCCCCCAAGCCGGTCAGCTATACCACGCGCGACAAGCAGACCATCTTTGCCTACCTGACCCTGCCGCGCGGCCGCCAGCCGAAGGGGCTGCCGCTGATCATCATGCCCCACGGCGGCCCCTATGGCGTGCGCGACAAGCTGGAGTTCGACAGCCTGGTCCAGCTGCTGGCCAACCGCGGCTATGCCGTGCTCCAGCCCAATTACCGGGGTTCGGGCGGCTATGGCGAAGCCTTCTCGAAGCTGGGCGAAGGCCAGATCGGCCGGGCCATGCAGGACGATCTTGACGATGCGATGGACTGGGCCGTGGCCCAGGGGATCGCCGATCCGAAGCGGGTCTGCATGGCTGGTGCCAGCTATGGCGGCTATGCGGCGCTGTGGGCGGTGATCCGCAACCCGGAGCGCTATCGCTGCGCGGTCAGCTTTGCCGGGGTGACCGACTGGAAGCGCCAGCTGAAGTACGATGCCAATTTCTTCACCCGCAAGGGCGCCAAGAAATGGATGGCCCGCGTGCAGGGCGAGGACCCCAATTTCAGCCTCGACCTTGTCTCACCCGTGCCGCAAATCGCCCGGCTGACCCGGCCGGTCCTCCTCTCGCATGGCGATGAGGATACCAACGTGCCGTTCAAGCAGTTCACCCTGCTGCGCGACGCGGCGGCCAAGGCCGGCAAGCCGATCGAGACGATGGTCTTTGCGGGCGAAGGCCACGGGTTCGACGACAACGAGAACGAGGCGCGCTGGTACGCGGCGATCGAGGCATTCCTGGCCAAGCATAACCCGGCCGATTGAGGCGAATCAGGCCCCGGTCAGGAACGCGACCAGCGCCTTGACCTTCTTCTGGCGCCATTGCGGCAGCGGGGCGACCAGCCAGTAGCCGTGGCGGCCGGGCACGAAGTCGCCCAGTTCGGCGATCCGCCCGTTGTCGCGCCAGGATTGCGCCAGCAGCGCGGGTACGCGCGCCCGGCCCATCCCGGCGGCGGCGGCGGCAATCGCCTGGCCGGCATCGCCCACGCTGAGCGGGGGGCTCTCGCAATCGTCGCCTTCGGGGCTGGCATCGCCCGGCCAGGCGATCCAGCAACCGGAACCGACCGTGACCCGGCCCGGTTCGCCCAGGGCCACCCCTTCCAGCTCGCCCGGCCCTTCGGCCCAGCGCACCGCCAGGTCGAGATTGGCTTCGGTAAAATCGGCCTCTTCATTGGCGACCAGCGAGAAGCGCACTTCGGGATTGGCAGCGCGGAACGCTGCGAGCCGCGGGGCCAGCCAGGCCGCAAAGAATTCACGCGGGGCGGCGATGGTATAGACGTGGCTCGATTGCCCGGCCTGCATGGCGCGGACCGCGTCCTCGAAATGGAGGAACCCGGTGCGCAGCGATTCGAGCCCGGCGGTGGCCTCGTCGGTCAGCTCCAGGCCCTTGGGCGTGCGGCGGAACAGCACCACGCCCAGCAGGTCTTCGAGCGCGCGAATCTGCTGGCCAACGGCGGCCGGGGTCACCGCCAGTTCGTCCGCCGCGCGGGTGAACGACAGGTGCCGGGCGGCGGCATCGAACACGCGCAGGGCGTTGAGGGGCAGGTGCGTGCGCTTCATGTCCCCGCGCCTAGCCCGCCGTGGCCGGCGCGGCCAGCGGGAAGAACGGGATCGCGGCTTCCATCAGCGAGCCATCCTCGCACCGGAAGGTATAGAACCCTTCCATCGAGCCATGCGGCGTGCCGAGCGGGCAACCCGAGACATAGTCATGGCTGCCACCGGGCGGGATGACCGGCTGTTCGCCCACCACGCCCTCGCCCTCGACGAAGTTCACCATGCCGCGCCCATCGGTGATCTGCCAGTGGCGGGTCAGCAGCTGCACGGCCTGGTCGGCGTGGTTCTCGATCCGGATGTGATAGACCCAGAACCACTTGCCGGCGTCCACCCGCGATTGTTCGGGCAGGAAATTCACCGTGACGCGCACGGTGATCCCGTCGGTGGTGGCGGCGTGCTGGAACAGCTCCTTCATGGGGGGCAAGGTAGCGATTGACCGGCGGGGCGACAAGGTCATGACTGCGCCAGCAGCACCACCCCCGCCACCATCAGCGCGCAGCCTGCCAGCCGGGCCCGGCCGACCGGCTCGCGCAGCAGGACCATGCCCAGCAGCGCGACCAGCATCATCGACATTTCGCGCATCGGTGCCACCACGCTGAGCGGGGCGCCGTTCTGCATGGCCCAGAGCACCAGGATGTACCCGAAGGGCGCCAGCACGGCCACGGTCCAGGCACTCAGCCAGTGCCCCCGCATCATCGCCATGCTGCCTGGCCGGTCCCTGAGGACATGGGGGGCAAGCAGCAGCGTGCGCACCACGTTCGCGCCCCAGTCCAGCACCACGGGCGAGAGCAGCAGCAGCTTGACCGCCGCGCCATCGACCAGGGTGTATGTCGCGATCAGGCTGCCGGTCAGCAGGCCCCAGCGCAGTCCCGCCAGGGCACCGGGGCGGGTGAAAGTGGAGAGCCGGCCATCCGTGGCGATCAGCAGGATCCCGCCGACCACCCCTGCCAGCCCCAGCAGCCGCAGCGGCCCCGGCACTTCGGCCAGCAGCATGAAGGCCCCCAGCGAGGAGAGCAGCGGCCCGGTCCCGCGGGCGATCGGATAGACCACCGAAAGGTCAGCCTTGCGGTACCCGGCCTGAAGGGCGTGGCTATAGGCCAGGTGCAGGAACCCGCTGGCCACCATCGCGCCAGCCATGATCCAGCTCCACGCGAACCCGTCCCGCAGCATGATCCACAGTGCCCATGGCGCGAAGATCAGGCTGGACAGCAGCGTGGTCCAGAACAGGAAGACCCCGCCGGCATGGGCCGCACGCTTCGCCGCGAGGTTCCAGGTGGCATGGCAGACCGCCGCCAGGATCACCAGCAGCAGCGCGGTGGTGCTCAAGCGCTAGAGCCCGACAGCCTTCAGCGCCTGGTCCAGGTCCTCGATCAGGTCATCCGGGTCTTCAAGGCCGACGTTGAGCCGGAGCATACCCTCGGTCACGCCCATCTCCGCGCGCGCTTCGGCGCTGACCGAATAATGCGTGGTCGAGGCGTTGTGGCACATCAGCGAGCGGGAATCGCCGATGTTGTTGGAAATGTCGATCAGTTGCAGCGCATTGAGCAGGCCGTGGGCCTGGGCGCGGTCTTCAACCTCGAACGAGAAGATCGAACCGCAGGCGTCCATCTGCTTCACTGCCAGATCGTATTGCGGATGGCTGGGCAGGCCCGGATGGTTGATCCGCGCCACCCGCCCTTCGAGGAACGCGCCGACCTTCATCGCATTCTCGCTCTGCCGCCGCACGCGCAGGTCCAGCGTTTCCAGCCCCTTCAGCACCACCCAGGCGTTGAACGGGGCCAGGTTCGGCCCGGTGTTGCGCTGGAACGGCAGCAGCACGTTGTTGATGAATTCGGCGCTGCCCGAAACCGCGCCGGCCAGCACGCGGCCCTGCCCGTCCATCAGCTTGGTCGCCGAATAGGCCACCACGTCCGCGCCCCATTCGATCGGCCGCTGCAGCGCGGGCGTGGCAAAGGCATTGTCGACCACGGTGACGATGCCCCGGCTGCGCGCCAGATCGCAGACGAACTTGAGGTCGACGATGTCCATCGTCGGGTTGGCCGGGGTTTCGAAAAAGAACACCTTGGTGTTGGGCCGGATCGCGGCTTCCCACTGGGCATTGTCGCGCGCGTCAATCGTCGTCGCCTCGATCCCGAAGCGCGGGAACAGCTGATCGACCAGCCAGCGGCACGAACCGAAGGCAGCGCGCCCGGCCACGACATGATCGCCATGGCTGAGCTGGCACAGCAGCGCGGCGGTCATCGCCGCCATGCCCGATGCCTGGACCCGGCAGGCCTCGGCCCCGTCCATCAGCGCGATGCGTTCTTCCAGCATGGCCACGGTCGGATTCTGGAGCCGCGAATAGGTCATCCCCGGATCTTCGCCCCGGAACCGCGCGGCGGCGGTTTCGGCATTGTCGTAGGAAAAGCCCGAGGTGAGGAACAGCGCCTCGCTCGTCTCGCCCTGCTCGCTGCGCCAGGTGCCGCCGCGCACGGCGCGGGTGGCGGGCCGCCACTTGGCGGTGATCGAACGGTCGGTTCCGGTGGTGCGCTTCATGATTGCGCGGCTCTAAGCGGCGCGCGGCGCGCCTGCAAGAGCATTGCCACGTGCGCAGCCCCCCGGTAATCGCGGCCCCATGTCCGCTGCGCCCCGCTTCACGACCGAACAGGATCCTGCCGACTGGTGCGCCACCATCGCCATCCTGTTCCTGGCGCTGCTGTGGTGGCGGCTCGGCATACCAAGCCAGATCTATTTCGACGAAGTGCACTACGTGAACGCCGCAAGGCACTACAACGAAGGCACGCGGTTCAACCCGGAACATCCGCTGCTGGCCAAGTCGATCATCGCCGCCGCGATCCGCTGGCTGGGGGATGAGCCGCTGTACTGGCGGGTGCCATCGGCGCTGGCCGGGGCGACCGGGGCTGTTCGCGCTGGGGCGGCTGGTCTGGTTCGTGACCGGGCGGCGGCAGGTGGTGCTGGCGGCGATGTTCCTGGTCGCCACCAATTTCCTGTGGTTCGTGCTCAGCCGGATCGCCATGCTCGACATGATCATGGTGGCCTTCGGCATGATCGCCCTGTGGCTGGCGGCCAGCGCGGTGCGCCTGCCCCGGCAGGGCCGCTGGCGGCTGGCGCTGGCGGGCGCGGCGATGGGGCTGGCGCTGGGGGCGAAGTGGTCGATCGCGCCGCTGCTGGCGGTGCCGGGGCTGGTCTTCCTGGTCTGGAAACTGCGCGATTGCGGCTGGCGCGGACTGTTTGCGCGCGGTGGCGGGGCCGTGCCCGGCATCACCCTGGCCGAGGCCGGCCTGTGGCTGGGCCTGGTGCCGCTGGTGGTCTACTGGCTGACCTTCTGGCCGGGCTTCTTCTGGGCCAAGAACCCGATCGACCCGTTCGATCCGCTGGGCTGGCATGCCTACATGCTGCACTTGCAGGACAGCGTGACGCGCGCCCATCCCTATCGCTCATACTGGTATCAGTGGGTGGTCAACTGGCGCGCGATCTGGTTCCTGTACCAGGATGTCGACGGGGCCTATCGCGGGATCCTGCTGATCGGCAATCCCTTCACCATGCTGGCGGGCCTGCCGGCGCTGGGCTGGTGCCTGTGGGCCGGCTTCCGGCATGGACGCCACGATGCGCTGGTCTTCGCCGGGTTCTATGCGCTGTCGCTGCTGTTCTGGGCGCTGTCGGGCAAGCCGGTGCAGTTCTATTACCACTACCTGTTGCCGGCGGCCTTCCTGATGGTCTGCCTGGCCCTGGCGCTCGACGCGCTGTGGCGCCGCGCCGACCGCTGGCGCTGGCTGGCCCCCGCCACCCTGCTGGCCAGTCTCGCCGTGTTCATCCACTTCTATCCGATCCTCTCGGCCGGGCCGCTGTGCTGCGGCCGGCCGAGCTTCGAATACTGGATGTGGCTGCGGACCTGGCGCTGAGCGCCTATCGCGCGATCAGGCCGGGGCACCGGCCGCCAGCACGGCCTGCCAGTTCGGGATCGTCATCGCGGCCAGGTATTCCGCCTGCATCTCGGCCGTCAGCACCTCGACCATCCGGGTACCCTCGATCCACAGTTCGATCACGCCAAACATGCCGCCCCGGTTGCAGTACTTCGCCGGCCAGTCCTCGCGCGCGGCAATCGCAAGGATCGCGTCCTGCGTCAGGCGCGAGGCCATGGCGAA
Source organism: Novosphingobium sp. BL-A-41-H4 (assembly GCA_051942645.1). Lineage (GTDB taxonomy): Bacteria > Pseudomonadota > Alphaproteobacteria > Sphingomonadales > Sphingomonadaceae > Novosphingobium. The sequence goes on from JBPVJP010000001.1 coordinate 1,227,236, forward strand.
ATGGGTCGCGCTGCGGCGGGGCCCGGAATCCTTGGTGATCCCGATCGCGTCATCTTCGCCTTCCGCCGCGTGCAGCTCGGTCCCGCGCGGATAGACTTCGACCATCGTATTGCGGTCATCCCCGGCCATGGCCAGCCAGCTGCCTTCGGCCACCGGCGGGAACGGAGCGATCGCCCCGTCGCCGAACAGTTCGGCCAGCACGGCGGCCACCCGCTGGGGGTCGGCCGCATCGATCGAGAGGTGAAACAGCATTTGAGTCGCTCCTGAACTTGTTCTGATAGCACGCCAGTGCGTTTTGGCACAAAATGTGTCAAGCAATATTTGACACATTTTGTGCCAATGCTATGGAGCGAACATGTCCAGCAGCACCGCCCCCAGCAACGATGACCGGATCGACAGCGCCTTGCTCGACCTGATGGGCCGGGGCGAGCCGATCACGCATGATGCCGTGGCCGAGCAGTCCGGCGTGTCGCGCCGCACGGTCTATCGCCGCTATGCCGACCAGAAGGCGCTGCGCCTGCGGGTGTGGGAGCTGCTGTCACCGCCACAGGGCCTGAACATGGACCTACGGCAACTGCTTGAGGGCGGCCTTGCGCAGCAGTTCCGGACCTTTGATGGCAATGCCGCCGCCATGACGGTGACCATGGCCAGCGCCGAAGGCCGGGCAATCCGCAACCAGCTGAGCGAGGCGCGGGTGAATTACTATCGCGCGGTCTTCGGGGCGGCGCTCGCCCCGCTCGACGAGCCGCTGCGCACGCAGGTTACCGCTGCGCTGCAGGTGCTGTGCAGCGGCATGGCCTGGCGCGAAATGCGCGACCAGTGGGGGCTGGATGGCGCCAGCATGGCCGCCGGTTGCGCCTTCGTGATCGAGGCAGCGGTCCGCGCGGCGGGCGAGACCCGCCAGGGGGCCGACCGGGGCTAGTACTTGCCCCAGACGAACTTGCTCGACAGCGCGAAGTTCCAGACCGAACCCAGGATGATGCCGACGATCACCGCGATCACGTCGTGGAAGCCCATTTCCTTGAGCACGGCGGCCGAGCCGACATTGGTCAGCAGGCCGAGCGAGCAGGTCAGCGCGAACTGCGCCCAGCCGCGCAGCAGCGGGCCGAACCCGCGCAGCCGCTTGTCGGCATAGGTCAGCTCGTTGTTGAGCACGAAGTTGAAGGTCATCGCCACCAGCGCCGCCACCGTGTTGGCGACGTTGAAGGTCGTGCTTTCGTCCCAGTTGCCGTAGACGAACCGCTCCCCGAAGACGAGGTGCAGCATCACCCACAGCGCGCCGAGCTGGACGAAGACCCCCAGCGCGCCGACCGTGCCGAACAGGGCAAAGCGCGTGGGAATGAACCGGCCGAGCCACTTGTCGTAAAGCCCGATCAGGAATTCGAACACCACGGTCCGGTCCAGCTTGCTTTCGCCTTCCGCGCGGGCGGCGAAGTTCATCGGCAGTTCCTTGATCCGCAGCGGCTCTTCCACCGTGGCCAGGATATCGAGCAGGATCTTGAAGCCCACGCCCGACAGCTTGTGGGCATTGGCGCGCAGGGTGCTGGTGCGCAGCATGAAATAGCCGCTCATCGGATCGGTCAGTTCGACGCCGGTGACCGAATTGGCGATGCGGTTGGCGATGTTGGAGGCCTTGACCCGGTCCGGCCGCCCCCATTCCTCGGTGCTTGATCCTTCGGCGAAGCGGCTGCCATAGGCCAGGTCATGGTCCCCGCTTTCGATCGCGGCGAGCATCTGCGGCAGCAGCGCGGGATCGTGCTGGTGATCGGCGTCCATCACCGCCACCACCGGCGCGGCCGTGGCGCACATGCCCTCGATCGCGGCGGAGGACAGCCCGCGCCGCCCGATCCGCTGGATCACCCGTACGCGCGGATCGGTCTGGGCGATGGCGCGCGCCTCGTCGGCAGTGCCATCGGGGCTGTTGTCATCGACCACGATCACTTCCCAGCCGATCCCGGCCAGTGCGGCATCAAGCCGCTCGACCATGGTCCGCAGGTTCTTGCGCTCGTTGTAGGTGGGCAGGACTACACCCAGTCGCAGGGTCATATCAGAGCCGCTCCAGTACCGCGTCGCCGATCGCGACAGTACCATGGCTGCCGCCCAGGTCCCCGCCGCGGATGCCGTCGGCCAGGGCGCGTGCCACTGCCGCCTCGATCCGCGTGGCCTCCGCTTCCAGCCCCAGCGAGTGGCGCAGCAGCATGGCGGCGGACAGGATCGTGGCCATCGGGTTGGCCAGCCCCTTGCCGGCGATATCCGGGGCGGAGCCGTGGATCGGTTCGTAGAGGCCGAAAGTCCCCTCACCCAGGCTGGCCGAGGCCAGCAGGCCGATCGAGCCGACACACATGCTGGCCTGGTCCGACAGGATATCGCCGAACAGGTTGCCGGTCACCACCACGTCGAACTGGCCGGGGCTGCGGACCAACTGCATCGCGGCATTATCGACGTACATGTGGGTCAATTCCACGGCCGGGTATTCGCGCGCGACCTCGATCATCACGTCGCGCCAGACCTGCGAGGTTTCAAGCACATTGGCCTTGTCGACCGAGCAGAGCCGGTTCCCGCGCGTCTGCGCGGCGCGGAAGGCGACATGGGCGATGCGGCGCACCTCGTCCTCGGCATAGGACATCATGTCCCAACCCTGGCGGCGGCCATCGGCCAGGGTGCGGATGCCCTTTTCGCCGAAATAGACATCGCCGTTGAGCTCGCGCACGATCAGGAGGTCGATCGCGCCCGCCACTTCGGGGCGCAGCGCGGAGAAATCCTCAAGGCCCGCAAAGACCTTGGCCGGGCGCAGGTTGGCGAACAGGCCCAGCTCCTTGCGCAGGCCCAGGATCGCCTGTTCCGGGCGCAGGTGGCGCTCCAGACTGTCGCAATCGGGATCGCCGACCGCGCCGAACAGGATCGCGTCGCTGGCCCGGGCGACGTCCAGCGTGGCGGCTGGCAGGGGATGGCCGTGGCGCTTGTAAGCCACGCCGCCAACGTCGGCCTCAGCCAGTTCGAGGCCCGGCAGGTTCAGCGCCTGGAGCACCCGCACGGCTTCGCGCGTCACTTCCGGCCCGATCCCGTCACCGGCGAAAACTGCAATCTTCATGGGGTCCCCAACCTCAGGCAATCCGTCCCAGCCGCTCGCGCAGCATGGCGCGGGCCGCCATAACATCGCCGCGCCGATCGGCAAGCGGATAGCGCGCCACCAGCGGCCCCAGCGCATCGAAGGCGGCCAGCTGCGCCGCCCAGTCACCATCGCCGCCACGCGGCACATCGCCATAGCCCAGTTCGCGCAGCAGCAGCGCCTCGAACGCGGTCATGCCGGGCAGCCAACCGCGCGCCGAGGGGGCGTGACAGACGGCATCGAGCAGGGCGGACAGCGCCTGATACAATGCCGGAAAGGCCTGGCGTTCCGGCAGGGCGGCGGCGGCGAGCGTGGTCGCCCAGCCGATCGCGGCGGCGGGCAGCGGCTCACCCAGCCAGGGGCCGCGACTGCTGACCAGCTCGACCCGCGCGGAGGGCAGCTGGCTGCCGGGCCGGGCGCGCAGTTCGGCCTCCACCAGGTTGCCCGGCATCAGCACCGGGCGCAGGGTGCGTCCCCGCCCGCCCGCGACATAGGCGGCAACCAGGCCGTGGTCCTCGGTCAGCACGCGCAGGATCACCCCGGTCTCGCCATGCGAGCGGGCGGCACAGACAATCGCGGGGGAGCGCAGGTGCATGGCGGTGGTCTAGCCGCCCGCGACCAGCTTGGGAAAGACCCGGACTACTTTTTCGGCTTGGCGGCGAGCGAGGCTTCGAGCGCGGCCAGTCGTTCGGCCAGCTTCTCGTTTTCTTCCCGGGCCTTGGCAGCCATATCTTTCACCGCGTCGAATTCCTCGCGGCTGACGAAATCGAGCCCGCCCATCGCCTCGCGAAAGCGCTCGCGCGCGCTTTCGCGGGCTTCGCGGCTCATGCCGGCAACGGTACCGGCGGCACTGCCCAGCAGCTTGGCCAGATCGGCGAACAGGGGGTTTTCGCTTTGCATGGTGGCTAGATGGCTCCGGGCAGCCCGAGGTTCAAGGCCTATTCGTTCAAGGGCTATTCGAAGGTTACCGAGGTAACCGCGCCCGAAACCTCGCGCCCATCGGCATCGGGGTTGGCTTCAAGGAACTGCCAGTTGAGCGCGGTGGCGAACAGCACCCAGGCGAGGTAGGGCACCAGCAGCCCTCCAGCCAGCGGCCGCACCCGCCAGAACAGCACCAGCGTGACCAGCACGGCGAGGTCAATCGCCAGCAGCAGGACCAGCGCGGCGGTAATCTGGTGCGCACCGAAGAACAGTGGCGACCAGGCCAGGTTGAGCGCCAGTTGCAGGCAGAAGGCGATGATCGCCACGCGCCGCCCGGCCGCCCCCCGGGCAGTCACGATGTTCACCAGCGCAAAGGCCATCATCACGTAAAGGATCGTCCAGACGATCCCGAAGGTGACTGGCGGCGGATAGAGCGAGGGCTTCACCAGCGAGGCGAACCAGGGCGTCCCCGCCCCGCCGCCCACCCGGCCGCTCAGCGCGCCGAGCAGGACAATCCCGGGCACCAGGAACAACGACCAGCGGATGAAGCTGGCGCGGAGCTGGGCGGGCGAAGCAAGTGCCATCATCAGAAGTTCCCGATTCGAACAGGAAAATGCCCGGCGAGGTATGGCCGCAGGGCGCGCACTAGGCAATCATGCGGAGACGGGTGTCCCGCGATGGGCCGCGACCAGGAATTCGATATTGCCCTCCGGGCCGGTGATCGGGCTTTCGACGATCCCCTGCACGGTCCAGCCGCTGCTCTCCAGCCAGCCCCGGACCTCGGCGCAGACGCGGGCGTGCAGCGCGGGATCACGCACCACCCCGCCCTTGCCCACTTCGCCGCGCCCCACCTCGAACTGCGGCTTGATCAGGGCGACCAGCTGGCACTCGGCCGCGGCAAGATTCAGCGGCACTTCCAGTACCTTGCGCAGCGAAATGAAACTGGCGTCGCAGACCACCCAGGCGCACGGCCGGTCGATCTGCGCTGGCGTGAGCACGCGCGCGCTGGTCTGTTCCAGCACAGTCACGCGCGGGTCCTGACGCAGTTTCCAGGCCAGCTGGTTGGTGCCGGAATCGACCGCGAAGACATGGGCCGCGCCCTTTTGCAGCAGCACGTCGGTGAACCCGCCGGTCGAGCTGCCGATATCCATCGCGGTCACCCCCGCCGGGTCGAGCCCGAAGTGGTCGATCGCGTGGGCCAGCTTGATCCCGCCGCGCGAAACCCACGGGTGATCGCGCCCGCGCACGTCCAGCGGAGCATCGGCAGGCAGCGCGTGGCCGGGCTTGGCCAGCTTGGTTTCGCCGCTGAACACCAGGCCCGCGAGGACCAGCGCCTGGGCGCGGGCGCGGCTTTCGGCCAGGCCGCGCTCGACCAGCAACTGGTCAACGCGCATCTTGGGCGGTTTGGCGGATCGGGGCTGGGTCATGGGGTGCGGGGCTTGTCGGTTGGCCCGCCTCATTCCATAGGGAAGCGATGAAGGCAAATCCCCTGCTGTCTGGCGTGATTGCATCGCTGCTGCTGGCCGGCTGCGCCGGCCGCGCGCCCGCCCCGGCTCCAGCCCCGGTGGCAACGCCAGAGCCTGCCGCAACGCCCAGCCCCGCCCCGCCGCCGCCCGTGGCACGACCGGCCGGCGATTGGCGCGATGCCCCGATCACGCCCGGCACCTGGCGGTGGAGCATGGTCGATGGCCGATCGACCGCGCGCTTTGCCCAGCCCGGGCTGACGCCGCTGGTCGAACTGACCTGCCTGCGCGATCGCGGCGCCGTGCGGCTGGCCCATGCCGGCGCGGCCGCGACAGCCGTGCCGCTGGTGCTGGTCACCACCACCGGCACCTTTCCGCTGCTCAGCGATCCGGCAGCCAGCACCGCCACGCAGGTCGCGGTGCTGATCCCTTCGCGCGATCGTTCGCTCGATGCCCTGGCCTTTTCGCGTGGCCGCTTCGCGATCGAGGTGACGGGCCTCAGCCCGAGCTACCTGCCGGCCTGGCCCGAAGTGGCCCGCGTGATCGAGGATTGCCGCTGATCCCCGCCGCATTCCGCGCGGCTGTGGATTAAGCGCGAAGTCACGGATTCTGACGCGAAAAAAAACAAACGCAAGACTTGTTGTGCAGCGCGGAATGATTCACATTCCATCCCAAGGCCCATCGGGCTCGCCGATGGCCCCGGCTTCCCTGATCGGAAGTCCATGGCTCAACAGCGCGAAAGGAGGTGACCGATGTCTCATGGTTCAGCAGGGAGGTCGGTAACCCGCACAACGGAGCATTATCGCTGAGTCTGACCCAAGCGATAGAGGCTTCGTGAGCGGCGCTTCCGGCCGCTGACCATGCGAAGGGCCACCCGGTTACGCCGTGTGGCCCTTCTCATTTCCGGCACCCCCGATACCGCCATCAGCGCCTGGACCGCTATTCGGGACTGGACCAGCCAATCGCCAGATCGGTCACCACGGGCAGTGCGGCGCGCACCTTCGCATCGGACGATTGCAGGGTAACATCCCCGAGGATCCCGCTTTCGACCGCCCCCTTGCCCGAGAGGCCAAAGCGCGCCGATATCCGGCACCCGCCCGGCAGGACACCCAGCTTGCCACCGCGCGCATCCTGCAGGTAGCCGCCATAATCCCATTCGAATCCGCCAAGCTGGAACGGCTTGCCGTTGACCGCCTCGACCTTGGCCAGGCTGTCGCCCAGGTGGATCCCGCCCACGCTCCAGTGGCGCGCCCGATCGCCCAGCAGGACGCCGGCCGGCTTGGTCATCCGCTCGTCCCAGAAGGTTACCTCCAGCCGGCGGCGCGGATCGCGCGCCCAAAGGACGACAGCCCGGATCGAGGTGCCTTCCGGCCCGGCGATGCTGGTGACGACCGCCGCGCGGCCAAACCGCCGTTTCAGGCTGGCGGCGCTGTCACGCTGGCTGACCGGAAGCGAACAGGTCAGCGGCTGCGTGACCGCTGCCTTGGGCGCGGCGGGTTTCGCGGCGGCAGCCTTGGTCGCAGCCGCGGCCGGCAGGGGAAACAGCATGGGCAGCAGCGCGAAGCTGAGCGGGGGCAACCATTTCGGCACGGCCATTTTCCAATCCGTTTCCTGTCTCGAACGCCCCGCAATCCAGCGGCAATACACGGTCATCCCCTTGGCCCGAACAGGAAATCCGCCTAAGCCGAAACGAGATCAACCTCGTCGAACGATAATTACATTAATCTTGCCCAGGATGTAATTTTCATTCAAAGGCCGCGAGTCCAAAGCCGAAAGGATCCATCCCGTCATGTCTGCCGCACTGCCCTTCGCCCATGTGCCCCACCCCGCCCCGACGGCGGACGCGGTACGCGCCGGGCTGATTGCGGACCCGGGCTTCGGCAAGATCTTTTCCGATCACATGGTGACGATCGAATGGACCGAGGGCCAGGGCTGGCATTCGGCGACGCTCGGGCCCCGCCAGCCGATCCCGCTCGATCCGGCGGCGGCCGTGCTGCACTATGCGCAGGAAATCTTCGAAGGGCTGAAGGCCTATCGCCTGGCCGATGGCACCATGGCGCTGTTCCGGCCCGAGGCCAACGCCCGCCGCTTCAACGCCTCGGCCAGGCGGCTGGCCATGCCGGAACTGCCCGAGGACCTGTTCATCGAGGCGATCCGCCAGCTGGTGGCAATCGATGCCAACTGGTTCCCCGCCGTCGAGGGCGGCTCGCTCTACCTGCGCCCCTTCATGATCGCGACCGAGGCCTTCCTGGGCGTGCGTCCGGCCAAGGAATACAAGTTCATCGTCATCGCCAGCCCGGCGGGCAACTATTTCAAGTCGGGCGCCCCTGCCGTGTCGATCTGGGTTTCGGACTATACCCGCGCCGCGCCCGGCGGTACCGGGGCGGCCAAGTGCGGCGGCAATTATGCCGCCAGCCTGGTCCCCACCGCCGAGGCCTTTGCCCAGGGGCATGACCAGGTGCTGTTCCTCGACGCCGCCGAACACAAGTGGGTCGAGGAACTGGGCGGCATGAACCTGTTCTTCGCCATGGCCGACGGGCGACTGATCACCCCGCCGCTGACCGGCACGATCCTGCCCGGCGTGACCCGCGACAGCCTGTTGCAGCTGGCCGCCGAGGAAGGCCTGCAAGTCTCGGAAGAACCCTACAGCCTTGACCAATGGCGCGCCGATGCCGCCTCTGGCGCGCTGCTGGAGACCTTTGCCTGCGGCACGGCGGCAGTCGTGACGCCGGTGGGCAAGGTCGCCGGCCGCGATGGCGAGTTCACCATCGGCAGCGGCGGGCCCGGCCAGATCACCCAGAAGCTGCGCGCGCGGCTGGTAGCGATCCAGCGCGGCGAAGCGCCGGATAGCCACGGCTGGGTGCTGAAGCTGTAAAAGCAGGGCGACCTGCCCGTTATCGTCATCCCGTGCTTGACCCGGGATCCCGCTTTTCTTCTGTAGTGTCGCGTCAACAGCAGGACCCCGGATCAAGTCCGGGGTGACGTGCGGAGGAAACAACCCTGTCGCCGCTTACCGCTTCACCTTCTCGATCAGGTCGATCAGTTCGCCGAACTTGGCGCGCTGCGCCTCGACATCGCCCGAGGCGATTGCCTCTGACACGCAACAGGCGGCGTGGTCCTTCAGGATCTCGCTTTCGGCACGGGCCAGCGCCGCCTTAATCGCCTGCACCTGGTTCAGCACGTCGATGCAGTAACGGCCTTCCTCGACCATCTGCGCCACGCCGCGCACCTGGCCCTCGATCCGTTTCAGCCGGTTGACGATCGCCGCGTTCTGCTTGCCCATCCCTACCCTCTTGAAATACCCTAGGGGGGTATATATATGGCGGCCACTCAGTTCGTCAACCGGGGTCCCGTTCCGTCATGTCGCTGTCCCGTCGCCACTTCCTGACCACCGGCAGCGCCGGGCTGCTGCTGGCGCCGCTTGCCTGCCTGGGCCCAAGGGCATGGGATGCAGCACGGCGGCGGCCACGGCGGCCATCATGGCAAGCCGGGCGGCACCAGCTTCCCGCCGGGTTCGGGCGTGCTGACCGGCAAGGAAATCGACCTGACCGTCAGCGCCGGGATGCACGAAGTGGGCCGCAAGCGCGGCTTTGGCGTGGCGGTGAACGGAACCATTCCCGGCCCGCTGATCCGGCTAAAAAAAGGCGACGAGGTGACCCTGCGGGTGCGCAACACGCTGGCCGAGGATACCTCGATCCACTGGCACGGGCTGCTGGTGCCCTTCCAGTTCGATGGCGTGCCGGGGGTCAGCTTTCCCGGGATCAAGCCGGGCGAGACCTTCACGTACAAGTTCCCGCTGCGCCAGTCCGGCACCTATTGGTATCACAGCCATTCGGGCCTGCAGGAGCAGTCTGGCCACTATGGCCCGTTGATCGTCGATCCGGCCGAACCCGATCCGATTGTATCCGACCGCGAATTCGTGCTGCTGCTGAGCGAGTTCACCGCCATGCACCCGCACAAGATCTTTCAGCGGCTGCGCACCGGCGAAGGCTATTTCAACCGCCAGAAGACCACCTGGACCGACGATTACGCCATAACCGGGGCCGAGCGGCGGATGTGGGCGCAGATGCGCATGCCCGCGACCGACATCGCCGATGTCTCGGCCCCGACCTATACCTACCTTGCCAATGGCCTGCCAATGATGGCCGCGCCCGAATTCCTGTTCCGGCCGGGCGAGCGGGTGCGGATCCGGCTGATCAACGGATCGGCCATGACCTTCTTCAACGTCCGCATTCCCGGCGTGAAGCTGACCGTCGTAGCCGCCGATGGCCAGGCGGTGAAGCCGGTGACGGTGGAGGAACTCCAGATCGCGGTGGCCGAGACTTATGACCTGATCGTGGAGCCAGCGGCCGGGGCCCATGCGATCGTCTGCGAATCGATGGACCGGTCCGGCATGGCGCTCGCCGCGCTGACCTCCACGCCCGGCCTGCGCCCGGCCGTGCCACCGCTACGCAAGGCCCCGCTGCTGACCATGGCCGATATGGGGATGAACCACGGGGATGGCGGGCATGGTGGCGGGCATGACCACGGTGGTGGCAAGTCGTCCACCAGCATGGACGGCATGCCGATGCGCGACATCAACCTGCTGCCGCCCGACGTGAAGGTGGGGCCGGGGATCGACATGGTTTCCATGTCCCCGGTCGACAAAACGGGCGATCCGGGTATCGGCCTGAGCGATGTAGGCCACCGGGTGCTGACCTATCGCGACCTCTCCGCCCTAATCCCCAACGCCGATACGCGCGAGCCGAGCCGTCTGCTGGAACTGCACCTCACCGGCAACATGGAACGCTACATGTGGTCGTTCGACGGGCGGATGTTCAACGCGGTTTCCGACGTGCCGATCCGCTTCGCCTGGAACGAGCGGGTGCGGGTGAAGCTGGTCAACAACACCATGATGGCCCACCCGATTCACCTGCACGGGATGTTCTTCGAACTGGTCAATGGCCAGACCCCGGCGCACCAGCCGCGCAAGAACGTGGTCACCGTCCAGCCCGGGGCGAGCGCCACCTTCGACCTGACCGCCAACGAGCCCGGTGACTGGGCGTTCCACTGCCACCTGCTTTACCACATGCACGGCGGGATGATGCAGATCGTCACCGTGATGGGGCCGGAGGGCGGCAAGTGAGGCTGCTTGCCATCGCCCTCGCCGCCGCCGCGCTGCTCAGCGCTGCGCCCGCGCTGGCGCAGAGCCATACCGGGCACGATGACCACGCCGGGCATACGATGGAACCGCCCGTCGATCCTTCGACCGGGCCGACGATGGAGCTGCCCCCGCCCGAGGAAGCCGGTTCCGGCCCGCCGCGTGCCGCCGATGCGATCTGGGGGGCAGAGGCCATGCGCCCCTCGCGCGCGGCGCTGAAGCGCGAACATGGCGACATGCCCGTCAGCTGGATCCAGGCCGACCGGCTGGAGTACCAGGCCCGCAAAGGTCACGATGGCCTGCTGTGGGACCTGCAGGGCTACTACGGTGGCACCACCAGCAAGCTGTGGCTCAAGAGCGAGGGCGAGGCGGCGCTGGGCGAAGGGGTGGAGGACGCCGAGGTTCAGGCGCTGTGGTCAAAGGCCGTCGCGCCTTACTGGGACTTGCAGGTCGGCGTTCGGCAGGACCTGACGGGCCAGACCGATTCCCACGCCGTGGTCGGCATTCAGGGCCTCGCGCCCTATATGTTCGAGATCGACGCCGCCCTGTTCCTGTCGCAGCGCGGCGACCTGACGGCCCGGATCGAGGCCGAGCTGGACCAGCGGATCACCCAGCGCCTGATCCTCCAGCCGCGCGTCGAGGTAAGCCTCGCCGCGCAGGACAATGCCGCGCGCAAGGTTGGTGCGGGGATCGACAAGATCGAGGCCGGGCTGCGGCTGCGCTATGAAATCGTGCCCGAATTCGCTCCCTATGTGGGGATCGAACAGGGCTGGAAACTGGGCGGCAGCGCCCGCTATGCCCGCCTCGCGGGCGAGGACCCCAGCGTGACCAGCCTGGTCATGGGCGTGCGGTTCTGGTTCTGAGATTTCAACAGGAGTATCCCCCATGTCGTTTCGCTTCCCCACCCTGCTCGCCGCCGCCGCGATGGCCCTGTCGGCCCCGGCGCTGGCCCATGTGAAGGTCGCCAGTTCGACCCCGGCCGAAGGGGCGACCGTCGCCGCGCCGAAGACCGTAGTGCTCAACTTCTCGGACACGCTGAACCCGGCGAAGACCGGCATCGAACTGGTGATGACCGCCATGCCCGGCCACGCCAATCACGGCATCATGCCGATCAAGAACTTCGTGCCCGCCTGGTCGAACGGCAACAAGACCCTGACGCTCACCCTGCGCCAGCCGCTGCGCACCGGCACCTATGAGGCGCGGTGGCAGTCGACTGGCGGGGATGGTCACAAGATGGCGGGCAAGGTTACCTTCGTGGTCCGCTGAGCGCTGGCCCGTTAGTTTCAAACATCACACCAAAACCCGTTCGCCCTGAGCTTGTCGAAGGGCCGCTCTTTTCCTTCGAACCGTTTGGCAGGACGCACGAAGAACAGGACGGTCCTTCGACAAGCTCAGGACGAACGGAGGTAGGCTTTAAGTCACAGTTGTCGTCCGACCCTCAGGTTACCGGCCGCCCGCACAGCACTTCTGCGATCTGCACTGCGTTGAGCGCGGCGCCCTTGCGCAGGTTATCGCCCACCACGAACAGCGCAATGCCGTGCTCGACCGAGCGGTCGGGCCGGACCCGGCCGACGAAGACCGGGTCCTGGCCGGTTGCCTGCAAGGAGTTCGGCGCCTCGGTCACCACCACGCCGGGCGCCGTACCGAGCAGTTCCAGCGCGCGGGCGGCACTGATCGGGCGTTCGAACTCGGCATTGACCGAGATGCCGTGGCCGGTGAAGACCGGCACGCGCACGCAGGTGCCCGACACCGGCAGGCCCGGAATGTTCAGGATCTTGCGGCTTTCATCGCGCAGCTTGAGCTCTTCCTCGGTGTAATCGTCCTCGCCCAGCACATAGTTGAGCGACGAGATGTTGTGCGCGATCGGCGCGGTCCACTTTTCCGCCACGGGCAGGAAATCGGCCTGGCCATCGCGGGCGAGCTCGGCCGCGCGGTCGCTGACCTGAGCCAGCTGCCGGCCGAGGATCTCGATCCCGGCCAGACCCGCGCCCGATACAGCCTGATAGGTCGAGGCGACCAGCCGCTTGAGGCCAGCTTCGTCATGCAGCGGCTTCAGCGCCGGCATGACGGCCATGGTGGTGCAGTTGGGATTGGCGACGATGCCCTTGGGGATGCTGGCCAGCGCCTCGGGGTTCACTTCGGCAACGACCAGCGGCACGTCCGGATCGGAGCGCCAGGCCGAGCTGTTGTCGATCACCAGCGCGCCGGCCGCCGCGACCTTGCGCGCGAGCGCCTTGGAGGTGGAGCCACCGGCCGAGAAGAACACCACGTCCAGACCGGTATAGTCGGCCGTCTCGGCGTGCTCGACCGTCACCGGCTGGCCCTTGAAATCGACCTGCTTGCCGGCCGACCGGGCCGAAGCGAACAGCCGCAGCGTGCTGACCGGGAAATTCCGCTCCGCCAGCAGTTCGCGCATCATCGAGCCGACCAGACCGGTCGCGCCGACCACGCCGACGTTAAGCAACTGTCCTTCGGAAAAACGCTGTACCATCCTGACATCTCCTGACTGGTGCGGAGCTGGCGGGGGACCTGGCGCTTGCTGATGGTGGGCCCCGCTTCACTCGCGCGGGGCTTTGGTTCGGTGATCTTACGCCTTGGTCCAGCGCACACCACGAACCGCCCCGCCGCAGCGAGTCGGTTTAATGGTAATCGGCTTGATCGTGGCCATCAGCATGAGGCGGGCCCTAGCCATGCTGCACTGCAATGTAAAGGGCGCGCCGCGCAGCTTCGTGTTTGCGCCCCAAAAGCTATCCTATTTGCGCAGCCCCTTGCCTAGCGCGCAAAGGCGCCGCCACCTTCCCCGCACAAGACATGACAGCAGGAGCGCCGCCGTGGCCGATACCGAATATACCCCGCCCAAGGTCTGGACCTGGAACAAGGAAAACGGCGGCCAGTTCGCCAGCATCAACCGGCCGGTTTCGGGCGCGACGCACGAGAAGGAGCTGCCGGTCGGTGAGCATCCCTTCCAGCTCTATTCGCTCGGCACGCCCAACGGCCAGAAGGTGACGATCCTGTTCGAGGAGCTACTGGAAGCCGGGCACAGCGATGCCGAATACGATGCCTGGCTGATCAACATCCGCGATGGCGACCAGTTCGGATCGGGGTTTGTTGCAATCAATCCCAATTCCAAGATCCCCGCCCTGCTCGACCGGTCCGGGCCGGAACCGATCCGGCTGTTCGAAAGCGGGGCGATGATGCTGCACCTGGCGGAAAAGTTCGGCGCCTTCATCCCGAGCGATGCGAAGGGCCGGGCCGAATGCCTGTCATGGCTGATGTGGCAGATGGGCAGCGCGCCGTTCATCGGTGGCGGTTTTGGCCACTTCTACGCCTATGCGCCGATCAAGATCGAATATGCGATCGATCGCTATGCAATGGAAACCAAGCGGCTGTTCGACGTGGCCGACAAGCGGCTGGCTGAGGCCCGGTTCCTGGCCGGCGACGAGTACACGATCGCCGACATGGCGGTCTATGCCTGGTTCGGCCTGCTCTATCGCGGCTTTGCCTACAACGACGCGGCCACCTTCCTGTCGCTGCACGAATATACCAATGTCGGCCGCTGGGTGGAGGAAATCCTGGCTCGTCCGGCGGTGAAGCGCGGGCAGAAGGTCAATGTCGCCACCGGCCTGATCGAGCGCCATTCGGCCGCCGATTTCGACAAGCTGGCGGAAGACAAATAGCCCCCTTCCCTATCCCGCGCGGCGTGCTAAAGGCCGCGCGGCTGCTGGGGCGTAGCCAAGCGGTAAGGCAGCGGTTTTTGGTACCGCCATGCGAAGGTTCGAATCCTTCCGCCCCAGCCACGCGGCCAGCCATCCACCTCACCCGCGGCCCGTTTCAACCCGGCCGCACGCAATTGCGTTGACGCGCCGCTGGCGATGGCGTCAAGCCCGGCTTCCGTTTGACAAGGGACCTTTTGGTGCGGCTGCGACAGATTACCGATTCCGTGATCCAGAAGTTCAACGAGGGCTTGCGCTTCCTTTTCGTGGACCTGCTGAAATCGAAGGCCTTCGTCGATCTCTACCTCCACGAGTACGCTTCGTACGAGGAATACCGCAAGGTCCAGATCTACCACAACTATCGCAAGCTTGGCCGGGTCTGGGCCGATACCGACACGCTGGACCTGCTGGGCACCTCCCTGGTCGAGCTCTATGGCCATGGCCCGATCAAGGGCATCTGCCATGGCAGCCGCAACGGGTTCGAACAGAACTACCTCAATGACAAGTTCGCCAATTTCGAGGTGATCGGGACCGACATATCCCCCAGCGCACGGGACTATCCCAATTCGGTCGAATGGGACTTTCACGATGTGAACCCGGACTGGCAGGGGCGGTTCGACTTTGTCTATTCGAACTCGCTCGACCAGTCATGGCAGCCGCGCCAGGCGCTGGAAGCCTGGCTGGGCCAGTTGCGACCGGGCGGCGTGGTGGTGATCGAATACAGCGAGGAACAGAGCCCGGTCGCCGCCGGGCAGATGGACCCGTTCGGGGTGCGCCCGCAGGTCGTGCCCTATGTCCTGGCCGACTGGTTCGGGCACCGGGTCTCGCTGTCGTTCCGCACGGGCTTCAAGCAGAATATCGGTCGCCCAAACTGGCTGTTCTTCATCAGAAAGAACGATGACATGATCTGATCTGGCGCTGATCGGCCAGTCAGGCCAAGACGCAGATCAACGCAGGAGAAACCCCATGCAAGCAGTCCAGGCCTTTATCGAAACCACCGGCGGCCCCGAGGTGATCCAGTGGCGCACCGTCGATCTGGCCGCGCCCGGCCCCGGTGAAGTGCTCCTGCGTCACGAAGCGGTGGGGCTGAACTTCATCGATACCTATATCCGCACCGGGCTCTACCCGGCCAAGCTGCCGACCGGGCTGGGCTTCGAGGCCGCCGGGGTGGTCGAGGCGGTGGGCGAAGGGGTGACGCATGTTGCGCCCGGCATGCGCGCCGCGACCTTTGGCGGAACGCCGGGCGCCTATGCCACGGCGCGGATCGTGGCCGCGCGCGATGTCTTCGCCCTGCCCGATGGGGTCGATACGCAAACTGCCGCCGCGATCTTCCTGAAGGGCGCGACGGCGGAAATGCTGGCCGAGCGCTGCGCGCCGGTCGCGCCGGGCGGCTGGGCGCTGGTCCCGGCCGCGGCGGGCGGTGTGGGGCAATTGCTGCTGCAATGGCTGAAGGCGCGTGGCGTCCGGGTGATCGGCACGGTCGGTTCGCCCGACAAGGTCGCCCTGGCCGAGGCTTGCGGCGCGGAAGTGGTGTTCCTGTCAGACGATCCCGACCTCGTCGCCAAGGTCCGCGAGACCACCGGCGGCAAGGGCGTGGCGGTCTCCTATGACGGTGTCGGCATGGCCAGCTGGCGCAGCTCGCTCGATTGCATGGCCCCGCGCGGGACCATCGCCAGCTTCGGCAATGCCAGCGGCCCGGTCACCGGCGTCGCCCTGCGCGATCTCGCGACGCGCGGCTCGCTGTTCGTGACCCGCCCCGGCGTCTACGACTATTACCGCAATCCGGACGAGGCCCGCGCCGGTTCGGCCCGCGTCTGGGAAATGGTGGCCAGCGGAGCATCAAGGTCAGCGTCGGCCAGACCTATGCCCTGACCGATGCCGCCCAGGCCCACATCGACCTGGAGGCGCGGCGGACCGTGGGATCGACGCTGCTGCTGCCCTAAGCTTCGGTCGCGAACCAGATGACGTGGCGGGGACCCTTGCCCTTGCCGTTGGCGTCGTAACGGGCTCGGACCTCGACTTCCTCGACTGCGAAGCCGACGCTTTCCAGCCGCCGCACGAACTTGTCGTCGCGCTCCGCAGACCAGATCGCGAGGACGCCGCCGGGAGCCAGCGCCTTGCGGGCGTTGTGCAGTCCCGCCTTGCCATAAAGCCGGTTGTTCTCGGGCCGGACCAGGCCGTCCGGGCCATTGTCGACATCGAGCAGGATCGCGTCGAACGGTTCGGGCGCCAGCAGCATGGCATCGCCGACATCGTCCATCCGCAAGGTCACGCGCGGATCGTCGAGGCAGCCGGCGGCGACTTCGGCCATCGGTCCGCGCGCCCATTCGATGATTTCAGGCACCAGCTCGGCGACGGTGACGTGGGCCTGCGGCCCCAGCCGGGCCAGCGCGGCGCGCAGGGTGAAGCCCATGCCATAGCCGCCGATCAGCAGGCGCGGCGCGGCTCTGCCCTTCAGCCGGTCGAGCGTCATGGTCGCCAGCGCCTCTTCCGAGCCGCGCATCCGGGTGGACATCAACTCGTTATGGCCCATCACGATCATGAAATCGCGGCCATGGGCGAAGAGCTTCAACTCCTCGCCGCCCGGCACCTGGGCCGTGCCGAGCAGTTCGCGGGTCAGCATGAAGCCCCCTTTGCATCAATCCACCCGTTCGCCCTGAGCCTGTCGAAGGGCAGTGCTTCGACAAGCTCAGCACGAACGGGGTTGGATAATGGCGTTCTCACTAGGCCGCGCGCTGGGCGCGTTCGCCGGCCTCGAGGTTGAGCGCTTCGGCCAGCAGGAACGCGAGTTCGAGCGACTGGGCCGCGTTGAGGCGGGGATCGCAGTGGGTGTGATAGCGATCGGCCAGCCGCTCATCGCTGATCGCGATGGCCCCGCCGACGCATTCGGTCACGTCCTGCCCGGTCATCTCGATATGGATGCCGCCAGCGTGAGTGCCCTCGGCGCGGTGGACCGCGAAGAAGCCGCGCACTTCGCGCAGGATCCGGTCGAACGGACGCGTCTTGAAGCCGCTCTCGGCCTTGATCACGTTGCCGTGCATCGGATCGCACGACCAGACCACCGGGTGCCCTTCGCGCTTCACCGCGCGGACCAGCGGGGCAAGGCCAGCCTCGACCTTCTCATCGCCAAAGCGGCTGATCAGCGTGATCCGGCCCGCCTCGCGGCCGGGGTTCAGCACGTCGAGCTGGCGCAGCAGCTCATCTGGCGAGAGCGAGGGACCGCACTTCATGCCCAGCGGATTGCCGACGCCGCGCAGGAATTCGACATGGGCCGAACCTTCGAAGCGGGTCCGGTCGCCAATCCACAGCATGTGGGCGCTGGTATCGTACCAGTCGCCGGTCAATGAATCCTGGCGGGTCATCGCCTGCTCATAGGCCAGGTGCAGCGCCTCGTGGCTGGTGTAGAAGCTGGTGCCCTGCAGCTGCGGCACGGTGCGCGGATCGATCCCGCAGGCTTCCATGAAGTCCAGCGCCTCGCCGATCCGGGTGCTGACTTCAGCGAACTTGTCGGCCCAGGGCGAACGGCCCATGAAATCCAGCGTCCACTGGTGCACCTGGCGCAGGTTGGCATAACCCCCGGTCGAGAAGGCGCGCACGAGGTTGAGCGTCGCCGCCGACTGCGAATAGGCCTGGAGCAGCCGCTGCGGATCGGGAATCCGCGCCTCGGGCGTGAATTCGATCCCGTTGATGTTGTCACCCAGGTAGCTCGGCAGTTCGACCCCGTCGATCACCTCGACCGGCGAGGAGCGCGGCTTGGCGAACTGGCCCGCCATGCGGCCCACCTTCACCACCGGCTGCTTGGAGGCAAAGGTCAGGACGACCGCCATCTGCAGCAGCACGCGGAAGGTATCGCGGATGTTGTTGGGGTGGAATTCGGCGAAGCTTTCGGCGCAGTCGCCGCCCTGCAGCAGGAAGCCCTTGCCCGCCGCGACCTGCGCCAGATCGGCCTTCAGCGCGCGCGCCTCACCCGCAAAGACCAGCGGAGGAAAGGTGGTCAGCGTATCGGTTACCCGGCCAAGCGCCGCGGCATCGGGATAGACCGGCAGATGCCGTGCCTCGCGCGATTGCCAGCTTTCGGGGGTCCAGTTGCTTGCCACTTGTCTTGCTCCTTCCAGGCCGCGCGCCATAGCGCCGTCTGTTCGCAATTGCAAAAGACGAAAAGCCGATCGCCCTCAAAAGGAAATATTGTTACCGATCAGCGCCCCTCGACCGGCGCGGTGGCCGCCCGTTCGGTTGTGGCCACGGCCGCGCCGCTGCCCTGCGGCAGCACCGCCGCCCGCCACGAGCGGCCAGGCACCAGGTACTTGCGGGCCAGCGCCTGCATCGCCTCGGGCGTGGTGCGGGTATAGTCGGGCAACAGCGTGCGCAGCGCGCCGAACTTGGCCGGTTCGGCGGTCGCCCCTTCAAGCTGGTACATGAAGAAGGCGCTGCTGGTGCTGGCGCGCGAGATCTGCTGGCGCAGCGGCTCGATCACCCGGGCCAGCTCGTCCTCGCTCGGCGGGCTGGCGCTGAGGTTGGCGGCGATTTCCTCGGCCGTGGCGAAGAACACCGGCACATCCTTGGGCGCAAGCTGGGCCATGGCGGTCATCGCCCCGCCATTCTCGAGGTCCTGCGGCCAGCTGTTGAACACCTGCGGGGCATAGGCCGCGCCCAGCTTTTCGCGCATCGCGTCCATCAGCCGGTTCTGGAACAGGTTGGAGAGGATCTCCAGCTGGCGGCTTTCCGAAATACCGGCCATGCCGCCGCCGGTGGTCCAGGCGATCAGCGCCGCCGCCTGCGCGGGATCGCCGCGGTGATCGAGCACGATCGGGCGGGTCGAGGCCGGGAGGGTCGAAACACGGGCCGGGTGCAGCCCCTCGCCCAGCGGCTGGCGCGGGGCCAGCGCGCCGAAACTGCGCGACAGCGCGGCAATCGCCGCCTCGCGGGTGAAATCGCCGAACAGCTGCACCTCGATCGGGCCGCGTTCGAGGATCGGCTGCCAGACCTGGCGGAAGCCGGCCGGGGTCGCCGCCTCGACCTCGCGCGGGGTGGCGGTGCGGAAACGCGGATCGCGTCCGCGCTGGAGGAATTCCAGATCGCGTTCCAGCACGCCCTGGGGCGATGCGGCAAAGCTTTCATAGCGCAGCCGCGCCGCCGCCTTGGCCCGCAGCACCGGGTTGGCATCCCAGCGCGGCTGGGCGAACTTCTGCGCGAACAGGTAGAGCTGGTCGGTCATGTCGGCCGAGCGGGTATCGGCGGAGAACTGGAACGAGGAATCGCCGATCTCGAAATCATAGCCCATCTTGCGCCCGGTGCTGATCCGGTCGAGCTCTTCCTGGCCAAGCGTGCCCTGGCCAGACCCGACCAGCGCCATGTCGCCCAGCGCGATATAGGCCGCATCGCCGCTGTCGAAGGCGCGATAGCCCGCGCCGAACCGGACCTTGACCGAGACCCGGCCCGGCTCGTCGGTGGTCGGCCAGAGCAGCACCTTGACCCCATTGGCGAATTCGAGCTGCTCGATTCCCAAAAGGCCGGTCGGCGTTTCGGCCACCGGCTGGCCCGGCTGGCCGATCGGCGGCATGTCGGCAAACGAGATCGGCTTGCCGCCCGGGCGGGCGCGATCATCGGGCACGGCGGGGCGGGCCAGGGCGGCGGCCAGCTGGGTCGCCTCGGCCTCGCCGGCTTGCGGGGTGACATAGACCGCGCGGGTGACCGCGCCGGTGAACAGCCGCCGGGTATGGCGGAAGACCGCTTCCGGGGTGAACAGCGCGCGTGACCGGTTGAAGATGTCCAGCACCGTTTCGGGCGCGGCGATGGTTTCCCGGATATCGACTGCCGTCACCAGGTCATCGGCCAGCTTGGCCCCGGCCAGCAGGCGGCGCTGTTCGACCGAGCTTTCGAAGGCGACGCTGAATTCGGCCACCTCGCGCTCGATCTCGTCCTCGCTGGGCGGCGTGGCCAGGGCATCGGCGATTACCCCGCGCACTTCGGTCAGCGACTTGCTCCAGTCCTCGCTCAGCGGCGTGATCGAGACAAAGGTCGCGTCGGCCGAGCGGCTGACCTTTTCCTGCCCGACCTGGGCGAACAGGAAGCTCCCGCCGGACCGGGCGCGCGCCTCGAGCCGACGGTTGATGATCGCCTGGGCCAGCGAATCGAGCATCAGCCCCTGGTTGTAGGCAATGGTATCCTGCACCTGCCGCCACGGCCGCAGCACGGCATAGGTGATCCCGCGCGGCAGTTCGGGTTCCACCAGCACGCGGGTCTCCCCCACGGGGTTGGCGGGATCGGCCCCGGCCGGGGCGACCGGATCGCCAAACGGCGGTGCGGGCACGGGCTTGCCGGTGACTGGCCAATCGGCAAAGTGGCGCCGGACCATGCCCTCCATCAGCGCCGGATCGATATCGCCGGCGATCACGATCACCGCGTTCTCGGGCCGATACCAGCGGGCGTGGAAGGCCCGGACGCTGGCCTGGCTGGCCGCCTGAAGCGCCTCGGCCGTGCCGATCACCTGGCGCACGGCCAGCCGCTGTCCGGCAAACAGCGTCTGCTGGGTCGCCTCGGCAACGCGTTCGCCGGTGCCGCCGCGCTCGCGCTTTTCGGCGAGGACGATCGGCACCTCGGTGCGGACATTGGCCTCGGTCAGCGCCGGGGCGATCATCATGCCTGACAGCAGCTTCAACGATTCGTCGAGCTTGTCCGGGGTGGTATTGGGCAGATCGAGCTTGAAGGTCGTGGAAACCGGGCTGGTTTCGGCATTGGTATCGCTGCCGAAGGTTGCCCCCAGCCGCTGCCAGGTGGGAATCGCCGCCCCTTCGGCCAGATAGCGCGACTGGCGGAACACCAGGTGTTCGAGCAGGTGGGCATAGCCCCGCTCGCTATCGGCCTCATGCAGCGAGCCCACATCCATGCGGATGCGGATCGCCACCTGCCCCGGCGGCACGCCGTTCTTGCGCAGGGCATAGCGCACCCCGTTGGGCAGTTCGCCAAAGACCCATTCCTTGTCCTGCGGCACGTCGCTGCCACGATAGAGCCACGGCGTCTTGGCGGCGGCTTCCGCCTTCGTCGCAGCGGCTGCCGCCTTCGGGGCTGACTGGGCAAGGAGTGGTTGAGCGCCCTGGACAGACAGCGGCAGCAGCAGGGCGAGCGCGGCTAGGGCGCGGAAACGCAAGGTCATGGCGCGGTTATAGGCACGCCCACTGTGAAGAGCCAATGAATAAGGGGACGGTTTGCACCGCCCCCCTGTTCATTTTCAGCATTCATTTTCAGCCCGGGGGCTGTTCAGCTTACCACTTGAACCGCACCGTCGCGCCATAGGTGCGCGGCTGGTTGGGATAGGCCGAGACCGAACCCGACTGGGCGACCGAATCGAAGATCGCAACGAGGTAGCGGTTGTTGGTCAGGTTGCGGCCCCAGACGGTGAATTCCAGGCCGTTCATCAGCGCATAGGTCGCCGATGCGCTGATCTCGCTCACTTCGCGGCGGAACGGACGCGCGGCATCGAAGGCCGGCTGGTAGGACACCACCTGGCCCACGGCGTTGCGCTGGATGAAGGCCGGCAGACCCTCGGTCACCTGGACCGGGGATTCATAGTGCCAGTCCCCGCGCAGGATCAGGCGGTCGCCATTCGCCAGTTCCTTGTTCCACTGCGCGCCGATCGTGGTCGACAGGCCCGGGATCCCGGCCGGGCGAGTGCCAGAGAGATCGCCCAGCGCCGAAGCGACGAAGCTGTCATACTGCGGATCGAGGTAGACCATCGCCAGGTTCAGCGAGAGCGACTTCGTCGGCTTGACCATCCCGTCGAACTCGACCCCGACGGTCGACTGCTTGCCGGCATTGGCCAGGGCAAAGCCGGTGCCGGTGAAGACGTTCGACTGGAAGCCGGTGATGGTCTGCTTGAACAGCGTCAGGTTGGCGCTGGCGATGCCCCAGTTCGCCTTGAGGCCCAGTTCCATCACCTTGGCATTTTCCGGCCCGGCAAAGCGCGAACCGGTGGTCAGGTTCGGCACGGTCAGCCCGGCAGTCCGCAGCGCGGGCAGGTCGCTCGCCAGCGGGCGGCTGTCGCGCGAGAGGTTGAACGAGCTGGCCTTGTAACCCGTGGCATAGGAGACATAGGCGTTGAGGCTGTCGGTCACGTCCATCGCCAGCCGCGCGGTCCAGGTCCACTTGCCGTCGCGGGTCTTGCCGCTTTCCACCGCGTTCGGGATGTTCAGGAAAGGCGGCAGGAACTGCAGCGGGCGCAGGCCCAGCAGCGGGTTGAACGCCGGGTTGGTGGCGTTGGCGTTGGCAAAGGTCGTCGCCCCGGCCACGATCGCGTTGTAGGTCGTCGGCTGGGCACCGGCGAAAGTGGCGATCTGGGTGGCGTTGGCCGGGCCGGGCAGGCTGAGCGCCGCACCGACCTGCTGGGCGATCACGGTGTTGCGGATCACGCCGCCGCCAATCGCCACGAAGTCGAGCGCCGAGAAGGTATCGGTGCTGACCGTGCGGCTGGAGACGTCCTTCCTGTCCTTGGTGTAGTTGGCCCCCAGGGTCAGGGTGAAGCGGTCACCCAGCTGGACGTCGATGTTCCCGAACACCGACCAGGCGGTGTTGTCCATGGTGAAGTCATCGAACATGCCCTGGCCCGGGCGCTGGAAGGTGCCGACCGGCACGCCCAGGATCAGCGATTCCAGCTGCGCGATCGCCCCGCCCGACAGGATATCGGCATAGGGGCGGAACTGCGTGCCATAGGTCAGCGAGTTCTTGTACTTGACCTTCTCGTCGAAATAGAAGCCGCCCAGCATGATATCGACGACGTTCAGGAAGTTGGCATTGAGCCGCAGTTCCTGGGTGAAGGTATCAAGCTGCACATCGCCGACGTTCTGGCCGATCAGGTTGGCGCTGGTGAAGTCGGAATCCTGGTTGGTCAGGCTGGCGCTGTTGCGATAGGCGGTGATCGAGGTCAGCTTGAGCGGGCCGACCTGGTAGTCGACCTGGCCCGAAACACCCCAGTTCTCGATCTTGTTGGTCGAGGGGAAGTTCGAATAGGTGACATCGGCAAACGGGGTTGCCGCATTGTTGACCTTGCCGCCCAGCGCCTCGATCGCGGCGGTCGCGCCTGAGCGGCGGACGTTGACCACGGCGCAGCAGACCTCGTCGATCTTGTCGTAATCGGCAATCAGGCGGATCTTCAGCGCGTCAGTCGGCTCGAACCGCAGCTGGCCGCGCACGAACCAGCGATCGCGCTCGTTGCTGTCACCGTTATAGCCCAGGTCGGTGACATAGCCGTCGCGCTTGTTGATACCGGCCGAAAGGCTGGCAGCGATGCGGTCGGTGATCGGGCCGGTGACATAGCCCTTGAGCACCACGGCATCGTAATTGCCATAGCTGCCCTCGATGCTGCCGCCGAAGTTGAACGACGGCTCGCGCGTGATCATCGAGATCACGCCGGCGCTGGCGTTCTTGCCGAACAGGGTCGACTGCGGACCGCGCAGCACTTCGACGCGCTGGACATCGGGCAGGTCGCCGATCTGGGCGGCGGTGCGGCTGCGGTAGACGCCATCGACGAAGACGCCGACCGAGGGTTCGATGCCCGGATTGTTCGCGCCGTTGCCGAAGCCGCGGATGATGAAATTGGTGTTCGCGCTCGACTGCAGCTGCGACACGCGCAGCGCCGGGACCAGCGTCTGGAGATCTTTCAGATCGCGAACCTGGGCGCGCTCGATGGTTTCGGCGGTGGTCACCGAAACGGCCACCGGCACGTCCTGCAGGGTCTGTTCGCGCTTGGTCGCGGTAACGATGATCTCGTTGCCGTCAGCGACCTCTTCCACCGCTTCGGGAGCGGGCGGAGCCTCCTCCTCGACCGGGGCGCTCTGGGCATAGGCGGTTGCGGGAATGGCGGAAGCGCCGATCAGGGCGGCGCGCAGGATCAGTTTCTTCATGCCCCGCGCCCCTAACGGGCGGGCTCCGAAAAACCAATACCCTACAAGGTACCGCTACACTTGCCGTTTGGCGCTGCATCGGCTAGGGGCGCGCGGAATGTTGCGGTGCAGCAAGCGCCGCTCCCTCCCCCGTTCTGTGAGATCTCGAAATGTCCGCCCCGCTGCCGCTGCGCAATATCGCCATCATCGCCCACGTCGACCACGGCAAGACCACGCTGGTCGACCAGCTGTTCCGCCAGTCCGGCACCTTCCGCGACAACCAGCGCGTGGAAGAGCGCGCGATGGATTCGAACGACCTCGAAAAGGAGCGCGGGATCACCATTCTGGCCAAGTGCACCTCGGTCGAATGGAACGGCACGCGGATCAACATTGTCGACACCCCCGGCCACGCCGACTTCGGCGGCGAGGTGGAGCGGATCCTCTCGATGGTCGACGGCGTGATCCTGCTGGTCGACAGCTCCGAAGGGGCCATGCCGCAGACCAAGTTCGTCACCGGCAAGGCGCTGGCGCTCGGCCTCAAGCCGATCGTCGTCGTCAACAAGATCGACCGCCCCGATGGCCGCGCGCAGGAAGTGCTGGACGAAGTGTTCGACCTGTTCGTCAGCCTCGACGCCACTGACGAGCAGTGCGATTTCCCGGTGCTCTACGCCTCGGGCCGCAACGGCTATGCCAGCGAGGACCAGGACGCCCGCGAAGGTGACCTGACCCCGCTGTTCCAGAAGATCGTCGATCACGTCCCCGCCCCGGCCGCCGATGTCGACGGGCCGTTCAAGTTCCTCGTCACGCTGCTGGACCGCGACAACTTCCTTGGCCGCATCCTGACCGGCAAGGTCCAGTCGGGCACGGTCAAGGTCAACTCGCCAATCCATGCGCTCGATGCCGAAGGCAACGTGATCGAAACCGGCCGCGCCTCCAAGCTGATGGCCTTCCGCGGCCTTGAGCGCGTGCCCGTCGAGGAAGCCCGCGCCGGTGACATCATCTCGCTGGCCGGCCTGACCGAGGCGACCGTGGCCAACACCATTGCGGATCCGGCGGTGACCGAGCCGCTGTTCGCCCAGCCGATCGACCCGCCAACGCTCTCCATGCGCTTTGCCGTGAACGACAGCCCGATGGCCGGCCGCGAAGGCAGCAAGGTGACCAGCCGCATGATCCGCGACCGCCTGATGCGCGAAGCGGAATCGAACGTCGCGATCCGCGTCACCGAATCCGCCGACAAGGACAGCTTCGAAGTGGCCGGGCGCGGCGAACTGCAGCTCGGCGTGCTGATCGAAACGATGCGCCGCGAAGGCTTTGAACTCGGCATCAGCCGCCCGCGCGTGCTGTTCCGTGAAGAGGATGGCCAGCGCACCGAGCCCTATGAAACCGTCGTGATCGACGTGGACGACGAATACTCGGGCACGGTCATCGACAAGATGGCGCTGCGCAAGGCGGAAATGACCGACATGCGCCCCTCCGGCGGCGGCAAGACCCGCATCACCTTCTCGGCCCCCTCGCGCGGCCTGATCGGCTATCATGGCGAATTCCTGTCCGACACGCGCGGCACCGGGATCATGAACCGGCTGTTCGAGAAGTATGGCCCCTACAAGGGCGCGATCGAGGGCCGCCCCAACGGCGTCCTC
This sequence comes from Novosphingobium sp. BL-A-41-H4, assembly GCA_051942645.1. GTDB lineage: Bacteria > Pseudomonadota > Alphaproteobacteria > Sphingomonadales > Sphingomonadaceae > Novosphingobium. The sequence goes on from JBPVJP010000001.1 coordinate 1,253,097, forward strand.
ATCTCCAACTGCGCCGGCGAGGCGGTGGGCTATGCGCTCAACAGCCTGGAAGATCGCGGCGTGCTGTTCGTGCGCCCGCAGGACAAGATCTATGAAGGCATGATCATCGGCGAGAACGCCAAGCCGGAAGACCTTGAAGTCAACCCGATGAAGTCGAAGCAGCTGACCAACTTCCGCTCGACCGGCAAGGATGACGCCATCCGCCTCACCCCGCCCCGGATCATGACGCTGGAACAGGCCATCGCCTATATCGATGACGATGAAATGGTCGAAGTGACCCCGCTGTCGGTCCGACTGCGCAAGGCGATCCTCGATCCGCACGAGCGCAAGAAGGCGTCGCGCAAGAAGGAAGCGGCATAACTATCATGGAAAACGCAGGCTCGCTGCCTGGCGCAGCGAGCGCCGCGCCCTTTTCCGCCCTTCCCGCCGCCCTCGCCGCCGCGCTGACCGCGCGGGGCTATGCCGCACTCACCGCCGTCCAGGCCGCCGTGATCGAACCCGAAGCGGCGGGACGCGATCTCGTGGTCTCGGCCCGCACCGGCTCTGGCAAGACTGTCGCCTTTGGCCTCGCCATGGGCATGGAACTGCTGGCTGACGGATCCTTGCCACCGGCCGGCGCACCGCTCGCGCTAGTCGTTGCCCCGACCCGCGAACTGGCGCTACAGGTCAGTCGCGAGCTAACCTGGCTCTTCGCCGGAACGGGCGCCACCGTCACCACCTGCGTCGGCGGGATGGACCCTTCGCGTGAGCGTCGCAGCCTCTACCAGGGCGCGCACATCGTGGTCGGTACCCCGGGCCGCCTGCGCGATCACCTCGAACGCGGCGCGCTCGACCTTTCGGCCCTGCGCTTCGTGGTCCTCGACGAGGCCGACGAAATGCTCGACATGGGCTTTCGCGAAGACCTCGAGGAACTGCTCGACGCGACGCCCGGCGAGCGCCGCACGCTGCTGTTCTCGGCCACCCTGCCCAAGCCGATCGTCGCGCTGGCCAAGCGCTACCAGCATGATGCCTTACGCATCAGCACCGTCGGTGACGAACAGGGCCACGGCGATATCGCCTATCAGGCCGTCACCGTCTCGCCGTCCGACATCGAGAACGCGGTGGTCAACCTGCTGCGCTTTCACGAGGCGGAGACGGCCATGCTGTTCTGCGCCACGCGCGACAATGTCCGCCATCTCCACGCCACGCTGGTCGAGCGCGGTTTTGCCGCCGTCGCCCTGTCTGGCGAGCACAGCCAGAACGAACGCAACCAGGCCTTGCAGGCGCTGCGCGACAAGCGCGCCCGGGTCTGCGTCGCCACCGACGTGGCCGCGCGCGGGATCGACATCGCCTCCTTGAGCCTGGTGATCCACGTCGAGATTCCGCGCGATGCCGAAGCGCTGCAGCACCGCTCGGGCCGCACCGGCCGCGCGGGCAAGAAGGGCACCGCCGTCCTGATCGTTCCCTACCCGCGCCGCCGCCGCGTCGAGATGATGCTGCGCGGCGCGCGGATCGACGCCGAATGGATGGACGTCCCCGGCCCCGAGGCGATCCGCGCCCAGGATCACGAACGCCTGATCGCCGTGCTGACCCAGCCGATCGAGCCAAGCGAGGCCGAGAGCGAACTGGCCGGCCGCCTGCTCGCCACCATGGGGCCAGAGGAACTGGCGCTCGCCCTCGTTCGCGCCCACGCCAGCCGCCTGCCCGAACCCGAAGAGCTGATCGACCTCTCATCCCGCATGAAGCCCGATGGCCAGGCCCGCCCGATTCACCACCGCGAAGGGTTTGACGACACGGTCTGGTTCCGCATGGACATCGGCCGCCGCCACCGCGCCGACCCGCGCTGGCTGCTGCCGCTGCTCTGCCGCCGCGGTCACGTGACCCGGGGCGAGATCGGCGCGATCCGCATCGCCGCCAACGAAACCTATTTCCAGATTCCCCGCGCGGTCGAAGCCAAGTTCCGCGCCGCCGTGGCCCGCACCGCCAATCCCGGCAGCGAGGACGAGAGCGGGATCACGATCGAGCTCTCCCCCGAAACCCCGCGCGACGCGGCGCGCGAGAACCGTCCCCGCACCGATCGCGGCAATGATCGCGGCCCGCGTCCGGGTGGCGCTCGCCCACCGTTCAAGGGCAAGCCCAAACCGCACCGCAAGGGGCCGCGCCAGCCATAACGACAATGAACCGCTTTCGTCCGCCTGCGCACTATGCTGTCATCGCATGACAGGGATCGCCCGTGATCGCGGCACTGGGCAGGGATGGGACTGAAATGACCGCAGGCAGCACGGTTCGCACGATCGCCTGGCTGATCGTCGGCTCGCACACGATTGGCGTGGCCGCTAACGGGATCAGCCTGGCCATGGGCGATCCGCGCTATGCGCCGGGCCTGTGGCTCACCTTCCTGTTGCTCAAATTAGCAGGCGTTTTCGCGGGTGTATTGCTGCTGCTCGCGCGGCGGGCGGGGGCCTGGCTGTTTGGCGCTTCGCTGATCGCCGGGGCAGGCGTGGCGCTGGCCTTTACCGGGCCTTATCCGGCTTATCTGTGGGTGGTGGCGGGTCTGGTTCTGGCTGCCGTAGTCGGCGGTTTTGCATTTGTCATGCGGCGCAACTGGTCGAGCCTGCGCTGATCGAGCAGCAACGGTCGCTGTCGCCAGCCTTTTTCCTACACGGCGGCCTTGTGGCATGATCCGCCCATCATGAAACCCCGCGCCGCCTGCCCTGGACCGCCATTTTCGCGCCGGGCCGGAGCGGCGGTTTTTCTTGTCCCTGGACAGTGGTCCATGTGGTCCATAGCGCGGTCCATGGCGTCCGATATGCCGTGTTGCAGGCGCTGGCAGAGCGGCCTAGTCAGCGGGCCAGACGCCAGTTCCGGAGAGCCCACCATGACCCGCACCATCGCCCTTGTTGCCGCCCTCGCGGTCACGCTCACCGCGCCTGCCGCCGCGCAGGAAGCCAAGCCCCGCCCGGTTGCCGAGCAGATCGGCGCAGGGGGCCGCCCGGCGGGTGCGGCCTGGTCGCGCAGTCCGGTCTATGCGCAGAACGGCATGGCCGCGACGGCGCACCCGCTGGCGACGCAGATCGCGCTCGACGTGCTGAAGGCGGGCGGCAATGCGGTGGACGCGGCGATTGCGGCCAATGCCGCGCTGGGGCTGATGGAGCCGACCGGCAATGGCATCGGGGGAGACCTGTTCGCGATCATCCATGATCCGAAGACGGGCAAGCTTCACGGCCTCAACGGCTCGGGCCGCAGCCCCAAGGGGCAGACACTCAAGCAGCTGAAGGCCAGGCTGGGCGATGCCAAGAGTCTGCCGCCGCTGGGGCACCTGTCCGTCACCATCCCCGGCACGGTCGATGCCTGGTTCACCATGCACCAGCGGTTCGGCAAGCTGCCGATGAAGGACGTGCTGGCCCCGACGATCCGCTATGCGCGTGAGGGCCACCCGGTCGCCCCGGTGATCGCCGAGTATTACCGCCGCGCTTATCGCAACTTCGATCGCAATGCCGACAAGTTCGATTTCACCAATGCCCGCAAGACCTGGTTTGCGAACGGCGCGCCCAAGGCTGGCGAAGTGTTCCGCAATCCGGACCTCGCCAATACACTCGAGCGGATCGCCACCAATGGCCGCGACGAGTTCTATCGCGGGCAGAGCGCCAAGGTGATGGTCGATTACCTGCGCCGGCAGGGTTCGGCCTACAGCCTCGAGGACTTCGCCGCCCACCGCAGCGACTGGTTCGATCCGGTCTGCGTGACCTATCGCAAGGGTTACGAGCTGTGCGAACTGCCCCCCAACACGCAGGGCTTTGCAGCGCTGCAGATGGTCAATATCCTCAAGAACGTGGACCTCGCACAGTGGGAGCGCGGCAGCCCGCAGGTGCTGCACTATATCACCGAGGCCAAGCGGCTGGCCCATGCCGACGTGGCCAAGTTCTATGCCGATCCGGGCTTCGCGCCCTTCCCGCTGGACCTGCTATCGGACGAATACGGCAAGAAGCGCTTCGCCCTGATCGATCCGAACAAGGCGACGCCGGAGTTCGCGCCGGGCGAGCCCAAGCCCGAACCCAAGCTGGATGGACCGGGCGACACGACCTACATGACCGTAGTCGACAAGGACGGGCTGATGGTCAGCCTGATCCAGTCCAACTATCGCGGGATGGGCAGCGGGCTGACGCCCGATGGCCTCGGCTTCATGTTCCAGGACCGGGGCGAGCTCTACAGCCTCGATCCGAAGCATGCGAACGCCTATGCGCCGGCCAAGCGCCCGTTCCAGACGATCATCCCGGCCTTCGTGAAGAAGGATGGCCAGCCCTGGATGACGCTGGGCCTGATGGGCGGCGGCATGCAGCCGCAGGGCCATGTGCAGGTACTGATCAACCTGGTCGACTATGGCATGAACCTGCAGGAAGCGGGCGATGCCGCGCGGCTGAACCACGAAGGCGGGCGCGAGCCGACCGAGCCGACCACCGGGCCAAGCATCGATCCGCTCGGCACGCTCTATGTCGAACCCGGCATCCCGGCGGCAACGGTCGCCGCGCTCAAGGCGATGGGCCACAAGGTTGAAGTGGTGAGCGACGGAGCGATGTTCGGCGGCTACCAGGCGATCGCCCGCGATCCCAAGACCGGCGTGCTGACCGGCGCCACCGAAATGCGCAAGGACGGACAGGCTCAGGGGTACTGATCCCCCTCCTGCACCGGATCTGCACAGCATCATCGCCGCAAGCCCACGCGGACCGGCTCAACCGCTGCATCCGCTTGCCCCATTACGGGGGCAACAGGAGGCTGCGATGACTGCACAGACAATCCGATTACCCCGGCTGCACGGTGGCTTCGCCGTGAAGCTGGCCCTGGCCGCCGCACTGGTCGTGCTGGCCGACCAGGTGTTCTTCGCGAACGAGTTGAGCCACGGCTGGCTCGGCCTGTTCGGCACGGCGCTGGTGCTGGCGGCTGCCATCGCCAGCCCGGCCCTGCGGCATGACCGGCGCGCGCTGATCGCGCTCACCGTTGCGCTCGCGATGGCGGGGGCGATGATCTGGGATGCGGCCCCCCTGCCGTTCCTGCTGTTCTGGGTCGCTATGGGCCTGGCGATCCTGCTGCCCGGCACCGCCCGGTTCGATGATGGCTGGCGCTGGGCGCAGCGGCTGGTGGCGCACGGCTTCAAGGCCCTGTTCGGCCCGCTGATCGACCTGTTCCGGCTGAACCGGATCCGCGCCAAGCGCCCGGCAACCGGGCCGGGCCTGCGCCACCAGCTGCCCGCGCTGATCCTTCCGCTGGTGGGCAGCGCAATCATCATCGCCCTGTTCGCCAGCGCCAACCCGGTGATCGACAGGTTCATCGCCAGCCTCTCATTGCCGACCATCAGCGAGCGGACGCTGGGCCGGATCGTGTTCGGGGGCGCGGTATTCGTAATCGCCTGGGGCGTGCTGCGCCCGCGCCGGACCCGCCCGTTCTTCGGCACCTTTGATGGCTCGGGCGATCTGGCGATCCCCGGCGTCAGTCCGGCCTCGGTGCTCATCAGCCTTGTTGCCTTCAACGCGCTGTTCGCCATGCAGAACGCGATGGACCTGGCCTGGCTCTGGGGCCTGATGCCGCTGCCCACGGGGATGACGCTGGCCGACTACGCCCACCGGGGTGCCTATCCGCTGATCGCCACCGCGCTGCTCGCCGCGCTGTTCGTGCTGATCACGCTGCGTCCCGGATCGCGGACCGCCGCCAGCCTGCTGGTGCGGCGAATGGTGATGCTGTGGATCGCGCAGAACGTGGTCCTGGTCGCCTCGGCCATGCTGCGGCTCTACGACTATATCGATGCCTATTCGCTGACCCGGCTGCGGATCGCGGCCCTGGCCTGGATGGTACTGGTGGCGGTGGGGCTGGTGCTGATCGGCTGGCGGCTGCTGCGCGGGCATAGCGCGCGCTGGCTGATCAATGCCAATTGCGCGGCCGCCGCGATGTTGCTGTCGGCCTATGCCTTCGTCGATACCGGCGCGATGGCCGCGCAATGGAACGTGCGCCATGCCCGCGAAGTGGACGGCACCGGCGCCGGAATCGACCTGTGCTATCTGGCCCAGCTTGAAGGTTCCGCCTTGCTGCCGCTGATCGAGCTGGAACAGCGCCCGCTCGATCCCGCCCTCGCAAAGCGGTTAACCGCGCTGCGCAAGCAGGTTCAGTACGCCCAGGGCGAGCTGCTGCGCCGGGGTGGCTGGACCCTGCTTGGTCAACGGCGACTGGCCCGGGCCGAGGCGCTGGTTGGCCCGGTGCGCGAATACCAGCCGGAGCGCTATGACTGTTCGGGCGTGCCCTATCAGACGGCCAGCGAACCAGCGGCCCCGGCCACCCCCGCGTTGACTGCGACGGCGGAACCGTCACAATGACGGCCATGGCCCGCCGCATCCTGATCGTGGACGATGACCCGCATATCCGCGAGGTGCTGAAGTTCGCCTTCGCCAAGTCCGGTATCGATACCGGCGAGGCGGGCGACGGCGAGGAAGCCCTGGCGCTGATCGGGCAGAACCCGCCCGACCTGGTGGTTCTGGACATCAACATGCCGCGGATGGACGGGCTGGAGGTCTGCCGCCGCCTGCGCGCCCAGAGTGACCTGCCGATCCTGTTCCTCTCCAGCCGCGATGACGAACTGGACCGGGTGCTGGGGATCGAGCTGGGCGCCGACGATTACGTGGTGAAACCCTTTTCCCCGCGCGAGGTGGTGGCCCGCGCCCAGGCGATCCTGCGGCGTTCCGCCCGCGATGGCGCACCTACCACAAGCGAGGCCCAGCCACTTGGCCGGGGCGGGCTGCGTCTCGATCTCGATGGCTGGGCCGCGCAGTGGCAGGGGAAGGACGTGGCCCTGACCGTCACCGAGTTCACGCTGCTTCGCACCCTCGCCGGCGCCCCCACCCGCTTCTTCAGCCGCGACGAGCTGATCGACCGGCTGCACGGCCCCGGCTTTGCCATTACCGACCGCACGATCGACAGCCACGTGCGCAACCTGCGCCGCAAGTTCGCCGATGCCGGGTGTGACACCCTGGTCGAGACGCGGGCTGGTGTCGGTTATCGGCTGGGCCCGTGCGCGGCAGGCCAGACTTGATCCAAGCTCCCCCCCTCCGTTCGTGTCGAGCGAAGTCGAGACACCTGGGGGCGGTGTCTCGACTTCGCTCGACACGAACGGGTGTTGGTTTGGGTCGCAGATGATCGCCGTACTGCGCCGCCTGGCCCAGTCGCTATGGCCCATGCCGCGCCTGCGCTGGCTGCTGTTCGGCACGCTGCTGTTCGTCGCCGCGCTGCCCGGCATCGCCGCGCTGGGCCTCAGGGTTTACGAGAACGCGCTGATCCGCCGGACCGAGGCGGAACTGACCGCGCAGAGCGCGGCGATTGCCGCCAGCGCCGCGCTGCTCTGGCCCGGCCCGGCTGCCACCGCCCCGCCCGAGCCGCAGGATGACCCGGCCGATACCCTGAGCGAGAGCTATGAGGACACCCCCACCGGCGTTGATCTGCGCTCCTCGCCCGTCCTGCCCGAGCGACCACGCGCCGCCACCTCGGCAGCGAGCGCCGATCCGGTGGCGCAACAAGTCGCCGACAGGCTGGCACCCGCCATCACCGAGACCAAGCGCGCCACGCTCGCCTCGATCCTGCTCCTCGACCGGCAAGGCCTGCTGCTCAACGGCCGTGACCGGGGGCTGAGCCTGGCCCAGGTGCCCGAAGTGCGCACCGCGCTGGGCGGTGCACCGGCCACCGTGCTGCGCCATAACGACGCCTATCTGCGCGATACCCCGCTTGACTGGATCAGCCGCGCCACCTCGATCCGGATGCACCAGGCCCGGCCGATCACGGTGCGCGGCGAAGTGGTCGGCGCGGTGCTGGTCTCGCGCAGTCCGCGCGCGCTGTTCCGGGGGATGTGGGAGGATCGCGGCAAGATCGCGCTGGGGGTCGGCGCGATCTTCTCGCTGCTGCTGGTGCTGACCGCGGTGCTGGCTCGCGCCATTGTCAGCCCCGTCGAGCGGCTCAGTCGCGCCAGCCGGGCGCTGGCCCAGGGCCGCCATGCCGCGCCGCGCCGCCCGACGCTGGAAGTGCGCGAGATCGGCGGCCTCTATGATGATTTCGCTGCCATGTCGGCCGCGATTGCCCGTCGCTCACGCTATCTGCGCGATTTCGCCGCAGCGCTGAGCCACGAGTTCAAGACGCCGCTTGCTGGCCTCTCCGGCGGGATCGAGCTGTTGCAGGACCATGGCGCAACGATGAGCGCGGCCGAGCGTGAGCGGTTCCTGGCCAACATGGCCGCCGATGCCGGGCGCCTCTCGCGCCTGGTCAGCCGCCTGATGGAGCTGGCCCAGGCCGACATGGCCAAGCCGCTTGATCGCGGCGATCCGGCGGCACGCACCGCGCTGGGTCCATTGCTGGCGCAGGTGGCAGACGGGCTGCGCCGCGATGACTTTGCCATCGCCATCGACCTGCCGGAGGGTCTGCCACCGCTGGCCACCGAAGCCGGGGCGCTGGAAGCGATCCTGATCACCCTGATCGAGAATGCGCGGCAAGCGGGGGCACACCGCCTGACCATCAGCGCCGCACGGGATGACAGCGCGGTCGCGCTCCGCCTGGCCGACGATGGCCCCGGCATTCCCGCGGCCGACCGCGAGCGGGTGTTCGATCCCTTCTTCACCAGCAAGCGCGAGGACGGCGGCACGGGCCTGGGCCTGCCGATCGCCCGCGCGCTGGCGGAAAACGGGCGCGGACAGCTGGAACTGGCCGAAAGCGAAGCCGGGGCGGTCTTTATCCTGACCCTGCCGAGCGCCTGACTCGCGCCGGTCGCCGCAATCGGCTAGAGCACGCGGCAATGGATACTGCCGATCTTCGCATTGCCCTGTTCAGCGGCAACTACAACTACGTCCGCGACGGGGCCAATCAGGCGCTCAACCGGCTGGTCGGCTACCTGCTGCGCCAGGGGGCGGCGGTGCGGGTCTATTCGCCCGTGGTGGATGAGCCGGCCTTCCCCGCCACCGGCGATCTCGTCGGCGTGCCCGCCTTCGCTTTCCCCGGTCGCGGCGAGTACCGCGTGCCGATGCTGCTCAGCCCCCGGGTGCGGGCCGATCTGAAGGCATTCAACCCCAACGTGGTGCAGATCTCCTCGCCCGATTTCGTGGCCCACCGCGCGGTGACCTGGGCGCGCCATCGCAAAATCCCGGTGCTGGCCTCGGTCCACACCCGGTTCGAGACCTATTTCCGCTATTACAACATGGCCTGGCTCGAGCCAGTGGTGGAAGCCATGCTGCGGCGGCTCTATCGCCGCTGCGATGCGCTGGTTGCCCCGTCGGAATCGATGGCCCAGGTGCTGCGCGACCAGCGGATGAATTACGATATCGACATCTGGTCGCGCGGGGTAGACCGCGAGATCTTCGATCCCTCGCTGCGCTCGCTGGAATGGCGGCGCGAACTGGGGATCGGCGATGACGAGGTGCTGGTCGGCTTCCACAGCCGGCTGGTGATGGAAAAGGGGCTCGACGTCTTTTCCGACACGATCGACGAACTGCGCCGCCGGGGCGTGAAGCACCGCACCTTGGTTGTCGGCGATGGCCCGGCCCGGCCCTGGCTGGAAGCGCGCCTGCCGCAGGCGGTCTTTGCCGGCTTCATGGGCGGCAAGGACCTGGGCAAGGCCGTGGCCAGCATGGACGTGCTGTTCTTCCCCTCCACCACCGAAACCTTTGGCAATGTCAGCCTGGAAGCCATGGCCAGCGGCCTGCCGGTGGTGGCGGCGGCGGCCACCGGCAGCCAGAACCTGGTCGACAATGGCCGCTCGGGCCGCCTGATCCGGCCCGGCGCGGTCCACCAGTTCGCCGAGGCGCTGCGCGCCTATATCGAAGACCCGGCGCTGCGCGCTGAGCACGGCAAGGCCGGGGAACTGCGCAGCCGCGATTTCAGCTGGGACCAGATCAACCAGGTTGTGGCTGATACCTACCTTCGGCTGATCCGCCAGAAGGCTGCGCTGACCCGGCGTTGATCGCCTAGCGCAACACGCCTTTGGCGAAAGCACCGCGGCAGAACCACCACAGGAACGCAATCACCGCCAGGATCACAATTGGCTGGGCTGGTTCAAGCACCCCAGCCACGGCCTGAGCCGCGAAACTGGCCAGCGCGCCGAGGAACGAGACCAGGAACGCTTCCACCGCCCAGCCCTTGCGCGCAATCATCAGGACCGAACCCGCGAACGAGCCCCAGATGCCCAGCGCCCAGCCGATGCTGGCCCAGACCGGCATGTTGGCGATGTAATCCTGCATCGCCGGCGGCGCGGCGGCCAGCATGGCCGGATCGCCCAGCCGGGTCATGATGTAGAGATAGGCCCCGAAGCTGTTCCACAGCAGGCCAATCACGGCCACGGCCCAGAATTGCCACCCCGGAGTGGCTGGTGCGCCATCATTCATCGCATGTCTCCCCCATCCTGTTTCAGGATGGGGGAAAAGGTATCACAGGTAACCGGATGCGCAAATTTGCGCAGGGATCAGAGCTTCTCGATCCGGCGCGCCAGCTCGTCGATCGCGGTGACGATCTCATCGATCACTTCCGGCCCGGCCTCGCCCGCACGGACCTTGTGCATCAGCACCTGTCGCAGGTTGCCCATCGCCCGGCGTAAAGAGGCCGCATCGGGTCGGCTGCGCTCTTCGCCCATCGCGGTAAGCCGGGCCATCAGCGCGGCAACTTCCTCGGCGCGTTCGGCCAGGTGTGCGGTGCCATCGGCGGTCACCGCAAAGCTCTTGCGGCTGCCTTCGCCGCGCTGTTCGGCAATCAGGCCCATGTCTTCCAGCAGGGTCAGGGTGGGATAGACCACACCGGGGCTGGGGGCATAGGCGCCGTGGGTCAGTTCCTCGATCGCCTTGATCAGGTCATAGCCGTGGCGCGGCTCTTCAGCGATCAGCTTCAGCAGCACCAGCCGCAGTTCGCCGCCTTCGAACATCCGGCGACGGCCGCGACTGCCGCTTTCGCCGGGCGTCGCCTCCCACGAGAAGGCAAACGGCCCCCAGCTGCGCGAACCGCGCCAGCGCGCGCCGGCCTGCTTGCCGCAGCCATGGCGTGAGTATGAATAGAACATCGGCGTGGTCCTTTCGATTCCAAGATGCAGTCAAGATATATCTTAGATGCATCGTTTCAACCCCCCTCGTCCGAATCCTTCTGTGGTCCTATGGTTGCGCCAATGGCCGACCTCTTTGCCGCAGACCTGCCCCCGGCCCAGCCGGATGAACCGCGCGCCGATGCGCCGCTGGCTGACAAGCTGCGGCCGCGCGACCTCGCCGAAGTGATCGGGCAGGAACACCTGACCGGGCCGGAAGGCGCGATTGGCCGGATGGTGGCGGCGGGCAAGCTCTCCAGCATGATCCTGTGGGGTCCGCCCGGCACCGGCAAGACCAGCACGGCCCGGCTGCTGGCCGATGCGGTGGGGATGCGCTTCGTCTCGGTCAGCGCGGTGTTCTCAGGCGTGGCCGACCTCAAGAAGGCCTTTGCCGAGGCCGAGACCGCCGCGAAGATGGGTCAGCGGACCTTGCTGTTCGTGGACGAGATCCACCGCTTCAACCGCGCCCAGCAGGACGGCTTCCTGCCTTTCGTCGAGCGCGGCACGGTAACGCTGGTCGGCGCGACAACCGAGAACCCCAGCTTCGCCCTCAACGCCGCGCTGCTCAGCCGGGCGCAGGTGCTGATCCTGCACCGGCTCGATGCCCGCGCGCTCGACACGCTGCTGGCCCGCGCCGAGGAACTGGCAGGGCCGCTGCCGCTGACCGCCGAAGCGCGCGAGGCGCTGGTCGCCAGTGCCGACGGTGACGGACGGTTCCTGCTCAACCAGGCGGAGACGCTCTACAACGCGAAGATCCCGCAGCCGCTGGACCCGGCCGCGCTGGGGGCCTTTCTGCAGCGCCGTGTCGCCGTCTATGACAAGGACCGCGACGGGCACTACAACCTGATCTCCGCATTGCACAAGGCGCTGCGCGGATCGGACCCGCAGGCCAGCCTCTACTACATGGCGCGGATGCTGACCGCCGGGGAAGAGCCGCTTTACGTGCTGCGGCGGCTGGTGCGCTTTGCCAGTGAGGACATTGGCCTCGCCGACCCGCAGGCGCTGGTCCAGTGCCTCGCAGCCAAGGATGCCTACCAGTTCCTCGGCAGCCCGGAGGGCGAATTGGCGATCGTCCAGGCTTGCCTCTACCTCGCCACCGCGCCCAAATCGAACGCCGCCTATGTCGCGCAGAAGGAAGCCTGGCAGAGCGCGAAGGAAACCGGCAGCCTCGCCCCGCCCGCCCATATCCTGAACGCCCCGACCAAGCTGATGAAGGATATCGGCTATGGCGCGGGCTATGCCTATGACCACGAGGCCGAGGACGGCTTTTCGGGCGCCGATTACTGGCCCGAGGGGATGACGGCGCAGCAATACTACCGCCCGGTCGAACGCGGGTTCGAGCGCGAGGTGCTGAAGCGGCTCGAATGGTGGGACAAGAAGCGGCGCGAGCTGCGCGGCGAATGACGGCACCGATAATCGAGCAAGGCCGGTTCCGGCACTTCGCCGCGATCGACTGGTCCGGCGCGGCAGGCGAGCGTCATCGCGGCATCGCGGTGGCGCTGTGCGGCCCGGGCAATGCCGCGCCTGAACTGGTCCGCCCCGGCCACCGCTGGTCGCGCGGCGAAGTGCTGGACTGGCTGCTGGCCGACCTGCCCGACCGCACCATTGTCGGCTTCGACATGGGCATCAGCCTGGCCCATGCCGATGCAGGGGCCTTCTTCCCCGGCTGGGAAGATAGCCCCGCCACCGCGCGCGAACTGTGGGCGCTGATCGACCGGATTTGTGCCGATGATCCGCACCTTGGCGCAACATCCTTTGTCGATCACCCCGAAGTGGCTCGCCATTTCCGCCGCCACGGCGGGCGCGAGGGGGACCGGTTCGGGGGCGGTCGGGGGCGCTTCCGGGTGACCGAGCGCGCGCAGGAAGCGATGGGTTGCCGCCCCTATTCGAACTTCAACCTGGTCGGCGCGGCGCAGGTCGGCAAGTCGAGCCTGACGGGCATGCGACTGCTGCACCGGCTGGAGGGGCGGCTGCCGGTCTGGCCAATCGATCCGCTGCCCCATACCGGCTCGGTCGTGGTCGAAATCTACACGACGATTGCCGCCATCGCCGCCGGGCGGCGCACGGGTGCGTCCAAGATTCGCGACCACGCCGATATGAACCGCGCCTTGGCCGCGCTTGGGACAGCTCCTGTTTCCGGAACAGGGACCAATCACCGATCATGCCGCCGATGCCCTGGTCACCGCCGCCTGGCTGCGGATCGCGGCGCATGATGCGGCGCTGTGGAGCCCATCCGGCCTCACTCCTGAAATTGCCCGAACAGAGGGGTGGACCTTTGGCGCGGCCTGACGCAAAGGACACCAGCACAAAGACCACGTTGCCGGCTTAGCTCAGTTGGTAGAGCACCTGATTTGTAATCAGGGGGTCGCGGGTTCGATCCCTGCAGCCGGCACCATAAAACTTACGCAGGGACGGTCATTAGATGCTTGCAGAGATGATCACGCGGCTGTTCGAGCGGTCGCTCGACGATGCAGCGCAAGCCGCCGCGCGCGAGGGGCAATGGCTGCCCGCGCTGTGGGCCGAGGTTGAGGAAATGGGCCTGCCGCTCGCGCTCCTGACCGAGGATCAGGGTGGCTTTGGCCTGTCCTTCGCCGAAGCGGGCGAGGCGCTGCGGCTGCTGGGCAGCCATGCCATGCCCCTGCCGGTGGCCGAAACGATGGCCACCAACCAGCTGCTGGCCGCCGCCGGTCTGCCGCTGGCTGAAGGACCGGCTGGCCTGGCCCGCGCCGATGACCTGTCGATCAACGGCGACCGCCTGACCGGCACCGTCGCTCGCGTGGCCTGGGGCGAGCAGCTCGATTGCCTGGCGCTCGCCGTGGGTAACAAGCTGTACCGTGTGCCGCGCTCCGGCTGGTCGGTCGCCGAAGCTGGCACCGCGCTCAATTTCCATCCGCGCCCCTCGCTCGCGATCGACTGGACTATCGATGCCGAGGCCGCATTGCCGTGGTGCCCGCTGGCCAGCGGGGCCACGGTGCGCGCCTACCAGATCGCCGGTGCGCTGGAAGCCGCGCTCGACCTGACCCTCAGTCACACCGCCACCCGCGTGCAGTTCGGCAAGCCGCTCCAGAAGAACCAGGTGGTGCAGCACGAGCTGGCCAAGCTGGCTGGTGAACTGGCCTGCGCGACGGCCGCCGCGGACCTCGCCGGGGAAGCCCTCGCCCGCCGCGACGTGCTGGGCGTGGCCGCAGGCAGCCTGCGCGCCCGCGAAGCTGCCGGTGCGGGTGCGAGCATTGCGACCCAGATGCACGGCGCGATCGGCTTTACCCGTGAGCACCGCCTCCACCTTTACACCACCTCGCTGTGGGCCTGGCGCGACGAATTCGGCGGCCAGGTATCCTGGGCGAAACTGCTGGGCAGCGCCGCGCTTGCGGCTGGCGGCCCGGGCTACTGGCCGATGGTGACCGAACTCTAACCCGCACACCCCACCCGTTCGTGTCGAGCGAAGTCGAGACACGGGCGCGCAGGTGTCTCGACTTCGCTCGACACGAACGGAGCTAGTTTGATGAGCGCGATACCCTTCCCCGCCCCGCCGGCCGACAGCGCCGAAGTGATTGCCCTGCGTGCCGAGTTCCGCGCCTTCCTTGACCGGCAGCTGGCCAGCCGCACCCCGCGCCAGCGCAGCGACAACTGGTATGGCTATGACCGGGGCTTCAGCCGCGCGATGGGCCAGGCCGGCTACCTCGGCATGACCTGGCCGAAGCAGTATGGCGGGCATGAGCGCAGCGCCTTCGAACGCGCGGTGATCGTAGAGGAATGCCTGGCCGCCGGGGCCCCGGTTGGCGCGCACTGGATTGCCGATCGCCAGTCTGGCCCTTCGATCCTGAAGTTCGGCACCGAAGCCCAGAAGCAGGCTTTCCTGCCCCGGATCGCGGCGGGCGAACTGTCGTTCGGGATCGGGATGAGCGAGCCGGATTCAGGCTCGGACCTCGCCGCCACCCGTACCAAGGCGGTGAAGGATGGCGATGTCTATCGCGTCACCGGCACCAAGGTCTGGACCAGCTTCGCCCACGAGGCGGACTTTGTGATCCTGTTCTGCCGGACCAGCGGCACCCCGGCCGATCGTCACATGGGCACCAGCCAGCTGCTGGTCGACCTCAAGAACACCCCCGGCCTCACGATCAAGCCGATCATCGACCTCGCCGGTCAGCACCACTTCAACGAGATGCATTTCGAGGACGCGATCGTTCCTGCCGACATGCTGCTCGGCGAAGAGGGCCAGGGCTGGGACCAGGTGATGAGCGAGCTGGCCTTCGAGCGTTCCGGCCCGGAACGCTTCCTCTCCTCGATCGAGCTGATGGTCCAGCTGATCGAGGTGCTTAAAGGTCGTGACAGTGATGCCGCGCAGATCACCGTCGGCCGCGTTACCGCGCGTCTCGCCGTGCTGCGTCGCCTGTCGCGCTCGGTCGCGGGAATGCTGCAGGAACACCAGAACGCCAACCTCCAGGCCGCGATCGTCAAGGACGTGGGCGCGTTGTTCGAACAGGCGCTGCCCGACGTGGCGCGCGAGCTGATCGACGCCGAAGCCGACCCGCGCGCGGCGGCGGCCTATGCCTCGGTCCTGGCGAACATCGTCCACAATGCGCCCAGTTGGTCGCTGCGCGGCGGCACGCGGGAAATCCTGCGCGGGATCATCGCGCGCGGGCTGGGTACGCGGTAATGCTGCACCCTTCCCCCTTGATGGGGGAAGGATACGCAGACTTGGCCGCGAAGCGGGCTAGTCGCAGTTGGATGGGGGTGATGCCGCCACCGTACTCCGCAATCGCAACATCACCCCCACCCAAGCTGCGCTAGCGAGCAAGCTCGCAAGCTGCACTATCCCTCCCCCATCAAGGGGGAGGGTTGCGACTGCTTGCATTTGAAACCAGTTCTGGCGATGGTCAGTCCATGACCGATCAGACCATGACC
Source organism: Novosphingobium sp. BL-A-41-H4 (assembly GCA_051942645.1). GTDB lineage: Bacteria > Pseudomonadota > Alphaproteobacteria > Sphingomonadales > Sphingomonadaceae > Novosphingobium. Next base: position 1,269,064 of record JBPVJP010000001.1, read on the forward strand.
CCCCAAGTAATACCTACGCCCGCTACCTGGCGCTGGATGACCTGCTGGCCTGCCAGCACCCGCAGTCCGATTGTGATGACGAGATGCTGTTCATCGTCATCCACCAGACCAAGGAACTGTGGCTCAAGCAGATGATCCGCGAGCTGCGCCTTGCCAAGACGCAGGTCCAGGAAGACGCTCTGGTCCCGGCCTACAAGGCGCTGGCGCGGGTCAGCCGGATCCAGGCGGTGATGACGCTGAGCTGGGACGTGCTCGCCACCATGACACCCAGCGATTACAGCCGGTTCCGCGACGTGCTGGGCCCGTCCAGCGGGTTCCAGTCTGACCAGTTCCGCACGGTCGAATACATGCTGGGGCTCAAGGATGCCCGGTTGCTGGCCTATCAGGACGACCGACCCGAGGCGCGCGCGGCGATGGCGGCGGCGCTGGCCGCACCGAGCCTGTGGGACGATGCGATTGCCGCGGCGGCCCGCGCTGGTCTGGCCATCCCGGCCGAAGTGCTGGAACGCGATGTCACGCAGCCTTATGAGGCCAACGAAGCGGTGGAGGCGGCCTTCCTTGAAGTCTATCGCCACACCGATCGCTATTGGGAGCTCTACCAGCTCGCCGAAAAGCTGGTCGACCTGGACGATGCCATGGCGACCTGGCGGCACAAGCATGTGCTGACCGTTGAGCGCGTGATCGGCGGCAAGCGCGGCACCGGCGGCACGGCCGGCACGGCCTATCTCCATTCCACGCTGGGCAAGCGCGCCTTTCCCGAACTGTGGAGCCTGAGGACCTCGCTATGAGCTTCAAGCACCTGTTTTCCCGCAGTCTAGCCGCCGCTCCGGGCCGGCTGCACTTCGCCGCGCACAGCCACCACCTCTGGCCCGATGCCAGCTGGGCGGGCCATGCCGAGGCGTGGGACGATGCTGCGCGCCTTGCCGATCACAAGTGGGACCGGGTCTTCGGCGAAGTCATCCCCGAAGCCCAGCGTCATATCGCTACCGAACTGGCCCTGCCCGATCCGGCGACCATCGCCTTTGCCCCCAATACCCACGAACTGCTGGTGCGGATCGTCTCGGCCCTGCCGACTGGCGCGTCCGCGCGTACTGGCCAGCGACGGGGAGTTCCATTCGTTCCGCCGCCAATCGCTGCGCTGGGCCGAAGCGGGGCGGATCGACCTGACCACCGTGCCGCTCGACGAAGTGGTCGAGCGGGCCGAGGCGGGCGGGTTCGACCTGATCTTCGCCAGCCAGGTGCAGTTCAATTCGGGCCGGGTGCTTGAGGGGATCGAACGGCTTGCCGCCCTCGCCCGCCCCGAGGGGCCGTGGGTGGTGATCGACGGCTATCACGGCTTCATGGCCTCGCCCACCGATCTTTCGGGGATCGCGGACCGGATCTTCTACCTGTCCGGCGGTTACAAATATGCCATGGCCGGCGAAGGCGTGTGCTTCCTCCACGCACCCCCCGGCTTCGGCCCGCGCCCGGAGTTTACCGGCTGGTTCGCCGCCTTCGACGACCTCGCGGCAAAGCAGGGCGGCGTCGGCTATGCCCCGGATGGCCGCCGCTTCCTGGGCAGCACCTTCGATCCTTCCGCCCTCTATCGGTTCAACGCGGTGCAGCGGATGCTGGTGGCAGAGGGCCTGACCACCGCCGCGATCAGCGCGCATTGCGATGCCTTTAAAGCCCGCTTCCGCGCCGCCGATCCGCTGCCTGGTCTGGCGCTCATTTCCGATCCCCGCGCCCGCTTCCTGGCTTTCAAGGGCGAAGCGGCGCCGGCGCTTTACGCCATGCTGAATGACAAGGGCGTGGTCACCGACCTGCGCGATGACGTGCTGCGGATCGGCTTTGCGATCTACCAGGATGATGCCGATGTGGATGCTCTGCTGGCGATCCTGAAGGCCTGAACGAGAAAGCCCCGCCGGATCGCTCCGGCGGGGCCTTTCGTTTCAGGCGATAGCCGCGATCAGAACTTGACCGAAGCTTCCACGCCGAACACGCGCGGTTCGTTGACCATCGCGGTCAGGTTGTTGAAGTCGATCCCCGAAACGGCCGAAACATCGTTGGTGATGTTGCGGGCAAAGGCGGCGACATCGAACTTGTCGGTGCGGTAGCCAATGCGCAGGCCGCCTTCGAGCATCTTGTCGTCGCTGAATTCGACCGACTCATACAGGAAGAACTGCACCTTCGAGCGATAGGCCCAATCGGTGAAGACATAGGCTTCGCCGTCGCCCATCGGAGCCGCATAGCCAGCGGTCCAGTTGGCGATCCAGCGCGGGCTCTGCGGCAGCTGGTTGCCGTTGATCGAGAAGATCCCCGGGCTGCCGACGCGGACCGGATCAAGCACGGTGCAGCCCGCGCCGCAGCCGGCGACGAAGGCACCCGCGTCCTTGATCTCGTTGTGGTTGTACGACAGGCCGGCGGTCAGGGTCAGGCCCTCGACCGGCTTGGCTTCGAACTCGGCTTCGAAGCCATAGCCATCGACCTTCGCCGCGTTGAGCAGCGTGGTGAAGTTCGAGGCCCCGCCCACGGCGGTCAGCTGCAGGTTCTTGGTGTCGAAGTAGAACCCGGTCAGGTTGAAGCGCACCTTGCCATCGGCCAGGGTCGACTTGAGCCCGGCCTCATAGCTCATGGTGGTTTCGCTCTGGGCGACCGAGGGGGTGCGGCCGAACAGCAGGCGGGCCTGGATCGACGGCGCGCGGTAACCCTTGGCCACGCGGGCAAAAACGTTGACGTCCTCGCTCACCGGCATGGTCGCGGCCAGGTCCCAGGTCAGCACGTCGTCGGCGACGCGGGTGGTGACGGTGGGCACCGGGCCACCAAAGCCCAGGAAGCCCGGGCGGGTGTCGGTCGGACGGGCGGCAACCATCGTGCGCTTGTCATCGTTGTAACGCATGCCGCCCTGCAGCTTCAGGCCGTTCTCGAACTCGTAGCTGAGCGAGCCGAACAGGCCCCAGGCGGTGCTGTCCTGGCGCTGCGTGGCGACAGCAGCCGGGGTGGTGTCGGTCGGGCTGCCGAAGTCGAAGCTGGTGATGTCGAGCTTCTCGTTCAGGTAGAACAGGCCGAACTGGTAACCCAGGCCACCGGTGTTGTTGCTGGCGAAACGCAGTTCCTGGGTGAACTGGTCAAGGCTCGGCACGTTGTCCTGCGACTGGGCCGAGAACGGGATGAAGCCCGGGCCCATGGTGGGGGCGAAGGCATTGCCGAAACCGCCATCGATATCGCCGCGGCTGTAGAGATTGCCGTTCCAGTAGCTGGTCACCGAAGTGATGGTCAGCGGACCGGCGTCATATTCGGCGGTCATCCCGGCGTTGTAATTGCGCAGGCTCTGGAAGTTCAGGCCATCGGCGCGGGTCTTGTTGCGTTCGAACTTGGTGGTCGGGCCGCCCAGGCCGATCAGCTTGTTGCTGCCCTTGGCAAAGGCGTTGGCGCGGAACAGGCGGGCGGTGCCGTCGAAATCGCGGATCTGGCCCACCAGGCGAACGGTGAAGGCATCGCTCAGGTCGGCCTGGATCTGCAGGCGGGCGGCCAGATCGTCGAAGCCTTCGAGGTTGTTTTCACCGGCGGCGTCGAGGTTGTCGACCCAGTCATCACGCCGCTGGTAGAGCACCGAGAGGCGGGCCGAAATGCCATCGGCCAGTTCGGCGCCGACGGCACCTTCGACGTTGACCGTCTGGAAGCTGCCCCAGCTGGCGCGCAGGTAGTTGTTCTTGGAGGTCGGCTTGGCGGTGTCGAACTTGACAATCCCGGCGGGGGTGTTGCGGCCGAACAGGGTGCCCTGCGGCCCGCGCAGCACTTCGACGCGATCGAGGTCGAACACCGGGAAGCCCTTCAGGATCGGGTTTTCCAGCACGACATCGTCATAGACCAGGCTGACCGGCTGCGAGGCGTTGAGATCGAAATCGGTGTTGCCAAGGCCGCGAATGTAGAAGCGCGGGAAGGTGCGGCCGAACGAGCTTTCGATGTTCAGGCTGGGCACGCGGCCCGACAGGGCGCGGATGTCGGCGCCGGCGCCGCTGACGGCGGCCAGGGTTTCACCGCCCAGGGTGGCGACCGAAACGGGCACGTCCTGCAGGTTTTCCTCGCGCCGCTGGGCGGTCACGATGATTTCGCCAAGGCGGGCTTCATCACCCGATTCCTGGGCGAAGGCGGGGGCCGAAGTGGCAACGACGGCAATGGCCGAAAGGCTCAGCAGCAGCTTGGTGCGCATGGGTTGGATGGTCCTTGGTTGGGAGGGATATGGACGCGCGCGCCGCTACCCCAAACCAATCCTCAGGAAAACCACCTCGAAACCGGTTGCTTGTCGATTTGGTTGCAGGTGTGACCGATTAGCCGCGCCCGCGATAGCCCGCCACGCCCTGGTCCGGCACCCACAGGCCATCGGGCACCGGCCCCGATTGCCAGAACACGTCGATCGGGATGCCGCCGCGCGGATACCAGTAACCGCCGATCCGCAGCCAGCGCGGCTGCATTTCGGCAAACAGCCGCTGGCCGATCCCCACGGTCACGTCCTCGTGAAACCCGGCGTGATTGCGGAAGGCGCCGAGGAACAGCTTGAGGCTCTTCGATTCGACGATCGTTTCCCCCGGGGCATAGTCAATCACCAGGTGGGCGAAATCGGGCTGGCCGGTGACTGGACAGAGCGAGGTGAATTCCGGCGCGGCAAAGCGCACCATGAACAGCGCGCCGGGGCGCGGGTTGGGTACATAGTCCAGCACGGCCGCTTCGGGAGAGGCGGGAAGCGCGCTGGTCTGACCCAGATGAAGGGGTTTGAGTGTGTCCGACATGACACAGCCAATGCCCCGAACGCGCGCGATGCACAACCCAGCCTCTTGGCGGGGGAAAGTTCACTCCCCATTCAGTGCCTTTATCGCTAGGGGGCAGGCCGCGAGCCGGGGACGACTGGCGCCAACTGCTGATGGGGCAAGACGTGAAGATGCGACAGGCAAGGGTAGCACTGGCAATGGCGTTGGTTGCGCTGGCGCTGGGCCTGCCTGCCATGCCGCTGGCGGCACAGAGCACATTCAGCCTGCCGCCCGGCCAATCGACCCCTACCGCGCGCCCCGCGGGCCCGTTCGACCCGAACGATCCGACTACCAGCGCGGCACGCCCGCGCCCAACAGCCACGGCCACGGCTACGCCAACTGCGGGTCCGACGGCCACGCCAACCGCTACCCCCACCGCCGCCAGACCCACGCCAACAGGCACACCGCGCACGGCAGCGACTGCCGCTCCACGTCCGATTGCACGGCCAACGCAGGCTGCGGCCAGCACCCCACCCGACGCCACGGCCAGCGCCGCTCCGGAAGCGCTGGATGGCCTGGCTCTGCCCGGCGCCGCGACCACGGCAGCGCCCGCCGCTGATCCTTTCCCGACCGCGCTGCCCGGTGCGGCAAGCACCGCTGCCACACCGCCCCCCAGCGAGTCCGGCACTCTGACCGCGTGGTGGCCGTGGTTGGCAGGAGTGTTCGCCCTGCTGGCGGCGCTGGGCGGCCTGGTCATCTGGCTGCGGCGCCGAGAACCGGCCACGCCGGAAATTGCGTTCGAACCACCGGTGGTGGCAAAGCCTTCACCGGAAGCAGCCCCCGAGCCGCAACCGGCCGCCGAGCCGGCCCCATCCCCGGCGGTTGCCCCGGCACCAGCCGCGCCGGTCGGTAACCACACCGGCCTACAACTTGAGCTCACGGCCCGCCGCCTCGACGCCTCGCTGGTGGCCGCCACGCTGGCCTACAGCCTGAAGCTGACCAACACCGGCGCGGAGCCGCTGACCGCACTGGGAATCGAAGCCGAGATGGTGGCGGCCCACGCCTCGCGCCCGGTCGAACAGCAGATCGCCAGCCCTGAACAGCGGCTGGAACGGCGCCACGCCCTGGCCGAACTGGCCCCTGGCGAGAGCGCCGAGTTCAAGGGCGAGTTCCGCCTGCCACTGGCGCAGATCATCCCGATCCGGGCCGGCGCTGCCGCCTATTTCGTGCCATTGGTCCGGTTGCGCGCCGAGGCTGCCGGGGCCGCTGCCGCTCCGCTGGTCTTGGCCCGGACCTTCGTGGTTGGCGAATTGCCCGATCAGCCGGGCGGCGCGCTGCGCCCGCTCCGGCTTGACCTTGGCCCCCGCACCTTTGGCCGACTTGGGCAACGGGCGGTCGGCTAGGGTCCGAATCCCCCTCGACGCCAGCCCCGCACCGGGTTAAGCCCTTCGCAAGTGCAGCGAAGAGGAGCGCGCGCACCCGCACGGGCAAGAGCCCGGCCCAAGCCAGGAGGACGCGAGGAATATGGACAGTCTTGTCACCACCGAGTGGCTGGCCAACGAAATGGGTGCCAGCGACCTCAGGATCGTCGATGCCAGCTGGCACATGCCCGCAAGCGGCCGCAACGGGCTGGAAGAATACCTGGCGGGTCATATCCCCGGTGCGGTCTTCATGGACCTGGCCGATCTGGTCGATACCGGGTCGCCGGTCGACAATACCCTGCCCCCGCCCGAAAAGTTCGCCAGCCGGATGCAGTCGCTGGGCCTGGGCGATGGCAGCCGGATCGTGATCTATGATGACAGCGCCGTGAAGACCGCGGCGCGCGCCTGGTTCATGCTCAAGCTGTTCGGCGCGCACGACGTCGCGATCCTCGATGGCGGGATCGCCAAGTGGAAGGCCGAGGGCCGCCCCTTGGCCGAAGGCCGCGAAACGCTGCGCCACCGCCACTTCACGGCCTGGCAGGATGAAGGCAAGGTTCGCACCAAGGACCAGATGCTGGCCAATGTCAGCAGCGGGGCCGAACAGGTGCTCGATGCGCGCGGCGCGGCACGGTTCACCGGCGAGGAAGCTGATCCGCGCCCCAACATTGCCGCCGGGCACATCCCGGGCGCACGCAACCTGCCCTATTCCGAACTGTTCAACGCCGATGGCACCTTCAAGGACAAGGCCGGCCTCGCCGCCGCCTTTGCCGGTGCCGGGATTGACCTCGACAAGCCGGTGGTGACCAGCTGCGGCAGCGGCGTGACCGCCTGCGTGCTGCTGTTCGGCATGCACCTGCTCGGCAAGGAAGACGGCAAGCTCTATGACGGCAGCTGGACCGAATGGGGCGCTGATCCCGCGACACCCAAGGAACTGGGGGCAGCAGCCTGAGCAGCAAGGACCAGCCTGACGACCTGCGCCCCGCCACCCGCCTGGTTGGCGCCGGGCGGCGCGCGGAATGGACGGGCACGCCGGGGGAACCGGGTGCTGTAGTCAACCCGCCGGTCTGGCGCGCCTCGACCCATCTCTATCCGGATGCGGCGGCGCTCCATGCCGGCAAGCCCAATGCCGACGGTCATTTCTATTACGGCCGCCGGGGCGCACCGACCCAGTGGGCGCTGGCCGATGCACTGACCGCGCTGGAGCCCGGCGCGGCGGGCACGGTGCTCTACCCGTCGGGGGTGGCGGCGATCGCCGGGGCGCTGCTGGCCGTGCTGCGGCCCGGCGATCTGCTGTTGATGACCGACAACGCCTATGAGCCGACGCGCAACATGGCGCGCGGCTTGCTGAAGGATTTCGGGATCGAGACCCGCTGGTTCGATCCGCAGGACCCCGCCGCCTTCGCCGCGATGGCCTGCGACCGTTGCAAGGCCGTGCTGCTGGAAAGCCCCGGCAGCCTGACGCTGGAAGTGCAGGATGTCCCCGCGCTTGCCGCCATGGCCCGCGAACGCGGGATCGCGGTCGTGCTGGACAATACCTGGGCCGGGCCGCTGGCCTTCCCCGCGCTGGAACGCGGCGCGGATATTACAGTCATGAGCCTGACCAAGCACGTGGGCGGCCATTCCGACCTGATGATGGGCAGCGCGGCGGCGGGCGAGCGGCTCTACCAGAAGCTGCGCAAGACGGCGCAGGGGCTGGGCCAGGTGGTCTCACCCGACGATGCGTCCCTGGCGCTGCGCGGCCTGAGGACCATGGGCGTGCGGCTGGAGCGGGAAACCGCTTCGGCGCTGGCCCTGGCACAGTGGCTGGCCGCGCGACCGGAAGTCGCCCATGTGCTCTGCCCGATGCTGCCGGGATCGCCGGGGCACGAACTCTGGCAGCGCGACTTCACCGGCGGCTGCGGCCTGTTCAGCCTGGTCTTCAAGGGCAAGGATGGCGCGGCGCGTGATGCCTTCATCGATGGGCTGAGCCTGTTCGGGATCGGCTATTCGTGGGGCGGCTTCGAAAGCCTGGTCAGCCCGGTCGACCCCGCCTCGGTGCGCAGCGCGACTCCCTGGCCGCTGCCGGGCATGGCGGGCGGTGACCGGTTCGGCGTGCGGCTGTCGATCGGGCTGGAAGACCCGGCCGACCTGATCGCCGACCTTGAACGCGGCCTCGCCGCCTGGAACGCGGCATGAGCTGGCCTGAATTCCTCGGGTGGCTCGATAGCATCGCGCTCGATGTGGGTGGCTACCATGTCTCGCTGCTCGGCGGGCTGAAGGTGATCACCGTCGCGGTTATCGTGCTGCTGGCCGGCTGGGTGCTGACCCGGCTGGTGCGGCGCTTTTTCCGCCGCCTGTCGCGCCTCGACGTGGCGCAGCAGGTGCTGGGCGAAAAGCTGGTCAGCGTGGTGGTCTGGACCGCGCTGGTGCTGATCGGGATCGACGTGCTTGGCATCAGCCTGACCGCGCTGACTGTGTTTTCCGGCGCCTTCGGCCTCGCCATCGGTTTCGGCCTGCAAAAGACGCTGGGCAACCTGATCTCCGGCATCATCCTGCTGATGGACCGCTCGATCAAGCCGGGCGACGTGATTGCGGTCGGCAGCGGGGCCGACAAGACCGTGGGCAAGGTTGACCGGATCGGGATGCGGGCCGTGGCGGTAACTACCCGCGATCACATCAAGTACCTGATCCCCAACGAATTGCTGATGACTTCGGCGGTGGAGAACTGGACCGCCAGTACCAAGGACGAGCGGATGAAGGTCCCGGTCCGCGTTGCCTATGGCACGGACCTGGAACTGGCCGAGCGACTGATGCTGCAGGCGACCCAAGGCGTCGACCGGGTGCAGCCTGAACCGGAGCCGGCGGTCTGGCTGGTGGCCTTTGCGGAAACCGCGATCGAGTTCGAGATCCAGGTTTCGATCCGCAATCCCGAGATCGGCACCGGTGCAATCCGCTCGGCAATCCTGGGCAAGGTCTGGCGGCTGTTCGGCGATCACGGCCTAGCACTGCCGGCCCCGCCGGACCGGTGAGCGGCAAAAGCTGACCTAATCCCCCGCAAAGGCATTCTGGCTGGCGACTGGCGGCCCGACCGCGCAGTTAGCCAGCATGAGCAATGCTATCCCCTCTGATCCCGCTGGCGGCAAGGTCTGGCTGGTTGGCGCCGGTCCCGGCGATCCCGACCTGCTGACCCTGCGCGCCGCGCGCCTGATCATGCGCGCCCGGCTGATCGTGCACGATGGACTGGTCGATCCCGCGATCCTCGCCCTGGCCCCCGCTGGCGCGACGCTGGTATCGGTCGCCAAGCGGCGGTCGCGCCACACCATGCCGCAGGACGAGATCAACGCCCTGCTGGTGCGCGAGGCGCTGGCCGGCAGGGAAGTCGTCCGCCTCAAGGGCGGCGATCCCTTCATCTTCGGGCGCGGCGGAGAAGAGGCGGAAGCCTGCCATGCCGCCGGCGTACCGGTTGAGGTCGTCCCCGGGATCAGCGCCGCGATTGGCGCTGCCGCCGCCGCGCAGATGCCGCTGACCCACCGCCGCTCGGCCTCGATCGTCAGCTTTGTCGCGGGCCAGTGCAAGGGCCTCAGCGAACAGGACTGGTCTGGCCTCGCGGGCCGTGGCCGCACCCTGGTGATCTACATGGGCCTCGCCACGGCCGAGGCGATTGCCGACAAGCTGATCGAGGATGGTCTCGCGCCCGACATGCCTGTCGCCGTGGTGGAGAACGCCACCCGCCCGCAGATGCGCGTGCTGCGCGCCGCCCTGGCCGGCCTGCCCGACCTGGTCGCCCGCCACAAGGTGAAGAGCCCGGCGGTGATCGTGATCGGTGAGGTTGCGGCTGAACCTGAAATCCAAACCCTGCGCGCCCTGGCGCTGGAGGCTGCACAGTGAAGATCCTGACCGGCAATGACCTCAAGACCGGCGCCGTCACCTGGTGGGATGGCGTGCAGTGGTCGCTCCATGTCGAAGACGCGGTGGACGTGGGCGATCACGCCGACACGATCCTGGCGCGCGAGATGGCTGCGCGTCGCGTCAACGCCGCCTATGCGATCGAGGCGGTGAAGGATGAGCAGGGCGTCCGCCCGGCGCACATCAAGGACCGCATCCGCGCACTCGGCCCGACCGTGCGCCCCGACCTGACTTTGAAGCCGGCCGATCCAGCCGCCGGCGATTGGGTGATCTGATGTACAAGTACGACACTTACGACCAGGCCATGGTCGATGCCCGCGTCGAGGAATTCCGCGACCAGGTGCGCCGCCGCCTTGAAGGCCACATCACCGAGGACCAGTTCAAGCCGCTGCGGCTGATGAACGGGCTCTACCTGCAGCTCCACGCCTACATGCTGCGCGTCGCCATTCCCTATGGCACGCTGAGCAGTGCGCAGATGCGGATGCTGGGCGACATCGCCGACAAGTACGACCGCGGCTATGGCCATTTCACCACCCGCCAGAACATCCAGTACAACTGGATCAAGCTGGAGGATGCGGGCGATATCCTGGCCGACCTCGCCTCGGTCGAGATGCATGCGATCCAGACCAGCGGCAACTGCATCCGCAACACCACTTCGGACCAGTATGCCGGGGCGGCGGCGGACGAGGTGGTCGATCCGCGCCCCTATGCCGAACTGATCCGCCAGTGGTCCACCTTCCACCCGGAATTCAGCTTCCTGCCGCGCAAGTTCAAGATGGCGGTGATCGCCTCTGACATCGACCGCGCGGCGATGAAGCTGCACGATATCGGCATCCAGATCGTCAAGAACGATGCGGGCGAGATTGGCGCGGCGTTCTATGTCGGCGGCGGCATGGGCCGCACCCCGATGATCGCCCCCTGCATCAATCCGTTCGTGCCGATTGACCAGTTCATAACCTATTCGGAGGCCTGCCTGCGGGTTTATAACCGATATGGACGGCGCGACAACAAGTACAAGGCGCGGATCAAGATCCTGGTCCATGAGCTGGGCAAGGACGAATATACCCGCCAGGTCGAGGAAGAATTCGCCCACCTGCTGAGCCAGAGTATCGAGCCGCCGCTGGCCGAGCTGGAGCGGATCAAGGCGATGTTCGCCGATCCCCCGTTCGAAGCCGGCGCGCCGGATGAACTCGATCGCAGCGATCCCGATTTCGCGCTGTGGGTGGACAACAACTGCGTCGCCCACAAGCAGCCCGGCTATATCGCCGCGACGATCAGCCTGAAGCCGGTCGGCGGGATCCCGGGCGATGCGACCGGCGAGCAGATCCGACTGATGGCCGACCTTGCCAAGCAGTATTCGTTCGACGAGCTGCGTGTCACCCACGCCCAGAACATCGTGCTGCCGCACGTGAAGAAGGCCGATCTCTACACCCTGTGGCAGGTGCTGGAGGCCAATGGCCTGGGCACGGCGAACCTTGACCTGGTGGGTGACATCATCGCCTGTCCGGGTCTGGACTATTGCAGCCTGGCCAATGCCCGCTCGATCCCGGTGGCGCAGAAGATCAGCCAGCGCCTGTCGGATAAGCAGCAGGAAATCGGCGAACTGAAGCTGAAGATTTCGGGCTGCATCAACGCCTGCGGCCACCACCACGCCGGCCACATCGGCATCCTGGGGGTCGATCGCAAGGGCGTCGAGAATTACCAGCTGCTGCTGGGTGGCAGCGAGGCGGCCGATACCTCGCTGGGCCAGATCACCGGCCCCGGCTTTGACGAGGACGGCATCGTCGACGCGGTGGAAAAGGCCACGCAGGTCTATCTCGCCAACAAGGAAGGCACCGAACGCTTCCTCGATACCTATCGCCGCATCGGCATGGCCCCGTTCAAGGAGGCGCTTTATGGCTGAGGTTCAGTTCCGCTTCCGCACTGACGAGCCGGTGGCCGATCCGGCCGTGACGGTCGATTCATTCGGCGAGCAGTCCAACGCCGCCGCCGTCCGGCTTGAGCCGGGCGACGATGCCCGCGACCTGATCCCGCACCTCGCGCGGCTGCAACTGATCGAGGTGAATTTCCCCGTGTTCGGCGATGGCCGCGGCTATTCCGCCGCCCGGATCCTGCGCGAGGCAGGCTATGCCGGGGAACTGCGCGCCGTGGGGGATGTGCTGGTCGACCAGATCGCCTTCCTGCGTCGCTGCGGCTTCGACGCCTTCGCGCCCGAAGTGCCGCTCGATCCCGCCGATGCCGAGGCCGCCTTCAACCGCTTCGCCGAAGTCTACCAGCCCACGACCGACGGTCGCGCCGCGATCTGGTCCAAACGGCATGCCTGAAGCCCAGCGCCAGCCCGATGTGATCGACACCGCCCCGGCCTTTGTCGAGGCCGATGCCGACGCGCTCAACGCGCGCTTCGCCGGGGTCGACACGGGGGCGATGCTGACCGAACTGCTGGCGGGCGAGCTCAAGGGCCGGATCGCCATCGTGTCCTCGTTCGGCGCGGAATCGGCGGCCCTGCTGCACCTCGTCGCGGCGGTCGACAAGACCGTGCCGCTGATCTTCATCAACACCCAGAAGATGTTCGGCGAAACGCTGGCCTATCGCGACGAGCTGGCCGAGCGGCTGGGCTTTACCGACCTGCGCGTGTTTCGCCCTGATCCCTATGACCTGGCCGCCCGCGACCAGACCGGGCTGCGCTGGTCCTATGACCCCGATGGCTGCTGCGAGATCCGCAAGGTCCGCCCGCTGCGCCGCGCGCTGGCGCCGTTCGATGCCTGGATATCCGGCCGCAAGGCCTTCCAGGCCAAGAGCCGCGCCGCCCTGCCCCGGTTCGAGATCGACGAGGGCCGACTCAAGCTGAACCCGCTGGCCGATTGGTCAAAGGACCGGCTCGAAGCCTATATCGACGAGCACAAGCTGCCGCGCCACCCGCTGGTGGCGCAAGGCTATCCCTCGATCGGCTGCTCGCCCTGCACCAGCAAGGTCGCCCCCGGCGAAGATCCCCGCTCGGGCCGCTGGAAGGGCTGGGACAAGACCGAATGCGGCATCCACGGCGAAAGCGCGGTCAGCGAACTGCCGCCGGGCTACGATCCGGCGTTCTAAAGCAGATCCTCGATAAACAGGCTGACCAGTCCGGCCTGGCTTCCGACCCCGGCCTTGGCATAGACCTGGCTGAGCTGCGCGCGCACCGTGCCCCCGGCCGCGCCGCGCAGCGCGGCGATCTCCGCAATGTCACAACCCTTCAGCGCGAACAGGGCGACATCGCTTTCCGCCGCGGTCAGTCCCCAGTCGCGAAAGCGGGTGGCGATATGTTCGGCCAGCGCCCCGGAGGCCACCGCCAGCGCCTCTTCCCGCCGCCGGGCTTCGGCCAGCATCATGCGCATGTGCCAGCCGCCCAGCACCACGCCCGCGACCAGCGCGAAGGCGATCAGCCCCTCGATCAGGACATGGGCGGACGGGCCGTCCTGCGCCACGTCACCAAGGGCGTCGGCCACGAAAAACGCGGCCGCGATGGCCTGGATCACCACCACCGCCGCAACCAGCATGGTCTTCCGGTCGCGGCGACGGTTCATGTCGCGGCTTGACTGGTTCGGGGGGCTGGCAGCCATGGCTTGCTCCGTCAGGCCCGGCGGTTGCCCCCCGGGATCATTGCACCCACGATCTCGCGGCCCGAGCGGTGGGTCTCGAAGATCACCCCGACAATATGCAGGGCAATCAGCAGATAGAGCAAGTTGACCGCGATTTCGTGCACTTCCTCGAGCAATTCACCGCCCTCGCCCTCACCGCCAGCGCCTTCCGGCCCTTCGGCTTCATCGGCCCGGGCCGGAGGGATGACCAGGTTGACGATCCTGCCCGGCAGGTTGACCGACAGTTCGCGGCTTTCCTCGCGCTCATCACCATGCTCGGTGCGGTTTCCCGCCTGGCCTTCACCAGCTTCGCCACGGACGGCGGCCGGATCGGCGGGCGGCGGGCCGGACATGGCAATGCCGCTGCCCACGATCACCATCAGCGTGCCCCAGATCGCATAGGCCATCAGCGCGCCCAGCGGATTGTGCGAGCGGTGTCGCACCACCTCACCCCGGCTGATTGCGCCCAGGTGCGCCATCGCCCGGCGCGGACTGGGCGGAAAGGCGCTGAACCGGGCCTCGCGCGGGCCGATCAGCCCCCACAGCAGGCGCAGCGCCAGCAATCCGGCCAGGCCATAGCCCACCCAGATATGCCAGCCCGATCCTTCCTCGGTAAAAATGGCGTTGGCGATCACGGCGGTAACGACGCCCCAATGCGTCAATTTGACGATGGGATCCCAGCGGCGCGGCTTGGCAGGTTGGCTTTCCATGGCATTGGCTCCTTGAACGGAGCTTGCGGACTGACCGGCCGATGCCGATCGCGCCAGCCACAGGCGCTTAAAGCGGACCGGATAAGCGGCTGCTTAGAGCCAGTTGTTGGCGCGGTACCAGTCGGCCGTGGCCTTCAAGCCCTCGCGCGTGGAAATCAGCGGGCGCCACAGCCGGGCGGGTGGGCGGGCATCGTGGGTAACGACCCAGTCCGGGTGCGTCATGTAGCCGACCCGGTCAAGCGTGAGCTTGGCCTTGTGCCTTCGCATGAAACGGTCGGCGCGCGCGACCCGTTCCAGCGAGGCGCGCGACAGGTGCACCACCCAGGGCCGCCGCCCCATGGCCCAGCCGACGGCGCGGGCCAGCTCGTAGTGGCTCCAGCCTTCCTTGCGGCCATCATCGGGCTCATAGACCTGGTGGGATAGATCCTCGGACAGCGGCACCAGCGCCAGCAGCAGCCGGGCCAGATCGTCGACGTGGATCACCGAGGTACGCCCCTCGCTGGGCGGCATCGGCATCAGCCCCCAGCGGGCCAGCCGGAACAGCTCGAACATCTCGGTATCGCACGGGCCATAGATCGCGGGCGGGCGGACGATGGTCCAGTCGATCCCGCTGGCCATGACCAGCTTTTCGGCCCGCGCCTTGCTGGCGCCATAGGCTGAAAGATCCGGCTCTCGCGCCGAGAGCGAGGAAACGTGGACCAGCCGCGGCACGCCCTGACGGCGCGCCGCCTCGATCAGGTTGAGCGTGCCGGTGACATTGCCCGCCTCGAACCCGGCGGCATCGGGCGCATTGACCACTCCGGCGACATGGATCGCGGCTTCGGCGCCCTTGCACAGCTTGCGCAGGGCCGCGCGGTCATCCAGATCGCCGCGCACCCATTCCACCCCGGCGCGGGGCTGCTGCTCGCGGCGGGTCAGCGCGCGCACCTCGTGCCCGGCCTTCAGTGCGCGGTCGAGCAGCGCCTGGCCGACGAACCCGGTCGCGCCGGTAATGGCAAGTGTCACAGCACCACCATCTGGTCGCGGTGGACCACGGCCGAGCGGGGGGCATAGCCCAGCAGGGCGGCGTGCTCGGCCGAATGGGTGCCCATCAACCGGGCGCACTCCACCGCGTCGTATTCGGCGAGGCCGTGCGCCAGCGTCTCGCCCGCATCGCTGCGGATCGCCACGGCATCGCCGCGCTGGAACTCACCCTCCACGCGGATCACTCCGGCAGCGAGCAGGCTTGAGCCCTTGCCCAGCGCCCGCGCCGCGCCGGCATCGATCACCAGCGCGCCCTTCAGCCGCAGCCGCCCGCCCAGCCAGGCCTTGCGCCCGGCATCCTTGCGCTTGGGCAGGAACAGGGTGCCGACGGCCTGGGTGGTGGCGCGGGCAATTGGCGCATCGTGCAGCCCGCTGGCAATGGCCAGCGCAATCCCCGCGCGCTCGGCAATCTCGGCCGCCTGGAGCTTGGACGTCATGCCGCCGGAACCCATGCCGGACGATGAACCGCCGGTCGCCATGGCATGAACCTCCGCCGTCACGCCGCGCACTTCGGGCAGCAGCTGCGCGCCCGGCTGCGCCGGATTGCGGTCGAACAGGCCATCGACATCGGACAGCAGCAGCACGGCATTGGCCTGGGCCGCCTGGGCGACGCGCGCGGCCAGCCGGTCATTATCGCCAAAGCGGATTTCCTGGGTCGCGACGCTGTCGTTCTCGTTGATCACCGGCACGGCCCCGGCATCGAGCAGGCGGGTCAGCGTCGCCGTGGCGTTGAGGTAGCGGCGGCGGTCCTCAAGGTCTTCCAGCGTCAGCAGCAATTGCGCGGCGGTCAGCCCGTGCGCGCCCAGCAGCTCCGCCCACAGGCCCGACAGCGCGATCTGGCCGACCGCAGCGGCCGCCTGGGCATCGGCCAGGCTGCCGCGCCCCCCCTTGTCGAGCCCGAGCCGGGCAGCACCCAGCGCGATCGCCCCTGATGAGACCACGATCACTTCCTGGCCGCGCGCGCGGGCTGCGGCGATCTCTGCCACCAGGCCTTCCAGCCAGCCGCGCCGGACACCGTCCTTGCCGACGAGCAGCGACGAGCCGACCTTTACCACCAAGCGGCGGCACAGGGCGGGATCGGCCAGATCGGCTAGGCGGGTGATCTTCATGGCTTGCCGATTAGGCGAATCGGCGCGCGATGCAATGGCTAGAGCGGCGACCAGGGCCGGTCGTCGGCCTCTTCGCGTTCGCCATCGGGGCGTTCGGTTACCGTGGCAGCGGGCAGGTATTCGAGGACGGCATCCAGCAGGGCGTCCATGCCTTTGCCGGTGGCACCCGAAATCGGGTAGACCTTCTTCGCGCCCGCAGCCTTCAGTTCCTTGATAAACATCTTCACCAGCTCGGCATCGACCGTATCGACCTTGTTGAGCGCGATCAGGCGGGGCTTTTCATCCAGACCATTGCCATAGGCGGTCAGTTCATCCTCGATGATCTCCAGCGCTTCGGCCGGATCGGTGCCATTGATGTCGATCAGGTGGATCAGTACCCGGCAGCGCTCGATATGGCCCAGGAACCGGTCGCCGATCCCGGCCCCTTCCGCAGCCCCGGCGATCAGGCCGGGAATATCGGCCAGCACGAATTCACGGTTCTTGTGGCGCACCACGCCCAGCTGCGGACGCAGCGTGGTGAAGGCATAGTCACCCACCTTGGCCTTGGTGTTGGTGATCTGGTTGATGAAGGTGCTCTTGCCCGCATTGGGCAGACCGACCAGGCCGACGTCGGCCAGCAGCTTCAGGCGCAGCCAGACGTACATTTCCTCACCCGGTATGCCCGGTTGGTGCTGTCTTGGTGCCCGGTTGGTGCTGGTCTTGTAACTGGCGTTGCCCCGTCCACCAAGGCCACCATGCAGGAAGGTGACGCGCTGGCCAGCCTCGGTCAGGTCCAGCAGGACGGTCTCGCCATCCTCGTCGGAAATGACCTGTGTGCCGACCGGAACCTTGATCACCAGGTCCTTGCCCGCCGCGCCGTTGCGGTTCTGGCCCGAACCGTGCACCCCGCGCTGGGCCTTGAAATGCTGGGTATAGCGGAAGTCGATCAGGGTATTCAGCCCCGCCACGGCCTCGAAAATGATGTCGCCACCCTTGCCGCCATTGCCGCCATCGGGGCCGCCATATTCGACATACTTTTCCCGCCGGAACGAGACAGCCCCCGGCCCGCCCTGCCCCGAGCGAATGTAGATCTTGGCCTGGTCGAGAAAATGCATGGCGATGGTTCTAACGGAAAGGAGGGCGAAAGTCCCCCATCTAACCGATGGAGGTTTTCAGGCCGGGATTTGGCTCAGGCCGGAGCGAGAATGGTGGGTTTCGAGAACCGGCGCGCAGCGACCTGCTGGTCGTGAGCACCGGAAGCGCAGAAGCCTGCCGTTCGCAGCCCGGCCTGGGGCAAATCACGGCCTGAAAACACTGGTGGAGCCGAGGGGGATCGAACCCCTGACCTCGTCATTGCGAACGACGCGCTCTCCCATCTGAGCTACGGCCCCGTTCCAGTGCGAGTAACGGTCGGCAAGCCGCCCGTTTCGAGGCGCCCCCTTAGCGAAAGGGCCGCTCCCATGGAAGAGCAAAGTTGTGGCGGCTCAGGGCGTGGCCACAGCGGGTTGGGCCACGGGGCTGTCACTCATCGCCAGCGGACTGGAAACGGGCACCAGGATATGGGTACCGGGGGTCTGGCCGGTCCATTTGGCATCCCAGGCCGCCAGATCGGTCCGGTACTGGTCATATCGACGATAGAAATCGTCGAACACGATCTCGAGGTTTGGCAGGGCGAGCTTGGCAAAGGCATCCAGCCCGCCAACCTTCACCTTGCGCGCATCGATGCTCATTGCCAGCGCCGCATCGCAGAACGCGGGCAGCGTCGGCGGCTGCGCGAAGTGGTTATAGACCTCGGTCATGAACTTTTCGCGCGGACGGATGAAGCCAGCACCATACTTGCCGCGCCATTCGGCATCGACCTTGAGGTTCGCAGCGCGCAGCGCCTTGGCATGGGTGCGCAGGAACGCCTTGTAGTTGACCAGGATCTGCGAATGCCTGGGTTCCAGGCAATTGAGCGCCGCCACGTTATAGCCCGAGCGCAGGTTCCAGACGGTCTGGGCCGGCGAGATGTTGCGGTTGACCGTCTGGCGCAGGCCATCAGTGCCCACCGGCGGCGGATTGAGCAGCGGCGAGGCATGGTTTGGCGGGGTCGGCTTCCACGGCACGAAAACCCAGACCTGCGCCGGCGCGGGCGGCGGCGGAGGCGGCAGGACAACCTTCTTCTTCTTCGAGGCATCGGCGGCCTGAGCCACCAGCAATACCGAAAGCGCCGCTGCGCCAAGTGCGGTCTTCCCGAGTGCGGTCTTCAACGTGTAGCGAGCCATTGCGCGAGCCGATCCCATGTCTAGCCTGCTCCTTCGCCGGATTAACCTTACCGGGAGCTGAAGGGGGTCTCATAATCGCAAGCCTCGCCAAAGAAAATGCCCGGCGCGCCGGATAGCGCACCGGGCACGATCAGTGGTCTGCCAGGCTTACTCGCGGTTGCCGAGGAAGCTGAGCAGGAACTGGAACATGTTGATGAAGTCCAGGTACAGCGAAAGCGCGCCGAGGATCACGGCCTTGCCCGCGAACTCGGTGCCTTGCAGCATGTAGTATTCCTGCTTCAGGCGCTGCGTATCATAGGCGGTCAGACCGGCGAAGATGATCACGCCCAAAATCGAGATCGCCAGAGCCAGCGCGCTCGACTGCAGGAAGAAGTTGAGCACCATGGCGATGATGATGCCGATCAGGCCCATCGTCATGAATGAACCCATGCCCGACAGGTTCTTCTTGGTGGTGTAGCCATAGAGGCTGAGACCCGCAAAGGCCCCGGCCGTGGCGAAGAAGGTGCTGGCGATCGAGCTGGCGGTGAAGACCAGGAAGATGGCCGAAAGCGAGAGGCCCATAACCGCGCAGAAGGTCCAGAACAGAACCTGCAGCGTGGCGGCCGAGCGGTTGTAGTTCATCGCGAAGATGAAACCGAGCGGGGCCAGCATGATCACCCACCTGAGCGGGGTAGACAGGACCTGGGCCGCAAGACCCGAATTGGCGAACAGCAGCGCGACGATGCCCGAGAGCAGCACGCCCGAAGCCATGTAGTTGTAAATGCCCAGCATGTGCTTGCGCAGGCCCATGTCATAGGTCGCGCCCTGAGCCAGGGCTTCGCCATTGAGGCTGGGGGACGCGCCGAAGCCCGTCCCACCGTGCTTGGTGCCGGGCTGGGGGTCGTTCCAGTTAGCCATGATGACTTTCTCTCCGTGTTGCGGGTGGCAAGATAGCCGCCCAATGACGGAGAATATCGGTAAGAACGGCTTCGCTTTCAAGCGAAATCGGAACGAATCGGTCCTGATTAACCGCGATTTGTGTCGGCATAGCCGGACAGTTCGGCACCTCGGTCGCGCGCCGCCCGCAGGGTAGCGGTCACCAGCATTTCAAGCGCTTGGTCGGCATCCAGCACTTTCAGGCCGGCCTCGGTCGTGCCGCCCGGGCTGGCGACCATTCGCGCCAGATCGCCGGGAGAATGCGGTGAATGGCGGGCCAGTTGAGCTGCGCCTTCAACCATGGCGAGGGCCAGCCGCTCGGCCTGGTCCGGAGTGAAGCCCAGCGCCGCTCCCCCTGCCGCCAGGGCATCGATGAAGCGATAGACAAAGGCCGGTCCCGATCCGACCAGCGCAGTGGCAAGGTCGAACTGCGCCTCCCCAACCAGCCATTCGGGGGTGCCAAGCGGCGCGAGCAGTTCGACCACGGCCGCCCGATCAGCCTCCCCTGCGCCCTGCGCCACCAGCGCCAGCGGCGACTTGCCCAGCGCCGCCGCGAGGTTGGGCATGATCCGCACCCAGCCGCGCGCGCCGGGCAAGGCCGTGGCGAGGCTGCCCAGCCCGATCCCGGCGAGCATCGAGAGCACCAGCGGCGAACCGGCGAGGCGCGGCGCCAGGCTGACGGCAAGATCGGCGAAGCCCTGCGGCTTTACCCCCAGCAGCACGGCATCCTGGGTCACCGCCTCGGGCAGGTCGCGCAGCAGGGCAACGCCCGCTGGCACAGCAGCGAGGAACGGATCGACCACGGTGAAACGCGCGGGATCAACCCCGCCGGCCAGCCAGCCGCGCAGCATGGCTCCGCCCATGTTGCCGCAGCCGACAAGAAGTAGAGAATTCACGCAGTGTCTCCTGGCTCCCCTTCCGCCTGCGGGAGGGGTCGGGGGGAGGGATTGATGCTGATCGGAACATGCCCTCCCCTAGCCCCTCCCGCAAGCGGAAGGGGGACTAGCGGAGCTTCGCACGCCTTGTTCAGGCCTCTCCGGCCGCATCTACCAGCGAGGCTGCCAGCGCCTCGCCCGGCGTCTTGCCGCCCCACAGCATGAACTGGAAGGCCGGATAGAACCGGTCGCACTCCTCGATCGCGGCCTCGACCGCGACCTGGGCCTGAGCCAGGCTCAGCAGGCCCTCGTCACCCAGCAGCAGACCATGACGGTAAAGCAGGACGCCGCCGTTCGACCAGATATCGAAGTGGCCGACCCACAGCTGCTCGTTGACCAGGGCAAGCAGCTCGACCAGCCCCGCCCGCTTGTCATCCGGCACGCGGATATCGGGCAGGCACAGCAATTGCAGCACGTGATCCTCGCGCCGCCAGATGCCCCGGATCGTATAGCTGGCCCAGGACCCCTTGATCTCGCCCGAGATCTCGTCCTCGCCGACATATTCGCACGGCCAGCCCCGCGCTTCGAACAGCGAAGCCAGCATATCGACTGGCGCAGCGTCGTCCTCGCGCTCGAAATCACGGTTGCCCTGCATCATGGGCGCTGGATGCTTTGCGATGGGGCCCGGCGGCAATCCGGCAGGACCACGCACCTGCGCAAAACGTGACAAGCCTGTTTACAAGGTGTGGAAAAGCCGCAGTCCGACCTCACCGCGCAGCCGGCAGCGGATCGACGACCTGGCCCGCCGGGCTGGTCCAGACGAAGCCATCGGCCACCTTGGCCTTCTTGACCTGGGCGAGGAAGGCATTGGCGGCCCGCTCGCTATCGAACGGACCGGTGAGCAGGCGGGTGGCCTGCCCCCAGGCGCTGGTAAAGCCCTTGCGCCCCTTGAACAGGTCCGGCTCCTGCCGCGCGAAGCGCCGGAAATCGTCACGCAGCCCGGCCTTGTCGCGGCTTGCGGCCAGCTGCACCCAGATCCGGCTCGGCTGGGTCGCGGCCGGGCTCTTGGTATCGCGTGCCTTGGCGGAAGGGCCTGATTTCTCGGCGCCGGCTGCGGCCAGGCGGCGGACGTCGACCGCGCCCGGCGGCGGCTGCACTTCGCGGCTGGGCGGACTGAGATCGGCAAAGACATCGGCCAGGCTGCGCGCGCGCGAAGCTGGCGCAGGCGCTGGCGGCGGAGGGGCCGGTGCCGGGGCCGGTGGCGGGGCGATACCCGGCACCACCGGCGCGGTATTGACCGCAACCTGGACGGGCGCGGGCACAGGCGCGGGGACTGGTGCGGGCGGCGGCGCGGGCAGCGGCGCAGGCGACGGCGCTGGCGTTGGTGCCGGTGCAGGCGCAGCGCTGGGTTGCGGCGTCACGGTCATCCGCACCGGTTGCGGTTCTGGCGGGGTCGAGCGCGATGAGCCAACGATCGTGCCGGATACGGCGCTGCGGGTGCGTGGCTGGCGGGTCGGGCGCTCGGACCGCGCCGGGGGAACCGATGCTGCGGCTGGCTTGTCAACAGCGGCCAGGGTTACGCGCGGGCGGGCAAAGGCGGCCACGCGGGGATCGTCGCGGCCGATTTCGGCAGCTCGCGGAAAATGTCCGAGATTGGCCGCGGCCGCCTGCTGGGCCGGGGTCAGGCGGGGCATGAACCGCAGGTAGGAAACCATCGTGTCGACCGCACCCTCGGGCAGGTTGGCCCGCGCGATCGCTTCGGCTTCCGCCTGCTGACCCAGGATCGCGAAGGCGAAGGCGCGGGTCCGCCAGGCGGCCTTGTCCTGCTTTTGCAGCAATGGGCTGAGCGTGATTTCCATGCCGCGGCGGTCACCGGCGATTGCCTGGCTCAGCGCCAGTCGGCGCAGGGTTTCATCATCCGGCCGACTGGCCAGCGACTGCCGGTAATGACGCTGGGCGGTTTCGTTATCGCCGACCAGGTCATAGGCCAGACCGCGCTCTGCCAGGTAGGCCGGATCGATCGCGCCAGTACTTTCGGCCTCGCGATAGAGCGGGATCGCGCTGAATGGATCCTCGCTCAGCACCAGCGCGCTGGCCAGCCCCGCCTTGATATTGGCATTGCCCGGCCGCAGCTGGTCGGCGCGGCGGTAAAAGCCGATCGCCGCTTCGGCATCGCCGATCGCGGCGGCGGCCTTGCCGGCATCGACCAGCGCATCGACATCGCGCGGATTGCGCGCCAGCCGCCCAAGCGCCTCGTTAAGCCGCATGCCAGGCGCGCTGGGAATGGGCTGCACCACGGGCTGGCTGACCGCGTCCAGCTCGCCATCATCCTGCTGCTGTCCGGCAGCATGGGCGGCCGGAGCAACCAGCGACAGCACCGCCCCGCCAAGCAAGGCCGAGCGGAGCAAATGGGCAAAAGGCATGAGCGGCATCAATTCCATCGGTTACAGGCGAGTCACCCCGCCCCGGCCAGGGTCCTTGCGGGCGCTACGGCAGCCTAGCTGAACTGGGACCGAACAGCCGCACCGACCGTTCGGCCCGGCGCCGTCCATGACAGCTTACTGGTTGTTCTGCCGCCCAAGGAAACGCGGAATGCTGATCGACGGACCGCCGTCGTCATCATCGTCAGGTTCCTCGGTTTCAGTCCGCCCGCCCCCGCGCGAGAGATTGGCCATGCGCTCGAACAGGGTGGCCCCGGCGGCGACGCGCGGCGTCTTCTGGGCCGGGATCAAGGGCGAGCGATCCATCGGCTCGCTGTCGCCAGCGGTACCACCGGCAGTCTCGCTGCTGGCGCTCGACACCAGCCCGCGGCGCCGACCGGGAACAGCCCCGCCAGCGCCATCAACCGGCTCGTCTTCCTCGATCAACCGCGAGGCATCGAGCAGGAGTTCATCGTCATCCTCGCCGCCGCGCTGGTTGCCGACCGCTTCCGGCTCGCCAGCTTCGAATTCAAGCTCGAGCGGCTCGCCAGCCGAAGTTGCGCTGGCAGTGGGAAGGTCCCAATCGTCCTCTTCATCGCTGAGGCTGGGTGCCGGGGCCGGCTCGTCGAACGCGGACTCTGCCACCGGGTCTGGCTCGAACGCGACCGGTTCTGGGGCGGGAGCCGCGACCGGTTCAGGCGCGGGCTCGGCCGACGCGCCGCGCTCGAACAGCGGCTGCGCGGCGGGCGGCGGCGTCATGGACGGGCGGGCCGGGCCGCGCGAAGCGCCCAGGTTGAACGGGCGCGCGGCTTCTTCGGCCTGGGCCGCGTTCTGTTCGATCCCGGTGGCGACCACCGAAACGCGGATCTTGCCCTGGAGGTCGGGATTGAAGGCCGAACCCCAGATGATGTTGGCGTTGGGATCGACCAGCTCGCGGATGTGGTTTGCGGCCTCGTCAACCTCGAGCAGCTTCATGTCCTCGCCGCCGATGATCGAGATGATCACGCCCTTCGCGCCCTGCATCGAAACGCCATCGAGCAGCGGATTGGCGATCGCCTTTTCAGCGGCCTCGAGCGCGCGGTTCTCACCGCTGCCCTCGCCGGTGCCCATCATGGCCTTGCCCATTTCGGCCATGACCGAGCGGACGTCGGCAAAGTCGAGGTTGATCAGACCCGGCATGACCATCAGGTCGGTGATCGAGCGGACGCCCTGCTGCAGCACTTCGTCGGCCAGCAGGAAGGCTTCCTTGAAGGTCGTTTCGGCCTTGGCAACCAGGAACAGGTTCTGGTTGGGAATGACGATCAGCGTATCGACATGCTTCTGCAGTTCCTCGATCCCCGCCTCGGCCGAGCGCATGCGGCGGGTGCCTTCAAACAGGAACGGCTTGGTCACCACGCCGACGGTCAGCACGCCCTTTTCGCGCGCCGCCTTGGCCACCACGGGGGCCGCGCCGGTGCCGGTTCCGCCGCCCATCCCGGCGGCGATGAAGCACATGTGCACGCCATCGAGCGCGCGGTCGATCTCGGCCAGGGTTTCCTCGGCCGCCGCCTTGCCCACTTCGGGACGCGAGCCGGCACCCAGGCCCTGGGTGATGTCCGGGCCCAGCTGGATGCGGTGTTCCGCGATCGAGTTGTTGAGCGCCTGGGCATCGGTATTCGCCACCACGAAATCGACGCCTTCGATCCCGGCGGCGATCATGTTGGCGATGGCGTTACCGCCCGCACCGCCCACCCCGATCACGGTGATCCGGGGACGCAGCTCTTCAACGGCTGGCGGTCCGATATTGATGCTCATGGCGCTCTCCTATCCGGCAAGCGGATGCAAATCTGTCACGTAACTTGGTTACTGCACCCTGCGAATCCAAGTTTCCAACCCGTAAGGTCACGTTGTCCACAGCCGATGGTGCAGAACTGCCACATCATCGGCTCAGAAATACTCCCGCATTGCCCGGTAAACCCGGTGGACCAGCCCGAGGCCGGAATAGCGCATGGTCGGCTGGTAACGCTTGCCCACGGCGCGGATGTCGATCGGGTCGGCGGCGGCATAAAGCACCAGCCCGGCCAGAGTGGAAAAGCCGGGCGTGGCATGAGCCTCGGCCAGCCCCTTGAGGTGCAGCGGACGCCCGATCCGGACCGGCTTGCCCAGCGCCGACTGGGCATAGTCCGCCAGCCCCGCCAGCTCCGCCCCGCCGCCCGTCAGCACCACCTGCTGCCCCCGCTGGCCAGTGAATCCAAGCCCTTTGAGCGCGCGTGAAACCTCTTCCATCAGCCGCCCCACTTCCCCGGTAATGACCGAGATCAGCTCGGCCCGGGGGATGCGGTTCTTGTCATCGGCATGCCGCGCGAGCGGACCGGTGGTTTCATCACCCGGCGCGTTCACCGGGATCATCTCGCGGTGATCGGTGGGGCTGGCGATGGCCGAGCCGTGGACGCATTTCAGCCGTTCGGCCTGGAACCGGCGGATACCGAAGGCGCTGGCGATCGCGTCGGTCACGTCGCCCGAACCGATCGGGATGGTGACGAGCCCCAGCAGCATGCCGGCAGCATAGACCGAAACATTGGTGACCTCGGCGCCGAACTCGACCAGCGCCACGCCCAGGTCGCGCTCCTCGGCATTGAGGCAGGCGAAGCCGGCGGCAATCGGCGATGCAACGACGGCTTCGACCTGCAAGTGGGCGTTCTGCACAGCTTCTGTGATGTTGCGAACCGGCGCGCCATCGGCCAGCATGACATGAATGTCGACACCCAGCCGCTCGGCATGAAGCCCCTTGGGATCGGCGACGCCATCGGCCCCGTCGAGCGTGTAATGGGCGGGCTGCGCATGAAGCACCATGCGCCCGTCCGGCTGAACCACATCGCGTGCGGCCACCAGCAGGTGCTCGATATCGTCTTCCTCGATCCGGCGGCCGCCGATGTCGATCTCCACCTGGGCGACCTGGCTGGCAAGGCCCGCGCCAGATGCCCCGATCCAGACCGAACCGATCGAGGTATTGGCCATCTTCTCGGCCCGCTCCACCGCATCGCGCACGGCATAGGTGGCGGCCTGCATGTCGGTAACATAACCGCGCTTGATCCCCTGCGCGGCGCGGTGCCCCGAACCCAGCACGACCATCTCGCCCGTTTCGGAAATCCCGGCGATCATTGCCGAAACCCGGAACGAACCGATGTTCACCGCGCCGAACACGCGGGCGATGCGGGGCGGCGGCATCAGTTCTTCTCCTCGGACTTCGGCTTGGGCTTGTCGGCCTCGGCCGTCGGGGTTTCGCTCGCCGCATCGGCCTTGGGTGCGGGCTGCTCGACCGGATCGGTCCGCCCCGGCACGCGCAGGTAGATGCGGTCTCCGGCGCGCATGTCGAACGCCGCCACCTTGCCGCCGAGCAGCCGGTTCACGCCATCCAGCCGGGCGAAAGTCATCAGCGCCTTGGCCGACTTGTCGCTGCCCTCGGGAAGCGCCAGGACCTGGCCGGTCTTGAAAGTGAAGTTCCAGCGCCGGTTGCCGACCCATTCGGCCTCGCGCAGCTGGGGCTTGAGCGCGGGAGCGGCAGCGATCAGTTCCTGCAGCGCGACGACTTGCCGCCCCGCACCGGGGCCGGACACCATCAGCTTGCCCTTGGCCCGGGCCGGGCCGACCACTTCCAGCTCGTGTCCGGTCGCATCGATCAGCACCAGCTTGTCAGCCTTGCGCAGCACGGCGGCGGGCTTGCGCTCGACAATGTCGATCACCAGCGAATCCGGCAGCTGGCGCGATACGCGGGCATCCTCGACCCACGACAACTGCAGCAGTTCGCCGCGCAGCGCCTCGATATCGACCAGCGGCATGGCCCGGTCCTTCTCGGCCAGCGCACGCTCGTAGACTTGCAACTCGTTGAGGTTCTTGACCCCGCGCACTTCCACCCGGCGCACTTCCAGCCCGGCGTCGCGGGCCATGTTGGCCAGCTGCGCCTCGGCCATCGCGGGAACGCCGGCAAAGCTCGCAACTGTCCAGGCCAGCACTGCCGCGCCGCCCAGGATCAGGGCCAGGAAAAGGCGCTGCCACTGGGCCTCGCTGATCGGCAGCCAGCCGAGCGCCGCCCCAACGGCCGAACCCGTCTTCGCCTTGGCTGCGCGGACCTGGCGCACCTTGCCCTGGGCGGCCACGGCCTTGCGCACGCTCTTGCCGCCGCGCTTGATGGTCTGGCTCATCGCTTGCCCCCTTCCTTCGCAACCTTGTCGGCCAGCGCCTCGGCAATGATCATCTCGACCAGCTCGCCATAGGAAATGCCCAGGTGCTTCGCCTGTTCCGGCACCAGGCTGAGCGGGGTCATCCCCGGCTGGGTATTGGTTTCCAGCACGAACAGGCCTTCCAGCCCACGTTCGTCATCCCAGCGGAAGTCGGTGCGGCTGCAACCCTTGCAGCCCAGCAACTGGTGGCAGCGCAGCGCCAGGTCGAGGCAGGCCTGGGTGATCTCGTCCGGGATCTCGGCCGGGCAGACATGCTCGGTCATCCCTTCGGTGTACTTGGCATCGAAATCATAGAAGCCGGACTTGGGCCGCAGCTCGGTCACCATGAGAGCGCGATTGCCGATCACCGCCGTGGTCAGTTCGCGTCCGCGGATATAGGGCTCGGCCAGCAGTTCCCTGAACTCCTGCCACGGGCCCCTGGTGTCCGGGCTGATCGGATTGCCATAGTTTCCCTCGGCAGTGACGATCGCCACGCCGACCGAGGAGCCTTCATTGACGGGTTTGAGCACATAGGGCCGCTCCAGCGGGTCGCGCTCGTAAAGCTCTTCCACCGACACGATCCGCCCGCCGGGCATCGGAATGCCGTGCGGCACCAGCGCCTGCTTGGTCAGTTCCTTGTCGATCGCGATGACCGAGGTAACCATGCCCGAATGGGTATAAGTTAGCCCCATCAGGTCCATCAGGCCCTGGATCGAGCCATCCTCGCCGGGCGAACCGTGCAGGGCGTTGAACACCACGTCCGGTGCTGCCTCGGCCAGGCGCTGTGCCACCTCTCGGTCCATGTCGATCCGGGTGACGCGGTGGCCGCGCTCTTCCAGCGCTTTCGCCACGCCCTCGCCCGACATCAGGCTGACCGGCCGCTCGTTCGACCAGCCGCCCATCAGGACCGCGACATGAAGTTTCTTCTCAAGCATAAGCTAAAAACACCGCTCGCCCTGAGCTTGTCGAAGGGCCGTTCTTGTTCTTGCGCGATTGCGCGAGGGTCAAAGTGAAGGACAGTCCTTCGACAAGCTCAGGACGAACGGGGATGGGAAATGGCATCATGGCTTTCCCACCCTCTGGATTTCCCACTCCAGCTCGACGCCCGACTTGTCCTTGACCCGCTTGCGCACTTCCTCGCCCAGCGCCTCGATATCGGCGCTGGTCGCATCGCCGAGGTTGAGCAGGAAGTTGGTGTGCTTCTCGCTCACCTGCGCACCGCCCAGCGTCAGGCCGCGGCACCCGGCCTCGTCGACCAGAGCCCAGGCCTTGTGCCCTTCCGGGTTCTTGAAGGTGCTGCCGCCGGTCTTGCTGCGCAGCGGCTGGCTGGCTTCGCGGCTGGCGGAAATGCGGTCCATCTCGGCCTGAATATCCTCCGGCTGGCCCGGACGACCGCGGAACCGGGCAGCGACCACGATCGCGCCTTCGGGAAGCTCGGAATGGCGATAGGTGTAACGCAGGGCCTCGACCGGCAAGGTTACCAGCGAGCCATCGCGCAGCACCACGTCGCAATCGATCAGGATATCCTTCACCTCGCCGCCATAGGCCCCGCCGTTCATCCGCACGAAGCCGCCGACCGTGCCGGGGATCGAACGCAGGAACTCCATCCCGGCAATCCCATTGTCGCGCGCGGTCGAGGAGACGAGGATACCGGAAGCCCCGCCGCCGCAATTCAGCGTCAGGTCGGCAGTCTGTTCGACCTGGGCAAAAGCCTTGCCCAGCCGCACAACCACGCCCGGCACGCCGCCATCGCGGACGATCAGGTTGGAGCCAAGGCCCAGCGCCATGACCGGCACGGCGGGATCGAGTTCGCGCAGGAAGTGCTGCAGATCGGCCAGGTCCTTCGGCTCGAACAGCCATTCCGCCGCCCCGCCGGACTTGAACCAGACGAGCGGCGCCAGAGGTGCATCGGGGGTCAGCTTGCCCCGGACAGTGGGGAGCGTGGCGGTGGTCATCCGCCGCTCCGCAGGACGCGGATCGCGGCTTCGAGGCCCCCGGCCCACTTGGTGATGTCGCCTGCACCGAGGCAGACGACCATGTCGCCCGGCTGGGCAATGCTGGCCAGTTCGGCGGCCAGGGCATCGGCGCTGGCGATCAGGTGGGCGCTGCGGTGGCCGCGGGCCTTGATCCCCTCGACCAGGGCCGCGGAATCCACTCCCGCGATCGGCGCTTCGCCGGCCGTATAGACCGGGGCGGCATAGACGATGTCGGCATCGTTGAAGGCAGCCTGGAAATCTTCCATGTGATCGCGCAACCGGGTGAAACGGTGCGGCTGGACTACCGCGATCACGCGGTTCTGCACCCCTTCGCGCGCAGCGCTGAGCACGGCGCGAATTTCGACCGGGTGGTGGCCGTAATCGTCGATGATGGTCATCCCGTCGATTTCACCGACCTTGGTGAAGCGGCGCTTGACCCCGCCGAACTTGGCAAAGCCGGTCTGGATCACCGCATCCGCGCAGCCCATTTCCACCGCCACGCCCACCGCGGCGAGCGCGTTCTGGACATTATGGCGACCTGGCATCGGCAGCTCGATCCCCTCGATCCGGCGCTGCGATCCGTCACGCTGGCGGATCACCACATCGAAGCGGTTGCCACCGGGATATGGCGTCACGTTCTCCCCGCGCACGTCGGCCTGGGCGGAAAAGCCATAAGTCACCACGCGGCGATCGCGGACCTTGGGGATGACCGCTTGGACTTCGGGGTGATCGATGCACAGCACCGCGCAGCCATAGAACGGCACATTCTCGATGAATTCGACGAAGGCGTCCTTGATCGCATCGAAGCTGCCGTAATGATCGAGGTGTTCTGGATCGATGTTGGTGACCACCGCGATGGTCCCGTCGAGCCGCAGGAACGAGCCGTCGCTCTCATCCGCTTCGACTACCATCCATTCGCTTTCGCCGAGGCGCGCGTTGGAGCCATAGGAATTGATGATCCCGCCGTTGATCACGGTCGGATCGACCCCGCCGGCATCGAGCAGCGCGGCGACCAGCGAAGTCGTGGTAGTCTTGCCATGCGTTCCCGCGACCGCCACCGTGCGCTTCAACCGCATCAGTTCGGCCAGCATTTCGGCCCGGCGCACCACCGGCACGCGATGTTCAAGCGCGGCGACCACTTCAGGATTGTCGCGCTTCACGGCGGTGGAGGTGACGACCACGGCAGCGTCGCCCAGGTTCTCGGCCTTGTGGCCGATCATCACCTTGATTCCGCGCGACCGCAGCCCTTCGACGACATAGCCTTCGGCAATGTCGCTGCCCTGCACCCGGTAGCCCAGGTTGTGCATCACTTCGGCAATGCCCGACATCCCGATCCCGCCGATGCCGACGAAATGGATCGTCCCGATGTCAGTTCCCACACCCTTCATTCACCACGCTCCATCGCCAGGGCTTCCTGCCCGCTGGCGCTTACCGATTGAGCCACCCGGATCACATCCATCAGCGGCGCGCCGCCAAAGCTTTCAACAAGATCGGCCAGGTCCTTGACCGCCTTCGGATAACCGCAATTCCACGCTGCGTGGGCTGCCGTGGCAAGCGTTTCGGGGCTCTGGGCGATGGCCAGGATCTGCTTGGCCAGTTCGGCGGCGGTGAAGCGGTCCTGCCGGATCATCCGCGCGCCGCCCGCCTTGCAGATTTCCAGCGTGTTGGCGGCCTGATGATCGTCAGTGGCGATGGGCAGCGGCACCAGGATGGCGGGACGGCCGACCGCCGTCAGTTCGGCAACGGTTGATGCTCCGGCCCGGCCGATGAACAGATGCGCATCGGCCAGCCGCGCGGCCATGTTCTCGAAATAAGTGCCCAGTTCGGCCGGGATATCATGCCCGGCATAGCGGGCCCGCACGGCCTCGATATCCTCGGCCCGGCACTGCTGCGTCACCTGCAGGCGGCTGCGCAGCGCGGCCGGCAGCATGGCCAGCGCATCGGGCACCACTTCGGACAGGACCGAAGCGCCCTGACTGCCGCCGGTCACCAGCACGCGCAGCAGGCCATCCTCGCTGAATGGTGGAAATGGCTCATCGCGCAGTGCCAGCACTTCCGCCCGCACCGGATTGCCGACCAGGTGCACCTTGTCCGCGAACTTCGGCTTCAGCCGCGCAACCTGGCGATAGGAGGTGGCAATCGCACTGACCCGGCCCGCGAGCAGCCGGTTGACCCGGCCCAGCACGGCGTTCTGCTCGTGGATCACGCTGGGCACGCCCGAAGCGGTTGCCGCCCACAGCGCCGGAAAGGCCGGATAGCCGCCAAAGCCGACCACGGCCGAGGGCTGGAAGCTGTCAAACAGGCGCTGCGCCATCCGCTTGCCTTCCAGGATCGCGCCGATCCCCTTGGGCCAGTGCAGCGGGTTCTTGCCGATCCGCCCGGCGGGCAGGACATGGGCGACCAGCGATTCCGGCTTGCCCGGCAGCCGGGCACCGCGCTCATCGGTGATCAGGGCCACGTGGTGCCCGCGCCGCTCGAGCTCGATCGCCAGGGCAAAGGCCGGGATCAGGTGTCCACCGGTGCCCCCGGCAGCCAGGACATAATGGCGCGTTACCGAGGTCATGGCCGCTTCCTTGCCGTGAAACCGCCGCCCATATCGCCAATTCGGAACGTGTTGCGTTCCAGGAAGGGATTGCGGCGCGTGATCGCCAGCAACAGCCCGACCCCCAGGCACAGGGCGATGGTGGACGAACCGCCATAGGACACCAGCGGCAGGGTCATCCCCTTGGACGGGAACAGTTGCAGGTTGACCAGAATGTTGATGAACGCCTGCCCGCCCAGCTGTGCGGCAAGCCCGGCGGCAGCGAGGGTGGTGAACAGGTCCTCCTCCTTCATCAGCCGCAGCAGCACGCGCAGCACGATGGCGACATAGAGCAGGACCACCGCGATGCAGACCAGCAGGCCGAATTCTTCGCCGATCACCGAGAAGATGTAGTCGGTGTGCGCTTCCGGCAGGGCCATCTTGCGCCGCCCCAGCCAGATCCCCGTGCCGGTCCAGCCCCCGGCCAGCAGCGTCTTGCTGGCCAGATCGACCTGATCGAACGCGGTGCCGCCGCCCAGGAAGGCATCGATGCGATTGCGGCCGTTCTCATAGAACAGATAGACCAGCGTGATCGCCCCGAGGCCCGCCGCGATCACCCCGCCCAGCAGCCGCATCGGCATGCCCGCCACCAGCACCATCGCGAACCAGACCGCGGCAAACAGCACGGCCGAGCCGAAATCTGGCTGGAGCATCAGCAGCGCGCCGATCAGCATCATCAGCCCGGTCGACAATGCCATGACCGGCAGGCCCGGATCCCGCGCGCGCCATGACAGGATCCAGGCCAGGCAGATCGCAAAGGCGGGCTTGAGGAACTCCGAAGGCTGCAACGACATGCCCAGGTTCAGCCAGCGCTTCGCCCCGTTCACGTTGACCCCGATCAGCGGCACCAGGAACAGGCCGACCAGCATGGCCGCGCCCAGCAGGATCGCCAGCCGCCGGGCCATGTCGCGTGACAGCATCGATGCGCCGATCATCGCCATCAGGCCCAGCAGCTGCCAGCGCAGGTGGATCGAGAAGAAGTGCAGATCGTCGAGCTTGGTCTGCGATGTCGACAGCCGCTGCGCGCTGGCCGGCGATGCCGCCGCCACGGCCAGGGTGCCCAGCGCCATCAGCGCAAGGACCAGGACCAGCAGCACGCGGTCGATCTCGCGCCACCAGATCGCGATGCCGGTGCGGGTGAAGCGGCGCTGGCGCGGCAGGATCACGCCCTGCGGGCCCTGACCGGCACCGGGGATGAAGGGTGGATGCGTGGCCATCAGCGCTGCCCTCCGGCGGTGGTGTTCGCCTCGGGCGTGGTCAACGCCTGCACGATCTGGCGAAAGGCATCGCCGCGCGCCTCGAAATCGCGGAACTGGTCAAAACTGGCGCAGGCCGGCGAAAGCAGCACGACATCGCCCGGCCGGGCCGCCTCGATCGCCTGGCGGATCGCCTCGCACAGCATTTCGCTGCGGTGGACCGCCATGTGGGGGGCAAGCAGTTCGGCAAACCGGGGGCCCGCCTCACCAATCGTGTAAGCGGCGGCTATGTTGCCGAAATGCGGGGCGCATTCATCGAGGTCCTCGCCCTTCGGCAGACCTCCGACAATCCAGTGAACCCGGCGGTTCGGCCGGGGCGGGAAAGCGGCCAGCGCAGGCGCGGTCGAGGCCGGGTTGGTGGCCTTGCTGTCATTGATGAACAGCACGCCGTTCACTTCGGCCACGCGCTCCATCCGGTGAGCAAGCCCCCGGAAGGTCGCTAGTGCCGGCCGCCATTGCGCAGCGGTCAGCCCCAAGGCCTCGGCAATCGCGACAGCGACAGCGGCATTCTGCAGGTTATGCGGCCCTTGCAGGGTTGGCCAATCGGGTTGCAGCGCCAGCAGGTCGGCCCCATCGACGCTGCGCACCCTGTCCGCCCCGCGCCGTGCCGCTTCGCGCGCCGCCAGCGCCCGCGTTTCGGGATCGCCGGTGCCGAAGACCGCGATCTGATCGGGCCGCTGCATGGCAAATAGCCGGGCCTTGGCCGCGCCATAGGCCTCAAAGTTGTCATAGCGATCGAGGTGATCGGGGCTGAGATTGAGCTGCGTCGCCACTTCGCATTCAAGGCTGTGCGTCAGGTCGATCTGGTAGCTCGACAGTTCCAGCACATAGACCCCGCCCGGCGGCAGCGGTGCCTGGCCCAGCACCGGCAGGCCGATGTTGCCACCCATCCGCGTCGGCAACGCCGCGCTTTGCAGGATGTGATGAACCAGCGCGGTCGTGGTCGACTTGCCGTTGGTGCCCGTGATCCCGACCACCCGGTGCGCGGGCAGGTGCGGCCGGGCCATGGCGAACAGCTCGATATCGCCAATCACCGGCACCCCGGCGGCGGCGGCATGGCGGGCGATCGGATGGGTGTTGAGCGGAACGCCGGGGGAAACGACCACCCCGGCAAAGCCCGCCAGGTCAATCGTCAGCGGATCGGCCAGATTCACCCGGCCTTCCAGCTGGCGGCGCGGCTCCTCGCGGCTGTCCCAGGCCGTGACTTCGGCTCCACCGGCCAGCAGGCTCTCGACCGCAGTCATCCCCGACCTTGCGAGGCCGAGGACGGCATACCGCTTGCCGGCAAAGGCGGGGGTGGTGATCATCGCAGCTTCAGCGTCGACAGACCGATCAGGGCGAGCACGATCGCCACGATCCAGAAGCGGATCACGACAGTCGATTCCTTCCAGCCCAGCTGTTCGAAGTGGTGGTGGATCGGGGCCATCTTGAACACCCGCTTGCCGGTCCGCTTGTAGACCGCCACCTGGATGATCACCGACAGCGCTTCCACCACGAACAGCCCGCCGACAATGGCCAGCACGATCTCGTGCTGCGCGGCCACGGCGATGGCGCCCAGCGCCCCGCCCAGGGCAAGGCTGCCGGTATCGCCCATGAACACCGCCGCGGGCGGCGCGTTGAACCACAGGAAGGCCAGGCAGGCCCCCATGATCCCGGCGCAGAGGATCGCCAGCTCGCCCGCGCGCGGCACGTGCGGGATCCCGAGATAGGCGGAAAAGTCGACCCGGCCCGCCAGGTAGGCGATGATCGCGAAAGTGCCGGCCGCGATCACGACGGGCATGGTGGCGAGGCCATCGAGCCCGTCGGTCAGATTCACCGCATTGCCCGCACCCACGATCACGAAGGCCGCGAACGGGTAATAGAACGGCCCCAGCGGGATGTAGTGGCCCGACAGGAACGGGACGTAGAGGTTCGTGCTGGTCTCGCCGACCAGGATCCAGGTAGCCACACCGGCAACGGCAAATTCGGCAAGGAGCCGCATCCGCCCGGAAACCCCGGCAGTGCTGCGCTTCTTGACCTTGTCATAGTCATCGAGGAACCCGATCAGGCCAAAGCCGACGGTCACCATCAGGCAGGCCCAGACCAGCGGGCTCGACAGGTCCATCCACAGCAGCATCGAGACCACCAGGGCGATCATGATCATCAGCCCGCCCATGGTCGGCGTGCCGCGCTTGGCGAGGTGGCTCTGCGGGCCATCCTCGCGGATCGGCTGGCCCTTGCCCTGCCGCACGCGCAGCATGTTGATGAAACGGGGCCCGATGATCAGCCCCAGGATCAGCGCGGTCATCAATGCGGCACCAGCCCGGAAGGTCTGGTACCGGATGAGGTTGGCCAGCCCCGAGAATTCGAAGTACTCGGCGATCAGGTACAGCATCCTGATCCTATTCCTTGTTCTGCGTCAGCGCGGCGACCACGGCCCCCAGCCCGACGGAATTCGACCCTTTGACCAGGATGACATCGTCCGCCCGCAAACCCAGTTCACGCACCGCCGCCAATGCCTCCCCGGCTGTCCCGCAATGGGCGAAGGCAATGGCCTTGCCAAGCGCGGTTTCCGGCGATTTCCCCAGTTGTTCAGCCAATGGCGCCATCTCGTCGCCCACCAGCACCACCTGATCGACGCCCGCCTTGAGCAGGGGATCGAGCAGCCCTGCGTGATAGGCCGGACCATGTTCGCCCAGCTCCTTCATCGCCCCCAGCACCGCGATCCGCCGCGCCGCCCTGGTCCGGCCCAGCTCGGCCAGGGTGGCCTCCATCGAGGCCGGATTGGCGTTGTAGCTTTCGTCGATCAGCAGCGCGACCCCGCCCGGCACGTCGATCCGGTGGCGCGCGCCGCGCCCCTTGAGCCCTTCCAGTTCGGCCAGCGCCAGCCCCGCCGAGCCTAGATCGCCGCCAATCGCGCGCACGGCGGCGATTACCGCCAGCGAATTGACCACCCAGTGCTCGCCGGGCGTGGCGACGGTGTAGCACAGCCGCCGGTCACCCCCCTCGCCGCCACGCAGCTCCGCCGTCACCAGCGAACCGCCATCGGGCGCGGGGACGGCATCGAGCAGGCGGACATCGGCGAAGTCGCTGCGCCCGAAGCTGACGATGCGGACGCCCAGCCGCTCGGCTGAGCGGCGCAGCTGACCATATTGGGCCACATCGGCCGGAATGATCGCGGTGCCGCCCGGCTCCAGCCCTTCGAAGATCTCGGCCTTCGCATCGGCAATCGCCTCGAGGCTGCCCAGGTTCTCGATATGGGCCGGGCCGATCGTGGTGATGACCGCGACGTGCGGACGCCCCTGTACCGTCAAGCGCGCGATCTCGCCGGCATGGTTCATGCCCATCTCGAACACGCCATAGCGGGTCGCGGCGGGCATCCGCGCCAGGCTGAGCGGCACGCCGACATGGTTGTTGTAGCTCTTGACCGAGCGGTGGCCGCGCCCCCGACTGGCACGGTCCAGCGCGGCGAAGATCGCTTCCTTGACCCCGGTCTTGCCGACCGAACCGGTTACCGCCACGACCCGCGCCAAAGTGCGTTCGCGCGCGGCCCTGGCCAGAAGCTCAAGTGCGGTTGAGGTGTTCTCGACCAGCACGTGCGGCCCCTCGATCGGCCGGTCGACCACTGCGGCGACCGCACCCTTGGCAAAGGCCGCCTCGATGAAGCGGTGGCCATCCATCGTCTCGCCCTTCAGCGCGAAGAACAGGTCGCCCTCGACCACGTCGCGGCTGTCGATCTCGACGCCCGAAACGGTGAAGTCACCGCTGGCGATGCCGCCGGTCGCCGCCGCGATCTCCCCGGCCGTCCAGAGCGGGCGGGCAAGGTCGTCCTCGGGCTCGGTCGGCCACTCGAGGATCCGGGCAATCGCGGTCATGCGGCACACTCCCTGGCTACGGTAACGTCATCGAACGGCAGGACGCGGGTGTTCTCGCCCGCGCCCACGATCTGGCCCTGCTCGTGACCCTTGCCGGCCACCAGCACGATATCCTGAGCCCCGGCCGCGGCAATCGCGGCGGCAATCGCCGCCCGGCGGTCGGCCACTTCGCGCAAGCCCCCCGGCGCCCCAGCCAGCACCATGGCGCGGATCGCGGCCGGATCCTCGCCGCGCGGATTGTCATCGGTCACTATGCCGAGGTCGGCCAGCTGCGCCACGATCCGGCCCATCTCCGGCCGCTTGCCCTGGTCACGATCGCCGCCCGCGCCGAACACCACGATCAGCCGCCCGGCGCAGTGCGGACGGAGCGCGGCAATTGCCGCCTCCAGCGCATCGGGGGTATGGGCATAATCGACATAGACCGGCGCGCCCGCCCGGGTGATGGCCGCCCGCTCCAGCCGGCCACGCACGGGCTGCAGCCGTCCCAGCGCATCGAAGACCCGCGCGGCATCGCTGCCCGAAGCAATGGCCAGCCCGGCCGAAACCAGCGCATTGGCGGCCTGGTAAGCGCCGATCAGCGGCAGGTCGATGCGACGCGGCGCGCCGCGCCATTCAAGCTCCAGCACCTGGCCCAGCTGGCCCGGCGTGCGGCTGACCAGGCGCAGGCCATCGGCATCGGCTTTCGCACCGGCGGTCAGCAACGCCAGCCCGCGCCGCCGCGCATGGGCGATCGCCTGGGCGGACCATTCGTCATCGGCCCAGATCACCGCGGTACCGGCCGGGTCGATCACCTCGTCGAACAACCGCATCTTGGCGGCGAAATAGTTCTCCATCGTGTGATGGTAATCGAGGTGATCGCGGCTGAGGTTGGTGAAACCGGCGGCCACCACCCGCACCCCTTCGTTGCGATACTGGTCAAGTCCGTGGCTCGACGCCTCGAACGCGACATGGGTAATGCCTTCGCGCGCGAGCCCGCTGAGGTTGGCGAGGAAAGTGACCACATCGGGCGTGGTCAGGCCAGTGGAGACGCTTTCATCCGCCGTGGTCACCCCCAGCGTGCCGATCGAGGCCGAGCGTTCGCCCAGTTGCCGCCAGATCTGGCGGGTCATCTCGACGGTCGAGGTCTTGCCGTTGGTCCCGGTCACGGCCACGATCGTTTCCGGAACCGGGGCGAAGAACTGGGCGGCCAGCCGGGCAAAGGCGCGGCGCGGCAACGGATCGGCGATATGGACCGCCCCCGCGACCGGGGCCTCGGGCCGGGCGACCACGGCCACGGCCCCGGCAGCGACGGCCGCCGGGATGAAATCCTCGCCATTCACGCTGGCACCCTGGAAAGCCCCGAATACCGTGCCGGGCGCCACCTTGCGGTGATCGATAGCAAAGCCGGTGACCTGGGCCTCGCCGGGTTCGGACAGGGCGATGCCGGCGGCCTCGGCCAGGCGGGCCAGCTTCATTCGCCTTCTCCGCTGGCCACCAGCGGCGAAAGGTCACTGATATCCACATCGCGCGTGGCATCGGGCATGATGCCCAGCAGCGGGCCGATGCGCGGCACGACGCGCCCGACGATCGGGGCGGCGGTCCAGCCGGCGGTGCGCTGGCCCGAGGTCGCGGCGGTGCCCTGTGGCTCGTCCAGCATGGCGATGATCACGAAGCGCGGACGATCCATCGGGAAGGCGGCGGCAAAGGTCGAAACCAGCGAGCTGCGCTGGTAGCCGCCCACGCCGGGCTTTTCGGCCGAGCCGGTCTTGCCGCCCACGCGATAGCCGGTGGCATCGGCCTTCTTGCCGGTGCCATCGACCACGATCATCCGCAACAGCTGGCGCATCCGCGCGCTGGTCGAAGCCTTGAACACCCGGCGACCTTCGGGCGTGGCACCGGCCGGCAGCTTGCGCAGCGTTGCCGGCCGCCAGATTCCGCCGTTGACCAGCGCCGCATAGGCCGCGGCAAGGTGCAGCGGGGTTACCGCAATGCCGTGGCCATAGGATACGGTCATGGTCGTGATCCGCGACCAGTCGCTGCCTGGCCACAGCGGCATGCCGCGGGCGGGCAGCTCGATATAGGGGCGCTCGTTCATCCCCAGCGCGCGCATCGTGCTGTTGAGCCGCGGACCGCCCAGTTCGTCAGCGATCTGCGCCGTGACGATGTTTGACGAATGGATCAGCGCCTCGGGCACGTTCATCGAAGCGCCGAAGCTGTGGAGGTCACGGATGCGGAAGCCACCGATCTCGATCGGTCGCTCCGACTGATAACGCCGCGCCATGCTGGTGACCGTGCCCGCATCGATCGCTGCGGCAACGGTGATCGGCTTGAAGGTGGAGCCAAGTTCGTAGACCTGGTTGGTCACGCGGTTGAAGATGTTCGCCTCGCCAGCCCGGTCGATCAGGTTGGGATTGAACGAGGGCAGCGAGGCCAGCGCCAGCACTTCGCCGGTATCGACATCCAGCACGAGCCCGGCCGCACCCTTGGCGTTGGTATCGGCCATGCCCTTCAGCAGTTCGTCTTCCAGCGCGCCCTGGACCCGGCTGTCGAGCGAAAGCACCGCCGGGGTGCCGCGCGTGGCGGGATCGGTCAGCTGCTTGTCGAACACGCCCTCCATGCCGACATGGCCGCGTCCGTCCGCCCCGACATAGCCGAGCACGTGGGCGGCGAGCGAACCCTGCGGATAGAACCGCTCGGTCTCGCGCGGGAATTCCAGCGCGGGCTCACCCAGCGCATGGATCTTGTTGGCATCTTCGGGCAGGATGCGGCGGCGCAGGTAGCCGGGGCGGCCCGAGGCAAGGCGCTGGGCCACCTCCTGGGCATCGAGATCCGGGAAAACCCGCGCGAGAGCCGCAGCCACTTCCCCGACCGGTCGGACCAGCGGCGCGCCATCATCACCCAGCGCCGCCGGGTTGTACCACAGTGCATAGGCCGGGAAGGCGCGGGCCAGCGGCACTCCGTTGCGATCGACGATATCACCGCGCGGCGGGGCCAGGCTGAGGCCATCGGAGTTGCCCGGTCCCGCCTCCGCCAGCCCGAGATAGAGAATGCGGACGCTGGCGATTGCCGCCAGCGCCGCGAACAGCAGCATCACCAGGGTGATGCGGGCATGGGCCATGGCCAGCGCATGACGGCGCGTATTGGCGATTTCCACCCGCCCCGCGGCAATCACGCTGGACATCGCCACTGCGTTCATTGGCGCTTGGCTCCCGGCTCGATCGCGGCGCGGTCGATATGGGTCAGCCGGTCCCGCAGCTTGGCCGGGGTAGTGCCACGCGGGGCATCGTCATCGCGCGGTTCGGCGGCGATGGCCTTGCCGGTCAGCGGCGAGACCATGGCCGGAAAGCCGCCTTCGTCTTCCAGCGGAGCAGCGCTGGCAACGCGGATCGGGCTTGGCCCATCGGGCGCGCGGCCCTTGCCAAGCGCGGCCAGCTGGCGTTCGTTTTCCAGGTACTGGCCGGCGGTCGGGGCCTGATAGCCGAACTCGACCGCATTGAGGTTGCGCAGTTGCTGCTGGTTGGCGCGGGTCTGGAACTCGGTTTCGAGGAACAGCTTTTCCTGCTTGAGCGCGTTGATCTGACGCTGGGTCAGCTGGACTTCGCTTTTCACCGCGTTGACGCGGACCATCAGCACCAGGGTAAGCGCGGCGCAGATGACCAGCACGGCCACCCATCCGATCGAGCGCAGGCGATCGCGGGTCAGGTTCATGCGGCCCTCCTTTCCCGGGCGGGAGCGGCAGTGCGGATGGCGGCGCGCAGCGTGGCGGAACGGGCGCGCGGATTACGGGCCACTTCAGCCTCCGACGGACGGATCGCCTTGGCGACATCGGCGAAGGTCGGCTGGCTGGCCGCGGCTACGACCGGCAAGTGACGCGAGGTGTTGCCCTGCGCCCCGCTGGCTTCGCGGAGGAACTGCTTGACGATGCGGTCTTCGAGGCTGTGGAAGCTGACCACCGCCAGCCGCCCGCCGGACTTGAGCAGGCGCTCTGCGGCGGCCAGACCGTCCCGCAGTTCATCCAGCTCGGCATTGACGTGGATCCGGATGGCCTGAAACGTGCGCGTGGCCGGATCCTTGGGCATCCCGGGATGATGGCCCAGCGCCTTGCGCACCACGCTGGCCAGCTGGCCGGTGGTCGAGAGCGGCCGGGCGGCCACGATCGCGCGGGCCACGCGGCGCGACTGGCGCTCCTCGCCGTACTGGAACAGCACGTCGGCAATCTCGGCCTCGGGCGCGGTGTTGACGAAATCGGCGGCGCTGGGCCCATCCTGCGCCATGCGCATGTCGAGCGGGCCATCGGCGGCGAAGGCGAAGCCGCGGTTTGCCTGGTCGAGCTGCATCGAGGAGACGCCGATATCCATGGCGATGCCGTCAACCTGTGCCACACCTGCTTCGGTAAGGGCGGCGACCATTTCCGAAAAGCGGCGCGGATGCAGCACCAGGCGGGGCGGTTGCTCGCTGGTTTCGGCCCAGATCTGGCCGGCGGCAATGGCATCGGGATCGCGGTCAAAAGCATGGACCGTGGCCCCGGCATCCAGCAGGGCACGGGTATAGCCACCGGCACCGAAGGTGGCGTCAACGATCACCGCGCCGGGGGCGGGCGCAAGGGCGGCGATCACTTCATCGAGCAGGACGGGGATGTGCGGCGCGGTGGCGGGGCCGGTCGGGGCGGAAGCGGAACCGGGGGCGCTCATTTCCGCCCCTTCCCGCCCTGGGCCTGGGCGGCGAGCTCGGCGCAGGCTTCCTGGGCGTCTTCCCAGCCCGCGCCCATCTTGGCGAGTTCATCGGGGTTCCAGATCGTGAACGACTTGCCGCCACCCTGGAAGAAGGCGGAGCCGGTCAGCCCGCCCAGCTTGAAGAAGCGTTCAGGCAAGACGAAACGGCCGGAATCGTCGAACGGAACGCGCGAAAAGCCATAGAGCTGGGCGGAGCGCAGATCGCGGTCGAAATCGGCGCCGCGCTCCAGCGCGATGCGTTCTTCGCGGTCCAGCTCGGCCTCGAATTCGTTGACCCGGCCCAGACCAAAGCCGACCAGGCACTTCCAGCGCGGATGCTTGGCCAGGCACAGTACCCGTTCGCCCAGGCCGGAATCGCGGACCGCCTTGCGAAAGTCGGGCGGCAGCACGAAGCGGCCCTTTTCGCCGAGAAGCGAAAAGCCCTGTCCGCTGTAGCTGATCGGCCGTGCCGCCTCCACCTGATCCGCCCCTCACTCCGGGTCGCCCCGGCGCCAAAAACCTCCCCCGCCCC
Source organism: Novosphingobium sp. BL-A-41-H4 (assembly GCA_051942645.1). Taxonomy (GTDB): domain Bacteria; phylum Pseudomonadota; class Alphaproteobacteria; order Sphingomonadales; family Sphingomonadaceae; genus Novosphingobium. Next base: position 1,311,095 of record JBPVJP010000001.1, read on the forward strand.
AGCCGCGCGCCCTCGCGGCCAGCCCACCCCCAAAGGGTGCGGCGGTGAACATCGCTGTCGATGAAATGGTTCATTAACCGGGCATCCCGGGGGATGGAAGGGTTTTTTGCGGGAAATCACGGGATAACTTGGTAAATAATTGATTTATATATGATGCAGACAGGGCGAAATGCCGCTGCAAAGCGATCGTTCCTTTTCTGTTCTGCATAAAAATCAGCGGTTTGCGCGCCGTCCCTGCGAACGGGTGCACCGATCCCGCATTTTCCCGCGACTCACCGGACGGAAAAGGCCCGATCGAGCAGTTCCGCCAGGGCATCGGCATGGGCAGGATCACCCCGCCCGCGATCCAGCACGGCAGCATCGGCAATGGCCAGCACCCGGCCCTGCCCGATCCGGCATTCGGCGACCAGTCCATCCCCGTGAAGGCGGCACTGGCTGCCTGCGGTCAGGCGCCAGCGCCCTGCTAGCTCCACCGGGATCGTCGCCAGCCCGGCCTCGACTGCGCGCAGGTCCGCCGTCTGGCCAGCGTCGAAGGTCAGCTCGAGCCCCCAGCGGGCAAGGATCGGCGACAGCAGCACCAGATCCTGCGGCCGCCGGGGGTCGCCCACGGTAAAGCCGGAATGCTCGGTAAGCGCCGGATCGGCAAACAGCACCAGTCGCCCGCCAGCCCGCACCCAGGCATCCAGCGCCACGTTTTCCGGCGGCGAGAGCGGGCGCGGCTGGGCCATCACCAGCCGGGTCAGCTGGGGCGAGAGACGAGTGAGGAGATCGAGCGGAACGATCGCTCCGCGCCCGGCGATAACCGCCCTGGCCCAGTGCGGCGGCGTATCGCTGTGCAGCAGTTCGCCAAGCTCGTCCGCATCGTTCCACAGGATCGGCAGCGAGGTGAACAGTCCGACCGGCTGCGTCGGAACAGGTGTCGGCGCGGGTCGCGAGACCAGCCAGCCCGCGCCGATCAGCAGCGCGGCGGCAACCAGCGCGATGATCAGCCTAGCGCTTGGGCGCGGCACTGGCGGCAGGAGACGGGTCGGGCGATGCGGCCGGAACAACGCCCACTTCGGCCAGCGGATCGGTGCGATCGCGGACCTGGCCGGCCACGTCCTGTCCGGCCGCACCGGTTTCGCTCAGCCGGGCACGGTCGTTGATGATATTGGCCAGGCCCACCACCAGCACGATCGCGGCGAGCCCGAACAGCCCGGCCTGCAGCCGCTGGACCGCCTGGGCGCGCAGCTCGCGCGCGGTCGGCGGCACGAAGTGCTGGGGGGATTTGCTGCCCGGGCGGGGTGGCTGGGTGGCCATGACCGCAGCCTAGCCCATCAGGCCAGCCAGGGGAAGACCGGCAGGCCCTTGGCCCGCAACCACTCCGGATTGTAGAGGGTGGAGAGATAGCGGAAGCCGGTATCGCACAGGATCGTCGCCACGCGCACGTCAGTGCGCCCCTCGGCCACCAGCTGCTGGCCCAGCGCCACCGCGCCAGCCACGTTGATGCCCGATGACAGGCCGAGACACAGCCCTTCCTCGCGCAGCAGGCGGGCGACCCATTCCAGCCCTTCCTCGTCGGAAATGCGGAACTGGGTATCGATCGGCGCGCCTTCGAGGTTGGCGGTGATCCGCCCCTGCCCGATGCCTTCGGCCACCGAGGTTCCTTCGGCCTTGAGCTCGCCGCAGGCATAGTAATTGTACAGCGCCGCGCCGTGCGGATCGGTCAGCGCGATGCGTACGTTCTCGTCAAACGCCTTGAGCCCCAGCCCCACGCCCGCAATCGTCCCGCCGGTCCCGGCGGCGCAGGTGAAGCCATCGATGCGCCCGCCCAGCTGCTCCCAGATTTCGGGCGCGGTGCTTTCGATATGGGCCTTGCGGTTGGCGATATTGTCGAACTGGTTGGCCCAGACCGCCCCTTCGGTCTCTTCCGCTAGGCGGCGCGAGGTGTGGACGAAGTGGGCCGGATCGGCAAACTTGGTCGGCGGCACCAGCACCAGTTCGGCCCCCAGCGCGCGCAGGGTGTCCATCTTTTCCTTGGACTGGTTGTCCGGCATCACGATCACGGTCTTGTAACCGCGGGCATTGGCCACCAGCGCAATCCCGATCCCGGTATTGCCCGCCGTGCCTTCCACCACGGTGCCACCCGACCGCAGCTCGCCGCGCGCCTCGGCATCGCGGATGATCCACAGCGCCGCCCGGTCCTTTACCGAGGCGCCGGGATTGGCGAATTCGCACTTGCCCCAGATCTCGCATCCGGCCGCTTCGCTCGGTCCTTTCAGCAGGACAAGCGGGGTGTTGCCGATAAGATCGAGCGTCGATTGCTGAACGAGCGGACTGGTCATGGTCCGGAAATTAGGAGCGCGCAGGGCCCGGCGCAACGCATTTGCGCTTGGCCCCGCATAGGCTGGAACTTTACGCTCAGTCTTCGGGGGCGATCGCGACCTTCAGGCCATCCAGCGCGTCGGTCAGCTGGATCTGGCACGACAGGCGCGAGGTGGCTTCGCGGTGGTCCGAGCTGTCGAGCAGGTCGTTCTCGTCCTCGCTCATCGCCGGCAGCTTGTCGGCCCAGGCGGCATCGACGTGGATGTGGCAGGTGGCGCAGGAGCAGCAGCCGCCGCACAGGGCGAGCAGCTCGTCAAACCCGTTGTCGCGGATCGCTTCCATCACCGAGAGGCCGGCCGAAGCCTCGACCGTCTTTTCCTCACCCGCACGATTGACCACAACCAGCTTCGGCATTGCCTCTATCCTCTTGCTTGCACCCTATCGGGGCATCGCCGGGGCTGCTAACCAACCGCCTTTCCTTTGGCAAGCAGGATAGCGCCGTGGGCCTGACCGCACAGCAGATCAAACACCACCTTGATGCCGTTGGGCAGATCGAGCCGCGCTTTGCCGCGGCACTGGAGCGGGCCGGTTATCCCGAGCCGCGGATCCGCCCGCGCGGATATGCCACCTTGATGCGCACCATCGTCGGCCAGCAGGTCAGCGTGGCGGCGGCGGCTTCGATGTGGCGCAAGTTCGAGGAACACCTCGGCCCCGACCTGCCGCCCGAGAAGGTGCTGGAATCCGATTTCGATACCCTGCGCGCCTGCGGACTTTCCCGGCAGAAACAAGGTTATATGCGGTCCTTGTGCGAACTGGTCGTAACCGGCGCGCTCGATTTTCATGCCCTGCCCGCTGATGATGAGGAAGCGATTGCCCGGCTGACGCAGATCAAGGGGATCGGCCGCTGGTCAGCCGAAATCTACCTGCTGTTCGCCGAAGGGCGGACCGACATCTGGCCGGCGGGCGACCTCGCCGTCCAGGCCGGACTGCACAAGCTGCTGGACCTGCCCGAGCGCCCTTCGGAAAAGCGCACCCGCGAACTGGCCGAAGCCTGGCGCCCCTATCGCGGGGCGACGGCGATCTTCACCTGGCATTGCTATAACAACCCGGCGCTTTAGCCTCCCCCCGCCCGCTTTTACCCACCCCGCTGCGACTATGTGCCTGCGGCACGAAGTCTCGCTCCCCTCCCGCCTGCGGGAGGGGACAGCCTCGGACTCCCCTCCCGCAGGCGGGAGGGGTTGGGGGTGGGCGATCTCGGCATTGCTCTGGCGGACAAGCGCTGTAAGCCTGCTGACATCAATGTAAGTCCGATTCGGGAGCGGGACATGGTGCGCAAGGCAATCTTCATCACCGGCGGCGGATCGGGCATTGGTCGGGCCGTGGCACAGCGGTTCGCGCGCGAAGGCTGGTTCGTCGGCCTGGCCGACATCAGCGAAAGCGGGATGCGCGAAACCGCCGCCCTGCTCCCTGCCGGATCGTGCTCACAGCACAAGCTCGACGTGCGCGACCGCGCCGGGTGGGATGCGGCGCTGGCCGACTTCGCCAAGGCCGCCGGCGGCCGCATCGACGTGATGTTCAACAATGCCGGGATCCCGCTGGGCGGCGCGCTGACCGAGAACAAGCCGGAAGAGATCGAGCGCTGCCTCGACATCAACCTCAAGGGCGTGCTGTTCGGCGCCCAGGCGGTCCACCCCTACCTCAAGGCCAGCGCACCGGGATCGTGCCTGCTCAACACCGCCAGCGCAGCGGGGATCTATGGCACGCCGGGGGCCTCGGTCTATTCCGCCACCAAGTTCGGGGTGCGCGCGATGACCGAAAGCCTCGACGGCGAATGGGCCGAGGACGGAATCAAGGTGGCCAGCCTGATGCCCGGCTTCATCGATACCCCGCTGCTCGATCACACCGCCAACCAGGGCACCAACGAGCATATCCGCGGCCGGGTGCAGGAAGCGGGCCTGGAAATCACGCCGGTATCCGAGGTGGCCGAAGCCGCCTGGGCCGCGGTCCATGGCGACAAGCTGCACAACCGCGTAGGCAAGACCGCCCACCGCCTGGCCTTCGCCAGCCGCTGGATCCCCGGCCGCCTGCGCAAGCAGATCCGCAACACTAGCCGCCCGCTGGGGCAGTAACTGCGCCAGGTATTCCCATCCATTTTCGTTCTAGTTTTGTTCTTTCCTACATTGCGTTAGACCGATAGCTCATCGCCTTCCCCTTCGGAGTTAGGCGATGAGTCCTCATGAATGGCTGCGGCAGGGCAAAAGCGTTTTCGAGATTTATCTTCGCACCGGCGTGAACCTGGCCGAAGCCGGTTCGCCGTTGGGGCTGAAGTACAATCCCTGGCACGACATCGAAGATGGCCGCTTCACCCGCGCGGGAATGGGCCGGAAAGTGCCGCCCAAGTTTGGCGGGTATGGCGGTGGTGGTGGCGGTTTTGGCGGTGCAGGCGCATCAGGCTCTTGGGATGGGCCCAGTCCGGTAAAGCCCAAGCCGAAACCAAAGCTGCCCGAGCGGCTCGACCCGCCGCCCGTAATCGCCAGGCCATCGGTCCTGGCGCAGCGCGAACGTCCGACGGCGGGTTCGTCTCCGAGACCGGTAGCTCAAACGATCGAGGCAAACGGATATACTTTCGGATTGGATGCGCAATTCCGGCCGCACAAGATCACCGGCACGCTGACCGAGGGGCCGCGCTCGAAACGATCCCGGTCCATGCAGGCCAACGCCGGCAAACCTGCGCGCCTATCGACCGACGACGGCGGGCATTACATCGCAACCCGGTTCAACGGGCCACGCGAAAAATTCAGCCATTTCGCACAGGATTCGAATGTCAATCGCGGACGATATCGGGCACTTGAGGATGAATGGGCCAGGGATCTTGCCAAGGGAAGCAAAGTGACAGTCGACATCAGGCCACAATTCACGGGTGGCTCTGTGCGCCCCAATCGAATAGATGTCATCTGGTATACCAATGGCATCAGACGCTCGATTAAAATTCTGAATAAGAGGGAAAATTGACGTGGATACCGTCATTGGAACCGATCGACAGTCCCACTACCAGCGGATCTTCGACATCATAGACAAACATGTTGAATCGGCAGGCAAGATCTTCAGCTATTGCATGGCTGATGAAGGCTTCGTCAGTATCGCCGTTTACTCTGACGAAGGCGACCATATATTGCGTCACGACATGTTGGATGAATTGTCCGATCCGGTGCTGGAAGCCTGGTACGCAGAACCGAAAGGCAAGCGATGGGAATACTTCGAGCTGGTCATAAATGATGCGGATTTCACGTTTGACTTCACCTATCCGGGAGAGTTCGATCCCGAAGAAGGATGGTTGGATCGGGAAACCCGTCTGCTAGAGAATCAGTTTGGCAAAAAGCCGATCGACTTCGGCTCTCCTGACGGTTGGGTCTATCCCGACCAGTAGCACGCCGAGCATTATCCAGGCAGCGAAGGTTCGATCGTAGCGATCCACTCCACCATCGCCGCATCGCGCGCCGAAATCCCGCCAGCGTCGTGGGTGGTCAGGGTGATTTCCACGCGGTTGTAGACGTTGAACCATTCCGGATGATGATCGTGCTTGTCGGCATAGAGCGCGACGCGGGTCATGAAGCCGAAGGCTTCGTTGAAATCGGCAAAGCGGAAGGTCCGTTCCAGCGCGAGGCCATCGGCGCGGAGCTGCCATCCGGGGTGGCGGGCCAGCAGATAGGCCACATCGGTTTCGGTCAATTTGGCAATGGCCATCGGTCACTCCTGATTTCTTCCCCGTTCGTCCTGAGGAGGGCATGAAGCCGCAGGCTGAGTGCCTGTCTCGAAGGACCTGCAGCCACGCAGATGGTTCGAGACGGGCCTTCGCCTGCGCTCAGTCCCTCCTCACCACGAACGGGGATTGGGGAGCGGTTTGGTCCGCTCCTTGGCAGTGCCGCCGCTTTCCCCTATCCCGGCGGGCGATGCAAGAGTGCCGCCTGACCGCTATTGACCTGGCCTGCCGCCGCGGCGACCGGCTGCTGTTTCGCGGACTGGCGCTCGATCTGGCGGGCGGCGCGGCTTTGCAGGTCAAGGGCGCCAACGGCACCGGCAAGTCCAGCCTGATCCGCATCCTTGCCGGATTGATGACGCCCTTTGCCGGTAGCGTCGCGCGCGAAGGCACGATGGCGCTGCTCGATGAACGGCCCGCGCTCGATCCGGCGCTGCCGCTGGCCAAGGCCCTTGCCTTCTGGCAGCGGCTCGATGGCCCGGCTGAAAACCACGCGGCGCAGCTCGGCCTGCTGCCCCTGGCGGAAGTGCCGGTACGCTATCTTTCCACCGGGCAGAAAAAGCGCGCGGCGCTGGCCCGGATGGCCGGACAGGGCGCGCCGATCTGGCTGCTGGACGAGCCATTGAATGGCCTCGATACGCGCGGGGTCGCGCTGGTCGAGGAACTGGTGGCGCAGCACTGCGCACAAGGGGGCATTGCCCTCGTCGCCTCGCACCAGCCGATCGCCCTGCCGGGCGGGCAGGCGATCGACCTGGCGGATTTCGCGGCATGAGCGTGTTCCTCTCCCTGCTGCGCCGTGACCTCGCCCTGCTGCTGGGCGGCGAGCGGCGCGGATCGACGCTGCTGCCGGTGCTGTTCTTCCTCGCCGTTGCCATGCTTTACCCCTTCGCCGTCGGCCCCGATACGCCGGTCCTGGCGCGGACCGGCGGCGGCGTGCTGTGGATCGCCGCCCTGCTGGCCGCGATCCTGCCGCTCGACCGGCTAGTCGAACCCGACATGGAACTGGGGCTGTTCGATCAGCTGGCGCTGCGCGGGATCAGTGAAGAGCTGGCGATGTCTGCGCGGATGGTGGCGCACTGGCTCAGCTTTGCCCCGGCCCTGCTGTTGGCCGCCCTGCCCGCCTCGGCACTGGTCGGGATCGACGCGGCAACACTGCGGACGGTGGAACTGGGCCTGCTGGCGGGGACGCCGGGTCTGGCGGCGCTGGGCGTGCTGGTGGCGGCGCTCACCTCCGGCCTGCGCGGCGGAGCGGCATTGGGCGGCCTGCTGGTGATCCCGCTGGCCGTGCCGCTGCTGGTGTTTGGCGCAGGGAGCCTCGCCACGGGGGGCGAAGCCGGGATCGCGCTGACGGCCGCGTGCAGTTTGGTACTGGTAGCGATTACACCCTTTGCAGCGGGCGCTGCGATCCGCAGTGTGCGAGGTTAATGCAAAGGAGCAAGCCGAAATGAAAGTTTTCAGCTTCAAGGGCCTCGATGGTCGCTACGCCATTTTGGCGAGAAACGACAAGGATCTACTCCCGGACGAATTTGGCCCTTGGAAGGAGATGGGTGAATCTGAAATCAATCCTACCGACCCGGACCGACTAGGCGTTCCCACAGCCCTATGCCTTGAGAACCTGGAAACACACGGAAGCCACTTTTTTCAGCTGACGCTATCGTTCGAATAGTCCGAACCGCAGACAAGGGGCGTGCGTTCAGTCTTAAGTTGAACGCCTGTTCTCAATAGGGCGGCTTGTCCAGCCCCTTGGGCGACTTGGTGAAGATCTCCACCCCGCTCTCGGTAATCCCGATCGAGTGTTCGAACTGGGCCGACAGCGAACGGTCGCGGGTCACGGCCGTCCAGCCGTCTTCCAGCACTTTCACACCCGGCTTGCCGAGGTTGATCATCGGTTCGATCGTGAAGAACATGCCGGGCTTCAGTTCCGGCCCGGTCCCGGCGCGGGCGGCGTGGACCACTTCGGGCGCATCGTGGAACAGGCGGCCGAGGCCATGGCCGCAGAATTCGCGCACCACGCCGTAACGCTGGCGTTCGGCATGAGCCTGGATCGCCGCGCCGATATCGCCCAGCCGCGCGCCGGGGCGGCTCGCCGCCTCGATCCCCAGCATCAGGCATTCGTGGGTCACGTCGACCAGTCGCCGCGCCTTCAACGGCACATCGCCGACGAGGTACATCCGGCTGGTATCGCCGTGCCAGCCATCGAGCAGCGGGGTGACATCGATGTTCACGATATCCCCGTCCTTCAGCACCTTGTCCGAAGGAATGCCGTGGCAGACCACGTGATTGATCGAGATGCAGCACGAATGGGTATAGCCGCGATAACCCAGCGTGGCCGGCACGGCCCCGCCATCGAGCGTCATCTGCCGCACCAGATCGTCGAGGTGCTGGGTCGATACGCCCGGCTGGACGTGCGGCACCAGCGCATCGAGGATTTCGGCGGCCAGCCGGCCGGCGCGGCGCATCCCCTCGAAGCCCGCCGGCCCGTGGAGCTTGATCGTGCCGTCGCGCAGGACGGCCTCGGTTCCGGTCACTACCTGGTATTGAGTCATCGCCCGGCCATATAGGCGCGCCGCCGCCAAAAAGCGAGTATCACCGCCTCGGTCAGCGACCGAGGGCGAAAACCGCGCGATACTGGGGCTTCACCGCCGCCAGCACCGCGCGGGTGACCGGCAGGGTGATCTCGTAATCACCTTCGGCATAGGAGCCGGCCTCGTAAGGCGCGATCAGCACCCCGATCCGGTCGAACTGCTGGCCGTTGGAGGAACCAAGGATCACGGTCGATCGCGTCGGGTCGATGCATTCGTCAAACATCTCACCGCTGTCGCCGCTCACCACCTCGCCGCGCCGCGCCGCGCGTTCGCGGTTGAGCGCGCGGCAGAAGGGTGCGCGGATCGCCTCGGCCAGAGCCGCGCCGGACACGAACAGGTCAGTCGCCTTGCGGCTCTTGCCCGCGGTCTTGTCCCATAGCAGCGCCTGCGACCAGCGATTGGGGTGCGCCCCGCCGGTATCGGCATAGACCGCGGCCGACAGGCTGAGCCAGCCAGGCAGTTCGGTCACCACATCCCACTGCACCGACCTGGCATGGGGGACCGGCCGCTCGCCCGCTTCCGGGCGCGGCGCGTTGCGGGCCAGTTCGCGGCGCTGGCGGGCAAGATCGGCCTCCAGCTCGACCACCAGTCCGGGGATCGCCGCAGCGGCGGCCGGATAGGCATATTCGAACTCGAAGGCCCGGGTCCGCTCGGAAAGGGCGCGCGCGGTGGCGGTGGGCGACGGGGCTTCGCTGGCCGCCGCATCGGCGGTCGCGGCAGCGGACTCGACGAACGTCGGCTGCCTGGCGTCAGTCTGCTCGGCCTGTTCGGGTCGTTCGGGCGCGCACCCGGTCAGGCCCAGCGCGAGGAGACTGGCCGCAACAGGCATGACAAGCTGGCGCATCGTTCCGATTTTCCTCTCGCACCCGGCGCCGCTGCGCGGCTATGAGCCATGATCATGACCGATAAGCACGCCCCGATCCAGCCCGACCGCGACCAGAGCGCCACCGCCATCCACCTGGTCGACAAGACCGGGCTTGAGGCCTTTACCAAGGGCCTGCCCGCCGTGGCGCGGGCAGCGCTCGCCGCGCAGAAGTTCACCGCCGCGCCGTTCGAACAGGCGGTGCTGCCCGATGGCGACGGGATCTGTGTTGTGGCGGGTGTGGCCGATCCGGAGGAGCTGGGCACCTGGTGCCTCGCCAGGCTCGGCGAAACACTGCCCGCCGGAACCTATCGCCTTGCCAATGGCGATGCCGGGGCCGCTCTGTTCGGCTGGGCCAGCGGACAGTATCGTTTCGATCGCTATCGCAGCGAAACGCCCGACGATGGCCCGCGCGTGCTGCTGACCAAGGCGGTCAAGGCGATCGAGCCCGTGCTGGCCGAAGTCGCCGCCACGGCGCTGGTCCGCGACCTCGTCAACACCCCGGCCGAAGACATGGGTCCCGCCCAGCTGGAGGCCGAAGCCAGCCGCCTCGCCAAGGCGCATAAGGCAGAACTCAAGGTGACGAGCGGCGATGCCCTCGAAACCGGCTTCCCAATGGTCCATGCCGTTGGCCGCGCCGCCAGCCGGCATCATGCCCCGCGCCTGATCGAACTGACCTGGGGCGATTCCGCCCACCCGCGCCTGGCCGTGGTCGGCAAAGGCGTGTGCTTTGACAGCGGCGGGCTTGATATCAAGCCCTCGGCCGGGATGCTGCTGATGAAGAAGGACATGGGCGGCGCGGCCCATGCCCTGGCCCTCGCCAGCCTGATCATGCAGCACCAGCTCAAGGTGCGGCTGCACCTGCTGATCCCGGCGGTGGAGAACGCGATTTCCGGCAATGCCTTCCGCCCCGGCGACGTGCTGAAAAGCCGCGCGGGCATTTCGGTCGAGATCGGCAATACCGATGCCGAAGGGCGGCTGGTGCTGGGCGACGCGCTGACCCGCGCGGGCGAGGAGAACCCCGAACTGGTGATCGATTTCGCCACCCTCACCGGGGCCGCGCGCGTGGCCGTGGGGCCAGACCTGCCCGCGCTGTTCACCCGGCGCGATGAAACCGCCGCCGAACTGCTCGCCGCCGGCGAAGCCGCAAGCGACCCGTGCTGGCGTCTGCCGCTCTACGATGGTTACCGCGAGTACCTCAAAAGCGACATCGCCGATCTCAACAATTCGGCCAGCAACGGCTTTGCCGGCGCCTCGGTCGGCGCGCTGTTCCTCGACCGCTTCGTGCCCGAAGGGACTGACTGGGCCCACTTCGATACCTTCGCCTGGCGCCCCGCCGCCAAGCCCGGCCGCCCCAAGGGCGGCGACGCGCTGGGCCTGCGCGCGGCCTGGGGATTGCTCAAGGGGCGCTATGGATAGGCCGCTCAAACTCACGAGAGGCGGCTTCATGAAACTCGCAATGGCAATCGCAGCCCTGTTCGTGATTGCGCATGTCGGGATCGGCTATCATGAACGGGAAAGAACCATTGAAGGCACGTGGATGTGGCAATTCGAAGGATCCCAATTCTTTGAAACACCTCCGGGCAAAGACCCGTGCCGACTCCTTGCTGATCGTGGATCGTGGCTTAACTATGACCCTTACCAGATCTACGGCAGCTACAACTACCGCAAATCCTACCCAAGCAGAGGAACTTGGACCAGCCAGTTCGGCACCTACCCACTGGAAGCGTTTTCAGTGAGATTTGTGGGCCGACGTCGCGTTTCCATACTCGGTCTCGGTTTCGGCCACCTCGGGGGCTGGGGTTCGGAGTACGAAGTTACCCGAATGCTCTATGCCAAGCCGATCTCAAACTTGGATTGCAGGGTGCGTTATCCAGATTGATGGCCACTTACAAATCACACCTCTGATTCAAGGTTCGCTATGGATAACTTGCTCCACGGCGCATCCGGCGCTAATCGCCCGGTCTTCCAGTTTTCGGGGCAGCAACCTTTGACCGTATCCGCCATTCCCGAGGGCCAGTATGGCCTTGCCGGCCCGGCCGAAAAGCTTGATGCGGCGCACTGGCCGGTGCGCGGCGATCTGGCGCACATCCGCCTCGCGGGCCGCTGTTTCGTGCCGCACTATGCCGTGCCGATGCCCCGCCAGGTGGTGGCCACCGGGGCCAGCCTGCTCGCGGCCAACAGCTCCGATGCCGAAGTGCGCGACCAGCTTGCCGGTGGCAGCCTGTTCAACGTGCTGGACGTGACCGGCGGCTGGGCCTGGGGCCAGGTCGGCGAGGACGGCTTCGTCGGCTATCTGCCGGTCGAAGCGCTGGAAGCGGACGAACGACGAAGCTGAACCATCCCCGTTTCCGTTCGTGCTGAGCTTGTCGAAGCACCGCTTTTTACTTCGGGACCGGGCTCTACGCCGCCAGACCAAGGGCGGTCCTTCGGCAAGCTCAGGACGAACGGAGTTTGGGAAGGCAGAGTCTGGATCGAACCTTCAGGTTATTGCACATGACCCAAACGGTTTTCATTGACGGCGCTGTCGGCACCACCGGCCTCGAGATCGTCGAGCGGCTTGCCCCGCGCCCCGAATTCGAGTTGCTGATCCTCGATGACGAGGCGCGCAAGGATGTCGGCGCGCGCCGCGATGCCTACCATAGCGCCGATTTCGCCGTGCTGTGCCTGCCCGACGATGCCGCCCGCGAAGCCGTGGCCCTGGCCGAAGGATCGGCCGTGCGGATCATCGATGCTTCCAGCGCGCACCGCGTCGCCGCTGGCTGGACCTATGGCTTTCCCGAACTGACCGGGCGCGCGGCGATTGCCGGGGCAACACGGGTCAGCAATCCGGGCTGCTATCCCACCGGGTTCCTCGCGCTGGTCGCCCCGCTGGTCCGCGCAGGGCTGCTGCCGGCTGACTGGCCCTATACCGTCAATGCCGTGTCCGGTTACTCGGGCGGCGGCAAGGCGCTGATCCAGCGGTTCGAGGACGATGGCGATATTGCCTTTCGCGCCTATGGCCTGGGCATGGGGCACAAGCACGTGCCCGAAATGCAGCGCTATGCCGCCCTCGCCCATCCGCCGCTGTTCGCTCCTGCGGTGATCGATGCGCACCGCGGCATGGTGGTGGAAGTGCCGCTGCCGCTCAGCGCGATGCCGATGGCCGGATCGCCCGAGGTGCTGCGCCTGGCGCTGGTTGAATTCTATGCCGGCAGCAAGGTCGTGACGGTGCATGACGAGCCACAGGACGAACTGCTGCTGCGCCGTTCGATGCAGCCCAGCGACCGGCTCGACCTCTGGGTGTTCGGGGCGAAGGACGGCTCGCAGGCGCGGCTCGTCGCCCGGCTCGACAACCTTGGCAAAGGGGCCAGCGGCGCGGCCGTGCAAAGCCTCAACCTGATGGCTGGTCTGGAAGAGACGGCCGGGCTCAGCCTCTAGTGCCGCCTATTTTTTAGGCAGGCCCTGCTGAAAATTCAGGCAAGTCATTTACCGTTCCAGCTTCCCGAAAATTTCACGCGAACGACTCGCAAGATTCAATTGTTGCGATTCCGCACTTTCGCTTAGCGCGCCCATGTCCTAGGCCGGTTTCATCCGTGCTGGCACGATTCTTGATAGATCGGGCAGGCGATGAACGAACGTCCGGATCGGACCCAAGGCAACACGGGCCGGTACCGGCGCAGCGCGCAGGGGAAGTGAAGACGTGAAAAAGATCGAGGCTATCATCAAGCCCTTCAAGCTGGATGAGGTGAAGGAAGCGCTGCACGAAGTGGGCGTATCCGGCATCACCGTGACCGAGGCCAAGGGCTTTGGCCGGCAGAAAGGCCATACCGAACTCTATCGCGGCGCCGAATATGTCGTCGATTTCCTGCCCAAGGTGAAGCTTGAGGTGGTGGTGAGCGACGACCTGGCCGACCGCACGGTCGAAGCGATCGCCGCCGCCGCGCAGACCGGCCGGATCGGTGACGGCAAGATCTTTGTCTATGCTGTCGAGAAGGCGATCCGCATCCGCACCGGCGAACGCGACAACGACGCCATCTAGAACGCACGAAGTTCTTACATCCCCCCTCCCGCTGGCGGGAGGGGCCGGGGGAGGGAAAGTTACCCGAACCCAACCGCAACAAGCCCTCCCCTAACCCCTCCCGCGGGGCGGGAGGGGAAACGAAGGGCCCCGCCCGCTCCGCTGCCGGGGAAGCTAAAAAGGAAGACCAATGAGCAAGGCAAAGGACATCATCAAGCGGATCAAGGAAGAGGAGATCGAGTGGGTCGATCTGCGCTTCACCGATCCGAAGGGCAAGTGGCAGCACCTCACCATGTGCGCGCACGTGATGGGCGAGGACGAGCTGGAAGACGGCCTGATGTTCGACGGCTCGTCGATCGAAGGCTGGAAGGCCATCAACGAATCCGACATGATCCTGAAGCCGGATCTGGATTCGGTCTTCATCGATCCGTTCAGCGCCACCCCGATGATGATCATCACCTGCGACATCGTCGAGCCGTCGACCGGCGATCTCTATGGCCGCGATCCGCGTTCGACCGCCAAGCGCGCCGAAAGCTACCTCAAGACCACCGGCATCGGTGACACCGTCTATGTCGGGCCGGAAGCCGAGTTCTTCCTGTTCGACGACGTGCGCTTCTACGATGGCTACAACGGCAACGGCTTCAGCATCGACGACATCGAGCTGCCGACCAATTCGAACAAGGAATACGAAGGCGGCAACCTGGCGCACCGTCCGCGCGCCAAGGGCGGCTACTTCCCGGTCGCCCCGGTCGACTCTTGCGTCGACATCCGTGGCGAAATGGTCTCGACCATGCTCGAAATGGGCCTGCCGTGCGACAAGCACCACCACGAAGTGGCCAGCGCCCAGCACGAACTGGGCCTGACCTTCGGCACCCTGGTGCAGACCGCCGACCGCATGCAGGTCTACAAGTATGTCGTGCAGCAGGTCGCCCAGGCCTATGGCAAGACCGCGACCTTCATGCCCAAGCCGATCAAGACCGACAACGGTTCGGGGATGCACACCCACATCTCGATCTGGGATGGCGGCAAGCCGCTGTTCGCCGGGAACGGCTATGCCGGCCTGTCGGACCTGTGCCTCTACTTCATCGGCGGCGTGATCAAGCACGCCAAGGCGCTCAACGCCTTCACCAACCCGACCACCAACAGCTACAAGCGCCTGGTGCCGGGTTACGAAGCCCCGGTGCTGCTGGCCTATTCGGCCCGCAACCGCTCGGCCTCGTGCCGCATCCCCTATGGCGCCGGTGACAAGGCCAAGCGCGTGGAATTCCGCTTCCCCGACGCGATGGCCAACCCCTACCTGTGCTATTCGGCGCTGCTGATGGCCGGCCTCGACGGGATCAAGAACAAGATCCACCCGGGCGAAGCCATGGACAAGAACCTCTATGATCTGCCCCCGGCCGAACTGGCCCAGGTGCCGACCGTGTGCGGCAGCTTGCGTGAAGCCCTGGAATGCCTCGAAGCCGATCACGACTTCCTGCTGCAGGGCGGCGTCTTCACCAAGGACCAGATCGATGCCTACATCGAACTGAAGTGGCCGGAAGTGATGCGCTGGGAAACCACCCCGTCGCCGGTCGAGTTCGACATGTACTACAGCGCCTGATCCAGTTGCTGGATTGGTTCACCGAGGGGGCGTCCGGAGCGATCCGGGCGCCCTTTCGCTTGGCCCCGCCACCACGGCGTTGAACCACGGCGCTGAACACAAAGCATTTTCCTACTGCGCAGCTTCGTGCCTATTCGCTCGGCCTCAATTCAACCGGAGGCAAGCACGATGGACCGCAAGGCAATTTTCGACACTGTTCGGCGGATGCTGGGGCGCGGCTTCACCAAGGCCGAAGTAGCCAGTCTGGACCAGGCAATTAATTCCGCCCTGAACAGTGGTCCAAGTGGTCCACAGCGTGGTCCACAGCGGATCGGCCCGGCGGGAATCGCGCTGATCAAGCAGTTCGAAGGCTGCGCCCGCAAGCGCCCGGACGGCCGGTTCGAAGCCTATCCCGATCCCGGCACGGGCGGGGAGCCGTGGACCATCGGCTGGGGCGCGACCGGCGCCTGCCATGTTACCGGGGGGCGCATCGCCGCCGGCACGGTCTGGACCCAGGCCCAGTGCGATGCCCGGCTGGAAACGGACCTGGCCCGCTATGCTGCGGAGGTGGCCCGCGCGCTGGGCGATTGCCCGACCAGCCAGCACCAGTTCGACGCCCTGGTCAGCTTTCACTACAACACCGGGGCGATTGCCCGCGCCACGCTGACGAAACTGCACAAAGCGGGCGACCACGCCGGGGCGGCGGCCGAATTCGGCAAATGGGTCCATGCCGGCGGGCGGCGGCTGACCGGGCTGGTGCGCCGCCGCGAGGCCGAGGCCGCACTTTATCGCGGAGGCTGAGCAGGCGACCGATTGCATCTTGCAATTGATCGCCGACATGCCGATTGTCCGCGCGTTTAATCGATCCATTAAGGGAGATTCGAGGATGCGCGAGCGGCTCCAACACTACATCGACGGCAAGTGGGTAGACAGCGAAGGCGGTGCCCGGCGCGAGGTGATCAATCCGGCCACCGAAGAGCCCTGCTGCGTCATCTCGGTCGGCACCAAGGCTGACGTGGACAAGGCCGTGGCCGCCGCCCGCCGCGCCTACAAGACCTATAGCCAGACCACCCGCGAAGAGCGCCTTGCGCTGCTGAACCGGATCGTCGAGGAGTACAAGAAGCGCGCGGGCGACCTAGCCGTCGCCATGGCCGAGGAAATGGGCGCGCCCGTGTCCTTCGCCGGCACCGCCCAGGTCGGCGCCGGGATCGGCGGATTCCTCTCGACCATCGCCGCGCTCAAGGACTTCAACTTCATGGAAGACGGCCCGGGCTACAAGGTGGCCTATGAGCCGATCGGCGTGGTCGGCATGATCACTCCGTGGAACTGGCCGCTCAACCAGATCGCGCTGAAGGTGGCCCCGGCGCTGGCCGCCGGCAACACCATGGTGCTGAAGCCTTCGGAAGAATGCCCGACCAACGCCGCGATCTTTGCCGAGATCCTGGACGCCGCCGGGGTGCCGCCGGGCGTGTTCAACCTGGTCCAGGGCGATGGCCCGACCACCGGCAATGCCATCTCCAGCCATCCGGACATCGAGATGGTCAGCTTCACCGGCTCGACCCGCGCGGGCATCGCCGTGGCGATCGCCGCCGCGCCGACCGTGAAGCGTGTCCACCAGGAACTGGGCGGCAAGAGCCCCAACCTGGTCCTGCCCGATGCCGATTTCGCCACCCAGCTGGCTCCGGTCGCCATGGGTCCGCTGGTCAACACCGGCCAATCGTGCATTTCGCCGACCAAGGTGCTGGTGGCCAAGGACCGCGAGGCCGAGGCTGTCGCGTTCTACAAGAACATGTATTCGCACACGCCTGTCGGCGATCCGATGGCCGAGGGCAACCACCTTGGTCCGCTGGTCAACAAGGCGCAGTATGACAAGGTGCGCGACCTGATCCAGTCGGCGATCGACGAAGGCGCCAAGCTGGAAACCGGCGGCACCGACCTGCCCGCCGGGGTCAACCGCGGCTACTTTGTCCAGCCGACCGTGTTCTCGGGCGTGACCCCGGACATGCGCATCGCCAACGAGGAAATCTTCGGTCCGGTCGCCACGATCATGACCTATGACAGCCTCGACCAGGGCATCGAGCTGGCCAATGCCACCGAATATGGCCTGTCCGCTGCGATCACCGGCGATCCGGCCAAGGCTGCGGAAGTTGCGCCCAAGCTGCGGGCCGGCATGGTCGCGATCAACAACTGGGGCCCGACCCCGGGCGCGCCGTTCGGCGGCTACAAGCAGTCCGGCAACGGCCGCGAGGGCGGCCTCGCCGGCCTCAAGGACTTCATGGAAATGAAGGCGATCTCCGGCCTGCCGGCCTGATCATCGCTCGCATTTCTGTGACTTCGCAAAGCCCTCCCCATTGCGGGAGGGCTTTGTCGTAACAGTGCTGCGGGCCTAGCCGCCGCCGGGGTGCGACATCGACCAGAAGTGCGGCCCGCCCGCCGCCGGCACGTCCCATTCCTCGTGCACGGCAAAGCCCAGCCGCAGGTAGATGCCCACATTGCTCTCGGTCGCGGTTTCCAGCAGCGCCGGCTTGCCCGCCGCCGCCGCCGCCTCGGCCAGCCCGGCACGGATTGCGAGGCCTCCCAGCCCCTGCCCCTGGCAATCGGGCCGCACCCCGGCATAGCGCAGGTAATACCAGTCCTCTCCGGCGGCGAGGTGCGCACCGATTGCGTCCCCGACGGTCGAGGCGCGCAGAATCCGCCGCCCGAAGATCCGCAACAGGCGCAGCACTTCCGGCGGCCAGAGCGGATCATGATGGTGGACCTTCCCCGGCAGCCGCCAGAGCGTCACCGCCTCGCAGCCCGGCGTGCCGAGGGCAATGCCGTGGCGCTGGTGATCATCCCACAGCCAGGCGAACATCCGGGGCAGCCGCCGCGCCCGCTCTTCCGCATCGGGGATGATCCAGCTGACCGCCGGATCGGTCTGGAACGCGGCGGCGAGCGTCCGCACCGCCGCCGCGCGATGTTCTGCTCCCAGCCGGACGATCGTGCGGTCCATCAGCGCGCGCGCCGCGCCGGCCCCAGCAGCAATGCGAGGAAGGCAGCGGTGAACACCAGGTCGCCCGCCAGCACCGGCCCGGTTCCGGGCGCCGCCGTGCCACCCATCACGGCGGGAGCCAGCAGCACCACCAGCCCCAGCTTGCCGGCCACCCCAGCCCACAGCGCCGGGGCCAGCCGCGCCGGATCGCGCGCGACGAGGGCATAGAGCAGGCCGAAGCCCGCCACCAGCACGGCGCTGATCTTGTACTGCGCCGCCAGCGCGCCGTTGATCAGCACCGGCAGGCTGACCAGCCAGTTATAGGCCGCCGCGCCCCACAGCATCCAGTTCCAGCCGCGGGGCAGCCCGGCCACGCCAGTCGCACCGCTGCCAGTCGGGCCGCTGCCAGTCACGTCGCCCCCGCTCAGGCCGCCACGCGCGGCAGCGAGGCGAAGCTGGTGAAGATCACGCGGGTATCGGCGGCAAAGCTGACCGGCAGGCTGGCGGCAAAGCGGGTGGCCGCTCCGGCCCCCTCCAGCGGGGTCAGGAAAGCGCGCATCGACCAGTCCGGGCATTCGCGCGCGGCGCGCTCATCGCGCCGGATCACCACCAGGCCGGAATGGCGCCGGTCGGCGGCGATCCGCGCCAGCGTCTCTTCCACCCGGGCCGCTTCACCTTCCAGCAATTGCATGAAGTGGGAGCCGTTATAGGCCAGCATCCCGGTAATGGCATTGGCAACATTGATCGTGGCGGCGGCCTGGGCCAGCGGCTCAAGCTCCGCCTCGCGGAACTGCGGCCCCACACTACTCACGTAAATCAGCGACAACATGCAGGACGTCCTCCTCCCCGGACCATCCCGCATGCGACTCCGCCTCAGGACCCTGGCAGACCAGCAGAATATCCCGCCCCGCGCAAGGTGCGCACGAAGCGGCGCCCGGACCACATGGACCACGTCCTGGACCACATGGACCACTGTCCTGGTCCAAAAAATCCGTCCCCCCGCATGGCCCCGTCAGGCGGCGTGGCAGCGCAGGAAAAAGCGGGGTTTCGGGCAGGGTCATCCCCGCCATAGGCCATGCGCCGGGGGGAGTAGGAAAGCGGTTTTGCCGCCCGGCGCGATTTCGTGCCGGGTTCGGGACGCTTCCGGGCTATGGCGGCGGGCGGGCACTCTGCCTGCTGAAGGAACGTGCCATGGCCAAGGGCCAGAAGAAATCGAACCGCGAAGTGCGCAAGCCCAAGGCGGAGAAGCCGCCCAGGCAGAACGCTTCCAAACCCAGCCTCAAGCCGGGCGTCCTCGCCGGGCTGGAACACATGAAGCGCTAAGACCGCACGCCGCCATGAGCCCGCCGCGCATCCTGGTCGATGCTGATGCCTGCCCGGTCAAGGAAGAGATCTACAAGGTCGCCTTCCGCCGGCAGGTGCCGGTCACGGTGGTCAGCAACATGCGGCTGCGCGTGCCCGATCACCCGCTGATCGCGCGGGTAACCGTGTCCGATGGCTTCGATGCCGCCGATGACTGGATTGCCGAAGCCGCCGATCCCCGCGCCGTAGTGATCACCGCCGATATCCTGCTGGCCGATCGCTGCCTGAAAGCCGGGGCCAGCGTCATCGCCCCCACCGGCAAGCCCTTCACCCGCGCCTCGATCGGCGGCGCGATCGCCACGCGGGCGATCATGGCCGATCTGCGCGCTGGCGGCGATGCCATCGGCGGCCCGCCCCCCTTCCAGAAGACCGACCGCTCGCGCTTCCTGCAGGCATTGGACGAAGCCCTCGCCCGGCTGGCGCGGGGTTAGCGGGGGCCTTACCGCTTCTTCTTCGGCGTCAGCCGCGCGACGATCTTGATTTCGACCGTGGCGGTGGGTTCGTAAAGCCGCTTCACGCCGATCGCGGTCCAGGTCGGGAACGGGGCCTTCACATGGCGGTTCTTGGCCTCGGCCAGCGGGGTGAGCGAGGCGTCGATGTCGGTGTGGAAGGTCGTGATATCCAGCACGTTGTCCCAGCTCGATCCGGCCCGTGCCAGGATCGCGCCGATCCGCTGGAAGGTCCGGTCATAATGGGCGACCGGATCGGCCCCCGCCGGCGGCGCCCCGGCGACCACGCCCGACAGGTAGACCGTATCGCCATGGATCACCGCGTCGGAAAAGCCGAACTGCTGCTGGAACGCCAGCGCCTCCGGGTTTTCGGGCATGACAGTCTGCTTGGGCGCGGCGTGAGCGGCGGCGGGTGAGCAACAGGGCTGGCGGTCAGCGCGGCGAAGAGGGCGGCGGCGGGGATCAGGCGGGACATGGCGGCTCCGGGGTTCAGAGGACTGGAGGTGGCTTGGCACGAGTGCGGAGCGGGAGCCAGCGCGGGGCGATGAGCGTGGGATGGGAATCGATAGGGCGGCTTTCTCACCTCTGCCGCAGAACGTTCTGATGTCAGAATGTTCTTGATAATCGGTAGTTTATGCAAAATACTGCAATTATGGCAAACCAGCTTATTCCAAGTCCGACCGTTGAGCTTTTACGTGCAGAAAAGGTGCCTGCACTGCTAGATCGAGTTCGCCCTCAATGGCAGGCCCGCAACTTGCTTGAGCGAGTGCGTCGACTAGTCGAAGTTGACCCAAGCAGTGCCTGTCAAAGAATATTCAACGCTGCTGTTCATGATCTCAGAGAAAAAATCATCGTCGCTGGAGTTGATATTGCTCGTGAGGCGGCGTCGCAACATAAACTTCCACCCGTCAATAAAGATGAGGATGTTGAGAATTACTCATCATCTGGCATCATAGATTTATCCTACAGAATGGGCCTTGTGAGCAGGCCTGA
Organism: Novosphingobium sp. BL-A-41-H4; assembly: GCA_051942645.1. Taxonomy (GTDB): domain Bacteria; phylum Pseudomonadota; class Alphaproteobacteria; order Sphingomonadales; family Sphingomonadaceae; genus Novosphingobium. The sequence continues at coordinate 1,331,957 of JBPVJP010000001.1, forward strand.
TTGGCGGAGAATAAAGAGGTGTTATGAAATTCGCCGAGATCTCGAGCACGAAGATGATGAATACGAAGCTGGAATTGAGGATATTATTTACATTTTTAACACTTGTATTGAGGTAGTTCTCTCTAAAGACCCAATACAACTAGTTAAATTAACTGACTTTAAGGATCTTGTCGAACAGGCGGAATCCACAGTTCCAAGCGAGGCATTGATAGAGGATTTTGCCTCTGCTCCGCAATCTCGACAGGAAGATATTTTTAAATTTCTAATATCGACTGCTTTAGACAAAAATAAGCCAGATCTGGTTCAGCAAAATTCTTACAATGCTCTTAGTTATCTATCTGGGAAAATTCACGTTCATGTCCGAGCCAATCTTGGCGCCTATCTTCAATCTGTAGTTGGTCGGACGATCACTGATCGTCAAGCACGCGTTGCTGAAGTCTCTGGTCTGATGCCTTATATAAGGCAAAGTGCGAAAGCGGCACTATTTGAAGAGATTTACAAGCAGATGGAGGCCGCTAGCTACGATTGGTCTGGCTACAACCTCCACGGCGAATTACTGCGGAATTTTGAAGAATGCGGCGGACTACAAGCTTGCCCACCAGAACAGAAAAGGAAAATTCTTCGATGGATGGTCTTAACGTTCATTGGTAAGCCTGGCGGCGTAACCCAATTCGGAAATTTAAGAAAAGTTTATTATAGCAACACGGCGGCCCCACTCATTGAAAAAATGGTGGAGGTATGTGGTGCTACAATTCAATCTGATCTAGACGAACTAGCTAAAGATAAGTTGATTAAGCAAAAAATCGAAAATCAGGACGTCGCTCGCAGGTTCGAGAAGCTGCTCGATCTGGTCGAAGGTCAGTGAAATTGTTGTTACGGGTGAGGCCGCGCGACCTCACCCGACAATAGAGCCTCAATCGTGCTCCCTGCCACCCGCACCCAGATACAACTCCCGCCCGGTCTCGTCATAGACCTTGCTCATCTCGGCCATGCCGGCCTCGGCTTCTTCGGCGGCGACGAAGCCGGCGCTGTCCTGGTTCTGGAGCCTGGCGAACTCCCGCACTTCCTGGCTGATCTTCATCGAGCAGAACTTGGGCCCGCACATCGAGCAGAAGTGCGCGGTCTTGGCGCCTTCGGCGGGGAGGGTCTGGTCGTGGTATTGCTCCGCCGTGTCGGGATCGAGCGACAGGTTGAACTGGTCGCGCCAGCGGAATTCGAAGCGGGCTTTTGACAGGGCATCGTCGCGCACCTTGGCCGCCGGGTGCCCCTTGGCGAGGTCCGCCGCGTGGGCGGCGAGCTTGTAGGTGACCACGCCGGTCTTCACGTCATCCCGGTCCGGCAGGCCCAGGTGTTCCTTGGGCGTGACGTAGCAGAGCATCGCCGTGCCATACCACCCGATCATCGCCGCGCCGATGCCGCTGGTGATATGGTCATAGCCGGGCGCAATATCGGTGACGAGCGGCCCGAGGGTGTAGAATGGGGCTTCGCCGCAAACCTCAAGCTGCTTGTCCATGTTCTCCTTGATCTTGTGCATCGGCACGTGGCCGGGGCCTTCGATCATCACCTGGACGTCTTCCTTCCAGGCGCGGTGGGTCAGCTCGCCCAGGGTATAGAGCTCGGCAAATTGGGCTTCGTCATTGGCATCGGCGATCGAGCCGGGGCGCAGGCCATCGCCCAGCGAATAGGCGATGTCATAGGCCTTCATGATCTCGGTAATCTCGTCAAACCGTTCATAAAGGAACGATTCCTTGTGATGCGCCAGGCACCACTTGGCCATGATCGAGCCGCCCCGGCTGACGATGCCGGTAACGCGCTTGGCGGCCAGCGGCACATAGGGCAGGCGCACCCCGGCGTGGATCGTGAAATAGTCCACGCCCTGTTCGGCCTGTTCGATCAGGGTATCGCGGAAGATCTCCCAGGTCAGTTCCTCGGCAATGCCGCCGACCTTTTCCAGCGCCTGGTAGATCGGCACGGTGCCGATCGGCACGGGGCTGTTGCGGATGATCCATTCGCGGGTGTCGTGAATGTTGCGGCCCGTGGAAAGGTCCATCACGGTGTCCGCGCCCCAGCGGATCGACCAGACCATCTTGTCGACCTCGCTGGCAACGTCCGAGGCCACGGCCGAGTTGCCGATATTGGCGTTGATCTTGACCAGGAAGTTGCGGCCGATCGCCATCGGCTCGCTCTCCGGGTGGTTGATGTTGCTGGGGATGATCGCCCGGCCGCGCGCCACCTCGTCGCGGACGAATTCGGGGGTCACATAGTCCGGGATCTGCGCGCCGAAGTCCTGCCCGTCGCGGATATACTCGCGCAGCATCTCGCGCCCCAGGTTTTCGCGGGTGGCGACATATTCCATCTCGGGCGTGATGATGCCGCGCCGGGCATAGTGCATCTGGCTGACGTTCATGCCGGGCACGCGCGCGCAGCACCTTGTGCCGCACGCGCGGGAACGGGGGGACGCCGCCGGAGCGGTCCGGGCCGAGCTGGCCGTTGTCCTCGGGCCTCACCTCGCGCTGGGTCACTTCCTCCACATCGCCGCGGCCGCGGATCCACGCCGCGCGCAGCTCAGGCAGGCCAGCGGCGATGTCGATGGTCGCTTCGGGATCGGTGTAGGGACCAGAGGTGTCATAGACCCGCACCGGCGGCTCGCCGCTGCCGGGCTCGAGGTGAATCTCGCGCATCTTGACGCCCAGCGGGCCGACGTGGACCTTCTTGCTGCCGCGAATGGGGCCGGTGGTGACGCCGATTTCGAGCTTGCTGTTGATGTCGGCCATGTGCGCTCCTTGATGGCGGAATGGAGCGCCCTTCGACAAGCTCAGGTTGAGCGGACCGAATGCCCTCCCTCCGCCCGTGCTAACGGGTTCAGGTTCAACGGGTCGGGCGATGCTAACCGCCCCTCTCAGCGTGAGCACGCTCCCCGGGGATGGATCGCAGATAAGGCCTGTCGAGGCGGCTGGCAATGGGGCCTAGCGGACCGCCTTGCGGTTGAGCAGCCGCCAGGCCAGCAGCAGCGCGGTGCTGACCCCGATCACGGTATAGATCGCGGGCCAGGGATCGCTCGCCGTGCTGGCCGAACCGCCCCAGGCGACGATGAAGGCGAAGGGCACCACCCCCACGCCATAGCCCAGCACGAAGCGGGCGAAGCGCATGCGGGCCACGCCGGCCAGAGTGCAGCTCAGCTCCGGCAGGATCGGCAGGGCCTGGCAGACGAACAGCACCAGCAGGTCATTACGGGCAAAGGCCGCCTCGATCCCGGCCAGCCGCGTCTCGTCCTTGAACAGGCGGCCCAGGATCGGGCGGCCGAAGCGGAAGCCCAGGCCATAGCCCAGCGTGCCCAGCAGCATCAGCCCCGTGGCCGCCGCCGCCCCGCCAAGCACCGGGCCCAGGAAATAACCGGCCAGCAGGATCGTCGCCATGGTCGGCACGGCGATCAGCAGGTCCACCACCAGCAGCAAGATCACCAGCGCCGCGAACCAGCCGGGGTGGATCGTGTGCGCCTGGGCCAGGAAGGCGCGCACGCCCTCCTCCGTTACCAGGCCGGTGCCCTGGATCAGCAGGAAAGTGGAAGCAAAGGCCAGCGCGAGGACCAGCGCGATCTTGAGAAGGTCTTTCATGACCGCTTCAGCTTGGCGCGGGGGATCGCGGGCGCGATGCGATTGAGCCAGGGCAGCAGCCGGGCCTTGCCGATATAGACCTCGTCCTGGCCGCGCCGGATCCCGGCGATGATCGCGGCGGCGCAATCGGCCGCGCTCATCTTGCCGCTGCCGCGCCCCACGGTCATCGGCGTGTCGACCAGCGGCAGGATCGCCTCGATCACCTGCACGCGGGTTCCTTCCGACTGGTAGCGCAGCGATTGCGTCAGGCTGCGCAGCGCCGCCTTGCTCGCGCAGTAGAGCGCCGTGGTGGTCTTGGGATAGATCGCCAGACCCGAAGTCACGTTGACGATCGCGGTCGGCCGGTCCTGCGCGCGCAGCACCGGCAGCATCGCGCGGGCGATGATCGCCGGGGCCAGCAGGTTGACCGCGATCTCGCGCTCCAGTGCAGCCGCATCCAGCGCCGGATCGTCCAGCCGCATGGCCAGCTGGATCCCGGCATTGTTGATCACCACCGAGATATCCGGATGATTGGCGGCGATCTCAGCGAACAGGGCCTCGGCGGCCTGCGGATCGGCGAGGTCGCAGGGATAGGGCACTGTGCCCGGCGGTACTTCGCCCTCGCCCACCCGGCGCGCCACGGCGATCACCCGGTGACCGGCGGCGACCAGTTGCTCCGCCAGTTGCGCGCCCACGCCCGAAGTGGTGCCCGTGATCAGGACAGTGCCCGGTTGCGACAACAGCTGCGACATTCTACCTCCGGCCTGGTTGGCATGGACTGCCCTTTTGGCACACCGCAAAGGATCGGAAATTAACTTGGGTTTATCGCCGCCCGCTTTTGATCCGGCCCCGGTGATCGACCGGCTGGCATGGCTGGCCCGCGCCGATGGCCTGTGGCACCCGCGCGAATATCCGGCCGGGACCGAGCTGTTTGCGCTGGGCGAGCCATCCAGCCAGTTCTGGGTGCTGGAGCAGGGGCTGGTCAAGCTGGGCTACCTGACTGCCAGCGGCGAGGACTGGATCAAGAGCTTCATTGTCGACCAGGGCCTGTTCACCGGCAGCGGCGATCTGCTGCCCGATGGCATCAACCGCTATGGCGCGACCTGTCTGGAGCCGTGCCGGGTGGCCGCGCTGCCGCTCGCCTGGCTGGGCAACCGGATCGCCGGAAGTCCCGAACTGCAGGGCGATTTCGCCCGCTTCGCCGCCTGGCTCCAGGCCCGCAAGCAGCGGCGCGAGGAAGCCCTGCTCTGCGCCAGCCCCGAACAGCGCTATCGCGATCTCCTGGCGCAGGACGGAGCCTTGGCGGCGCGGCTGCGCCAGGCCGACATCGCCCGCTACATCGGCATCACCCCGATCGCGCTCAGCCGCATCCGGCGGCGCATGGGCCTGTCGGGCAAGGCGGCTTGACCACGCTTTACCGCCTTACTGCCAGCGCCGCCGAAATCGCCCGCCAGTTCGGCGCGCGGGCCGATCCGCTCGATCCCTGGGCGGGCGGCGCGATCTCCCCCGGCAGCTTTGCCCCGGTGATCACTGCGGGCCGCGAATTCGTGGCCGGGCCGCGCCCGCCGGGGGAGCCAGAGCGGCGGCTGGTGCCGCGGCTGTGGGGCGTACCGCCGCCCCCCTCTGCCGGGGATACCGGCCGCGCGGTGCTGACCGTGCGCAATCCCGACAGCCCGTTCTGGATCGGCAACCTGCGCAACAGCGAGTTCCGCTGCCTGGTGCCTGCAACCGAAGTGATGCTGTGGGGCGGCACCGATCCGACGACGGGCAAGCGGCGGCAGGTCTGGCTGGCCTGCGCGGACCAGCCGCTGTTTGCCCTGGCCGGGGTCTGGAAAGACAGCGAGGTGGCGAGCTTCGCCTTGCTCACCTGCCCGGCCAATGCTTCGCTGCGCGAACTTGGCGTGGAGCGAATGCCGGTGATCCTGTCGGCCGATCCGGCGGTGCAACGGCTGTGGCTGGTGGGCGGTTGGGACCGGGCGGGCCCGCTGGTCGCGCCCTATGCTTCGGGCCTGACGCGGCTCGACTGAGGGCCGACCAGCGCGCGGAAGCAGTCCACTGCCCAGTCGGCCACCCGGCGCACGGCGCGGTCGCGCTGGAGATCGCGGTGCATGGCTAGCCAGGGCTGGCGCGGCGGCAGGCGCGGCCCGCCTTCCAGCCGGACCAGTTCCGGATAGCGCGCCGCCACCGCATCGGGCAGCAGGGCAATCCCCACCCCGGCCAGCGCGGCGTTGAGCAGCGCCCGGGTGCTGCCGCTGCGCAGCACCACCGCCCCGCCCAGCCCCTGCCGCGTGATCCAGGCGGTTTCGGGCAAGGGGCCATAACTGTCATCATAGGCGATCAGCCGCTCGGCCGAGAGGTCGGCCACGTCGCGGCGCTCGCCCAGATAGCCGCGCGCCGCATGAAGCGAGAGCGGCTGCGGCGGCAGCTTGCGGATCACCAGGCTGGCCCCTTCGGGCCGGATCATGCGGATCGCGATATCGGCCTGCCGCGCGGCCAGGCTGACGACTTCCGCCTCGCTTTGCAGCACCACGCCGGGGTGGCCGCGATCCGCCAGCAGCGCGCCGAGCCGGGGCGAGAGGACTTCGGCGATCACGAACTCCGTGGCGGAGAGCCGGACCGGACGCTGGGCGACCCCGCCGCGCAGCGCCGCCACTTCGGCTTCCACCTGATCGAGCTGGCGGGCCAATGGCTGGGCAGCTTCGGCCAGCCGCCGCCCGGCCTCGGTCAGCACCGCGCCGCGATTGCGCCGGTCGACCAGCGCCAGCCCGGTGGCCGCTTCCAGTGCGGCGATCCGGCGCGACATGGTCGATACCGCCACGCCGCCGCGCCGCGCTGCGCTGCTCAGCGTGCCGTAGCGGGCCAGCGCGACCAGCGCGGCAAGATCAAGCGGATCGGGCACCTGCGACATCGTGGCAGGGCTAGCTCACTCTAGCCGATATGCAAGAGTGATTTGCGAAACGGCAAGTACTGGACCGACCATCGCGCTGTTACCCAGCATCCCGGAATAGCCGGAGCAGCACCATGAGCACCATGCAGCAGATGACCTTTATCAAGCCCGGCCAGTTCGAATGGCGCGAGGTTGCTGCCCCAACCCTGCTGGCGGCCACCGATGCGCTGGTCCGCCCGCTGGTGGTGGCGCGCTGCGACCTGGACCTGGCCATTGCCACCGGCTTCGTCACCTTCCCCGGCCCCTTCGCCTTCGGGCATGAAATGGTGGGCGAAGTGGTGGCCGCCGGTGACCAGGTGCCCCATGCCCCCGGCACCCGCGTGATCGTGCCGTTCCAGCTGTCCTGCGGGCGCTGCGACAATTGCCGGCGCGGCTGGACCAACACCTGCACCGCCTTCCCCCCGGGGGCCGCCTATGGCCTGGCGGCAGGCGGCAAGACCGATTTCGGCGGCGGCTTTGCCGATCTGGTCCATGTACCCTTCGCCGATCACATGCTGGTCCCGGTGCCGGACAATGTTGCCAGCGAAGTGGCCTGCAATCTGGCGGACAATGTGGCCGATGGCTGGCGCGGCGTCGCCGGACCGCTGGCCGAGCGCCCCGGCGCGAACGTGCTGATCGTCGGCGGGCGGGCGCAGAGCGTGGGGCTCTATGCCGCCGCCGCCGCCGTGGCGCTGGGCGCGGGCGAAGTGACTTACCTTGATGACGATGCCGATCGCCGCGCCGCGGCCGAGGCAGTGGGCGCCAAGGCCGCGCCGCTGGCGCTGGGCGAAGGCCGCCGCCCGTCCGGCCAGTACGAGATCGTGGTGGAGGCAGCCGGCGATCCGCGCGCGCTGGCCTTCGCGGTCCAGTCCACCGCGCCCAATGGCGTGCTGACGGTGGTGTCGATGTATTTCGATCCGCTGACCCCGGTGCCGCTGACCAATGCCTATTACAAGGGCATCACCGTCCACACCGGGCGCGTGCAATCAAGCGCGCTGCTTGGCGATGTGCTGGGCTGCGTGTCCTGCGGCAAGCTGCATCCGCAGCCGATCACGCACCGGGTGACCGGCTTCGGCGAAGCGGCCGAGGCGATGACCGAGGCCGGGCCGAAACTGATCTTCGTGCGTTAGGTAAAGCGGGTGGCGGAAATCACCGCCAGCGCCAGCCCGAACAGGCTGGTCGTCATCGCCCAGCCGCGGTGCATGTGGGTCAGCGTGCGCAGCCAGAACTGGCTGTAGATATCGACGAAGCCCAGGATCATCAGGGCTTCCAGCATCATCGCCCCGCCCATCGCCTTGAGCACGCAGGACAGGAGGTCCGCCGGCACCCACGGGTTGATGAGATAGACCAGCGTGCCGATCACCAGTTCCAGCATCCCGCACAGGAATTGCAGCGCCGGGGATATATCAACCTCTTCCAGCATGGTGCGCCAGGCCCCCGGCCGGCGCAGCGCGCCGATCCCGGCAAACAGCGCCGTGGTGCCCAGCATCACGCCCGACCAGGCCGTCGGATCGAAAGTGGAATCCATTCCCGTGCTCCCTGTTCGGCCCAGCTGATCGGACCCCTGCGAGGCTGGGCTAGCCTGTCTGCCGCGCCAGGACTTTGCGCTGCATCAAAAGCGCGCTTCCCGCTGGACTTTAATCGAACGCTTAAACATACTCCGATCAAGGCCCGCAGCGGCCACCTGGAGAGATGAACGAGATGGCCGAAACACGCGCATTGCCACGGGTCTGCATCATCGGGGCGGGATGCTCCGGTTTCACCACGGCCAAGCGGCTGAAGGACCATGGCATTCCTTTCGACGTCTACGAGGCGTCGGACAATATCGGCGGCACCTGGTACTACAACAATCCCAACGGGATGAGCGCCTGTTACCAGAGCCTGCACATCGACACCTCGAAATGGCGGCTGGCCTTCGAGGACTTTCCCGTACCGGCGGACTGGCCGGACTATCCGCACCACTCGCTGCTGCTGCAGTACTTTCACGATTACGTTGATCACTTCGGCCTGCGCGAACACATCCGCTTCAACACGCGCGTCGAAAGCGCCGAGCGCCAGGCCGGCGGCGGCTGGCGGATCGCGCTCTCGACCGGCGAAGTGATGCATTACGATGCGCTGTGCGTGGCCAATGGCCACCACTGGGCGGCGCGCATCCCGGAATACCCGGGCAGCTTTGACGGCGCGCAGATCCATTCGCACCAGTACCGCACCCCGTTCGAACCGGTGAACTGCATCGGCAAGCGGGTGCTGGTGGTGGGCATGGGCAACAGCGCGATGGACGTGGCGAGCGAACTGTCGCAGCGGCCGATGGCGCAAAAGCTGTTCGTCTCCACCCGCCGGGGCGTCTGGATCTTTCCCAAGTATTACAAGGGCCAGCCGCTCGACAAGAACCCGGCCCCGGCCTGGCTGCCCAAGGGGCTGAAGCAGTGGCTGGGCGCGCGGATGGTCAAGAAGCTGGTCGGCCGGATGAGCGACTATGGCCTGCCCGAGCCCGAAATCGGTCCCTTCGAGAGCCACGGTACCGTCTCCGGCGAATTCCTGGTCCGCGCCGGTTCGGGCGACATCACCATGAAGGGCGCGATCGAGCGGCTGGACGGCAGCGGCGTGGTCTTTGCTGATGGCAGCCGGGAAGAGATCGACGTGATCGTCTGGGCCACCGGCTATGACATCAGCTTCCCCTTCTTCAAGGATCCGGCCTTTACCGCCGACAGCGACAACCGCCCGCCGCCGCTGTTCAAGCGGATCATGAAACCGGGCGTGCCGGACCTGTTCTACATGGGGCTGGCCCAGCCGCTGCCGACCCTGGTCAACTTTGCCGAACAGCAATCGAAGCTGGTGGGGGCCTATCTTGCCGGTGAATACCTGCCACCCGATCCGGCCGAAATGGAGCGGATCATCGCGGCGGACGAGGATTACTATACCGGGCAGTACTATGCGGCGCGGCGGCACACGATCCAGCTCGATTTCGATCACTATGTCCGCGCGCTCAAGAAGGAACTGGACCGGGGCGCGCGCCGCGCCGCATCGGCAGGCAATGCTCTGCCGGTGAAATCGCACCAGATGGAGGCCGCATGACCCGCCCGCTGACCCCGCTCGATATCAGCCAGTCCGCGCTTTATGTGGACAATACCTGGCGTGAGCCCTTTGCCCGGCTGCGTGCCGAACTGCCGATTTCCTGGCGCGAGGAAAGCCCGTTCGGCTCCTACTGGTCGGTCGTAACGCATGACCTGGTGCAGGAAACCGAGCTGCGCCACGATGTCTTTTCCAGCCGCTGGGACATGGGCAACATCACCATTGCCGAGTCCGTGAATGGCGAGGGCTTTCCCAATTTCATCGCCCAGGACCCACCGATCCACACCGCCCAGCGCCGGGTGATCGCCCCGGCCTTCTCGCCCAGCCAGATGCTCAAGCTCGATGCCCAGGTGAAGGCCCGCACGAAGGAACTGATGGACGCCCTGCCGGTGGGCGAAACCTTCGACTGGGTGGAGCGCGTCTCGATCCCGCAGACGCTGGGAATGCTGTGCATCCTGTTCGACATGCCGTTCGACGAATGGCGCGACATCAAGCGCTGGTCGGACTGGGCCAGCGGGGTATCGGCCGAGAACCTGACCGAAGAATACCATATGCAGTTCCTGGCCCAGATGGGCGAGATGCTGGCCCGGTTCGACCGCGAGCTGGAGGACCGGCGCGGCAAGCCGCCGAGCGATGACCTGCTAAGCCGGATGGTCCATTCCGAGGCCATGGGCCACATGGAACCGATGGAGCGGATCGCCAATATCGCGCTGCTGATCGTGGGCGGCAACGATACCACCCGCAATTCGATGTCCGGCCTGGTCGAGGCGCTGGACAAGTACCCCGACCAGCTTGACCGGCTCCACGCTGACCCCAGCCTGATCCCCAATGCCGCGCAGGAAATCATCCGCTGGCAATCGCCCGTCACCCACATGCGCCGCACGGCGCTGGAAGATACCGAGCTGGGCGGGCAGACCATCCGCAAGGGCGAAAAGGTGGTGATGTGGTACATCAGCGCCAACCGCGACGAGGCCGTGTTCCCGGACGCCGAACGGTTCGACGTGGGGCGCGAAAATGCCAGGCGGCACCTGTCCTTCGGGCACGGCATCCACCGCTGCGTCGGCGCGCGGCTGGCCGAAAGCCAGATCGCCACGCTGATCGGGGAGATCGTCTCGCGCAATATTCGGATCGTGCCGCAGGGTGCGCCCAGCCGGCTGCCCAGCCCGTTCCTCCACGGCTTCACCAGCATGCCGGTGAAGATCGAGCCGCGATGAGCGTTTTCGAGACCCTGCTGGTCGAACAGGAAGGCCCGATCCTGTGGCTGCGGCTGAACCGGCCGGAGGTGCTCAACGCCTATACCAGCCAGATGGGGGCCGAACTGGCGCGGGCGATCGCGCGGGCCGATGCCGACGATGCCATCAAGGTGGTGGTCATCACCGGCACCGGCCGGGTGTTCTGCGCCGGGGCCGATGTTTCCGCAGGAGCCGGGGCCTTCGATACCGAAAGCGGTGAAGGCGCGAAGAACTTTGGCAGCCGGGATGGCGCCCAGGAGAACAGCGATTTCGTGGGCGCAATGATGGCGGCGAAGAAACCGCTGCTGGTGGCCTTCAACGGCTCTGCGGCGGGCGTGGGGCTGACGCTGACCCTGCCCTGCGACATCCGCATCGCCGCCGATACCGCGAAGTTCGGCTGCGTCTTCACCCGCCGCGGGCTGGTGCCGGAAGCGGGTTCGGCCTGGTTCCTGCCGCGCCTGGTCGGCCTTTCCACCGCGCTCAAGTGGTGCATGACCGGGGCACTCGTCCCGGCGCAGGAAGCGCTCGCCGCCGGGCTGGTCAGCGAGCTGGCCCCCGCCGACCGGCTTGAGGCGCGTGCCCGCGAACTGGCGCTGGAAATTGCCGCGAACTGCTCCCCCGTCGCCCTTGCGCTGACGCGGCAGATGCTGTGGCGCTTTTCTGGCGAGGATAGCCCGCGCGGCGCGCTGGCGGTCGATGCCGCGCTCAACATTGCGCTCGGGGCGCGGGCGGATGTCCACGAGGGCGTGGCGGCCTTCCTCGAAAAGCGGAAGCCGCAGTTCCCGCTCAAGGTTTCAACCGACCTGGCCGACCTGCCCTGGTCACCCACCAAGCCGACAGGATACCGCTGATGTACAAGCTTTATGGCGCGCTGGGTTCGCCCTATTCGCAGAAGATCCGCGCCCTGCTGCGCTATCGCCGCCTGCCCCACATCTGGGTGGACGAAGGCGCGCGGCGGCAGGCGGCGCTGGGGGCGGTCAAGGCGCCGGTGATCCCGGTGCTGGAATATCCCGACGGCACCTTTGCCAACGATTCCACCCCGCTGGTCTATGATCTCGAGGCCCGGCATCAAGATCGCGGCGTGGTGCCACCCGATCCCGCGCAGGCCTTCATCGCCCACCTGCTGGAGGATTTTGCCGACGAATGGCTGACCAAGGCGATGTTCGGGTACCGCTGGCTGGCCGAGGTCGACCAGGTGCAGATGAGCCGCTGGCTGGCCTTCGACACCATGCACGGCGGCGGCCTCGAGAAGAGCCAGCACTTTGCCGAGATGTTCCGCGCCCGGCAGGTCGGGCGGATGGCGCTGGTCGGCTGCACGGCGGAGAACTTCCCGCTGATCGAGGCGAGCACCCGCGCGGTGCTGGCCGCGCTCGAAGCCCATGTGGTTGACCGGTTCTGCCTGTTCGGCACGCGGCCCAGCCTGGCCGAATTCGGGATCTTCGGCCAGCTGTCGCAGCTGGGCACCGATCCCACCCCGCAGGCGATGATGCGCGCCGACTATCCCTATACCTATCGCTGGCTGGCCCACGTCGATGACATGAGCGGGGTGGAGGGCGAATGGGAGCCGGGCTTTACCCCGGTGGTGGCCGAACTGGTGCGGATTTCGGCGGCGGTCTATGCCCCGTTCCTCGCCGCCAATGCCGCCGCAGCCGAGGCGGGCGCCGAAACCTTCCGGATGGAGGCGATGGGCCATCCATACGAACAGGGCGTGTTCAAGTATCAGCTGAAATGCCTGGCCGACCTGCGCAGCCGCCACGCCGCGCTGGATGCAAACGCCCGCGCGGCGGTCGATCCGCTGCTGGGCGATGCGTGGCTGGAGCTGCTGCGGGGGTGACCCAACGGCTCGCCCACATTGCCCTGGTCGTGGCCGACTATGACGAGGCGATCGCCTGGTATTGCGGCAAGCTGGGCTTCGCCCTGGTGGCTGACGAATACCAGCCGGCGCAGAACAAGCGCTGGGTGCTGATCGCCCCGCCTGGCGCCCCGGCTGGCGGAGCCACGATCCTGCTGTCCCGCGCCAGTACGCCCGATCAGGCGCGCTACATTGGCGATCAGGCCGGTGGGCGGGTTTTCCTGTTCCTTGAAACCGATGATTTCCGGCGCGATCATGCCGCCTATCTGGCGGCGGGCGTCAGGTTCGTGCGCGATCCCATGGTGGCCGATTACGGCACGGTTGCCGTGTTCGAAGACCTGTACGGCAACCGCTGGGACCTGATCCAGTTCGCCCGGGATCGCTGAACCTAGCCCGGCTGGCGGCGATAGGCGACGTCGCTGACCAGCTCCCAGCAATCCTTCGTGGGGAAGAACAGCAGGTAGCCGCCGGGGCCGCTCGGCTCGATCAGGTCGCCGATCCCGTCGCCCAGGTCTTCAAGGTTGCGGCCCAGGTTCTTCTCGAACACGCCGGGCAGCCATTCGACCCGCTGGCGATTGTCGCTGGCGGTCTCGAAGGTCAGCTGGACATAGCGGACCTTTTCGACCGGCGGCGGGGCATCGTCCATGTCATAAAGCATCGCGGATTCGCGGGTCATCCAGAAGTAATCGATGATGCCCAGCGGGTAATGCCGGTCACCCAGATAGCGCTGGGCCGGCATCTGGTATGCGCTGCCTTCCACCCCGAACTCGACCGTCTTGGCGGTATAGCGTTCGCGCACCACTTCCGAGCGGGTGAAGGCCTGGAAGAACTGCTTGAAATCGCCCGTGCGGCAGCCCCCGGCGGCCATTTCGAGGATCAGCCGGTCGCTTTCGCTGAGCGGCTTGGCGGCGCCGGTCGCGGCAGCAGCGGCAGGGGCAGCGGTAGTGGCGGCGGCCTTGGTCACGGTCGGCCCCGCCTCGGCCGACGGGTTGCCGCACGCCGCCAGCAGCAGGGCCAGGACCAGCGCCGAGGCGCGCGCACGGACGGCCGGACGGGCCGCAAAGTAAAGATCGCTCATCGCGGGGACCATGGCACAGGCCGGGGAGAGGATTGAACCGCGGGCAGTGTACCGGTGCGCCGCAGTCCCGCGACCGACCCGGCGCGCGCTGCTAGACCGCGCGGCGATGAGCATTTTCCAGAACAGCCTCCGCAAGGCCGCCGCCCTCGCGGCATTCCTCGCCGCTCCGGTCCAGGCCCAGGCGCCCGCCACCGGCGAAGCGCTGGCCCTGCGCGAACTGCGCCCCGCGACGCTGCCCGCCACCCTGGCCGAGATCGGCCAGACCGTGACCGTGGCGGAGCAGGATGCCGTGCGTGCCAAGCTGGTGCCCCGCGACAATACCTATGCCCTGCACCTTGAAGGCTGCGCCGATGGCCTGTGCCAGTTCATCCAGGTCCGCATCTGCGTGCCAACGAAGCGGGCCACGGCCGAAACGGCGAACCAGTGGAACACCACCCGCGCTTTCGCGCGCGCGGCGGCCTATCCCTCCGGCCTCTATTGCCTCGAGAACTCGGTCTATACCGCAGATGGCCGGATCACCCTGGCCGCGCTGCGCTCGGCGATTGACGGGCTGATGGCCAATGCCCCCGGCCTGTGGGCCGATTTCGGCAAGAAATGACATGACCGCGCCCCTGCACCGCAACCTGATTGCGGCGGGCATGGTCCTGCTGGGCGCGATCGGGCTGGCTGCCCCGGCCAGCGCCCAGGTCTATCCCTGCCCCGCCGGCCCGCGACCGGGCGATGTCATGGTGGGGGAAACGCATGACCGCATGCCGCTGTGCGATACCCCGGCCCAGCCCCTGCCATCGCGCCCCAGGCCGGTCCGCGTGCCCGATGTCCATGCGGGGATCGCCTTTCACCCCGATGTCGACGGGGCCTGGATCGAAGGCAACCGGACCAGTGGCAAGCAGGCCGAACGCGCCGCGCTGGAGGCCTGCCGCAAGGCGGCGGGCAACGCCTGCTATTCGGGCGGATCGTGGCGCAATTCGGCGATGAGCCTGATCAAGAACCGCGAAGGAGAGCTGCTGCTCGCCTGGCTGGGTGATGGCGGCAAGACCCGCGACAAGGTCATGGCGGACTGCAAGGCGCGGCAGGTGCTCGATTGCGAATGGGGCGCGACCATCCCGTCCTCGCTGCGCAGCCTTGGTTCCGACGCGACCAAGCGCAAGCGCTACCTCGCGGCGGCCTGGGTCGTGGGCCAGGGCTATGATGACCGGCTCTATATCACGACCGGCGCGCCGAGCGGCGATGCCGCGATCAAGGGCGCGCTTGATGCCTGCCGTAGCGCCACCGCGCGCGAGTGCAAGGTCCAGTCCTTCACCGGCAATGGCGTGCTGCAAACCTTCACGCTCGGCGGCACCGAGCAGAGCGCCACCCCCGAACGCACCCCGGAACGCGCCGCCCAGGCCGCCCAGGTCCTGTGCCAGCGGCAACGCAAGGCCTGTGCCCTGCAAACGGTCTACAACGCCCGTATCCAGGGCCAGTTCGTGCACGATTTCACTGCGGTCCGTCGCTGACCGGACTGCCCGCCGCCCTCGCGATTGAGGGCGGCGGACGCAAGTGCGGTTCAACAGCGGGCCGGTCAGCCCTGCTTCACGGCCTTGATCCAGGCGCGGATCTTCGCCTCCAGCACCGGCATCGGTAGGGCGCCGGTGTTGAGCACCTGGTCGTGGAAGGCGCGGATGTCGAACTTCTGGCCCAGCGCCTTTTGCGCCTCGGCGCGCAGGGCCTGGATCTTCAGCGCGCCCACCTTGTAGGCCAGCGCCTGGCTGGGGATGGCGATATAGCGTTCGACCTCGGCCGTGGCGTCGGTCTTGCCCATGGCCGAATTGGCCAGCATGAACTCGATCGCCTGGTCGCGGGTCCAGCCCTTGGCGTGGATCCCGGTATCGACCACCAGCCGCATCGCCCGCAGCATCTCGTCGTCCAGCGTGCCCTGGCGCGAATAGGGGTCCTTGTAGAAGCCCATGTCATAGCCGAGCGTCTCGGCATAGAGCGCCCAGCCTTCGACATAGGCGGTATTGCCGCCAAACCGCATGAAGGCCGGCAGCTTGTCGTTCTCCTGCGCCAGGCTGATCTGGAAGTGGTGCCCCGGCGCGCCTTCGTGCAGGTACAGCGTGATCTCGCCCGGCGTGGTGCGGCTGGGCAGGTCATAGGCGTTGAAATAGAAGGTGCCGGGGCGCGAGGCATCGGGCGTGCCCTGCTGGTAGGAGCCGCCCGCCTCGAACTTCTCGCGGAATTCCTCATAGGGGCGGATCTGCAGCGGGGTCTTGGGCAGGACCGAGAAGTAGGCGCCGATCTTGGCGTCGACCATCTTGCCGATGTCGTAATAGCGCTGGGTGATCTCCTCGCGGCTCTTGCGCTTGAACTGCGGATCGGTGCGGATGAAGGTGAAGAATTCCGCCAGCGTGCCCTTAAAGCCGACCTCGGCCTTGACCTGTTCCATCCCTTCGCGGATGCGCTTGACCTCGCTCAAGCCCAGCTGGTGCAGCTCCTCGGCGCTATAGGGCAGCGTGGTCGAATTCTCGATCAGCAGCGCGTAAAGCTTCGCCCCGTCCTTCATCTGCGACAGGCCGACACTGTCGCGCGCGGCGGGCAGGTATTCATCGCGCAGGAAATCGCGCAGGCGGGCGTTGGCCGGATAGATCCCGTCGACGATCGCCGCGCGATAGGCTGCGGTGAGCCGCGCCTTCTCCGCTTCCGGCAGGGCCGGGTCGATTGCCTTGACCGGTTCCCAGTAGGGCGACTCCTCCGGGCTGAGCTTCAGCTGGGTGTCCAGCTGCTCGATCATGTTGCGGATGGTCAGCCTGGTTTCGAGCACGCCGCTGGCCTTGCCCTCGCGGAACCGCGCGATCGACCGGTCGATCAGCCGGACATAGTCGGCATGGCGCTTCAGGTTGTTGTCGTGGTCCGCCACGGTCTTCATCGGGATGCCGGTCTTGCCACTGGCCAGCGTCGGATAGATCGTGTGGAAGCCGAAGAAGTGGTTCATCGGCCGGGTCTGGGTCAGCGCCAGGATTTCCGGGGTCAGGCCCTTCAGCGTGCTGGTCCGGTCATATTTGAAAACGTCGTAAGCGATCTGGTCCGTGGGGGAGAGCTTCGCGCGGTCGATCCTGGCCAGCTCCGCCAGTTCGCCCTGGGCGGCCTGCCGTTCGGCATCGTTGTAGGCGTCGGTCAGAAAGTCACCCAGGCGGTCAGCATAGCGGGTATCGCCGCGAAACAGGGCATTCAGAGGATTGCGCTTCAGGCTGTCCTCGTCGGAGCGGGCGAACAGCGCGAACAGCTTGTCGTGTTCGCTTTGCGTGACGGTGGTTGCGGTGGCTGCCGCCTGGGCCAGCGCCGGCGTGGCTGCCAGCGGTGCGGCCAGCAGGGCGGTGGCCAGCAGAACGGAACGAAGCTTCGGCATGATGGATTCCCCTCGATCGACAGTTTCAGGCAGCAGCCTGCACGATGCGCGCTGCCTTGGCGCAGCAGTGACCACTGTGGGCGCGGCCTTCGATCAACGGTTGCCGCCGCTCGACGGATGCCCCCACCCCGGCCGTTCATCGCGCTTGCAGCAACCCGTCGCTAGAGCGGGGATGAACACCGCCTTCGGCTTGAAGCCGGAGCCGGAAACGGGCAAATATTATTGCGCAACAAGGGAACACCGCTGCGGGATGGGGCAGCGCCTGCATCGGAGCGAGAATGATGATTCGCCATTTGGGGACTGTCCGCCGCGCGGTGCGCGGTGGTGCCGCGCTGGGCCTGGCGTTGGTGGCTGGCGCCGCCCTGGCCCAGGCCAACCGGGGCCCCGAGAACATCCTGCCGACCCCGGCCCCCACCTCGACACCGCTGCCAGCGCCGGCTCAGGCACCTGCTCCCACTCCCGCCGCCACTCCGGCGATCCAGGCCGTGCCAGTGGTGCAGCCGACCCCGGCCGATCTCGAACCGGTGATGAACTGGTCGCTGGCCAATGCCCAGGCGCTGCTGGCGGTGATCGAGAAGATCGACGCCGAAGGGCTGATCCCGGCGGACTACCAGCCAGAGGCCCTGCGCGCAGCCATTGCTGCCGGCCCGGGCGAGGCGCTGGATGCCCAGGCCAGCCGCTCGTTCGCCTGGCTGATCGAGGACGTGCGCGATGGCCGCACCCGCATGTCGTCGCGCGTGCAGTGGTTCGTGGTCGATCCCGATGTCGACGTTAACCCGACACCCGACGTGATGGCCCGTGCGCTCGCCAGCGGCGATATCGCGGGCGAGATTGCCGCGCTGCTGCCGACCCATCCGGACTACGCCCGGCTCAAGGCCGAACTGGCCAGGACCCCGGCCAGCGATCGCGTCACCCGCCGCCTGATCCAGGTCAACCTTGATCGCTGGCGCTGGCTGCAGCGCGACCTTGGCAAGTTCTACCTGCTGACCAACGTGCCCGAATTCCACCTGCGGCTGACTGTCGATAACGAGATCATCCGGTCCTACCGCACGATCGTGGGCAAGCCGGGCCGCACCGCCACGCCGCAGCTGGCCGAAGTGGTCGAAGGGGTGATCTTCAACCCGACCTGGACCGTGCCGCAATCGATCGTGAAGGGCGAAGGCCTGGGCGCGCAGCTGCTGGCCAACCCGGCCCGCGCCAAGCGCGAGAATTACAAGGTAACCAAGGCCAAGGACGGCACGATCTATGTTGTCCAGCAGCCGGGCCCCGGCAATGCGCTGGGGCTGATGAAGCTCGACATGCCCAACGAGCATGCGATCTTCCTGCACGACACCCCCAACCGCAACCTGTTCAACCTGGCCCAGCGCGCGTTGAGCCACGGCTGCATCCGCACCGAACGCGCCACCGAACTGGCGATCACCATGGCGATCCTGGGGGCCGGGATGACCCCGGACGAAGCCGTCGCGATTGTCACCTCGGGCAAGTACACGCGGGTCGGCATGACCCGGACCTTCCCGGTCTATCTGACCTATTTCACCATGGCATCGGACATCACCGGCAAGCTGGGCCGGTTCAACGACCTCTATGGCCGCGACGCCCCCGTGCTGGCCAGCCTGGCCGCCCCGCGCCAGGCCTGGGACGGCCAGCGCAAGAGCACCGAGAAGGTCATCAAGCTGGATAATCCGCTGTAAACCGGCGTCGTCCCGGACCTGGTCCGGGACCGCTGGCGACTATTCCGGGCTGGTGCGCGTACTCGGGACGTCAGGCCCGTGACGTCAGGCCAGCTCGATCCGGTCGGCGTAAAGCAGGCGGCCGCCCGACAGGTTCCACAGCGCCTCGTTGAACTGGTCGGGCGACATGGCGAAGCAGCCTTCACTGCGGCCCAGGCGGCCCCACTGGGCGATCCGCTCGGGCCGGGCATATTCGGCCGGGTGCATCACGATCGCGCGCGACAGGGCGTTGGAATTGTCCTGGTCCAGCCCTTCGAGCCGGATCGAGGTGCCATAGCGGCCCTTGTACCATTCGCAGGTCAGGTAGGCCCCGCGCGAGGTGGCCAGCGAACCGGGCTCGTTCGAGAAGGCCTGGAGGAACCCGCTGTGCGCCGGATCGGACCCGCGCCCGTGGCTGACGTGGAAGGAGCGGATCTCGCCCCGTTCCAGATAGACGAAGTGGAACCGCGGCAGGGTGCTTGGCCGGGCGAAATCGGCGATGCCGACGATGTCGTGCCGCCAGACGGTGCTGCCCGCGCGCTGCAGTTCGCGCCGGGCGATTTCCAGCAGCCGCGCGTCATAGGCCGGATTGGGTTCAACCGTGGTTGGCAGCGGCGGCGGCGCGGGCGGCACCATCGCCTGCGGCGGCAGGCCGAACGATTCCTCGAAGGCGCGCATCGCGTTCTGCGCCATGGCGCGGCCGGGCAGCGCCAGCAGCGCGCCGGCAACCACACCGCCCTTCAGCAGATCGCGTCGATTGATGGACCCTGACATCGCCCGCTTTTTAAGCGTGCGTTTGACGAATCGCCAAGCCCTATTCGGCGGAAAAGCGCGCCTCTGCGCCGAGCCGTTGCAGTGCCGGGCCATCGACCCGCATCACCGTCCATTCGTCCATCAGCCGCGCGCCCAGCGCCTTGTAGAAGCCGATGGCCGGTTCGTTCCAGTCCAGCACCGACCATTCGAGCCGGGCACAGCCCCGCTCCACCGCCAGCGCGGCGAGATGTGCGAGCAGCGCCTTGCCCAGCCCGGCTCCGCGCGCCTCGGGCCGCACGAACAGGTCTTCCAGGTAGATGCCCGGCCGCCCCTCGAAGGTCGAAAAGTTATGAAAGAACAGCGCGAAGCCCTGGGCCGCGCCGTCCACCTCGCCGATCACGACCTCGGCATAGGGGCCGTGACCACCATTGTGGCCGAACAGCTTCTCGCCCAGCACGGCCTCGTCGAAGCGGACCTCATGCAGCAGCTTTTCATAGTCGGCCAGCGCGCGGATCAGGTCGGCGATCAGCGGCAGGTCGGCCGCGACGGCGGGGCGGATGCTGATGGTCATTGCGGAAAGGATCAGTCCGGCCGGCGGTACTGGCCCTGCATCCCGGGCACGCCATCCTTGCCGCTGCCATCGAGCGGCAGGGCATCGACCCGGCGGGTAGCGGCGGCAGCCGCGATCAGCGCATCCTGTTCGGCATCGCTGAAACGGGTCCAGCCGCTGCGGGTCAGCCGTTCCAGCGGGCGATAGCGGACCTTGTACTGCATCCGTGCGGCACCATCGACCCAGTAGCCGAGGTAGACATAGGGCAGCCCTTCCTCGGCCGCGCGGCGGATGTGATCGAGGATGATGTAATTGCCCAGCCCCGACCGCTGAGTGTGATCGGGTTCATAGAAGCTGTAGATCATCGACAGGCCATCGCCCTGCCGGTCGGTCAGGCAGACGCCGACCAGGCGGCCGGGGCGACCATCGAAGGTCGGCTCGCGGTATTCGACCATCCAGGTCTCGACCGGGGTGTGTTCCACCATGTCGGCGAAATCGACCTCGTCCATGCTGGCCATGCCGCCGCCGGGGTGGCGGTGACCGAGGTAACGCTGGAGCAGTTCGAACTGCTCGGCGGTCGACCAGGGACGGCAGAACGTGGTTACCAGGTCCGAATTGCGCTTGAGATTGCGGCGCTGGGTGGCCGAGCCGCGAAATTCGTTCGCGACCACCCGCACCGACACGCAGGCCGCGCAATCGACGCAGGATGGGCGGTAGGCCACCGTCTGGCTGCGCCGAAAGCCGATCCGGCCCAGCGCGTCGTTCAGCGCATCGGCGTGCGGCCCCTTCAGCTCGGTGAACACCTTGCGCTCGCTGCGCCCCGGCAGATAGGGGCACGGCGCCGGGCTGGTCACGAAGAACCGGGGAAAGCGCACGGGAGCGGTCACGGTCCGCGGGAATCCTTTGCCGGGTGGTAGGTGCAACACTCTATGCCCGCGCACCCCGCGCGTTGAAAGAGTTTTAACCACAAATCGCAGTTAACGATTCATTATTATACACAGGCCGGTGGAAAGCAGCGCGGTCGCGCGCCGCCAGGCCCCTGGCCCGCGCGATCCGGCCCGGTCAGTTCAGCTCGACCTGGGTAACCGAATAGCCCGCCTCGCGCAGGCTGACGATCAGCGCCTCGAGCTGGTCGGCGTCGCGCGCCTCGCACTCGATGTCGGTGATCAGCCCCTTGGCCGGCAGCGTGGTAAAGATCCGCTGGTGGTAGATCTCGATGATGTTGACCGAGTGCTTGTCGAACTCGCGCATCACCTTGAACAGCGCGCCCGGCCGGTCCTGCAAGGTCAGCCGCAGCCGCGCGAGGCGGCCCGAACGGGCCAGATCGCGCAGCAGCACGTTGGCGAGCAGGCGCGTGTCGATGTTGCCGCCGGTCAGCACGATGCCCACCTTGCGGCCCTTGAACAGCTCCGGATAGGCCATCACGGCAGCGAGACCGGCCGCGCCGGCACCTTCCACCACGGTCTTCTCGATCTGCACCAGCAGCGCCAGCGCGCTTTCCATCTGCGGTTCGCTGACCAGCACCAGATCGTCGAGCAGCCCGGCCAGCACCTTGCTGGTAAAGGCGCCCGGTTCCTTGACCGCGATCCCTTCGGCCAGGGTATCGCCACCCGCCGGCAGCTGGGTGCCCTTCAGCCGGTTGTACATCGAGGGGAACAGTTCCGCTTCCACCCCGATCAGGCCGATCCCCGGCTTCAGCGCGCGCGCCGCCGTGCCCATGCCCGAGGCGAGGCCGCCCCCGCCCACCGGGATCACCAGCATGTCGAGTTCGGGCACGTCTTCCAGCATTTCGAGCGCCACGGTGCCCTGCCCGGCGGCGACATGCGGATCGTCGAAGGGATGGACGAAGGTCAGCCCCAGGCTCTCTTCCAGCTCGCGGGCGTGGGCATAGGCCTCGTCAAAGGTTTCGCCGTGCAGCACCACCTTGCCGCCCACCGCCTCGGTCTGCATCACCTTCACCGATGGCGTGGTGCGCGGCATGACGATGGTTACTGGCACGCCAAGGCGCGTGCCGTGATAGGACAGGCCCTGGGCATGGTTGCCGGCCGATGCGGCGATCACCCCGCGCGCCAGCCGTTCGGGCGCCATCTGCAACATGGCGTTCAGCGCCCCGCGCTCCTTGTAGGCGGCGGTGAACTGCAGGTTCTCGAACTTCAGCCAGACCTCGGCCCCGGTAATCTCGCTCAGCGTCTTGGAATGATCGATGTCGGTCCGCACCACCGACCCGGCAATCCGGGCAGCGGCGGCGCGAACGTCGTCGATGGTCAGCAGGGCGGGATTCGCGGCGGTCAGGGTCTCAGGTGTCATGACCCCACGGGCCGTAACGGAAAGGGTCGCGCCATGCAAACTGCGCGACGGGCAAGAATTGCTGCCGGGTGGTTAAGCCCGCATTGTTGCGGGATTAACCATGCCGCTTGGGGCTTTGGCGACGACCATCGCGGTATCACGCGCATCGGCCCGAAGCGCGGCCGGCGGGAGGGATGATGATGAACGCCAGGAAGATCGCAGCCGGACTGGCCAGCCTGGCCATGGCCGTGCTCGCGCTGGCCCTGCCCGCCCCGGCCCTCGCCGCGACGGCACAGACCGCCACGGCCCAGGCCCAGGTGCTGGAAAACATCCAGTATGCCGTCCTGCTCGACATGGATTTCGGCCGGGTGGCCACCACCGGCACGGCCGGGGTGATCGAGCTCAACCCCGCCAGCGGCAACCGCAACTGCGATCCCACGCTGGTCTGCGTCAGCGGCTTTGCCATGTCGCAGCTGCGCCTGACCGGCTCGGACGCCAATGTGCAGGTCAACTTCGATCCCACCTTCCAGCTGACCGGGCCGGGCGATCCGATCATGGCCGAGCCGCTGTTTCCGGGCGGGCCCGGCGCGGTCGTCTCGATTTCGGGCGGCGAAACCGTGGTCAACTTCGGCGCGCGGCTGTTCATCAATGCCGGGCAGGCCCCCGGCGTCTATGCCGGCGATTTCACGGTCTATCTCGAATACCACTAAAGCCGGTAGCGCTGGCTGCTGGCAAAGCCCGCAAACCCCGCTATGACCGGGGCATGAGCGAACCGAAACACGTATCCTTCCTCGGCCTCGGCGTGATGGGCGGGGCAATCGCGCGCCACATCGGCCAGGCCGGGCACAAGCTGACCATCTACAACCGCAGCCCGCAGCGGCTCGAAAAATGGCAGGCCGCCAATCCGGGGCTGGCCGTGCGCGTGGCCGAAACCCCGGCCGATGCGGCCGAAGGCGCGCAGGTGGTGCTGACCTGCGTCGGCAATGACGACGATCTGGCCGATGTCGTGCTGGGCCCGACCGGGATCTTCGCGACACTGCGCAAGGGCGCGGTGTTCATCGATCACACCACGGTTTCCGCCAAGATCGCCCGCCAGATCGCGGTCGAGGCGCGCGACCTGCAGGTCCACTGCGTCGATGCCCCCGTCACCGGCGGGCAGGCCGGCGCGGAAAATGGCACGCTGACCGTGATGTGCGGCGGCCGCGCCGAAGCGATCGAGGCCGCCCGCCCGATCATGGAGGCCTATACCAAGCGGATTGTCCATGTCGGCAAGCCGGGTGCGGGGCAGACCACCAAGATGGTCAACCAGATCGCCTTTGCCGGGGTGCTGGCCAGCCTGTCGGAAGCGATGCGCTTTGCCCAGGCCGCGCACCTCGATCTCGACAAGGTCTACGAAGCCATCTCGGGCGGCGCTTCGCAGAGCTGGCAGATGGACAACCGCTGGCACACCATGGCCCGGGACGAATTCGATTTCGGCTTCGCGGTCGACTGGATGCGCAAGGACCTGGGCCTGACGCTGGAAGAAGGCCGCTCGCTGGGCGTCTCGCTGGGCGTGACCGCGCTGATCGACCAGCTCTATGCCGAGGTCCAGGCGCTGGGCGGCGGGCGGCAGGATACCTCGGCCCTCGTGCGGCGTCTGCCCAAGCGGGGTGGGGCATGATCCGCGCGCTGCTGGCCGCCACGGCGGCACTGGCCCTTTCCGCCCCGGCGCTGGCCGATACGCTGATCGACAATGTCGACGGCCTGACCATCGACGATACTGGCGGCGTGACCCGCTTTACCGGGCTGGTGATCGGCACCGATGGCCGCGTGGCGCAGGTGCTGAAGCGCGGCGAGGCCCGCCCGGCGAAGGTGGATTACCGGCTGGACGGCGAAGGCCGGGTCATGGTGCCCGGCATGATCGACAGCCACGGCCACGTGATGAGCCTGGGCTTTTCGGCGCTGACGCTGGACCTGTCCGAAACCAGATCGCTGGCCGAGGCGCTGGCGAAGATCGGCGACTATGCCAAGGCGAACCCGGACCGCCCGTGGATCCTGGGGCGCGGCTGGAACCAGGAACTGTGGCCGGAGAAGCGCTTTCCCACTGCCGCCGAACTCGATGCCGTGGTCGGTGACCGGCCAGTCTGGCTGGAACGGGTCGATGGCCATGCCGGCTGGGCCAATACGAAGGCGATCGAAGCCGCCGGGATCACCGCGCTGACCAAGGCTCCGGCCGGGGGATCGATCGAGCGGCTGGCCGGGGGCAAGCCCGCCGGGGTGCTGGTCGACAACGCGATGGAGCTGGTGAGCAAGGTCGTGCCCGCGCCGCGCCCGGAAGACCGCGACCTCGCGCTCGCCAAGGCGCAGCAGATCCTGCTGGCCCGCGGGGTGACCGCGATTGCCGACATGGGCACCACGATCGAGGACTGGCAGGCGTTCCGCCGCGCGGGCGACAATGGCACGCTCAACGTGCGGATCATGGTCTATGCCATGGGCACCGACAACATGGTGCTGATCGGCGGCCCCGGCCCCTCGCCCTGGCTTTATGACGACAAGCTGCGCTTGAACGGGGTGAAGCTGCTGGTCGATGGTGCGCTCGGTTCGCGCGGCGCCAGCCTGAAGGCGCCCTATGCCGATGCCGCCACCAGGGGCCTGCGGCTGATCAACGATACCCAGCTCAAGAACCTGATGAGCCGCGCGGCGATCGACCGGTTCCAGGTGGCTGTTCACGCCATCGGTGACGAGGCCAACACGGCCACGCTTGCTGCCATCGAGGACATGACGCAGACCTATTCAGGCGACCGGCGCTGGCGGATCGAACATGCCCAGATCGTCGAACCGGCCGATATCCCGCGCTTTGCCAAGGCCGGGGTGATCGCCTCGATGCAGCCCGTCCACCAGACCTCGGACCGCTTGATGGCCGAGGCGCGGCTGGGGCCGAACCGGCTGACCGGGGCCTATGCCTGGCACAGCCTGGCCGCGAGCGGGGCGCGGCTGGCCTTCGGGTCCGACGTGCCAGTGGAACTGGCCGATCCCTGGGCGGGTCTCGCCGCCGCGATCAGCCGCACCGGGCCGGATGGCCAGCCGTTCGGTGGCTGGCAGCCGCAGGAACGGGTCAGCCGCGAACTGGCGCTCACCGCCTATACCGCGGGCGGGGCCTATGCCGGGTTTGCCGAGGGCCGCTTTGGCCGGCTGGTCAAGGGCGAACGGGCGGACTTCCTGCTGGTCGACCGCGATCCGATGCTCGCCAGCCCGTCACAGCTGCGCGCCACGCAGGTCTTGCAGGTGTGGGTCGGCGGCCGGCTGGTGCATCAGGCCCGTTAGGGCGGAACCATGGCCCTATCCCCCCTTCGCGTCGGGGGAGCGAATGCCGTGGCCTAACCCAGCGTTTCGGGCGGGACCGGGGCAATCTCGGTCCCGGTCTCCTTCGCCTCGGTGAAGCGCATCACCAGCAGCGCGCTTTCATAAAGCAGCCACAGCGGGATCGCGAGCATCAGCTGCGACACCACGTCCGGCGGGGTGACGATGGCCGCGATGATCGTGATGCCCACGATCACATAGCGCCGCGCCGCCACCAGATCGGCGCGGCTGACGATCCCGGCGGTGTTGAGCAGCAGCAGCAGCACTGGCAGCAGAAAGCTGATCCCGAAGGCCAGGATGAACTGCATCACCAGCGAGAGATAGGCCCCCATTTCCGGCAGGGCCTCGGTGGTCAGGCCCCCGCGCGGGCCTTCGAAGCCCAGGAAGAAATGGAACGCCGTGGGCATGACCAGGTAATAGGCCATCGCCGCGCCCAGCGTGAACAGCACGGGCGTCGCCAGCAGGAACGGCAGGAAGGCCTTCTTCTCCTTGGCATAGAGCCCCGGCGCGACGAAGGCCCACAGCTGGTTGGCGATGATCGGGAAGCAGACGAAGAAGGCCGCGAACAGCGCCACCTTGATCTCGACGAAGAAGGCTCCGTAGAGCTGGGTGTAGATCAGCTTGCCCTGCCCCGGCGGGAAGGCCTGGGTCAGCGGCCGGACCAGGAAGCCGAAGATGTCGTGGGCGAAATAGAAGCAGACGAAGAAGGCCACGATCAGCGCCAAGATGCAGCGCATCAGCCGGGTGCGCAGTTCGACCAGGTGGTCGAGCAGCGGGGCCTGGGTCTCGTCGATGTCGTTGATCTTCAGGACCATGGTGTCACTCCGCCCCGTTTTCCGGGGTGGTGCTCCCTGGTGCCTGCTTGGTACCCTTGGTGCGCCGCTTTGGTGCCGGCTGGGTGCTCGCCGGTGCCTCTGGCAGCGCCGCTGTGGGGGCGGCGGGTGCGCCGGTTTCCGCCGATTTCACCGTCCCGGGGTCCTGCCCGACCAGTCCGGCCTCCGCCGTCGCGGATTGGGCCGGAAATTCGCGCATGATCGCTTCGTTCTGCTCGCGCCACTTCTGTTCCATCTCGGCCAGTTCAGCCTCGCGGATCATGGTTTCGACGCCCGCGCGGAAATGACCGGAAACCCGCCGGACCTTGCCGATCCAGCGGCCAGCGGTACGCAGCGCCAGCGGCAGGTCCTTGGGACCGATCACCACCACTGCCACGATCACGATCAGCAGCAGCTCGGAGGCGCCGATATCGAACAAGCGACTGGTCCTGCTGGCTTATTTCTGCTCGGTCTTGCTCGCTTCGGTGGCGGGCGCGGCCTCCGCCGGGGGCGCGGAAATCTGGGCCGGAGGAGCCGCCGGCTTGGTGTCTTCCTCGTTCATGCCCTGCTTGAAGCTTTTGATGCCCTTGCCGAAATCACCCATGATTTCCGAGACCCGGCCGCGTCCGAACAGGATCAGCACGACCAGCAGCACGATCACCCAGTGCCAGATAGAAAAACCGCCCATGTAACCGACTCCGTTTCGAGGACCCTTGCCCCGTTCGCGCCTATCTAGGCGCTTTCATCCTCGCTTGCCAGCCCGCCCGCATCGCTTTCGCTCGGCTGATCGGCAGTTTCCATCGCTTCGGCCAGCGCATCCTCGACCGGATCGAGCAAACCGGCTGCCTTCAGCTCGTCGAGACCCGGCAGGTCGCGGCGGCTTTCGAGACCGAAATGGGTCAGGAATTCGGGCGTCGTCGCATAGATCACCGGCCGCCCCGGCACCTCGCGCCGCCCGACGATCCGCACCCAGCCGGCTTCCATCAGCACGTCGAGCGTCCCCTTGGCGGTCTGGACCCCGCGGATTGCCTC
Source organism: Novosphingobium sp. BL-A-41-H4 (assembly GCA_051942645.1). Taxonomy (GTDB): domain Bacteria; phylum Pseudomonadota; class Alphaproteobacteria; order Sphingomonadales; family Sphingomonadaceae; genus Novosphingobium. Next base: position 1,359,576 of record JBPVJP010000001.1, read on the forward strand.
GATCTCAGCGCGGCTGACCGGTTCGTGATAGGCCACGATCGCCAGCACCTCGGTCGCCGCGCGCGACAGCCGCCGCACTTCCTCGCGCTCACGCCGCAGCAGGTGGGCAAGGTCGGGCGCCGTCTGGAAATGCCAGCGCTTGCCCCGCTCGACCAGGTGGATGCCGCGCTGGGCATAGGTTTCCGTCAGCTCGGCCAGCGCCGCCTTCACATCGGCCCCGCCCAGATGCGCCGAAATCGCCTCGACGCTCATCGGTTCCCCGGCGGCGAACAGCGTCGCCTCGACCGCGCGGACCAGGTCGTCAGGCCGGGAATCGGCAGGACCGTTCACGCCTTGATCCCCCGCAGCATCAGCGGGCCAAAGACGTGATCCTGCTGCAGTTCGGCCTTGCCCAGCCGGGCCAGTTCCAGCGCCGCGACGAAGCTGGAGGCCATGGCCGAACGGCGCAGCCTGGGATCGGCATGAGGGGGGAGGAAATCGCGCAGTTCCATCCAGTCGAGGTTGACGCCCAGCATGGCCGAAACCCGCGACAGCGCGCTGTCCAGCGTCATCACCATCCGGTCGCGCACCATGTGCACCACCGGCTGGGTGCGGGCCTTGACCTGGCCATAGGCCTGGACCAGCGCGAACCAGTCGCACTGCCACTTCGCCTTGCGATCGACCCGCAGCCCCTCGGGCGCGCCGCGCTGGAACACGTCGCGGCCCAGCCGGTCACGCCCCATCAGCCGCGCGGCGGCATCGCGCATCGCCGCCAGGCGCTGGAGCCGCAATTGCAGGCGCAGCGCCAGCTCCTCGGGGCTGGGATCAGGCTGCTCCTCGCGCGGGAGCAGCAGCGCGGACTTGAGATAGGCCAGCCAGGCCGCCATCACCAGGTAATCGGCCGCCAGCTCCAGCCGCAGCGCCTCGGCCCGTTCGATATAGTTCAGGTATTGATCAACCAGCGCCAGGATCGAGATCGTGCGCAGGTCCACCTTCTGCCGCCGGGCCAGGTCGAGCAGCAGGTCAAGCGGGCCTTCCCAGCCATCGAGCTCAAGGTAGAGCGCCGCATCCTCGGTCGTGGCCACCGCCGGACCATCCCACTCGTCGGCAGGCAGGGTGATGGCCGGGCTGTCGGTCAGCTCATCCATGCCGATTGCCCTGAGCTTGTCCAAGGGTCATGCCCGCGCCTCCGCAGCTTCGAGCAAGGCAAACAGTGCGTCGCGCTTGGCCACCAATTCGGCCTGATCGGCGCTGCGCTGCGGCGTGCCGAAGGCGGCCAGGGCGCGGGCATGGCGGGCGGCGCTGGCCGTACTCATTGCCCCGACGCGCTCGCAGATCCCGACCATGTCATCCAGCTTCGCCCAGCAGTTGAGCGCCAGGTCGCACCCCGCCCGGATCGCCGCTTCGGCGCGTTCCGGCACGGTACCGGACAGCGCTTCCATGTCGAGATCGTCGGTCAGCAGCAGGCCGTCAAAGCCGATGGCCCCGCGGATCACCTGCTCGATCACGATAGATGACTGGGTCGCCGGATGGTCCGCATCCCAGGCGGTAAACACCAGGTGTCCGGTCATCCCGATCGGTGCATCGTGCAGCGCCTTGAACGGGGCGATATCGGCTTCCAGTTCTTCGGCCGAGGCGATGACGGTCGGCAGTTCCTTGTGCGTATCGACGTGGGACCGGCCATGCCCGGGCATGTGCTTGATCGTGCCTGCCACTCCGGCGCGGGCGAGACCATCGAGCACGGCCCGGCCAATGGCCGCCACCCGCAGCGGCTCGAAGCCATAGGCGCGATCCCCGATCACGTCGTGCGCGCCGGGCTGGCGCACGTCGAGCACGGGCGCATGGGTGCAGGTAATGCCAACCTCGAACAGGTCATGCCCCAGCGCCTCGGCATTGGCGCGGGCCGCCTCGATCGCCGAGGCCGGGGCAAGATCGAACAGCCGGTCGAACATCGCGCCAGCCGGATAGGCCGCCCAGACCGGCGGCTTCATCCGCGCGACCCGGCCGCCTTCCTGGTCGATCGAGATCAGCAGCTTGTCGCGCCCATGGATGGCCCGCAGGTCATCGGTCAGCGCACGAACCTGCTCTTTACTGTCAATATTGCGGCCGAAGAGAATGTAGCCCGCCGGATCGGCCTCGCGGAAGAACGCCCGCTCGTCAGCGGTCAGCGTCAATCCGGAAAGGCCGAAAATGGCGGGAGTCATGCCTGCAAGCGTCGCAGCAAGCCCGCTCTGGCGCAAGCACCGCGCGGGCAGATGGTGTGGATTACCGGCCTACTTGACCGCGCAGGAAATGCCCGCCGCCTTGAGCTTGCCGCAGAGCGCACTGGCCGCACCGGCATCGGGCGCGACGGCCTGGAGCCGGTAGACCGTGCCGATATCGGCGCTGCCCGCGATCACGCGGTGCGGCACGCCGGTCAGCACGCCATTGGCCTGGGCCACCAGCTTCTGCCAGCCGGCCTCGGCCGAAGCCTGCGACGAGAACGCCCCCACCTGCACGCCGACGCCGCCGGTGGCCGCCGCCTTGGGCGCCGCAGTGCCGGTTGGCACCGGCGCGGGTGCGGGAGCCGGAGCAGCGGTAGGCGCGGCACTGGCGGCGGCACCGGCCAGCTGGGCCGGACGGTTCTGCCCTTCGGACACGGCAAAGCTCGAATCGCCGGTGCCGTCGAAAGTCTTGCCACCGGGGTTTTGGGGCGGGGTCTTGTAAGGCTCGGTCGGGGCCGGGATCACGCTGCCATCGGCCACCAGTTCCGGATCGGCCCCGCGATTGCTGAACCACCAGATCCCGCCAACCGCTGCCACGAGAACAGCGATGCCGAGCACGAACATCAGCAGCATCCGCCCGGTGTCATAGCCTTCATAGGTCGAAGGTTCGTCATCCTCGGCCGATTCCAGCCAGGGCAGGCGCTCTTCGTCGCCGGTCAGTTCAAGCTGGGCCGTCTCGAGCCGGTCATCGCCATCGTCCCAGGCGTCGCCGTCGTTATCGAACCTGCGATCGTCGCTTGCCCCCACCATGATCACATTTCCTCCACTGCCTCCACGCCAAGCAGGCCAAGGCCATTGCGGACAAGCTGCCCGATTTGCGTGGCGAGATAAAGCCTTGCCGCGGTCAGTTCCCCATCCTGTGCCACGATGAAGCGCTTTTCGGGGCGGTCGTTGCCCAGGTTCCAGTACCCGTGGAAGGCGGCGGCCAGATCATGGAGGAAGAAGGCGATCCGGTGCGGCTCGCGCGCGGCGGCGGCGGCTTCGACCAGCCTTGGGAACTGAGCGGCCAGCTTGACCAGCGCAAGTTCTTCCTCGCCCAGCCGATCGAGCGCGGCATCGCCTCGGCCAAAGCCCTCGGCCGCGGCCTTGCGCAGGGTCGAGCAGATCCGGGCATGGGCATACTGGACGTAGAACACCGGATTGTCCTTCGAGGCTTCGACCACTTTGGCAAAGTCGAAGTCCATCTGGGCTTCGGGCTTGCGGGTCAGCATGGTGAAGCGGACCACGTCCTTGCCCACTTCGCGCACAACATCCGCCAGCGTGATGAAATTGCCGCTGCGCTTCGACATCTTGACCGGTTCGCCATCGCGCAGCAGCTGCACCATCTGCACCAGCTTGACCTCGAACGGGGTTGGCTTCCCGTCCGCGCCGGTCATCGCCGCTACCGCCGCCTTGATCCGCTTGACCGTCCCGGCATGGTCCGCGCCCCAGATATCGACCAGGGCATCGGCGCTCTGCGCCTTCTGGAAGTGATAGGCGAGGTCGGCCCCGAAATAGGTCCAGCTGCCATCGCTCTTCTTGATCGGACGGTCCTGATCATCGCCGAATTTCGTCGAACGGAACAGCGGCAGCTCGACCGGCTCCCAGTCCTCGGGCGTTTTGCCCTTGGGCGCCTCGAGGTGGCCGTCATAGACCAGGTCGTGTGCACGGAGCCACTTTTCGGCCTCTTCCGGCTTGCCCGCCGCCTGCAGCTCGGCCTCCGAACTGAACAGGTCGTGGTGGATGCCCAGCAGGCCAAGGTCGTCCTTGATCATCGCCAGCATGTCGGCCACGGCTTCCTTGCGGAACAGGGCCAGCCATTCGCTTTCGGGCGCGCTGACGAACTTGCTGCCGTAATGGGTGGCCAGGCGGTGCCCGGTCGGGACCAGGTAATCGCCCGGATAGAGGCCTTCGGGAATCTCGCCCACGGCCTCGCCCAGCGCCTCGCGGTAGCGCAGGTGGACCGAGCGAGCGAGGACATCGACCTGCCCGCCGGCATCATTGACGTAATACTCGCGGATCACCTTGTGCCCGGCAAATTCCAGCAAGGCGGCCAGCGCATCGCCCACTACCGCCCCGCGGCAATGGCCCATGTGCATCGGTCCGGTCGGGTTGGCCGAGACATATTCGACATTGACCGTCGTGCCCTGCCCCAGCGCCGAGCGGCCATAGTCCGCGCCCAGCGCCGCAATGGCCCGCAATTCGGCCAGCCAGGCGGCGGCATCGACGCGCAGGTTGATGAAGCCCGGCCCGGCGATCTCGGCCGCAGAAACGCCTGGCGCCTTGGCCAGTTCGGCGACCAGCGCCTCGGCCAGGGCGCGCGGGTTCATGCCTGCGGGTTTGGCCAGCACCATCGCCGCATTGGTGGCAAGATCGCCGTGGGCGGTATCGCGCGGCGGCTCGACCGTAACGGCGGCGCGGTTCAGCCCGGCCGGCAGGGTACCGGCGGCCTCAAGCGCATCGAGCGCGGCGGAAACATGGCCTACGAAGGCAGCGTGCAGGGTCTGGGCGGCAGTCATGGCGCGCCGGTTAGACGGTTTGCACCGGAAATGGAACCTTCCAGCGGAAGGCCGCGATCAGCGGGTAGCGTTGTAGGTCAGCTGATCCTGCGTCAGCTGGAAGCCGACCAGCATTTCAAAGGTGGCGCGGTTGACGGCCGCCTTCACTTCGGGCCGCGAGAGCGGATCGACTGCGGCATCGGCATCGCCAGCCTTGCGCTTGCGGGTGATCAGCTCGCGAATCTCGGGCGGCAGGCTGGCTTCGGCCTTGTCGACATAGGAACTGGCCTGGCCGCTCGCCTGGGCGCGTTCCTGCCCGTCGGCGAAATTGAGCGTGACCGAACCGACCCGCTTGGTCACCACCGCGCTGCCGCCGCGCAGGACGGTGACGAAATAGGGCAGGGTCACCTGGCGCGCACCGCGCGTGTCGGTGCGCCGGGCCAGGACATCGAAGGTGGCCGAGGTGAAGACCTTTTCGCCGGTATCGTTGCAGGCCGGACGGACATTGGTGAGCGCGGCGACGACGTCGATGTTGTCCGCCGTGGTCGCGCCGGGGGTGCGGAACAGGGTGATGTCGCCGGTATAGTCGGGCACGCCCACGGCCGGGCAGGCGCTGCGCACGGCCGTGATCCCCACGCCTTCGTCCACCACAAGGTCACCGGTGCCTCGGCAGCCGGCCAGCGCGGCGGCAAGGGCGGTGGCGGTGATCAGGCGGTTACGAAGCGTCATTCTGGCTGGTCCCTCGGCAAGAGCTGAACTTGCCCTAGCGGCGTCAAAGCCAAAGCGCTAGGGGGACGAACATGAACGCGCCCTTTCCAAAGCCCGACAAGCCCGACCTTCGCCTGCTGCTGGCCGCCCCGCGCGGCTTCTGCGCCGGGGTCGACCGTGCCATCGAGATCGTCGAACGGGCGCTGGCCCGCTATGGCGCGCCGGTCTATGTCCGGCACGAGATCGTGCATAACCGCTATGTCGTCGATGGCCTGCGGGCCAAGGGCGCGATCTTCGTCGAAGAACTGGACGAGGTGCCCGATGGCGCACCGGTGGTGTTCAGCGCCCACGGCGTACCCAAGAGCGTCCCGGCCGAGGCCACCGTGCGCGGGCTGGACTGGCTCGATGCCACCTGCCCGCTGGTCAGCAAGGTGCACCGCCAGGCCGAACGCCAGATCGAGGCCGGCCGGCACATCCTGTTCATCGGCCACAAGGGCCACCCCGAGGTGATCGGCACCTTCGGCCAGGTGCCCGATGGCAACATGACCCTGGTGGAAACGCTGGAGGATGTGGCCGGGCTGGATTTCCCGGCCGATGCCCCGCTGTCCTTCCTGACCCAGACGACGCTTTCGGTCGACGACACGGCCGAGATCGTCGAGGCGATCAAGGCCCGCTTCCCGCAGGTCGTCGCCCCCAAGGCCGAGGATATCTGCTATGCCACCTCGAACCGCCAGTCGGCGGTCAAGGCGATTGCCGGGGAATGCCAGCTGGTGCTGGTGATCGGCGCGCCCAACAGCTCGAACTCGCTGCGGCTGGTTGAAGTGGCCGAGCGCTGCGGCGCGACCGGGCGGCTGATCCAGCGCGGCGCGGAAATCGACGAGGCCTGGTTCGATGGCGTCACCACCATGGGGCTGACCGCCGGCGCCTCCGCCCCGGAAACGCTGGTCCAGGAAGTGATCGACCGGATCGCCACCTTCCGCAATGTCGCGGTGGAACAGGTCGTCACGGCCGAGGAAAAGATCACCTTCAAGCTGCCGCGCCAGCTGGCCGAATAGGCGCACGGGGGTGGCGGTCTATACCCACCTTGGCGCCGAGGTACTGGCCGCGCTGGTGGCCGAATACGACGTGGGCGAGCTGACCTCGGTCAAGGGCATTGCCGAGGGGATTTCGAACAGTAACTGGCTGGTCGAGACCACCGGGGCCGATGGAGCCGGCGCGCGGTTTATCCTGACCATGTACGAATACCGGATCGAGCTGGAAGACCTGCCGTTCTTCCTGGCCCTGCTCGATCACCTGGCCGACAAGGATTGCCCGGTGCCGCGCACGATCCACGACCGCGCGGGCCAGCGCTTTCGCCTGCTTGATGGCAAGGCGATTGCCCTGATCGAGTTCCTGCCGGGCGTTTCGGTCAGCGCGCCCACCCCAGGCCAGGCCGAGGCGGTGGGCCGGGCGCTCGCCCAGTTGCACCTCGCCGCCGCCGATTTCCCGGCGACCCGCGCCAATGGTATGGGCCCGACCGAATGGCAGCGGCTGGCCGATGCCCTGGGGCCGGATGGCCTTGCCGCGATCGACCAGGGCTTTGCCGCACAGGTGGCGCGCGAGCTGCCGGCCGTGATCGCGGCCTGGCCCGCCGACCTGCCGCGCGGCACGATCCACGCCGACCTGTTTCCCGACAATGTCCTGATGCTGGGCAACCGGGTGGCGGGGCTGATCGACTTCTACTTCGCCTGCACTGACCTGCTCGCCTATGACCTGGCGGTCACCCACGCCGCCTGGTGTTTCTCGAACGACGGCAAACGGTTCGATCCCGCGCTCTCGGCCGCCCTGCTGACCGGATACGAGGCGGTGCGGCCGCTGGAACCGGCCGAGCGGGCGGCCTTGCCGCTGCTGGCCCAGGGGGCCTCGCTGCGCTTTGCCATGACCCGGGCCTGGGACTGGGTGAACACCCCGGCCGATGCCCTGGTGACCCGCAAGGACCCGCTCGCCTATGCCCGGCGCCTCAGCTTCTATGGCGATCCGGCCAATGCCGGGCTCTTCGCCGCACCATGAAGCGGGTGGAGATTTTCACTGACGGCGCCTGCAAGGGCAATCCCGGCCCCGGCGGCTGGGGCGCGGTGCTGCGCATGGGCCAGCACGAAAAGGAACTTTCCGGGCACGAGCCGCAGACCACCAACAACCGGATGGAACTGACCGCCGTGATCCGTGCGCTGACCGCGCTGAAAGAGCCCTGCCACGTCGCACTCCATACCGACAGCCGCTATGTGATCGACGGGATCACCAAGTGGATCTTCGGCTGGCAGAAGAACGGCTGGAAGAACGCCGCGAAGAAGCCCGTGCTCAATGCCGACCTCTGGCAGGAACTATGGTCAGCCAAAGGGCGCCACCGGATCGACTGGATCTGGGTCAAGGGCCACGACGGCCATCCCGAAAACGAGCGCGCCGACCGCCTGGCCAGCGACGCCGCCTTGCGGATCGGTCAGGACTGAGCCGAAACGCCTAGCTGTTGTCTTCGATCGGTGCGTCCGGCCCGTTCTTCTTGATCGAGGCGATCGCGTTTTCGGCCGAGGCCTTGCTGGCGTAACCTTCGGTCGAGAACATCACTTCCGAATTGTACTTGAAACGGACGCGATACTCACCGGCCTTGTCCTTGTAGATCTCGAACTTGTGGGCCATCACGCGGACTCCTTGGTGGTTGCGAGAACCCGGGCAGAGTAACCCAAAAACATTGATTCGCTAGCGAAACCTGCGCGGCGCATAGGGGGCGGGATCGACCGCCCCGCCCGTCCGGCCCAGCAGCAGGTCCACGGCCAGGTCCGCCGCCGCCGGGGCGGTCTGGATGCCGAAGCCGCCCTGCCCGGCAAACCAGAAGAAACCGGGCTGGTCGGGATCGAAGCCATAGACCGGCAGGCGATCCGGCGCGAAGGAGCGCAGGCCCGCCCAGCGGTGCTCGATCCGCGTGATCGGCCAGTCGACCACCGCTTCGAACCGGTCAATCGCGATCGCCACGTCCAGCTCCTCGGGCGCGGCATCGCAGGCCGGAGAGGGGGTCTCGTCATGCGGGCTGAGCCACAGCCGCCCGGCTTCCGGCTTGAAATAGAACAATCCGTCGATCCCCAGCACCAGCGGCAGATCGGCGGGTGGCCCTTCGGCCAGTCGCAATTGCGCGACGGTGCGGCGATAGGGCTGCACGCCGAGTGGCTGTACCCCGGCGCATTCAGCCACCGGATCGGCCCAGGCCCCGGCGGCATTGATCAGGATCGCGGCCTGCGCCGTTCGACCATCGGCGAGCGCCAGCGTCCAGCCGTCCGCTGCCCGCCCGGCCCGTTCGAGCCGCGCGCGGGTCCATAGTTCGGCCCCGCCCAGGCGCGCCGCGGCAAGCCAGTGCTGGTGCAGGCCGGCCACGTCGATATCGCAGCAGTCGGGTTCGTAGGCGCCGCGCACCCATTCGCCTTTCAGCCCGGGCAAGCGCTGTTCCAGCGCCGACCGGTCGAGATCGTCGACCCGCACACCCAGGGCGCGGAACTCGGCGGCAAAGGCCTCAAGCTCGGCCAACTCGGTCTGCCGGGCCAGGGTGAGTGCGCCGCGTGGTTGGAGGAAGCCGTGCTGGTGGAGGATGGGGCCGGAAGCGGTGGTCAATGGCTGGACCATCGGCCCGCCATAGCTCTCGGTCCAGAAGGCCGCAGAGCGCCCGGTGGAGTGGTAACCGGGCCGGTCCTCCGCCTCGAGCAGCAGGACGCGGCCATGCGGCGCGAGCCCCGCCGCCAGCGAGGCCCCCGCAATCCCGGCACCGACAATCGCGAAATCGAACCCTTCGCTCAAACCCTGGCTCCGTCGATGAAGGCGTCGATCCGCGCGAGGGCGGCGAGGCGCACCGGATCGGCCTCACGCAGGATTTCGTGCCGTGCTTCTTCGCCATGGCGCACCAGATCGCAGGCTGGCAAGCGCTGGGCCGCGCGGACAATCGCCTTGAAGCTGACCAGCTGGTCGCGCTCGGTTGCCAGGATCAGCACCGGCAGGCGGACCCGCGCCAGCACATCGGCGCGCGCGAGCCAGCGCATCGAGGCATAGGCCCGCTCGACCCAGCCCCAGCTGCCCGGCCCCATGACCAGTTCCGGCCGGGCTGCGCGCCACCACAATTCGTCAGCATAGCGCTCGGCATCGTGGGTCAGCAGATCGCCGCGGCTGTCCGGCGGCTGTCCGGGCTTTTCGCTCCATTTCCAGGCCGGACGACGGGAATCGCCGATGCGGCACATGGCCTTCGCCACCCAGTGCAGCAGGCCATCGGGCATGTTGGCATCGCGCAGCCCCAGCATTGGCGCGCAGAGCACCAGCCGCGCCGGATCGATCACGCCCTCGGCGGCGGCCCGGAGTGCCAGGTGCCCCCCCAACGAATGGCCGATCACGATATGCGGCGCCGGCATGCGGGCGCGCCAATCGCGCCAGAAGGCCGCAAGATCGGCCACCCAGGTGGCGTAATCATCGATATGGCCGGTATAGGGATCCAGTCCCAAGCGGCCCGATCCGCCCTGCCCGCGCCAGTCGAAACTGGTCACGTTCCAGCCCCGGCCCTGCCAATGGGCCAGGGCCTCGAGGTACTTCTCGTAAAAGTCGGCCCGCCCGCCCAGGAACAGCACGCTGCCGCGCGGGGCGGAATTGGCCCAGTCGATCCGGCGGATGGCCTGCCCATCGGCGGCCTGCCAGGTTCCCTCCACGGCACCCTCGGGAATGGACCGGCGATCGAACGGAGCGGGCATTTGGCTAATTCCAGCCTCTTGGCGTTGGTTACTTTTTGGTAAGCCCTGCCCTGTATCCAAGCCCCTGATACCAGGGGGCGGGCAATGCCGAACGTCGATTTTCAATACGTACTGCTGGGGGCCTTGGCAATCGCGCTGCTGGTTGCCGCCTTTACCGACATCCGCCGCCGCCAGATCGACAACTGGCTCAATCTGGCCATTGCCGCCACCGCCCCGCTGTTCTGGTGGGCCAGCGGTCTGGCATTGTGGCCGGACTTGGCCTGGCAGCTGGGCGTTGCGGTGCTGACCTTTGCGGTCTGTGCCGGGCTGTTCGCGATCCGCGCGATGGGCGGCGGCGACGTGAAGCTGCTGACCGCGCTGGCGCTGTGGCTCAGCCCGGCGGTGTTCCTCAAGCTGGTGGTGATCATGGCGCTGCTCGGCGGCGTGCTGACCCTGGTCCTGGCCGTCTGGCACAAGGCCCGGCGGCGGCCCGAGCGACTGGCGGTGCCCTATGGCGTCGCCATCTCCGCGGCCGGGCTGTGGGTGCTGGCCAACCAGTTTCTTCCCGCCGCTCAGGCATCCGTCCTGACAGGCGGGCTGGGGTGAACCGGATTTTAACCACTTTAGGCGATCAAGCGATCCGATTGACAGGATCTTTCTAGGGGGCTCGCAAAGCCATGGATAAGAAGAAGCTGATGCTGCTGCTTGGCGCGCTGGTCATTGCGATCGGCACGGCCATGGCTGCAAGGAGCCTGCTGACCGGCGGTTCCGCTCCCAAGGCCGAAGCGGCCCAGCAGGTCCCGCAGGGTCCCAAGGTGCTGGTGGCGCAGCGCGCCCTGCCGGTCGGCACGATCATCACGGCCGACTCGATCTCGTTCCAGCAATGGCCGAAGGAAATGGTGCAGGACGCCTATTTCATCGACGGCGAGGCCGACATGAACAAGCTGCTCGGTACGGTGGTCCGCTATCCGGTCACCGCCGGCCAGCCGGTTACCCAGGGCGCGCTCGTTTCGCCGGGCGACCGCGGGTTCCTCGCTGCGGCGCTTGGCCCGGGCATGCGCGCTGTCACCATCCCCGTTTCCCAGAAGACCGGCGTTGGCGGCTTCGTTTTCCCGGGTGACCGGGTTGACCTGGTGCTGACCCAGACGGTGCGCGCGCAGGGCTCCGCCGAAGCGCTGAAGACCGCCGAGACAATCCTGCGCAATGTCCGCGTGCTCGCCACCGACCAGTCGACCGAAAGCGAGACCGTCGAAGGCAAGACCGTGGTTCGCGCCTTCCGCACCGTCACGGTCGAAGTGACGCCGAAGATCGCTGAAAAGGTGGCCGTCGCCCAGACCATCGGCACGATCAGCCTCTCGCTGCGCAGCCTGGCCGATAACCAGGCCGAGCTTGACCAGGCGATTGCCAGCGGCACTGTCAAGGTTCCGGCCGGCGCCAGCCGCGAGCAGGAAGAAAAGCTGCTGGGCCAGGCGATGAACCGCCCGCTCGATGGCGGCACCACTTTCGTGACCGGTGGCGATGTGTCGCGCTTCCAGACGCGCAACCTGCCGCCCAGCCCTGAACAACTGGCCCGCCAGCTGACCGCCCGCAACCCTGCCGTGGCCGCTGGCCCGGCCGGCCGCGAGCCTGTGGTCCGTGCCGGTCCCGTTGTCCGCGTGACCCGCGGCAAGGAAACCGTCGCCGAACCGGTGGGAGCCCGTTGAGATGAACCAGAACCCCATCCTCGCCAAGCGCGTCGCGATGAAAGGCAAGCCGATGAAACGCCTGTTCTCCACCCTGCTCGGCGCGACCTGCGCGATGGCCCCGCTGGCCCTCGTTGCCGCCGCCCCGGCCCAGGCCCAGTCGGTCAACCGTCCGGCCAATGACATTGCCCTGTCGATCGGACGCGGGCAGCTCATCACGGTCAACGGCACGATGGCGGATGTCTTCGTCGCCAACGACTCGATCGCCGATGTCCAGGTGAAATCGCAGCGGCAGCTCTATGTCTTCGGCAAGGCCGGCGGGACGACCACCGTCTATGCCAGCAATGCCGCCGGCGAAGTGATCTGGTCAGCCAACATCCGCGTCGGTTCGAACATCGACAGCGTCGACCAGATGCTGCGGGTTGCCATGCCGGATGCCAAGATCGCGGTGTCGACCATGGGTACGGCCACCGTGCTGCTGACCGGCACGATCGCCTCGCCCGAGGACGGTGCCGAAGCGACCCGGCTTGTCCAGGCCTTCATGGGCAAGGAAGCCAACGTCATTTCCCGGCTGAAGATGGCGACCCCGCTGCAGGTCAACCTGCGCGTCAAGTTTGCCGAGGTCAGCCGTTCGCTGGTCAAGTCGCTGGGGGTCAACCTGACCACAATGGATGGCTCCGGTGGCTTCCAGTTCGGCATTGGTCAGGGCCGCGCCGGCTTTGCCCCCAACATGTATGCCGGGCCCGGACAGACTTTGGGCGTAGGCAGCAAGCCCAAGATCATGATGACGGATCCAAGCGATCCCACGAAGACCATCACGATTGACGGCTCATCTGTATCGCCTGCAGCGATCGGCACCACGCTGGCCGCCCAGACCAAGCTGTTCGGGATGAACCTGCTTGGCGCGCTCGATATCGGCGAGCAGCTGGGCCTGGTGACCAGCCTTTCGGAACCGAACCTGACCGCCCTGTCGGGCGAGACGGCGGACTTCCTGGCCGGCGGCGAATACCCGATCCCGGTCAGCCAGGGTCTGGGCACCACCTCGGTCGAATACAAGAAGTTCGGGGTCAGCCTGGCCTATACGCCGACGGTTCTGGCCAATGGCCGCATCTCGATCCGGGTCCGCCCGGAAGTGTCCGAGCTGTCCAGCCAGGGCTCGATCGTGCTGAACGGCTTCAACGTGCCGGCCCTGACCGTGCGCCGCGCCGAAACCACGATCGAACTGGGTTCGGGCCAGAGCTTCATGATCGCCGGCCTGATGGGCAACAGCGCCCAGAACACGGTGAAGAAGATGCCCGGTGCCGGTGACCTGCCGATCCTGGGCTCGCTGTTCCGCTCGACCAATTTCCAGCGCGGCGAAACCGAGCTGGTGATCGTGGTGACGCCTTACCTCGTCAACCCGGTCGACGCCAACGAGATCAAGCTGCCGACCGACGGGTTCCAGAACCCCGACGATATCCAGCGTTACTTCGGCAACATGGAAAACAACGGCAAGACCGGTGGCGACCGGCCCAAGCCGAGTGCCGCCCCCAATGGCGCGCCGGCCCCGAAGGTGGGCGATCTCGACCTGCCCCCGGCCGTTCCGCAGCCGGCCGAGAAGCGCAGCCCGAAAAAGACCCGTACCGCCGCGACCACCAAGGACGCAGCGCCCGGCTTCAGCCTGAACTGAGAGGGGGAATGACGATGCACAAGGTGAAATCCCGCAGGGCGCTTGGCGCCGCACTCTCGATCTCGCTGGGGCTTGCCCTGGCCGGTTGCGGCAGCATGCCGACCAACCCGAGCCTGGAAAGCGTCCACCAGCCGGTGGTCAGCCGCACCAATTACACGCTCGACGTGACGACCGGCCCCGGCGGCCTGTCGCTGCCCGAGGCCCGCCGCCTGTCCGGCTGGTTCGAGGCGATGGACCTGCGCTACGGCGATCGGATCTCGATCGACGATCCGCTGGCCAGCGGCGCAACCCTGGCCGCGGTCGAAGCGGTTGCCGGCCGCTTCGGGATGCTGGTCAGCGCCGATGCGCCGGTCACCCCCGGCGCGGTCAATGCCGGCACGGTGCGGATCGTGGTCACGCGCTCCTCGGCCTCGGTGCCGGGCTGCCCGGACTGGTCCGCCAAATCCGATGCCAACCTCTACAACGCCACCAGCAGCAATTACGGCTGCGCCTCGAACTCGAACCTCGCGGCGATGGTCGCCGATCCGGAACACCTGCTCAAGGGTGCCACCGGCAAGGGCGCGACCGTGACGATGAGCTCGACCAAGGCGATCGACACCTATCGCGAAGCCAAGCCAACCGGTGCAGGCGGTCTGAAAGAAAACAACACGCAGAGCGGGAAGTAAGCCATGAATGCTCCCTGGAAACCCGGTCCGGCCGGCAGCCGCGATACCTTCAGCGCCTTCATCTGCGACGACGCCGCGCTCGACGTGCTGCGCCCGGTCGTGATCGAAATGGGCTGGGCCCCCGAGAAGTGCAACAAGGGCGGCCTGCGCAACGCGGTGCAGTCGCTCTCGATCTCGGCCAGCCCCAACATCCTGCTGGTCGACCTGTCGGAAAGCGGCGATCCGCTGAGCGACATCAACGCCCTGGCCGAGGTCTGCGAACCCGGCACGGTGGTGATCGCGGTCGGCCAGGTCAACGACGTGCGCCTTTACCGCGACCTGCTGGCCAGCGGCATCCACGACTATCTGCTGAAGCCGCTTTCGCCCGGCCAGGTGCGCGATGCCCTGGTTGCCGCCCAGGCGGTATTCGCGGCACCGAAGAACCACGATCCGGCCGCCGCCAAGAAGCATGTCTCGGTTGCCGTGATCGGCACCCGCGGCGGCGTGGGCGCCTCGACCATCGCGACCTCGCTGGCCTGGCTTTACAGCGGCGATGAAAAGCAGCCGACCGCGCTGCTCGATCTCGACATCCACTTCGGCACCGGCGCGCTCGCGCTTGACCTCGAACCGGGCCGCGGCCTGACCGACGCGATCGAGAATCCGGGCCGGATCGACGGGCTGTTCATCGAACGCGCCATGATCCGCGCCAACGACCACCTGGCGATCCTGTCGGCCGAGGCGCCGATCAACTCGCCGCTGATGACCGATGGCGCGGCCTTCGTGCAGTTGCAGGAAGAGTTCCGCCAGGCCTTCGAGATGACGGTGATCGATCTGCCGCGCAACATGCTGATCAATTTCCCGCACCTGCTGAACGACGTGAACGTCGTGCTGCTGGTCACGGAAATGACCCTGGCCGGCGCGCGTGATGCCATCCGCATCCTGTCGTGGCTGAAGGGCAACGCCGGGCACCTGCAGACGATCGTGGTCGCCAACAAGGTCCAGCCGGGCAATGGCGAGATCAGCAAGGCCGATTTCGAAGCCTCGATCGAACGCAAGATCGGTTTCACCATTCCGTTCGATGCCAAGGCCGCGGCCAATGCCGCCAAGCTGGGCCAGACCTTTGCCGATGCTAACCGTTCGGCCAAGGCCGGCGTGGTGATCCGCGACATCGCCAAGGCGGTGCAGGGCGTTGGTGAAGGCGAGCCGGCCGAACAAGCGGTCAAGGGCAAGTCCTCGCTGCTCGGCAAGTTCGACCTCAAGTCGCTGCTGCCGAAGAAGGCGAAGGAGCCTGCTGCCCCGGCCAAGGTCCAGGCCTGAAACCGTCCGCCGTTCAACTGCAAAGCCGTTCAACTGCAACAAGGCCCTAGCGCACCATGGAAATCACCCAACTGCTCCTGATCGCTGTGGGCCTGATGGCGTTCATGGTGCTGGGCTATCTGGCCTTTAGCGGTCCCTCGCCGGCCAAGGAGGCGGCCCGGCGGCTGGAAGGTGTGCGTTATCGCCACTCCGAAAGCACGACCGACAAGGTCGAGGCCCAGCTGAAGAAGGCCGTCGCCGCGCGCAAGCCCAAGATGCACCAGATCGCGGGGTCCGAAAGCCGGATCGCCGCGCTGGAAATGCGGTTGCACCGGACCGGCAAGAACTGGTCGCTGACCCAGTATCTCTACGCCTCTGGTGGCCTTGCCCTGGCCCTTACCGTGCTGATCTTCCTGCGCACCGGGGCGCCCGGCCTGGCCCTGGGTGTGGGCCTGCTGATCGGTGCCGGCCTGCCGCACATGGTTGTCGGCTATTTCATCGGCAAGCGTTCCAACGCCTTCACCACCAAGTTCCCGGACGCGATCGAACTGCTGGTCCGCGGCCTGCGGTCCGGCCTGCCGGTGACCGAGACCCTGGGCGTGGTGGCCAGCGAGGTACCCGGCCCGGTAGGTGAGGAATTCAAGCTGATCACCGAGCGGATCAAGATCGGCAAGACCATGGAAGACGCCCTCCAGGAAACCGCCGACCGGCTCAACACGCCCGAGTTCAGCTTCTTCTGCATCACGCTCGCGATCCAGCGGGAAACCGGGGGCAACCTGGCGGAAACGCTGTCGAATCTGGCCGACGTGCTGCGCAAGCGCGCCCAGATGAAGCTCAAGATCCGCGCGATGAGCTCGGAATCAAAGGCTTCGGCTTATATCGTTGGCGCCCTGCCCTTCATCGTCTTCGCGATGATCTACTGGATCAACCCGAATTACCTGGGCGGCTTCTTTACCGATGATCGCCTGATCGTGACCGGCCTGGGCGGGCTGGTGTGGATGAGCATCGGCGCCTTCATCATGGCCAAGATGGTCAGTTTCGAAATCTGAGCAGGGACAGGCACGGACAATGATGAACACCCCTCCCGGTCCCACGCTCCTCGGCGTCGACGTCGTCTGGGTCGGCTCGATCCTCGCCGGTCTTGCCGCCATGGCGGTGATGTTCGCGATCTACACCGCGATCACGATCCGCGATCCCATGGCCAAACGGGTCAAGGCGCTCAACGAGCGGCGCGACCAGCTCAAGACCGGGATCATCACCCAGACCGCCAAGAAGCGCGCCAAGCTCGTCCGCAAGAACGAGACGACCGACAAGATGAAGGACGCGCTGTCGGCACTGAAAGTGCTGCAGCAGAGCCAGCTCGACGGGATCCAGCAGAAACTGGCCCAGGCCGGGGTGCGCAAGAAGGAACTCGGCATCGTGGTGATCTTCGCCCGGGCCGTGCTGCCGATCGTGCTGGGTGGTTTTGCCGGCTTCATGATCTATGGCATCAACTACTTCCCCGACTGGGGCGGGGTGAAGCGGCTGATGGGTTTCGCCGCTGCCGTCGGCATCGGCTACAAGGGCCCGGAAATCTACATCCAGAACATGATCTCCAAGCGCACCGACGCAATCCGCAAGGGTCTGCCCGATGCACTCGACCTGCTGGTGATCTGCGCCGAAGCGGGTCTGACCGTGGACGCCGCCTTCAACCGCGTGGCCCGCGAACTGGGCCGGGCCTATCCCGAGCTGGGCGACGAATTCGCCCTGACCGCGATCGAACTGTCGTTCCTCAGCGAACGCCGCCAGGCCTTCGAGAACCTCGCCTGGCGCGTCGATCTGGAAGCGGTGAAGGGCGTGACCACCACCATGGTCCAGACCGAGCGCTATGGTACGCCGCTGGCCTCGGCCCTGCGCGTGCTCTCCGCCGAATTCCGCAACGAGCGCATGATGCGCGCCGAGGAAAAGGCCGCCCGTCTGCCCGCGATCATGACCGTGCCGCTGATCCTGTTCATCCTGCCGGTGCTGTTCGTGGTGATCCTTGGCCCGGCGGCCTGCTCGATCGCCGATGCCTTCAGCAGCGACGGTCCCGCCAAGGGCGGCGGATAAGTCTCAGTCGGGATGGGGTACCCGGTGCGGGGCGGTTTCCGAGAGGAAGCCGCCCCGCTTCGTTTCTTGCTATGCTTGGTTCAGACCGGAACGACGCTTTGCTCGATCGCGCCAAACACCGAATGACCCGCCCGGTCGCGCATCTCGATCCGCACGGTATCGCCATGCCGCAGGAACGGGGTGGTCGGCGCCCCGCTGGCGATCGTCTCGACCATTCGCTGCTCGGCGATGCAGGAATAGCCGCGCCCGCCGTCCTTGCAGGGCCGCCCCGGCGAACCATCGGGATCGCGGTTGGAAACGGTCCCCGAACCGATGATCGAACCGGCCATCACCCGGCGGGTCTTGGCCAGATGGGCAATCAGCGTGCCGAAATCGAAGGTGCATTCCTCACCCGCCTCGGCGCGGCCGAACGGATCGCCATTGAGGTCGACACTGAGCACCAGGTTCAGCCGCCCACCCGACCAGGCCTCGCCCAGTTCGTCGGGCGTGACAAAGACCGGGGAGAAATGGCTGGCCGGCTTCGACTGGACAAAGCCAAAGCCCTTGGCCAGCTCGTCCGGGATCAGGTTGCGGAGCGAAACGTCGTTGACCAACCCGACCAGGCGGATGTGATCGAGCGCCGCGGCAGGCGAGATCCCCTGCGGCACGTCGCCGGTCACCACGCAGATCTCGGCTTCCATGTCGCAGCCCCAGGCCTCGTCCGCCAGGGTGATCGGGGCACGGGCCCCGCGCAGGTCGTCGCTGCCGCCCTGGTACATCAGCGGATCGTGCCAGAAGCTCTCCGGCAGCACGGCGCCGCGCGCCTTGCGCACCAGTTCGACGTGATTGACATAGGCCGAACCATCGGCCCACTGGTAAGCGCGCGGCAGCGGCGCGAGGGCCTCGCGCTCGTGAAAGCGTTCGCGCGGGATCGCACCGTATTCCAGTTCCTGCGCAAGGGCGCGCAGCACCGGCTCGTGCCGGTCCCAATCGTCCAGCGCGGCCTGCAGCGTCGGGCAGACGTGGCTGGCCTCGGCGTACCAGGCCAGGTCCCGGCTGACGACCACAAGGCGGCCATCGCGGCCTCCAGACAGACTGGCTAGCTTCATTGCACTTGCTCCATTTCGGCGCTGATCACGCCTGTTCGAGTTCGGTGACCCGGGCGTTGATCCGCGCCAGCAGATCCTTGAACTGCGCCACCTCCGCGGCCGACAGCGAGGCAAAGATGCGCCGTTCCATGTCGAGCGCCAGCGGCATGATCTCGGCATGAACCGCCCGCCCTGCCGCTGTCAGTTCGATGTGGTGGGACCGGCCATCGGCCGAATTGGGGTTGCGCCCCACCAGGCCGCGCTCTTCCAGCACCTTGCAGGCGCGGTTGACCGCCACCTTGTCCATCCGGGTCGCGCCCACCAGCATGCGCTGGGTCTGCGGCCCGGCATCGCCGAGCACCGCCATGACCCGCCATTCGGGAATCTTGAGGCCAAACCGCGCGCGATACTCACCCGCGATCATGTCGCTCACCGCATTGGTCGTGACCGACATCAGGTAGGGCAGGAAATCCGCCAGCCGGGAGAGATTCTGGGCCATCGAATCGGTTACTAGTGCAACCGGTTTGTCAGGCCAAGCTTTGTCAGGCCGGGCCAAGTTACGCCGGCTTGACCGCTTCCGGTGCCGCAGCGGCGAAATCCGGCCGCGCGCGCAGGGCTTCGTCGATCCGGACCAGCCGGGGCAGCGGCTCCAGTGGCAGGGCAAAACGGCGGGCACTGTACATTTGCGGAACCAGGCAGACGTCGATCAGGTTCGGTTCCGCGCCGCCGAACAGCCCGTGCTCAGGGGCGACTGCTTCAAGCGCGGCCAACCCCTGCCCCAGCCAGCGGTGCAGCCAGGCGGTAACACCAGCCTCGTCCTGTCCCAGCGGCCCGCGCAGGTAATTGAGCACGCGCAGGTTCTGCAGCGGGTGGATCTCGGAAATGATCGTCATCGCCCGGCCCAGCACCAGCGCCCGCGCCATCGGATCGGCGGGCAGCAGGCGCGGTTCGGGCCAGCGCGCGTCAAGATAGTCGATGATCGCCAGCGACTGGGCAATGGCCTCACCATCGACTTCCAGCACCGGCACCAGTCCCAGCGGATTGCGGGCCCGATGATCTTCTCCGGACTGTTCGCCAGTCACCAGATCAACCTGGTGGGAAGTCCACGACAGGCCTTTCAGGCTGAGCGCAATGCGCACCCGATAGGATGCCGACGAGCGCCAGTAGTCGTGCAGCACAAGCTCGCTCATTGCAGTACCCTTCCAGCCACGGCACCCAGCTTCGCCACCAGCACCGGATCGCGCTGGGCCGGGGCGGTCATGATCGCGTGTTCCAGCGCGGTGTCGATCGGGCTGGCGCTGCGCAGCCGGGGCAGGCTGGCCAGGAACCGGCGCAGCACCCGCTGGGCCAGCGCGACATTGGCACGCATCACTTCCAGCACTTCGCTCGCCTCGACCCCGGCCTCGCTCTCGCGCCAGCTGTCGTAATCGGTGACCATGCCGAGCAGGGCATAGGGCAGTTCCGCCTCGCGGGAGAGGCGGGCCTCGGGCATGGCGGTCATCCCGATCACGTCGCCACCCCACTTGCGATAGAGCCGGCTTTCGGCGCGGGTCGAAAACTGCGGACCCTCCATCGCAAGGTAGCAGCCGCCGCGATGGACGCGCGCTTCCTCCACCTCGGCCGCATCGGCGAGGCCAGCGGCCAGCCGCGGGCAGACCGGATCGGCCAGGCTGACATGGGCGACCAGCCCGGGGCCAAAGAAGCTGGCCACGCGGCTGACCGTGCGGTCGATGAACTGGTCGACCGCCACCAGGTGCCCCGGCGCCATCGCGGGATTGAGCGAACCGATCGCGGAGAGCGCAATCACGTCGGTCACGCCGCAGCGCTTCAGCACGTCGATGTTGGCGCGGTAATTGACCATGTTCGGCGGGATCGCGTGGCCGATCCCGTGGCGGGGCAGGAAGGTGACGCGCACGCCGCCGATCGTGCCGGTGGTGACCGGGGCCGAGGGATCGCCGAACGGGCTTTCGACCGGGATCTCCTGGGCTTGCTCGATCCCCACGCCAGCCGCCAGGCCCGAGCCGCCGATCACCCCGATATGCCACTGCCCGTCCATGGGGGCCTTCCCGTCAGTTGTGCGCGAGGATGCCGGCCATGATGAAGTCGATGCAGTGATCGCGATAGCGATCGCGCAGTTCCTCGGTCAGGGTGTCGCGGTCGAAGCAGTGCTTGAGCACCAGCCGCGCGGAAAAGAACCGGTCAGCCGCGCCGGTGGCAGTGAAATAGAACAGCTGCGGATCGACATCGCGGAACACGCCGGCCTTCACCCCTTCGCGGATCAGCCGGTCATAGGCGCGGTGCAGCGGCAGCAGGTGGGAATCGGCGATCCGCTGGGCTTCCTCGGCATCGCTTTCGCGCACCAGCCGCATCAGCAGGCGGTTGAGATAGGGCGTCTTGAAATAGGTATCGACCATGGCCCCGATATGACGGCGCAGCCGCGCCTCGGGGCTCATGTCCTTGGCCATCAGCGCATCGACCGCGTGGACGATGTCTTCCATGTCACGGTCGAGCAGGGCCTTCATCAGCCCGGCCTTGTTGCCGAAATAATACTTCACCAGCGCCGAGTTCAGCCCGGAACGCAGCGACAGTTCGGACAGCGAGATATCGACGATATCCCCTTCGCGCATGATGTCCGACGCGGTTTGCAGCAGCAGTTCACGCGCACCGGGGGGCACATCGGCTTCGGCGGCAAGCGGCTTCGAACTCATGCGAAGGGCGGCTCCTCTCCCCACCACGGATAAAAGTCAGGCATATCGCTCGAAACCTTCGCAGGGAAGGCCGGGGGCCGCTTCTCGAGGAAGCTTTGCACACCTTCCTTCGCGTCAGCCCCCTTCGACAGGCGATAGATCGCGCGGCTGTCGACCTTGTGGGCTTCCATCGGATGATCGCCCGAGGGGATCCGCCACAGCATCGCCCGGGTCATGGCAACCGACACGGCAGAGGTGTTGTCGGCAATCTCGCGGGCCAGGCCGCGCGCCGCGTCGATCAGTTCGCCGGGCGCATGGATCGAGCGGATCAGACCGCCCTTCAGCGCTTCCTCGGCGCCGAAGATCCGCCCGGTCATGCACCATTCCAGCGCCTGGTTGATCCCGACGATCTTGGGCAGGAACCAGCTGGAGCAGGCTTCCGGCACGATCCCGCGCCGCGCGAAGACAAAGCCATAGCGGGCATTCTCGCTGGCCAGGCGGATATCCATCGGCAGCTGCATGGTCACGCCCACACCCACAGCCGCGCCGTTGCAGGCCGAGATCAGCGGCTTCTTCGACTGATAAAGGCGCAGCGTGAGCAAGCCGCCGCCATCGCGCACGCGCGGATCGGACAGGCTCTCAACCGGCGTCGAATCTGCAAAGACCGCGCGGCCGTCCTCCGGCGTCAGGTCGGCCCCGGCGCAAAAGGCCCGGTCACCCGCCCCGGTGAAAATGACCGCCCGCACGCTGTCATCGGCATCGGTACGATCCATGGCGTCGTTGATTTCGGCCATCATCGTGCCGGTAAAGGCGTTCATCTTTTCCGGCCGGTTGAGCGTGAGCGTGGCGATCCCTTCGCCAATGTGAAGATCGATCTGCGAGTAACCCATGCCCAACTCTCCCGGTTCTTCTTTTCAGTCTTGGCAAGTTTGTGCCGAATTCCGGCCCAGGGGGGAGCGAGAATGGCTGGTTTCGAGAACCGGCGCGCAGCGACCTTGTGGGTCGTGAGCACCGGAAGCGCAGAAACCGGCCGTTCGCAGCCCGCCCTGGGCCGGAAGGCGGTGCAAACTTAACGCGGCGCCATGCGGATGGCACCATCAAGGCGCACGTCCTCGCCGTTGAAATAGCCGTTCTCGATCATGCACATGGCAAGGTTGGCATATTCCACCGGATCGCCGAGGCGCTTGGGATAGGGCACCGAAGCGCCCAGCGCGTCCTTCACCGGCTGCGGCGCGGCGGCCAGCAGCGGGGTGTTGAAGATGCCCGGCAGGATGGTGTTCACGCGGATGCCTTCGCCCGAAAGGTCGCGGGCGATCGGCAGGGTCATGCCGACCACACCGGCCTTCGAGGCCGAATAGGCGGCCTGGCCGATCTGGCCGTCTTCAGCCGCGACCGAAGCGGTGTTGACGATCGCGCCGCGATCACCGTCTTCCTGCGGATCGAGCGTCATCATGCCCGCCGCCGACTTGGCGATGCAGCGGAAGGTGCCGACCAGGTTGATCTGGATGATCCAGTTGAAGGCATCGAGCGGGAAGTGCTTGATCGAGCCGTCTTCCTTGCTGCGGCTGGCGGTCTTGATCGCATTGCCGGTGCCGGCGCAGTTGACCAGGATCCGCTCCTGCCCGTGGGCCGCGCGGGCCTTGGCGAAACCGGCGTCGACGCTGGCATCGTCCATCACGTTCACTTCGCAGAACACGCCGCCGATCTCGGCCGCCATGGCTTCGCCCTTTTCGGCCTGCAGGTCGAAGATGGCGACCTTCACGCCCTTGGCGGCGAGCGCGCGGGCCGTGGCGGCACCGAGGCCCGAAGCGCCGCCGGTAACCACGGCGGCAACAGTGTTGTCGAGTTTCATTTCAGGATACTCCGTTCAAAAATCAGCACATTTCAACAATGGTGACGTTGGCGACACCGCCGCCTTCGCACATCGTCTGCAAACCATACTTGCCGCCGCGCGCCTTCAGCGCATGGAGCAGCGTGGCCATCAGCTTGGTGCCCGAGGCGCCCAGCGGGTGGCCCAGCGCGATCGCGCCGCCATTGACGTTGAGCTTGTCCGGATCGGCCCCGGTGTGCTTGAGCCAGGCCATCGGCACCGAGGCAAAGGCCTCGTTCACTTCGTAAAGGTCGATGTCATTGATCGACAGGCCGGCCTTGGCCAGCGCCTTGTCGGTGGCGAACAGCGGCTCTTCCAGCATGATCACCGGATCGCCCGCCGTCACGGTCAGGGTGTGGATCCGGGCGAGCGGGGTCAGGTTGTAGCGCTTGAGCGCCGCTTCCGAGACGACCAGCGCGGCGGAGGAGCCGTCGCAGATCTGGCTGGAGGTCGCGGCAGTCAGCGAACCGCCTTCGCTGATCAGCTTCACCCCGGCGATGCCTTCCAGCGTGGCATCGAAGCGGATTCCTTCGTCCACCGTGTGCCAGGCCATGCCATCGGGCGTTTCGATCTCGATCGGCACGATCTCGTCCGTGAAGGCCCCGGCATTGGTGGCGGCAATCGCCTTCTGGTGGCTGGAGAGGCCGAACCGGTCGAGGTCATCCTTCGAGAAGCCATGCTTCTTGACGATCATTTCCGCGCCCATGAACTGGCTGAACATGACGCCGGGATACTTCGCCTCAAGCCCGGGCGACTTGTAGTGCCCCAGGCCTTCCTTCATGTGAAAGCTGGCGTTGGAACCCATCGGCACGCGGGTCATGCTTTCGATCCCGGCGGCGATCACCACGTCCTGAATCCCGCTCATCACCGCCTGGGCAGCGAACTGGATCGCCTGCTGCGAGGAACCGCACTGGCGGTCGATCGTCACTGCCGGGGTCGACTGCGGCAGGGTCTTGGAGGCCAGCACGGCATTGCGGCCGACCTGCATCGCCTGCTGCCCGGCCTGGCTGACGCAGCCCATCACCACATCGTCAACGGCATTGGGATCGATCCCGGTCTTGCCGACCAGGTGATCGAGCGAGGCGGCAGCCAGATCGACCGGGTGAACCCCGGCCAGCTTGCCACCGCGGCGGCCACCGGCCGTGCGCACTGCATCAACGATATAGGCTGTCGCCATGATTTCGATTCCTTTTCATTGGAAAGCTGTTTAACCGATCGATTAAGGCGCAGTCCGGGCAGCGTCAAGCGCAGCCTTCGGCGGGGCGGCAGCGGGCTGACTACGCCTTAAGGCCGTGTTGTAAAAAGACAACAAGAGGCCCGGAAATGTCGCCTTTCTGGATTTGCAATTGCAACGATGTACTAGTTCTTCTTAGTACGCCCAATCCGGCTCTCCACGGGCCTGAATGGCGATTCTTCTTGCGGAGAACGCCAGTGTCGCACTTCCCCGCCATCAAGCGGGGCGAGGATCAAGGGGCTAACACATGAAGTTTTTGAGCAAGTCCGCGCTCTATCGCGCGACCAGCCTTGAAAGCGCCGCCATCGCGGTTGCTATGCTGGGCGTGGCCAGCGTTGCCACTCCGGCCTATGCGCAGGATGCTGCGCCGCAAGCCGCCGAATGCGCCGACGAAAACGCCAATGGCGTCTGCGATTCGGAAGAAGGCAGCCAGATCGTCGTTACCGGTTCGCGCATCGCGCGCCCGACGCTGAGCTCGCCCGTTCCGCTGACCTCGGTCACCGCGGCCGAACTGACCGATACCGGCGACGTCTCGCTGGGTGAGGCGCTGAACGACCTGCCCTCGCTGCGCTCGACCTTCAGTCAGGGCAATTCGACCCGCTTCATCGGCACCTCGGGCCTGAACATCCTTGACCTGCGCGGTCTCGGCATCTCGCGCACCCTGGTGCTCGTCAACGGCAAGCGTCACATCACCGCTTTGCCAGGCGACTATCTGGTTGACGTGAACACCATCCCGGTTGACTTACTTGAGCGCGTTGACGTTGTGACCGGCGGTAACTCGGCCGTTTACGGTTCGGACGCTGTCGCTGGCGTCGTCAACTTCGTGCTGAAGCGCAACTATGACGGCATTAGACTACGCGGCCAGGGCGGTGTTTCGTCGCGCGGTGACCGCGGCAGCTACTTCATCGCCGGCACTTGGGGTAAGAACTTCGCTGATGGCCGCGGAAACGTTGCCGTTTCGGCCGAATACGCCCGTCAGGAAGAAGTTCTCTTTCTCGATCGTGACTACCTGACCGGCGCGATCTCGGGCCGCTGCCAGTTCCAGACGATTGAACCGACCGCCGGTGAACCCTTCGGTACCGACGGCATCTTCGACACCAACTTCGAATGCGGTGTGAAGAACGGTTCGATTTCTGACGGCGGCACCATTGGCCGCGTTGGCGTTGGCCAGTACCTGCGCTTCAACGACGCCGGCCAGCTCTATGTCGACGTGCCAGCAGGCAACTACGAACTGGGTGGCTCGACCAACATAAACGGCGGCAACGGTTCGACCCTGCGCAACACCGGCCAGATGCTTCCGAAGTCGGAACGGCTGGCGGTCAACCTGCTGGCGCACTTCGAGTTTTCGGATGCCTTCCGTCCCTACGTCGAAGCCAAGTACGTTCGCGTTCAGGCAAACCAGGAAGGTCAACCGACCTTCATCGCCTCGGCCACGTTCAACCCCACGTGGTTCTGCGACAACGGCTTCCTGACAGCAGCCAACCGTGCGATCCTGGCCAGCAACGGCGTCTGCACCACCGGTGCAACCAACACCCGCACCTTCCCGCTGTCACGCTTTAACGTTGACCTGGGCGGTCGCGGTGAAACCCACAAGCGTGAAACCTATCGCATCGTTGGCGGCGTTGAAGGCAACTTCAACGACGACTGGACGTACGAAGTGTCGCTGAATTACGGCCGCTTGGAAACTAACATGAACGCGATCAACGTTGCACGAATCCGCAACGACGCCGGCACGGCACCGGACGGCATGGCGCTGGCGGTTGACGCCGTTCTGGCTCCGGCTGGCTTCAGCGGCACCAACTTCGTCCTTAACGGTGACGGCCAGCGCGTGGTTTGCCGCGTCAACGCTGTCACCAACGCCCGGCCGGACTGCGTTCCGCTCAACCTGTTCGGCTATGGTCAGTCGACCGAAGCTGCTCGCAACTTCTCCAACGGCAAGGCGACCCGCAACGAGTGGGCCAGCCAGTTCGTAGCTCTGGCCAGCGTCAGCGGCGACCTGTCGCAGCTGTTCGAACTACCGGGTGGCCCCGTCAGCTTCGCACTGGGCGGTGAATACCGCGAAGACAGCCGCCTTCAGCGATTACGATGCAGCTGTCGCAAGAACGGCGCCTTCTTCTTCAACAGCTTCGCCACCTTCAACTCCGCCCAAGCTGACCGTTAAGGAAGCCTTTGGTGAAATCAGCTTGCCGCTTCTGCGCGATCATGCCGTTGGCCAAGGAACTGACCGTCAGCGGCGCTGGCCGCGTGTCGGACTACAACACCTCGGCTGGCACCGTCTGGGCCTGGAACGTCCAGGGTATCTACGCTCCGATCTCGGATGTCCGCTTCCGTGCGGCATACGCGACCTCAGTTCGTGCACCGACGCAGAGCGACCTGTTCTCCCCGCAGACTCAGAACTTCAGTCAGATCACCGACCCGTGCGACACCAACAACATCTCGAACAACGCGAACCGCGCCGGTAACTGCGCGGCCGCCGGGGTGCCAACCACGTTCAACCAGGCAACGGTTGACGCCTGCGTCACCTCGTCGGTTCCGGCGAACCAACGCCAGTTGGGTAGCCCGTGGGTGAACTGCACCGCGCGCACCTCGTCGACCGGCTTCGTCTCGGGCGGCAACCCCACCCTGGTACAGGAACGCGGCAAGTCTCTGACCCTGGGCATGGTGGTTGAGCCGCGCTTCCTGCCGGGCCTGAACTTCACGGTGGACTACTACCGTATCGAAGTGACCAACCTGATCGCTTCGCTGGGTGCCCAGACAATCCTGAATCTGTGCTATGACAGCCCGACCGGCATCAACAACCCGTTTTGCTCGACCGTGAACCGCGATCGTTCGACCGGTCTGTTCGTGCAGCCGGCTGTGATCTCGGGCGGCGTTAATTATGCAAAGCAGCAGGCTCGCGGCATTGACTTTGACCTGAGCTATCGCAAGACCTTCGAAAACGGCCAGCGCTTGTCGGTCCGCGCGATTGCTACCCGCGTCACCAAGCTCGACAACTTCACCGATCCCACCAACCCGATCATCCCGAACCGTCAGCTTGGCGAACTGGGCGATCCGCTGTGGGCGGCCAACGCCTCGGTCAACTATGACTTCGGCGCGGTCGATGTGAGCTACTCGGCTCGCTACATCGGCAAGCAGGCTGTCGGTGCCTGGGAAGCCCAGCACGAGTACACGGGCCTGTGCCCGGCCAGCGGTATCACTGGTTTTTCGGGCCGCAGCTGCACCCCCGGTCAGCTCGCGACCCTCGACCCGCAGAATCTCGATCAGTTCCCGGTCGTGTACTACCCGGGCCGGATCTACCACAACATGCGCGTGAACGTCGAACTGGCCGACAAGAAGTACAGCTTCTACGCGGGCGTCGATAACCTCACTGACATCAAGCCGCCCTATGGCTTGCTTGGCACCAGCGGTGGTGATCCGTACGACACCTTCGGCCGGATCTTCTACGCCGGTTTCCGCGCCAACTTCTAAGGCACGGAGCCGGGTCTCCAGGAAACTGGGGCACCAAAAGAGCGGGCGGCGAGACTTCGGTCTCGCCGCCCTTTTCTGTTCTGCCCGCTCGCAGCGCCGTCGGAGATGCTGCGCGCGAACTGGGTGAGCGCACTTGCGCCGCGGATCCGATCATGGCCGTCCAGGCCAGGGCGCAACTAAAGTATACCGGTACGCCTTAGCGTTTGAAACCACCCCGCAGTTCTATCACGAACCTTTGTCCGGTCCCTTTCGGGACCTGAATGACGGAGCCTCTCTCGAGGTTGTTGTCGGATTTGTACAAGTTCGTACCAGCCCAACTGACCCAGTGGGCTCGATTAAGGGGCTAATTTCATGAAGTTTTTCCGAAAGTCCGCGCTCTATCGCGCGACCAGCCTTGAAAGCGCCGCCATCGCGGTTGCCATGCTGGGCGTGGCCAGCGTTGCCACTTCGGCCTATGCGCAGGATGCTGCGCCGCAAGCCGCCGAATGCGCCGACGAGAACGCCAATGGCGTCTGCGATTCAGACGAAGGCGGGCAGATCGTCGTTACGGGTACCCGCATCGCGCGCCCAACGCTGAGCTCGCCCGTGCCGCTGACTTCGGTCACCGCCGCCGAGCTGACCGAACAGGGTGACGTTTCGCTGGGCGATGCCCTGAACGACCTGCCTTCGCTCCGCTCGACCTTCAGCGCCGGCAACTCGTCGCGCTTCATCGGCACCGCCGGCCTCAACATCCTCGACCTGCGTGGTCTTGGCACCGCCCGCACCCTCGTGCTGGTCAACGGCAAGCGCCACATCACGTCTTCGCCGGGCGACAACCTGGTCGACGTCAACACCATCCCGGTCGACCTGCTTGAGCGTGTCGACGTGGTGACCGGCGGCAATTCGGCAATTTACGGTTCGGACGCCGTGGCCGGCGTCGTCAACTTCATCATGAAGCGCAACTACGAAGGCCTCAACCTGCGCGGCCAGGGCGCGATCTCGTCGCGCGGGGACCGCGGCAACTATTTCGTCGCGGGCACCTGGGGCAAGAACTTTGCAGATGGTCGGGGCAATATCGCCATTTCGGCCGAATACGCCAAGGCAGAACCGCTGTACTTCTCGGATCGCGATGAACTGTCCGGCGCATTCTCCGGCCGCTGCCAGTTCCAGCTGATCGAACCGACCGCCGGTGAACCCGGCGGCACCGATGGGATCACTGACCAGAAGTTCCTCTGCGGCATCAGGAACCGCGGGATCAGCGACGGCGGCACACTCTTGTTGAACAATGGGGCAAGCGTCCTTGACCCTGCTACGAGCACCCGCCAGCGCTACCTTCGGTTTGCGCCAAACGGCGACGTAATTGTTGATACGCCAACCCAGTCGTTCGGTGCCTTTGCTTCCGGTAACCAGCAGGACGGACTTGGTTCGACCCTTCGCAACACGGGCGTGATGGCCGCTGGCGTCCAGCGCTTTGCGTTCAACGTGCTGGCGCACTTCGACGTCAGCGACGCCTTCCGGCCCTACGTTGAAGCCAAGTATGTCCACGTCGATGCCTTCGGCGAAGGTCAGCCCAGCTTCTTCAACAGCGTGCCTGGTACCCTGGGCGGCCCGTCGCTCAAGTGCGACAACGGCTTCCTGAGCGCGCAAGCGC
This sequence comes from Novosphingobium sp. BL-A-41-H4, assembly GCA_051942645.1. Classification (GTDB taxonomy): domain Bacteria; phylum Pseudomonadota; class Alphaproteobacteria; order Sphingomonadales; family Sphingomonadaceae; genus Novosphingobium. Next base: position 1,389,072 of record JBPVJP010000001.1, read on the forward strand.
TGAGCACAATGCGCGCCAATGGACTCTGCGCCTCCACTGTGGCTGGCACCACCATCCCGGGCAGCAGCGTGCTGCGTGGCCTTTCGACCGCCAGCTTCAACATGTCGCGCTTCAACGTCGATTTCGGCGGCCGCAGCGAAGACCACAACCGCAAGACCTTCCGCATCGTCGGTGGTGTCGAAGGCACCTTCAACGATGACTGGAGCTACGAAGTCGGCGTGAACTACGGCCGGTTCGAAGCGGACGTTGCCAGCCAGAACAACCTGCTGCTCTTCACCCAGGACGGCCTGGGCTATGATGGCTTCAATCTCGCGGTTGACTCGATCATTGCCCCGACGACCTTCACCGGTTCGAACTTTGTCACGAACAGTGCCGGCCAGCGGGTGATCTGCCGCGTGAACGCCACCAGCAACGTCCGGCCGGACTGCGTGCCGATCAACGTGTTCGGCTTTGGCAGCCCGTCCGCCGCGGCCCTGGACTTCATCCATTCGGATGGTCTGCGCCAGGAACGGGCCGAACAGTTCAACATCTTCGCCAGCCTGTCGGGCGACACCTCGCAGTTCCTCGAACTGCCGGGCGGTCCGGTCGGCTTCGCGATCGGTGCCGAATACCGCGAGGAAACCGCCAGCAGCGTCTGGGATCCCCTCACCGCCAGCGGCGCCACCTTCCTGAACGCGATCGCGCCGTTCAACCCGCCCAAGCTGAAGGTCAAGGAAGCCTATGCGGAAATCAATATTCCGCTGCTGAAGGACCTGCCGCTGGCCAAGGAACTGTCGTTCACCGGCGCAGGTCGCGTCTCGAACTACAACAACAAGACCGGGACGGTCTGGGCCTGGAACGCCAATGCGATCTATGCCCCGATCGAGGACATCCGTTTCCGTGTTGCCTATGCAACCTCGGTTCGCGCGCCGACCCTGTCGGACCTCTACACCGGCTTTGGTGACAACTTCGGCGGCGTGAACGATCCGTGCGATGTCAACTTCATCAACGCCAACCCCAACCGTGCAGCGAACTGCGCGGCGGCTGGCGTGCCGGTTGGCTACATCAACTCCACGGCCCGCGCTGTCACCGTTCGGTTCCAGCAGGGTGGCAACACCGAACTTCGGGCCGAAAAGGGCAAGAGCCTTACCCTTGGTGCAGTCATCGAACCGCGGTTCATCCCTGGCCTCAACCTGACTGTCGACTACTACGACATCGAGGTTGAGAACCTGATTGCCGCCCCGACGCTGCAGGGCCTGCTGAACCTGTGCTTCGACAGCCCGACGCCCTATGCCAGCAACCCGTTCTGCTCGGTTACGCCTGGTGACCCGCCGGGTCTCTTCCCGCGCCTCGCCAACGGTGACTTCCCGACCTATGCCGGTCGTTCGACGGGGGTGAACTACGCCGGCCAGAAGGCCCGCGGTCTGGATTTCGACCTCAGCTATCGTCGCACTTTCGACAACGGCCACCGTTTGTCGGCGCGCGCCATTGCGACCCGCGTGCTTGAAGTGACCAACTACACGGATCCCACCAACCCGCTGAGCCCGAACCGTCAGCACGGGGAACTGGGCGATCCGCTGTGGGCCGCCAACTTCTCGTTCAATTATGACTTCGGTCCGGTCGATGTGACCTATGGCCTGCGCTACATCGGCAAGCAGACGATCGGGACCTGGGAAAACCAGCATCCCCATACCGGCGTGTGCCCGAGCTCGGGCAGCACCGGCTACACCAACCGGACTTGCACGCCGGGTTCGATCGTGACGCTTGATCCGAACAACCTCGACCTGACGGATGAGGTCTATTACCCGGGTGCGCTATACCACAACATCCGCCTGAACTTGGAACTGGCGGACAAGAAGTACAGCTTCTACGTCGGTATCGACAACTTCACCGACAAGAAGCCGCCGCTCGGCCTGCTCGGCACCGCTGGTGGCGATCCGTACGAAACGTTCGGTCGCTTCTTCTACGCCGGTTTCCGCGCCAACTTCTAAGGCCCGGAGCCGCAAGGCAAAAATTGGGCGGCGAGACTTCGGTCTCGCCGCCCTTTTTCTTGCCCGATGTTCGCTCGGTCAGCGCGGGGCGTTACGCCACGGCAATGCTCAGCGCGCCGTCGCCCTCGTCGATCTTCACCGTGCTGCCGTCGGGAATTTCCCCGCCCAGCAGCTTTTCGGCCAGCGGATCTTGCAGATAGCGCTGCACCGCCCGCTTCAGCGGCCGCGCGCCATAGACCGGGTCGTAACCCACCCGCCCCAGCCAGCGCTTGGCGGCATCGGTCAGGTCGAGCGTGATCTTGCGATCCTTCAGCAGCCTGGCCACGCGGCCGACCTGGATTTCGACGATCGGCGCCATGTGCTCCACGCCGAAGCGGTGGAACAGGATGATCTCGTCCAGCCGGTTGAGGAATTCGGGGCGGAAATGCCCGCGCACGACTTCCATCACCTGCGGCTCGACCGTCTCGACGTCCTGCCCGTCCTCCAGGTTGGCGAGGTACTGGCTGCCAAGATTGCTGGTCAGGATGATCAGCGTGTTGGTGAAATCCACCACGCGGCCCTGGCCATCGGTCAGGCGACCATCGTCGAGCACCTGCAGCAGCACGTTGAACACGTCCGAGTGCGCCTTCTCGACCTCGTCGAACAGCACGACCTGATAGGGTCGGCGCCGCACCGCCTCGGTCAGCACGCCGCCCTCCTCGTAACCGACATAGCCCGGAGGCGCGCCGATCAGACGGGCGACCGAATGCTTCTCCATGAATTCCGACATGTCGATGCGGACCATCGCGGTATCGTCATCGAACAGGAAGCCGGCCAGCGCCTTGGTCAGCTCGGTCTTGCCGACCCCCGTTGGGCCAAGGAACAGGAACGAGCCGAGCGGCCGGTTGGGATCCTGCAAGCCGGCGCGCGCCCGGCGCACGGCCTTGGACACGGCCACCACGGCATCCTGCTGGCCGATCACGCGCTGGCCGATCACCTGCTCCATCTTGAGCAGCTTCTCGCGCTCGCCCTCCATCATCCGGTCGACCGGCACCCCGGTCCAGCGGCTGACCACGGCAGCGATGTCGTCAGCGGTCACTTCCTCGCGCAGCAGGGCATTTTCCGAGACGCCCTGCGCCTCGGCCAGCTGCTTCTCCAGCTCAGGGATGCGGCCGTAGGACAGCTCGCCCGCCTTGGCGAGGTCACCCTGGCGCTGGGCCTGTTCCAGCTCGATCCGGGCCGCATCGAGCGCTTCCTTGATCTTGCCCTCGGCGGCGATCTTGTCGCGCTCGTTCTGCCAGCGGGTGGTCAGTTCGGCCGACTGCTGTTCCAGGTTGGCCAGTTCCTCCTTCAGCGCGGCAAGGCGGTCCTTGCTGGCCTGGTCGGTTTCCTTGGCGAGCGCCATCTCCTCGATCTTGAGCTGGATGATCCGCCGGTCGAGCACCTCGATTTCCTCGGGCTTGCTTTCCACTTCCATGCGGATGCGGCTGGCGGCCTCGTCCATCAGGTCAATCGCCTTGTCGGGCAGGAAGCGGTCGGCAATATAACGATTGGAAAGCGTGGCCGCCGCGACGATCGCGTTGTCGGCAATCCGCACGCCGTGGTGCAGCTCGTACTTGTCCTTGATCCCGCGCAGGATCGAGATCGTGTCCTCCACGGTCGGCTCACCCACGAAGACCGGCTGGAACCGACGCTGCAGCGCCGGGTCCTTTTCCACGTACTTCTGGTATTCATCCAGCGTGGTCGCACCGATGCAGTGCAGTTCGCCGCGCGCCAGGGCGGGCTTAAGCAGGTTGGAGGCGTCCATCGCCCCCTCGCCCTTCCCCGCCCCGATCAGGGTGTGCATCTCGTCGATGAACAGGATGATCTCGCCCTCGGCGCCCCGTACCTCGTCGAGTACCGCCTTGAGCCGCTCCTCGAACTCGCCGCGATACTTGGCCCCGGCGATCAGGCTGCCCATGTCGAGCGCCATCAGGCGGCGATCCTTCAGGCTGTCGGGCACGTCGCCATTGGCGATGCGCAGCGCCAGGCCTTCGGCAATCGCGGTCTTGCCCACGCCCGGTTCGCCGATCAGCGCCGGGTTGTTCTTGGTGCGGCGGGCGAGAATCTGGACGGTGCGGCGGATTTCCTCGTCGCGGCCGATGACGGGATCAAGCTTGCCGTCGCGCGCGGCCTGGGTGAGGTCGCGGGCGTATTTCTTCATCGCGTCATAAGCGTTCTCGGCGCTGGCATTGTCCGCCGTGCGCCCGCCGGTCAGGTCCTGGATCGCGGCTTCGAGCTTGCCCGCATCGACCCCAGCGGCCTTCAGCGCCTGGCCAGCCGGATTGGTGGTGCCCAGCGCCAGCGCCTGGAGCATCCGTTGGACCGAGACGAAGCTGTCCCCGGCCTTGGCAGCCAGCTGTTCGGCCGCATCAAGCAGACGGACGGCATCGTTTTCCAGCCCCGGCGGCGATTGCGCGCCGCTACCCGACACAGCCGGGATCTTGCGCCAGCGCCTCGTCCACCTTGGCCACGGCCAGCGCGGGGTTGCCCCCGGCCCGTTGGATCAACCCGGCAGCCATGCCCTCGTTGTCCTCAAGCAGAGCCTTCAGGATATGTTCGGGCGTGATCCGCTGGTGATTGAGGCGGATCGCAACGGTCTGCGCGCTCTGCAGGAAACCCTTGGCGCGGTCGGTAAACTTCTCGAGGTTCATCGGTGTGTCACCCTCCTGTGACACCGAAAGTAGTGTTGCTTATCGGCAACACAAGAGGGTGAGCGATGAAAAGATCGGGGCGGCCCGTTTCAGCCGCCCCGGATAGCGCTGTTTACGGCTTCCAGGTGCGGGCCAGTTCGTCCAGCAGGCGCACGCCATAGCCGGTCGCCCCCTTGGGGGTCAGCGGCTTGGCAGAATCGCTCATTTCGTTGCCGGCAATGTCGAGGTGCGCCCAGGGCGTGGCCGGATCGACGAAGAAACCGATGAAGTGCGCGCCGTGGCCCGCGCCCGGCGGCACGCCTTCGGTACCGTGCTTGACGTCGGCCACGTCGGACTTGAGGTCATCGGCATAATTGGGGTGGAGCGGCAGGCGCCAGACGGCCTCGCCGGTCGCTTCGCCAGCGGCCTGGACGGCGGCAACGATCCCCTCGTGACGGCCGAACAGCCCGGCATATTCATCGCCCAGCGCGGTCACCTTGGCCCCGGTCAGCGTCGCGACATCGACGATCGCGGCGGGCTTGCGGGTGGCGGAGACATATTCGATCCCGTCGACAAGCACCATGCGGCCTTCGGCATCGGTGCTGAAGATCTCGGCGGTCTTGCCGCTCATCGTGCGGACCACGTCGCCGGGGCGCTGGGCGTTGCCATCGGGCATGTTCTCGGCCAGCGCGGCCACGGCGACCACGTGAACCGGGGCCTTGCTCTTGGCCAGGCTCAGCGCCGCGCCAACCACGGCGGCCGCGCCCGACATGTCGCCCTTCATCCGCCACATGCCGCTGCCCGGCTTGAGCGAGATCCCGCCGCTGTCAAAGGTGATGCCCTTGCCGACCATGGCCAGCGGAGCGGCATCGCTGCCCTTGTAGGTCACCAGCAGCAGGCGCGAGCCGCGCGGGCTGCCCTGCCCCACACCCAGGATCGAGCCCATGTTGAGCTTGCGCATGGCGGCTTCGTCGAGCACCTCGATCGAGACGCCCGGCACCCCGGCAAAGGCTTCGCGCGTGCGGGCGATGAAGCTGTCGGGATAGATCGTGCTGGCCGGCTCGTTCGACAGGTCGCGGCTGAACCGCACGGCTTCGGCGGTGGCGGCATGGCGGCCGGTCCAGGCGGCCTGGGCGGCGCTGGCATCGCTGCCGACGATGGTGACCGGCGCGGTCGAGGGCGCGCTGCCGGTGGTCACCTTGTAGCGATCGAAGCGGTACTGCCCCAGGGCATAGCCCAGGGCGGCATCGGCCATCAGCGCGCCGCTACGCGCGCCGAAGATGGCGACGGGGGCCTTTTCGCCGCGCAGGTCCTGCGCGACCTTGCCGGCGGCTTCCATCACCGCCTTGTTGCCGCCGTCCTTGCCCAGACCGACGACCATGATCCGCGGCCGCGGCCCGATCCCGCGCAGCGAGACGATCTCATTTGCCTTGGCGGCAAAGGTGGCGGCGTTCAGCGCGGCTTCCAGCCCCTTGCGCTCTTCGGCGGACAGCGGGGCATCGGCGGGAACGGCCTTGTCAGCCATCAGCAGCACCAGCGCGGCATCGGCGGGTACGGCGGCGGCAAAGCCGATCGGCCGTTCGGCGCTGTTCTTCGCGGTGGTGGCCGGAACGCCCGATCCCATGACCGGCACGGCCTGGGTCTGGGCCAGGGCCGGGGCGGTTGTAAGGGCAAGCGAGGCAAGGCAGGTGGTGGCCAGCAGCAGGCGCATAAATCGAACTCCCAGAAACAGGTCCCCACCCGATGGCGCGCAATTGACCAGATCGTTCGCGCATTTCAAGGTGGACCTGTGCCAGCCCGCGCAGTTTTCGACGAAGGGCGATCATCGGCGCAACGTGGGGAGAGAACATGGGCTGGTTGAAGCGAAGCCTGGGCGGGCTGGGCGTGGTCGCGGGGATTGCCGCTGTGGGGCTGGCCAGCTGGGAGCCCTATCTGGCGCAGCAGCCCGGCCTGCCGCCTCCGCCGCGCGACTATCGCGCCGAAGTGGTGCGCGATCAGTGGGGCGTACCGCACATCCTGGGCCAGACCGACGCGGACGTCGCCTTTGGCACGGCCTGGGCCCATGCCGAGGATGATTTCGTCACCTTGCAGGACGTGGTGGCGATGACCCGCGGCCGCTATGGCGCGATCGCCGGACCGGACGGGGCCGGGGTCGATTTCGCCTATCACTTCGTCGATGCGCGCGGCGCTGCGAACCGTGGCTATGACCGGCTTCCCGCCGATGTCCGCGCTGTGCTGGATGGCTATGCCGCCGGGCTGAACCGCTATGCCGAGACGCACCGCACCGAGGTAAAGCTGGCCCGGCTGTTCCCGGTCAACGGCAAGGATATCGCGACGGGCTTTGCCTTGCGCCTGCCGTTCTTCTTCGGGCTGGACCGGGTGTTGCGCCCGATGACCGAAGGCACCGAATTCCGTCCCGAACATGGGGCCCGCCTGGATGGCAAGCCCGCCCCGCTGTTCGGTGAGGGCGGCGGTGACCAGCTCGTCACCGACGCGGCCCATGCCGCTGCCGATGGGCGAGACGGCCGAAAACGCTGGATCGAATGCCTTTGCGATTGCGCCCGCCCGGTCCGGCGACGGGGTGACGCGGCTGTTCTCAAACAGCCACCAGCCGTGGCGCGGTGGGGTGGCCTGGTATGAGCTGCGGATCTCCAGCGATCAGGGCTGGAACTTCGCCGGGGCCACCTTTCCCGGATCGCCCTTCCCCTTCATGGGCCACAATGCCGATCTGGGCTGGACCAATACGGTCAACCGGCCCGACCTGATCGACATCTACCGGCTGCGGCTCGATCCGGGCGGCACGCGCTATCGGCTGGACGGACAATGGCAGCCGCTGGAGCGCAAGCGGGTGTGGCTGCCGGTGCGGTTCGGCCCCTTCGTGCTGCCAGTGCCGCGCACCGTGTGGCGCAGCGCCCACGGCCCGGCCATGATCAATGCGCGCGGGGCCTTTGCCGTGCGTTACGCCGGCATGGACCGGATCGACAGCGTCGACCAGTATTACCGGCTAACCAAGGCGCGCAATTTCGGGGAATGGCAGGCGGCGATGGCCATGCAGGCCGTGCCGGCCACCAACTTCGTCTATGCCGACCGGGCCGGGAACATCGCCTACTGGTACAACGCCGCCCTGCCCGCCCGAAAGGCCGGGCCGGACTGGCGCGGCGTGGTGCCGGGGAACAGGTCCGACCTGATCTGGCCGGGCCCGATCGCCTGGGACCAGGTGCCGCACCTGATCAACCCGGCCTCGGGCTACCTGTTCAATTCCAACAACACGCCGTTCCTCGCGGCCGGACCAGGGAGCGAGCTTGATCCCGCCAAAGTGCCGGCGATCTGGGGGGTGGAAACGGACCTGACCAACCGCACCCTGCGCGCGGCGAAGCTGCTGGCCGCCGCGCCGCGCATCGGCCGCGAAGAGCTGCTGCGGATCAAGTATGACACCGGCTACGAGCGCGCCGGCTATGTCGCCTGGATGCTCGACGGGATCGCCCGGCTCGACCTGCGGACCGAGCCGGACCTGGCCGCCGCGCAGCGCCTGCTCGGCGGGTGGGACATGACCGCCGACGGGCGCGGCAATGGTGCCGATGCGCTGGCGGTGATGGTGCTCGGACCGGCGATGAAGGCCAGCTATGGCCTCAAATCGCCGCCTGACCCAAAGGCCGTGCTGGCCGAAAGCGTGGCCCATCTCAAGACCCATTTCGGCAGGATCGACCCGCCGCTGGGCGATGTGCTGCGCATTCGCCAGGGCCCCGGTCCGCACGCAGTCGACCTGCCGATGGATGGTGGCGGGGATACCCTGCGCGCCGCGACCGACTGGGATGCCGACCCGGCAGACGGCCGCCTGTCGGTGAAGCACGGTGACAGCTTCATCATGCTGATCGAGTGGGACAAGACCGGCCAGGTACGTTCGGAATCGATCCAGCCCTATGGCGCTGCGACCACCCGGCCGGGCAGTCCGCACTTCACCGACCAGGCCGCGCTGTTCGCGGCCAAGCGGATGAAGCCGGTCTTTTTCACGCGCGACCAGATCGCCGCCCATGCCCGCAGCCGCAAGGTCGTGACAAACCGCTGAAACTGCGTCAGTCTCCCTTCCCGACGGGAAGAAGGAGGATGGCATGCGGCGGTTCGTTGCGGGAATGGGGCTGGCCATGCTGGCCGGTGCCGGTGTGGCCCAGGATCGCACCGCGCAGGGCGACCTGTCGGTCACCATCTACAACAATGACCAGGCGCTGGTGCAGGACGTGCGCCAGGTCAACCTGCCCGCCGGCAAGTCGCGGCAGGAGTTCCCCGACGTTTCCGCCGCGATCCGGTCCGAAACGGTAACGCTGGGCGGCGAGGGCTTCGGCATTGTCGAACAGAACTTCGACTATGACCTGCTCTCGCCTGAATCGCTGATGCAGAAGGCGGTTGGCCAGTCGGTCACCCTGCTGCGCACCAATCCCGCCACCGGGGCCGAAACCCGCGAGCGCGCCACGGTGCTGGCGGTGAACGGCGGCGTGGTGCTGAAAATCGGCGAGCGGATCGAGGTGCTGCGCGACGATGGCCTGCCGGTGCGGGTGATCTTCGATGCGATCCCCCCCGGCCTGCGCGCCCGCCCGACGCTCAGCGTTACCGTCGAGGCGGCCAAGGCCGGGCCGCGCCCGCTGTCGCTCAGCTACCTGACCCCCAGCCTGGGCTGGAAAGCGGACTATGTCGCACTGTTCGATGACAGGGCCGGGAAAATCGACGTCCAGGGCTGGGTCACGCTCAACAATTCGACCGGCACCACCTTCAACAACGCCAATGTCCTGCTGGTGGCGGGGAGCGTGGGCCAGATCAACCAGTCCCCGGCGGTCTATCGCGGGCGCGGCACCCGCCCGCGCGGCAATGTGGCCGGAACCGAAAGCGGCAGCAGCGAGCGGCTGGGCGATTTCCACGTCTATCCGATCAGCGGCCGCACCACGATCGCCAATGCCCAGACCAAGCAGGTCAGCTTCCTCGATGCGGTGGGCGTCCCGGCCCGGCGCGGCTATGAATTCCGCAATGGCTGGCTGGCCAGCGCGGACGAGGGGGAAAGCGCCGCCTCGATCCTCAAGTTCTCCAGCGCCCGCCAGGGCGGGATCGGCGAGGCGCTGCCCGCTGGCGTCGTGCGCGTCTACATGCGCGACAGCCGGGGCCAGGCGCAGTTCATCGGCGAAAGCGATATTCCCCACACCCCCGCCGGGTCATCGCTGGCGCTGCGCACCGGCGATGCCTTTGACGTGAAGGTCCAGCCGGTGGTCGAGAAGCGCGAATCCATCACCACCGACGAATGGGAGAAGTACGCGCGCTGGAAAGTGACCATGCCCGATGGCGCCGTGCGCGAGGGCTATGCCGAACGGCCCAAGCAGTACTGGCGCACCCAGATGAAATACGTGGTCACCAATGCCAAGCCCGAGCCGGTGACGGTTGACGTGGTCCAGGGCGGGCTGGGTCAATGGTGGTGGTGGCGCGATGTCCGCGTGCCCGCTGAAAGCATCAAGGGCATTCAGGAGAGCGCTGACGAGCGCCGCTGGGAAGTGCCCGTCCCGGCCAATGGCAAGGTCGAGCTGACCGTTACCTTCCTGACCCCCTGGTAAGCCGTGCGCCGGCTGGCCGCCCTGATCCTCCTGCTTGCCGCGCCCCTGGCCGGGCAGGAGCGCGCGCCTGTCATCGTCTCGGCCGCGCCGGACAAGGTGGCGGTGACGCTGTACCGCGATCCCGACCGGGGCGAGGATCCGATCGACAAGGACGATCCAACCTCGCTGGCGCTGATCGTCGAAACCCGCACCGTCACCCTGCCGCCCGGGGTGGCAACGGTCCGCTTCGAGGGTGTGGCGGGCGGGATCGTGCCGCAGACCGCGATCCTGTTCAACGCCGCCCCGCGCGAGCGCAACCGCGATGCCGCGCTGCTCTCGCAGGGCGGGCTGGTCGATGCCTTCACCGGCCAGCGCGTCACCCTGCGCCGCACCGATCCGGCCACCGGCAAGGCAGTGGAGGAAAGCGCGACGATCCGCTCCACCGCCAAGGGCGTGGTGGTGCAGACCCCGCGCGGGATCGAGGCGATGTATTGTTCGGGGCTCAGCCAGACGCTGCTGTTCCCCGGCGTTCCCGCGACGCTTTCGGCCAAGCCCGTTCTCTCCATGACCACGCGCGACCAGCCGGGCGGGCAGGTGACGATTACCCTCGCTTACCTTGCCGCCGGGTTCGACTGGGACGCGAGCTACGTGGTGACCATCGCGCCCGACGGGCAATCGATCGACCTGCTCGGCTGGCTGACCATGGCCAGCGCCGATGAAACCAGCTTTCCCGACGCCACGCTGGCGGCCGTGGCCGGCAAGATCCGGCGATCGGAGAACACCGAGGACGATCTCACCCGCGATGACGAAGACGAATTGGACGACGGGATGAGCTGGAACTGCTGGCCGCAGGGACGGACCACGACTGTTGCCGGTCCCCCACCACCCCCGATGGTGGCGCTGCCCCCGATGCCGTCACCCATGGTGATGATGACGATGGAAGCGGACAACATCGTCGTCACCGCCCAGCGCCGCAGCGTGCCGATGGCGATCGCACCCGTCGCGGTCACGGCGGTTATGGAGGGCCTGGGCGACCTCAAGCTCTATCGCGTGCCGGTGCCCATCACCGTCGCGGCCCGATCGCAGAAGCAGGTGGCGTTCCTGGCCAAGGACCGGATCAAGGGCGTGCTGGCCTACAACGCCAGGATGGACTGGGAACGGCCAGAAGACCCGCGCATCCTGTTCCGCTTTCGCAACAACAGGAAGCAAGGGCTGGGCCAGCCGCTGCCCGCCGGGCGGCTGGTCTATTACCAGCACGGCAGCCATGGCACGATGGTAATGGGCGAAGGCACCCTGCCCGACAAGGCCGTGGACGAGGAGATCGAGCTGGAGATCGGCGCAAGCGAGGAAGTGACGCTGGAGCACGAGGAACTGGCCAGCGATGCCAAGGGCAAGTGGGCCGATCACGAGGTAACGGTGCAGAACGCCAACCCCTTCGCGATCCGCTTCGAGCTGGAATTCCCCACCTGGCAGGGCCTGCGCTATTCGCGGCTGTCAGCCCCGACCGAGCGCAAGCCCGGCAAGCAGGTGCTGACGCTGATCGTCCCCGCCAATGGCGAGGAAAAGCTGCGCTATCGCACCAGTGAGGTACGCAGTAAGGGCGACTGAGACACCACCCGAATTCATAGGTCCAACTCCGTTGGCGGTTGGTCGAAAACAAGGCCCAGGCGCTGGCACCAGCTTCCGGCTCTGCTAGCTAGAGCGCGACAACGTAAAAGGGGCCTGTCATGCCAAGATTCGTTACCGCATCAATCATCGCGCTCGCCATTGCGGGGACTCCGGCGCTGGCCAAGACCGAGGCCAAGGAACCGCAGCCGGCACCGCTTTCGGCCCTCGTTAAGTCGGTCAACATTCCCTACCAGCAGTTCACCCTGCCCAATGGCCTGCAGGTGCTGGTCCATACCGACCGCAAGGCTCCGGTCGTGGCGGTTTCAGTCTGGTACGGGGTCGGCTCGAAGCACGAGCCCAAGGGCAAGACCGGCTTTGCCCACCTGTTCGAACACCTGATGTTCAACGGCTCGGAAAACTCGCCAGGCGATTTCTTCAAACCGCTGCAGGAAGTCGGCGCGACCGATTTCAACGGCACCACCTGGTTCGATCGCACCAACTATTTCCAGACCGTGCCGACCGGCGCGCTCGACCGTGCGCTGATGCTGGAAAGTGACCGGATGGGTTACCTGCTGGGCGCAGTCACGCAAGAGAAGCTGACCAACCAGATCGGCGTCGTCCAGAACGAAAAGCGCCAGGGTGACAATCAGCCATTCGGCCTGGTCGAGTATGAGCAGCTTGAGAACCTCTACCCCTCGGGCCACCCCTATCACCACTCGACGATCGGCTCGATGGCAGACCTCAGCGCGGCAAACCTGGATGACGTCAAGCAGTGGTTCCGTGACAATTACGGCCCCAACAACGCCATCCTCGTACTGGCCGGGGATATCGACCTCGCCACCGCCAAGGCCCAGGTGACCAAGTGGTTCGGCGCGATCCCCAGTGGTCCGGCAATCAAGCCGGTCAGCGTCCCGGTGCCCGATCTGCCCGCCCCGAAGTCAAAGACGATCAAGGACCAGGTTGCGACCACCCGCATCTACCGGATGTGGGCGATCCCGGGCCTCGACAACCCCGATTACCTCGCGCTGGAAGCCGGCAGCTCAGTATTGGGCGGCCTCGCCAGCTCGCGGCTTGATGATGCGCTGGTCCGCCAGCAGAAAGTCGCGGTCGGCGTGACTTCCGATGCCCAGGTTTTTGCCCAGGGCGGTCAGTTCGTGATCTATGCCGACGTCAAGCCGGGCGGCGATCCGGCGGCCGTGGCGGCCGCGCTTGACGCCGAAGTAGCCAAGTTCCTGCGCGAAGGCCCCACGCCCGACGAGCTGCGCCGCGCCGCCACGACCTATGCCGCCAACGAAATCCGCGGGCTCGAATCGGTCGGCGGGTTCAGCGGCAAGGCCCCGACCCTGGCCGAGGGCCTGCTCTACAACGGCACGCCAGATCACTACAAAATCGCGCTGGACCGGATGGCCAAGCTCACCCCCGCTGCGGTGCGCACCACCATGCAGAAGTGGCTGTCGCGCCCGGTCTTCTCGCTGACGGTGGAGCCCGGCACCCGCACCGAAGGCGGCGAAAACCGGGGGGGTTATGTTGTTTCGCCCGATGGCCTCGGCGCGCGCCCGGCCTTTTTCCGCGATCCGCTGTTCCCGATCGCGGGGGCCGGTGGTGCGGCAGCAGCAACGCAGGCTGATCGCTCGAAACTGCCCGAAGTAGGCGAGCTGACTCCGCTCGATTTCCCGACGATCGAACGGGCCAGGCTATCCAACGGCATGCAGGTCTATTTCACTCGCCGCACTGCCGTGCCGGTGGTGTCGGTCCGCGTGTCATTCGATGCCGGCTTCGCGGCCGACCCCAAGTCGGCGCTCGGTACGCAGGCGCTGCTGCTGCGGCTGATGAACGAGGGCACCGAAAAGCTCGATTCGACCGAACTGGCCCGCGCGCGTGAGCGGCTTGGCGCCAATATCCGCGGCTTTGCCGATACCGACAGCACCTCATTCCAGCTCGACACGGTGACCCCCAACCTGGCGCCGTCGCTCAAGCTGTTCTCGGACTTCATCCGCCGCCCGGCGCTGGCCCCGGCTGAGCTGGAGCGCGTCCGCGTCCAGCAGCTCGCCGCGATCCAGGCCGAGCTCAAGAACCCCGGTCCGATCGGCAACCGCGTGCTCCAGCCGCTGCTTTACGGCAAGGACCACCCCTATGGCATTCCGCCCTCGGGCACCGGCGATCCGGCGGTGGTGGCCAAGCTGACCCGCGACCAGCTCAAGGGCTTCCACGACCAGTGGTTCCGCCCCGACACGGCCAAGATCTTCATCAGCGGCAACACCACGCTGGCCGAAGTGACCAAGCTGCTCGAAGCCAGCTTTGCCGACTGGAAGGCCCCGGCCACCCCGGCGCCGACCAAGAACTTCAACGTGGCGATCCCCACTCAGGCGGAACGTATCGTACTGGTTGACCGGCCGGCCTCGCCGCAGTCGCTGATCCTGGCGGGCAAGGTACTGCCGGTGAAAGGCACCGACGATCTACTGACGCTGCGCTCGGCCAATGACATTCTGGGCGGCAACTTCCTCTCGCGGATCAACATGAACCTGCGTGAGACCAAGGGTTGGTCCTATGGCGCTGGCAGCGGCGTGGGCAACACGCAGGACCGCGTGTCCTTCCGCGTTCAGGCACCCGTCCAGGCTGACCGCACCGGGGATTCGATCGCCGAAATCCGCAAGGAGCTGACCAGCTTCCTGACCACCCAGGGCGTCAGCGCCGAGGAACTGGGCTGGTCGACCACCGGCAGCGCCCGCGAATTGCCGGGCTCGTTCGAAACCTCGGGTGACGTGCTGGGCGGCCTGGTCAACATCATAAACTTCAAGCGCCCGGATACCTGGTACGAAACCCTGGCCGATCGGTACAAGAAGATGACCGCGGCCGAGCTTGACGCCCGAGCCCGCGAGATGAAGCTGGGCGAAGGCCTGGTCTATGTCGTGGTTGGCGATGCCAAGGTGGTCGAACCGCAGCTCAAGCAGCTCGGTCTGCCGGTAGAGGTCGTTCCGGCCGCCAAGTAAGCCGCCTGCCCCCGGTGCTGCGCCAGATTGACAGCAGCGCCGGGGCGGGCAAGGTAGGCCTACTTACCAAGCTGTAAGTTAGAGGAGAGATTCGATGTCGATTGCAGGCACTTATGAATGCATCACCAAGACCCCGATGGGCGACCAGAAGAGCGAGTTCACGATCGTTGTCGATGGTGACACCTTCACCGGCAAGAACCAGGGCGCGATGGGTTCGATGGACCTCGAAAACGGCAAGATCGACGGCAACAAGCTGACCTGGTCGATGAAGATGACCGTGCCGATGCCGATGACGCTGGAAGGCGAAGCGACCGTCGATGGCGATACCATCACCGGCGGCGTGAAGGCCGGCGCGTTCGGCACTTTCGCGATGAGCGGCACCCGCAAGGCCTGATCGGCCGCGCCAGCGCACAAGAAGGCGGGCGCCGGGGGAACCTCCTCCGGCGCCCTTTTCCTTGCCCCGCCCAATTCCGCTTGCGACCGCACGCCGATGCGATAAGTATAGAAATTGCTGTAGTTTTCCGGGGTGCGCGCATGATTAAGCCATTGCTCAATGGCCTGTTGACCCTCGCCATGGTGACCTTGCCTGGCGCGGCGCGGGCTCAGGCCGAACCGGCCCCGGCAGCCCCTGCGGCCCCGGCCGCCACTGCCACGCAATGCGTGCTCCACGTCTGGCCCGGCCGCGCCTTTCACAGCGTCTATTACGGCTGGGCCCATGGCGGCACGATCGACGGCGCACAGAAGGGCCGCAAGGGCTATCCGCCGCTACCCGACGAGCCGCTTTCGGTCGAAATCCAGTTGGCCGAGCTGCGCAAGATCGACATCCCGGCGGCGCTTGGGCTGAGCGGCTATCGCACCGTGCTGCACGATGCCCCGCTTGATGTGAAAGCGCTGCGCGGCGCGACCGGGCGCCAGCTGGCCGAAAGCGGCCCGTGCTACGCCGAGCTGATGATCGACAACATGGTCTTCCAGAACAATGTGCTGAGCGGGCGCTGGCTCAACGTGATCTACCGGTTCCGGCAGTTCGAGGGCGATGCTCCCGGGCCGGTGCGGAGCTATGGCACCTATGTGCTGGCCCGCACCACGCTGTTCCCGCCTGACGCGGAAACCGATCCGCAACCCGCCCTGGCCGAGCTGCGGGCTGCCTTTGCCCAGACCGTTACCGGGTTCGGCCTTGAATATGCCAAGCACCTCAAGCGCGCGGGGAAGCGCAAGGGTGCCCCCAACACGTAGTGACAAAACGATCCCCGGGAGAACAATCGATGAAGTCTGCCAAGTTTCTTGCCCTGCTGGCCGCGCTGGCCGCACCCGGCGCAGCCATGGCGCAAGATGCAACCGCGCCCGCTGCCGAAGCCAGCCGGATCGCCCCGACCGCCGCCGCGGCCGATGGCTGTGAACTGCATATCTGGCCGGCAGAGCGGATGAGCTCGCAGACCTCTGGCCTGCTCGGGCCGGGCCTGCTCAACTCGGCGATCAACGGCAAGCGCGATTCCAGCAACCAGGCCCTGATGGCCAGCGCGCTGGACAGCCCGAGCCAGCTCAGCGCGCTGACCGCGCTCGACCTGCGGACCATGCTGAACCGCACGCCCGGCACGACCATCGTGCTGCACCAGACCCCGATCGTGCGCAATTCGATGAACAAGGTGAAGACGCGCCGTTCGGATTCGACCGCCCAGTGCTATTCCGAACTGATCGTGGCCGACGTCTTCTACCAGAAGGCAATGATGTATGGCCGCTCGCTCCGGACGCTGTTCATGCTGCGCGACTTCGGCAACGACCAGAAGATCGACAAGGAATACAAGGCCTGGGGTGGCAATGGCCTGAGCCTGTTCCCGCCCAAGGAAGGCGAGGATGCCGTGGCCGCGCTCGACGAGCTGGTCGGCGTGTTCCAGAAGAATTTCGACGAATACGCCCGCAACGCGCGCAAGTCGCTGGCCGCCAAGACCCGCTGACGCTGGCGGCAGGCATTGAAAGGGCGCCGGAGGGGTTATCCTCCGGCGCCCTTTTCCTTGTCTGTCCGGCCGGCGCGCGGGCTACTTCTTGATCTTGACCTGGGCCTTGATCACCGGGCTCGGCACGTCCTGTCCGGTCCGCAGGTCGATCACCGTATCGCGGCGATAGCCCAGCACACCCGGCACCGGCTGCATCCGGGTGATCGGCAGGGCATAGTAGTTGTTGAGCTTGCCATGGGCGTGGAACTCGGCCTGGACCACCGGCAGCCCGTTCAGGCTGCCTGGCACCCCAAAGGACAGGGCCGGCGGGGCCATGCCCGGTGCCTCGACCGACTCACCCTTTTTCGCCGCCTTTTCCTCGGCCCGGCGCCAGGCCTCGACCGAGGCGACATCCCAGTTCCTGGTCTGGGTCGGGGCGGCGAACAGGTAGTTGCCAAGGTCGGTGATGACCCCCGCCTTCACCTCGAACTTCACCGTGCCCATGCAGAAGCACAGCCCGCCCGAGACCATGCCCGGCTGCATCAGCAGCGGGCCATAGAAGATGTAGGTGCCCGGCTTCACCTGGTTGAGGTAATTGAACCGGCCGACGGTATCGTCCTTGCTGAAGATGAACATCGGGCCGAAGTTGACCATGTCGCGCAGCTCGATCGGATCGATCGAGAAGTTGTCCTCGGTTGGTTCGACCGGCTTGTCGGGCACCTTGCTCTTGGTCTGGACCGCGATGTTGGCGCGGGTCTGCCAGCTACGCAGCTGCTCGGGATACTTCTTCCTGGCCTTGGCAAAGGCCTCGTCCCAGTCCTTCTTGTGCTCGGCCCGGGTGGAATCGTCGGGCACGCGCAGGAAGGCGCCGAACGTGCGAACCGGGGCCTGGATGAAGATATAGCCCGAGGCCGGGTCGAGCTTCTGCTTGCCCGTGGCCAGGTTCTTTTCCTCAACCGCCTGGGCCGAGGCGAGCGAGGGCATGGCGAGTGCGGCACAGGCGGCCGCGACGATCCGAAGCGCGATCTTCACAGCCCCAGCTCCTTCGTGACGGGTTTCGGACCGGAAGCGACCAGCGCCTGCAGCTCAAGCGCGTTGTCGCGCTCCCCTTCCTTCTTGCGGCCGTGGCCTTCCTCGAAATTGAAGTCCTTCCACAGATCGCCGGTCAGCCCATAGCGCTGATAGCCCTTGAACCCCATGCAGTTGCGCAGGTTGACGCGGCGCTGCTGGCGGCGGGCGGCAGAGCCGAAGATCGCATCGGCCAGCAGGCTGCCCACGGCCGAACCGATCCCGGCCGCCAGCACGCCATACTGCGCGGTGGCTCCGGCCAGCGCCGCGCTGTTGCCGCCAAGGTAGATGCTCGATCCGCTGGCCAGCGCGTCGCACTCGCGGATGTCGGCATAGGCCTCGGCAAAGGTCACGTCGGGGCGGTGGAAATAGAAGTACTTGTCAAAATCGGCTTCGTCCGCGGGGGTCGCGGTAAAGGCGAGCTTCGGCATGGTCAGCGTGGCCGGGTCGGGCAACTCGTAATCGACCAGCACGGTCGCCGGCTCTGATGCCGGTGCCGCATCGCTGGCCGGCGCGGCGGCACTATCCTGTGCCGCAACAGGCACGGTTTGAACCAGGGCTGCAGCCAGCAGCCCACATGCAAGTCTGGAAAACACCGATTTAGCCTCCCCCGGGTATTCGCCCGAGGGAGACCAGATTCCTGCGCCCAAGGCAAGTACTTAGGCGAGCGCCTTGCGCAGCAGTTCGTTGACAACCTGCGGGTTGGCCTTGCCCTGCATGGCCTTCATCGTCTGGCCTACGAAGAACCCGAACAGCGCTTCCTTGCCGCCCTTGAATTCGGCCACCTTGTCAGCGTTGTCGGCCAGCACCTTGGCCACCGCCGCCTCGATCGCGCCGGTATCGCTGGTCTGCTTGTTGGCCTCGATCTCGGCCGCAAGGTCAGTCTCGCCGGTGAGATAGGCGGCGAAGATTTCCTTGGCCTTGCTGCCGGAAATCACCCCGTCGTTGGCGGCCACGATAAGCGCCACGTTGGCCTCCACCGTGTTCTTCGGATGGGCCGCGCCTTCCGGGATAGCCTTCAGCACCCCGGCGCGCTCCGAAAGCAGCCAGTTGGCGACCCGCTTGGCCAGATCGCGTTCGGCCTTGCCGCTGGCCTTGACCACGGCCGCCAGCATTTCCTCGAACTGCTGGAAGGTCTCGACCTCCAGCGTCAGTTGCGCGGCATCATAGGGCGAAAGGCCGAGCGCCGTTTCATAGCGGTGCCGCTTGGCATCGGGCAGTTCCGGCAAGGACGCGCGGCATTCTTCCAGGAAGGCATCGTCCAGTTCCAGCGGCAGCAGGTCCGGATCGGGGAAATAGCGGTAATCGTGCGCGTCTTCCTTGCTGCGCATCGAGCGGGTCTCGTTCCTGTCCGGATCGTAGAGCCGGGTTTCCTGAACGACCTGGCCGCCATCCTCGATCACGCCCACCTGGCGGCGGGCTTCGCTTTCGACGACGGCCATGACGAAGCGGACCGAGTTGACGTTCTTGGTTTCGGTGCGGGTGCCAAAGGGTTCCCCAGGGCGGCGCACCGAGACGTTGACGTCCGCGCGCATCGAGCCCTGGTCCATGTTGCCATCGCAGGAGCCGACATAGCGCAGGATCTGGCGCAGCTTGGCAAGATAGGCCCCGGCTTCGGCCGGCGAGCGCATGTCCGGCCGGCTGACGATTTCCATCAGCGCCACGCCCGAGCGGTTGAGATCGACATAGGACATGGTCGGGTGCTGATCGTGCATCAGCTTGCCCGCGTCCTGCTCCACGTGGATGCGCTCGATCCCGATGGTCTTGGTGCTGCCTTCGGGGTCCTTTTCGTCCAGGATCACCTCGATCGCGCCCTCGCCCACCAGCGGGTGGTAGAGCTGGCTGATCTGGTAGCCCTGCGGCAGGTCGGCATAGAAGTAGTTCTTGCGGTCAAACCGCGACCATTTGTTGATCTGCGCCTGGATCGCCATGCCGGTACGCACCGCCTGGCGGATGCATTCGCGGTTCGGCACCGGCAGCATCCCCGGCATGGCCGCGTCAACCAGGCTGACCTGGGTGTTCGGCTCCGCCCCGAACGCGGTGGCCGCGCCGGAAAACAGCTTCGACTGCGAAGTGACCTGGGCGTGGACTTCAAGGCCGATCACGACCTCCCACTCACCCGTTGCGCCCTGGATGCGATAATTGCTCATGGTTTCCGCCGATAGGTTGCCGAAGCCGACATGAAAAGGGGTCAAAACCGCTGGGCCTGCCGCCGCGACCACAGTCGCGCCGGATTTTCGACCAACCGGAACAGGGCCCAGGCCGCGGCCAGGCTGACCAGCAGGCCCAGCAGCAGCACGCCATCGCCCGCCAGGCCCAGCCACTGCGCCGCGAATGGCCGGTTGATCCCCGGCGCGGTGATCAGCGCATCGGGCTGCCCCAGCGCGCCCGCCACGGCATCAAGGCCGCGCATCGTCAGCGTCAGCGCCAGGCCATGCACCGCGTAAAGCGAATAGGATACCAGCCCGACAAAGATCATCGGCCCGCTGCGCAGCCGGTCGGACAGCCAGCCCCGCTGGGCCGCAAAGGCCAGCACGACCAGCGCGAACAGCGGGACATAGATCAACCGGGTGAGGTCCCCGCCCCAGGTCGCGAGGCACGCGGCCACGGCCAGCACCGCCACCGCCTCGATCAGGCTGGCCGCACCGCGCGACAGGCGCGTCAGCCGGTGGCCCAGCCGCTCCCAGGCCAGCCAGGCGCCGACGCCCAGGCCAAAGCCGAACAGGCCGCGCTGGTGGGCGTGGAGCATCGTGCTATCGTCCTGCGACAGCCAGACCCCCGCCGCCAGCGCGACCGCCAGGCTGATCCAGCCCCAGCCACGCCGCGCCAGCGGCCAGCCCAGCGCCACCAGCAGATAGAGCATCATCTCGATCGCGATTGACCAGCTTTGCAGCAGCCAGCCGAACAGCGCGGGCGGATAGAAGGCGTGGAGCAGCAGGAACTGGATGGCGAAATCGCCCACCCGCCGTTCCGCTCCGAAGGCCTCGCGCCCGGTGATCTGCCCATTGCCGCTGAGCAGCACGGACAGCTCGATCGCCAGATAGGCCAGCAGGACCACGGCGTGCACCGGCCAGATCCGCCCCACCCGCAGCCACAGGAACCGCGCCCGCGAAAAGCCGCCCGCCAGCCGGTCGCCATAGGCCGCCGCGATCACGAAGCCCGACAGGACAAAGAAGAAGTCGACGAACAGCGAACCGGCCGAGAACAGCCGGTGGCCAAAGATCGGCCCGGTCGGATTGGCGTGGAGGATGGTCACCATCACCGCCGCGACACCGCGCAGCGCGTCGAGCGTCTCGAACCGCGCCGGCTCGGCCGACCGGCCGGAATCCGGAAAGGAGGCCGGAACGGGCCGACCTTCCTCCGGAATCATTACCACCACTTCTCCGGCTGGGCACTGAACTGCGCGCGGCTCTCGATCGCCAGCCCCGCGTTCAGCACGCCCTGCTCGTCAAACGGCTTGCCGATGATCTGCAGGCCCAGCGGCAGGCCTTCGCGGTTCAGCCCGGCCGGGACCGACATGGCCGGGAGGCCCGCCAGCGATGCCGGAACGGCGAACACGTCGTTGAGGTACATCGCCAGCGGATCGGCGGTCTTCTCGCCCAGACCAAAGGCGGCGGTCGGCGCGGTCGGAGCCAGGATCACGTCGCATTGGGTAAAGGCGTTCTTGAAGTCCTGCGCAATCAGCGTGCGGACCTTCTGCGCCTGGGTGTAATAGGCGTCATAGAAGCCCGCGCTCAGCACATAGGTGCCGATCAGGATGCGGCGCTTGACCTCGGCCCCGAACCCGGCGGCGCGGGTGGCGGCATACATGTCCTGCAGGCCCGCCCCGTCGGGCAGGTCGCGCAGGCCGTAACGCACGCCGTCATAGCGGGCGAGGTTCGACGAAGCCTCGGCTGGCGCGATGATGTAGTACGCGGGAAGCGCGTACTTCGTGTGCGGCAGGCTGATGTCGACGATTTCCGCACCCGCATCCTTGAGCCAGGCAATGCCCCAGTCCCACGATGTGGCGACATCGGCGTCCATCCCGTCCATGCGGTATTCGCGCGGAATGCCCACCTTCTTGCCGCGCAGGTCGCTGTTCAGCGACGCTTCCCATTCGGGCACCGGCAGGTCCAGGCTGGTCGCATCCTTGGGATCGAACCCCGCCATGGCTTCCAGCATGATCGCGCAGTCGCGCACGTCGCGCGCCATCGGCCCGGCCTGGTCGAGCGAGCTGGCGAAGGCGACAATGCCCCAGCGGCTGCAGCGGCCATAAGTGGGCTTGATCCCCGAAATGCCGGTGAAAGCCGCAGGCTGGCGGATCGAGCCGCCGGTGTCGGTGCCGGTCGCCGCCGGCGCGAGCCGCGCGGCCACGGCTGCCGAGCTGCCGCCCGAGGAACCACCCGGGGCCAGCGCGGCGTTCCCGCCATCGTTGCGCCGCCAGGGCGAAATGACATTGCCGAAATAGCTCGTCTCGTTCGACGAACCCATCGCGAACTGATCGAGGTTGAGCTTGCCCAGCATGCCCGCGCCCGCATCCCACAGCTTCTGGGATACCGTGCTTTCGTACTCGGGCGTGAAGCCTTCGAGGATGTGGCTGGCCGCCGTGGTCTGCACGCCCTTCGTGGCAAACAGGTCCTTCATGCCAATCGGCACGCCGCCCATCTTGCCGAGCGGCTGGCCGGCGGCGCGGCGCGCGTCTGTGGCCCGGGCGGCCTCAAGCGCCTTTTCGGGGGTGGTGACAATGAACGCGTTGAGCGCATCCTGCGCCTCGGCCACGCGGGCATTGAACGCCTCAGCCACTTCGACTGCGGTGAATTCGCCCTGGGCCACGCCATCGCGGATCGCCGCGACGCCCAGAATGGTAAGGTCGAGCGTCATTCGATCACCTTCGGCACGCCAAAAAAGCCGTGTTCGGCCGCGGGGGCATTGGCCAGCACACCGTCGCGGTTGTCCCCGCCGGTCAGCGGATCGGCGTTGATCACGTCATCGCGCAGGCGCAGGTGATTTTCGATCACCGCGGTCATCGGTTCGACCCCGGTGACATCGACCTCACCCAGTTGCTCGACCCAGGCAAGGATCCCGTTGAGTTCCGGCACCATCCCCGCGATCTCGGCCTCGGACAGCTTGATCCGGGCCAGCGCGGCGATCTTGGCCACGGTGGCGGTATCGACCGACATGGCGTTCCTTCGTTTAAATTGGCTGCCAGCGCGCTAGCATCGGCCAGCGCGCCCTGCAACGATTTGCCTGCGGTTCAGGCGGCTTATTGCACCTGCGGCGGCGGAACGGCCCCCGCCGCCCCGGCCGGACCGCCAGCGCCACCCTGCATCTGCTGCAGTTGCTGCATCATCCGCATCTGGGCCTCGATCTCGGCCCGGCTCTTGAAGTCGATCAGTTCGATTTCGAACACCAGGTCCGAGTTGGCGGGGATTTCCACCTTGCCGGTCTGCGGGTTGCGCTGTTCCTGCGCGCCATAGGCCAGCTCGGCCGGAATCTCGACCTTGTACTTGCCGCCACGCTGCATCTTTTCCAGCGCCTGGGTAAAGCCCGGGATCACGCCTTCGACCGGGAAGACCGCGCGTTCGCCCTGGTCGAACACCTTGCCGTTTTCGAGCGAGCCCTTGTAATTGATCTGGACCACGTCGGCGATCGTCGGCGACGGGCCGGTGCCGGCCTTGATCGTTTCGATATCGACCGAACCCGGCAGCGTGGCCCAGGCCAGGCCACCCGCGGCCAGCGCGGCAGCGGCCACGCCCAGCCACAGCTTGGTCAGCGCGCCCTTGGCGATCGGTTGCAGCGGAACGCGGGTAATCTCGGTCATGAATGCTCTTCCTGCTATGCGCCAAAAGCAAAGGGCGCGGATTGCTCCGCGCCCTCATGGCTTATCGGCAAAACGCGCGCAAGCTTACTTGACGCCGTCACGCTCCATCCGCTTGCGCTCCATCTTGCGGGCGCGGCGGACAGCGGCAGCCTTTTCACGGGCGCGCTTTTCGGACGGCTTTTCAAAGTGGCGGCGCAGCTTCATCTCGCGGTACACGCCCTCACGCTGCAGCTTCTTCTTAAGCGCGCGCAGAGCCTGTTCGACATTGTTGTCGCGGACGAGAATTTGCATAAACCGACACACCTCACAAACGAAAGGACAGAGCCCCACGCGAATCTGCTAGCGGGGTTGCACCTGACGGAAAGCAACGAAAAACTGCGCCGAATCCGATAAGGACCGGCTCGAAGTGGGGCGCCGTTAGCAAGGAGTCGGCCACAAGGCAAGCGTTTGCGGGCAATTGGGCGCCGCGCGGTGGCTTGCAGGCCCTGTACAGGCAGCCAACCAGGGGCAGCTCGCAACGAATCGCAAAGCATTCCACTTTTTTGTTGTACATATACAACGAATCGGATATTACGCCCGACATGCTGTTCAACCGCATCAACCTTTTTCGCCAAGAGCAGGGCCTGTCGCGCAAGGAGCTGGCCGAACTGGTCGGGGTCAACCCGCAGACCATTGGCTACCTTGAGCGCGGCGATTACCGGCCGACCGTGGAACTGGCGCTCAAGCTGGCCCAGGCCTTCGGTGTCAGTGTCGAAACGCTCTTCGCGCTCGAACCCTTCCCCTCGCTTGCCGAGCAGCTGGGCCGCAAGGCGGCCAAGGAGACCGATCATGACTGATCCGCAGACCGCACGCTTTGTCCGCATCAACCTGAGCCCGCGCACCAGCAAGCTGCTGGGCAGCTATGCGCTGGTCGCCATGCACGCATGGTTCCTCATCAAGCTGGGACTGCCATCGTCCAGTGGCGGCGCCGAACTGGCGGTCGGCCTGGCCGCCATCACCGGCATGCTGGCCAGCATCGTGTTCTTCGTCAGCACTTACGGCGTGATCGCCAATGCGCCTGACGCCGCACTGGACGAGCGCGAACTGGCCGAACGCAATCGCGCCTATTTCGGCGCGTTCAAGTACCTGGTCCTGATGACCGTCGCGGGCGGGATGGTTCCCGAACTGCTGGCCAAGCTGTTCCGATTCGACCTGTCGGTCGGCGTGCTGAAGAACTTCATCCTGCTGATGTTCACGACCGCGCTGGTCCTGCCGGGCTTCCTGATCGCCTGGTCGGACCGGGACGAGGCCTGACCGGACCGGTCAACGCCGCCGCATGATCGCGGCGCCCGTATCCCCCGGCGGCGTTTCGCGCTAAGCGGCCTCGCCTTGGGGGGAGACACATGAACACCACTTTCACCGCCGCCGACTGGGCCGTGCTGGGCCTTTACGTCGCCCTGCTGGCACTGGCCGGGTGGCTGACCACGCGGCGGGGGATGAAAGCCGAGGACTACTTCCTGGCCGGACATCACGCGCCGACCTGGCTGGTGGCGGTCTCCGTCCTGTCGACCGTGCAATCGGCTGCGACCTTCCTCGGGGTGCCGGACTTCGCCTATCGCGGCAACTTCACTTACATCGGCGGGGTCTTCGCCTCGCTGGTCGCGGCCTGGCTGGTGGGGCACTTCCTGATGCCGCGCTTCTATGCCGCCGGTGTGACCACCGTTTACGAACTGCTGGAGGCGCGCTTCGATGCGACCGCCCGGCGGGCGGCGGCGGCGATGTACCTGGTGGGGCGGATCCTCGCGAGCGGGGCGCGGCTCTATCTTGCTGCCATCGCCGTCTCGATGATCCTGTTTCTCGATGTGGCACCAGGGCACATGCTGGTCGCCATGCTGATCCTGCTGGTGTTCGGCCTGGCCTTCACCTTCATGGGCGGGCTCAATTCGGTGATCTGGAGCGACCTGGTGCAGGTGATCCTCTATGTCGGTGCCGCCTTGGTGGTGGCCTGGTACCTGTTCAGTGACCTGCCAATGACCCTTGAACAGGCCATCGCGACCCTCCAATCCGCGCCCGGCGGGCAGGACAAGCTGCAACTGGTCGATCCCGCGTTCAGCCTCTCCACCCCCTTCGGGCTCTGGGCGGTGCTGACCGGGGTGGTCCTGCTGAACTTCGCCAATGCCGGGCTGGATCAGGACACCACCCAGCGCGTGCTGGCCTGCCGCGATGCGAAGCAGGGTACGCGGGCGCTGGTCGTCTCGGCCTGGGCCTCGCTGCCGGTGATCCTGCTGTTCCTGACCATCGGCGCGCTGCTGTGGCTGCATTATCAGGGGAACGCGGCCGGGACCTACAACGGCGAGAAGGTCACCGTGTTCATGCATTACATCCTGACCGAACTGCCGCCGGGGCTACGCGGCCTCGTGACCGTGGGCGTGATCGCGGCGGCGGCGATCAATTCGGGGCTGATCTCGATGTCGGCGGTGCTGGTAAATGACCTGTACAGGCCCTTTGCCGGCGAAAAGAGCGAAGCCCACTTCGTCAGGATGGGGCGGATCGCGACCGTGGCGCTGGGTCTTGCGCTGTTCGGCATGGCGGTGCTGTCGTACTTTTGGCAACGCTATGCCGATACCGCCCTGCTCGATTTCGTGCTTGGCGTCATGGCCTTTGCCTATTCGGGGCTGCTGGGGGTCTATGGCGTGGCGCTGTTCTCGAAGCGCGGCTCCTCCGCCAGCGTGCTGGCCGCCTTTGCCGCCGGGTTCCTGACCGTGCTGGCCTTCCAGCCCTATGTGATCGATGCCTTGGGGCTGCCCGCCGCGCTGAAGGGCGTCGCATTTCCGTGGCACCTGTGCCTGGGGACCGTGGTAGCGGCGCTGGTGTGTTTGGTTGCACCGGGGAAGCCACAGCCCATCCATTAACAGTCACCCCGGACTTGTTCCGGAGCAGTGCTGTCTTCCTGCGGCGTTGCTGATGATTGCTGGCGCCGAAGAAAAGCCTTGGCCCGGAACAAGTCCGGGCTGACACTGGAGGTTAGGCTGCTCTCAGGTCTGCAAGGGTAGCGGTTTGTCCAAACCCCGGCTAAGGCACCGGTAATGACCGCCCAGCCCTCATTCCTGACCGCCTCGCTGGCCGTTGCTTCAGGCGGTGCGCTTGGCGCATGGCTGCGCTTTGCGGCCGGGCGGCTGATTGGCGCAGGGCCATTTCCCTATACCACTCTCACCGTCAACGTGCTGGGAAGCCTGGCCATGGGCCTGCTGGGCGGCTGGCTGGCGCGTCACGGTCAGGGTGGTGAAACCTGGCGGCTGCTGCTGGGCGTCGGCGTGCTGGGCGGCTTTACCACTTTTTCCGCTTTCAGCCTGGAAATCGCCCTGATGATCCAGCGCGGGGCCATGGCGCAGGCCGCGCTCTATACTGGCCTGTCGCTGGCTGGAGGCGTGGGCGGTCTGTTTGCCGGGCTGGCCCTGGCGCGAGGAATTGCATGAGCACCGAAGTCCGCCAGTTTACCGTCCAGCACGATGATGACGGCGTGCGGCTGGACCGCTGGTTCAAGCGCCACCTGCCGCAGATCGGCTTTGCCACGGTCAGCCGCTGGGCACGCACCGGGCAGATCCGCGTCGATGGCAAGCGTGCCGATCCGGCCGATCGCCTTTCCGCAGGGCAGATCCTGCGCGTTCCTCCTGGCGGGGATGCCCCGGCCAAGGGCGGTGCCAAGCCGCGCCGCGAGCTGTCCGACGAGGAGATCGCCCGGGCCGAAGCCATGGTCATCACCCAGGACCGCGCCGCGATCGTGCTGAACAAGCCGCCCGGCCTTGCCACCCAGGGCGGCAGCGGCATGAAGGAGCATGTCGACGGACTGCTCGATGCCTTCGGGCACGATGGCCCCCGGCCACGGCTGGTCCACCGGCTCGACAAGGACACCTCGGGCGTTCTCCTGATCGCCCGCACGCCGGGCAGCGCGGCGTTCTTTTCAAAGCGCTTTTCGGGGCGCACCGCGCGCAAGATCTATTGGGCGATCATTGCCGGGGTCCCCTCGGTCGAGGACGGGCTGATCGACCTGCCGCTGGCCAAGCAGCCCGGCACCGGCGGCGAGAAGATGATGGTCGACAAGAGCGGCGAAGGCCAGCCCGCGCGCACCCGCTACCGTGTGCTCGATCGCGCCGGGAACCGTGCCTGCTGGGTCGAACTGCAACCGCTCACCGGCCGCACCCACCAGCTGCGCGTCCACATGGCCGCAATTGGCCATCCGATCGTGGGCGATGGCAAGTACGGCGGGCCGGAAGCCTTCCTGTCCGGCTCGATCAGCCGCAAGATGCACCTGCATGCGCGCCGCCTGATCATCGACCATCCCGATGGCGACCAGATCGACGTGACAGCGGAGCTGCCCGAACACTTCGCCAATACCATGGCCAATCTGGGCTTTGACGAGGATGACGGAGCGATGCTGCCCGAGCCGTACAAGCCCGGCAAGGCAGACGAGAAGGCGGCGGCCAAGGCCCATGCCAAGCAGATCCGCAAGGAGCGGCGGGGCGAGCGGCGCGGGCGCGCCGAAGGCCGGACGGCTACCCGCAAGCCCATCACGAAAAGCCCGGCCAAGCGCGGCCCGACCAAGGGCAAGGGCAGCCCCAAGCCGGCAAAACGCTGATGCACCCGCACCCCGCCTTCCGACATGATGATCGCGCCCTGCTGGAAACGCTGATCGACGAGATCGGCTTCGGCATGGTCTTTGCCACCACGCCGGATGGCCCGCGCGTGGCGCACGTGCCGCTCGTTTCAACCGGCGATGGCGCGCTGCAATTCCATCTGGCGCGCGGCAACGCGCTGACCCGCCATATCGACGGGATGACCGTGCTGGCCGTGATCAACGGCCCCGACGGCTATGTCAGCCCGCGCTGGTACGCTGACCAGGCGCAGGTCCCGACCTGGAACTACATCGCGCTGGAACTGGAAGGCCGGGTGCGGCGGATGGATAACGATGGCCTGCTGGGCCACATGGAAGCCTTGTCCGCGCGCGAGGAGGCCCGGCTGGATGGCCCGCCGTGGACAATGGACAAGGCGCCCGAGGATTATATCCGCCGGCTGATGGCCGGGATCGTCGGTTTCGAGCTGGAAGTGCTGGCCTGGCGCGAAACGATCAAGCTCAGCCAGAACAAGCCCGCCGAAGAACGCGAACGCGTTGCCGCGGGGTTGGACGCACAAGGCGCCAGCGCGATTGCGGCGCTGATGCGGAACCTCGCCAAATGACCGGACGGCTCGCCGTGTTCGATTGCGACGGCACGCTGGTCGATGGCCAGGCCGGCGTCTGCGCGGCAATGGACGCGGCCTTTGCCGCCCATGGTCTCGCCGCGCCTGATCACCACCTTGTCCGGCGCGTGGTCGGCCTCAGCCTGCCCCAAGCGATCCGCCTGTTGCTGCCCGAAGCCGAGGAGGACCTGCGCCAGGGCATCGACACGGCCTATCGCGCCGCGTTCCGCGCCGCGCGCGAGGCGGGCCAGCTGGTCGAGCCACTGTACGATGGCATCCGCGCGGTGCTCGACGCCTTGCGGGCCGATGGCTGGGCCCTGGCCGTCGCCACGGGCAAGTCGGATCGCGGCCTCGCCCATTGCCTGGCGATGCACGGCCTCAGCAGCCACTTCATCTCGCTGCAAACAGCCGACCGGCACCCGTCGAAGCCCCATCCGGCGATGCTGGAAGCCGCCCTGTTCGACGCCGGGGTCCTGCCCGAACGGGCGGTGATGATCGGCGATACGGCCTATGACATGACCATGGCGATCAATGCCGGGGTGCGCGCGCTGGGGGTCGACTGGGGCTATCACACCCCCGCCGAACTGGCCGAAGCCGGAGCCGCCGCCGTCGCCCGCGATCCCGCGCACCTGCTGGAGCTGCTGCAATGACCGAAGACGAAGCCCGCGCCCGCAGCCGGTTCATGGTGATCCAGATCGTGCGTCTGGCCGGCCTTGGCCTGTTCCTGTTCGGCCTGCTGGCGATTGCCGGACGGATCGATCTGCCCGCTGTGGCGGGCTATGGATTGGCCGCCGTCGGCATGTTCGAAATGCTGGTCGTGCCGCTCATGCTCTCGCGCAAGTGGAAAAGCCCCCGGCCATGAAGCGGTTCTACAAGGAAGCGCTGGCCGCCCCTGAAGGCGGCGGCTGGCAGGTCAGGCTGGATGGGCGCGGCGTGAAGACCGTGGGCGGCCGCCCGCAATTGCTGCCCACTCACGCCCTGGCCGCGGCGCTGGCCGCCGAATGGGCCGCCCAGGAAGAGACGATCGTTCCCGCCAGCTTCGTGCTGCGCGATCTGGCCGACTATGCACTGGACGTGGTGGCGCCCGATCCCGCCGCCGCCGTCACCAGCCTGATCCGCTACGCCGAAACCGATACGCTGTGCTACCGCGCCGATCCCGGCGAGGCGTTGCACGCCCGCCAGCTTGAGCGCTGGGAACCGCTGCTGCTGGCCGCCGAAGCGCGGCACGGGGTGCGGTTCGAGCGGGTCAGCGGGATCATTCACCGCCCCCAGCCCGACGAAACGCTGGCCCACCTGCGCGATCTGCTGAACGGGCTCGATCCCTTTGCCCTGGCCGCGCTGGCCACGCTCACTTCACTCGCCGCCTCGCTGGTGATCGGCCTGGCCGCGCTGGAGCCCGATGCCGATGCCGGAGCGCTGTGGATCGCCGCCGAACTGGAAGAGGAATGGCAGGCCGAGCTGTGGGGCCGCGATGCCGAGGCCGAGGAACGCCGCGCCCGCCGCGCCGCCGCCTTTGCTAATGCCGCCCGCTTTGCCGCCCTGGCGCGATCCGGCTAGCGAAACGATTGACCTTCTTAAGTGCGCGGTTAAACAGGTTGCCATCCGCAACCTGACAGAGAGGAACCAGGGCGATGTACAGCCACATGATGGTGGGCAGCAACGACATCGATCGTTCGAAGGCATTCTATGACGCGCTGTTCGGCGCGGTCGGCGGCAACCCGGCGATCGTCGATCCCAAGGGCCGGCTGATCTATATGCACAACGGTTCGATGTTCCTTGTCACCAAGCCGATCGACGGCGAAGCGGCGACCCCCGGCAACGGCATGACCATCGGCTTTGCGATGGAAAGCCCGGCCCAGGCCGATGCCTGGCACGCGGCTGGCGTGGCTGCTGGCGGCAAGGCGATCGAAGACCCGCCGGGCGTGCGCGAAGGCGCGGGCATGAAGCTGTACCTGGCCTACCTGCGCGATCCCGATGGCAACAAGCTGTGCGCGCTGCACCGGATGTAACCACGACTTCGACCACCGAGGTCAGGCCAGACGGCACCCGGCGCGCGATCACGCGGCGCTGGGTGCCGGAAGCCCCGGTGGCGCTGGAATTCAATGGCCTGTCCTATGCGGTGATGATGGCGAGCCCGCGGGACCTCGAAGATTTCGCCACCGGTTTCGCGCTGAGCGAAGGGCTGGCTTTCCAAGCCGCCGATATCTCCGACATTGCCGTCGCCGAAGTGCCGCAAGGCAGGATTGTCCGCGCGAGCCTCGCGGGCCTTGGTATCGACAAGCTGGAAGAGCGGGTGCGCCGCCGCGTCGCGGAATCGAGCTGCGGACTGTGCGGGATCGAGAACCTGGCCGAAGTGGCCCGTCCCCTGCCGCCGGTCGCCGCGCATGAACCAATCGAGCCGGCCGCGATCTTCGCGGCGCTGACTGCCTTGCGCGATCACCAGCCGCTGGGGCGGGAAACCGGCGCGGCCCATGCCGCGGCCCATTGCCGCGCCGATGGTACCATCACCACCGTGCGCGAGGACGTAGGCCGCCACAACGCGCTCGACAAGCTGATCGGCGCCAAGGCCCGCGCGGGCGAACCGCTGGCCCCCGGCTTCGTCCTCTCCACCGCGCGGTGCAGCTACGAAATCGTCGAGAAAGCGGTGCGCGGCGGGGCAACCAGCCTGGTCTGCATATCGCTGCCCACCTCGCTCGCGGTCGAACGCGCCAGCGCAGCCGGACTCAACCTCTGGGCGCTGGCCCGCGATGACTCGGTACTACAGGTCGCCTAGCGCGACAGCAGGAATACCGCGTGTTCGGCCCGCCAGCTGGCCGCCGCATCGCTGATCCGCTTGTCACCCGAAAGGAACCAGGCGCCTTCGACAGTCAGGCGCTTGTCACGCACCAGGTCGCGAAAATCGCTGACGGTCACGTGGTGGATGTTGGGCGTTTCGTACCAGGCGATCGGCAAAAGGCGCGTCACCGGCATCCGCCCGTTCCAGAGCAGGCTCGCTCGCACCCGCCAGTGGCCGAAGTTGGGAAAGCTGACAAAGGCCTTGCGGCCGACCCGCAGCAGTTCGTCCAGCACCTTGTCGGGCCGCTTGGTGGTTTGCAGCGTCTGGGACAGGATCGCGTAATCGAAGGCGGCGTCGGGATAGTCGACCAGGTCGGTATCGGCATCGCCCTGCATCACCGAGAGGCCCTTGGCGACGCATTCGGCCACGTCGAGCGGATCAAGCTCCATGCCGCGCGCATCGACCTGCTTGCCATCGCGCAGCGCCTTCAGCAGCGCGCCATCGCCGCACCCGATATCGAGCACGCGCGAGCCCGGCGCGACGTTGGCGGCGATCACCGCGAGGTCAGGGCGCAAGGCGCTCATTGCTTCAGGAACCCTCGATAACCCGGTCGAGCGCCGGCACATCGAGCAGGAAGCTGTCATGCCCGAACGGCGCCGACAGCTCGACAAAGCTGACCGGCGCCCCGGCGGCATTGAGCGCGTGGGCGATCGTCCGGCTTTCCGCCGTGGGATAGAGCCAGTCGGTATCGAAGCTGACCAGACAGAACCGGGCCTTGCTGGCGCGAAAGGCATCGGCCAAGCGGCCACCATGCTCTTCGGCCAGGTCGAAAGTAGTCCATCGCGCGGGTGATGTAGAGATAGGAGTTTGCGTCGAACCGGTCGGTAAAGCTCAGGCCCTGGTGGCGCAGGTAGCTTTCGACCTGGAAATCGGCATCGAAGCCAAAGGTCTTCTCGGTCCGGTCCTGCAGCTTGCGACCGAACTTTTCGTGCATCCCCTCTTCGGAGAGGTACGTGATGTGAGCGGCCATGCGGGCGACGGCGAGTCCGTTATCCGGTCCCTTCTCCTGCTCCTGGCTCCGCCGCATAATAATCGCCGTTCTTCCATTTGGGATCGGCCATGATCGCCTGGCGGCCCACTTCATGAAAGGCGATATTCTGGGCCGAATGGCGCGCGGTCGAGGCGATGACCAACGCGGCGCGGGTCCGCTCGGGCCAGTTGGCGGCGAAGGACAGCGCCTGCATCCCGCCCATCGATCCGCCGACCACCGCATGGAGCTGCTCGATCCCCAGCGCATCGAGCACGCCGACCTGGGCGCGGACCATGTCGCGGATCGTGATCACCGGAAAACGCATGGCATAGGGCTGGCCATCCGGGCCCGGGCTGGCGGGGCCAGTCGAGCCATAGCAGCCGCCCAGCACATTGGCGCAGATCACGAAGAAGCGGTCGGTATCGATCGGCTTGCCCGGCCCGACCATCCGCACCCACCAGCCGGGCTTGCCGGTGATCGGGTGCGGACTGGCGACGCATTGATCGCCGGTCAGCGCATGGAAGATCATCACCGCGTTGGACTTGTCCGCATTCAGCGTGCCGTAAGTCTCGTAAGCAATCCGCACGCCATCGAGCCGCTGCCCGCCATCGAGGGCGAGCGGCTGGCTGTGTTCCAGCACATGGCTCTGGGCATGAACGGCGGGATCGACCATCGCGGCGGGCTTGGTCCAGCGCGCGCGGGCTGTCAATTGCCCGCAAGCCTGCTAAGGGCCTCGCCATCATGACCAACGCCCCTGCCCCTGCACCCAAGCCATGGATCGAAGCGATCCATGCCTATGTCCCCGGCAAGGCCACGGCTGCCGATGGCCGCCCGCTGGTCAAGCTGTCCGCCAACGAGAACCCGCTGGGCACCAGCGCCGCAGCGCTGGCGGCCCGGGCCAATGCGCAGCAGCCCAATTACTATCCCGATCCGGGCAGCACCGATCTGCGCCATGCGCTGGGCGCGCTGCACGGGATCGCTCCGGCCCGGATCGTGCTGGGTACCGGGTCAGACGAACTGCTGAACCTTGCTGCCCAGGGCTATGCCGGACAGGGCGACGAGGTGCTGTTCTCGCGCTTCAGTTTTGCGGTTTACGATATTGCCGCGCGGCGCTGCGGGGCGACGCCGGTCGAGGCGCCGGACAAGGACTATGGCAGCGATGTCGATGCCCTGCTCGCTGCGGTCACCGAGCGGACGCGGGTGGTGTTCCTGGCCAATCCCAACAATCCCACCGGCACTTACCTGCCCGCCAGCGAAGTCGCGCGGCTCCACGCCGGGCTGCCAGGGGATGTGCTGCTGGTGCTGGACCAGGCCTATGCCGAATACCTGACGCCCGAGGACGACGATCACGGCCTCGCCCTTGCCGCCGCGCATCAGAACGTGCTGGTCACGCGCACCTTTTCCAAGATCTATGGCCTGGCGGGTGAACGGATCGGCTGGGCCACCGGCGCGCCGGGGCTGATCGATACGCTGAACCGCATTCGCGGTCCCTTCAACGTAACCAACAGCGGCCAGGCCATGGCGCTGGCTGCCGTCGCCGACCAGGCTTTCGTGATCGCCTCGCGCGAGCACAACCGGGCCGAGCGCGCCCGCTTCGTGAGCGCGATCGAGGCGCTGGGCAATCACGGCCTGCGGCCCGTGCCGAGCGAGGCCAACTTCGTGCTGGTGCTGTTCGAAGGCGCGCTGGGTGCCGAGGCGGCTTATCAGGGGTTGGCGGAACGCGGCTACATGGTCCGCTGGCTGCCCAACCAGGGGTTGGGCCATGCCCTGCGCATCACCATCGGCACGGCCGAGCAGATGGACGCCATTGCCGCCGCCCTGCGCGAAATGGCCGAGGCGGCGCGATGACCTTCCAGCGCGTCGCAATCATTGGCCTTGGTCTGCTGGGCGGGTCGATTGGCCTCGCGGTCAAGGAACACCTGCCGCAGGTTGAGACCACCGGCTGGGACCGCGATCCCGCCACCCGCGCCCGTGCTGCCGAGCGCGGGCTGGTCGGCACGGTCTGCGAAACCGGGGCCGAGGCGGTGGCCGGAGCGGACCTGGTGATCTTTTGCGTGCCGGTCGGTGCGATTGGCGCGGTGGCGGCTGAGCTGGCGGCGGCTATCCCGGCTGATGCCGTGATCAGCGATGTCGGCTCATCCAAGCTCAGCGTCGCCAAGGCCCTGGCCGAAGCCCTGCCAGGCCATTGCGTGATCCCGGCCCACCCCGTCGCCGGGACGGAACGATCCGGCCCGGACGCGGGCTTTGCCAGCCTGTTTCACAATCGCTGGTGCATCATCACGCCGCCCGAAGGCGTGGAGGCCAGCAAGCTGGCCGCGCTGTCCAGCTTCTGGGAAGGGCTTGGCGCCAAGGTCGAGCTGATGGATGCCCAGCATCACGACCTGGTGCTGGCCGTGACCAGCCACCTGCCGCACCTGATCGCCTATACCATCGTCGGCACGGCGTCCGACCTTGAAGGCGTGACGCAGAGCGAGGTGATCAAGTATTCCGCCGGTGGCTTCCGCGATTTCACCCGCATCGCCGCCTCCGATCCGACCATGTGGCGCGACGTGTTCCTGACCAACAAGGATGCCGTGCTGGAGATGCTCCAGCGCTTCAGCGAAGACCTGACCGCGCTGCAGCGCGCGATCCGCTGGGGCGATGGCGATACCCTGTTCGAACTGTTCACCCGCACCCGCGACATTCGCCGCTCGATCATCGAACAGGGTCAGGACGACGCGCGTCCGGACTTCGGCCGCAGCGATCACGCTGGTTGACGTCCAGGGCTAGGCCAGCAGGAAGACCCCGGCGATCACCCACATCACGGCGGTTGCCAACCATCCGAACAGCCGCAGGCGCGGCGCGAGTACCAGCTTGCCCATCACCTTGGGATTGGTGGCGATCAGCATGGTCACCACCATCAGCGGCGGGGCCAGCAGGCCGTTGACCACGGCGGCCCAGTACAGCGCTTTCATCGGATCGATGCCGATGAAGTTGAGCGCGATTCCGCCCGCCGTGGCCAGCACGATCACGCTGTAGAAGGCCTTCGCCTCGCGCGGCTTGCGATCCAGGCCCTCGGTCCAGCCAAAGGCCTCGCTGACCGCATAGGCGGCGCTGCCAGCCAGGATCGGCACGGCCAGCAGCCCGGTGCCGATGATCCCCAACGCGAAGAGGGCAAAGGCCAGGTCACCCGCGATCGGCCGCAGCGCCTCCGCCGCATCGGCCGCGCTGCCGATGTCGCGCACGCCATTGGCATGGAGCGTGGCCGCGGTGGCAATCATGATGCACAGCGCCACCAGGTGCGAAAAGCCCATGCCGACCAGCGTATCGAGCCGGATCCGGCGCAATTCGGGCCCGGCATTGCGCGGGCTGATGTGCAGCGGCTTGATATGGCGGCGGTGCTGCTCTTCCACTTCCTGCCCGGCCTGCCAGAAGAACAGGTAGGGGCTGATCGTCGTGCCGAAGATCGCCACCAGCGCCATGGCGTGATCGCGATCGAAGGTGAACTGCGGCACCAGCAGCCCCCGCACCATCTCGGCAAGCGGCACATCGGCGACAAAAACCACACCCACATAGGCAAACAGCGAAAGCGTTGCCCATTTGAGGACGCGGGCATAGCTGCTGTAGCTGAGGAACACCTCCAGCAGCACGCTGACCACCCCGAAGGCCACCGTATAGGCCAGCACCGGACCCGGCACGATCAAGGCCAGGACCGCGCCCATTGCCCCCAGGTCTGCCCCCAGGTTGATCACATTGGCCACCAGCAGCAGGATCACCACCAGCCGCAGCAGCGCGGGCGGATAGTGCCGGCGCAGGTTCTGGGCGATGCCCCGCCCGGTCGTCGCACCGATCCGCGCGCAGATCGCCTGGATCGCGGCCAGCAGCGGAAAGCCGAAGATCAGCGTCCAGCCCAGGCCATAACCGAACTGCGCGCCAACCTGGCTATAGGTGCCGACGCCCGAAGGATCATCATCCGCCGCTCCCGTCACCAGCCCCGGCCCCAGCACGTCGAGCGGCGAGCGCGGATCGGGCGCCGTCACGCGGCGGGCTCGTTCAGGGCGTTGATCGCGTCCTGGACCCGGGCTTCGATCTCCTCGCGCGGCAGGCCAGGCGGGATCGTCGCACCGATCTTGAAAGTTACCGTGCCGGCCCGCTTCCACCAGCGGTGATAAAGCGGACCGCTATTGGCCGCGACCGGCACCACCGGCAGGCCCAGCAGCTTGTACAGTCCGGCAAAACCGGCCTGCAATTCGCCGCGCTGGCCATGACGAATGCGGGTGCCTTCGGGAAAGATCACCAGCGGGCGGCCGGCCGCGCTGTAATCGCGCGCGGCGGCCAGCATCGCCCGCAGCGCCGCCGCGCCCTGGTCCCGCCGCACCGCGATCAGGCCATAGCGCTGCCCGATCCGGCCCCAGACCGGGATCCGCATCAGTTCCGCCTTGGCAAAGACCGCCGGGCGATCAAAGAAGCCGGGCATGTCGATCGCTTCGTAGAAGGATTCATGCTTCATCGCGATCAGCACCGGGCCGGTCGGCATTTTGCCCTCGATCGCCAGCCGGATCCCAAGGAGGTAACGCGCGCAGGCCCGGTGATAGCGCGCCCAGCCCCGCACCACCCGCTCGAATGCGGGGAACTGGCGCAAGGCCAGAAGCAGCGCGCCCAGCAGGATATAGCCCACGCTGCCCACGTAAAACGCCGGATAGAACAACAGGCTGCGCAGGATCGCCATGGGTCAGCTCCGGCTAACCGCGCCCAGCACGGCCCGGGCCAGCAGCTTGTTGTATTCGCGCAGCAGCGTTCCGAGGCTGGGCTGGCTGGGGACCGCATCGGCGATGATCGTCACCCCGGCCGGCGCGGTGCGGCTCAGTTCCATCCGCGCGCGGCGCATGTGCCAGTCATTCGTCACCAGTCGCACTACCTTGACCTTTTCGCGCGCCAGCCACTGCGCCGTTTCCACCGCATTGGAGCGGGTATCGACCGCCTGGTAGCCCAGCGTAACGCAGCAGGCCATCCGGGATGCCCGCACCCGGTAGCCGCGGGCAAATTCGTGCGGCTTCACGTCGCGATCCACGCCCGAGACCAGCAGCTTGCGCGCCCAGCCGCGCGACAGCACTTCCAGCCCGCGCTCGATCCGGCCAGTACCGCCAGTCAGCACCACCACGGCATCGCTCGGCTCGTCGTCGGCAGGCTGCGGCAGGCTCATGGCGAACCAGGCAAAGCCCAGCACCCAGCCCAGCACGACAGACGCGATCAGCCGACGGAACATCTGACGGTCCTTACAGCATTTCGCGCAGCGCGCGCAGTACGGTGAGCCGCGCCGTGATCATGGCCAGGCCAACCCCCGCCAGCGGCACCAGCGCCAGCAGGACCCAGTCGATCCAGCCCAGCGCCCCGCCGCTGACCAGCCCAGCGCCAAGCCCGGCGAACTGCCGCCCCAGCAGCAGCACCGCGATCAGCCCCAGCCCCAGCCCGATCGTGCCGCCGCCGGCCGCATCGAAGCCAACCGAACGCTGGAACACCCGCGCGATCTGGTGATCGGTTCCGCCGAGCAGGTGGACGATCTCGATCGTGTCGCGGTTGGCCCCCAGCGCGTTGCGCACCGCCAGCAGCACCGAGGCCGCCAGCGCGGCCGCCAGCATCCCGACCAGCGCGAAGCTGAGCAGGCGCAGCGAATCGATCGTGGCAAAGACTGGCCCCAGCCAGGTCGATTGTGCGTCCACCCGCGCCGCGGGGGCCACCTCGCGCAACATCCGCCGCAGCGCACCCAGCGTTTCGCCGGTTACCGGATCGCGCATCCGCACATCGATCAGGGCCGGTACCGGGATGTCCTGCTGCACGCCCGACAGGCCGCTCAGCCAGGGCTCGATCAGCCGCTCGACTTCGTCATCGGCCACGATTGTCGCGGCTTCGACCCGCGGTGTGCGGTTCAGCCGGGTGACCGCCGCCTCGGCCTGTTGCAAACGAATGGTGGGATTGGCCTCCACGATCTGGATCGTGACCCCGCCACTCAGTTCGTCGGCGGCGTTGCCGGCAATATTGCTCAGCGCCAGACCGGCGGCAGCGGCCACCACGGTCAGCGCCACCATGATCGCGATCACCCAGGGCATCGGCCCGGCCAGCCGCGCCTTGGGCACCAGCTCGGCCTCGCTCATGCCCGAGAGCGTGCGCAGCCCGCGCGCCAGCGAGCCGCCGAATACCGGGGGCAGCCGCAGCGCCATCAGCCCCGCCCCGCGCTGCTGGGGCGCGGCGGATAGCGCAGCGCGCCGGTCGGGTCTGACAGCCGGCCCTTTTCAAGCCGCATGATCAGCGAATCCGGCACCTTCTTCAGCAAGTGGATATCGTGCGTCGCCACCACCACGGTCGTGCCCAGCCGGTTCAGCGCCTCGAACAGCCGCAAAAGCTTGATCGCCATATCGGGATCGACGTTGCCGGTCGGCTCGTCGGCAACCAGCATGTCAGGCCGCCCGATCACCGCGCGGGCAATGGCGACACGCTGCTGCTCCCCGCCCGAGAGCGTTGCGGGCCGGGCATGCATGCGGTCGGCCAGGCCAACCCATTCGAGCATGTCGGTCACCGGCTTGAGCAGCTCGCGCTCCGCCACCCCGGCCACCCGCAGCGGCAGTGCAACGTTATCGAAAGCCGAAAGATGCTGGACCAGCCGGAAGTCCTGGAACACCACTCCCAGCCGCCGCCGCAGCGCGGGCAGGCGCTCGCGCGGCAGGGTGATCGCATCGGCTCCGAACATCCGGATCATTCCGCGCGACGGGCGCTGGGCAAGGTACAGCAGCTTGAGCAGCGAGGTCTTGCCCGCGCCGCTCGCCCCGGTGAGAAAATAGAAACTGCCGGGAAAGAGCGTGAAGGAAACGTCACTCAACACTTCGCGATCGGTACCGTAACGCAGCCCGACATTGTCGAACTGCACGATTTCCCCGGCATGTTCACCCGTCATGGCTGGTATCCCAAGGTCATCGAAGGGCGGTCAATCCGGCAAGAGTGTTGCGAACCGGGCGGCTATAGCGACCAATCCATGTGGAAAAAAGGGCAATGCGGCGCGGCTTTCCCCGGGGGCTGCTTGCCGGGGGGCGGCGTGCCATGCATTACGGGGGAACGATGATCATCGCCTGCCCCGCCTGCGCCACGCGCTATGTCGTGCCGGACCATGCCATCGGCACCGATGGCCGCACCGTGCGCTGCGCCAAGTGCAAGCACAGCTGGTTCCAGGAAGGCCCGGAACTCGCGCCCCGGCCGGCCGCCACGCCAGCGGAGCCGGCCGCCGCGCCGCCCCCCGCGCCAGCTCCCGCTCCGTCCCCGGTGGTGGAACCGGCACCCCCGGTCGCACGACCGGTGGCCGCAGAGCCGGTCGGGCGAACCCCGCCGCCATTGGCCGAGGACGATGAGGTTGATGGCGGCGCCGATGCCGGCCTGCCGCCACCGCCCCCGCTGCGCGAGAGCGAACCGGAGCCGCCCGTCCCGGTCCCCCCGGTCTATGCCGATCCGGCCTACGGCGATTACGACGATGATGCGCATTCGCAGTTTGCGCACGAACCGCTGCTCGCCCCGCGCCGCAATCCGGCCCGGATGTGGACCCTCGCCGCCGCGCTCTTCGCGGTAATCTCGGTAGCGGCGATCGGGGCAACGGCCTGGTATGGCCTGCCGAACTGGATGCCCTTCGCCAAGCCGACCTTCGCCGAAGACCAGCCGGGGCTGAAGCTGGACTTCCCGGCCCGGCAACAGGATCGGCACCAGTTGCCCAACGGCACCTGGTTCTTTGGTGCCAATGGCTCGGTTACCAATGTCTCGTCGCAGCCCCGAACGGTACCGTCGGTGCTGATCGTGCTGCGCGATTCGCGTGGCAGGATTGTCCACAGCGCTGAAGCCCGGCCACCCAAGCGCGTGCTCGCCCCAGGCGAAACCGTCGAAATCCGCGAAGCGCTGGTTCCCGTTCCCAAGTCGGGGGTAAGGGCCGAATTCGGCTGGAAGCCGAACTAGTCCGCCAGCTCACTCGAATTCGACCAGCGCCTGTCCCGCCGGATTGCGCCGCACCTGCCGCCGGGGCTCGTCCGCGCGGAAATCCGCAGTTGCCCGGGCGGCGGGCAGGATCTCCACCACGGCCCGCGCCACCACCTGCACCCCGCCGCGCGATTCCCCCCGGGCGGGCGAATCCTGAGCGGGCGACACCGCCCCGGACTGGACGGTAGCAGCGGCAAGCAGCAAGGCAGCGGCGGCGAACATGGGCAAAGGTAAACGCGGCGTTTACCACGCCCGCAACCAGGCATTCGCAGCCGTCCCGCACCGGTACAACCTGGCGCACCGCTCCTAACGGTTTCCGCGCTTGCACCCCCCCATGCCCTTTGCTAATGGCGCGCTCCTACCCCCCCGGGCAGCCCCCGATCCAAGCGATCCGGCCGCCCGATGATTTAGCGGTCGTGGCGGAATTGGTAGACGCGCAACGTTGAGGTCGTTGTGGGCGAAAGCCCGTGGAAGTTCGAGTCTTCTCGACCGCACCAATCAGTTTAAAGCAGATATGCAACCTCGCCTGCGGGCGTTGGCCGATCCGCCGGCGTCGCGCTCTGCACAGGGGCGCGATCGCCCTGGGCCGCGCACATTTCGTCGCCAGTGGGAATGGCCCGCCTGGTCAGGGCCGGTCATCGCGGCGTTCAGGCTCCACATGGAATCCGTCGGCGTCTTCCCGGCCAAGCGGGGCGACCCACAGTTCCCGCGCCAGGTTGGCAAGGGCAATCACCGCAATCGCCGCGACGATCAGGTATTCCGCCGTCATGCGCCGCATGCCCCTGCGGCCCGTACCCCCGCCGCCAGCGCCCCCGCCGCCAGCGTCCATGCGCGAGGGGCGGCGTTCGATGCCAGCTCCGCCCGGCGAACTGCAAGAGTGGCCGGCGCTCGCAAGACTTGTCGCACGGGTGCTCCTGACAGTCCCGCGCCGCGCTAAGGTGCCGCAGGCAAGAGAAGGATCGGAGGGATTCCAATCCCGCAACCGGTTTTCCCGGTCACGCCCCAATGTGTACCGGTGCACGCGCGGCGGCGGCCCGGTCATGGCTTCCCCGGACCTGCTGCCGGTCAGCCCGACCGCGCTCAAAGCCGGGCGAGATCAAGCCCCGAGCGGTCGCGCAGCAGTCGCCACTGGCTGATCGCGCGGGTCGTGTAGCGCTGGCTGCGCAGGGTGCTGACCGCGACGAAAGTGGCCCGGCCGGCTGCCCGGCCAAGCTCCAGACGGACGTAGCCCTGGTGCAGATTGTCGGTCCAGATCACCTCGGGATTGTGTTCGGCAAAGGCGGCGTCGAGCCGCGCGGCCGTCGCCCGGTCGAACCCGCTTTCGACGAAGTCCCCGGGCGAGGTGATCCCGGCCGTGCCCAGTTCCAGGCCCATCGGCCTGCCCGATGCATCAGCCAGGCGGTTGGCCCAGAAG
Organism: Novosphingobium sp. BL-A-41-H4; assembly: GCA_051942645.1. Taxonomy (GTDB): domain Bacteria; phylum Pseudomonadota; class Alphaproteobacteria; order Sphingomonadales; family Sphingomonadaceae; genus Novosphingobium. The sequence goes on from JBPVJP010000001.1 coordinate 1,431,083, forward strand.
CTGTGGCTGTCCCCGGTCAGGAACACCAGATCATCGACCCCGGCGGCGCGGGCCTGGCTGTAAAGCCGCTCGCGCGCCCACTCATAGCCATCCCAGGTGTCGGGATAGAACGGCAGGTTCCACTTGCCTTTCCAGGCGAGATCGACGGCCGCCGGCAGCGGCTTCTCCTGGCTCGCCGGATCGGGGATCAGGCCCAGCCGCACCACATCGGGCACGCGGGTGCGGGCAATCGGCATCGGATTGCCGATCAGCCGCCACGGCTGGCCCAGCGCCTTCGAGCGGGTCCAGGCCGCGGCCAGATCGGCTTCCAGTTCGGGGGCCAGCATCGGCCGGTCCGGCGCGCCTATGACATCGCGCTGCAGCGCCGCCGCATCGGCGGGGCTGGCGATGGTCTGGCGATAGGGCGCGTAATCGATCTGCTCGGCCCGCGCGGTATGGCGGGTTTCCAGCGTGGAGAGCGTGGCCAGATCGCCAAACACATAGGTGCGCCAGAACTGCATCCGGGTCCGCCCCGGCCCCGGCTCGCGCACGGGCATCCATTCGAAATAGGCCTGGATCGAAGCATCGCGGCGGGTGGCCCAATCGCCTTCCCGGTCTGGCTGGTGGTTCTGCGCCCCGCCCTTCCAGGGGTTGTTGGTGCTTTCGTGATCGTCCCAGCAGGCCAGCAGCGGCTTGGCGGCATGCATGGCCTGGGCCCCGGCATCGGTCTTGTACTGGGCGTGGCGGGCCCGGTAGTCGGCCAGCGAGACAATCTCCCCGGCCGGCTGGTGCACCCGGCCCAGCTGGCGGGCGGTATCCGCGCCCCAGCCATCCGCGCCGTATTCGTAGATGTAGTCTCCGGTATGCAGGACGAAATCGATCGCCGGATCGCTGGCGATCGCTTCATAGGCGTTGAAGAAGCCGAAGGCATAGTTGGAGCACGAAGCCAGGGCGATCCCCAGCCGCGCGACCCGGCCGACCGGCAGGGTCCGGGTCTGCCCGACTGGCGAGACCGCCCTTCCCGCGCGGAAGCGATAGTAATAGGCCCGGCCCGGCTCCAGCCCTTCGGCCAGCACCTTGACGGTGTAATCCCGCTCTGGCCCGGTGGCGAAGCTGCCCTGGCGCAGGACCGGTTTGAAGCCGGGATTGTCGGCCAGCTCCCAGACCACGTCTTGCGGCACACTGGCCGTGATCCGGGTCCACAGCACCACGCTGGTCGCATCGGGGTCACCACTGGCAATGCCGTGGCGGAAAATCGGGTTCGCAGGCGCTGCGCCGCGCGCCTCGATCGGCAGGGTTGCCAGCGCAGCGCTGGCAGACAGGCCGGCAATGGCGGTGCGGCGCGTGATCGGGTGCCTGGTGGTCATGGTGTGATCCTGAAGTGCCGGTTTGGTGCCTGTGGTGTGCCGGTTGTGTCCCGCTTTGGTCCACTGGAAAAGGGTGCGGATACCGTCAGGCATCCGCACCCCGGGAGGGACCTCGTTGGCCGGATCAGAACCCGACCTTCAGCGTGGCAAAGAACTGCTGCGGAGCCGCCACCAGCAGGGTCTGACGATCCCCGCTGTTGCCGGTACCGCCCGAGTTGATCGTGCCAAGGTACCGTTCATCGAACAGGTTGGTGGCATTTAGCTGCACCTCGATCCGGTCAGTCAGGCGATAACCGATCGCGGCGTCCACCACCGTCCGGCCCGGAACCGACTGGTCGTTGGTATAGGTGAAGAACCGCTTCGACATGTAGTTCGCCCCGATCCGGCCGAAGATCGGACCCTGGTCATAGGTCAGCTCGCCGCGCAGCATGTGCTTGGGGCTGTCGACCACGGTCTTGCCCTTGATCGCGGCCAGTAGCGCACCCGACAGGTTGCGCACATCATCGCGATAGGTCGCATCGGTATAGCTGTAGGACGCGAACAGGCCGAACCCGCCGCCCAGCTTCAGATCGCCCACGGCCTCGAACCCGACCGCACGGACCGCCCCGACGTTCTGCAGCACCGACGGGCTGCCGACGATGCTCGGTCCGCTGGCGGCCGACAGCAGGCGGTTCTTGAAGTTGACCAGGTAAACCCCGACCACACCGTTGAAATTCGAACTGTTGTAGCGCGCGCCCAGTTCATAGGTATCCGAGGTTTCCGGCTTCAGCGTGCCCGCAATCGCGTTGAACCCGGCCTGGTTGGTCGAGAACGGCCCGGTCGTGGTGGCCGAGGCGAAGGCGCGGGTCGCCTGGGTGAAGCCGGCGAAGACTTCGGCATTGTCCCCCAGCGACAGGTTGACGCCGACATGCGGCTGGAACCAGTCCGTCGCGTCAATCTTGCCCTGCGGGAAGCTGGCGGCCACTACCGCCGTGGCTTCGTTGGTGACCTTGAAGCCCTTCCAGCCCAGGTTGATCTTCACCTGGCCCAGGTCGATCCGGTCTTCCACGAAGTACTGCAGCGTCTGGGTGTCGAAATCGAATTCCCATTGGGTGAAGAACGGGTTGGTCGGGTATTCGCGGAACGACCGACCGGGCGTGGTGCGGCTTTCCAGCCCGTAGAAGCGGCGGGCCTGGTTGAACGTGTTGGTTTCATACCAGCCACCAACCGACAGCGTGTTGATCCCGCTTTCCCAGTCGATCCGGCCGAAGATGCCGCCCCGGTCGATCTTGTACTCGGTCGTGCGGATCGAGATTGGGACGCCATTGGGGCTGGGCACATAAGGCGTGCCCCACAGGCCCATACCCTTGTTATGGTGGTAATAGCCGCGCAGCGCCAGCTTGATGCCTTCGCCCAGCGGGCTCTTGAAGCCGATCGCGGCGACGGTGTCCTTGCGCAGACCCGAGGCATCGTAATAGGCATCATCGGCCGAGGTAATGCTGCCCGGGTAGACCGTGCCGGCCGCTGCGTTGGAGATCGGCGCCCCGGTTTCGCCCCGGTTGTTGGCGATATCGGCCAGGCGGATCGCCAGGGCATAATCGGGGAAGGTATTGTCCCAATTGTAGCCCAGCCGCGCCAGCATGCTCAGCGACATGTCCTGGTAATCCTGCTCGCGCCGGTCGGAGTAGCTGAGCCAGCCATCGAGCTGCGCTTCGCCCAGCGGCACGACCACCTTGGCATTGACCATGTGCTGGTCCTGCTGGCCATTGCCCTTGTACTTGTCGGTCGAGCCGTAGCCATAGGACACGAAGCCGCGCACCCCATCGCTGCTGCCCAGGTTAAGTCGGACGAAACCGCGCATTGTCTCGGCGCTGCCATAGGTGGCGTTGGCCTGGCCGCCGAACCGGTCGAGCGGGTCGAGCGAGAAGGTTTCCACCGTGCCACCCAGGTTGTTGCTCGATTGCGTGCCGAGCGAGCCGGAGCCTTGCGTCACCCGGACCGATCCGATGTTTTCCGGGCTGACCACGCGGCTGATGTGCAGGCCATTGTGATTGCCATAGCTCATGTCACCCAGCGGGATGCCATCGAAGGTGAAGCCCAGCTGGTTCTGGTTGAAGCTGCGAATGGTGACGCGGGTCGACCATTCGTAGTTGCCAAAAGCGTCAGCCGACTGGACGTTGACGCTGGGCAGCTTCTCGATTGCCCGGATCGCGCTGGTCCCTGGCAGCAGCACCGCAATATCCCGCTGGCTCACTTCCTGGACCTGTTTCGTCTCGCCTTTGCCCAGCACGATGATCTCGGCCTCGCCGGCGGCCGCATCGGCAGCGGCTTCGGCTTCATTGGCCAGCACCGCCTGCGGCAGCAGGGCGGAAGAGGTGAGCAGTGCAGCAATCAGTTTACGCATGGTATCCCCGTTGGTTTGGTTCGGGGAGCGGGTAGGCGGCGCATGTTACGCGCTAATGCGATTCGTCTGATGCTGGTCAGACCATGATGTGACCGCAGCCTTACATGGCGGTCAGGCCTTGGCCTCGGCAATCCCCCGCCAGCCGGTGAACCGCGCCGTGCGGCCCAGTACCAGCCGATTGAAGCCCAGCGCAAAGCCGACCGAGGTGGCCAGCGTCACCACCATGAAATCGATGTAGTGCATGCCGATCAGCCCGGCAGGCTGCCAGGCGAAGGTGTAGAGGCCATATAGTGCCACGCCCCAGACCACCCCGGCAATCGCCGCCCGCGCCGCCACCCCGCGGAACAGCAGGGCGACGATGAAGGCCGAAAGGATCGGCATCGAGGACAGCCCGTTCAGCTGTTGCAGCAGGTTGATGATCGACTTGGCGTTCTGGAACACCGGCACCATCAGGATCGTGGTGACCGTCAGCACGGCCGATACGGTCGCCGCCAGCCGCCGGTGATCCTGCACCGGGCGGATGAACTTGGTGTGGAAGTCCACCGCATAGAGCGCGACCGAGCTGTTGAGGATCGCCGCCGTATGCGCGATCACCGCCGCCGCCATCATCGCGGCAAAGGCGCCCGACAGCCATTGCGGCAGCACGGCGGCCACCACCTGGCCATAGGCCGCATCGTCGACATCGCCGAACAGCTTGTAGCCGACCACGCCGGGGATCACGACGATTGCCGGGATGATCATGATCCGCACCGCCGCCGCCGCCAGCACGCCCTTCTGCGCCTCGCGCACGGTGGGCGCGGTCATCGCCTTCTGGGTGATGTTCTGGTTGGTCGACCAGTAGAAGATCTGGATGAACAGCATCCCCGTGAACAGGGTGTGGAACGGGATCGGCGAATCCGCATCGCCGACCATGGTCAGTCGTTCATGCGGGATGCCCGAGAAATCCCAGCCAATTGCATTGAGCGCCAGTATCACCACCAGCATGGCAATCGCCAGCACCCCGATCCCGGAATAGGTATCCATCACCGCCACGGCGCGCAGGCCGCCCATCATGGTATAGATGGCGGCGACGATCGCCATTGGCGCGGCAAAATACCACAGCGGCCAGTCGACCGCGAACATCGACTTCAGGAACAGGCTGCCCGAATAGAGCGCGGCGGGCAGGTAGATCAGGATATTGCCGATCAGGAACAGGGCTGAAATCAGCGTGCGGATCGAGCCACCGTCATAACGCTGTTCCAGCAGCTCGGTCACCGTGGTGCAGCCGGTCCGATAGTAAACCGGCACGAACACGAAGGCGAGGATCATCAGCCCGACGAAGCCCGCCAGCTCCCACCAGGCCAGCAGCAGCATCTGGTTGCCGTTCATCCCCACCAGCTGTTCGGTGGACAGGTTGGTCAGCGTGATGGCCCCTGCAACATAGAGCCATTTCAGTCCGCCGCTGGCGAGGTAGACATCCTTGGCCGAGCCATCGTGCGCCGGGTGTGCAGCCCTGGTGGTGGTCCGCCAGGTCAGAAAGCCGATCAGCGCCAGCAGCGCCAGCGCCATCGTCACCTGCCCGGCAAAGCTTGCCCAGAACTGCCCCATCACGCTCCCCCAGTACCGGTTTTGCGGCAATCCTATGCACTTGTGGGCCGCAAGGCCAGCCGCTTCGCCACGCAAGCGCACAGAGTCGCCCCGAGTTGGTTGATAAAGCACATCCGCAGCGCAAATGTTTGCCCCGCCCGGGCCGAACCGCGCGCCGGGGCCAGAAAAACAACGATTGGAAAGCGCCGCCGCGAATGTAGCGGGCCTTGGCGGTGTAGGAAAATGGCCACGGCCCAGCCGCGCCCGCGACCACTCGGCTCCCGCGCCATCGCGCACCGGTACATCGCCGGGACGTGCCGTGGCGAAAGCCAGCGTGCATGATGACAGCTGTAGTCAGAAGTCAGGAGCCACCGGGATGGAACCAAAGCAGCGGCTTGATATGGAGCTTCGCCTTGACCGCCTTGAGCAGCGCAACCGCTGGTTGCTGTGGACCGTGATCGGCAGCTGGGCTGTGATCCTGCTGCTGGGCGGCGTGGCAATGCCTGCCGCGCAGGCCCGCGAGGGCGCAGCCCGCAAGCCGCTGGTCGTGGAACACATCATCGCGCGCAAGATCACCGTGGCGGATGGCAATGGACAGGAACGGGTGGTCATCGCAGCACCGCTCCCCGAACCACGCCTGGTCGGCAGGCAGAGCAAGCGCGGCGATCCGGTCAGCGGCATCCTGCTGTTCGATGCCTCCGGCAATGAGCGCGGGGGCTATGTCACCGGGGACGGACCATGGTCCACCGCTTCGCTGACCCTCGACGAGATCGGTCGCGCTGCCGTCTCGCTCTGGGCCGGACAGCGCGGCGAAGCGGGTCTGTCGGTCAACAACAACCTTGGCCATCAGGTTATCCTGGGGGTCAGTCCGGCTGATGGCCATGTGGTGATCAACCGCAATGGTCAGGCCGTGGCCGCCCTGCCCGCGCCGCCGCCCGGCCAGACCGGTGCCGTTCAATGAGCCGGGCCATCATGGATTGGCGATGCACCGCCCGTGATCTCCTCGCCACGCTGGCGATATTGCTGCCGGCGCCGGCCTTGGCCCAGGCCAGCGCCGATCCGATGACAGCTCAGCACGCCGCGCCGCCAGCAGTGGCAGAGCTCAAGCCGGTCCAGGAAATGCGTCAGCCGCGCGCGGTTACCGCACTCGCCATCGCTGGCGAAGGCGCAGTTCTGCTCACCGGCGGCCTTGATGGCGCGGTCCGGCGGTGGAGCCTCGCATCCGGAACCCTCGGCGGCACCTTTCGGCTGCATGATGGCGATGTGGGCGATGTGGTGAGCTTGCCGGGGATTGGTCCCGGGGCCGATCAGGCCCTGTCCACGGGCATCGATGGCTGGCTGGTCCGCTTCGATCCTCGCTCCGGCAAGGTGCTGCGCCAGCGCCAGCTTGATACCTGGTGCCTTGGTCTGACCCTGATAAATCGGGAGTTGGCTGCCGTGGCCTGCGCTGACCTGACGCTGCACGTGGTCGAGATCGACAGCCTGAAGACGGTCCGAACGCTGAAACTCAGGGGGGACAAACAATACAATTACCCCTCGCACCTGAGCACGTCGGCTGACGGGACGCGGCTGCTGGTGGGCGATCCCTTCTCAACGGTCGATCTGGCCAGCTGGCAGGTTTCGCCCGCGCGGCGCCTGTTTTCGTACAACGCCGTGCTCTCACCCGATGGGCGTCATCTGCTGTCCGGCCAGATCGGCCGCAATGCTCAGATCTTCACGCTCGAACCCTTCGTTCAGGTGGCGGAACTGCGAGCACCGCTGCGGGACAAAGTGATGTCCAGCCGGGGCCGCATCGACGCGGTGCAGGACACCCCGCTCTACGCGGTTGGCTGGTCACCTGACGGACGCTTCGCCGCCACTGGCGGGCTCGACCGGGTGGTTCGCCTGTGGGACCTGCGCAACATTGCCCGGCCGGTCGAGTTGGCGCGTCTGTCCGGCCATACCGACGTCGTGACCCAGTTGGTCTGGTTGCCGGAGGGCAAGCTGATCACCAGTGACCTGTCGGGGGCAATCCTTGTCTGGAACCCTGCCGCCGCAACCGGAGGCTAGAGCAGCGGATTCGGCTGCATTCCGATCGCATCCCCATTCACCCAGGTGGCATGAGTGCCCGAGCAGAACCGTTCGGGCAGCACGATCCGGCAGACCGGGCCATCGGCGAACCGCTTGGCATCGATCAGCACGCATTCGCTGGTGTCATTGTTCAGGTCCGCGATGAAGGAGACGAGGTAGCCGTCATCCTCATCCACGGCGCCGATCCTCGGCACGAACGGCGCCTCGCTGCCGAAGCGACCGGGACCGAATTCCAGGGTCTCGCTACTGCCTGTCTCCAGGTCATGCTTGACCAGGCCGCGGAACAGGAACCAGCCGGGTTCGGGCACAGCCGAATAGGCGTAGCGGTTCTTCCGCCCGGCATAGGCCTGGTTGATCATGCCGAACTCCAGGATCCGGTCATCCAGCCGCTGCTCGGTGGTTTTTCCGGTCATCAGGTTGAATCGCCAGCGGTGGAGCTTGGGCTTCATCAGCATCTGGTCGAGATAAGCCATCATCCGCTCATACCCCTCGGGTGCCGACGGGTAGGATTTGGGCATTGGCTCTTCCTGGTAATAGCCATCAAGCACGACTTCGTCGCCTTCCTCCCAGGCGTTGAGCCAGTGGAGCACATAGGTCGGCACGGCTTCGAACCAGCGGATATCCTCTGGCTGGCCATAGCGCGGGATCAGGCCGAAGCGGGTCGGCTGATCCGGGTGGAAATTCACCACGTGCAGGTTCCGCTCAAGCAGCTGCGGGTTCCAGTAGAGCGGCATGTCGTTGAGGATGGACCAGTTGGGGGTGAAGGCCATGTCATGCGGCAGGCGCGGCCCGGCCAGCGGAATGGGTACGTAATGCCTGAGCTGATTGTCCGGCCCGACCACGCCGTAATGCATGTAGGGGGCGTGCTTCGCGTAATTGAAGAACAGCAGTTCGCCGGTTGCCTCGTCGACCTTGGCATGAGCGGAGATGCCATCTTCCGGTACCCAGCCTTCGGTCCCGCCCTGGTCCAGCGTGTAGGGATCGAGACGATAACCCTCCCCGCACTGATAGAAGGTGGAGAGGATCCTTCCTGCGTGGATCACCACGTCGGTCGATGAACTGTCCTTGAGCCACTCTTGCGCCCCCCAGCCGGGCCGGGTCGATTTGTGCGGCGGCTCCATAAGCCCGGCCCACAGCGCGCGGCCGGCCTCCTGCTCAGCCAGGAAGCCCTTGGTCCGCACGAAACGGCTGCGATAACTGGCCCGGCCACCCTTGAAGCTGATCGCATGGATCATCCCATCGCCATCGAAGGGATGATAGCGCCCGATTGGCTCGTGGACCGGCACCTCTCCGGTGCGGACATAGACCCCCTCGATGTCGCTCGGGATCGTGCCGATAACCTGCGCCTCGCCGGTGGCGAAGATGGCATTCCATTCGTTGAAGCTGGGCTGCCAGGCCCCCTGCATATAGGGATGTTCGGTGCTGCGCAGCGTTGATCGAACCGTCCCAACCAGCTCAGCAGTCATTCACGCCGCTCCTTACTCCCGGGGTCTCGTTCAGGGTCTCGTAGCCCCGCTCGGCACAGACTAACGCGCGACGGCGCCGCGAACCAGCCCGGATTGCAGACACAAGTTCGCCGGGGGTTGCTTGGCATCCCCCGGCGTCCCCGTGCGACCCTTGCGGGTAACTCAGAACTCGTGGCTGATCACCACCTTGACGGTGCTGTCAGACCCGACGCCCTTGGCAAACCGGCTGAGATACTCGACGCCGAACAGCCAATTGCTGCGCAGTTCGAGGTCCAGCTTGCCACCCAGCACCAGCTCGTCTCGGTCCAGCGTGTTGAGCCGCAGCGCCGAGTATGGCCCGGCCAGGAGGTCGGCATAGGTCACCAGCACATCGCCGTTGCGATCCAGCTGCCACAGGTATTCGGCCTTGAGCTCGGGATAGAGCCGGGTGCCGCCACCCAGGTCAGCGCTGTAGCGCAACCGGGTGCCGAGGCCGAGCGTGGTCGAGTCCACCGATTGGTCGAGGAAGGTCAGGTCGAAGACCGATCCCGAGCTTTCGGTGTAGCCCTCAAGCCGGGCCCGCGAGAAGTCGAGCCGGGCATAGGGCGTGAACTGCCACTTGCCCCGGGCAAGATCGGCCCCAACGCTGACCGAGCCGAACCACTGGTGCCCGCTGCGCTGCGAGTCGACCAAACGCGCGGTCGAGGTGACATAGCGCCGCAGATCAAACTCGAGCCACTGGTAACCGACCAGGCCGTCGATGAACACGCTGCCGCCCGGCAGATAGCTGGCATAGAGCGCGACCGTCTTCGCCTCACCCCGGCTGCGCGAGCCGTTCTTGCCGATGTCGACCGTATCGCGCCCGAACCCGATCCCCAGGCCAGCCGCGAAGTCGGGGCTGAAGCGGTAATCGGCCCCGATCGTGATCCCTTCGGATTCGAACTCGTAGGACTGGTTGGTCAGGCCCGCGTTCTGGTCACCAAAGCGGATGATACCCGCTGTCCAGATGCCCACCGCACCTGTCCCGCTTGCACCGCCCGAACCGGCGCCGTCTGCGGCGCGGACTTCGCCGCGAGGCACCGTGCCGCCGCTCGCCATGCCATCGCCGATCATGCCGCCCGTGGCAGCGCCACCAGCCACGGCGCCGCCGGCCACGCCAGTCGGAGCGCCACCGCCAACCCCAGGCACGACCGCCTGATTGTAGCTGCCGCGGCCTGCCAGCTGGCTCAGCGCGCTGCGCTGCTGGGCGCAGCGAGCCGAATTGGCCATGACCACGGCATCGCGGCAGATGTCCGGCACCGTGATGCGCATGGTATTGGTCACACTGATCCGGTTGCCGTCATCCCCGCCCTGATCGCCGCCGCCATCATGCAGGCGCTCAAGCCGCTGCTGGAAGTTGTTGATCTGGGTCGTGGCAAAGCGCCGGGTGGCCTCGGCCTGGGCCTGGACCAGTCCGCGCACTTCCGGATCCTGCGCCGGATCGGGCCGCTGCTCCACCTGGAGCGTATAGTTGACCGTGAGCGTCGCCGCCGTGCCCGCCGTGCTATCCCGCACCGTGATCGCGAAGGGGAAGTTTCCGGCGGCGGTGGGCGCACCGCTGATCAGGCCAGTCGTCGGGTTGAGCGTGACGCCGGTCGGCAGCGCACCCGAAGTGAGCGCGAAGCTGTAGGGTGCAATCCCGCCGGTCACCGTCAGCGCCTGGCTATAGGCAATCCCGTACTTGGCGCCCGGCAGGCTGGCAGGGGTGACCGTGAGCGTCGGGACATTGACGATAAGCGATAGATTGACCGTCATCTGCTGGCCATTGGCGTCACCCACCACCACTGCGAAGGGGAAGGCGCCTGAGGCCGTCGGGGTCCCTGCCAGTTGTCCGGTGGCCGATAGCGTCACCCCGGCGGGCAGCGTGCCGCTCGACAGGGTGAAGCTGTAAGGCGCTACCGCTCCAGCGGCGACCAGCGCCGTCGAATAGGCCTGGCCGGCTGTCGCGTTCGGCAGCGGGCTGGGCGTGATCGTTATGGTAGGTGCCGCAATCGCCAGGGTATAGCTGCCGCTGACCGTAAACGGCGCGCCAAGCCCGGTCGATCCGGTATCGGTTGCGGTCACGGTGAAGCTGAAGTTGCCCGAGGTGGTGGGCGTACCCGCAACCGTCGCGGTGGCCGCGTTGAAGCTGAGCCCGGCCGGCAAGGTGCCGGTCAGCGCGTAGCTGTACGGCCCGACCCCGCCGCTGGCCGCAAAGCTGCGGCTGAAGGCGGTGGCATAGCTGATTGGCAGCGCGCCCGAGGCGGGGGCGATCGCCAGGTTCGGGGCCGCGACAGCGAGCGTGTAGCTGCGGGTACCGGTCTGGCCGTTCACATCGGTAGCCGTGATCGTGACATTAAAGCTGCCCGCCGCCGTCGGCGTGCCCGCAATCGTCCCGCCGCCAAGGGTAACCCCGGCCGGCAGGGCGCCCGCGGTCACCGCGAAGCTATAGGGTCCGGCCCCGCCACTGGCGCTGAGCGCCTGGGTGAAGGCCGCTCCTACAGTGGCTCCACCCAGGCTGGCCGGGGTCACCACGATGGTCGGTGCGGGGACGTTCAGGGTGTAGTTCTGTACCACCGTGAACGGTGCGCCCACACCGGTCGCCGTCAGGTCGGTCGCGGTCACCGTGACCGCGTAGGAACCCGGCGCCGTCGGGGTGCCCGCGATCGTGCCGCCGCTGAAGCTCAGCCCGGCCGGCAGCGTGCCGGTCAGGGCATAGCTGTAGTTGCCGGTCCCGCCCGAGGCGGTGAACGCCTGACTGAACGCCGTGTTGTAGGGCGCGGTGAGCGTGCCCGCACCCGGGGTCATGGTCAGGACCGGGGCCGCAATGGTCAGCGTGTAGTTGCGGCTGCCGGTCTGGCCGTAGGCATCGGTCGCGGTCACCGAGAAGTTGAAGGTGCCCACTTCGAACGACGTACCGGCCAGGGTGCCGCCACTGCCGAGTGACAGCCCCGCTGGCAGGCTGCCCGCGGTGACCGTGAAGGCATAGGGACTTGCCCCACCCGAAGCAGAGATCTGCTGGTTGTAGGCAGTCCCCAGCGCCGGGTTGGGCAGCAAAGCGGGACCAACCACGATGTTCGGCGCCGGAACGTTGATCGTGTAGGTCTGCGCGATCGAGTAAGGCGCGCCAACGCCAGTGATCAGAGTGTCAGTCGCGGTTACGGTAACAGTATAGCTGCCCGGCACGGTGGGCGTGCCCGAGATCGTGCCGCCGCTGAAGCTGAGCCCGACCGGCAAGGTGCCGGTCAGCGCGTAGCTGTAGCTGCCCGAACCGCCTGCTGCGGCGAAGGTCTGGCTGTATGCGGTCGCATAGGGCGCGGTGAGGGTCCCGGCCGCCGGCGTCATCGTCAGCACCGGGGGTGCGATCGTGACCGTATAGGCGCGGCTGCCCGTCTGCCCGTTGATATCAGTCGCCGTCACCGTGAAGTTGTACGAGCCAACCGCATAGGAGGTGCCGGAGAGGACGCCGCCGGAGGAGAGCGCGAGCCCGCTGGGCAGGCTGCCAGCAGTTACCGCATAAGTGTAGGGCGTTGCGCCGCCTGATGCCGTGAGCGTCTGGCTGTAGGTTGCGGCAACATTGGGGTTGGGCAGGCTGGCCGGTGCCAGCACAATCACCGGCGTCGGGACATTGATCGTGTAGGCCTGGGCCACGGAGAAGGGTGCGCCGGCCCCGGTCGAGCCGGTGTCGGTGGCGGTAACCGTGACAGTATAGCTGCCCGGTGCCGTTGGCGTGCCGGAGAGGGTGCCGCCGCTGAAGCTGAGTCCGGCCGGAAGCGTCCCGGTCAGGGCATAGCTGTAGGGACCGGTCCCGCCGCTGGCCGTGAAGGCCTGGCTGAATGCCGTGTTGTACGGCGCGTTGAGCGTCCCGGCGGCAGGCGCGAGGCTGAGCGTCGGCCCGGCAACGGTCAGCGTGAAGACCTGGCCGACCGTGTACGGCCCGTTGCCGGTGCTGCTGTCCGTCGCCGAGACGTTAAGGTTGAAGCTCCCCGCCTGGGTTGGCGTGCCGGAGATCGTGACAGTGTTTGCGCTGGTGCCGGTGATGGCGAGGCCGCTCGGCAGGCCCGTCACCTGGTAACCGCTCCACGGCTGGGCGCCGCCGTTGAAGGTGAAGGTCTGCGTATAGGGCGCCGCCACCGTGGCGTTGAACCCGCCCGTGGGCGTGACCGTGATGACCGGATCCTGGACCGTGATCGTCACGGTTGCCGGTGCCGAGGTCCCACCGCTGTTGGTGGCGGTGTAGGCAAAGCTGTCCGCCCCCGCATAGCCGCCGACCGGCTGATAAGTTATCGTGGTGCCGCTCACGATCGCTGTGCCGTGCGCGGGCGCGGTGGTGATCGCGAGGCTGGTGGGCGTGCCGCCCGTGATGGTCAGCGGCACGTTCGTGGCCGGCGCGTTATAGGCCACGGTCAGCGTCGAGCTGTCCGGCTTGGCCGCCACGTCGATTACCGTGATGGCATAGGCCTGGGTCGCGGCAAAGGGCCCGGTCCCCGTGGTGCTGTCGGTTGCGGTGACCGAGAAGTTGAACGTGCCGAGTGCGCTTGGCGTGCCGGTGATAGCCCCGGTAGCGGTGTTGAGTGTCAACCCGCCAGGCAGTGCGCCCGCGGAGACCGCATAGGCATAGGGCGCGGTGCCGCCGCTGGCCGCGGTGATCGCGGTGGAATAGGTCGAGCCAAGAGTCCCGCCAACCAGCGCCGTGGGCGCCAGCACGATGGTCGCCGGATCAACCGCGATCGTATAGGCGCGGCTGCCGCTGAACGGTCCCGGGAACGCCGAGCCGTCGGTTGCGGTTACCGTGAAGTTGAACGTGCCGCTCGCCGTCGGCGTACCGGACAGGTTGCCGCCGGTACCTAGCGTCAGGCCAGCCGGGAGGGCACCAGCTGTAACCGCAAAACTATAGGGGCCCGTTCCACCAGCCGCTGTGACCGACTGGCTGTAGGCAACCCCGGCAGTCCCGTTCGGCAGGGTTGCGGGAGCAAGCGTGACCGGCACGTCATCATTGGTAATCGTGCCCAGCCCCTGGTTGTCGGAGATCGTCGCGTTGGTCGCGGCCGATAGGTTGACGAAGAACGTTTCGTTTGCCTCGGGCACGGTTTCGCCAATGACCGGGACGGTAATGGTGCGCGTGGTCTGGCCAGGGGTGAAGGTCAGGGTCCCGGATATACTGGTGTAGTCGGCCGGTTGCGTCGCCGTCCCATCAGCCGCTGCGTAGTTGACCGCAACGGTCTGTCCGCTGGCGGCGTTCAGCGTAACAGTGAATACCGCGTTGACCGTGCCGGCATTGCCTTCCACCACCGTTACATCGTTGATCGACAGGCTCGGCAGCGGATCGTCGTTGGTGATCGTGCCGACCCCCTGCCCGTCAACCACCACGGCATTAGTCACGCCGGTGACGTTGACGAAGAAGGTCTCGTTCGGCTCGTTGAGCAAATCGCCATTGAGCTGGACCGTGAAGACATAGCTGCTGCTGCCCGCCGGAATGGTCTGTGCGGTCAGCGACTGGGCGACATAATCCGTCCCGGCAGTCGCCGAGCCATTGGCCGTCGCGATGTTGAAGGTAACGCCGCCGGGGCCCGCCGGGGCCGAGAGGCTGACTGTGAAGGCTACATTGGTAACGCCGCTGTTGCCTTCGTTGACGGTCACGTCGTTGATGGTCAGGTTCGGCAGATCGTCGTTGAGGATCGTGCCGGTGGCGGCGTTGGGCACGCCGACAGTATAGCCGGCGCCTGCGTTCAGGGTCAGCGTAACTGTCTCGTCAGCCTCGATCGATGTGTCAGCCGTCGGGTTGACCGTTATCGTGCCGGTGGTGTTGCCCGCCGGGATCACCAGCGGCGAGGCAATCGTGGCGAAATCGGTGCCGTTCGCAGCCGTGCCGCCGATCGTATAGCCGATCGAGGTTGCAGCCGAGGGGTTGGCCTGGTTCAGGGTGATTGTGAAAATGAGGTTGGGGGCACCGTCCTCGGCCACAGCAGCCGGAGACACCGCGATCGTGGCCGAAGGGACATCGTCGTTGAGGATGGTTCCGGTCGCGCTGGCCGGAGCGCCAACCGTGTAGCCGGTGCCAGCCGCAATGGTGAACGTCACCGTTTCATCGGCTTCAACCGTCCCGTCGACGGACGGGTCGATGGTAAAGGTTGCGGTGGTTGCCCCAGCCGGGATCGTCACCGTGGTCACAGCCCCGGTATAGTCGGAACCACTCGTGGCGGTGCCGCTGGCAGTGACATTGACGGTGGTGGGCGAAGCCAGGTTCAGGCTGCGCGTGACCGTGTAGGTGAGGTTCGTCGCCCCGTCCTCGCTGACGGAAGCTGGCGAGACCGCGATCGAGACCGTGGGTGGGGCGCTGACGGCGAAGCTGAAGTTCTCGAGCTCGAAGTAGCTGCCCGTGCCGGTGCTGGAATCGGTGACCCGCATCTGGAAATTGGTGGTCCCGATAGTGGTCGGGGTGCCACTCAGCACGCCCGTCGACGACAGGCTCATGCCCGGAGGAAGGGGGCCGCCAACAGTTTCGTGCAGGAAGCTGTAAGGGGCGACACCCCCGCTCGCGGCAATGTTGAGCGAGAACGGCTGCCCCTGTGTGGCCGTTGCGCTGGCCGGTGTAATAGCCAGGGGCGCCACGCCAATCGTGCCGGAATAGCCTTTGTTGGTGAAGGCTCCGGTGGAGTCCTGCACCCGGATAGTGAAATCATAAGCGCCCCGCTGCGTCGGGGTGCCAGAGATGGTCCCGCCGCTGCTCAGCGTCAATCCTGGCGGGATCGTTCCGCTGGCCAAGCTATAGCTATAGGGCCCGGTACCGCCGGTGGCAGAAAGCGTCTGCGAGAAGGGCGTGCCGCTGGTAATCGCTGACAGCACCGAAGGGCTGACCACGATCGACGAGGTGGGCGGCGTGATTGTGACGTTCACGCGGATCTGGTTGTTCGGCGGCGCCTCGCCATCGTTGACCGTGAAGGTGTCGGTCGTGCCGCTGGTGCCGTTGTGCGTGTAGATGATCGGCTGGTTCGCACCGAAAGTGCCGACGGTGGCCGTGCCATGGGTCGGCTGGGTCAGGACCACGCCGAGGCCAAAACCCGCGTTGCACGAACCGGCGTTGATGCTGACCGAACCGCCCCAGGCGACCGTGGCCAGCAAGGTCGGGCAGTAGATCGAGGTGCCTTCATCGTTGGTGATCGTGCCGGTCGCGCTGGAGGGCGAACCGACCGTATAGCCAGAGCCGCTGGCAACCGTGATGATCACGGTTTCGTTGGCTTCGTTGGTGGTATCGGCAGTCGGATCGATGGTCAGCGTGGCCGAGGTTGCATTCGCCGGAATCGTGATCGTGCTGGCGGCGCCAGAATAGTCACTCCCGCTGGTGGCCGTGCCGGACGTGGTCAGGTTGACCGTCAGCGCGCTGGCCGTGGCCGCGCTGCGGGTGACGGTGTAAGTGAGGTTCGTCACCCCGTCCTCGTTCACCGAGGCAGGCGAGACCGCGATGGAGACGGTTGGCGGGGGACTGACCACGATGGTCAGCGTTTCAAGCTCGAAATAGACCCCTGGGCCAGTACTGGCATCCCCAACCCGGATCGTGGTGTTGAAAGTGCCCGATGCTGTCGGGGTGCCAGTGATCTGGCCGGTGGACGAGAGCGAGAGGCCGGGCGGAAGGGCATTTGGCGGAACCGGTTCGACCAGGAAGTTGTAAGGGGCGACGCCCCCGTTGACGCCGATCGTGAACGAGGCCGGCGCGCCCTGAACGATGGTATAAGTTGATTGCGAGAGCGACAGGGACGGATTCTGGACCGTACCGGTATAGCCCTTGTCGACGGTATTTGCGGTTGGGCTTGTGCTGTCAGTGGCACGTACGCTGAAGCTGTAGCCCCCGCGCTGCGTCGGCATGCCGGACAGCACACCGCCCGACGACAGCGAGATTCCGACCGGCAAAACGCCCGACTGGAGCGAATAGGTGTAGGGACTGGCACCGCCGGTCGTTGACAGCGATTGCGAGAATGGCACGCCGGCCGTCAGGGTTGGCAAAAAGCCGGGATTGACTGTCAGCGGAGAAGAGGCAGCCGTGATCGAGATCGTGACGAGCGCATCGCAGCAGCCGGTCAGCGAACCATCCTGGAATTCGAAGGTATCGGTCGAGCCAATTCCGGTCGAGCCATTGTGGCTGTAATCCACGTACCAGCGGCCGCCGGTGATGCGCAGAACTGCCGTGCCGTGGTTCGGGAAGTCCGGCGTTCCGAAGGACCCGCCATCGACCGGTCCAGTAGCATAGAAGCCGCTGTTGAAGGCACAGTCGGTAATGTCGATGGCAACGGTGCCACCACTGGCCACCGTACCGGTCTTCGCGGCACAAAGCGTTGACGTATGGCCGCTTTGCGCCATCGCCGCCGGGGCGAGCAGGACCTGCAATGCAAGCACGGCAAATAGTGCACACAGGTGCCGCACAACCGCCGACATGGCCTTGAACCCGTTCATCGATGCCCCCTGACGTCGCCCAGCACAGACGCAGGGCGCACATAGTTTCAGACCATCGACCGTAGTCGTGCAGGGGGTGACCAACCTAACCGCAAGATGTACCAGTACATTTCCAAGTCACGGGAACCCGACCATGAAGCGCCCGCACCATCAGAGCGACTGGCTAGGCCATGGGACGGACCAGAGGGAAATGCGGGAGATCCTGTCAGGCCTGATGCGCCGACGATCCGATTCCAGCGAGGAGGAGGTCGCCAGCGAGTTGAACCAGACCAGGCACCGGCTGGTGATCCTGGTGCTGATCGCCACTTATGTGCTCCTGATCAATTCCACCTTCACGCCGGAATTCTCGATCTCGCCCGGCGGGAAGATGGTGCTGATCTACTACGGGTTCTACACGCCCGTCGCGCTGGGGCTGTACTTTGCCACCAGGCGCTGGCCCGGCCATTACCCGTTCCGGCGCATCTTCGCGATCGTGATGGATGCGGGCTCGCTGGCCTTCAGCATCGCCTGCGAGCCGATTACCCTGATGGTGCTGCTGATGGTGATGGTCTGGATCACCCTGGGCTATGGCATGCGGTTCGGGACGACTTACCTGCTGATCGCAACCGGGATCACCCTGATCGCGACTGCGGCGATGCTGCTGTCAATTCCCTGGACCGAGATAACACCTTACCTCTCGGCAACGATCCTGCTCATCATCGTCGCGATACCGGCCTATGCCCGCTGGCTGCTCAACCGGATCGACCAGGCCAGGGCCGAGGCTGAGGCGGCCAACCTGGCCAAATCGCGGATGCTGGCCCAGGCCAGCCATGACCTGCGCCAGCCGATCCATGCGATGAGCCTCCTGATCGTCAGCCTCGAACAGAGCGGACTGACCCCGGCGCAGCGCGACACCGTCGATCGCATCGACCGGTCGTTGCAGGGTGTGGCCCGACTGTTCCGCTCGCTGCTCGACCTGTCGACGCTGGACAGCGGCGCAATCCGGCCGCGCTACGAGCCGGTCGCGCTGGGTGACCTGTTGCACGAGCTGGTAATGCAGAACCTGCAGCAGGCCGAATGGAGCGGCACCGACCTGCGCATGGTGAACAGCAGCGCCGTGGTCCTGACCGACCGGAGCCTGCTGACCACAATGGTCCAGAACCTGCTGTCCAATGCCCTGAAGTTTGCCGAAGGCCGGGCCGTGCTGGTCGGTTGCCGCAATCGTGGCGGCGCGGTCAGCATCGAGGTTTGGGACCAGGGCATTGGGATTGCCCCAGCCGACCAGCGCCGCGTGTTTGAGGAATTCGTCCAGGTGCGCGATCGGGGCAGCCGCGATCATCAGGGGGCGGGCCTGGGCCTGTCAATCGTCAAGCGGATGGCCGGGATGCTGGGATTGCAGGTCACGCTGCGCTCGCAGCCAGGCCGGGGCAGCTGCTTTGCGATCGTTGGCCTGCCCCGCACTGCGGCGTCAGCCAGCAAGGTATCGATCCCGCAGCGTAGCGGTCTGGACTGGACTCCGCTGGGTGGGCTGCGGGTCCTGCTGATCGAGGATGACGAGGATGTTCTGGTGGCCACCACGCACCTCCTGCGATCCTGGCAGTGCCAGGTCGAGACCTACTTCGACCTGCCGGGTTTCCCGCAGGATTGCGATGTGATCGTGACCGATTTCGACCTGGGCGGCGGGACCACCGGAGCCGACGTGATCGCCGCTGTCCGCATGGGCGCAAGGCGCCAGATCCCGGCCATTGTCCTGACCGGCCACGACGGCGATCATATCGCCCGGGAAATCAACGACCCAGGGATCCCGATCCTGCGCAAGCCGATCCGTCCGGCTGAATTGCGCTCCGCCCTGCTGGCCTTGCGATCCTAATCAGCCTGCGCCGCCGCACTGTCCTTGTGGGCCAGTTCGGCCAGGTCGGCTCGAGTCGCCACGCCCAGCACACGAAACAGCAGCGAGACGTGGTTGCGCACGGTGAAGGGCGAAAGATTGAGCTGACGACCGATCGCCTTGTTCGAGCTGCCCTGCCCGATCAGGAACAGGATCTCGCGCTGGCGCTGGGTCAGGTTCATGATCGCGGCACTGTCGGGGCGGATCAGTGCCTGGTGATCGGTGCCCGTGGGCCGGGCGATGACGAATTCACCCTCGCTCACCCGCCGGATCGCCTCAACCAGATCGGGCGCCGGGATCGACTTGGCGATATAGCCATCGATGCCCAGCACTGAGACGCGGCGGATCGTCGCATCGTCGTCGAGCATCGAGACAACGATCAGGCTGGAGGTTGGAAACTGCTGGCGCAACTGCGGCAGGGTTTCGGGCGGGTTCATGCCCGGGAACAGCAGATCGAGCACGAACACATCGGGCGCAGGCCCCCCGGTGGCCAGGTGCAGCACTTCATCCATCGTGCCGGCTTCAAGCAGCTCGGCAGCGGGAAAGGCGGCCGCGATCAGGCGGCACATGCCGTCTCGGAAGACCGGATGGTCGTCGGCGATCAGGATACGACTGGTCATGATTCCTTGAGCTCGAAACTGTCTGCACTGGCAGCGGCACAAGTGCGGGAATCTAGGCGCAGCCCCCGCCTCAAAGCAAGGGGGCAGCCGCCGAATGCCACCATCGCATTGTTTAACCGTGGTTTCGTTCGAGCGCAAGGAGGGCGAAACTGGCCAGCCAGTGCTCGCCCATGTAGTCGTCGCCCAGGTGTGGCAGGGCTGCGGCAAGGTGCAATTCGGCCGTCCGCGACGCCAATTCGATCACCGGATGTCCAGCTGGCAAGGCCGCTGCGATCCCCCGCCAGCACCAGGCGCGGCTGAGGTTCAGGCCATCGAGGTGCGCAATCTTGCCATCGCTGCGATCGGAGACCGTGGCGGGGGTGAACAGGGTGGCCGGTTGGCCCAGTGCGGCCCGCGGCAGGAAGCGATCGAACCATTCACCAAAGCTGTCGCCCAGTACCCGGCTCATCAGCAGGGCCTCGGTCAGCGCCGAGGACAGGAACTCGTCTCCGCCCGGTTCCCAGGCCTGGCAATCGGCATCGTTCGCGAACCAGTCGCTGGCGCGGGCATCGATCAGAGTGACGAGCGCGGGGTCGTGCTCCACCGCCCAGTCGCGCGCCAGGGTCAGCGCAAAGGCCGAGGAATAGTGTGTGCCGACGCGGATCGGATAGGTCTGGAGCGGCAGGAAATCGTGAAACCGGCGGGCAAATGCCGCGGCGAAGGCATCGGCGTGGCGGGCCCAGCTTGCATCGTGCCGCACCATCTCGCCATGCAGCGCCAGCGCCCAGGCCCAGCCATAGGGCCGTTCGAACCCGCGCGCCGAGGGCCGGGCAAGATAGGCAGTCTCGACCGCGAAGTTCTCCGCCGTCAGCATCTGCGCCGCGAGAGCGCGAACCCGCTCCGCCTCGGGCAGGTGGGGATAGAGCCGGGCCAGGCGCAGCACCTGCCACCAGCCGTGGACGCAGGAATGCCAATCGTAGCTGCCGAAAAAGATCGGGTGCAGGTCGCGCGGGGTGCGGGCATCTTCCGGCCCGTCCATCACGTGATCCAGCTTGTGCGGGTACTCGCGGGTCAGGTGCCCGGTGGTCAGCGCCATGAAGCGCGCGGCGTGAGCGGCGTCGAGGTGTGTCATCAGAAGGCAAACCACCAGATAAACAGCGTGTTGACCACCAGCAGCGGCAGCGCCGTGCCGACCTGGGCCTTGACCACGGCGTTACGGTCCTTGAGCTCAAGCAGGGCGGCGGGGACGATATTGAAGTTGGCGGCCATCGGCGTCATCAGCGTGCCGCAGAAGCCCGCCAGCATCCCGATCGCGCAGATCACCGCGGGGTCTCCCCCATACTGCCGGATCAGCAGCGGCACGGCGATTGCCGCAGCCATCACCGGGAAGGCGGCGAAGGCATTGCCCATGATCATCGTGAACAGCGCCATGCCCAGCGCAAAGGCGATCACCGCGCCAACCAGGCTGCCTTCGGGGATAACGCTAGTCATCAGCTGACCGACCACATCCCCCACCCCGGCCAGCGCGAAGACCGCGCCCAGGCTGGCCAGCATCTGCGGCAGGATTGCCGCCCAGCCGACCGAATCCATCAGGCGCCGCCCTTCCTGCAGCGGCGCGGCGGGATGCGGCTTGAGCCAGGCCAGCCCAATGATAAGCGCCAGCAGCGCACCTAGCGCCAGGCTGACCAGCGTCACCTGCTTGGGATTGACCAGCCCCGCAACGTGTTCGAACCCGAAGGTGCCGATCAGCGCCGTCGCCGGGATCACCAGCGCCAGCAGGAACAACCGGTTACCATGCTGCGCGGCGCGCTCTGCCCGCACCTCTGGCGCCGTGCCGCCACTGCCCCGGCCCAGCTGTCCGGAACCGGCAATGGCGACCAGAGCGAGGACCAGCAGGCCATTGCCAAAATCGCCCAGCTGGTCGCCCGCCAGCATCGACAGGGCCAGCAGGCCCCAGAAGGCCCCGTTGCCCCAGCGCCTGGGATTGCTGGCATCGCGCAGCGAGAGCACGGCGAAGGCCAGGAAGGTCAGGCCCGCGAAGCCATAGACGAAAGGCAGCCCGATCATTGCCCGGCTCCCTTCCGATCAATCCGGCGGTCCAGCCGCCATAGCCGGAAACCGTGAATGAAGAAGGCCGCACAGGCGGTCGGAATCGCCCAGACCGACAGCTGGAACGGCGAAAGGGTGATGCCCTGCTGCTCGAGGAAGCCGACCATTAGCAGGATAGACCCGATCGCGATGAAGATGTCCTCACCAAAGAACAGCCCGACGTTGTCGGTCGCCGCCGACATGGCTTTCACCTTCTCCCGCTGGTCTTCGGTCAGGTTCGTCTGACCCTCGGCTGCAGCCTCCGCCATCGGGGCGACCAGGGGCGGACCGTCTGGGCATGGCCCGCGACCGAAGTCAGCCCCAGCGCGGCGGAGATCTGGCGGATCAGCAGGTAGCCGGTCAGCAGCCGCCCGGTGGTCGCGCCCTTCAGGCTGGCGATCACCCCGCGCGCCCGTTCCTGCAAACCGTGCGCCTCGAGCAGGCCGATTACCGGCAGGACGATCCAGACCACGCTGACATAGCGGGTGTCGTTGAAGGCCTTGCCAAAGGCCGAGACGATGGCGTGGAGATCGAACCCTGCGGCCAAGCCTGTCACCGCCGCCGCCGCGACAACCACCAGCAGGGGGTTGAAGCGCAACACGAAGCCCAGAACCATTACGGCAATGCCACTTAGCACCCACAGTTCACTCATTGCCCGAAGCCTCCCCCGCCCGGCGTTTCGACCACCATCACATCGCCCGGCTGCATGACTGTTCCGGCGGTAGATTCGAGAACCTCAACCTCACCTGAGGTTCGCTCAACCCGCGTTGCGCCCACCGCGCCCGGCGCGCCGCCAGCCAGCCCGAATGGCGCAATTCTGCGGCGATTGGCCAGCATCCCGGCCTCCATCGGTTCGAGGAACCGCAGCCGCCGCAGCGCCCCGTCGCCACCGCGATGCCGCCCGGCCCCACCCGATCCGCGCCTGATCGAGAACTCTTCCAGCAGCACCGGAAAGCGCGTTTCGAGCACTTCCGGATCGGTCAGGCGGCTGTTGGTCATGTGGGTCTGGACCACGCTGGTCCCGTCGAAATCCGGCCCCGCGCCAGAGCCGCCGGCAATGGTTTCATAGTACTGATAGCGAGCGTTACCGAAGGTCAGGTTATTCATCGTCCCTTGCGCGGCGGCCATCGCCCCGAAGGCCCCGAATAGCGCGTCGGTGACGACCTGGCTGGTCTCGACATTGCCCGCCACCACCGCCGCCGGATAGCGTGGACGCAGCATGCAGCCTTCGGGCACTAGGATCGTGACCGGGGCGAGGCAGCCCTCGTTCATCGGGATCGGATCGTCGATCATCGTGCGCAGCACATACATCACCGCCGCGCGGACCACGCTGAACGGCGCGTTGAAATTGCCGGGCAGCTGGTCACTGGTTCCGGCAAAGTCGATGGTCACCTGCCGTGCCGCACGGTCGACCCGCACCGCGACGCAGACCACCGCGCCGTTATCGAGTTCATAGCGGAAGCTGCCATCTTCCAACCGCCCGATCAGGCGGCGCACGGCTTCCTCGGCGTTGGCGTGGACATGGCCCATATAGGCGCGGACCACATCGCTGCCGTGTTCCGCGCAGGCCCGTTCCAGCCCGGCCGCACCTCGCGCGCAGGCGGCGACCTGGGCCTTGAGATCAGCCACGTTGGCGGAGATATTGCGGGCGGGATAGAGTCCGGCGGAGAGGATCGCCGCGATCTCCGCCTCACGGAATTGTCCTTCATCGACCAACAGGACGTTTTCCAGCAGGACGCCTTCTTCGTCGATGCTCCGGCTGGTCGGCGGCATCGAGCCGGGCGCGATCCCGCCGACATCGGCGTGGTGGCCTCTGGCCGCAACGTAGAAATCGGGCTCATCCCCCGCCCCCACGAAGACCGGCATGACAACGGTGATATCGGGCAGGTGCGTGCCCCCGGCATAGGGCGCGTTGAGGACATAGGCATCACCGCGCCGGATGCCCCTGCCATCCTTGCCGCCCGCGCGCTCACGCAGCACCGCCTGGACGCTTTCCCCCATCGAGCCGAGGTGGACCGGCATATGCGGCGCATTGGCGACCAGCCGGCCTTCGTGATCGAAGATTGCGCAGGAGAAATCGAGCCGCTCGCGAATGTTGACCGACATGGCCGTGCGCGCGAGCGCCGAACCCATTTCCTCGGCTATCGCCATGAACAGGCCGTTGAAGATTTCGAGACGGACGGGGTCGGCCTCGGTCCCGCTGGCCAGCTCGGCCACGCGCGGCGCAGTGCGTGTCAGCCGCAGCGTTCCATCCGCATCCACCGCCAGTGCCCAGCCCGGCTCGACCACGGTCGTCGCCAGCGGATCGCTCACGATCAGCGGCCCCGGCGCGGCAAATCCGGCGGGCAGCGCGGCGCGGTCGAACACTGGCACTTGAAGTGTCGCGCCGCCAAGATGGCACGGGACGGTTTCGAGCGGTGGTCCGGCCGTTTCCGGGAGCGGCCAGTCGAGCGCCCCGCTCGCCTCGCCCGCAGCAATTGCCTCAACCCGCACCCGGTCGATCACCAGCGCACCGTCGCCATCATAGCCGAACTGCGCGCGGTGCGCGGCGGCGAAGGCGTTGGCCAAATCGGACGGTTTGGCAGGGGCCAGTTCGATAGTGTTTTCGGAGCCTTCGCGGCGCAGGAACAGGCTGGTGTGAACCTCAACCGTGCCGCCGCCAAGCTCTCCGCGCACCTGCTGGCCAAGCTCCGCCGCCAGCGCCTCCGCCGCCGCCAGCCCGTCTGCCAACGGCCGAGCCAGCGTCCGTTCACGAACTGCCGCCTCGTTCGCAAGGCCCATGCCATAGGCCGAGAGCACCCCGGCCAGCGGGTGGACCAGCACCGTGTCGATCGCCAGTTCATCGGCCACAAGGCAGGCGTGCTGCCCGCCCGCCCCGCCGAAGCAGGACAGGGCATAGCCGGTCACGTCATGCCCGCGCGCGACGGAGATCTGCTTGATCGCATGGGCCATGTTGGCAACCGCGATGGCGATGAACCCTTCGGCCAGCGCCTCGGGCGTAAAGCCCTGCCCTGTCTCGGCCCGGATCGCCGCCGCCATCTCGGCAAACTTCTCCGCCACCACCGCGGTATCGATCGGCAGATTGCCAGTCGGGCCGAACAGGTGGGGGAAATGCTCAGGCCGCAGCTTCCCAAGCATGACATTGCAGTCGGTCACCGTCAGCGGCCCGCCATTCCGATAACAGGCCGGCCCCGGCACAGCCCCGGCGCTTTCCGGACCGACTACCAGCCGCCCGGCATCGAACCGGCAGATCGAACCGCCGCCCGCTGCCACGGTGTGGATGCGCAGCATCGGGGTGCGGATGCGGACATTGGCGACGCGGACCTCGCTGTCACGCTCGAACTGCCCAGCATAGTGGCTGACGTCGGTCGAGGTGCCGCCCATGTCGAAGCCGATCACGCGGGGCGCGCCGCTGGCCTCGGCCGTGCGGGCCATGCCGACGATCCCGCCGGCTGGGCCGGAAAGGATCGCGTCCTTGCCCCGGAACCGCGCCGCGTCGGCCAGGCCGCCACTTGATTGCATGAACAGTGCGCGGCTGCCCGGCCCCAGCGCCGCCGAGAACTGATCGACATAGCGCCGCAGCACCGGCGAGAGATAGGCATCGACCAGCGTGGTATCTCCGCGCCCGATCAGCTTGATCAGCGGCGCAACTTCATGGCTGACGGAAACCTGCTCGAACCCGGCCGGGCGGGCCAGTTCGGCCAGCCGTGCTTCGTGCGCCGGATAGCGATAGCCATGCATCAGCACGATCGCGATCGAGCGGAAACCGGCAGCAACTGCCTCGGCAAAGGCCGCGCTCGCCGCCGCCTCATCCAGCGGGGTCAGCACCGTGCCATCGGCCATGACCCGCTCGGCGATCTCGATCACCCGGGCATGGGGCGGCTCGGGCAAGTCGATCCGGCGCACGAACAGCTCGGGCCGTTCCTGCGTGCCGATCCGCAGCGCGTCGCCAAAGCCGCGCGTGATCGCCAGCACGGTCGGCTCGCCCTTGCGTTCCAGCAGGGCATTGGTGGCAACGGTGGTGCCCATCCGCACGTCGACCGGCGGTAGCGGCCCGGCGGCCGTGCCGGTCAGCTGCCGGATCGCGGCAATCGCCGCATCCTCGGCGCGGGCCGGATCCTCGGAGAGCAGCTTGGCCGTCTGGACACGTCCATCCGGCGCGCGTACCACCACATCGGTAAAGGTCCCGCCCCGGTCGATCCAGACCTGCCAGCTATCCGCCCCATCATGCATCGCGCTGTCATAGGGCGCGGCGCGGCCAGCGCAAGAATGGTCAATTGGTTTCTATCGTAACCAGTGCTAGAGGGCGATGCCATGCCAGCACCGATCGATCGCACCGCCCTTCGCGAAGCCTATCGCCAGGACGAGGAAACTTGCATCGCCGAGCGCCTGCGCCAGGCCGCCCCCGCCAGCGCCGTTCACCCGGAAGCGCGGCGCATCGCCGCCCGGCTGGTCGAAGGCGCACGCAGCCACAAGGCCAGCGGGCTCGATGCCTTCCTGCAGACCTATGGCCTGGGCACGGACGAGGGCATTGCCCTGATGTGCCTGGCTGAGGCGCTGCTGCGGGTGCCTGATGCGGCCACGGCCGATGCGCTGATCCATGACAAGCTGGGCGGGATCGACTGGTCCGAGCACCTCGGTGAAAGCGGCTCGACTTTCGTCAATGCCGCCACCTTCTCGCTGATGCTGACCGGACAGGTGCTGGACCAGCGGCGGGCAAAATCCGAAGGCTTCGGCGCGGCGCTGAAGCGGGCCGTGGGTCGGCTGGGGGAACCGGTGATCCGCCAGGCGACCTTGCAGGCAATGAAGATCCTGGGCGGCCAGTTCGTGTTCGGCCGGACGATCGACGAAGCGCTGGAGCGTGCCGCGCCGGAACGCCGTCAGGGCCTGACCCACAGCTTCGACATGCTCGGCGAAGCGGCGATGACCTTTGCCGATGCCGAACGCTATCGCGCCAGCTACGCCATGGCGCTGGACCGGATCGCGGCGGAAGCTGGTGAAGGGATGGTCCGCTCGCCGGGGATTTCGGTGAAGCTTTCGGCGCTGCATCCGCGCTACGACTTTCTCCACGCTGATGCCGCCAAGGCCGCGCTGGTGCCGATGCTCAAGGCGCTGGCGCTGAAGGCGCGCGCTGCCGACATCCACTTCACCATCGATGCCGAAGAGGCGGAGCGGCTGGAACTGTCACTCGACATCATCGAGGCGCTGGTTGCGGATGACGAATTGTTCTCGGGCGATTGGCAAGGCTTCGGCCTCGCGCTTCAGGCCTATTCGAAACGCGCCGTGCCACTGGTCGACTGGGTGGTTCAGCTGGCCCGCCGCCACGGCCGCCGGATCATGGTGCGGCTGGTCAAGGGCGCCTATTGGGACAGCGAGGTCAAGCTGAGCCAGGTCGGCGGCCACATTGACTACCCGGTCTTCACCCGCAAGGTCGCGACCGACGTCTCCTACCTCGCCTGCGCGGCAAAACTGCTGGCCGCGCCCGATGCGGTCTATCCGGCCTTCGCCACGCACAACGCCTATACCATTGGCGCGATCAAGGCGCTGGCGGGCCAGACCGGGTTCGAGTTCCAGCGCCTCCACGGCATGGGCGAGGATGTCTATGCCGAGCTGGCGAAATTTGAGGCCGAAGCGGGCGAGCCGCGCACCCCGGTGCGGATCTATGCTCCCGTCGGCGGACACAAGGAACTGCTGGCCTACCTTGTGCGCCGCCTGCTTGAGAACGGCGCGAACAGTTCCTTCGTCAACCGCATGGCCGATGCCGAAGTGCCGGTGGACGAGCTGGTCGGCGATCCGGTCGAAGAGCTGGCCGCGCTGACCACGCGCCGCAATCCGGCGATCCCGCTGCCGCACCAGATCTTCCCCGCGCGCCGCAACAGCGCCGGGGTGGACCTGGCCGATCCGCTGCTGCGCGCGCCGCTGCTGACGCACGTTGCCGATCTGCGCGCGCTGCGCTGGGAGGCGGAGCCGACCGCCACGGCAGGCGAGCCCGGCCCGGCCTACGAAATCCGCGCACCCCATGACCGGGATCACCTGGTCGGGACGATCCGCACGGCGACCGCCGCCGATGTCGCTTTTGCCGCCGAGCGCGCGGCCAAGGCCCAGCCTGGCTGGGATGCGCTGGGCGGCGCGGCGCGGGCTGACCTGCTGGAACAGGCCGCCGATGCCTTTGAAGCACATACGCCCGAATTCCTCTCGCTGTGCCAGCGCGAGGCCGGCAAGACGCTGGTCGATGCCGTGCTGGAACTGCGCGAGGCGGTCGACTTCCTGCGCTATTACGCGGCCCAGGCCCGCAGCCACTTTGGCGATGGCACGGCCCTGCCCGGCCCGACGGGGGAGAGCAACCGCCTGACCCTGCACGGGCGCGGGGTCTTCGTCACGATCAGCCCGTGGAACTTCCCGCTGGCGATCTTCATCGGCATGGCTGCAGCAGGCCTTGCCGCAGGCAACACGGTCCTCGCCAAGCCGGCCGAGCAGACGCCGCTGATCGCCGCCCTGGCCGTGCGGCTGTGCCTCGAGGCGGGGATTCCCGATGACGTGCTGCAACTGGTGCCGGGCGATGGCCGCGTTGGCGCGCTTTTGACCGCGCGGCCCGAAGTGGCCGGGGTTGCGTTCACCGGATCGACCGAAACCGCGCGTGCGATCAACCGCGCCCTCGCCCAGCGCGACGGCCCGATTGCCACGCTGATCGCTGAAACCGGCGGGCAGAACGCGATGATCGTCGACAGCTCGGCCCTGCCCGAACAGGTCACCCGCGATGTCGTGGCCAGCGCCTTCCAGAGCGCCGGCCAGCGCTGTTCGGCGCTGCGCGTCCTCTACCTGCAGGACGATGTCTATGACGCCATGCTGGAGATGATCCGCGGTGCCTTCGAAGCGCTGGAAATCGGTAGCCCGGAGGACCTGACCACCGATGTCGGCCCGGTGATCGATGCCGAGGCCAGGGCTGCCCTTGATCAGCATATTGCTGTGATGAAGGGTGCCGGACGCAAGGTGTGGCAGCGCAATCTGCCGCCGGTTTGCGCGAGCGGAACCTTCGTAGCCCCTACGATCATCGAAATCGCTTCAATTGCCGATCTTGTGTGCGAGAACTTCGGTCCCGTCCTGCATGTCGCACGGTTCAGGGCCGAAGAGTTGGGCGAGGTGATCGATGCGATCAACGCGACCGGTTATGGTCTGACGCTGGGCCTGCACAGCCGGATCGATGCGACCCGGCGGTTGGTCGAGGCTCGCGCCCGCGTCGGCAACTTCTATGTCAACCGCAACCAGATCGGCGCGGTGGTGGAAAGCCAGCCCTTTGGCGGCGAAGGCCTGTCCGGCACCGGTCCCAAGGCGGGCGGACCGCATTACCTGCCGCGCTTCGCGACCGAGCGGGTAACCTGCATCGATACGACCGCGGCGGGCGGCAATGCCAGCCTGATGGCTGGCGCACCGGAATAGTCCCTTTGCGCTTGCTCCCGGCCGTTCCACTTGCAAGAATGTCAGCAAGGGAAGGGCCCGGGAGAGCTTGATGGACGAGGCAACTTATCAGCGCCTGCTGGCGCGTGCGCAGCGGACGGTGGAGCTGTTCACCTTCGATGAATTCATCCGCTTCTGGGCCAATGACAAGCCCGGCGGGATCGCGCTCGATGGCGATGACCTGACGCTGACCTGGGCCGAGCTTGAAGATGCCACGGCCCGCGTGGCCAGTGGGCTGCTGGCGATGGGGCTGAGGAAAGGCGATCGCGTCGCCTGGTTCGGCAAGAATGCCACCACCTATTTCACGCTGTTCTTCGGTGCGGCCCGGGCCGGGATCGTGATGACCCCGGTCGGCTGGCGCCTGGCCGAGCCGGAAGCCGCCTATATCATCGACAATGCCGAGGCGAAGGTACTGTTCCTGGGTGACGGATTCGAAGCCTGCGCCACTACGCTGGGCCAGCGCCCCGGCCTGATCCGCTGCTTCACGGCGGACGAGGCGCGGGCACTGATGAAGGAGGCACCGCGCGCCGAATTCGAGCCCTCCGGCCCGAACGATGCCGTGCTGCAGCTCTATACCAGCGGCACCACCGGCAATCCCAAGGGCGCGGTCCTGTCCAACCTCAACCTGTTCGGCCTGCGCAAGGCCGGGATCGACAACCCCCACCCCTATACCCTGCTCGACGATGATGAGGCGATCCTGGTCGCCATGCCCTGCGCCCATATCGGCGGCACGGGCCTCGGCGTCATGTCGCTGGCGGCGGGCCTGCCGGGGATCGTGCTGAGCGAGTTCGAGCCGACCCGCGTGTTCGATGCCGTGGTCAATCGCGGGGTCACGCGCTTCTTCATCGTGCCGGCGGCACTGCAGATGCTGCTCAATCACCCAGACTGCGCGAAGACCGACTTCAGCCGCCTGCGCTATATCCTTTATGGTGCCTCGCCGATCCCGCTCGAACTGCTGCGCCAGTGCATCGCCATGTTCGGGGCCGAATTCATCCAGGCCTATGGCATGACCGAGACCACCGGTACGATCTGCAGCCTACCGCCCGAGGATCATTCGGTCGAAGGCAACCAGCGGATGCGCTCCGCCGGCAAGCCGCTGCCCGGCGTCGAAATCATGATCCGCGGCAGCGACGGCAAGGCTGTGCCAACGCGCGAGATCGGGGAAATTGTCACCCGCTCGTCCAACAACATGCTGGGATACTGGAAACTGCCCGAGGCCACTGCCAGCACGATGGACGCCGATGGCTGGATCGCCACGGGCGACGTCGGCTATCAGGATGAAGACGGCTACGTCTATATCTATGACCGGGCCAAGGACATGATCATCTCTGGCGGGGAAAACGTCTACCCGGCCGAGGTCGAAAGCGGCATCTATGGCCACCCGGACCTGCTGGAAGTGGCCGTGATCGGGGTTCCGGACGAGAAGTGGGGCGAAGCGGTCAAGGCCGTCTGCGTGCCCAAGCCCGGCCACACCATCGATGCCGACAGCGTGATTTGCTGGGCTCGCGAGCGGCTGGCCGGCTTCAAGGTGCCCAAGAGCGTAGACGTGATCGCGGCCCTGCCCCGCAATCCCAGCGGCAAGATCCTGCGCCGCGAACTGCGCGCACCCTATTGGGAAGGCTACGACCGCCAGGTGAACTAATCCGCCACACACCCGCTCGTGTCGAGCGAATGGAGCTGGGGTGGAACTCAAAAGGACGAATACCATGACCGATGCCCTGCCTGGTGCCAAGGAGCACATCGCCGTCGCCCTTGGCCTCTGCGCGAAGATCGATGACCTGCCCGCTGACACTCCGCTGATCCCGATCGAAAAGGTTGGCGTTATCGGGGCTGGCACGATGGGCGGCGGGATTGCCATGAACTTCCTCTCTGCAGGGATTCCCGTCACCATTGTCGAGCGCGAGCAAGCCGCGCTTGATCGCGGCGTTGCGGTAATGGGCAAGAACTATGAGGCCAGCGTCAAGCGCGGCCGGATCGAGGCGGCGGTGGCCGAAGCCGCGATGGCCCGCCTCACCCCCAGCCTCGAATTCGAAAGCCTGGCCAACTGCGACCTGGTGATCGAGGCGGTCTATGAATCGATGGAAGTAAAGAAGGACGTTTTCGGGCGGCTCGATGCCATCGTGAAGCCGGGGG
>JBPVJP010000001.1:1470000-1495698 GCA_051942645.1 Novosphingobium sp. BL-A-41-H4
ACCAACGATGTCAAAGAGCCACCAAACTTGCCGGCGAACCGACAAAATCAGGCGGACAACGATCGTTCCCCGCTTTTTAATTCGGGGGACTTGTTGTCCGTCTATGTTGGCGACCGGGGCGGTGGACCGTTTGAAGCGGCGTTCCCGTCCGGTGAACGGGCCTCTAAGCTTGGCCTTTGATTCGGTCAACGCCTTTTTGCAATTTTATTTCACAAAGTTCGAAAGCCTAGGTTTTCTGCGGGTTTCGGACTGACTGAGACTGGCCCACTGCCCGAATCAAGACCCATCCCGCATGCCTTCGGCCCTCCTTACAGGCCGACTCAAACCCGTAAGCGCTTGCTTAACCCCCCCCGGTTATACGGCGTCCATGCATTCGGAGGCGCACAATTCTGCCGATTCACCGCGGGTGGCGATCATCGTGCCCGCCTATGGTGTGGCACACTTGCTGGCTGACGCGCTTGATTCGGTACTGGCCCAGCGGGAAACCGATTGGGAATGCATCGTGATCGATGACGGCGCGCCCGACGATGTGGCCGGCGCGGTGGCCCCATACTTGTCCGACCCTCGGTTTCGGTTCCTGCAGACCGACAATGGTGGGGTTTCGATCGCGCGGAACCGTGCGATCGCCAGTACCAGCGCGCCCTACATCACGCTGCTGGACGGGGATGACCGGCTGAATCCCGAATACCTCACCCGGATGCTGCCCGAATTGGCGGAAGACGATTCGGCCCGCCTGGTCACCTGCAATGCGCTGATGTTCGGAGCGCTACCCCAGGAACGACTGTGCTTCGACCGGCCTCAGGCGCCCGGCACGCTAGCCGCCGTGCTCGACCGCAGTTTCGGCGTCTACATCGGCAGCACCTTCCGGCGGGCCGACTGGGTTCGCCTCGGCGGTTTCGATCCCGCGTTCCGGCATTGCGAGGATTTCGACTTCTGGGTGCGGCTGATGCAGCTGGGCGGCCATGCCGTTTATGTGGACGCGGTGCTGGGCGAATACCGCGTGCGCGAAGGATCGGCCTCTGGCGATTCAGGGCCGATGCTGCTCGGCAACCTCAAGGTCTATGAAAAGGCTGCCGCGGCCGTGCCGGCCGACGCCGTCGAGCGCGCCCTGATTGCCGAACTTGTCGCCAACACCCGCGAGGCCCTGGCCTTCGAACACGCGATCGACCGGGTGATCGATGGCGACACGCGGCGCGGCATCACCGAACTGGCACAGCTGCGCGGGCTGGTCGATGGACCGGTATGGAGCCTATCCTTCGCCTTGTGGCGGCTGTGCCCACCGCTGGCCCGGCCAATGCTGCGCTGGCGCCGCCGGCAGCACAGCCGCGGCTTCCAGCGCAAGGGGCTGCGCAGCCTGTTCGAGATATCGCCGGCATGACCGCCAGCCCAGCCCCAGCTGCTGACACTGCGCGTCGACACACCGAAGGCGGTTTCCGCGATCAGGTGCGCTCGGCCGTGATCTGGCGATCCGGCACACAGATTTTCAGCCAGCTGGTAGCCTGGGCATCGACCTTCCTGGTGATCCGGATCCTCTCCCCCAGCGATTATGGCCTCTATGCCATGACCGGAGTGGTGATGGTGCTGCTGGGTCTGTTCAACGGCTATTCCTTTGCCAATGCCGTGATCCAGGATCGCGCGGCCGGAAAGGAGAAGCTGCGCCAGCTCTTCGGCCTGCTGATCGTCATCAACGGAGCGCTTGCAGCCTTGCAGGTGGCGAGCGCACCGCTGGTCGCTGCCTATTTCGACCAGCCACTGGTTGCCGACCTGCTGCGCGTCCAGGCGCTGATCTATCTTACCAACCCGTTCCTCTCGCTTGGCTACACGGTCCTGTCGCGGCAGATGGATTTCCGCAAGCAGGCGCAGGTAAACATG
Organism: Novosphingobium sp. BL-A-41-H4; assembly: GCA_051942645.1. Taxonomy (GTDB): domain Bacteria; phylum Pseudomonadota; class Alphaproteobacteria; order Sphingomonadales; family Sphingomonadaceae; genus Novosphingobium. The sequence continues at coordinate 1,471,873 of JBPVJP010000001.1, forward strand.
GTCTCGGCCCTGCTGGGTGCGCTCGCCGCTCTGGCTGGGGCGATTGCCGGACTTGGAGTATGGACGCTGGTGCTGGCCCCGCTGGTCAGCTTCACCAGCCGGGCCCTTGGCATGGCGGCGGTGGCGCGGGCCTTCATGTGGCCGAGCTTCGATTTCCGCGCCGCGCGCACCATCGCCAGTTATGGCGGGGTCGTCATGCTGGGGCAGATCTTCTGGTTCCTGCAGACCCAGGCCGACATCATGGCCGCAGGCCGCGCGCTGACCCCCGGCGAACTGGGCTATTACACCACGGCGCTGTTCCTGGCACAGCTGTTCGTCAACAAGGTGGTACCGCCGCTCAACGAAGTGGCCTTTTCGGCCTATGCCCGGATCCAGCACGATCCCGCTGCGGTGGCCAATGGCTTCCTGGCCTCGGTGCGGGTCGTGATGTTGCTGGCGATCCCGTTCTGCTTTGGCCTTGCCGGGGTCAGCGAACCCGCGATCGCAACCATGCTGGGGGCCAAGTGGCTGCCCGCTGCCCCGCTGGTCACACTGCTGGCGCTGGCCATGCCGTTCATGACGCTGCACGTGATGTTTGCCCCGGCCACCAACGCCATCGGCCAGCCCGGCATAGCCACCCGCAGCGCGGTGCTGGGCGCGCTGATCATGCCGGCGGCCTTCCTGACTGGTGTTGTGCTTGACGACGCCCGCGGCATCGCGTTCGCCTGGCTGCTGGGCTATCCGTTGCTGACGGGGATCACCGCTCATTGGTCGCTGCCGGCGATTGGCGCAACCAAGCGGCAGTTGCTCGCCGCGCTTTGGCCGCCAGTACTGGCCGGCGCCATCATGATTGGCGCGGTCAGTACTGTCGACACGATGGCAGGCGCCGTCGCTCCGGCGCTGCGGCTTGTCCTGCTGACCGCAACTGGCGGCCTGACTTATGGCGTGGTGATGCTTGTCGTCGCGCCAGACCGGCTGCGCGAAGTGCTGGACTATGCCCGCAGGCGCAAGGGCTGAGGCCTAACGCAAGGCCGCAATGGCGGCACGCGCGGCTCTGAGATAGGCACCGCGATGGAAGCGAAAGGTGCCAACGAAGTGCACGAAAGCCACGCTGCCGCTGACCGGTTCGTTCCAGAAGTTGATGTAGCGATCATAGGGCAAGAGCAGCGGGTCGGGCTCGTTCGCCACCACGAAGTTGGACGTGACCTGTTCACTGCCCCATTCCGACCAGTAATCGCGACCGAGCAAGCGTTCGGCCTCGAGCGAGAAGGCTTCGGCCAGCGCGCGACCCGATGCCGCCGGCGCAAAACCGGCAAAGCCTGAACAGCCCCGAGCATAACGTAATTCAGCCCGGCCCGCGATCCGCACCTCGTCCATCACGCACTCGATCGCCGTCTGCACATGCGCACGACCCGTCGGACGGGTTGCGCGGGCGGTCGCGGCCCCTTCGGCCAGCGGCAGGACCTGCGCGCCATCCTCACCGCGCAAAGTGAAACTGCGTGCTGCGGCGATGGCATCGGCCACTTCGGGCACCGGCCCAAGGGTAACGGTGTCGGAATCAACCTGAATGACAAAATCGGCCCGCCGCAGATCGAGGATCGACAGCAGCCGCTCCCAGGTACCGCCGCGCGGACAGGGGCCGGTGTCCACCGAGGCCAGCGTGGTGACCGGCGGGTTGCCGAGGTGGTGAGCGAGTGCCGCCTTGTCCGCCGGGGTCAGGGTGCCATCGTCAAGGATCGCGAAACGCCCACGGCCCAACTGAGACTGGAACGATTTCGCAGCGATCAGATAGGGCAGCAGGACCCGCGTGCCGATCATCGAGAAGATCACCAGTCCGTCGTCGGGATCGACCCGGCATGGCGGCGTTGCCAGAACCGCGCGGGCGGCCTGGTTGAACTGCATCTCGCGCAGCCTGCGCAGGGCCCGGTCAAGCAAGGTCATCATTCGGCGGGGATAATGGCGATGTGGCCTTAAGCAATCGCAAAAGAACGACCAGAGGGCACAATCCATCGGTGGACGACATGGCCACCGTCGCGCTATTCTTGCATCCTGGGGGCATCCGGAGAGACCTGTGTTCCAACCCGCCACCCTTGCCGCCGCGCTAGTTCTGCCAATGCTGTCGACCGGGGCTGCCCTGCCAGTCTTTGCCGGGCAGGACGGTCAACAACAGGCCGCTGCGGTCGACGTCCTGGCCATCCGCAAAGACCAGTGGAGCCGCATGACCGTGCCGGTGAAGGTCCAGGAACAGGGGCCCTTCCGGTTCCTGATCGATACCGGCTCGCAGAACACTGTCCTGTCGAAAAGCCTTGCGGCCCGGCTGGCGCTGGTCCCCAACCGCCGGGCCAGGCTGGTCAGCATCGCGGGCACGCAGGTGGTCGATACGGTGGAGATTGACCAGATCGACTTGGGTCGGCGCAGTTTCTACAGCCTGACCGCCCCGCTGCTGGAAAGCGAACACATGGGGGCCGACGGGATTCTCGGGCTCGACAGCCTGCAGGGCCAGCGCGTGCTGGTTGATTTTACCAAGAACCTGATGGCGGTCGACGATGCGCGCAGCCTGGGCGGCAACCGCGGGTTTGATATCGTGGTCGAAGCGCGTCGCCGGTCGGGGCAGCTGATCATGGCCGACGCGCGGATCGATGGCGTGAAGGTTCAGGTCGTGATCGATACCGGTGCCGAAACCTCGATCGGCAACCGCGCCTTGCAGCGGGCGCTGGAAAAGCGGCGCAAGAGCCAGACGATCGAGCTGCTGAGCGTGACCGGCCACCAGATCAACGCCGACCTCGGCTATGGCCGCAGCCTCGAAATCGCCGGGGTCGCCTTCAACAACGTGGCCATAGCCTTTGCCGATGCTCCGGCTTTCGCGGCGCTGAAGATCGACCAGCGACCCTCGATGCTGCTGGGCATGCGCGACCTGCGCAACCTGGACCGGCTGGCGATCGACTTTTCCAGTCGCAAGATCCTGTTCGACGTGCCGCGCGGCGTGCTGTGAAGGCCCGGCTGGCCTTTCGCGGGATTGCGCCTAGATAGGGCCGATGCCGCCCGAAACACCGACCGACACCGCCAAGTCAAAGACAGCCCGCGAGGCCGCCCGCCACGATGGCTGGGGCACGCTGCGGCGTTTCCTGCCCTATCTGTGGCCGGCTGACGATTGGGGCCTGCGCACCCGGATCATCGGCGCCATCGCGCTGATCCTGCTGTCCACCGCTACCCAGTTCACTCTGCCCTACCTGCTGAAATGGGCGGTCGATGCCATGGCGGTAACGGGCCCGCGGGTGATCACCTTCGCCATGTTGTTCGTATTGGCCTATGCCGCCGCGCGGCTGGGAGGCGTAGTGTTCGACAACCTGCGCAATATCCTGTTCGAGCGGGTTGGCCAGCAGGCCACCGCGCAACTGGCCGAGCATGTCTTCAACCGGCTGCACCGCCTGTCGCTGCGCTTCCACCTCGCGCGCCGCACCGGCGAAGTGACCAAGGTGATCGAGCGCGGAACCAAGAGCATCGACACGATGCTCTATTTCATGCTGTTCAACATTGCCCCCACGGTGATTCTGCTGGTGGGCGTGGGGGTGATCTTCTACCTCAACTTCGGTTGGCCGCTGGTAACAGCCACGGCGCTGGCCGTGGTCGCCTATATCTGGGTGACCCGGGCGATCACCGAATGGCGGACCAAGCTGCGCGAACAGATGAACCGGCTCGATGGCCAGGCCCTGTCGCGCGCGGTAGATTCGCTGCTGAACTATGAAACGGTGAAGTACTTCGCGGCCGAGCGGCGTGAGGAAGCGCGCTATGCCCAGGCCACCCGCGCCTATGCCGCGGCGGCCGTGACCAGTGAAAACAGCCTCGGCCTGCTCAACATCGCCCAGGCGCTGGTCACCAACCTGCTGATGGCCGTGGCCATGGCGCTGACCGTCTATGGCTGGGTGCGGGGCGAATACACCGCCGGGCAGTTGGTCTTCGTCCAGACCTACCTGATGCAGCTGTTCCGCCCGCTCGACATGCTGGGCATGGTCTATCGTACGATCCGCCAGGGCCTGATCGACATGGCCGACATGTTCCGCCTGATCGATACCGAGATTGAAGTGCAGGATGCCCCCGGCGCCCCGGCCCTGGTGGTGCAGCGCCCCACCCTTACCTTTGACAACGTCGTCTTTGGCTATGAACCTGACCGGACGATCCTCAATGGCCTGTCGTTCGAGGTGCCGGCTGGCAGCCAGGTGGCGATCGTCGGCCCATCGGGCGCGGGCAAGAGCACGATCGCCCGGCTGGTGTTCCGCTTCTACGATCCGTGGTCTGGCCGGATCCTGATCGACGGGCAGGACATCCGCACCGTGACGCAGGAATCGCTGCGCCGGGTGCTGGGCATCGTCCCGCAGGATTCGGTGCTGTTCAACGATACGATCGGCTACAACATCGCCTATGGCCGCGAAGGCGCCGGGCCGGCCGAAGTGGAACAGGCCGCCCGCGATGCCGCGCTGATGGACCTGATCGGCCGCCTGCCGCAGGGCTTCGAGACTGAAGTGGGCGAACGCGGGCTGAAGCTGTCGGGCGGGGAAAAGCAGCGCGTCGCAATTGCCCGCACCCTGGTCAAGAACCCGCCGATCCTGCTGCTGGACGAAGCCACATCGGCGCTCGATACCCGCACCGAACAGGAGGTACTGGCTACCCTGCACCGCGTCAGCACCGGGCGCACCTCGCTCTCCATCGCGCACCGGCTGTCGACCATCGCCGATGCCGACCTGATCCTGGTGCTCAATGCCGGCCAACTGGCCGAGCAAGGCACCCACGCCGAATTGCTGCGCCGAGATGACCTTTATGCCGACATGTGGGCGCGCCAGGCCGAAGCGGCCGAGCAGGTTGAAGAAGCCGCGGCGTAACCGCAGCCTTACTTCACCACGTCGGCATCCTTCCAGACCACGGCCTGTGCCGCCTTCATGCAGCCGCCCTCCTCGTCCCAGGTCAGGCAGGGCGAGCCATAGAGCCGCCAGCCCTGAGCCAGGGCCTCGGAAACACGGTCACAAAAGGCGCGGTCATCCTTGCCGGTCAGGAGGCGGTAGACGGGCTTGTCGTCAGGCGGGTTGGTCATGCCGTCAACCTTACAGGATATACTTCGACAGGTCAGTATCCCGCGCCAGGCCAGCCAGCCGCGCCGTTACATAGTTCTCGTCGATCGTCACGGTCTCGCCCTGGCGGTCCTCGGCCTCGAAGCTGAGGTCCTCCAGCAGCTTTTCCATCACGGTCTGGAGCCGGCGGGCACCGATGTTCTCGACCGCCTCGTTCACCTGCGCGGCGATGCGGGCAATCGCGCGGATCGCTTCGGGGGTGAATTCGACCGTGACCTTCTCGGTGCCAAGCAGCGCCTTGTACTGGGTGACCAGGTTGGCCCGGGTTTCGGCAAGAATGCGGACGAAGTCTTCTTCCGACAGCGCCTTCAGCTCGACCCGGATCGGCAGGCGGCCCTGCAATTCGGGAAGCATGTCGCTGGGCTTGGCCACGTGGAACGCGCCCGAGCCGATGAACAGCACGTGATCGGTCTTCATCGGGCCATACTTGGTGGCCACGGTCGTGCCCTCGATCAGTGGCAGCAAATCGCGCTGGACGCCTTCGCGGGAAACCGATCCGCCACGCACGTCGCTGACCGCGATCTTGTCGATCTCGTCGATGAAGACGATCCCGTTGGCTTCGGCATTGGCCAGCGCCACGCGGGCGACATCATCCTGGTCCATCCGCTTTTCGGCTTCCTCGTCGACCAGCTTGTCCCAGGCCTGCGGCACCTTCAGCTTGCGGCGCTTCAGGTTCTGGCGCCCCATCGCCTTGGACATCATCTCGCTGAGGTTGATCATGCCGACCCCGCCCGGCATGCCTGGCAGGTCGAACGGCATGCCGGGTGCATCCTCGACCTCGATCTCCACCTCGACATCGTTCATCGCGTTCTCGACGATGCGCTGGCGGAAGCTTTCGCGGGTTGCCTCGCTGGCGTTTTCGCCGACCAGCGCCTTCAGCAGGCGGTCCATCGCCGCCTTGCTCGCCGCTTCACGCACGGCTTCGCGGCGGCGGTCCTTTTCCAGCCGGATTGCCTCTTCCACCAGGTCGCGGGCGATCTGCTCGACATCGCGGCCGACATAGCCGACCTCGGTGAACTTGGTCGCTTCCACCTTCACGAAGGGGGCATCGGCCAGCTTGGCCAGACGGCGGCTGATCTCGGTCTTGCCGCAGCCGGTCGGCCCGATCATCAGGATGTTCTTGGGCGTCACCTCGTCGCGCAGTTCGGGCGAAAGCCGCTGACGGCGCCAGCGGTTGCGCAAAGCGACGGCGACGGCCTTCTTGGCCTCGGCCTGGCCGATGATGTGTTCGTCCAGCGCAGCGACGATCGCCTTGGGGGTCAGGTTCTGGTTCATCTTACTCTTTCTCCCCTCCCGCCTGCGGGAGGGGCTGGGGGAGGGCATGTTCAGGTCTGCGAGGAGAGCAACAGGCCCTCCCCTAACCCCTCCCGCCTGCGGGAGGGGAAAATGCGGCGCTACGCAATCGTCTCCAAGGTCACCCGGTCATTGGTGAAGACGCAGACTTCGGCCGCAACAGCCATGGCGCGGCGCGCGATCTTTTCCGCGTCCTGTTCGTAATCGGCCAGCGCCTTGGCGGCGGACAAGGCATAGTTCCCGCCAGAGCCAATCGCGGCAATGCCGCCTTCGGGTTCCAGCACATCACCATTGCCGGTCAGGATCAGCAGCACATCCTTGTCGGCCACGATCATCAGCGCTTCCAGGTTGCGCAGATACTTGTCGGTCCGCCAGTCCTTGGCGAGCTCAACCGCCGCGCGCATCAATTGGCCACGGTTCTGCTCAAGCTTGCGCTCCAGCCGTTCGAACAGGGTGAAGGCATCGGCCGTGGCTCCGGCGAACCCGGCGATCACCGAGCCATCGCCGATCCGCCGCACCTTGCGGGCATTGGGCTTCATCACGGTGTTGCCCATCGAAACCTGGCCATCGCCAGCGATAACGGTCTTGCCGCCCAGCTTGACGCCGATGATGGTGGTGCCATGCCAGGGGATCAGCCCGTGGCTATGTGAAGAGTTGTCCATGCGGCGGGATATATGCCCTGCCGCGCCGGATTCAACTTAGCTGCCGTTCGGACCGCCCGCGCCGCCGCCCGGACCACCAGCGCCAGTGCCGACCGTGCCGATGTTGCCGAACAAGTCTTCAAGGAAGGTCCGTTCCTTGCCCAGGGTTGGCGTCTTGTCACCATCGGGCTCCAGCCGGACCACACGCTCCAACCCCGACCGCTCGACCCCGGCAACATTGCCGCGCTCGTCGAAGCTGACGCGCAGCACCAGTTGCTCGTTGATCTTGGGGCGGGTGAACGCGGCCTGGCGGGTATTCGACGAGACGTAATACCAGTCCTTGCGTCCAAAGGCGCTGACGAAGGTCGGGCGGCCAAGTGTCCGCTCCACCGACTGCTGGTTGTCGATCCCCGGCTGAACCGAATCGACCAGTGCGGTATCGACCAGGTACCCGCGATGATCCTTGATGGAGCTGCATCCCGCGAGCCCTGCGGCCCCGGCCACTATCACCATTGCCTTGATCATCGCTGCACGCATCGTAAACCGGTTCCCATTTGCGCCACCAGTCGGACCTGGGGCATTGCCCGTTTCCCCTGGCGGCTCTATCGCACCAGGGCTTTAGGCTGCCTTGGCGCGCCGCGCAATGGCGGCGAACAGGCGCTTGGGGACACCGGCTTTAATCGCCGCTGAACAAAGGACACTGACCATGGGCCTGATCGCCCGCCTGCTGGGCAAGAAGACCGATGAACACGCCGCCGTCCGCCCGCTGTGGCACGCCGCGGTGGCGCTGGCGCGCACCCCGCGCTGGTATGCCGAGCTGGGGCTGGCAGATTCGGTGCCGGGCCGGTTCGATGCCGTGGCCATGGTGCTTTCACTGGTGTTGAGCCGGATGGAAAAGTCCCCCGCACTCGCGCGTGAGGCAATCCTGCTGACCGAACTGTTCGTGACCGACATGGACGGCCAGCTGCGCGAGTCCGGCCTGGGCGACATGGTGGTGGGCAAGCACGTGGGCAGGCTGATGGGGGCACTGGGCGGCCGCAAGGTCGCGCTCGATGCGGCGCTGGCGGGCGAGGAACCGCTCGAAGAGGTGCTGCAACGCAACCTCAGCCTGACCGACGGGGCCAATCCGGCCGGGATGGCAGCGGAAGTGCGCGCGATTGCAGCCCGCCTCGCCGCACTGGACGATGCCAGCCTGCTGGCCGGAAAGATCGCGGCATGAGCGAATTTGCCCGGATGTACGATCCGCGCCTGCTGCCCGGCGCGGAACAGGTACTGACCGCTTCACCCGATGAATGCGCGGCCCTTGCCCGGCGATTCGACCTCGTGCGGATCGACCGGCTGGAAGCGCGGATCATGCTGGACAAGGATGGCGCGGCCGTGACCGCCGCCGGCCGCCTGCTGGCCGACATCGTGCAATCCTGCGCCGTTTCGGGCGAGGACCTGCCGGTCAGCATCGACGAGACCGTCTCCCTGCGCTTTGTGCCCGAAGGTGCGCCAAGCGCTCCGGACGAGGAAATCGAGCTGGAAGCCGACGAGCTGGACGAGATCACGTATCCCGGCAGCCAGTTCGACCTGGGCGAGGCGCTGGCGCAGACCCTGGCGCTGGCGATCGATCCTTATGCCGAGGGACCTAATGCGGAAGCGGCCCGCCAGGCCGCCGGTCTGAATGAACCGGATGCCAGCGGGCCGTTTGCCGCGCTTGCTGCGCTGAAGCAGAAAGACTGATCAGAACGGGATATCGTCGTCCAGGTCGTCGGCAAAGCCGCCGCGGCCGCCACCCATGCCGCCGCCCGACGCACCGCCGCCAAAGTCACCGCCGCCCGAACGCTGGCCACCGCCCCAGTCACCACCGCCAGACCGCTGGCCGCCACCTTGCCCACCGCCAGGCGCGCCATCGAGCATGGTCAGCACGCCCTGGTTGCCGCCCACCGAGATCTCGGTGGTGTAGCGATCATTGCCCGACTGATCCTGCCACTTGCGGGTACGCAGCTGGCCTTCGATATAGACCTTGCTACCCTTGCGCAGATAGCGTTCGGCCACGCCGACCAGCCCATCGGACTGCAACACAACGGTGTGCCACTCGGTCCGCTCCTTGCGCTCGCCGGTGTTCTTGTCCTTCCAGCTTTCCGAAGTGGCGATCCGCAGGTTGGCGATCCGCCCGCCGTTCTGGAAGCTCTTGACCTCGGGGTCCTGGCCCAGATTGCCGATCAGGATAACCTTGTTGACGCTGCCTGCCATCTAGAAACGCTCCGCTACAACCCGAGCGCGACGGCGCTCCAATAGGTGATTCCCGCGAAGATATAGGCGAGCCCGAAGAGGTAGGCCAACATGAACAAGGGCCATTTCCACCCATTCGTTTCACGCCGGGCCACAGCAATCGTGCTCATGCACTGCGGGGCGAAGACGAACCAGGCCAGGAAGGCCAGCGCCATCGGCAAGGTCCACTTCGCCTTCAGCTGATCACCCAGCGCCAGCGCGGCCTGCTCCTCGTCCTCGGCCGAAACGGCATAGGTCGTCGCCAGCGAAGCCACCGCCACTTCACGCGCTGCCATGGCAGGGATCAGCGAAAGCGCCATTTCGCGGTTGAAGCCGATCGGCTCGACCACCACGGCCAGCCCATCGGCAAGGCGGCCGGCGATCGAGGCATCGACCTGGTTCTGCCCTTCGGCTGCACGCGGGAAGTTCAGCAGGAGCCACAGCACCACCGTGACCATGAAGATGATCGTGCCGGCCCGGCGCAGAAAGATCCAGGCGCGCTGCCACAGCCCCAGCGCCAGGTCCTTGAGCCGCGGCAACTGGTACTTGGGCAGTTCCATGATGAAGCCTGAAGCGGCACCCTTCGTCACCGAGCGGCGCAATACAAGCGCGACCACCATCGCCCCGACGATACCGGCCACATAGAGACCGAACAGGACCAGGCCCTGCAAACCAACGCCGGGCAGGACAGCCGTATTGGGGATGAAGGCCGCGATGATCACGGCATAGACCGGCAGCCGGGCGGAACAGGTCATCAGCGGGGCGATCAGGATCGTGGTCAGCCGATCGCGCTGGTCCGAAATCGAGCGGGTCGCCATGATGCCCGGAATGGCGCAGGCAAAGCTGGACAACAGCGGGATGAAGCTGCGTCCCGAAAGGCCCACGCGGGCCATCAGCCGGTCCATCAGGAAGGCGGCACGCGCCATGTAGCCCGATGCTTCCATCGCCAGGATGAAGAAGAACAGGATCACGATCTGCGGCAGGAAGACCACCACCGAGCCGACGCCGGACAAGACGCCTTCGGTCAGGAAGTCCCGCCACAACCCGACCGGCACGGTTGCCCGGACCTGGTCGGCGATCAGGCCGACTGCGGCCTCAAGCCCGTCGGCAAATGGCGTGGCCCAGGTGAACACCGCCTGGAACACCACGAACAGCAGGGCAAACAGCACCAGCGGCCCGAGCCAGGGGTTAAGCAGAACGCGGTCAAGCTGCGCATGCAGCCGCCGTTCCGCGCTTTCGGACAGGATCGCGGCCCGCGCGATCAGGCGCGCGCTTACCTGCCGTTCGGTCAGCGTGGTATGGGGGTGGCGTGGTTCGGGAAGGCGGCGCTCGGCCGCGTCGATCGCCAGCGCCAGTTCGGCAAGGCCGCGGCGGCGGACCGCCACGGTCGGCACCACCGGCACGCCCAGCGCTTCCTCGAGCGCGGCGGGATCGAGCACAAGCCCATCCCGCTGAGCCAGGTCGACCATGTTGAGCGCAACCACCGTTGGCCGCCCAAGCGCAATCACCTCCTGGGCAAAGACCAGGTGCTGTTCGAGGTTCGAGGAATCGAGCACCACGACCAGCACTTGCGGCGCGGGTTCGCCCGGCAGCTCGCCCAGCACGACCTTGCGGGTCACCTCCTCGTCCGGGCTGGTGGCATCAAGGCCATAGGAGCCGGGCAGATCGGTCAGCTCGATGATCTCGCCACTTGGCAAAGCCAGCCGGCCGGCCTTGCGCTCCACGGTCACGCCCGGATAGTTGGCGATCTTCTGGCGCGCGCCGGTCAGGGCGTTGAACAGGGCGCTTTTCCCGGCATTGGGATTGCCAACCAGCGCGGCCGTGCGAAGCTGGACCATGTCAGCTGGCCTCCACGGTCATCGCGCGGGCATGGGCCCGGCGCAGCGCCACCGTCATCCGGCCCAGCGTGATGGCCAGCGGGTCGCGCCCGCCGAACACGCCGCGATGGGCAACGGCCACTTCAGCCCCCACATCAAAGCCAAGCGCCCGCAGCCGCTGCGCCTCATCGGCGGCCAGCACAGACCAGTCCACTGCGGCAATCCGGGCGACCTGCCCAAGCGGGAGGGAATCGAGCGTCATGGTCGCGGCGCTGCCAGATGAGCGCCGCAATTGCAAGTCATTCGCAATAATTGATCGAGATCAAACCAGCCTGCAAAGCAATGGCGGCGCAGGGCAATCAGCGCGCCGGATAGCGCAGCCGGCCCAGAAAGCGGGCCGGACTGAACCCATCGAAATCACGATTGAGAAACCGGGCCTTGGCCTTCTCGAACTTCATCACCCCGTCGATCCGCCGTTCCAGGAAGGCACGGGTATCCGCACGGTCATCGCTGCGATCATGCGCCAGCACAGCCAGCGTCGCGGCATAGATCGAGGCAAGGATGGTGCGCTTGGTATAGTGGTTGTAATCGGCCGAGGTATCGCCAGCCAGCCGCCACATCAGATCGGCGCTGGACCAGCCCAACTTCAGCGCAGCCGGCACATTCTGCGGCATGGCCATGATCGCCAGGGCGCGGACCAGCGCTTCCTGCTGCGGGGCAACATAGTCCAGCCGGAACTGGACCAGCGTGCGGATTCGCTCGCGGATCTTGAGCGTGGCCAGCCGATCGGCCGACCATTCCGCGGCCATGGCCGCATCGCAGGCAGCGATCCATGCGGCGATCATCGCCATCGGCCCGTCGGCAAAGGCGAAGCTCGCCAGCGCCGGATCAACCACTTCAAGGTCGGCGGCAGCAGCTACGGCGGCCTCGCTCCACCCATCGAACACGGCGGCATCGGCAATCGCCGGTGCCAGTCGCAACCGCAGCGCGTCGAGAGTTTCGTTGTCGATCATGTCAGAACTTTGGGCCATAGACCTTGGCCTTGTCACCGCCCTTGGGCCGGGCATTGGTTTCGATCTCGCTCAGCAGGCTGCCGCCGCCCAACTGGGCATAATCGCGCGCCGTGCGACCGGAATTGTCTGCCCGGTCGGGATCGGCCCCTGCCTTCAGCAGGATCCGCATCAGCCCGATATTGCGGTTGTGAACGGCAGTGATCAGCGGCGTTTCGCCGACATTGTTGCTTTCGTTCAGCCGCGCGCCCTTGCTGACCAGAAACTCCACCCCTTCGATGAAATTGGCCCGCACTGCGGAGACCAGCGGAGTCACCCCCTTCGCGTCGCGCACGTTCACGTCGGCCCCGCTGTCGGTCAGGAACCGCATCCAGGTCAGGTCGCGGCGGTTGGTAACGATGTGCAGTGCGGTTTCGCCGGTCGTGACATCGCCCGTGTTGATGTTGAAGCCTGGCCGCGCGACTGCGTCCTGCACAGCCTGGCCGTCCTTCTTGCGGACGGCTTCGAGGAACTTGTAGCTGTCCGACATGAACTGCGCCTGGGCCGGCAGGGACAGAGCCATGGTTGCCAGCGCGAACAGCGGCACGATCAGCTTGCGCACCCGAAATCTCCATTTTGCGGCGGGAATCGCCCCACCGCCGACTTGCGCCGCGCGCTTTAGCAGAGCATGAACCGCCGCGCCATGATCAAGCCTTTGTTCGCATCACTTGCCGCCGTTCTCATGCTTTCCGCCTGCCAACAGGCTGCCCCGCCGCCGGCCGAGCTGATCGGGACCGACATCAAGGGCACGCCGTTCGGTGGCCCGTTCACGCTGACGGGCGAGGATGGCAAGCGCTACGCCTGGGACGATTTCAAGGGCAAGTACCGGATGGTCTACTTTGGCTACGCCTTCTGCCCCGATGCCTGCCCGACCGACGTGGCCGTAATGATGCGTGGCTTCCAGCAGTTTGAAAAAGCCCACCCGGCCAAGGCCGCCAAAGTCCAGCCGCTGTTCGTGACCATCGATCCCGCCCGCGACACGGTGCAGGTGGTCAAGGAATTCACCGACAGTTTCCATCCTCGCCTGCTCGGGCTGACCGGCACCCAGGCCGAGGTTGATGGAGCGGCCAAGGCGTTTCGCGTCTATGCGGCGCGCGGCAAGGACCTGGGCAATGGCGCCTACCTCATGGACCACAGCCGCTTTGCCTACCTGATGGACCCGGAGGGCAAGCCGCTGGTCATCCTGCCGGTCGACAAGAATGCCGAGGCGGTCGCCTCGGACCTTGCAGCCAGCGTGCAATGAGCGATCTGCGTCCCCGCTTCTGGGAACGCCCGATCGATACCCTGACCCGCGCCGAGTGGGAGGCGCTGTGCGATGGCTGCGGCCAGTGCTGCCTGCACAAGGCCGAGGACGAAGATACCGGCGACATCTACATGACCAATGTCGCCTGCAGGCTGCTGGACCTGCAGTCTTGCCGGTGCAGCGATTACCCGAACCGCAAGCGCCAGGTGCCCGATTGCGTGCGGCTGACCCCGACGCTGGCCGCCTCGCTGTCATGGCTGCCGGAAACCTGTGCCTATCGCCTGCGCGCCGAGGGGGAGCCGCTTCCGGCCTGGCATTACCTGGTTTCAGGCGATCCCGATGCGGTCCATGCGGTCGGGATCTCGGTGCGGGGCAAGGCCATCGGCGAGCAATTCGTCGGACCGCTGGAGGATCACATCATCCTGCCGCCGGGCATCGAGATCGACCGTGATTGACTGGTTGCGCCGGCAGCCCGAGGCCACGCCTCAGATCGAAATCGGCGGCCGACTGCTGCCCGTGGCGGTCCGGCGCAATGCGGCGGCGCGGCGGATGACCATGCGCCTCGCCCCGGATGGCAGCGAAGTGCGGGTGACCCTTCCGCGTTGGGGGCGCAGCGCCGAGGCACTCGAATTCGCCCGCGCCAAGGCCGACTGGCTGGCCGACCAGCTGGCCCGGCTTGGGCCGGTGGCGCTGCCCGGCGATGGCACAATCCTGCCGTTTCGTGGCACACCGCTGGTCTTGCGCCACGATGCCACCGCTCCGCGCCGGGTCCGGCTGGGCGAGGGACTGCTGCTGGTCGGCGGTCCGGCGGAAAGCCTGCCGCGCCGCATCCAGCGCTGGCTCGAAGCCGAGGCCCGGGCGCTGCTGGCCGACGATCTGGCGCAATACTGCCTGCGCGATGGCCGCCGGGCTCCCCCGCTGGCGCTGAGCCGGGCCCAGCGCCGCTGGGGTTCCTGCGCGGCCGATGGCACGATCCGGATCAACTGGCGGCTGGTCATGGCGCCCGATTTCGTGCGCCGCTCGGTCGTTGCGCACGAGGTTGCGCACCTCACCCACTTCGACCATTCGCCGGCCTTCCACGCCCATCTCGACTGGCTGTTCGAGGGTGAGATCAGCGCCGCCAACCGCTGGTTGAAGCAGCACGGCAGGGGCCTTTACGGGTACCTCGGATAGCACTTAAGGCACCCTTAACCATAACCGGGCGAAAGGACGGCCATGGTTCGCTGGCCAATCCTAGTCACCGCGCTGCTGCTGGCTGCCCCCGCCGCCGGACAGGACGCCTGTCGGCTTTGCTATGGCGACCCCGGCGGGCGAGCGGGCGAACGGGCGCTGACGCTGGAAATCTTTACCGACCTCAACTTTTCGAAGCTGGCCCTGGCCGGACGCGAGGGTGGCAGCGCCGAGGTCGATGCCGCGACCGGCACCAAGCGGACCGGCGGCGCCGTGGTCAACCTGGGGGGCATGGCGGTGACCGGGCGCGGCCGCATCACCGGCGAACCCCTGCGCGAGGTCCGCATCGACCTGCCCCGGACCGTGGCAATGAGCGCGCCCGATGGCGGTGAGGCGCAGCTGACCGGCTTCACCACCGACCTGCCCAGCCGCCCGACCCTTGACGCCAATGGCGAGCTGACCTTCAGCTTTGGCGCCCGGCTGGTGCTGAACGGCGGCGGGCGCGGCGGCAATTATCGCGGGCGGATCCCGATTTCGGTCGATTACAACTGACCGCTGGCACTTTGCCGGGCCAGCCCCTATCTTTGCGCGCATGAAGTTCCTGCAGCACGTCCGGCCCGGCAACGCTATTTCGGATTTTCGCGACATCTTCCGCGATGCCGGTCCGCGCCGCTGGCCAATCGCCATAGCCTCGGCAATCTGCACCCTGGCGATCTTCTCGCTGATGATGGGCGAAAGCTGGAAGGGCCCCCGCCCGCTCCCGACGGTCATCTACATCAATTCCTGGCCCGAGGACCGCAGCGAGGCGGAAACCGAAGCCTTCATTGCCGAGAACCAGAAACGCAAGGAAGCCAACGCCGAACTGCTCGCCGAGCGCGAGAAGATTCGCCGCGAGCTGTGGACCGCGCTGGGCCGCGCGTCGGGCATGGATGTCGACAAGATGGCCGCCGAGGCCGATGCCGAACGCGCCGCCGAAGCCGCCAAGGCCAAGGCCGCCGCCGAAGCGATCATCGCGCCCAAGGCTGACGCCGCGGCGGGTGCGCCGGACCGGACCGCGGTTGAGCGCTGAGACCGATCACCGCTGGCTGGCCGCCGCCGCCGCGCTGGCTGCGCGCGGCCGCCCGCTGAGCCGCCCCAATCCCGCCGTCGGCGCGCTGCTGGTGAAAGACGGCCGCGTGATCGCGCGCGGCTGGACCCAGGCTGGCGGCCGACCCCACGCCGAAGCCATGGCACTGGCGGCGGCAGGCGCGGCGGCCCAAGGGGCAACGCTGTACGTCACGCTGGAACCCTGCGCGCATGACAGCCCGCGCGGCCCGGCCTGCGCCGACCTGGTCAGCACGGCGGGTCTCGCCCGCGTCGTCGTCGGCTGCCACGATCCCGATCCGCGTACTGCGGGCAAGGGCATCGCCCGGATCGCGGCGACTGGTATCCCGGTCGAGCTGATCGAGAATGCCGCCTGCCGCGCCAGCCTGTCGGGCTTCCTCACCCGCTGCGAACAGGGCCGCCCGGAGGTAACGCTGAAACTCGCACTTTCCGCCGATTGCCGCCTCGCCCCGCCCCCGGGCGAAGGCCAATGGCTGACCGGGCCTGAGGCGCGCGCGCACACCCACGCCTGGCGCGCGAAGATGGACGCGATCCTGGTCGGGCGCGGCACGCTGGAAGCCGACCATCCCCGGCTCGACGTGCGCCTGCCCGGCCTTGCCGAGCGCAGCCCGGCGCGCTGGCTGCTGACGCGCGGCACAGCGCCGGACGGCTGGCAGGCCCTGCCCTCACCCGGCGATCTCGTGCTGCTGGCCCCCGCCCAATACCTGATTGTCGAAGGCGGCGCCGCGACGGCGCGGGCCTTCCTGTCAGCCGGGCTGGTTGACCGGATGATGCTCTACCGCGCGCCGCGCAGCGTGGGCGGCAATGGCGCGGCCTTGCCTGAACTAGGCGAAGCAGCGCTGTCCGCCAGCCCGGATTGGCACCTGACCGACACGCGCCAGCTTGGCAACGACACGCTGCATGTCTACGAGCGCAGGTGATGTTTACCGGAATTATCACTGCCGTCGGCACGATCCGCGAAGTCCGCCAGTTGGGCGACCTGCGCTGCGTCATCGCCTGCCCTTATGATCCGGCGGGAATCGCCATCGGCGCCTCGATCGCCTGCTCGGGCGTCTGCCTGACCGTGGTGGAGCGCGGCGGCAGCGCGGGTGATGCATGGTTCGCGGTCGACGTATCGGGCGAAACCGTCAGCCGCACGGCCACCGACCAGTGGACCGAAGGGCGCAAGCTGAACCTGGAACAGGCGCTCAAGCTGGGTGACGAGCTGGGCGGCCATATCGTCACCGGCCACGTCGATGCCGTGGGCCAGGTCGCCAGCCGCACCGAAACCGGCGGTTCGATCCAGTTCTGGATCGCCACGCCAAAGGAACTTGCCCCCTATGTCGCGCCCAAGGGTTCGATCACGGTCGATGGTGTATCGCTGACGGTCAACGAAGTGGCGGACGAGGCCGACGGCACTTGCCGCTTCATGCTGAACATCATCCCCCACACCGCCGATGTCACCACGCTCGGCGGCCTGAAAGCCGGAGACGCGGTCAACCTCGAGATCGACGTGCTCGCCCGCTACCTCCAGCGGATGCAAAGCCTCAGGGGTTAGCCCCCCCGGCCGATCGCCACCCCCATGTCCTGCAAGGCAATCAGGTCCGCATGCGGATCGGCCGCCTGTTCCGGATAGCTGACGCCCGGTGCGGGGCGCAGGCGATTACCCAGCCCCAGCAACCGTTCGGCCTGAAGCACTGCCCCCGCCGCTGTCAGGTGAGTCTGTCCCAGGGGGTCTGACAGGGTCAGCCGCTCGCGCCCGTCCAGCGTGACCACCACTTCGTGCGGCGCACCCTGCCCTGGATTGTGCAGCAGCTTCTGCCGGGTATTGCGCGGTAGCAGACCCCACAAACCGCAGCGGACCAGCGCGGCGAAAGTGGTGGTCAACCCGGCGCTGTCAAAGGCCATGCGCAGTGCGACGCCGCGCGCCAGCCCGCTGCGGACCAGCGTTTCCTGATCGGGGGCACTGAACCGGCGCACCTTGGCCGGAAGACCGCCGGGAAAGGACTGGCGGCGCGGATCGGACAGGCTGCGCACCTTGATCCGCCTGCCTCCTTCCCAGATCTCGAACGGCCGGTGCATGTCGATGAACCCGGCGGTCGAATCCGGTCCGGCCCGGTCCGCGCCATAGAACAGCACGTCGATCTCGATCTGGTCAAAGCTGGTGCCCGGCGCACGGACCGCGTTGATTGCCGCCGCCACGGCGCCCGCCATCCAGCCCGAGGCCAGCAGCACCGGTGTGCGCGGCTGCAGCGCAGTGGCCAGCTGAACCGCATCGTCCACCCGCGCGGTCCAGCGCGCGATGTCGACAATCGGAATGTCCCGCTCGATCGCGGCGCGCAGCAGATGATCATGATGGTCATTGACCGCCACGACGATTCCGGCCGGCATGCGGTCAAGCCCGGCCAGGGGATCGGCATCGGTCACATCGATCCGAACCCCGGCGGCATTGCCCAGTTCGGCAGCCGCCAGCACTGCCCGCTCTGTCGACCGCCCGGCCACCAGCAGCTCCAGCCCCGGATGGCGCTGGCGCAGCAACTGGCAGACCTGCCCGCCGACCTCGCCATAGCCGCCCACCACCAGCAGCGGGCCGGGCCCCTTGGCCGCGCCGCTCACAGCGCCAGCCCCATGCGGTATTCGCTGGGGAAACGGGCCCGTTCCGACAATTCGGGTGAGCGGATTTCGGCGAAGATGCGGAAGCCGAAGGCGTGATAGAAATCGACCGCCGGGTTATCCGCCAGGACATCCAGCTGCACCTCGGCAAAGCCCGCTTCCCGCCCCCGCGCGATCACATCGGCCAGCAGCGCCGCGCCAATCGCCTGCCCGCGCCGCGCCGGATCGACCGCCAGCGCCAGCAGGTACCAGGCGTGGGATGGTACATGGGCGTTGAGATAGCTGGCCTGTTCGGCGCGGGCCATCAGCCCTTCCAGCTCGGCCGGATCGAGCGCCAGTTCGGCAATCAGCGGCGGCAGGCTGGCCACCAGCGCCGCCTTGCGGCGATAGAAATCATCCCCCGGAAAGGCCATGGCCATGCCCGCCAGCTGCCCGTCCACCAGCGCCAGGGTTGTCATGTCGCGGGCAAACAGGGTGCCGTCGATCGCCCACGAATGATCGGCCACGGCCCGCAGCAGGGTGCCATCGGGCCCGAACTGGTAATCATAGCTGACCGGCCCGGTCGCGCGGATCAGGCTGGCGATTGCGCCAGCGGGCAGGCTGGGCGGGGCGGCCGGATCGGCGGCACCGATCAGGGCGGCAGGCATGGTGCGAGTCATGAAGTTACCTTTCGTAAGTTACGACTCGTAATATCTTGTTCCCTTGCCCTGTCAATTGCCCTAGGCTGCCGCGATGAGTGGCAGGAACGAACCGGGCAAACGCATGGTGGGCGCCGCGCGCCGGGCGCAATTGCTGGTCGCGGCGCGCGAGATCGTGCAGCACCGGGGCGTTGCCGCGCTGACGCTGGCGAACCTGGCCACCGCCTGCGGGGTGTCAAAGCCGATCGCCTACAACCATTTCGGCACGCGCGAGCGGCTGCTGGCCGAACTCTATCAGGAGCTCGGTGCGGAACACGATGCCTCCGCCCGGGCCGCGCTGGCCCGCTTGCGGGCCGATGGCGGCAAGCGGAGCGCGGCCGCACGGACCATCGCCGCCGCGCTGATCGATTGCCTGGTCCAGAATGGCCCGCTTTACGATGCGATCATGGCCGCCCTGCTCGCCTCGCCCGATGGCGCGCGACTGGCGGACGAACTGACCGAGGCGATCGTCGCGGCCTATGCCGCCACGCTGGCCGAACTGGGCGAAGGCCCGGATCGCGCGAGGGCGCTGGTAAGGGCGATGATCGGGGCCAGCGAAGGCCTGGTTGCCGCACTTGCGCGCGGTGAAGTGGAGCGCGACGAAGCCGTTGCCCTCCTCGCCCGGCTGATCGGAGCCGGTTAGGCCTGGTTCAGCGGCCCGCTGGCAAAGCTGGCCTGATCGATCTCGTAATAGACGTGGCGCATGGTGCCGCCACCGGGAAGATCGACCAGATCGAATCGATCGGTCAGCCGCCCGCCGATCTTTTCCATCGCGCGGCGCGAGCGCAGGTTGCTTTCGCCCACGCGGAATTCCACCAGTTCAACAAAGCCGAACGCGTGTTCCAGCATCAGCCGCTTCATCTCGCGATTGGAGCTGCCGCCCCAGTGGCTGCGCGCGAGGAAGGTCCAGCCGATCTCGACCGCGCCATCCTGCGGCTGTTTGTACTGCGACGAGCCGATGATCGCGCCGTTGGCCTTGTCGACCACCGCCAGCGCGCCGCCGCGCTCCAGCGCGTCGGCAAAGAAGCGGCGGAATACCGGCTCCTGCCAGCGATCGTGCTGCGGGTGGATCGCCCAGATTTCCGGATCGCTGGCCACGGCGAACAGCGCGTCCCAGTCATCCGCGACCAGCGGTCGCAGCAGCAGGGTGGGGCCTTCAAGCGTGGGCTGGCGATCCATTCAACCCTCCTGCGTCAGTACGAGGAAAAGGTTCAGGCGCTGACCGCAGCCACTGCCGCGATGAACTTGTCGATATTGCCCATGGTCAGCCCGGCCACGTTGATCCGGCCGGAGCCTGCCATGTAGATCGCGTGGTCCTCGCGCAGCTTGAGGATCTGCTCACCCGAGAGCGGCAGCATCGAGAACAACCCATTCTGGCCGCCCAGCGGCGACAGGTCGACCGCGCCCGCCATGCCGGCCTCTGCCAGCCGGGCGCGGACCTGGCGCATGCGCGTGCGCATGGTATCGAGCTCGTCCAGCCACAGCTTGACCAGCGCCTCGTCCTCCAGGATCAGGCGCACCGCCGCCGCGCCATGATCGGGCGGCATCGACCAGGCAGCGCGGGCCAGGGCGGCACCGTTCGACAGGACCGAAGCCATGTCGGCCGGATCGGCCACCATCGCATAGACCGCGCCGACGCGATCCCGGTACATCCCGAAGTTCTTGTCGCACGAATAGGCGATCAGCGCCTCGGGCACGGCATGCAGCACCCGGCGCAGGCCATAGGCATCGGCTTCCATCCCTTCGCCCAGGCCCTGATAGGCCATGTCAAGGATCGGCAGCAGCTTCGCCCCGGCCACCAGCGTGGCAATCTCGTCCCACTGGGCCGGGCTGTAATCGATGCCGGTCGGGTTGTGGCAGCAGCCGTGGAGCAGGATCGCGTCGCCCGGTGCCGCCGCCGCGATCGCGCCGCGCAGCGCGTCCATGTCGACCGTGCCGTCCTTCGCGGCGTGGTTGAAGGTCTTCAGCTCGAACGCGATGTCGGCAAAGATCTGGGCGTGGTTGGGCCAGCTGGGCGTCCCCATCCAGACGCGCGGCGCACCGGCCTTCTTGGCCAGGGCCACGGCCAGGCGGACGCCGCCGGTACCGCCGGGGGTCTGCATCCCTTCGATCCGCCCGCCGCGCGAGGGATCATCGCCGCCGAACACGTAGGGCATCAGCGCATGGACAAAGCCCATGTCGCCTTCGGGGCCCAGGTAGCTCTTCGAATCCTGGCTCTCGATCAGCTTCTGCTCGGCCGCCTTGATCGCCGCGAAGACCGGGGTCGCGCCCGTATCGGTGCGATAGACGCCCACACCCAGGTCGATCTTGTCGGCGCGGGGGTCGGCGGCATAGAGCTTGATCAGCGCAAGCAGCGCATCGGCGGGCTGGGGGGCAAGGGTGCTGAGCATGACGCGCCGCCCTTAGACCCGCGCCTTGCCGCGGGGCAAGGCCGCATTCGCATTCAGCTGGCGGTTTTCTTGCCCGCCTGCTCCTTGGCCAGGAGTTCGCGCATGCCCTTGGCCAGCTCCGGATCGGTCTTGGCGACATGGCCGACCATGGTGTCGATCACCACCTGCTCCATCTCCTGCTCAATCGCCGGCATTTCCATGTTGGCCCACTTGAGGTCGACCGCCGACTTCTGATCGCGCATCGCCAGCAGCTTGCGGCCCAATGGCGCGGTGAAGAAGGCTTCCACCCGCTTGACCTGCTCCGGCGTTGCCTCGGCCACCACCTTGGCGGCGGCATTGCGGACATCGCGCGAGAGCGAGGTGGCGGAGATATCCCGTTCGGCCACAACGTCGTTCGCGATCGCCTGGTAATTGACCCGCCGCACCGCCGCGCCGAAGAAGGCCCGCGAGCCCGGCTCGGCCAGGAAATCGGCAAATTCGCGCGCCTCGGTGGCGGACAGGCTGGCCGCATACATGGCCGCCAGATCGGCGCGATAGCCGGGCAGGCTCTGCACCACGCCGCGCATCATCACCGGCCGCATCGCATCGCCCACCGCCGCGATCAGGCCGGGGTATTCCTTGTCCATCGCGGCAATATCGGCGTCGGCCTCGATCATGGCCTGGAGCGTGGCGGCGATCAGCCCGTCAACCTTGGCATCGGTATGGTCATCACTTACGACCAGTGCCGCGATCTCGGCATAGACCGGCGCGGGCGCCGTTGCCGGAACCGGGGCGGCGTCCGGCACGGCCCAGACAGGAGAGGCCGCAAGCAGCGCGGCAGCGGCGGCAAGTCCCAGATAACGCAAGGCGAACTCTCCCGAAATGTCGAGCCCGCCTTAGCGCGGGATCAGAACGGCAACCAGCGCTGCTTCTTGGAAAACTTCATGTAGCCCGCGTTGACGCCCAGCCGCAGGCCGGCCCCCATCCGCACCGGGATCAGCACCACATCGCCCCGGCGCAGATAGCTGACGTGGAACCCGCCCACCAGATAGGCCTGCCCCTCGCCCGCGCCATAGCGCTTGAAGAGGTCCTCGGTGTTGTAGAGGTTATAGACCAGCACAAAGGTATTGGCGGCATTCGCGCCGACATCGAAGCCCACCGAAGGCCCGGTCCAGTAAACCGGCTTCTGGCCCTCGACCTTGTGGTGCAATGTGCCCGAGCCATAGCGCAGCCCCAGCACCACCGCACCGCCGCCCTCGCGACCGACTATATAGCCGTTGGGCTCACCCTGCTTCTTCAGCAGGTCCTGGATGATCTGCGCCAGGCCTTGGGCCCCCTTGCCAAACACGCCTTCGGCCGCGCCGATCAGGTCATCCTGCTTGTAGGTCGTACCCTGCTTCGCCGCCCGGGCGGGATTGGCGGCGGCCTGCGAGGCGGTCGCGGCCGGGGCCGCGGCGGACGTCGGGGTCGCGGTTGCCGCCGGACTGGCGACAGGTGCGGGATCGACAGCGATCGATGGCGCGGACGTCGTCGCGGCAGGCTTGGGCCCGGCCTTGAGATCGCCGTCGATCGCCTTGTCGGGATCGACCGACTGGACCTGGGCATGAGCGACCGCGCCGGTGGCCAGCACCGCCAGGGCCGCAAGTCCGGCCAGGCCCTTGCGCCAGCGCCGCTGCATCGTTGCCATGATCATCGCCGTCTCATCCCGTTGCTGGCCCGAAGCGCGGCCGGGCGTGGTTGTCCGCCCCTGACAGAATCCACCCCGTCACGGCGGGCAATCGGCGGGCGACAGAGCGAGTCGGTTTTGCGGCGAACCGAGTCGGCCCGCGCGCAGCAAAAAGTCCGCCCGTGCCCCCTTGCCGCCCCCAATCCCCCCCGCTATAGGCCGCGCTTCGCCGCTGCGATCCGGAGACGTGGGTGAGTGGCTGAAACCAACGGTTTGCTAAACCGTCGTACTGGTAAATCCGGTACCGAGGGTTCGAATCCCTCCGTCTCCGCCAGCCTTTCGGCACAAACTTTTCTACGCCTCGCGAACGCAACCCCGCAAATGGGCGGAAGACTGCGGCTTTCGTTGTCAGAACTGTACCAGCGAACCGGACCGAGAGAGCCCGGCAGCTTCTGAAAACGCTTCGGGCCCGAGCAGAGAACAGTCATCCAGTACGGAAGTAGCGCCGGAGGCGATGACGCCCTTCGCGCTCACGGGCTTGTTACCCTACCCGGTGGCGCGCCTTGCCTAGGGTAACATTTCGCGAGATCGCACTGGACTCAAGATCGTCGGATTTCCGCCATTTTCGGGCTGCTCTGGCCTCGAGGTGTAACCTTATTTCCCGGACAAGGAGGACTTCTCCCAGACCTAAAAAATGAGTGTTACCTTCGGCCACTCATTTCAAAAGCGAATGACCTGCCACACTGTTTGTGGCTGCGGTTCTGTATTCATCTGCCTAGGCGGTTCTCAGCTTCCGAAGCTGGCCTCGAATTTGTGGCCGTTCGATCGCCATCGAGACTGCGGCAAT
>JBPVJP010000002.1:0-780392 GCA_051942645.1 Novosphingobium sp. BL-A-41-H4
GCATGCACCTGCGCTCCTGGTCTTCCCAGGATGGATCGATGGCCCGGATGTTAAGCAGGGCTGAGCTGTCTATCCCAGCCCGGAGACGGCCATCGAGCACCGCGTCGACGACTGCCGGTGAGAGGAAGGCGAGGCGCAGCACTCGAACGATGTAGGATGGGCTGACACCTTCTAAGCGCCGCCAGGTTCGAGGGGTCGATGCCGGTCTCGGCTATCCGCTGCCACCAGGTCCGTGCCTTCACGATGAGCCGCACAAGTGTCAGGTCGATCCCATCGACGGTTGCGGCCGCGCCCTTGTCATCAACCAGACGAAGCGCACGGCCGGTCCGGGTCAGCCGAACCTGACAATCCAGTTCGATCTGAGCGGGACTGGCGTCACTTGGCCTCAGCGCGAGAGCACTGGCGAGAGCCGGGACCGACAGGTCAATGCACAGCCCGGTTGCATCCACCCTCACCATTTTCAGGATTGATGGGAGCAGGCCCTGTCGGCTTTCGTGCAGGTGCTTGGCTAGAGCGCTGGCTCGCTCCATCAGCCCTTGCAGTTCCTTCGGATCGGCTGCGAATGCCGCCCGTTCAATCAGGCTGAGCGGATCCTGCAGGAGCTGTGCGCATTCCTGCGCGACGACCTGCTCGATCTCCTCAGCGGGGATCCGCATGGCATCTTGCGCGGTGTCGCGGCCCTCATGATGGAGGGCCTTGCTCACATAGTAGCGGTAACGCCTGTCGCCCTTGCGCGCATGGGTCGCGATCAGCGGTGCGCCCGAAGCATCGACGATCTTGCCGGCAAGTAAGCTGGCACTGGGCTGTTTGGTGGTCCGGCTGCCCCTGACCTTGCCGGCTAGCTGACGCTCCACCGCGTCCCACTGGTCCAGCGGGAATGATCGCGGGATGCTGGCCCTGGTGCAGCTCGCCGCGGTGGGCGATGCGTCCGGTGTAGATCGGGTTGCGCAGGATATCGTAGAGCTGCCCGCGCTGGAAGGCTCGGCCCCCGTAAGGCTTGCCGCTGGCGGTCTTGCGCTGCGGGCAGGTCAGGCCCTCGGCCTTGAGGCCCTGGGCCACGAGCCGGACCGTGCCGAGCTGCTGGTAGCGCGCGTAGATCGTGCGGACGAGCGCGGCATGCTCCTCGACTATGGCCAGGGTCCGGCCATCGGGCTCGTAGCCCAGCGGCGGGATGCCGCCCATCCACAGGCCCTTGGCCTTGGAGGCGGCAATCTTGTCGCGGATCCGCTCGGCGGTGACCTCGCGCTCGAACTGGGCAAAGCTGAGCAGCATGTTTAGGGTCAAGCGCCCCATGCTGGTCGTCGTGTTGAACGACTGGGTGATCGAGACGAAGCTGGTTCCCGCCTGGTCGAAGGCTTCGACCAGCCTGGCGAAATCAAGCAGCGAGCGGGTCAGCCGGTCGAGCTTGTAGATCACGACGATGTCGACCTTGCCCGCAGCAACGTCAGCCATCAGGCGCTGCAGCGCGGGGCGTTCCAGGGTCCCGCCTGACAGGCCGCCATCGTCGTACTCGCCGGGCAAGAGCACCCAGCCCTCGCTCGCCTGGCTCAGCACATAAGCCGCACAGGCCTCGCGCTGGGCGTGGAGCGAGTTGAAGTCCTGCTCCAGCCCCTCCTCGCTCGACTTCCTGGTATAGATCGCGCAGCGCACCGCCCTCATGCGACCCTCCGTTGCCTGAGGCCGAAGAACACCGGACCCGACCAGCGGGTCCCGGTGATCGCCCGGGCGACTTCGCTCAGCGAGCGCCAGGTCTTGTCCTGCCAGTGGATCAGCCCGTCCGCGTCGATCGTGACGGTGTGGAGTACGCCGTTCCACTCCCGCACCAGCCGCATGCCGGGCCGCGGGGCGTCGGGTGCGGCGTTCTTCCCCGCAAGGTAGGCCAGTCGCTGCTCGGCCCGGCGCGACAGGCCGCCATGGACCGCCGCTTGCATTTCCCAGGCTAGCGCCAGCCGCAGCAGCGTGCGGCGGACCCGCGGGACCGGCTTGTTGGAGAACGCCTGCCACTGGGCTCGCAGTTCGGAAAGTGACGCCTGATCCAGCGCCGCGAGTTGCACGCTGAGATCGGTCAGTTGGGTGAAGCGGTCCGTGCCGCTCGGCACGCGCTCGCTCGAAGGTTCAACTAAGGTCTTGGTTTTTCGCCTTGCCATGGATGGTCCTGCTCACAGGAGCAGCACCCCATGTGGCTCCCACCACCCAGAGCCCGGAGCACCGTAGTGACCGGGAAGCGCGACGCGGGTTCAACCCGACGCGCGTCGACACGACACATGGCGGCAATGGCGAGATAGTCCAGCTGAAATAGCAGCGCAAAGTCGCAGAAATCGCAACTTTGATGTCAATTCGACCAGGGGGTCAGTATGCCATGCGACTGGCCCTTGAGTTCGAAATTTGCGTTCTCTCGCCGAAGCGCGCGCATTAGTCGTAGTCCACTCAGTGACGACAGTCAGTCGGTGATAGCCCAGTTTCCTTAGAAGCTGGCCAGAAGACCCGATCCGAGCAGCCGAGCTTGAGCGCGGCAACCCGGATCGAGCACGATAGACGGTCAGCTTAGCGGGCTGAGGAAGCCCCACTGCGCCAGCGTGTAACCAAGCGCCACGAACACAAGAGACGCAAGTGTCTGGCGAACAAGTAACAACTTGCCGTATTCCTTTGCCCACCGCCAAGCGAACAGCGTCACCACAAGCATCACGATGCTGATCCAGGTCGCAGCAAACGCTAGGCTAGCCATCGTCCTAAGTGGGGCGCCCGGGAAGGTGTACAGGAGTGTCAGCGGATCGATGGTAGCGACGGCCACTGCTCCAGCAATGCCGGTTGCCAGCCAAGCAGCACTCGCTGCCGCCGGCGTGACCGCAGCGGCAAATTGCCACTTACCGACCCACTGCTTGCGACGCAGGCGCCTGATCCCATTCCACAGGCCAAAGCCCGAAATGACTAACGCCAGAGCTGCCAAGCCCATGAGCACGGCCGGGTCCAAGATTATCGGCGCGCGCTCGTAGCGGGCCACCCCCAGCGGCACATCGAACGAGGACGCATTCCCAGCCTTGTCCAGATTGAAGCGTAGCTTGTCATAACCGTTCGCATTGATGAACGTGCCAGGCTCCCCGGTGGGCACCCAGGCTTTCGTGTCTGGCCCCATCTGGGTGACCAGATAGCCGGTCGGATCGACCACAACCTTGATTGGAGTAAGCAGACCGAAGGCTTTCTCCAGCCCGGAATAGGCTCGGCGCGTGGTCTGGTAAGTGCCCGAATAGCGAGCCGCGTCAGCTACCAGAGATGCCGCGGGCGGCCGCTGCAAGTCGGGGAGTTCCGCGCGTCCACTGAGCGCAGCCACGAGCCGGATGGGAAGCCGTTCGATTACCGAGTTTCCGGTCGGCGAGTTGACCGAGATAAAGATGCCAAGCCGGAGGTCCGGCACGACCATCATATAGGTTCGAAAGTACTGCGTTGCGCCGCCGTGCCCGTATCCTTTGAGGCCGCCAGGCAGTTCTGTCACGATGAACCCGTGGGCCCATGAATTTACCCCTGGCGCGGCGTTCAGTCGCAGGGGGGTACGCAATAGCTTTGCCGTCGTGGGTCCGAAGATCCGAACCCCATCGAGTTCGCCCTCGTTGAGCAGCAACTGGAGAAAGCGGGACATGTCCGCAGCCGTCGAAGACACCGAGCCGGCCGGTGCGACACCTGTAATGTACTCGAACCCCAACGGCTTGAACCGTCCTGCCTGCCACACGTTGGCCTGGGCGACATCCGGTGACAGTGCGGCCGGCATCGGTGCCGGCAATCCAGCCCGAGCAGGATAGGGCTCCCGGAACGTGGAACGGTTCATGCCAAGAGGCTTGAAGAACTCCTCATCTGCGACGGTCGCGAAGTCCTTGCCCCGGATCCGTTCGATAATAACGCCAGCTAGGACGACCCCGTAGTTGGAATAGGTTGAAAACTGTCCGGGCTCCCGCACTCTGGAAGGTCGATGAAGGGTTGCATACCGATGCATGGGAATGATCTTGTCGGGCGTCGGCGCGAACAGGTGACCGAGCGCGATATCCTCAAAACCTGGGGAATGGTCCAAAAGGTTGCGGACGAGGATTGGCTTGGCGAAGCCTTGATCGGGAACCCGCAAATCGGCCGGAAGATAGTCGTTCACGGGACGAGAGAGATCGACTTTGCCTTCTTCAACTAGCCTCAGCAGGAGAATCCAGGTTACAGTCTTGGATACCGAACCGATCCTGAACAGCGAGCGCGATGGGTCGACGGGCCTCACTGGCGCCGCTGAAGCGAGGCCATACCCCTTCAGCAACTGGAGCTCATCGTTGCGAACAATTGCGACCGTTGCGCCTGCGAAGTGATCTTTCACCATCGCTTCCTTGACCACGGCATCCACCAAGGTCTCGATTTCGGACTGGGCGTCAGGTGCAACGCGCTGCCCCAACGCAGCTTTGGTTTCTATCGCTGCATGTCGCGGTTCGGCGCTAATCGGCGTCATCAACGTTCCCGCGATCGCCGCAATGACGGCAAGGCAGGGCAAGGACTTTTTCATCGGATTCTCCCTAATCTTTAAATTTTCAGTCGTTGGCTTTACCACGCTCGTCACGTCCGCCGGCTACGCTTAGCCGTGCAGCGGCATCAACGACCCGCAGGACGTTGCCGCTCCAGATCTTTGCAATGTCGGAGGCAGAGAAGCCCGCATCCGCAAGCCTCGCGGTTATCCTCGCGTTGGCCGAGATATCGGGCAGATCGACAAGGCCACCGCCGCCATCCCAGTCCGCACCAATGGCGACATGATCGATACCCGCGATCTGAATCAGATAGAGAAGGCTCTCCATAAACCGATCCAGCGTAGCGCTCTGGAGGGGGGCGTCGCGATCGGCCGTCTGGATATCCCTAACAAGTTGTGCCTGTTCCTGGGGTGACAACTCGGCGATCCGGTCGAGCCGCGCGAAAAGCCGCTCTCGTTCGGGCGTGAAGCGCATCGGAGCAAGGTAGACGGTCGTTGCCGAAATCACCCCGCCGCTAGCCGCCAAACGACGAATGCGATCGTCGTCGACATTGCGAGGGTGCTGAAAAACAGCGCGCGAGCCGGAGTGCGATAGGATCAATGGCGCTTGCGAAAGCTCGAGCATTTGGTCGAGAGCCGCATCGGATGCGTGGCTCGCATCAATCACGACCCCAAGCCTGTTCATCTCTCGCACCCATTCGCGCCCCAGTGGGCTGAGGCCACCCCATCGCGGCTGGTCGGTTGAGGAGTCTGCTAGTTGGTTGTTCCGCGTATGGACGGGACCGGCCATCCGGACGCCACAGTCGTAGAACGCCTGGAAGCCGGCGACACTCATGCCAACCGGGTAGCTGTTCTCCATCGAGATGAACCCTATCGCATTGCCTCGCCGCGCGATTGCCCGCGCATCCGCAGCGGTCAGGGCTCGCTCAAAGCGAGGATTTTCTGCAATGGTCCGGTTGATCGCCTTGCAACGTGCGAGGGCGTCTCCACGTGCCTTCGTCATTGCGGACGGCTCGAGTAAGCCTTGTGGTGTGTAGACAACGAAAAAACCACCATCAAGGTGGCCGTCCAGCATGCGCGGGAGATCGACCTGGGCAATGTCATCTGCAGGTGAATGCCTGTCGCCAAAGTTCCAGCCAGGACGATCGAAATGCATGGGCACATCGAGATGGGTGTCGAGCGTCAGAATCGCGGCATGGTCGACGGCTGGTTGCTCGACCTTTTGATTGCTCGCATACGCCTGACCCGAACCAACCATGGCAAGCGCTGCTGGCAGAAGCGCCCGCAGCAGTTTCAAACAGGTGTATCGGGTGCTCATCTACTCAACTCCGAGTTATGAAAAGGGGGCCTTGGGGCAAAGTTCCGCCCATCGCATTCTCCTCGCAGACCCATCCGGGACGCTTCGCCAGCCAAGTCCATAATCAGGGCCTTAAGCATCGCCTGCCGGAGCCTTGAGGCTGTTGGAAACGAGATCAGAGAGACTTTCGGCAAACCGCATAGGATCGGCGACAGGCAACCCGGTCTCTCGCTCAAGCACAGCCATGGTGGCCATCGCTTCAGCGATTTCCATCGCTGAGGTATTGAGCGAAATCCCTCCGCACCGGGCCGCAGCATTGACGAGCTTGGCATGCTCCAGATTGAGGGCGACCGCTCTAGACACAGATGGGACTGGAAAACCCGACACGCCTATCATCCCAGTGCGCTGCGGATCATGGCAAACAACGATGACATCGGGCTGGCTGCCATGCAGCAGTCCCAGCGAAACGCCGGCATAAGATGGATGGAACAGCGACCCCTGTCCCTCGATCACATCCCAATGCTTGTCAGGAGCATCCGGCGACAGCATTTCGGCTGCACCGGAAAGGAAATCAGACACGACGGCATCCATCGGAATACCATGGCCGGCAATCATGATGCCCGTTTGACCCGTCGCACGAAACGTTGCAGCGATTCCCTGGCGTTCCAGTTCCCGCGTGATGGCGAGAGCAGTATACTTCTTGCCCAGCGCACAGTCCGTGCCGACTGTGAGGAGCCGTTTGCCGCTTCGCTTGCGTCCGCTGCCAACCGGAATGCCGGCTGGCGGCCGTCGCACGTCGATCAGGGAACGCCCCAGGCGGTGGGCTTCCTCGCGCAGCTGGGGGAAATCGCGTAGTGAGACATGCATTCCGCTGACAAGGTCCAACCCTGACCGCATCGCCTCAATCAACATCGGCAGCCAACTCGGCGGTATGCTCCCTCCCGAGTTGGCGACCCCGATCACGAGTGACCGCGCCCCCTTCGCACGGGCTTCGCACGGTGACAGCCTGGGCAAGCCAACGGTGATACGAGCCTGCGGAGCCGCCCACTCGCCGATGCATTGCTGCGGAGCCCAGTCCTTCAGCCCGAAAGCAGTCTTGGCAAACCGCGCGTCATCGACATCACCGAGGAACAGCAGATAGGGCTGCGGCAAGCCGAGGCCATCGGAGGGGCCAACGGCTTGCCTGGAATGAAATGCCCCCATCTTCAGAAGGCCGCTTCAAGCGCTAGACCAAAGGTGCGCGGTTGGACCGGGGCCACGATGTAGAACGTCGGCCGACCAAGGCCATCTCGGCCAAGATCCCTTGAAATCGCCCCGGTCGAACCGAGCAGGTTACGAACGTAGCCGCGCACGGAATACCGCTCGGAGAGAATAATCTTCGCATTGAAGTCTACCGCGGTATATGGTTCGGCGACGGCAGATCGTGGACTGCTCTCCGCTCCAGAAATGCGCGCACCCGCATACCGTAGGCCTAGATTGAGTGCAGCCTCCGACTTTGCACCGAGGCTGAACCCGTATTCAATGGTGGCTGAACCACTGAACTCCGGAATTCTCGGCAGACGATCACCCTTCTTGCCACCGACCGAGGGAGGCGTATCCTCGGTCAGTTTCGCGTCCGTGTAGGCACCATTTATTGCAAGTGAGAGCCGGTCGGCGGGCCGCCAGACCATTGACGCTTCAAAGCCTTGGCTGCGAGCCTTACCGGCATTCGCGCCCCCGGTTACACCGTTGAAGTCGACGGTCAGCTGGATATCTCTCCAGTCCATCCGGAACAGCGCTGCTTCAATACCGAGGCGGCGATCTAGCAGTTCAGCCTTCACACCCAATTCGTAATTGGTGAGACGGTCAGATTTGACGATCGGCGGAACATTCGGAAGAATCACGTTTGGCCCCCCCGGGCGATAGCCAGATGCCACGCGGAAGTATGCGGTGATGTTTTCCGTCGGCTGCCAGCGCGGCCCGATGCTGTAGGTAAGGACGTTTTCCGCGGAACTGCCGGGGCGATTGGCGGGGGGCAGCAAGACCCCACTACTGATCTGGCGGAAATTCTGTTCGTTTCGGGCCCAGCGCAGCCCGGCTGAAACATCGAACTTCGGCGAGAACTTGTAGGTCACGTTCCCGAAAAGTGCATATTCCTGGTAGATCGAAGGCAGGGCAGCAACGGCCAGTGGATCAAGTCCGGCAATTGGCAAACGGTCCAATGTCAGTGCACTGACATTCTGCTCATTGGTGCTGTCTTCATGGGTATAAAAGGCGCCGATCAACCATTCGATCTGACTGTCCGATGCCGAGGCCAGCCTGATTTCCTGGGTGAACTTCTTCAGTTCGAGCCGCAGGTCGAACGCCGACAGCCCCGGTCCAGGCTGGCCGAGAAACGGGAAGAGGATGCCGAATACCCGACTTGCATCGTTACGCTGCCGTGTCACATTGCGGTTATAGGTCGAAGTCATCGACAGGGTCGCGAAGTCGAGGTCAAGATCACCCTCGAGTGCGGCCCAGTAGAAGCTCTTGGCGAACGGTTCTTCCAAATAGTTGTTGTTGGACAGGCCATCACCAATCCGCAGACCGTCTGACAGTCCTTCGATCACCAATGCATTGTTTGCGGATTCAATCCGCTGCCAGATCCCGGATAGCGTCAACGAGAGGCGATCGCTGGCTTCAATGCGCAAGGCAGCCCGCGCGCCCTGCTGCACGACCTGGTTCTGGTCGCGAACGCCGGTTTCGACATTGTCGATATAGCCAGGCGACTGACGGCGCGCATAGCTGATGGTCAAGCCCGCGCGATCAGGGGCCAATGGAATGTTGGCGAAGGCTTGGGCGGCATAGCCAGCCTTGCCAGCACCGCTTATGCCGAACAGTTCAGCCCCCCCCTTGAATTCAGTCCGGCTAAGGGAAGGCTCCACTGTAACATACTTCAGCAGACCGCCGATCGAGCTCGCACCATAAAGCGTGCCCTGTGGTCCTCGCAAAACCTCGATCCGAGCAATATCGTAGGGCATCAGGTCAAGATTGAATGCCGCGCTGCGAGCATAGACCGAACTGGAGCCCACCGGAGCTTCATCAAGATAGGTGCCTACCGTTGCACTCGGTCCCAGCGGCCCAATCCCGCGCAGCGAAATCGTCGATTGGCCTGGCGATCCGGCGGTATCGACCTGAAGGCCTGGAATGTAGCCAGCAAAATCCGTCAGCTGGCCTGCACCCGAAGCAATGAGGTCATCTCCCGAGACGACGCTTATGGAGAGCGGCACATCGAGCAATCGCTCCTCACGCTTCTGCGCGGTTACGAGGATTTCTCCCTCCGGAGCATGAGAATCCGCCGCTTGGGCCGCTGCTCCCTGCGACCAGATCATTGCAGCGCAAACGGCTGCACTCGAAACGAGTGATTTAAAAGCAGTCATAGCCTCTCCCTTCACTTCCAGGTGCCCTTAAGCAGCCGATAGAAGTTACCTCCAATTATATCTTTGATGTTCTGCTGAGAATATTTTCTATTGATCAGCAAATCGACGAGCCTGTAAAATCTATCTGGCTTGTCGAAGCCGTCAGTATCCAGCTTTTCACGAAATCTATAACTGTCCTTGTACGATGACTTTAATTTATTGTATTGATCGGATGGCATGTCATCGTAGCCATTTAAATCAGAATCACTTCCAATGCCGACATGTTCAATGCCAACTAGGCGTGCGACATGTTCAATATGGTCCACGACATGACCTAAGTCGGTCGGCTCTCGGTCGCGGACAAAATTCCGTACGGCCGTTATGCCCATCACGCCGCCCTTGCGCGCCAGTGCCGTGATGGCTGCATCGGTCTTGAGGCGCGGGTGATCGTTTAGCGCTCTGCAATTGCTGTGCGTGATTGCGACGGGACCTGAGGAAATCTCAATCGCATCGAGCGTCGTTCGATCCCCGCAATGCGAGAGGTCGATGAGCATCCCAGCTCGGTTCATAGCGGCGATGATCTCCGCGCCGAAGTCGCTCACACCGCCGTCAATCCGGTCAGTCGCCCCCGAACCAATCCTGTTCTGACTGTTGTAGGTCAGCTGCGAGCAACGTTGTCCGAGCCCGTAGAAGAATGCGACGTCCGCCGCAGTCTCGAAATGGTCGCTGTTCTGAAGGCCCATGATGACCGCACAACGCTTCAACCGGGCCGCGCGGTCGATATCGTCGAGCTGGCCGACCAAGCTCAGCACATCGCTGTTGCGGCCTATAAAGCCCTGCCATGCCGCAAACCAGGCGAGAGCTGTCTCTCGCGCATCTGGTCCGCCTAGCCCGACAGCGTGATGGATTGCCGTAACCCCACTCAGTTGAAAATCAGCGACATCCTTCTGGGGCATCCTCAAGGCAGGATAGGCGGGATTAAAGTCGAGTTTGATCGGGGCAAGCATGTCGATCACTCGGCTTTCGCCAACGATGTCAGCCGCCCGCGTACTGAAACGGACTTTGCCATCCGCCGCCCGAACAACACCGAAGTTGATCATTGGAAACAGCAGGGCCGCACTCGCCCCGGCCCGCAGCACGGTCCTTCGCGACAACTTGGTCGACGCAGACATGGCACTCTCCACACGATTCTTATCGAATCCGGAGAATATTCTCTATTTAGAAATTCGCAATCCTAAATCGAGACTTTATTTGCCCATATGGAATCGTTGATCCTGATTGTGCCGTGCGCATAAGTCACCGGCAGTTCACTATCGGCTGCAAGGAAAGTGGGACCGTCGAGATCAATGACATCGCACTGCTGACCAAGCAGGAATGCCGGCGCCATGGCTCGGCTCGTGCCAATCATGTTGCCAACCATAACCCCAATACCGAGCTTGCGCGCTCGATCGGCCATGACCATGGCCTCGGTCAGACCACCACACTTGTCGAGCTTGATGTTGATAACATCGAACAGTCCAACCAGCTTCTCTAGATCGGCACTGTCGAGGACCGATTCGTCGGCAGCCACTGGTACGGGCGAGTTCAAGCCCCGAAGCTCCTCTTCGCGGCCACGCGGCAAAGGTTGCTCAAGAAGCGCGACGCCCTGCAGCCGCAAACCCTCGACAAGCCTGTCGAGATCGAAGCGCGAGAAGCCCTGGTTGGCATCGACTCCGAGCCAGATCTCCGGACGTGCAGCTCGAACCGCCGCCACTCTGGCAAGGTCGGCATCAAGCACGCCAGCCAGTTTCAGCTTGATGGCCCGCGCCTCCGGCATGGCCACGGCCTTGGCGGCCATTGCGCGAGGCTCTCCAACCCCGATCGTGAATGTTGTCTCGAGCGGCCGGCAGCAAATTCCCTGCAAATCGGCAACACTCTTGCCTGCCTGCGCCGCCTCCAGTGCCCACAAGGCGCAATCCAGTGCATTTCGCGCGCCCGACCGGCACAGGGCCGCCTGCAATTCCTCACGCGTAAGCCCACCCTCAATTGCCGGACGAAGTTTTTCGAGGTCACGAACGATGCGCCCGACATTATCGTCAAGGTAGTAGACGCCCGAGGCTTCGCCTGTCCCCGTGTGCTGCCCGTCGCTCAAGGTCACGACAACGAGCTCCATGCTGTCGAAGACGTAGCCAGAGATTTCGAACGGCGCTGCGAGTGGACGCTTCTCCACGCGCACCGTCATGTTGCGCGAGTTTGGCCGCAATTCCGACACGATCAATAATCCAACTGGAATGACAACAGGTTGAAGGGGATCCCAATGCCGACCAGCAGCAAGCCGGCGAGGCTGACCATGATCGCCATGACGAGGCCGGTACTCCATCGACGTGCGGCCCAGCTGCGCCAAGCATACCACAGCCCCGCAATCGGCAGGATGGGCAAGCTGAGTATGCTGGCGAACTGTGCCACCCTGACGAGCGGATCGAGCGTCCCGTTGAGCATTGCGATGCCACTACTCATCATGAGCACGATTGCGGCCCAGGATACTGCGGCCACAATCGCTACCGCCGCAGCGACAAGCGCGATGCGCCGTGCAATGCGTTCGCTTCCCTCCAGCCGCGAACCAACTTTGTAGATCCGGCGGAACAGCAATCCAGCGAGCGCTCTCCCTACAAAGAAGACAAGAACCAGGAGTGCGCCAGCCAATGCCGGCAAGGCAGTCCGCGAATTGGCCCAGGCCGGTACGCGCTGGAACTCGATTATGGGAGCAATCGAGCCCAGGGCGATGCCGATCACTTTCGCGCCTTCACGTCGCGCCACCAGGATCTCCCGACCGTCGGATCGTTCCCATTCGCCAGCAGCTGTGGGGAGCCAATAATCCCTCGCGCCGGGAACACGCGTTGATGGCGACACAAGCCGTCCATCCGGCAGCGCATCCAAGGAAAACTGCGAGAATAGGCTCCCGAGGCTCAGAAAGCTGGACGCCGATCGGCGCGCGAACCAGTAATTGCCAGCGACTTCGGCTGCATCCGCCGCGCTGGATGCCGCGCTGACATGGCGGCCCAGCTGCGGAGGCGGTCCCGCAAGATAGCGTTCCACAAACTGCCTCAGCAGGCCATCCCGCAGGTTTCGAGCCGCGCCAGCTTGCCCCGTGCTATTGATACTCACGTACAAGCCAAGGCCATGCTCTGGCCACAGTACGAGGTTGCTGTGAAACCACTGCGTATCACCCCCATGCGCGATGGCATGAGCGCCGTTTACCCGCTGCTCGTAGAAGCCGAGCGCCATCCGGTTCACCGCACCTTGTTGGGGCAGGAAGGATCCATGCATCAGGCGGGCGGTCGCCGGTTTCATCAGACCCGCCCCATCATTCAGATGGGCGATCATAAATCGCGCCATGTCGGCCCCAGTAGCACTCAATGCACCGGCAGGAGCATTGACGATCATCTCGAAGGGCTTTGCCCCCAACGAAGCCGACTCATAACCCTTGGCAACTTCGGCTCGCAGCCCCGGAGGAAGGGGTTGCGCAAAACTGGACCGCCGCATGCCAAGCGGGCCCAGAATGTTGCGCTCGACATAAGTCTCGAACGGCATTCCACTGACCCGTTCAACGATATAGCCGGCCAGACCGGTACCATAGTTGGAATAGGCCGCCGTCGTTCCCGCCTTGTAGATGCGGCGTGGCACCCAGCGTTTCAGGTCTGCGCCAAGATCAAGGCGTCGCTCACCCGGCAGCGTAATAAGACCGCGCAAGCTCTCCTCGAATCCAGCGCGATGCGTCATCAGGTGCCGCATGGTGATCGGCCCGTCGGCTCGGGCTGGCAGCTTGAAATCAAGATAGGCGCTGACGTCCCGGTCGAGATCGATCCTGCCCTGTTCGACGAGCTGCATGACTGCAGTCCAGGTGAACAACTTTGAGATCGAGCCTGGGCGGAAAAGCGTGGACTGAGGATCCACTGGCCGACGCGCCGCCACATCCGCAAAACCAAAGCCGCGCGCGGTAATGATGCCCTTCCCATCAACGATGATGACAACCGCTCCGGCTAGGTCGCCGCTCTGCAATGCATAGGGAACCAGGCCGTCGAGCCAAGCGTCCGCATCAGACTTGGTCAAGGGGCGCATGGGCGCTGCTTTCGCGGGCTGGGCCGCCGCCACAGCTCCGCGAGTAGGCAAGGTGGCGGCGCTTGACGAACTGGCGGGGCCGGCACTCGCAATGGAGCCCGGCAAGGCCGCCGCGAGCCAAAGGCCAAGAACGGCACCGATCCATCCTGATTTCATAATTTACTTCGCCTCTGCCCGTTGCAGGTTTATTGAACTGCCGATAGTTCCGGAGGAAACACTCGACGATATTTGGACTGTAAATTTTCTATTTAGAGAATCAAGTCCTATAGAGAAATTTTTGGAGAGGCCTGACGAGATGCCCGATAACAGACCAACGCTCGGAATGCATATTCGCGCTTTGCGCACCAGGAATGGCTGGACGCTGAAGGAAATGAGCAAGCGGACGGGCATTCCGCTCTCCACCCTGTCCAAGGTTGAGAACGACAAGCTGACGCTCAGCTATGACAAACTGCTCCAACTCAGCGAACGGCTCAACATCCGGATGTCCGAGCTATTCGCAGAGATCGAGCACGCCGGCGAACGTCCTGTCACGGCTCGGCGCAGCATCTCGGGAACCGCCGACGCCTTACGCGTAAACACCGGTAAGTACGACTATTTCTATCTCTGCACCGAACTGCGGCAAAAGAAGATGATCCCGGTGCTCACTCGAATCCGCGCCAAAACGCTGGAAGAGTTCGGAGACCTGGTGCGTCATTCCGGAGAGGAGTTCATTTACGTTCTCGAGGGCTCCATGAAGGTCATCACCGAGTTCTACGACGAAGTCGTAGTGACCGCAGGAAAGTGCATCTACCTGGATTCGTCGATGGGGCACGCCTATCTAGCTGGCGATGATTGCGACGAAGCGCTTACCATTGCCGTCTGCTCTGCAGATGACGAAAACCTGCTTTCCTCACTGATCTCGTTGCACGGAGCCGAGGCAGGATAGGCGAAGACCCGCGGTTGCCTTGAGAGAATTTTCCAATTAGAGCAATTATTGCGAAATTGGAAATCAACGATCATGCTGCAGAATCTCCCCCTGTTCTTCCTCGGCGCCATCGGAATCGCCACCCTCATCGCAGACCTGCCCAAATTGCGTGATCGCGCCGAGCAGCTTGGTCGACCGCTGCCGCCAAACCCCATAGTCCAAGCACTGATCGTAACGATCCAGCCCTTGGTACTTCTCGGCCTCGCAATCTGGGCGGGGCAGGCATTTGCCGGCGATCTGGGTCTTGTGTCCTGGTTTCATGGTGACCCTCTCAGCATCCCGCATGATCCGAGCCGGATGGTCGTAACCGTGATCACGATGGCCGCCGCGAGTGCGGTACTCGTCGCATATGGCGATAACGTACTATCGATGCTTGGCCGCGGCGACTGGGAAGAACTTAGGCCTCGCGAGAAGGCTCGGTACACCGACCTGCTTCGTGGTGTACTCTACGGCGGCTTGACCGAGGAAATCATGCTGCGCTGGGGTATTCTTAGTTTCGTGGGCGCAGGATTGGTCTGGTTGGGGAGCGATACCGGACCGGCTATGCTTTGCGCAGTGGCAATCAGTGCTTTAATCTTCGCCCTGGCGCACCTGCCTGCGGTCGGGGCGGTGGTCATGCTTACACCAGCGATCACGCTTCGCACTATTGTGCTGAATTTCCTCCCGGGCCTCGCGTTTGGGTTTCTAGCCGTTGTGTTTTCGCTTGAGGCGGCCATGTTGGCGCATGCATTGACACACCTGATCCTGCATTTTCTTCCTCGCAGGATGCACGCATCCCTGCACTGAGCGCCCCGACGGACCGAGAAAGCGAATATCCCATGCGCCTGACCTTCATCCTTCTTGCGGTACTTAGTCTTGCCGCCCCCGTCGGCGCGCAGCCGCGCGACGAGCAATTACAGTTCCCGGCTGGCGGGGCGATACTCGCCGGCACGCTAACCTTGCCGCAAACCAAGCCGCGGGCCGTGGCGGTGATGATCCAAGGCGCTGGGCCGCATGCCCGCGATCAGGTCATTTCCGGCGCACCGATGTTCAAGGAACTCGCGAACCACCTTGCAGAACGCGGCATCGCGAGCGTGCGGATCGACAATTCTGGTGTTGGCGCTTCGACAGGCCAGCGTGTCGCAAGCTTTCGCCAACGTGTACCGCAGATTGCGACTGTCCTTAACTCGGTTGCCGAAAGGGCAGAGTTCAAGTCCATGCCGATCGGCATCATTGCGCACAGCGAGGGCACGTTGGTTGCAACGGAACTATGGCCCGAGCACAATGAAACGATTGATTTCATGATTTTGCTTGGCGCACCGGGCCAGAAGGGACGGACAGTCTGGGTCGATCAGCAAGCAAATCCGCTGCGCTTTCCGGGGAAAAACAAGGCTGCACTGGCGGCAATACGCGCCAGCCTGGAGGCCGTTGCCGATGCCTCAATCGCCGGAGACCGGACTGCAATTGCCTCTGCGGCAGACCGCCTGTTCGCTGTGACCGGGCTCGGCTCTGCAGAGGTTGCTGAAATCCGAACCGGCTTTATCGATCGCATGGCGAGTGCCGAGATGCAGACCATGCTTTCAAGCGATCCGGCGACCGGGCTATCCAAAGTCACCGATCCGGTGCTTGCCGTCTGGGGCGCACTTGACCAATTGACCGCTCCTGCAGCCAATGCGAAGCCGTTGCTGGAGCAAACCGGCGAGAGCAAGACAACCGTGGTCGTCCTTCCCGAGGAGGATCACTTTTTCCTACGTGGTGACGGCCTAGCTCCAGGCAAGCACCAGTACGGGAAGATGCATCTCAGTCCGTCCTTGGCAGAAACCATGGATTTCTGGCTTCGGCTAAACGGATGGTAGCACGGTCGGGAAACCGATTTCGGCGCCCTGCACGTGCGCCGGTGCCTTGCACCCATTGCTGTTGGCAGCGAGCCGGACTCCCCGAAGCACCCAGTGTTGGGATGTGAGCCAAACTAATCGGCGCAAAGACTGTTTATCTCTCCACCGCCATTCATCCGTATCACTGCGTTTCCATCGGAGTCAAACAGCGGTCATACCTTGTTCA
The DNA here is from genome assembly GCA_051942645.1 of Novosphingobium sp. BL-A-41-H4. Taxonomy (GTDB): domain Bacteria; phylum Pseudomonadota; class Alphaproteobacteria; order Sphingomonadales; family Sphingomonadaceae; genus Novosphingobium. Next base: position 16,263 of record JBPVJP010000002.1, read on the forward strand.
GTCGATGCTTGCTGGCATGCCGATGCCCCCATCAATAAGCGAGTGATCGACTAAGCAAATGGAATTCCAGAGCGAACCACAAGACTGAGACCCAGGTGGCTGCGAGCGCCAGGTATCCCGAGCGAACCAAATAACTCGAGCTGCTGTCCTTCCACAGTCGGTGGACCAAAGGGAATGCTGAGGCCCCAGCAATAATGCCGATTAGTCCGGCGAACTGGCAACCGCGCAGGAATAGGTCAGCATCGTCGGTCAACATGGTCAGGTTGCCGGATGCCTGAGCAGCGAAGCCCAGAATTCCAGCCAGGAAGATGAACGAGGCCGCTGCTCCAACCCTTGTCGCGCGCCGCAGCAGCCGCGTTGCCCGGTCTGCATGAGCTTCGACCCTGCGCCAGCGGCGATATGCGCAACTGCAGGGCCAAATGACCGTCGATCCAGCCAGTGTGGCGAGGGTCAACAGCAATAGTGGCACGTTCCAGGCTGCGTTCTGCGACAAGGGTACTCGTTCGAAGATTGAGACCGGCGCTCCGGCATCCGTAGCGAATCCCGTCACAGTGCCCGCTTTGTCACGCAACAATGCTAGGTGGGCATCTCCACCGACCTGGCGAAATACGTCTGGTTCGGTCTGGCGCCATTGGATCGGCTGCCCATTCAAGCCGCGCAAGGCATCAACCGTGACTGCCCCATCGGCGGTCACGGAGAACTGGGTTTGACTGAACAGATTGCCGATCCGGAACAGCCGTGATTCCTGGCGCCGACTGTTGAAGAAGCGCCCTTCGATCATCGGCGCCTTGATGGCTGATGGCATTGGTAGCGATTGGCCCAGCCTGATGAAATTCTCGACAAAGCCGGTAAACAACTGTCGGCGCAAGCGCCAGGCATCTGGATGCGAACCACCGCTGATCGATACAAAGATCGCCAGGTTCTGTGCTGGAAAAAGTTGCAGGTCGCTATGATAGAACTCGGTGTCGCCAGCGTGCCCCAGTGACAGCACACCAAGGTGGCGCTGCTCGTAAAAGCCAAGCGCCATGCCGCTCAGGGCCGGATGCGCTGCGTAGTTGCGTGCCAGCATCTCACGCACCGTTTCAGATCGAAGAATGCGCTGCCCATCCAGAACCCCGCCGTTAAGGAAGGCTGCGGCAAAGCGGCCCATGTCTGCGGCGGTCGAAGAGAAACTCCCCGCCGGCCAGATGTTCATGAACTCGAACGGCTCTGCCGGACCGGAAGCCGAGCGGTATCCAAGGGCCAATCGCGACTGCAGCACCTTGGGCAGCGGTTGCGCAAAGCTGGAACTGCGCATCTTGAGTGGTACTAGGATATTACGGTCGACATAGGTGGCAAATGGCAGTCCGCTCCTTCTCTCGACTATATATGCCGCGAGGACCGTCGCATAGTTCGAGTAGGCGACAACCCTGCCGGGTTGATTGATCAGTGCAGGCCTTCCCTCACGAAGGTAGACGCCCAAAGGACGCACGAGCCTTTGCTCATAGGTGAAGGCGTTCTTTCCAACATCCTCAAACCCAGCAGTGTGCGTCATGATATGGCGCAATGTAATCGGCCGCTTACCCGAGCTGGACACCTGGAAGTCGAGATAGCTCTGGATATCTCGGTCGAGGTCCAGATCCCCCCGTTCCACCAGTTGCATCACTGCGGTCCAGACGAAGAGCTTCGAGATGGAGCCGACCCGGAATACAGTCTGATCCGTGACGATCCTGCGCTGCGCCACATCGGCAAAACCATAGCCTTTCGCAATTACAGGCTGACTGCCGCGTGTAACCATCACGGTTGCTCCCGCCATGTCGCCCAGCGCCATATGGGAATTCATCAGGCCATCGAGCCAGCCCTCAAGGCGTTCGCGATCAGAGAAGTCGAGCGATCCCGGAACGGCCCGATCGCGCCCTTCGGCTTGCTTGGAAGCGGCCGCACTCGCGACAACTGGGGACAGCAGTCCCAGAACGAACATGACTTGGGCCAGCAATCTCAACATCGCGAATTCCTGTTCTAACAAATGGAAGGTGCGCCTGCCGCAGCGAGCGGTTCGCACAGGGTTGGCTAGGCAATCAATTCCGGTATCACCGGGCATGCGACGCTGCCCTTGATCCGATCGATCACCACGGTGGTTTGGAAGGAGCGCACGTCAGGATTCTCGATCAATATCCGCTGCGCCAGGCTGTCGTAGTCGGTCATGTCAGTCGCATGAACAAGCAGCACGAAGTCCGTATCACCGGTAACAAGATAAGCCTGCGCGACTCTTGAAGTGCGTTGCACAAGGTCCTTGAACCGCCTGATCACTTGCGCGCTGTCCTGCGCCAACTTGACCGAGACCAAGAGCACCAGATCGAGGCCAAGCACCTTAGGCGAGACAACCGCCACATCGGCAATGATAGCGCCCGAGCGGCGAAGCCGCTGCAGTCGGCGCAGGCAGGCAGATGGCGACAAACCGACCTCTTGCGAAAGGACCTCGGCCGTTTGCTGGTTGTTGCGCTGAACGGCGGCGAGGAGCTTGGCATCAATCTTGTCCATTCCCGCATCATATCGCAGCTGTTTAAAATTTACTATGCGAAATTTTAGCGCCTATAGTGAATCATTGCGCATTATTCGCCTGAGACCTCTGGTAACTTGCCACGCAAAAGCACAGGCCAAGGAGCCAGTTCCCGATGACCAATGGCGATACTCTCCCTGCCCACCCGAAGTGGCGCGATCGCATCCGGACCGGGGCGTTCATTTATCGATCCTGGCGGACAGCGGCACGAAGTCTGCCCGTTCTCGCACCCGGCCATGACCACACGATCGAACTAATTGCCGCGCGCCACGCGGGTCAGACCGAGTGCACCTTCCACTCAGCTTAGGCGGCTTACGCCCGTGAACTGCACGGCAACAGAAAGCCAGCGCCCCTGCCTCACCAACTTCACACCGAACCAAACTGGAAGATATCAATGCAAGACGCTCTCAAACTCGGCGCAATCGATCGCCGCAGCATCCTTCACCCATTCACCCCGATCGCCGATTTCGCAAGCGGCGCGCTGGGCGAGCCAAGCATTATCCAGACCGGTTCGGGGGTCCGGATCAAGGACGGCAGTGGCCGCGAGTTCATCGACGGCTTTGCTGGCCTCTACTGCGTCAATATCGGCTATGGGCGGAGCGAAGTGGTGGATGCAATCGCGGCACAGGCCCGTCAGCTGGCTTATTATCATATCTACGCGGGCAACTCGAATGAGGCGCTTATCCGCCTTTCGGAGCGCCTCTTGGTCATGGCTCCTGGAAACATGCAGCGCGTTTTCTATGGCCTTAGCGGGTCCGACGCCAACGAAACCCAGGCCAAACTGGTGTGGTACTATAACAACCTGCGGGGGCTGCCCCGCAAGAAGAAGATCGTAGCACGCGAACGAGGCTATCATGGCTGTTCTGTGATTTCGGGCTCGATGACCGGCATGCGCTTCTACCAAGAGCACATGGATCTGCCGGTCCCCGGCATCCTCCACACCGGCTCGCCGCACCACTATTGGGGCGCATTGCCCAACGAATCCGAGGAAGAATTCTCAGCCCGGCGCGCCAGTGAACTCGAAAGGCTGGTCCTCGACGAGGATCCGGACACTGTTGGCGCCTTCATCGCCGAGCCAGTACTCGGAACCGGTGGCATCATCCCGCCACCACGGGGATACTGGCAAAGAATTCAGGAGGTTCTGCGCAAATACGATATCCTGCTGATCGCCGATGAGGTGGTTTGCGGATTTGGACGCGTGGGCGCACCTTTCGGATGCGATCTCTATGCGATCACGCCTGATCTGATCACACTCGCCAAAGGCCTAACCGCAGCATATGTGCCGATGTCAGCCGTGCTCGTTGGCCCCAAGGTATTCAAGGTACTAGAAGCCGAAAGCTCGAGGGTGGGTGCGTTCTCCCATGGCTATACCTATTCTGGCCATCCAATTGCCGCTGCGGCTGCGAATGCCGTGCTCGATATCGTCGAAGGAGAAGAGCTTGCATGCCGCGCGGCCACTGTTGGCACTTACCTTCAGGAGCAACTGGCAAGTCGGCTTTCCTCCATACCCATAATCGGCGAGATCCGTGGCGCGGGTATGCTGGCGGCCATCGAATTTGTTGCCGACCCAGATCGGAAGGTCCGCTTCGATGCCGAAGCAAAGGTCGGCGCGCGCATCTCGCGCGCCTGTCTTGACAGGGGTTTGATCGCACGAGCGATGCCCCACGGTGATATTCTCGGCTTCGCCCCGCCGCTGGTCATGACTGAGGCGGAGGTCGATCAACTGGTTGCGATCACTCATGAAGCGATCTCTGCAGTTACTGACGAATTGACCGCCGTTGGAATGGTTGCGTAGGAGCGCACGATTACGTCTCCTGTGGCCCGGCCCGAAGCTGATCTGAGGTACAACGGATATGCGACTTGTAGGCATTCTTGGCGGAACAAGCTGGCCTTCTACCGTCCTTCCCTATCGCCTGCTCAACGAGGAGGTGCAAAGGCGCCTCGGCGGCCACCATTCGGCCCGTATTGCGCTCTACAGCATCGATTACCACGCGATCAAAAGCCGCTACAACGATGTCTGGGATGAGATCCCCCAGCTCCTTAAGGCCGAGGTGGAGCGGCTGCTCACTTTCCGGCCTGATTGCATCATGATTGCGAACAATACCCTCCACCGGGCATTTGACATGATCCGTTCGGAGATCAACCTGGACGTTCCCGTCTTCCATGCGATCGAGTTGGTGCGCGATCACGTGCTGGCGCAAGGATTCGATCAGGTCCTAATGCTGGGGACAAAGTTCACAATGGAAGATGGGTTCTTCGCGGCTCCACTGACTGATCGCGGAGTTCGCGTAGAAATACCGGGCGCAGCCGAGCGGGAGCAGGTTCAGGCTATTCAGTCCCGCCTCGCGACCGGCGAAATGGACGGACGCTTCGCCGAATTCTTCCGCACCCTGCTGGCCGCTCATCAGGCAAACGGATGCAAGGCGGTCATCACCGCCTGCACCGAGCTGCCACTGGTTATAGATCAGTCTTTGACGGGAATGGCTGTGATCGATCCCCTAGTGCTGCAAACTCGGGCCTGCGCCGATTTTGCCCTCGGCTGATAGACCGCTCCACTGACCAACTAGGGGCGGTCCCAGATGCTGCTGCTCGCAGTGGCTGCTCTCAATTGCCCTGTCTTGCGGCAGGCAGCGGGATCGCAGCGAACGCATTGACGATCGCGGCGACCTTGCGGTGTTCGTCTTCGTCATCGTCGTTGCGGTTACGGTTCCCGAGCTTGACGACTATGAGATCCCTTGAAGGCACAATCGCAATCGTCTGTCCGAACAGCCCGCGCGCCGCAAACGCGTCTTCAGGCCATTGCCCCTTGCCAGGAGGCGTTCCCCCTTCGTTGGGGCCTAGCCAGAAGTGAGCACCATAGCGGCGATCCGGAGCGTTAGGCGCTGGCGTTCGCGTAAAATCTACCCAGCCAGCTGGCAGGATACGTCGCCCATTCCATACCCCATCCCGCAAGTAGAGCAGTCCAAACCGCGCATAGTCCTGCGCCGTCGCGACGACGAACGAGGATCCCATGAAGAAGCCGCCAGCATCAAACTCGGCAATCGCGCTCCTCATTCCAAGCGGACGGAACAATTCGTTGGCGATGAATTGCCGATATGGCTCGCCCGGACCACCCACCGCACGGCCAACCATGGTCGCGATAATGTTTGAAGTGCCATTCGAATAAGCCCAGCGGCTGCCGGGTCGATAGACGAGGGGCTGTTCGGCAGCATAGTCCCCGGTGCCATGACGCCCTGAACCGAAAAGCATTGCATAGACATTGCTGCCTGCCAGGTCGGAATAGTCGTCTCGCCAGGCCAGACCGGTACTCATGTTCAGCATGTGACGCAGAGTAATCGCGCGGCGTGGATCCTCGGGCAGCCGCCACTGTGGCACCTTTGCCGGCTCGTCGAGTTTGAGCATCCCCTTGCGAACGGCGATGCCTGCAAGGGCGGCAGTGATGCTTTTAGCAACCGAATAGGACTGGAAGCGGCTGTACTCGTTGTAACCGGGAGCGTAACGCTCGGCCACGATAGCCCCGCCCTGGACCACGACCACGGCCCGGGTCTGACCACCATCGGCAAAAGCATTCGCCAAGGCACCTTCCAGCTTCGCTCGGTCGGCAGTCATCGGCTCGCCCCTCGTCCAGGTTTGCGATGGCCAAGCGACTTCCTCAGGCTGGGGTGGAAGCGGCACGAGTTCACTGGCCGAAGCCTGGCTAGCGAGGGCACAAGCCAGGACCAGCAATCCGGCGTGCAAGTTCATTGTCTTCTTCACAGCAGCGTGCACCCGCGATCCTCGCCGAGAAAAACAGCGGTCTGGCTTGCCGGTCCGACGTCCACCTTAACCGTCCTCGCCTCGCGGTCGATCCGCCGTTCGATGGTTTCGGTCCCGGGCAACCCATCCTTAAGGCAAGTGCCGGTCGAATTGCGTTCCGCAAAGATACAAGTGCAGGAAAGCTTTGCCACCAGCCCGGCAGTAATCTCTGCCTTGCGGCCCTCGGCACTGATTGGATAGCGCTGCAAGAGCTGCTCAACCTTCCTGTCTTGGCGAGAGGTGGCAGAACTAGCCTCAGCGAAGGAAAGGCTACTAATCGCCAGTACGATTACAAAACTGGCCAAAACCGTTCTTGATGTCTTCATCAGCAGAGTCCCATCAGCCTTGAGATTGTTTCTTTTGGCACATTATCTTCCACGTCCCCATGATGACGAGCGGGAATACGAAGAAGATTAGGAAGAGGTTCGTCAGAACGCTGTAGCCATTCTTGATCAGGTCGATGATCCCGATCCGATCGGCGAGAACAGTCGCGCAGAGGATCGTGGCAAGCGCTAGGCCCGATCGGGCGGCCGCAGGCATCGTTCTGTCGCGTTCAAGCAAACTGCCGGCGACACGCTCGTTCACCGCATGGATCAAGGCGGCGCCGGTCTTAATGAAGATGCCGAAGAGAGCAACGTAGAACAGGGCGCTAAGCCAGGGCAGATCAATTCGTTCCAGCATCAGGTCGATCGGCACTGGGGCCTGGGCGACATCAGGCCAGAATGCTGCCATCGACAGAAAGAAGATCGCTGCGGGGACCATGGCCACGATACCGGCCAGGCCTCCGGCAATCAGCGCCTCGCGATCGCTCTCCAAGTGCCTCACGCAGTAGAGAATGCCAGGCAGGATTGCGAGATTGTAGCCCGCATAGGACAGGCCCTGCTGGAAAAGCTGGGGCTCCGGGGCGCCCTGCTGGATGTTAGCGGCAATCGTCCCACCGTAACGGGTCAGGCAGATCAGCAGGACAAGCCCGAAGAGCACGTAGAGGAGAACCGACCAGGCAGCCAGAAACCGCTGGATCAGACCGGTTCCGAAGAAAACCAGCAAGCAGATGGCACCCATAAGCAACCCGGTCCCTGCAATTGTCGGCCAGCCAAGTCGGCTATGCACGATTTCTCCCGCAGCAGAGGCAAGCACGGAAAGCACAAGGATAAGGAGGGCTAGGAAGCAGATCTCGTATATGATCCACAGCGGGCCAATCGTCGAACGCAGGAAAATCCGGTAGTCGCTTGCCGCCGCTGCTCGCGCATTCCAGAAGGCAATGGCGAGGGTTATGCTCCACACTAAAGCCGTAACCAGCATTCCCAGCAGGCCGGAAACCAGCGATCCCGTCATGAAGAACTGGACGAGTTCACGCCCCGTCGCATAGCCGGCACCGACGACGACTGCCTGGAATACGAGCCCGGGCGCCAGATAATGCTTGAGTTTGGCCAACACGGCGATCCCCTAATCCCCAATGTTGTCCGGGCATGCGCCCCCACCCGGCCAGCCGGTCCACCCGGGGCCACGAACGACGCGCCCCGGCATTGCCCCGGTGTGCTGTCCGTCGCGCAGAACCTGGATCCCGTTGACCCAGACATGCAGAACGCCGGTGGCGTACTGCATCGGGCGCTCGAATGTCGCATGATCCTGGATCGTGTCGGGATCGAAAACCACCACATCCGCGAAGTTGCCCGCCCGCAAGGAGCCGCGACGATCAAGGCGGAGATTAGCTGCAGGCAGCGCAGTCAGGCGTCGGATGGCTTCTTCAAGCGGCACGATCTTTTCATCCCGCACGTATCGGCCCAGCAGTCTCGCAAATGTACCGTAAGCGCGAGGATGGGTACTTGACTGAAGGAATACACCCTCCGGCGCCGAAGCTTCGGCGTCCGACCCAAAGCTCATCCAGGGCAGGGCAACCTGCCTGCGAACATTATCCTCGCTCATCAGGAAATAGACCGTCAGCACCCGGCTACCGTCCTCCCTGACGAGGTCCATTGCGGTTTCCTCGGCCGTCTTGCCGCGCAGCCTTGCGACTTCTGCCAGAGTCTTGCCAGTCAACGGCTTCAAGGTCGGGTTCTTGAAGCCGACCAGAAGGACACGATCCGCACCCGCCGAGTGGTACAGATTCTCCCAATTCCTGCCGGGCGCCTTCATTTCCGCAGCGACACGGCGACGAACATCTGGATCGTTCAAGCGTGCTATCCACGCCTCCAGGCCGCCTTCCTGCACCCAGGACGGCATCGCCGCATCAAGACCGGTGGCACCCGCAGTGTAGGTGTACATGTCGGCCGTGACATGGAGCCCGCTTGCTCGGGCCGCCTCGATTTTCGCGATGACAGGTTCGATCTTTGCCCAGTTCTGCTGTCCGGCAAACTTCAAATGGTAGATCTCGGATCGGGCCCCGCTTCCGCGCGCTATTTCAAGCAACTCGTCGACGGCAGCCTCGATACGGTCGCCCTCCGAGCGCATGTGGCTTATATACATACCGCCGCATGCCGCGGCTTCGCTGGCAAGCGCAGTCAATTCAGACGTCTCTGCGAAACTAGATGGCGCATAGATCAACGAGGACCCGACTCCCAACGCTCCATCCTTCATGGCCTGCCTGACCAGCTTACGCATCCGGCGGAGTTGATCCGGGGTGGGATCAACATCACGTTCGCCAAGCTCATGAACGCGAACAGTCGCCGCTCCAACGAACGACGCAACGTTCGGAGAGACGCCACGACGCTCCAGATGTTCAAGATATTCGCCAAGACTGGTCCAGCCGATCGGGTACTTTATGTCGGCTTGTCGCTGCAGCATCAGCGCTTTCATCTCAGCCGACAAGGGCCCCATCGAGTCCCCTTCCCCAAAGATCTCCAGGGTCACCCCCTGACGGATGTCTGAGTAGGCGCGTCCGTCGGCGATCAGCGATTCTGTAGCCCAGCTGAGCATGTTGATGAATCCCGGCGCGACAGCCATCCCGGCGGCATCGACCGTTTGCCTTGCCCGGTGCCTCGCCGAGGGCCCGACATAGACAACCACATCATCCTTGATTCCGATGTCGCCGGCAAACGGCGGGCGGCCAGAGCCATCGTAGATCAAGCCACCACGGATCAGCACGTCGAAATCTGCGCTGCGCGCTTCGATTGAGCGCGAAGCAGTAGTCGCACATCCGGTCGCCAGAACAAGAAGGCTGGCCGCAACCAGGATGGACGCTCTCTGCCGCAGGTATCGCATTAGCACGCCACTCCCTGGTGACCTTTGGTTGGATCCGGTGGAAGACGCGAACCTAGCCGCCATTCACCTGTTATGCAAATTTATTTCCTATCATATCTCTTTATCGTATAGGCAAGTATGCGCAGGAATTCGCAACTGCGGATCTCACCTCGGCCCGCCACCTGCGAAAATTTAAACATCCAATCAATTACCAACGAGTGAAATATAAATTCATGCGCAGAGCGTAAATAAACATAAATAGGACATAGATCAGATTATGAATAAATTAAATATCTCAAGTGCAATCATTATATCATTCTCTATTTCGTTAATTATTTTCAATTCTGAGCCAATTTATGCTCAGGATATTGAAGATTATTCATGCTATAATGATTATCAATGCGAAGATGATTTTGATAAAAATGGTCCAGAGACAGAGTTTCAATTTCCAAGCCTGCCGAGGCCACCGCGGATGCCAAGGCAGCCTTCACTACCATGTGAACCGGAAAATCGGCGTCTGAAGCAAGAGCTTCAAGCATACCTGGATTCCGATGCGGAGCCTGGACGCCGTTTCGTCCTTCGCGGCATCTGTTTCCAAACTGGTCAGATATGGCCGGATGCGGCATCAGATCGCTCGATCCGTATCTTACGCCAAACCCTGGAGGCCAATCCAGATGCGTACATTCGGATCGAGCATTCGATGGTCGCCCGAATGCCAGACGGGCGGGAAGCCTGGCTGGCTGAGCGACGGGCGCAAACGCTGGCAAGGGTAATCATGGGGCGAAGGATCGCGCCCTCGAGGATTGAATGGGCCGGCTTCGCTCAGACCAAAGGGATGCACCGCATTCCGCATCAGGGCAGCGCCTCGACTGTTTTGGTCTTCACGGTAAAGTAGCCCTCCCAAGGCGCTTGTCCCCAAATGGATTCCCAGCGGGACCTGCCTCGAAAGGAGCCTGACCAAGACAGGAATAAGACCCAATAGCTTCGCAACGTCATCTGGATCGTGACGGCGACCGGCAGCCGCCGTCACGATCCTCGTAAGTGCGTTGCTCTCCCCGCCAAACTCTCGGTGCAGCGCGGGTGCTCGGGCATCGGTTCAGTACTTTACGGACAACGCCAAACCAAACGTTCGGGGTTGTACATAGGACATGTAAGCCGATCCGGCAGATCCGGGGAGAAAGACGGAGGTATCGACCCCCAGCTCACCACGCCGGTCAAAGACATTGCGGACAAACAAACGCGCCTCGATGTTCTTCCGAGCAGCTACCATACGCAGGTCTGTCAGACCATAAGCGGCAAGGGTAAAAGGTGGACGCTCGGCATTGGCGCTGAAACTGCTCGTTCTGCTTCCCACATAACGCAGCGTTGCGCCCAAGTTGATCCTGATGTCACTCTTAAAGAAGAACTCATAGTCGGCGTTGATGGCCCCCGCCCACCGGGGAACATAGGTGAGGCGCTCACCATCGACGCCCCCGAGGCTGGGCACGTCGTCTTCAAGCCGTGAGTCGGTGTATGCGACATTGGCCGCAACGTTTAGACCGGTGAAAGGCTTCCAGCTGAGGGACGCCTCGACGCCCTTGCTGGACGCCTTGCCGCCATTGGCCCGGAAACTGAAGCCGTTGCGCCGTTCGTTGATCTGGATGTCGGACCAGTCCACATAGAAGGTGGCGAGATCGAACTCCAAACTGCGGGCGATCTTGCCCTTCATGCCAGCTTCGTAGCTCCATAGCCGGTCCGGGCCGAATTCAGGCTTGGCGAACTGCTCGCCCGTCACTGGATCGGGTGGAGGAACAACGTTGGGTCCTCCAGGTCGATAGCCGTTCGCCACGCGAACGTAAGCCATCAGGTCACCCTCAAGGCGATAGCGGCTTGTGAAAAGAAAGGTCCAGACGTCGTCCTTTGAGGATGCCGTCTTCACGATTTCGCTACCCGGGACATTGCCATTTATGATGTAGCCCGAGCTCGTCTGGGAATAGGACTGTCGGTTCGTACTCCACCGCGCGCCGAACATGAAATCGAGGTTGCGCGCCGGACGCCAGGTCACATCGCCAAAGATGGCATACTCCTCGAAACGGGTCGGCAATTCGATCTCAATCAGTGGGTTAAGACCGACAGGCGGCTCGCCGCCTGTCGAAGGTTCGGCAGTAAGCTTCTGGTAGTTTCGGCTTTTCTCGTTGGTGTAGAAGCCCCCAAGGATCCACTCAAACGGCCGATTACTTGCCGAGACGAGACGCACTTCCTGGGTAAACTTTTCGGTCTTGAGCGGACCGGAAAACAGTAACGGATAGCCGATCATGGCCCCGAAAATCTGGGAATCGTCAGTACGAATCTTGCTTTTGACTTGCTGCCAGCTCGTCGCGCTGACCAGCGACGCCCCCCCAAGGGCCCATTCGAGATTCCCTGAAACAAGGCGGAACTTCTGATCAAAACCCTCCCGGAGGTAACGTGACTGGGTAAGGTCCCCCGTGGTTGGAACGCCAGTCAGCGGATTTACGTCGCTTGCGTTGAAACCGTCGCGCGAGATGTCCTGGAGAACGAGGCCGAGTTCGAGCTTGAGACCGGCACTGGGCGTCAGAAGCAATGCCGCACGGCCACCGCGGATCGTTCCGCGATTTATGTCCTTGCGCCCGGTCAGAACGTTATCAACGAAGCCGGCGTCAAGATCGTCATAACCACTCAAGCGCAGCCCGGCGAGGCCCGAGGCGATGGGAATGTTAATCGCGGCACGCAGGCTGCGGTTGACACCGCCCTTGCGGGTGCTGGAGACCTCACCGTCAAAGAGGGCAGAAAACGTGTCGGAGTCGGGACGGCGCAAGACGTACTTGATCAGTCCACCAAGGGAACTCGCACCATAGATTGTGCCCTGTGGCCCGCGCAAGACTTCGATGCGATCAACATCGAACAGCGCGAGATCCAGAGCCAAGCGCCCCCCTGACGCAAACGAAGAACTGGAACCATAAGGCGTATCATTGACATAGATGCCGACAGTCGCACTTGGCTGATCCCCCGCGCTGATCCCGCGCAGGATGACTTGGTTCAGACCAGCCCCACCGGCGTTGGCGAAATTCAACCCCGGCACCTGACCAGCAAAGTCCTCGAAAGTGAAGGCCCCGGACTTGACGAGTTCGTCTGCGGCGAGGACCGAAACCGATGCCGGAACATCCTTTAACGCCTCCTCGCGCTTCAAGGCAGTCACGACGATCTCTTCGCTCTCCCCCCCTCCGGCTGGCGGTTCGGCCGCCGGAACGGCAGTGCTCTCGGCATATGCCGGTGCGGAAACAGCCAGGATTCCTCCACAAGCGAAGGCTAGCAAATGCGTGTGCGTCTTGATCCTCACGTTCTCTTCCCTGCTCCCAAGCATGGCTGGATCACCATGCCCCATCAACAATGCCGAAATATTTCGTATGCGCAATCCCAATTTCCATATGGACATTTTATCTCAGATATGAGACCGAAAAGAGCTGGCGTGCCGCCCCATTCACCGGCCGATCAGGCTGGGCGACCGGAGCAATCCATGTCAGCGTAAGAAGGTTGGGATCAGCGCCACGGGCCAGCGTTCCGATCAAAATGAAGTTCCGGAACAAGCCGTCGGAATGCATCAGAGAAGGACACAAAAGGAATGACCGCCCCTCATCTTTCAAAGGCCCAGATCGCGGGAAACCTGATATTCACGTCCGGACAGCTCGGCTTCGACAACAACGGCAAGATTATCGGCGATGGCGTAAGAGCTCAGACCAGGCAAACGCTCCTCAACCTCGTGGGCATCCTGCAGGCCCACGGCCTAGGTCAGGAACACATTGTGAAAACAACTGTCTGGCTGACCGATCGATCGAACTTCCCCGACTTCAACGAGGAATATGCTGCTTTCTTCGGGACGCAGAAGCCCGCCCGCTCGACAGTGATCTGCGATCTCGCGATTGAAGGCGCGCTGATAGAGATCGAGGCGATCGCCGCGTTTCCGGTCAACTAGACGGAGCTGCGCCGTATCCTCAATCGAGGAACGAGCTGAACCGCGCACCCGCAACAAGGCGAAGCAGGCGGCTGATCCATTAGCCCTGCCCGAGGTGCGGCCTTTTTAGCGCACGGTTCCTGATTGCAGGACTTGTTTCCTCTACGAAGGTAGCCCATCGAGAAGTCAACGGCCAGTTGCTCGCGGGCAAGGGGCACTGGATTTCAGGGGCAGAGATGTGATGGCGGCAAAGGCACCAGTTGGGCAGGTACTCAAGACACTGCGCAAGCAGCGCGGCTGGACCCTTGCCGAAGTAAGCAAGCGGTCGGGGCTAGCGGCATCGACATTATCGAAAGTCGAGAACGGGCGGATGTCGCTTACTTTCGACAAGATCGTCAGCCTCTGCCGAGGTCTTGAGATCGACATATCGGTGCTGCTTTCTCCAGGACCAGCCGTGAGGTCCGGCACCGTATCAACAGGGCGACGCAGCATTGATCGGGGGGGCGGTTCTGTCGTCGAAACGGCTAACTACGGGCATCGCTATCTCAATACGGAGATTTCCAATAAGAGGATGGTTCCCGTGATCGTTGAGCACCATGCGCGTACGATCGACGAATTCGGCCCGCTTGTTCGTCACGAAGGGGAAGAGTTTGTCTATGTTCTGGAGGGCGCTATCGAGGTGCATACAGAGTTTTATGCACCCACGACCCTTCATCAAGGCGACTCCATCTACATCGATAGCACCATGGCGCATGCCTATCTCGCGAAGGCCGAGGGGCCATGCCGCACACTATCGGTCATAACGGCGCCAGAAGCCCGGTTTCGGCAGGCAGTCGACGGCCAAAACAGCGGCGAGACTGGCGACTTTATTCTCTAATGTGAAACTTATTGACGTATAGGAAATTGAGTCCTACCCCCGTCGCGCAATCGGGGAGGCTCTAGTGTTCGACTTTGCTATTATCGGCTCGGGAATGGCAGGCGCCTCCGTGGCCTTCGAGCTGGCTCGCCGTGGCAAGCGGGTGGCCATTCTCGAGCGTGAAGAGTTTGTCGGTTATCATTCGACTGGACGGTCTGCTGCACTCTATAGTGTTCTATACGGCAACCCCTGTATCCAGGCACTGACAGCCGCGAGCCGGGCCTTCCTCGAAAGACCGCCCGAAGGTTTTGCATCCTACCCCCTGATGACACCGCGCGGGTGTCTCTTCACAGCCAGTGAAGCTCAGATTGACCGGCTAGAGGAGATCGAGCGCGAGGCAGCCCGGATCGGTACGAAGGTCGAACGCCTCAACGCGCAGGAGGTTCGCACTGCGGTTCCAATCCTGAAGCCCGGCTATGCCGCCGCCGGCCTACTCGAGAGCGGTGCAATGGACATGGATGTGAATGGCCTCCACCAGGGCTTTCTGCGCGCTGCGAGGGCAAATGGCGCTCAACTGATGCTCTCTGCAGGTAGCGTCCGCCCTTACCTGCGCCAGGGCACTTGGGTAATTCGATATGGCGATGAGGAGATCCAGGCGGCGAGAATAATTAACGCTGCTGGTGCCTGGGCAGATGAACTGGCCGAGGCCGTCGGCACAACTTCTGTCGGGTTGTCGCCAAAGCGGCGCACTGCCCTGCTAGTGGATCCCCCGTCCGTCGCGCGAGAGGACTCTCCCGCGGTTATCGATGCCTGCGAGAATTTCTACTTCAAGCCCGATGCAGGTCTTCTCCTTCTCTCCCCCGCTGACGAAACCGATACCCTGCCCTGCGATGCCCAGCCCGAGGAAATAGACGTCGCGGTCTGCATTGATCGGGTCCAGCAGGTGGCAGATTTACCGGTTCGACGGGTAACACGCGCTTGGGCGGGATTGCGGACGTTCGTTCCGGACCGGTCCCCAGTTGTCGGCTATGCTACGGACATCCCATCGTTCTTCTGGCTTGCAGGTCAAGGCGGATACGGTATCCAAACCGCACCGGCGATGGCCCGAATGGCTGCCGATCTCGCGCTTGGCCACGACATACCCGCGGACATCGCCGACCTCGGCGTCAGCGCCGGTATGGTCGCCCCCGGAAGGCTGCAGCGAGAAAGTTGACCAAGCTGCAATCATAGCAGCCCCCTGAGGTTTCCCGCAGCAACAGCAAGGCACAAGTCGCTTTTCTTGTAGCTTCCGGTGAAATCAGAGCATCTGATACATCACGAAAGCATCAATATAGCCCTTGCTCGGATGGTGAAATGCGCCAGGCAGGCGACCTACTATTTCGAACCCCAGCGACTGCCACAGTCCCACGGCCCGCGTGTTGCTGCTCACAACAAAGTTGAACTGCATCGCTCGGTAACCGCGTGAGCGGGCGTGATTCAGCGAATGCTGGCACATCTGGCGCGCAATTCCACGACCGGTCGCAGCCGGGCTGGTCATGTACCCACAGTTGCAGACATGGCGTCCCCCGCCATCCTGGTTCGGCCGAATGTAATAGGTGCCGACAATTTGCCCGTTCTCTTCGGCGACAAACGTCTCCTTATCAGGACCAAGCCAATAACGCAGCGCATCGGCCTCACCCATGTCGGGGGCAAGCGCATAGGTCGTGCCCTCCCGGATCGTTGGCATGATAATCGCTGCAATTGCGACTGCGTCACGGGGTTCTGCTGGTCTTATATGCATGAGGTACCTATATAAATTGGCCTGTGGACTTGTTGAAGCTAGTTCCGAACAAAGGGCTGATGGTAAGAGCGGCCGATCGTGGCGCTGGCCAAGTCTGCGCAGGCTCTCCGATGTCAACGCAGCAAGCAATCAAGCAGATGAAATCCCAATACTTTTGGACGAAACGAGGTCTTCGAGCGTAAGGAGCCATCCTTCATCAGTGCGTAAGAAGATATTGAGTCCAGAACCTTCGCCGGTGACCTCCAGACCTTGGCGGTCCGTGCCCGAATAGTGGTAGTCAAATGAGACAACTGCCTGAGCTTCGCAGTCAATCAGCCAGCAATGATTGCTCATGCAGTACACCTCGTCCGGCAACCGCGCCCAGGCCCCTTCGAAGAGCCGACGCACTTCTGCGACACCGCGATGGATGATCCCATCAAAGCGGCAACAGATATCCCGGTGCATGAGACGGGATTGCAGGACATCAAAGTTGTGATGGTTTATTGCCTCGACATAAAATGCAAAGGCATCTTGCGCGCTCGTGAATCTTACCAATCAAGCCTCTCTAGACCTTGACGTGGAATGTTCCCCGTCCCTTGCCACTTTACCCTGCCAAAGATCGGGAAGGCCCACCTCCTCATGGATGAGGCGCAGTCGGATTCCAGCTTCGTCAGCATGGCAGGCCAGAGACCGGAGTCCGTGCTCTTGCGGGCCCGGGTCACGGCAGTGCCGCGACTACGACACCGCGACAGACCCCGAACCCGATCGAACGGAAGCCCTCACGGCTGGCCTGGGCGGTGAGGATCAGTTCATCCCCGTCCGCCAAGAAGGTTCTTTGCTCGCCACTGGGCAGGTGAAGCGGCTGCGTTCCCCCTTGCGTAAGCTCCATGAGGCTTCCAAGTCCGGAGGCATCCGCCGTGGATATTGTGCCCGTGCCAAGAAGGTCGCCCGGCAACAAGTTGCAGCCGTTCGCGGTGTGATGCGCGATCATCTGGGCTGTAGTCCAGTACATGGAAGTCGCCGGTCCGCTTCCGAGCCGATGGGGCGACAGCCCGGCCGCACGCATCGAACCGGTGGCTATCCAGGTCTCGAGAGTCAAGGCGAAGGCCCCTTCAGCCTGATCGGCCGCATCCCTGAGATAGGGAAGCGGAACCGGATCATCATCTGGCCGTGGAGGCTGCGAAACCCGGAAAGGCGCCAGCGCCTCGGCCGTGATTACCCAAGGTGAAACGCTGGTGATGAAGTTCTTGGCAAGGAAGGGGCCCAGGGGTTGATACTCCCACGCCTGCAGGTCGCGGGCAGACCAGTCGTTGAGTAGGCACAGGCCGCCGACGCGCGAATTCGCCTCGCCAATCGGAACGGGTTCCCCGAGCGCATTCTCACCGGCAATCCAGATTCCAAGCTCAAGTTCATAATCAAGCCGCGTTGATGGACCGAACAGGGGGACATCCGCGTCCTGTGGTTTGCATTGCCCTTTTGGACGAATAACTGGACTACCTGACACGCGCACCGACGAAGCGCGCCCGTGATAACCTATCGGCACGTGCTTGTAATTGGGCAGGAGGGGTGCCTCGGGCCTGAACTGTCGGCCAATGTTGGTCGCATGGTGGATGCCGACGTAGAAATCCGTGTAGTTGCCGATGCTGAACGGCAAACACATCGTGCAATTCGTAAAGGGGTGAAGGTGCGGACGGACTACGTTTTCGCGATCTGGCGTGGCAAGCAGCGCAAACACGGCATGGCGCAGTTCGCGCCGTTGGACAGGCGGCTGCCCAAACAGCCGGTTCAAAGTGTCCGATCGCAGGGACCCGCACAGGTCGGCGGGCAAAAGGCTGTCCTTTGCGAGCCCCGGGAGATCAAGTACCCAATCACCTATCGCCACCCCTAAGCGCCGAACACCATCCGCCAGTGCGAACACCCCCAACGGCAGGTTCTGGATTGGAAAATCGGCGTGTGCGTCGGCTCCCTCAACCCAAGAGCGTGCAAAAGGATCGTGTGTGTGGTCGATTTGAGTCATTGGGCGGTCTCCGTTGGCCGTAAGACGGAATGGTCAGCTCCCAGCCTTGCCTGAAGATGCCCATTGCGCATTGCCGAACAGCATTCTCACCTCGGTTGCGGGCTTGGGCGGCAAGAGCCCTAGACTGTGGCCGGGTTAAGGAGCGCCACCGATTGGTAGCTGGCGACCGAGCGAGGGCAATGCCAAGGTTCAGTCTCTCCGCATCTGGTCGCGGATCGAGCAAGTCTGATTCGCAAGAAAGTAATGCAAGGCTCGCTTCCACAATGGCTGGTAAGACCGTTGCCGGACCGGCTTGGTCAGGCCTGCAGGGCAAACTACGGATTGGATGCTGCCTTCGAGACAGACTGTCTGCGTCACCATTTCATGCTCTCCTGGATTGTCGTGCGTCAGCTTCGGCATCGCCGCGCGATCGCAGGCGGAGCTCGCTTGGTGGAATCGTATGGTAGCGGCTCCAGGCGCGGCGGAGTTGGCGTGGGGAGCTGAAACCTGTCCTGCGCGCCAACTCTTCCATGTCGAGCCTGGTTGAACTGAGGAGATCGCGGGCAAGCGCTATTCTCATGCGATTGACAAAGTCGGTAACGCTGAGGCCCGCATGCTCATTGAACAGGCGCGAGAGGTTGCGCGGACTTGCACCGGCGAGATCCGCCAGCGTTTCGACCGACCAGTCGCGCGCTGGATCCTGGCTCACTGCATCCTGCACGCGGTGAATGACCGGATGCACGTGATTGCGACCTTCAAGCCAGGGCGAAAGCTGCGGGTCCTCGGCGCCGCGGCGGAGATAGACGACCAGATAGCGCGCTACCGCCAGCGCGGTCTCGTGGCTGGTCATCTGGGCCACGAGGTGCAGCATCAGGTCGATACCAGTTGTTACCCCGGCGCTCGTCATGCGGTCGCCGGCGTCGACATAGAGCCGGTTCTCGCGCACACATGCTCGTGGCGCTATCCGGACCAGATCGGCAATGCTGGCGTGATGCGTGGTGCATTCCCGCCCATCGAGCAGTCCGGCACGGCCGGCCAGCAAGGCCCCTGAACATATCGAGATCAGCTTGATGCCGGGCTCAACAGCCTGAGCGAGCCAGGATACTATCTGCTCTTCCGCCGCGACCTGGCTTTCCAGCGCAACCACATCCGCAGGCGGGCTCGAGACATGGCCGGGCAGGATTACCAGGGTGCCGTCGATCAACTTGTCCGGCAGGGGTTGCAGGCCAGACAGGGTGAGCCCGATAGAACTGCCGCATTGCTGTGTTGGACCATGGTATCCGACCTCATACCGCACGCCGTCCTGGATCTGGTTGGCCTTGCGCAGGACCTCGATCGGACCGGCCACATCAAGCAGCAGCACGCCAGGAGGGACAACGACGCAGACGGGAACCGTGATCGGAGCCGCGCGGCCGCTCATGCGGCCTGACGCAGCGTCATGGCCGCCAGCGCCTCCTCGACCGTTGCGATCCGAGCGAAGCGGCCAGCCAGGACCAACTCGGTGCGAGCCCTGATCTCGGCCGGCAGCCAAGTGCGTCCGGTGCGATCCAGCATCGGAAAAGTCAGGGTCGCCTCGCTGACGAAGTCGACCTCATAGCCCAGATCCGAAGCATTGCGCGTCGTGGTTTCGCAGCATTGTTCGGTCCGGATACCCGATACGGCCAGCCTGCGGATGCCGCGCTGGGTCAACCAGACCTGCAGATTGCTGCCGACGAAGGCGCTGTGGCGACGCTTGAACAGGACAAGGTCGGGGGCGATCTTCAGCGGATCAAGCGTCGTGACCTTGCCAGAGGCCTGCGAGAAGGGGCCATCGTCCTCGATGTGGAAGACCTGGACGATCGGCGCACCGCTCGCTTTGGCGCCATCGACCAGTGCCTGCAGGCGGTCAGCGAATAGCGGCAGATCGTCTTCGCGCCAGTAAGCACACTGGCGGAAGGACTCCTGCACATCCATGACGAGCAGGGCAGTATCGTTAGCGGACATTTCGCGTCTCCAGAAACCTTGGATGACGGCAATCTACCGCAGGCATTCTGGGGGCGAAAGTTCTGTATGCGACAAACATGGGACAATTCACGCCATATCTGGGCTTGTCGTGTCGGGGGCGGTGGCATGAAGCCCACTCAGGTCATGCTTGCCTTCGCGTTGGCCGCTTCTACCTCCTGCTTGAGGGCGGTGTTCATCGCATTGAAGTTCAGTTGCATCTGCGCGAGGAACCCGTCTCCGAGCAGCATCGGGATAATCCCGGTGAACTTCTCGCCATGGATCAGCCTGGTCCCTTGATGCTCAGTTTTGAGCGTGAAGTAATGCTCACCATCAAACAGTCCGGGCATGACAAACCGGCCGATCCAACGCAGTTCCCTGCTTGGGTCCGCCACTAGGACGAGCGGGCGAAAGCGCATGACCTTCGAGCCAGATTGAGCGACCTCGACCGACAGGCGCTCACCTTTCTTGGCCTGTCCAACGATAGAGCGCACGAAAGGGTTCCATCGGTCATATTGAGAGAACGCGGTCAGTACCTGCCAGACCTCATCGGGTGAGGCAGCGATGGAAATTGAAGTCTGGACGTGCTTCAAGGCATCTTCTCCGCGGAAACCTTCAGGACAGCAATGCAGCAGAAACGGCTCAAGGCAAAGACTTAGTCGTCAACTCGGTCCCCTCTAGTAGTAGGATGGGATATCACGAGGAACTTTGCTGGCGATTGGCCTATGTTGCGGGCCTGGTGCGGAACGCCCGGCGGAATTTCAAGGCCGTCTCCTGCTTCCAGCGTCTCGCTTTCGGCATCCAGTTCCATGGTAAGTTGGCCTGAAATCACGAAGAAGAACTGGCGACTGTGCCGGTGGTAATGGCGCGTTTCCGATCGATTGGGGGGCATTTCCTCCAAGATCACGCTCAGATCTTTCCGACGCAAAAGGTGCCAGCCTTGGCAATCCCCTCCCCAGAAGTAACGCTCTGCTGATGATTTGTTGATCAACGTGGAACTCCCGTTTTTCATACAGATTCAAGATTTTCCTGTTGCGCGGTGCCCTATCGGGTCAGTCGACGCCCGCCTAGCGGATGGCTTCCGCGCAGCTCGAAGCACCTAAGGCGCGTCCTCACCTGTATATGGGGTTTCTGGTGACCCATACGATGCACCGGCGCAGCCAGGCAGGAGAGAACGGACCCGGCGCTTAAGCACTTTATTGCCGTTCATTGGACTATGTCCCATGCGGCAAGGAAATGGAACTTGCCCGCCGTGCGTGTGAGGGCAATTGCAGCATTCGCCGCATGAGATGGCGGAGTTATTCCGGGAGACGAGGTGACGCTCGATGGCGAAGGCGTTGTAGATCGCTGAGTGGGTGGAAGTGAAGCGCTCCATCTTGCGTTCTCGTTGTCGACCGAGGAGATGCGAATTGTCGGCCTGGTTGTTATCGCGCACGCGGTTTGGCCGATGCCAGTTCCAGCAGCCCAGCAGCGTGCCGCTTCACATCCGGAGGGAAACGGTGCCGCTTGACGCTGATCTCTCGCATGGTCCCTGCCCCGTCCGCCGGAGACCGTTTCGCATCAGACTGACAGCTCCGCCAGCCCGTTTTGCAGCGAAGGCCGGTTCAGGCGCGGCCCAGCACCAGGTCGCTGCCCTTGTCGCCGATCATGATCGCCGCGGCGTTGGTGTTGCCCGAGATCAGGCGCGGCATGACCGAGGCATCGATCACCCGCAGCCCTTCCACGCCCCTCACCCGCAGCTGCGGGTCGGTCACGGACCTGTCATCAAGGCCCATCCGGCAGGTACCGACCGGGTGATAGCCGGTATTGCCGATCTGGCGGGCGTAATCGAGCAGGGCCGCATCGTCGCTGCGCTCGGGGCCGGGGTAGGATTCGCGCCGGATCAGCTGCGCGAGCGATGGCGCGGCGGCCAGTTCGCGCGCCATGCGCATGGCCTTGACCGACAAGCGCTGGTCGGCCTCCGCTTCAAGGTAGTTATGGACGATCTCGGGCACGGCCAGGGGATCGGGGCTGGCCAGGCGCACCCAGCCCCGCGATTCCGGGCGCAGGACGGTCGGAGCGAGGGTCAGGCCGGGATAGGGGGAAAGGCTGGGCTTGGCATCCGGTGCGCCGCCTTCCAGCTCGCCGCTGACCGGCAGGCAGTGGAACTGGATATCGGGGCGGTCCAGCACCGGGTCTGACTTCACGAAGGCCCCGGTCTGCGCGGCCGGGATCGTCATTGCCCCCTGCCGGGTGGCAAGATAGCGCAGCACGTTCCAGACCAGCCGCCCGCCAGCCAGCTCGCGGTTATAGCTGAAAGTGTCGGGGGCCAGCTCCCAGCTCATGGTCAGGATATAGTGATCCTGCAGGTCGGCCCCGACGCCGGGGCTGTCATGCAGCACGGGAATGCCAAGCCCCGCCAGATGCGCGCCCGGCCCGATGCCAGACAGCATCAGCAGCTTCGGGCTGTGATAGGCCCCAGCCGCCAGGATCACCTCGGCCTGCGCTGCAATCGTCTCGACCTTGCCGCCGCGTTCGATCTCCACCCCGCTGGCGCGCTGGCCGCTGAACAGCACCCGGCGGCACTGGGCGCCGGTCAGCACGGTCAGGTTGGGCCGGGCCATGACGGGACGCAGAAAGGCGTCGGCGGCCGAACAGCGCCGCCCCTCGGCCATCGTCGTCTGGTAATAGAAGACACCGAGCTGGTCCGGACCGTTATAGTCCGGGTTCAGCGGCACGCCGAGTTCGCCAAAGGCCGCGAGCACCGCATCGTTGGTCGGATCGCGGTGGCGCAATTCCTCCACCCGCAGCGGGCCGGCCGCGCCGCGCATGCGGTTTCCGCCACCGGCATAGGTTTCGGCGCGCTCGAAGTAGGGCAGGACATCGGCCCAGCTCCAGCCGATCGCGCCAAGGTTGCTCCAGCTGTCATAGTCGGCCGCCTGCCCCCTGACATAAAGCAGGCCATTGATGTTCGAGGATCCCCCCAGCCCGCGCCCGCGGGGCAGCAGCATCCGGCGCCCGTTGATGCTGGCTTCCGGCGCGCTGGAATAATGCCACGAGTGGCCGAATTCCGCCGTGGTCTTGCCATAGCCAGTCGGCATCGAGACAAACAGGCTCTGCCCCGATCCGCCCGCCTCGATCAGGATGACCCGGTTGGCCGGATCCTCTGACAGGCGGTTGGCCAGCACGCAGCCCGCCGATCCCGCTCCGACGATCACGTAATCGGCTGTCAGTTGTGCCATGCTTCAACCCCCACTTCGCTCGCCCGGAATGGGCGGCAAGCGCGTTCCGGGACGTAGAGAGCAGGACTATAACCGGCACAAACCAGCCTGGAGAGGACCACGATGCCCATTTTGAGCCGCGCCTTCGCCCCCGGCCTGCTCATGCTTGCCGCCGGCAGCGCCGCCGCCGCGCCTCCGGCCAGCACTGCGCCGGTGTCCCGCGATGCCACCCCGGCAACTCGCGCGGTGCTGGCCGAAGCAGCCCGGAACCTGCCGCCGGAAGACGGGCAGGATTTCGAGTTCGCCCAGCGCGGCTTCATCGCGACCTGGCCGGACAGCGTGATCCGGCAGGCCAATGGCAAGCCCTCGTTTGATCTGGGGGGCAATGATTTTGTCGAAGGTGCGGTTCCCGCAACGGTCAACCCCGCGCTGTGGCGGCAGAACGAGGTGATGCGGGCCGAGGGGCTGTTCCGGCTGGCCCCTGGGCTTTACCAGGTGCGCAATTTCGACAACAGCAGCGTGTCCTTCATCGAAACCCCGCGCGGCTGGATCGTGATCGACCCGCTGACAGTGGAGGAAGTGGCCCGCGCCGCCTTCGACCTGCTCAAGCAGCACGTGGCGGACAAGCCGATCCTGGCGGTCATCTATACGCACAGCCACACCGATCACTTTGCCGGCGCAACCGGGATCATCGATCCGCGCGATGTCGCGGCCGGCCGGATCCAGGTCATCGCGCCGAAGGGCTTCGTGGACGAAGTGGTCAGCGAGTGGATGCTGGCCGGCACCGCCATGGGCCGCCGCGCCTTCTACCAGTTCGGCTACTTCCTGCCGCGCGACCCCAAGGGGCATATCGGGATGGGCCTGGGCACGGCCATCGCGGCCGGCAAGCAGGGCTTCATCCCGCCCACGCTGGAAATCGAGCGCACCGGCCAGCGCGTGACGATCGATGGCGTCGAACTGGTCTTCCAGCTGACCCCGGGGGCCGAGGCGCCGACCGAGTTCAACCTGTGGATCCCCTCGCTCAAGGCGCTTTGCCTGGCCGAGACGGCCACTTCCACCCTGCACAACGTCCAGACCCTGCGCGGCGCCAAGGTGCGCGATGCCAAGGCCTGGGCCGACTATCTGACCGAGGCACTCAGGATGTGGGGTGGCGAGGCCGAGATCAGCTTCGCATCGCACCACTGGCCGCGCTTCGGCAACGGCGTGATCCGGGGGTACCTGTCCAATCAGCGCGATACCTACAAGTTCATCCACGACCAGGCTGTGCGGCGGATGAACCAAGGCCAGACCCCGACCGAGATCGCCGAGGATCTGAAACTGCCTGCAGCCCTGCGCAAGGACTGGTCGGTCCGGGAATTCTATGGAACGGTCAGCCACAATGCCAAGGCGGTCTATGATCGCTACATGGGCTGGTACGATGGGGTACCCGCCAATCTCAATCCCCATCCGCCGGTTGAAAAGGCCAGGCGCATGGTCCGGGCCATGGGTGGGGCCAAGGCCCTGCACAAGCAGGCCAGGGCGGCCTTCGCGACCGGCGATTACCGCTGGTCGGCCGAACTCGCGAATTACGGCGTCTTCGCCGATCCGCAGGACCGGACGGCCCGTACGATCCTGGCCGACAGCTATGAACAGCTGGGCTACCAGGCGGAAAGCGCGATCTGGCGCAACATCTATCTCACCGGCGCACGGGAACTGCGCCAGGGCCGACCCGACGGGTTTGGCCAAATGGGTCCGAGTTACCTGATGGCAGCCACCCCATTGGACAACTTCCTTGATCTCCTGGCCACGACTGTCGTTCCGGAACGCGCCGGCGATCAGCGGCTGGCGTTCAATCTGGTCGACAGCATTTCCGGCGATCGCTTTGCAATAACGCTGGGCAATGCGGTGCTGGTGAGCGAAAAGGACCAGGCCCTGCCCGGCGCCCCGACCCTGACCGCTCCCAAGCCCGTGCTGCTGGGCATACTGTTCGGTCAGGCATCGCTTGATGCGATGCTGGCGGCCGGGCAGGCCAGGGTAGCAGGCGATCCGGCAGCAATCCGGCAGCTTCTGCCGCTGCTCGACCAGCCCAGGCTGGATTTTGCGATCGTGGAGCCCTGATCGGGTCCGGTTGTCGCCGCCGATGACCAGGTCTAGTTTGCCCGCACGGCCGGATCTCCGGCCGGGGCGGGAGAGGCGCGGTGGCAAACGATCGGCTGGAACGGAACTTTGGCAAGATACACGCGCGGCACAGCGCGGCCTTCGTGCGCCACCTGGTCGAATGCCGGCGCGCCTGCGATGGCGACCTCGACCTGTTCCTGGTGCTGGCGATCATCGGCGAACGCACGTTCAATCCGCTGCGGGCGCCGGATTCGATGACGCACCAGGAATTCCTCGAAGGCTCGGTCGGCGCGGTCGAACCGATCGCGATCAACCTGCAATCGATTGCCGACTACAGTGGCATTCCGCGCGAAACCGTGCGGCGCAAGATCGAGCAGCTGATCGCGAAGGGCTGGGTCCAGCGCGATCCGCGCCGCTTCGTGACCGCGACCGACCAGGCCAACGACGAGCTGCGCGGGCTGACCGCCAGCTCGGTCCGCTATCTTGGCGAGATGGACGCAATCTTCGCGGCGATCGAGCCCGATTGAGGTCGAGCCGGACAGATTCGATGAAGTGGCCGGGCCAGGGATCGATCCTGCCCGCCCGCTGCCAGCCTATGCATTTCATGCAGCCAGACCGACGAATTCGACACATTTATCCGGCTCTCGCCACCATCATTGGTCTATTGCGTAAATGCAATTGACATTTGTTACGCAAATTGGCATTCGAATGCTGGTCTCAAACCGATAATCCAAGGTTGAGGGGAGGATTCATGCAAGTTTCTCATAGCCCGCGTTTTGCCGTGCGCCTGTTGCTGGGCGCTAGTCTGCTGGCTGTTGCCAGCCCCGTTTTCGCGCAGGAAGCCGAAGAAGACACCGGGCTCGGTGAAATCGTCGTCACCGCGCAGAAGCGCGAGCAGAACCTGCAGGACGTGCCAATCGCGATCTCGGCGATCGGTGCGGAAAAGCTCGAGCGGCTGAACGTTCGTGACACCCGCGATCTCAGCGGCCTCGCCCCGAATGTCACCATCGTGCAGAGCACCACCAGCAATTCGGCTGCGGTCATCTCGATCCGTGGCATCACCTCGCCGGCAAGCGAATCGTTCGGCCTCGATCAGGCCAATGCGCTTTACATCGATGGCATCTACATCGGTCGCTCGGGTGCCAGCGCGCTTGACGTGATGGACATCGAGCGGGTCGAAGTGCTGCGCGGGCCGCAGGGTACCCTGTTTGGCCGCAACTCCACCGGCGGCGCGATCGCCTTCATTTCGCGCGATCCAAGCGATGAGCTGAAGGTTTCGGCGCGCGGCGGGTTCGGCAACTATGGCGCCTGGAATGGCCGCGTCTCGCTCGATACTGGCGAGGTCCTGGGTGGCCTGAAGACCACCCTGTCCTATTCGCACAGCCGCCGGAACGGCACGGTCGACAACATCCTGCAGCCCGACAATTCCAAGGATCCGGGCGCCCGCCGCACCGATGCCCTGCGCGCCGCCTTCAAGCTCGACCTCGGTGGCACCGGCAGCATCCGCTACATCTTCGATTGGTCGAAGACCACCGGTCGCCCCAATGCATTCCAGCTGACCAATGTGGCCGATGGCACGCCTCGTCCCCCGCTGGTGGTCAACGGCCAGCCGGGGATCACCCAGACCCAGCAGGCCCCGGTGCAGCAGTACCTGGCCGGTGCAACCTTCCTCAACCCGGCCTGCGCTGCGCTCGCCGCGCCGACGCGGGTCTATCGCGACACCATCTGCCTTGACCAGGACAAGGACGCGATTGACGAAATGCAGGGCCACAACCTGCAGATGCAGAACGATTTCGGTGGGTTCCAGGTCAAGCTGACGGCTGGCTATCGCAAGTGGGACAGCACCTCGCTGGGTTCGGACCTTGATGGCCTTGGCACCTTCCGCGGCCCGCTGTTCAGCAACGCGACGCTGTTCAACGGCATGCCGGCCGCGCTGCTGGCCTTCATCCCGACGATCCCGTCTGCGGCCATCCCGTTCATTTCGACCTCGCCGGTGCCCACCGCCACCCAGGGCCTGTTCGACACCAACAACGTCCGCAAGCACCAGCAGTTCAGCCAGGAAATCGAAATCTCGGGTGACAGCGAAGTGCTCGACTGGGTCGTCGGCGGCTTCTACTTCTGGGAAAAGGGTAGCGAGAACAACCCGCAGAACTCGGGCTTCGTGCTGGATACCAACCAGATCTTCCTGGCGAACTTCGGCGGGCTGGGTCCGTCCTTCGTCGCCGCCAACCCGGCGCGCTATCGCCTGGTCGTGACCAACGGCGTGCTGCGCTACACCACCAGCGCTGAATCCACCGCGCTCTATGGCCAGGCCACCTATTACGTTGGCGGGCGCGATGGCCAGCTCAGCCTGACCGGCGGCCTGCGCTATACGTGGGACAAGAAGTTCATGATCCGCCAGCAGTCGGGTGCCACCATCCCGGCCACCCCGGATCAGGGCCGCGCCAGCTTCGGTCGCCTGACCTGGAACGCCATGGCGCGGTACGAGTTCACCGACCAGGTGTCGATGTACCTGCGTGCAGCGAGCGGCTATCGTTCGGGCGGCTTCAACGCGCCGGATACCACCCAGGCGGGTACCAACACCCTGGTGCCGTTCGATTCGGAAAAGATCACGTCTTACGAAGCCGGGATCAAAGCCGAACTGTTCGATCGCCGACTGCGGCTGAACGTTGCCGGCTATCACAACAAGTTCAAGGATCTGGCCGCCAATATCCCGGTGGTCACCTCTACCCCCGGGGTCTTCGGATCGCGGATCGTGAACGTCGGCAAGGTCGATTACACCGGCTTCGAAGTGGAAGCCCGCGCGGTGATCAACGATTACCTCTCGATTGACGGGACCTTCGGTTACGTCGACGTAAACTACAAGGAATTCCCGATCCCGACTTCAGGTGCGGTCGGCGCGCCGATCGTGGACATCGCCTCGATCGCCCGTGAAGGCTATACCTCGCGCTATACCGGTAACATTGCAGCCAATCTGCGCGTGCCGCTGAGCGACAGTGGCATGACCTTGAACGCGCGCGTCGGCTATACCTATGAATCGCCCAAGTACAGCTTCAGCAACACGATCTCGACGCCGTTCAATGAACAGCTCCGCTCGGATCCGAAGAAGCAGATCGATGCCCAGATCTCGATCGACGGCATCCAGGTCGGCGGGGGTGAAGCGCAGCTGCTGGTCTGGGGCAAGAACCTGACCAACCGGCACGAGTTCGCCCGCGGGATCGACTTCGGCGCGCTGGGTTATGCCGGCGGGTTCTTCGCCGATCCGCGCACCTATGGCGTGACCCTTGGCGTGAAGTTCTGAATCAGTGCCCAAAGCCCGCTCGACGGGTAAGGCAGACGGGGTTGCCAGGCGGTCCATCGCGGACCGGCTGGCGGCCCCGTCGGCCTTTGGGCGCCTGGGTTTTGCCAGGCTGGCACTGATCACGTCGCTGATCGCTGTTCCGCTGACCAGTGCGGCCGCCCGTCCCGGCGAGCCGGCGCGCAATCCCTTTCTGGCGGATAGTCCCAACAACCAGGCCCACTGGAACGACGCGGCGACCGATCACACCCCCGTGGCTGTGCCCAAGGGCCATTTCTGCATGACACCCGCCGGGGCCGCGATCGTGCCCAGCGATGGGCTGGGCATCCCGGCCTACGGCGCGACAGTCGCCGGCCGGCGGATCTACTGGTTCTTCTCCGGCACAGCCCTGCGCAAGCTGGAACTGGTCAGTGGCCGCTTCGTCGAGATCGACCGCAAGCCGATCCGGCAGAACCTGCCGGGTCTGGCCCTGCTCGATGACGCCGCGCGCGAAGCCCAGGCGGCGGCAATCCAGCGCTTCCTGAAGGCGGGCGACGAGGTGGGCCTGGCGACTTACCTTGCCGCGCAGCCCAACCGGCTGCTGCCGGCAGTGGAGGATCAGGTCGAGCAGGGCGTGCTCTATTCCCTGTTCACCCGCGACCACGGGTTCATCGGTGGCAATGCGCGCGGACTGGTCGCAATCGACAATCTTGATCCGCGCGATCCGGCCTCGCGCCTGGCCGAGCCGCGCTATGCCGCGCTCCCCGATGCCCTGTTCGACAATGAGCGGGTCCGGCGCGGGACCTTCTTCGCCGGCGATGCTGCCTTTGGACTAGGGATGACTTTCAACGGCTATCTGCTGGTGAGTACGCTGGGCGGCAGGATTGCCACCTTCGATCGACGGACGCTGCAGATGGTGGACACCTTTGCGGTGCCAGACCCCGACGAACTGTTCACCAATGGCTTCGCCAGCAGCGAGGAGGCTGGCGGCGGGGCGGTCTATGTCGCATCGAACCGACGGATGTACCGGCTTGTGGTTGATGGCGCCGGGCGGATCAGCGCCGATCCCGCCAAGGGCGCATGGTCAGCCGAGTATGATCGGGGTGAGCGGCTGCCCGTCGGGAAAATCGCCGACGGCACGGGATCGACTCCTACGCTGGTCGGATTTGGCCCTGGCGAGGACAAGCTGGTGATCCTGACGGATGGAGCCCGGCAGATGCGCCTCGTCGCCTTCTGGCGCGATGGCCTGCCGAAAGGCTGGCGCGGTCGGCCTGGTTTGCCCTCGCCCCGGATCGCGGACCAGATAACGGTCGATATGGGGCCAGACTTTCCGATCGTGCAATCGGAACAATCCGTCGTGGCCCATGGCGGCTATGCCTTCGTGCTCAATTCCATGCTCCCACCAGGTGAGGTCAGGCCCTATCCGGCTCGGGGAGCCTATCTGCGCGGATTGCTGCTGGGCATGACGCGCCCCCTGCCGCGCGGCGTCGCGATGTTCCGCTGGAACGCGCGGCAAGACCGCTGGCAGGCGCTGTGGCGGCGAACCGACATCGGGACCGTCGCCACCGTGCCGTTCCTGAGCAACCGCAGCCGGATGGTCGTACTGAACGGGTCGGTCGGCGGACGGCTGGGCGAGCTCTTCCACCTCGGGCTGGATCGGGATACCGGCAAGGTCGTGATGTCGATCGCGTCGGGCAACGATCCGCGCTTCAACGGTGCCTTTACCGGAGTGAAGGCCGATGATGACGGCAGCCTGATGTACACCACCATTCATGGCCTGGTGCGGTTCGACGTGAGCCGGATGCACAGGGCGAAGGGGCCGCCCGACAGCATTGGGGGCAGCTGTCGCTGATCCGCGTCAGGCCAGCAGGCGCCGCGCCGCTTCGGCCCCGCCCCGGATCGCGCCTTCGATATAGCCGACGCCGTTGCAATCGCCCACGGTTTCGACCGTGAAGCCCGCCGCCCGCAGGCATTCGGCCAGCACCGTATCGGCTTCGGCCCCCATGGCCACGATCACGTGATCAGCGGCGACCGACCGAGCCTCGCCCTTGGCATCGGTAAAACTGACCGCATCGGGCGCGATCGCAATGTCCTGTGCGCCGCCATGCAGGGCAACGCCGTGTTCCTTCAGTTCGGCCAGGATCCGCATCCGGCGGACCAGCAGCAGCCCCTTGCCGAGACGCGGGGCGGGCTCGATCACGGTCACCTTGCGGCCGCGCTCGTGCAGGAATTCGGCCAGCTCGATCCCGACCAGTTCGCCGCCGACGATGACGATGTTGTTCCCCAGCGGCATCCACGCCTTGGTGGCGTTGCGCACGAAATCGAGATTGGCGGTGAGGCCCGTGGCCGCCCCCACCCTGGTCGCCAGCCGCGTCATCAGTCCGGTCTTGCGCTTGAGCTCGTCCGAGTTCTCGCCCAGCAGCATCCCGCGCATGTCCTCGCCGCTGAACACGTGCGGCAGGTCGTTGCCGGGCAGATCGGGCATGTCGCGCCGGGCGCCAGTCGCAACGATCACCGCATCGGGCGCCAGGCTGCGCAGCAGGTCCTCGCTGGCCTCGGTATTCAGGCGCACCGCGATGCTGGAGCGGGCCACGCGCTCGGTCAGCCAGTCGAGCAGGCGCTCGTTCGCCGGGTAGGCCAGCGAGGCGATCCGCAGCGTGCCGCCCAGCCGCGCGCCCTTTTCGAGCAGGGTCACGCGGTTGCCGGCATCGGCCAGGCGGCAGGCGGCTTCCATCCCGCCCGGGCCGCCGCCGATCACGACATAGTGCTTGCCGGTCCCCGTTGGCGCGACCTGCTCGCACTCGAACCCGGTTTCCGGATTGACCGCGCAGCGCAAGGGCTGGCGGACATAGGCGGTCGACACGCAGGTGTAGCAATAGATGCAGGGCCGGATCATTTCCGGGGCATTGCCAGCCAGCTTTTCCGGGAGCGCCGGATCGGCCAGCAGCTTGCGGCCCATCGCCAGGAAATCGTACTTGCCCGCCGCGATATGGGCATCGGCCGCCTCGACCTCGACCCGGCCCGAGGCGATTACCGGCACCTTGACCGCCGCCTTGATCGCGGCTGCGGCCGGAACATTGGCTTCCGGCTCGTGCGGGATGTTGGAGGCCGAGTGCAGCTTGCCCTTGCCGGTATCGTGATAGGCCGAAACCGTGATGGCATCGACCCCGGCGCCCTCGACCAGCCGGGCCGCCTCGATCGCCAGATCCAGCGTGATCCCGTCGTCCTTGCCGACCTCGACCGAATCGAGCTTGACCCACACCGGGAAGTCCGCCCCCACGGCATCGCGCACCGCGCCGATCACCCGCAGCAGCAGCCGCGCGCGGTTTTCCAGCGGGCCGCCGTATTGGTCGGTCCGGCTGTTGGTCTTGGGCGACATGAACGAGGACAGCAGGTAGCCATGTCCGCCGTGGATCTCGATCGCGTCAAACCCGGCGGCCTTGGCCCGCGCCGCGGCCGCGCCGAACTGGCTGACCACCAGGTCGATGTCGGCGTCGTCGAGCAGGCGCAGCTTCGGCATCTTGCCGGAAAAACCGGCCATTTCCTCGGGCAGGAAATAGTCGATGAAATCGCCCTGCATCGGCGGCGGATAGCACGGCGCCCAAAGCTCCTGGTCGAAGGCGTCCGACGAGTAGCCCGCCACCAGCCCGCCGTGGTGAAGTTGCACCGCAATCTTCGCGCCGTGGCGATGGACCCGCTCGGTCAGCGCCTTGAGGCCGGGCAGGAACCGGTTATCGGAAATGGCGGTCTGGTTGGGCTGCACCGCCCCCACCGGCCAGGCCACCCCAGCCACCCCGGTGATGATCAGCCCCGCCCCGCCCCTGGCATGGGCCTCGTGATAAGCGAGCAGGCGTTCACCAACATGCCCATCGGCTTCGGACAGGCTGACCCCCATCGCGGTGACGATGATCCGGTTACGCAGCTCCAGCGAGCCGATCCGTCCGGCAGACAGCAAGTGCGCGGGTTTGGCCATGACCTGTCGAAGCTCCTCGATCCCTGTCGCTAGCTTTGTCGCAGGCATGGCCTTCGGTCAACGCGATTCGCTATCCAATCGGATCAATGATCCGCAATATTTGGGCCCTGGATGCATGATTCTCACTTTTTGCGTTTTTAAAATCCATATTTGTTACGCATGTGATGGATGGAATTTGATTCCGGTCAATGTTCCGCACGATCCTTCCGACCTAGCCTGCGGCCATCACAAGGGGGTGGAGGATCGCCGTGGACATAGCAGCTCTGGGATATGTCGTCGTCCAGTCGCGCGATCCGTCTGCCTGGCAGCAATTCGGGCAGGACGTGCTGGGCATGAGCGCACACCAGGTGCCCGGCGGCCTCGCGCTGAAGATGGACGAACGCGCCGGGCGGCTGTTTGTGGAGGCGGGTCCGGAAGATCGTTACCTCGCTTCAGGCTGGGAACTGCGCGACGCCGTCGAGTTTGCAGCCGCCTGCGAGGAACTGTCGGCGCGTAGCATTCGGCTCCATGGCGCCACCCACGCCGAATGCGCGCTGCGCCATGTCTTCGACATGGTCTGGTTCGACGATCCATCGGGCAACCGGCATGAGCTGTTCCACGGCTACCGGACCGACTTCGCCCGGTTCGTCTCCCCCGTCGGCGTGCCACGCTTCATCACTGGCGACCTTGGCCTTGGCCACATGGTCCTGCCCGCACCGTATTTCGACGAGACCCGCGCCTTCATGACCGAGGTGCTCGGTTTCGGCCTGTCCGACGTGCTGGTCCACCGCCCCGCCCCCGGCATCGAGCAGCGGATCGACTTCATGCATTGCGGCAATGGTCGCCATCACAGCCTGGCCCTGTTCGAAGGCCGGGTGCCATCCGGCTGCGTCCACCTGATGTTCGAGGTCGATAGTCTGGACGAGGTCGGCCGCGCCTATGACCGGATGCTGGCCAGCGGCGCGCGGCTGATGGCCACGCTGGGCAAACACACCAATGACCACATGACCAGCTTCTACTTCATGTCGCCCGGCGGCTTCGCGATCGAATACGGATTCGGTGGGCGCACGATCGACTGGGATCACCACACCGTTTTCGAAAGCACCTCGGTCAGCCTCTGGGGCCACGATTTCAGCGTCGGCTTCGGCGCTGATGAACAGGCCGCCCTGGCCGACGCCGCCTGACCCCCAATTTCGGGAGAACCCCCATGCAGACCAATGCCGTCAAGACCGACCTGACCCAGACCCTGGTCGAACGCGCCCGCGCCATGCTGCCGATGCTGCGCGAACGGGCCCAGCAGTGCGAGGATGACTGCAAGGTTCCCGATGCCACGATCCGCGATTTTCAGGAGGCCGGCTTCTTCAAGATCCTGCAGCCGCGCCGCTGGGGCGGTTACGAACTCGATCCGCAAAGCTTCTATGCCGTGCAGATGACCCTGGCCGAAGCCTGCATGAGCTCGGCCTGGGTGCTGGGCGTGGTTGCGGTCCACAACTGGCAGCTCGCGCTGTTCGATGCCCAGGCCCAGGCCGATGTCTGGGGCGAGGATGCCAGCGTACTGATTTCGTCCTCCTACATGCCGCGCGCCGAGGTCACCCCGGTCGAGGGCGGCTACCGGATCAGCGGGCGCTGGGGCTTTTCGTCGGGGGTCGAGCATTGCCAGTGGGCCTTCCTCGGCGGGCTGGTGCCCGATCCCGAAGGCGGTCCGCCCGATTACCGCACCTTTCTGGTGCCGCGCACCGATTTCGAGATCGACCGGGTCTGGGATACCCTGGGCCTGCGCGGCACCGGCAGCCAGGACGTAGTAGTGAGGAATGCCTTTGTCCCGGCCTATCGCACGCACCGGTCCAAGGACGGGTTCCAGACCACCAGCCCGGGGCTGAAGGTCAACGACGCGCCGCTCTACAAGCTGCCGTTCGGCCAGATCTTCGTCCGGGCGGTATCATCCTCGGCGATCGGGGCGCTGAAGGGCGCGCTCGATGCCTTCCGGGCCTATGGCGCGGAACGGGTCAGCTCGAACGACTTCTCGCGCACCGCCAACGATCCCGATGCCCAGCGGGTGATTGCCGAAACGGCCGCCGCAATTGACGAGATGCAGCTGGTGCTGAACCGCAACTTCGACGTCCTGATGGGCCAGGCCGCAGCCGGGGCCGACTACGACCTGGAACAGCGCCTGCTGTTCCGCTTCCAGTCGGGCCAGATCCTTGATCGCTGCGCCAACCTGATCACACGGCTGTTCTATTCCTGCGGTGCGCTGGGGATCTATCGCTCCAGCCCGCTGGTCCGCGCCTTCGTCGATATCCATTCGGGCCGCACCCACGTGGCCAACAACCCGGGCTCGGTCAGCCGCAACCTGGGTTCGGTGCTGCTTGGCAACCCGAACACCGACACCTTCATCTGACCCGCCGCCAAGGAGAGGACACCATGGCCACGACTGCCGAATACGGGCTTGGCCCGCACACGTTCCCCCGCGGCTGGTTCATGATCGCGGAAAGCTCGGAAATCGCCGACAAGCCGGTGCCGCTGCACTACTTCGGGCGCGAATTCGTGGCCTATCGCGGGGAAAGCGGGCGGGTCTACCTGGTCGATGCCTATTGCCCGCACATGCGAATCCACATCGGCCGCAACACCACCAGCTACATCGTCAAGGACGGGGAACAGATCCAGGGTGAGTCGATCCGCTGCCCCGGCCACGGCTGGCGCTTCGGCCCGGACGGCAAGGTAGACGACATCCCCTATTCCACCCACGGCATTCCCAAGGCCGCCTGCATCAAGACCTTTCCAGTGGTGGAACGCGCCGGATGCATCTGGATGTGGCACGATCAGGAAGGCGGCCAGCCGGATTTCGAGCTGCCGCTGTTCTCCGAATGGAACAGGGAAGACGAAGGCTGGGTTCGCTGGCGGATCGACCATCTGGGCACCCTGCCGGTCCACCCGCAGGAGATCGTCGACAACATCGTCGACGCCGCGCACTTCATCCCCGTCCACGGCAGCCGCGACATCGTCTATTTCGAGAACGAGTTCGACGATCACATCGCCATCCAGCGCTTTGGCGCCGGGCACCGGACGCTGGTGAGCGAGAGCGGCGACGTGCTTGTGACCGATACCCATTACACCGGCCCCGGCATCCTGCAGTGCCGGATGGAAGGGCAGCATCCCTCGCTGATGATGATCGCCCATACCCCGGTCGAGGATGGCGAGGTGCGGGTCTGGTTCGGGCTGTTCGTCAAGGTGGGCGATGCCCGCGCCGACGCGGTCGGCGTGTCGATGGCGCGCAGCTATCAGGATACCTCGCTCGATGCCTTTGCCCAGGATTTCGAGGTCTGGCAGCACAAGGAACCGGCGCTTTCGATCATGCAGATCCCCGATGATGGCCCCTTCCACAAGGAGCGCATCTGGTACCGGCAATTCTACAATCCCCGCGACAAGGCAGCGGAGATCCAGCGGCGCGTGAACGGCGTCCACACCACCATCGACAAGCGGCCCGGCGCCAAGTCCAAGGCCGCGTGAAGGAGGGAGCACCCATGAGCAATTCCGCAAGCGCAACCGACGCCCGCACCGCCCCGGTCGCCGTCTGGCAGATCCTGGAAAAGCTGCGCGGGCAGGACCTGGTCGATTGGCGCGTCGCCCCGCTGGATGACCGCCCGAACGCGGCCGAGCGCGGGCTCGACATCGGTTTTCCGTTCGGCTGGTATGCAGTCGAGCAAGTCGATTTCGTTGCAGTCGGCCAGGTCAAGCCGCTGCGCTATTTCGCCAAGGACCTGGCGATCTGGCGCGGCGAGGATGGCCAGGTCCGCGTGACCGACGCCTGGTGCAAGCACCTGGGCGCGCACATGGGGCATGGCGGCAAGGTCCACGGCAACCTGCTCGAATGCCCGTTCCACGCCTGGCGCTATGATGGCGAGGAAGGCGTGGTCAAGGAGATCCCCTATGCCAAGGCGATCCCCCCGCAGGTCAAGCGCAAGTGCCTGCGGACCTGGCCGGTGGCCGAAGCCAACGGCTGGATCTGGGTCTGGTACCATCCCGACCAGACCGTCGCGCCGATGTGGGACGTGGTCGTCCACGAGGAATACGGCGACCCGGAATGGACTGAATACGACATGCACGAATGGATGGTCTATGGATCGATCCAGAACATGGCCGAGAACGGCGTGGACGTGGCCCATTTCAAGTACATCCACGGCACGGCCGACGTGCCCAAGGCCGAACTGCGCTGGGGCGAATGGGGCCGCGGCGCCGATGTTAAGGCCCAGATGGGCACGCCGACCGGCGTGGTCGATGGCCTGATCAGCTATGACACGATGGGTGCCGGGCAAAGCTGGGTGCGGTTCCGGGGCATTTCCGAAACCCTGTTGGTCGCAAGCCTGGTGCCGATCGAGGAAGACGTGCTGCGGGTCCGCTATGGCTTCATGCAGCCGAAAGCCCAGGCCAATGGCCCCGGCGCGGGACTGGCCAGGGCGCTGATCCGCGACATCTGCAAGCAGCTTGATCAGGACAAGGTGATCTGGGACCGGATGCGCTACGAGCCGAACCCGATCATCTGCGATGGCGACGGCCCGATCCCGCAGTTCCGCCAGTGGTACAGCCGTTACTACGCCGCGCCCGAAGGCGAAGGCGGCAAGCCGAACCTGCGCGCCGTGGGCTGATCCTCTCCACAGCCCAAGGCCAGCACAGCGGGCTCCGGCACCATCGCCGGGGCCCGTTTCGCGTCAGCCGGTCCAGGCGGGATAATCGGTGTAGCCCTGCTCCTCGCCGGTATAGAGCCGGGCATAGTCGGGCTTGGCCAGCGGCGCCCCGGCGGCGATCCGCTCGACCAGGTCGGGATTGGCAATGAACGCCCGGCCAAAACTGACCGCCTCGGCCCGCCCGGCCTCAAGCAGCGCGGCGGCGCTATCGACCTTCAGGTTGTTGTTGGCGATAACAGGTCCGCTAAAGTTCGCGCGCAGCAGGGCCAGCGTATCAAGCTCGGTCAGGCCCATGTCGACCACATGGACATAGGCCAACCCCAGGCCGTCAGCCGCCTTGACGAAGGGGGCGAACGTTGCGGCGGGATCGGCTTGATCCATCCCGTTGTAGGGATTGCCGGGCGAAATGCGGAAACCCACACGCCCCGCCCCGATCGCATCGGCCAGTGCCTTTAGCACCCTGAGTGGGAAGCGGATGCGGTTCTCCGCAGGACCGCCATAGTCATCGTCGCGCTGGTTGCTCACCGGATTGAGGAACTGGTTGATCAGGTAGCCGCTGGCGCAGTGCAGCTCCACCCCGTCGATCCCGGCCGCCACGGCGTTGCGCGCAGCCTGGGCATATTCCTCGACCAGCGCCGGAATCTCTTCGGCCAGAATCGCGCGCGGCATGGCGCAGTCCTGCGGCACGCCATCCGGGCCCGGCACCTTGTCCGGACAGGGAATGGCTGAGGGCGCGATCACATCGGCCTCGAACCCGCGATTGGCGGGCACCACCACCCGCCCGCAATGCATCAGCTGCATCACGATCCTGCCGCCACGCGCGTGGACCGCATCGGCCACCTTGCGCCAGCCTTCGATCTGCGCCGCGCTGTGAATGCCCGGCGTGCGCCAGTAACCCTTGCCGACGGGACTGGGCTGAACCCCCTCGGTCACGATCAGCCCGGCGCTTGCCCGCTGGGCGTAGTAGTCTACCATCAGGTCGGTCGGCACGTCGCCGGGCCCGGCCCGGTCGCGGGTCATCGGGGCCATCACGATGCGGTTGCGCAGTTCGATCTCGCCAAGAACGATGGGTGAAAAAAGGCTGGCTGTCATTCGAGTTCAACTCCAATAATCGGCAATTGACCGACGTTTGCGTTATCCTGTAAGCCAATTTCTACGCATATCAAGGAGAGGCAGGATGAATTACGGGTTTGACGGCAAGGTCGCGCTGGTCACGGGCGCCAGTGGCGGGATCGGCCGCGCGACCGCGCTGGGCTTTGCCGCTTCGGGGGCGGCGGTGGTTGTCTCCGATGTCAACGATGCGGGCGGCGAAGAAACCGTGGCACTGATCGCGGCGGCCGGCGGCAAGGCCGTATATCAGCGCTGCAACGTGGCCGAGGCAAGCGAGGTCAAGGCACTGGTAGCTCGCGCCGTCAGCGAATTCGGACGGCTGGACTTCGCTCACAACAACGCCGGCATCAACAACATGGGCGCCAACGAGTACGACGATGCGGTGTGGGACCGCGCGATCGCCATCAACCTGTCCGGCGTGATGTACTGCATGCGCGAGGAGGCCGAGGTAATGCTGGCCCAGGGCAAGGGCGCGATCGTCAATACTTCCTCGATCAATGGCCTGGTCGGCAATGGCGCGCAGCCGGGCTATACCGCCACCAAGCATGGCGTGATCGGCCTGACCCGCCACGGTGCGCTGCGCTGGGCAAAGGCCGGGATTCGCGTCAATGCGGTCTGCCCGGGTGTGATCGAAACCCCGATGACCGCGCCGCTGACCGCCAATCCGGACATGAAGCAACTGCTCGACAGCATGACGCCGATGGGCCGGATGGGCCAGGCGGAGGAAATCGCCGCGGCGGTCCTGTGGCTCTGCTCCGACCAGGCCAGCTTCGTCACCGGCCATCCGCTGGTGGTCGATGGCGGCGCAACGACGACCTGACCGCGCCGCGCCAGACGCTGCAAAAAAGGCCCGCTCCGGCATACCGGGGCGGGCCTTTTCACGGGAGGCTTTGATTGATCAGGCCGCACTTTCCCACGGGGCGGTCTTGGTGCCCTTGGTGGTGTAGCGGCCGTTGACGCGCTTCTGGAACGTTTCAGCCTGGACGCGCGGGTTGTAGAACTGGCGATACCAGATCCGCACCTTGTCGAAGGGGCCATCGCCGCGCACCATCATCGGGTGCAGGCAGGGCCGCTTGTTCGACCAGATCTCGAAATCCTGGGCGAAGGCATCGACCCCGGCTTCCTCATAGGCATGGGCCAGCGCGATGTCGTCAGCGGTCGGTTCGGCATTGTCGACCTTGACCAGCAGGCCATACCAGACCTTGATCACGCCATCGTCGACCGGCGTATGGGCGATCAGCATGTGCGACGGGTTGGCGCCAACCATCACCGACTGGAGAATGCCGGGACCGGTGTACCAGGTGTCGTTGGTCATCGGCTCACCGCCATCCGAAGCCAGCGTCTTGTGCCCGGCCGACAGGATCTGGCGGCAGACGTGATCGTCAAAGGCGTTCTCGAACGAGACCATGTCGATCGAGCCATGGACCGGTTCGAGGTGAGCCTTGTCCGCCATGTTGTCGACCACCTCCTGGGGGTGGCAGTTGAGCACGCCCAGCTCGCGCACGTTCCAGTTGACCCAGTGCGGTGCGTCATAGCCTTCGAACGGCGGCAGCTCGTAATCCGGCTCCTGGCCTTCGGGATCGTACCAGGTCCAGAGGCAGCCAGCCCGCTCGATTACCTTCCAGCTCTTGATGCAGGCAGACTTGGGGATCGGCGCGGGGGAATAGGGAATCTGGTTGACCCGGCCATCCGGGCCGAACCGCCAGCCGTGATAGGGGCAGCGGATGTTGTCGCCCTCGACATGTTCGCCATCCTTGACGACATAGGAGGTGGTATTGCGCGCCAGGTGCGTGCCCATGTGCGGACAATAGGCTTCCAGCATGAAGACCTTGCCGCTCTGGCCGCCGCGGTAGAGGACCACGTCCTCACCGAAATAGCGCGCGGCGACCGGAGTTGTGCCGATTTCCTCGGACTTCGCCACCATGAACCAGCCGCGCGGATAGGTAAATTCGCCCAGCCCGTAGTCTGCGGTCGTCGCCATTGCCTCTCCCCACTCTCAAGTATGAGTCGACAATAGCGCAAAACGCAGGGATCAGGCAAGTCTTATGCGAAAACGAGAACCCTGATCGTTCAGATTCATCATTATGCGTAATTCACGGCAGCACAGATTACGCGAAATCAGTCCTCATCGCCGTTCGCGGTCTGCACCTCGGTAATCCGCACCACCCGGGCATTGTACTTCAGCGTCTTGACCGCGATCGAGGTTTCCACGTGATGGACCCCCGGGATCGCCAGGATCCGGTCAGAGGCCACCTCGTGCAGGTGATCGAGCGAATTGAACAGGCAGATCGCCAGGATGTTGAACCGACCCATGGTCAGCATCACGGCGTTGACCTGGTCCAGCTCGGCGATCTGGCGGGCCACCTCGCGCACGTCGCTGACCTCGGCTTGGACGCCGATGAAAGCCATCCGCGCCGAATCCGCCAGGCCAAAGCTGGTGATCGCGGTGAACGAAATCAGCCCGTCCTGCTGCAGCCGCTTGATCCGGCCGCGCACGGTGCCTTCGGTCACACCCAGGTCGACCGCGATCTTGCGGTTGGAAACGCGGGCATCGCGGGCCAGCACCTCGATCAGCTGGCGGTCGAGATCATCAAGCTGCGGCGCGGTCATAGATCCCCCCGCGCCTCGATCGGCGCAACGTCGAACTTGTACTTGATGACGTCGACCGCGATCGCCGGGACCATCGAGCGGATCCCGCGCACCTTGGAAAACTTTTCCAGCAGCAGCGCCGGCAGATCATCGAAATCGCGCAGCACCACCAGCATGTCGATGTCATAGCGCCCGGTCACGAGATGCGCGGCGAAGACTTCCGGGAACTCGGCCAGTTCCGCGGCGACTTCCGAGGCCGGGCGGCCATCGACCTCGATCGCGACCTCCATCAACACGTTGTAGCCATGCGCCGAAAAGTCCGACACGGCGACAACGCGCAGCTTGTCCGCTTCTTCCATCCGGCGGATCCGGGCCGAAACGGTCGCGGCCGTCAGCCCCAGCACATTGGCGATCTGCTGATTGGTCGCCCGCCCGTTCAGCCGCAACTGGCCAACGATGGCGCGGTCGATGTCATCGATCGGGAAATCTTCACTCATTGTGCCGGAAAACCCCCTATTCCGAGCAAGGTCAACACTGACTGCCGTAAAAGCACTTATCAATCCACCGCCGCGAAGCCGCGCAGTTCGCGCCCCAGCATGGCAGGGCTGAACCGCCGCACCGGGCGGGTTTCCACCCAGACCACTTCCAGCGCCCGCTCGGCGAATTTCCAGACACCATCCTCGATCGCATAGCGGTTGTGATAGCGCATGGCAAAGTCGAGCAGGGTCACCTCGGTTGCATCGGCCGGAGCAGGCAACAGGTGGCTGGCAACGCCGGTGGTCAGCCCGGTCACAATGCCCTGCGCGTCGATCTCGAACGTCTGGTTGAACACATTGTGCATGGTCTGGTCGAAGCTGGCCGAAACCTCGGCAATCATTGCTTGCCAACCTGCCTGCCCGGCATAACGCGCCCGGCTTTCACCATGGCCGCGGATCATGCCGGCGCGGGTGAAGATGCTTCCCAGAAGAGCCGGGTCACGGCTGTCCACCGCCAGGCCATAGCGAAAGGCCAGGTCATGCAGTTCCTGCGGCGCGGTGAAGGGAGCGGACTGACCCATCGCCCTCATCCTGTCTCGGCCAGCCGGACCCGGTCGGCCTCGACCCGCTGGGCCGCCAGCAGGGCGAACAGCGCGGCGATGAAGCCGCTGGGCACCACGAACGAGATCGCCAGCTGCAGCGAACGGGCGTCATCCCCCAGCGCCTGGCTGATCGCGCCGGTGGCCCAGGGCCCGACGAAATAGCCCAGCAGGGTGATGAAGGCGATGAACAGAGCCGTGGCGCTGGCCCGGTAGCTGGCGGGCAACATATGCTGCAGCCCGGCATAGATACCCACTGACCAGCCCCCGCCCAGCAGGCCGCAGGGGATCGCGATCAACATGGCCAGCTCGAAGCTGGGCGCCCAGACTGTTACCAGGACCAGCGCAGTGGCGCACAGCAGGGCGATCCCGGACAGCCGGACCGGCC
This sequence comes from Novosphingobium sp. BL-A-41-H4, assembly GCA_051942645.1. GTDB lineage: Bacteria > Pseudomonadota > Alphaproteobacteria > Sphingomonadales > Sphingomonadaceae > Novosphingobium. The sequence goes on from JBPVJP010000002.1 coordinate 58,687, forward strand.
AGACCCGGCCGCGCTGCGACAGCTTGTCCGACAGCGCGCCAAAGGCCAGCATACCGCACAGCCCGGCCAGCCCGAAGTTGAGCGCGAATGCCGTCTTGATCGCAACCGGATCGAGCGCGAACGACCGCGCGAACAGCTCAGGCCCCCAATAGCCGAAGGTCACGCCAGACAGCGTGCCAAGGCCGAAGCCCAGCGCCATCATTACGTAACCGGGGCTGCGCAGCAGCAGCCCGACCAGCCGACCAAAGGGAATGGCAGCGGGCGTCGCGCCATCGGCAAACAGCGCGCGCGGCGGTTCGCGCACCAGCGCCAGGGCGATCAGGCCCAACGCAACACCCGGCAGTCCGACCATGAAGAAAGTCGCCCGCCAGCCATAGTCCGCCGCCAGCGCGGGGCCGCCCGCCTGCCCGGCGATCTGGCCAATGTAAGTCGCAAGGCCCAGGATCGCGAAGGCGAGTCCACGCCGTTCCGGCTTGAAGTAATCGGTCAGCAGCGAATAGGCCGGGGCAACGAAGGCTGCCTCGCCAATCCCCACCCCGACCCGCGCCAGCGCCAGCGAGACCGGGCCGGTCGCCAACCCGGTCGCCGCCGTGGCGAGGCTCCACAGGATGCAGCCCGCGGCGATGATCCGGATCCGCGATCCCCGGTCGGCCAGCCGGGCAAAGGGCACCCCCATCACCACATAGAGCACGACAAAGGCCGGCCCCATCAAGAGCCCGATCATCCCGTCGCCAATGTCGAACTCGGCCTTGATCGGGCCGATCAGCCCGGTCAGCAGGTAACGGTCGGCAAAATTGAAGATGTAGATGACCAGCAGGGTGGCCAGCACCACCCAGGGATTTGACCGGGGCGGGTTCGAGCGGGGAGCGGCGCTGTCCATCAGTCGCGCTTGATCATGCCGCCGTTGACATGCCAGACCTGTCCATTGACCCAGGCCCCGTCATCAGAGGCGAGGAAGGCTACGGCGGCGGCAATGTCCTCGGGTTCACCAAGGCGGGTGTGCGGCACGGTCTTGAGCGCGCCGGCCACATAGTCGTCCGTCAGGTGCTGCTTGACCGCCTCGGTCAGCACCACGCCGGGGCAGATCCCGTTGGAGCGGATGCCCTTCTTGCCATATTTGGTGGCGACATGGCGGACCAGCGCGTGGATCGCGTTCTTGGTCATCGGATAGGCCACCTGGAAGGCATTGCCGCCGATCGCCGCGCCCGACGAGGTATAGATCATCGCCCCGCCGCCGCGCTCCAGCATCACCGGCAAGGCGGCCTGCGTTGCGAACATGTGGCTCTTGGTGTTGATCGCGAAGGATCGGTCGAGCACTTCTTCCGGGCAGTTGAGCGCGTCGATATCGCCCTCGGTCCCGCCGGCCAGGTTCGAGTGATAGAAATCGAGCCCGCCGAACTCATCAAGCGCGGCCTGCACGATCGCCGCCTGCGAGGCGGCCTTGGTGCCATCGAGATAGACCCCGATCGCCTGCCCACCGGCGGCGCGGATCGCCTCGGCAGTCTCCTGCGCCCATGCCTCGGTTATGTCACCGATCACCACGGCGGCGCCTTCCTCGGCCAGGCGCCGGGCCGTGGCCGCACCGATGCCGCGCCCCCCGCCTGCGACAACGCCAACCTTGCCCTTCAAACCGCGCATGCAATCCTCCTGTCAGCCGGCCAGATGCCGAACCACGTAATAGATCCCGATCGGGAACACCCAGCCAAGCTGGGCCCAGCGGGCCAGCCGGGGATCCTGGTGGTTCCATAGGCCCAGCGCACCGGCCGCGCCCATGGCCCCGGCCCCGTCGATCCAGATGCCGGCAAGGCCGCCCAGCCCAAGCAGGCCGAGCACCCGGATCGGCGCGCCGGGGCGGTCCTTGGCCACCGGATTCCGCAGTCCGGCAAGGCCAGCGAGACCAAGCAGGCCCAACAGGCCGGCAAACTGCGCGATCAGTCCGCTCATGCCAGCACCGGCCGACGATCCGTCCATGGCGCGGCGCGCTCCAGTTGCCCGGCCAGGCGATAGAGCAGCGCTTCATCGCCATAGCGGCCCATAAACATCACCCCGATCGGCAAGCCGCTGCGCGAGGTGGCCAGCGGCACCGACATGGCCGGTTGCCCGGTCAGGTTGGCAAGCTGGCAGAACGGCGAATAGACCGCCGTGCGCTGGCCCCATTCCTGGAAGCTGCAATCGGGCGTCAGGTTGATCCGGCCCAGCGCGATCGGCGGCGCGGCCAGCGTCGGGCTCAGGATCACGTCATAGCGCTCCATGAACCGCGCCACCCTGATCGCCGCATCCTGCAGCACGCTGCTGGCCCGGGCGGCATCCATCGCGGTGAAGGTCTTGCCGTATTCGGCAAAGGCGAGGATCATCGGTTCCAGCACGTCTGGCCCCGGCGTGATGCCCAGCACCTTGCAGCGATCGGCAATATCGGCGGCGACCGCCGGGCCGATCGAGACAAAACTGGCCCAACCCAGCCTGGCCGCGTCAAGTTCCAGATTGGCTTCCTCGACATGGTGGCCCAGGCTTTCGCACAGCCTGGCAGCAGCCTTCGCGGCCTCGACGCACTCAGGATCAACCGGCGAGCCGGAGATCGGCCTGGTCATCAGCGCGATCCGCAGCTTGCCGGGCTGCCTGGTGACCTGCGAGAGGAAGGTTCCCTCCGGGGTCGGCGCGCCATAGCGCGAGCCGGTCTCGATCCCGTGGCTGGCATCGAGCATGGCGGCGGAATCGCGCACGCTGCGGGTGATCGCGTGGTTGGTGGACAGTCCGCCCCAGCCCTCGGTGCGGATCGGCCCCATCGGCACGCGCCCGCGGCTGGGCTTCAGCCCGAACAGCCCGCAGCACGAAGCCGGAATGCGGATCGAGCCGCCCCCGTCGCTGGCATGAGCCGCCGGGATCACCCCCGCCGCCACCGCCGCCGCCGCCCCGCCAGAGGAACCGCCGGAGCTGTGCGCCGGGTTCCACGGATTGCGGGTATCGCCGGTCAGCTTGTTCTCGGTGGTACCGGTCAGGCCATATTCGGGCGTGGTGGTCTTGCCGAAGATCACGAATCCGGCTGCCTGGTAACGGCGGACCAGTTCCGACGTCACCGGCGCCCGGTAACCCTTGTAAAGGCGGCTGCCGCCTTCGCTCAGCTCGCCCTCGATATAGGTGTAGAGGTCCTTGAGCAGCAGCGGCACCCCGGTGAACGGCCCCTTGGGCAAACCACCGGCAATAGCCTTACGTCCGAAATCATAATGCTGCTGCGCCATGAAGTTGAAGCGCGGGTTCATCGCCTCGGCCCGGGCAATCGCCGCATCTAGCAGCTCGCTCGGCGAAACCTTGCGCTTGCGCACCAGGTCCGCGAGCCCCAGCGCATCGTGCCGGGACAGGAGATCGCCGCCGCCGGTCGTCATCGCTTTTGCTCCTCCCGCCAGACCCAGCGCCGCAACGGCTGCCCCGCCTGCCACCACTTCGCGCCGGGTCGGCATCGGCTCAGCCCGCCTTGCGCTGGGATGACGGCACGCCATCGCCCGCCGCGTAGAAGCGGGCGTAGAACTTGCGGAAATGGGGGATCGGACCGTCGCCATCGCAGATGATCGGATTGGGCTCGTAACGCATCCGGTCCCACACGACCTTGTCCTGATCGAGTTGCTTGTTGACGTCCTTGATGATCGCCCTGGCCAGCCCCGCCATCGGCCCTTCGGCCTGTTCCCTGGTCTGCGTGTAGCAATAGATCACTTGCAGTTCGTCCGCTTCTACCGGGATGATGCAGGCCACCAGCAGCGTCTCGCAGATGCCCGTGAAGCGCACCCAGGCCTGGCCCGGCCCCATCGAATTGCTGGTGATCGTGCCATCGACCATGCCCTTGGGCGTGCCCATCTTGGCGCGGACGATCCCGCAGCGATCCCATTCGCCCCAGGACAGCTCCGAGGTCGGCAGTTCGGCGGTGCCGTGGATGAACTTGAAGTGGGCGAAATCGACGCCGTTCTCGGCCATGTTCTGGAGCGAGCCGAACACCTTCCATTCGACGATGTCATAATCGGTCCAGTCCGGGTCGCTCGCTTCGGGCAGGTGGAGCACCTCATACATCGGCTCGGCGTCTTCCGGGTGATACCAGACCCACAGCCACTGGTTCGCTTCGCGGATATGCCAGGTGCGCGTGCACTTGCGCTTCACCTGCGGCGGGATCGCCTTGGCATAGGGAATGTCCTTCACCACGCCTTCTTCGCCGTCATAACGCCAGGCGTGGAACGGGCATTCGAGCAGGTTTCCGTGGACCTTGCCGCCATGGCCCATGTGCGCGCCCAGGTGCTTGCAATAGGCATCCACCATCCGCACCTGCCCCTCCTCGCCGCGCCACACGGCCAGGTCGCGGGCGAAATAGCGGGCCGGCTTGACCTCGCCCACGGCCAGGTCCTTGGCCAGCATGAACGGGTACCAGCCGAACGGGAACCCGATGTCGAGGTTGCGCGCCTCGGGGCTCGGGCGGTTGGCAATCGGCGCCACGCGCCAGGCTTCGCGCTCGGCCGGCGTCATCTTCTCGAGGACCTGCCAGACCGCGACGGGCGCGGTACGGGCATCGGTGGCGGCTTCGGTCATGTCATTCTCCCCGGTGATCCGGTGCTTGCTGTTGTGGTGGTCAGAGCTTGAAGACGCGCGCGGCATTCTCGCGCAGAAACTTGGGCCAGACCTCGTCCTTCAGCGGCACGTTTTCCATGTCGGACATGATCCGTTCCAGGCTGAGCCCCATCGGGAAATAGCCAGCATAGATGATCTTCTCCGCGCCGCGCGTATTGGCGTAGTCGATGATCGCCTTGGGATAGTGCTTGGGCGCAAAGGCGCTGGTCGAATAATAGAGGTTCGGCCACTTCAGCATCAGCTTCACGGCCAGGTCCTGCCAGGGTTCGGCCCCGTGGCGCATCACGATCTTCAGGTCCGGGAAGAACCAGCAGACCTCGTCCAGATGCTCGACCTTCTGCGTTTCCATCGGGATGCGCGGGCCGGGAATGCCCACGTTGAGGCAGATCGGGATGTCCAGCTCCACCGCGCAAGCATAGAGCGGGAACATGTACTTGTGGTTGATCGCCACCTGCGGCAGCGTGCCCGCCGGGAACACCTGAAATCGCGGACAGGCCGACCTCGGCATGGATCCGCTTGATCCGCCGCACTTCCTCCATCCCCTTGTTTGGATCGCAGGGCAGGTCGAAGAAGAAGCGGTCGCCATAGAGCTCCTTGGCCCGGCGCGAGGTCTCGTTCTCGTTCCAGCCGACCAACGCCTTGGCAATGCCGTGCTTGTCCATCTGCTCGACCGTCCACTTGACGTAATCGTCGGCATGGCCGGTCTGCGGCACGTCCTTGAACATGTACTGCGCCGGCATCGAGAACTGCTGCAGCGTCTGCGCGTCCTTGATCAGCGGGCGAAAGGCGGTGAACCAGTCGGACCGGTCCTCCGCCTCGGGAATGCCGAGCATGCAATCGATGATGCCGATATCCTTGGGCATGCCCATGTCACTGTTCTCCGATGAAATCTGGCCAGGCGGCCCGCAGCGCCACCTTGTTGACCTTGCCCACGTCATTGCGCGGCAAGGGCTCGCTCACGATCGCGACCCGTCCGGGTGCCTTGTAGCGGGCCAGCCGTTCGCCGACCCAGTCGATCACCGCCGCTTCGCTGAGGCCATCGCCCTTCACCACGGCAACGAGCAATTCGCCCAGCCGCTCGTCAGGAATGCCGAAAGCGGCGCATTCGCCCACCCCGGGCATTTCGCCCATCACCCGCTCGACCTCGGCGCAATAGATGTTCTCGCCGCCGGAAATGACCATGTCCTTCACCCGGTCGACGATGAAGACATAGCCTTCGGCATCAACGTAACCGACGTCGCCGGTTTTCAGCCAGCCGTCGGCGGTAAAGGCGGCGGCGGTCTCTTCCGGGCGGTTCCAGTACCCGGCCATCACCATCGCGCCCTTCAGCTGGATCTCGCCGCTCCGCCCGGTCGGCATTACCGCACCATCGGGGGCGACCACCCGCACCTGGGCCAGCGGCAGGACCCGCCCGGCCGAGGCGCGGTTGCGGATGAAATCCTCGCCCACGGCCTGGGCCAGCGAACCGGATGCCTCGGTCATGCCATAGCCGGTGCCCATCACCGCCTGCGGGCAGACCGCGCGGATTTCGTCGAGCAGGTTGACCGGCAGGGCCTGCCCACCCGAGGCAACATTGCGCAGCGATGAGAGATCGGCATCGCCCAGCTTCGCCCGGTGCAGCATGTCCCACAGCATGGTCGGCACGGCGGAGAACATCGTGATCTTTTCCGCCCCGATCAGCCGCACCGCCTCCTGCGCGTCCCAGCGGCGCATGATCACCACTTTCGAACCGGCAAACAGCGGTGACAGGAAGGCCGCGCCCAGGCCGGAGATATGGAACAGCGGATAGACCAGCAGCACGGCCTGTTGCGGCAGGCTGGCCATCAGCGCTTCCGCCGGAATGCCATGCGCCTTGGCCATGTTGTGCAGCACCATCACGCCCGACAACTGCATCAGCATCAGCCCGGTGATCAGGCTGCGATGGGTCAGCACCGCGCCCTTGACCCGGCCGGTGGTGCCGGAAGTGAACAGGATCGTCACCGGATCGAGCGGCTGGGCCACGCCGGGAGCGGGCGTGGCCTCGCCCGCGCGGCGCTCGATTTCCTGGGCGTCGAAGGGCTTGGTCAGATCGAGCATCCGGCCCTGGTAGCCACCTTCGCGGATCAGCGCGGCGCGGCGGCTGTCAGCCAGGACCAGTGCCGGGGTCACGTCATCGATCATTGCCACCAGCTCGGCCGGCGAGCCCCGGCTGTTGAGCAGCGCGGCGATCCCACCGGCCTTGATCACCGCCATGAAGGCCACGATCCATTCGGCCCGGTTGCGCATGCAGATCGCCACCCGGTCCCCGCGCTTGATCTGCAGGAGCGGCACGAGCTGGTCGCGCCAGGCAAAGACCTGTTCGAAAGTCAGCCGCCGCTCGGCGCCATCGGAAGAGAAATCGACCAGGAAGGTCTTGTCGCCATGGCGGCGGGCGTGATCGATCATCAAGGCCAGGTCGGGCGCGGCATTGGCGAACTGCAACAGACCGTCGCGCTCGACCAGCTCGAACGGCGTTCCGGGTGCGGTGACTGCGGCGAAGACGGGATCGACCTGGCTCATGCTGCTCCTGCCGCCACTTCCTTGGCCCAGCGGTAATCCTGCTTGCCGGCCGGAGACCGCTTGACCTCATCCACCCAGACCAGCGCCTTGGGCACCTTGTAGCCTGCCAGGCGTTCGCTGGCGAAGGCCTTCACTGCGTCAAAGGCGGGCTGTTCCTGGCCCGGCCGCAGCGAGACGACGCCGATCACCCGCTCGCCCCAGCGCTCGTCCGGCTTTCCGGCCACCACGGCATCGAAGATCGCGGGATGGGCGCGCAGCACTTCCTCGACCTCTTCGGGAAAGACCTTCTCGCCGCCGGTGTTGATGCAGGTGGAACCGCGCCCGAACACGGTGATCATCCCGTCCGCATCGCGCCGCGCGGCATCGCCGGATACGGCCCACAGCGTGCCGTTGATCGGCACAAAGGTCTCGGCGGTCTTCTCCGGATCATTGTAATAGCCGACCGGAGTGTTGCCGGTTCGGGCGACAAACCCCGGTTCGCCAACGCCAGCGATCCGGCCATCGACGACCACCTGCTGGAATTCGTTGGCGGGCAGCCGCATCACGCCCTCGTCGGACTTCTCCGCCATGCCCGACATGCCCGTTTCGGACGAGCCCATGCCATCGGTAATGCTGGCACTCGGCACCAGCGCCTTGAGATCGTCCTTGAGATGCTTCGAGAATACCGCGCCGCCCGATCCGAGGTTGACCACGGCCGAGAGGTTCCAGCGGCAGGGATGGGCGCGCAGGCAATCGCGCAGCGGGGTGGCCATGGCATCGCCCACGAACTGGATCATGTTCGCGCCCTCGCGCTCGGCAATGTCGAAGACGCGTTCGGGATCGAACACCCGCCCTTCGTCGAGGATGATCGTCACCCCGTTCAGCAGCGCGCTCCACACCGTCCACATCGCCGCCATGTGCATCAGCGGGGCCAGCGGGAACATCTTCAGCGGATAGCCATCGCGCGCACGGCTCTCGATATCCTCGGGCCGCTGGATCGGTCCGTGCGGGTTGAAGTATCCCGCCCCGCCGGCGCAGGCAAAGACGAAGGCGCGGTGCGGCCACATCACGCCCTTGGGCATGCCGGTGGTCCCGCCGGTATAGCACAGCAGGATGTCCTCCTCGCCGCGCTCCCACGGCCCGCCCGGCTCGTGGGCCAGCAGTTCGGCATAGGGCACCGACCCGGCAATGTCGGCGTCCGAACCGTCCTCCACCGCGACCGTCAGCTTCAGCGTCGGCACATCGCCGCGCAGATCGCGGATGATCGGCGAGAATTCGGCGCCATGGAAAATCGCCGCGCTATCGGCATTGGCGAAGAGATAGCGCAGCTCGTCCGCGCGGTAGCGGTAGTTCACGTTGTACGGCACCGCGCCCAGCTTGCATGCGGCAATAAAGGCCTCGAGATAGGCGGGGCCGTTGTAGAGATAGAGCCCGACGGAATCCCCGCGCCCCACGCCGTGGGCAGCCAGTCCCGCCGCCAGCCGGTCGCAGCGCTCGTTGAGCGCGGCAAAGGTCAGCCGCTCGCTCTGGCCGATCACCGCCAGCCGCTCGGGCACCGTCCGGGCGACGGTTTCGAACAGGTCGGCCAGGTGGAACCGGCTGGCCATCTCAGTAGACGGCGGCCGGGTTCTTCGGGCGCGGGCTGCCCAGCATTTCGCGGTACGACGGCTTTTCGCGGCCGCGATCGGTCACGCCCAGTTCCTGCGCGATTTCCGCCCCGATCAGGGTCTGGCCCGAAAGCTCGTCGCGGTTGGGGGCGGTGCTGATGGCATCGATGATGTGGGCGGTGAATTCCGGGTTCTCGGCCGCGTCGATGAAGCCTTCGTACTGTTCGGGGTTGGTCTTCTGCGCGATCAGCGAGCGCTCTGTCACCAGCGGGCCCATCCAGATCGACACGGCGATCACCCCGGTGCCGCGCAGGTCATGCTCCATGTCATGGGCAAACTTGTCGACCCCGGCCTTCTGGGCGCCATAGGCCGGGCCATGCATGTAGCACGAGCCGCCGAACGACGAGCCGAAGGCGATCGTGCCGAAGCCCTGGCGGACCATCATCCGCGCCGCGTGCCAGCTGGCGACATAGGCCGAGCGCAGGCCGACATCGAGGATCTTCACCGCATCCAGGTCCTTTTCCCAGAACGGCTTCTTCTCGATCAGCTGGTGGTGGATATAGGTCGCATTGTTGACCAGCACGTCGAGCCGGCCCTGTTCACGCTCGATCTGGTCGAACAGTGCGGCAACCTGGGCATCGTCGGCATGATCACACATCACGGCAATGCCCTTGCCGCCCGCAGCGGTGACTTCGGCGGCCGTTTCCGCGACCGTGCCGGGCAGGACGGAACCGTCCCAGCCCTTGGCATCGCCGGGGGCGACCGTGCGGCCGGTGACATAGACGGTATAGCCCAGCTCGCCAAAGCCGCGCGCGATCCCGCGACCCGCACCGCGGCTCGCGCCGGTGACGAGTGCTACCTTTGCCGTCATCCCAACCTCTCCCATGATTCGACGCATTGCTGCGCTCTAATGCACTTATAACGCGGTTTTGCGGATTACAAATAGTATTTCATTACGCAAATGAAGCCATCGCCGCCCTACGAGGCGGACTTCGCGTGATCCGCGCCGGTCAACAGGTGTACTGCCCGGTCGGGATCACGTCGATGGTGCCGCGGTCGATGAACCGGTCACAGCTTTCCATCATCCGGTCGAGGTTGGCCTTGAACCGGGCCTGATCGCCCACGGCATCGAAAAACACGAAGGGATCGGCCAGCGCGGCTTCCGGGAAGCACTCCTCGACAATCGCCACATAGGGCGGCGCGCTGTCGGTCAGGGCGCGGACCACCAGGTTCTGGACATATTCGAAATTGGCCTGGGTCTCGATCGCCACCAGCGTGTGGCGATCCTGCCAGAGCGCGAGCCATTCGACATGGGTCAGCCGCTCGGGCAGGGTCAGGAAGGCCATCTGCGCCCAGCCCGCCGTGCGCTGGCCCGGCTGCGCCGGATGGGCCGTGTTGGCAATGATGACCGATTCCGCAACGACCCAGCCGTGCCAGCGCGCGCAATTCGCATCGAGCGCCCGGTCGACTTCGCCCCGCAGCAGCCGGTTGGCCGAAGGCAGCCAGAACTGCACCACTGCGTCGTGCTGGCGCAGCCCACGCGACTGGCGCAGGTGTGCGCCGCCTGCGCTGATCGCATCTTCGAGGTTCAGCCGGATGCCGGTCGCTCCCGCTGCGCGCAAGGCACCGGCCAGCCGATCCAGCAAGCTGGCGTTGAACACCGTCCGGTCGCCACCTTCGTCAGCCCACAGCAGGCAGATCACCTTTTCCATCATCGCCGCTCAGTCGAAATTGGCCTGCCCGCCATCGAGCGGGATGGTCGCGCCGGTCAGATAGCCGAGGTCGGACGAACAGAGCACCGCCACGGCCCGGCCGATGTCTTCCTCCAGCTTGCCGATCCGGCCGAGCGGGATGGTGCGGAAAAAGGCCTCGGCCTCTTCCGGGTTGTTGGCGATCCACCACTTCAGGCCAGGGCTTTCGGCGTGCGGCGCGATGGTCAGCACCCGGATGCCCTGCCGCCCCCATTCGGCCGCCGCCGAGCGGGTCAGCACGCGGGTGGCCTGCTTGACCGCGCCATAGGCCCCGTAACCGGTCATGTCCCAGCGGATCCCGGCGGAAGAGGCCAGGTTGATGATCACCCCGCCGCCGCGCGCCACCATGTGCGGATGGGCCAGCTTCATCAGCCGGAAGCTCGCCAGCGGCCCGGATTCGAACCCGGCCAGGAAAGCCTCGTCGGTCACGTCCAGCAGCTTGCCGTTGGGCACCTCCTGGGCATTGTTCACCAGGATATCGAGCCCGCCGAACCGTTCGACCGCCTGCGCAACCATATCGGCCAGGCTGGCGGCATGCTTGACGTTGCCCGCAATCGCCAGCGCCTCGCCGCCGCGCTCGGTCACCAGCGCGCAGGTCGCCTCAAGCTTGGCGAGCGTCCGTCCTGTGACCGCGACTTTCGCGCCTGCCGCCGCGAGGGCCAGGGCAATCCCCTGCCCAACCCCTTGCCCGGCGCCCGTTATCAGTGCCACTTTGCCGGAAAGATCGGTCATGCGCGCTCCTCATCCGAAAGATTCGTAATTGAATGTCGCTTTGATTACGCATTAGGTTGACAGAAAGCGCATGGCTGCGTCAATTGCGTTTCTTGGAGAATCCCTGCGCAAGCTTGCGAGGGCGGGTGAATGGAACGGGAGAGGGTATGAGCCAGGATCTGACCGGCACGGTCGCCATCGTCACGGGCGGCAGCGACGGCATCGGCCTTGCCACCGCGGCCCTGCTCGCCCGGCGCGGCGCGCAGGTGGTGATCTGCGGGCGGAGGCAGGAACTGCTCGACAGCGCCCGCGCCCAGATCGAGGCCGAGGGCGGCAAGGTCGAGGCCGTGCAGCTCGACGTGACCGATTTTCCCGCGTTCGAAGCGCTGATCGAGGATGTCGCCGCCCGCCACGGCCGGCTCGACATGCTGGTCAACAATGCCATGTCGACCCACTATGCCCCGATCAGCCGCCTGAAGCTGGAACACTGGCGCAAGGACTTCGCGGTCAACGCCGATGCCGTCTTTGTCGGGACCAAGGCGGCGATGAAGGTGATGGCGGCGCAGGGCAAGGGCTCGATCGTCAACATCAGTTCCACCACGGCAATCCGCGCCATGGCCAACTATTCGAGCTATTCCGCCTCGAAGGCGGCGCTGATCCAGTTCACCGCGGTCGCGGCGATGGAAGGCGCGCGGCAGGGCATCCGCGTCAATGCCATCGTGCCGGGCCAGGTGAATACCGCCGCCACGCTGGACTTTGCCACCAAGGCTCCGGGACTCGCCGCCAAGACCGCCGACGCGATCCCGATGGGCCGGGGCGGGCAGCCCGAGGAACTGGCCGAGGCGATCGTCTTCATGCTGTCGGACGCGGCCAGCTATATCACCGGGGTGGCGCTGCCGGTCGATGGCGGCAAGTCGGCCCAGCTCTACATCCCGTCCTGAGCCGCAGGAGAAAAACGATGAGCGCTGGCTGGGACCGCGAAGTCGATGTCCTTGTAGTCGGATCGGGCGCCGGGGGCATGCTCTCCGCGCTGGTCGCGGCGAAAAACCACGCCGATGTGCTGATCGTCGAAAAGGAAGGGCTGTGGGGCGGCACTTCGGCCACTTCGGGCGCGGGGATCTGGATTCCGGCCAGCGACCAGGCGGCCGAGGCCGGGTTTCACGACAATGTCGATGATGCCTTCAAATATGTCCGCGCCCTGTCGGCCGACAATGTGCCCGACGAGAACATCCGCGCCTATGTGACCAACGCATCCAGGATGCTGCGCTGGATGGGCGCGAATACGGAAATCGAATACCACGCCTTTCCCTATCCCGATTACCATGCGGAGAACCCGGGCGGGTCGCCGACCGGCTATCGCACCCACATGCCGCTACCGCTGGATGGCAAGAGGCTGGGCGACGATGTGCGGACGCTGCGCTTCGCCTCGCCGGCGGCTTCGCTGTTCGGCTATCTCAACTGGCACTTTGACGAGACCTATATCCTGCTGTTCCGGGCCAAGGGCTGGTGGTGGCACCTGGCCAGGAGCCTCATGCGCTATTGGCTGGACTGGCCGTTCCGCTTCACCTCGCGCAAGGACCGCCGCCTGACGCTGGGCAATGCCCTGGCGGGCGGGCTGCGGCTGGCGCTGAACGAGGCCAAGGTGCCGCTGTGGCTGAACAGCGGGCTCGAAGAACTGGTCAGCGAACAGGGCAAGGTCGTCGGCGCGGTGGTCCGCCGTGATGGCAAGGCGATCCGGATCCGGGCGCGCAAGGGCGTGGTGCTGGCGGCTGGCGGCTTTGACAAGAACCAGGCGATGCGTGACGAGCACGCCCCGCTCTATCCCAATGCGCTCTATTCGGGCGGGACCGGCGGCAACACCGGCGATGCGATCCGTGCCGGCCAGGCGCTGGGCGCGGACACGCTGAACCTGCAATCAACCTGGGCCGCGCCGGTGTTCTACGTGCCGGGCGAGGATCGCGGGCGCCTGTGCACGATCGAGCGGGCGCTGCCCGGCAGCCTGATGGTCAACCAGCAGGGCGAACGCTATCTCAACGAGGCGGCGTCCTATCACATCACCGGCCAGCAGATGGCCCGCCGCCAGCGCGAGCATGGCGATGCCAGCCCGACCTGGTTCGTGTTCGACCACACCTATCGCCATTCCTATCCGGTCGGCCCGGTCTATCCGCTGGTGCCCGACTGGGCGCAGAACGGCATGGTCAAGACGATCCTGAAGAAGGGCCGGACCATTGCCGAGCTGGCCGAGGCAATGGGCGTCGACCCGGCCCGGCTGGAAGCCACGATCGCCCGCTACAACGAGCACGCCGCCAAGGGCGAGGACCCCGATTTCCACCGCGGCGAAGCGGCCTATGACAAGATGTACGGCGATCCGCGCGTCACCCCCAATCCCTGCCTGCGCCCGCTGAACAAGGGGCCGTTCTATGCCATGCCGATGTACCCCGGCGATATCGGCACCAATGGCGGCCTCAGGACCGATCCGAAGGCGCGGGTGCTCGATGGGAAAGGCAAGCCGATCCCCGGCCTTTACGCGATTGGCAACTGCGCCGCCTCGGCCATGGGCGAGAGCTATCCTGGGGCCGGGGTCACGATCGGCCCGGCGCTGACCTTTGGCTATATCGCCGCCAACGACCTGACGGGCAGCAACGCCGAATGAGCCGGGCGGTCTGGCAGGCTGCCCTGTCCAGGCTGGCATGTTTGCTGGTTCTCGTCGCCAGCGCCCTGGTCGCCAGCACGCCGCTGGCGGCACAAGCCCGGCCGGGTCCCCCGCTGGTCAATCCCGCGCAGGTCGAGCGCGAACGCTTGGCGATCCGGATCATGGACCAGCCAGCCATGCGCGCGGCCCTGCGCCGGACCGAAGCGCGCTATTCCGCCGATCCGCAGGCCGGCAGCCCTGCCGGGTCGGCACGGTTGCGGCTGGCGGCGCGGGCGATTGCGACCTCGGCCGTGCACTATGCCATCGGCCTTGCTCACGATCCGGTCCGGCCGCAGTTGTTCTGGTGCTGCAAGATGGCCCAGACCCTTGGCTCGCTGCGCGCGCCCGGTTCCGGCTATGGCATCGACAATCCCGACAATGTCTATCGGATCACCCATGTCGATGGTCGGGCCCGCTATCGCATCAGCGGGCAACTGCTGCCGTCGCGACCGGTGCAATTGCACATCGAGGTGCGCGATGCGATCCCCGGCACGACGGCGATGAACGCCGAAGGCGGCATCCTGCTGGCGACGCTGCGCGATGACGAGTTGCAGATTGCGCCCGATGGCAGTTTCACCATTTCGATCGATAGCGATCCGGCTGGCGCGCGGTCCAACCATTTGCAGATTCCGCCCAGCGGCATATTTCATGTCGTCCTGCGCGACCTGCTGGGTGACTGGGAGCGGGAACGGCCGCTACCCCTCACGATCGAGCGCATCGCGGGGCCGGATCAGCCGCTCGCAACCGAAGCCGAGATTGCGACCAGGGCCGCTGCCCTGCTCGACCAGATCGGGCCCTTCTGGCTGGACTATGACAATCGCTACCTGTTCAGCCGCCCCGCCAATGCCATTGCCGCCCCGCGCATCCGGCCCGGCGGACGGGGCATGGCGGCCTCCGGGCACTTTGCCCTGCAGCCGGGGCAGGCGCTGGTGATTACCGCTGATCCGGTGGGCGCCCGCTCGCTGGGTATCCAGCTGACCGACCCCTGGGGCGTTGCCTATGACTACATCAACCGCACCAGTAGCCTGAACCTGACCCAGAGCCGGGCCAATGCCGACGGCACGTTGACCTGGGTGATCGCCAGTCGCGATCCCGGCTTCGTCAACTGGCTCGATCCGGGCGGCCAGCCGAACGGGATCATCACCCTGCGTTGGCAGGGCCTGGCCCCGGGCACGAACCCTGGCCGCGCCTTGCGCTCGGCTGAAATCAAGCCGCTCTCGGAGCTGCGGCATTACCTGGCGCAGGCTGGCCGCGACTTCTGGCTGACACCGTCCGAACGCCGCAAGCAACGCGATGCGCGCCGCCGCAGCCACGGCCTGCGCGCCGCGCCGGCGACGTTCTGACCCCCTAATCCGCCCGCACTTTCACCTTCGGCGCGGCGGCACCGCGGCGCATGGCGTTGAGGAAGCCTTCGAGCGGCGCCGGTTCGGCCACCGGCCCGCCATGATCGCCGTCGCGCGCCCAGAATTCGGCATAGCTGGGGAACAGCTTGTGGAAGTTGCCTTCCACCCAGTCGGTCCCGGGCCAGCGCATCTTGTTCTCGCCCACCGGGGGCCTGTTGAGGTCGGTCGCGTACCAATAGAGCGGCAGGCGCCGGGCGAAGTGCCAGCGGCCATCCTGGCGGACGTAATCGTCGACATACATCATCTGCATGATGACCCACTCATCGCGCCGGTCTCGTGCTCGTTCTTCGAATAGACCACGCCGTGGGCATGATCGGGATCGTCGAACTCGATCACATGTCCGCCGATGTGGTGCGAGGTGCCGGTGAAAGGCGAGCGCAGGGTGCGGTCCATATAGGCCCGCAGCGCCTGGCGGCCGCTGGCATCCTTGCCCACGCGGACGTCGGCCGGAAACAGCGAAACCATCGCGTCCATGTCGCGCATGTCGAGCGCGAGCGCGTACTTCGCCGGGAGCTGGCGGATCGCGTCGAGCGATTCCAGGCGGTCGATCCGGGCTTCAAGCGTGGTCATCGGCAATCCTCACATTCAGCGCATGGTTACCCGCACCGGCAGGTGCTTCAGCCCGCCGGTGTGGTTGGTCTTGACCCATTCCGGTTCGCCCGCAAGCTCGATCGTGGCGACGCGGGCGGCGATTTCCGCGAACAGCGCCTCCACCTCCATCTCGGCCAGGATCCGGCCCAGGCAATGGTGCGCGCCATAGCCGAAGCCGAGATGGCGGTTGGGGTTGCGATCGACGCGGAAACTGTCCGGATCATCGAAAGCGCGCTCGTCGCGATTGGCCGAAAGGTACAGGATCGCCACCTGCTCACCCGCCGCGATCGGCTGCCCGGCGATCTCGGTATCGACGGCTGCGGTGCGCATGAAGTGCCGCACCGGCGTGGCCCAGCGGAAGATTTCCTGCGCGGCGGGCCCGATCAGGGCGGGATCGGCCTGGAGCTTGGCGAATTCGGCCGGATTGCGGGCCAGCTGCATCATGCCCACGCCAACGCTGGAACTGGTCGTGTCGTGCCCGGCGGCGGCCAGCAGCATCCCGTATGACAGCGTGTCCATGTCGGACAGCGGCGCGCCATCGATCTGCGCGGTGGCCACTACCGACATCAGGTCGTCCTGCGGATCGGCGCGCCGCTGCTGGACCACGCCGCCAAGGTAGCCAAAGAACTCCATCGCTGTCGCCAGGCCGAAATCGCCATTGGCATTGCGATCGGGATCGCTGGCGCCGAACAGTTCCTGGGTCAGGCGCAGCACCAGCGGTGCGTCGCTTTCCGGCAGGCCCAGGATCGAGGTGATCATGATCAGCGGATAGGGCACCGCGATCTCCTCGACAAAATCGAACGGCCCCTGCGCCGAAAGCTCGGCGATCCGGTCGACATATTCGCGGGCCAGCAGCTTCATCCGCTCGCGCAGGGTGTTGAGGAACTTCGAGTTGAACCACGACTGGGTCAACTTGCGATGCTTGCGGTGATCGGGCTCATCCATGTCGAGCAAGGTGCGGACCGGACCGGTCCGGCTGCCGAACTGGGCCAGGGTGCGATCCTCGAACCAGGCCGGCAGCAGGGTCAGCCGCGGGGCGTTGAGCCACACCTTGTTGTTGCGCTCCACCTCCATGATGTCCTTGTGGCGCAGCACGGCCCAGAACGGGCGGTAGGGTTCCTGCTCCACCCACAGCACGTCCCCCTGGGCGCGCATCTGGCGGAAACGCTCGGCTATCCCGGCTTCGTCGGCATAGGCCTCGGGCGAGAAGGCATCGATGGTGGTGGTCGGACGCATCAAGGATCGATCCTTTCGATCGGCGGCAGCGCATAGCTGCCGTCAAGCGCTTGCGGCTGCGGCAGGTACATCCGCAGCACGACGTGAAACGGGGTGGCGGGAACCGGCAACCAGTTGGCCGTGCCGGCTTTTGGTTTGGTCGCTGAAAGGTAAAGCGTCAGGCCGCCATCCTTGTCGAAGCGCAGGCCCGGTGTACGGTCACCGATATTGTAGCGCTGCAGGCGATTGGCGATCAGCTGAGAGCTGGCCCGGTCATAAGCCGTCAGCGACCAGAAGGCGGCGACCGGCGGCAAGGCGCCCCTGGCAAAGCGGATGCGGTACTGCCGGTCCCCGCGCAGCGGTTCGCCGCGATCGTCGGTGATGGCGGCCGGGTAGATCGATTCCTCCGGCGCATTGACATAACCACCGCGCGCCACTTCGGCCCGCAGCAGGAAGTCGTTGCCCGGATCGGCCATCGCGCCCGACCACATCCAGCCGTTCTGCACCCGTGCCGGACGGAAGCCCCGGCTGGCCAGCACCTGCGGCCCCATGCGCACCGCGCAGCCCAGGCCCAGCGTCTCGCCCGGCTTGAGCGCAGCGGGATCGAACTGCCGCCCGGGGCCGAAGCCCGCCTGGTCGAATTGCGCCATCAGCGCCGCCTCGCCGGGCCGGGCCGGAACCGTCCGCAGGGCCGAATTGAGCATCTGGAAATAGAGCAGGCTGTCGAACGGGCGGAGCGGTTCGGCATCGGTCACCGGCTGGCCCGCCGCGCCGGTCATCCTGATCGCGGCGGCGGCAGTCTTCGCCGCCGCCAGATCGGACTGTCCGGTCACCAGCACCCGGCCCAGCATCCACGCCGTGTCGGTCGGTAACCGCAGCGCCTCGTAGCCGTCCGGCACGGTGCCTCCGCTCGGCCCGACCAACGCATAGCGCCGGGCCGCGCCCCCATTGGTCCGCGTGCCCAGGTGGTACGGCTTGCCGTAAAGGTCCATGAAGGCAAGCGTGTAATACCGCGCCCCGAAGGCCGGCACATCAAGCAGGACCGGACCGCGCGACAGGTCGAGCCAGGCGTTGAGATAGAGCGTATCGGCATTCGCCGCGCGCAATTGCCCCTGCGTTTCGGGCGTCAGCAGGTGAGGATAGACCGCGATCGTATTGACCGGCGCGGCGACCGGCTGGTCAGCAGCGATCCGGTGCGTCTCGTTATGCTGCTGCTTGCCGAGGTCGACCAGCGGATAACCGTAGATGAAGCCCTGCAGCCCGGTGGAATAGGCCAGCGCAGCCTCCGGATCCTGCGATACGGCCCGGCATTGCTCCACCGCTGGCAATCCTGCCGTCGCCACGGCCAGCGCAATCGAAAGCATCACCCCTCCAAACGCGTAGTTATCTATATCTCTGACTACGCTATTTCCTTTCTTATTGCCCTGCAATCTTGAATCGCGTAATCATGCCCAAATTGAGCTACGCAGTAATCGGCCACATTCGATGGCCGGGCTGCGTTTCGGGAGGGATCACCATGCGTCTGTTCTGCACTGCCTCATTGCTTGCCCTGTCCACTGTCGCGGTCACACCGGCCCTGGCCCAGGATGCCGCGCAGGCACCCGATGATGGCATCGGCGATATCGTCGTTACCGCCCAGAAGCGCTCGGAAAACCTGCAGGACGTGCCGATTGCGATCTCGGCGGTGGGCAGCGCCTATCTTGAAAGTCGGGGCGTAGATTCGATCGACAAGCTGGGCACCATCGCGCCCAACGTGAAGATCGAACGGGCACCCGCCTCGAAGACGATCTCGCAGATCTCGATCCGTGGTTCGGTGACCATCAATCCCGCGATCACCTGGGAACCGGCGGTCGGGCTGTACCTGGACGGGGTCTACATCGCCAAGGCCCAGGGTTCGATCTTCGATGTCGCCGATCTGGAGCGGGTGGAACTGCTGCGCGGCCCGCAGGGCACGCTCTATGGCCGCAATGCCCTCGCCGGTGCGGTCAACCTGGTCACCAAGAAGCCGAGCGGCGAACTGGGCGGAGCCTTCGACGCCACCTATGGCAGCTTCAACGAGGTGAAGCTGCGAGGCGTGCTTAACCTGCCGCAGTTCGGTCCCTTCTCGGTCAAGGTCTCGGGCCAGTATCGCAAGCGCAACGGCCTGATTGACCTCGTGCCCAATTCGCCCTCCGGCAAGGATCGCACCGACTCGATCGATTCGGGCAGCTTCATGGTCCAGCTGCGCGCGCAGCTGTCCGACAGCATCACTGCCGACTATACCTATGACTACAGCAAGGCGAACCAGGACCCGCCGTTCTCGCAGCTGCTGCGGGTCAACCGCAACGGCGATCCGCGCGACATCTTCGATCCGGCCTCGCCCGGCTATGCCTTTGGCGGAGCCTTCTTCCCGCTCAATCTCTATACCAACCCCAACCGCGTCTCGACCGCGGCCATCGATGCCCCGGCCTATGAGCGTTCGCGCTCCTATGGCCATGCGCTGACGCTGACCGCCGAACTGGGCAGTGCCACGCTCAAGTCGATCACCGCCTACCGCGACCTCGCCTGGGCCGATGGGCTGGACCTTGATGGATCGCCGCTGCCGGTGGCCTTCACCCAGCGGATCACCGATTACCACGCCTTCAGCCAGGAACTGCAGCTGACCGGCGAACTGGCCGATGGCCGCCTCAGCTATGTGCTGGGCGGGTTCTATTTCGACGAAAAGGCCGAAACGCTGAACCCGCAGACCTATTTCGGCGGCGGCGTTGACCTGCAATCGGACTATGGCTCGAACACCCAGGCTTTCGCGCTTTACGCCCAGCTCGACTACAAGCTGACCGACGCACTGAAGGTAACGCTCGGCGGCCGCTATACCCACGAAAAGAAGGACGTCCGCCGCTATTTCCGGGTCAACCGCGATGTCGGCAACAGCATCTTCGCGCCGCTGGTGGTGGCCAATCTGCCCTACGGCGTGATCCCGGACGCGAAGTACAACAACTTCTCGCCCGCCGTGACGCTGGCCTGGGAAGCGAGCGACAACATCAATCTCTATGCCCGCTTTGCCCAGGGCTTCAAATCGGGCGGCTTCAACGGCGAAACCAACGTCTTCGTCGCGCCGACCGCCGCCTGCCCGAGCGGGGCGACCGAACTGTGCAATCCCTATCGCCCGGAAAAGGTCGACAGCTATGAAGTGGGTGTGAAGACCAAGCTGGCCGATGGCCGGGTGATCTTCAACGTCGCGGCCTTCCGCAGCGAGCACAAGGACATGCAGCTGTCGGTCTTCACCGCCACCACCGGGGCCGCTTCGATCATCCGCAACGCCGCCGGCGCGCGGATCCAGGGCCTTGAATTCGAGACCGTGCTGCGCCCGGTCGACAGCCTGACGATCAACGGCTCGCTGGCGATCCTCGATCCCAAGTACAAGAGCTTCATTGATGGCGGGGTAGACGTGTCCGCCAACCGCGCCTTCCCGCACGCGCCGAAGACGACGGCCTCGCTGGGCTTCGATTGGGAAGCGCTGAGCGGCGACTGGGGCAAGCTGAACCTGTACGGCGATGTCAGCTATGTCTCGAAGTACTATACCTTCCCCTATCCGCTGGTCATGCCGACGCGGTCCGACCAGGTTGCCGGATCGAGCCAGTCGAAGGGGCGCACCATCGTCAACCTGCGCGCCAGCGTGGCCGAGATCCCGCTGGGCGGGGTGAAGGCGGAAATCTCGGGCTTTGTCCGCAACCTCACCAAGGAAGCCGATCCGGCCAACTTCATCGATTTCGGCCCGGGCTTCGGCGGCATCCTGCTGGGCTATTTCCCCGAGCCGCGCACCTTTGGCGTGACCGTGGGCGTGAAGTTCTGACCGGGATGGCGACGCTCGAGGAGCGGCTGCAACGGCTGGAGGACGACCGCGCGATCCGCGATCTCAAGGCCCGCTACCTGCGCGCCTGCGATACCAAGGATCCCGCGGTAGTGCGTGACTGCCTGCTGCCGGAGGAAGCCGTCATCGCCTATGACGGCTTCCCCGCCTTTGCCGACCGCGAAGCCTTCGTGGCGGTCTATGCCGAGCTGGGCTGCGCACCGGGCGTGTTCGATATCCACCACGGCGCCAACGGGGTGATCGCCTTTGACGGTGCCGACCGGGCCACCGGCCAGTGGTCGCTGCTGTTCCACAACATCAACCTGGCCAGCCGCACGCTGACCCAGATGGGGGTGGAATACGATGACGTCTATGTGCGGCGGAACGGGCGCTGGTGGATCGCGGAAACGCGCTCGCGGCGGCTGTCCTGCCTGATCCACGCCGTGGACGATAACGGACGGCCCAGCGTGACCGTGATGGGCGAAGCGCCAGAGACTTTCGGCTGAGGAGAATGGCAATGCGGTTTGAAGGCAAGCGGGTGCTGGTTACCGGCGCGGCATCGGGGATCGGCCGGGCCACGGCGCTGCTGTTCGCCCGCGAAGGCGCGCAGGTGATCATCGGCGATATCAACGCAGCGGGCCTGGCCGAAACCGCCGCCCTGATCGGCGCCGCGGCCACGCCGGTGGTCTACAATGCCGAGGATCACGCATCCTGCCGCGCGCTGGTGGCCAAGGCGGCCGAAGGCGGGCTCGACGTGCTGTGCAATGTCGCCGGCCTGCTCAAGTGGGCTCCGACCGAAAGCTTTGCCGTCGAGGATTTCGAACGGATCCTGCGGATCAACACGACCAGCGTCTTCGTGCTGTGCCAGGCGGCCCTGCCGCACCTGGTCAAAGCCAAGGGCAACGTGGTCAACATCGGCTCGACCTCGGGCCTGCGGGGCATGATCTATACCGCCGCCTATTGCGCCTCGAAGCATGCGGTGGTGGGCATGACCACCGCCCTTGCCGCGGAATATGCGCCCAGTGGCGTGCGGATCAACGCGGTCTGCCCCGGCCACGTCAACACCCCGATGACCAAGCAGGCACCGCCAGAGGGTGAGATCGACTGGCCGATGGTCTTGCGCGGCATGCCCAAGCTGGTCGATGGCAGCTGTGATCCCGAGGATATTGCCGAAGCCGTCGCCTTCCTTGCCTCGGACAAGGCGCGCAAGGCCACCGGGACGGTGCTGGTGGTGGACGGCGGCCAGCTGGTCAGCTGAGCAGGGCTCGCACCGCCGCGCTGCCATCCAGCAAGGCATTGTCGCGGCGCACCACCTGCCAGCCGGTCGGCGCCGCGTCGCAGTTCCCAGCGGTTGGCAGCCACGCGCACTGGCGCCCATTCGCCATCCTCGTGGCGAAAGACCACGCTGTGGCAGCGGGCCACGGCATCATCGCCGTCCAGATCGATCGCCGGGCTGGTCAGGACATGGGCGCAGCCATCGGCCAGCAGCGACTGGTGGACCGGGCCGCTGATCAGCGCGGCAATGGCCTCGTGTCCCCGCGCCTCGCCCATACCGCCGACAGCATAGACGCCATCCTCGCGCCACAGCGCGGCCACGGCTTCGGCATTGCCAGCATCGGCCAGCGGGCCATAGCGGGCGATCAGGTCGCGGATCGCCTCGCGGTCCTCCAGCAGCCGCAGCTGCTCGGCAATCCGGTCAGGCACCGGCAGCCTTGCGGCCGGCCTGGCGGCCGAAGAAGGTGCAGTCGGCCAGGCTCATCCCGGATGAATAGCCATGTCCCCAGGCCGGCAGGCCCGAAGTGCAGCGCCCGGCCGCGAACAGGCCGGGGATCGGTACCCCGCCCCGGTCCAGCACTTCGCCATCGGTCGAGGTCTTGAGCCCGCCGAGGGTGAAGAAGCTGAAATAGCTGTCGTGGAAATCCAGCTCGAGCGCGATGAACGGCCCCTGGTCCAGCGGCACCAGGATCGGCACCCGCTTGTCGAACAGCGGATCGCGGCCCTGCCGCGCGTGCTCGTTATAGACCGCCATGGTCGCGCTGAGCGTGCCCTGCGGCAGTTCCAGCTCGGCCTCGACCTCATCCCAGGTCTCGCCGGTGCCGGCGATCCGCATCCGGGCGAAGTCCATCGGCTGGACGAAATGCGCATTGTCGAGCAGCAGGTAGACCTTGCCGCCCGGCTGGTCGACCGCGCAGCGGCTGACCCGTCCGTGATAGCAGTCCTCGTTGATGAAGCGCTGGCCCTTGGTGTTGACGAAGACGCCATAGGCATGGCTTTCCGGCATGGTCCACGGACAGGTGGTGAAGAACTGGTCCATGTGGATCGCCTCGCCCCCCGCGCCGAGGCCCAGCTCGATCCCCAGGCCATCGTCCTTGTCACCGATCGGATCGTTGAGCTTGAAGGTCTCGGGGCAGTGCTTGCGCCGCATCGCCTCGTTGAAGACGAAGCCGCCGGTGGCCAGCACCACGCCGCGTGCCACCTTGACGAAGCGCGGCTGGTTGTCGATCCGAACCACCAGCCCGACGATCCGCTCACCATCCTGCACCAGCGCCAGGGCGCGGGCATCGGTCAGCACTTCCACGCCCTTGGCGCGCGCGCTGGCCTCCAGCACGTCGACCAGCGGACGCCCGCCGCCCCAGCCCATGTGCTGGATCACGTGGCCGCGCGGGGCGGGCCTCGCCAGATCGCAGAACGGCGCCGCCGCCTCGCTGCCCGACCAGATCAGGGTGCTGTCATCGGTCGGCTCGATCAGCTTGCCGGGCAGGTAATTGCCGCGATAGGGCACGCCCTGCGCCTTCAGCCAGGCATAGTGGTTCAGCGCCTCGCGACCATAGAGCTCGCACTTGGCCTCATCGACGCAGGGGCCGCCCGCCAGCTTGAGATAGGCGGTGAAATCCTCGGTCGAATCCTCGAAACCCGCCGCGCGCTGGGCATCGGTACCGCCGCCCCCGCCGATATAGATTTCCCCGCCGGACAGGCCCGACGCCCCGCCGCTGCCCGAATTGCGCTCGAACAGCATGACCCGCGCGCCCGCATCGGCCGCCTCGATCGCGGCGCAGGCGCCCGTCGCGCCAAAGCCGATCACGGCCACGTCGGTTTCGAAATCCCAGCCAGGAACTTCGGCGGCGGGATAGGGGCGGTGCTGCGAGATTTCAGCCATTGCGGGCCTTCACCATATCCAGAGCGACATCGACGATCATGTCTTCCTGTCCGCCCACCATCTTGCGGCGGCCGAGTTCGAGCAGGATCTCGCGGGTGTCGATGCCATAGGTCTCGCTGGCCTTTTCGGCGTGGCGCAGGAAGCTGGAATAGACCCCGGCATAGCCCAGACTGAGCGTTTCGCGGTCGACCCGCACCGGCCGGTCCTGGAGCGGTCGGACCAGGTCCTCGGCCGCATCCATCAGCAGGCTGACATCGCAGCCGTGGTTCCAGCCCTTGCGGTCCGCGGCGGCCACGAACACTTCGAGCGGGGCATTGCCCGCGCCCGCGCCCATGCCGGTGAGGCTGGCGTCGATCCGCACCGCCCCGCACTGGGCCGCAACGATCGAATTGGCGACGCCCAGCGACAGGTTATGGTGCGCGTGCATCCCGCGCTGGGTCTCGGGCTTCAGCACCCGGTCATAGGCTTCGAACCGGGCGCGCACCCCGTCCATGTCGAGCGCGCCGCCGCTGTCGGTGACATAGACGCACTGCGCGCCATAGCTTTCCATCAGCAGTGCCTGCTGCGCGAGCTGATCGGGCTCGATCATGTGGCTCATCATCAGGAAGCCGGACACGTCCATGCCCAAGTCGCGGGCAATGCCGATGTGCTGCTTCGATACGTCAGCCTCGGTGCAATGCGTCGCCACGCGGACCGAGCGGACGCCGATGTCATAGGCGCGGCGCAGTTCCTCGACCGTGCCGACGCCCGGCAGGATCAGCGTGGTCAGCACGCACTTGTCGAGCACTTCGGCCACGGCCTCCAGCCATTCCCAGTCGGTATGGGCACCAAAGCCATAGTTGAAGCTGGCGCCCGACAGGCCATCGCCGTGGGCCACCTCGATCGCGTCGACGCCGGCCGCCTCGATCGCCGCCGCAATCGCGCGGACATGGCCGATCCCGTACATGTGGCGCACGGCATGCATCCCGTCGCGCAGGGTCACGTCCTGGATGTAGAGCTTGTCGCCGGCTGCGACGTTGAATGTGCTGTTCACTGTCCCATCCTCCGCGCCGCGAGAAGTTCGCCCGTGGCCTTCGCCGCGGCGGTCATGATGTCGAGATTGCCCGAATAGCTCGGCAGGTAATCGCCCGCCCCCTCGACCTCGAGCATGATCATCGACTTGATGCCGGTGAATTCGCCCATGCCGGGGATCTTCAGCCTGTTGTTGTCGCCGAAGCGCTCGAACTGGACTTCCTGCTTCAGCCGGTAACCGGGTACATACTTCTGCACCTCGGCCACCATCTCCTCGACCGAGCGGCGGATCGCCTCCTCGCTGCCGCCTTCGGACAGGGTGAACACCGTATCGCGCATGATCATCGGCGGCTCGGCCGGGTTGAGGATGATGATCGCCTTGCCCCGGGTCGCCCCGCCAACCACCTCGATCGCGCGGGCAGTGGTGCGGGTGAACTCGTCGATATTGGCGCGGGTGCCGG
This sequence comes from Novosphingobium sp. BL-A-41-H4, assembly GCA_051942645.1. Taxonomy (GTDB): domain Bacteria; phylum Pseudomonadota; class Alphaproteobacteria; order Sphingomonadales; family Sphingomonadaceae; genus Novosphingobium. The sequence continues at coordinate 84,237 of JBPVJP010000002.1, forward strand.
GGCCAGCCGAGCGCGAGGAGACCGAGGCGACGATCTCGGCATAGTGCAGCTTGTCGGTCACGCGGGCGACGGCGGCGACCATCGGAATCGTGGCCTGGCCGCCGCAGGTCACCATGTTGACGTTGGGCTGATCGAGGTGCTGGCTAATGTTGACCGGCGGCACGGTGAACGGCCCGATCGCGGCCGGGGTCAGGTCCACCACCTGGATCCCGTCGGCGCGCAGCGCCTCGTCATGGGCCTTGTGGGCATAGGCGCTGGTGGCATCGAAGGCGATGCCGATTTCCGGATAGCAGGGCAGCTGCTTCAGCCCCTCGATCCCCTCGTGCGTGGTGGCGATGCCATGTTCGCGAGCCATGGCCAGGCCTTCGGACGCAGGATCGATCCCCACGACTGCCGCCAGTTCCATGTTCTGCGGATACTTGATCATCTTCATCATCAGGTCGGTGCCGATGTTGCCCGAACCGATGATCGCGGCCTTCACGCGTGCCATTGCTGCTTCCTTAGACAAACCGGGCCGTGCAGGTGCCAACACCGTGCAGGGTCATTTCAAAGACATCGCCCTTCACCGCCGGTTCCAGCGGGACCAGGCTGCCGGACAGGATCACGTCCCCGGCATCGAGCGTGACGCCATAGGCGCCCAGCGTATTGGCGAGCCAGGCCACCGCCTGGGCCGGATCACCCTGGACCGCGCGGCCATAGCCTTCCGACAGCGGCGCGCCGTTCTTGGTGACGGTGACGTGCAGCGCGGGCAGGTCATGCGCGCGGGGGTCGGCCCGCCCCTCGCCCAGCACGAAGACCCCGCAAGAGGCATTGTCGGCGACGGTATCGATGATCCCGATCTTCCAGTCGCGGATCCGGCTGTCGACAATCTCGAAGCAGGGGGCGATGTAGTCGGTTGCCGCCATGACATCGGCGGCGGTGACGCCGGGGCCGTTGAGGCTGTGCTTCAGCACGAAGGCGATCTCGGCCTCGGCGCGCGGCGCGATCAGGGCCTTGGCCTCGATGTCGATTTCCGCGCCCACTTCCATCCAGTCGGTCAGGAAACCGAAATCGGGCTGGTGGACGCCCAGCATGTCCTGCACGGCCTTGCTGGTCACGCCGATCTTCTTGCCGACCACGCGTTCGCCATCGGCCTGGCGGCGGGCCAGGAAACCGAGCGAAATGGCATAGGCATCGTCGACGGTCAGATCGGGATGGCGCTCGATCAGCGGCGCGACCGTGCGCCGTTCACGCAGGGCAGCATAGAGTTCGGCGGAGAGGTCTTCGCGCAGGCTCACAAGTATGCTCCGTCCTGGTAGATCAGCGGCGCGACCGTATCGCTGACGGTGGCGCGCAGCACGCGGGCGATGACGATCGAATGGGTGCCATAGGCCAGCATCGCATCGATCACGCAGCTGAGGTTGGCCTGGGCCCCGGCCAGTTCGGGCAGGCCATTGAAGCCTTCGCGCCAGTCACCGATCCCGAACCGCTGTTCCTGCGGTACGCCGCCACCAAAGGCCGCCGAAACGTCCTGCTGGTCGCGGGCGAGCAGGTTTACCGACAATGGCGCGGTCGGCACCAGCAGGCCGTGCAGCAGGGTGGAACGGTTGACGCAGACCAGCACGGCCGGCGGATCGACGGTGAGCGAAGTGATCGAGGTGGCCGCCATGCCGACCGGTCCGCTCTCGCCCCGCGCCGCGACCACGGCGACCGAAGCCGCCAGCCGCCGCATCGCCGCGCGGAACTGGCCCGGCAGTTCTTCCGGGATCAGCGGATAGCCATCAGCCACGCAGGAATTCCAGGCTGTAGCGGTTGAATTCCGCCGCCCGTTCGACCTGCACCCAGTGACCGGTGCGGGTGAAGGTCATGCAGCGGGCGTCGGCACAGCGATCCAGGAAATGGCGCGCGCCGCTTTCCGGGCAGAATTCGTCGTTCAGCCCCCACAGCACGAAGATCGGCACGTTCAGCTCGCCCACGCGCGGGCCAAGGTTGGGGGTGCGCATCCGCACCAGCACGTCCTTGGGCTGGGTGCGGGCCACGGCGAAGCGCTCCTGCACCAGGGCATCGGGAATGTTCGGGGCGAAATCGAGATGAACCAGGTTGCCGATCAGTCGGCGCTGCTCGTCCAGGTTGAAATCCGGCCCGCCGAAGTTGGAGACCATCTTGGTGATCCCCGGCATCTTGAAGTAGTCGGCCTGCTCCTCGATGCAGCCTGGCGCCATCAGGATCAGCCGCTCGGTGAACTCCGGATGGTCGAGCGTCAACTGGATCGCCACCCCGCCGCCCAGCGAATTGCCGACCAGGATGGCCCGTTCGATCCCGTGCTGGCGCAGCGCATCATAGAGCGTGTCGGTGAACAGCTGCAGGGTATAGTCGATCCCCTCGGGCTTGGATGAAGCGCCATAGCCGATCATGTCAGGCAGGATCACCTGGTAGCCGGCCGCGACGAATTCCGGCCAGTTCTGGCGGAAATTCGAAGCCCCCGATGCCCCCGGCCCGCTGCCGTGGATGAAGACCACCACCGGCCCTGCCCCGGCCGACTTCAGGTGGATCTGATAGCCGCCCGCAACCGTGTAAGTCGCTTCCGTCAACCCGGTCATGTCCCCTCTCCCTCGATCGCGCGTTACAGGAACGGGTTGAGCGGCGCTTCGCCCAGCATGGCGTTCACCGCATCGCCGGTCCGGTTGGCGGGATCGTTGGCCACGTGGGCGCGGCCGGCGTGGAGATCGAGCCAGGGCTGGATGATGTCGCTGGTCATGTAGATCGCCCGGCCGCCCAGCAGCTGGACGACATCGTCAATCAGCCCGGCCAGCCGCCGCACCACCGTGGCCGACTGGTAGGTATAGAACGCCCGCTTTTCCATCGGGATCGCCTCGCCGCGTTCGGCATAGCCCATCAGGTCCTCGAAGGTCAGGCGAAGGGTGGTTTCCATCTCACCCTTTTCGGCAATCGCGCGGGCGATCGCGGCGTGCAGGATCGGGTCCTGCTTGGAGGCCTTGCCGGTGTTGGTCGAAACGCGGTCCTGCATGATCTGCATGGCAGCATTGATCGCCGCCTGCGCACCGCCGAAAGCCGCGGTCGAGACCGAGCGGACGAAGACCTGCGCCCAGGGCAGGCGATAGAGCGGGCCGGTGTTCACATCCTGGCCGGGGTTCTGGCAGAGGAACCCGTCGATCGACCGGTGGGTGCGGTAGTCCGGCACGAAGACGTCATCGACGATGATGTCGTGGCTGCCGGTGCCCTGCAGGCCAAAGGTGTGCCAGGCGTCCTTGCCGATGGTGTAATCGCTGCGCGGCAGCAGGAAGGTGCGCATTTCGGCCGGGGTGCCATCGTCCTTGGGCGGGCAGAACGCGCCCAGCAGCACCCAGCCGCAATGAACCGAACCGGTCGAGAAACCCCAGTGGCCCGACAGGCGGAAACCGCCCTCGACATGGGTGACCTTGCCCACCGGCTGATAGGTCGACGAAACCAGCATGGCAGGGTTATCGCCCCAGACTTCCTGTTGGGCCTCGTCATGGAACAGGGCCATCTCATAGGGGTGGCAGCCGAGCACGCCATACATCCAGCCGGTCGACATGCAGCCTTCGGCCAGGGCCTTCTGCACCTCAAAGAACACGTTCGGGTGCATCTCGTAACCGCCATAGCGCTTGGGCTGGAGGATGCGGAAAAAGCCGGCTTCCTGCATCTCGGCAATGGTTTCGACCGAAACGTCGCGATTGGCCACGCAGGCGCGCGCCCTGGCCTTCAGGGTGGGGATCATCGCCTTGGCGCGGGCGATCAGTTCTGCGCTGGTCGGCACGGAGGGCGTGCTCTGCGGCTGCACGGCTGCGGTGGCCATTCTCCCGGATTCCTCTTGCTTGCTTCGACTCAGCCCTGCGGGATAGCGGGCCTCGTAAAATTTTCTATCGTTTGATACGCAAATCGTCAATTGAAAAGCCGTTTGACTTCCGATAATGCGGTTTGACCACGCAGTTGATCCCGCGATTCACTGAAGTGGGCACTTTGGGGGAATGGCCGGTTTGGCACAGGCACTGAACATTGATCTGACCGGCAAGGTGGCGCTCGTCACCGGCGGCACGCGCGGGCTGGGCCGGGCAATCTCGGCCCGCCTGGCCGAGGCCGGCTGCACCGTGGTGGCCTGCGCCCGCAATGCGCCGGACAGCCTGCCCGCAGGCGTATCTTTCACCGCTGCCGATATCCGCGATGCCGATGCGGCCCGCGCGCTGGTTGATGGGATCGTCGCTGCCCATGGCCGGATCGATATCCTGGTCAACAATGCCGGCGGCTCGCCCGCCACGGCGGCCGAGGCCGCCAGCCCGCGCTTCATCGAGGCGATCCTGAAGCTCAACCTGGTCGCCCCGCTCTATCTGGCCCAGGCCGCCCACCCGCACATGGTCGCGGCGGGCGGGGGCAATATCGTCAATATTGCCAGCGTTTCGGGCATCCGCCCCTCGCCCGGCACCGCGGTCTATGGCGCGGCCAAGGCGGGGCTGCTCAACCTGACGCAAAGCCTGGCGCAGGAATGGGGCCCGGCCGGAATCCGGGTCAACGCGATCATCGCCGGGCTGATGCAGACCGAGAACGCCGAGGCGACCTATGGCGATGCCGAGGCTCAGGCCGCAGTCGGCCGGTCGATGCCGCTGCAGCGCATGGGCACGGGCGATGACCTCGCCGGGGCCGTCCTGTGGCTCTGCTCACCGCTCGCCAGCTGGGTCAGCGGCGCAAGAATCAACGTCGATGGCGGGGGCGAACGCCCCTATTTCCTCGACCTCGTGAAAGGAAACTGACGGCCATGGGCATCAAGGCGCTTGGCTATGTGGTCATCGAGACCACCCAGCCGCAGCAGTGGGACCGCTTCCTCACCCAACTGGCGGGCGTGATGCGCGCGCCCGATGCGGCCGATGGCGCGCAGCTCTACCGGATCGACCAGCGGCCCTTCCGCTTCCGGATCGAACCGGGCGCGCAGGACCGGTTTGTCGCCGCCGCCTATGAGGTGGACAGCGCCGCGGCGCTTGATGCCCTGGCCAGTGCGATTGCCGCCGCCGGACGGCCCGTCTCTACCGGCTCGGCTGACGAAGCCGCGCTGCGCGGGGTCGAACGCTTCTTCCGGACCAGCGATCCGGCGGGCAACGGGCTGGAATTCTATTGTGGTGACAGCGTGGCCGAGACGCCCTTCGTCTCGCCGCTGGGCATTGCCAATTTCATTACCGGCGAGATGGGCATGGGCCACGCGGTCTTCTCCGCTCCCAACTTCGACGAATGCGTGACCTTCTACCGCGATGTCGTCGGCTTCCACGAAACCGACATGCCGCGCTTCTTCTTTGGCGGCGGCGGTCCGGACGATCCGGGCATGGGCTTTGCCTTCATGCACGCCGACAATGGCCGCCACCATTCGATCGCGCTGGGCGAAGGCCCGGTCCCGCCCTCGGGCTGCGTCCACCTGATGCTGGAACTGCCCAGCCTGGTCGAGGTGGGCAAGGCCTATGACCGGATGAAGGCCATGGGCTATCCCGAAAGCGCTTCGCTGGGCCAGCATTACAACGACGAGACGGTCGGCTTCTATGTCCAGACCCCGGGCGGTTTCGACCTCGAGATCGGCTGCGACAGCCTGGTGATCGACCCGGCCAGCTGGGAGGTCACCCGCCACAAGGGGATCAGCATCTGGGGCCACGAATGGGCCTGGCAGAAGGCCATGAAAGAACAGCAGGCAGCCGAATGACCATGTTGGACAAACGCATGACCCCGGCGGAAATCGTCGGGCAACTCAGCGACGGGATGACGCTGGGGATCGGCGGCTGGGGCCCGCGGCGCAAGCCGATGGCCCTGGTGCGCGAGATCCTGCGCTCGGACCTGAAGGACCTGACCGTCGTCGCCTATGGCGGCGCGGATGTCGGCATGCTCTGCGCCGCCGGCAAGGTCCGCAAGCTGGTCTTCGCCTTCGTCAGCCTCGATGCGATCCCGCTGGAGCCGTGGTTCCGGAAAAGCCGCGAAGCTGGGCAGATCGAGGTGCTGGAACTGGACGAGGGAATGTTCCAGTGGGGCCTCAAGGCCGCCGCCTTCGGCCTGCCGTTCCTGCCCACCCGCGTTGGCCTGGGCACTGACCTGGCCGAACTGGGCGGGCTCAAGACCGTGCAATCGCCCTATGCCGATGGCGAAACACTGATCGCCATGCCGGCGCTGAAGCTTGATGCCGCGCTGCTCCACGTCAATCGCAGCGACTGGCGCGGCAACATCCAGGCCTTCGGTCCCGATGTCTATTACGACGAGTGGTTCGCCCGCGCCGCCGCGAAAACCTATGTCAGCTGCGAGGAACTGGTTGACCGGATGGAAGACCATTACCCCGGCGATGCCCAGGCCAACATCGTCGAGCGCGCCTTCATCAGCGGGGTCAGCCACGTTCCCTGCGGCGCCCACCCCAGCTCGATGCCCCCGGCCTATGGCTGGGACATGAAGGCCTTCAAGGCCTATGCCGATGCCGCGAAGGATCCGGATGACTGGGCTGCGGTGTGTGACCGTTTCGTCGGCGCGAGCGAGGAAGCCTACCTCGCCGGGTTCGGCGGCAAGGAGGCGGTGACGGCTCTGCCGTTGCCGATTTTCTGATGACCCAGGTAACTCTCGCAGAACTCTGCATCTTCGCCTGTTCGGAAGCCTTCCGGAACAATGGCGAGATCATTGCCACGGGCGTCGGCCCGGTGCCGCGCCTCGCCGCCGGGCTCGCCAAGCTGACCCACAGCCCCGAACTGATGATGACCGATGGCGAGGCCTACCTGGTCGAGCAGCCGGTGCCGCTGGGCCCGCGCGGCTATGACGATCGCAAGGCCGCCGGCTACCTGCCGTTCAGCCGCTTCTTCGATGCGGCGGTCTGGACCGGGCGGCGCCATGCCATGGTCACCCCCACCCAGATCGACCGGTTCGGCCAGATCAACCTGTCGCAGCTGGGCGGCACCCACCGCCAGCCCAAGACGCAGATGCTGGGCGTGCGCGGCTTTCCGGGCAACACGATCTACCATCCCAACAGCTTCTTCTTCCCCGGGCACACCCCGCGCGTCTTCGTGCCGGGCGAGGTCGATATGGTTTCGGGCGTGGGCTACAATCCGGCCAGGCGTGTGCCGGGCGGCAACTATTCCGCCGTCGACCTGCGCACGATCGTGACCAACCTGTGCGTGATGGATTTCGGCGGACCGGACCATGCGGTGCGGGTGATCTCGCTCCATCCGGGCGTGACCTTTGCCGAAGTGCAGGAAGCCACAGGCTTTGCCCTGATCGACGCGGTGGCCGGTGAGACCGCCCTGCCCGATGCCGAGGCGCTGGCGATCATCGCCAGCCTCGATCCGCACAACATCCGCGCCAGCGTGATCAAGGATAATCCCCCAGCCCGAAAGGCCGCCGCATGACCAAGGGACGCGAACTCGTCGAACCGCTGGACGCCACGCCAGAATACGAAACCGCCGAACCGGTGCGGTATGAAGTGATCGACGGCGTGGCCTGGATCACGATGAACCGGCCGGGGTTCAACAATGCCCAGAACGGGCAGATGACCTATGCGCTGGACGATGCCTTCAACCGTGCCGTCCAGGATGACAGCGTGGGCGCAATCGTGCTGGCGGGCGAAGGCAAGCACTTCTCCGCCGGGCACGACATCGGCACGCCGGGGCGCGATCTGCACCACGAATTCGACAAGCGGCTGATGATCGGTCCGCATACCAACAAGCCGGCCGCCGAGCTGCTCTATACCCGCGAGCAGGAACAGTACCTGGGCATGTGCCGCCGCTGGCGCGACATTCCCAAGCCGACCATCGCCATGGTCCAGGGCGCTTGCATCGCCGGGGGGCTGATGCTGGCCTGGGTCTGCGACCTGATCGTAGCCAGCGAAGACGCCTTCTTCCAGGATCCCGTCGTGCCGATGATGGGCATCCCGGGGGTCGAGTACTTCGCCCACGCCTATGAACTGCCGCCGCGCGTGGCCAAGGAATTCCTGCTGCTGGGCGAACGGATGCCGGCCGCGCGGGCCTATAACTTCGGCATGGTGAACAAGGTGGTCCCGCGCGAGGAACTGCGCGAGGCGACCGCCGCCTGGGCCGCCAAGCTGGCCGGTGCCCCGCGCCTCGGCAACTGGCTGACGAAGCAGGCGGTCAACCATGTCGAGGAACTGCGCGGCAAGCGCAGCGCGATGGACGCCGTTTTCCACATGCACCACTTCGCCCATGCCCAGAACGACCTGGTCTATGGCAATTCGATTGCCGGGGTTTCGGGCAAGTCGGCCGCCGCCGCCAACAAGCAGCGCGACGGAAAGGGCTGAATCCTTGGCCGATCCGCTCGCCACGGCGCTGACTGACCGGCTGGGCTGCCGCCTGCCGGTGATCCAGACCGCGATGGGCTGGATCGCCACGCCGCAACTGGTCGCCGCGACCAGCAACGCGGGGGCCTTCGGCTTCCTGGCGGGCGCGGTGATGAAACCGGCGGAACTGGGCGAAGCGATTGCCCGGCTGAAGGACCTGACCCCGCACGGCTTCGGGGTGAACTTCCACTCGTTCCAGCCCGGTGCGGCCGAGATCGTGGAGATCATCCTGGCCAATGCCGACCGCGTCAGGGCCGTCAGCTTTGGCCGGGGGCCGGATGCCAAGATGATCGGTGCTTTCCGCGACAAGGGGATCCTGTGCATCCCCACCGTCGGCGCGGTGAAGCATGCCGAAAAGATGGTCCAGCTGGGCTGCGAGATGATCACCGTCCAGGGCGGCGAAGGCGGCGGGCATACCGGTTCGGTCCCCACCACCGTGCTGCTGCCGCAGGTGCTGGGCGCGGTCGATGTGCCGGTGGTCGCCGCCGGGGGCTTTGCCGACGGGCGCGGTCTTGCGGCCGCGCTGGCCTGGGGCGCTTGCGGGATCGCCATGGGCACCCGCTTCATGATGACGGCGGACAGCCCGGTCCCGGCGGCGCCCAAGGCGGCCTATGTCAAGGCCGGGACGGGCGACATCATTGTCTCCACCAAGGTCGATGGCATCCCCCAGCGGATGATCCTCAACCCGCTGCTCCGCCGGATCGAGGGTTCGGGCCGCATCGCCATGTGGCTGCGCGCGATCGAGGCGGGCCTCGTGATGAAGCGCCAGACCGGGATGAGCTGGGGCCAGGTGCTGGCAGCGGCGCGGGGCATGACCAGCCACGGCGAAATGCCGCTCAGTGCCGCCATGATGGCCGCCGCCGCGCCGATCATGATCCAGCGCGCGGTGGTGTCGGGCGATGCTGACAACGGCCTGATGGCCACCGGCATGGTAGCCGGGCGGCTGGCCGACCTGCCGAGCTGCGCCGACCTCCTGAAGACCATCGAAACCGAGGCGCGCCAACGCATTTCGGCACTCACCCAACAACCGTTCGTGTCGAGCGAAGTCGAGACACGGGCACGCGGCATCTCGACTTCGCTCGATGCGAACGGAGGTTAGTTCAATGGGCATCACCACCACAATCCGGGATCGCATCGCCGAAATCGTCTTCGATGTGCCGCCGGTCAACGCCTTCGACAGCGAAACCTGGATGAGCCTGCCGGCCATGATCACTGCGGCGGCCAGCAATCAGGACGTCAATTGCGTGCTGATCCGGGCCGCCGAGGAATCGCGCGGCTTCTGCGGCGGAGTCGATATCAAGGAAATGCAGGCCCACCCGGAACGGATCACCGTGCTCAATCGCGGCAATTACCTGACCTTCAAGGCGATCCGCGACGCCGAGGTGCCAGTGGTGGTAGCCGTGCACCGTTTCGTGATCGGCGGCGGGATCGGGATCTGCGGGGCAAGCGACACGATCATCGCCGCCGACGATGCCTTCTTCAGCCTGCCCGAGGTTGATCGCGGGGCAATGGGCGGGGCCAGCCACCTTTCCCGCATGTTGCCGCTGCACAAGGTGCGCGCCGCCTTCTTTACCGGCGGGAACATCCCGGTGGCGGAAGCCTACCGGCTGGGCGCGGTCGAAAAGGTTGTCCCACGCGCCGATCTGGTCGCCGAAGCGCGCGCCTTCTGCGCGGTGATCGCCAGCAAGAGCCGCAAGGCGCTGGTGATCGCCAAGGAGGCCCTCAACGGGCTGGAGCCGCGCGATGTCGATCGCGGCTATCGCTGGGAACAGGGCTTCACGCTCGAAATGTACATGCACGAAGACAGCCAGAAGAGCCGCGACGCCTTCGTCGAGACGGGCAAGGCGGCGAAGTTCTGACCATGGACCTGGAATATACCCCCGAACAGCAGGCGTTCCGGGCCGAAGTGCGCGCCTGGATGGAAGCGCACGTGCCGAAGGAGCCGCTCGTCACGCTGGAATGCCGCGAAGGCTATGACCAGCATGTCGAGTGGGAACGGACCCTCGCCAGCGGCAACTGGGGCATGGTCACCTGGCCGGAAGTCTATGGCGGGCGCGGGCTGGACCTGATCCAGTGGCTGATCTTCGAGGAAGAATACTTCCGCGCCGGTGGCCCCAACCGGGCCAACCAGAACGGCATCTTCCTGCTCGGCCCGACGATCATGGAATTCGGCACCGAGGAACAGAAGGCCCGCTTCCTGCCGCCGATGGCGCGGGGCGAGGTGATCTGGGCCCAGGCCTGGTCCGAACCCGGCGCGGGCAGCGACATGGCGGCGATCCAGTCGAAAGCGGTGCGGGACGGCGATCACTATGTCATCACCGGGCAGAAGACCTGGTCCAGCCGCGCCGCCTTTGCCGACTGGGGCTTTGGCATTTTCCGCACCGATCCCGACAGCAAGCGGCACAAGGGGCTGACCTTCATCCTGTTCGACCTGAACAGCCCCGGCATCACCCGCCGCCCGATCCGCCAGCTGCATGGCGATACCGGCTTTGCCGAACTGTTCTTCGACGAAGTGCGGGTACCGGTCGAGAATTGCCTCGCGGGCGAGGGCGAAGGCTGGAACGTGGCCATGGCCACCGCCGGGTTCGAACGCGGGCTGATGCTGCGCTCGCCCGGCCGCTTCCAGGCGACCGCCAGGCGGCTGGTCGAACTCTACCGCGCGCATGAGGCCGAAGCCTCGCTCGCCGCGCGCGAAGCCGTGACGCAGGCCTGGATGCAGGCCCAGGCCTATGCCTGGAACACTTATGCCGTCGCCTCGAAGATCTTGGCCGGCGGCAAGATCGGCGCCGAGGCCAGCCTCAACAAGATCTTCTGGTCCGAACTGGACCGGATGATGCACCGCACCGCCATGCAGATCCTGGGCGCCCATGCCGAGCTGAAGCGGTTCGGCAATGGCCAGATCAACCAGTGGCTCGAAGGCTATATCTTCTCGCTCTCGGGCCCGATCTATGCCGGGTCGAACGAGGTGCAGCGCAACATCATCGCCGAGCGGCTGCTGGGCCTTCCGCGGGTGGGAGCAGGCTGATGGACTTCCGCTTCACCGATGACCAGCTGACCCTGGCCGAGTCTGTCCGCGATTACCTGTCCGGCACCCACGGCCCCGAAGTGCTGCGCCGCCTCGATGCCGACGGGAACCGCGATCCCGCGATCTGGCAGGGCCTGGTCGACATGGGGCTGACCGGGCTGCTGGTACCGGAAGAGCATGGCGGCCTTGGCCTGGGCCTGGTCGAGGCCGCGCTGATCGCCACCGAATGCGGCCGGGCCTGCCTGGCCGAACCGCTGGTCGATACCGCCTTCGTCGCGGTGCCGTGGCTGGTCCGGAAAGGCGAGACGGGCGACCTTGCCGCGATCGCCGCCGGCACCCGCAAGGTCGCCCTGCCCCACGTGCTCAACCCCTGGGTGGCCGATGGCGCGGACGAGTTTCCCGGCCAGCCGCTGCAGAGCGTCGACCCCTTGCGCAACCTGGTGATGTTCCCGGCGAGCGGCAGTTCGGACCCGCACCTGCTCGACCTGGGCGCGCTGATGAGCGCCGCGCAGCTGGTGGGCCTGGCCGAGGCGATGCTCCAGCAGGCGACCGAATATGCCAAGGTCCGCACCCAGTTCGGCCAGCCGGTCGGGGCCTTCCAGGGTCTCAAGCACCAGCTGGCAAGCTGCGCCGTGGCCGTAGAGTTCGCGAAGCCGGTCTTGTGGCACGCTGCTGGGGCGCTTGAGTGCACGTTGAGTAGCGCTTCAGTGCATGTCAGCCACGCCAAGGTGGCGGCTACCGACGCCGCGATCCAGACCGCCGAGACCGCGATCCAGGTCCACGGTGCGATGGGCTATACCTACGAGGTTGACCTGCACTTCTGGATGAAGCGCGCCTGGGCCCTGGCCGGGGCCTGGGGCGACCGCGCCCATCACCTAAAACGGATCGATCAGGCCGTGATCGGCGGCTTGCTGCCGATCGGCCCCGAACACACTTTTGCGTGAGAAAACAGATGGCTGAAGCCTATATCATCGATGCCGTACGCACCCCGATCGGGCGCAAGAAGGGCAGTCTGGCCCACCTTCACCCGGCTGACCTTGGCGCCCATCCCATCAAGGCGCTGGTCGAACGCACCGGGATCGACGCCAATGCCGTCGACGACGTGGTCTGGGGCTGCTGCGACACGATTGGCCCCCAGGCCGGCGACATCGGCCGCACCGTCTGGCTGGTCGCCGGGCTGCCGCTCCATGTGCCCGGTACCACCATCGACCGCCAGTGCGGATCGAGCCAGCAAGCCATTCATTTTGCTGCACAAGGCGTGATGAGCGGCACCCAGGACCTGGTCGTCGCGGGGGGCAGCCAGGCGATGAACGCGATCCCGATTTCGGCCGCGATGTTTGCCGGCCAGCCCTATGGCTTCGACAACCCGTTCAACACCAGCAAGGGCTGGGTCGAGCGGTTCGGCGACGGGATCCTCAACCAGATCAACTCGGCCGAGATGATCGCCCTGAAGTGGCAAATCAGCCGCGAAGCCATGGAGGCGTTCGCCCTCGCCAGCCACCAGCGCGCCCACGCCGCTAGCGAAGGCGGCCTGTTCAAGGGCGAGATCGCCCCGCTCGAAGGGCTCGAAGCCGACGAGACGATCCGCCCCGGCACTACGCTGGAAGGGCTCGCCAGCCTCAAGACCGTGCAGGAAGGCGGGGTCATTACCGCCGGGGTCGCCAGCCAGAACTGCGATGGGGCCGCCGCCCTGCTGATCGCCAGCGAGCAGGCCGTGAAGGACCATGGCCTGAAGCCGCGCGCGCGCATCCACCATATCTCGGTTCGCGCCGACGATCCGGTCTGGATGCTGACCGCCCCGATCCCCGCTACCCAGCTCGCGCTCAAGAAGGCCGGGATGACCGTGGCCGACATCGACCTGTTCGAATGCAACGAGGCCTTCGCCTCGGTCCCGCTGGCCTGGATGAAGGAACTCGGCATCCCGCACGAGAAGGTCAACGTGCGCGGCGGGGCCATCGCGCTCGGCCATCCGCTGGGCGGCACCGGGGCGCGGCTGATGACGACGCTGCTCAATGCGCTGGAGGCTACCGGCGGCCGCTATGGCCTGCAGACCATGTGCGAAGGCGGCGGCCAGGCCAACGTCACGATTATCGAGAGGCTGTAATGGGTATCTGTGAAGGACGCACCGTCATCATCACCGGCGCCGCGCGCGGCCTGGGCCGGGCCTATGCCCTGGCCTTTGGCGCGGACGGGGCCAAGGTGGTGGTCAACGACATCGGCACCTCGCTGCACGGCGAAGGGCGCGACACCTCTGCCGCCGATGCCGTGGTGGAAGAGATCCGCGCCGCCGGGGGCCAGGCGATCGCCAACTACGAGGACATCACCGACTGGGACGCGGCCAAGCGGATCGTCGATGCCGCGCTTGAGGCCTTTGGCGACCTCCATGTGGTGGTCAACAATGCCGGGATCGTGCGCGACCGGATGTTCGTTTCCGCCACGCTGGAGGAATGGGACGCGACCATGCATGTCCACCTGCGCGGGCATTTCTGCCTGTCGCGCCATGCGGTGAACTACTGGCGCGAAAAGCAGAAGGGCGGGGCCAATCCCGATGCCCGGATCATCAACACCTCGTCCGGCGCGGGTCTGCAGGGCTCGATTGCTCAGGCGGCCTACTCCACCGCCAAGGGCGGGATTGCCGCGCTGACGCTGGTCCAGGCGGCGGAGCTGGGGCGCTATGGCATCACCGCCAACGCCCTCGCCCCTTCGGCCCGCACCCGGATGACCGAGCAGGCCTTCGCCGACAAGATGGCGACCGAAGGCCAGGCCTTCGACGTGATGGACCCGGCCAATATCGCCCCCACCGTGGTCTGGCTGGGCAGCGCCCAAAGCGCCGACGTGACCGGCTGCGTCTTCGAGCTGGAAGGCGGCAAGATCATGCTGGAAGATGGCTGGCGCGAAGGTCCGGTGGTGGACAAGGGCGCGCAGTGGGCTCCGGCCGAGGTCGGCGCGGTGGTCGAGCAACTGCTGGCGCAGCGGGTGCCGCCGCGCAAGGTCTGGGGGACCGCATAATGGAATTCGTCTTCACCGAAGAACAGGCGATGATCGGCGAGACGGCCCGCGCCTTCTTTGCCGAAAATGCGACCAGCGAACGGACCCGCAAGGCCATGGCCGCCACGGGGCAAGACGCCGGGATCGACCGCGAGCTGTGGACTGCCTTTTGCCAGGAGCTGGGCTTGTCCAGCATCGGCATCCCGGAAAGCGCCGGCGGAGCGGGGCTTGGCCTGGTCGAGCTGGCGATCATTGCCGAAGCGGCCGGCGCCCAGGTCGCGGCGCTGCCTATGCTGGGTTCGCTGGTGCTGTCTGCCCAGGCGATTGCCGCCGGGGGCAGCGCCGAGCAGCAGGCGGCGCATCTGCCCGGATTGCTCTCGGGCGCAGTCATCGCCGGTTACGTCCACGATGCGGGTATCGCTGCGGAAGGCACCAGCCTGACCGGCAGCGCGGGCTTTGTCGCCCATGGCGGTTCGGCGCAGCTTTTCGTCGTGACCAGCAACACCGGAGCATGGCTGGTTCCGGCCGATGCGCCGGGCGTAACGGTCACGCCGCTGACCACCATGGACCAGACCCGGCCCTACGCCCGCGTCTCGCTGGCGGGCGCGCAGGGTGAGCCCCTCGCCGACCCCGCCGCCGCGATTGCCGCCGCGCACCGCGCCGGGTTCACCGCAGTGGCCGCCGAGGCGCTGGGCGGAGCCCAGGCCGCGCTCGACCGCACGGTCGCCTATGCCCGGGAACGCGTCCAGTTCGGGCGGGCGATCGGCTCGTTCCAGGCCTACAAGCACCGCCTGGCCGACCTGATGATCGAGATCGAACAAGCCCGCTCGGCGGTCTACTGGGCCGCCTGCGCGGTGGACGAGGGTTCGGAGGAGGCTGCGCTGGCGGTCCATGCCGCCAAGAGCTTTGCCGCCGACACCTTCTTCCTGTGCGCCGGGAACATGATCCAGCTGCACGGCGGGATCGGCTTTACGTGGGAGCACGATGCCCACCTCTATTTCAAGCGCGCCCGCGCGATCCAGTCGATGCTGGGCAGCGGCGAATGGCACCGCGAGCAGGTTGCCACGATGATCCTGGGAGAAGTGGCATGAAGCTGGGTTTCTCAGCCGCGGATGAACTGTTCCGCCAGGAATGCGCCGATTGGCTCAATGCCGAGATGGCCGGCGAGTTCCGGGACATCAAGGGCATCACGAAGCTGACCGCGAGCCCCGAACGCCGCAAGGAATGGGAACAGCGGCTGGGCGAGGCCCGGTGGGGCTGCATCGGCTGGCCGGAACAATGGGGCGGGCGCAACGCCACGCTCGCGCAGCAGGTGATCTTTGCCGAGGAGTATGCCCGCGCCGGCGTGCCGGGCCGAGTCAATCACATCGGCATCGAACTGGCCGGGCCGACCATCCTGGCCTTCGGCAGCGAAGAGCAGAAGCGCCGCTTCCTGCCCGATATCGCCGCCGGCAAGACGATCTTCTGCCAGGGCTTTTCAGAGCCTGGCGCGGGATCGGACCTGGCCTCGGTCCGCACCAAGGGGCGGCTGGAGAACGGGGCGTGGATCGTCAACGGCCAGAAGATCTGGACCAGCCTGGCGCACATTTCCGACTGGATCTTCGTCGTCACCCGCACCGAGGAGGGATCGAAAGGCCCCAAGGGCCTGACCTTCCTGATGATGGAAATCGACCAGCCAGGGATCGAGATCCGCGGGATCAAGCAGATCAACGGCGATGCCGAATTCAACGAGACCTTCTTCACCGATGCGCGCTGCCCGGCTGACAGCATGATCGGCGCGGTCGGCGATGGCTGGAAAATCGCCATGGGCCTGCTGGCCTTCGAACGCGGGGTTTCCACCCTGGGCCAGCAGATGGCCTTCCGCAACGAGCTGGACGAGCTGATCGCCGCTGCCAAGGCCAACGGTGCGGCCAGCAACCCGCTGATCCGCCAGCGCATCGCCAAGGCGGAAATCGGCCTGCGGCTGATGCGTTACGGCGCGCTGCGGATGCTGTCGAACACCGATCATTCGAAGATCGACGGGGCTGCCCTCACCTACAAGATCCAGTGGGCGACCTGGCGCCGCAATCTGGGCGAGCTGGCAATGGACGTCCTGGGCCAGGCCGGCGAAGTGGCCGAGGGCAGCGAGTACGAGTGGGATACCCTCCCCAACCTGTTCCTCTACAGCCGCGCCGACACGATCTATGGCGGAACCAACCAGATTCAGCGCAACCTGATTGCCGAACGCGGCCTGGGCCTGCCGCGCGAACCGCGGGGTGACGTGTAATGGCTGCGCCAATCCCGCCCTATCCGCAGGGCCGCAACCTGCTGACCGGCAAGACCGTGGTGGTGACTGCCGCCGCCGGCACCGGCATCGGCTTTTCCGCCGCCAAGCGCGCGGTGGAAGAGGGCGCGACCGTCCTGATGAGCGACTTTCACGAGCGGCGGCTGGGTGAAGCAGCCGACCGGATTGCCGCCGAGTGCGGCCAGCGCCCGGCAACCTTTGTCTGTGACGTGACCAGCCAGGATCAGGTTGATGCCTTGCACGCCGCGGCCTTGGCCGAGCTGGGCCATGTCGACGTTCTGATCAACAATGCGGGCCTTGGCGGCGAAGTCGACGTGGTCGACATGAGCGATGAGCAGTGGTTCCGCGTGCTCGACGTGACGCTCAACTCGGTGTTCCGGATGAGCCGGACCTTCCTGCCCGCGATGTATGCCCGCAAGGCGGGGGTGATCGTCAACAACGCCTCGGTCCTGGGCTGGCGCGCCCAGAAGGGGCAGGCGCACTATGCGGCGGCCAAGGCCGGGGTGATGGCCTTCACCCGCTGTTCGGCGGTCGAGGCGGCCGAGCATGGCGTGCGGATCAACGCCGTTGCCCCCAGCATCGCGATGCATGCCTTCCTCGCCAAGGTAACCACCGACGAACTGCTGGCCGAACTGTCCAGCCGCGAAGCCTTCGGTCGGCCCGCCGAGGTCTGGGAAGTGGCCAACGTGATGATCTTCCTCGCCTCCGACCTGTCCTCCTACATGACCGGCGAAGTCGTCTCGGTCTCCAGCCAGCGGGCCTGACCATGGCCAAGATCTACCACTCCCCGCGCGACCTGATCGGCCAGGAAGGGACGCGGCTTGGCCCGACCGACTGGCTGGCGATCGAGCAGGACCGGGTGAACGGCTTTGCCGATGTCACCGGCGACCACCAGTGGATCCACGTCGATGTCGAACGCGCCAAGGACGGCCCGTTCGGCGGCACGATCGCCCACGGCTATCTGACGATGAGCCTCGTCAACTTCTTCCTGCCCGACCTGATCGAGGTGCGCGGCTTCACGCACGCGGTGAATGTCGGCGCGGACCGGCTGCGCTTTCTCAGCCCGGTGAAGGTCGGCAGCCGCATCCGCGGGGTGGGGGAGATCGTCTCGGTCGAAGAGGTCAAGGGCGCGATCCAGTCGGTCGTGCGCGTCACGGTCGAGATCGAGGGCAGCGACAAGCCGGCCTGCGTAGTCGACACGATCAGCCGCTATTTCCCGGAAGGATGACCATGCCCAGTCCCGAACAGATGGAAGCCGCCGTCCACACCTATGTCGAGGCCTTTGCCAAGGGCGATCCGGCGATGGCGGCCGGGATCTTTGCCGAGGATGCGGTGATCGAGGATCCGATCGGGACCGAGCCCAAGGTCGGCAAGGCGGCAATCCTCGAATTCTACGTCCAGTCGATGGCGACGGGCGCGACCCTGCACCTGCAGGGCCCGATCCGCGTCGCCACGGCCCATGCCGCCTTCGCCATGCAGGTGCGGCTGCATTGGGACGGCAAGGACATGGCAATCGACGTGATCGACACCTTCGCTTTCAACGAGGCCGGCAAGGTCAAGGAAATGAAGGCCTATTTCGGCCCCGGCAACATGACCGCGAAATGACCGCGCTGCCGCTGACCATTCCCCACGCCGCCGAAGCCGCCGCGCGGCGCTGGCCGGATGCGGTGGCGCTGATCGAGGGCGCGGAGACGCGCACCTTCGCGCAGCTCTGGCAGGAATGCCGGGCAGCCGCCTCGGCCCTGCTGGAACGCGGCGTGAAGGACGGGGACCGGATCGCGATCTGGGCACCCAACTGCCGCGAATGGGTGGTCGCGGCGGTTGCGGCCCAGGCCTGCGGCGCGGCGATCGTGCCGCTCAACACCCGGCTGAAGGGTCGCGAGGCAGGCGATATCCTGCGCCGCACCCAGGCGCGGATGCTGTTCACCGTGGGCGGCTTCCTGGGGATCGACTATCCGGCGCTGCTGGCGGCGGAAGACCTGCCCGACCTGGCGGAAACCGTGCTGCTCGATCGCGATTTCACGAGCTTCGTGGCCAGCGGCAAGGGCGCGGCCGATCCCCGGATCGATCCCAGCCTGGCCGCCCTGACCCCCGATCATGTCTCGGACATCATGTTCACCAGCGGCACCACCGGCGTGCCCAAGGGCGTGCTGATGACCCACGGCCGGATCCTGCCGCAGGTGGGCGTCTGGATCGGCAACACCGGCCTGGCGCAAGGCGAACGATACCTGATCGCCAATCCGTTCTTCCATTCGTTCGGGATGAAAGTCGGCTGGGTCGCCTGCCTGATCGCCGGAGCGGTCATGGTGCCGATGCCCCAGTTCGACGTGGCCGAGGCGATCCGCCTGATCGAGCAGGAGCGCATCGCCTTCCTGCCCGGCCCGCCGACGATCTTCCAGATGCTGCTGGCCGAGCGGGACCGGCAGCAGTTCGACTGCTCGTCGCTGCGCGGCGGCACGACCGGGGCGGCGACCGTGCCCCCGGTGCTGATCAAACGGATCAGGACCGAGCTGGGGATGAAGGACATCATCACCGCCTATGGCATGACCGAATGCGTCAACATCACCTCGTGCCGGCCGGGCGATCCTGTGGAGCTGATCGCCCAGACCTGCGGTGCGGCCATTCCCGGCAACGAAGTGATCATTGCCGGTGCCGATGGCCAGGAACTGCCGCGCGGCGAGACCGGCGAGATTCTCGTACGCGGCACCGGGGTGATGCTGGGCTATCTCGACGATCCGGCCGCCACGGCAGAGGCAATTGATTCTGCCGGATGGCTCCATACCGGCGATGTCGGGACAATGGACGCCAATGGCTATGTCCGGATTACCGACCGGAAGAAGGACATGTTCATTTCGGGCGGCTTCAACGTCTACCCGGCCGAGGTCGAGAAGATCCTCTCCGCACACCCGGCCATCGGCATGGTGGCGGTGGTCGGCGCGCCGGACGAGCGGATGGGCGAGATCGGCGTCGCCTACATCGTCCCCCGCCCAGGCACAGCGGCCGACCCGCAGGAAATCATCGCCTGGTCGCGGGACAACATGGCCAACTACAAGGTGCCGCGCCGGATCGTCCTGGTTGACGATCTGCCGCGCAATGCCTCGGGCAAGGTCCTGAAGATCGAACTCAAACCCGGACGCTGATCCCCGGCCGTGGAGACTGCATCTACTGGTGCGGCTCACGGGATCGGCGCGACAATCGGCCGGAACGAAACCCGGCGATCCACCTGCAAACCGGACCGAGCGCGGCTGGGCCGGCGCAGCCATGTTCACATGGTCGATCCGACTAAGCGGTTTATAGTATAAACGGGTCACTTTTACTAAAAACACCGTTTGGTATGGACAATTCGGAACCGAATGATTTTGCATTATCTTTATCAACGAGCATTCCGATTTAACCATCAAGGCATCGGATTTCACGGTATTTGCAGTTAAGGATTGAACGCTGAAAAACATGGGTTTTTTCGGCCGATCTTTACTAGTCACCCCTTGAAACTGTATGCAACTTCAAAGACTTGGCGTTTTGCGCGACACCGCATGCTTCGCTCTCTGGGCCCGACTGGGTGGGCTCCGGTGCCGGAGGTTGGTTGGATGTCCAAGGTCAAGACGAACGTGCTGCCACTTTCCGATCGCAGCGGTCCCTTCAGTTCGGCCGCGGCCTTGGAGCGCGAACAGCGCCAGGACGAACGCATGGTCACCGTGCTGCGGATCACGCGGATCACGTCCCGGACCGGCGAGACACTCGCGATCATCCGCAACATCTCCCGCCACGGCATGATGCTGGAAGTCCACCCCAGCTTCGATCTGGACGACGAGGTGGGCGTCGATCTGGGTGATGGGCAGATGCAGGTCGGCACGGTGCGCTGGCGCAAGAAGGCGACCCTTGGTCTCTATTTTGCCACCGCGATCGATGTCGACCGGGTGCTCGCCAAGTCGTCGGCCAGTGGCAACGGCCTGGTAACACGGCTGCCGCGGATCCAGGTCAATCACAGCGCCAAGCTTGAAGCGGGCGACCGGATGATCGACGCCGACATCCTCGACATCTCGGTCGGTGGCGCCTGCCTTGACCTGCACGGACCCGCCAAGGTCGGCGATGCCGTCACCCTTTATGTACCCGCGCTGCAAGACCTGCCCGGCGTGGTCCGCTGGCGCCGCGGATCGCGGGCGGGGGTGGCGTTCTCGCAGCGCGTGCCGCTCGACATGCTGATGCACTGGTTGTCGGGCTGCCAGGCCGCAGCCGCGCCCAGACCAGTAGCGCCGACCGACCCGCGCCTGGCAGCGCCTGTGATCGAACCCGCGCCAGGGGCCCCCGCGCCGGAGACCATGGCGGCCGAAGCCGAGCAGCGCGCCGCGATGGTTCTCATCACCGATGCCGCGGGCAAGATCGTCTCGGTCAACGCGCAGTTCTGCGAAATCTCCGGCTACAGCGAGAGCGAGCTGCTGGGTCGGCGCTACCGCGACCTGCAATCCGTCGATCTCCCCCCGGCACAGCTTGGCGAGAAGCTGCGATGCCTGGTCAGCGGCGGGATCTGGCAGGGGGAGCACTGCAACCGGACCAAGGGCGGCGAGCCTTACTGGGTCGAAACAACGATCGTGCCGAACAACAACCAGGACGGCGAGATCACCTCCTACACCTACATCCAGTTCGACATCACCGATCAGAAGCTGGATCCGATCGATCCCGACTATTTCGTCAAGTTCGACTATCTGACCCGCCTGCCCAACCGGGTCTCCTTCTTCAAGGAGCTGGACCACACGATTGCGCGGCATTCGTCCGAGCCGGGCAGCGTCTTCCTGGGCGTGCTCGATCTGGACAACT
Source organism: Novosphingobium sp. BL-A-41-H4 (assembly GCA_051942645.1). Taxonomy (GTDB): domain Bacteria; phylum Pseudomonadota; class Alphaproteobacteria; order Sphingomonadales; family Sphingomonadaceae; genus Novosphingobium. The sequence continues at coordinate 105,666 of JBPVJP010000002.1, forward strand.
TCAAGCACATCAACGATTCGCTCGGACATACCGCCGGTGACGAAGTGCTGGTCGAGGTTGCGCGGCGGCTGAGCGAGACGATCGGTGCCAGCGATACGCTCGCACGGCTGGGGGGTGACGAGTTCGCGTTCATCCTGCGGGTGGGCCGTCGTGAAAGCGACTGGCGCGATAGTGTCGAGCGCCTGCTGGAGCGGCTGCGCGAGCCCATCGCGCTGCCTTCCGGCGACATCAAGGTAACGGCCAGCATCGGCCTGGTCAGAATGACCGGACCAAAGGCGGAAGGCCTCGATCTCCTGCGCTATGCCGATATCGCGCTCTATGCGGCGAAGGAGAACGGCCGCAACCGCGTCGAACTCTGCGCCCAGCCGATGCTCGAAAAGGTCGAGCGCCGCGCCTGGCTGCGCGACAATTTCAACGTCGGGCTCAACCGCGGCGAGTTCACCATCTTCTACGAACCGATCGTCGGCCTGCATGGCCACAGCCTGCCGCATTTCGAGGCGCTGTTCCGCTGGCACCATCCCGAGGGAGGCTTGCTGCCCGCCTCGGACTTCCAGGAGATCTTCTCGGAAGAATCGCTGGCTGGCCAGGTCGGGCGCTTCGTGATCGGGGAAGTGATCGCGCAGGTTGCCGCCTGGCGCGCTGGCCACGTTCCCTTTGCCGCGGTCTCGGTCAACACGACGATCGCCGATTTCCGGACGCCGCTGTTCGTCGACGAGATCCTCGGCGCAATCAGCAAGGGCGTGATCACATCGGCGGACATCTGCGTGGAGATCACCGAGGACGTGCTGATCAGCGATGGCGCCCATTGCGTCCGGGCGGAGATGAGCCGTCTGCACCAGGCCGGCGTCAAGCTGCTGTTCGACGATTTCGGGACGGGCTATGCCTCGCTGCGGCACCTGCGGGACATGCCGATCTCGGCGGTCAAGATCGACCAGAGCTTCATCCGGAGCATCGTTGACGACGAGATCGACCGCGGCGTGGTCGAACACATCATCAGCCTTTCCCATTTCCTGGGCAAGCAGGTCATCGCCGAGGGCGTTGAATCGAGCCAGCAGCTCGATCTGCTGCGCGAGATCGGTTGCGACGCCATCCAGGGCTATTTCGTCAGCCGCGGCCAGCCGGCGGACCAGATTCCCTTGCTCGCGGAGCAGTTGTGCGGCGCCTTTGTCCAGCCGAAATCGAGCCTGCATTAGGGGCGGGAGGCAGGCGGCAGGCACCTGTCGCAGGGCAGCTGCCTGGCCCGCGTGGACCACATGGACCACTGTCCAGGGCCGGAAAAAACGGCTCCGCCCGCAACCTGCCACAACCGGCGCCAGCTTGCCCGGTACGCGCATTGCCCCGGCGGGTCCGACCGTCATCTCCTGCCTCCTTCCGCACCTTGGCGCCGCTGCCGCGCGGTGCGGGTAGCAGGGATGGCAGAGCGCGGCGGAGTAGGAAAATCCGGCAGCTGCCTGACCGCTGCAAGCAGGGCTGCGATCGGCCAGCCCTGCCCTAGTCCCGACCGCCGCCCCCGCAGTGCCAGGCGAGAGGAATCACGGCACTGACGGGATCAGGGTGAGCCGGGTCTGGCGCCCATCGATGTAGCGCACGCGGGTGCCATCAAAGTAGGCGTTCTCCTCGGTCCGGAAATCGACCCGCTGGCCGCCCCATTCGGGCACGGCCGCATAGGTGGTCAGTTCGATCGACCAGGCGGTGTTGGCGTGGATTGCCCCGGCCCCGCGCGGATCGGCGTTCTGGTTGTCCCAGAAGCCGATGGCAGGTCCCGCCCCGTGGCCATGCAGGCCGATCGGATGCGAATAGATCGACGGATCAAGCCCGGCAGCGATGGCCTCGGCCCGCGCCAGGGCCAGGACTTCATTGCCGCTGCGGCCGACCGCGAAGTGGCGGGTCAGGATATCCTGCACCAGGTTGCTGTTCGCCAGCCCCCGCCGGAGGCCTTCGGGCGCCTCGGTCTCGCCCGGTTTGAGGACATAGGCGAGATGCTGCGTATCGGTGCTGAGCCGCAGGTACGTAATCCCGAAATCGGTCCACAGCAGATCGCCCGGCCGGATCACTTCGGCCCCGTCGAGCATGCCCTTGGCACCCTGGCGCTGGATCGCCACCGAAGGGTGAAACCACGGATCGAGGCCAAGCTGGAGCAGCCGGTCGCGGTACCACCACTGCACCTGTTCGGCGGTGGTCACGCCGGGCGTGATGACCCCGCGCGAGAATGCCTCGGCGATGATCGCATGGGCGGTGCGCACGACCGCCGGGTACAGTTCCATCTCGGCGGCGGTGCGCGTTTCCAGCCAGCGGATCGCCAGGCCCTCCCCGCTGACCAGCCGCCCGCGCAGCTCGGCCGGCAGGGCGGCGGTGAACTTGTCGTACTGACTGACCGTCATGCCATCGGCGAACTGATAGAGATCGGACGTGTTGATCGCGATCCGCGCCGGATTGCGCGCCGCAATCAGCTGGGCGACGGCGCGCCACTGGTCCGGCTCCTTCGCAGGATCCCAGGCCGGCGCGAACAGCCCGCCCAGGCCATAGCGGCTCACCGTCAGCCGCTCGACCGGCTTGCCCGCACCGGGATCATGGAAGATCAGGATCGTTCGGCGGCGGGCATGGAAGTTCTCGGCATCGAGCATCGAGGCAACCACCGGCTCCTCGAAATACTCGCGCGCCACCAGCAGCCACAGGTCGATGCCCTGTTCGCGCATGATCGCCGGGATCAGCGTATCGAGCCGGCCGGCCAGGATACGATTTTCGGTCGCGGCCCGCTCGCGTGCGGGGAGCACGGGGGGCAGCGCCGGGGCCGCCGCCTCGGTCTCGCTCATGCCCAGGGGGCCGGGCGCGGCGGTTGCGGGCATAGCGACCAGTGCCGCCAGCAGCAGCGCCGTGGATACCATATGCCTTGTCATTGCGCTTTCCCCTGGTGCCTCGCGCCGACACTGGCCGTTCGCCGCTCCGGGATCAAGCGGGTGCCGCCCCGGCCTCGGTCAACCCCGCGCCGGATCGTCACGGTTGCCGACCGGCCGCGCAATGCCTCGGGCAAGGGGTCAGGGGCGAGCCACGCGCATGGCCGCCCCTGACCGCAACCCTCAGGCCGGGCGGCGGGCGTACCAGCCGAAGCTGGCGATCACCGCATAACATGCCGCCGGCAGGATAAAGGCGATGGCAAGGCTGCCCGTGGCATCGGCGATCACTCCGGTCAGCAGCGGGATCACCGCCCCGCCGAAGATCGCGACGTTGATGATCCCCGAACCGTCCGCCGCGCGCGGGCCGAGCTTTTCGCAGGCGAGCGTGAAGATCGTCGGGAACATGATCGCGTTCATCAGGCCGATCGCCAGCAGGCTGTAGCCCGAGACCATGCCGGTGGTATGGGTGGACAGCGCGATCAGCGCGATCGCCCCCACGGCGACGCAGGCGAGCACCTTGCCCGGGCTCACCACCCGCAGCACACCCGAGCCGATGAAGCGGCCAACCATCGCCCCGCCCCAGTAATAGGCGATCAGCTTGCCGGCGGCCTGTTCCTCCAGCCCCATGACATGGCTCTGCATCAGGTAGTTGACGATCAGCGAGCCGATCGACACCTCGGCCCCGACATAAAGGAAAATGCAGAGCGCGCCAAAGCCGAAGCGCTTGCGCTTGAGCAGGTCAAGCCCGGCCAGGCCGGAGCTTTCCTCATGCTTTTCGCCCTTCAGCGCGTTGCGGAACAGCCAGACCACGCCCGCCACCACGGCGAGGGCCGCGGCAATGCCCAGGTAGCCGTGGACGATCGCCTGGGTTTCTGCCGTGCGATAGGCATCGAGCTCCACGCCCGAAAGCTGGTCAGCGGTAACCGTTGCCAGGCCGCCAAGGATCAGGATCGAACCGAAATAGGGGAACACCGTGGTCCCGACCGAATTGAACCCTTGCGCAAAGGTCAGCCGGCTGTGGACCGTGGCCGGCTTGCCCAGGAGCGAGATCAGCGGGTTGGCCACGACCTGGACGATCACCACGCCGCTCGCCAGCACGAACAGGGCGAAGAGGAACAGGGCATAGGTCGCGGTCTGGCTGGCCGGGATGAACAGCAGGCAGCCGGCCATCATCGTCACCAGCCCCGCCACGGCCCCGCGCATGTAGCCGATCTTCTTGACCAGCCGCGCACCGGGAATCCCGATCACCAGGTAGGCGGTGAAGAAGCAGAACTGCACGAGCATCGCCTGGGTGTAGCTGAGCGTGAACAGCTCCTTCAGCTTGGGGATGATCACATCGTTGAGCGAGGTGATCCCGCCGAAGATGAAGAACAACCCCATGATGAACAGCTGCAGCTGTGGCGCGTCGATGTATTCGCCCTGCGCTTCGGCAGGCGCATTCCCGGTGGTCACGGCCATCTTGTTCCTCTCCCCAAGCTTTTGTTGTGCAATGCTAGCAAGCCGTGCGGCCATGGGGAGCCGCATCGGCCAAGGTATTCGTATTCACAGCCCGGTCAGCGGGCCGCCGGGCAGGCCTCGTCACCCTTGCCATCGGCAATCCGGGCCGAGCGGATCGTGGCGGTGAAGCCCGCCGAGGCATCGATCCGCAGCGGACCGCCCACGCTGGCGAGGTTGCCCCCGGCCGCGGCAAAGCAGCGCAGCGGAATGCGCAGCTCACCCGCCTTGCCCAGCGGGGCCGCGCCGACCGATCCGGCGATGTCCAGCGTGCCGCCGCCCAGCGCAAGGCGCACCGGCGCACCGGTGCGGGCATCGATCCGCCAGTCAAGCAGCAGCACGGCTCCCGCCGCCGCCCGCTTGGCCAGGTCAACCGGCGGCCCTTCGACCGAGAACTTGCCCGGCCCGGTCCAGGTGAACTGGCGCGCATCCTCCTGCGCGGACAGATCGACCGCGCGCACGCCCACCACGCCATCGCTGGCGAGGTACCACGGCGCGGGCACCACCCCGCGGCGGAAGAAGGTGGCCGAATTGTCGAACGCGGCCAGATCGATCCGGGGATCGGCATTGACCGGGCCCAGCCGCGCGCGGCTGCGATAGGTCAGGCCATAGCCAGTCCTGAACAGCGGCGCGGCGATCGGCGCGCGGGCATCGGCTGGCCAGGCGAAGGGCAGGCGGCCGGTGAAATCGCGCAGCGGCTGGCCATTGCGGCGGGCCACCAGCACATCGGCCACCCCATTGCCCTGGGTGCCCGGCAGCCAGGCCGCGACGAAGGCATCGGCCTGGTTCATCAGCGTGCCGGTGAACATCGGCCGGCCCGACAGGAAGACCAGCACCACCTTGGTCCCCTGGGCGCGCAGCCGCGCGATCAGCGCTTCCTCGCCGTGCTGGGGGGTATAGGCGAGGTGCGGCACGTCACCCTGGAATTCGGCATAGGGCGGTTCGCCCGTCACCACGATCGCCACGTCGGCGCGCTGATCGCTGTCCCCCTTGGGCGAAACGATCGCCTGCCCGCCGGCATCCTTGACGGCGGCGGCAATCGCCGCGCCAATCGTCTGCCCATTGGGGAAATCGGCGGCCGTCGTATCGGTGCCCTGCCACGAGATGGTCCAACCGCCGGACTGCATCGCCATGTTGTCTGCCCCCGGCCCGGCCACCAGCACGCGGGCACCGGGGCGGATCGGCAGGACATGGCCATCGTTCTTGAGCAGGACCAGCGACTTGGCCACTGCCTCGCGCGCCAGGGCGAGGTGGGCCGGAGCGCCGACCAGCGCCGGATCGCCGCGCGAGACCTCATTCGGCCCCATCAGGCCGAGCTTGAACTTGACCCGCAGGACGCGGCGCACGGCATCGTCCAGCCGGGCCTGGGTGATGCGCCCGGCGCGGACATCGGCCACGGTCGCATCAAACAGGCCCTTCCAGCTGTCCGGCGCCATGTAGAGGTCCAGCCCGGCGTTGAGCGAATCCGGGCAATGCGTCGCAGCACAACCCGCCACCTGGCCATGCCCGTTCCAGTCCCCTACGACGAGGCCGGCAAAGCCCATCCGGTTCTTCAGCACGTCGGTCAGCAGGCTGGCGTTGCCGTGGTGCTTGATCCCGTTCCAGCTGGAAAAGCTGGCCATCACGGTCAGCGCGCCGGCATCGATCGCGGCGGGGTAACCGGCGGCATGACCGGCCACCAGATCGCGTTCGGACAGGCGGGCATCGCCCTGATCGCGGCCGTCCACCGTGCCGCCATCGGCCAGGAAGTGCTTGGCCGTGGCCGCCACCTGGACCGGGCCAAGCGCCTTGCCCGCCGTCAGTTCGCCCTGCAGGCCCAGCGTCATGGCCCGGCCATAGGCCGCAACCAGCGCCGGATCGGCGGCATAGCCTTCATAGCTGCGGCCCCAGCGGACATCGTGCGGCACGGCCAGCGTCGGGGCAAAGGTCCATTCGATCCCGCTCCCGGCAATCTCGGCGGCCGTAGCCACCCCGATCCGGCGGATCAGGCCCACATCACGCGCCGCGCCCAGGCCGATGTTGTGCGGAAAGATCGTGGCCCCCGGCAGGTTCGAATGGCCGTGAACGGCATCGATGCCGAACAGGATCGGGATGCCTGCCCCGGCCTGCTTCGAGGCGACGCGGTATTCACCCACCATTCGGGCCCAGGTCGCCGCATCGGCGCGTTCGTTGCCATAGGGGCCGGAATTGCCGCCCGCCAGGATCGAGCCCAGCGGGTACCTGGCCAGGTCCGCCGGGGTGACCGAGCTGATATCGCCCTGGATCACCTGGCCCACCTTCTGCTCCACGGTCATCCGGGCCAGCAGCGCGGAAATCGCGTTTTCGGTGGCAAGGTCGGTAATCGCGGCCGGGCTGCGCGCGGCGGGCCAGTTGGCCGGATTGGCCTGGGCATTCGCGCTGGCTGCCGGATCGGCCTGAACGGCAGGCGCGGCCAGCCCGGCCATGATCAGCGCAAGCACCGAAATCGATTTCCTGACAGACATGACTTCCCCAACCGTACTTCTTATGTGAACGTTCTCATCCTTTGCAGCGAGGGGCGGGAAAGTCAAGCCGCCGGGCTCAGCCCTGCGGCGTTACCCGGCGCAGCAGCACACCGGCGGAGGCCCCCAGCACGGCCAGCAACAGGAACAGCGCGGAAAAGCCGAACAGCGGCACCAGGGCCATGGCCAGCCAGGGCATGACCAGCGAGGGAACGGTATTGGCGAGGTTGAACAGCCCCAGGTCACGCCCGCGCCGATCAGGCCGGGGCAGGATGCGCAGGGTCTGTGCCGAATGCAGCGCCAGGAATACCGCGCTGGCCAGGCCGAACAGGCCATAGGCCAGCATGGCGCCGGCCAGGTCGGTCGTGAGCGCCATGGCCAGCAGCCCCAGGGCCGAGATCAGCGCGCAGACCCGCAAGGGCGCGATCGGACGATCGTTCCGGTCCGACCAGCGCCCCACGAACAGCGCCAGCGGCGCGGAAACCAGCATGATCGCGCTGAACAGCCGCGCGGTCTGGTTATCCGTCACCGTGGGATCAAGGCTGACCAGCCAGAACAGCAGGTAGGCGAACAGCGTTGCCTCGGCGATCTGCACCGCAAGGCGCGCCAGCCACATCCGGATCACCCCGCCCTGCCGCCAGGCTGGCGCTTCATTTTCCGGCTCTGCCTCGTCCAATGCCAGCAAGCCTTGCCCGGCCTCGCCCGGTGGGGCCTTGATCAGCAGGATTGGCAGGACGCAGAGCGCAACCATCGCTGCGACCAGCCAGAGCCGCTGATCGCCGCTCGCCAGACCGGGCTGGGTAACAATGGCCCCCGACAGGGCTCCCAGCCCCGGCGCAAAGGCCATCAGCCCGCCCAGCAGCCCCTTGCGCCGATCTGGCACCACATCGCCCGCCCAGGCCGCCAGCGGCCCGAGCATCATGTTGAGCGCCAGCTGCCAGCCGACGATGGCGACGATCAGTTCGGGCAGGTTCGTGGCCCGGCCGATCAGCGCCAGCTGGATGCAGGACAGCACCAGTCCGGCCAGGATCCAGCTCCGCCGGTTACGGGTAACATCGCTCAGCCAGCCAAACAGGATGCCCGCCGCGCTGGCGGCCAAGGCCCCGGCCAGCGCGATATAGGCCAGCCAGTCAACCCCGGCCTGCTGGCCCGCCAGCGCCGCGACTCGGGCTGGCAGCAGGATCGTCAGCAGCGGAACATAGCCGATCGTCCCGCCCGCCCAGGCCAGGGCATAAAGCAGGACGAAGCGGTCGGCCGAACGGTCGGCCACGCCGCGCGGCTCAGCCACCCGCGGCGCCTGCCAGTGGCGCAACCGATTCCCGCACGAAAATGCTGGCCTGGACCACGGTCAGCGCCCTGGGCGGCGCTTCGCCCTTCTGGGCGGCGATCAGCAGTTCGACCGCCTTCGAGGTCGTCGCGGCGATCGGCTGGTCGACCGCGGTCAGCGGCGGCTGGGTGAAGTGCACCAGCGGGGTATTGTCGAAGCTGATCAGCGAAAGGTCCTGTGGCACGGCAAGGCCCAGCAGCCGCGCCACTTCCAGCGTGGCAAGCGCCATCTGGTCATTGCTGGCGATGATCGCGGTCGGCCGGGCCGCGCTGTTCAGCAGTTCACCCGCTGCAACCACGCCCGAGGCAAAGCTGAAATCGCCTTCGGCCAGCAGGCCATCGGTGGCCAGCCCGGCGGCGGCCATGGCCTGGCGCCAGCCATCGACACGCCAGCCGCTCAGCGCATATTCGCGCGATCCGGCGATGAAGCCGATCGCCCGGTGGCCGCGCTCGATCAGGTACTCGGTGGCCTGACGGGCCGATCCCTCATCGTCCATCGAGACCGGGATGCCGGCCCCGCTCTGGATCGAGCCGATCCGCACGAAGGGGATCTTCTGCTCGGCCAGGAAGCTGACGATCTGCGGATTGTCCGAATGCGGCGGGGTCAGGATGATCCCATCCGGCTGGAGCGCGGCGATTGCCGCCGAAAGCTCGCGCTCGACATGGTCGGAATGGGTATCGACCAGTTCGAAGATCAGGCGATAGCCATGTTCGGCGCACTTTAGCATGCCGCCCAGCAGCATCTGGTCGACCCAGTCGGTCCCCTGCCGCGCGCGCCAGTCCTCGATCGTCCGGTCGCGGTCGTTGATCGCCAGGATCAGGTAGGACCGCGAGCCGCTCATCCGCTGGGCCGCGATCGAAGGGACATAGCCCAGCTTGTCGATCGAGGCCTGGACCCGCTCCTTCATTTCCGGGCGGACGTTCGGCTCGTTGTTGATGACGCGGCTGACGGTTTGCAACGAGACGCCGGCATCGGCCGCCACGTGCTTGATTGTCACCGCCTGGCGGCGTCTCGCCATGCGTAGCTGTCCCCCTTACCCGTCACTTGCCCGAAGCCGTCCCACCGGCCTCCGGCTTTTGCCAGACGCGGACCCAATCGACTTCCATCCGCTTGGGATAGCCGTCCAGGCGCACGCCGCCAACCCCACGCCCTTCGGCCAACTTGCCGCCGATGGCAAGGTTCAGGATCAGGTGAAACGGCTGGTCGAACGGCGCGCCGGGATTGGTCGATCCGGTGGTCGACCATTCGCTGGCCTTGCGCTCGGCATAGGTGCGGCCATCGACCTGCCAGACGATCCGGTCAGGGTACCATTCGATCGCATAGGTGTGAAAGCCGCCGTCCAGCACCTCGGGGAACGGCACCTCCTCGCCCTTGTGCTTGTTGTTCGGCCACTTGCCGCCAAAATGCAGCGTGCCCAGGATCGTGTTCTCGCGCCCGCCGGGGCACTTGGCGCAGGGCACGCCCAGGTTGACCGCTTCCAGGATGTCGATCTCGCCCGAGGCGGCCCAGGAACCATAGCGGTCCTTTTCCGGCAGCATCCAGATCGCCGGCCAGGTGCCCTGCCCCTGCGGCAGGCTGGCCCGCACCTCGATCCGGCCATAGCGCCAGCTGGCCTTGCCCCTGGTGGTCAGCCGCGCCGAACTGAAATCGCGCGTGGCCTCGGCTTCAGGTGTCGCTGATGTGCGCCGCAAGTGCATGGGAAGTGCCGGTCCAGTGACCCGTTCGTGCCTTGCAGTGATCACGAGGCGGCCGTTCTCGATCGCGGCATTGCGCGGGCTCTTGGTATAGCACTGGTGCTCGTCATTGCCGCCGCCCCAGCAATCATTGTCGAAACCCCACTTGGCCTTGTCGATCTTGTCGCCGTCGAATTCGTCCGACCAGACCAGCGTCCAGCCGTCATTCACTGCTGCTGCGGCGGGCGCGGAAACAGCCGCCAAGGCAGCGAAAAACATGGGTTTCATGCCGCTTTCGCCTCCTGCGCGGCGCAATAGCGCGCGATATAGGTCTGATGATCGGGCAGGCCGGCCACGGTCCGGGAAACACTTTCGCGCAGCATGGTCAGGAACTTGTCCAGCTCGTCGGCCCGCAGCCGCGTGGCGATGGGATGATAGCTCTGCGGCATGATCCCCTGCCCCATCATCACCTGAACCCAGCTGTTCTCGACAAACAGCTCCTCGTTCTTGCGGAACACCCGCCCGGTCTCGCGGAAAAGCTCGATTTTCTGCTCAAGGCTATCCGGCATCGGCAGCGCCGCGCAGTGCCGCCAGAACGGGGAATCCCGCCGCTCGGTCACCTTGTAGTGCAGGATCAGGAAGTCGCGGATCTGCTCCATGTCGGTGAACTGCTGGTCGTTGAACTCGGCAATATCGCGCTCGCTCACCGGCCCGCCGGGCAGCATGCGGATGATCCGCAGCACGGCGCGCTGGATCAGGTGGATCGAGGTCGATTCCAGCGGCTCCATGAACCCGCCTGACAGGCCCACCGCCACGCAGTTGCGGTGCCACTGCTTGCGTCGGACGCCGGTGGTGTAACGGATGAAGTTGGGCTCAACCAGGCGCTCGCCCTCAACAGTCGTGAACAGCCGCTCGAGCGCCGCATCCTTGTCGAGGTAGCGGCTGCAATAGACGATCCCGTTGCCCTGGCGGTGCTGCAGCGGAATGCGCCACTGCCAGCCGGAATCGTGCGCAATCGCGCGGGTATAGGGCACGGGTGGACGGACGCTGGCGGTCTGCACCGCAATTGCGGAATCGCAGGGCAGGTAATGGGTCCAGTCATCGAACCCGGCATGCAATGCGCCTTCGATCAGCAGGGCGCGGAAACCGGTGCAGTCGATGAACAGGTCGCCTGCAATCCGCCGGTCGCCATCGAGCCGCAGCGCCGCAATATTGCCGGTCGCGCCATCCAGCTCCACCTCGGTGATCCGGCCCTCGATCCGCTTCGCCCCATCGCGTTCGGCCCGCTTGCGCAGGAACTGGGCATAAAGCCCGGAATCGAGCTGATAGGCATAATTCATCTTGTCGTCCGGCAGGTGCGCGAACTTGCCCTGCTGCGCGGCCTTCAGCTCCAGGCAGTACTCATCATAGCTGTGCTGCTGCCCCTGGGTCAGCCCATGCAGCCAGAAATGCTGGAACCCGGCTGACCAGTGATCCTTGCCCGTCGTGCCGAAGGAGTGGAAATAGGTTTCACCCACGTCCTTCCAGTTCTCGAAATTGATCCCCAGCTTGAAGGTGGCCTGGGTCGCCCGCATGAACTCCGCCTCGTCGATGCCGAGCAGGCGGTTGAACAGGACGATCGGCGGGATCGTGCTTTCGCCAACCCCGATCGTGCCGATCGCATCGGATTCGACGAGGGTCAGGTCGATGGTGTCGCCCAGGGTTCCGGCCAGCGCCGCGGCCGTCATCCAGCCAGCGGTCCCGCCACCGGCAACCACGACATGCAGCTTTTTCTGAGGGGTCATCGGGACAGGCTCCGCAGCAGGTGGGCCTTGATCTGGCCGGCAGTTTCGGCGGTAAGCGGCGCAAGGATGCCGCGCGCCTCGGGTGGCAGGTGCTGGGTCACAGCTTCTCCATTGGCAAAAACGTAGTGATCGAACAGGTCGCGCCAGCGGGCCTTGTCGGCCTCTGGCAGGTCGCGCAGCGCCAAGATCGCGTGGAACAGGGCGTCTTCCGGCTTGCCCAGGAAATGCGGGGCATCGCGCCACCAGTAATTGACCAGGACATTGAAGGGCGCGAGTCCCTCCACGTGATGCCACCACAGCGACGGCACGAACAAGGCATCGCCCGGCTCCAGCTCGGCCACCTGGGCGCATGCCAGCGCCTCGGCGAAGCGCGGATAGACGTCGAAATCCGGATTGCGCAGATCGACCATCGAGACCGGACGGCCGGCCGGCGTGTTTTCCAGCGGGCCGGGATAGAGGTTCGCGAACTGCTCGGGCGGGAACAGGGTAAACCGCCGCCTGCCAACCGCGCAGACGGCCAGATTATCCGGCACGTCATTGTGCGCAGCGATCCGGGTGCGAGTGCCGATCCAGATCGATTCCAGCGGCCTTCGCTCGCCCAGCGGCAGGGCATTGGCATCGGCCAGGCCGTTGAAATATTGCCGCATGTCGATCGAGGAAAGGTAGATTGTCTGGGCAGCGGGATCGTTCTCGTCGCGCGCCATCAGCTTGAGGAAACCGTCAAGCGGGCCCTGGGCCGAGCGGAAGTTCATCCCCATTGTGGCGTTATAGAACAGCCGTTCGCCGCCGCCGGGCTCACCGATCGTGCCCGTCAGCTTGGCCTCGCGCGCCAGCGAGACGAGGTAGGCGCGCGCCGCGTCGGCGCTTTCCAGACCGGCCCGTACCAACGGCCAGTCTGCGGCCAAACCGCGCACCACGAAGGGCCGGTCCGCCCCCGCCAGCCGCGCGTCCAGCCCGGCCAACGGCACGGCCTCCTCCGCAACCCGCGGCAGGTCAGCCAGGAAATCAGCCGTTTCAGCCATCGGCCCGCCGGTTCTTGCGCCGCACCAGCTTGCCGAGATTGCCTAGCGAGGCCAGCGCCATATAGATCGGTTCAAGGTGGCCCGCACCATGCAGCTCAGCCAGTGCCGCCGCATCCAGAGTGGCCAGCTTTTCTTCGTTGATCAGATGATATCCTACCAGCCGGTGACTGGCGCCATTGTCCAGCGTTACGTCCATGGAGAAGGGTTCGAGCAGATCGTGCCGGTCGAGTGCGGCATAGAATTCACCGCTGGCGCGGTAACCCTCGTCAAGCGCGCCGAGCATTCCGGCGATCTCTTCCAGCCAGGGGCTGGGCGCACCGCTATCGTCGAAAACCCGCACGCCTTCGCCGCCCGCCATCGTCACGCGCGGGTGCGCCATGTCGATATGGACCTGGCCCGCCCCTTGTCCGTCCCGCGGACGGCCGACCAGGAAAGGCTGGACCGCCATGGCGAAAGGCCGACTGGCGGCATCCCAGCGACCGCCTTCGAGGAACAGGTTTTCCCCGCCTTCGAACCCGAACAGCGCCATGGCCGAGAAGCTGCGGCTTTCCCCATCATAGTGGAACAGGATCGGGTATTCGGGGGCGAGCCGGCGGAACTCGGCCGGGACCACCAGGCACGACATCACGCCATCGCCCAGTTCGGGCGCAGCATCGGCCCGGACGCGCAGCGCGCCATGATCGGTGGGATTGAGGATCTGGTGACTGGTCATGGCGCGACCTTCTGCCTTTCTGGAGTGGCGGCAGCGAGCGCCGCGAAATAGCTGCGATTGTCGGGCAAGCCGGCCTGCATCGCGCGGGCCCGGTCACGCACCTCGGCGATGCGGGCCAGCGCGCCGCCGCTGGCTTGCGGCAGGCCAGGCGGCAGCGGGAAGCCCATGCCATAGAGCACATATTGCTGGCTGGCGGCCGGGAATATCTCCTCGAAATCGGGGAAATCGCGCGGCGAAGGCGGCAGATGCCGCCATATCTCCAGACTTTCAGCCAGCCGATCCGGGATAGTCGCGGGATCGCGCTGGGCCAGCCAATAGGGCTCGGTCCGCTGGCTGAGCACGTAGTGGAGCTTGAGGAATTCGACGATCCGGTCCCAGCGCTGTCGGAACAGGTCGTTGAAGCGCCGGGCGAGCGGATCCATCGCCGCGCGGTCCGCCGGGAAAGCCTCGATCAGCCGCCGCAGCGAGAGTTCGATCAGCACGATCGCCGAAGCCTCCAGCGGCTCGATGAACCCGGCGGAGAGACCAACCGCGAGAACATTGCCCTGCCAGAAGCGGGCGCGATGGCCGGTCTGGAACGCCAGCCGGCGCGGCCGGATCGCCGCCGCATCGGCAGCTGGCACCTTGGCGGCGATGTAATTGCGCAGGATCGCCTCGGCCTGCCCATCATCGAGAAACCGCGAGGAATAGACGCAGCCGATCCCGCGCCGGGTCGGCAAGGCAATATCCCAGATCCACCCGGCCCGGTGCGCGGTGCCGATGGTTTGCGCGGCAATCGGGCTGTCCGGCTCAACCGGCACCTGGGCAGCAAGCGCGCGGTCGTTGAATGAAACGTCGGAACGGTCGACCCATTCAACCTGACAATGCCCGTCGATCAGCAGCGCGGCCTGGCCGGTGCAATCGAGGAACAGGTCACCCGCCAGCTCCCCGGCATCGCGCAGCTGGACTGCGGCGATATCGCCATTGGCGGCGGAGCGCGTGCCGCAGACCTCGGCGCTGACGCGGCGCACACCCAGCCGCCCGGTCGCATGGCGCATCAGGAGGCCTGCGAACTTCCCGGCATCAAGGTGGTAGCCATAGTTAAGCGCCCCGGCATAGTCCGGCATCGCCCGCTGCCGCGGCGCCAGACCCGCTGCGCAGACTGCGGCCTGCGGGGTCATCGCGGCGGCAAAATCCCGTTCCGGGGCTACCTGCTGCCAGGCCGCGAGCAGGTCGCGCAGATCGCCCGCCGGAGGAAGGGTAAAGGGGTGGAGATAGCTGTCATCCGCCGCGCCGCTGACCCAGCCGTCGAAGCGCGAGCCCTGCTTGAAGGCGGCATCGCATTCGCGCAGGAACTCGGCCTCGGTAATACCGATCGAGGCCAGCGTCTCGCGCATGGTCGGCCAGGTGCCCTCGCCCACGCCGATGGTCGGGATACTGGGGCTTTCAATCAAGGTGACCGACAGCTGCGGCAAGCGCGCAGCCAGCAGGCAGGCGGCCAGCCAGCCAGCCGTACCGCCACCCACGATGATTACCTGCCGTATCGGACCATCCATTTCCCTAGCACCGCATCCATTTTCGGCCAGACCATGACGAAAGAGAGCCGCACCGGCAAGCAGTGCGGCTCTCCTTGTTTCAGCCAGGCGGAATTATCCGCCGGTCATCAGAAGGTATAGCGCAGACCTGCCGAGTAACGGGCATAGCCAGGTGCCGCAAAGAAGGCGGCCTTGTCGCTGCGCATGTGGCCACGACGGTCGGCCTTGGTGATGTTGATGCCCTCGACGAAGGCCGTCATCCCCTTCTTGAACTCCCAGCTCGCGCTGACGTCGAACTGGCCGTAGGGCTCGATGTAGAACGGATCGAACCCGTAACCACCCAGGAACCCGTCGCGCCAGTTATAGGCGATACGCGCCTGAACACCGTTCTTGTCATAATAGAGGACGGCGTTGGCACTGTCGCTGACCCCGTTCACGGCGAACTGGGTGGCGGTGTAGCGAAGCGTATTGTCGAACTTCGTATCGCTGTTCACGATCGTGTAGTTCGCCTGAACGCCGAAGCCGGTGTCCCACAGGCTATGCTGGATGGCGAATTCCCAGCCATTCAGCGTTGCCACCTGGGTGCTGTTGCCCGGGCGGGTGATGGTGAACTGCACCGCCGGATCGGTCGGCCGGCCCAGCACGCCGCGCGGAAGGCCACCGCTGAATTCGACCACGCTGGGGTTGTTGACCGCCAGCCAGGCCAGGATCTGGGCAAAGCTGGGGCTGCCGCCCAGGGCAGTCCGCGCAGCCTGAACCGCCGCGCCCTGCGCCGGGTTGGTCAGGTTGAACAGCGGCCCCTGAACCGTGGTGTTGGCGATGAAGTTGCTGACCTTCTTGTTGAAGAAGCCAACCGAAACATAGCTTTCACGGCCGTAATACCATTCAGCCGAGAGATCGATGTTCTTCGACTTGTACGGCATGAGGCCCGGGTTACCGCTGCTGGCGGTGCTGCCACCACCCGGACGCAGCGGCTGGTTGACCGTGATCCCGCCCTGCATGCTGGCATAGTCCGGACGCGTGATCGTGTGGCTGTACGAAGCGCGCAGCTTGATGTCCGAGGTGACCGAGAGGTCGAAGTCAAACGCCGGGAGCCAGTTTTCGTATTCACCCTTCAGCGTGGTGAAATCGGACTGGCCGCCGAAGATCAGACCAATCTCGTTGTCGGCGACCCAGCTCGTCCCGGTCGGAACCGGAACCAGCGCGGAAGACGAAATCTTGGTCTTTTCGTAGCGGACACCAAGCCGCAGGTTGGCCCGGGCCGTACCGAGATCGAAGCTGTGCTTGGTCTGCAGGAACGGCGACCAGGTCTTTTCCTGGATGCGGCGATCAACGCTGTACTGGGCAAGGCAGGTGCCGGGGATCGGCTTGCCAGTCCACGGCGTGCGGCACACGCCGACCTGGGTGTCGAGCAGCGAGATCAGCCGCGCGGTGTCGATCTGGAAGTAGTTCTGGATGATGCCAGAGCTTTGCGACCCCTCCATCCCGGCAAGACGACCGGGCAGGCCGGTCAGGGTGTAGATGTCGTCAGGCGTCTGGGCAGCGCTCAGCGTCCCGCCCCAGCTGTCGCTCTGCAGGAAGCCGTACTGCGAGACCACCTTGTTGTCAGTGTAGGTGACGCCGAAGTCGAGGCTGTCGATCAGCGAGGCATCGAAATCCCAGCCACCCTTGAACGACACTTCGTTGATGGTGTCCTTCATGTAGGCATTGCGGAAGGCATTGCCCGCCGGACGGATGTTCGCGGCGTTGATCTCGGCCCCGGGGTACATCGACACCGAAATGACCGGCATCGGAGTGGTGAAGTCGACGCGCTGGTTACGAACGCCGAAAATGGCACTGCCAACTGCAATGTTGCTGCCATAGGGCGAGGTCGGCTTGCTTTCGGCGGTCGAATGGTGACCGTCAAGCTCCAGCCGCAGGCCACCTGGGCCGTCCCAGGTCAGGTTGCCGCCGATCGAGTGGTTGGTCGAACGGTTGGCCGCCAGCGCACCCGTGATCGCCAGATCCTTGCCCTCACCAGGACCGAAGGCTTCCGAATAGAAGTTCGCGCCGGCCACCGGACCATTGGTCCAGCTGCTGCTGGTGTTGTTGTGGTTGAACCAGACACCGATGCTGTTGGTGCGGGCATCGATGGTGTTCTGCGAGAAGGTATAGTCGATCACCGCCGAAAGGGTGTCGGTCGGCTTGACCTGCAACACGACCTGGCCGTTGATCCGCTCGCGCTCGATATCGGTGAAATCGTACCCGGCGTTCTGGGTCACCTGGTAGACCGAGGTCGCGTTCGGACGGTTCTGGGTCTGGGCGAAGTTGCCGCGCCAGTCGTTGGCATCAACTGGCAGCGAACCCCAGTTGTTTTCATTGCCGAGGTAGCCTTCGCGCCAGCCGGCGTTGAACTGCGCCAGGCTGGCCTTGCGCTTCTGGTAGGAACCACTGATCAGGATGCCGATCTTGTCGTCGGCAAAGGTCTGGCTGACGATGCCCGACACCTCGGGCGTGATTTCGGTGCCTTCAAAGGTGTGATCCAGCACGCCCTTGGCCGCGAAGCTGCCCTGGAAGCCCGGCCGGTCGAGCGGACGCGGGGTGCGGATGTTGATGACCGAACCGATCCCGCCGGTCGGCAGCGAAGCGCGACCCGACTTGTAGACCTCGACCGCCGCAATGCCTTCGGCGGCCAGGTTGGCGAAATCGAAGCTGCGCGAAGCCGGCGCCTCGCAGCAGCTGCCCAGGCCCGAGGCGGGCATCTGGCGGCCATTCAGCAGGACGAGGTTGAAATCGGGGCCGAAGCCGCGAACGGTTACCTTCGAGCCTTCGCCGCTGTTGCGATCGATCGAGACGCCGGTGATGCGCTGCAGCGATTCCGCCAGGTTGGTGTCGGGAAACTTGCCGATGTCTTCGGCCGAGATCGCATCGACCACACCCTGAGCATCGCGCTTCAGGTCCATCGATGCCTTCAAGCTGGCCCGGATACCGGAAACGACGATCTCGTCTTCCGCCGCAGCATCGGCCGGAGCCGCATCCTGCGCCATGACAGGCTGGGCCGAGAAGCCCAGCGCCAGCAACGACGCCCCGATCAAAAGGCGCTTCGACGCGAGCCTACGCGAATCATTCATCGGCAATTTCCTCCCCAGAAATACGCGACTTCCGCGCGCATTGCTCCAAATGTGAACGTTCACCTAAATGATAACGTTCACTTCGTCAAGACCGGGTTATGACAGTCGATGTGCAAAACAATGGACCAGGGCTGGCCCGAACGGCGGTTCAGCCGCGGCGTACTCCGGCAAGGTAACGGATGGCGAGACCGTAGCCGGCGATCCCCAGGCCGGAGATCACTCCCGTGACGGCTGCGGTCATCAACGAATTCTTGCGCCATTCTTCCTCGCGGCGGTGAATGTTGGAGATGTGCACCTCCACCACCGGGCAATCGACCATCTTGAGCGCGTCCAACACCGGGTAGCCGGCATAGGAGAAGGCCGCCGGGTTGATCACGATCCCGGCAAGGCCGCTGCGGCCCTGCTGAATCCAGTCGACCATTTCGTGTTCGGCATTGGTCTGCCGAAAATCGACCTGGAAGCCGGCTGCCTCGGCTTCGGCCCGACATAGTGCCTCGACATCGGCTAGGGTAGCGCTGCCATAGACCTCCGGCTCGCGGGTGCCGAGCAGGTTGAGGTTGGGTCCATTGAGGACGAGGATCGTTCCGGCCATCGCGCGCCAAGCTCCCTGTTGCGCCACCGGCCTTATCGCAAACCGGGCATGTCGCAAACCTCACACGTGCGGTAATGCTCTTGCATGTTATAAGCCTGCTTATTATATGGTCACCCATGACTCCTTCGATTGCCTATCTGCTCAGCGATTCCGCGCGGCTGCTGCGGCGGGCCTTCGATGCGCGGATGCGCACGCTGGGCGTGACCGGGCCGCAGGCCCGCCTGCTGCTGGTGCTGGGCCTGCACGAGGGCCAGAACCAGGGCTTCTACGCCGAACAGCTCGAGGTTGAGGCAATCACCCTGTGCCGCATGCTCGATCGGATGGAGGAGGCCGGCCTGATCGAGCGCCGCCGCGACCCGGCCGACCGCCGCGCCTGGCGGGTGCACCTGACCAAGGCCGGCCAGGCCCTGCTGCCACAGCTGCGCGAAGGGGTGGCCCCGATGGTCGAGACCATGCTGGGCGGCCTCGATCCGGTCGAACGCGACCGCCTCGGACACCTGCTCGAGCAGGTCCGCAGCAACCTGACCCGCGAACTGACCCCCGAGGTAGCCACCAATGGCTGAAGCCGATCCGATGATCCCCGCCGCCGCGCAGGTCGCCAGCGAGCCGCACAAGCGCAACTGGCAGCGCCTGATCCTGATGGGCGCGGTGCCGCTGCTGGTGCTGCTGGGCGGGCTGGTCTACTGGTACAGCCTGCAGGGCAAGGCCAGCACCGACAACGCCTATGTGAAGCTCGACAAGGTCTCGGTCAGCGCCGAGATCGGGGGCAAGATCGTGACCGTGGCCGTGCGCGAGGATCAGCAGGTCAAGCCCGGCGACCTGCTGTTCCGGATCGACCCGGAACCCTATGAACTGCATCTGCGCCAGGCCGATGCGAGCATCGCCGCGGCCCAGGCGAACATCGCCGCGCTTTCCAACGCCAGCGCGCTGTCCGGCGCCGATCTAACCGCCGCGCGGGAAAACATCGCCTTCGCCCGCACCAACCTCAGCCGCCAGGAAGCGCTGTGGGAACGCGGCTTTACCACCAAGGCCGCGCTCGATGCCGCCCGCCACCAGGTCACCACCGCCGAGGCCCAGCTTGACCAGGCCGTCGCCAAGCAGCGCGAAGCCGCGGCCAAGCTGGCGACCGGCGCCCAGGTGCCCGGGGTCAACCCGCAGGTCGCCGCCGCGACGGCCGAGCGCGCCCTGGCCGAGCTGAACCTGCGCCGCACCGAAGTGCGCGCGCCGATTGCCGGGACCATCGCCCAGGCTGACCGGCTCCTCGTCGGGCAGGAGGCCATCGCCGGCCTGCCGCTGCTGACCATCGTGGCCGGCCAGGGCAGCTATGTCGAAGCCAACTTCAAGGAGACCGACCTCGCCGACATGCGGGTGGGCCAGCGCGCCGAAGTGCGCTTCGATGCCTATCCCGACGTCAAGCTTAAGGGCCATGTCGCGGCGATCGGCGCGGGAACCGGCAGCGAGTTTTCGGTCCTGCCGGCCCAGAACGCCACCGGCAACTGGGTCAAGGTGACCCAGAGGGTGCCGGTGCGGATCGTGCTGGACGAACCCAGCCCGCGTACGCTGATCGCCGGACTGTCGAGCAAGGTCACGGTCTACACCGCCGAGCAACGCTGAACATGGCCAGCCGGGCCACCCCGCACCCCCAGGCCGCGATGGCGCCAGTCGAGGACCGGGCCATGCTGCCGGTCGACAATCCCTTGCTGCTGACCATTGGGATCATGCTGGCCTCGCTGCTGCAGATCCTCGACACCACCATCGCCAATGTGGCCATCCCGGACATGCAATCGGCGCTGGGAGCCACCCCGGACACGATCAGCTGGGTGCTCACAAGCTATATCGTCGCCGTGGCCGTGGCCATGCCGCTGACCGGCTGGCTGGCCGACCGGGTGGGATCGCGCAACCTGTTCATCTGGTCGGTTGCCGGCTTCATCCTGTCCTCGATGCTGTGCGGCATGGCCCAGAACCTGGGGCAGATGGTGGTCTTCCGCGCCTTGCAGGGTGCCGCCGGCGCCTTCATCAGCCCACTGAGCCAGGCGGCGATGATCGATACCAACAAGCCATCGCGCCAGCCCCAGATGATGGCGCTTTGGGGCATGGGCATCATGGTCGGCCCGATCCTCGGGCCGTTCCTGGGGGGCTGGCTGACCGAAAACTGGAACTGGCGCTGGGTGTTCTACGTCAACGTGCCGCTGGGAGCGATCTCGCTGGCGATCCTGCTGGCCGAATTGCCATCCCGCCCGCGCACCAGCCGGCGGTTCGACCTGACCGGCTTTACCCTGCTGGCGCTGTGCCTGGGAGCCGCCCAGATGCTGCTGGACCGGGGCAACCATGTCGACTGGTTCGATGCGGCCGAAAGCTGGATCTACCTGGGCCTGACCCTCTCGGCCGGGTGGATGGCCTGCGTGCACTTTGCCACCGCGCCGCAACCGCTGTTCGACCGCGGCCTGTTCGCCAATCCCAACTACATCGTCGCGATCATCTTCATGGTCGTGATCGGGATCGTGATGTTCGCCACCATGGCGCTGCTGCCGCCGATGCTGCAGCACCTGTTCGGCTATGGCGTGATCGATACGGGCGTGGCGCTGGTCCCGCGCGGGGTGGGCACGCTGATCTCGATGCAGCTATCCGGCCTGCTGATCCGGCGGGGTTTCGATCCGCGCATCCTCATCGCCCTGGGCTTCACCATCGCCGCCATCTCGCTGTGGGACATGGCCACCTGGTCGCTGGCGGTTGACCAGCAGCAGGTGATGCTGGCTGGCTTCATCCAGGGGATTGGGCTGGGCTTTGTGTTCATCCCGCTCAACGCCAGCGCCTTTTCCACCCTGCCCCCGCATCTGCGCACCGATGGCGCCAGCCTGCTCAACCTGTCACGCTCGATCGGTTCATCGATCGGGATCGCGGTGATGACCGCACTCACCGCCCGGTCGATCCAGGTCAGCCACAGCGACCTCGCCGGCCATGTCACGGCATCGGTCAGCAGCATGATCGATGTATCCACCGCCGATCGGTTCCAGCAGGCCGGCGAGGCGGCGCTGCGGATGATCGATGCCGAGGTTACCCGGCAGGCGGCGATGATCGCCTATGTCAACGACTTCCAACTGATGATGTGGCTTTCGCTGGTCGCCGTGCCGCTGACCGTGCTGCTGCGCCGTCCGTCGACCACCGCCCCGCGCTTCTAATCCCGCGGCCGCTTGCGCTGCAGCCCGGACCGCTTGCACGAGGCGACCAGTTCGCCGCGCTGGTTCCAGGCCTGGTGCAGGAAGGTGACGATCCCGGCATCGGGGCGCGACCTGGATTCGCGCAGTTCCAGCACTTCGGTAACGATATTGAGCGTATCGCCGACGAAAACCGGCTTGGGAAAGCGGACCTCGTCCCAGCCCAGGTTCGCGACCGCCGTGCCCAGCGTGGTATCGCCCACGCTGACGCCGACCATCAGGCTGAGCGTGAAACACGAATTGACCAGCACCTGGCCATATTCGCTGCCCTTCATGTATTCGGCATCGAGATGCAGCTGCGCCGGATTGTGCGACAGAGTGGTGAACAGGACATTGTCCGTCTCGGTCACGGTGCGGCGGATCGCATGCTCGAAGCGCTGCCCTACGGTCAGCTCGTCAAACCAGACTCCCGGCATGGTGCAGTCTCCCTAGCTGCGGAACACGACCGTGCGGCCACCGTTCAGCAGCACGCGGTCTTCAAGGTGGAGCCGCACCGCTTCGGCCAGCACGCGGCGTTCGATATCGCGGCCCTTGCGGACCAGGTCGTCGGGGCTGTCGGTATGGCTGATCGGTTCGACATCCTGATGGATGATCGGCCCTTCATCGAGATCGGCGGTGACATAGTGTCCGGTCGCGCCGATCATCTTCACGCCGCGCGCATGGGCCTGGTGATAGGGCTTGGCGCCCTTGAAGCCCGGCAGGAACGAATGGTGGATGTTGATGCATCGCCCGGCCAGATCACGCGCCAGGCCATCGGACAGCACCTGCATGTAACGCGCCAGGACCACCAGTTCGGCCCCGCTTTCGGCAATCAGCGCGCGCAGCGCCGCTTCCTGCTGCGGCTTGGTGTCCGGGGTGATCGGCAGGTGGTGATAGGGCGCATCGGCCGGCAACACGGCGCTCAGCGCCTCGCGCGGGTGATTGCCGGCGATCGCGACCACCTCCATCGGCAGCTCGCCGATGCGCTGGCGATAGAGCAGATCGGCCAGGCAGTGGTCGAACTTGCTGACCAGGATCAGCACCTTGCGCGGCCCGTTGGCCTGGCGCAGCGACCAGGTCATGCCAAATTCGTCGGCCAGCCCGGCCAGCGCGGCATCATACTCCGCGATCTCCACGGCGCCGGGGGCGAAGGCCACGCGCATGAAGAAGTGACCTTCGCCCTGATCGTTGAACTGCTGCGCCTCCAGGATATTGCCGCCCAGGCCGAACAGCAGCCCGGTGACCCGCGCGGTGATGCCGGGGCGATCGCTGCAGGACAGGGTCAGGTTCAGGCGGTCAGGCATTGTCGATCCTTTGCAGGTGCGCCCCGCTCTTGGCGAAAGTCCGGGCATTTGCCAACACTGTGCCATGCGGTTCTTCTTTTACGGGACACTTCAGGGCGGCAGCCCGAACCCGGTGGCACACCGGATCCACGCGCGGCTGGTGGCAGAAGGTCCGGGCCAGGTGCGCGGCCAGCTGCACGCCCTGCCCGACCGGGCCGGCTGGTTTCCGGCCCTGCTTGACGGACCGGGGACCGTGCAGGGCCAGGTCTGGCTGGCCGGACCTGATTTCTCGGCCGCGGACCTCGCCGCGATGGACGCCTACGAGGATTTCGAGCCGGCCAATCCGGCCCGATCGCTGTACCTGCGGCGCAACCTGCCGCTGGTTGCGGGTGGACTGGTCCAGGTCTACTGCTTCAACCAGCCGCTGCCGCCGGGTGCCTTGCCGATCCCGGATGGCGACTTTCGCGGCTGGCTGGCCAGCACCGGGCGGCCGGAATTCGGCGGCGGGCGCGGGCATTGAGGGTTGCATTCACGCCGATTCCCGCTTAGGGGCGCGCCCTTCATTGACACGGATTCGATGACCGGCCTGGCTATCAAGGGCTGCCATGGCGGGTTGGACGTGTCTCGAACAAGGAGACGAAAATGCCCAAGCTCAAGACGAAGAGCGGCGTGAAGAAGCGCTTCAAGCTCACCGCCACTGGCAAGGTGAAGCATGGGGTTGCCGGCAAGCGCCACCGCCTGATCAGCCACAACGGCAAGTACATCCGCCAGAATCGTGGCACCGACGTCATCTCCGACGCCGATGCCAAGACGATCAAGAAGTGGGCGCCCTACGGGCTCAACTGAGGAGTACTGAAAGATGAGCCGTATCAAGCGGGGTGTTACCACCCGTGCCAAGCACAAGCGGATTCTGGATCAGGCCAAGGGTTACCGCGGCCGCCGCAAGAACACGATCCGCGTTGCCCGTCAGGCGGTCGAAAAGGCCGGCCAGTACGCCTATCGCGACCGCAAGGTTAAGAAGCGGACCTTCCGTGCCCTGTGGATCCAGCGCATCAACGCTGCCGTCCGCGCCGAAGGCCTGACCTATTCGCAGTTCATCCACGGCGCCAAGCTGGCCGGCATCGAGCTGGACCGCAAGGCGATGGCCGATCTGGCGATGAACGAGGGCGGCGTGTTCACCGCCGTCATCGCCCAGGCCAAGGCCGCGCTGCCGGCCTGAGCCGGTTGCCGAACGGCATAGCGCAAGGGGCGCGGGTGGCATGGCCATCCGCGCCCCTTTCCGTTTGGGCGCGGGCGTGGTTCACACTGCCGTCATCCTGGGACAACGGCCTGCATTGATGCTCTCCCCGGCCCCGGCCGTGAACCTGCGACAAAATGCCACAGCTGCGCCCTTGCCAAGCGGGACTGGTCCGGCCTAGCCTCGCTGCAACAGGGGAAGGCGGGGTATCCTTCGGTGTCGCGAGACTTGCAGATTGCAGTGCGTTTTCACGCGCCGCCAGCGGCTTTGCAGCGCTATTTCACAACGTTCTACATCACCGAAATCGACCTGCCCGAAGGCGAGAGGGTGCGCGATGCCCTGCAGCCGGAATGGGCCAACCTGCGCGTTTTCGCCGGGGACCGCCCAAAGTCGTGGATCGAGGGCGGCTGCCGGATCGAAGGGGCGCGATTCGTGGCGACCGGCCCGTCGAACCGCTCGGCCAATTTCGAGCTCGGAACATCGCGGTTCTGGGGGATCGGCCTGCTCCCGCTGGGCTGGGCGCGGTTCATTGGCCTGCCGGCCGACCAGCACGCCAACCTGATTGCCGATGGCCACGATCATCCCGCCTTCGCCCGCTTCACTGCGCTGGCCGACAGCTTGTTCGCCGCCGAGAGCGACGAGCAGGCCGAACTGGCACGGATCGTGGACTTCTTCTCCGCCATGCCTGAACTCGAACCGGAGGAGGAAGCACGGATCCTGGCGATTCACGCCGCGATGGTCGATCCGCTGGTGTCCTCGGTGGGCGAACTGGTCGAGCGGGTCGGCATCGGCCAGCGCACGGTCGAGCGGCTCTGCGTGCGGCACTTCGGCTTCCCGCCCAAGCTGCTGCTGCGCCGCCAGCGGTTCATGCGCAGCCTTGCCCAGTTCATGCTCGACCGGTCGCAGAGATGGATCGGCGCGATCGACGGCCATTACCACGACCAGGCCCAATTTGTCCGTGATTTCCGCGAGTTCATGGGCATGTCGCCGCGCCAGTACGCGGCCCTGCCGCATCCCGTGCTGGAGCTGTTCATGCACGAACGCGCGCGGGTGCACGGGGCTGCGGCCCAGACGCTGGACGTTCCCGCCGGCCCCGCCCCGCGCGCCGCCTGACCCGCTTGGCGCAAAATGGGTTTTGACCCGGCCCGCAAGGCCGCTAAAGGCGCGGGTTCGACTGCCATGCAGACAGGAAAAGGCGCGGAAAATCGTGGACTATGCAGCAACCGGGGAAGCGGCGCTGGCGCGGATTGGCGCGGCGCAGGAACTTGACGCGCTGGAAGCCCTGCGGGTCGAGTTCCTGGGCAAGCAGGGCTCGATCTCGGGCCTGCTGAAGACGCTGGGCGGCATGTCGCCGGACGAGCGGCAGACGGTCGGCCCGCAGATCCACGCCCTGCGCGAAAGCGTGACCGCCGCGCTGACCGAGCGCAAGGAAGCCCTGGAATCCGCCGTTCTCAACGCGCGCCTCGCCGCCGAAACGGTTGACCTGACTCTGCCCGCCCCCGCCGCACCGCGCGGTTCGATCCACCCGGTCAGCCAGGTGCTGGACGAACTGGCCGAGATTTTCGCCGACCTTGGCTTCGCTGTCGCCACCGGTCCCGAGATCGAGGATGACTGGCATAACTTCACCGCGCTCAACATCCCGGAAAGCCATCCGGCGCGGGCGATGCATGACACTTTCTACTTCCCTGACTGTGACACCGAGGGGCGACGGATGTTACTCCGCACGCACACCAGCCCCGTGCAGATCCGCTCCATGCTCACTGAAGGCGCACCGATCCGGATCATCGCCCCGGGCCGGGTCTATCGCTCTGACAGCGACGCCACCCACACCCCGATGTTCCACCAGGTCGAAGGCCTGGTGATCGACAAGGGGATCACCCTCGGCCACCTCAAGTGGACGCTGGAAACCTTCCTCAAGGCCTTCTTCGAGCGCGAGGACATTGTCCTGCGCCTGCGCCCCAGCTATTTCCCCTTCACCGAGCCTTCGGTGGAAGTCGACGTCGGCTTCGCCCTGGTGAACGGCAAGCGGGTGCTGGGCGGCTCGGGTGACCAACCCGGCCACGGCTGGATGGAACTGCTGGGCAGCGGCATGGTCAATCGCAAGGTGATCGCCGCTGGCGGCCTCGATCCCGATGAGTGGCAGGGCTTCGCGTTCGGCGTCGGCGTCGATCGCCTCGCCATGCTGAAGTACGGGATGGACGACCTGCGCGCCTTCTTCGATGGCGATGCCCGCTGGCTGGGCCACTATGGCTTCTCGGCGTTCGATGTCCCCACCCTTTCCGCCGGCGTGGGAGCACGCGCATGAAGTTCTCGCTCTCGTGGCTCAAGGACCACCTCGACACCACTGCCTCGGCCGAGGAAATCGCCGCCAAGCTCAACGCCATCGGGCTTGAGGTGGAAGGCGTCGAAAACCCGGCCGACAAGCTGGCCGGGTTCAAGGTCGCCCGCGTGCTTACCGCCGAACGCCACCCCAATGCCGACAAGCTGCAGGTGCTGTCGGTCGACACCGGTGATGGCCAGCCGCTGCAGGTGGTCTGCGGCGCGCCCAATGCCCGCGCCGGGCTGGTCGGCGTGCTGGGCCTGCCTGGCGCCGTAGTCCCCGCCGGCGGCTTCGAGCTGAAGAAAAGCGCGATCCGCGGGGTCGAGAGCAACGGCATGATGTGCTCCACCCGCGAGCTGGAACTGGGTGACGATCACGACGGGATCATCGAACTGCCGGCCGATGCCCCGGTCGGCATGGCCTTTGCCGATTACCACGGTTCGGACCCGGTGTTCGACGTGGCGATCACCCCCAACCGGCCGGACTGCATGGGCGTGTATGGCATTGCCCGCGATCTGGCCGCCGCTGGCCTCGGTACGTTGAAGCCGATCGCGGTCCAGGCCGTTCCCGGCAGCTTCCCCTGCCCCCTGCCGATCCGCACCGACGATCCAGAGGGCTGCCCGGCCTTCTATGGCCGCGCGATCCGCGGGGTGAAGAACGGCGCTTCGCCCGAATGGATGCAGGCCCGGCTGAAGAGCGCGGGCCAGCGCCCGATCTCGGCGCTGGTCGACATCACCAATTACGTGATGCTGGCCTATGGCCGCCCGGCCCACGCCTATGACCTGGCCAAGCTGACCGGCGCGATCTTTGCCCGCCGCGCGCGCGACGGCGAAACCGTGCTGGCGCTCAACGGCAGGGAATACACGCTCGACAGCGCGATGACGGTGATCGCCGACGATGCCGGCGTGCACGACATTGCCGGGATCATGGGCGGCGAGCATTCCGGCTGCAGCGACGAGACCACCGACGTGCTGCTGGAGGTGGCCTACTTCGATCCCACCCGGATCGGCGATACCGGCCGCAAGCTCAACCTGACCTCCGATGCCCGCGCCCGCTTCGAGCGCGGGGTGGATCCGGCCTTCCTCGATGCGGGCCTCGCCATCCTGACCGCGCTGATCGTCGAGATCTGCGGCGGTGAGCCGAGCGAGCCGGTCTTCGCGGGCGAGCCGCCTTCCGGCACCAAGGTGGTGGCCTATAACCCGGCCCTCGCGGAAACGCTGGGCGGCGTGGCCATTCCTGATGACCAGCAGCGCGCCACGCTGCGCGCACTAGGCTTTGCCAGTGATGCGCGCTGGAACGTGATCGTGCCGAGCTGGCGCCCGGACGTGGACGGCGCGGCCGACCTGGTCGAGGAAGTGGTCCGCATCCACGGGCTGGACAATATCGCATCAACCCCGCTGCCGCGCATGGACGGCGTGGCCCGCCCCACCGCCACCCCGGCGCAGGCGCTGGAGCGCAAGGTGCGCCGTGCCGCCGCCGCGCGCGGGCTGAACGAAGCGGTGACCTGGTCCTTCCTGCCGGAGAGCGAGGCTGAAGCCTTTGCCGACGGGAATGGCGCTCTGTGGGTGCTGGCTAACCCGATCAGCGAAGACATGAAGGCCATGCGCCCCTCGTTGCTGCCGGGGCTGCTCTCCGCCGCCAAGCGCAACCTCGATCGCGGCGCGGCCGGGCTGCGGCTGTTCGAACTGGGCCGCCGCTACCTGCGCGGTGATAATGGCCATTCGGATGAACGGCTGACGCTGGGCGCGGTGCTGGCGGGCGAAAAGACCCCGCGCGGCTGGGCAACGGGCAAGGCGCAGGGCTTTGACGCCTTCGACGCCAAGGCCGAAGCCCTGGCCCTGCTGGCCGAGGCCGGTGCCCCGGTCGAGAACCTGCAGGTGATGGGTGAGGCCGGACCACAGTTCCATCCCGGCCAGTCGGCCACGCTGCGGCTGGGCCCCAAGACCGTGCTGGCCCGCTTCGGGATGCTGCACCCCGCACTGCTCAAGCAGTTCGATGTCGCCGGCCCGGTGGCCGCGGTCGAGCTGTTCCTCGATGCCATCCCGGCACGCAAGGCGGCGGGCTTTGCCCGGGCGGCCTATGCTCCGCCGGCGTTGCAATCGGTGACGCGCGACTTCGCCTTCCTGGTCGATGCGGCGCTGCCGGCCGGTGACCTGGTGCGGACCGTGAAGGGTGCGGACAAGGCCAGCATCGTGGCCGTGCGCCTGTTTGACGATTTCCGGGGCCAGGGCGTACCCGAAGGCCAGAAGTCGCTGGCGGTCGAGGTCACGCTGCAGCCCGGTGAAAAGAGCTTCACCGATGCCGAGATCAAGGCGATTGCCGAACGGATCACTGGCGCGGCAGCCAAGCTGGGCGCGGTGCTGCGGGGGTAGAAGAAGGCCCTACACCCAACCCTCTCCCCTGAAGGGGAGAGGGCTTCATTGGGACACTCTCTCCCCTTCAGGGGAGAGATACGCAGGCTTGCAAGCGCAGCGCGCTAGCCGAAGTTGAGAGGGGGTGGGCGGTTATCCGCACTGCCCGCGGTGCAGCAGCTTCTGATCCGCCAGCACCAGCGCCATCATCGCTTCGACCACCGGCACCCCGCGAATGCCGACGCACGGATCATGGCGGCCCTTGGTGCGGATTTCGGCAGCGGCACCGGTGCGGTCGATGGTTTCGACCGGGGTAAGGATCGAGCTGGTCGGCTTGAAGGCCACCCGGACCTTGA
The DNA here is from genome assembly GCA_051942645.1 of Novosphingobium sp. BL-A-41-H4. GTDB lineage: Bacteria > Pseudomonadota > Alphaproteobacteria > Sphingomonadales > Sphingomonadaceae > Novosphingobium. The sequence continues at coordinate 135,009 of JBPVJP010000002.1, forward strand.
CCGGCTGGCCGGTGCTGATCCCGCCCGCGATGCCGCCGGCATGGTTGGCGAGGAATTCCGGCCCAGCATCACCCGGCCGCATCGGATCGGCATTGTCCTCGCCGCGCAGGCGGGCGGCGGCAAAGCCATCGCCGATTTCCACGCCCTTGACCGCGTTGATCCCCATCATCGCCGCAGCGAGTTCGGAATCGAGCTTGGCATAAAGCGGCGCGCCCCAACCGGCCGGAACGCCGGTGGCCACACATTCGACCACGGCACCGACCGAGGAACCCGCCAGCCGCGCCTCGTCGACGATCTGTTCCCACCGCGCCGCCGCCGCCGGATCGGGGCAGAAGAACGGGTTGTTGCCGATTTCGGCCGCATCGAAATTGGCGAGGTCGATGGCATCGCCGCCGATTTCGGCGACATAGCCGATGATCGTCACTTCCGGGATCACCAGCCGCGCCACGGCCCCGGCAGCCACCCGCGCGGCGGTTTCGCGCGCCGAACTGCGCCCACCGCCGCGATAATCGCGAAAACCGTACTTGGCATCATAAGCATAGTCGGCATGGCCCGGGCGATAGGCCTTGGCCACTTCGGAATAGTCTTTCGAGCGCTGATCGACATTCTCGATCATGAGGCTGATCGGGGTGCCGGTGGTCTTGCCTTCGAACACGCCCGACAGGATCTTTACCGCGTCCGGTTCCTGCCGCTGGGTGGTGAACTTCGACTGGCCCGGGCGGCGGGCGTCGAGGAACGGCTGGATCGCCGCCTCGTTCAGCTCCAGCCCCGGCGGGCAGCCATCCACCACGGCGCCCAGCGCTGGCCCGTGGCTTTCGCCCCAGGTGGTGAAACGGAACATGCGGCCAAAGCTGTTGACGGACATAATCCGTGGGCTTTGGCGGCAATGCGGTGAAAAGTCCACTAGCGAGCGCAGCCGCCAGTGCCTAGGAAGCGGCCATGTTCCTCGTGGTCTTCCGCAACCGCAAGCGCGCCGGAATGGATGCTGCCGCCTATTCCGCCGATGCCGAGCGGATGGAGGCGCTGGCCCGCGCCCAGCCCGGCTACCTCTCGTTCAAGAGCTATGTCGCCGATGATGGCGAAGTGATCGCCCTGTCCGAATGGGCCAGCGAGGAAGCCGCCCGCGCCTGGGGCCGCCACGCCGATCACGCCGTGATCCAGCGCCGGGGCCGCGACGAATACTATCAGAGCTATACGCTCTACACCGCCGACAATCCCCGTACGCACCAGTTTGAAAGGCAGCCCGAGTGAGCGTCACCCTTTATGGCATTCCCAACTGCGACACGGTCAAGAAAGCCCGCACCTGGCTGGACGGGCGCGGGATTGCCTATGCCTTTCATGATTACAAGAAGGCCGGGGCCGATGCCGGCAAGCTGGCCGAATGGTGCGCGGCCGCCGGGTGGGACAAGGTGCTGAACCGCGCCGGGCACGACTTTCAAGAAGCTGCCCGATGCCGACAAGGCCGATCTCGACGCGGCCAAGGCGGCGGCGCTGATGGTGGCCAACCCGTCTTGCATCAAGCGCCCCATCGTTGAGCATCCCGGCGGGATTCTCGTCGGGTTCAAGGAAGCCGAGTGGGCGGCGGCGTTTTGATCCCGGCCTGGACCGAGCTGGCCGGAGCCGCGCTGGGGCTGCTCAATGTCGTCCTGCTGGTGCGGCGTTCGGTCTGGAACTTCCCGGCGGCCATGGCGATGGTCACGCTGGTCGGGATCACCCTGTGGGAAGCCAGGCTTTACGCCGAAACCGGGCTGCAGGTGTTCTTCTTCGTCGTCAACGCCTGGGGCTGGTACCTGTGGTACACGGCGCGCGAGCCGGATCAGGCCGCCGTGCCGGTGGGCTGGATGACCGACCGCGCGCGGTTCATCTGGGCCTCGGCCACGGCGCTGCTGTCGCTCTCGCTGGGCTGGCTCCTGCACCGCTTTATCGACGCGGCCCTGCCTTTCGCGGATTCGGCGATCGCCGGGGCCAGCATCACCGCGCAGCTCCTGCTCTCGCTCCGCCGGATCGAGAACTGGGTGCTATGGATCGCGATCGATGTGCTGTCCGTGGCGCTCTACATCAATCGGGAACTCTATTTCCTGGCCGGGCTCTATGTCGTGCTGGGGATCATGTCGATCATCGGCCTGCGCGAATGGCGGGCGGCGGCGCGGGCATGATCCGGCTGTGCTTCCACGGCGCGGAAAGCACCGGCAAGTCCACCCTGATTAACAAGCTGGCGGCAGAGCTGGGTCTGCCCTTCGTGCCCGAATATGGCCGCGAATGGGCCGAAACGAAGGGCACGGACTTTACGCCCGAGGCCCTGCTGGAAATCGCCGCCGGACAGGACGCGGCGATGCGGGCCGCCGCCGCGAGCAACCCGCTGCTGCTGCTGCTCGATACCGATCCGCTGATGACGGCGGCCTGGTATGCCATGCTTCACGGCGAGGTGCCGCCCGCCCTGCTGGCCTATGACAAGGCGGAGCATTACCTGCTGTTCGATCCCGATGTGCCGTGGGTTGCCGATGGCACCCGCTTCTTCGGCACGGCCGAGGCCCGCGCCCGCTTTGCCGCGCTGGCCGAGGAAATGCTGGTGCGCGCGGGCGTTCCCTTCACCCGCATCGGCGGCACCTGGGCCGAGCGCGAGCCCCAGGTGCGCGACATGATCAGGCGGCTGTCACCGTAACAATATAGTTCAGCGCCAGGTCGTCCGACAGGTGCAGGCCCTTGAGCGGCGACCAGGCAATGCCGCGCGGCTCGCCCATTGCCAGCCCCACGCCCGCCAGCAGATCGCGCAGTTCGTCGGGCGTCACGAAATCGTCCCAGTGATGCGTGCCGCGCGGGACCAGGCCGAGCCGCTCCGCGCCCTCGACCATCAGCAGCCGCGACTTGGTGGTGCGGTTGGGGGTGGACAGCACCATCAGCCCGCCGGGGGCCAGCGCCGCCTTCAGCGCGGCGAGGAAGGCGGGCTTGTCGGCCACGTGCTCGATCACTTCCATCGAGGTGACCAGATCGAACCCGGCAAGGCCCAGTTCGGCCACATCGCCGCAGCGGTAATCGATCGCGAGGCCGCCCCCCGCCGCATGGGCGCTGGCGACGGCAATGTTCTCTTCCGCCGCATCAACCCCGGTGACCGCCGCGCCCAGCCGCGCCAGCGGTTCGGCCAGCAGCCCCGCCCCGCAGCCGACATCGAGCGCGCGCCTGCCGGCCAAAGGCCGGACCCCACGCGAATCGCCACCCCAGTGAGCATCGATCGCGTCGCGCAAAAAGGCGAGGCGCACCGGCCCCAGCTTGTGCAGCATGGCCGAAGAGCCGTTCGGATCCCACCAATCGGCGGCAAGACGGCCAAAATGGGCGGCTTCTTCGGGCCGAATGGTCGCTCTGGAGGTTGCATTGCTCATGCGCGCTCCCTAACAGGGCGCGCGCCGTGGGGCGAGGGGTCTCGCGGGCAAGATTATTGCGGAAAGGTGCGTTTGGCGTGGCCCGCATCGTGATGAAATTCGGTGGCACCTCGATGGCCGGATCGGAACGGATCCGCCGGGTGGCCAATATCGTCCGCCGCCAGCAGGCCGCCGGACACGAAGTGGCCGTGGTCGTCTCGGCCATGGCGGGTGAGACCGACCGGCTGGTGAACTTCTGCCGCGAGGCGAACCCGCTCTACGATCCGGCCGAATATGACGTGGTCGTCGCCAGCGGCGAACAGGTCACCTCGGGCCTGCTGGCGCTGACGCTGCAGGCACTCGGCTGCAAGGCCCGTTCGTGGCTTGGCTGGCAATTGCCGATCCGCACCGACGATGCCCATGCCAAGGCCCGCATCGGCGAGATCGACAGCGACGCGCTGCTCGCCAGCATGGCTGCGGGCGAGATTGCCGTGATCCCGGGCTTCCAGGGCGTGACCGACGACAATCGCATCACCACGCTGGGCCGGGGTGGTTCGGATACCTCCGCCGTGGCCGTGGCTGCCGCGATCAAGGCTGACCGGTGCGACATCTACACCGATGTCGACGGGGTCTACACCACCGACCCGCGGATCGTCGCCAAGGCGCGCAAGCTCAAGTACGTGACCTACGAGGAAATGCTAGAGCTGGCCTCGGTCGGCTCCAAGGTGCTGCAGACCCGCTCGGTCAGCCTCGCCATGAAGGAAGGCGTGCGGGTGCAGGTGCTCTCCAGCTTCATCGACGATGATGCCACCCCGGCCGATGAAATCCCCGGCACGATGATCGTGAGCGACGAAGAACTTGAAGGATTGGACATGGAAAGCCAGCTGATCACCGGCATCGCCGCCGACAAGAACGAGGCCAAGATCATCCTGACCCGCGTGCCGGACCGTCCGGGCGCGGTGGCGACGATCTTCTCGCCGCTGGCCGCCGCCAATATCAACGTCGACATGATCATCCAGAACGTCGGGCGCGACAAGGGCGAGACCGACGTGACCTTCACCGTGCCCTCGGCCGACCTGCTGCGCGCGCAGACCCTGCTCGAAGCGCAGAAGGAAGCGATCGGCTACAACCGGATCATCACTGACGGCAAGGTGGCCAAGATCAGCGTCGTGGGCGTCGGCATGCGCAGCCACGCGGGCGTGGCCAGCACCATGTTCCGCGCCCTGGCCGACCGCGGGATCAACATCCAGGCGATCAGCACCTCCGAAATCAAGATCTCGGTCCTGATCGACGAGGACGAGACCGAACTGGCCGTCCGCGTGCTCCACACCGCCTATGGCATGGATGCGACCGACGCGGCGGCCTGAGCCGTCCTACCCGAACAGCCAGGTGCCCATCAGCCGGTTCGGCAGGAAGGCGAACAGGCCGGGAATCGTCAGCGCGCCAAGGTAGAAGCCGACCAGGCCCTTGCGGTGCGCGGCGAAATCGTGGCGGCGCGCGGTGGCGATCGCTTGCCAGGCCCCATGCAGGGTCATTGGCACGAAGATGTGGATCAGGCTGAACTGGCCGTCGTTGGCCTGGCGGATGAACAGCGCCGTCAGCGCGGTGACCACCATCAGCACCACCCAGATCTTGCCCAGCAGCCTGTGCCGGGGCGTGCCCTTGCGCGCCAGCAGCAGCCAGGCCCCCAGTGGCACGGCTGGCAGCACGGTCGCCAGATGGAGGATCACTGCCAGGTCGCGGGTGTTGTGGTGATCCGGCGCCAGGCCGGCGGCGAAGCGCACCGCGGCAAGCACGCAGGCCGTGGTGAACCCCACTCCCACCAGGCCGACGGCTGCCCGGGCAAGCGGGCCAAGGTCGAAGTTGGCGGCGGCACGTTGTGTATTGGGCTGGATGGCGATTGCGGACATTGGCTGTCTCTCCGATTGGTCTGCCCCCTCCTGCCGCCTGGCCCTTGATCGGCAACCGCGCTTGCGCCGAATGCGCTTCCTGCTGCGTAAAGCGCTCACAACGCGGGGCCTTGTCCACTTTACGAAGCGCGAACTGGCGCTAGGTTGCGGGGCCAATGACCGCCCCCGCCCCGCCCCCCGGCAATCCCCTGCGCCAGATCGTGATCGACCTCGCGGTGATGACGGCGATCGGTTTCCTGCTGGCCCTGCTCGCCCCCCTTGGCAGTTTCGAGCTGCCCTTCGCCTATCGGCTGCTCTACTGGCTTGGCCTCGCCTGGGCCGGCTATGCCTGTTACCGCCCGATCGGCGCGCTGATCATCCGGCTCGGCCCGGTGCTCGACCTGCCGCAATGGGCGCTGTGGCTGATCGGCTGCCTGGTGGCGACCGTGCCGATGACGCTGGTGGTCTGGCTGGTCAGTGCCCTGCCCCCGCCGCTGGAATTGCCCTCGCTGGAAGGCTGGCTGGTCACCTACGGCTATGTGCTCGCAATCGGTGTTGTCGTGACCATGGTGTTCTACCTGGTGCAGCGCCAGCCCGAGGCGCCGGTCCACGCGCCCGCTCCGCCCCCCGCAGCCGCACCACGCCCGCCTGAACCGCCGGCCGAGGCGCGCCTGTTCGCCCGGGTGCCGCCCCGGCTTGGTACCGAGTTGATCGCGCTGGAGATGGAGGACCATTACCTGCGGGTCCACACCCGGCTGGGCAGCGACCTGATCCTGCTCAGGATGCGCGATGCGGTGAACGAGCTGGATGGGCTCGATGGCCTGCAGGTCCACCGCAGCTGGTGGGTGGCGCGCGGCGCGGTCGAGCAGGTCGAGCGGGATGGCCGCAACGTGGTGCTGCGGCTGGCAGGCGGGCTGACGGCACCGGTTTCGCGCAACCAGGTACCGGTGCTGCGGGCGGCGGGCTGGCTCTAGCGCTTCAGCCCGTAATCGATCCGGATCCGCACCCATTCGCCCACCTTGGAAACCCCGCCAACACGGGGCGGGCGGACCTTGAATTGCCAGGCCGCCGCCAGCACGGCGCGCTGGATGTTCGAGCCTTGCGGATATTCGGAGAGACCAACGCAATCCTCCACCCGGAAATCCGGCGCGGTGCGGCAGGCGATGAGCGCCGATCCGGGGCCGCTGGCGGTGGAAAGATACCCGGCCAGCTCGCTGTCATAGGGCTCGCGATACCATGACGCGGCATACATCGGCTGGCCATTGGGGGCCGAGCCGACCCGCTTGCTGTCACCCGGCACGCCCAGGTCCGGCGGGCCATAGGCGGCGCGCGGTGCGGCCGATGGCGTGGCGGGCTGGCGCGGCAGGTTGGCGATGTCGAACTGGCTCAGCTGACTGCGCGACAGGGGGATGATCGCGGGGGGCGGCTCGGCAATCGGCGCGGCGCTGGGCACCGGCACGGGCGGCATTTCGCGTGCCTGCTGCAAGGGGCTGGTCTTGCTGGCGGCTTCGGGTTGGGCGCGGTCCGGCTCGGCCTGGGGGGGCGCGGCAATATCGACGCTGACCAGGCCCGGCGGGCGCTTGGGCGGGGTCTGGTCGACCAGCCCCAGCGAGAGGATCGCCAGCACCAGCAGCGCCTCGACCAGCAGCGCCAGCACCACGGCCACGGCGCGCTGGCTGGCGCGCGGGCGCAACCGGGCAAGGCCATCGGCGGGAAACTGGCGAAACAGGGAGATCAAGCGGCCTCGACTACTATGGCAGAGCCGCATGGCGCGCGGCGGCTGAATTGGCCTTGAATAGCGGGGCTCGCCTTGCAGGCAAAGCGAAACCCCGCCCCCGGCCAAGGCCGGAGACGGGGCGTCACGCTATCCCGCGCGGGGATCGGTTGAGGGGGATCAGGCGAGATCGAAGCGATCGGCCTCCATCACCTTGGTCCAGGCGGCGACGAAATCGCGCACGAACTTTTCGCGATTGTCATCCTGGGCATAGACTTCGGCATAGCCGCGCAGGATCGAGTTCGAACCGAACACCAGATCAACGCGGGTAGCGGTCCACTTGACCTTGCCGGTCTTGCGCTCGACCAGTTCGTACAGGTTCGGACCCTTGGGCAGCCACTTGAAGCCCATGTCGGTCAGGCCCACGAAGAAGTCGTTCGTCAGTGCGCCGACCCGGTCGGTGAACACGCCGTGGGCGGTGCCGCCATGGTTGGTGCCCAGCGCGCGCATGCCGCCGATCAGAGCGGTCATTTCGGGCGCCGAAAGGCCCATCAGCTGCGCGCGGTCGAGCAGCATTTCTTCCGGCTGGACGGCGTAATCGGCCTTCACCCAGTTGCGGAAGCCATCGGCCAGCGGCTCGAGCACGGCGAACGATTCGACATCGGTCTGCTCGGCCGTGGCATCGCCGCGTCCCGCGGTGAACGGCACCGGCACGTCAAAGCCGGCCGCCTTGATCGCCTGTTCCAGACCAACATTGCCGGCCAGCACGATCGTGTCGGCCACGCTGGCACCGGCTTCGGCCGCGAGCGGCTCAAGCACGGCAAGGACGCGGGCCAGGCGATCGGGCTCGTTACCGGCCCAGTCCTTCTGCGGGGCCAGGCGGATGCGGGCACCGTTGGCGCCGCCGCGCTTGTCCGACCCGCGGAAGGTGCGGGCGCTGTCCCAGGCCGTGGCGATCAGGTCAGCCAACGAAAGGCCGCTGGCGGCGATCTTCGCCTTCAGCGCGGCCACGTCGTAATCGGTCCGAACCGGCGGGAACCGGATCCTGCCAGATCAGGTCTTCAGCCGGCACCCACGGGCCGAGGTAATTGGCCTTGGGGCCCATGTCGCGGTGGGTCAGCTTGAACCAGGCGCGGGCGAAGACATCGCAGAAATAGGCGTGATCGTCGCGGAACCGCTCGGAAATCTTGCGGTATTCCGGATCAACCTTCAGCGCCATGTCGGCATCGGTCATGACCGGCATGGTGCGGATCGAGGGGTCCTCGACGTCCACCGGCATGTCGGCTTCGGCGATGTTCACCGGGCGATACTGGTTCGCACCGGCCGGGCTCTTGGTCAGTTCCCAGTCGTACTTGAACAGCAGCTCGAAATAGCCGTTGTCGAACACGGTCGGGTTGGTGGTCCAGGCGCCTTCGATGCCGCTGGTCACGGTATCACGGCCGATGCCCCGGCCCTGCTTGTTCAGCCAGCCAAAGCCCTGGTCCTCGATCGCGCCGCCTTCGGGCGCCGGACCAAGCTTGCCGGCATCGCCATTGCCGTGGGCCTTGCCGACGGTGTGGCCACCGGCGGTGAGGGCGACGGTTTCCTCGTCGTTCATGGCCATGCGGCTGAAGGTGATGCGCATGTCGCGGGCGGTCTTGAGCGGATCGGGCTGGCCGTCAACGCCTTCCGGGTTGACGTAGATCAGGCCCATCATCACCGCGGCGAGCGGGTTTTCCAGCTCGCGGTCGCCCGACCAGCGGGTGCCTTCGCTGCCGGTGGGGGCGGTCCATTCCTTTTCAGAACCCCAGTAGGTGTCCTTTTCCGGGTGCCAGATGTCTTCGCGGCCAAAGCCGAAGCCGAAGGTCTTGAAGCCCATCGATTCATAGGCAACGTTCCCGGCCAGGATGAACAGGTCTGCCCAGGACAGGGCGTTGCCGTACTTCTTCTTGATCGGCCACAGCAGGCGGCGGGCCTTGTCGAGGTTGCCGTTGTCGGGCCACGAGTTGAGCGGGGAGAAGCGCAGGTTGCCAGCACCGGCGCCGCCACGGCCATCGGCGATGCGATAGGACCCGGCCGAGTGCCAGGCCATGCGGATCATCAGGCCGCCGTAGTGGCCCCAGTCCGCCGGCCACCAGTCCTGGCTGTCGGTCATCAGCGCGGTCAGGTCAGCCTTGAGCGCGTCGAAATCGAGCGCCTTCACCGCTTCACGATAGTTGAAGTCCTGGCCCAGCGGATTGGTCTTGGCATCGTGCTGGTGCAGGATGTCGAGGTTCAGCGTGTTGGGCCACCACGCGGTGGGGCTGGCTTCGCTGCGGGTATTGGCACCGTGCGAGAAGGGGCACTTGGCAGGGGCGTTCATGGCAGGCTCTCCTGTGCGGAATTGCAATGGGGTGAGACTAGGCGCATTTGATTATCCATAAAACCTGATTGAAATCGTTTCTGTGATCGGTTTGGCCGATTTACAGCACACCCGGGCGGCTTGCAGCCAGGCCTTGCCCCGCCTAAAGGCCCCCGGACGCTACGACATTGCGGGGAATCAAGAGTGTACGAAAAAACCCATGCCCTGATGGCCCGCGGCCGCGCTTTCCTGGGAACTGAGCACGCGATCCTCTGCGGGGCGATGAGCTGGGTGTCGGAACGCAACCTGGTGGCCGCGATCAGCAATGCCGGCGGGTTCGGCGTGATTGCCTGCGGCGCCATGACCCCCGAACTGCTCGATGCCGAGATCGCCGCCACCCGCGCGATGACCGCCAAGCCGTTCGGCGTCAACCTGATCACCATGCACCCGATGCTGTTCGACCTGATCGCCGTCTGCGCGAAGCACAAGGTCGGCCACGTGGTGCTGGCCGGTGGCATCCCGCCCAAGGGCAGCGTCGAGGCGATCAAGGACTTCGGCGCCAAGGTGCTGGTCTTCGCCCCCACCCTGGCGCTGGCCAAGAAGCTGCTGCGCTCGGGCGCGGATGCGCTGGTGATCGAGGGGAGCGAGGCGGGCGGCCACATCGGCCCGGTCGCCACTTCGGTGCTGGCGCAGGAGTTCCTGCCTGCCCTCGCCGAGGATCACGTGGTTTTCGTCGCGGGCGGGATCGGCCGGGGCGACATGATCGCGGCCTATCTCGAAATGGGCGCTTCTGGCGTCCAGCTGGGCACCCGCTTTGCTTGCGCCAGCGAGAGCATCGCCCACCCGGCGTTCAAGGCGGCCTTCTTCCGGGCCAATGCCCGCGATGCGGTCGCCTCGGTCCAGATCGACCCGCGCCTGCCGGTGATCCCGGTCCGCGCCCTGAAGAACAAGGGCACCGAGGAATTCACCGCCAAGCAGGTGGAAGTCGCCCGGATGCTCGACGAAGGCAAGGTCGACATGGCCCAGGCCCAGCTCGAGATCGAGCACTTCTGGGCCGGCGCGCTGCGCCGCGCGGTGATCGACGGCGATGTCGAGAACGGCTCGCTGATGGCCGGGCAGTCGGTCGGCATGGTGACGAAGGAAGAGCCCGTCGCCGAGATCATGGCCCAGCTGATGAGCGAGTGCGAGGCGGCGCTGACGCGCTGATCGCCCCTCCCCCACCAAACCGGAACAAAAAAAGGGGCCGGAGCAGCAATGCTCCGGCCCATTCAGTTTGCGTTCGCAGGAGGAACGCCGGGAGGCAGGACCAGGGGGAGGAGAGGAGGAGGACCCCGGCCCTGCCAAGCTTGAGAAGAGCGTTACATGTTGTAGGCGCGCTCCCCGTGTTCGTTGATGTCGAGGCCTTCGCGCTCGGCTTCGGCCGAGGGGCGCAGCCCGATGGTGTACTTCAGGCCCAGGAACAGCACGGCCGAGACCACGCTGGTCCACACAACCGTGGTGCCGACAGCCCAGATCTGGGTCATCACCTGGCCATAGAGGTCGAACTCGCCGGCCTTGGCCACCGGCGCGGTATAGTCGATCCAGCCCTGGCCGCCCCAGGCGGGGTTGGCGACGAAGCCGGTGCCGATCGCGCCGACGATCCCGCCGACGGCGTGGATGCCGAACACGTCCAGGCTGTCATCGTACTTCAGCTTGTTCTTCACCGTGGTGACGAAGAAGAAGCAGACCACGGTGGCGACCGCGCCCAGGATGATCGCGGTGCCCGGGTGGGCAAAGCCCGCCGCCGGAGTGATCGCGACCAGGCCGGTCACCACGCCCGAGGCCACACCCAGCAGCGAGGGCTTCTTGTGGACGATCTGTTCGATCACCGCCCAGGTCACGCCCGCCGCCGCCGTGGCGACGAAGGTGTTGATGAAGGCCAGCGCGCCGAAGGCATTGGCTTCAAGACCCGAACCGGCGTTGAACCCGAACCAGCCGATCCACAGCAGCGAGGCGCCGATCATGGTCATCACCAGGCTGTGCGGCGGCATGGGTTCCGACTTGAAGCCGATGCGCGGACCGATCACGAGGCAGCCGATCAGACCGGCGATGCCCGCATTGATGTGGACCACGGTACCGCCCGCGAAGTCGAGCGCGCCCCAGCCCCACAGCAGGCCGCTGTCATCCGGCGCGGCGTGCAGGAAGTCCGGGCCAGCCCAGTACCACACCATGTGCGCGATCGGGAAATAGGCCAGCGTCAGCCACAGCACCGTGAAGATGATCAGCGGCGTGAACTTCACGCGTTCGGCAAAGGCGCCGACGATCAGCGCCGGCGTGATGCAGGCGAAGGTCATCTGGAAGATGATGAAGACATATTCCGGCAGGTAGACGCCGTTGGAAAAGGTCGCCGCCAGCGTGGTCGGATCGACCCCGGCGAGGAACGCCTTGTCGAGGCCGCCGATCAGCTTGGGGAACGGCGAACCGGTCGAGGTGAAGGCCAGCGAATAGCCCCAGGCGAACCACACCAGCGCCGCAACGCAGACGATGGTCAGCACCTGCATCAGCACGCTGAGCATGTTCTTGGCACGCACCAAGCCGCCGTAGAACAGCGCCAGCGCGGGGATCGACATCAGCAGCACGAGCGCGGATGACACCAGCATCCAGGCCACGTCGCCCTTGTTGACCATTTCGGCGGTCGGCACGAAGGCCGCGGTCGTGGCAGCTTCCGTGGCGGTTGCCACAGCATCGGTAGCGGCTGCCGTGGCAGTCGCGGTCGCCTCCTGGGCGAAAGCGGCGGTCGCGGCGAGGAGGCTGGCCCCTGCTGCGCCCACGCCGCAAACTAGCTTGCGGATCATCGGATAAGTCCTCCTGTCGGGTCCGGCGCTCGTGGCGAGAAGATCGCTCACAGGGCCGTGTCCCCGGTTTCACCGGTGCGGATGCGGGTGGCGGATGCCAGGTCGAGCACGAAGATCTTGCCATCCCCGATCGAGGATGTGCTGGCGACCTGCTGGATCGTTTCCACCACCTGGCCCGCGAGATCGTCGCTCACCGCGACTTCGACCTTCACCTTGGGCAGCATGTTGGTGGAATATTCGGCCCCGCGATAAATTTCGGTCTGGCCCTTCTGGCGCCCGAAGCCCTTGACCTCGGTCACGGTCATGCCCGCAACGCCAATGGCGCCGAGCGCTTCGCGCACCTCGTCAAGCTTGAAGGGCTTGATGATGGCGATGATGAATTTCATGCCCGTCCCCTGATTGCACGCCGGGCCCATCCCGGCTTCGCATGTGCAGCAAGGGCCGTGCCAGTTTGGAATTATTGCGTGGATTCAGTGGAGTCGGCGCAACGGGATTACGCAGCGGGCAAGGACAGCGCCCGATTCATGCGCAGCTGCCTATTTTTTGGGCAGAGCTGCCCGTCCCCACACCGGCAAGTGATCGGAGGCCCGCGCCGCGAGGGCCGAGTGGTGGACGCCGTGGTCCTGCACCTGCCAGCGGTGGCACAGCACCAGCCGGTCAAGCCGGGCGACCGGGCGGCGCGCCGGGAAGCTGGGGCCGGGGGTCAGCAATTGCCACGGCGCGCGGAATTCGCCGAGCGCGCCGCGATGCAGGCTCCACTCGTTGCAATCGCCCATCAGCACGGTGGGATGATCGCCATCGCAGCGGTCAAGGTGGGCGAGGATCGTGCGGACCTGCTGGCGGCGGCGCAGGCCCGACAGGTCAAGGTGCATGCCGACCACGCGCAGCCGCTGGCCTTCGACCAGCAGGTCAGCCCGCACCGCCCCGCGCGGCTCCAGCGTGGGCAGCGGCACCACCCCGGCCTCGATCACCGCGATCCCCTTGCGCACCAGCAGGGCATTGCCGTGCCAGCCCAGCGAATCCGGCCGGTGGTTGAGCGGCACCGCCGCCCAGGGGGTATAGTCCTCGATCGCCTCGCGCGGCAGCACGCTTTCGCGCCGCCCGATCCGCCGGTCCGCCTCTTGCAGGGCGATCACATCGGCATCGATTTCGCGCAGCACGGCCAGGATCCGGTCGGGATCGCGGCGCCGGTCGGTGCCGACCGCCTTGTGGATGTTGTAGCTGGCGAAGGTCAGTTCCACGCCGCGCTTATCGCTCCTTCGTGGCCGAAAAGACCAGCTCCGGATTCTTTTCCTGCTGGTAGCTCACATCCCAGGCGCTGCGGGCCATGAACACCGGATCGCCATCGCGGTCTTTCGCCAGGTTCGACTTGTTGAAATCGGCAAAGGCCTTGAGCGCCGCATCGCTGCCTTTCAGCCAGCGCGCGGTATCGAAAGGCGAGGCTTCGAGCATGGCTTCCACCTTGTACTCCGCCTCCAGCCGGCTGATCAGCACGTCAAGCTGCAGCTGCCCGACCACGCCGACGATCCACTGGCTGCCGATTTCGGGATAGAACACCTGGATCACACCCTCTTCGGAGAGATCGTCCAGCGCCTTGCGCAATTGCTTGGTCTTGGTCGGGTCCTTCAGAGCGACGCGGCGGAGGATTTCCGGGGCGAAATTGGGCAGGCCGGTGAAGCGGACCTTGTTGTTCTCGCTCAGCGTATCGCCCACCCGCAGCGTGCCGTGGTTGGGGATGCCGATGATGTCGCCGGGTTCGGCCGTATCGGCGATCTCGCGGTCCTGGGCGAAGAACAGGATCGGCGAATGGACCGCGATCGGCTTGCCCAGCGCGGAGGGGGTCAGCTTCATGCCGCGCTTGAAGGTGCCGGAAACCAGCCGCATGAACGCGATCCGGTCACGGTGCATCGGGTCCATGTTGGCCTGGACCTTGAAGATGAAGCCGGTCACTTCCTTGCCATCCGGGTTGATGACGCCGCTATCGCTGGGCTGGGGGCGCGGCGGCGGGGCATGGCGGGCAATCGCGTCGATCAGTTCGGCCACGCCGAAATTCTTCAGCGCCGATCCGAAATAGACCGGCGTCAGGTCGCCGTGGCGATAGGCTTCCAGGTCGAAGGCCGGGTAGCCGGCCTGGGCCAGTTCGATTTCCTCGGCGATGTCGGCGGGGACGTTATCCGCCGTCACCGGCTCGCGCTTGCCCAGGAATTCGCGGCTGTCGCCTTCGGGGCGGCTGATGGTGTTGGTGGCGAAATCGAGCACGCCCTTGAACTCGCCGCCCATGCCGATCGGCCAGGACATCGGACAGACATCCAGCGCCAGGGCATCGGCCACCTCGTCCAGCGTTTCGAACACCGAGCGCCCTTCGCGGTCGACCTTGTTGACGAAGGTGATGATCGGGACCGAGCGCAGGCGGCAGACCTCGAACAGCTTGCGGGTCTGCGGCTCGATCCCCTTGGCCGCGTCGATCACCATGATCGCGGAATCGACCGCCGTCAGCGTGCGATAGGTGTCTTCGGAAAAGTCCTCGTGGCCCGGCGTGTCGAGCAGGTTGAACGTCACCCCGTCGCGCTCGAAGGTCATCACCGAGCTGGTGACCGAGATGCCGCGCTGCTGCTCGATCTTCATCCAGTCCGAGCGCGCCCGCCGCGCCGCGCCGCGCGCCTTCACCTCACCCGCCAGGTGGATCGCCCCGCCCTGCAGCAGCAGCTTCTCGGTCAGCGTGGTCTTGCCCGCGTCAGGGTGCGAGATGATGGCGAAGGTGCGGCGATTGGACATGGTGCGCGCCATTAGCGGGGGGCGTGGGCAAAGTCATCGACCTTCTTCCTCGTCACCCCGGGCTTGACCCGGGGTCCCGCTTTTTGCGACCAAGCGCCATGGATCGCGAGACAAGAGGCGGCTGGGTCTACATCATGGCCGACCGCTATCGCGGCACGATGTATGTCGGAGTTACCGCCGACCTGGCAGCCCGGATATCTCAACACCGCAGCGGCGAAGGATCTGACTTCTGCGCACGATACAATCTGCATCGGCTGGTCTGGGCCGAACGGGGGGATGCGATCGAAGACTGCATTGCGCACGAGAAGCGGATCAAGCGCTGGCGCAGGTAATGGAAGTTCGATCTGATTGAACGTGGCAATCCAGAGTGGTCCGACCGCTACGATTTGCTGATCTGATCGGGAAAGGACTCAAGGAAAAGCGGGACCCCGGGTCAAGCCCGGGGTGACGAAGCACTTTAGTCCAACTGTTTAACCCAGCTCTAGCGCAGTCCCCGTTGCAACAGCTGGTTGGCGATCGCCGCCACTTCCTCGGGCGGGCGGTCCTGATCGAGGACGCCATAGCGCAGGCCAAGGAACACGTTCATGCCGATGATCGCCCAGGCGTGGATCTCGTCCACTTCGCCTGCGATCTCGCCGCGGTCCTTGGCCGCCTTGAGACGGGCGAAGATGCGCCCCGCACCGCCAAAGTAATGGGCGTGCCAGGCATCGGGGGCGACGAATTCGGCTTCGTCGATGATCCGGTAGATTTCGCTGTTCTCTCGCGTGAACTGCAGGAAGCGGGTGAGGACGGCCAGTTCCGTCTCGACCGGATTGCGCGCTTCGGCAACGATTGGCAGGGCCAGCAGCCGGACGCGTTCCGACATGTCCAGCACCAGCGCCTTGAACAGCGCCTCCTTGCTTTCGAAGTAGGTATAGAAGCTGCCCAGGGCCACGCCGGCGCGCTGGGTGATCGAGACGATCGAGCTGTCGTGAAAGCCCTTGTCGCCGAATTCCGCCGCCGCGGCATCGAGGATCGCGCGCTGCGTGCGCCGCCCGCGCTCGGTGCGCGGCTCGCGCGGCGATGTGGCCGCTGCCTCCATTCCCCGGTTCCCCTTCCTGCCGACCCTGACCGGCACTGTGGCACTTGCGCCACGATTCCCCACCATTCGCGCTTCCCTTCGCTCGACGCAAGCATAGACAAGTTGAAACATGGTTCAACTTTTATATAAGGCGGAATCGGAGCCGGGTGGAAAACTGCGCCGGCGCGAGGATTTTCTGGGAGGAGCCCACCGATGCGTACCACTGCCCTGCTTTGCCGAGCTTCGCTGATCGCCAGCGCCCTGGCCGGCCTGACCGCCGTGCCCGCCTATGCCCAGGACGGGGCGAGCGAGGACACCGGCGGCGAGATCATCGTTACCGCCCGCCGCCGCGAGGAAGCGCTGACCGACGTGCCGATCGCGATCACCGCGCTCTCGGCCGACCAGCTGGAGCGCACGGGCGCGATCGACATCACCGCCGTGGCCGAACAGGCCCCCAACGTGACGCTGGAGGCCAGCCGCGCGACCAACTCCACCCTCACCGCCTTCATCCGCGGCGTCGGCCAGCAGGACCCGGTCTCGGGCTTCGAGCAGGGTGTCGGCATCTACCTTGACGACGTGTACCTCAACCGTCCGCAGGCGGCCGTGGTCGATATCTACGATGTCGAGCGGATCGAAGTGCTGCGCGGGCCGCAGGGTACGCTTTATGGCCGCAACACCGTGGGCGGCGCGGTCAAGTATGTGACCCGCAAGATCGGGATGGACCCGCGCCTGTCGCTGCGCGGCACCTATGGCACGCATGACATGGCCGATGGCGTGATCACCGCCAGCACCCCGGTGGGCGATGGCACGCTGCGCCTCGGTGGCTCGCTCGCCCGCCTCTCGCGCGGCGGGTTCGGGATGAACCTGACCACCGGTCGCGAGAACTACAACAAGGATGTCTGGGCCGGTCGCGGCACCATCGAAGTCCATTCGGACGGCTTCTTCGCCCGCATCGCCGGCGACTATACCCACGACCGCTCGAACGAGCGCGGCGGCCACCGCCTGATCCCCAGCCAGTTCACCAACGCTCCGGTGCTGGCCAACGTGTTCGACACGCGCGGCGGGCTGGTTTCGCCCAAGCAGGACGTCAAGGCCTGGGGTCTGTCGCTGTTCATGGAAGGCGAACTGAACGACACGCTCACCGTCCGCTCGATCACCTCGTACCGCAAGGACGATTCGTCCTCGCCGATCGACTTTGACGCGCTGCCCTCGGTCGACGTCGACGTGCCGGGCATCTATGCCAACACCCAGACCAGCCAGGAACTGCAGCTGCTGATCAACACCGACCGGTTCAGCGGCCTGATCGGCGCTTACTACCTCAACGCCTCGGCGCTGACCCAGTTCGACGTGCGGCTGTTCACCACACTGAACGGCCTGACCGGCTTCACCAGCGCGGACATCGGCACCGATACCCTCGCCGCCTTCGCCGACTTCACCTATGACGTGACCGACCAGCTCAGCCTGTCGGTCGGCGGCCGCTATACCTGGGACGAGCGCAAGGCCTCGATCCTGCGCCAGAATTACCTGGGCGGCGGTTCGCCGGTATTTGGCGGGGCGGGCGTGGCCTTTGGCGCGCCGGGCACCGACTTCGACGGCAAGAGCACCTTCAAGAAGTTCACCCCGCGCGCCTCGCTCAGCTTCAAGCCGACTGACGGGCAAAACCTCTACGTCTCGTTCTCGCAGGGCTTCAAGGGCGGCGGCTTCGACCCGCGCGGTGCGGGCGTGAACGCACCGGACCTCAACAACAACGGCATTCGCGAAGACGCCGAAGTGGCCGCCTTCCTCAGCTTCCGGCCCGAGAAGGTCAACAGCTATGAAATCGGCTACAAGGGCTCGCTGTTCGATCGCAAGCTCTACCTCGCCATGGCTGCCTTCCGGATGGACTATACCGACGTCCAGATCCCCGGCTCGGTGGCCTGCACCGTGAGCGGCCTGCCCAGCTTCTGCGGCGTGGTCTCGAACGCCGGCAAGGCGCGGATGCAGGGCCTTGAATTCGAAGCCCGCGCCAACCTGGGCGCGCTGACCCTGTCGGGCTCGCTCGGCTACATCGACGCCAAGTACCTCAAGTACGTCACCAACATCGGCGGCGTGCCGACCGACGTGGCGGCCTTCCGCAAGGTGCAGAACACCCCGGCCTGGACCGGCAATGCCCAGGTCAGCTACCGCGCCGACCTCGGCGACGGCGCGCTGACCTTCACCGGCGGCGTCTCGTTCAAGAGCAAGACCTACCAGTTCGAAATCCCGAACCCCTACCTCGATCAGGATGCCTATCAGCTGGTCGATGCCTCGATCGTCTATGCCGCGCCCGACAAGCGCTGGACCCTGGGCGTCTATGGCAAGAACCTGTTCGACGTGAAGTACAAGACCTCGGGCTATACCTTCATGGCCGCCAACGCGACCACGGGCGTGCTGACCACCACCGCCGGTGGCGCGCTGATCCCGTCGCTGGGCCGCGAAGGGACGCTGACCGCGTTCTATGGCAACCCGCGCCAGGTCTTCGTGACGGCAACGGTCAACTTCTGATCGCTGCCTGAACCTGACGGTTCCTCCCGCCGCCCTCGCGTCATCGACGCGGGGGCGGTTTCATTTCGGCCGCCGCAGGATCACGTAAAGCGCGCCCGCTCCGCCATGGCGCTGGTGCGCGGGGCGAACGGCGGCGATCCGGCTGGCGTGCGGTCCGGCGGCCAGCCAGTCGAGCAGCTTGGCCCGGATCGCCCCGCGCCGCTCGCCCCGGTCGGCCGCAGGGACCGGGCGGTGCTTGCCGGTGATCACCAGCACCAGCCGCGCGCCCATCGCCACGGCCTGGGTCAGGCCCAGGTCGAGCCGGGCATGCGCCGCATCGAGCGAATGACCATGGAGGTCGAGCGTGAGGTCCGGCGCGAGCTGGGCCTTGGCCAGCTTGCGCTCCCACGATCCGTCCAGGCCATGGCGATCGAGCGGACGCGGGGGCGCGGGTGGCGGAGCCGGAGGCAGCAATGGGGGCGGCACCCTGCCCTTGACCCGCCCGGGCACAGGTGGCGCGGGTGCGGGCTCGGCCATGGTCACCGCCACCGCCTTGGGCCGAACCGGGTTGATTGGCTGAACCGTCTGCGCGACGCGGGCCCACAGCGCCGCCTCGGCCGGGGTCAGCCCGCGCGGCGGGCGCATCAGCTGCCGCCCAGCCGGGCCAGCGTTCCCTTCGGCAGCAGCAGCAGGGCCTCGCCCCGGGCGCTCATCCCCCCGGCGATCACCCGCGCATCGTCGCCCGCGCCCCAGAAGGTATCGAAGCGGTTGACGCCCTTGATCGCGCCGCCGGTATCCTGGGCGATCCACAGGCCGTTGGCCTCCGCCCGGTCCATATTGGCCAGCCAGACCGGCGCGCCCAGCGGCACAAAGGCCGGATCGGCCGCCACGCTGCTTTCGCGCCGCACCGGCACGCCCAGCGCGCCAAGCGGGCCGTCGCCGGTCAGCTCGCGGAAGAACACGAAGCTCTTGTTCTCGCGCATCAGCGCGGCCCCGGCCTCGGGGTTCTCGCGCACGTATTGCATGATCCCCTGCATCGAGCCCGAATACTGCCCCGGGCCGGTGCCCAGCAGCCCGCGCTGGCGCATGACCCCGCCGATCCCAGTATAGGGATGGCCGTTCTGCCCGGCATAGCCGATCCGCATCACGCTGCCATCGGGCGCGCGCAAGCGGCCCGAGCCCTGGATCTGCAGGAAGAACATCTCCAACCGGTCGGCCACCCAGGCGATTTCCAGCCCCTTGCCGGCCAGCGCACCGTCATAGATCTGGCCGCGATCAAAATAGGGGACGAAGGCGCCGCTCGCATCATAACGACCGAGCGGCATGGTGCCGTTGGCATTGGGCGGAGCATCGCCGGGCCGCGCCCGCACCAGGTCGGGCGGCAGGGCATAGACCGGCACGTCAAAGCCGGGCTGGCGGGTGCGCACGCCCGCGATCTCGGGCTCGTAATAGCCGGTCGCGAAGGCCTTGCCCTCTCCGATCCGGGCGGTTTCGAAATGCTGGTCGAAAAAGCGCAGCGCCTGGCTTTCGGGCCACTTGGCCGCCGCCACGCAGGCCGTTTGCCAGTGACCCGGCTGGGTCAGCCCCGAAGCGTCGCTGCGCGTGGTCAGCTGCGGGCAGCTTTCGCGGAACGAGGCGAGCGCGGCGGCGGCATCCGGCGCGGCAATGCCAAGGCTGTCAACACGCGGTCCGGGCAGGAAGCCGGCGGCAAGCGCAGTCGTCGCCACCACGCCGGCGGGCGGCTGGATCGGGACGCGCGGTTCGGGAATGATACGCCCGCAGGCGGCAATGAGGGTCAGCGCGCCAAGCGCGGCGATCCCCCGGCCGATCATGCGATCAGGCCTCGTCGGTTTCGTCGAGCAGCCAGTCCGGCGAACTGGAGGTGACATTGCGGCTGAACGTCCACAGGTCGCGCGCCTCAACCGCGTCGTTGAGCGATCCGGCGATCACCTGGCCTTCGGCATTGCGGGTCACAGCGGCGATATCGGCGGCAAAGCGCACGGTGATGCGGGCCATCGGCGCGTTGAACGCGGCGGCGACAATCACCGCCTCCTCGATCCGCACCAGCCGGTTGTCGAGCGTCTCGCCCGCGGCCTGGCGCGCGGCGATCGCGGCGGCGAAGCCATCGAACACGTCCTGGTCGCACAGTTCGCCCAGCGTTTCGCGATCACCCTTCCAGAAGGCCTCGAGGATCATGCGGTAAGCGCCCTTCGCTCCTTCGAGGAAGGCGGTCAGGTCGAAGCGGCGGTCAACGGCGGCAATTTCACGCAGGCCGCGCTCGATCGCCGGGGTCACGCCCGGCACCGGCATGCGCACCGGCACGGCGGCGCGATCGGCGGCTTCGCCGGCGGCGACGCGCGGGGTATCCGCCGGGCGCGGACCCTGGATCACTTCCTCCTCATGCTCGGCCCGGCGGCCCAGCACGGAATAGAGCCGCAGGCCCAGGAAGGCCGCGATCATGGCGAGGATGACGATCTCGACGGTATTGTCCACGTGCTTCAGTCCCTGCCGCAGTACGCGGCCTTGATATTCCCTATGCCTAAATAGGGCGCCATGACAAATGAACAACGCGTGGACGGCGGTGTCGCGGCAATTTTTTGCGGCCAGTGGGGCAAGCCGGTCACATCCCGAAGGCCGGACCAGCACCCGCGACCCGCGCGAAAACCTTTGCCGCGCACAATTGGCAATGCTAGGCGCGCGGCCAATTTGATCTCTCCATTACAGTCGAAAGCACGTACGAACATGTCCGACGAAGGCAACATCATCACCGACCTCGGCCTGGAAGGCCCCCTGCCGAATGGCGCCGACACCGCCCCTGCCGCGGGGATCATCTCGCAGTATGTGAAGGACCTGTCGGTCGAGAACCCGAATGCGCCGGAAAGCTTCCAGTGGACCGATTCGCCGCAGATCGACGTGCAGTTCAACATCGGCGCGCGCCAGCTGAACGACGAGATCAGCGAGATCGAGCTGAAGATCGCGCTCAAGTCGGTGGCCCAGCAGGGCACCGCCTTCATCGTCGACCTGTCCTATTGCGGCCTGGTTGGCATGCGCAACCTCGATGATGCCTCGAAGCATGCCTTCACTTATGCCGAAGCGCCGCGCATCCTGTTCCCCTTCGCCCGCCACGTGATCGCCGAAGCGGTGCGCGATGCCGGCTTCCCGCCGCTGCTGCTTGAGCCGATCGATTTCAACGGCATCTACCTGCAGCAGCTCGCCGCCCAGCAGGGCGAAGGCGAAGGCGAAGCGGCACCCGCCGGCAACGCCTGAGCCCGGGCAAGGGGGCCCGCCCGGCCGTGAGCCTGATTCGCAACGTCGGCACGATCGGCGGCCTCACGGCCATCAGCCGCGTGTTCGGCTTTGCGCGCGACATGATCCTGGCCCGCGTGCTTGGCGCGGGCCTGGCAGCGGACGCCTTCCAGCTGGCCTTCACGCTCCCCAACACCTTCCGCCGCCTGTTCGCAGAGGGCGCGTTCAGCGTAGCCTTCGTGCCGCTCTACAGCCGGGCCCTGCATGGCCACGATGGCACTCCGGGCAGCGAGGAAGCGGCCGGGAAATTCGCCAATGAGGTACTGGCCGTCTTCGTCTGGGTGCTGACCGCGTTCAGCGCGCTGGCCATGCTGGCCATGCCGGGGATTGTCTGGCTGCTGGCCAGCGAGTTCCAGAAGGTGCCGGGCAAGTTCGAGCTGGCGGTCACGCTCAGCCGGGTGACCTTCCCCTATCTCGCCCTTGTCAGCCTGGTCGCCATGCTGTCCGGCCTGCTCAACGCGCGGTCACGCTTTGCGCCGGGCGCGGCGGCGCCGATCCTGCTCAACGTCAGCCTGATCACCGCGCTGGGCATCGCCTGGCAGGTTGAGCGTGGCAACGATCTGGTCGCGGCCTGGGCCGTGGCGATCGGTGTCTCGGTTTCGGGCCTGTTGCAGCTGGCCTACCTGGCCTGGGCCACCCGCCGCGCCGGCGTGCGGCTGAAGCTGACCCTGCCGAAGCTGACGCCGGAGGTGCGGCGGCTGGGGGTGCTGATCCTGCCGGCCACCTTCGGCGCGGGCATTTACCAGATCAGCCAGCTGGTCGACACCTTCTTCGCCACCAGCCTGCCGCAGGGCTCGCTGACCCTGCTCAAGCTGGCCGACCGGCTCAACCAGATGCCGCTGGGGATCGTCGGGATCGCGCTGGGCACGGCGATCCTGCCGATGCTGTCGCGCCATATCCATACCGGTGACAGCCGCGAGGCCCAGCGGCTGCAGACCAACGCCTTCGAGATCGCCACCCTGCTGACCTTCCCGGCGGCGGCGGCCCTGGCGATCTGTGCCCCGGCCTTCGTCACCGCCTTCTTCGTGGGCGGCAAGTTCCGGCCCGAGGACGGGGTGATCATGGCCCAGATCGTGATGGCGCTGGTTGCGGGCCTGCCAGCCTATGTGATCGTGAAGATCCTGAACCCCGGCTTCTTCGCGCGCGAGGACACCCGCACCCCGGTGTGGACCGCGCTGGTCTCGCTGATCTTCAACGTCTCGCTGAATTTCTATGTGGTGGACCGCTATGGCATCGTCGGCCTGGCGGGGGCGACGGCCGCATCGGCCAGCCTCAACTGCCTGCTGCTTTACACCATCCTGCACCGGCGTGGCTGGTTCCACTTCACCGCGCGGCTGGGCGGGCGCATTGCCCGCCAGGTGCTGGCCACCGCCGCCATGAGCGCGGCGCTGTGGTGGTTGATGCCGGTGCTGCTGCCCTATGCGGGCGGGCACGTGCTCGACCGGGTCTGGTCGCTGGCCGTGCTGGTCGGCGCGGGGATGGCCGTGTTCTTCGTTACGGCCTATCTGTGCGGCGCGCTCGATCCCGATCTGGTCAAGCTGTTGCGGCGGCGACGCCCGAGACGCGACGAGCGTGACGATGAAATCCTGGAGGTTCAGTAAGTAACATGCGTATCGTTTCCGGCATCCAGCCCACCGGCAACCTGCACCTTGGCAATTACCTGGGCGCGATCCGGAACTGGGTGCGCATGCAGGACGAGCATGCCGCGGGCGAATGCCTCTATTTCCTGGCCGATCTCCATGCGATCAGCCAGCCGCACCAGCCGGCCGAGCTGGCCTCGAACACGCGCGAGATGGTGGCGGCGCTGGTCGCCTGCGGGATCGATCCCGAGCGCTCGGTGCTGTTCAACCAGGCCCAGGTCTCGGAACATGCCCAGCTGCAGTGGCTGCTCAACGGCACGGCCCGGATGGGCTGGCTGAACCGCATGACCCAGTGGAAGGACAAGGCCGGCAAGAACCGCGAGGGGGCCTCGGTCGCGCTGTTCACCTATCCCGTGCTGCAGGCGGCCGACGTGCTGCTGTACCAGGCGACCCACGTACCGGTGGGCGAGGATCAGAAGCAGCACCTGGAACTGGCGCGCGACATCGCCCAGAAGTTCAACAACGATTTCGGCGCCGGGGAAGAAGTCTTCACCCTGCCCGAGCCGATCATCCCGGCCGAAGCCGCCCGGATCATGTCGCTGCGCGATGGCAGCGCCAAGATGAGCAAGTCCGACCCGTCGGACATGAGCCGCATCAACCTGACCGACGACGCCGACACGATCATGGCCAAGGTCAAGAAGGCCAAGACCGATCCCGAACCGCTGCCCAGCGAAATTGCCGGGCTGGAAGGTCGGCCCGAAGCGGCCAACCTGGTGGGGATCTACGCGGCGATGGCGGGCACCAGCCAGGCGGCCGTGCTGGCCGAATTCGGCGGCAAGGGCTTTGGCGCGTTCAAGCCCGCGCTGGGCGAACTGCTGGTTGAGAGCCTTGCCCCGATCAACGCCCGCTTCATCGACCTGCGCCAGGATCGCCCCGCGCTGGACGCGATCCTGCTCAAGGGTGCGGCCAAGGCCCGCGCGCTGGCCGGACCGACGCTGGACCGTGCCTATCGCGCGCTGGGGCTGGTGCGGGGCTGACCTGCCGGGGCTGACCTGCTGGTCTGACCTGCTGGTCTGACTGGGCCATTCAAGCCCGATTAAGCCGCGCTTCCCCAGGCTGCGGCGCGTGATAACCTTGCGGCACCGGCTCGCGGCGATTCGCCGGTGCGCGGCCAGCTGGAGTTTAGGGTCCGATGTCGAATGTAGTTTCCTCCCCGCTGTCGCGCCTCAAGCTGGCGGTGGTGCCGCTGCTGATGCTGGCGCTGACGGCCTGCGCGTCCAGCTTCAACACCCAGGTCACCCGCTTCGCCAGCCAGCTGCCCGCGCC
The DNA here is from genome assembly GCA_051942645.1 of Novosphingobium sp. BL-A-41-H4. Taxonomy (GTDB): domain Bacteria; phylum Pseudomonadota; class Alphaproteobacteria; order Sphingomonadales; family Sphingomonadaceae; genus Novosphingobium. Next base: position 159,671 of record JBPVJP010000002.1, read on the forward strand.
GCAGGGCCAGACCTTTGCCGTGGTCGCCGATGATCCGGCGCTGGCCGGCGGGCTGGAATTCGCCCAGTACGCCAAGCTGGTCGAGGAGCGGCTGGCGGCCCAGGGCTATGCCCCCGCCAGCCCGGAAACCGCCACGCTGCTGGTCCGGTTCGACTATGGTGTCGACAAGGGCCGCGAACGCGTGCGCCAGACGCCCGGTTTCTACGACCCCTATTGGTCGCCCTGGTATGGCCCGCGCTCCAGCTACTGGGGCTATCGCCGTCGTGCCGGCTGGTATGGTCCCAGCGCCGCCTGGGGATTTGGCTGGTACGATCCCTGGTTCGATGGCGGTTATGAACAGTACACCGTCTACACCAGCGGCATCAGCCTGAAGATCGATCGCAAGGCCGATGGCCAGCGCCTGTTCGAAGGCAAGGCCGAAGCCGCCTCGCTGTCCAATCGCCTGGGCTACCTGGTGCCGAACCTGGTGGAAGCCATGTTTACCAACTTCCCCGGCAATTCGGGCGAAACGGTGCACATTTCGGTTGCGCCCGAAAAGAAACGCGGCAAGTAAGGTCACAACACCGAGTGGGCGGGCCTGGCAACTGGCCCGCCTTTTTCGTGCCTAGGCCTTGAGCGCGACGACCCCGCCCGTCGAACCGAACCCGCCCGCCCCGCGCGCGGTCTCATCCAGCGTGCTGACTTCCACCCAGCCGGCCCGCGTCACCGGGGCCAGCACGAGCTGCGCCACCCGGTCACCCCGGCGGATCTCGAACGGTTCGGTGCCGTGGTTGATCAGGATCACCTTCAGCTCGCCGCGATAGTCGCTGTCGATCGTGCCGGGGGTGTTGGGGACGGTGATCCCGTGCTTCAACGCCAGCCCCGAGCGCGGGCGGACCTGGATCTCGAACCCTTCGGGAATGGCCAGGGCCAGCCCGGTCGCCACGGCATGGCGCGCACCGGCGGCAATGGTCACGTCCTCGGCCGAAACCACGTCCATCCCGGCCGCCCCGGCCGTGGCATAGGCCGGCAGGTCCAGCCCCTCGCCATGCGGCAGGCGCATGACCGCCACCGGAACATCAGCTGTTGATGGCATTCGCAATCCTTTCAACCAGCGCGGCGGCGACTTCATCCTTGGGCAGTTCGGGCAGGTGCTCGACCCCCGTGCCGGTGACGATATGGACCGCGTTGAGTTCGCCCCCCATCACGTCGCCCGAAACATCGTTGGCGACGATCCAGTCAGCCCCCTTGCGCTTGCGCTTTTCCTTGGCGTGGTCGAGCACCTGCTCGGTCTCGGCGGCAAAGCCGACGACCAGCCGCGGGCGCTTGTCGCTCGCCGCCACGGTGGCAAGGATATCGGGGTTCTCGGTCAGGCGCAGCGCTGGCGGCGCGGAGCCGCGCTTCTTCATCTTCTCGGTCGCGACGTCCTGGGTCCGCCAGTCAGCCACGGCCGCCACCATGACCGCGACATCGGCCGGCAACGCGCGCTTGACCGCATCGGCCATCTGGCGCGCGGTTTCGACATCGACCCGGTCCACCCCCGGCGGGGTGGGCAGGCTGACCGGCCCGGAGACCAGCGTCACCCGCGCCCCGGCGCGCGCAGCGGCGGCGGCAATGGCGAAGCCCTGCTTGCCCGAAGAACGGTTGGCGATGTAGCGGACCGGATCGATCGGCTCGTGCGTTGGCCCGGCGGTGATCAGCACGTGCTTGCCGAACAGCGGCCGGTGCGCCGGTTCTTCCTCGAAATCCGGTTGCCCCGCCAGCGGATCATCCAGCGGATCAGTCTCGTGCGCCAATGGCTCCGGCTCGGCCTGGGCCATGACCAGATGATTGATCGCCCCCGCATCGGTCGGCGGCGCGGCGCGGGCCTTGCCCTTCTGCACCAGCAGCGGACCGGCATCGGCCACGACCGGTTCCGGCAGCGGCGCCAGCGGAGCCACATCCTCGACCTCGGCATCCTCGGGCAGCAGCTCGTCCTCGAACACGATCCGGGTCGTGGTGGTCCGCTGGATCAGGCCGCTCGACAGCCCGCCCGGGCCCCCTTCGATCTCGTCCTCCTCAACCTCGACCGCTTCGGGCGCGGGTAGCAGCGGTGGATCGAGCGCCAGGGCGGCGCAAATCTCGGCCCAGACGGCAATGGGTTCGGGCAGGCGGCCGGGGCCGAACTCGCCGCAGGCCATCGGCCCCTCGTCCGGCTGGACCACGGTGACGCCGCGTTCGCGCAGGGTGGCGACATTGGCCTGGGTCGCGGCATGTTCCCACATCCGCACGTTCATCGCCGGAACGGCCAGCACCGGCTTGTCCGTCGCCAGCAGCAGCGTGGTGGCCAGGTCATCGGCAATGCCATGCGCCATTTTCGCCATCAGGTCGGCCGTGGCCGGGCAGACCACGATCAGGTCGGCCTGGCGCGAGAGCTGGATGTGTCCCATCTCGACCTCGTTCCTGAGGTCCCAGAGGGTGGTGTGGACCGGGTTCTCGCTCAGCGCGGCCAGGGTCATCTCGGTCACGAACTGCGCCCCGCCCCGGGTCAGCACACAGGTCACATCGCCGCCGTGCTTGCGGATCAGCCGCACCAGCTCGCACGACTTGTAGGCGGCGATCCCGCCACCGATCACAAGAAGAATCCTCGGCCCGTTCATGGCGACCAGCTTGTGCAATGCCCCATCCTCATGCGCAACAGGCTTTGCTTTCCGGATTTCCGTGAGGCACAAAGGTAAAGACCATCATAACGGGGGAGGTTACCGCATGCGCCTGATCCTGACCGCGCTGCTATTCCTGTTCGGCCTGTTCAACCTGCTGCTGGGCATCGGCTTCCTGCTCGATCCCGCGGGCCTTGGCGCCACGTTCAAGCTGATCCCGGACGGGCCGGGCGGGATGGCCGTGCTGCGGGCCGACCTGACCGCCTTCTTCCTGGTGGCCGGCGGGTGCCAGCTGTGGGGCGGCTGGCGGCGCAATGGCGACCTGCTGCTGGTGCCCGCACTGCTGATGGGGATTGCCTTCACCGGCCGCGCGATCAGCGCGATGCTGGATGGCACGGCCGAAGGCTTTGCCATGCCGATGGCGGTGGAAGCCGCCCAGGTGATCCTGGCCTATGCCGCCTGGCGCGTGCTGCCGCACCACCGCATTGACGAGATCGCGGGCTAGCCCAGCACCCAGAACACCCCGCCCATCGCCAGGTAGGCGGCCAGGAAGCAAAGGCTGTCGGCCACACTCTGGCGGACCGGCACGCCATCGCGCAATTGGGTGAGCCACAGCGCCGGGATCACGAAGGCGATCGCCAGGCCGCCGGACTGCATGAAGTAGAGCTGCGGCTTGGCGGCCAGCTTGTCCGGCCCGATCCGCGCCAGCGCGTGGCCCAGCATGACTGCCGCCGCGGCGTTGAGCGGCACTGCCGCCAGCAGCCAGCCCCGCGTCCGGGTGCGAAAGGCCGTGGCCTGCACCCCGATCGCCGCCAGCGCGGCCAGCACCACGCCCAGCCAGTTCATCGCACCCATTCCGGTCTCCTTTGTCGCAAAGGTAGCGCGGCGGGCGCTTCGCGTGTAGGGGCGCGGCCATGGCAATCGAACTTCCTGAACAGAAAAAGGTCGGCATGGTCAGCCTGGGCTGCCCCAAGGCGCTGGTCGACAGCGAGCGGATCCTGACCCGGCTGCGCGCCGACGGCTATGCGATGAGCGGCGACTATGCCGGAGCCGACGTGGTGCTGGTCAACACCTGCGGCTTCCTCGACAGCGCCAAGGAAGAAAGCCTGGCCGCGATCGGCGAGGCGATTGCCGAGAACGGCCGCGTGATCGTGACCGGCTGCATGGGCGAGGACGCCGACCTGATCCGCGCCAAGTATCCCGCCGTGCTGGCCGTGACCGGCGCGCACCAGTACGAGGCGGTGGTCGAGGCGGTGCACGAGGCCGCGCCCCCCAGCCAGGGGCCGTTCATCGACCTGATCCCGCAGCCTGATGTGAAGCTGACCCCGCGCCACTACAGCTATCTGAAGATTTCCGAGGGCTGCAACCACTCCTGCGCCTTCTGCATCATCCCGCAATTGCGCGGCAAGCTCGCCAGCCGCCGGATCGATGCCGTGCTGCGCGAAGCGGAAAAGCTGGTTGCCGCCGGGACCAAGGAATTGCTGGTGATCAGCCAGGATACCTCGGCCTATGGGGTCGATATCCGGCACGAGGAGCGGATGTGGAAGGACCATCCGGTCCGCGCCCACATGACCGACCTTGCGCGCGAGCTGGGCCAGCTGCGCACGCCGGAAGGCCGCGCGCCGTGGGTGCGGCTGCACTATGTCTATCCCTATCCGCATGTCGACGCGGTGATCCCCTTGATGGCCGAGGGGCTGCTGACGCCCTATCTCGACATCCCCTTCCAGCACGCCAGCCCCACAGTGCTGAAGGCAATGAAGCGCCCGGCGAACGAGGCCAAGGTGCTGGAGCGGCTGCGTTCGTGGCGCGAGATCTGCCCCGATATTGCCGTGCGTTCCAGCTTCGTAGTCGGCTTCCCCGGTGAGACCGAGGCGGATTTCCAGTACCTGCTCGACTGGCTGGACGAGGCCCAGCTCGACCGCGTCGGCGCCTTCCGCTTCGAACCCGTGGCCGGGGCCGCCGCCAATGACCTGCCGAACCCGGTGCCGGAGGAGGTCAAGGAAGAGCGCTATGCCCGGATCATGGCAAAGACCGCCGCGATCAGCGCGGCCAAACTCCAGGCCAAGATCGGCAGCACCCTGCCGGTGATCATCGACGCGGTGGGCGAACCCGACGAGGATGGCGATATCGGCGCAACCGGCCGCAGCCAGGCCGACGCGCCGGAAATCGATGGCGCGGTCCACCTGCGCGAAGTGCCGGCCAGCCTGCGGCCGGGCGACATCGTCGACGTCTGCATCGAGGACGCCGACGAGCACGACCTGTTCGGCGCGATCGTCTGACGCGAAAAGGGCCCGCCGTTTCCGGCGAGCCCCTTCCGTTTACCCTGTCCCTTCGCCTTAGAACTTGAACGAGATCGAGGCGCGGTAGGTCTGGTAATCGAAATCGCTGCGCGCCAGCGTCGTATCAGCGCTGACCGCGATATCGGCCTTGCCCGCCTTGAAGGCCAGGCCCAGGCTGGCATCGGCCCAGTTGCGATCGCTGCCGGCCACCGCGAAGCTGCGGAAGGTGGTCGGCGCGCCGCCCACGAAGAAGCCGTTGAAGAAGGTCGGCTGATCGCGGAAAGCGTGGACATAATGGATCGAGGCCGTCGGCCGCACCCGTCCGGTGCCGATCACGTTGAACCCGGCGCGACCTTCGAAGGCGCGATGGGTTTCCTGGTCGATGATCAGCGCGGTCGGCCCGCCGCGTTCGGCGATCCGGCCAAAGTCGAGCTGCGACCAGCGCAGCCCGGCCGAGGGGCCGAACTGCAGCGAGGACGAGCCGAACATCGCCGAAATGTTCACCTCGCCCGACAGGGCCAGGGCATCGTCGCTTGAGGTCAGCGTATAGGGCGTCGCGGGCAGCGCGCCCGAGCGCGCGGTGTTCATGCTGAGCACCCCGGCCGAGAACTGCCCGTCGATCGCGATCCGGCCCAGCTGGACCTTGGCATAGAGCGAACCCTGGATCAGCGAACCGTCCGCCGAACCGAGCCCACCGACCGCCTTGCCGGTCAGGTCGGTATAGCTGACCGCCAGGCCGATCGCGCCGTTATCGCCGGTATGCAGTTCGGCACCGGCGCCAATGTACCAGCCATTGAACTGGTCACGCCCGCCAGCCGGCAGGGCCGTGGGCATCGGCGCGCTATCGCCGTCGAGGTAGCCACCCGCGAAGAAGGCGCTGACGTTGTCGGGCAGCTTGCCCTCGCGCACGCGGGTATCGGCGGCACCGGCCGCGGCCATCGCCGGGGTCATGGTGGTGCGGCCCATCGCATAGGCGACCGAGGCCGTCCGCATCGGGTTGCCCAGGTAGGCAATCGAACCACCCGAAACGCCCGGGTTCAGGGCGAGCAGGCGATTGCGGATCAGGCGGTTGGCGGATTCCATTCCGGCCCGGCCCAGCGCCCAGCGCAGGGTTTCGGTCCGCGGCGCCAGGGCTTCCAGCGTGGTCCGGATCGTGGCCGTATCCTGCAGGTCGAGGACGTTGAAGATGCCGGTCAGGGCCGGATTGGTGCGATTGCCATCAAGCATCGCGGCATAGGCGGCCTGGATTGGCGAGCTGCCGTTGACCACGGTGGTATAGGGCACCGCCGTGATCTGCAGCTGGACGGCATTGGTGCCATAGACCACCGTCGGCCGCAGGATCGCGCTCAGCGCGTTGGTCGAACTGAAGCTGCCGGTATAGCCGTTGCTGGCGGTCAGGATGGTATAGACATCGCCGAACCGGATCGTCGAACCGGAAACCACCGATACGTTGAGCCCACCGCCCAGGCTGGCCGAACCGGTGCCCGCTCCGTTCGCCACCACGGCGATCAGGTCCGACTGGCCGCTGCCGATGTTGACGAAATAGGTGCTTGCCGAAGCCAGCACCAGGTTGCCGCCAATGGTCAGCGTGCCGGTGGTGGTCGCGGTGCCCGGAGCGATCTGGCCCAGCACGCTGGTCAGGAACGGGGCGTTGATCCGCCCGCTGCCCAGCAGCACGCCGCCCAGCAGGCTGTAATCGCCGACCGAGGTCAGCGTGCCGTTGATCGTGTTGGTGCCCGCGAACTGGGTGGTGTTGATCAGCGTGGTCAGCGAGGCTCCGGCATCGATCCGCAGGCCGGCCGCGGCCGTGCCGATGGTCAGCCGGTCGATCACGATGTTCGCGCCCGACAGGGTGGTGGTGCCGGCATTGGTCAGCGTCACGTCGAAGTAACGGCCCAGCGTGCCGGTCGCGCGGACCGGGTCGATGTTGTTGGGCACGAAATTGGTCGCGCCCGGCAGGCCATTGGCAATGGTTGCCGTCGGCAGCGGCACGGGGCCGACCGCCTGGGCTTCGACCGCGCCATCGGCCAGGCCGAGTTCGGGCAGGCCAAGGTCGCCGGTTATCGCACCATCGCGCGAGATCGTGACCGTCGCGCCATTGTTGCCGGCCGTGCCGATCGGGTTGCTGGTGATCGAAACGGTGTTGGTGGCAAGGTCAAGGCACTCGCTGGACGTGCTGGTCTGGAAACAGGCCTGGCCGAAATCGCCGCCCGTGCCGTTCTTCTGTTCGCCCGGCGTGGTCGGCAGGCCATTGACCGGCTGGCCACCCGACAGGATGTTGTAGGCCGGATCAAGCGTGGTGACCCAGCGGCTGGCATCGGTCCAGGCCCCGTCTCCGGCCTTGGCCGAGACATAGCGATAGGGGTTGTTGGCGACGATCCAGTCCCAATAGAGGTACAGCGGCTGGTAGAACGCGACCGTGCCGAAGCTGTTGCCCGGCTGGCCACTGTAGAACCGGGTATAGCCGCCCGACAGCACGCCGACGACCAGCTGCTTGGCAAAGTTCTGCAGGATCAGCGGCCCGCCCGAATCGCCGCCGCTGGTGATCCCTTCGGTGGGGAAGCCGTCCTTGAACCGCGCGTTGTCGCGGAAGGCGTTGAAATCGAACGGGCTGGCGGGCGAAATGCCGCGCCGCGGATCGTCGAAATCGATGAAGTAGAGGTTCTGGGTCAGGCCGTTGGGCGCGCCGCCGAACAGGAACTGTTCGAACGTCTGCAGGTCGGTCAGCGCGCCGATCATGTTTTCGGCCGCGCGCCGCCGGAAATCGATGCCCAGCGGGCCGCTGGTGCCGGTGCCGTTGTTGCCATAGCCGACGATGCCGACGTTATAGCCGGTGCCGCTGGCGCCGATCGTGCCGGGGTTGGGCAGCGGCGAGAACAGCAACGACCAGGTCGGCACATTGGCCGCCGGGGTGTCCAGCGTGGCCAGAGCCACGTCGCCATAGAGGAACGAGCGCGACGCCGGCTCCAGCGAGAAGTCGTTATAGACCACCTGGTTCACGTTGTAGAGCGCCTGGGCCACATTGGTGCGGTTCTGGCCGGGGCCGGTGCTGCCGCCATTGAACCAGTTGAGCAGCTCGTCGGGCTGGCCGGCCGCGTTGGCGCGGGTGTTGGTCTCAAACCCGAAGGCGATCGGCGTGCCGCCGCTGCCCGCGCCATAGGCGGTGGCCGCGCGGCTGTTCACGCAGTGCGCGGCGAACAGCACGGTGCGCGGGTTGATCAGCGTGCCGGTGCACAGGCCGATCGTGCCGTTGCCGTTGTTAACGAACATCTGGCCGATGCCGGTGATGTTGACCGGATCGCGGGCCGTGGTTGGGGTGCCCGGATTGGCGACGAGGATCTCCGGCTCGGGCGCGGAAACGACGATCGGTCCGCGTTGCTGCGCAACGGTCGCAGCCGCCGGGATCGTCACCGTGGCGTGCGGTGCCAGGACCGGGGCAAAGATCGGCCGACCGGACGAATCATAATCGGGGGCCTCCGCTTCGGCCGATTCCGTATCGTCGGTCGCGGCATATGCGACCTCGGCACCAGAAACGAGCAGCAGGGCGGACGAAACGAGCAGGGCCGACCGCAAGGTCGCGGCCGCAGGCTTGGCAATACGCATGTTAACTCCCCGGACATGTATATATACTGACACCATGCCTGTTTCGGACTGGCGATGCAAAGTGATTGTTTACCGGTTTTACTCGCCAATTGAGCCGGAAACGGGACCGGTAACTGCCGATCCTGAACGGTTACTGCCGGACCGGCCCGGCACCGGGAGGTACTTGCGACCAACTGTCCGAACAAGGGCTTGCACCACCGCCGCGAACGGCTAGCCTTGGCACCATGTTTCGCATTGCTGCCGCGCTTGTCGCCTTCGCCCTTCCCGCCCTTGCCCTTCCTGTCAGCGCGCTGGCGCAGGAACTGACCCCAACCGAACTGGCCGCCATCGACAAGTCGGTGACCGAGGCCCTGGCCGAAACCGGCGTACCGTCGGTCCAGGTGGCCGTGGTGCGCGGGAACAAGGTTGTGCTGGAACGCGCCTGGGGCAAGACCTCGGAAACCATCCCCGGCCCGCGTACCGACCTGCCCTATCCGATCGCTTCCAATTCCAAGCAGTTCCTTGGTGCGCTGCTGCTGATGCTGGAGAACGAGGGCAAGCTGAGCCTGGATGACAAGGTGGCCAAGTGGCTGCCCGAAGTCAGCGGGGCAAAGGACATCTCGCTCCGCCAGCTGCTGTCGCACACGGCGGGCCTGCAGGACTACTGGCCGCAGGACTTTGCCTTTGCGGCGATGGAACAGCCGGTGGCACCGGCCGGGATCGTCGCGCGCTGGGGCATGAAGCCCCTCGACTATGCACCGGGCACCCGCTGGCAATATTCGAACACCGGCTATGTGGTGGCCGGGATGATTGCCGAAAAGGTGGGTGGGGCGCCGCTGTGGCAGCAGTTCGAACAGCGCCTGTTCAAGCCGCTGGGGATCAGGGCCGTGCCGATCGATGCGGCGGTCGGCCCGCGCTTTCCGCAGGGCTACACCCGCTATGCGCTGGGACCGGTTCGTCCGGTTGTCCAGCCGGCCCGCGGCTGGCTGTGGGCGGCGGGCGAGGCGGCGGTGACCGCCGGTGACCTCGCCAAGTGGAACATCGCCCGGCTGAACCGCACGCTGCTCCCGCGCGAGGACTGGGAGGAAATGGAACGCCCGGTGCGCCTCGCCGATGGCAGCAGCACGGGCTACGGCCTTGGCGTTTCGATGCGCGAGACGAACGGCCGCCGGGTGATCGAGCATGGCGGGGCCGCGATCGGCTTCCTGTCGCAAAGCGCGGTCTGGATCGACGACGGGATTTCGGTCGTGGTCCTGACCAATGCCGAATTCGCCCGCGTGCAGGACCGGCTGACGAACAAGATCGCCGAGATCGTCCTGCCGCCCAGCGCCCAGGCCGATACCGGCGAGGGCCCCCGCACGCATGAGGCCAGGGCCCTGCTTGAAAAGCTGATCGTTGGCCGGGTCGACCTGTCCTCCTTTACCGAGAACGGCCGTTACTACTTCAAGCCGCAGGTGCTGGCCGATTTCCGCGACAGCCTTACCCCGCTCGGCCCGCTCACCGCTTTCGAACCGATCCGCACCCCGCGCCTGCGCGGCGGCTTCGTCAACCGCAATTACCGGCTGACCTTCGGCACGAAAAAGCTGATCCTGGTCACTTACGCAGAACCGGGGCCGGATGGGCGGTGGGAACAGTTCATGGTGATGCCGGAATAGGCCCCGGAACCGACTGGCCTTACAGCCAGCCGATCCTGCGGAACCGCAGCCACAGGCCGCCGCAGATCGCGCCGATCAGCGCCAGCACCGCCGGATAGCCCCACGGCTGGCGCAGTTCGGGCATGTATTCGAAATTCATGCCATAGATCCCGGCAATCGCGGTCGGCACGGCCAGGATCGCCGCCCAGGCCGCCAGTTGCCGGGTCATCGTGCCCTGGCGGTGCTGTTCCAGCAGGCTGGCGGTTTCAACCACGCTGGCCAGGGTCTCGTTAAGCCCCGCGATCCGCCGAAGGGTGCGGCGCATGTGATCGAGCACGTCGCGGTACCAGACCCGCGCGCCCGCATCGATGCAGGGCACCTCGGTGGTCGAAAGGCGCTCGCACACCTCTTCCATCGGCCCGACGATCCGCACGAAGCGCCGCAACTGGCGGCGCAGGCGGAAGATGCGGCGGATCGTGGAAGGTTCGGGGAAGGCGTCGATTGCCCGCTCCTCGATCGTCTGGACCGCCATTTCCAGCTTTTCGAGGATCGGCTGATAGCCATCGACGATAAAATCGAGGATCGCGTGGGCGACATAGTCGGGCCCTTCGGCCAGGCGTTCGGTATCGATCTCGAGCCGGGCGCGCAGTGCGGAATGGGCCCGCTCCGATCCGAAGCGCACCGTCACCAGGAAGTCGGCGCCCAGGAACAGTGCGGTCTGGCCATACTCGATCTTCTCGCCCACTTCGAAAGCGGCGGTTCGCGCCACGATGAACAGCTGCTGCCCGTAAGCTTCCGCCTTGGGCATCTGCATCGGGTTGAGCGCATCCTCGACCGCGAGCGGGTGGAGGCCGAACTGGGCCTGGAGCCGCGCCATTTCGGCCGCGTCCGGGGCATGCAGCCCGACCCAGTCGAACGTCCCGGCGGGCAGGTGTTCGCGCGGGCAGCCGTCCAGCGGCAGGTTCGGGATGGCCAACTGGCCCTGCGAATAGCGGCGCGCGGCAATGATCGGCATTGTCATGCTGTGCCAAAGCGGCATGATGCTGGCAATCCCGCCCGGCATCGGTTAATCGGGCGGTTAATACTGACACAACTGTAAATTGCCGAAGGGAGAACCGGCCGATGAACGCGATCGCACCAGTCGAGGAAGTGCTTGATTTCCTGATCGTCGGCGCGGGAATCTCGGGGATCGGCATGGCCGTTCACCTGGTCAGGGATTGCCCGAACAAGCGCTATGCGATTCTCGACCGGCGCGACCAGCTGGGCGGCACCTGGGACCTGTTCCGCTATCCCGGCATCCGTTCCGACAGCGACATGCACACGCTGGGCTTTTCCTTCGCCCCGTGGAAGCATGAAAAGTCGATCGCCGATGCCCCGGCGATCCTCGAATACCTCAACGAGATCACCGATCAGTTTGGGCTGCGCCCGGCGATGCGGTTCAGCCAGAAGGTGATCAGCGCCGATTGGGACAGCACTACCGCCCGCTGGACCGTGGTGACCGAAGGCAAGGATGGCCAGCAGGGCCGCATCCTCACCCGCTTCCTGTTCCTGGGGGCAGGCTATTACGACTATGACGACCCCTATGACGCGAACTTCCCCGGGCGGAAGGACTTCAAGGGCCAGGTGGTCCATCCCCAGTTCTGGCCGGATGACCTCGATTACCAGGGCAAGAAGGTGGTCGTGATCGGATCGGGCGCCACGGCGGTCACCATCGTTCCCGCCATGGCCCATTCGGGCGCCGGCCATGTTACCATGCTGCAGCGCACGCCGACGTGGATGGTCAGCCGCCCGGCCAAGGACCGTTTCGCCAACACGCTGCGCAAGTTCCTGCCCGAGCGGCTGGCCTATGCGATCACCCGCGCCAAGAACATCTTCATGCAGGACCTGGTGTTCAAGCGCGCGCGCAGCCGGCCCGAGAAGGTCAAGGACTTCCTGACCAAGCAACTGCGCGAGAACCTGGGCGAAAATTACAACGCCGCCGATTTCACCCCGCCCTACAACCCGTGGGAGCAGCGGCTGTGCCTGGTGCCCGATGCCGATTTCTTCGAGGCGATCAACCAGGGCAAGGCCAGCGTGGTGACCGACCATATCGAGAAGTTCGATAAGACCGGGATCCTGCTCAAGTCGGGCCAGCACCTCGATGCCGATATCATCGTCACCGCTACCGGCCTCAAGCTGGCGGTCGCGGGGAAGATCGCGGTGGCCGTTGATGGCAAGCCGGTCGATTTCTCGCAGAGCTATTACTACCGCAACTGCATGTTCTCGAACGTCCCGAACCTGGCCTCGGTGTTCGGCTACGTCAACGCCAGCTGGACCTTGCGGGTCGACATCGTGGGCGAATTCGTGACCCGGCTGCTGAGGCAGCTGGACGCGATCAACGCCCAGATCGCGGTGCCGGTCCTGCGCGAGGGCGAAGAGCCGGAAGCGGAAGACATCTTCAGCGATTTCTCGTCGGGCTATTTCCAGCGCAGCAAGAACCTGCTGCCCAAGAATGCGGCCAGCCTGCCGTGGCGGCTCAACCAGGAATACCGCAAGGACCGCGTGGACATGCGCCAGGCCCCGCTGGACGATGGCGTGATGGAATTCCGCCGGGTGCGCGAAACGGTTGAGGCCTAAAGCACTGGCTAAAGCCCCGATTGCACGGCGGGCGGCTTTCGCCTAACCCGCCCGCATGGCTGATACTTCCCGCACCTGGACCGCTGCCCTGCTCGTCATTGGCGACGAGATTCTTTCTGGCCGCACGCAGGACAAGAACGTCGCCCAGGTGGCTGCCTGGCTCAACGTGCAGGGCATCCGGCTGAAGGAAGTGCGGGTTGTCGCCGATGACGAGGTGGCGATCGTCGAGGCGGTCAACATCCTGCGCGCGCGCAACGACTATCTCTTCACGACTGGCGGGATCGGCCCGACGCACGACGACATCACGGTCGACGCGATCGCCGCAGCCCTCGGCGTGGGCGTGGTGATCCACCCGGATGCCCGCGCGATCCTCGAGGGCTATTACGAGACCCGCGGCGGGCTGAACGAGGCGCGGCTGCGCATGGCCCGCGTGCCCGAGGGCGCGGACCTGATCCCCAACCGGATGAGCGGCGCGCCGGGCATCAAGATCGGCAACATCTTCATCATGGCCGGCGTCCCCGCGATCACTGCCGGGATGCTCGATGCGCTGACCGGTACGCTCGAAGGCGGGCTGCCGGTGCTCTCTGTCACGGTCGGCTGCTGGGTGCCCGAAAGCGAGATTGCCGACCTGCTGCGCCAGACCGAGAAGAATCACGAAGGCGTGGCGATCGGCTCCTACCCGTTCTTCCGCGAAGGGCGCGTCGGTGCCAACTTCGTGATCCGCGCGACCGATCCGGACCTGCTTGAAACCTGCGCCGCCGCGCTCAGCGCCGGGCTGGTGGCCACCGGCCGCGAGGCGGTGCCGGGTGGAATCTAGGCTGGCCGCGATGACCCTGGCCGTTGGTTCGCTGACCGTTTCGGGCTGCGCCCATGCAGCCGCCGATCCCGCGCTCGATGCCTTCGAAGCGAACCTGGCGGCCCATGCCAGCGCGACCGAGGCGCTGCGCCAGTGGTGCGAGGCGCGCGGGATCGCCGATCCGGCCCAGATCACCGCCCGCTTCGTGCGCGGTGCCGATGCGGTGCCGCCCGAGGGCCTGCGGGCTACCCTTGGAGTAACGCTGACCGAGCCGCTGGGTTACCGTCATGTGCAGCTGGTCTGCGGCGAAGTGGTGCTGAGCCAGGCCCACAACTGGTTCGTGCCCGCCCGGCTGACAGCGGAGATGAACCGGCAACTCGCGGAAACCGATGTGCCCTTCGGCCGGGTCGCCGCCAGCCTCGATTTCACCCGCCAACCGCTCGCCTCGGCCCGGCGCGGCGATCCGGCCTGCCCGGCCGGAGCCATCTCCACCCACCGCGCCCTGCTGCGCCTGCCCGATGGCCAGGGCCTCGCGCTGGTGGTGGAATGCTATACCGAGGCGAATCTCGCCGGAAACTAGGGTTTCTGGGCGGGTTGGCGGGGCGGGACGCCCTTGTCGACCACCAGTGTGATCACCACTTTCGCAGGCTCATCGCCCCGGTTGACGCCATTGTGCGGCACGCCGCGCGGCATGGTGAAGCTGTCACCGGCTTCCAGCACCGTGGTCTTGCCCTTGACCAGCAGCTCGATCCGGCCCGAGGCGATATAGGCAATCTCGGTCCCGGGATGGACATGCCAGCCGCTCTCACCCCCTGGCGCGAAGTCGCGGCTCTGCACGATCACCTGCTGGGCACGGGCGCGCGGCACGTCGATCTGGGCGTGGGTCTGCGGGGTGCTTGCGGGCGGAGCGGCCGCAGCAGTGGCAGCCAGCGCGAGGACCGGGATAGCAAGGCGCATCGGGTTCGCTCCCTTCGCCCGGCAGAGTGGCACAAAGCAAAGGGGCCGGAAAGGTCTCCCTTCCCGGCCCCGAATGCTGTGCGGCAGAGACGCAGGCTTAGCCGGCGTGGACCTGCGCGACGTCGAGCTTGAGGCCCGGACCCATCGACGAGGACAGGCCGACCTTGCGGACGTACTTGCCCTTGGCGCCAGCGGGCTTGGCCTTGACCACGGCATCGACAAACGCGTCGAAGTTGGCCTTCAGCGCATCATCGCTGAAGCTCATCTTGCCGATGCCGCCATGGATGATCCCGGCCTTCTCGACACGGAACTCGATCTGGCCGCCCTTGGCAGCCTTGACCGCTTCGGCGACGTTCGGGGTGACGGTGCCCAGCTTCGGGTTCGGCATCAGGCCCTTGGGACCCAGCACCTTGCCGAGGCGGCCGACCAGACCCATCATGTCCGGCGTGGCGATCACGCGGCCGTAGTCGAGGTTGCCGTTCTGCATGTCTTCCAGCAAGTCTTCGGCGCCAACCTTGTCGGCGCCGGCGGCCAGCGCCGCTTCGGCCTTGTCACCGCGGGCGAATACCGCAACCTTGACGTCCTTGCCGGTGCCCGAGGGCAGCACGACCATGCCGCGGACCATCTGGTCGGCATGGCGCGGATCGACGCCGAGATTCAGCGAAACTTCCAGCGTTTCGTCAAACTTGGTGGTCTTGAGCTCGCGCAGCAGCTTGAGCGCCGCGTCGAAGCTGTGAACAGCCTGGTTGTCACCCAGCTTTTCGGCCAGCATCTTCTGCTTCTTGGTCTGTGCCATGTCCTTAGCCCTCCACGACCTGCAGGCCCATCGCGCGGGCGGAGCCTTCAATGATCTTCGTTGCCGCCTCGATGTCGTTGGCGTTGAGATCGGCCATCTTGACCTGGGCAATCTCGGCCAGCTGCGAGCGCTTGATCGTTCCGGCGGAAACCTTGCCCGGCTCCTTCGAGCCCGACTTCAGGTTGATCGCCTTCTTGATCAGGAAGGTGGCAGGCGGGGTCTTGGTGACGAACGTGAAGCTGCGATCGGCGTAGACCGTGATGATGGTCGGGATCGGCATGCCGTTTTCAAGGTCCTGCGTGGCGGCGTTGAACGCCTTGCAGAATTCCATGATGTTCACGCCGCGCTGGCCCAGGGCCGGACCGATCGGCGGGGAGGGCGTGGCCTTGCCGGCCGGCACCTGCAGCTTGATATAGCCTTCAATCTTCTTGGCCACGAGGGGCCTCCTTTCTTCCTGTTGGACCAGCCCAGTTATCCTGAGCTCTGGCCCGCAGAGTTAGCGGTCAAACGAGGCGCCAAGGCGCCTCTCCCGCACGGAATCGCCCGGCCGATGGCCAAGCGAAGGGGCTCGCCTAGTCAAAAGCGGGCGCGAATGCAAGCTCTGGCGGGATGCACCGGTAATTCACTGCGGGTGCATGACGAGTCCATTCGGCCTATACGGCGGCGATGAAGAGCTCTCTCCTTTGCGCTGCGGCCCTCAGTGTGATGCTGGCCGGCGCCACCATGGCACGCGAACGCAAGGCGGTGGAGCTGCCGTCGCGCATGCCCGCCCTGAAGCCTGCCGTGATCGATGATACCCTGGTGATCGGCGGAGAGGAGATCGCAGCCCGCAAACTGCGGTCGCGCATGACGGTAGACGTCGGCGTCAATGGCACCGGGCCTTACCGTTTCGTGGTCGATAGCGGGGCCGATACTTCGGTGGTCGGCTCGCGACTGGCCAGCGCGCTGAACCTGGCACCGGGGCGGCCGGTGCTGCTCAACGGGATTACCGAATCCCGCACGGTCGACCGGGTGATGGTCGATTCGCTGCAACTGGGCAGCGGGATCTTCCGCGACCTGGAACTGCCCCGACTGGATGAGCGCGATCTGGGCGCAACGGGCATGATCGGGCTGGATGCGCTGGTCGAACAGCGCCTGATGCTGGATTTCGACAAGCGCCGGATCAGCGTGGACGACGCCCGCAAGCCCGCGCCGCGCCTCGATGGCGAGATCATCGTGACCGCGCGGCTGAAGCGCGGCCAGTTGATCCTGACCCAGGTCAAGGCCAACGGCCTGCCGCTGGAAGCAGTGATCGATACCGGCTCGGAAATCACCATCGGCAACATGGCGCTGCGCAATGCGATCGCCCGCCGCCGCCTGCGCGAGCTTCAGACGATCGAAGTGATCGGGGTGACCGGCAAAATGTTGACGCTGGAAATGGCAGTGGTGAACGAACTGCGGATCGGCGGTGTGGTCGTGAACAATATCCCGATCGCTTTCGCCGATATCCCGCCCTTCGCCGTGTTCGGCATGCAAGACCGACCCTCGCTGCTGCTCGGGACCGACCTGCTGGAGAACTTCCGCAAGGTCAGCCTCGACTTTCGCGCCCGCAAGGTACGGTTCCAGCTGCGCAGTTGCGATCGGCAGGGGATCCTGATCGCTACGGTGCGAACGGCCAGCCGCATCGCGGCGGAACAGGGCAACCGCGTGGTCTGCGGCAGTTGACCGCAGACCACGCGCTGGCGATTGCCTTACTTGACCAGTTCGACGTGCTCGAAGTCGAGTTCGACCGGGGTGGCGCGCCCGAAGATCGACACCGAAACCTTGACCCGGTTCTTGTCGAAATCGAGCTCTTCCACCAAGCCGGTGAACGAGTTGAACGGGCCGTCCAGCACCTTGACCGAATCGCCGATCTCGTAATCGACCGAGACGTGCTTCTTCGGTTCGGCCGCGGCGGCATCGCGGGCACCGAAATAGCGGGCGGCTTCGCGGTCCGAAATCGGCTGCGGCTTGCCGTTGGGGCCAAGGAAGCCTGTCACCTTGGCGGTGTTCTTGACGAGGTGGTAAACGTCGTCGTTCAGGCCCAGCTTGGCGAGGACGTAACCCGGCATGGTCTTGCGTTCGACCTGGACCTTCTTGCCGCGCTTCACCTCGGTGACGGTTTCATGCGGCACTTCCACCGCCTCGACCAGTTGCGACAGGCCCAGGCGTTCAGCCTCGGCCAGAATCGAATCGCGGACCTTGTTCTCGAAGCCGGAATAGGCGTGGATGATGTACCAGCGAGCCATGGTTCTTCCCGTAATCTCTGTTGTTCAACGCGCCGGCGATCAGGCCAGCGACAGCAGCCACTGCACGATGGCGCCGAACACGGTGTCGACGCTAAGGAAGAAGAGCGCCAGCAGCACCATCATGATCCCCACGAAGATCGCGGTGGTCGTGGTTTCCTGCCGGGTGGGCCATACCACCTTGCGGGCTTCCGCCTGAACCTGGCGCATGAATTCGCCGGGATTGATCTTGGCCATGGCTGCTTGCCCTGTCCTGTTGAAGTTGCCTTTACGTGTCTTTCGCCAAGGGCTCATCGCCGCCCCGGCCGCGGTGGCCGGGAGGGGCAATGTGTTCTCCTATGTCGGAAGACACTGCCGCACTTAGCTATCGCGCGGCGGTTTTGCAAGCCGTGCCACCAGCGTGCCCGGCGCGCGGTAGATCACCTTTGCTCCCGGCGGCAGGGCATCCGGCTCGCGAGGGCCGACAAACCACAGCCAGTCCATGCCCTGGGCCTGGTCCCACCGGCTCAGGTCGATCGGCTGCCCGGCCCGCCACAACAGCCGCTGGCGCGGATCGCGAAAATTGGGGCCGCCCTCATTGAGGCGAATCATGTGGATCCCCGGCACGGCGAAGTGCGCGTTGATCAGCACGTCCTTGCGCAGCACGGCATAGCCGCCGATGTGCTCCTGGCTGTTATAGCCCCAGACACCCCGTGTCGTGACCACCAGGTTGGCCACCCGTGCGCCCTGCGGCAAGTGATCGACCGCCGCCAGCAGGCGTTCAGTCTCGACCGAACCCTTGCGCCAATCCTCGATCGTCACCCCCAGGCGGACCAGGAACAGGGCCGGGGCCAGCCACAGCAGCCAGCGCGGTGCCTGCCAGGTCAGGGCCAGGCAACCGACCAGCAAGCCCGAATATATCAACCGCGCATCGGCGAAATCGCCGCCAAAGATGTGGCGGGGCATGACCAGCGAGCCGATCAGCATGATCGCCATCGCCCAGCCCAGCCGTCCATCGATCCGCCGGAAAGCCAGCGATCCGGCCAGGATCACGCCGATCCCGATCGCGCTGGCATAGTCCAGCCACTCGATCGAATCGCGCATCGCCTGCTTCCAGATCGCCCACTTGAACACCTCCACCGCCGGGCCATAGCTGGGCAGGCCCTTGGTCCCGCCCCCGAACAGCAGGGCGGCGAAAGGCAGGAACAGCGGCCAAGGGGCGAGCACAGCCGAAAGGTTGCGGCGGCGGTGCCACTCATAGCCGAAGACCATGATCCCCAGCATGCCCCAGCCCGATACGTGCAGCGCCCAGACCACCAGGCCCGCCGGCAGGAACACCAGCGGGCGCCAGTGCCTGCCCTCCAGCCGGACCCACCCGGCAAAGGCAAACAGCGCGGCCGCTTGCGACAGGCCGAAATTGAGGAAGCCCAGGATCAGCGCGGGGGACCAGATGAAGCACAGCGCCAGCAGCGATCCCACCCCGATCCGGCGGCGCAGCGCCCATTCAACCGCGATGATGCCAAGGCCCGTCAGCAGCGGGATCAGGCCGACGATGATCCGCCCGGCCAGTTCCAGTCCGAACAGCGCGGCCAGCGGCTGGATCAGCAGATCGGCCCCGACATTGCCGGTCCATTTCCATTCGAAGGTGTAATAGCGCTGCAGGAAGGCGCTGCTGCCCTGTTCCAGCATCACGTAATAGCGCGCCAGGTGTGCCGGATAGTCGACCATCTGCGGGTAGCGCGCCACCAGCACCGGCAGGCAGGCCAGCAGTGTCAGTCCGATCGCCAGCCACAGCCCTTCGCGCGGTGCCGGGGCCCGGGTCAGCAGGCCGGGGCCACGCGCATGGAACTGCTCGAAGGGGGGTTCGGCGGTCATCGGCTCGGTCGGCTGGAGAAAGTGGCAGGAGTGGCAGGATTCGAACCCGCGGCCCTCGGTTTTGGAGACCGATGCTCTACCAACTGAGCTACACTCCTGCGGGCGGGGAGGCCCTTAGGGGAGCGAGCGGCGGATGGCAAGGAACTTGTCCTCCCCCTTTTGCCGCTGCCTTGCTATCAACGCGCCATGCACGCCCCCGTGCCACCATCGATCATCGACCCCGAACTGCTGATGCTGGCCTATCGCAGCGGCATCTTCCCGATGGCCGATGCCCGCGACGATCCGGAAATCTTCTGGGTCGAACCACGTCGCCGCGCGATCCTGCCACTGGATGGCTTCACTTGCAGCCGCTCGCTGGCGCGAACCCTGCGGCGCGGGCGATTCGAGGTAACCTGCAACCGGGCGTTCGGCGCGGTGATGGAAGCCTGCGCCGGGCCGCGCCGCGATGCCGGGGAAACCTGGATCAGCGCGCGGATCGAGGCGAGTTATCGCACCCTGCACGAGCGCGGACAGGCTCATTCGATCGAATGCTGGCGGGATGGTGCCCTGGTCGGCGGGCTTTACGGGGTCGGGTTTGACCGGGTGTTTTGCGGCGAATCGATGTTCAGCCGCGTGCCCGATGCCTCAAAGGTGGCGCTGGCCTGGCTGGTGGTGGCGCTGCGGACGGCCGGGGCTGTGCTGCTCGACTGCCAGTTCATGACCAGCCACCTTGCCTCGCTCGGCGCGATCGAGATCAGCCAGGCCGAATACCTGGCGCGGCTGCAGGCGGCTCAGAGCCCGACCGAGGGCGACGGGGCGGCCCTGGGCGCGGGGGCAGCGGGCGTCGCGACCGGCGACGGCGAGGGGGCCGGAGCCGCGCTAGCATTGCCCGCAGGCTTTGCGGCGGTGCTGGCGGCAGCGGCCGGGGCGGGACTCTCCTCCTCCCCCGGGAACTTCATCGCGCAATCCTTGACCCAGACATCGTAGACCGGGTGCTCGACCACGTTGACCGAGGGCGCGTTCTTGAACAGCCAGCCGGAAAAGACCGTCCGCCAGGCCAGCTGACTATCCGAATCGGCGCGCTCCTCGACATAGACCTGGACGAAGGCGCCAACCTCGGCCGGACGTTCCCATGGCAGGGTCCGCTCACAGGTCTGGACGCGCAGCACGACATTGCCGAACCGCTTCGCCTCGCCGGACTTCAGCTGGATGTCCTGGGCGATGTTATTGCGCTTGTTGAGCAGGCCGATGGTGGCCACCCGGTCCTTCACCGGGGTGCCATAAGCGCTTTCGACCGCCGGGGCCCCGGCCTGTCCGGCAACGGCATCGGGAATGTCGGTCGCGGCGGCATCGGGATCGGCGCCGCCCTTGCAGGCCGCCAGCAGCAGGACCGCGCCCAGGGCGATCGCCCGCGACTTGCGCGCCGCCCGCATGATCAGGCGTCCGGGCTCCAGGCCTCGTAATCCCCGGTGGCGGCGGCACGCTTGCCGCCCCGCTCCAGCGCGCCGGCCGGACGATAGGCCTGAACCGTGCCCGTGGCGTTGGGGGTGAAATCGGCTTCCCAGATGCGCGGCGGCGGCAGGTGGCTTTCCGGCACGCCATCATAGGAATGGTGCAGCCAGCCATGCCATTCGGCGGGCACGCGGCTGGCATCGTTGTTGCCGTTGTAGATCACCCAGCGGCGCTCGGTCCCGGCGAAGGGTCCGGTCGTGCGGACCTTCTTCGCGCGGTAATACTTGTTGCCCTGCGCATCGGTGCCGACATGTTCGCCGGTCAGCGTGGAATTGAACAGCGTGCCGATCGTCGCGCCGTCCCACCAGGTGAAGATCTTGCCAAGGATTCCCATGCCCCGCGCGTTAGCCGCAGCGGCGGCGCGGGGCAAGGCTCACCATGCAACCTTGTCCCCCGGCGCAATGCCCAGTTCCGCCGCGCGGCCACCGGCCAGTTCGAGCACGCCCTTGACCGGGCCGATCGAAGTGAGCGGCGACAGGTCGTAGGGGATCGCCTGGGCGGCGATGTTGCTGATCCGGCCATCGGGGGCGATGAAGATCAGATCCAGCGGGATCACCGTGTTCTTCATCCAGAAGCTGGCCCCGCGCGGCGGGTTCATGGGGAAGATCATCCCTTCGTCCGGCCCCAGCCGGGTGCGGAACATCAGGCCGCGCGCCTGCTCGGCCGAAGTCGCGGCCACTTCCACCCTGAAGCGGTGCGTGCCGCTGGCCGACGTGATCGTGAGCGGGATGACCTTGAGCCCGGATTCGGGGTGGACGCTCGGCGTCGGCGCCGGGGCCGCGCCGCCTGCGCCGGGCGAACAGGCCGCCAACAAGGCCACCGCCAAGCCCAGCCAGACCCTGCCGGTAAACGCCTTGCCGGCCCAGACCTTGCCCGTCATACGTCCTCCACCCATTGCTCAAGTGCCTCGATTGTCGGTGCTTCCACCACTTCGCGGGCCATGTCCAGCCGGTGTCCGGCGCGCAGCAGTACGGCCACCTGTTTCTCGCGCGCGGCGCGATCGGCCGGAGACGCGCCGAATGGTCCCAGCCGCCGCTTGCGGGCCAGCGCGAAGGCCGCCTGCCGCGCCTCGCGCGCATCGGGCCGCACTTCCTCGCGCAGCGGGGCGGCGATCCCGGCGGCACCAAGCGCCTGGTCAATCCGTCGCCCGCCCAGTCCGCGGCGGTTCATGCTGCCCGCCTTGGCCCTGGCGAAGGCCGCATCATCGACATAACCGGCCGCCACGAAGCGGGCGACCAGCGCGGGCACATCGGCCTCGCGCTCACCCTCCCAGCCGCGCTCGCGCAGCTTGCGGACCAGATAGCCCTCCAGCTTGGCGGCCGAGGTGGCAAACCGGGCGACATAGGCCAGCGCGAGGTCGTTCAGCCGGGCTGGATCAAGCGGGCGCGGTGCCCGGCGCTCGCGCTGGTCATGCCCGGATCCGGACCGGTTGGATCGATATTGCGGCGCCATTGCCCTATTCGTGCCACATAGTGCCGCAATTGGAAAAGGGTGTGGGTGGGCATTCAGGGAACCATCCGGCTAACTTGGGGTCGAGATGACGTCGACAATCGACGCATCGCATTGAAATAGCGGGTAAAAATCGATGACTGAAGCCGCCATCCAGGCAGGTGAAGCAGGGCAGGCACTGGTGCCGACGCCCAACTTTGACGCCCTTCCGCGGCGCTATTCCGATTTCGCGACCTTCGGCGAGGCGCTGGATTACGCCGCCCGGGGCCAGCGCGGCATGAACTTCCACGATCCGCGTGGCACGCTGATCCGGGTCTATCCGTTCAGCGAATTGCGCGAAGATGCGCTGGCCATGGCCTATCGCCTGATCGCCCACGGCATCGGCAAGGGTGACCGGGTGGCGCTGATCGCCGAAACCGGGCCGGATTTCGCCGCGCTGTTCTGCGGGGCGGTCTATGCCGGGGCCTGGCCGGTACCGCTGCCGCTGCCAACCAGCTTCGGCGGCAAGGAAGGCTATATCGACCAGCTGGCGGTCCAGCTGCAATCGAGCGACCCCAAGGTGCTGTTCTACCCGGCCGAACTGGCGGAAATGTGCGGTGCCGCCGCTGCCCGCCAACAGGCCCTGAGCGGTCGCTGCGATGGCATCGCCTGGCAGGATTTTGCCGAGCAGCCCGCTGTAGCCTGCCCTCTGCCCGAAGCCTCGCCCGACGATATCTGCTACCTGCAGTACTCCAGCGGCTCGACCCGTTTTCCGCATGGCGTCGCCGTGACGCACGAGGCCCTGCTCAACAACCTGGGCGGCCATGCCCACGGGATGCAGTTCACCCAGGAAGACCGCTGCATCAGCTGGCTGCCCTGGTACCATGACATGGGGCTGGTCGGCTGCTTCCTGTCAATGATCGCCAACCAGGTTTCGGCCGACTACCTGAAGACCGAGGACTTCGCCCGGCGACCGCTGGCCTGGCTTGACCTGATTACCCGCAACCCCGGCAACTCCTGCAGCTATTCGCCGACCTTCGGCTATGACATCTGCGCCCGCCGCATTTCCAGCCAGAGCAACGTGGCCGAGCGCTTCGACCTGTCGCGCTGGCGGATCGCCGGCAACGGGGCCGACATGATCCGCCCCGACGTGATGCAGAATTTCGTAAACGCCTTCGCCCCCGCGGGCTTCCGGGCCAGCTCGTTCCTGCCGTCATACGGTCTGGCCGAGGCAACCCTGGCGGTCACGCTGATGCCGCCGGGCGAAGGGATCCGCGTCGAGCTGGTCGAGGAAGAGCGCCTGTCCGGCACGCCCCGCGATCTGAGCCGTCCGGCCCGCTACCGCGCCATCGTCAATTGCGGCAAGGCCGTGAAGGACATGGAGCTGGCGATCCGCGGCGAACATGGCGAGGCGCTGCCCGATCACCACATCGGCAAGGTCTGGTGCAAGGGGCCATCGGTGATGCACTCCTATTTCCGTGATCCCGAATCGACCGCCGCCTGCCTGGTCGATGGCTGGCTCGATACCGGCGACATGGGCTACATGGTCGATGGCTACCTGTTCATCGTCGGCCGCGCCAAGGACATGATCATCATCAACGGCAAGAACCACTGGCCCCAGGACATCGAATGGGCCGTGGAGCAGCTGCCGGGCTTCAACCACGGCGATATCGCCGCTTTCTCGGTGGAGAGCGATACGGGCGAGGAAGAAGTCGCCGTGCTGGTGCATTGCCGCGTGTCCGATCCAGTCGAGCGGCAGCGCCTGCACGATACGATCCGCGACAAGGTGCGTTCGATCCTTGGCCATCCGGCAATCGTCGAGCTGGTGCCGCCGCGCACCCTGCCGCGTACCAGTTCGGGCAAGCTCAGCCGCGCCAAGGCCAAGCGGATGTTCCTGACGGGCGAAATCGTGCCGATCCAACTGGCCGCCTGATCGGCCGCACCGCACGATTCGTGCCACGCGGGACGATCCGCGCTGAGCCGGTAACCTCCCCTTTACCGCATTACCCTAGGGATCTCAGAACCTTGGGGGATTGACGGTTGAAGAAGTTGGCCAGCGGCGCGGCCTCGCACGAGGACAGCCGCATCGAACGTGATGAGCTGGTGCTGTGGCAAGCCGCGCAATTGCACGCGGGACTGCCGCTGCTGGGCATCGCGATCATCGTCAACACGCTGGCCATGGCCACCGCCGTGCTAGGCGACCTGCCGTGGTGGCAGCAGCTGTTCCCGCCGCTTGCGATCATCGTGACCATGCTGGCGGTCCTCGCCTGGCGTTGGGCCCGGCCAGCTACCAACGATCCCGAACAGGCGCGCGCGCAGTTGCGCAACGCCACGGCAGTGGGTGTTGTCTTGGGCCTGGTCAATGGGGCCTGGGGGGTGAATGCCTTTTCCGAGACCGAGCAGTATTACTGCATGGTTGCTCCGGTGTTCCTGGGTCTGTCGGCGCTGATCTCTGCCTCGTGCCTGCTCTCAGTCCCGCGCGCGGCGATCGCCGCGATGGTCTGCACGATGGTCCCGATCGTGACCAAGATGGCGCTGTATGACAACCTTGGCGTTCGGGCGATGGCCGCGATGGCGATCGGGCTCACGGTCATGCAGAGCGGGGTCGTTCTGAGCAATTTCCGCCAGTCGCGCCGGACGCTGCAATTGCAGCGCGAACTGACGCGGATGGCCGCGACGGATCCGCTGACCGGCCTCGCCAACCGCCGTGCCTTCGAGGCGCAGTTTGCCGATCTGCTTGCGGCGGAACCGGTCCTCGCCGTGCTGATGCTCGACCTGAACGGGTTCAAGGACGCCAATGATCGTCATGGGCATCACGTCGGGGACCGGATCCTGGTGGATGTGGCCCGCCGGCTGGCCAAGGCAGCCCCGGAAGGCGCGCTGCTGGCGCGCCTGGGCGGCGACGAGTTCTGCCTGGTTACCGCCGCCTGCCCCAGCTGGAACGAGCTGGCTCCACTGATGGAAGCTGTCACCACCGGTATCGCCCGGCCGCTGGACTACCCCGAGGCGACCGTTAAGGTGACCACCAGCATCGGCGCCGTGCTGACCAGTGAGCATCCGGCGGACCCGGAGCATCTGCTGCGCCTGGCTGACGCGCGACTTTACGAGCACAAGCGCGAGCTGACCGGAGAGAGTGTCGCCGCCTGATCCACGCCGCCCTGGCGCCATGCCAGGAGCGTCACATAGCGGCTTCCTGTCTTACATAAACAATACAGCTTGCAACACTGCCCCAGTGGTCCCACATTGGCAGTAGCCACCCATCAAGGGAACCCGTTGCCATGGCCACTACGCCGACCGCTACTGAAACCGCTGCACCGACCCTGACCCTGACCCCGCCCGATCCGGTGCCGGTGGTTACCCCTGCCCAGGCAGTGGGGCTGGTCCCCGTATCGGACGATGCCAAGTCGAAGCTTGACCAGAAAGTCGACGCCTTCGTGGCCGATCTGCTCGCCTCCGATGCCAATTCCCCCGAATTCGGCAAGAAAGTTGACCAGATCACCAACATGGGCCGCAAGGAGATCATGGCGGCGGCCGGCATGAGCAACCGCTTCCTCGACCGGCCGGTGCGCGCGATGGACAAGGATTCCGGCGTCGGCGCGAATCTGGCGGAACTGCGCCGCACGGTGGAGGAACTCGATCCCGGCAAGCAGGGCAAGCTGTCCAAGGGCCGCAAGATCCTGGGCATCATCCCGTTCGGCAACACGATGAAGCGCTATTTCCAGTCCTATGAAAGCGCGCAGGGCCACATTCAGGCCGTGCTGGGCCACCTGGCCAGCGGCAAGGACGAGCTGCTGATGGACAATGCCGCGATCGACGTGGAACGCCAGAAGCTGTGGGAGGCGATGGGCGCGCTGGAGCAGATGATCCACATCAGCCGCGCGCTCGACGCCAAGCTTGAGGAAAAGGCCGCGGACCTTGACGCGACCGACCCGGCCAAGGCCAAGGCGATCCGCGAAAGCGCGCTGTTCTACGTCCGCCAGCGCACCCAGGACCTGCTCACCCAGATGGCGGTAACCGTACAGGGCTATCTCGCGCTGGACCTGGTCAAGAAGAACAACGTCGAACTGGTCAAGGGCGTGGACCGCGCCAGCACCACCACCGTCGCCGCCTTGCGCACCGCCGTGACCGTGGCCCAGGCCATGGCCAACCAGCGACTGGTGCTGCAACAGGTGACTGCGCTCAATGAAACCACGGCGGGCCTGATCGATTCGACCGGCACGCTGCTGCGCGACCAGACCGGCAAGATCCACGAGATGGCGGCATCGAGCACGATCCCGCTCGAAACGCTGCAGCGCGCCTTCCAGAACATCTATGACACGATGGACAACATCGACACCTTCAAGGTGAAGGCGCTGGAAAACATGAAGCAGACCGTCACCACCCTCACCGCCGAGGTCGAGAAGTCCAAGGGCTACATCGCCCGCGCCGAAGGGGCTGCCCAGGCGGCCAAGGCGGCGGATGCGCCCAGCCTGCTGAGCCTGGAGGGCTGACTTGGCCGGTGAAGCCCACAAGTCCGACCTGATCCTGCGTCAGGCCAAGCAGTCGCTGGTCAACAACCGCGACCATGGCGGGCGCCGCGCGGTGTCGATCGGTCGTCGCTCCGCCGCGCTGAAACGTGAGCATGCGCTGAAGAGGATCAAGGGCTTCGGCCTGACCGTGGCCGCCATCCTGGGGGCGATCGTCGCTGCCGGGATCGTGCTCGACGGGAT
Source organism: Novosphingobium sp. BL-A-41-H4 (assembly GCA_051942645.1). Classification (GTDB taxonomy): domain Bacteria; phylum Pseudomonadota; class Alphaproteobacteria; order Sphingomonadales; family Sphingomonadaceae; genus Novosphingobium. Next base: position 186,695 of record JBPVJP010000002.1, read on the forward strand.
CGGCGTGACCGGCGTGATCCTGGCCCTCGCGGCGGTGGTCGCCGCCATGCTGTTTTTCGCCTTCGTGCCCAAGCTCAAGACCCCGACCCGCGAGGTGCTGCGCGGCAGCGATGTGAAGTCGCTGGTCGGGCGGACCGAGCTGTGGCTCGAACAGCAACGCCCCGCCCTGCCCGCCCCGGCGGTGCAGCTGGTCGACACGATCGGGCTACAGCTGGATGCCCTGGGCACTCAGCTGGACGGCCTGGACGAGCGCGCACCCGCCGCCGTCGAGGTGCGCAAGCTGGTCGGCGATCACCTGCCTGAACTGGTTTCCACCTATACCTCGATCCCGCGCCACCTGCGCGGCGAAGCCCAGGGCGGCGCTTCGCCCGACCAGCACCTGGTCGACAGCCTTGGCAAGATCAGCGCCGAAATCGACAGCGTGACCCGCCAGCTGGCCAGCGGCGCGATCGACAACCTGGCGATCAAGACCCGCTATCTCGATTACAAGTACGGCGCCGGGCCGGAGGGCGAGGGCCAGTAATGCGCATCGCTGTGCCCCATTCGCTGGGCGTCGAAGAGGCCCGTCGCCGGGTCCGCGCCGGTTCGGGCGAGGTGGCCGACATGGTCCCCGCCTTCGCCAAGGTCACCACCACCTGGCCCACGGAGGACCGGATGGACCTGACCGTGGGGATCATGGGCAAGGCGCTGACCGGGCAGATCGAGGTGGGTGAAAGCGAAGTCGCCTTCTCCTTCGAGATCCCGGAATCCCTGGCCTTTGTCGAGCCGCTGATCCGCGGCCAGGTCGAGGCCAAGGGCCGCAAGCTGCTCGGCTAGCGGCCGCTGGTCAGCAGGCTGTCGACCACAGAGGGATCGGCCAGTGTGCTGGTATCGCCCAGGTTCGAGACGTCCCCTTCGGCAATCTTGCGCAGGATCCGGCGCATGATCTTGCCCGAACGGGTTTTCGGCAGTGCGGGGGCGAAGTGAATCACGTCCGGAGTGGCGATCGGGCCGATTTCCTTGCGCACCCACTGGACCAGTTGGGCGCGGATTTCCGCCGTTCCCTCTTCCCCGGCATTGAGTGTCACATAGGCGTAGATGCCCTGCCCCTTGATGTCATGCGGCATGCCCACAACAGCCGCTTCAGCGACACACGGATGTGACACCAAGGCACTTTCAACCTCGGCCGTGCCCATCCGGTGGCCGGAGACGTTGATCACGTCATCGACGCGGCCGGTGATCCAGTAGTACCCATCCTCGTCGCGCTTGCACCCGTCGCCGGTGAAGTACTTGCCGGGGTAGGTGGTGAAATAGGTCTGGAAGAAGCGCTCGTGATCGCCCCAGACGGTCCGCATCTGCCCCGGCCAGGACTGGGTGATGCACAGGTTCCCCTCGGTCGCGCCTTCGAGCACCTTGCCATCGCCATCGACGATCTGCGGCACCACCCCGAACATCGGGAAGCTTGCGGCGCCCGGCTTCAGCGCATGGGCACCCGGCAGCGGCGTCATCATGCAGGCGCCGGTCTCGGTCTGCCAGTAGGTATCGACGATCGGGCAGCGCCCCTCGCCCACCACGCGCCAGTACCATTCCCAGGCTTCCGGATTGATCGGTTCGCCGACCGAGCCGAGCAGGCGCAGCGTCTGGCGGCTGGTGGCCTTCACCCAATCATCCCCTTCGCGCATCAGCGCGCGCAGCGCGGTCGGCGCGCCATAGAAGATCTCCACCTTGTGACGGTCAACGATTTCCCAGAATCGGCTATGCGTTGGGTAGTTGGGCACGCCTTCGAACATCACCGTGGTCGCGCCATTGGCGAGCGGACCATAGACGACGTAGCTGTGGCCGGTGACCCAGCCCACATCGGCCGCGCACCAGTAAATCTCGCCGGGGCGGTAGTCGAACACGTACTGGTGCGTCATCGCCGCCCAGGTCAAGTAGCCACCGGTGGTGTGCAGCACGCCCTTGGGCTTGCCGGTCGAGCCTCAGGTATAGAGGATGAACAGCGGGTCTTCCGCGCCCATTTCCTCGTAAGGGCAGTCGGCCGAAACCGCCGCGCGCTGTTCATGCCACCAGTGGTCGCGGCCTGCCGCCATGGTGACCGCATTGCCGACATGGCGCACGACCAACACGGCCGAGACTCGAGGGACACTGCGTCAGCGCCTCGTCGACATTCGCCTTGAGCGGCACCAGCTTGCCGCCGCGCATCCCGGCATCGGCGGTGATCACCAAGTTGCTGTCGCAGTCCTGGATCCGGCCTGCCAGCGCCTCGGGGCTGAAGCCGCCGAACACCACCGAATGGATCGCGCCGATCCGGCTGACAGGCGAGCATGGCCATGGCCGCTTCCGGGATCATCGGCATGTAGATGGTGATCCGGTCCCCGCGCCTGGCCCCCAGCGCCTTGAGCGCATTCGCCATGCGGCAGACTTCCTCGTGCAGTTCGCGGTAAGTCAGCTTGCGCTGCTGGCTGGCGTCATCGCCTTCCCAGATGATCGCGGTAACGTCGCCGCGCTCCGCCAGATGGCGATCAAGGCAGTTGGCCGAAACGTTGAGCGTACCGTCGGAGAACCATTCGATCCCGAAGTCGGCCTCGTCAACGAACACTGGCTGAGCTTGGTCCACGGCCTGATCCAGTCGATCCGCGCCGATTCCTCGCGCCAGAAGGCCTCGGGCGCTTCGAGCGACTTACGGTACTTCTCGGCATAGACCTCCGCGGTAATCATTGCGCGGGCGGCCCATTCGGCGGGTACGGGATGCGTGGTGGCCATCGGTGTCCTCTTCCTTTGCCGCCGACCTTGCCGCTGCCCGCCAGCGCGATCAAGCGGCTTAGAAGAAGAATTTCTGCTGCCAGTAGAAGGTGCCCGTCACCGGCTCGCCCGCCGCGTTCAACGCCGGCCGGAACCGCAGCCGCTGCTGCGCCAGCCGGCAGGTCGTGGCATCGGTCTCGGGCAGGCCGCTCGACTTGTGGACGCGGCAGGCCATGGCCCGACCCTCGGGGCTGATGGTCAGCGCCAGGATCACCGCCTTGCCGATCCGCGCCTCGCGCCCGCCAGGCGGGATCGGGAAATCCTCGGCCTTGTCGATCCGGCCCGAGATATGGACAGGCTTGCTCGCCCCGCCGCCGGTACCGGTGCCGCTGCCACCAAGCCCGGTGCCCGATCCGGTACCGCCCGCCCCGGTTCCCGCCCCGGCATCGCGCGCGCCGCTGGTATCGGCGCTGCCCGTCGATGACGCCTGTGGTGCCGGAGCGCTGGCGATCGCGACCGGGGGCTTGGGCAGAGCCACCTCGCGCGGGGTGGCCTTCTTCCCCGCCTCACCCGCAGCCCCGGCCGGTTCGGGCTGGGCCTCCGGTTCGGGCGGCGGTGGCGGTGGCGCGGTGATAGTCACAGACAGGGTGCGCCCGATGGTCTGCATGGTCTGAGCGGTGAAATCGGGGGCCAGCGCCCGGATCAGCAGCAGGAACAGCGCCGCCAGCACCAGCATGACCAGTCCCGACACGGCAAGCCGCGCACGCCGCGATAGTCCCAAGTCCGGCCGTTCCCCATCCATGCCCGGCTTATGGCAGGCAAGCCGATGCCGGGCAATTCAGCCCGCGCTTGCAGCCAGCGCACCCTGCGCCAGGGCCAGCGCACCATAGAGGCCCGAACGCGTCCCGAACCCCGGCGCGCAGAGCACCGTTTCGGCCTGCCCCCGGAAATAGCCGCCGCCCAGCGCCCCGGCCTGGGCCATCACCTGCTGCAGCAGGCCCGGCGTCTCCATCACGCCGCCGCCCAGCACAATCCGGCCCGGTTCGAACAGCGCCTGCAGGTTGGTGGCGGCCTGGGCCAGGTACCAGGCAATCAGGTCATGGCCGGGATGGTCATCCGGCAGGTCCGACAGGGCGCAGCCATAGCGGGCGATGATTGCCGGGCCGCTGGCCAGTCCTTCAAGGCAAGAGCCATGGAAGGGGCAGGTTCCCGCAAACCCGGCATCGTCGGGATGGATCGCGACGCGCATATGGCCCATTTCCGGATGCGACAGGCCGCGCAGCACCTGCCCGCCCACAACCGCGCCGCCACCAATCCCGGTGCCGATAGTGAGATAGGCCATGGCCCGCTGCCCCTGCCCCGCGCCCCAGCGCCACTCGGCCAGCGCCGCCGCGTTGACATCGGTATCGAACCCCACCGGACAGCCGAACCGCGCCGCCAGCGGTCCGGCGAGGTCCGTGTGAGACCAGCCCGGCTTAGGCGTGGCGAGGATATGCCCCCACTGCGGGCTGGCCGGATCGAGCTCAACCGGGCCGAAACTGGCGAGGCCAATCGCCGCAAAGGGCCCATGCTGCGCCAGCCAGTCGAGCATGGCGGCAACCGTCTGGTCCGGGGTAGTGGTGGCGATCCGGTCGGTGACGATCGGCTGGTCGAGGCCGCTGGTGACCCCCAGCACGAACTTGGTGCCGCCAGCCTCCACCAGGCCGAAGCGCGGGGCCACATCCGCCGCGCTCATAGCGCGGTCAGTTCCAGCACCAGCCCGCTTTCGGCGCGCAGCGGCGGCAGGTCGAGCCCGTGCTCCATCAACCAGGCGCCATGGTGGACAGCATCGCCGATGCGATAATGGCGGGCCGGGTCAAGCATCGGTAGCCGCAGCCCCGGCGCGTGGCGTTGTTGCTGCGGCTCTATCCGGGTGATCAGGAGGATCAGTTCGGCGGTCGAGCCATGCGCCTGCCACAACAGGCCGTCCGCGCCCTCGCCCTGCCAGACCTGCCCGGCGTGCAGGCGGCCGCGCAGCGCCTTGTAGCGGGCGATCCCCTCGCCCAGCCGGGCCAGATCGCGCTCATTCAACAGGCGCAGGTCCAGCTCCACTCCGAAGTGGCCGGGCAGGGCAACATGGTTGCGGAACGACATCTTCTGGATCCGCCCGGTGGCGTGGGCCGGGGCCGCGCCAACGTGGCTGCCCATCAGTTCGGGCGGGAAGAATTGCAGGAAGCCGCGCTGGATCGCCACGCGACTGACCGCGTCGATATTGTCGCTGGTCCAGAAGCGGTGGGTGTAACGCGCGATCCCCGCATCGATCCGCCCGCCGCCACCGGCACAGGCCTCAATCTCCACCGCCGGGAAGGCGGCGCGCAGCCGCGCCAGCAAGTCATAAGTGCCCAGCGCCTGCGCGCGATAGGACGGGCGTTCGCCCGCGGCGGTCAGGTCGCGGTTGTGGTCCCACTTGAGGTAGCCGATCGGCAATTCGGCCAGCAGCCCGGCCAGCCGCTCGAACAGGTAATCGCGCACCTCGGCCCGGCCGAGGTCGAGCACGAGCTGGTTGCGCGCGGTGATCAGCGGGCGTCCGGCTACCTGCAGGGCCCAATCGGGATGCTCGCGGTAAAGCTCGCTGTCGGGATTGACCATTTCGGGTTCGACCCAAAGGCCGAATTCCATTCCCAGCGCGGTCACATGGGCCGCCAGTGGCCCGAGCCCGTCCGGATACTTGGCATCATCCGGCCACCAGTCCCCCAGGCTGGTCGTGTCATCGTTGCGGCGGTGGAACCAGCCATCGTCCAGCACGAAGCGTTCGATCCCGGCCTTGGCGGCGGCCTCAGCCAGGTCTTTCAGCGCCGCCTCGTCGTGATCAAAATAGAACCCTTCCCAGGTGTTGAGATGGACCGGGCGCGGGCGCATAGCGCCGCCGGGCCAGTCCATCCGCGCGCGGATCGCGGCGTGGAAGTTCTGGGCAACGCCATTGGCATCGGCTGCGCAGGTGGCCAGCACTTCGGGCGTGGTCAGTACCTCGCCCGGTGCCAGCCGCACTTCGCCTGGCATCAGCACCTCGCCCAGCTGCCACTGCCAGCGGCCATCGTCGCACCAGTCGATCAACTGGCGATGGTTGCCCGACCAGGCCAGCTGTGCGCCAAAGGCACAGCGATCGGCCAGCACCACGGCCCCCGGAAAGCAATCATGCGAGGTGAGGCCCCGGCGGTTCTCGCGCCGCCACTGGCTGCGGGTCAGGGCATCCTCGATCGCCACGAATTCGCTGTTGTGCCGCCCGGTGAACGAGCGGACCCGCTGCGCATGATCGGGCAAGGGCAGGACGGCGGCGGCCAGCCACTGAACGTCCAGCGCGCTTTCGCCGCGATTGGTCAGCGTGGTGGAAACGGTCAGCACATCGCTGGCCGGATCGAGCGCGAGGCTGATCGCCAGCTCGATCCGCGCGACGGTGTCGGTCAGAGTGATTTCGGCCCGGCCCGGCTCCTGCCGCACGGTGCAAGCGGTGGCCTGAACGGTCCAGTCCCGTCCGGCGCGGTGGGCCTTCAGCGCCGGTTCGCCGAACCAGCCCTGGCCAAGGCCGGGCAACAGGCTGAGCGGCTGGTCGAACTGGACGGTAAAGGTTGGCGTGGGACGGGTTTCGCGCAGCGGCGCGGCGGGCAGCGCCGCATCGGGCAGGCGCGGGCCCCAGTAACGCCAGAGCGGAGCCTCACCAGGTGCGGCTTCCAGCACCAGGCTGCTGGCCCGGCCATGCAGCACGATCCACCGGGCGGGCGCGGCGGCCACCCCGGCTAGAGCCTTCCCTCGGCCCGCGCGCGGCGGCCATAGAACGCCTCGAACAGGGGCGAGGCCATCAGCGTGGTGACGATCGCCATGACCACCATCATCGCGAACAGCGCCGGGGTGATAATACCGCGTTGCAGGCCGATGTTGATCACGATCAGCTCCATCAGCCCGCGCGCGTTCATCAGCGCGCCGATGCCAGATGCCGTGGCGTGATCCTGCCCCGAAAGGCGCGCGGCGAGATAGCAGGCCCCGCCCTTGGCCGCGATCGACAGCACCAGGATCAGCCCGGCCACTGCCAGCAGCGCCGGATCACCCAGCAGGGTCAGCTCGGTATGGAGGCCGGAATAAGTGAAGAAGAACGGCAGCAGCAGGACCACGGTGACCGGCTCCAGCTTTTCGCGGATCGCCTCGGTCAGGCGCCCTCGCGGCATGGCCGTGCCGAGCAGGAAGCCGCCGAACACCGCGTGAATGCCGGCTACATCCATCGCCCAGGCGCAGAGCAGGTAGAGCACCAGGACGATGGCCAGCAGCGTCTCGTCCATGCCGGTCACGGCGATCCGGCGGTCCAGCACCTTGAGCAGGCGCGGGGCGATCAGGATCATGACCAGGGCAAAGGTGAACCCGCCGCCAATCGCCAGCACGGCAATCTGCGGCCCGTCGCCAAAGCTGGCCAGCACCAGCGCGATCAGCACCCAGGCCCCGGCATCGTCGATCGCCCCGGCCGAAAGCGACAGGGTGCCGAGCGGCGAGCCCGACAGGCCGCGCTCGTGAATGATCCGCGCCAGCATCGGGAAAGCGGTGATCGCGATGGCCGCGCCCATGAACAGCGTCGCCTCGAACTGGGTAACCTTGGGGGTAAACAACCCGCCATGGTTCAGCAGCCACGGGGCAATCGCCACGGCCACGGCAAAGGGCGCGGCCATGCCCGCGAGCGAAACCGAGGCCGCCCCGCGCACCCCACTGCGGAACTCGCCGCGATCGAAGCCCAGCCCGACCAGGAACATGTAAAGCCCCACCCCGAACTGGGCGATCACGAACAGGATCGGCTTCGATTCCTGGCGGGAACAGGAATTCCTGCACCTCTGGCGCCAGCGCGCCAAGCAGGCTGGGGCCCAGGATCACCCCGGCGATCATCTCGCCCACCACGCGCGGCTGGCCCAGCCAGCGCTGCGCGGCCGTGCCGACCAGACGGCAGGTGACCAGGATCACCGCCACCTGCAGGAAGAAGGCGATCGAAAGCTCGGTCGGCGTCATGCCGCAGCCTTATCCGTGCGCGCCGAACTGGTTGGCAATGGCCGTGGTGATCCGCAGGACAAGGGCATGGGCATTGGCGATCGGCTCGATATTGTCACGGTGGATCGCGCCATAGCCGACTGCGCCCTCGTCGGGATAGTCGCTCGGCTCGGTCACGGCGAAATCGTCCACACCCGGCGCAGAGGCCGGAAAGGCACGGCGCAGCTGGGCCAGGGCATCGTCGATCCGCAGGGTGAAGACCATTTCCAGCACGTCATCGCGGCTGATGTCGTTCGCGCGGCTGAAGGCCGGGACCGAGACGGCGCGGATGAACATGTGCTGGAACAGCGCGAGCCGCAGCGCCTGGAGGACGCCGAGCGTCCGGCGGACCTGTTCGCGGCCCGCCAGCGGGGCCTCATCGGGGATCAGCGCGAGCAGCTTGTGCAGCTTCAGCGCATCGACCCGCAGGCGCGAGGCGAAGCGGCGATAGACCCCGGTGCGATCGTCCTTGGTCAGGTATTCGGCCAGCGCGAGGCAGGCATCGGCAATGCCCTCTTCATCGCCCCGGTATGGCCGGCTGGCCCAATAGGCGGAATTGAACAGCTCGCCATAGGCAGCCACGGTCTTGATGCTGGCCAGGGCATTGGCGGCCCGGACCAGGCGGACCAGCTGGCGGCCCGCGGTGACTGTCGCGCAGCAGCGCGGCGATCGCCTCGTAATTCCCATCGGCCGCCGTGCCAAATCCGGCGATCACGTTGACCGGATAGCCCAGCTGCTGGAGCACGGCATTGTGCGGGATCGCGCGGATCTGGCGCAGGCTCATCGTCCGGTCGGCGGCGAGATCGGACTGGCGGCGGCTCTTGCGGCTGCCGGTCTCGTTGAGCAGGCCAAGGCCGAACGCGGTGACCGCGCGGGCATAGGTCGCGCTGGCGAGATAACCTTGCTGCACCCGGCGGATCGCGCGGTAGAAATCGAGGCTGAGGTCCGTGCGGCGATAGAACGGATCGGGCGTGGCATCCGCATCGGCGCGGGCCGGGGCCAGCTCGGCAAAGCGGGTCAACGTCGCCAGCGCCAGCTCGGGCGTGCCGAAGAACAGGTAGCCATCGCCGCCTTGGAAACTGACTTCGGGTTCCAGCGCGATCCCCGCCCGCAGGAACCGCCGCCGCGCCCAGGGGGACAGCGGCCATTCCAGCCGGTCGGCAAAGCTGGCGGGATGGGCACCGCGCCCCATGCTTTCGCCATGCGTGTTGAAGATCAGCGCGGCGACATCGGTCAGGCCGTTAGCCGCCATGGCTTCGGACAGCCGCCCCTGCAGCCGTTCGATCGCCAGCGCCGCCGGGATCTGGCCGACAAAGCGCCCGGCATCGGAAAAGCCGGTCTGGATCGAAACCCGCCCGCGCACCCGGGCATAGGCCTGGTAATGCGGCTCGGCCAGCACGGCATCGAGGAACCGGCCGCCATGTTCCAGCGCGCTCTCGGTTTCGAACAGCGGCGAGACATCGACCTTGCCAGCCACGCCGAACAGCTCGGCGAAATAGAGCGCGGCCAGCACTGTGGTCGGCTGCTCGCATTCGGCCACCAGCATCCGGATCGGCGTATCCGCATCGACGTGATGCAGGATCTGGGCGATCAACAGGAACTGGCGCACGGCCGTGCTGTTCTCGATCGCCAGGGCGGCCATATTGGCGCGCAGCGGCTTTACCCCGGCCAGCAGCTCGCGCAGCCGCACCAGCGCGGCCTGGCTGGCCAGGTCCAGCTTGCCGTCGGGATCGATCCGGCGGCGGATCGCGTTCTGCAGCTGGCTGGCGTTCACCCGGAAGTGGATCCAGCCCATGCCAAGGCCATCGGCGCGCATGGCGGCGGAAACCCGCAGCAGGGCCTCGGCGGTGGCATCGTCAGCCGCCCGCGCACGCTCGTCCAGCGCGGCTATGACCGGCGCGAGGCTCGTCAGCTTGTCGGGGTGATCGGCGGTAAAGGCATTGGCCGCGGCTGACAGCGCGGCGGGGTCGGAGAGATCCGCCGCAAAACTGGCCGCACGCTCGGCGGCATAGGCGCCCGCCCGGCGCAGGCTGGCGGCAAGGTCCGGCGCGCAGGCTTCCAGCGCGGCGGCATAGCCCGCCAGCCGCTCGGCCTTTTCGGACAGGCGATAGCGCAGCGAGGTGGCCCAGGTGATGTCGGTCCGCCCGTCCATGTCATAGCCGACCCAGGAGGCCAGCCGCACCGGCACCGGGGCCAGTTCGCGCCAGCGGTCGGGCCAGCGGCGGCGCGCCTCGGCCAGCAGGATGGCGGTGATCCGGTCGCGCGCGGCCTGGGCGTGGGCCAGGGCGGCCATGGCCTGGGCATGTTCGCTATCGAGCGTGATCACCTCGCGCGTGGGCGGCGCGGCACAGGTGGTCGCTTCGCCAATCGCACCCGCCGACGCCGATTGTACAACTGCTTGCGTCTGCCCGCTGGCCAGCAGAAAGGTGGGGTGCGCGGTGAAGACGATATGCGCCAGCGGCTTGGCCCAGCGCGCGGCGAAGGCCGCGAAATCGCTCTCCTGACCAGCCAGTCGAACGATGCTGGCCGCATTGACTGCTGGATCGACCGGCCCTGTCAACCGCGCGAGCCGGTCGGCGCGGGCCTGCAGGCCATCGCATTCCAGCTCGGCCACCAGCCGTGCCAAATCAGCCAGCGTCAGCTTGCCGCTTTCCAGTTCGCGCGACAGTTCCAGCCCCAGCTGGAACACCGGGTTGAACAGCGGCGTCTCGGCGGTGCGCGTGTGCAGATCCTGCAGCCGCGCGTCCAAAGCGGCCAGAGTTGTCATGAATTATCCCCACCCCACAGGCCGCTTGCCCTGAGCTTGTCGAAGGGCCGCACTTTCTGGCGTAGTCGAGTCCTAACCCAGACCGGGAACGGTGCTTCGACAAGCTCAGCACGAACGGGGTTTGGGTTCATTGCCTTAACGCGCCAGCGCGGCGGCCGCGCGGGCCGCTGCCTCGATCGCGGCCACGTCAGGCGTACCCTTGCCCACCAGCCAGGAACCACCGCAGCACAGCACGGCATCGAGCGCGAGCCAGTCCGCCGCGCTGGTCGCGGTGATCCCGCCGGTCGGGCAGAACCGCACCGAGGCAAAGGGCGCAGCAATGGCCTTCAGCGCCGGAATGCCGCCATTGGCCTCGGCCGGGAAGAACTTGAACCGGTCTAGCCCCAGGTCGAGCCCGCGCATGATGTCGGACGGGGTGGCAACGCCCGGCAGGAACGGCACTTTCGCCGCCTCGGCCGCACGGGCCAGCCCCTTGGTCAGGCCGGGTGAGACGATGAACTCGCTCCCGGCGGAGAGGGCATCGTCGAGCGCGTGCTCGTTCAGCACGGTCCCGGCGCCAACCACGGCCCCGGGTACGGTCTTCATCGCCCGAATCACGTCGAGCGCGGCAGCGGTGCGCAGGGTCACTTCCAGCACCGGCAGGCCCCCGCGCACGAGCGCTTCGGCCACCGGCACGGCATGGGCCGCATCCTCGATCACCAGCACCGGGATGACCGGGGCCAGACGCATGACGTTTTCGACTGGGCTCATGAGAGATGTTCCGAAGCAAAGGCTGCCGCAGCCCCATAGAGGCCCGGCTGGGGATGAGTGATGAGTTTGACCGGCAGGGCGGCCATCAGTTCGCTGAACCGGCCCTTGGCGCGGAACCGCTCGGCAAAGCCGGAGCGGAGCAGCGTTTCGCGAATGCGCAGGCCGAGGCCCCCGGCGATAACCACCCCGCTGGCGCCCTGGGCCAGGGCAATGTCGCCCGCCACGGCGCCGAGTGACAGGCAGAACCGGTCCACGGCGGCAGCGGCGAGGCTGTCATCGCCAGACAGGCCGAGCTGCCAGAGCGCCTTGTCGTCGGTCGGCTGGATCGCGCGGCCTTCCATTCCGGCCAGCGCTTCATAGATGTCGACCAGACCGGGGCCAGACACGACCCGCTCCACCGAAACCCGGCGATAGCGCTGCCGCAGCCGGGCCAGGATCGCATCCTCGATGCTGTCGAGCGGGGCGAAATCGATGTGCCCACCCTCGGTTGGCTGGACCCGGTAGGCGCCCTGCCCGTCTCGCCAGACATGGGCGACGCCAAGGCCCGTGCCCGGCCCGACGATGGAGATCGTCCCGCTGGCGGGCAGCGGCGTTTCAGGACCGGTCAGGTGGATGAAGTGATCGTCCCCGGCGCGGGCCACGGCATGACCGACCGCGCCGAAATCGTTGACCACGGTATAGCGCGGCGCACCCAGCTTTTCCGGGATCAGCGCCGGTCGGATGATCCACGGGTTGTTGGTGAAGCGGATCACCTCTCCCCCGACCGGCCCGGCGACGGCAATCGCCACTGCCGGCGGCAGGCTGCCGCCCTGCATCCGGGCGAAATCCTCCCACGCGGTCTGGAAGCTGGCGTGATCGCGGGTGTGGAGCGTGGCCGGTTCGCCCAGTTCGATGGCACCATCGGCCGCGATTTTCGCCAGGGCAAAACGCGCATGAGTGCCGCCGATATCGACAGTAACGAGATCGAAGGACATCAAGATACCTCCGTTCGTGTCGAGCGTAGTCGAGACACCCGAGCGCGACGTGTCTCGACTACGCTCGACACGAACGGCGATGCTGGAATGGAAACTGAATTGCTCACAGCCCGCCCTCCGCCAGCATGGCCGATCCGCCCTGCTCCGCCCCGTCAGCAAAACGGCGGAACATGGCGAAGAGTTCGCGGCCCATGCCCATGGCCTCGGCAGGGGCCACGGCGGGATCGCGCGCGGCGAGGTCCGCCTGGACTTCCAGTGTGCCTTGATGCGCGCAGAGCTTGATCACATCGCCATCGCGCACCCGCGCCAAAGGCCCGCCGCCCAGCGCCTCGGGCGTCACGTGGATTGCGGCGGGCACCTTGCCGCTCGCCCCGCTCATCCGGCCATCGGTGACCAGCGCGACGCGAAAGCCCTTGTCCTGCAGCACGCCGAGCGGCGGGGTCAGCTTGTGCAGTTCGGGCATGCCATTGGCGCGCGGACCCTGGAAGCGGACCACCACGACCACGTCGCGGTCCAGCTCACCCGCCTTGAACGCGGCCTGGACCGCTTCCTGACTGTCGAACACCCGGGCCGGGGCCTCGATCGTGTAGCGATCCCGCTCGACCGCAGAGGTCTTGAAAGTACCGCGGCCGAGGTTGCCAGTGACCAGCCGCATGCCCCCATCCGGCTGGAACGGCGCGGCCACGGGAGCGAGGATACTGGCATCGCCGCTGGTTTCTGGCGCAGGGTGCCAGGCCAGCGCCTCGTCCGCCAGCACCGGTTCCTGGCCATAGGCAGCCATGCCACCTTCGGCCACGGTCAGGGTATCGCCGTGGATCAGCCCTGCGCCCAGCAGTTCGCGAACGACGAAGCCCATGCCCCCGGCGGCGTGGAAGTGGTTCACGTCCGCCGCGCCATTGGGATAGACCCGCGCGATCAGCGGCACGGCGGCGGACAATTCATCCAGGTCCTGCCAGTCGAGCATGATCCCGGCGGCACGGGCCATGGCCGGCAGGTGGATCGCGTGGTTTGTCGAACCGCCCGTGGCCAGCAGGCCGACGCAGGCGTTGACGATCGCCTTTTCATCCACGACGCGGCCCATCGGCCGGTAATCGCCGCCTTCCATCCCGATCTCGGCCAGGCGGTGCACGGCCTTGCGGGTCAAGGCGGAGCGCAGGGGCGTGTTTGGCGGGACAAAGGCCGAACCCGGCAAGTGGAGCCCCATCAGCTCCATCATCATCTGGTTCGAATTGGCCGTACCATAAAAGGTGCAGGTGCCGGGCGAGTGATAGCTGGCGCTCTCGCTTTCCAGCAGGTCGGCACGAGTCGCCTTGCCTTCGGCGTAAAGCTGGCGGACCTTCTGCTTTTCCTTGTTGGCGAGGCCCGAAGGCATCGGCCCCGACGGAATGAACACCGCCGGCAGATAGCCGAACCGCAGCGCGCCGATGAACTGGCCGGGGACGATCTTGTCGCAGATGCCCAGGATCGCCATGCCATCGAACATCGCGTGGCTCATGGCGACGGCGGTGCCGAGCGCGATCACATCGCGGCTGAACAGTGACAGCTCCATGCCGTCCTGCCCCTGGGTCACGCCATCGCACATCGCTGGCACCCCGCCCGCGACCTGCGCGGTCGCACCCACTTCGCGGGCATAGAGCTTCATCGCTTCGGGATAGCGGCCATAGGGCTGATGGGCCGAGAGCATGTCGTTGTAGGCGGTGACGATCGCGAGGTTGGCCCCGCGCCCGCTCTTGATCGCGCTCTTGTCTTCCAGCGCCGCTGCGAACCCATGCGCCAGGTTGGAACAGGACAGGACATTGCGGTTAGGGAACCGCTCGCCCTCGCGCTCCATCAGGTCGAGGTAGCGGCGGCGGCTGTCCTTCGATTTCTCGATGATCCGCTGGGTGACGCGTTCAATCGCGGGGTGAAGCTTAGTCATGCCAATGTACTCCGTCGCGCTCGGTCAGCGCGATTGCCGCGGAAGGCCCCCAGGTCCCGGCGGTGTAGGTTTTCGGTGTCACTTCGTGCTGGACCCAGCCGGCCCGGATTGCATCGATCCAGTCCCACTGCGCCTCCACCTCGTCACGCCGCACGAACAGCGTCTGGTCGCCCTCGATCAGGTCAAGCAGCAGCCGCTCATAGGCGATCCGCTTGGTCGGACCGGCAAAGGCATCCTGCATCCGGATATCCAGCGGCACTTCGCGCAAGCGCAGCCCCTCGCGATCGAGGCCGGGCACCTTGGCCATCAGCGAGAGGGTGATGTTCTCTTCCGGCTGGATCCCGATCACCAGCCGGTTGGGCTCGCTGCGCGCACCCTTCCCCGCAAAGATCGAATGCGGCACCCGGCGGAACTGGACCACGATCTCGGTCTTGCGGATCGGCATCCGCTTGCCGGTGCGCAGGTAGAAGGGCACGCCTTTCCAGCGCCAGTTGTCGAGGTGGGCCTTGATCGCGACGAAGGTTTCGGTGTCGCTGTCCTTGCCCAGCTCATCGTCATAGCCGGGCACGGCCTGTCCGCCGATCGCCCCGGCACGGTACTGGCCGGTCACCGTTTCCCCGGGATGGACCAGCCGCAGCGAGCGCAGCACCTTCACCTTTTCGTCGCGCACGGCGGTGGCATCGAAGCTGCTCGGCGGCTCCATCGCCACCAGGGCGAGCAGCTGGAGCATGTGGTTCTGCACCATGTCACGCAGCGCCCCGGCCCCGTCGTAAAAGCCGACGCGGCCTTCCAGCCCGACCGTTTCGGCCACGGTGATCTGGACATGATCGATATGCGCCGCATTCCACAGCGGCTCGAACAGGATGTTGGCAAAGCGCAGCGCGAGCAGGTTCTGGACCGTTTCCTTGCCCAGGTAATGATCGATCCGGAAGATTTGCTCCTCGCTGAAGGCGCTGGCCACGGCATCGTTGATCAACCGGCTCGATTCAAGGTCGGTGCCGAGCGGCTTTTCGAGGCCGATCCGCGCCTTGTCGCTGGCGAGGCCCGAGGCAGCCAGACCGGCAATGGTCGGCTCGAACAGGGCGGGCGCGGTCGACAGGAAGATCGCGAGGCCCTCCTGCACCGGGCCGACCTTGGCCGCGAGCGCGGCGTAACCGGCCTGGTCGGTCGCATCGAGCGGCTGGTAATGCAGGCGGTTCAGGAAGGTGCCCATGCCCCCGCGCCGCTCGGCCGGCAGGAACTTTTCCAGCGCGGCCCGGGCGAAGTTGCGATAACCGGCATCGTCCAGGTCCTGCCGGGCCGTGCCGATGATCCTCAGGTCTTCAGCAACCAGCTTGTCGGCATGGAGCGCGCAGAGCGAAGGCAGCAGCATGCGCTGCGCCAGATCGCCGGTCGCGCCGAACAGCAGCAGGCTATCCGATCCGCGGTTCATCGATCCTGGTCCTCCCACCGGTCACGATATTGCGCCAAGGCGCGCCCGGGATACCGGATTCGATCCCCGTCGGCGAGTCTGGCGTAGTGACCCGCGCCGTCCCCGGCAAGGCGGCGGGGGGCGGGAAAACGTATGCAGCGCGATGCGGTGGGGCTGGGAGAAGGTGGTGAGCCCTGCTGGGTTCGAACCAGCGACCTACTGATTAAAAGTCAGTGAAAAACGGATTTCTGCGCTTTGCCATGAGTTGCCATATTTTGACATTTTATAGCTATTTATCAGCATATTAGTGAGAATTTGAACGAACTCTGACTGCCCTACAATACCCTCCTTTGCCTTGTTGCGTGGTTGCTATGTGGTTGCTATTTTCGCGAAATGGCTAAGTTGACCAAGCGAGAAATCGACGCAGCAGAGGCAAGCGGAAGTACTCCGACTTACCTGTGGGACCAGGCCGTTGCAGGTTTTGGCGTCAAGGTAATGCCCAGTGGGGTAAAGCGCTTCATCCTGAAATATCGTTCAGATGGCGGGGGGCGATCCGCGAAGCAGCGATGGCTCACGATCGGGACCTATGGCGCCCTGACGTTGGATCAGGCACGCGACATCGCCCGACAGGCTGTAGCAGAGATCGCTCGGGGTGGTGATCCGCAGGGCAAAAAGACAATGCTCCGCGCTGCACCAAAGGTCAGCGATGCCTGGGCAAGGTTTGAGGCTGAGGAGCTGCCAAACAAGAAGGCGCTGACCCAGCGTGACTACAAGGCAATCTGGAGCGATCTGCTTTGCCCTAAGTTCGGAACGACCAAAGTCGAGACATTGGCTCGAAGTGATATCGATCGGTTCCACAAGGCGTTGCGAGAAACGCCGTATCGGGCGAACCGTGCGCTGGCGCTGTTATCGCGCTTAATGTCGCTAGCTGAGGCCTGGGAATGGCGGGCTCAGGGAACGAACCCCTGCAAACATGTCACCCGCTTCGAAGAGAAGTCGCGAACGAGATACATCACACCAGCCGAACTCAAGCGACTGGGGGCTTCGCTCCCGAAATTGGCTGCCGATGGCACCATCAGTCAGTCCGCACGCAACGCGATTGAACTGCTCCTACTCACTGGCGCTCGCCTCAATGAGATTCTCACAGCGAAATGGAGATGGGTCGACCTCAAACATGGGGTACTCAGCTTGCCGGACAGCAAAACTGGCGCGAAGCCGATCTACCTTAGCGATCAGGCAAAAGTCTGTCTTGAAGCGGCAAAAGGGTATCGCTGGCCGATCAACGCTCATTTTCCCCTCGGCAACGGACCCCAAGAAGCCATTCGTCAATCTACGCAAACCTTGGCAGCGGGTCTGCGCTCACGCCAAAATCAAGAATGTCCGCCTGCACGATCTTAGACACACTGCAGCCAGCATCGCAGTTTCCCAAGGCGCGTCACTTCCCGTCATTGGCCGCCTGCTAGGCCACACACAGGCGCAAACTACTCAGCGATATGCTCACGTTGACGCAGATCCCGCGCTCAAAGCGGCGAACGAGATCGGCTCATTCATCTCTACCGCCTTTGCGATGAAGAAAGCTCGATCGAAGGCGAAAAAGCCAAAGGGCAAATCGTCATCTGTCATTGAGATTGTCTAGCCAATTCGAGGCGAACAATCTGTCAGATCATGGGACGTTCCTGACATCTTCGAGCTCCACGTCGAACGTCAAGTTTTTGCCAGTAGCGGGCGTTCAACGTTTGCCCGACCCGCTTTATCGAACGACAGAAAGTGAGCCGTTTGCTGACTGGCGGCTTTTCGGCCGCCATAATGCCTTAGCCGCCAGTCCGCTTTGACTAGCTGCGGACCGTTGGCAGCCGGTAGAGGGCATTATCAGGGAATAGGGGAAAAGCCAGGATGACCGAAGAGATGAAAGCTAGGGTGCCGGCGCCGGGTGAACCGTTGGTGCAGAAGTTCATGACTAGATTCCGACTCAGCAACACTCCGGTGCATCTGCACTATACGGATCATGGCTACGATCCCGACAACTGCCATTTGTCAGCCAAGCACTGCGCGATGACCAAGGGTGGGCGACGCGTGCATGGATGGGCGATCTGGGGATTCGACGAAATGCTTATCGGTGAACACCACAGCGTGTGGGAAGATACAGATGGAAACCTCGTCGACGTCACGCCGCCAAAATTCGAGGCCGGCCAAATCCTCTTCGTCCGGGACGACAACGCCGATTTGGTGGAGATGAATGGTGTTTACGTGATGTGGGCGGACCGGACGACAATCCCCGAGATCCCCTTCTGCTTCAAAGGGAACCCCCACGATGAGCCAACGTGGGGATTGCTCCCGGACAACAAGACCATAGCGGCTTTCTGTGCAAAGTTTGGCATCTCGCCATCCGACTTGCTCACCGACGAGCAGTTCGGATAACTCCACAATAAGTCTGTCTGGCGTCGAAGCACAGCGGCGAGAGCGGCGGGGCACTGTGTTCGAGCGTCGGGGAAATCTTCAAGCAAGCGGTATGGGCGGGCGTCCGGCTAAGGTGGGCCGATAGCGGAAGACGGACTTCAGGTAATCGGCACCATAAAGCAATCGCTCGTTCAACCTGGATCTGCCCATGAAAATCACGGGACGCGGAGCTTCCAACTTGCCTTGTGCACGCCGCAGTTGGTAGGTTCACAACGTGGCCAAAGACGAACAGGAAAAGAGCGGAGATACTCGGGCAGACGAGATCGTCGCGCATCCCGTCGAGTCGTTGAACGTTGAACTAAAGACTTGGCTCGATCTGCAGGACGACGCTCACGCTGCCAAGCTGGTCAAGGCGCTGTTCGCATTGCGCAATCGCAACGGCGGATACCTCGTTATCGGTTTCGATGACACGACCCTGCAGCCTGACGACTACACGCTCGGCCGCCCGCTTGAGGAGGTATACCACCACGACGAGGTGCAGGCGAAAGTGTCGCGCTATGCGCACGAGACGTTCGAGATCATGGTGCGCTACGGCCGTCGCGACGGGAATTCCTTTCCCGTCATCTCCGTGCCGGAGGGGGTCCGCACGCCAGTCGCGGTGAAGAGCGACCTCTTGGACAAGACTTCCGGCAAGGCGCTACTCGCCCGCGGCGACATCTACTTCCGCACCTTGCAGAGCAACGGCACGCCGAGTTCGGCGAAGGTCATGCCCGCCGACCTCGCAGACCTGATGGAGATTTGCTTCGACAACCGCGAAGCCGACATCGGGCGCTTTTTCCGCCGTCAGCTCGGCACCGGCGGCGTTGATGCGCTGCGCGCGATGCTGGGGGCGCCACCGGCACCGACCGAGGCGGACCAATTGAAGGCAAGGGCACAGGCGCTGATTGTTCGTGGCGACGCGGCGTTCGACGCCGCGCTGGCGTCTTCGCCGCCACCGGAAGGCAGGACGCACCGCGTGGACGGGTTGACGATGCGAGTCGGCATGGTCGCGGCGCCACCGCATCCCGACGCGCTTCCGACCAACGAGTTCATGTCGAGGGTGCAGGCGGCCAATCCGCAGTATACCGGCTGGCCTGCTTGGCTCGATGCGCGCGGGTTCTCTCAAGCGAGGGACCGCGCGCGCGTCGAGGGCGACGCGTGGGTCACGCTTATACACGGGGGCGACATGGGCTCACGCGAACGGCTCGAATACATGCTCTACGATCCGAAGGGTGAATTCTTTGTTCGACGACTGATGCAGGACGACACGGCAGACCAAGTGTCCCCCGGCGTCGCGCTCGACCCCGTGTTGATGCTCTACCGGGTGACCGAGTTCATCGCGGCCGGCATCGCGGTGCTCCGCGGAGCCGGCTGGTCGGAGCAGGAGCGCGCCGGGTTCGCGTTCGCGTGGACCGGGCTCGCTGGCCGCAAGATCGTCTCGTGGGCCAATCCGATGCGGTTCTTTGGTGTCGGCGAGGGATACGAGTCGGTGACGCCGCGCGTTGCGTCCTACGTCGAGGTAGCGCTGGACACGCCCCACCTTGCACTCGCCCCGGCAGTCGAGAAGGCAGTCGCGCCGCTTTTCGCGGCCTTCAACGGCTACCAGCCCCCCACATCACTGATCGAGGATGCCGTCCGGGCGCTGGTCGAGCGTAAAATCTAAGCTGCGCTAAAAGGGCGTGACTGACCACGCGACAAGCCGACCGGCAGCTTTCGGGTGCGTAGCGATATCATCCTAACGACCGGCTTTACGGCGCATTGCGGCCCCGCAGCGTGCAAACTTTGCGATCGGCGGGTTTCGGCACGAGCAGACATTCCGAGCACCGCATCGGAACGGCCCATGTTGGTCGATTGCGGGCATTGCTGAATGCTCGCGAATCACCGCCTGGAACGAACTAAAGCAGACGTAAGGTACTGATTTTTCGACTCTTTGTGGCAACGTGCAAATCGGCCATTTTTGACATTTTCGGCCGATTCCGGTAACTTGGCGCTGCGCCAAACTTGCGGCTTGTGGGTCCAGTCGATGCCATCGGCATGGGTCAAATCCGGAGTTGGTGCATTCCCAAAACGAGTTCAGCAAAGGGGATGGTCAGGGTGATCCTGGCCAGGTGTTTGCTGGTGCCCATCGATCGGGGCTGAGATGCTCCGAGAAGGCAACAGCTGCGACAAGACCGGTGTCCGACCGGAGGAGGTCCCCTTTGGGGGCTCCCTCTGCATAAGGACATCTATCATGGACCACGAACAGCGCACCAAGGCCACCAACCAGCAAGACCCCAAGTGGGCTGCAAAGGTGGTCCGAAACATTGGCCAGATCGAAGCGGACTTTTTCCATGCCGCCGGCCCCGTCAGCGAACGGATCATGGCCGAGGCATTCCTAGCCCTGCAAACGGCGGTGACGCCGCCATGGGAATTGATCGAGAACGAGTGGGCCACGCAAGTTGTCTGCCCCGATTGGAAAATGGCTCGCGGCGTGGGGGTTGGTGACGCCTGGCTCGAGGTTGCGGAAATCTCGGCCGACGAAGAGGGCTACGAGCACACCTGGCTTGCCGCCATGGCCCAGACGGGTCCGACGCTACTGGGGGTCCAGTTGATGTTCCGGCGCGGGCTGATGGATCATGCCGAAACGATCCTCCACGATGACAAGGCCGTTGCGGCCCTCTGGGAAAAGGGCTGGGCCCGCGACGAGGCCAGTGGAGCGCTGTTCGTGCCCATATTCTGTCTGGCTGAGCGGATCGCACAAGGGTTCGAGCAAAACGATCTGACTGGGGCCGTGGCGCCGTTCGGCAAGGCCATGGCTGACGCGCTGGCTTCCAAGACCGAACTCGACAAGCTCCTGGCCAAGGTGCGCGCTGCCGCCAAGCCCAAGTAAGCCCTCTGCCGCCGCGCGGCTGGCAGCTGTCAGCCACCAACTCTCAATCCGGCCGCGCGGCCCTCCCCTTCATCTTCAGACAAAGGAACGTTGGCATGAAACGCCACGATGATTTCGCTCGCGCTGAGCAGGCGCGTAAAATCCGAGAGGCTAACGATCGGCTGCGCAAGACGGGGCTCGGCGGCAAGACCGTCCTGAGCCGGGCCGTCGCCGACATGGACCCCGAAGCTTTCACCGAACTCCTCAAGCGGGTTCGGGAGTTTGACGCATTCACGCGCGGCAACGACCCGTGGCAGGAGCACGACTTCGGCGAGGTGCTGGTGAACGGCGAGCGCTACTTCTGGAAGATAGATGCCTACGATCTGAACCTCGAATTCGGTTCACCCGACCCAGCCAACCCCGCCGTCACAATTCGGGTAATGACCCTAATGGCCCCGATCGAGATGTGACCATGGCCACGCAACGTCTTGAACAATCACAGCGTCCGCCGCATAGCTGTGCCACCTGCGGTCAATCCCGCAGGGGAGGCCTAGTAACCTCTCATTGCGAACGCCGGTCGAGATCTCTCGGCCGGGTGGTCGTCGCGTATGTCCAAGGCTCGCCTAAAGGCGGCGACGCCTTGGGTTCGCTCAGGGTTACTAGCACCCGGCTTGGCCCGGTGCCTCCGTTCATGAATGGGGGCGCTGATGACTGACAACATCGAAGATGCTGAGTGGGAGGAAATCCCCGGCAACAACGGCAACCTCTCCAAGCGCAGTGATCCCAGCCAGGCCCGAGCAGAGGCACCTTCTGCATCACCGAAGGCTAAGCCCGTTCCGACGCTTTGGCAGACCGTCAAGATATGGGCCAAGCGATTGCTGATTGGATTGGGTGCCGTCTTTCTTCTCATTATCGTGCTGATTATACTCACGCCGGACACCGAAACAGAAGGTGCGGCACCGGACGGAAGCACATCGCCTGTCGGTCCGTCGTCTGAACAGATACTCATTGACTGGGCAGACTTTGCCCTTGGCGAAGCCCGCACCACGCAGTTTGGCCTGACAGACGGCAGCGGCGAGCTGGGTGAGTTTTGCAGCGCCACCAAAGGCACAGCCATCATGGCGTTTGGCCCTCGATCGGCCGACGAAGTAACAGCCGGCGAATTCGACGGTCTTGTAAAGCTCGACGGCACCAAGAACCTGGCAATCTATGGCTCGTTCTCGTTCGATCGGGCCGCAGGTCTCGTTGCTGTTCGCGCGCTGTCCGGACAGGACGCCGAACGCAAGAAGCCCGTCTCCGTCGACGATTTCACCATGCAGGTCGAACAGATCTCGCCAGGCAAGGTGAGCATCGACGGGAACACCTTCCACTACTGCATTCCCTAGGAGCACAGACATGAAGGGTCTGATCCCAATCGCCGCGCTGTCCATCACCCTGACAGCCTGCTCGCCGCCCGCTGACGTGATGCCCTACGAAGCCATCGCGGCCTGCGAGCGTGCCGATGTCCAAGATGTCGTTGGCAAAGAGGTGCGCAACATGATGCTGAAGGCCAATGCCGACGGCATCTTTATGGCCGCATTCATGGGCTTCGACGCGATCAAGGCGCTGGAGCAAGCCCGAGTGTCATTTTCCGAAGTGGGAGTGGACAAGGCTACCTCAAACGCCGGTCCACCCTTCACGCAGATTGTCTGTGGAGGCACCATGCAGATGGACGGTAGTTCTGCGCTTGGGGGCCAGGACATTGTGGCTCTTCCCCAGTTGCGCTGGTCCATCAACTTTGCGCAGCCGACCCAAGACCCCGCCACTGCGGCATTCTCGGTGTCGGTCGATCCTTCGAGCATCTTCAGCGGCATGTTGGTCAACGGCAAACCCGCTGAAAGCTACGAAAACGGCGGCACCCCGCCTGATGCGGCCAAGGAAGCAGAGCGGAACGCAAATGACGTAGCTTCTCAAGCCGAAGGCGCTCAAGCCGAAATCAGCGAGGCCCAAGCGGCCGCAGAAGATGCGGCCAGAGCCGCCGCCGAGGCTGAACAAGGCGCTTCCGGCAAGAAGCCAACCGACGAAGACCTCTACGCCCCTCACTCGAACTGATCCCAGAGGCTGACCGAGAATGCCCATCCTCTCTCTTGCCGCGTTTGCGGCAACGCTGCTCACAGCCAACTCCGGAGCGATTGATGCAGCGACGGCAGCTGACCTTTGCCTGGACAGCCGCATTCGCAAATCGGCCGCCGAGTTGATCGCTGACTGGTCCGAAAACTATCCCTTCTCGCGGGTCATCATCGGCAGCGATGGACGACTTGGTGATGTCGGCACCGCAACACCCGCTGTGACCGGCTCCAACTATGTGGTCTGTGCCGCCAGCTACAACCTGATCAAGGTCGGCCGGAACGGCCAGGCCTACGCGGTTTCGATGGATCGGTTCTACTTCCGGGTCACGGTCGGCTCGGGCAGCTACCGGGTCTCGCTGGAAGACCTGCCTGCCACCCTCGAGGGCAGTAACATGACTAGCCGCGAGCTAATCGGCAGATTTAAGATCGACGGTAGGCCCTATGCCGACATCCTGGCAGAGAACCAGCGGCGCATTGAAGGTCGGAGATGATGACCGTCTCTCGCGTCGAAAGTCGACAGGGTCGGTTCCGCTCGCATCCTCCTGTAAAATATGCGATTTGTTGCCAGGAAGGACGCAATTCCGCGGGAGATGCCACGCGCAAGAGCAAGCAAGTCCAAGCGCTCCTTGGGCAGCGAGCTCTTCAGAGTGCAATTGCTAAGCCTATATAAATCCGTTAAAAAAGCCGTTCCATAGCTTGGATGTTAGCTGCACAAAGTGGAAGTGCTCGAATTGGTTGACGAAGGATTAACAGCGCTCTGTCATGCCTAGATTCTCTTTAAAAAGGGAACAAACGCATGAACTACTATGACAGAATGCAAATAGGCTGCAGCGACTTTTCCTATCAAATGGAGAAGTGCCCGGATGGTTTGTATCAAAATCCTGACGGAACAGGCTTTATATTGGTCATGACATCGTATGATGGCAGATACGCCATTCAACTCGATGAACATCATGACATTCCTATTTTTGGATATCAGCCTATAATACTGCCTGATATCAAACTGGGCAAGTTCATCGGCAAGTTATATCCTGGACTAGGAGCGGCCACCACCCAATCCACATCTAGACGTTGCGGCCTTTTGGTCAGAAAGAACCTCCGACTGTACCTGAAGGCTAATGACCCAGAAGGGAAGAGCAAGCTAATCAGGTTCCCTGATATTCAGTTCAATGAACCATCTAATAAGACTCAGATCTATTTTCAATGGTATCTTTATATGTATAAAGATACCAGAAAGGAAATAATATTCTATCCTTACAGAACGGCAACAAGGTGCCATAGGTACATAGATTCGTCCTGGAAGTGGGCGAGAGACTTTGGGTGGAAAGGCGCCGATCTGGACGACGATCCAGACGACGATCTAGAAGATGAGGATTGGGACGAGTATGATGACTAGCGCGGGTTGACCACAATACAATCGCCTTACATCCGATTTTGCCACGCCCATGAGTTCCCGGACTCATGGGCGTTAATCTTTCAAGGATGCGGCATTCCTCAGTGGACTGAAACAGAATGCCCCGCCGAGTGACGGATCGATCCCAACATTGTCGCGCCTATGTTTGCTCGCGCATCGTCCAGCAGATCGTGACCTAGCATACACTTGATCTTAGTTTTTGACGGGCAGGCGACATATCAATCGAGCTTCACCGCTGGCACAACTTCTAGACTCAAAGAGAATTCAAGCTCAGCGCTATGGCTCCATTCCCCAACGTTGAACTCAGAGCGCTTCAGGCGTCGGTGCAGCAAAGGCTGGGACAATGCGTCGTGCAGCTGCAGGCGTATGAATGGTTGATCAAGACGATCCTCGCTGAGTGCGAAGTCTCGGGCACTGCGAATGGCTTGGGCCGCCAGGCTCGCTCTGCCAAGGCAGCATACAAGACGCTTGGCGGGCTCGTCGGCCAGTTGATGGGGTCGTTCCTGACGCCCGGGCCGCAGGCCAGCGTCCCAGAAGGCGAGCCGCAACCGACTCATGGTCCGGCATCGTTTCGGGTCCGAATGCAGATCGCCATTCCTGCTGATGACTTCGCCCGGATTGAGCGCGACCTGAAGGACTTCGTGTGCTTGCGCAACGAGCTGATCCATCATTTCATCGAGCGGCATGACCTCAAGACGATCGCGGGCTGCCGGTTCGCAGAAGACGCTCTGATCGCCGCGCACCGTCGAATCGAGCGCCACTTTGATGACCTGCGTCAGTGGGCCCAAGACCTGGTCCAGACCAGGCAATATGCGGCGGAATTTCTGGGCTCCGACATGGTTCGAGCCATTTTGGTGAGCGGCAAAGTTCCCTGGCCGCTTACATCGATCGTGGCCGCTCTGCGTGAAGCCGCCGTCGAGCTTGCCGTTGATGGCTGGGCACCGGTTCGGGAAGCGAGTGCGCTGATACTATCGCGATACCCTGACGAGCTTCCAGCCAACTTTGGCTGCCGCAGCTGGCGGCAGGTTTTGCAGGAGTCTGGGGTCTTCGAATTGCGCTATCGCGAGACGGAAGGCGACCGCACCGCCTGGTATCGAGAGAAGGCACCTGCTTGAGGCTATGTTCTTTGGGCCTAGTTGAGGGCTGAAATGCCTAATGCAAGATCCACAAACCCACCGGGCAGACTTACCTCAAGTTCATGTCGGAACGTGCTGACAGAGTTGCCGTTTTGCGGTCCGAATTCGCGTCGCGAAAGCGGTCGTCCGTTCATGCGAGCCTAGTCGCCTACGAACGTCGGGTTTCAGGCAGCGCCCTGGTCGACTTTAAGGGCAGCTATGTTGGGGTTATCGGACGTGACAGTGCAGATTTGAGATTGGCTTCAACGAAAGAACTTCCTCGACCTCATATTCCGAATTCCATCCTCCCAAGTGGCCCGTTCCCAAAAGCGAAAGTCGCTTTCGCCCGCGGAATTTCACTTCAAATGCCTCAATCCGGAATTGGCCATAAAGCTGGCTGTCGTATATTCCGGAACTTGGCCATTCTTTCTTGTAAGTATAGCTTGAGTATACCTGTTCCGGGCTATAGTTGAGCCAACTGGGCTCATCGAGATAGAGCGCACACTCCCTGCCCGGTAAGCGCCTCTCAAAGAAGTCAGAACCCTCGAACTGCCAAAGCCAAGTCCCCTCGATGGTGCGGACACGCTGTTGAAATAGCATTATGCCGAACAGTAGCGCCGCAGCGCCAGCGGTGAACATAAACGCCATTTTCTTTGGTGCTGGGCGCTGCATACGTGCTAAATGCACTGCACACGGAATGTCCGCAATGTTGTCGTGTCCGGAACGGCCGGTTTTGGTCTGCTGTGAGTGAAAGCGGCCATTCGCGCAAGGATGGGACCCAGGTGGCGGCTCTCGCTGACACAGGCGCCATTCCGAGGTGTAATGCTTGTTTCTGAAACCTGCCGTCCGTTCAGAAGCCGGTCGGATGGGGCAGAGCTACCGAGTTTGGGACTTTCCTGACATTCGCGAGCGAATAACCGAACGGCAAGTCTCGTCGGGAGCCGACATACGGCATCTACCCTGCCGACAGTGCATTGCGCCAAAAGCTGAGCCGCTTCCTGCTTAGCCAGTTTCAGGCGCAGACATCACGATGCTGACATCGCGTTGCCAAGTTGCTGTTCGGTGAGATCGCGCGGATCACCGCGCTCGATCTACCGCAGAACACCTTCTCTTATTTGCTGGCGTTCATCGAAAAGGTGAGCGACCCGCGCAATGCCATGACCGATGCCGAGCTCGAGGCGCAGATACTGGGGGACATGGCTGCGCTTCGCGCCTTCTTCACCAAGGCGCACGTCGCCGAGTCCGATGGCTTCTTCACCGAATATTTGCCCGAGCTCAGGGGCGCGCCGCACGAACTGATGCAGGATGCCTACCTCCAGTTCATTCGCGCGCTGAATGATCGGTTCGGTCTGCGGAATCCGGTCGCCAAATCGCGCCGCTTGACGATGGCGACGGAAATGCTCGAACTCGTGGATAGCCTTTCGATCACGCGTTATCATCCGGTTGTCCTTGTGGCGCTCGGCTGTCTCTATGGGAACCGGGCCGCGAAGAAGGTGATGAAATTAGGGGAGGATGCTGCCCTCTTTAACGCTAAGAATGCGCTCTCCGACATAATGACAATCGTCCGCTTCCTGCCTCGTAAGCTGGAGATCGAGCATATCGGCCGAGAGCGCCAAGTCGGCTGAGCGCGTTCGTCCTACATTACCGACGACAACGGGCTGAGTCAGATACTGCGCTGCTTCAAGGGCGAAGCGGTTCGGACCGAAGCCGTTGGCAATGTGCACCAAACGCTGATCCGTGGCACGGTAGACCTCGACGCATTGTTGCCAGAGCTTGGACCTCCCTCAGCTGAGGAGATCGAGGAAAGCAGCGGCGACGATGGCGAGCGAGCGAGTGCAGCTGATTGCGTTGCTTTCCCGATAGCTGCGCTGCCCAATGAACCGGCAGGCAAGCTCGTCCGGGTGTTCAATGCTTGCGAAGGCCGAACTCGGCGATGAGGGCCGGCCGCGCGCTCAGCAATCGTTCGAGATGGCTCTCGGGCCACATCTCAATCCGGGGCGCCTCGCCCGACCCATTGTGCTTTTCGATCCAGGAGACCGCATCGGTCGTGAACCGGCCGCTGGTTGCGATAATCAGCACGCTGACCGGCGGGTGGTCCCACAGCTTCATCTGCTCCTTGAGCGTCGCGACGTCCGACACGCCAACGCTCTTCGTCGTCCAGTGCTTGCACTGGATGATGACTCGCTGGCGGAGCGTCCCGGTAAGCGCATCTTCGGTCACACGGTCGACAGAAAGATCACGGCCACGGTCGGTCGCGTTCGTGTTCATCAGCCACGCCGGATTCTCGTAACCGGGTTCGTTGCTGATCAATGCGTAGATCAGGCGCTCGAACGTCGCATCGTCGATATTGCCCCAGGCCAAAGCGGTTGAGATCGGCCCGGACGGCCGGGCGGCCACCAGTGTCGACAGATCCGCCACCCTGATCGGCATCGCTTCGTTGACGCCGTACAGTCCCTTGCGCAACTCGGCCTTTACCTGTGGCCAATCGGCAATCTCGATGTCGTGGAGATCGCCTAGATAGCCGAAGCGAATATGCCGGCGCATATCGCTCCAGCGTGTCGGTCGCTTCACGCTGGATCCCAGCAACACCTCGACCTGCTTCACATGTTCGCGCAGATTACTCCAAAGTGCGTCCTCAATCTGCTCGCGGTGCTCTGGCTCCGGCCCCACTGCGGCCCTTATCGTGCGCAGGTCGTCGTCGATCGCGTCGATCAGCCCCACAAGGGCGTCTCGGATCAGCGCCTTACGGGTATTGTTGAACCGGAAGCGATACTCGCGAAGCTCTCGGCCCGGATCCGTGATGCCGCGTTCGACAGACTGTTCAATGCCGAAATCGCCAAGCTCCGCCGCGTCGATTCGGTTCTGTGCGATCGTATCGAGATCAAGGGGCTGGGCGGTCGGCTTCCATCCGTCCAGCATCGGCAAGCTCTCCAGCAGCAAAGCGTAGGATCGCTGCCGATCTTCATATTCGATATTCTCGCCGAACGAGATGCCCCCGGGGATCATACCCTGAAGCTCCTCCCACAGGCGCTCGAGTTTGACGAGGTTGGCCTCAGTCGCCTCGAAAATCTCCAAGGCGTCCATCAATGAGCTGTTCGTCGGCGCTTCAGACATGCTGCTCCCTATGGCGGAAATCCCCGGATCTGACCTGGCCGTCCGCGGCCCCGTCATTCGAAGGTGAAGATAGGGTCAGTCTACGCTTTCGGAAAGCCGGTACGCGCGCGCGAGCGGTCAACTCCCGCGGAGCTTGCGCCAAGCCTGTTTGGCCCTCACCCAGAACGGCGTAGGTGCCGGCTTGTCGTTCAAGAGCGTTCCAATCACCGGATCAACCAGCGTCGCTCCTTGGGCGAGGCGGGTGACGGTGGCCAGGCAGGCGACATAGGCGAGCCTCGCATCGTGCAGCAAGATGTCTTCCGGGCCGAACCCGCTGTGGACGAATTTGCCTCGGGCATCGAAAAGCTGCTCAACCGCACCGTTCAGCGCAGGCGGCATACCGGCCTGTTGCAAGCAGGTGGCTGCGCGACGCCGTATTCTGGCGGTCACGCCGCCCGAATAACTGTCTGTAAGCAGGGTTTCGAAAGCGATCGCGAGCATGATTACGCGTTCTGACGGTCGCACGTTGGCGCGAAAGGACCGGCGAAAATAATCGAGCGAGCGGACGAGCTTCACATAGAGCGAGGCTTCCTTCGTCTCACGACGATCGAGAATCTGATGAGTGAGATAACCCGTCTCAATCTGCCGCAGCGTCGCTAGATAGCTATCGATCTCGCCCTTGGCCTTCAGGTCGTTCCAACCTGCCAGCGAAATCCGCACATTAACATCGCTCGCCTCTACCAAAGACAGTGCGTCGACATTTCGCGGAATACGTTCCGCTTCGAGCCTTCCAAGGCGCGGCGCGACCTCGATCCGTAGATAATGATTGATGTCGAGAGTTTCCTGGTTGTTCGCTCGGTCGCTGCCGATCTCGCTCGAAAGGCACGGTGCCTTGAGCGAGGTCATGAGCAGCAGCGCGGTCATGGTGCGCATGCGCAGCTGGTAGAACAACTGGTTCTCGTAGGGATCGTGAGAATAGCTGTTGAAGCGAAACGCCATGACCGGATTGCTGTGCAGCCAAGAGAGCCGGTCGCCCGCGGTGAAGGAGCGTATGCCTTGGGAATCGAAGGCATGCGTGATGCCCATCGACACGCGGGCGTCGTCCAGCAACGTGATGGTCTTCTCAATATCGTTGGTCTGGGCCATCACGCAGAGGCCCGCCGATTCAAGGAGCAATTGAGGATGCAGTCCCCGCCGCATGGTATCCGCGTACGGCCGTGCAATGCCGAACCCATGGAGTGGAAAGACGATCATGCCGGGATCGTAAAGCTGATGCCCGACGATCGCGTTGATGACCTCAGCAACAATGTCGGGTCGTCCCGCCTTGACGGCCTGAAAGATCAGGTCATCGATAACGCTGAGGCCGACAAAGCAGTCGCGGCGCATGAAAGTCCGCGCAATGCCAGCTCGCGTGAAGCACAGGTGGTGATCGAAACTGCGCCGCCACTTGACATCTCCGACTTCATCGTCATCCGTGACGACTTGCTCGACCGACGCATAGGTGGAAGCTGAGGCGGCTTGCTTGGCAAGCCAGTTGGCCTTGGTGCGGGCTAATGGCTCGTGTACATCGAAGTCTGCGATGAGGTCAGCGGGTGTCATGGACATCGGAATAGCCGACCTCATCGTCGCGTGACTAGGCCTTGATGCCTTTGGCCGGCTGATCCGGGATGGACCGGCAACATGAACGGCTGATTACGGCGAGCAACGATGCCATGTTGGTCGGACAGAAAGTGTCGCCGATCGAAGTGATCGATGGAACTCGCAGACAGTCGGCGAGCACACTCTGACCTGCACCCCATCGGTATCGATGCGGCGGGACATTCAGGCGTGAGCATTTCACGACGGTCCATTCGGCGTCGCTCCCCGACGAGCAATAGCCAACCGCCCTTGGCACATCACCAACAGTGCTGCTGAAAGGCGGCTTTCGGAGGTGATCAGGTTTGCGGGCGATGACCGATTTTGAAGCGCGTTGCCGATCGTCCGTTTTGACCGGCGCGAACGGCAAGTTCCGTTAGGACCAGACGTTCAACGCAGGCGGAGTGATCATCTGATATTGGTCGACTGCCGCCGTCAGCCGCTTGATCGGCGAGTGATGGGGCAAACCTGCCAATCGCAACCGCTAGTGTTAACGACTGGTTACGCTGAAACCGGCCGTCCTAAAAGCGGCGGAAATGGCTCTGGGGAAAACTGAAACTGGGCAGGTTGCCGGTCGACCGCTTTTGCAGGACCAACTGATTTAAGCAGGCTTTCTGTGAAATATCGCCTTGCCAAACAAACCTGATCTGCCCTTGTAGATCAACTATGCTTGATTTTGAAAAAATTATCTCTGGTGTTGCGGGGCAGCGCGAAACTTTCGAAGAACTAGCGTGTCAAATTCTCAGACGGCTGCCGCCGGCCCCCGATGCAGAGTTTCGTAGGATCCACGGAGCGGGCGGCGATGGCGGAGTCGAAGCGGTCTGGGTGCTGGCTGACGGGTCCGAGCACGGCGTTCAGGCCAAATATTACACTAGGGCTGCTGCGATCGACTGGGCGGCGATCGACAAGTCGATGACGACCGCGCTCGCGACCCACCCCAAGCTTACGAAGATGTATATCGCAATCGCCTGCCCGCTGACCGGCCAGACGCTGCGAAAGACGAAGACGGGAAACCCGACGGTAACGGCTTGGGACCGGTGGGAGACGCACAAGGCGAAATGGGAGGCCGAGGCTGCGGCCCTTGGCCGAAGCGTCATCTTCGAGCCTTGGTCGGCGGCCGACCTCGAGGACCTGCTCGCTAGTCCGTCAATGGTCGATCTGATCGACTATTGGTTCGGCGGGATAGAGCTGTCATCGGCATGGCTGAAAGCGCAGGCCGATCGCACGATCACAGCGCTCGAAGAACGCTATCACCCCGAGGATCATGTCGACGTGTCCGTGCGCGAGGTGTTCGATGGGCTTCTGCGTACCGAGATATTTCGAACGGCGCTTCTCGCTGCGCGCGCAAGTATGCTGGCAGGAACCGACCTTGGGGCCGTCGCGCCAAACTTCCCCGCGATCGCCAACGCGAAGCTGGCTGAATTGGCTGCGGCCATCGCAGTGTTCCGCGCTGAGACCGCGGTTCTAGAAACGGCGGACTGGTCGCCCTGGCCTTTTGCCGCCTGGGTCGAGCGATGCGGGACATTGACGCGGATAATCTTCGATGCGGTCGAACTGGCCCGCGAACATCGCGATGCTATACTCGCTGCCACTAAGGCAAAAAAGGGACCGCCGAACCAGACACAGGACCCGAACACTGTCTTCGCCAACTATGTCGTCGATGCGCTTTCAAAGCTGCGCAGCGCCGTCGGCACGTTCGACGGTCTCCTCATCGCAAGCGCCCGGGATGCGGCAGAAAGGCGGTTCGTCTTTCTTGACGGCCGCGCCGGCTCAGGCAAGTCGCATTTGATTGCCTCGGAAGTGGAGCAAATGCTGGAAGCCGGCATGCCGGCCTTGTTCCTAATCGGCACGGATTTCACGCAGCACGGAACTATCGAACAGCAGATGCTCGGCCGGCTCGGTCTTCCGAATGCTAAGTTCGACGCTTTGCTCGGCGCGCTCAATGCGAGGGCAGAAGCGCAAGGCGTCCGGGCGCTTATCGCGATCGATGGGATCAACGAGGGCGCGGGTGCGACCTTGTGGCGGCCGGCGCTCCAGGCGCTAGCCAAACGCATCCTCGCCTTTCCTCGTCTGACATTCTGCGTTTCGTGCCGCCGCGAGTATACCCCGCAACTACTCACCGACGCGACTCGCGATATGGCGGCAGTCATCGATGTGCGCGGGTTTGAAACCGAAGACGAAATGGAGCGTGCCGCGAAGGTCTATATGGACCGGCGCGGAATCGTCCGGCCGAGTACGCCCTGGCTCAACCCTGAATTCTCGAACCCCCTTTTCCTGCGCACGACCTGCCTTGCGCTCGAGCGCGAAGGACGCACCGAATTCCCGCGCGGCATGCGTGGGACTGGCGAGGTGCTCGCCTTCTTCCTTGAATCAACCGCTCGGCATCTCGGGACCGATTATGACGGATCGAAAACATTGATAGGTCCGACCCGGCAGGCGCTGCTCGATCTGGCAGGCGACATGGCCGCGCAACGCCGCGACTATGTCGCGTTTGGCGCCGCGCAAACTATCGTGGATACCGCGTTTCGCGGGTTCGCTCCGCCCCCTGGCAAGACTTGGGTCGAGATTTTGCGATTTCGCGGCTTGCTGCGGGTGGATCCCAATCCCGGGCTCGATCCGGCCGATCCCTTCGCAACGCTGCCTGACGTCATCCGCTTCTCGTTTCAGAGGTTCCAAGATCATCTTATCGTGCTTGCCTTGCTGCGCGACGCGACGACGATCGCTGGCCTATTCGATCTGGGCGCCCCGCTCGCCTTCCTCCTCCATAGCGACGGCGTTCACTGGGAGTGGCGCGGTGTCTTCTACGCCCTCTGGGTCCATGTTGCCGACCGCTTCGACGTCGAACTGGTCGACTGCCTGCCAGGTGGCGCCCGCGCCTGGTGGGACGGCTGGGAGATTGAAGACGCGTTTATCGAAAGCGTGCGATGGCGATCGACCTCCTCGTTCACCGATCGGACGCGTGCACTGCTCAATGCAACGCGTCGTAACATCGAGGATGTCATCCGGCTGCTGATCGAACTGGCGGTTGTGGTCGATCACCCGTGGAACGCCGCCTTCCTCCACCGTAACCTGCTCGCGCGGCCGCTGGCGAAGCGAGACGCGTTCTGGACGCTGGCGATCAATGACGCCTTCGATGACAACAGCCACCCGGCCGTGCGCCTGATTGATTGGGCGTCGAATGCCGGTACTTCCGCTGCTGACGACCGGGTGCTTGGACTCGCCGGCACGATGCTGGGCTGGTTTTTCACCGCGACGAGCGGCGAGCTGCGCGATCGCGCGACCAAGGCACTGACTTCGATCTTCGTCGAAGGACCTGCGATCGTGGACGGCGTCTTTGCGGATTTCGCGACGTGCGACGATCTCTATGTCATCGAGCGCCTGACGGCGGCCTTGTACGGCGCGGCGCTCCGGTCGACCGATCCCGAACCGCTCCGCGCCTTTGGCCGAGCAGCATGGTCGCGCGTGTTTGCGGACGGCTCCCCGCCTTTGTCTTTGCTGGCGCGTGATTATGCCCGCGGCGTCATCGAGCTCGCCGCGGCTTCTCAGGTGCTAGACGCCGGCGTCGATCTGGCGCGATGCCGGCCACCTTATGGCGCGACGGCACCGAAATTCACCCTCGGGGCTGACAAAATCGATGCGAGAGCTGCCCGGCTCGGTGCGGAGTCGATCACTCGCTCGTGTTACAAGGGGCTGGCGGATTTCGGCCGCTACACCGTCGAGAACCGCGTCGAGCGGTTCGCGAATGCACCGCTCGACGGCCCCCAGCCCGAAACCACGAAAGAATCCTGGAAGCGATTCAAGCAGGATTTCGCCGAGCGCCCCAATATCCTGTTCTCCGTCGAGCAGGTTCGGCAAGCCTATCGCGATCGCACGATCACCTTCGACCGGAACACGTTCAGCGCGCTTTCATCGAAGGAGGACAACCAGCGCATCGGCGACGCAGAAAAAGCGCTTTCCGCGATGCTCACGTCAGAGGAGAATAAGCGTTACCGGCACGAGGTCGCACCTTGGGCCAGAGGACTTAGCCAATGGGCATGGACGGTCCCTGGCCAGCGAGGCAAAGGCAAGCCGGTCGATGCCCTCAAAGCCAAGGTCTGGATCGCCAATCGCGCGATGTCGCTCGGCTGGACTGCCAAGCTCTTTCCGCGCGACCGTTCGTGGGGCGAGGACCGAGTACGCGGGTCGCGGACCGAACAAATCGGCAAGAAGTATCAGCGCATCGCCTTTGGCGAGCTCTTGGCACGGCTCGCGGACAATTATTGGCTCGCGCCCAATTATGGCACGCCCGCCACCCGATACGACACCCCGATTCAAATCGAGTTTGTGCGCGATATCGAGCCCTCGATCCTGCCGACCGAACTCTCCACGCCGCGGTTAGTGGGTTTGCCCCAAGTCGATCTGTTACGATCCGCCGATGTCCCAACGGAGGAACGCGATAATTGGGTGCGCGAAAACGGGTTGGCGGAGAGAGCACTGTCACTCGCGACCGGCAGCGACTTGAGTAGTCAGGACTGGATCGCGCTCTATCGCTACGCGTCCTGCGACATCGATCTACGTAGCGAGGACAAGATACCCGACATTCCTTGGCAGCAGACCGAATTCTATTTCACTTCGCTGATATTGTTACCCGACGCGGAGAGGGATTGCTTCCTTTGCGAAACCGAAGCCCACGCGGACGATTTTCATGAATGGCTGCCCGGCGGCAATGTCGACGGGCCGTTCCTGCGCGAACTCGGCCGCCGTGATACCTGGCCGGACGACCCGTGGTCGGTGCTTAGGCCGCGCAGCCAATCTAGCCGCAAATATCGGGCGATCCTTGGCAGCGTATCCTATCAGTGGGAAAGCCATCTTGACGGAAGCCTGCCCGATGGCGCGCAATTCCACCTTCCGGCGCCGTGGATCGTGACGGAACTCGACCTGCGTTTCGCGCCCGGACAGCTCCAAGTGCTGATCGACCCAGTCGGCACACCGACTGCCTTCGTCGGCACCGAAGCGCACAGCAGCTTCGCCTTTATTCGCCGTGACGCGCTGATGCGTCTAGCAGCTGCGAACGAGCTGACCCCGATCGTGACAGTGATCGGCGAGCGCATGGCGATTACCCGACCCGGCGTGCGTAGTTCGGCGACGCGAGTTCGCTATAATGGCACGCTTTGGCTCGACGAAGGCAAACCGCGGACCAGGAGTTGGTCAGTATTTGAGTGACGTTGGCGTAAATTCTTAGACCAACGCTCGAGGGCCTCGTCACCACAGCAGTCCGCACAGCTGCCAGACCACTCAACGGAATGGGAATGGCGGACTTCATGAAGAGCGGCCATTAGCGTGCGCGCCGGGGAACGGCTTGAGTTGGGTCGGTTACGGAAGCCGACATCAACGCATCCGAGCGTCGGCTATGCCGTTTTGTAGCCGTGAAGCCGCCGTTCCGGACTGTCCCGATGAACAGCCTAACAAGCCTCAACCGCATTAAATACTGAAGCATCACGCACGTCGAAAACGCTCGTTTTTGATACACCCTAAATAGCCGTATCAAAACTTAGCTTGATCCATATTTCGATACAGTACATTATTCGACACACGTTTTCGATACAGGTGTGTTATGTCCCGAGTATTTGCTTACTGCCGCGTCAGCACCGCTGATCAAACTTCCGACAACCAGATCCTCGAGATACAAGCCGCAGGCTTTCAACTCGAGCCCAGGCGGGTCATCTCCGAAACAGTTTCCGGCTCGACCGCGGCCATGGAGCGAGTTGGCTTCCGCAAGCTGATGGACCGGCTCGATTGGGACGATGTGTTGGTCGTAACCAAGCTGGACCGGCTGGGCCGCAACGCGATGGACGTTCGCGCGACGGTGGAGCGACTGGCAGAGATGAAAGTGCGTGTTCATTGCTTGGCTCTCGGCGGCGTCGATCTGACCAGCGCAGCGGGCAAGATGACCATGGCCGTGATCGCAGCAGTGGCGGAGTTCGAGCGCGATTTGTTGGTCGAACGGACTCAAGCCGGATTGTCCCGTGCCAAGGCGCAGGGGAAGAGGCTTGGACGTCCTGCGAGCCTGACGCCAGAGCAGCAAGAGACGGTGCGGTTGCGCCGAAGACAGGGAGCATCATTGGGTCTGCTCGCAAAGGAGTTCGGGGTAAGCCGGTCGGCAATACAACGGTTAAGTGGCTAACTTCGACTTTCATGAAAGCTAGGAGCAATGGCTTGGCGGCAAAGGTCCTCGCCCCC
This sequence comes from Novosphingobium sp. BL-A-41-H4, assembly GCA_051942645.1. Classification (GTDB taxonomy): domain Bacteria; phylum Pseudomonadota; class Alphaproteobacteria; order Sphingomonadales; family Sphingomonadaceae; genus Novosphingobium. The sequence continues at coordinate 223,144 of JBPVJP010000002.1, forward strand.
CTCTCGGCACAGCCGCGTTCGAGAGAGTTTCGTGATGAATGGCGTTGGCATAAATCGCAACGAATTCGACGATGCGTCGGATGGAGCGATCTGATAGTCAGCGATTTATTGGGCACATGATCGGAGTGCCAGGAGATGCATTTTTGGCTGCGAAAGAAGCTACAGCACGTATCAAAATTAACCGGCTCCTTGAGGAGGCTGGTTGGCGATTCTTCGATTGCGATGCTGGTCCCGCGAACATCGTCTTGGAACCCAACACCAAGATCACAGAGACACAGATCGATGCGCTTGGGCAGGATTTCGAAACGACCAAGAACGGTTTCATCGACTTCCTCCTACTCGACAATGATGGTCGCCCACTTATCGTTCTCGAAGCCAAGTCCGAAGGGAAAAACCCACTGGCTGCGAAGGAGCAAGCGAGGCGCTATGCACGTGAGCAGAACGCGCGGTTCGTAATCCTTTCCAACGGCAACATTCACTACCTGTGGGACCTGAAGCAGGGCAATCCTAGCGTCATCACAAAGTTTCCAGGCCCCAGCGAGATCAAGGACCATCACGCCTTTCAGCCTGATGCGGAGCGCCTGGCGAGCGAGGTCGTCAATCGCGACTTCATAGCGCTGACGCAGATGCCCGGTTATGCCAACGAGGCGGGCTGGAAGAGCGAATCTGAACGCCCCGCTTTTATCGAAAAAACCAAGCTGCGATTTCTGCGTGAATACCAGAAGAAGGCAGTGCAGGCGGTTCAGCGCGCCGCCAAGAACGGTGCTGTTCGCTTCCTGTTCGAAATGGCGACGGGCACCGGCAAAACGCTCACCTCTGCGGCAATCATCAAACTGTTTCTCAAGACTGGCAATGCACGGCGGGTCCTCTTTTTGGTCGACCGGATCGAGCTTGAGGTTCAGGCAGACAAGGCCTTCAAAGCGCTTCTCAAAAACGACTTTACCAGCGTAATCTATAAGGAGCAGCGGGACGATTGGCGAAAGGCGGACATTGTCGTCACCACTGTCCAGTCCCTGTTGTTCAACGACAAGTTCCGACGCTTTTTCGCGCCGACGGACTTCGATCTTGTCATATCGGACGAAGCTCACCGGTCCATTGGCGGCAATGCCCGTGCGGTGTTCGAGTATTTCGTTGGGTACAAGCTCGGGCTCACGGCTACGCCGAAGGATTATCTGAAGCAGTCGCGGAACAGCGCCGCCGCGCGTGATCCGCGCGATACGGAACGCCGCATGATGCTCGACACCTATCGCATTTTCGGATGCGAGGGCGGCGAACCGACCTTCCGTTATTCCCTTCTTGATGGGGTCCGCGACAAGTTCCTGATCAACCCCTATGTCGTCGATGCCAGAACCGAGATCACGACCCAGCTATTGTCGGACGAGGGCTTTGTTGTCGAGACGACCGACGAGAATGGCAATGAAGTGAAGGAAGCGTTCGCCGGTAGGGACTTCGAAAAGAAGTTCTTTGCCGACGCGACCAACGACGTCCTTTGCGAAACGCTTCTCACCCACGGCCTGCGTGACCCGGTCACCGGCGAATTCGGCAAAGCCATCGTGTTCGCCGTCAGCCAGAACCATGCCGCCAAGATCACACAGATTCTCAACGAGATGGCCGATGATATCTGGCCAGGGAAGTATCAGTCGGATTTCGCAATGCAGGTGACCAGCGAGGTCCCGACCGCGCAGACCATGACGGTGCAATTTGCGAACAACAACCTTGGCGGACGGAGCACGTTCGATGAGAGCTACGCCACCAGCAAAGCCCGCGTTTGCGTGACCGTTGGCATGATGACAACCGGCTACGATTGCCCGGACATCCTAAACCTCGCCATGATGCGACCGATCTTCAGCCCTTCGGACTTCGTGCAGATGAAGGGGCGCGGCACCCGCAAGCATCGCTTTGCCGAGGAAATGCGAGATCCAGCCCGCAAAGCTGAGATCGCGGGGCTGGAGAAGACTGAGTTCCGGCTGTTCGACTTCTTCGCCAATTGCGAGTTCTTCGAGGAAAAGTTCGACTACAACGAAGAGCTGAGGCTGCCCAAGCCGGGCACCCAGTCGTTTACCTCAACGGTTGAATCGCCCCGCCGCACGTTCAAGGGTTTTGAGACCTTCCAGCCTGACAGCATCGCCAGCCAGAACGAGCAGCAGATCGGGCTGGAAGGGATGCGGGTTGATCGCGAGCTGTTCCAGAAGTTCGAGGATATGGCCCGAGCTGATCCTGCGCTCGCGGCTATGGTCGAACAGCAGAATTGGGAAGCTGCCGTCCGCCGGGTCATGGACCATCTGTTCGACAAGCCCAACGAGTTCTTCACGCTCGACAAACTGCGCCGCGCTGCAGGGCTCGACCGCCGCCTGACTGTGCGGGAAATCATCGAAAAGGCGTTCGGCCACATCCCGCGCTTCAAATCGAAGGATGAGCTGATCGACGACGAATTCCAGAAGTTCCTGCTCGACCAGAAACCCGAGCAGGCCGACCGTATCGCCCAGATTCGCTACTTCTTTGATGCCTACATCAAGGATGCGGGCGTGCGCAAAACCATCGACGATGGGCACTTCACCCAGCTCAACGTCAATCCGATCTTCGGGATGAAGGACCTGAAAGAGGTGCCGCCGGAATGGCGCAAACGCATCCCGGAATATATCAAGGACTATGTGTCCCTTAACCGTTTCCTCCCCTAAGGGCACCGCATGTTAGACAGTGATACCAAGCGCCGCATAAACACCTGCCGTGACATTCTGGTCGGCAAGGTTCCTGACCCGAAGAGCCAGGTCGAACAGATCACCATCGCCCTGATCTACAAGTTCATGGACGACATGGACCTGGAGTCCGAGGAGATGGGCGGCGCGCGCACCTTCTTCGCTGGCGAATACGAGCGCTATGCTTGGGCCAAGCTGGTGGCGCCTGGCGTTGGCGGGCAAGAAATGCTCAACACCTATACCGAGGCTTTGGCCAAGATGGTCGAAAACCCCGGTATCCCGGAGCTGTTCCGCTCGATCTTCCGCAATGCCTACCTGCCCTATCGTGACCCGGAAACGCTGCGCAGCTTCCTGCGCGAGATCAACGGCTTCACTTATGACCACAGCGAGCGGCTGGGCGATGCCTTCGAGTATCTGCTGTCGGTGCTGGGCAGCCAGGGTGATGCCGGGCAGTTTCGCACCCCGCGCCACATCATCGATTTCATGGTGGAGATCATCGACCCGAAGAAGGACGAGGTGATTCTCGATCCGGCCTGCGGCACCGCCGGGTTCCTGATTTCCAGCTACAAGCATATCCTGAAAGCCAATTCGACCGACGCGGGCAGTAATGGCCAGGGCGTGGAAGTGGACGCTGCCGAGGCAACGCTCGACAGCCCGCTGCGCTATTCCGGCGACCTGCTGACGCCGGAAGATCGGCTGCGTTTGGCCAGTAACATCAAGGGCTACGACATCTCGCCTGACATGGTCCGGCTGAGCCTCGTCAACCTCTACCTCCACGGCTTTGCCGATCCCAGGGTGGAAGAATATGACACCCTGACCAGCGATGACAAATGGGGCGAGACGGCTGACGTGATACTCGCCAACCCGCCGTTCATGTCGCCGAAGGGCGGGATCAAACCGCACAACCGGTTCGGCGTGCCGTCAAAGCGCAGCGAAGTGCTGTTCGTCGACTATATCGCCGAACACCTGAACCCCAAGGGCCGCGCTGCAATCGTCGTGCCCGAAGGGATCATCTTCCAGAGCCAGAGCGCCTATTGCGACCTGCGCCGGATGCTGGTGGACAAGTATCTCGCCGCCGTCATCTCGCTGCCCCCCGGTGTGTTCAATCCCTATTCGGGGGTGAAGACCTCGATCCTGATCCTTGATCGCGCAGTGGCGAAGGCCAGCGACAGTATCGCCTTCTTCAAGATCGAGAATGACGGCTTTGGCCTTGGCGCGCAGCGCCGCGCGGTGAAGGGCAGTCAGTTGCCGCAGGTCAAGGACGAGCTTGCCGCTTGGCTGGATGCGGTGCGGGCCGGCGGTGAGGCGGCGGTTGAGTCATCGCTGGGCTTTATGGTCGAGAAAGCGCGGATTGGTCAGAACGGGGACTACAATCTCAGCGGGGAGCGATATCGGGAAAGCGGCGCAACTCAATCCGAGTTTCCGCTTGTTCCTCTTGGCGACCTCAATCTATTCAAAGTTGAAAGCGGCGGCACACCCAAATCCGACGTTCCCGAATATTGGGATGGCGGAATCAAATGGGCGACGCTTGTTGATCTGCCCCAAGGCGATTTCATATCGCAAATTACCGACACAAAGCGGACAATCTCCGATGCTGGCTTGGCGAACTCTTCTGCCAAAGTGATTCCAGAGAACTCAGTTATAGTTTCAACGCGGGCTACAATTGGACGCATCGGCATCAATCGCGTACCGATAGCAACCAATCAGGGTTTCAAGAATGTAGTCGTTTTAAATCATGACCGCGTCTTGCCGGAGTATGTAGCGCTCGCACTAACCCGCCTGGTGCCGACTATGAAAGCGTGGGCGACAGGAGGTACATTCGCCGAAATATCGAAATCCAAGTTCTGCGAACTGGAAATCCCCCTCCCGCCGCTTGAGGTGCAGCGGAAGATTGTGGCGGAGATCGAGGGCTATCAGAAGGTCATCGACGGTGCGCGCGTCGTCCTCGAAAACTACCGTCCCCACATCCCTATCGACCCCACTTGGCCTATTGTACCACTTGCTGACATTGCACAGGTTAATCCCAAGAAGGGCGAGGTGAAAGATCTGCCAGACGACACTTCGGTGTCTTTCGTTCCCATGGCGGTGGTCCAAGAGAACCAAGAAAGCTTCATTCCCACTGAGGTCAAGCAGCTCGAGGAAGTGGTTGGCAGCTATACCTACTTCCGAGACGATGACGTTCTTCTCGCAAAGGTGACACCATGCTTCGAGAACGGAAAGGCAGGCATTGCGAGGGGCCTAGAAGGCGGCATCGGCTTCGGGTCGAGCGAATTTTATGTTGTCCGCGCCGGAGACCAGACCGTCCCGCGCTGGCTGTATCACTGGCTAACAACATCAGACTTCAGGACACGTGCTGCGGCCAAAATGACTGGCACTGGAGGGTTGCAACGGGTTCCCCGAAGCGTTGTCGAGGAGGAGTTGATTCCTCTCCCTGAGATTGAAACCCAGCAATCCATCGTCGCCGGAATCGAAACTGAGCAGGCACTGGTCGAGGCAAACCGCGAACTGATCGCCCGCTTCGAAAAGAAAATAGAAGCCGCCATCGCCCGCGTTTGGGGCGAGTCTGAACAAGGGACCGCTTGATGGAGGAGGCGCTCGAACTCAACGAATTCCTACCCTACTCGATGGCAGCTGAGAGCGAGCGGAGCTACCTGCAGTTCTTGTGGTCGGCATTCCAGAGCAATTACGAGCAGGGCCGCTATGAGTTTGCCAGTCTGGCATTCCACCTTCTCTACATGAGCTTTGTCAGCTTCTCGATCTGGCAGATCAGACTGGCCCGACCTGAGGCGTTTCACATGGCCATGGTCGGCTTTCGCGCCGAGGACGAGGGCAAAATCACCGAGTGCGACAGCCCCTTTAAGTTCTACGATAAGCTTAAGGAATCGCAGATATTCCGGTTTCTCAAACTGATAGGCTGCAACAATGAGCAGGTCGGGGAATTCGCCAAATTCGTGAAGCGTCGCAACAAGATCGCGCACCCTACCGGCACCGTATTCTTTAACGATAAGCAAGCGATCGACGATGAGATCGCCGACATGATGCGAGAGGTCCGAAACATTGAGGACCATATGCAGCCCGTCATCACCGAGCTATATCAGAGGTTCCTCACGGAGAGCGCTCAGGCCGAAGAACTTGAGTATGGAACCTTTGCCGAGGAGCTCTCCGCAAACTTCATCCACAAGGCTTACATGTCGATGGCGGACCTTCGACACTGCTCAACGTTCGATGTTGGGACACTGGGGGATCTTCCCGGCCATGATGTGATGATAGGGCTGCACCACGAGGTTGCCGCATTAGCTGGAAACGAAGACGAGGTGGAGGACGCCTGATGCCCATCCGCAATGCCATTTGGACGGTTAGCGACAACCCGCAAGCTCTTGCCGAAGCCCGCTTGCCCAGCGAGCGCGTGCTCGAGGACATGATTGTCGCTGCGCCGCGCATCCTTTCAGACGAATGGATGTTGATCGGACGGCAGGAGCGGACTGGCAACGGCGGGATCATCGATCTGCTTGCCATCGCCCCAGACGGCGCACTCGTGCTGATCGAGCTGAAGCGCGACCGCACGCCGCGCGAGGTCGTTGCGCAAGCTATCGATTATGCCTGTTGGGTAGAAGGGCTGGAGGCGGACGAGATTGCCGCGATCTATGCCCGCTTCGCGCCGAGCCGCAACTTGGCCGCTGATTTTTTGGCATACTTCGGTCAACCGCTCGATGAAGACCAACTCAACCAGGACCACGAGATTGTCATCGTCGCCACGCACCTCGACGACAGCAGCGAACGGATTGTCGAATACCTCAATCAGCGCGGCATCCCGATCAACGTACTCTGCTTCCAGATTTTCGTGCATGGCGATCAGCAACTGCTCAGCCGGGCATGGTTGCTCGACCCAGTAGAAACGCAGGTCAGTGTTGTCACGCAGACCAAACGTGGTACGCGCGAGCGAGAGCCATGGAATGGCGAGTTCTACGCTTGCTTCGGGCATGGCGACACCCGCAGCTGGGATGAAGGCCGCCGCTATGGCTTCATCTCGGCGGGAGGCGGTAGCTGGTACAGTAACACTCTCAACCTGCTCTCCATAGGAGACCGTGTTTGGGTGAAGGCTCCGGGGCACGGCTTTGTCGGTGTGGGAGAAGTGACAGGGCCTCGGGAGCCGATCACAGAATTCAAAATCATGGTCGATGGCAACGAACGTGCAGCGATCGAGGCATTGAATTGTGCAAGCTATCACCGCGAGAACGTCGAAGATGAGGATCGCCGGGAATACTTCGTACCCGTCCGCTGGCTCCACGCCGTGCCGTTGGATGAGGCAATCAATGACATCGGCTTGTTCGGCAATCAGAACACCGTTTGTAAACCTACTACGCCGAAATGGCGGACTACGTTAGAGCGGTTGAAAGAGCGCTGGGAATTAGACGACTGAGACAGTAAAGGCAGTTACCGTCGTGAAGAGCCAGTCAATCTACGGGCTGTCAGTTTGGCGGATTGGACAAATTTCGCACAGATCAGGCATTTTTCGTACTTATCCCGCAAACACCTGTATTTCGGAGTTGTCTATAGTTTGGATCGAAGGGCTATTCCGGCAAAACATGCCTGTCGTGCCGGAACCGCTTCTTATCGTGAAACCCGCTCTGGGTCACTCGTGCTGGAAAGGCATCTCGTAGCCAGAGTGGCGGGCCGAGCCGCCCCGATTCCAGAAGGCATCAATATCGAAGCGCAACCCCTTGCCAACACGGCTTAGACGATTTCGATGCCATTCGACCAGACGGCGCTTCCATTCTAGGCGAAAGAGCCTGCCTTCCCCTACGCTGAATACAGCATCGAAGATGGAATAGTGTGATAGGCCTTCGGCGATCCGAAGCGCCAGGACATCGGGATAACCTTGCAGCACCGGGCGAAAGCGCCATTCTCCACTTCCTATCGGAACCCGTATCTTCCCGTCATAGGGTAGCTTCGCAACATAGCAGGCGATTCTCAGCACATCGTCGAAGGTCCTAAGGCAGCGAGCTTTTACCGGCCTCGCGCCAAACTCATTTTGCCAAGACCGAGACTGATTTATCTCCTTGAGCGCCTTTCGAAACACACGGCGTGGTGTTTCTCCCCAGCACAAGGCGTGTGCATGGAGCATAAGCGTTCGTCCCGTTCCACCTCCGGGGTAGTTCAGTAGGGGCTGAACCTCGATGAAAACCAATGCGGATAGACCTAAGCGGCGGATCGCCTTGTCAACTTTGCGCCTCAACGCATGGAGCCGCAAGATCGGGTATCGGTCCGAGGTCATGCCGATGTCATCGATGAACGTGATATGCCGGAATGTGGCTCCAGGAGTCTTGAAGTTCGGCTCCAAGTCGCGGATCACATCAACGAGTATCTCGGCACTCGTCTTTCGCGCTTCGACGTCACAAAGTCTCAGATCAGCCAGGCATCCACGCACTCCAAACAAGCCGTCGAACCTGCGACGGCGGAGAAGTGATGGCTGAAGGCGATCTATAGCCCTTGTGACGCGGGCAATGAAGCCGTCGGCCTTTTGCTGTTGACGGCAAAGTGTCTCCTCCGGAGACCTCCTTGGGTATTTCGGCATTCTTGAAAAATCCTAAGTGAGCAGGTTTAGCCCCGGTGCATCATCAGAGCACTCTAGGGCACCAGGCATGAGCAAGTGGCGCTATCAGCTTGAACACCTGCGTGTATTGCATGTGTCGACCATTTCGGAGGGGACTCGTCGCCCCCTCCGTTTGGACTCTTTAGCCTTAGTCCTTATCTGCTTGGTCCTTGGCGGTGCGGCTCGGGAACGTGTTCGCAGCCTCATAGGCCTGGATCGCACGCAGGCGGTAGCGGACGTTGCGCCCTAGATAGGTCACCTCCGGCCCCTCTCCCCTGTAACGAAGCGCTCTGATGTACTTGACCGACTGGCCCCACCGGGCTGCGAGCCACTTCTCGTCGAAGTAGCGCTGCTTCGCGGGTGATCCATCGGTAGCAGTCTGCTTGGCAAGGATCGTTCGGAGCCGCTTAAGCTCCTTGCGACAATCCGCATCACTTAGCAGCTCGGGCGCAATATGCCCCTTGGCGGACTTCCTTTGCCCTGACTTGCGTCTCTGCTTGCCAAGTTTCACAGCGCCGCCATCGGCCAAGCGAGAGTTTTTCACACTCGACCCTGCCTTTTGCGACGCCCTGGTCGCAACAGCGTTGAAGGTCTTCTTCTTCCTCATGTCTATCTCCGTGGTTGCAATGAGAGGACCAAATTGCGATCCAACGGAGTCTTTACCGATTGCGATTTCGCACTATCTGCGCCTGCGATATGGCGCCAAACAGCGATGGAATACGTCCATATTGAGATATTTTATCCGCTCACCAGCGGATAAAATGGGCCTTCTTTGTATCCGGCTGACGAAGGATAAAATTACCAATGTCGATGCAGTCGCGATCGCCCGCTCTTGTCGCGCGAAGCTTTGAAAGGCGTGCTCAGAGAATCATGGTTGAATGGCTGAGGCGCCTCGGCGAATTTTCGCGCTTCCCACCCGAAGAACGCATACTGATCGAGCACCCTGACGATTGGATGCGGAGATCGAGCTACCGTTTGATCCGCAACCTCATTCGTAGCGAGCAGGAGCACATCCTAGCCCCATTAGTCGCCTCATTGGACGGCAAGCATCGGCGCGGACGAGGCGTTGCCGGTCAGCCATTCAAACAAGGACTTCTGGTGATGCAGCTCGTTGTTCCGCTACCTTCTTCCACCGCACCGGCAATGACACGAAGCGGTCCATCAACAGAAGCTGATCGACGACTCATCTCTAACGTGAGGCGTCGCAACGAGCTCGGAGATGCCATGCACTACGCGCACCTGCATGGTGTGCCCTCCAAGTACTTCAACGCGTTTATGCGCCACGTCGGTGCAAAGAGAATCAGAGCGATGCTCAAGCATGACCGCCGAGAACCTGGGTTCAAGCTGAAGAACTGAGCCAGAGTAGCCCCTTAGCACGCCGCGCTGCATGCCATGCAATGCCACAGTTTGCCTTACTGCGTGGTTGCTATGTGGTTGCTATGCACCATTCGCGAATCAATGACACTCCGCATAAGTCATTGATTTTCAATGGTGAGCCCTGCTGGGTTCGAACCAGCGACCTACTGATTAAAAGTCAGTTGCTCTACCGACTGAGCTAAGGGCCCTCACCTGTCGGCGCGCTTACGGATGCGGGCGCGGCGGGTCAAGCGGGCCTTAAGCTGGCGCAGCGAAAGGCCGCTCAGCGGGTCGCGCCAGCCGGGGGTGAGCGCGGCAGCCGGGCCGACCACGAAGTCGCGGGTGCGGAAGGCGGCGTGGGGCACGGTCAGGCCAGGCGAAGACCAGGCGCCGCCGCTCCACAGCACGATATCGAGATCGAGCACCCGGCTGCCCCAGCGCTGTCCGCCAGGGCGGCGGCCGAACCGGCGCTCGATCGCCTTGAGCGCGGCCAGCAGCTCGTCCGGCCAGAGCTCGCTGGCCACCAGCGCCGCGCCATTGGCATAGCGGCGCAGCGAAGGACCGACGGGCGCGCTGCTGATAACCGGGGAAGCGGCTTCCACCGCGATCCCTTCCGCCGCCAGCGCGGCCAGCGCGGCCGCCAGCACCCGTGCGGGCGGGCCGTGGCGATGGTGGCGCTGATTGGAGCCGAGCGCGATCAGGTAGCGCTGGCGCAAGGCTCAGATATCCTGCGCGATCCGGCCATAGAGCTGCGGGCGGCGATCGCGGAAGAAGCCCATCCCCGCCCGGTGTGTGGCGGCGCGGGCCAGGTCCAGCCGGTGGACCAGCACGCCGGTTTCCGCCGCGCCATATTCCTCGACCAGATCGCCCCATTCGTCAGCAATGAACGAATGGCCATAGAACCGCTGGCCGTCCTCGGTGCCGATCCGGTTGGCCGCGATCACCGGCATGCAGTTCGATACGGCGTGCCCCTGCATCGCGCGGCGCCACATCCGGCTGGTATCGAGATCGGCATCATAGGGCTCGCTGCCGATCGCGGTCGGATAGAGCAGCGCTTCGGCGCCCAGCAGCGCCATCACGCGGGCACATTCCGGATACCACTGGTCCCAGCAGATGCCCACGCCCAGCTTGTGGCCGAAGGCGTTCCAGACCTTGAAGCCATCGTTGCCGGGGCGGAAATAGTACTTTTCCTCATAGCCCGGGCCATCGGGGATGTGGCTCTTGCGATAGGTGCCCTGGATCTCCCCGTCCGGATCGATCCAGGCGAGCGTGTTGTAATAGTGGTGCCCGTCGCGCTCGAAGAAGCTGGTCGGGATCGCGACCTTCAGCTTCGCCGCCAGCGCCCGCATGGCGATGACCGAGGGATGCTCGGCCGTGGGCCGGGCCAGCGCGAACAGCGCCTCGTCCTCGACCTTGCAGAAATAGGGGCCGGAAAAGAGCTCGGGCGGCAGGATCACCTGCGCGCCCTGTGCCGCTGCCGTCTCCACCAGCGCGGCAACGGCAGCGATATTCTCGACCTCGTCGGACGAACCGAGCGGCAATTGCAGGGCGGCGACAGTCAGCGTGCTCATGCCGCCGCCCCTATCATCACGCGCGCTTGCGGAAAAGCAGCGTCATCCGGTCGGTCTCGCCGATCGCCTGAAGCCGGGCCTTGTCCTCTTCCTTGGCACCGCGCAGCACGGGCGGCAGGGTCCAGACGCCGCCTTCCCAGTTGGCCGGGTCCTTCTTGTTGGCATTGGCCTCGCTCCTGCCGACAAAGGTGAAGCCGTTCACTTCCATGAACTTGATGATATCGGCCTCGCGCATATAGCCCTTGCTGCCATCGGCATAGCTGTAAGGCGCGTCGGGCCGGGCGCGGTGCTGTTCGATCCCGATCATGCCATCGGGCTTCAGCAGGTCGCGCATCGCCTTCACTTCGCTGTCGGCAATGTTCCAGCGGGTCAGGTTGTGCATCATCCGCATGATCAGGATGCGGTCGAAGGTGCCCTTTTCACCCGCCGGTACGGCATCGAGGGTGTAACCCTTGAACCGGTCAGCCGGAAAGCCCGATGCGGCGGCGACATCGGCCGGATACTTGGCCGCGCCATCGCGGATACCCTTCTGCGCGGTTTCGCTGAACGGACCGGCGGCGGGGTTGAAATAGAGGCCGACCAGCTGGCCCTTGCCGCCCAGGTACAGCCCCAGCAGGCGCGAATACCATTCGCCGCCGGGGGCATATTCGCCCACCTTCATGTCGGGGGCGACCTGGAAGAAGGTCAGCGTTTCGGCCGGGCGGCGATACTGATCGCGGGCCTTGTCCTTGTCACGCTTGGGGTCGGCGACGGCGGCGGCGATTTCAGCCTTCATCGCCTTGGTCTGGGCAGCCGTGGGCTGCGCCAGCGCGGCTGCGGAGGGAACGGCAAGAGCAAGGGCAGAAAGCAACAGAGCGGTGCGGCGCATGGTAAGGGTCCTCTCCTGGGGGGATGATGGCGCTGAAATTAGGGCCAAAGGGCCAGATGACAAGGCGGTCCTTCGGTCCTATCTCCGCCATCCAGACAACAAGGACGGATCGACATGGCTGAAGCAATCTTCGCAGGCGGGTGTTTCTGGTGCACCGAGGCGGTATTCCGCTCGATCGCCGGCGTCAGCGCGGTGGAAAGCGGCTATATCGGCGGGACCGTGCCGCACCCGACCTACAAGCATGTCTGCACCGGTGAGACCGGCCATGCCGAGGCGATCAAGCTGACTTTCGATCCGGCGGTCGTCTCCTTCGCCGACCTGCTCGATATCCACATGGGCACTCACGATCCGACCCAGCTCAACCGCCAGGGCAACGACATCGGCACCCAGTATCGCACGGCACTATTCCTCTTGGACGAAGCCCAGCGCGCCGAGTGCGAGGCCGGGATTGCCCGCTGGAACGCCGCCCATCCGGGGCAACAGGCCGTGACCACGATCGAGGGCCCGGCTGAATGGTATCCGGCCGAGGACTATCACCAGGAATACTGGCAGGGCGAAGGCCAGCGGAACCCCTATTGCCTGGCGGTAATCCCGCCCAAGCTGGCCAAGCTGCAGAAGGGCTTTGCGGAAAAGCTGAAGGGCTAGGCGCGCCAGCGGGCGATGAAGAAGCCATCAAGCCCGCCAGTTTCGCCCAGCATGCCGGAATCGGTGCGCAACCAACCGGCAGCGGTGGGGGCCAGACCGGCGGGCAGCTCGTCAGCCCCGATCGGATCGGGGGTGAGCCCCACCTTGCCAGCCTGCTCCTCGCCCTCCGCGGGTTCAAGCGAGCAGGTCGCATAGACCAGTCGCCCGCCCGGCTTCACCCAGCGCTGCGCCCGCTTGAGCAGGGCCGCCTGCAGTTCGGCCAGTTCGGCGATCTGGCGCGGGCCGATGCGGTGCAGCACGTCGGGGTGGCGGCGGCAGGTGCCGGTGGCGGTACAGGGCGCATCGAGCAGCACGGCGTCATACGGCCCCTCGGGTTCCCACTGCAGGGCATCGGCCTGGACTAGCTCGGCCGAAAGGCCGGTGCGCGCCAGGTTTTCCTGCATCCGCTGGAGCCGCTTTGCCCCGCTGTCGACCGCCGAGACCTGCCACCCGGCGGCGGCCAGCTGCATGGTCTTGCCACCTGGCGCGGCGCAAAGGTCCAGTACGCGCCGACCTTCGCCCGCGCCCAGCAGCCGCGCGGGCAGGCTGGCGGCCAGGTCCTGGACCCACCAGGCCCCGTCCTTGAAGCCTTCCAGCCGCTCAACCGCCGTGCCGCGTTCCAGCCGGATATGACCGGGCAACAGGCTGATGCCGCCCAGCCGTTCGGCCCACTCGGCAGTGACGGCGGGATCGCGCAAGGTCAGGTCGAGCGGCGGCGGAACAGCCAGGCCAGCGGCGATCGCGGCGGCGCGCTCACCCCAGCGCAGGGTCACAGGCTCGGGCAGGCTGGGTGCCTCAGGCAGGGTGACTGCGCGCTTCACCAGCGTCGAAAAGACCCCATGCGCCAGCCGCCGGGGACCGCCCACCAGCAAGGGCAGGCCGGTGGCAATCACCGCATGAGGAGGCGTATCAAGCCGCAGCCAGCCCGCCAGCATGATCCGCAGTGCCATGCGCGGCTTGGCATCGTCGGGCAGGATCTGCCGGGTGGCGCTGTCGATCAGCGCGTCGAGATCGGTCAGCCAGCGTAGCGCCTCGCCCGCCAGCGCCCGCGCCAGCGCGCGATCGGCATCGCTGCGCACGCCCTGAAGCGCGGGCTGGGCCGCCTGATCCAGCGTTTCACCGCGCCGCAGCACGGCATCGAGAAGCTTCAGCGCAGCCTTGCGCGCGGGTAGGCCGGGAACATCCATCCTAAAGGCCACTAGACGGGAAGCCCGGCGATAGCCAGATAGCGGTTATGACCAAGCGCGCCACCCAGCGGCCCAAGCCCTTCGCCAAGCCTCCGCATTGGAGCAACGATCCCGCACCCAGGCCGGCCGCGGGCCAGCCGGGCGAGGAGCCGGGTGGCCTCTCCCCCACCCGCTATGGCGACTGGGTGCGCGACGGGATCGCGGTCGACTTCTAGGATTTGAGCTTGGCCGCGCGCCACAGGGCGGCAAGACCGGCGGGTACGAAAGCCAGCCCCAGGTACATCGGCGGGGCAATCACCATGCCCCAATAGAAATTGTCGGGGCGCCCGGCGATCATGAATGCCAGGCCATAGCCCAGGAACAGCAGCGTGGCGAAGGCGCCGCTGGGATGCTTCCAGGCGGCCCAGCCGACGATCATCAGCATGACCACCGGCCCCGCAATCCAGTGCGGCAGGAACCGCAGGTTGCCCGACAGGACCACGTTGGACAGGAAGCCCGACAGGCCGCGCAGCACCAGCCAGGCTGGCGACGGCTGGTCGGTTGGCAGCACCTGCAAGGCGACGTAATGATGATGCAGCGCAAGGCCAGCCGCGAAAGCCGCCACCAGCGCGCCCCAGGCCAAGGCTTCGCGCCAGTGCCGCCGCCACAGGGCCAGCGCGCCCATCAGCAGCACGAAAGGCAGCACGTGCTCGCGGATCGCCAGCGCCAGGGCCGTGACCGCCAGAGCCGCGCCCCATTTCCGCCCCGGCCGGTGCAGCGCCATCGCCAAGGCCAGCAACATCCCGGCCCACAATTCGTGCAGGGCGAAATAGTAGCGGTTGAGCCCCAGCGAGGCTCCGAGGAAGATCAGCGCCGTGCCCATCGCCTGATAACGCTTGAGCCCCGGCTCGGCCCCCAGCCGCACCCACCAGGCCCAGGTCACCGCGCCGAGCAGGGCAAAGGCGGCCAAGGTCAGCCCGGTTTCACCCAGCGCGGCGGAGATGAAGGCCAGTGTCGGCAGGCGCACGGCAAAGCCGGGCTTGACCGGATAGCTCGCCTTGCGATGCTCCTCGGCCACCACATCGTAGTAATTCTCGCCCCGGCCGATGCGCTCGATCACCGCGTCATAGACCTTTAGGTCATCGTCGCGCGGGCGCGCCTCGCCCGCCTTGGCCCCGTCGGTCATCGCCTCGACCAGGCCGCGCGTGGCAATCGCCTGATGCGCGGCCTTGATCGGCACCAGCGCGCTGGCAGCCAGCAAGAGCGCGAGCGCGAACAGCAACAGGCGTGCCGGGGCGGCTGACCAATCGGCAAAGCGGTTGGGGAAGGCGGGCATCGAACCTCCGGGCAATTGCCAGGCCCCCGTTGTGCGGGCAGGCCCGGTGCCCCGCAACCCGCCGCATCACGCTACCCACAGATCGCCGTCAACTTGCGCTTAGGCTTCGCGCGCCTACATAGGAGTATCGAAAGGACGCAACGCGAATGAACGACGATCAGCCGAACGGCAATCCATGGGTCAAGAGCATGCTGGTTTGGGGCGGGATCTTCCTGGCCCTGCTGCTGGTGGTGACCATGCTGGGCTCGCGCGGAGAGGCGCCGGGCACCCAGATCGGCTATTCCGATTTCCGCAGCCGCGTGGCCGAAGGCTCGGTCGAAAGCGTCCAGATCAGCGAGAACAAGATCACCGGCAAATACAAGAACGGCGGCACTTTCGCCACCGTTCCGGTGCCCAACGATGCCACCCTGCAGCCGCTGCTGCAGGAGAAGAACGTGCGCTATGAAGGCCGCGCGGCCGAGGAAGGCAACCTGCTGGTCTACATCCTGGTCCAGACCCTGCCCTTCCTGCTGATCCTGGGGATCGCCTTCTTCGCCTTGCGCCAGGTCCAGAAGGGCGGTGGTGGCGGCGCGATGGGCTTTGGCAAGTCCAAGGCCAAGCTGCTGACCGAACGCCAGGGCCGGGTCACCTTCGACGATGTCGCCGGGATCGACGAAGCGCGCGAGGAACTGCAGGAAATCGTCGAGTTCCTGCGCGATCCGCAGCGCTTTTCGAAGCTCGGCGGGCAGATCCCCAAGGGCGCGCTGCTGGTCGGCTCGCCCGGTACCGGCAAGACGCTGCTGGCCCGCGCGATCGCGGGTGAAGCGGGCGTGCCCTTCTTCACCATTTCCGGTTCGGACTTTGTCGAAATGTTCGTCGGCGTCGGCGCCAGCCGCGTGCGCGACATGTTCGAACAGGCCAAGAAGAACGCGCCGTGCATCGTCTTCATAGACGAAATCGACGCGGTCGGCCGCCATCGCGGCCATGGCCTGGGCAATTCGAACGACGAGCGCGAGCAGACGCTGAACCAGCTGCTGGTCGAGATGGACGGGTTCGAGGCCAACGAAGGCATCATCATCATCGCCGCGACCAACCGGCCCGACGTGCTCGACCCGGCGCTGCTGCGTCCGGGTCGCTTCGACCGCCAGGTGGTGGTGCCGGTGCCCGATGTCGATGGCCGCGAAAAGATCCTTTCCGTCCACATGAAGAAGGTCCCGCTGGCCCCCGACGTCAATCCCCGCGTGATCGCGCGCGGCACTCCCGGCTTCTCGGGCGCGGATCTTGCCAACCTGGTCAACGAGGCCGCCCTGCTCGCCGCACGCCGCAACAAGCGGCTGGTTGCCATGCAGGAATTCGAAGACGCCAAGGACAAGGTCATGATGGGCGCGGAACGCCGCTCGATGGTGATGACCGAGGACGAGAAGCGGATGACCGCCTATCACGAGGCCGGCCACGCCATCGTCTCGATCAATGAACCGGCCAGCGATCCAATCCATAAGGCCACGATCATCCCGCGCGGCCGCGCGCTGGGCATGGTCATGCGCCTGCCTGAGCGTGACAGCTACTCCTATCACCGCGACAAGATGCACGCGAACCTGTCGGTCGCGATGGGCGGGCGCGTGGCCGAAGAGCTGATCTTCGGGCATGACAAGGTCAGTTCGGGGGCCAGCTCTGACATCCAGTATGCCACCAGCCTGGCCCGCAACATGGTGACCAAGTGGGGCATGTCGGACAAGCTTGGCCCGCTGCAGTACGAGGACCAGTACGAGGGCTATCTCGGCATGGGCGGTGCCCAGCGGACCTTCTCGTCCAACGAGACCAACAAGCTGATCGACAGCGAGATCCGCGGCCTGGTCGAGGGCGCGCACAAGCGCGCGACCGAGATCCTCAAGACCAACGAGGACAAGCTCCACCTGCTGGCCAATGCCATGCTGGAATACGAAACGCTGAGCGGTGAAGACATCAACCAGCTGCTCGAAACCGGCAAGCTTGACCGGCCGGACCGGCCGAGCGGCCCGGTGACTCCGGCCCCGGTGCGGGGTTCGGCAATTCCCAAGGCCGGCAAGCGTTTTTCGGGCGAGGCCCCGCAGGGCGCCTGATCTGCTGAAGCGATGGTGGCCCGCCGATCCGTCAGGCGGCCACCATCAGCGTCAGCACCGTGGCGAACAGGCCCAGCGCCATGAAGGCAAAGCCGCTGAGGAACCAGGTTCGCCACCAGGCTCCGAACCGCGACAGGGCATAGGCCTCGCGCAATTGGCGATACATGTGGAACGGCGCATAGCAGATCAGCGCTGCCACCAGCCCGCCAGCACCGCCCCAGACCGTCAGTGCGCTGATCACCGCCAGCAGCAACAGCATGAAGCTGAGCGAATAGGTGACGAAGACCGTGTGGTCATAAAGGTGGAACCGGCGGCTGAACGGAAACAGCAGCCACATGAACGGCACCGAAAACGGGATCAGCAGCCACGAGAACTTGTAGGCGCTGTTCTGCAGCTTGTAGACTGTCAGTTCGGGGTTCTCGCGCGCATGGGCCCAGGCCCGGTTGATCGCCTCGACCACCGACTGGTCGGCGGGCACGTCGGCACGGGCGATCTCATCCGGCAGGCGGCCGCTGCGGGCCGCGCGGATCACGGTCAGGGCCTGGCGCGCCGAAGCGACCTCGCGCTCGCGCCGGGCAATATCGCCGGCCCCGGCCGCACGGGCCTCGGCCAGAGCCTGCTCGGCCTTCTTCAGTTCCAGCTCGGCGCCCCGTTCGGCCTCGCCAATGCCGCGCTCGAAGCCGATGGACTGCCCCTGGTTGTTGAAGTTGATGGGATTGCCGAGCAGGTTGAACACGGCAAAGGTCAGGAACACCACGAACAGGAACAGCGCGATCGGGCTGACATAGCTGGCCCGCCGCCCGGCGACATATTCCCGGGTCAGTCTTCCCGGATTCCAGGCCAGCAATGGCAGCGTGCGCCAGATCTTGCCCTCGAAATGGAATACCCCGTGCAGCAGGTCATGAAAGAAGGCGCGCAGCGTCTTGTGGACATGGGCGGCCTGCCCGCATTCGTGGCAATGCCGACCCACCAGCGGGGTGCCGCAGTTGAGGCAGGCGCTTTCATGGGTGTGGCCATCATCGGCCGTCTCGCCATGCGCCGGTTCAAAGGCGCGGGCGGTCAGCGCCCCTTGCGCGATATCGCCGATCACCTCGCCGCCACTCATCGGCCACTTCTCCCCCCGGAAAGAACCAGCCATTCATGGGCTTGCCAGCGCGGCGCGGTCAAGCAATCTTGCGGGGACGATTCCATGGAGAACCCGATGCGCCGTCCTGCCCTGCTTTTGCCCCTGCTTCTGGTGGCCGCCCCCGCCCTTGCCACCACGGGCGAAATGTCGGTCGCAACCTTTCTGGCCAAGGCCGATGCGCTGAAGGCCAAGGGGTTCATGGCGCTCGGTTCGCCCGACATCAAGCTGCTGCGAGCCGAAGGCCAGGCGGCCGGGCAAGCCTATGGCGCGCGACTGCAGGCCGAACGCGCGGCGGGCAAGCCAAGCTCCTGCCCGCCCAAGGGCGCGCGGCCCTCGTCCGACCAGGTGCTGGCCCACCTGCGCACCTATCCGGCCGACAAGCGGGCCGGCCTGACGATGAAGGCAGCCATGGCCGATTACTTCATCAGGAAGTACCCCTGCCCCTGATCCCGCCGCAAGCGAAAGCGGCCCGCCTCCCCGTGGGAAGCGAGCCGCCTTGTTGCCTCAGGTACGCGAAACGGCTCAGCCGTCGTAATCGCCACCCAGCGAGGTGTTGCGCACCGGCGCCGCCGCAGTAATCCGCAGGGCTTCGGCCGACTGGCTGAGCGAGCCGATGTCATCGACCTCGTCATCGTCTTCGGGCAGGACGCGCTGCAGCGAGCTGAGCAGCGTTTCCTTGAGCTGATCGGGCCGCACGGTCTGTTCGGCAATCTCGCGCAGGGCGACCACCGGGTTCTTGTCGCGATCGCGATCGATCGTCAGCTCCGCCCCGCCCGAGATTTCGCGCGCGCGCTGTGCGGCGATCAGGACGAGGTCGAAACGGTTGGGAACCTTGTCGACACAATCTTCAACAGTAACGCGCGCCATCTGGCACTCCAGTTCATGCAATTCCGGGAAGCTGCGGCTGCTACACGCCCGGTGATTCGCAAGTCAAGGAAAAAACGTATAACATTCTGTTTTATATTGTTTTTATAACAGATCACAAAGTTTCTGATCAAGGCCCGGATCACGCGCCTGATTCGCCCACGGTTGCAGGCACGGCGGGCTTCGTGCCATCCCCCACGCCATGGCTTCCCCCGCCTCTACCGCCAGCTCATCTTATCGCCCCGAAGTGGACGGGTTGCGCGCCGTGGCCGTGCTGGCAGCGATCCTGTTTCACACGGGCAGCCCGGCCTTTGCTGCCGGTTATCTGGGGGTCGATCTGTTTTTCGTGATCAGCGGCTACCTGATCACCACAATCGTAATGCGCGAGCAGGCGGCGGGCACCTTTCGCCTTGCCGGGTTCTACATGCGCCGAATCCGCCGGATTCTGCCGGCGATGCTGGCGATCATGCTGCTCACCGCCATCCCGGCGCTGGTCTGGCTGGTACCGGACCAGTTGCAGAACTTCGGCCAAGCGCTGACCGCCAGCGCGCTGATGGCCAACAACGTGCTGCTGTGGCTGACCGGCGGTTACTGGGATGTACCGGCCAGGTTCAAGCCCCTGCTCCACACCTGGAGCCTGGGCGTGGAAGAGCAGTTCTACCTGCTGGGCGTGCCGCTGATGCTGCTGTTGCTGCGCGCCGGACGCCGCGGATTGGGCCTTGGACTGGGCCTGGTGGTGGTGGCCAGCATCGGTGCCAGCCTGATCATGCTGCCGCGCGATTACGATGCGGCCTATCTGCTCTTGCCATTCCGGGCCTGGGAACTGGCCCTGGGCGGGCTGGTTGCGCTGCTGCCTCGCGAGCGCCTGCTGGTCCTGCCTGTCTCGCCCTGGCTGGCGGTTGGTGGCGGCGCGCTGATGGCGGCTGCGCTGGCGGGCCTGGCGGGATCTGATCCCGCCAGCCTTGCGCCCTTGCTGCTGGCCTGCGCCGGCTGCGCCCTGTTTGTCGCTGCTGCCCAACCGGCCAGTGGCCTTGGCGCAGTGCTGGCCCTGCGCCCACTGGTGATCGTTGGCCTTGCCAGTTTCAGCGCCTATCTGCTGCACCAGCCGGTCTTCGTCTTTGTCCGGGTGCTGAGCCTTGAAGAGCCGCCCATAGCCCTGCTGGTGGCGCTGGTTCCGGCGATCCTGCTGGTGGCGCTGGCATCGTGGCGCTGGATCGAGCAGCCGATGCGCGATCCCCGCCGGGTCAGCGACCGGGCGGTGCTGATCTGGTGCGGGCTGGGCACCCTGCTCGCCGTGGGCCTTGGCCTGGTTCTGCATGTCACCAATGGACTGGCCGCGCGGGTTCCGGAACTTGGGCCGGATCCGGGCGACAACATTGCCTATGTCGATGCCGTGCGCAGCTTCGAAGGACGCCAGCTCGATCCCGCAAGCCGCGCCGCCAACCTGCTGGTGATCGGGCACAGCCAGGGCCGCGACCTGATCAACATGGCCATCGCATCAGGCAGCGTTGCCCCGGAGCGGATCAGCTATGCCGAGGAATGGCGCTGCGAAGGCCCCTTGCCGCAGCGCATCCTTGCACAGGCACGCGCTGCCGGAACGGTGGTCCTGGCCATTTCCTGGGATCCGGTGCTGCTGCCCTGCGCCGAGCGCTGGACCGTCCAATTGGGCGGGGCGGGCGCCAAACGGGTCCTGCTGCTGGGCTTCAAGCAGTTCGGCTGGAGCAACAGCGCGGTCATGCGGCTGCCCCCGGCCGAACGGCATGCCTGGCGTGCCCGCCCGGCGGACTGGGCCACCCGCGCCAACCGCGCACTGGCCCAGACAGTGCCGGCGGGCCGGTTCATCGATCCGCTGGCGCCAGTTACCGATGCCCATGGCCGGGTGCCGGTATTCACGCCCGACCGGCTGCTGATCAGCCAGGATGGGCTGCACCTGACGCCAGCCGGAGCACGCTGGCTGGGCAGCCAGCTGTTCGCCCTGCCCCAGTTCGATGCGGTAACCGGCAGACCTAGTCCCTAGAAGTCACTCGTAGTCATCATAACGCCGGGCATCGACCGCCAGATTCCCGAACTTGGTGAACTCACTCTGGAAGTGCAGCTGGACGTTGCCGGTCGAACCGTGGCGCTGCTTGGCGATGATCACGGTGGCCTTGTTCACCACCTCGAGATGGCGCTGCATCCATGTATCGTACTTCGCGATGGCATCGGGCGAGCTGGTCTCGCTCGGCTCGTCGGGCTTGACCGCGTTGTGATAGTATTCCTCGCGGAAGATGAACCAGACCATGTCGGCGTCCTGCTCGATCGAGCCGGATTCACGCAGGTCGGCCAGCTGCGGGCGCTTGTCCTCGCGGCTTTCGACCGCGCGACTGAGCTGTGACAGCGCGATCACCGGCACGGCCAGTTCCTTGGCCAGGGTCTTGAGGCCGCGGCTGATTTCCGAGATCTCGTTCACGCGGTTGTCGTTGGCCCGGCCCGAACCTTGCAGCAGCTGAAGGTAGTCGATCACGATCAGACCAATGTCGTGCTTCCGCTTCAGCCGCCGCGCGCGGGTGCGGAGCGCGGCAATCGACAGCGCCGGGGTATCGTCGATGTAGAGCGGCAATTCGGCCAGGCGCTGGCTGGCGTAGGAGATCTTCTGGAAATCCTCGCGGCTGATCTTGCCCATGCGCAGCCGCTCGCTGCTGATTTCCGCCTGTTCGGCGAGGATACGGGTGGCGAGCTGGTCGGCGCTCATTTCCAGGCTGAAGAAGGCCACTGGCGCCCCGACCGACTTGGCCGGATCGATCCCGTCGGCCAGATCGCGCAGATAGCGCTCCGCGCAATTGAACGCGATGTTGGTGGCGAGCGAGGTCTTGCCCATCGCCGGGCGGCCGGCGAGGATGATCAGGTCGGAATCGTGCAGGCCGCCGATCTTGCCGTTGAGGTCATCAAGGCCGGTCGTAAGACCCGAGATATGCCCGCCCGAATTGAGCGCCTTTTCGATCTGGGCAATGGCGGTAAAGCTGGACTGGCGGAACGAGATCGCTTCGCTGCCCACCGAAGCGCCCTCGGCCACGCGATAGAGCGCGGCTTCGGCCCGGGCCACCTGTTCCAGCGGCTCGACGCTTTCCGAGGTATCCAGCGCATCGCTGACCAGCGTGCGGCCCACCGCCACCAGTTCGCGCAACAATGCCAGATCATAGATCTGTTCGGCCAGTTCGCGCGGGGCGAGCAGGCCCTGCCCATCGGCCGTCAGCCGCGCCAGGTAGGACGCGCCGCCCAGCTCCTTCAGCGTCTCGTCCGCTTCGAAATAGGGCTTCAGCGTGACCGGCGTGACCACCGCCTTGCGATCAAGCAACTGCAGCACCCGGTCATAGATCCGGGCATGGGCCGGTTCGAAGAAATGATCGGGCCGCAGCGGGGTCACCAGCTCCTCGATCACCCGGTTGTCGATCAGGGCCGCGCCCAGGAATGCAGCTTCCGCCTCGACATTGGCGGGCAGCGCGCGGGCGGCGGCTTCATCGGCGCGGAGGATCAGATCGGTTTCGGCCATAAGCGGCGATCAATGCGCCGGGCGGGAACTTTGCGCAAGGCTGGTTGGCCGGACCGGGGCTGTGGATAGCGGGGACTGAATCGCACGCTTGCCCCGCCATTTCGCATCTGCAAAAAGGCGCTTCACCATGGGGGACGCACGGATCATCCACATCGAGCTCGACGAGGCCACGATCCTGTGGCGCAACGCCGATATCGAGCAGGAGCGCCGGATCGCGATCTTCGACCTGATCGAGGAAAATACCTTCAAGCCCATGCGCGCCTGGGAGGCCGGGCACCAGGGGCCCTATCGGCTGCGGCTGGCGGTCCACGATGGCCGGCTGAGCCTGGAAATCTCTGACGAAAGCGGGGGCGAACTGGAAACGCTGATCCTCGGGCTGGGGCGGTTCCGGCGCCCGATCCGCGAATACTTCGCGATCTGCGACAGCTATTACCAGGCCATCCGCAAGGCCACCGCGGCCGAAATCGAGACGATCGACATGGCCCGTCGCGGCGTCCACAATGAAGCGGCCGAAATGCTGCTCGAACGGCTTGAAGGAAAGGTGGAAACCGACTTCGCCACGGCCCGGCGGCTCTTTACCCTGATCTGCGTGCTGCATATCAGGGGGTAAAGAGGGACAAGGGTTCGCGACAAATCATGGCTAGAAAGAAAACCGGCCGCTGGCGGCTGCGCCTCGCGGGCCTGGCGCTGTTGCTCGCGCTGATCGGCGTGGGCTGGGGGTGGTGGCACCTGTCTGGCTGGACCCCGCCGCGCGCGGCCTTTCCGCTGCAAGGCGTCGAAGTGGGGAGCGAGGACGGCCCAGTCGACTGGGTCGCGCTGAAGGCCGTGGGCGCGGACTTTGCCTATCTCGATGCCTCGGCCAGCGCGTTTGCCCGCGATCCGGCCTTCGTCGAGAACCTTGAAGGGGCCAAGGCAGCGAAGCTGCAATGGGGCGCGGTCCACCGCTATGATCCGTGCCAGCCGGCCGACAAGCAGGCGGGCAATTTCGTAACGGTCGTCCCGCGCGAGCCGACCATGCTGCCCCCCGCGGTCTGGCTGGATCAGCTGGCCGAGGATTGCCCAATCAAGGTCAGCGATGCCGCGATCGAAAGCGAGCTGACCACCTTCATCAACCAGGTGGAAACGCATACCGGCAAACCGGTGATCCTCAAGCTCTCCAGCGGGTTCGAGCGCCGCTACCGCATCGCCGCACGGGTGGACCGCAACCTTTGGCTTGAGCGGACCTGGCTGCAGCCGGATTATGCCGGCCGGCCGTGGACGCTGTGGACCGCGAACAGCCAGCTGGCGACTCCGGCCCTGCCGGGGGCGGTGCGCTGGGTGGTCGTGCAGCCCTGACCGGGCTATGGTGTGCGCATGACCCACGATCGCGATACGCTGATTGCCGCTGCCAAGGCCGC
Source organism: Novosphingobium sp. BL-A-41-H4 (assembly GCA_051942645.1). Lineage (GTDB taxonomy): Bacteria > Pseudomonadota > Alphaproteobacteria > Sphingomonadales > Sphingomonadaceae > Novosphingobium. Next base: position 247,408 of record JBPVJP010000002.1, read on the forward strand.
CCAGGCCGGGGCCTATGCGCCCTATTCCAACTTTCACGTCGGCGCCGCGCTCGGCTTTGCCGATGGTACGGTAATCACCGGGGCCAATGCCGAGAATGCCAGCTATGGCCTGGCACTCTGCGCGGAAACCAATGCGGTCTCGAAGGCCTTCAACGATGGCCGGCGGGGCGGGCTGGTGGCCGTGGCGGTGATCGGCGGCATGCACGGCGAGCCCGGCCCCACCGTCACCCCCTGCGGCCGCTGCCGCCAGGTGCTGAACGAGCTGGCCCAGCTGGGCGAGACCGATCCGGTGATCTGGTGCGCGGGCGAAGACGAGGTGCTGGAGCTGCGCCTGTCAGCCCTGCTGCCCCACGCCTTCGGCCCGGCGAACCTCGGCTAGTCCAGCCACTCCAGCAGCGCGGCCAGGCAATCACGGCCAAGCTGGGCCGAGCGTTCGGGCGACCAGCCCTGCGCCGGGTCGGGCAGGTCGGCATTGTCCTTGAACGGCATTTCCAGCGTCATCGAGACGGCGCCGAAACGCTCGGCCAGCTGGTTGGTGCTCATCGCCAGGTTGGCCTTGCCCTTGCCCGCGACAGGATAGCCCAGCCGGGTCTGGAAATCGGGCGTGCGGCGGGCGAGGATCGCCTTGTAGCGATCGAACCCGCCCTGCAATTCAGTGGTCCACGAAGGGATCCCCTCGAACCCGGCCAGGAACACGGCGGGGATTGCCTCGTCCCCGTGGACGTCGATCGCGAAGTGGACGCCGGTTTCATCCATCGCATTGCGGATGCACAGCACCTCGGGCGATTGCTCGGCGCTCGGCTCGTGCCATTCGCGGTTGAGGTTCACCCCCACGGCATTGGTGCGCAGGTGCCCGCGGACCGAGCCATCGGGATTGGCATTGGGCACCACGTGGAACGTGCACTTCTGCCGCAGCGCCCGGCCGACCGGATCGGCCGGATCGGTCAGGCAATCGAGCGCGCCTTCCATCCACCATTCGGCCATCGATTCGCCGGGATGCTGGCGGGCATAGAGCCAGACCTGCGTGGGGCCATCGCCAAGGTCCAGGCAATCGATCGTCCGGCCATCCAGGCTATGGCCCAGCACGCGGTGCGACACGCCCTCGCTCAAGGCCGCCCCTGCAATCAGGTCCTGATGCCGTTCCCACGAATAGGGGGCGAAATAGGCGAACCAGGCGAGGTTCGCGGAAGGGCGATAACGGATCGTCAGCGTGCCGCCGTCTTCGGCCTTGTCATAGCTGCTGTCGGCGCGGCCCCAGAACTCGCGGTCCTCGCTCACCACCGCGCGATAGCTGGGCCAGCCATCGGGATAGGCCGAGCCGGCCAGACCGGTGATTTTCAGCTCCAGCTCGCGCCCGGCGCAATTGCCGACGCGGAAGTGGAACCACTGGGCAAAGTCCGACATGCGGTCCTTGCGGATCGCGAGCCTGGCAGTGGTGCCGGAGATGGAGCGGACTTCGATATTGCCGCTGTCGAAAGCGGCGTCGATCACGATGGGAGTTGCGGTCATTTCACCGCGATAGTCTCACCCGACTGTCCGGGAAAGCCCTTGAACAGGGCTTCGGCCATCTTTGCCGCGCCCAGCGCCGTATCGGCCAGCGGCGAGGTGGCGCGCACGGTAAAGCTGGCCCGCCCTTCCCACAGGGTCTGCTTCGCGACGCGGTCCTTGATCATCACGCCCAGCGTGGTTTCCACCTGCTCGGCCGGGCGCGGCGAAAGGTTGAAGCCGATGCCCACACCCAGGCCCGAGCCATAGGAGCCGGTTGATCCGCCGATCCCGACGCTGACCGGGCTGCCTTCGCGATCAGGGCGATAGCTGCCACGCGCCAGCCGCAGTTCGGCCACCTGTCCGCTGATCGCGCCGGCCGGGGCCTCGGCATAGCCCAGCAGCCCCAACTGGCGCTGCACCGCCGCCTGGTAGGTCTTCCATTCCAGCGAAGCCCCATCCTGCCCCGGCGCCGGTTCCACCGCGATCGTGCCCTTGCCCAGCGCGCTGATATCGGCTGCGTGAAACCGCGTCACCTCGACCGGCCCGGTCGGCGCGACGCAGCCCGACAGTGCGGCGGAAACAAGGATCACGAGGGCGGTTCGACAGTGCTTCATGGCGGCGCTCCTTTGGCCCGAACATGCGCGCAAGCCTGTGAAGTGGCAAGGCGTTCGGTTTCTTGCAGCAAATCCCCGCGCAGTCATGCTAGCGGGCGAATCATGGTCCAGAAAGTTCCCGTCCTCGTCACCGGCGGTGCCGGTTACATCGGCAGCCATGCCGTGCTCGCGCTCAAGGATGCCGGCTGGCCGGTCGCCGTGATCGACAACCTCACCACGGGCTTCCGCTTCGCCGTGCCCGATGGCGTGCCGCTGTACGAAGGCGATATCGCCGACGCGGACCTGCTGGCCCGGATCTTCGCCGAACAGGGCATCAAGGCGGTGATGCATTTCGCCGGCTCGATCATCGTGCCCGAATCGGTCGAGAACCCGCTGAAGTACTATCACAACAACACCGCCAAGAGCCGCGCCCTGATCGAGGCGGCGGTGCAGGCGGGCGTGCCGCATTTCATCTTCAGCTCCACCGCGGCAACCTATGGCGTTCCCGAAGTCTCGCCGGTGCATGAAGACAGCCCCAAGGCGCCGATCAACCCTTATGGCATGTCCAAGCTGATGACCGAGATCATGCTGGGCGATGTCAGCCGCGCGCACCCCATGAATTTCTGCGCACTGCGCTATTTCAACGTGGCCGGGGCCGATCCCCAGGCCCGCACCGGACAATCGACTGCCGGCGCGACCCACCTCATCAAGGTGGCGGTCGAAGCGGCGCTGGGCAAGCGCGCGGGTGTCGAAGTGTTCGGCACCGACTATGCTACTCCCGATGGCACCGGGGTGCGCGACTATATCCATGTCTCGGATCTTGCCGCCGCGCACGTGCTCGCGCTTGAGGCGCTGATCGAGCAGCCTGCGCAGTCGCTCACCATGAACTGCGGCTATGGCCGGGGCTTCTCGGTGCTCGAAGTGCTCGATGCGGTCGACCGGGTGACCAACCGCACGATCCGGCGCACGCTGTCCCCGCGCCGCGCCGGTGATCCCGATTCGCTGATTTCCGACAATGCCCGGATCAAGGCGACCCTGCCGTGGGTGCCAAGGTACGCCGATCTCGACACGATCGTGGCCCACGCGCTGCAGTGGGAGCGCAAGCTCACGGAAATCCGCGCCGAGAGTTGACTTTGCGATGACTCGCCCCTAACGGCGCACCTTCAATTTCAGCGGCACCATGCCGCCCCGAGGACCACATGAAGATTCGCAACAGCCTCAAGTCGCTCAAGGACCGCCACCGGGACAACCGCGTGATCCGCCGTCGTGGCCGGACCTATGTGATCAACAAGACCAACCGCCGCTTCAAGGCGCGCCAGGGCTAAGCCCGGCGGTGCGGGGCATGTCCCCCGCACTGGACACTGATCGGCCCGCCTCCCACCCGGAGCGCGGGCCGAAGTCATTTTGACCTAGGGGAACCGTTCATGACCCAGCGAATCGAGGCCGTGGTATTCGATGTCGGCAAGGTACTGGTCGAATGGGAACGCGACCTGCCGTTTCGCGAACTGATTCCCGATCCGGCCGAACGCGCCTGGTTCATGGAAGAGGTTATCCCGCTTGCATGGCATGGCGAGCACGATGCCGGCCGCGATGCCGAGGAAATGATCGCCGCCCGCAGCGCCGAGTATCCCGATCATGCCCACCTGATCCGTGCCTGGCTGGACCGGTTCAACGATACCGTTCCCGGCCCGGTGCCCGGCAGTCCGGAACTGGTCGAGGCGCTGCATGCCGCTGGGGTCCCGCTTTACGCGATCACCAATTTCGGGGCGGATACCTGGGCAGGCTTTCGCCCGACCTTTCCCCTGCTCGACCGCTTCCGCGACATCGTGGTGTCGGGGATCGAGAAGCTGGCGAAGCCCGATCCGGCCATCTACCATCTGGCGCAGCGCCGGTTCGGCCATGCGCCGGAAGCCATGCTGTTCATCGATGACAGCCTGCCCAACGTGATCTCGGCCCGTGAATGTGGCTGGAACGCTCACCACTTCACCGAAGCCGGGCAGCTGGCCGCCGAACTGCGCGGGCACGGCCTGATCGACTGAACCGCGAACACCTGACCCAGACAAAAAAGAGGGCCTCCATCTTGCGACGGAGGCCCAGCTATGGGGGGCTGTAAGGAATGCCTGCCCGGGGACCGCGGAGTGGGGGCGGCCCCGGTTCGTGCGTCAGGCGGCCGCGTTACAACGCGCGAGCTTGTCGGCGTCGAATTCGCCCTTGGGGGTGGCGAACTTGGTAACCTGGCCAAAGGTCTTGGCGACCCGGGCGCAGGTGTTGATCGGGGCGGCGCCATCGACGCGGCCAGTGCATTCGGTGCCAGTGCAGCTCCACTGCACGCCGTTGACCACCTTGCGGGCCGGGGCTTCGACAGCAGTGGCGAGGGTCGCGGTGTAAACGCGCGCAGCGCTCTGGGCGTGGGCGGTGCTGGTGGTGGCGGCAAGGCCGGTCACAGTGCCGACGAGCGCGAGGCCCGCGGCCAGCAAAGTGCGCGAGAGCGGATTGGCGGTGGCGGTCAGCATATCAATTCCCCTTTGGGTAACATTCGGTTTCGTTACTGCACGCAGGGATCGAAAGGGTCCTGGGAGGAAGACACCGATTTGCGTTGCGAATCACTACCTATCAGTATAGGTTTTCAGTTGCAACTCGAAACTGTGCGGTGCAGCAAAGATTTTCTTGTCGGCAACCGAGACGGTTTTGGGTAGGATACCGCCAGGGGAAAGGCCCGAGGGGCCAAGGGGATGATGATGGGTAAGCTTCGCGAACCGCTCGATGAGTCTAACAATTGTGGTCTGCCCGCCGCGCTTGAGGTGATGGGCGAGCGGTGGTCATTTATGATCCTTCGCGCCGCTTTCAATGGGCTGCATCATTTCGAGGAGTTCCTTGGCGCCCTGGGGATCGCGCGCAACATCCTGTCGAACCGCCTCGCCCGGCTGGTCGAACATGGGATCATGAAGCGCCAGGCCCTGCCCGACGATCGCCGCAAGATCGAATACCGGCTGACCGAGAAGGGGCTGGACCTGCTGCCAGCGATGCTCGCCCTGCGTCAGTGGGGCGAGAAGTACGGCGCCGGCGTCCCCTCGAACCCGGTCCTGTGCGACGAGCGCGATGGTCGCCCGATCCAGCCGATCGCGATCCGCGCCCACGATGGCCGCGAACTGAGCCCGATGGAGCTGGAGTGGCGCGACCAGGGCGAGGTCAACTGGCCCGCCGGGGAAGACCTCGCCCGCATTCGCGCGATCTAGCTGCGCCCCACCACCCGCCGGTAACTGAGCGCTTCCGCCACGTGGATGCGCCCTATGTCGGCGCTGCCCGCCAGATCCGCGATGGTCCGTGCCACCCGCAGCATCCGGGTATAGCCGCGCGCCGATAGCCGCATGGCCTCCGCCGCCTGCATCAGCAGCTTGCGCCCGGCCTCGTCCGGGGTGGCGTGAGCCTCGAGCAGATCGCCGTCCAGTTCGGCATTGCTGCGCTTGGCCGTGCCTGCCAGTCGCGCTTCCTGTACCCGCCGCGCCGCTGCCACCCGGGCGGCCACTTCCGCGCTGCCTTCGGCCGGAGGCGGCAGGGCCAGATCGGCGGCGCTGACCGGATCGACTTCGACGTGCAGATCGATCCGGTCGAGCATCGGGCCGGAGACCTTGGCCTGGTAATCGCTGCCGCACCGCGGCGCGCGGCTGCACCCCAGCGCCGGATCGCCGAGGTAACCGCAGCGACAGGGGTTCATTGCCGCGACCAGCTGGACCCGCGCCGGGTACGTGACGTGGGCATTGGCCCGCGCGACATCGACCACCCCGGTTTCCAGCGGCTGGCGCAGCGAATCGAGCACGGCGCGCTGGAATTCGGGCAATTCATCGAGGAACAGCACGCCCAGGTGCGCCAGACTGACCTCGCCCGGCTTTACCCGCAGCCCGCCGCCAGTCAGCGCCGCCATCGAGGCGGAATGGTGGGGCGAACGAAACGGCCTGGTCCGGCTGATCCGCCCTTCTTCGAGCATGCCGGCAACCGAGGCAACCATCGACACCTCCAGCGCCTCGGCCGCGCTGAGCTGGGGGAGGATACCGGGCAGGCAGGCCGCCATAAGGCTTTTCCCCGCCCCGGGCGGCCCGATCATCAGCAGATTGTGCCCGCCCGCCGCCGCAATTTCCAGCGCGCGCTTGGCCACTTCCTGGCCCTTTACCTGTCTGAGGTCCGGCCCCGGCGATGCCGCTTCCACCTCGCCGGGCTGAGGCTCGGGTAGGCGCGTGGTGCCCTTGAGGTGGTTGAGCAGGCTGACGAGATCGGGCGCGGCCAGCACCGGCACACCGCTCGCCCAGCGCGCCTCCCCGCCCTGCGCCGCCGGGCAGATCAGCCCCTTGTCCGCGCCCGAGGCGTGGAGTGCCGCCAGCAGCACGCCGGGGCTGGCGACCACGCGGCCATCGAGCGCGAGTTCGCCCACTGCCACGAAATCGCCCAGCTGCTCGGCATCGGTCACGCCCATGGCGGCCAGCAGCGCCAGCGCGATCGGCAGGTCATAGTGCGAACCTTCCTTGGGCAGATCGGCCGGGGAGAGGTTGATCGTGATCCGCTTGGGCGGCAGCGCCAGCCCCATCGCGGCCAGCGCCGCGTGGACCCGCTCGCGGCTTTCGTTGACCGCCTTGTCGGGCAGGCCGACCAGGTTGAAGCGCGGCAGGCCGGGCGCGATCTGGCACTGCACTTCGACGCTGCGCGCCTCCAACCCGAGATAAGCCACCGTCTGAACCAGCGCGACCAAGCAGAATCCCCTTGTTGTCAGGGACTTGTGATGCCGCGCCGGGAACGCCCTGTCGAGCGAAAGCCGCACCATTCCTGCTGGTTACCCGAACTTAACCCATTGCCTTGGCAAAGCGGCAAGCCCGCGCGCGCGACAAGGCTGGCACCATGTCTCGTCTGATCACCCTGTTTCTGGCCCTGATCGCCTGCGCGGCCCAGCCGCTGCGGGCAGAGACCGTGGTGGTGGAAACGATCACCGAGGAAGTCGTGAGCGAACCGGCCGGTTCGGAACGTTTCGTCGCCCTCGCGCCCGCCGAGCAGCCGCGCGGGATCGCCAGCTTTGGACCGTTCCGGGTGCTCGATGCCACCCGCGCCGCGCTGGTCGACGTGACCGACAGCCGCAGCCCGGCCCAGTTCGAGGCGATGCTGCGGGCCTTTCCGGCGATTGGCCTGATCGAGCTGATCGATTGCCCCGGAACCGAGGATGACCGCGCCAACCTGAAACTGGGGCGGATGGTCCGGGCGCACGGCATCGCCACCTTTGTTCCCGCCGATGGCTCGGTCCGGTCGGGCGGGGTTGAGCTGTTCCTGGCCGGTGCGCGCCGCTTTGCCGATCCGGCAGCGGAGTTCGCGGTCCATTCCTGGGCCGACGAGGATGGCCGCGAGGCCAAGGATTATCCGGCCGACGCGCCGGAGAATCGGGCCTATCTGGATTACTACCGCGAGATGGGCATGGCCCCGGCCGAGGCCCAGGCCTTCTATGCCATGACCAATTCGGTCCCGTTCAGCGCGGCGAAGTGGCTGTCGGGCGCGGAAATGGGCCGCTGGGTGCGGCTCGATTGAGGCTGCGGTGCTTGACTCTGCCCGCAACCTGACTTAACGGCCCGCCCCTGTGATGCGGTCGCCCCACAGGCGGCCCTTTTTGTTCGGATTTTCGAGGTTACCATGAAGCGCACCTTCCAGCCCAGCAACCTTGTTCGCGCCCGCCGCCACGGCTTCCGCGCCCGCACGGCCACTGTTGGCGGTCGCAAGGTTCTCGCTGCCCGCCGTGCGCGCGGCCGCAAGAAGCTGTCCGCCTGAGCGAATCGCCGGTCATGTCCGTCCTTACGCGACGGGCTGATTTTCTGGCTGCCAACCGGGGCTTGCGCATAGCACGCCCCGGTTTCGTGCTTTTGGCGCACCCGAACGAGGGCCAGGGCCTGCGCTACGGGATCACCGTTACCAAGAAGATCGGCAATGCGGTGGTGCGCAACCGCATGAAGCGCCGGTTCCGCGCCCTGCTGCGCGATATGCTGCCCAGTGCCGGTCTGCCGGATCACGATCACGTGCTGATCGGCCGCGAAGGCGGGGTTGAGCGCGATTTCGCCCTGCTCCGCGACGAACTGGCCGCCGCGCTTGCCCGCGCCGCCGCGGGCAAGGGTGATCCTCCGCGCAGACGACCCGGGCCGCATCAAGGTCCGCGCAAGTGAAACGCGTGCTGATCCTGATCGCACGGGGCTGGCAACTGGGCCCTTCGCGGATCCTGCCGCCATCGTGCCGCTATGCGCCGTCCTGCTCGGAATACGCGATCCAGGCGGTGGAGAAACACGGCGCGATTAAGGGTGGCTGGCTGGCGGCTAAGCGGCTAATGCGCTGCCACCCGTGGGGCGGACATGGCTATGATCCGGTGCCTTGAATTGCACCGGCCGGCACGCCACCTGACATGACTTGAGACGACTAGGGGCATTTCCTTGGAAAACCAGAACCAGCGCAACCTGATCCTGGCCGTGGTGCTGAGCGCGCTGCTGCTGTTCGGCTGGGATGCGGGCATCCGCTATTTCTATCCCGATTCGGGCAAGCCCAAGCCGGCGGCGACCGCGACGGCAAGCAGCGCCCCCACGCCCCAGGCCAGTGCCAGCGGCGCGATCAAGCCGACCCGCGAGGGCGGCCTGATGAACCCGGCCGACATTGCCGAGGAAGCTCGTGATATCAAGGCCTTGCTGGCGGCCCCGAACCGCATTCCGATTGCCGCGCCGGGGCTGACCGGATCGATCAACCCGGTCGGCGGCGTGATCGACGATCTTGTCACCGTGCGCCATACCGCCACGGTCGACAAGGACAGCGGGCCGCAGCGGATCTTCTCGCCCGCGGGCACCCCGGCGCAGCACTTTGCCCAGTTCGGCTGGGTCGGCGAGGCCGGCCAGGTGCCCGGACAACAGACCCTGTGGGCTAACACCGCAGGCACCAAGCTGACACCTCAGACCCCGGTCACGCTCACCTGGACCAACCCGGCGGGTACCACCTTCACCCTGACCTACAGGATCGACGCCGATTACATGATCACCGTCGACCAGGGCGTCAGCAATGCCGGCACGGCGCCGGTCTCGGTCCAGCCGGTCGCCCAGATCAACCGCACCAAGAAGACCGCCGCGCTCGACAGCTTCAACGTACACGCCGGCCCCTTCGGCGCGTTTGACGAAGTGGTGAACTATGGCATCGATTATGACGATGTCACCGAAGCGCCCAAAGCCCAGGTCGAGAACGAGGGCAGCGCCAACTGGTTCGGCTTTACCGACGTCTACTGGATGTCGGCTCTGATCCCCGACACCAAGGCCAGGGCATCGAGCGACTTCCGCGCGATCGGCAACGACATCTTCCTGGCCAACATGTTCTATCCGGCCAGCACCCTCGCCCCCGGCCAGGCGCTGACCCGCACGACCAAGCTGTTCGCCGGGGCGAAGGAAATGAAGGTGCTTGACCGCTACGAGGCGGAAGGCATCGCCAATTTCGGCCTGGCGATCGACTGGGGCTGGTTCCGCTGGTTCGAACGCCCGCTGTTCATGCTGCTGGAAGCGCTGTTCCGCACGGTCGGCAACTTTGGCGTGGCGATCATCCTGCTGACCCTGATCGTGCGCGGCGTCATGTTCCCGGTGGCGCAGAAGCAGTTCGCCAGCATGGCGGCGATGCGGGCGATCCAGCCCAAGATGAAGGCGCTGCAGGAACGCTACAAGGACGACAAGGCCAAGCAGCAGGAAGAGATCATGGCGCTCTACAAGAAGGAGGGCGTCAACCCGCTGGCCGGGTGCCTGCCGATCTTCCTGCAGATCCCGGTGTTCTTCGCCCTGTACAAGGTGCTGATCCTGGCGGTCGAAATGCGCCACCAGCCCTTCGCGCTGTGGATCAAGGACCTGTCCGCGCCCGATCCGCTGCATATCCTCAACCTGTTCGGCCTGCTTGATTTCACCCCGCCGGCCTTCCTGGGGATCGGCGTGCTGGCGATCCTGCTGGGCATCACCATGTGGCTGCAGTTCAAGCTGAACCCGGCGCCAATGGACCCGGTGCAGGAACAGGTCTTCTCGATCATGCCGTGGCTGATGATGTTCATCATGGCACCGTTTGCCGCCGGCCTGCTGATCTACTGGATCACCTCCAACATCCTGACGATCGCCCAGCAGAAGTACCTCTATTCCAAGCACCCGCAGCTCAAGGAGCAGGCGGCCAAGGAAGCGGCGGACGCCAAGCGGGCGCGCGAACGGAAGAGCTGAGATGGAAGCGCAAGACGATCCCGTCGAGCGGGCGCGCCGCCTGTTCGCGGGGCCGATCGAGTTCCTGAAGAGCGCGCCCGGACTGCAGTTCCTGCCCGATCCCGAGGTGCCGGAGATCGCCTTCTCCGGCCGGTCGAACGTCGGCAAGTCCAGCCTGATCAACGCGCTGACCGGGCGCAAGTCGCTGGCCCGCGCCTCGGTCACGCCGGGCCGCACGCAGGAACTGAACTTCTTCGACGTGGGCAATCCCCTGACCTTCCGGCTGGTCGACATGCCCGGCTATGGCTATGCCAAGGCCCCGCCCCGCGTGGTCGAACAATGGAAGCGGCTGGTCCGCGATTTCCTGCGCGGGCGGGTGGTGCTGAAGCGCACCATGCTGCTGATCGACAGCCGCCACGGGGTGAAGCCGGTCGATGCCGAGATGATGGAAATGCTGGATCAGGCGGCGGTCGGCTATCGCATCGTCCTGACCAAGGCGGACAAGATCAAGGCCAGCGAACTTGCCGCCGTGACCGCCGCGACCGAGGCCGAGGCCCGCAAGCATTCGGCCGCCTATCCGCTGGTCCACGTGACCTCGGCCGAGAAAGGCATGGGCATTCCCGAACTGCGCGCCGCCGTGATGCAGGACGCGCTGGAAACCTGAACCGGGCTGCCGGCGGCCAGGCGCCCGTCAGGCCTCGGCCGGCGCCTCGTTCTTGCGCAGCAACCGCTGGACAGCGAAGCCCAGTACCGCCACGCCGACCAGCAGCACCAGCCACAGCACCCCCCTGCGGCCACCGAACAGTCCGCCATCCCCGGCCGGGGCAATATCGACCACCGGTGCCGCTGCGGCCTGCACCCGCGCTTCGGGCAATTGCGCGGGATTGCCGCGTGGCAGGATATCGGCCGAACTGAGCAGGCTGCGCGGCGCATTGTCGAGCCCCGCAGCCAGGCGATAGGGGGACTGGCCGTTGAACCGCCCCAGCATGACCACCGTGCCGAATTCCAGGGTGATCCTGGGTGCTGCGGCGAAGCCTGCGGTAAGCCGGGCCGCCTCGAGCCGGAACTCCGGCCCGGTCGCGCCATCCAGTGGCAGGCGGTTGCGTTCACCCGCAAGGCTGCGCAGCGTGGCACCGATCACCGGCTGCCAAGCCGCTTCCGGCGACGCACGCGAATAGAGCCGCACCGGCACGACGCCCTCGTTACCGGCCAGGTTCACCACCAGGGCATCGGGCGAATGCCGCAGGGGCAGATCAAACCGCACCTCATGCGTGCCTTCGAGCCGTGCACCCCGCGTTGCCAGCAACACCGGCGGTCGGGAATGTTCCAGGCCCAGCACCATCCGCGCGCCGGTTACGGCCACGCCGTCCGCCCGGTCCCACGAAACCTGGAGGTAGCGGTCTTTGAGCGCGATCCCGCCCAGCGGGACGCGCGCCGCCTCCAGTTGGTTGCCAGCGGCGTCGGTGCGGAACAGGGTTTTCTCGCCAATCGTTTCCCAGGTCCTGAGATCGCGGCTGGCCGCAACGCTGAAGGTTACCGGCTGGCCCTGGGGCAGGTCGACCACCAGTTCGACGGCGATGGCGGGCCGGTTCAGTGCGCGGGTATCGACCAGCGTTGCCACCTGCCGTTCGCCGCCGGGATCGGCCGCCAGCCCGACCACGCGCGCGATCTTGTCGGGCCCGATCGCGATGGCCACCCCGCCCTCGCGCGGGGCGGCGCTGGCCCGGACCGGATAGGACGGCACGGCCACGACCTGGCTGCGCTCATCCGCCTCTTTCAGGCAGGCGAAGGGCAAGGCCCGTCCGGTGGCATCGAACAGGCGCAGATCCCCCAGATCGCTGGTCCGCAGCGCCAGCAGGGCCGCGGGTGGAACGACCAGCCGCTGTTCGGCCGAACCACCCGGCGCGGGCTCCACCGTCCACTGCGCGGCATAGGCTTCAGGCTGGGCCGGATCGGGGGCGGTGCCCTGGCCGCAGGCGGTGAGCAGGGCCAGCCCGGCGAGGGCGAGAGGACGCAGTACCATCATCACCGCTCCTCCCCGGCATCACTGCCCCGGCGCGGCGGCAGAGGCACGAAATAGCCGATCACCAGCATCAGGATCCCCACGGCGATGAACGTCACGATGCGTTGCCAGCCTTCGGCATTCGACATGTCGACCAGCAGCAGCTTGGCCACGACCAGCGCCAGCAGCCCGGCGCCAAGCAGCCACAGCGGGCGCAGCGCGCGGCGCTGGGCCAGCAGCATCAGCGCCATGGCCAGCAGCGTCCACAGGATCGACAGGCCGGCCTGGACCACCGGGCTGTCAGCCAGGGTGGCCGCATGCCAGGGCACGTCGAGCCAGTGGTGCACGGTGCGCAGCCAGATCGCGTTGACCGCGACAAAGCCCAGCAGCGCGCCGATAGCCGGGGCAGCCGGGCCGCGCAGCATATCCGCCCCGTCAGGCTGGGGGCGGGCCGCGATTGCCATGTTCCGCCACAGCGCCAGCGCCGCCAGCGCCAGCAGCACCGACAGGTCGACCGGGTTGAGCAGCGGCACATAGGGCAGCGGGTCGGTTACCCCTTCCGCCAGCAGGGCAATGCCGAAGGCCCCGCCCAACACCAGCAACGCCAGCGGCACGGCGGCGATCCACCACCAGGCCGCACCGTGGCGGGCCAGCGGCCAGACCTGCGCCGGGGCAGCCCCGCCGCGCTGCCAGTCGCCTGCGCGGACCAGCGCGAACAGCGCGAGCGTACCTGCCACCAGGAAGGCCACCCCGGCCCACGAGGTATCCCACAGGTCGGCCCGGTCGATCCCGAGGTAGAGCGAATTGGCCAGGATCCCGGCCAGCAGCCAGACGGCGCCGGCATGGGCCAGCGCCTGCCAGCTGGACAGGCGGGTGCCGGGTGCGGCCTCGGGCAGGGCGTCGGTCTGGTGGAGAATCCAGCCCACCATTGCCAGAACGGCGCCCCAGGGCAGCACTTCCGGCCAGGTCAGCACGAAGTTGCCCGCGACCACCTGCAACAGCAGCGTGATCAGCGCCAGCGGCACGGCCAGCCGCGCCGGCCAGCCCGCCACCGGCCAGGCGGCGCGGCGCGCCACCCCCAGCGCCACGGCCATGGCCACCAGCACGGCCAGGGTGAGCACCAGTTGCTGCATGGTCATGGTGAAGATCGGCACGATCAGTTCGGCATTGGCCGGATCGGGCCGGGCGCGCGTCACTTCCTGCACCAGGGCCAGGCAGGTGAAGACGAAGCCGCCCAGGAATACCGGCTTTTCCAGGCTGCGCTCAAGCGGAGCGTAGTAGTGCGCCAGCCACGATCCGCTGTGTGGCAGATCGCGCCGCAGCCACCAGGCCAGCGCCAGCAGCGGCCCGGCAACCAGCACCAGTTCGACAAAGGCATTGTTGGCCAGCGGCAGCGCGGCCACGTTCGGCTCCAGCGTGACGAGCGCGATCCCCGCCGCCACGGCCACCAGCAGCAGGCCAAAGGCGCGCGGCATCCAGCGGGCCTGGCGCAGCCCTACCCAGAAGGCGGCGAGGCCTTCCAGCGCCCAGGCCGAGCCGGTCCAGCGGACATCAAGCGCCAGCGGGATCGCGAGGGTGACGAAGCCCACCCCGATCGCGATCAGGCACTCGCCCAGCACCCGCGTTTCGGGCCGGGGCCTGCGCCAGACCCAGGCCGCCAACGCGACATAGACCGCGCCAAAGGCCAGCGCGGCATAGGCCTGGCCAAAGGGCCGGTCCGCCACCAGCTGCGCCTGCAGCCCGAAGCCGACCAGCGCCGTGCCGAACAGCAGGGTCGAATCCGCCGCGAGGCCGAACTTACCCGGCGTGTTGTGGGCATAAAGGAGCGCGGTGGTTAGGTAGATCGCGACAGTCAGCGCCAGGAACACCTGGCAATACCAGAAGTGCGCCGGGACATAGTTGCTCGCCGCCCACAGCGAGCCGATGCCGAAGCTGGCGAAGAAGCCCAGCAGGTTGAGCGGGCGCCACGATTTCCACCGCGCGATGAACAGGATCGCCACGTTCAGCACGGTGCCATAAGTGAACAGCGCCAGCGGCGTTTCGCTCTCCCCGCCCAGCAGCACCGGCACGGCAAAGCCCCCGGCGAAGGACAGCAGCGCCATGACCTTCGAATCCTGGAGCAGCGCCAGCGCGCAGCCCAGCGCGGCGATCACCACCATCAGGCCGAAAGCGGCCAGCGGCGGCATGACCTCGAACACCCGCGCGGCGGCGAAGACCGTCAGGTACAGCACGGCCACCCCGCCGCCTTGCAGCGCGAGGCCAAATTCGGGCCGCTCAATCCGGCGATTGAAGCCCACCGCCAGCAGCCCCACCCCGGCCGCGCCGACCAGGGCGAGCCGCAGCTCGATCGGGAACAGCCCGGCGGCGGCGGCATAGCGCGCGAGGAAGCTGAGGCCGACGAAGAGGATGACCAGGCCAACCCGGACGATCGTGTTGCCGCCCAGGAACCAGTCGCGCACCGCGCCGATCCCGCGCTCGATCGCGCCCGGTTCGGCCGGGGCGGCCGGGGGCAGTTCGGGCTCTGGTTCATGCGGGGGAGGCGGCGGCGACACAGGAGCAGCCAGCGCAGCGGCGGGAATCGCCTCCTTCGCGGCTGCGCGGCGGGTGGCCGGAACTGCGGCGCGCGGCGCTTCAGTTGGCGGTGGCGGGACCACTTCGCGTGCCGCCAGCGCCAGCTCGATCTGGCGGGCGATGTAATCCTTCAGTTCGGCATCGACGATCCGCTTGAGCGTGGCGCGGACCAGCCCCTCGACCGAGCTGTGCAGCCACAGCCCGGCCAGCAGCCCGAACAGGCCGCCAATGATCAGCCCGAAGGGTTCGAAATCGGCGGCGGCCCAACCGAACAGCGCCCCGAGCGTTGCACCCCACAGTCTCATCGGCCAGCCACCTTCCGTTTGAGGGCGCAGTCTAGGCACGAGAGGGGGATGGCGGCAATGCCCTTGTTGCGGCCCTTGTTTGCTCCGCTATCGCGCAAACAGTTGATCAAGGCTGGCAAATGCCTTGATCTCGATGGCATTGCCGCTGGGATCGCGGAAGAACATGGTCGACTGTTCGCCCGGCTGGCCCTTGAAGCGGGTATAGGGCTCGATCTCGAAGGTGACGCCCGCCGCGCGCATCCGCTGGGCCAGCGCATCAAAGTCCTCCAGCGCCAGCACCACGCCGAAATGCGGCACCGGTACGCCGTGGCCATCGACATGGTTGCGCGCCGCATCGCGCCCGGCATTGGCGGGGGCGAGGTGCGCGACCAGCTGGTGGCCGAAGAAATCGAAATCGATCCATTCCTCCGAAGAGCGCCCCTCACCGCAGCCCAGCACCCCGCCGTAGAAGGCGCGCGCGGCGGCCAGGTCGTGCACCGGAAAGGCGAGGTGGAAGGGGCGCAGGCTCATGTCGGCTCCTCGGTCATGACCGCCCCGACATGGGCAAGGCCGCGCGCGGCGGCAAGCATTTCCTGGCGGTGGCGTTCGCGGTAACCGGCGCGCTGTTCCTCGGTCCGTTCGACAAAGCAGGCCGGGCAGCTGACGCCCTCTTCATACTGCGGCAGGGCCTGCGCCTCCGGACTGACCGGGCGGCGGCAGGCGTGGCACAGCGCGTGGCGGCCCGGCACCAGCCCGTGGCCGACACTGACCCGCTGGTCGAAGACGAAGCATTCGCCCTGCCACAGGCTCTGCTCGGCGGGTATTTCCTCCAGATACTTCAGGATGCCGCCCTGGAGGTGATAGACCTCGTCCACCCCCTCGGCCTTGAGGAAGGCCGTGCTCTTTTCGCAGCGGATCCCGCCGGTGCAGAACATCGCCACCTTCGGTGCCCGGCCCTGCCCCAGCAGCTCATCCCGCCGCGCCCGGAACCAGTCCGGAAAGTCGCGAAAGCTGGCGGTCCGCGGGTCGATCGCGCCCCGGAAGGTGCCGATCGCCACCTCGTAATCGTTGCGGGTGTCGATCACGATTGTCTCCGGATCGGCAATCAGCGCGTTCCAGTCCGCCGGGGCCACATAGGTGCCGACCGAAGCCAGCGGATCGATCCCCGGTTGTCCCATGGTGACGATCTCGGCCTTGAGCCGCACCTTCATCCGGTGGAACGGCATGACCAGCGCGCGCGAGAACTTGACCTCAAGCTCGGCGCAGCCCGGCAAGCTGCGGATGTGATCGAGCACGGCGGCGATCCCCGCATCGCTGCCCGCGATCGTGCCGTTGATCCCTTCATGCGCCAGCAGCAGCGTGCCCTTCACCCCGTGACGGCGGCACTGTTCCAGCAAGGGCGCGCGCAGCGCCGCATGGTCCGAAAAGGGCGTGAACTTGTAGAGCGCCGCAACGCAGATCGGCAGGCTGGCGGGGTCCATGCCCCGGCACTAGGCGTTCAGCCTCGACACCGTCAAGCTGAACGGCTAGCGCTCCTCCCCATGAAGCTGATCATCGGCAACCGCAACTATTCCAGCTGGTCCCTGCGCGGCTGGCTGGCGTGCAAACAGTCGGGCCTGCACTTCGAGGAGATCCAGGTCCCGCTCTATGGCGAGGACTGGGATCACCGGAAGAAGGAGCACGACGAGATCGCGCCCTCATCCGGCAAGGTGCCGGTGCTGTGGGATGGCGATGCCGTGGTCTGGGACAGCCTGGCGATCGTCGAATACCTGGCCGACAGGGTGGGGCGGGAGCGGTTCTGGCCCAAGGCCGACGATGCCCGGGCCATGGCCCGCTCGATGGTGGCGGAAATGCATTCGTCCTACGCCGCGCTGCGCCGCCAGTGCCCGATGAATATCCGCCGCCAGGTGCAGGGCTGGGAAATCGATGAGGAAGCGCGCGGCGATATCGTCCGCATCCTGACCCTCTGGGCCGAGGCGCGCGCCCGGTTCGGGCGGGGCGGGCCGTTCCTGTTCGGCACCTTCAGCGCGGCCGACATCTTCTATGCGCCCGTCGTCAGCCGCTTCATGACTTATGGGATAGGTGTGCCGGGCTTCGCCCTCGCCTATATGGAAGCCGTTTGGGAACACGAATGGTTGCAGGCCTGGGTGGCCGCGGCCGAGAACGAGGAATGGGTGATCGAGCAATGGGAAAAGCCTGGACACGCGAAGGGCGGCAAGTGATGCGCTGGCTGGCAATCATGCTGGCGGCGCTGGGCGCGCTGGCCGCCCGGCCTGCGCTGGCCTGGGGCGAATTTGGCCACCATGCCACGGCCAGTGTGGCCTGGGCCAATGTCTCCCCGCAGACCCAGCGCGCGGTGCGCGAGCTTCTGAAGGCGGAACGCGGGCTGGGCACCGCCTATTGCCGGGTCCGCAGCCTGGAAGAGGCGAGCTATTGGCCCGACTGCATCCGGCGCGAAGGCTGGCGCTGGGGCTATTCGTTCGCCTGGCACTACCAGACGATGAACATCTGCAAGCCCTATGACCCGCGCGCCAATTGTTCGGGCGGCAACTGCGTGACCGGGCAGATCGAGCGCAACCGGCGGATCCTCGCCGACAAGAGCCTGCCCGCCGCCCAGCGGCTCGAGGCGCTGGCCTGGCTGACGCACTTCGTGGGCGATCTGCACATGCCGCTCCATTCAGGCGACAACAACGACCTTGGTGGCAACCAGGTGGCGGCGAAATACGGCATCGCGCCGGGGCGCAACCTCCACGCCGTCTGGGACGGGCCGATGGCGGAACGCGGGGTCACTGCCGCCGTGCCGCCGCTGATCCGCCGCTATACCGCTGACGAACGCGCCGCGCTGAACGGCGGCACCAGCGCCGATTGGGGCCGCGAAAGCTGGGAACTGGCGCGCGGGCTGGTCTATGCCAAGGCCTTCGATCGCGATCCCTGCGCGGGCGGCGAAGCGCCGAAGGAAGTGACCTGGACCGACGCGGATATCGAGGCGAGCATCCCCACCGTGCAACGGCGGATCAGCCAGGCCGGACTGCGGCTGGCGCGGCTGCTGGACGAGGCACTGGGCAGCTAGCAGGCCGAACCGTCCTTGCGTCGGAAGCCCACGCCATCGAACAGGTGCAGGTCGATGTCGGGGTAATGGCAATCGCTGGCCGCGACCTTGCCGATCGCCACCAGCACGCACGGCTGGTCGGTCCGGTTCTGAAAGACGTGGCCATTGCCGTCGCCCTTGGGGAAGGCGGCGATGTCGCCCGCGCGAAACAGCGTCTCGCCATGATCGTCGACCAGCACCGCTTCGCCCGACAGCATGATCACCAGTTCGTCCTCGCCCTCGTGCCAGTGGCGCTGCCCGGACCAGGCACCGGGTTCCAGCACCACGTGGGTAACCCCGAAGTCCTCGATCCCGGCAACCGCCGCCAGCTTGCGATAGAGCCGCCCACGGACCTGCTCGACATAGGGCGGCGGGTAGCCGCTGGCATTGGTCTGCGGGATGGCATCGAGATCGATCTTGGGCATAGGGGTGCTCCGACTTGCGGCGGTGCGGCATACACCATATGCCAGCGCCAACCATGCGTGAAACTACCCTGACCGCCGCGCCACCGCCCGTCCTGCCTCTGGCCGAAGCGCTGATCGCCTGTCCCAGCGTGACACCCGCCACCGGCATGGTGTTCGATTGCCTGGAACAGCAGCTGGTGCCGCTGGGCTTTGCCGTTCACCGCTTCCTGGCAGGCGAAGCGCCCGATGGCCCGGTCGAGAACCTGTTCGCGATCCGCCAGGGCCCCGCAGGCAGCCGCCATTTCGGCTTTGCCGGGCACCTCGACGTGGTGCCGCCGGGCGAAGGCTGGACCGCCGGGGCCTTTGCCCCCGAAGTGCGGGGCGAGCTGCTCTATGGGCGGGGCGCGGTCGACATGAAGGGCTCGATCGCGGCGATGGTCGCGGCCGCTTCGGCGATCCCGGTAGAGGCCGGAACGATCAGCTTCATCATCACCGGCGACGAGGAAGGCCCGGCCCGGTTCGGCACCGTGCCGCTGATCGAGCACATGCGCGCGGTGGATGCGATCCCCGACCTGATCCTGGTGGGCGAACCAACCTCGGTGCACCGGCTGGGCGACATGATGAAGATTGGCCGGCGCGGCTCGGTCAACATCTGGCTGACGGTCGAAGGCGGCGAGGGACACGTGGCCTATCCGCACCTCGCCAACAATCCGATCGGGCCGCTGGTCAACATGCTGGCCGAACTCAACGCGCTGGTGCTGGACGAAGGGACCGACTGGTTCCAGCCGTCCAACCTTGAAATCACCGACATTACCGTGGGCAACCCGGCCACCAACGTGATCCCGGCGCGCGCCCATGCCCGCCTGTCGATCCGCTTCAACGACCTGCACAGCGGACAGGGTCTGGCCGACAGGGTGAGCACCATTGCCGAAAAGCACGGCGGAACCGCCCGCGCGGTGATCTCGGGCGAAGCCTTCCTGACCCCGCCGGGCGATTTTTCCGCGATGGTCGCCCGCGCGGTCGAGGCCGAGACCGGCCTGACCCCCGAAGCCAGCACCACCGGCGGGACCAGCGATGCGCGGTTCCTCAAGGCGCTCTGCCCGGTGATCGAGTTCGGCCTGTGCAACGCCACCATGCACAAGCGCGACGAGGCCGTGGCCGTGGCCGACCTCGACGTGCTGGCGCGGATCTATGCGCGGATTGCGCTGGCTGCCCTGGCCGGGAGCTGAGCGCCACTTCGTAACCGCGAGCGGAGGGGAGCAAGCCTATGGCCGTGCATCTAGGTCCCGGTGCCGTTGCCCCGGCATCGCCAGCCTGTTAGGCAGCCCAGCAAGACAACCTAATGACTTCGGGGGAAAGCACCGCGATGGACCGGCGCCTGACACTCTACATCTTGATCGGCATGGTGCTGGGCGTGGTCGCCGGCTGGCTGGTCTTCACCTTCATCCCCAAGGGCGAGGTGACGGTCTGGCCATTCGGGGTCGAGGCTGACCTGAAAGAGCTGTACCTCAAGTCGTTCGGCCTGCTTTCCAGCATCTTCCTCAGCCTGATCAAGATGCTGGTCGCGCCGCTGATCCTGTCCACCATCGTGGTCGGCATCGCCCACATGGGGGATAGCGCGGCGCTGGGCCGGATCGGGTTCCGCGCGATCACCTGGTTCATCATCGCCAGCCTGATCTCGATCGGGCTGGGGCTGGTGATGGTCAACTTCTTCCAGCCGGGCGTGGGGGTAGACGTTTCCTCCGCCACGGCGGCTTCGGTCGGCACGGTGGCGAAGCTCGATTTCTTCGATTTCATCCTGCACATCTTCCCGAAGAACGCCTTCGAGGCGATGGCCACCAACAATATCCTGCAGATCCTGGTCTTCTCGCTGTTCGCCGGCGTGGCGCTGTCCGCCATTGGCGAAAAGGGCGCGCCGCTGGTGCGCGGGGCCGATGCCCTGGCCGAGATGATGCTGCAGATCACCGGCTATGTGATGCGTTTTGCCCCCTTCGCGGTGTTCGGCGCCCTCGCGAAGGTGGTGGCATCGAGCGGGCTGGGCATCCTTGGCACTTACGTGGAGCTGGTGACCGAGTTCTACCTTTCGCTCGGCATCCTCTGGGCGATCCTGCTGGGGATCGGCGCGCTGTTCCTGGGCGGGCGGATCTTCACCCTGATCCGCTATATCCGCGAGCCGATGATGATCGCCTTCTCGACCGCGTCGAGCGAGGCGGCCCTGCCCAAGCTGTTCGAACAGCTGGACCGGTTCGGCGTGCCGCGGCGCATTTCCGGCTTCATGCTGCCGCTGGGCTATTCGTTCAATCTCGATGGCTCGATGATGTACATGAGCTTCGCGACGATCTTCATCGCGCAGGCTTACGGCATCGACCTCTCGATCGGCACGCAGATCGCGATCCTGCTGACGCTGATGATCTCGTCCAAGGGCGTGGCCGCCGTGCCGCGCGCCAGCCTGGTGGTGATCACCGGCACGCTCGCCATGTTCGGCCTGCCGGTGGAAGGCGTGGCGATCATCCTGGCGATCGACCAGTTCCTCGACATGGGCCGCACCGCCACCAACGTGGTCGGCAATGCGGTGGCCACTTCGGTCATCACCAAGTGGGAAGGCATGCTGGAAGCGCCCGAGCCGGAATTCGTCGAGCACCCCCATGCCCCGACCCATACCGCCGCCGATGGCCGGGCCGGACTGGAACTCGATCCCTCGAACTTCGACGACGAGCGGAAGGGCTAGGCGATCTTCGCCTTGCCCTTCGGCGCAAGGGTCTTCGGTTTGTAACCGCACAGGTCCGCCACCGGGCAGCGCCAGCATTCGGGCGTGCGGGCCTTGCAGATGTAGCGGCCGTGGAGGATCAGCCAGTGGTGCGCACCGACCCGGAAGGGCTGCGGCACCTTCTTTTCCAGCGCCTTCTCCACCGCAAGCACGGTCTTGCCCTTGGCGAGGCCGGTGCGATTGCCGACGCGGAAGATGTGGGTATCGACCGCGAAGGTCTCGGCCCCGAAGGCGCAGTTCATCACCACGTTGGCGGTCTTACGGCCGACGCCCGGCAGACTGGTCAGCACGTCGCGGTCGGCCGGCACTTCCCCCCCGAAATCGCGCACCAGGATCTCCGACAGGGCAATCACGTTCTTCGCCTTGGAATTGAACAGGCCGATGGTCTTGATGTGCTGCTTCAGCCCCTCCTCGCCCAGGTCGATCATCGCCTGCGGGGTCTTCACCTGTTCGAACAGGCGGCGGGTGGCCTTGTTGACGCCCACGTCGGTCGCCTGGGCAGACAGCACCACCGCCACCAGCAGCTGATAGGTATTGCCGAACTCCAGCTCGGTCACGGGCGAGGGGTTGTCCTCGGCCAGCCGGCGGAAGAATTCGAAGATCGCCTCGCGCTTCATTGCCCGATCCGCTCAGCGCAGCCAGCGCGCCATGGCCGGGAAAGCCCTCGCGCCGGGTTGCTCGCCGGGCTTGGGGCACTCGGTCATGCCCCACCAGGCCAGCAGCGGCGTGCCGACCGAACCGTCGCCCGCGAAGGCATCGATCAGGGCCTGCGAGCCGCCGCGATAGCCGTGGGGATGAAACAGCACCGCCAGCGGCACGCCGCAGGCGCGTGCGGCCGCCACCGACCAGGCGATCGCCGCCATCTCCTCGGCCGGATCGGTACCGACATCGCTCACCGCGGCGCGGCGCGGCTGCTCGATCACGGCGATATGGCCGGCCTCGTGCAACAGGTCTCCGGGATAGGCCGCCACTTCAGGGTCGATCCGCAGGCCGCCCTGGTGCACATCCATGCCCGGCACGAAGGTCCGCCCGGCAATCGGCGCGATCCGCACTGCGATGCCGATCTCCTGCACGAAGGCGCAAATCGCCTGTGCCGCTTCGGTCCCGCCGGGCTCAAGCCAGCGGCATTGCGCCACGGCATCGGGCCCGATCATAGCCCCAGCACCTCGCCCATGCCGTACCGGCCGGCCGGCTTGCCCACCAGCCACTGCGCCGCACGGACCGCACCCTTGGCGAAGATGCTGCGGTTTTCCGCCAGGTGGGTCAGCGCGAGACGTTCATCCGCGCCGAGGAAATGGACCGTATGGTCCCCCGCCACCGATCCGCCCCGCAAGCTGGCAAAGCCGATCGCGCCCGCTCCGCGCGCGCCGGTGATCCCGTCACGCCCGCGCTCGGCATGGCTGCCAAGGTCAATGCCCCGCCCCGCCGCCGCCGCCGCGCCCAGCAGCAGCGCGGTGCCCGATGGGGCATCGACCTTCATCCGGTGGTGGGTTTCGGCGATCTCGATATCCCAGTCCTCGCCCAGCCGGCTCGCCGCCTCGCGCACCAGGTGGGCGAGCAGGGTGACACCGAGCGAGGTATTGCCGGTCTGCAGCACGGCGATCCGCTGGGCGGCACTGTCGCACAGCCAGTGGTGCCGTTCCTCAAGACCCGTAGTCCCGACCACAATCGGCACGCCCGCCGCCATCGCCGCATCGAGATTGCCTTCGAGCGCCGCAGGGGACGAGAAATCGACCAGCACGTCGCTGACCGCCGCCAGCGCCGCCAGGTCATCGCCCTTGTCGACCCCGCCGGCCAGGTCTGCCCGGGCCGCGGCGATGGCCTCGACCAGGGCCTGACCCATGCGCCCCGCGCTGCCGATAATCCCGATTCTTGTCACTGTCGTCATGGCCCCCATTGTCATGCTGAACTTGTTTCAGCATCCATCGTGCCGCACACTTGCCGTTCAGTCTTTAGGCACAATGGACCCTGAAACAAGTTCAGGGTGACGAAGAAGAGGCCAAGGTGGCAGAGATTCGCAACATCGTGATCCTGACCGGCGCGGGCATTTCCGCCGAAAGCGGAATCGATACCTTCCGCTCGGCCGGTGGACTCTGGGAGCAGCACCGGGTGGAGGATGTCGCCACGCCCGAAGCCTTTGCCCGCGATCCGGACCTGGTGCTGCGCTTCTATGACATGCGCCGCGCCGCCATCCAGGAAAAGCTGCCCAATCCCGCCCACTTTGCCCTGGCCGAGCTTGACGCGAACTGGTCCGGCGGGCTGCTGATCGTGACCCAGAACGTGGATGATCTGCACACGCGCGCCGGAGCGCGGCGGGTGCTGCACATGCATGGTGAGCACCTGAAGGCCTGGTGCACCTCTTGCGATGTCCGTTCCCACTGGCGCGGGCCGCTGATCGAGCGGCCGCCCTGCCCGGTCTGCCAGGCGCGCACCCTTCGGCCCGATGTCGTCTGGTTCGGGGAAATGCCCTATCGCATGGGCGAGATCTACGCCGCCCTGCGCGAGGCGGACCTGTTCGTCTCGATCGGCACTTCCGGCGCGGTCTATCCCGCTGCCGGACTGGTCCGCAACGCGCGTGACCTGGGGATCAAGACGCTGGAACTCAACCTCGAGGCCAGCCAGGGTTCGCATTGGTTCCACGAAAGCAGGCATGGGCCAGCGACACGGCTGGTGCCCGAATGGGTTGCCGAAATCCTCGCCAGATAATTCGTCCCAAGAAAATCGGGCTACTGCGCCACAGGGCCGCACCATAGCCTGCCCTCGATCGCCACAATCGAGGAAGCAGTGATGTCGACTGGAATTGCCGCCGCCCATAACCCGAGCGCACGGCCGCGCGCCCGTGAGCTGAATCCGTGGGTATTCGTGTTCATGGCCGCGCTTTTCGTGGTGACCGCGCTGGCCGGCTTCATCCCGGATTCGCTGCGCAAGATTGACCTGGTTGCGGAGGGCAACCGACCGCCGTTTCCGGTCATCATGCATGTGCACGCCGTGCTATCGGGCGGATGGCTGGTGTTGTTGCTTGGTCAGTGCCTGCTCGCCGCGACAGGTCGGAAGGCCATGCACCGTCAGCTGGGCATGCTCAGCTTCGCCATGGTGCCCGCAATCCTTCTCGCATTGGTCTTGCTGGTTTACGAAATCGGTACCGACTTCGCCAAAGGCTTCGCGATGATGCCGGCAGCGATGGCCGTTCCGGTGAAAGCCCTGATCACCGGGATTTTCATGGAACAGATCCGAATGTGGTTCGGATTCGCGATCTTCATCGGGTGGGCGCTTGCCGTTCGCAAGACTGACCCCGGAATGCACAAGCGATTGATGATCCTTGGCACACTCTACCCATTGCTGGCCGGGATCGATCGCTTGACCTGGATCCCGAAGGACGGCGCAATCGACCGGGCCACGCTGTTCGATCTGTCATTGATCGTGTGGGCCTTGCCGTTGTTCGTCTGCGACCTCTTGCAGACCAGGCGGATTCACCCTGCCTATCGTGCCTGGGCAGTCTATGGCGTGCTTACCGCCATCCCCATCCACCTGTTCTGGGGCGACCCCGACTGGGTGCGCATTTCGGGAAGCTGGTTCGGCTGGCCCGGTTAGAGGCGCCCGCAGGCCTTGCAGTCCGGGTCCTTGACGATCCGCATGGTCCTGAGCGCCGGCGTCAGCCCGTCGAGCAGGTGCAGCTTGCCCCATTGCGGATCGCCCAGCGCCGCGCTGCCCGCCAGCAGCACCCGCACGGCGTGCATCGCCGCGAAGGTGCCGATCCACCCGGCCATCGCGCCCAGCACCCCGTCGGCGGCGCAGGTATCGCAATCCTCGGCATCGAAAGCGTCGCCAACGAAGCAGCGATAGCAGCTCTCATCCGAAAGGTGCCCGGCAAAGTTCGCGACCTGCCCCTGAAACCGGCCCAGCGCCGCGCTGGTCAGGGGCACGCCCAGCGCCACGCAGGCGTCCGACACGGCCAGGCGAGTCGCGAAGTTGTCACACCCGTCGAGCACTAGGGTGGCGCCTTCGAGGTGCTGCGCGGCCGCATTGCCCCCCAACCTCCCCGTGACCGCGCGCACCTCGATCGCACTGTCGAACCGGCGCACCCAATCCACCGCGGCCTCGGCCTTGGGCCGACCCAGGTCGGCCTCGGCATAGATCGTCTGGCGCTGCAGATTGGTCACGTCGACCACATCGCTGTCGATCAGGGTCAGCCGCCCCACCCCGGCCCCGGCGAGGTATTGCAGCGCCGGAGAGCCGATCCCGCCACAGCCCACCAGCGTCACATGGGCAGCGCTCAGCGCCACCTGCCCGGCCCCGCCCACTTCGGGCAGTACGATGTGGCGGGCAAAGCGGTCGAGGCGGTCGGGCGGCAGGCTCATCGCGGCGTCTCTTAAGGGCGTTTGAGCGATGCGGCAAAGGAAGTCTCTTGCCCCTGCCCCCGCGATACGGCACCTAATCGGGCAATTAAAACCAATCATGGGATGAGGCATGCATTACGCACAATTGCGCCAGGTACGCGCGGAGCTGACCGGTCCTGGCGGCCCCTTCGAAATCGTCGAGGCCGAAGTGCTGGGCCAGGTGCTGAAGGTCTACAAGAACGCCCCGCCCAATGCCCGCGCCTTCTGGCTGTCGACCGCCGCCTTCGGCCCGCGCGACTACCTGATCTATGAGGGTGAGCGCATCACTTACGCCCAGGCGCATGACCAGGTGCGGGCCGTGGCCGCCTGGCTGTGGGACCAGGGCGTGCGGCCGGGCGACCGGGTGGCGATCGCCATGCGCAATTACCCGGAATGGATGATCATCTACTGGGCCTGCCTGTGCCTGGGCGTGGCTGCCGTTGGCACCAACGCCTGGTGGACCGGTGAGGAGCTGGACTATGCGCTGACCGATTCGGCCCCTAAGGCAATCTTCGCCGATGCCGAGCGGCTTGCCCGCCTGGCCGAATGCACCAGCCCCGCCGCCCGGGTGCCGACCATTGCGGTGCGGACCGATCCCGCCCCCGGCCAGATCGCCTGGACCGATGTGATCGCCCATCCCGGTGCCCTGCCCGAGGTGAACGTCGATCCCGATGCCGATGCCTGCATCTTCTACACCAGCGGCACCACCGGCCACCCCAAGGGTGCGCAGCTGACCCACCGGGGCTGCGTCTCCAACCTGATGAACCTGCTCTATGCCGGCATGTCGAGCGGCATGGCGACCGAGCGCGGCGGCGGCGCGGCGATCCCCGCCGAACCGCCGATCCCCGCGACGCTGGTCACCACCCCGTTGTTCCACGTCACCGCCAACAATTGCGCCGCCTATGCCGCCACAGCACAGGGCGGGAAGATGGTGCTGATGTATCGCTGGGACGCGGGCGAGGCGCTGAAACTGATCGAGGCGGAACGCTGCAACGGGCTGTCCGGCGTGCCGGTGATGGCGCGTGAGCTGATCAATCACCCCGATTTCGACAAGTACGATACCTCCAGCCTGCTCAACATGTCGGGCGGCGGGGCGCAGGTGCCGCCGGATCAGGTCGGCGCGATCGACCGCAAGATCCCCTCGGCCCGCCCCTCGACCGGTTACGGCATGACCGAGACCTGCGGGATAATCACCTCGGTCGGCGGCGATTTCTTCGTCGACCGGCCTGACAGCGCCGGTCCGGCCATGCCCAACTTCGAAGCCAAATGCGTCGATGACGATGGCAACGAGGTGTCGCAGGGCCAGGTGGGCGAGCTGTGGGTCAAGGGCTCGTCAGTGATCAAGGGCTACCTCAACCGGCCCGAAGCCACTGCCGCCGCGATCACCGACGGCTGGCTGCACACCGGCGACGTCGCCCGGATCGACGAGGATGGCTTCATCTATATCGTCGACCGCAAGAAGGACATGGTCCTGCGCGGGGGCGAAAACGTCTATTGCACCGAGGTCGAGGCCGGGATCTATCGCCATCCGGCCGTCGCCGAGTGCTGCGTGTTCGGCGTGCCGGACGAACGGCTGGGCGAGGAAGTGGCCGTGGCCGTGGTGCTGAAACCGGGCGAAAGCCTGGATGAAGCGGGCCTCAAGGCGCACTGCGCCACGGTCATGGCGAAGCACAAGGTGCCGCGCTACGTCTGGTTCATGGACCAGGCCCTGCCGCGCAATGCCAATGGCAAGTTCCTGCGGCGCGAACTGCGCGAGCAGCTGTTCCAGCAACCCGTGGGAGCCTGAGCCATGGCTGATCTTGAAGGGCGGATCGCCCTCGTCACTGGCGCGGGCAAGGGACTGGGTGCCGCCACCGCGCGGGCGCTCGCCGCGGCGGGCGCAAAAGTGGCGGTGACCGACCTGGTCGCTCCGACCGAGCTGGCCAGCGAGATTGGCGGGATTGCCCGCGCCCAGGACGTGACCAGCGAATCCGACTGGGAGATGACGATGGACTGGCTGCGCGCCGAGGCGGGCGGGCTGGACGTGCTGGTCAACAATGCCGGGCTGTGGCTGTTCAAGCCGATCCTGGCCACGACCCTGGACGATTGGCGGCGGCTCCACGCGGTCAATGTCGAAGGGGTGTTCCTGGGAACCCGCGCTGCGGCGCCGCTGCTGGCGGAGCGCGCCTATCTCTGGCGCGGCGGCACGGCGATCGTGAACCTGTCCTCCGTGGCGGGGATCGAGGGGGCGGCCGGGGCGACCTGCTACAACAGCACCAAGGGCGCGGTCCGCCTGTTCACCAAAGGCTGCGCCAAGGAACTGGCCGCAGCGCGAATCCGGGTCAATTCGGTGCACCCCGGCGTGATCGATACCGACATGGGCCGCCACCTGATCGACGATTTCGCCGCCGCCCAGGGCGTGGGCAACAACGAGGTGATGGCCAACGTCTCCGCCATGCACCCGCTGGGCCACCTGGGCGAGCCGCAGAACGTGGCCGATGCCGTGGTGTTCCTGGCCAGTGATCGGGCGGCTTTCACCACCGGCAGCGAACTGATCGTCGACGGCGGCCTTTCGGCCTGACGCTCGGTCAGGCCGGTCAAAGCCCGAAGGCGGCCAAAGCCGCGCGGGCGATCGGTTCGCCCTTTTCCTGCACGAAATGACCGCCATCCGCCACTTCGAGCGGTGCCGGGCAGCCGTGGATCGAGCCGCGCAGGGCAGCCATGACATCGGGCCCCAGAACCGGATCGGCCATGCCTACGGCCATGAAGGTCGGGCCGCGCCATTCGTCCCGCCACCAGTCGCGCGCGCGCCGCGCCTCGGGAATACCGGGCATGCCGGGATCGGTCATCACCAATTCGGGGAAGCGCCGCACCCCGGCCTTGTAGCGGGCATCGGGAAACGGGGCGGCATAGGCGGCGGCTTCATCGGCCGCCAGGTCGGGCTGGCTGCGCCGGAACAGCGCGGCGATATCGAGATCGGGCTGGCCGCGATTGAAGGTGCGCCAGCGATCGAAACCCTCACTCACCGGTTCACCAACCGGGATCGTGGTGTTCATCACCAGCAGGCGGGTGAAGCGTTCCGGCATGTCGGGCGGGATCGTCAGCCCCAGGATGCCGCCCCAATCCTGGCAGACCAGCACCACGTTGCGCAGATCGAGTGCCGCGATGAAGGCCTTCAGCATGTCGCGGTGGAAAGCGAAGGTATAGACCGCTTCCTCGACCGGCTTGTCCGACCGGCCGAAGCCCAGCAGGTCTGGCGCGACGACGCGGTGCCCCGCCCCGGCAAAGACCGGGATCATCTTGCGATAGAGATAGGACCAGGCCGGTTGCCCGTGCAGGCACAGGAAGGTGACCGCCGCATCGCCGGGGCCTTCATCGAGGTAATGGACCCGCAGGCCGTCATATCCGGGCAGGTCATCGCGGTAATGCGGCGCAAAGGCATAGCTCGGCAGGCCGGCAAAGCGGCTGTCGGGCGTGCGCAGCGCCGCGATGCCGCTGGGCGTCATGAAGGGCGTGAAGTCGGTCATCGGCCGGGCCATTGCGACTGGATCGTCGCCGCATCGTAATAGTCGCGCCAATAGGTGATCAAGCCATCATGGACCTCGAACACGCCGGTGACGGGCAGTTCGACCCATTTGTCGGCCAGCTGGTGGCGATCCAGCCGCTCGACGATGACCACAGGGCCATCGGCCGCTTCGCGCAGGATGCAGAACTCGTTGTCCAGCGTGGGCGCGAAGAACGGCTCAAGCACGGCGCGCATCCCCGCCGGGCCGGTTACCGTGCCGATCGGTGGCGGGTTGGTATAGGTACAGCCCGGTGCCAGCATGGCCGCGGCCGTGTTGAAATCGAGCGGCTCCATCGCCTTGAGGAACGCCCGGACCACCTCGACCGGTGCCGCGCTCATGCCGCGCGCCCTTCACCCAGCAGGACCACCTTCATGTCGCCGCGACTGCGTTGCAGATGGATCAGCAGATAGGTCGCAAGGAACAGCATCCCGCCGAAGAAGGCCAGCACGGCCAGCCCCAGGCCAGCCGCGCTGAACTGGTGCCGCCAGGCCACCCAGATCGCCGAAAGCGCCAGGAAGGTCATGAAGTCGAGGTTGAACTGACCCGCCCAGCCCATCTCGGCCATATCGGCGAAGAATACCGGCAGCAGGTTCCAGCCGTGGTTGGCGATGGTGACCGAGGTATAGGCGGCAATCGCGACGAGGCAGGTGGCGAGGAACAGGCGGAACAGGGTCATCGGCAGGAACTCCTTCGTCAGGCCGGGCGGCGGGTTTCAAGGTAGCGGCAACGGGCGAACATGGCGGCAAGACCGATGCAGCCCGTACACAGGATCAGCCCCAGCCAGGGCCAGGGGCGCATCCCCACGGCGCGGGCGCGCGGCAGGATCAGGGCCCAGGCAAGGCCGATCGCGATCAACAGGTCGAACCAGACCTGGTTGCCCCAGGCATTCTGGGTGTGGATGGGCCAGAAGCCCAGCGGCCCTTCGCTGGCCACGGTATAGACCGACCAGACCAGGAACAGCAGGCTGATCGCCGCCGGGACCAGCCAGGTGCCGACCGGCCTGAGGCCCGTCTGGATCACGCCGCCCACGAACAGGATCACCGCGACGAAGGCCAGCAACTGGTATAGGGCATCCACGAGCGGCAAACTCCTTGTAGCAACTGCTACATGGTACCGAATTGTAATGAGTGCTACAAGGGCGAAATGGGCATCAGGGACGAACAGCGCGAAGCGGTGGTCAATCGCCTGGCCGGGCACCTGCTTGAGCATGGCCTCGCCCGCACCAGCCTGCGCCAGCTCGCCGCAGCGGCCGGGGTGAGCGACCGGATGCTGCTCTATTACTTTGCCGACAAGGCCGAAGTGCTCGCCGCGGTGATGGCCCGGGTGGCGGGCGAACTGGCCATGCGGCTGGCCGTGGCGATCCCCGATGGCGCGCCGCTGCCGCCCGCCGAACTGGTCCGCCGCGCCGCCGAGTTCACCACCGGACCGGAAATGCGCCGCTTCATGCGGCTGTGGGTGGAAGTGGTGGCCGCCGCCGCGCGGGGCGAGGCCCCCTTCCCCGCCATCGTTGCCCAGGTCATGGCGGGTTTCCGGCAGTGGGTCGATGCCCGGCTCGACCTGCCCGAAGGGGCCGACCGCGAAGGCGCCGCCGCCGCGATCATCGCCGTGATCGACGGCCTGGCGCTGGTCGATATCTGCAGCGAGGACGAGATTGCCCCGCGCATGGCGGCGGCGCTGGGACAGCTGCTGGCCGACCCGCCCGCTCAATAGAACAGCTGGCCGCCGCCGCCGTTCTTCATCTTCGCCAGTCGCACCACCTCATTCACGAAGGGCATCAGCTTCTTCGGCTGGTTGCAGCCGATGTTGACCACGGACACGCGATATCCGGCGGCGTTGGCCCGCTCCATGTCGAGAGTCTGGCAATGCAAATAGATGTCCCCGTCGGCACCGTTCGCGTCCCAGGTGCCGCGCTCGAATTCGAACACCCCGGCTTCGTCAGCCAGCCGGTCAAGCCGGACGATATCGTCCTGGCTCAGCTTGGTCCTGCGGCGCACCGCTTCGGGCATCGGCGGGCGGATCCGCGTCGGCCGGCTGGTGCCGATCACGGTCAGCACGCCTGTTCCATCAGTCTTGCGGGCAATGGTGACACTGCGCCAGAAGAAGGCGTGACCATCGGTGAAGGTCAGGCGGATCACCTGTTCCGCGCCTTTCGGCAGGCCCTTCCACAGCGGCGGCTGGCCCGCCCGCTTGAGCGCGCAGCCCGAAAAACCACCGTAGAACGGCATGTCGGGCGGGAAGAGGCCGCAGCTTTCGCTGTCCGGTTCGGCCTGCAGCGCGGCGCCCAGAGACAGGGCCAGAAACGGCAGGGCGATCCACGCGCGCATGGCGGCAGTCTAACGGGGACAGAGCTGTGCACAAGGCTGTGCACGGCCTGTCGCTTACCGGTTCAAAGACGGTGGATCAGCTTTCCAGCTGACGCAGCAGACTGCGCACGTCGCCATCCATGTCGGCATCGCGGGCGCGCAGATCCTCGATCAGGCGCACGGCGTGAATCACGGTCGAGTGATCGCGCCCGCCGAACTTGCGGCCGATCTCCGGATAGGAGCGCGGCGTCAGCACCTTGGCGAGGTACATCGCCACCTGGCGCGGACGGACCACGGCCCGGGCGCGGCGCTTCGATGCCATCTCGGTGCGGTCGACCCGGTAGAACTGGCAGACAGTGCGCTGGATCTCGTCGATCGTGATGCGGCGGCGGTTGGCCGAGAGGATATCGGTCAGCTGTTCCTCTGCCAGCTGGAGCGACACGGCCTGGCCGGTCAGCTGGGCATAGGCGATCAGCTTGTTGAGGCCGCCGACCAGTTCGCGCACGTTGCGATTGATGGTGCGGGCGAGGAATTCGACCACGTCGCCCGGCACATGGCTGGGGGCGAAACGCTGCAGCCGGTGCTCAAGAATGGCGCGGCGCAATTCGATATCGGCCGGCTGGATATCGGCCACCAGGCCCATCGACAGGCGGGACAGCAACCGCTGTTCCACCCCGTCGAGCGCCTGCGGCGCGCGGTCGGCAGCGAAGACCAGCCGCTTGCCTTCGGCCAGCAGGGCGTCGATCGTGTAGAGCAGCTCTTCCTGGGCGCTGGCCTTGCCGATGATGAACTGGATGTCATCGACCAGCAGCAGGTCGAACCCGCGCAACCGCGCCTTGAACTCGATCGTCTGGTTCTGCCGCAGCGCCTGGACGAATTCGACCATGAAGCGCTCGGCCGAGCAGTAGAAGATGCGCGCCCGCGGGTGATTGGCGAGATAGGCATGGCCGATCGCGTGCAGCAGGTGGGTCTTGCCCTGCCCGGTCGCCGCCTTGAGATAGAGCGGCGCGAACTGCGGCGTTTCGGTAGCGGCCATGCGCTGCGCGGCATTGCTGGCCAGCACGTTGGCCGCACCGGTCACGAAGCTGGCGAAGGTCAGCGAGGGGTCAAGCCCGATCGGCCCGCCGATTCCACCCGCACCAATCCCGCCAAAATCGGCATTGCCCATGCCCAGCGCATCGCCGGGCTGGGCCAGCGGCGCGCCATCGTTGGCGGCACGGCGGCCATCCTCACGGCCCAGGCGAAGTCCGGGCATGGCCCGCCGTCCGGGCAGCACCGCGATCCGCACGGTGCGGATATCGGGGCGGGCGATCTTCCAGGCCAGCGAGAGCCGGTCGGCAAAGCGATCCGCCACCCAGTTGGCCGAGAATTCGGTCGGCAGGTACAGGTCCAGCGTCCCGGTCTCCTTGCAGAAGGAGCCGAGCTGGATTGGCTTGATCCACTGGCTGTGCAGCTGATGCCCGAGGTCCTTGCGCAGGCCCTGGCTGATGTCAGCCCAGTCGGCGGCAAGGTCGAGCGCTTCCTGTTCTTGTTGCATGCGCTCGTCGTCTGCTCCGCCATGCGCGGCGGACCCGCGCGAATTGTTCAAATTTGGTCCCGACACCCCTGCGGCCCCCAAAAAACCACCCTACCCCATGTCGCGATTGACACGAGGAAACCGGTCGCCGGCCCCCAAATTGCCGACGCCGTCAATCAATTCTGTTTGCAAGGCCCAAGGTGATTCTCACGCCGGGCTTGTCGCTAGTTATGCCCCGCCCATCAGCCAGAGCAAGGCACCGACTGCAAAAAAAGTGAAATAAATGGCCTTGACTCAACTTGACCTGCCGCAATCGCGTCGATCGCGAACAAGAGCTTGTTAAGGTTACATTTTCCTGACCGATCGAAACCGAATCGCGGGATTTCCTGACATTGCCGCAGCGCAGCAGGGCCAGGCCGGGCACATGCGAAAGCGGCCGGCGGGAAGCCCGCCGGCCGCTTGCAAGTGAACGTTCCGTTTTCGTCCCGCCGGCTGCCCCCGAGAGGACCGCCGGGCGCGCGAATCAGAGCGCCGCGACGCGCTTGGTCAGCCGCGACAGCTTGCGCGAAGCGGTGTTCTTGTGGAGCACGCCGCGCGCCACGCCGCGGGCCAGTTCCGGCTGGGCAGCCTGCAGCGCTTCGGCAGCGGCGGCCTTGTCCCCACCGGCAAGCGCGGCTTCGACCTTCTTCACGAAGGTGCGGATGCGGCTGATGCGGTTGCCGTTGATCTCGGCCCGGCGTTCGTTGCGGCGGATGCGCTTCTTGGCTTGCGGCGTATTGGCCATGTTCGTCCTTGAATCTCGATCAGTTGTGCGGAGTCGACCCGCAGGAAAGCGCGGCCCTTAGCCACGGCATGCCGAATCGTCAAGCATTCCTGGCGATCTTTGGCCCGGCTATCTTTGGCACTTCGCGCAATGCCAGGTGCTGCGCCCGCCCTGGGCAAAGCGTTGCACGGGGGCAGCGCAGCGGGTGCAGGGCTGGCCGGTGCGGTCATAGACATCGAACTGCTTGGAGAAATAGCCCAGTTGCCCATCGGGCTGGGCATAATCACGCAGGGTACTGCCGCCGGCCTCGATCGCCTCGGCAATGACGGCCTTGATCGCGGGCACCAGCCGGGCCAGCGCCGGGGCGGACACCTGGCCCGCCGCCTTGCGCGGATCGATGCCTGCGCGGAACAGCGCCTCGCAGACATAGATGTTGCCCAGCCCCGCGACGATCCGCTGGTCGAGCAGCATCAGCTTGATCGCCGCGCTGCGCCCGGCCAGCGCCGCCTTGAGGTGCGCCGCAGTCAGGTCATCTCCCAGCGGTTCGGGGCCCAGTGCCGCAAAGGCTGGCCATTGGCCCAAAGCCACTTCGTCCACCAGGTCGACCGAGCCGAATCGGCGCGGATCGTTGAGCGCCAGGACATGGCCGGAGGCGGTTTCCAGCACCAGGTGATCGTGCGTGCCGATATCCTCCGGATCGATCCGCCAGCGCCCGGACATGCCCAGGTGAAACACCATGGTGCGTCCCCGGTCGGTGTGGATCAGGCCGTACTTCGCGCGCCGCGACAGGCCGGTAACAGTCGCCCCGGTCAGTGCCTGGGCGAGGTCAGCGGGGAACGGGCGGCGCAGATCGGCGCGGCGCGGCGTGACCCGCGCCAGCCGCGCGCCATCAAGGTAGCGCGCCAGGCCGCGCACAGTGGTTTCGACTTCGGGCAATTCGGGCATTTGCAGGCTTTCGTCATCCCGGCCCTGCGCCGGGATCGCTGGCAGGCCGCCCATGCCCTATCGGCCAGTGATCCCGGGTCAAGCCCGGGATGACGTCCCCCTTTGCGCGGGCCACAAACCCGCGTAAGGCGCGAGGCCTATGAGCGAACAAGTTTCCTTCGGCTACGAAGAGGTCACTCCCGAGGAAAAGACCGAGCGCGTTGGCGCCGTCTTTTCCAGCGTCGCGCGCAAGTACGACGTGATGAACGATGCCATGTCGGCGGGCATGCACCGGCTGTGGAAGGACAAGTTCGTGCGCCGGGTCAAGCCGCAGCCGGGCGAGCAGATCCTCGACATGGCGGGCGGCACGGGCGACATCGCGTTCCGCATGGCGGCGCGGGGTGCGACCATCACCGTGTCCGACATCAACCAGGACATGCTCGACGTCGGGATCGAGCGGGCCATGGACAAGGGGTTGGACAGTCTGGTCTGGTCGCGCCAGAACGCCGAGGAGCTGAGCTTCCCGAGCCGGTTCTTCGATGCCTACACGATCGCTTTCGGCATCCGCAACGTGACCCGGATCGACCACGCCCTGGCGGAGGCGTACCGCGTGCTGAAGCATGGCGGGCGGTTCTATTGCCTGGAATTCTCGACCACCCAGTGGCCGGGCTTCAAGGAGGTCTACGATCTCTATTCGCACCAGCTGGTTCCCCGGATCGGCCAGGCGATCGCCGGCGATGCCGATTCCTATCGCTACCTGATCGAATCGATCCGCCGCTTTCCGACCATGCCCGAATTCGAAGGCATGATCCGCGCGGCCGGGTTCACCCGCACCCGGGTGGAGCCGATCCTGGGCGGATTGGTCGCCATCCACTCGGGATGGAAGATCTGAAGTGACGCGCCCCACCACGCACCTGATCCGGCTGCTGCGCTGGGGCCGGATCCTCGCGAAACACGGCGCGCTGCGCGGGATCGAGCAGGATCGCAACGCGCCGCTGCCGGTCAAGCGGCTGTTCCGGCTGGCCCGGCTGGGCACGTTCCAGCCGCGCGTGCCGGACTATGCCGGGGCCTTCCAGGCGATCGGCCCGGCGGCGATCAAGCTGGGCCAGACGCTGGCCACGCGCCCCGACCTGGTGGGCGAGGAAGCTGCCCACAACCTGCTGAGCCTGCAGGACAGCCTGCCGCCCGTTCCCTTTGCCGCGATCCGGGCCGAGATCGAGGCCAGCTTCGGCAAGCCACTGGACGCACTCTTCGCCAGCGTGGATCCCGTGCCGGTCGGCGCAGCCTCGATCGCCCAGGTCCACAAGGGCGTGACCACTGACGGGCGCACCGTGGCGATCAAGGTGCTGCGCCCCGGCATCCGCGAAAAGTTCGCCGCCGATATCGAGACCTATGAATGGGCCGCCGCCCACCTTGAGGCGCTGGGCGGCGAAGCGGCGCGGCTGCGCCCGCGCCTGGTCATCGCCAACCTCAAGCGCTGGACCCTGCGCGAGCTGGACCTGCGGCGCGAGGCGGCCTCGGCCTCCGAACTGGCCGAGGCGATGAAGGGCTTCGAGGGCTACCGCATCCCGGAGATCGATTGGGACCGGACCAATGGCCGGGTCATGACGATCGAATGGATCGACGGCATCAAGATCAGCAACCGCGCGGCGCTGGAAGCCAGCGGAGTCAATCTGCCCGAACTGTCGAGCCGCTTGGTTATCGCCTTCCTGACCCAGGCGATCAGCCACGGCTATTTCCATGCCGACATGCACCAGGGCAACCTGTTCGTGCAGCCGGATGGCACCATCGCCGCGATCGATTTCGGCATCATGGGCCGGATCGACCGCCGCGCCCGCTATTGGCTCGCGGAGATCCTCTATGGCCTGACCACCGGCAATTACCGCCGCGTCGCCGAGATCCATTTCGAGGCGCAATACGTGCCGAGCTATCACTCGGTCGACGAATTCGCGACCGCGCTGCGCGCCGTGGGCGAGCCGATGCGCGGCAAGCCGGTGGCGGAACTGTCCGTGGGCCAGATGCTGGACGGGCTGTTCGCGATCACCCGCGATTTCGACATGCAGACCCAGCCGCACCTGCTGCTGCTGCAAAAGACCATGGTGATGGTCGAAGGGCTGGCCACCGCGCTCAACCCCGGCATCAACATGTGGGAAGTCTCCGGTCCCTTCGTGAAGAACTGGATGCGCGACGAGCTGGGGCCGGAAGCGGCCTTGGCCGACCGGCTCAAGGAAGATACCGAAACCCTGCTGCGCCTGCCCGGCCTGATCCGGCGGCTGGAGGAGAGGTTCCCGCCCAAGGGCGGCGCGCCGGAAGCGCCGCCGCTACCCGAAGTCGAACTGGTCTGGGACCGGCAGCGCCGGGGCGGGCGAGGCTGGGCCGGCTATCTGCTGGCGCTGCTGGCGGGCGGCGGGTCGGTCTGGGCGGCGCTGACGCTGGGCTGGCTATGAGCCGATGGATCTCGACGCGCTGATCCTGCACTTCTTCGGGACCGAGGACCCGGCCGAACTGACCGAGGCTGATTACGAGCGGGCACTGGAAAAGCTGAAGATCGCCTTCGGGGTGGAACGGGAACCGGGCCGCAGGTTCGCCCTGTGGACGCTGATGGACGCGCTGGGCGTGGCCCCGCTCCCGGCCGAAGCCTTTGCCAAGGAGCCGATGCTGAAAGCGGCGGCGGAGGATTACCTGAAAGCCGCGTTCCGGCTGGAGCGGTTTGGAGACAGCGATGACTAGACCCGCCGTGCTGTTCGTCTGCCTTGGCAACATCTGCCGTTCGCCGATGGCCGAAGGGGCGTTCCGTCTGGCGGCCGAAGCGGCCGGGCTGGATGTGATGATCGATAGCGCCGGAACGGCGGCCTATCACGTGGGCGATCCGCCCGATCCGCGCGCGCAGGAAACGGCGCGCAGCTATGGCGCCGAGATCGCCGGCTTGCGCGGGCGGCAGCTGGTGGCGGAGGATTTCCGCAGGTTCAGCCACGTGTTCGTGATGGACCATTCAAACCTGGCCAACGCCCTGGCAATCGTGCCGGATGACGCGATCAGCCAGCCGCAGCTCCTGCTCGATCTGGTGCCGGAGCGCGCGGGCGCGGCGGTGGCCGATCCCTATTACGGCGGCGAGGAGCATTTCGAGGATACCTGGGCCGATGTCAGCTGCGCGGCGGCGGAGCTGGTCAGGGCCTTGCAGCGGTGAGCCACGAAAGCGCGGTCGCCTGGCTGGCCGAACATGCGCCCGATGTGCGGCTGATCGACCAGGCGCAATCGACCGCCACGGTTGCGGAGGCCGCCGCCACGCTGGGGGTTGAACCCGGCCGGATCGCCAAGACCCTGGCCTTTCGCGTTGGCGAGACACCCTATCTGCTGGTGGCGCGCGGCGATGCCCGGCTGGAAAATGCCCGCTGCAAGGCCGAGCTGGGCGGGCGTCCCCGGATGCTGGATCCCGACGAGACCCTGGCCCTGACCGGCCATGCCGTGGGCGGGGTCTGCCCCTTCGGCCTGGCCACCCCGCTGCCGATCCTGGCCGACCGGTCGCTGCTGGCCTATCCCACCGTGTTCCCGGCAGCCGGATCGCGTACCTCATCGGTGGAGCTGGAGCCGCGCCGCCTCGCCGAACTGATCGGCGCGCGCTGGGTCGAGGTCTGCAAGCTGCCGGAATAGCGCTGCGCCGATGAAAAGAGGGCGGCAGGGTTGCCCCTACCGCCCTCGATCAAGTCAGCCTTCTGAGGGCCCGAAGACCCCCGGGCCTCCTCTCCAACTCTAGAACTTCGTGCCGGCGCGCAGGCCGATCGTGCGCGGGGTGATCGGCACGATGTAGGGGCGCTGGTAGCACTGGCCGCACTGGACGTAGCGCGAAGCCTGGCCGCGCTCGTCAAACAGGTTCGAGGCGAACAGTTCGAGGTTGAAGCTGTCCCACTCGATCCCGAAGGCCAGGTTGACGGTGCCATAATCGAGCAGGCGACCCAGCTTGAAGGCATCGGCCACGCGGATGTCGCTGCTGGCCGAGCTCTGGAAGGCCCAGTTCAACTGGCCATAGGGGCGGGCCGAACCGCTCGTTTCGAAGGTATAGCGCGCGGTCCCGTTCAGCTTCCACATCGGGGTAACCGGCAGGCGGGTGCCAACCGGCGAAACGACGCTGTTCCCGGGCCCGGTGCAGGCATAGGTCGGGTCGGCGATCGCGCAGAGGTTCTGGATCGTCTTGGCATCGGTATAGGAGCCCGGCCAACTGCAGGAAAATTCCGTCGCGGTTGTAGGACAGATCCATTTCAACACCGCGGATGCGCGCATCCGGGCCGTTCTTGATCTCGGTGAAGCTGTTCGCGCCGAGGTAGGAGAACTGGAAGTCGTTCCAGTTCTGCTGATAGACCGCGCCGTTGAAGCGCAGGCCCGGCATGATGGTGGTCTTCCAGCCGAACTCGTAGTTGATCAGGAAGTCCGCATCATAGGGACCGACGTCGGCCCGGCGGTTCACGCCGCCCGGACGGAAGCCCTTCGAGGCGGTGGCATAGAGCAGCACATCATCCGTGGCCTTCCAGCTCAGGTTGACGCGCCAGGTTACGCCATCGTCCTTGACGCGGACCGGATCGACGCCCGAGCCGTTCCAGACGCCCAGGTTGGTGCAGGGCGTGCCATCGACCACGCCCGGCAGCAGCTTGACGCCGGGCGTCCCGGCCACCGGACGCAGGCGCGAGCCGGTGGTGGTGAAGCACTGGGCCACGCCGGTGCGCGAGCTGCCCGCGCCATTACGCGGATAGGCGTTGAAATTGTCGTTCGGGTTGCGGCCAAAGCCGAAGAACCCGATCAGCGTGTTGTCGAACTTGTAGTAGCGCGCACCGCCGGTGAGCGTCAGGTTTTCCATGATGTCAAAGCTGACTTCGCCAAAGGCCGCATAGTCCTTGTCAACGCGCTCCTGCTTGGTCAGCCACAGGGTGCCCGGACGGCCATTGACCGAAACCAGCGGGCCCAGGTTGGTGACATAGTAATCCTGCAGGATGTCGTTCGACTGGCGCTGGTAGAACACGCCGCCGACGAAGCGGAGCGGCTGATCGGCCGGCGAGGCGATCCGCAGTTCCTGGCTCAGCTTCTTGAAGTGATCGCCGCCGCGGATGCGCTGCTGCGGGTTGATCGTGCGGCCCAGCGAATCCTGGAAGTAGAAGTAACCGGCCAGACCGTTATAGGCGGCATAGAGCTGGTCATAGGCTTCGGCGTAGTCGGTGTAATCGCTTTCGCCGAAGACCTTGCGATCAAGGTAGGCGCCGGCATAGGTCACGTCCCAGCTGCCGATCTTGCCTTCGATGGTCAGCGCTGCCTGGACCCACTTGTCGGTCCGGGTTTCCGGGCCGAAGCGCTGGATCTTCAGATCGCCGACGCGCTGGTCGAAGGCATAGGAGCCTTCACCCAGCATCTTCTGGTAGGCAATTGACGGGGTCACCGTCCAGTTGTCGTCCAGATCGACCTTCAGCGCGGCGCGGCCGCCGAAGATCTCGGTCTCGTTATAGTTGTTTTCGACAAAGGCGGCGTTGTTGATGCAGATCCCGCCCGGCTGGGGCAGGAAGCAGCGCTGGCCGGCCACGTTGTCGATATAGCCCGCGTCGCGCTGGTAGAAGCCGACGACGCGCAGGGCCATCCGGTCATTGATCGGGGCATTGACCATGGCATCGAGCTTGCCGCCGATCGCGCCGTTCTTGACGGTGTTGATCTCGCCATCGATCGAACCTTCGAACCCGGCAGTGCTGGGCTTGTTGGTGATGATGCGCAGCGTACCGGCCTGCGACGAGGCGCCATAGAGCGTGCCTTGCGGGCCCGACAGGCTTTCGATGCGGGCGATGTCATAGATGTGGACATCGAGGTTGCCGCCGATCGTGGTGACCGGCTGTTCGTCGAGATAGACGCCGACGGAGGGCAGCGAACCGGAGTGGTTGCCGTCACCGCCCGAGGCAACGCCGCGCATGTAGACCACGTTCGAGCCGGGGACGCCGCCACCCTGGAACGAGACCGAGGGCAGCTGCTGGGCATAGCCCTTGAAGTCGGTGATGTTGAGCTGTTCAAGCTTGGCCGTACCGAGCGCCTGGATCGAGATCGGCACGTTCTGAAGGTTTTCGGTGCGCTTCTGCGCCGTCACCACGATTTCGTTGGCATCGACCTCGTCAGCGGCATCCTGCGCCAGCGCCGGCAGGGCGGTGAGCGCAGTAGTGGCAAGCAGGGCGGAACCGGCTGCGCGGCGAATTGCAAGTTTCATGGATACCCCATCCTGTAGATTTCAGGGAAGACACTGATTCCGGAAGGCGCTCTGGTCAAGCATTGCCCGTAAAGAATCCGCTAATCACTGCAACAACGTGGCAGAATTACCACGCTGCCGGAACTTGCGGATAGGCGGTCAATACTTCGCCCAGGGCCTCCTTGAGCGGGCCGAGATGGGGTTCGAACGGCACGTGCGCCTCGGTCCCCTCGCGAAAGATCGGGCGGCGCACCTGTTCGGAGCTGGGGGTGCGCACCGCGCGTTCGGTCCGGTGGAATTCCAGACAGGCCGACTCGAACTCCAGCCCGCAATAGGCCAGCAGGGCGCGCACCTCGCGTTCGGTCTGGTCGACCATGTTCTCGTAGATCACCCGATGGACCCGCCCCGGCTGGACCCGGTCAAGGTGCGCCATCAGCCGCACGTAATCGGCATAGTAACGGCCCATGTCGGTCAGGCTGTAACTGAAGGCCTGGCCGCGCGCGAAGTGCTGCTTGAAGTTGGAAAAGCAGCAGCCGAGCGGATGACGGCGAGCATCGACGATCTTCGCGCCGGGCAGGATCATCATGATGTAGACCGCGTGCAGCCAGTTGTTGGGCAGCTTGTCGATGAAGAACGGCCGGTCGGTCTTGCGCTGGATCCGGCTACGTTTCAGGAATTCCTCGCCCAGTCTCGCCAGGTCCGGGGCCGAAAGTTCCGGCAGGCCGAGCGGGTACTGCCGCACCTCCCGCGTCAGGGCGGGAATGTCGGGCAATTCGCTGGTCCCCTCGACCAGGCTGTGGCTCGACAGGATCTGCTCGACCAGGGTCGATCCGGCGCGCGGCATGCCCAGCACGAAGATCGGATCGGGGGCATCGCAGCCCTGCCCGGCACGCGCGGCAAAGAATTCGGGCGTGGCAAGCTCGATCAGCCGGTCGACCAGGCGGGTGGTTTCATCGGCATCATACTTCAGCTCGGTGCGGCGCAGGGCATTGGCGGCGGCATAGTGCGCGAAGCTCGCCTCCGCCTCGCCCCGGTCCTCCAGCGCCTTGCCCAGCGCGAAATCGAGGTGGAAACGGTCCTCCTTGGCCACCCCGCCCTGCTCCAGCGCGGCGCGCATGGCCGCAATATCGGCATCGTCGAACTTCACGGTCTTGAGGTTGGCCAGGCTCCACCAGGCCTCGCCAAGCGTCGGCATCACCTCGATCGCCTTGCGGTAGGCGGCAATCCCCTCGGCCAGCCGGCCGACGGTCTTCAGCATGTGGCCAAAGCTCATCCACACGCGCGGCTGGCCCGGGGCCTGTTCCAGCACCCGCTCGTAGAGCTGGATCGCCTCGTCGAATTCGCCGATGCGGCCCATCGCGGCGGCCTGGAGGTTGGCGTGGCCGGGATTGTCGGGCTCTTCCTCCAGCACCTGGTTCAGTTCCGCGATCGCCTCGGCCGGGCGGTTCTGGCGATAGAGCACCAGCGCCAGGTTGGCGCGCGCCGGGGTAAAGCCGGGGGCCAGTTCGACCGCGCGGCGCAGCAGGTTCTCCGCATCGCGATAGCGCCCGATCCGCCCGGCCAGTTCCGCAAACAGGCGGATCGCCTGCACGTCGAACGGATCCTCCTTGAGATGCTGCCGCAGCAGCGGCTCCGCCACCGGCAGGTCGTTCTCGTTCATGGCCATGGCGGCGCGGATCAACCGCGGATGATAGGCGCCCGCACGGGCCAGCCAGGATTGGGTGGTGACGGTGTTCATGCGAGCCCCAAGAAACATGGTGACGCCGCGCGATCAAGCGGTAGTCTGCCCTGCAAGGGGGAAAACGCCAATGGAACGCAAGCTGGGATTCTGGGCGCTGCTGGCGCTGGTCATTGGCAACATGGTGGGATCGGGCATCTATGTTCTGCCTGCCCAGCTGGCCCCGCTCGGCTGGAACCAGTTTGCCGGCTGGGGCATCACCATCGTCGGCGCGCTTGCGCTTGCGCAGGTCTTCGCGGCGCTGGGCCGCAAGCTGCCGCTCGCCGGGGGGCCATACGCTTATGCCACGGCCGCCTTCGGGCCACTGGCCGGCTTCACCACGGCCTGGGCCTATTGGGTGATGAGCTGGGTGGGCAATGCAGCGGTCGCGGTGGCCGTGGTCAGCGCCCTTGCGCTGATCTGGCCGGTGCTGGGCCAAACGCAGGGCCTGCCGGCCGTGCTGGCCGTGGCCTGCGTGTGGACCGTCACCCTGATCAATATCCGCGGCGTGCGCGAAGCGGGGCGACTGCAGGAAGTGACCGTGGTGCTGAAGCTGTTGCCGCTGATCGGCCTGATCGGCATTGCGGTTTACCTGTTCGCGACCGGCGCCCCGCGCGCGCCCGACCCCGGCGTA
Organism: Novosphingobium sp. BL-A-41-H4; assembly: GCA_051942645.1. GTDB lineage: Bacteria > Pseudomonadota > Alphaproteobacteria > Sphingomonadales > Sphingomonadaceae > Novosphingobium. Next base: position 290,813 of record JBPVJP010000002.1, read on the forward strand.
CCCTTCACGGTCGACAACATCGCCCTGGCCGCCGGGCTGACCTTCTGGGGGTTCCTGGGGCTGGAGGCGGCCACCGTTCCAGCCGACAAGGTGGAGAACCCGCAGCGCAACATTGCCCGGGCAACGATGCTGGGCGTGGCGCTGACGGGCCTCATCTACTTCGGCATTTCCGCCGCCTTCGCACTGTACATGCCGGTTGAAGAGGCCGCCGCCAGCCCGGCCCCGATCGCCAGCTATCTCGGCCGCTACCTGGGCGGCGACGTGGCGATCGCCGTTGCGCTGTTCGCGGCGATCAGCGCCTTCGGCACGCTCAATGGCTGGGTGCTGGTCCAGGCGGAAATGCCCTGGGCCATGGCCAAGGGCGGGGTCTTTCCGGCCTGGTTCGCGCAGGAAGGCAGGCACGGCACACCGGTCCGCTCACACCTGGTGTCTAGCGGTCTGCTGAGCGGGATCACCCTGCTCAACTATCAGAAGGGGATGACCGACCTGTTCGGCTTCATCGCCTCGGTCAGCCTCTCGGCGGGGCTGGTGGCCTACCTGATGGCCGCGCTGGCCGCGCTCAAGCTCGCGCGCGGCCAGGCACTGACCGTGCTGGCGGCGCTGGTAGCCGTGGCCTTCTTCTTCTGGGCCGAATACGGACTGGGTACAGAGGCGATGGCCTATGCCGCCCTGCTGATCGGTGCCGGTCTGCCGGTCTATCTTGCGACCCGTCAGGTCAGGACCGCAGCAGCTTCCTGATCAGCGGACGATCGGCCAGGATCGCGTGGGCCGCGTTGTGGCCCGGCGCGCCGGTCACCCCGCCACCCGGATGCGTGCCCGCGCCGCACATGTAGAGGCCCTTGATCGGCCCGCGATAGTCGCCATGCCCCAGCACCGGGCGCGCGGCCCACAGCTGGTCGATGCCCATCGTGCCATGCATGATGTCCCCGCCGATCAGGCCGAACTTGCGCTCCAGGTCCCACGGCGAATGGATCTGCGTGGCGATCACCGACTTCTTGAAGTTGGGGGCGTGATCGGTGACCGTATCGATGATCAGATCGGCCACCTTGTCGCGGTTGGCGTCCCAGTCGACGGTCGGATCGAACTGCTGGCAGAACAGCGAGGCGACATGGCAGCCGGGAGGGGCGAGGCTGTCGTCCACGGTCGAGGGAATCTTGATCTCGACGATCGGCTTCTTCGACCAGCCGTGCTGCTGGGCGTCGATGAAGGCCTGGTCCATGTAATCCATGCCCGGCGCGATGATGATCCCGGCGGTGTGGTGCTCGGCCTGTTCCTTGCCCGGCAGGACGCTGAAATCGGGCAGTTCGGACAAGGCCACGTTCATCCGGAAGGTGCCCGAGCAGGTCTTGAAGCCCTTGATCCGGCGATTGAAGTCCTCGTCCAGATCGCTGGAATCGACCAACTGGCGATAGAGCAGCGCCGGGCCGGCATTGGACGCAACAATCGGGGCGACGATCTCTTCGCCGCTTTCCAGCTTCACGCCCCGCACCTTGCCGCCATCGACCAGCACCTTGGCGACCGGTGCCTCGAGGCTGATCTCGACGCCCTGGTCCTCGCAGGCGCGGGCCATGGCCTGGGTGATCGCGCCCATCCCGCCGACCGAATGACCCCAGGCGCCCAGCTTGCCGTTCACCTCGCCGAAGACGTGATGCAGCAGGACATAGGCCGAACCGGGGGTCGAAACCCCGGCATAGTTGCCGACCACGGCATCGAAAGCGAAGGCCGACTGGACATAGTCATGCTCGAACCAGCCATCGAGGAACTGGCGGGCCGACTTGGTGAAGATATCGAGCAGGTCGCGCTGGACCGACAGGTCGAGCTTCGCCATCGGCCAGCCCTGCTGCGCCGCCGCGACCAGCGAGGACAGGCCCCCGCCGACATTGGGCGGGATCTGCAAGCTGAGGTCGCGCAGCACGTTGGCAACCTTTTCCAGCGCCGCGTCGTACTTCGGATAAGCCTCGGCATCCTTCTTCGAAAAGCGCGCGAACTCCGCCTCGGTCCGGCCGGAGCCGCCGCCGAGCTTCACGTAGTCGTTTTCGAACGGGAAGAAGTTGCTGATGGTCCGTTCGATCACACGGTAGCCGTAATCGTGCAGCTTCATGTCCGCGATCACCTTTGGGCGCAGCAGGCTGACCGTGTAGCTGGCAGTCGAATTGCGGAAGCCGGGGTGGAATTCCTCCGTCACCGCCGCGCCGCCGACAATGTGCCGCCGCTCCAGCACCCGCACGCGCATGCCCGCACGGGCGAGGTAGAAGGCGCAGGTCAGGCCATTATGGCCACCGCCGATGATCAGTGCGTCGTAGGTCTTCGTCATACCAAGGTCTGTTCGTGTCGAGCGTAGTCGAGACACCTCGCGCAACGTGTCTCGACTACGCTCGACACGAACGGGAGGTGGGAGAAGTTCTTATCTGTTCCTGCTCCACCCGGCCCCAGGCTGAAAAGCCTGCCGCGCCTCGGGGATCAGCGCCCGGATCTTGCGGGCGAAGCTGCGCAGGCAGACCTCGCTCTTCGCGATCGGGCCGGTGCCGTAGGACTTGCTCTGCATGCCCTGCTGCACGCGGGTGATGAGCCAGGTATCCTCGGCATTGACCACGCGGTTGATCCGCCAGTTGGCATAGCGGGCCAGCTTCATTTCGCGGCGGCTATCGGGCAAGGCATAGGCCACTTCGCGCAAGATGCACTCGGTCGGGCTGATCGGCAGCCACTGCATGAAATCGATCTGGTCGGCGTAGATATCAAAGGCCATGTTCGGCCACAGCTTGTAATAGAGCCAGCGGCCATGCGCCTCTTCAGGCAGGTGGTCCACGCGCGGCAGGTGGGTGCGATAGAACTTCTCCCAGAAGTTCTGCTTCTCCCCCTTCACCACATCGCCATAGAGCCGGTCGGCCCAGCCGTGCGCCTCGATCCGATAGGTCTTGCCGACCAGCCGCGACAGGCCATCGTGCGCCACCGGGATGTGCAGGTTGTCCGAATAGTTATCGCCCACGTTCTTCCAGTTGACCCCGCGCGGACGCAGGCGGACCGGGGCCATCCGCTCCATGTCCGCGAACCGGTACTGGCTGACCTCGGCCTCGAAGGGGGCCATCATCTCACCCACCGAGGGGAAGGCGCCGGGAGCCAGGTTGACGAAGATGAAGCCGTGCCAGACCTCGGTGGCGACCGGGGCGAGGCCGTTCTCCTCCAGCTTCAGCGCCGGATATTCGCCCTTCATCGGCACCCCGGTCAGGCGGCCATCGGTTTCATAGACCCAGGCGTGATAGGGGCAGACCAGCTTCTTCGCGCAGCCCATCGGCCCTTCGACGAGCCGCATCGCGCGGTGTCGGCAGACATTGGTGAAGGCCCGCACCGCGCCATCATCGCCCCGGATCACCACCACGCTCTCGCCCAGGTAGTCGATCGTCTGGTAATCGCCGGGATTGGGAATCTCGCTCACATGGCAGACGATCTGCCACGAGGGGCGGATCACCCGCTCCATCTCCAGATCGAAGAATTCGCGGTCGTGATAGATCCAGCCGGGCAGGCTGAAATCGGCGTCGGGATCGACGTCCGGCCCGTCGATTTCGGCAATGATGGCTTCCAGCTTGCCCACGGCGACTCCTTCAAACCTTGTTGGACAGTCGTACAACAAGTGATAGGGTGCCGCAAGTGAGCACCGCACCCGCCTATCGCCGGTCTGAACCGGATGCCCGCCGCCTCAGCCTGATCGAGGCCTGCGCCCGCGTGCTGGCCCGCGCGGGGATCGCCGGGGCATCGGTGCGGACCATCGCGGTCGAGGCTGGCGTATCGCCGGGGCTGGTCGGGCACTACTTTCCCGGTGTCGACGGGCTGGTGTCAGCCACCTATGCCCACATCGGGGCGAAGGTGGATGCTGCGCTGGAAGCGGCGGTTGGTGCTGCCGGTGCGGACCCGCGTGACCGGCTCGAGGCCTTCGTGACCGCCAGCTTCGCGCGCCCGATCGCCGATCCGCAGCTGCTCGCCACCTGGATCGCGTTCTGGAGCCTGGTCCGCGCCCGCCCCGAAATCGCCCGCCAGCATGACGAACAGTACGGCGGCTTCCGCACCCGGCTGGAAGAACTGCTTGCCGCAGCCGGCGTGCCGAAGGGCGAACTGCGGCTGCGCGCCATCGAATTGACGGCGCTGGTCGACGGGCTGTGGCTGGAACTCTGCCTTTCGCCCCAGGCCTTCGGCGCGGACGAGGCAGCCGCCATCGCCCGTGCGGCGCTGACCCGGATCACTTCGCCAGATCGGTCAGCAGGCTGAAGTAATAGGTCAGGCCCGGACGGACATTGTTTAGCGCCACGCGCTCGTTGAGCCCGTGCGAGAACTCGTCCGAGTCCTTGATGAACAGCGGGCTCACCGAATAGGCTGGCACGCCCTTGGCCCGGTACCACATCGAATCCGTCGCGCCCGAGCTTTGCGCCGGGATCACCGGCACGCCCGGCCAGGCCTGCTTCATCGCCCGGTCCACCGCCGCCAGGAAATCGGGACGCATCGGCGAAGCGGGGCTTTCGGTTGAATCGCCGCCAGTGAAATCGCTGAACTTGACCGCGGGCACATTGGCCACCCGGGCCAGCTCGGCGATGATTTCCTCGCGCTTGTGGCCGGGGAAGATGCGGCAATTGATATTGGCGGTGGCCCGCTGCGGCAGGGCATTCTCGGCATGGCCGCCGCTCAGCATGGTCGGCACGCAGGTGGTACCCACCTTGCCGACATAGCTGGGGCTGGCGCGCAGCACGGCCAGCGCGGCCTCATCGGCCGGATTGGCGGCAAAGGCCCGCATCGCCGCCGCCAGCCGGGGATCGCTCTCGAACTGGGCGGCCTTTTCGAAATAGGCCTTGGTCAGCGGATTCTGTTCGGCCTTGAAGGTGTAATTGCCAATCCGCTGCAGCGCGGTCGCCAGCTGGGTGATCGCGTTTTCGGGGCGCGGCGCCGAGCTGTGGCCACCGGCATTGGTCACTTCCAGCTTGATGTCGAGATAGGTCTTCTCGGCCCCTTCCCAGGTCCAGTAGAGCGGCTTGCCCGTCGCCTCGTCATAAGTGCCGCCCAGCCCATCGGTGTTGAGCACCATTTCCGCCCCGGCAAAGCGGTCGGCCAGGATCCGGCCGGTCTTCATGGTGGTTTCCTCGTCGCCCGAAAAGGCGATCACGATGGTCCGCTTCGGCTTGAAGCCGCCCTTGCGCAGCTCCATCAGCGCCACCATCGCGACGATCATCGACACCTTCTGGTCGCTGGCGCCGCGGCCATAGAGATAGCCGTTCTCCACCACCGGGGTGAAGGGATCGCGCACCCAGTCGGCCGGCTTGGCCTCGACCACGTCCATGTGGCCGGAAATCACCAGCGGCTTGAGCTTCGGATCGCTGCCCTTCCAGGTGGCAACGAGATAGGCCGTGTCATCGACCGGGGTGATCTCGATGTCACCCTCGGACCAGCCGGCCTGCAACAGCGCCGCCTTGTAGGCACGGGCGACATCGGCGGTCCGGTTGTCCGGCCCGCGCACCGAACGCAGCGCGATCGCCTGCTTCGACAGGTCCAGCACCTGCGCTTCGGCGGCGGCGCTGGGGGCCTTGGCCGGGGCGGCCAGGGCGGGACCGGCGAGGGTCGAGGCAGAAAAGGCGGCGGCGGCAAGCAACAGGGCCTTGGGCGACATCGAACGTTCTCCTTTGAATTCCAGCCTAGGACCGCACCGGCCATTCGGCAATGCGCGGGCCATGACGCAGCCGGGCAATCGCGCGGTCCGCCAGTCCCAGCCCCAGCCGCGCCCGCCATGACCGGAAGGCCGAACGGTCTCCGGGCGCAGGTGCACTGCTGCCAGCCTGCAAAGGCTCCAGCACATGTTCCCGGAACGCCGCGATCAGTGCCGCATCGCGCAGAACGGCAACATATTCGGCATTGGCGCGGTAGCTGACGAAATCGAAGTTGCTCGATCCCACCACCAGCGCCTCGCCATCGATCAGCGCGGCCTTGGCATGGGTCATCATCGGGGTGAGCTGGATCCGGATGCCCGCGCTTTCGGCCACGCCCAGCAGGTAGTCGCGGATGATCGGCTTGTTGTTCGGACGCGGGGTGTACAGCGTTACCTCGGCCCCGGCCCGCGCCGCCTCGCCCATCGCCTCCACAAAGGGGAAGGTCGGATAGGCGCTGACCACCTCGAGCGAGCGGCGCGCCCCGGCAAAGGCCGCGATCAAGGGCGCGAACCCGGCCGGATTATCCGCCCCGTCCATGCTGAGCAGCGTCGCCCCGCCGATTTCCGCCGTCCGGCTGCCGCCGTGGCCCTGCCAGTCATGTTCGAACTCGCCCGCCAGCCAGTCCGCGACGCCGGGATGTTCGACCCGCACCATCATGTCGTGCCAGGCAAAGTTGTGGTCGGAAAAGTTGATCCCGCCCAGCCAGGCGACATCGTCGATCACCAGCAGCTTCTTGTGATTGCGCAGCGCATAACGCAGCGGGTTGCGGCCGATCGGGTTGGTGACGCGCACCCCTGCCCCCGCCGCCTGCAGCCGCGCGACCATCGCCGCCGTTTCCGCCGCCTCGGCGCGGATCGCCGGATCGCGGTTCAGGGCGAGGAAGGTATCGTTGACGACGTGCCGGGTGTAATCGTCGACCAGCACGCGGCGATCGGCAGCGCCGCTGGCGGCGATCGCCCCGGCCACCGCCAGCCCGGCGGTATCGCCCTCGAAGGTCATCGCCTGGACCAGCACCCGCTGCCCGGCTCTGGCAATATCGGCTGAACAGCGCGCCCAAAAGGCCGCGGAGCCGACCAGCAGCTCCGCCTGAAGCGGTTCATCGTTCGGCAAGCTACTTTCGCCCATCTGGGCTGGGCCTTGCCAGCGCCGCTTGGCAATGGCAAGGGCCGTTCAGGTCGCGAGGAAGGTAGATTATGCACGCACCTGCTCCTCCGCACCTGGCGCTTGGCCGCCCTGTCAAAGTACTCCTGCTGCTCTCCTCGCTGCACGGCGGCGGGGCCGAACGGGTGGCCGCGCACCTGCTTAACGGCCTCGACCCGCGCCGGATCGACGCGCGGATGGGCCTGCTCCGCAAGGCGGGCCCCTATGTCGACCTGATCAAGGACCAGGACCGCCTGCTGGTCGCCCCCGACGGGGAAACCCACTTCAATTACGACGGCCCGAATTCCGACCAGTATGCGGCCGGCAAGCTGATCAGCAGCGCGGTGCGCGCGCCGCTGGCGTTCCGGCACATGATCACCCAGACCCGGCCGGACGTGGTGATGAGCTTCCTGAAGGGCACCAACCTGCTCGCCTGGCTCTCGCTGATGGGGCTTGGCCGCCGCCGCCCGCGCTGGATCGCGCGCGAGGGCAACAATGTGCTGGCCGTGGTCAACGAGGAGGCCCCCAACGAATTCGTCCGCAAGGTCTCGGTCGGGCTGACCCGCCGCGCCTATCGCCGCGCCGATGCCGTGCTGGCCAATGCCACGGACATGGCCGAAACGCTGCTGACCGACCTGTCGCTCGATCCCGCCAAGATGCGGATGATCAACAACCCGATCGACCTCGGCACGATCACGGCCGCAAAGGACCAGCCGGTGCCGGGCGCGCCGAAGCGGCCCTTCATCCTCACCGCCGGGCGACTGGAATACCAGAAGGCCCACGGCGTGCTGCTGCGCGCCTTTGCGAAGAGCGGGCTGTGGCGCACCCACGCGCTGGTGATCCTGGGCAAGGGCAGCCGGCTCAGCCACCTGCACCGGCTGGCGGCGCAACTGGGGATCGGGGAGCATGTCCGCTTCATCGGCTTTGTCGCCAACCCCTATGCCTGGATGGCGCGCGCCGACCTGTTCGTGCTGCCATCGCGCTGGGAAGGCTTCCCGACCGTCGCGGCCGAAGCTCTGGCCTGCGGTGCCCCGCTGTTGCTGACCGACTGCAAGTTCGGCCCGCGCGACGTGATCGAGCCGGGGGTGAGTGGCGAGCTGGTGCCGGTCGACGATGTCGAGGCCCTGGCCCGGGGCATGTCAGACCTGATCGCCGCCCCGGAACGCCGCGCCGCCATGCGCGAGGCCGGTTTTGCCCGGGTCCAGCGCTTCGCGATCGGGGCCATGGTCGAACAGTATGCCGCCCTGTTCGAAGAATTTGCCCCGGTCGCGGCGCGCTGACCAGCACCTGTTAACCGCGTCCTGTTAACGCCTTGCGGCGCGCCAGTCCCGCCAAGGGACAGCGGCTGGCGAGCGCTGGCAGCGGCCTTACGTTTGCGCCATAGCTGCCTGGCCGAAGTCTGGCATGAGGAAGCGGGTCGATGAGATTCAATGCGATGGCAGCGATGCTGGTGGCCTTCGTCGGGCTGGTGGGCGCGGCCGGGTACATCCTGGTCCGGCAGCCGGTGGCCGAGGCGACCGTGCTGAGCGAGGCTGCCGCAACGCCCGCGCCGGCCGCCCCGATCGCCACCCCCGCCGCCAAGCCACGCGACGAGCGCTTCGTGATCAAGCGGATCCTGCCCATCGAGGGCCCGATCAAGTATGGCGAATGGCACTGGAACGAAGATGGCGTCCCGGCCGATGGCCCGCTGGTGATGACCGTGGATCTTGAGGCGCGGGTACTGTCGGTCTTCCGGGGCGGTTACGAGATCGGTGCCACGGCGGTGCTGCTCGGCACCCAGGAAAAGCCCACCCCGCTGGGCAAGTTCCCGATCATCTGGAAGAAGGCCGATCACTATTCCAGCATCTACGATAGCGCGCCGATGCCCTTCACCATGCGGCTGACCAACGATGGCGTGGCGATCCACGGCACCAAGGTGGAAAAGGGCTATGCCAGCCGTGGCTGCGTCGGCGTGCCCACGCCCTTCGCGCAGAAGCTGTTCGCCGTGGCCAAGCTGGGTGACGAAGTGATCATCACCCGCGGCAAGCGGATCGGCAAGGGTGACTCGCTGGTCGACGGCTAACCTCGTCCCGGGGTTGAGCCGGGACGAGGGTGAGGTCAGGCCAGCCCCTTGCCCAGCGAGCGCGGCGTGGCATCGCCAAGTTGGCTGCCGCCATCGATATCGAGGATCGTGCCGGTGATATAGCGCGCGGCGTTCGAACAGAGGAACACCGCACCCTCGGCGATCTCCTCGATCTCGCCCCAGCGCTTCATCGCGATGCGGTCATAGTGCTTCTGCCGGGTATCGGCATCGGGCGCGAGCCGGGCCATGCCTTCGGTATTGGCGATCGGACCCGGCGAAATGCCGTTGACCCGCACGTCCGAGCCCCATTCCAGCGCCAGCACGCGCACCAGCTGGTTGATCCCGGCCTTGGCCGCGCAGGCATGGGCCTGGAGCTGGACGGCGTTGACCGCCTGACCAGCCGTGATCGCGATCAGCGAGGCACCGGGCACATTGAGCAGGTCATGGCAGCCGCGAAACACGTTGAAGGTGCCCAGCAGGTCGATATCGACCACGGTCTTGAAGGCATTGGCGCTCATCCCCAGCGCGGGGGCCAGGAAATTGCCCGCCGCGCCCGAGACGACGATATCCATGAGCCCGAATTCGCTGCGGACATGCTCCATCGCCCCGCGGATCGCGCCGTAATCGCGCACGTCCGCAGACAGGCCGATCGCACCGTGGCCGATTTCGGCGGCGGCATTGGCCGCCTTTTCCGGGTTTCGGCCACAGACCGCGACCCTGGCCCCCAGTTCGGCATAGCGCTTGGCGATACCCAGGTTGATGCCCGAAGTGCCCCCGGCGACGAAGGCTACCTTGCCTTCCAGAATGCCGTCGCGGAATGGTGAAGTCATTTGCAGTTCTCCGTTCGTGTCGAGCGAAGTCGAGACACGTTGCGCGCGGCGTCTCGACTACGCTCGACGCGAACGGCCCTTGCGGGGTTAACGCGGGGCCATGCGGATTGCGCCGTCAAGGCGGATGCACTGGCCATTGAAATAGGTGTTGCGCGCCAGTTCCAGCGCGAGGCTGCCGAATTCCTCCGGCTTGCCCAGCCGCTTGGGGAACGGGACCGAGGCGGCCAGGCTCTCCAGCACCTGCGGCTTCGCCCCCAGCATCAGCGGCGTGGCGAAGATCCCCGGCATGATCGAATTGACGCGGATGCCGATGTCCGACAGGTCGCGGGCCATCGGCAGGACCAGGCCGTTCACCCCGGCCTTGGCCGAACCATAGATCACCTGGCCGATCTGCCCGTCCTGCGCCGCAACCGAGGCGGTCAGCGTGATGCAGCCGCGCTCGCCGTCTTCCAGCGGTTCCAGCCCGGCCATGCCTTCGGCCGAGATCGAGGCGATCCGGTAGGACGCGACCAGGATGCCCTGGACGCCATATTCATAGTCCTCGGTCGGGGTCCGGCGCAGCCGTCCGGCTTCCTTGTCAAAGGCCAGCGTCTTGCCGCGGCGGCTGGTCATCGCGCAGTGGACGGTGATCCGTTCCTGCCCGTGGGCGGCGCGCGCCTTGGCGAAGCCAGCCAGCACCGATTCCTCTGACGTGATGTCGACATGGCAGAACAGCCCGCCGATCGCCTTGGCCACTTCCTCGCCCTTTTCGGTGTTCACATCGAAAATCGCGACCTTCGCTCCGGCGGCAGCCAGCGCCTCGGCTGTCGCCCGGCCCAGGCCCGATGCGCCGCCGGTGACCACTGCCGCAATGCTCGAATCGATCTTCATTTGACTCTCCCTTTAATCGCGCGATTAATGACCCGGATGCGGCGGGGCGGCAAGCCCCCTGACCGTTGCGGAGAGGGACATGACAGCCACAACAGCCTGGGGAGCGACCGCTCCCGAATCCGGGATTCACGCCCTGACCATCGACCGCCGCGCCTTGCGCGGCGAGGACGTGGCAATCGACATCGCCTTTTGCGGGGTCTGCCATTCCGACCTGCACGTGGCCCGCAACGATTGGGGCCGGACCACCTATCCCTTCGTGCCGGGGCACGAGATTGTCGGCACCGTCAGCGCGGTGGGCGCGGACGTGACGCGCTTCAAGGTGGGGGACCGGGTCGCGGTGGGCACCGTGGTCGACAGCTGCCGCCACTGCGACGCCTGCCACGATGGCGAGGAGAACTATTGCCGCGAAGGCTCGACCGGCACGTACAATGGCAAGGACCGGATCGACGGCTCACCCACTTACGGCGGCTATTCGGCCAGCATTGTCGTGGCCGAGCCTTACGTGCTGCGCCTGCCGGACAACCTTGACATGGCAGCCGCCGCGCCGCTGCTCTGCGCCGGGATCACCACTTACAGCCCGCTCAGGAACTGGAACGTCGGCCCCGGCACCCGCGTCGGGGTGATCGGCCTCGGCGGCCTGGGTCATATGGGGGTCAAGTTCGCCAAGGCGCTGGGCGCGGAAGTGACCATGATCACCACCAGCCCGGCCAAGGGCGAGGATGCGCGCAAGCTGGGCGCCGATCATGTGCTGCTCTCCACCGACAAGGCGGCCATGCGCGCGGCGAGCGCCAGCTTCGACTTTCTGCTCGACACGATCCCCGTGAAGCACGACCTGACACGCTACCTGTTCCTGCTGGATCGCAAGGGAACGCTGTGTATCGTCGGCATGATCGAACCGATCGAGCCGTTCCATTCGGGGCTCCTGCTGGGCGGGCAGAAGGCGGTCTCGGGATCGGGGGTTGGCGGCATTGCCCAGACCCAGGAAATGCTGGACCTCTGCGCCGAGAAAGGCATTCTGGCCGAGATCGAGGTGATCCCGGTGAGCGCGATCAACCACGCCTTCGAACGGATGGAAAAGTCCGACGTGAAGTACCGCTTCGTCATCGACATGAGCACGCTGGAGCGCTGAACCCATGACGCATACCGTGGACCTCTACTGGTCGTTCCGTTCGCCCTATTCCTATATCGTCGTGCCCAAACTGATCGAACTGGAGCGCGACTGGGACGCGCAGGTCAATGTGCGGCCCGTGCTGCCGATTGCGGTGCGCCAGCCCGAATTCTTCGCCCATGCCGATCCGCTGTGGACCAGCTACCTGATGCGCGACTGCGTGCGCAGCGCCGAATTTGCGGGCCTCACGCTGCGCTGGCCGCGCCCCGATCCGGTGGTGATAGACTATGCCACGCGGACCTATCCCAAGGAGCAGCCCTATATTCACCGGCTGACCCGCATCGGCGTGCTGGCGGCCGAGGCTGGCAAGGGGCTGGCGCTGCTGCGCGCGGTCAGCCACCTGATTTGGTCGGGCGAGACCGAGGGCTGGCACGAGGGCGATCACCTGGCCCGCGCGGTCGCCACAGCAGGGCTGGATCTGGCCGAACTCGACCTTCGTCAGGAAGCCGAGGCCGAACGGCTCGACGCCGCGATCAAGGCCAACGAGGCCGACCAGCGGCTGGGCGGGCATTACGGCGTGCCGCTGATGGTCTATCAGGGTGAGCCGTTCTTCGGGCAGGACCGCTATGACCAGCTGGTCTGGCGGATGCAGCAGAACGGGATGACGGCGCGGAGTTAAATCCGCCCGCCGGGCACCACGCTGAGCCGGGCACGCAGCGAGGCGATCGCGCTGGGCGCATCGGGATCGCGCTCGCGCCAGCCATTGTCGAGCCGCTTGAGCCGGGCATGGAACCGCTCGGTGGCCTGGATCAGCCCGCGCACCCTGGGCTCCAGCATGGCGAGACGGCGCGGGTCGCTTTCCGGAAAATCAGCCAGCTTGCCATAGCGGCGCAGCTGGAACTCGCTCAGCTCGCCGTTGAAGTAGGCCCGGTGATTGAGCAGCCAGGCCACCGCATGCATCATCCGCGTGGTGGTGCGCAGCGCCTCGCACGATAGCGCAACCTGGGTCTCGTCCTCGTCTCCGGCGGCCAGATCGAGCCGCCCGGACAGCGCGAACGTGGCGCGCACCTCGTCCGAGAGGACCAGCGCCTCGCAATAGAGTCCTTCCACGATCCGCGGATTGATGCTTGCCGGATTAGCCATTGCCGCCGCGATAGGCCGGGCAGGCGGCACTTGCCAAGCGGGTGGACTGGATTACCCCGCCCCATTTTCGCACTGTCCCGCGCGGGGACGGATTTGGTCAAGATCGGGTAAAGACCGACCGAGCCGGGGCTCAGGCGATGATATCGGGGATCAGGTAATCCTCGATCAGCGCGATCTGGTCCTTCAGCCGCAGCTTGCGCTTTTTCAGACGGGCGATCTGGAGCTGATCGGTGCTGCCCGCGCCCGACAGGGCATCGATCGCCGCATCAAGATCGCGATGCTCGATCCGCAGGATTTCCAGCCGCTTCTTCAGCTCGTCCTCAGTCACCCGGTCCCTCCCGCTGCCCCGTCCACCGCGCGGCCGATACGCCCTGTCGCAGCCTGCGAAACAGAGCTTCGCAAGATAGGCTTATTATGCTTCCATGACAATTGCAGCGACCCCGCCGGATAGCGAGTCGGTCCTTTCGATCCGGTGCCGCGCGGTGTCTCCTGCGCCCCTGGGGGCAAACGAAAGGAGTATCCCCGATGGACCAACCGCATGTCAGCGCCTTGCAATCGAAGCACGCGGGTCTGGAACGCCAGATCCAGGACGAACTGAACCGTCCCCTGCCTGACCTGGCGACGATCCAGGCCCTGAAGCGCCGCAAGCTGCGCATCAAGGAAGAGCTGGCGCACATCTAGCCGGCCCCAGTGCCACCCCGGGCGGGGGACCATTCCCCCCGGCCCGGGCGAACGGCGCCCAAGACCCCTTATCAACCAGCCGCTTCGACCGGCGGTTCCCGGCATCGGACTGAATGCGATTGCGCTGGGAAACAGGCGCGTTCCCAAGCGCCCCGCTTTGGGCTAGCAATCGCTTATGCCCAGCTCTGCCGCTTCGGCCGCCCGCACGATCCTGACCCGCCTGCACGATGTCATGGCTTCGCGCAGCCATGCCCAGGCCAAGCTCAACAACGTGGTCGAGATCATCGGCGGGGGCCTCGATAGCGAGGTCTGCTCGATCTACCTGCTGCGCGAAGGCATGCTGGAACTGTTCGCCACCCGGGGCCTCGCGCAGGAGGCGGTCCACGTCACCCGCATGGCCGTGGGCGAAGGGCTGGTCGGCACGATCGCCCAGAACATCGACATGCTGAACCTGGCCGAGGCGACGGCCCACCCGGACTTTTCCTATCGCCCGGAAACGGGGGAGGAAAAGTTCCATTCCTTTGCGGGCGTGCCGATCGTGCGGCGCGAGCGGGCGGTGGGGGTGCTGTGCGTCCAGCACGCCGAGCCGCGCCGCTATGAAGAGGTGGAGATCGAGGCGCTGCAGACCGTGGCGATGGTCCTGTCCGAACTGATCGCCAATGCCGATCTGGTGGACGAGGAGCAGGCGCTGCTCGGCCCCGCGCAGACCGGGCCGCAGCACCTGACCGGCCTCAGCCTCGTCAAGGGGCTGGCCAGCGGGGTGGCCGTGTTCCACCAACCGCGCATCACCATCGAACACACGATGGCCGAGGACCGCGATGCCGAACTGCAGCGCGTCTACCTCGCCTTTGACAAGATGCGCGAGCAGATCGACCGGATGGCCAGCCAGGCCGAATTCGGCGTGGGCGGCGAGCACGAGGAAGTGCTCCAGACCTACAAGATGTTCGCTTACGACGAAGGCTGGAGCCGCCGGATCATCGAGGCGATCGACAGCGGGCTGACCGCCGAGGCAGCGATCGAGCGGGTCCAGCAGCGCACCCGGATGCGGATGCGCCAGATCGACGACCCGCTGCTGGCCGACCGGATGCACGACCTGGAGGATCTCTCCAACCGGCTGCTGCGGATCGTGTCCGGCCAGATGGGCACGGCCGCCAGCATGGGGCTCAAGCAGGATGCGATCCTGATCGCCCGCAACCTCGGCCCGGCCGAGCTGCTGGAATATGACAAGCGCCGCTTGAAGGGCGTGCTGCTCGAAGAAGGCTCGCTGACCGCCCACGTGGTGATCGTGGCGCGGGCCATGGGCATTCCCGTGCTGGGCCGCCTGCGGTCGCTGCGCGGCGCGGTGCGCGAAGGCGACCAGCTGCTGCTCGATGGCGACCAGGGCAAGGTGACCGTGCGGCCCAACCAGCCGATGGTCGAAGCCTTCGACCTGCGCTTTGCCAAGAGCCGCGAGCGGCAGGCCGCCTATGCCAAGCTGCGCGATGTCGAGCCCTTCACCCGCTGCGGCACGCGCATCACGGTGATGATGAACGCCGGCCTGCGCGATGACATGCCGGGCCTGGCGCTGACCGGGGCGGACGGGGTGGGCCTGTTCCGCACCGAGTTCCAGTTCCTGGTTTCCGCCACCCTGCCCGCGCGCGAGCGCCAGACCCGGCTCTACCGCGACGTGCTGGATGCGGCGGGCGACAAGCCGGTGGTGTTCCGCACGGTCGATATCGGCGGTGACAAGATACTGCCCTACCTGCGCCACAACGATGGCGAGGACGAGGAAAACCCGGCGATGGGCTGGCGCGCGCTGCGCGTGGCGCTGGAGCGTGACGGGCTGCTCAAGGTCCAGGCCCGCGCCCTGCTCGAAGCCGCGGCCGGGCGGACGCTCAACGTCATGTTCCCGATGGTCACCGAGCCATGGGAATTTGACGCCGCCCGCCAGGTGTTCGAAAACCAGCGGGCCTATCTCAAGGCCCAGAAGAAGCTGCTGCCCGATGCGATCCGCTATGGCGCCATGCTGGAAGTTCCGGCGCTGGCCGAACAGCTCGATGTGATCGCGCCGCGGCTGTCGTTCCTGTCGATCGGCACCAATGACCTCACCCAGTTCCTGTTTGCCGCCGATCGCGCCAATCCCAAGCTGGCCGAACGCTATGACTGGCTCAGCCCGGCGATCCTGCGGTTCCTGAAGCGGGTGATGCAGGGCGTGGCCGGGCACAACGTCGACGTGACGGTCTGCGGAGAGATGGGCGGGCGGCGGCTCGAGGCCCTGGCGCTGCTCGGCATCGGCATCCACCGGCTGTCGATCACCCCGGCCTCGGTCGGGCCGATCAAGGAACTGGTCCGCAAGGTCGACCTGGGCGAAATCAGCAAGGCGATGACCGGCTGGCTCCACGCCCCGCCGCCCAACCTGCGCGAAGCCCTGCTGGGCTGGGCACAGGAACGCGGGATCGATTGCGACTGAGCCCAGGGCCATTCGGCGCAGGGCATTGCCAGCCTGTCGCATGGCGCAGCCGGCGGGCGGCTTTTGTCGTTGACAGCGCGCCGCAAAACGGGATGGTCCCCGCCCTAGGGGCAGGTTGAGAAAGACAAAGGCCGCTTCCGGGGTCGCGATGGTAACTGACGAAGAACACGAAGCCGAGCTTCCGCTCGAGAGCCCCGGCGTGCTGCTGGCCCGCGCGCGTGAAGCGGCGGGCAAGACCCGCGCCCAGATTGCCGCGCAAACCCGGATTTCCGAGCGCCAGATCGAAGCGATCGAGCAGGATCGCTTTGCCGACCTGCCCTCGCGCACCTATGCGATCGGCTTCTCGCGCACTTATGCCAAGGCTGTCGGCCTTGATGGCAATGCCATTACCGCCATGGTCCGCGACGAACTGGGCAGGCAGCAACCGGACTATGTCAGCCGCCCGACCCAGGCCTTCGAGCCCGGCGATCCGGCCCGCCTGCCCGGCAGCCGCGTGGCCTGGTTCGCCGCCGGTGGCCTCGCGCTGGTGCTGCTGGCGGGTTTTGCCTTCTGGCCCAACCTGTTCGCGCCGGGCGGATCGCTGCCTTCGCTACTGCCGCGCGAAACCCCCGCCCCGGTCGTCAAGGCCAGCCCCGCACCCGCACCGACCGCAATGCCCACCGATGGCCCGGTGGTGTTCACCGCCACGCGCGACAAGGTCTGGGTGCGGTTTGCCGATGCCCAGGGCCAGCAATTGCTGCAAAAGGAACTTGCGCTGGGCGAAAGCTGGACCCTGCCGTCCGGCCTGCCCGGCGTAACGCTGACCACGGCCCGGCCCGATGGCCTGGCAATCACCGTTGGCGGACGCGCAGTCGCACCGCTTTCGGCCAGCCAGCAACTGATGCGCGACGTCCCGGTGACCGGTGCCGCGCTGCTGGCGCGGGGCAATGCCAGCCCGGCGGCGAGCGATCCGGCCACCACGGCCACGATCGGCACCGGTCCCGCCCGTCCGGCGATCCAGCGCGCGGCACCGCCGCTGACCGCCCCGATCGAGGCTGTGCCGACCAGCGCTCCGGCAGCGGAGCCGACCAGCCCGCCCGCCCCGGCCACAAATGCCGGAACTGCGGATAGTTAGGCTTCGACGCTCGACAGGCTAACGCCCGCGATACTATGTTTCCTGTGCCTGCCAGCATCGCCCGGCGGGCTGACTGACTGGATGGGACCGACCCGATGAACCGATTTGCCGCCCTGCGCCGCCCCCTGCTGGCAGCCCTGGCCGTGGCGCTGGCCGCGCCGGTAATCGCGCAAAGCAACGCGACCGACCAGGGCGCGGAAACGCGCATCCGCAAGCTTGAGGCCGAAGTGCGCGCCTTGCAGCGGCAGGTCTTCCCCGGCGGCGACGGCAAGTATTTCCCGCCGCTCGCCCAGCCCGGCCAGCCGACCACGGCTGCCAGCGGCACGCCCGCCAACAGCGCCGTGGCCGATCTGTTGACCCGGGTCGACGCGATCGAGGCCCAGCTGGCGCGGCTGACCGCCCAGCAGGAAGAGAACGGCAACAAGCTGGCGCAGCTGGAAGCCCGTCTGGCAGCGCTTGCCACGCCTGCCCCGGCTCCGGCAGCCACCGTTGCGGCAGTCACGCCAGCCGCAGGGGCCACCACCGCGGCCGCAACGCCCAGCCCCGCGCCGACCACCGGTGCGGCCACCGGCTCCAACCTGACCGCGATGACCGGCCCCGCGCCGCGCCCCACGGCGACCGCGCCTGCCCCGCGCCCGACCGCGACGCCGACTGCGGCGGCAAGCGGGCGTCCGGCCGCCCGCCCGGCCGCGCCTTCGGCCCAGCGCCTCGCCGCGGTCCGCGCGATCGAAAAGCCCAAGACCGACGACGCGGGCGATGACGAGTACAGCTATGGCTTCCGCCTGTGGGAGGCCAAGTTCTATCCCGAGGCGCAGCAGCAGTTGATCCTGTTCCTCGACAAGTATCCGCGCCATGCGCGCCGTTCGTTCGCGCGCAACCTGCTGGGCCGCGCCTACCTCGACGATGGCAAGCCGGCCGAGGCGCAGAAGTGGTTCCTGGAAAACTACAAGGATCGTCAGTTCCGCGATCGCGCGGCGGATTCGGTGCTGTTCCTGGCCGAGGCGACCAAGCGCCAGAAGGACACCAACCGCGCCTGCATCGCCCTCGCCCAGTTCGTCGACGAGTTTCCGCGCGAAGCCGCCGGCCGCCTGAAGACGCAGTACGATGCCACCCGCGCCGGGCTCAAGTGCGATTGATAGCGCGCTTTCGCCCGAACTGACCGAGCGCTTCGCCGCCGCCCTGGCGCGGCTCTGGCCGGCCCATGCCGATCCCGCCGCGCGGCTGGCCCTCGCCGTATCGGGCGGGCCGGACAGCCTGGCCCTGCTGCTGCTGGCCCAGGCCGCCCTGCCCGGCCGGATCGCGGCGGCGACGGTCGATCACGGCCTGCGCGCAGAAAGCGCGGCCGAGGCGGCGGCAGTGGCGGCGATCTGCGCCGGGCTGGGCGTGCCGCACCGCACGCTGAAGGTGGAGCTTGATGCCCGGCAACATTCAGGCCGAAGCCCGCGCCGCGCGCTATGCGGCATTGGCCGGATGGATGGCAGAGGAGGGCCTCGCCGCCCTCACCACCGCGCACCACGCCGATGATCAGGCCGAAACCCTGCTGCTGCGGCTCAACCGGGGCAGCGGCGTCGCCGGGCTGGCCGGGGTTCGCGCGGTCGGCCCCGTGCCCGGCACGCGGCTGCCGCTGCTGCGCCCGCTGCTGGACTGGCGACGAGCCGATCTCGCCGCAATCGTCGCAAGGGCCGGGCTGACAGCAGCAGACGATCCTTCCAACCACGATGACCGGTTCGATCGCGCCCGGCTGCGCAAAGCGCTGGCAGAGGCCGACTGGATCGACGTGCCGGCCCTGGCCGCCAGCGCCGCCCACCTCGCCGATGCCGATAGTGCGCTGGACTGGGCGGCCCGGCGCGAGTGGGACGAGGCGGTGACGCGCGGGCCGATGGGGCTGACCTATCGCCCGCAGGCCCCGCGCGCGATTGCCTTGCGCGTGCTTGCCCGGATTGTGCGCGAGCTGGACGGGGCCGAACCGCGCGGCAACGCCGTGGCGCGCCTGTTTGACAGCCTGGTTGCCCGCCAGCCGATGTCGGTCGGCAATCTGGTGGCGCGGGCGATGCCGGAAGGCTGGACCTTCACGAAAGCGCCGGCACGCAAGGCCTAGGCCATCGCCGCCCGCAGCGCCGCGTCCCAGCCGCTCCGCCGCGCCGCACCCGGTTCGGCACCGGGCAGGAACCGCTGAATCTCACCGCGCATCGCCGCCGCCGCATCGCCCAGCGAGCCGTGCAGCCCCACGCCGACCGCCGCCAGCATGGCCGCACCCAGCGCGGTCGTCTCAACGAAGTGCGGCCGCTCGACCGGCACCCGCAGCACGTCAGCCAGGTCCTGCGCCATCCAGTCGTTCGCGCTCATCCCGCCATCGATCCGCAGCGCAGTCCAGGCCGCGCCATCGGCGGCAAAGGCCGCGGCAAGGTCCGCCGTCTGCATCGCCATGGCTTCCAGCGCGGCCCGGGCCAGGTGGGCGCGGCTGGTCGAAAAGCTCATGCCGGTGATCACCGCGCGCGCATCCGGCTGCCAGTGGGGCGCGCCGAGGCCCGAGAGCGCGGGCACGATCGTCACTCCGCCGCTGTCGGGCACCGAGCGGGCCAGTTCCTCGGTCTCGGGCGCGGAGGCGATGATGCCCAGGCTGTCGCGCAGCCACTTGACCAGGCTGCCCGCGACAAAGACCGAACCTTCTAGCGCATAGGACCGCTGCCCGCCGATCTGGCACAGCACCGTGCCGAGCAGGCGGTGGCCCGAGCGCGGCACTTCGCCGCCCATGTTGGCCAGCACGAAGGCCCCGGTGCCGTAAGTCGCCTTGGTCTCACCGGGGCTGAGGCAGCCTTGACCGATCGTGGCGCTCTGCTGATCGCCCACCAGCCCGGCAATCGGGATCGCGCCACCGAACAGGTCGGGGGTGGTGGCGGCGAACCGCCCGGCATTGTCGACCACTTCGGGCAAGGCGCCGCGCGGTACGCCCAGCAGGTCGCACAGCCCCTCGTCCCAGCTGGCCCCGGCCAGCGGCAGCAGCAGCGTGCGGCTGGCATTGCTGGCATCGGTGACATGCGCCCCGCCCGACAGTTTCCACGTCAGCCAGGTCTCGACCGTGCCCAGCGCGAGCCGGCCAGCGGCGGCAGCTTCGGCCACGGCGGGCACGTGATCGAGCAGCCAGCGCATCTTGGTTCCGGAGAAATAGGGATCGAGCAGCAGGCCAGTCGCGGCCTGGATCACCGGTTCCTGCCCGGCATCGCGCAAGGCAGCGCAGAATTCGGCGGTGCGGCGGTCCTGCCAGACCAGCGCGTGGTGCAGCGGCTGGCCGGTGACCTTGTCCCAGGCCACCACAGTTTCGCGCTGGTTGGTGATACCGATTGCCGCGACCCGGCTGGCCCCGCCCGCCGCGCTCACCACTTCGCGCGCGCAGGCCAGGGTCTTGGCCCAGATCTCGCCCGCATCGTGCTCGACCCAGCCGGCTTGCGGATAGTGCTGGGTCAGCTCCTGCTGGGCCACGCCCTTGAGCGCGCCTTCGGGCGTGAACAGCATGGCGCGGGTGGACGTGGTGCCGGCATCGAGAACGAGGATCAGGTCAGTCATGGTCTCTCACACAAATTCCCCTCCCGCCTGCGGGATGGGTTAGGGGAGGGTCTGTTGTTCATGCCCTCCTGCCGAGCCAACATGCCCTCCCCCGTCCCCTCCCGCAAGCGGGAGGGGTGATCAAGGGTCGACACCTGCGGGGCAAATGTCCATATCCCGGCCATGGATGCCCCGCCCAAGCCCTGGCCAACCGGCCTTTCCGAACAATGCGAACCGCTGGTGCGGCGCGTGCTGGCCCCCAATCCCTCGCCCTATACCTTCACCGGCACGCAGACCTATATCGTCGGCGCGGGCCCGGAAGTGGCGGTGATCGATCCCGGTCCGGCCGATGGCAGCATCGGCAGCGAGCCCAGCCCGTTCAAGGGCGCGGACACCAATGGCGTCGGCCATGTCGAGGCAATCCTCGCGGCGGTCGGCACGGCCCGGATCACGGCGATCCTGTGCACCCACACCCACCGTGACCACTCCCCCGCCGCCGCCCCGCTGAAGGCGCTGACCGGCGCTGCCATCGTGGGCTGCGCGCCCTTGGTGCTGAGCGATGATGGTCCCCGCGCCGACAGCGCCTTTGACCACAGCTATGCGCCCGACCGGGTGCTGGCCGATGGCGAGCGCATTTCGGGGCCCGACTGGACGATCGAGGCCGTGGCCACGCCCGGCCATACCAGCAACCACCTGTGCTATGGCCTCATCGAAAGCGGCGCGCTGTTTACCGGCGATCACGTGATGGCCTGGTCGACCAGCGTCGTTTCGCCCCCCGATGGCGACATGAGCGCCTATATGGCGAGCCTGCAGAAGCTTTATGACCGCGATGACAAGCGGCTTTACCCCGCCCATGGCCCGGCGGTGGACAAGCCGCGCCAGCTGGTGCGCGGAATGCTGGGCCACCGCCGCAGCCGTGAAGCGCAGATCCTGAAACTGCTGGCCACCGGCCCGCAGCGCATCCCCGATATGGTCGCGGTAATGTACAAGGGGCTCGACCCCCGGCTCACCGGCGCGGCCGGCCGCTCGGTGCTGGCGCACCTGGTCGATCTGGAGCGGCAGGGGCGGGTGGCCGTCAGGGACGAAGCCTGGGCGATGGCCTCCTAGCCAAGTCGGCGATAGCCGCTTCCGCCCCGCGCCAAACCGTGGCATCATTATCGTCTGAGGTCGCGCCTTGGGTGGGGAGAAGCCAATGGCTACGGCAGTCGACGACCGCGGCATGACCGCGCGCGCGGAAGAACGCTTTTTCTTCAGGATGGCCCTGCTGATGGGGCTGGTGATCGTAACCGGATTCAGCCTGAACCTTGCGCTCGGCCGATCGAGCTTTGCCGTGCCGTGGGTCTACCATGCCCATGGCGTGGTGTTCTTTGGCTGGGTGGCGCTGCTGCTCACCCAATCCACGCTGGTAGCGGGTGGCAACGTGGCGCTGCACCGGCGGCTGGGCTGGATTTCCGTGCTGTGGATTCCGCTGATGGTGGCGCTGGGCGTGGCCATCACGGTGACCTCGCTGCAGCGGACCGGCGGGCCGTTCTTTTTCGATGCCAACGAATTCATGATCAGCAACCCGATCGGCCTGCTGACCTTCGCCGGGCTTTCGCTGGGCGCGGTGGCGATGCGGCGGCGGACCGACTGGCACCGGCGGCTGATGCTGGGGGGCATGGCCACGATCCTTGGTCCGGGCTTTGGCCGGATCCTGCCCACGCCACTGTTCGGTGCCTGGGCCTGGGAGATAACCAACCTGGTTGGACTGCTCTTCGTTGTCGCGGGCATGCTGCGCGACCGGCGCCACCTGGGCCGCGCCCATCCAGCCTGGATGGTGGTCCTGCTGGCCGGGTTCGGTTCACTCGCGCTGGGCGAGTTCCTCGCCTATACCGACTGGGGTATAGCGCTGACCGAACAGATCATGGCCGGACATCCCGGCGCCGCGCGGCCGATGCAGGCCTATATGCCGCCCGGCATGCCTTGATTAGCAGGGATTAAAGGGCCATCTGGGGGTCGCTTCGCAAAGGGACCCCTGATGACTGCCCAGCCGACCAACCTTTCCGGAATCGACGTCCGCGCCGAGATCGAGCGCCTGCGCCGGACACGCAACGCCGTGATCCTCGCGCACTATTACCAGAAGCCGGAAATCCAGGACCTGGCCGATTTCGTGGGCGATTCGCTGGAGCTGTCGAAAAAGGCGGCGGCGACCGATGCCGATGTGATCGCCTTCTGCGGGGTCAAGTTCATGGCCGATACGGCCAAGATCCTTTCGCCGGACAAGATCGTGATCCTGCCCGACCTGGATGCCGGTTGCAGCCTTGAGGATTCGTGCCCGCCCGAAAAGTTCCGGGCCTTCCGCGAGGCGCACCCCGATCACATCGCGCTGACCTACATCAACTGTTCGACCGAGGTGAAGGCGCTGTCCGACGTGATCGTGACCAGTTCCAGCGCCGAGACGATCCTGGCCCAGATCCCGCCCGAACAGAAGATCATCTTCGGGCCTGACCGGCACCTCGGCGGCTATCTCAACCGCAAGTTCAACCGCGACATGCTGCTGTGGCCGGGCGTCTGCATCGTCCACGAGGCGTTCAGCGAAACCGAGCTGCTGAAATTGAAGGCCCAGCACCCCGGCGCGCCGATCGCCGCGCACCCGGAATGCCCGCCCACCATCGTCGATCACGCCGATTACGTGGGGAGCACCAGCGGCATTCTGTCCTTCGCCAAGACCTTCCCCGGCGATACGCTGATCGTCGCGACCGAGCCGCACATCATCCACCAGATGCAGCTGGCCCTGCCGGAGAAGACCTTCATCGGCGCGCCGGGCGCGGACGGCAACTGCAACTGCAACATCTGCCCCTACATGGCGCTCAACACGCTGGAAAAGCTCTACGTTGCGCTCCGCGATCTGCAGCCGCGGATCGAGATCGAGGAAGGCCTGCGGCTCGGGGCGAAGAAGAGCCTCGATGCCATGCTGGCAATGGCCGGCGGGACCGTGGGCAAGGGCGATCTGGGGCGGGCTTAGCGCCCTGCCTCGCTAACCCTCGATCCCCAGCAGCCGCCGCGCCAGCATCAGGTGCGGGCGGTCGATCATGCGGCGGTCGATCTGGAGCGTGCCGGCGTCCGGGCTGGCCGCAAAGGCGGCGACAATCTCGCG
Organism: Novosphingobium sp. BL-A-41-H4; assembly: GCA_051942645.1. Taxonomy (GTDB): domain Bacteria; phylum Pseudomonadota; class Alphaproteobacteria; order Sphingomonadales; family Sphingomonadaceae; genus Novosphingobium. Next base: position 314,573 of record JBPVJP010000002.1, read on the forward strand.
GGCATGGGCCAGTTCTTCCTCGCTGGGCGTGAAGGCTGCGTTGATCACCGGCACCTGCGCCGGGTGGATCGCCAACAACCCGGTAAAGCCGTCGGCGCGGGCCTCCTCGGCGACCCGCTGCAGTCCCTTGGTATCGGCAAAATCGGCGTGAAGCGTGTCGATCGCCATGACGCCGCGTGCGTGGGCAGTCAGCAGGGTCTGGGCGCGCACGAAGCGGAAGGCGTCGGTCCAGCGGCCATCCTGGTCGTACTTGCGGCTGGCGCCGATCGCGGCGGACAGGTCTTCCCCGCCCCATGTCAGGCCAGCCAGGCGCGGCAGCGGCGCGGTGGCATAGGCGGTGATGGTGATCGCCGCCGCCGCCGTTTCGCTGACCAGCGGCAGGATCTTGACCGATCCGGTGGCCAGGCCGCTGCGCTGTTCCAGCTCATAAAGCTCCGCGCCCAGCGCCTGGACCGATTCCGGCCCGGCCGACTTGGGCAGCATGATCCCGTCGGGTGCGCCGGGCAGCACGGCGACGAGGTCGTCGCGCCACATCCGGCTGTCGAGCGCGTTGATCCGCACCCAGCGGCCCAGCCTGGGGGCACCCGCAGGCTGGCCCGCCCCCTGCTGGCGGTGCGCGGCCAGCCAGTCCCGCGCCAGTTCGCGGGCGCGGGTCTTGTTGCTGGGGGCGACCGAATCCTCCAGGTCGACGATGATCACGTCGGCCCCGGTCGCGGCCGCCTTGCCCAGCTTCTTCTCGCTGTCACCGGGTACGAACAGCCACGAACGCATCGCCATGCTGGACCAGCCCTTCCTTATGCCGCCGGATCGAGGGCCGGGTAGTCGATGTACCCTTCCGGTCCTGGCAGGTACCAGGTTTTCGGCACGTTAACGTTGGGAGCCCATTCGGCCCCGTTGCGGATCCGCCAGGCAAGGTCCGGGTTCGAGATATAGGGGCGGCCAAAGCTGATCGCCTCGCAGGCCCCGCTGGCCACATCGGCCGCGGCCTGTTCGGCGGTATAGTCGCTGTTGAGCACCAGCGGCCCGGTATAGATCGTGCGCAGGTGCGCGCCCTGCTTGGGCACGGAGGTCTGGCCAAAGGTGCCGTCCGGCCCCGGCTGGCGCAGTTCGAGGAAGCCCACGCCCAGTTCCTGCAAGACCTTGGCGGCCGCGCCGAAGGTGGTGGCGGGATCGCTGTCATCACAGCCCTGCGTCTCGCCATTGGGCGACAGCCGGATCGAGACACGGCCCGCGCCCCAGACGTCGATCAGCCGCTCCAGCACTTCGCGCATCAGCCGCACGCGGTTTTCGGCTGGACCGCCGTAATCGTCGTCGCGCAGGTTGGACGAGCTGCGGATGAACTGGTCGATCAGGTAGCCATTGGCGCCGTGCAACTGCACGCCATCGAACCCGGCCGCCTTGGCATTGGCCGCAGCCTTGCCGTAATCGTCGACGATCCGGGCGATATCGTCCGCCGTCGCGGCGCGGGCCTGCTCATAGGGCTTGCGGCCGGTGGGGGTATGGGCATGGTCCGGGGCCGTGGTGGCCGAGGCCGAGACCGGCGGATTGCCGCCCAGGAAATCGGGATGGACCAGCCGCCCCATATGCCAGAGCTGCAGCACGATCCGCCCGCCGGCCTGGTGCACGGCCTCGGTCGTCAGCTTCCAGCCTTCGGTCTGCGCCTCGCTCCAGATGCCCGGCGCGGCGGGCCAGCCGAGGCCTTCGACGCTGATCCCGGTGGCTTCCGAAATGATCAGCCCGGCCCCGGCGCGCTGGCGGTAATATTCGGCCATCATCGCGTTGGGGATCGACCCCGGATCGGACCGGCCGCGCGTCAGCGGGGCCATCAGCACGCGGTTGGGGCATTCGATCGCGCCGAGGGTGACCGGCTGGAACAGGGCTTCGTGCAAGGGATCCTCCACAGTGAACTGGCAGCAATTGTCTTTGCTTTCTTAACCGAGCGGCTAAGGCATCGGCATGACGAACGCAATGGCCAGCAATGGTACCGGTGCGGCCCGGCCGATCCATTTCGCCGCGCTGCTGGGTGGCAATGCCGCGCTGGCGCTGGGGCCGCTGTGGGTGCGGCTGGCCGATACCGGCCCGGTCTCGGCCGGGTTCTGGCGGCTGGCCCTGGCGATTCCGTTCTTCATCCTGCTCGCCCGGATGAACCGTCAGCCGCTGACCGGCATGCCCCGCGCGGTGCTGCTGGCGGTGCTGGCCGGGGGCGTGTTCTTCGCGCTCGACCTGTCGAGCTGGCACCTGGGGATCGAGCTGACCCGGCTGGGCAATGCCACGCTGTTCGGCAATTCGGGCTCGATCCTGATTGCCGCCTGGGGCCTGATCGCGCTGCGCCGCGCGCCGCGCACACCCGAATGGCTGGCCTTTGCCGCCGCCATCGCCGGCTCCGCCATCCTGCTGGGCCGCAGCCTGGAAATCGACCGGACCACGCTGATCGGCGATCTGCTCTGCCTGCTCGCCGGGTTCCTCTATACCTTCTACATCCTGCTGGCGCAGCGCGGGCGGGCCACGCTGGGCGGCTGGGCGCTGCTGTTCTGGTCGAGCCTTGTCGGCCTGCCGGTGATGGCGGGCTTTGCCGCGGCGCTGGGCGAGCCGTTCTGGCCGACGAACTGGGGACCGGTCATTGCCCTGGCCTTTACCAGCCAGCTGATCGGGCAGGGCCTGCTGGTCTATGCCCTGCGCCACTTCCCGCCGCTGGTGATCGGCCTGGCGCTGCTGACCCAGCCGACGATTGCCGTGGTGGTGGGCTGGCTGTGGTTTGGCGAAGTCCTCGCCCTGCCCGACCTGATCGGCATGGCGCTGGTCGCCGCCGGTCTGGTGCTGGCCCGCAGCAGCGAACCGCCCGCACCGCGTGCCGCCGGCTGAAGCGGCTGTCCTACTTGCCGCGCGTGTGAGATGGAAAGGTCTGGGCCACGCGCCCGATCTTTCTCATCGTTGGCAGGCACAAGCGAAACCCAGGGTCACATCCGCTCCGCAGGAGATTGAGTTTCCGCACTGGACCCTGTCCAGAGTGTCCACTTTTGCAGCAAACCCGGCCGTTAGCTGAACGGGCCGGGGCGCCTATTCGGTCGGGGCGGCGGCCGGGGCCTCGGCTGCGGGCGCATCGGCCGTCGGCACGGCATCGCTCGCCGCAGCGTCGGCTTCGGCCGGATCGGCCGCTCCGGTGCTTTCCACCTTCGGCGCGAGCGGGGCCTGGCTGCGGACCGTATCGAGCGGCAGCATGGCATCGCTGACCGAACCGGGCAGGATCTCGCCCGCGGCGGTCCCCGCGCCTTCGTCCTTCTTCGCGCCCCCGCAGGCCGCCAGCGTCAGGGCGAGGGCCGGAACGATCAGGTTACGCAGCATGGCAAGTCCTCGTCAGGGGCAGGGCCGCTCCAGCGCGGCCAGGAATTCGGGTGCCCGCTTCAGCAGGGCCTCGTCCCAGGTCGGCATATCCACCGCATGGCCCAGCCGCGCAAGGCTGGTGACGCCGAATTCCTCGATCCCGCAGGGCACGATCCCGCCAAAGTGCGACAGGTCCGGATCAAGGTTGACCGAAAAGCCGTGCATCGTCACCCAGCGGCGGATCCGCACGCCGATCGCGCCGATCTTGGCCTCGCGCCCGTCGATGTCGCGGGTCCAGATGCCGATGCGGCCTTCGCTGCGCCAGGACTCCACCCCGAAATCGGCCAGGGTGGCGATCACCCAGCCTTCCATGGCGTGGACGAAGCCGCGCACGTCGCGCGCGCGGCGCTTCAGATCGAGCAGGACATAGCCGACCCGCTGGCCGGGGCCGTGATAGGTATAGCGCCCGCCCCGCCCGGCCTCGACCACTTCGAAGCGGGGATCGAGCAGTTCGTCCGCCGCCGCGCTGGTTCCGGCCGTGTAGACCGGGGGATGTTCCAGCAGCCAGACCAGCTCGGAGTCGGTCCCGGCGGCGATCGCGGCATTGCGCTCGGTCATGAAGTCCAGCGCCGCGCGATAGGGCACCTGCGCGTCATCGCGCCGCCATTCGATTGCTGGATCAAGGCCGGGAATCATCGCACGTTGCGTGGCGGCAATTGCTGTGGTTATCAAGGGCCTTGCACAGGGGCATGACCGGTTCGGCCGACACCTGGCACAGGGGAGACATACCGATGCGGTTCGACAGCAATCGTGCCTGGACCGAAGCGACCGAGATTGTGCGGGCCAATCGATCGGTCCTGTGGGCCGTGGCCGGGGTGTTCCTGGCCCTGCCGGTCTGCGCGATCACCCTGCTGGCGCCGCCGCCCGAAGTGCCCGAGGGTGCCGAACCGCGCGCGATGCTGGACTTGCTGGGCGGCTATTACTCTTCGGTAGCGCCCTGGTTCCTGGGCATGGCGGTGTGCCAGCTGATCGGCACCCTGACCATGCTGGCGCTGTTTACCGACCGTGCCCGGCCAACCGTGGCCGAGGCCTTGCAACTGGGCGTGAAGGGCCTGCTGCCCACCATCGTCGCCCAGATCTTGGCCGGCCTGGGCTTCTTCATGGTGGCAATCCTGCTGATCGGCCCGGCCAGCCTGGGCGGATCGGCGACCATGGTGGTTGGCGTGCTGCTGGCACTGATCGCCTTTGCCTATGGGATGACGCGCATTTCGATGGTGGCCCCGGTGGTGATGGTCGAAGGGCAACGCAACCCGCTGGCCGCCCTCACCCGGTCGTGGCGGCTGACCCAGGACAATACCGGACGGCTGCTGTTCTTCTATGCCCTGCTGTTCCTGGGCTTCTGGATCGCGGTCCTGCTGCTGGGCGGCCTGGCCGACCTCGGCTTGCGGCTGATCCTGGGCGAGCAGATCGGTGCTCCGCTGGGGGCCTTTGCCGCCGCCGCGCTCCAGGCGGTGATGACGATCTATTTCACCGCGGTCTACGCCGCGACCCATCGCCAGCTGGCCGGTCCATCCGCCAGCACCGATGCACGCACCTTCGAATAGGCTTCAAGATCGGGGCCGGCCCCTCCGGTCCCGCAATACCGGGGGAGGACAAGCACATGCAGAAGTTCAGCGTCGGACGGGCCCTGTCCACCGCGTTCGAGATCTTCAAGGCGCGCTTCGTGCTGATGGCGGTCATGACCGTGATCTATTACGCGATCCTGTTCGCGCTGATGGGGACGATCGGCATGGCCGCGATCGGCTCGATGGCCATGGGCATGGCCGCTGGGCCAGGCGGCGGCGATCCCGCCGCGATGGGCGCAGGCGCCGTGGGCGGGGTGATCCTCCTTTACGTGGCGATCTATGCGATCAACTTCTGGCAGCAGGCGGCGATGTGCCGCCTCACCTCCGATCGTCACGAAGCTTCGATCGGCGCGGCGATGCGGGCCGGGCTCGGCGCGATCTTGCCGCTGTTCGGCGTGCTGGCGCTGGTGCTGGTTGCCGGGTTCGTGGTCGCGCTGGTCTTCGGCATCGTCATCGGCGGCGCGGCGATGGGTACGCAATCGTCGGCCGTGGGCGTTATCGCTGGCCTCGCGATGCTGGCTGGCGCCGTCTATCTGGCCCTGCGCCTGTCGATGACCCTGCCGGCCATCGCGATCGAGGATCACCGCAACCCGGTTGCCGCGCTGCGTCGGTCGTGGGACATGACGCGCGGCAACGTGTTGCGGCTGCTGGCCCTGTTCGTGATCGTCGCCGTGGTCATGGGCATCGTCGGCTTCACGGTGCTGTCCGTCTCGGCGGGCGGGATGATGGCCACCATGGGTGCGGGCATGGCGGCGGGCGGCGGCACGCCCGGCGCGCTGCCCGGACTGGCGGCGATGAGCTCGTTCTTCGTGGCGATGGTGCTGTTCGGGTTGACCATCGGCATCTTCCTGATGGCGCTGATCGGCGCGATCTATCGCCAGCTTGGCGAAGAGTCCGTCGCCGAAGTCGAAGCCACCTTCGCCTGATGTGGCACCGGGGCGGCCGCGCGCCGCCCCCGGCTGCTCAATCCTTCCAGCCCCAGAACAGCTTGCAGGGCAGGACGTTCAACGGCTCGAAATCCTGGTCGATCCGGGTGAAGTGCCGGGCCATGTAATCGCGTGCCCGGGCGCTGAACTGATAGACCAGGAAGGCCCCGCCCGGCCGCAGGACCCGGTGCGTGGCCGCCGCGATCGCCGGGCCGACTCCGTCGGGCAGGGTGGAGAACGGCAGACCCGACAGGACATAGTCGGCATGGTCGAAGCCGTTAGCCCGGACAATGGCTTCCACGTCGGCGGCCGAACCCAGCACCGGGATGAACCGGCTGTCGGTAATCGTGGCCTTGAGGTAATCGATATAGAGCGGATTGGTATCGATCACGATCAGCCGCCCGTCGCGCGGCAGGCGCTGCAAGACCGGGCGGCAGAAGGTGCCGACACCCGGGCCATACTCCACGAACAGCCGGCATTCATCCCACTTCACCGGCTTCAGCATCCGCTGGATCGTGAAGCGCGATGAGGGGATGATCGAACCGACCATTACCGGGTGTTCGATGAAGCCCTGCAGGAACACCCCCCACGGTCCAAGCAGGCGATTGATTCGACGCCTGATTCGCGCCGGCAACGGCTCGCGGGCAAGCTCGGGGGAAGTCATGCGGGGGATGCGATCCTGTGTTATCGGGATATAACGCTGCCTTTCACAAATTTAGCGGCCCATTGCAAGGCGGTTGCGACGGACCTAGGGACTGGTTTCATGTCGCAACCTGATCTGCCCGCGACCGGCCCGGTCACCGCCACACTCCCCCGCGCGCGCGTGGCCCTGCTGTTCACGGTGATGCTGGTGACAGCGGCGGGCAACACGGCGATGCAGTCGGTCATGCCCTCCATCGGCACGGCGCTGAAGGTCGAGGATTTCTGGATCAGCCTGGCCTATACCTGGTCGGCGCTCCTGTGGATGCTGTGCGCCCCGTTCTGGGCCCGGCGCAGCGACCGGCGCGGGCGCAAGGCAATGATGGCGCTGGGGCTGATGGGCTTCATCACCAGCTTCGGGCTGTGCGGCATGGCGCTGTGGCTGGGCTTGCACGGCTATCTTGGCGCGCTGGGCACGCTGTTGCTGTTTGCCGCCTGCCGCTCGTTGTATGGCGGGTTCGGATCAGCCGCGCCCCCGGCGGTCCAGGCCTATGTCGCCAGCCGGACCAGTCGGGCGGAGCGGACCCGGTCGCTCTCGCTGATCTCGTCGAGCTTCGGGCTTGGCACCGTGCTGGGGCCAGCTCTCGCCCCGCTGCTGATCGTGCCTGGCCTCGGCCTGGTCAGCCCCTTTTTCGCCTTCACCCTGATTGCCGTGGTCGTGCTGGTGGCGCTGCGCTGGCGCCTCCCCGACGATGCCCCGGCCTATGCCGCGCGCGGCGATGTGATGGCCGCTCCGTTCAGCGCCAATTCGGATTCGCGCCTGCGCGACGAGGCGGACGATAGCGGCGAGACCAGCACACTGCCCACCAAGGTGCCGGACCTGAAATGGACTGATCCACGTCTGCGCGCCTGGCTGCTGGCCGGCCTGCTGGGCGGCCATGCCCAGGCCATGGTGATGGGGATCGTGGGTTTTCTCGTGCTTGACCGGCTGGGCCTGCGGGCCACCCCGATGGAGGGAGCCGGGCCAACCGGGCTGGTACTGATGGCCGGAGCAACCGCCACGCTGCTGGCGCAATGGGGCATCATCCCGCTCTGGAAGCTGGGGCCGCGCGCCTCAAGCCTGTGGGGCGTGACGCTGGCCGCGGTCGGCGTGGCACTGCTGGCCGTGGCGGGTGACCTGCATGCCATCACCATCGGCACGGCGATCGCCTGCCTAGGCTTCGGCCTGTTCCGACCGGGCTTTACCGCCGGAACGTCGCTGGCCGTGACCCGGGCCGAACAGGGGCAATCAGCCGGCATCGTCGCCTCGGTCAATGGCGCGGCCTATATCGTCGCCCCGGCCGTCGGCGTCTGGCTCTATGGCCATTCCTCGTGGATCGGCTTTGCCGTGATCGAGCTTCTGTGCCTCGCCGTGCTGGTCGTGGGCTTCAGGGGCATGGGCAAGGACGAGGAACTGGAAGGCCGGCGCTAGCCAGCCACGCGCCGCCTAGAGGATCTCGCGCACCTTGTCCTGCGGGCGGCACAGGCGCACGCCCCTTTCGGTTTCCACCAGGGGGCGTTCGATCAGCTTCGGCTCGGCCGCCATGGCAGCGAGCACGGTGGCATCGTCAGCCTGCGGCAGGCCGCGCTCCTCGGCATCGGTCCCGCGCAGGCGCAGCCCCTGCTGCGGGGTCAGTCCGGCCTCACGATAGAGCCTGGCCAGCTCGGCGGCGCTGGGCGGGGTGACGAGGTATTCCACCACGTTCAGTTCCACTCCGGGTGTTTCCTGCAGAATTGCCAGCGTCTTGCGCGAAGTGCCGCAAGCCGGGTTGTGCCAGATCGTTGCCTTCATCGTCGGTCCTTCGCAGCAGTCAGGGGCTCCCCATAGCGAATTTGTCGCAGGCGGCAATTTGATGCTTGTCAATGCGACCGATTCGCATTAGCGCCACAATCGTTATTGCAAATCATTCGCAAGATGGGGATCTCGTGAACCGTACCGCCAACCGCCTCGTTCTATTGGCCTCCTGCGCCGCACCCGCCCTGATTGGCAGCGCCCCGGCCAAAGCCGAGGCCGCAGCGGAAGCGGCCGATGCTCCGGCGATCATCGTCTATGGCCGGCCCGATGGCTATGACATCGAGAAGACCCGCACCGCGACCAAGACCGAAACCCCGCTGATCGACGTGCCGCAGACGGTCAGCGTGCTGAGCCGAGAGCAGATCGACGACCAGGGCATCGAATCCCTGACCGAGGCGCTGCGCTATGTCCCTGGCGTCGTGCTGGGTCAGGGCGAGGGCCACCGCGATCAGGTGACCATGCGCGGGCAGAACACCACGGCGGATTTCTTCCTGGATGGGCTGCGCGATGACGCGCAGTACTATCGTCCGCTCTACAACACTGACCGGGTCGAGGTGCTGAAAGGCGCCAATGCCCTGATTTTCGGACGCGGCGGCGGCGGCGGGGTGATCAACCGCGTTTCGAAGGCTCCCGAATTCGAAAAGGCGCGGACCGACTTTGCTGCCGGGGTGGACAGTTTCGGCGGCTGGTCGCTTGCCACTGACCTTGACCAGCCTCTGGGCGAGGCCTTCGCCGCGCGGCTCAACGCCACGTACGAGGCGCTGAACAACCACCGTGACCAGTTCGACGGCCATTTCCTGGGCATTGCGCCCACGCTGGGCTGGAAGCTGGGCGAGACGACCCGGCTGGTCGCGGCCTATGAATATGTCGAGGACCGCCGCACCACCGATCGCGGTGTCCCCTCGTTCGCGGGCAGCCCGCTGCGCGGCTATGACACGGTGTTCTTCGGCGACCCGGCCGCCAACAACAGCGCGGTAACCGCGCATATTGCGCGGTTGCGGCTGGATCATGATTTCAGCGACACGATCACCGCCAACCTCACCGCCCAATATGCCCATTACGACAAGTATTATGGCAATGTGTATCCGCGCGCTGCGGCCACGGCGACAACGGTCGAGCTCGAAGGCTACAACAGCAACACCATTCGCGAGAACTGGACCGTCCAGGGCAACCTGGTCTGGCAGGGCGAAACGGCCGGCCTGGGTCACCAGTTGCTGCTCGGCTTCGAGGCCAGCGACCAGCTGACCGATGCGAGGCGCAGCGAAGCCAGCTTCGGCCCGGGCGCCGCCAGCCGGGTAACCGTGCCCCTGGCGCAGCGCCTGACCCTGCCGACCGTAACCTTCGGGGCGAGCAGCCGCTCAAGCTCTTCGAAGGTGCGGGCGCTCTCGGCCTATATCCAGGACCAGATCGATCTCGGCGAGGTGGTCAAGCTGGTGCTGGGCCTGCGCTATGACGACTTCCGGATCAGCTCGACCAACCGCATCAACGGCTTCACCGCCACGCGCAGCGACGGCAAGTGGAGCCCGCGCGCCGGCCTGATCATCAAGCCGCGCGAGAACGTCTCGCTCTATGCCTCCTATGCCAAGAGCTTCCTGCCGCAATCGGGTGACCAGTTCACGGTTCTCGACGCGACGAGCGCAACCCTGGCTCCGGAAGAGTTCCGCAACCTCGAAGCCGGGGTCAAGTGGGACATCAGTGAACGCCTTGCCTTCACCGCCGCGCTCTACCAGCTCGACCGGACCAACAGCCGCGCCAACGATCCGGTCACCGGTGTCGCCGTGCTGACCGGCAAGAGCCGCACCAAGGGGATGGAGCTGGCGCTGGTCGGCACCCTCGCCAAGGGCCTGCAAGTGACCCTTGGGTATGCCTTGCAGGACGGTGAAGTGACCTCGACCACCGCCGCTGCACCCACTGGCCGCACCCTTGCCCAGCTGCCGCGTCACCAGTTCTCGGCCTGGGGCCGCTATGATCTGACCGACCGGCTGGGCATCGCCCTGGGTGCGCTCAAGCAGTCCGACCAGTTCGCCACGATCAGCAATGCAGTGCGCTTGCCGGGCTATACCCGGATCGATGCGGCGCTGTTCTATAAGGTTTCGGATGCGGTGCAGGTGCAGGTCAACATCGAGAACCTGACCGACACGGACTACTTCCCCAGCGCCCACACCGATCACAACATCAGCACCGGCGCTCCGCTCAACGCGCGGCTGGGGCTGAAGATCAAGCTCTAAGCCGCGCCCGTTCAGCCAGCCACGCCTTGTTGCCGCGTTCCACCTCAAGGAACGCGGCCAGAACCGAGCGTTCCGGCGCGGTCTGGCCGGTTTTGCCGAGCGCGGTGATCTGGGCGTAGAACCAGTATTGCCCGGCAAAGCTGTCAATCGCGCGGAGCATCGGCACCTTTTTCAGGAGGGAGAGCCAGGCCGGGAACAGGCCCAGCCCGTTCTCGGCGCGCGGCAGGCCCTCCGCCCCGGCCAGGATCCGGGCCGCGCCATCGGGCTCGACGCAGAGCGGGCGGCCCAGGCCGATCACGTCAGCCGCGCCGCGCGCCAGCGCTTCCTCCATCGCCGCGCGGCTACGAAAGCCTCCGGTCACCATCAGCGGCACCTTGACCGCATCCTTCATCGCCAGGGCGAAATCCACGAAATAGGCCTCTCGCGCCAGGGTACTGGCCTTGACGCCGGGCTGCTCGACCGGCTCCATCCCCTCGATCCCCAGGAGGCGCGGCTGTTCGTAAGTGCCGCCGGAAATCTCGATCAGGTCCACCCCGTCATCGGCCAGCCAGCCTGCCACGGTCTGGCTGTCCTCGAAGGCGAAGCCGCCCTTCTGGAAATCGGCGCTGTTGAGCTTGACCGACAGGGCGAACTGCGACCCCACCGCGGCACGGGTGGCGCGCACCACTTCGCGCAGGAAGCGGGCGCGGTTTTCAAGCGATCCGCCCCATTCGTCGTTCCGCTGGTTCGATCGCGGGCTGAGGAACTGCGAGATCAGGTAACCGTGCGCGGCATGGATCTGGGCGCCATCGAAGCCGCCCTCTCGGCAGGACTGGGCGGTGCTGGCAAAGCGGTCAATCAGGCCGCGTATCTCGTCCCCGGTCAGCGCGACCGGCTCGCCGAACTGACCTCCGGGCAGACCCAGCTTGACGGCCGAAGGTGCCTTGGGGTGCGGGTTGACCGGCTTCATCGTCTGCCGCCCGGCATGGCTGATCTGCGCCCAGAACTGTGCCCCGCCCGCCTTGGCCGCCCCCGTCCAGCGGCGCAGGGCATCGATCATCGCCCCGTCAGCCGGTTTGTCGAGGATCACATTGCCGGGCCGCTCCAGGTGATCGCCATCGACCTGGACATTGCCTGACAGCAGCATTCCCGCTCCTCCCGCGCCCCAGACGCAGTAGAGCCGTTCCAGTTCCGCCGTCGGGCGGCCCAGCGGATCGGCCAGCCCCTCGGTCATCGCCGCCTTGCTGAGGCGATTGGGTAGCACGGCCCCGCAGGGCAGGGTCAGCGGCTGGTCAAGCATGGCATCTCTCTTCGATCAGGGGGCCTTGATAGCAGGCACCGCCCGGGCGGCATCCTGCGGCGAAGTACCGGGAGCAGGCACCGGCTCGATCGTCTCCAGCTGCCGCATCACCCGCCCGGCGCGCTGGATCGCCCGGACCAGGCGCGGATAGACCCCGCAGCGGCACAGGTTGGGCACGGCGGCCTTGATGTCCTCGGGCGTGGGGTCGGCATTGCGGGCCAGCAAGGCGGCGGCGGCAATCGCGATGCCGGGCGTGCAGAACCCGCACTGGATCGCCTGCTCGGCCACCAGCGCCTGTTGCACCGGGTGCGAGCGGTCGGGTGAAAGCCCTTCGATCGTGGTCACCACCCGGCCTTCGGCCTCGGCCAAGGTGATCAGGCACGAGGGCAGCGCCTCGCCATCGACCAGCACCATGCAGGCCCCGCAATCGCCCGCCCCGCAGCCATATTTGGCGCCAGTCAGGTTCGCGCCATCGCGCAGCGCCCACAGCAGCGGGACCTGCGGATCCATGTCGAAGGCCAGCGGCCGTTCGTTGATGGTCAGGCGCGACATGGGTGGCTTAGTCGCGCCAGCTCCGGTCAGTCCGGTCGATCACCCGCACCCAGGCGTCGAAATCGGCCTTGCCGGGCCCGCCAGGCAGCCGCACTTGGCCTACGTCGCGCTGATGAACCTGCACCACCTCGTCCGGGATCACCACCGGCTGGCCGGCCGCCATGGTGGCCAGCTGGATCTCGCAGGCGCGCTGGAGCGACCAGTGCTGGATGAAGATTTCACCGATCGAGCGGCCCAGAATCACCGGGCCATGGTTGCGCAGCATCAGGATGCGCTTGTCACCAAGGTTTTCCAGCAACCGCTCACCCTCTTCGGCGCGAACGGTGACCCCTTCGAAATCGTGATAGGCCAGTTTGCCGATGAAATTGCAGGCATAGAAGTTCACCGGCTGCAGCCCGCCTTCCATGCTGCACACCGCCATCGTCGCGGTGGTGTGGGTATGGCAGATCGCGTGGGCCCAATCGATGTGGCGATGGAAATAGGCGTGCTGGGTGAAGCCCGCCTTGTTGACCGGAAACGGGCTGCCATCCAGCGTATTGCCGTCGATATCGATCTTCACGAGGTTGCTGGCGCAGACTTCGGAATAGAGCAGGCCATAGGGGTTGATCAGAAACGCCCCCTCCTCGCCCGGAACCTTCAGCGAGATGTGGTTGTAGATCGATTCGCTCCAGCCCAGGTGATCGAATACCCGGTAACAGGCGGCCAGTTCCTGCCGCGCCTGCCATTCGGCTTCGCTGCAATCGAGATTGCGGGCGTGCGCATTCCTGATCTGGGTGGCCATCGCTATCCTCCGGTTGTCCTTTGCAACCGATGCTAGGCGATTCGGCCTTACATGGAAATCCGGAAACCGGCCCAAAGCGTGCGCGGTGCGCCAAGGTCGATCGATCCCGCCTGATTCCGAGTGATTACCTGGGTATCAGTCAGGTTCTCGGCCCGCAGCACCAGCGCGAGGCTCTGCCCCAGCGGCACTTCGGCCACGGCATCGAGCGTAGTGGCCGCCGCCAGCCGATCGGTCTGGAGATCGTCCTCCCACTGCGCGCCAGTGTGCTTCAGGCTGAGCGCCACGAGCGCCCGCTCGGTCGGACGCCAGGCCAGCGTTGCGATTGCGCTCAGCCGGGGCACCTGCGCCGGGCGCTTGCCATCGAGGGCGGCGGAGGCCCCGCTGGCCCGCACCCTTGCGGATAACCAAGACAACGCAGCGTCCAGGCGGACCTGACCCGCCTTCACCGCCAGCGCGGCTTCCACCCCGCGCGAGCGAACGGCATCGACATTGCGGCGTTCGCGCAGGTTCGGGCCAATCGTGACATTGGCGATCGCGCCCTTCACCCGGTTATCAAAGGCGGTGAGGCGCAGGGTGACAGCGTCCAGCGGCGACCAATCCAGCCCGCCTTCGAAGCCTTCGAGCCGCTCGTTCTCCAGCGCGGCATTGGCGCGGGTGGTGACGGGGAAGACAGTGAAGGGTCGATACAGCTCGTTCAGCGTTGGCTGGCGCAGCCCGGTATAGGCCGCCGCGCGCAGCGCCAGCCCCGGCGCGGCCTGCACCCTGATCCCCCCGCGCAGGCTTTCCTGCCAGCCAGATCGGGCTGCGAAGGTGAGGTTGGTGGTGACAGTCCCGGCGGCATTCGCTTCGCGGAAGAAGCCCTGGGCCACTTCCCAGCGATCGACCCGCGCGGCCAGGGTCAGCAGCAGCGGGCCAGAGCGCCAGTCATGTTCGGCATAGAGCCCCAGGTCACTGTTGACCCCGCCCGCCTTGCGCCGCGCGGTGACCAGGCCGGTGACAGCGCTATAGGCCTCTTCCTGCATCTCGCCCTGTTGGCGGCGCCAGTCGATGCCCAGCCGCAGGGCATGGGCATCGCCCAGCGGCGGGCGCAGTTCGAACTTGGCGCCAAGGCCGGTGGCCGGGGTGCGGCGCTGGTCCAGCGTCTTGCGGAAACTGGTGGCGGAAATCACGATATTGGAAAAATCCCGCGCCTGGACATAGCCCAAGGCCTCGAACTGCCAGGCCCCGCGACCGACCAGCCGGACCGAGGCATCCTGCCCGCTCGCGCCGCTGTCTGCCCCGGCAAAGCGCAGGGTGCGATTATCGTCGAACAGGCTGGCGCGGGCCTGCAATTCAAGATCTGGCCCGAGCGGAGCGACCGCGCGCAGCGCCGTCGACCAGCTATCGAACCGTGCCCGGACCGAGGCGGGTACGCGTTGCGCCGCCGGCGTGGTCCAGAACCCCTGCCCCCGGTCCCAGCGGCCTGACAGCACGGCAAAACCGGCACCAAGTCGCGGCGCCAGATTGGCCGAAAGCTCACTTTCACCCCGGTCATTCACCAGTGCAGCGGCAGAGAACAGTCCAAGCGCATCCGGACCGGCGCTGGCAAGGTCGATCGTCCCGGCCACGGCCCCGGCAGCGAAAGCCCCGGCCCCGCCACCGCGCAGCACGCGCACCGAATCGAACCGCTCGGGCGGCAGGGCCGAGAGCGGGACATAACCGAAAAACGGATCGACCAGCGGGACGCCGTCAAGCAGCACGAGGGTGCGGCTGGAGGCATTACCGCCGAGCCCGCGCAGGGTGATCCCCTGCGCGGAAGGGTTGGCCGAGCGACTGTCCGACCGCCGGAATTGCTGCACGCCCGGCGCGCGGCCCAGCAGGTCCTCGATCCGCCCTGAAGCCAGAGTGCGGACATCCTCGCGGGTCAGTTCATCCCCGGCGTAGGCCCGCTGGCCTTCCGGCGCATCGAGCGCGCGGCCGGTAACCACGATGGTTTCGGGCAGGTTGGCAGAATCCCGCGCTTGCGCCAGCGCGGGCGGCGCTGCCAAAGCAGCGATCAGAGCTAGCGCTGAAAGGTGGTGCCGCTTACGTGACTCGAACACGTGACCCCATCATTACGAATGATGTGCTCTACCGACTGAGCTAAAGCGGCCCATCAAATGGTGTGGTGGAGGCCCGAGCCGGAATCGAACCGGCGTAAACGGATTTGCAGTCCGGTGCGTAACCACTCCGCCATCGGGCCATCCATCCCCCTTGGCGAACCGCAGGGGAAGCGCGCCACTAGCGCGGGGGGCGGCGCTGTGCAACCGATTCATCCAACCCGGGCAAAGCGCAAGAGGCGGCGGGCGGGATCGGCGGCCTCCAGCCGCACCCGGATCCGGTCACCGGGCACCACGCCATTCGCCGGAGTGCGAGCGACGACCGGGGCCGCACACAACTGGATGCGGGCACCGGCTTCGCCAAGGTCGGTCACAACCGCTTCGAACACCTCGCTTTCACGCCCGGCCAGCAGGGCCACCTCAGCCAGATCAACCACGGCGCGCTCGACCTGGCCCGCCCGGGCCTCGGCGCGCTGCATTGTCGCCGGCAGCCGCGCAAAGGCCGCCTCGACTGGTTCGGGCACCGGGCGGCCATTGGCCAGCGCCAGCGCGGCCTCGATCACATAGCGATCCGCCAGCCGCCGCAACGGCGCCGTGGCATGGGCGTAAGGGGCGGCAATAGCGGCGTGCCAGGGCAGTCGGTCGGCCGAATAGGGGGCATAGCTCGCCCCCTGGCCGGCCCGCCGGACGGCCAGCATGAAGGCACCGTGGCGCGGATCGTGTGGATCAAGCTGCTTTTCGAACTGGGCCAGTGTGGCCTGGTCCGGCCAGGCCAGGCCAAAAGCGCGCGCGGTCTGCCGCAGCCGCCCTTCGGCCCAGGCATCAGGACCCGCCATCACCCGGAACAGGCCAGTGCGATGGGCCAGCAGCAAATCCGCCACAACCAGGTTGCAGGCCAGCGAGAGCGCGGCGTTATGCGTCTCGCTGGGCAGCAGCGGGCGTAGCCGCAGTTCGAAGCGTCCCAGCGCGTCGCGGTCCACTTCCTGTTCCGGCGGATCGACCCGGGCCGCCGCGCGACGCAGCTCGGCCGCACCGATTCGCGCCGCAACCTCGGCAAAGCCGGGCGGCAAATCGGCATCGCGGACCATCTCATAAGCCAGCTTGGCACGGCTGCGGATCACCGCGCGGGTCACGCCATCCAACACCGCTGCGCCATCGGGCCTCACGCGGACGGTGAAGACCACCGCCGGGCGCGGGCCGTCGGGCAGCAGGCTGGCCGCTCCCTCGGCCAGCGCCGGGGGATAGAGGCCGGCCTTGCCATCGGGCAGGTAGGTCGTCACCCCGCGTGCCCAGGCTTCCTGGTCCAATAGATCGTCATGGGTCACGAACCAGCCGACATCGGCAATGGCGTAGTGGAGCAGCCAGTCGGCCCCGGCGGCCTCGATCGCGAAGGCCTGGTCAAGATCGGTCGATCCCGCCGGATCGAGCGTCACGAACGCACGGTCAAGCCAATCGGCATGATCGGTGGGTTGCCGCCGCGCAGCCACCTCGGCCGCGGCCAGCACGGCTGGCGGGAAGGTCTCCGGCACCTGGAACTGCTGCCGCAATTGCGCCAGCCCATCGGCCAGCAGGCATTGCGGATCGCGCAGCATCTTCATCGCCGGTCAGCTCCGGCCGGCTCAGGGATCGACGTATTCGGCCTTGCGCTTTTCCATCTGGCTCATCACCGCCTCGATCTGGTTGCGGCTGCCGATCAGGGCAGTCTGCTCCACGCTTTCAGCCATCAGGATCTCGTCCGTCCCGGCTTCCAGATAGCGGTTGAACAGCCGCTTGGCCGCGCGCTGCGCATGGGGGTTGCGATTGGCGATATCGGCCGCGATCGCGGTGGCGCGGGCCACCGGATTGGGATCGACGATCGTGGCAAAGCCATATTCGCCGGCCTGTGCCCCGGTGAACTCACGGTTGGTATAAGTCAGCTCGCGCAGCACGTCGTCGCGCACCATGCCCTTCCACAGGGCATAGCCGCCCATGTCGGGCACCAGGCCCCACTTCAGTTCCATCACCGCCATGCGGGCCGAGGGATCGACCACGCGGATGTCGGCACCGCTGGCAATCTGCAGCCCGCCGCCAAAACACACGCCATGAACCGCCGCGATCACCGGCACCGGCAGCTTGCGCCACTGCATCGCCACCTGCTGGGCGCGGTTGGCATTGCCATGGGTGCGATCGATCAGCGGCGTCGCCTCGTGCCGGTTGGTATTGGCCATGCTGCCCAGGTCCAGCCCGGCGCAGAAACTGCGTCCTTCACCCGCCAGCACCACGGCGCGCAGGCCGGGCATCGAATGCAGCACTTCGCCCGCCTCGATCAGGGTATCGAACATCGCGGGATCAAGCGCATTCATCTTGTCGGCACGGATCATCCGCACCTGGGCCACGCCATCGTCCTGCATGGTGATGGCAACGCGTTCGTTGGGCTTCAGTTCGTGCCGCATTGGTCCTCGATCCCTGATTGGTGTTCCCCGGCTTCCTTGCCCAAACGCAGGTGCGCGTCCAGCCCGAAGTCGCCGGGCAGGCCAAGCCCTGGCCGCAGCAGCTCCCCGGCCAGGCGGTAGGCACCCCCCGGCCTGGTCTGGATCAGCTCGTCGAGCCCGGCGATCCGCAGCTTGGCGCGCAAGCGGCTGACGTGGACCGCCAGGCTGTTGGTTTCCGGCCGAAAGGCCAGCCGCCAGACATCGCCGCGCAGCTGGCTGGCCGCCACGGCCCGTCCCGGATCGTCGGCCAGTCGCCAAAGCAGCAGGAACTCGCGCGGATGCAGCCCCACCGCCCGCCCCGAAACAAAGGCCTCGCGTTGCAACAGGTCGAGCTGCAGTCGACCGATCTGGCGGTGGCGGGGCAAGGTTCGCAGGCCGGCCGCGATCCGCATCGCCCGCGATTCGACTTCCTCCAGCCGAGGCGGTCCCGGCACGGCATCACCGAAGCCAAGCCGCAGCAATCGCGCCCGCTCACCCGCATCGTCAACGCCGATGGCAAGGACCCGGCGACGCTGGCGCGGGCTGGAACCGAGCAGCATCACCCAATCGGCCACGGCAGCGCGATGCGGCATGGCCAGCAGCGGCGGTGCTTCCCCGGGGGGCGGATCGCTGCGCGGATCGAGCATGGCCCAGCCGAGCTGCCGGAGGTCGCAGCCGTCCGGCATTGGCACTGGCGCAAACCACTGGAACCGCCGCAAGGATCGCCTCTCGACACCGCAGCCAGCCCGGCACCTGCCTTGCCGCCTTGTGTTGCGGGCGGCAAGGCAGTTGGGTCGGCCCCGGCCCCCGGCGATCAGGCGGCGGTGGTGTTGACGCCCATGCTGGCGAGATAGCGTCGGATGTTGCGGGCAGCCTGGCGCAGGCGCTGCTCGTTCTCGACCATGGCAATGCGGACGAACCCTTCGCCCTCTTCACCATAGCCGACGCCGGGGGCCACAGCCACCTCCGCATGGGTCAGCAACTGCTTCGAAAACTCGAGGCTGCCCATGTCTTTCAGCGCCGGGGGCAGCGGCGCCCAGGCGAACATCGAAGCCTTGGGGCTGGGAATCTCCCACCCGGCGCGGCCGAAGCTTTCCACCATCACATCACGGCGCTTTTGATAAAGGTTGCGGTTCATCTCGACGATGTCCTGCGGCCCGTTGAGCGCCGCGCAGGCCGCCGCCTGGATCGGGGTGAAAGCCCCATAGTCGAGGTAGCTTTTCACCCGCTTAAGAGCCGCGATCAGCCGCTGGTTGCCAACCGCGAAGCCGACCCGCCAGCCGGCCATCGAGAAGGTCTTGGACATCGAGGTGAACTCTACCGCGACATCCTTGGCCCCCGGCACCTGCAGGATCGACGGGGTCGGATTGCCATCGAAATAGAGCTCTGAGTAGGCCAGGTCGGACAGGATCCAGACCTTGTTCTCCTTCGCCCAGGCCACCAGCCGCTCATAGAACGCAAGATCGACCGTCTCGGCTGTCGGGTTGGAGGGATAATTGACGATCAGGATCGACGGGCGTGGCACGGTGAAGGCCATGGCCCGCTCCAGCGATTCCCAATAGCGCTCGTCCGGCGTGGTCGGAACCGAGCGGATCGTTGCCCCGGCAATGATGAAGCCAAAGGTGTGAATCGGGTAGCTGGGGTTGGGCGCCAGCACCACGTCGCCCGGCGCGGTGATCGCGGTGGCGAGGCTGGCGAGGCCCTCCTTAGACCCCATGGTCATCACCACTTCGGTTTCGGGATCGAGTTCCACCCCGAAGCGGCGGCCATAGTAATTGGCCTGGGCCTTGCGCAGGCCGGGAATGCCGGAGGAGGCCGAATAGCCGTGGGCATCAGGCTTTTGCGCCACTTCGCACAGCTTGTCGATTACGTGCTGCGGGGGCGGCAGGTCCGGGTTACCCATGCCCAGGTCGATGATGTCCCTACCGGCGGCGCGTGCTGCGGCCCGCATGCCGTTGACTTCGGCGATGACGTAGGGCGGCAGGCGCTTGATGCGGTAGAACTCTTCTTCCATGACCTCGGCTTCATAAAGGCGACGGAATTGTCGCGCATTCGTCTGTAAGACGCTTAAGCCGCGCTGGCAAATCAGTTAGGGTGGCCGCGATAGCCGCTGAATCGGGACCGACCATGCGCGACGATGACCTGACCAAGACCTTCGACGCCATGTTTGCCGAGCCGCTCAAGCTGTGGGAGCAACTGGTCCCGGCGGGCGTCAAAAGTGGCGAACTGGGCGAATGGGCGGCCGCGCTGCAGACCATGCAGGGGTTGTGGCTCGATTTCGCCAAGGATCAGGCGACCAGCTTCGCCGACAAGGCACCCGCCATGCTGGCCGATCCCGGCAACTGGCTGGGGGTGTACGAAGGCTGGGTTCGTGCTCTGCCACTGACCCGCCCCGAAGTGCAGCAGAAGCTGTGGGCCGATGGCATGGCGCTTTGGCAAACGGTGCTGGGGCAGTACGGCATCGATGGCAAGCCGGCTGGCGATGGTGCCGATCTGCCCCGCAAGGACCGCCGCTTTGCCGATCCCAAGTGGCGCGAACAGCCGTTCTTCGCGCTGGTGCACCAGACCTACCTGATGGTGGCCGAACAGGTACTAGCCCTGGCCGACAGCGTCGAAGGGGTAGAGGAACACCAGCGCGAGCAGCTGCGCTTTGCCGCGCGCACCCTGGTCGAGGCGCTGAGCCCTGCCCACTTCCCGGTCACCAATCCGCTGGTGCTGGAGCGCGCCATTGCCACCAAGGGACAGAGCCTCGCCAAGGGGCTGGAGCACCTGCTGGCGGACCTCAAGCGCGGGCAGCTGACCCATGTTGACCCGCAGGCTTTCCGGCTGGGCGAGAACCTGGCGACCACGCCCGGCAAGGTGGTCTACCAGACACCGCTGTTCCAGCTGATCCAGTACAGCCCGACCACCGACAAGGTGCTGGAAACGCCGCTGGTGATCTTCCCGCCGTGGATCAACCGGTTCTACATCCTCGACCTGACCCCTCAAAAAAGCTTCATCCGCTGGGCGGCGGAACAGGGCGTGACGGTATTCGTCGTCTCCTGGAAAAGCGCCGACGAGAGCATGAAGGACCTGACCTGGGACGATTACATCCGCGCCCAGATCGAGGCGATCGATACAGTCCGCGATCGGCTGGGGGTCAAGGCGGTCCATACCATCGGCTATTGCGTGGCCGGCACCACCCTGGCGGCAACTCTCGCCGTGCTGGCGCGGCGGGGCCAGGCAGACAAGGTGAAGAGCGCCACTTTCTTCACCGCCCAGGTCGATTTCGAGAAGGCGGGCGAACTCAAGGTCTTCATCGATGACCAGCAACTGAAGGTGATCGAGCAACTGGGCGAGGAGCACGGCTATCTCGACGGGCGTTACATGGCGACCACCTTCAACCTGCTGCGCGGGAACGACCTGATCTGGAACTACGTGGTCAAGAACTATCTGCTGGGGGATGATTACCCGGCGTTCGACCTGCTCCACTGGAACGGCGACGTCACCAACCTGCCCGCAAAGTGGCACCAAGCCTACCTCAAGGACCTGTACCGCGATAACAAGCTGGTGGTACCAGATGCACTCAGCGCCGATGGCACGCCGATCGACCTGACCCGGATCGAGACCCCGGCCTATATCCAGGCCGGGCGCGAGGATCATATTGCCCCGGTCGAAAGCGTCTGGCGGATCACGCACCACCTGCGCGGGCCGAAAACCTTCCTGCTGGCCGGATCGGGACACATCGCCGGGGTGGTCAACCCGCCTGCGGCGAAGAAATACCAGTACTGGACCAACCCGGCCCAGGTGGAGACCCTGGCCGAGTTCATTTCGGGCGCCACCGAAACGCCTGGGTCGTGGTGGCCGCACTGGATTGCCTGGCTGCGCGGGCAGGACAGCGCCGAAGTGCCTGCGACCGGCAAGCGGATGCCCGGCGGCAAGGGTGACAAGGTAATCGAGGATGCCCCCGGAACCTATGTGAAATCACCATAAGACATTGATTTATAAAATTTTCAGCCATTTTTGCTGCACTGCACAAAAACGGGTTGACTTCGCGGGTGCAATATCTATTTTGTGCACTGCAACATGAACCCTGGCCAGTGCCCGGGACATTCGCGAAGGATTGACCCGATGGCCGACGCCACCGTGAACAAGATTGACGAAGCCAAGGCCGAAGTTCTGGCCGAGAAGGCTTATGCCGCCGCCGCTGCGGCCACCGAAGCGAAGGCCGCTCCGGCTGCCGCGCCGAAGAAGGTTGTCGCCTCCAAGAAGGCCGCGGCTCCGAAGACGCCGGCCGCTCCCAAGGCTGCCGCCGCCAAGAAGGTCGCGGTGAAGAAGACTGCCACCAAGATTGCCCCCAAGGTTGCCAAGCCCGCCGCCAAGAAGGTTGCGAAGGCTGCCCCCCTCAAGTCGAAGGACACCTCGATCATGGCCAAGACCCAGCACGCCGCCGAAGATTTCACCGCCAAGGTGAAGGACGCCGTTGCCGACCTGCAGGAGCGCGCCAAGACCGCGTTCGAGAAGAGCAACGAAACCTTTGCCGAACTGAACGAGTTCACCAAGGGCAATGTCGAAGCCCTGGTCGAATCGGGCAAGGTGCTGGCCGCCGGCCTGCAGGACCTGGGCAAGGTCTATGTCGAAGACGCCAAGACCGGCTTCGAAACCATGACCGCCGACGTCAAGGAACTGGCCACCGTCAAGTCGCCGGCCGATTTCTTCAAGCTGCAGGGTGAAATCCTGCGCCGCAACTTCGACGCCGCCGTGGCGACGGGTTCGAAGCGCTCGGAAGCCATCGTCAAGCTGGCCAACGATGCCTTCGCGCCGGTCCAGAACCGCGTCAGCATCGCGATCGAAAAGGTCAAGCAGGCCGCCTAAGGCAGCCGTTCCTCGCGAGCGCGGTGTTCCCTCTCCCCACCGCGCCTGCGAGCTCCCTACCGGGCCGGACAGCCACAAGGCCGTCCGGCCCGCTTGGTATTTGGACCGGGTGGCGCTGCAAGGTCTTGTTCTTGCCCCCCGGCAATGCGATATTCGCCCGCGATGATTGATCCAGCCCGCCTAGTCCTGTCCCCCGTCCGCGCCGCGGATGAAGGCGAGGGCGATTCCGGCGGCACCGGCGGCCAGGGCCAGATCGGCATCGCCACCAAGACCCGCGCCAAGCCGAAGAAGCCCAGCCAGTTCAAGGTGCTGATGCTGAACGACGATTACACCCCGATGGAATTCGTGGTGATGGTCCTCAAGCGCTTCTTCAACATGGACCTGGAACAGGCCACACGGGTTATGCTGCACGTCCACCAGAAGGGCGTCGGCGTCTGCGGGATCTTCCCCTACGAGATCGCCGAAACCAAGGTGAACCAGGTGATGGACTTCGCCCGCCAGAACCAGCACCCGCTGCAGTGCACGCTGGAAAAGGCCTGAGCCGCGCAGCAGCGGCGCGCCGTTAAGCCACCGCCGTTCCGAACAGCCGCCCGATCGCCCAGGTCGCGGCCATGGCCAGCACGCCCCAGAAGGCCACGCGCAGTACGCCGCGCGCGATCGGGGCACCGCCAGCCCGCGCCCCGACCGCACCCAGCAGCATCAGGAACAACAGCGCGGCAAATGACACGCCCAGGACCAGCTGCCCAATCGGCAGCAGGGCGGCAGTCCCCAGTGGCAGGGCCGCGCCCACGGCAAAGGTAGCGGCTGACGTGAGTGCCGCCTGCACGGGCCGCGCCCGCGTGATGGCGTGCAGGCCCAGCTCGTCGCGGGCATGGGCACCCAACGCGTCATGCGCCATCAGCTGGGTCGAAACCTCGCTCGCCAGCTCGGCCGAAAGCCCACGCTCACGATAGATCGAGGCCAGTTCCTCGTGCTCATGCTCCGGATCCTCCTCCAGCTCGCGGGTTTCGCGGGCGATATCCGCGGCTTCGGTATCGGACTGGCTGGAGACCGAGACATATTCTCCCGCCGCCATCGACATGGCCCCGGCCACCAGCCCGGCCATGCCCGCCACCAGGATCGCGTCCTTGCCGGCCGAGCTGGCCGCGACGCCGACGATCAGGCTGGCGGTGGAAACGATCCCGTCGTTCGCCCCCAAAACGGCGGCCCGCAGCCAGCCGATCCGCTCCACCGTGTGCCGTTCCAGATGCAAGCGCATGCCCAAATCCCTCCCAACGAGTGCGCAGCTTGCGGCGGATCGCGCGGCAAAGCAATTCCCGCTTCCGCCCTCGCCCCGCCGCCGCTATGGATCGGGCTACAACGGCAGGCCGGTGGCCGCCCGAAGGATGAGTGCTGGCCGCCAAGTGAAGTCCCTTCCCGCCATTGATCGTTACATCTTCAGGCTCGTGCTGATGCCGATGCTGGGCGTCTTCGTGATCGCCGCATCGCTGCTGGTGCTCGACAAGATGCTGAAGCTGTTCGATTTCGTGGCGACAGAGGGCGGCCCGGTCTCGGTCGTCTTCCGGATGCTGGCCAACCTGCTGCCCGAATATGCCAGCCTCGCGATCCCGCTGGGCCTGCTGCTGGGGATCCTGCTGGCCTTCCGCAAACTGGCCACCACCAGCGAGCTCGACACGATGCGTGCGGTCGGCCTGTCATACACCCGGCTGCTGCGGGTGCCTTACATGATCACGATCGTGCTGGCGGTGGTGAACCTGGCGATCGTCAGCTACCTCCAGCCGCTGTCGCGCTACTACTATGAGCAACTGCAGTTCGAACTGCGCTCGGGCGCGCTGGGGGCCTCGATCAAGGTGGGGGAATTCACCACCTTGAAGGACAAGATGGCCTTGCGGATCGAACAGAGCCGCGAGGAAGGACGCCAGTTGATCGGCATCTTCGCGCGGGTTTCCTCCGGATCGGGACAGGTCCTGTCGATCTCGGCGCGCGAGGGGCGGTTCCTGGCGCTCAAGGACAGCCCGGACACGATCATCCTGCGGCTGACCGACGGCCAGATCGTGCAGGACAATCCGGGCCGCCCGCCCCGGGTGCTGAGCTTTTCGCGCCATGACCTGCCGATCGACCTGCCGGCGGTGGAGGAGTTCCGCAAGCGTGGCGGCAAGGAGCGCGAGTACTTCCTGCCCGAACTCCTGCGGATCACCTGGAACGACCGGGTCAGCGAGCAGATCCGCAACGAGACCAGTGCCAGCCTCAACTTCCGGCTGGTTGAAGTGGCGATGATGCTGCTGCTGCCGCTGCTGGCGGTGGCACTGGCGATCCCGCCCAAGCGGTCAACCTCGGCGCTGGGCCTGTTCCTGTCGATCGTGATGGTCGTGGCCTATCACAAGGTCAACGAATACGGCATGGCCGTTTCCGCGCTGGGCCGGGTTTCGCCGCTGCTGGCGCTGTGGGTGCCGTTCGTGCTGTTTTCCGCGCTGATCCTGTGGATGTACTGGCGGGTCGCCTATGTCCCGGGCGGCCAGCCGATCGGCGCGCTGGAACGGATGGCCGGGAACCTCAGCAAATGGGGCCGCCAGCTGGCCAAGCGGCTTGATCGCAACCGGACGGCAGAGACGAACTGATGCGGCTGGAATTCTTCCCCTCGCCCACGCTCACGCGTTACCTTGCCAAGCTGTTCGTGGTGCGCATCCTGGCGGTGCTGGTCATGCTGGTGCTGGTGCTCCAGACACTCGATCTCCTGTCGGAAAGTGGCAAGATCCTGGGCGTTCCGGGCAATGGCCAGGCCGAACTCTGGCATTACATCTCGCTTCGCGTGCCGCAGCTGATTGCCCGGTTCCTGCCCTATTCAGTGCTGCTGGCGACGATCATTACCCTGGCCACGCTGAACCAGAACAGCGAGGTGATCGCGATGAAGGCGGCGGGCCTCTCCGCGCACCAGGTGCTGGCCCCGCTGCTGCTGACCGCGGCGGTGGTTTCGGCTTTCAGCTTTGCCTTCAACGAACGCGTGGTGACCCGCGCCACCGCCACGCTCAAGGCCTGGACCGCGGCCGAATATGGCCCGGTGCCAGCCGATGCCAAGATCAGGACCAACGTCTATCTGCCTGACGGGCCCAATATCCTGACTGCCGGGGCGGTCAGCGGCACCGGCAAGCTGACCCGGATGGACAACGTCACCTGGTATCGGCGCGATGCGGGCGGCATGGTGCTGGAACAGCTGCGTGCGCCGCATGCCACCTATGCCAATCCGGGCTGGCGGCTGGACCGGCCGGTCCGCTTTGAAGTGGCCAGCACCGAGGTCACCGCACTGGGGGCGACCGTGGTCGCGCGCGGGATCACCCCCGATCAGGTGGCGATCAGCAAGGTCGATCCCGACGGTCAGAACGTGATCGAACTGTACCATTCGATCCAGTCGCTGAAAGCGCAGGGGCGCCGCACCAGCGAGCTGGAGGGCAAGCTGTGGCACAAGTTCTCCGGACCACTCGCCGCGCTGCTGATGCCGCTGCTGGGCGCGATCGCGGCCTTTGGCCTTGCCCGCTCCGGCCAGCTGCTGATCCGCGCGATCATCGGCATGGCGCTGGGCTTCGCCTATTTCGTGGTCGACAATGCCGCGCTGGCCATGGGCAATTTCGGCGGATACCCCCCGCTCATCGCCGCCTGGGCGCCGTTCCTTCTGTTTGCCCTGGTGGGCGAGACAGTGCTGGTTCGGACCGAGGAATAGCGGCTCAGCGCGCCTTCATCGTGTTCTTCGCCAGGTAGCCGACCAGCGGCAGCAGGCCGGGATAGCTGGCCTTGGCATAAGTCGAATCAGCGCCCAGGCGCCTGGCCAGCCGCCGGTGCGCCTCGGGCAAGGCGTGATAGGGCAGACTGGGGAGCAGGTGGTGCAGCGCGTGATAGCGCAGGCCGACCGGCGCCCACAGCTCGGCCAGCAGGCCCGGTGGCGGGACATTGACCGAATCGAGGAACTGCGCGGTGACCGTCATCGGCTCGCCCTCGTTCTGCCACAGGTGCGCGACCAGCGTGCGGACCTGGTTCAGCACTGCGGTCGCCGAGATGACCGCCAGGCCGATCGCCAGCGGCCGCCAGTCATGCATGGCGGCATACCACACCAGGAACAGTGCCCAGACCGAGGCGCCCAGTTCCTGCCAGAAAACCTGCCGGGCGAACTCGCCCTCGGCCGGACGGCGGCGGAATTCCGGGTTGATCGACAGGGCCGAGGCGCGTTCCCACACCAGCCGGCTCAGTGGCGGCACGATCACTCCCAGCGGCACCAGCACGGCCGAGCGGATCAGCAGGCCGATCGGCAGCAGCACCGCCACCACGATGAACAGCGGCAGCGACCAGGGCTTCATCAATGCCAGCGGCAGGTATTCGGGATCTTCCACCGTGCCATAGCGGGTACGGGCATGATGGAGCGTATGGACGTTCTCGTACATCAGCGAGGGCGTCAGCATCGGCACGCCCACCAGCAGGTTCCAGCCGAACCGGAACCCCGGCAGGGCATCGCGGTGGATATGGGTCAGCTCGTGGATGAACAGCAGCGCGCGGTAGAAGGCGAGCGCGGAGACCATCCCCGCCAGCACCGCCTGCCAGGTGACCGGCAGCAGGATCGCACCGGCCAGTCCCGCATAACCGAGCGCCGCGGACACCAGCATGTCGGGCCAGTAGATGCTGCCCTTGGCGACGGAAATGTCGCGGGTCTGCTCCACCGCGGCGCGCAGCATGGCCATGTCATCGGCAATGCCGGCGCCCCGGGCGGTTCCCTTGGTGGTATCGGCGATGGCTTCGTGGGCAGTCATAATTCACTCTAGCGTGGCTTGGCCCGCTTGGCTTGGCAAGTGCGGCGGGGCATAGGTGGCGGCCTGATGCGATAGAACAAAGGCAAGATCGTGGCCCATACGGAAATTGTGATCACAGAAGTCAACGACAAGGCCGGACTCGAGGCCTTCGTCGACCTGATCTATCGCCTCAATGCCGATGATCCCAATTTCGTGCCGCAGCTGCGCTCGGAAGAGCTTGAGCGCTATACCCCCGGCGGCAACCCCTATTTCGAACATGCCCGTTGCCAGCTGTTCCTGGCCCGCCGGGATGGCGCGGTGGTCGGCCGGATCGCCGCCCACATCGACGAGCTGGCCCTGGCCCAGCCGGCCGACCAGGGCATGGGCCCCGGCACGGGGTTCTGGGGGGCGCTCCAGGCCGAGGACGCGGATGTCGCCGCGGCGCTGATTGCCCGGGCCGAAGGATGGCTGCGCGACCAGGGCATGACCCGCGTGCTCGCGCCGATGACCCTCTCTGTCTGGGAAGAGCCGGGCCTGCTGGTAAAGGGCCACGATCACCCGCCGATGATCATGATGGGCCACAACCCGCCGCACTATCAGGGCTGGATCGAAGGGGCCGGCTATGAAGGCGTGAAGACCCTGGCGACCTATGACCTCGACATCACCAAGCCCTTCCCCCCGCTGATCCAGCGGATCGTGCAATCGGGCGAGAAGAACGCGCGGATCCGCATCCGCGATGTCGACCTCAAGCACTTCGACCGCGAGGTGGAGATCATCTGCGCGATCCTCAACGATGCCTGGTCGGCCAACTGGGGCTTCGTGCCCTTCACCCCCACCGAGATCGCCTATACCGCCAAGAAGATGAAGCCGCTGGTCAAGCCGCACCTGGTGCGGATCGCAGAGTACGACGGCGAAGCGGTCGCCTTCATGATCACCTTGCCCGATGCCAACCAGATCCAGCTCAAGGCCGTTGGCCGCAACGGCAAGCCGTCGCTGCTGGGCTGGATCAGGCTGGGCCTGTGGATGCTGCGGACCAAGCCGGCCGACATGCGCGTGCCGCTGATGGGCGTGGTCCAGCGCCTGCAATCCACCCGCATGGCCAGCCAGCTGGCCTTCATGATGATCGAGACGATCCGCCAGGCTTCGGTCAGCCGCTATGGCGGGAAGCGGGGCGAGATCGGCTGGATCCTGGACGATAACCAGGGGATGAACGCCATCGCCGAGGCGATCGACGCCAAGGTCAACAAGGAATACCGGGTCTACGCCAAGGCACTTTAGGCCTCGTCCTCGCTCCTCTGGTCCACCGCCGCCGTCACCGCGACGTCGGCGGTGACATTGCCGAGGGTGCGCATGATGTCGGGGAGCATTTCCACCGCCACCAGCAGCGCCAGCGGGGCAATCGGCACGCCCATGGCCATCGCGATCGGCCCGACCGAGACCACGAAACTGAGCGTGCCGGGCAGCGAGACCGAGCTGAGCGAGACGAGGAAAGCCACCAGCACCCCGGCCCCCAGCGCCCATGCCGAAAGCGGCGTGCCCGTCAGGTAGGCGGCATAGATCGCCACCCCCATGTTCATAGCGGGGCTGGTGCCGCGAAAGATCGCCACGGCCAGCGGCAGCACGAAATCGGCGGTCGATTCGCGCACGCCCAGCTTGCGCGAAGCCGCCAGCATGGCCGGCAGGCTGGCCAGCGAGGACTGGGTGGAAATCGCCACGGCAAAGACCGGCAGCATGGCGCGGGCGAAGGCCCCCGGCGTCCGCCGCCCCAGCGTCAGCGCGATGGCGACCGAGGCCAGCAGCACCACGAGGCCGGCCGCGCTGACGATCAGGATGTAATGCGCCAGCCCGCCGATGGCGTCCGCCCCGGTCTTGGCGCCCAGCGAAACAGCCAGGCCCAGCACGCCGATCGGCGCCAGCATCAGCACCCAGCCGACGATCACCATCATCGTTGCCGCCAGCCCTTCGAAGAACTGGACCAGCAGCTTGCGCGGCGCTTCGGCGATGCGGGTTGCCGCCAGGGCAAACAGCGCGGCAAAGAGCACCACCGGCAGCATCGCGCCATTGGCCGCCGCGGAGAAGATGTTGCTGGGCACCATGGCTTCAAGGATCTCGGCAAAGCCCGGCACCTTGCCTGGATCGGCGACCCCACCGCTCAGCGCGGCTACCGCAGCGGCGGGAATCGGGAACAGGTCGATCAGCAGCGGCACCAGCACGGCCGACATGATGCCCGCGAACAGCAGCACCGCGACGAACATCACCACCGCGCGCCGCGCCAGCCGCCCGCCACCCGCCGCCGCCAGCGTCTGCGAAATCCCGGTTACCACCAGGCCGATGACCAGCGGCAGGATCGTCAGCTGCAACAGCTTGAGCCACAGGCTGCCGACTTCCTCGGCCACGGCCTGCACCGGCGCAAAGCCCGCATCGCCCTGGAACCCGGTGCCCACCGCAAAGCCCAGCAACAGGGCGAGAAACGTCAACAGGGCCGGGACCCTGATCTCCGGAAAGCTACTCGACCCGGCCTGTTGCTGCATGAATGCTCCCCTGAGAAACGGTTTGTCCGCGTGACATTAGCGTGGCAGCGCGACATAGCAATTTACCAAGACTTGTCGTGCCACAAGGTGGAACATGGGACGTAACTATTTCGGGACGGATGGCATTCGCGGGCGAACCAATGCCGGCGTGATGACGGCGGCCACGGCGATGAAGGTCGGCCAGGCGGCCGGCACCCGCTTTCTGCGTGGCAGCCACAAGCATCGCGTCGTGATTGGCAAGGACACCCGCCTGTCGGGTTACATGCTGGAAAACGCGCTGGTCGCGGGCTTCACCAGCGTGGGCATGGACGTGGTGCTGACCGGGCCCTTGCCCACCCCGGCGATCGCCATGCTGACGCGCGAACTGCGCGCGGACGTGGGTGTGATGATTTCCGCCAGTCACAACCCCTATGAGGATAACGGAATCAAGCTGTTCGGCCCCGATGGCTTCAAGCTGTCCGATGCGGACGAGCTGGCGATCGAGGCCATGCTGGGCGAAGAGCTGCCGCTGGCTCCCGCCGCCCAGATCGGCCGCGCCCGCCGGATCGAGGATGCGCGCGGGCGCTATATCCACGCGATCAAGGCCTCGCTCCCGCATGACGTGCGGCTCGATGGCCTCAAGATCGTGGTCGATTGCGCCAATGGCGCGGCCTACCAGGTGGCCCCTTCAGCCATCTGGGAACTGGGTGCGGAAGTGGTGGCAGTGGGCGTTGCCCCCAACGGCACCAATATCAACGACAAGTGCGGATCGACCCACCTCGACCTGATCAGGGAAACGGTGGTCGCCAGCGGAGCCGACATCGGCATTGCCCTCGATGGCGATGCCGACCGGCTGATCGTCGTCGATGAAAAAGGCCAGACCGTGGACGGCGACCAGATCATGGCACTGATCGGCAGCCAGCTGGCCGCGCGGGGCGAGCTGCGCGGGGGCGGGATTGTCGCCACGGTGATGTCCAACCTCGGCCTCGAACGCTTCCTTGCGGGACATGGCCTTGACCTGATCCGCGCCAAGGTGGGGGATCGTTACGTTCTCGAGGCCATGAAGGCGGGCGGCTACAACGTGGGCGGCGAGCAATCTGGCCACATGATACTGCTCGATCACGCCACCACCGGCGATGGCACGATTGCCGCGCTGCAGGTGCTGGCCGCGCTCGTGAAGAACGGCAAGCGGGCGAGCGAGCTGCTGCACCTGTTCGATCCGGTCCCGCAATTGCTGAAGAACGTGCGTTTCTCGGGCGGCAAGCCGCTTGAAGACGTCGGGGTGCAAAAGGTGATCGCCGAGGCCGAGGCCCAGCTTGCCGGGCGCGGGCGACTGGTTATCCGCCCCTCCGGCACCGAACCGGTAATCCGCGTCATGGCCGAAGGCGACGACGCGGCAGAAGTTGAACAGGTCGTCGATGCGATCTGCAATGCCGTGAAGGAGGCCGCCAGTGCTTGAGATGCGCCCCGACTGCGAAAAGTGCGGCACTGATCTCCCCGCCGATCTGCCCGGTGCCTTTATCTGCAGCTTCGAATGCACCTTCTGCACCGAATGCGCGGACAAGCTGGACGAACGTTGCCCCAATTGCGGCGGTGAATTGATGGATCGGCCGACCCGGGCCAGGGCGCTCCACGCCAAGTTCCCGCCTTCGGTCACGCGGAAGTTCAAGGGGTGAAGCCCCCCCGCATCCTCTCCATTGCCGGTTCGGATTCATCCGGCGGCGCGGGCATCCAGGCCGATATCAAGACCGTGACCATGCTGGGCGGCTTCGCCATGACCGCGATTACGGCGGTGACGGCGCAAAACACGCTGGGCGTCACCATGGTCGAGGCGCTCAGCCCCGCGATGGTCGCCGCCCAGATCGATGCCTGCGTCAGCGATATCGGCGTCGATGCGGTCAAGATCGGCATGCTGGGCTCGCCCGCGATTGCCGCCGTGGTGGCCGACCGGCTTGAACAGCTGGCGGTGCCGGTGGTGTTCGATCCGGTGATGATTGCCACCAGCGGTTCGGTGCTGGCCGACGCGGCCACGATTGCCGGGTTCGAACGGCTGATGAAGCTGGCCGCACTGACCACCCCCAACGTCCCGGAACTGGCCGCGCTGGGCGGGGCTGAAGGCATGGCCGCGCGCGGCGTGGCCTATCTCGCCAAGGGCGGCGATGCCGAAGGGCCGGAGGTGGAAGACGTGCTGGTTTGCCCCGGCCAGGACCCGCTGGTCTGGACTGCCCCGCGCATCGTCACCCGCCACACCCACGGCACCGGCTGCACCCTGTCCAGCGCGATCGCCTGTGGCCTTGGGGCCGGGCTGGACCTGGTCAGCGCGATCGAACGGGGGGGCGCCTTCGTGCGCGCGGCACTGCTGGCCGCCCCCGGTTATGGCGCGGGCAGCGGCCCGCTTGGCCATCAGGCGGTTCAGTCGAGTTCGTAGAACTCGACCACCTTGGCCCAACCCTCCTCGGCTGTTTCGACCCAGTGGAACAGCTTCAGGTCATCGTGGTTGATCACGCCTTCGTCGGCCAGGGCTTCGAAGTTGACCACCTTTTCCCAGAACTCGCGGCCATAGAGCAGGATCGGGATCGGCTTCATCTTGCCGGTCTGGATCAGGGTCAGCAGCTCCATGAATTCGTCAAGCGTCCCAAACCCGCCGGGAAAGACCGCCACCGCCTTGGCCCGCAGCAGGAAGTGCATCTTGCGCAGGGCGAAGTAGTGGAACTGGAACGACAGGTGCGGCGTGACATAGCTGTTGGGCGCCTGCTCGTGCGGCAGCACGATGTTCAGCGCGATCGATTCGGCGCCGACATCCTGCGCGCCGCGATTGGCCGCTTCCATGATCGAGGGGCCACCGCCCGAGCAGACCACGAACTGGCGCATGCCCTGTTCGACAATCGCGCAGGAGCTGGCGATCCGGCCCAGCTCGCGGGCCACATCATAATACTTCGCCTTGGCCGCCAGCCGCTCGGCCACGGCCTTCCTTTCCGGCGCGGCATTGGCGACAAGCTCTGCTGCCGCCTCGGGCGAGGGAATCCGGGCCGAACCATAGCAGACCAGGGTGGAGCCGATCTTCGCCTCGTCCAGCAGCATCTCCGGCTTCAGCAATTCCAGCTGGAAGCGAACCGGACGCAGTTCCTCGCGCAGCAGGAAGTCCGTGTCGCGGAAGGCCAGGCGATAGGCCGGGTCCATCGTCTGCGGCGTGACATGCGGCTGCGATTCGACGAAGCCAACTTCCTGCTCCGCCTTGTAGAACCGGCGGCGGCTGAGGCGCTTTCCGTTCTGGTCGGTTCCATTGTTGTCGGTCATCGCGTGAATCCTTGTTCTCGGGACAAATCTTCCGCCCCAAAAAACGGATCGGCCCGCCGCTCTAGCCAGAGCGCGGGCCGTTCAGATCAGCGAAGGGGTGGATGCCCGACAAGGATTCGAACCTTGATTGACGGAGTCAGAGTCCGCTCTCTTACCATTAGAGGATCGGGCAACGAGGGCGGTCCTCTAGGCGGGCCGAAGCGCTCCGTCAAGCCGCTGCACTTGCCCCCGCACTTGCCCTGCGCCCCACCCCTCGCTAGCATGGCCAACAGGTACCCGCCGCCTGGCGGGAAAATGATAAGAGTGTGATTGTCATGGCGGAAGAATATCCGCCGGCCATGCGCGAGGAGGCAGAGCAGGAGTTCGATCCCGGACAGGACCAGCGCGACGCGTCTGACCTTTCCGCATCTTCGCCCGCTACGCCAGCCCGCCGGCCGGACGGCCAATCCGAGCGATTCGCCCCGCGCAACGACGGGCGCGATGGCCCAGCCGTTCATCGGCAGAGCTTTGCGGCGATTGACCTTGGTACCAACAATTGCCGGCTGTTGATCGCCCGGCCCCAGGGTGAGCATTTCGTGGTGATCGACGCCTTCAGCCGCGTGGTGCGGTTGGGTGAAGGGCTGGCCGGATCGGGCCGGCTGAGCGAGGCGGCGATGGACCGGGCGCTGGGCGCGTTGCAGGTCTGCTCCGACAAGCTCAAGCGCCGCCGGGTTCATCTGGCCCGCTCGGTCGCGACCGAGGCCTGCCGGCGGGCGGAGAACGGCCCGGAGTTCATCGCGCGGGTGAAGCGCGAAACCGGCATCGCGCTCGACATCATCAGCGCCAAGGAAGAAGCCCGGCTGGCCGTGCTGGGTTGCCATATCCTGCTGGAACAAGGCGATGGCCCCGCAATGATCTTCGACATCGGCGGCGGCTCGACCGAGCTGGTGCTGGTCGAACAGGGCGATGCCCCGCTGCCGCGGATCATTGACTGGATGAGCGTGCCCTGGGGCGTCGTTTCGCTGTCCGAAACCTGCGGTCCGGAACCGGCCGACGCGGATGGACGCGCGGCCCGCTATGCCGACATGCGCCGCCGGGTGAGCGACAGCCTGGCGCCGTTTGCGGCGCGGATCGAGCATCATCTGGCGCGCCGCGATCGCCCGGCGCCGCTGCGCCTGCTGGGCACCAGCGGCACGGTCACCACCCTGGCGAGCCTGCATCTGGAACTGCCACAATACGATCGCCGCGCCGTCGATGGCCTGATCGTTCCGGCCGAATCGATGCGCGGGATCTCGCAGCGATTGGCCGGCCTGCCGATCCCCGGGCGGCGGGAGCTGCCCTGCATCGGCCGCGAGCGGGCCGAGCTGGTGGTGGCCGGCTGCGCGATCCTGGAGACGATCATGGACCTGTGGCCGGCCGACCGGCTGGGCGTGGCCGATCGCGGCATCCGCGAAGGTATCCTGCGCAGCTTGATGGCCGCCGAAGGCATGGGCGAACGCGCCCGTGCCGCCCTGCGCCGGGCGAAACGGGAAGGACAAGCACGATGAGTCGCTCCGGACGCCCGGCGGGGGAACGCCTGAAAACCGCCAAGCGGCGCACTGCCAGCTCGGCCAGGTGGCTGACCCGCCAGCTCAACGACCCCTATGTGAAGGCCGCCAAGGACGCCGGCTGGCGCAGCCGGGCCGCATTCAAGCTGATCGAGCTGGACCAGAAATATGCCCTGCTGAAGAACGCCCGGCGGGTGGTCGACCTCGGCGTCGCCCCCGGCGGGTGGAGCCAGGTGGTGCGCAAGCAGGCACCAAAGGCCACCATCGTGGGTATTGACCTGTTACCAACCGACCCCCTCGAAGGGGTTACGCTGTTCCAGATGGACTTCATGGCGGACGAGGCCCCGGCGCTGCTGGTCGAAGCGCTGGGCGGCCAGCCCGACCTGGTCATTTCCGACATGGCGGCCAACACGGTGGGCCACAAGGCGACCGATCACCTGCGAACCATGGGCCTGGTCGAGACTGCCGCGCACTTCGCGATCGAGCACCTGGAACCCGGCGGGGCCTTTGTTGCCAAGGTGCTGGCCGGCGGGACCGATACCGAGTTGCTGGCGCTGCTCAAGCGGCACTTCACCAGCGTGAAGCACGCCAAGCCGCCGGCCAGCCGCAAGGACTCGTCGGAGTGGTACGTTATCGCGCAGGGCTTCAAGGGGCAGTGACCATCGCGCAATGAAAAGGGCGGCAGGTCTTGCGACCGCCGCCCCGTTCAAACCGCCCTTGCGGGAGCGGATTACTTCTTGGCCGGTTCCGCAGCAGCCGGGGCAGCAGCCGCGCCATCGGCCGGAGCGGCGGCAGCGCCGTCGGCCGGGGCAGCAGCGGCATCGGCCGCCGGAGCGGCAGGCGCAGCCGGCAGCGGCAGGTTCGAACCCTGCGCGTTGAGATAGACCAGCAGGTTGGCGCGCTCGGCGGCGTCACCGATCCCGGCAAAGCTCATCTTGGTGCCGGGGGCAAAGGCCTTGGGGTTCTTGAGCCAGGCGTCCATCGTCGCCCAGTCCCACTTGCCGCCATGGGTCTTGAGCGCGTCGGAGAAGGCAAAGCCGCCGCGACCCTGGGCCACGCCTTCGCCCATCACCGCGTGCAGGTTCGGGCCGATCCCGTTCGCCCCGCCGGCATTGATGGTGTGGCACGAGGCACACTTCTTGAAGGTGGCTTCACCCTTCGCGGCATCGGCACTGGCGAGCAGGGTTTCGAGCGGCACGGCGGCAGCCCCGCCTTCGCCTTCCTGGACGACACCCTCGATCTCGTAGCCCATCTTTTCAGGGCGCTCATCCTTGCCTGCCTTGAAATAGTGGCTGCTGATCGAGGCGAGGCCCAGTGCCACAACGCCCGAGAACAGCGTCCAACCGGCGATAGTGTTGAAACGGTTGTCGTCCATCAATCGTGCCCCATTGGGTAAGATGCGAGTAGGATTTGCGCGCCGCTCTAGTGTCGGCTTGGAGCAAGCGCAAGGGGCATTGCAGCACGCGGTGACAGGGCCTAGCGATAGGTAATGATCAAGTCCCTCCTCATCGCCAATCGCGGCGAGATTGCCTGCCGCATCATCCGCACCGCCCGCCAGATGGGCATCCGCACCGTGGCGGTCTATTCCGACGCCGATGCCAGGGCACTGCACGTCCGCCAGGCTGACGAGGCGGTCCATATCGGCCCCAGCCCGGCGCGCGAATCGTACCTGGTGGGCGAGAAGATCATTGCCGCCGCCAAGGCCACCGGGGCCGAGGCGATCCATCCGGGCTATGGCTTCCTGTCCGAAAACGCTGCGTTTGCGCAAAGCGTGATCGATGCCGGGCTGGTCTGGGTCGGGCCGAGGCCCGCCAGCATTGAGGCCATGGGGCTGAAGGACGCCGCGAAAAAGCTGATGGCCGCCGCGGGTGTGCCGGTAACGCCCGGCTATATGGGCGAGAACCAGGACCCGGCCTTCCTGGCGCAGCAGGCTGCCGAAATCGGTTATCCGGTGCTGATCAAGGCCGTGGCCGGCGGCGGCGGCAAGGGGATGCGGCTGGTTGAGCGGGCCGAGGACTTCGCCGATGCGCTCACCTCATGCCAGCGTGAGGCCAGCGCCTCGTTCGGCAATGCCCATGTCCTGATCGAAAAATACATCCAGCGCCCGCGTCATATCGAGGTGCAGGTGTTCGGCGATAGCCACGGCAATGTCGTCCACCTGTTCGAGCGCGATTGCAGCCTCCAGCGCCGCCACCAGAAGGTGATCGAG
Source organism: Novosphingobium sp. BL-A-41-H4 (assembly GCA_051942645.1). GTDB lineage: Bacteria > Pseudomonadota > Alphaproteobacteria > Sphingomonadales > Sphingomonadaceae > Novosphingobium. Next base: position 351,454 of record JBPVJP010000002.1, read on the forward strand.
GAAGCGCCTGCCCCCGGCATGGACGAGGCGACGCGAGAGGCGATCTGCGCCGCTGCCGTCCGCGCAGCCAAGGCGGTCGACTACGAAGGTGCCGGCACAATCGAATTCATCGCTGACGCCAGCGAAGGCCTGCGCGCCGACCGGATCTGGTTCATGGAAATGAACACCCGGCTGCAGGTCGAGCATCCGGTGACCGAGGAGATCACCGGGGTCGATCTGGTCGAATGGCAGCTGCGCGTGGCGAGCGGCGAGCCGATTCCGCTACGGCAGGACGAACTCAGCATCAACGGCTGGGCGATGGAAGCGCGGCTTTATGCCGAGGACCCGGCGAAGGGGTTTTTGCCCAGTACGGGAGCTTTAGAAGAGTTTTACCTCCCGGATGGCGTGCGTATCGACACCGGGATCACAGAAGGTGGAGAAGTCTCCCCATTCTATGACCCGATGATCGCAAAATTGATCTCACATGGGGCAGACCGAGATGCAGCCATTGAAAATCTGTATCAGGAACTGCGTTTGGTTGCGGTCTGGCCAGTTAGGACCAACGCAGGCTTCCTGTGGCAGCTTCTTGATCGGCCCGAAGTCAGAGCAGCCGACCTTCATACTGGCTTCATTGCCGCGCATACGGACGAGTTGGCTCAACCAATTGCCCCCCGCTCGGAACATATCACAGAGGTGGCGGAACTTCTGGCGGCTTCTCCGGGTCAATCACCGTGGTCCCGCGCGGTTGGCTTTCGTCTCAACGGACCCAATCACGCAACCGTTCGGGTCCGCGATGACAGTGGTAGGCTTTACGAGGTTGGCGTCAGCACAGTGGCTGACGATGCTCCACCTCGCTATGCCAATGTCTTTTCTGACGCATTTCCCTACCAGCTAAAGCTGGACCGCACAGACGGCGGCACCCACCACTCCGCCCACGATGGCGATATCCTCTCCCCCATGCCGGGCAAGGTCATCGCGGTTGAGGTCAGCGCGGGGCAGGCCGTGACCAAGGGGCAGAAGCTGTTGACGCTGGAAGCCATGAAGATGGAGCATACCCTGACCGCCCCGTTCGATGGCGTGGTGGCGGAGCTTTCCGCCACGCCCGGCGCGCAGGTGCAGGTCGAGGCGCTGCTGGCGCGGATCGAGGCGAGCGAAGGTTAGAGCGCGCATTGCCGCTTCCCAACCACAATCGTCATGCTGAACTTGTTTCAGCATCCATCGTTCGGCTTGCTCGGTACTGTCGTTGTGCCACAACCAGTGCCGCGATGATGCCTTTCGGAACAGGCCTTCGGGCAAGACGCAGAATGGACCCTGGAACGAAGTGACCACAGGTCAAACAAGTTCAGGGTGACGGGGCTCGGTTTTGGGGATGTGGCAGGAATGACCTGGGCGAAGGAACTCGAGGAACTGCGCGCCCGCGAGGCGCTGGCCGAGGCGATGGGCGGGCCGGACAAGGTCGCGCGGCAGCATGGCCGGGGGAAGATGGACGCCCGCGCGCGGCTCGCCGCACTGGTCGATCCCGGTTCCTTCCGCGAGATCGGCAAGATCGCCGGCAAGGGCAGCTACGATGCCGATGGCAACCTGACCGGTGTCCTCCCCGCCCCCTTCCTGTTCGGCAAGGCCACGATCAATGGCCGTCCGGTGGTGGCGACGGCCGACGACTTCACCATTCGCGGCGGCGCGGCCGATGCCGGGATTGGCCGCAAGATGGAACAGGCCGAGAAGATGGCGCACGAGCTCAAGCTCCCCATCGTGCGGATGATCGACGGCACCGGCGGCGGCGGTTCGGTCAAGACGCTGGAGATGATCGGCGCGACCTATATCCCGGCGGTCCACATGTGGGGCGAGGTAGTGCGCAACCTCGACACCGTGCCGGTCGTCGCGCTGGCGCTGGGGCCGACCGCCGGGCTTGGTGCGGCCCGCATTGCCGCCAGCCACTATTCGATCATGGTCAAGGGCCTGTCGCAGATCTTCGCCGCCGGGCCGGCCGTGGTCGATGCCATGGGCACGGCCTGGAAGGACGGAGGATCGGCCAATCACGAGGAAGCCAAGGAAGCGCTGGGCGGCTCTTCGATCCACACCCGCAACGGGGTGGTTGACGACGAGGTGGGATCAGAGGCCGAGGCCTTTGCCCGCGCGCGCCATTTCCTGAGCTTCATGCCCGAATATGTCGGCCAGGCCGCCCGCCGGATCGAGACGGGTGACCCGGCCGACCGCCGCGAGGAGGCGCTGCTCAGCCTGGTGCCCAGAGGCGACAAGGAAGTCTATTCGATGCGCCGGGCGATGGACCTGGTGTTCGATAAGGGCAGCACTTTCGAAATCGGCCGGATGTGGGGCCGCGCGGCGATCACGGCGTTGGCCCGGCTCGATGGCTGGCCGGTGATGGTGCTGGCCAGCGATCCCAGCTTCCTGGGCGGATCGTGGGACGCCAAGACCAGCGAGAAGGTGGAGCGGTTCGTCCGCCTCGCCGACCTGTTCCGCCTGCCGATCGTCCACCTGGTCGACAATCCCGGCTTCATGATCGGGCGTGAGGCAGAGATCGCCGGCACGATCCGCTATGGCGTGCAGGCGATGAACGCGATCTACAAGGCCACCGTGCCGCTGGCCTCGGTGGTCATGCGCCGGGCCTATGGCATTGCCGGTAGCGCGATGAGCAATGCCGATACTTACCAGTACCGCTATTGCTGGCCCTCGGGCGACTGGGGCAGCCTGCCGATCGCCGGGGGCCTTGAGGTGGCCTACAAGAGCGAGATCGAGGCTGCAGAGGACCCGGCGGCGGAACTCGACGCAATCCGCGCGCGGCTGGCCAAGGTCACCTCCCCCTTCCGCAGCGCCGAACGCTTCAATGTCGAGGACATCATCGACCCGCGCGATACCCGGCCGCTGCTGTGCGAATTTGCCGAGCTGGCCTGGCGAAGGCTGGGGGCGGAGTGAACGAGGCCCGCTCCAAATGCACGAGGGGCAAGGTACGCGAATCCAGAATAAGGTCTTGAATTACGATCCGTTCGTCCTGAGGAACGGCTGAGCGAAGGCGAAGACGCGTCTCGAAGGACCTTCGCGCCTTGAGGCGGTGGTTCGAGACGGGCCTTCACGTCGTTCAGTCCCTCCTCACCATGAACGGGTCAAATAAGACGTGGATTGCTCTAACTGGCCAGATAGTCCGCCAGTGCCGCCTGCTCGGCCGCGCTGAGCCGCAGGCCGAGCTTGGTGCGCCGCCACAGGATATCCTCGGCACTGGCCGCCCATTCGCTGGCCTTAAGGTAATCGACCTCCGCCGCGGTCAGCCCGGCACCGAAAGCCTTGCCCAGCGCCTGCCAGCCTTCCGCGCCGTTCAGCCAGCTTTCTGCGCGGCTGCCATAGGCCCGCGCGATCCGGTCGACCGTCCCGGCATCGAGGAAAGGATAGCGCGCGGCGAGCGCCGTCTTGAGCGGTTCCAGCCCGTCCAGCGCGAAATCCCCGCCGGGCAGCGGCTGGCTGCGGGTCCAGGGCTTGCCGCTGAGCGCGGGCAGGCGCGTGGCCATCAGGTCCACGGCTTCCTCGGCGAGGTGGCGATAGGTCGTGATCTTGCCGCCATAGACCGAGAGCAGCGGCGCGCCCGCCTCTTCGTCCGACAGGTCGAGCCGATAGCCGCGCGTTGCCGCCTCGGGCTTGCCGGACCCATCGTCGACCAGCGGGCGCACGCCGGAATAGGTCCAGACCACGTCTGCCGGGGTGATCGGCGTCTTGAAGTAATTGCTTGCCCCTTCGCAGAGGTAGGCGATTTCCTCATCGCTGGCCTTGATCGGCGCGCCATCGGTGTGATCGCGGTCGGTCGTGCCGATCAGGGTGAAATCGCGCTCATAGGGGATCGCGAAGAAGATCCGGCCGTCGGCGAGCTGGAAGAAATAGGCATAGGGGTGATCGAACAGCTTGCGGACAACAATGTGCGAGCCGCGCACCAGCCGCATGCCGTATTCGGGCGCTTCGCCGGCCAGGCCATCGACCTTCAGCACCGCCGGCCCGGCGGCGTTGATCAGGGTGCGGGCGGTGAAAGTGCCGGCGGGGGTTTCCAGCTGCCAGCCATCGGCCCCGCGCCGCGCGGCGGTAAGCGGTGTGCGCGGGCGCACTTCGGCGCCGTGGGCGGCGGCATCCATCGCGTTCAGCACCACCAGCCGGGCATCATCGACCCAGCCGTCCGAATACTCGAAAGCCGGGCCGAATTCGGCCTTCAGCGGCGCTCCGGCCGGGTGCCGGTGCAGGTCGATCGAGCGGGTGGCGGGCAGGTGCTTGCGCCCGCCGATATGGTCATAAAGGAACAGGCCCAGCCGCAGCAGCCAGCGTGGGCGCAGGCCCCTCACGTGCGGCAGCACGAAGCGCAGCGGGTGAATGATATGCGGGGCGATGGCCCATAGCGCCTCGCGCTCGGTCAGCGCCTCGCGCACCAGCGAGAACTCGTAATGCTCGAGATAGCGCAGGCCGCCGTGGACCAGCTTGGTCGAGGCCGAGGAGGTGCCCTGCGCCAGGTCCCCCGCTTCGAGCAGCAGCACCTTCGCGCCGCGCCCGGCGGCATCGCGGGCAATCCCCGCGCCGTTCACGCCGCCACCGATCACTGCCAGGTCGAACTGCACTTACACTTACCTCACATCCGGGCCGGACACCGGCCGCACCGCTCCCGGCGGGATCAGGCGGCGGAACAGGCGGCCTTGCTCGCTATATAGGACCAGACCAAGCGCCGGAATCCCCCGGTCAGCAGCGACCAGGCCAGCGGCCGTGCCGTGCCATCATAGGCCTGCCCGATCAGCGCGCCCAGGCTGGCGGCAACCACCATCCGCATGAACATCTGGAATGAGCTGGCCGCCCCGGCAATCCGGGCAAAGGGCTGCAGCGCGATCGAGCCGAAATTGGCTCCCATGAAGCCGACCAGGCACATGTTGAGCGCCATCACCGGCACGAATTGCCACAGCGTCTGATGCGGCAGGTGCGCCAGCCAGACCTGCACCGCGCTGACGAGGATAAAGGCCAGCAGCGCCGTGTGCGACACCCGCCGCGCCCCGAACCGCTCGACGATCCGCGAATTGGTGAAGTTGGCCAGCGCCATGCCCCCGGCCATTGCCGCGAAGAACAAGGGAAACGCCTCGCCCGCGCCGAAATGCTCGGCCACCAGCTGCTGGGCCGAATTGATATAGCCGAACAGCCCCGCCACCAGCAGCGAGGCGCCGATCACATAGCCCATCGCCGCGCGGTTGGTCGCCGCTTCCCACATGTTGGCGGCGATCACGCGCGGAGCGATCGACTGGCGGTTGGCGGGATCAAGCGTTTCGGGCAGGCGGATCCAGGCCCAGATCCACACCGCCACGCCCAAGAGGGCCATGCCGCCGAAGATCCAGCGCCAGCTCGCCACGGCCAGCACCGCCTGGCCAAAGCTGGGCGCGGCCATCGGCACGATCATGAAGATCACCGCCACGGTCGATTGCGCGCGGGCCATGCGGTCACCCGAGAAGCGATCGCGGATGATCGCGGTGGGCAGCACGGATAGCCCCGCGCTGGTGATCGCCTGCAAGGCGCGCAGCACCAGCAGCGCGGTGAAATCGGTCACCAGCGCGCAGGCCACCGTCAGCGTGACATAGGCCGCCAGGCTGACGAACAGCACCGGCCGGCGCCCGAACCGGTCCGCCAGGGCACCCGGAAACAGCGCGCCGATCCCGGCGGCGATCAGGTAGACGCCGACGACCAGTTGGCGGTCATTGGGATCGCGCACGCCCAGGTCCTGGGCCATGATCCCCAGCGCGGGCAGCATGGCATCGATGCACAGCGCCTGCAGCGCCATGATCATGGCCATCAGCGCGACAAATTCGCGCTCGCCCAGGCTGACGCCCGGCGCAGAAGGACTCGCTGCCGGCATGGCTGCAGCCCTTGGCCTGTTCGGGCGGCGCTGGCCAGACTGAATTCGCATGGATAAACCCGGATCATGGCCGAAGACCCATCCGAAGCGGCATTCGATGACATTCCGGGGCAGGGCCTGCGGAAGATCATCCATGTCGACATGGACGCCTTCTACGCCAGCGTCGAACAGCGCGATAACCCGGAGCTGCGCGGCAAGCCGGTGGCCGTTGGCGGCGATGGCCCGCGCGGCGTGCTGACCACCTGTTCCTATGAAGCGCGGAAATTCGGCTGCCGTTCGGCCATGCCCTCGACCACGGCGAAGCGGCTGTGCCCGCAGCTGATCTTCGTGCGGCCGCGCTTTGCGGTCTATACCGCCGTGTCGCGCCAGATCCGCGAGATCTTCCACGAGTTCACCCCGCTGGTCGAGCCGCTGGCGCTGGACGAGGCCTTCCTCGACGTGACGGCGGACGACAAGGGCATCGGCTCGGCCACCCGCATTGCCGAGCTGGTCCGGGCGCGGATCAAGGCGGAAACCGGGCTGACCTCTAGCGCGGGCGTGTCCTACAACAAGTTCCTGGCCAAGCTGGCCAGCGATCAGAACAAGCCCGATGGCTTGTGCGTGATCCGCCCCGGCGAGGGCGCGGACTTTGTCGCCCGGCTGCCGATCCGGCAGTTCCACGGGATCGGCCCCAAGGGCGCGGACAAGATGGCCGCGCTGGGGATCGAAACCGGCGCGGATCTGGCCGCCAAGGACATCCAGTTCCTGCGCGAGCATTTCGGCAGCCAGGCCGATTACCTGTTCCGCGCGGCGCGCGGCATCGACCTGCGCCGGGTCAAGGCTGACCGGGCGCGCAAGTCGGTCGGCGCAGAGCGGACCTTCGATCACGACATCTCCTCCGGCCCCGCGCTGCGCGAGGCGTTGGAGCGGATCGTCCTGCTGACCTGGGATCGGATCGAAAAGAGCAAGGCCGAAGGGCGGACCGTGACGCTGAAGCTCAAGCTCAAGGACTTCACCGGCCTGACCCGCGCCCGCTCCACGCCGCAGCCGGTGCATGATCGCAATGAATTTGCCGAGATCGGCCATGCCTTGCTGAACGAACTGCTGCCGCTGCCCCAGCCGGTGCGGCTGCTGGGGCTGACGCTATCGCACCTGACCGAGGACGAGCCGGACGAGGCCCCCACCCCGGCCCGCGCGGCTAGCCAGCTGTCGCTGTTCTGATCCAGCCGGCCAGATTGTCCTGAAGCTGCCGCGCAAGGTCGGGCGGAAAGGCATCGGAGACGAAGAACCGCGCCTCGACAATCTCGCGTCCATCGCCCTGCGGCATGTCAACCGCCTGGCCGGTGATCACGTGGACGCGGTTGGTCGCCCCGGCCAGCGGTTCCTCGATCACCGCGATCTCGCGCGGATCAAGCAAGGCGCAGCGGGTTTCCTCGGCCAGTTCGCGGCAGGCGGCCACCAACGGTTCCTCCCCTCTGGCCACCCCGCCGCCGGGCAGCATCCAGCGACCGCTGCCGTAGGAGTGGCGCACCAGCAGCACCCGCCCCGCCTGGTCAAAGGCCAGCACGCGGCAACCGATCAGCAGCGGCTTGCGGAGCCTCCACCACACCACCCGCAGCCGGTGCGCCTGGACCAGCAGCACGCGGTGAAGCGGGGGCGGGATCAGGCGAAGCACGTGACCGGCTGATGCGCGGCGGCGAGCAGGCGGGCGACCGGCAGATCGTGCTGGCCCCGTACGGCCGCTTCAAACAGGGCGCGCTTGTCATCGCCGCGGATCACGAAGATCACCGCGTCGCTGGCCAGCAGCGCCGGAATGGTCAGGCTGAGGCGATCGAATGGTGCCTCGGGCGGCAGCGGATCGGGCGTCAGGCGGCGCAGGGCCAGCGGATCGTCGGCGCGGGGATCGGTGTTGGGAAACAGGCTGGCGATATGGCCATCGCCGCCCATGCCGAGCCAGGCGACGGCAAAGCGCGGCGGCACGGCGTTCTCGGTCAGGGCAACCACCTGCGCCCCGACCGGTTCCAGCAGGGCGCGGATTCGCCCGACATTGCTGGCCGGATGGTCCTCGGGCACGATCCGGTCATCGCCGGGCCAGACCGCGATCCGGTTCCAGTCGAGCGGTCGCTGCGTCAGTTCGGCCAGAATCGGGAACGGCGTCGAGCCGCCGGGGACGGTGATTGCGATGGTGCCTTCGGTGGCCGCGAGGGCGGCGGACAGGTGATCGAACAGCCAGTCGGCAATCTGCTGGTCAGTGGCGGCGGGGACAATCTGCGGGGTAATCATGCCCCAGCGCATAGCATCGCCGGTGTCGGAACGGCGTGAAAAATTCGTATTCCTTGTACGAGAGCAGGTATCCCGTTTGCGCTCAACCGATCGCCATCGGCCCAACCGCCAACCCGATCAACAGCAGGGCCAGGCCCAGACCCCGGCGCAGCCAGACCAGCCGGGGCGAGCGCAGCAGGGCAACGGCCGCCCAGCCGATCGTCACCACCCCCATCGCCCCGATCACCCCGCCCAGCCCGCTGGTCAGCGGCGCGCGCGTCAGGACGGCAATGGCAAAGACCAGGAACCGCGCGGCGTCGGTGAGCTGCATGGCAAAGATCACGATGGCAAAGGCGCCCAGCGAATGGGTCGGCTCTGCCGGAGCGCGGCGCGGGGCAAGCACCAGCATCTCCAGCCCCGCCAGCACCAGCGCCAGGGCCACCACCAGCAGCCGGGCCCGCCCACCCATCAGCTCGGCCACCTGCGCCCCGCCCCAGGCCGCAAGACCCGCCGCCAGCGCTCCGCTGGCCAAGGCCACCAGCAGCAGGGCCGGCCGCGCACCCTGCCGTTCGGCCAGGTGCGCCACCAGTAACTGGTCGCGCGCGCCGATGCCGACGATCAGCGTGGCGAGCAGGGCGAAGAACAGGCCGGTCATCGCGGGGTCAGTCCCTGAACATGGCGCGGGCGATCAGCGCCCGCTGACCCACGGTCAGCAGGCACAGCGCGGCATAGCCATAAGCAATCGCCGCGAAGTGCTGCGGCCACAGGCACATGGCGCAGAACACCAGGATCGTCTCGGTCCCTTCGGCCAGGCCCGTGTTGTAGAAGAAGCTCTTGCGGCCATGCGCGGCGGTTTCCAGCCCGCGCTTGGCCGCCAGGGTGGCGAAGGCGAGGAAGCTTGTGCCGGTCAGGGTGAAGCTGGCCACCAGCACCAGCGCGGGCAGCACGTTGCCCGGCGCGGCCAGGGCAAAGCCCAGCGGCACCGCCACATAGAACACGAAATCGAGCAGGATATCGAGGAAACCCCCGAAGTCGGTCAGCCCCCGCACGCGCGCCACGGCTCCGTCCAGCCCATCGAGCAGCCGGTTGGCGAGGATCAGCGCCAGGGCCAGCAGGAACTGCCGCTCGGCCAACGCCCACATCGCGCCCACCGCCGGGACCAGCCCAGCCAGGGTCACGGCATTGGCCGAAAACCCCGCCCGCGCCAGCACCCGGCCCAGCGCATTGAGCGGCGGATCGATCAGCGGGCGAAGGCGGGCATCGAGCATGACCGGTCAGCTCCAGGTCACGAGGCCGATCACCGCCCCGGTCATCAGCGAGGCGAAGTTTCCGGCGATCCAGCTCTTCATCCCCAGCCCCGCCACTTCGGCGCGGCGCTCTGGCGCAAGGGTCGCCATGGTCGAGACGATCAGGCCCACGCTGGCGAGGTTCGCCACCCCGCAAAGGGCATAGGTCACGATCAGCAGGCTGCGCGGATCGAGCGTTCCGGCGGGCAAGGCGGCCAGATCGAGATAGGCGACATATTCGTTGAGTACCGCCTTGGTGCCCATCAGCGCGCCGGCCGCTCCGGCCTGGTCCCATGGCACGCCCACGGCCCACATCAGTGGGGCCAGCGCCCAGCCGAACAGCCGCCGCAGCGTGAGCGGCGCGCCCTCGATCAGCGGCAGCAAGGCCAAGGCCTGGTCGACCAGGTTCACGAGCGCGAAGACGGTAATGATGATGCCGATGACGGCGAGGACCAGCGTGACCCCCTCCATCGCCCCGCGCACCAGCGCGTCCATGGAGCCTTCATACTTGAGGTCCGGTTCAGCTACCGCGCGGTTTTCCGCCAGTTCCGGGCCCGGCGGGACCATCAGCCGGGCGAGCAGGACGGCCGCGGGGAGCGAGATCAGCGAGGCGACGATCATGTGCCCCACGGCATTGGGCACGGTCTTTGAGAGGGTCGTGGCATAGAGCACCAGGATCGCGCCGGAGATCGTCGCCATGATCATGACCATCGCCGCGAACAGGTCGGACCGGGTCATCCGCGCCAGCCAGGCGCGCAGCACCAGCGGTGTTTCCACCACGCCGAGGAACATCGTCGTCCCGCCCGCAAGCCCCACCACACCGCTGACCTTCAGGGTACGTTGCAGGGCCCACGACAGGCACTTCACCAGCACACGCAGTACACCCCAATGCCACAGCAGCGCCGAGAGCGCGGAAAAGACGATGATCAGCGGCAGGATCTGGAAGGCGATCACCACCGGCGGCTGTTCCCCCGGCTTCAGCAGGAACGGAATTGGCGCCCCGCCGGTATAGCCGAACATGTAACTGGACCCCACCAGCGTCGCCCGCTCCACAGCCGCCACGGCGCGGTTGGCATAGTCGACCAGGTCCCAGACGAAGGGCACGCGAGTGACCATCAGGGCGATCGCCAGCTGCGCCAGCAGCGCCGCGCCGATCCAGCGCCAGCCCGGCCGGGCGCGGCGGTCTTCCGACAGGCCCCAGGCCAGCAGCAGGATCAGCGCCAGGCCGATCAGCCCCTGCAGGTTGGTGAGGACACTCAACCCAGCCGCCATTGGTGATAGCGCCCGATCCAGTTCAGCAGCCGCTCGGGCTTGTGCTTCTGCTTCCAGCGCCCGGCGGCGAACTTGTTCGCTTCGGCCAGCGTCGGGTACATGTGGATCGTGGCGATGATCTTGTCCAGCCCCAGCCCGTGCTTCATCGCCAGCACATATTCGGCGAGCAGTTCTCCGCATGCTCACCCACGATGGTCACGCCCAGGATCTTGTCCTTGCCCGGCGGGGTCAGCACCTTGACGAAACCGGTGGTGGCGCTTTCGGCAATCGCCCGGTCCAGTTCGTGCAGCGGAAACAGCGTCACCTCATGCGCGATGCCCTGCGCGACCGCCTCGGCCTCGTTCAGCCCGACCCGGGCCACTTCCGGATCGATATAGGTGGTCCAGGGGATCACCCGGTAATCGACCTTGAAGCGCTTCAGGTGCCCGAACAGCGCGTTGACCCCGGCAAACCACGCCTGGTGCGAGGCCACGTGCGTAAACTGGTACGGCCCGATCACGTCCCCGGCGGCGAACACGTTGGGATAGATCGTCGCGAGGTTGGCATCGACCGCCAGCGGTGCGGCCGGATCGATCCCGAGCACTTCCAGCCCATAACCATGCAGCCGCGCCTTGCGGCCCACGGCCAGCAGCAGGGCATCGAACTCGACCCGCCGCTCGGCCCCATCATGTTCTGCCACCAGCACCTTGCTCTCCACGCGAAGCGCGCGGTGCCCGGTGAGGACCGTGACGCCCGACCGCTCGAGCGCCGCCTGGGCCAGGGCCGCGACATCGGCGTCCTCGCGCGGGAGCAGCCGTTCGCCCAGCTCCACCTGCGTCACGTGCGCGCCCAGCCGGGCCAGCGCCTGGCTCAGCTCGCAGCCAATCGGCCCGCCGCCCAGCACGGCGATCCGGCGCGGCAGCTCGTCCATGGCGGAGAGCGCATCCCACAGCGTTTCGGTGGTAAGATAGCCTGCCTCGGCCAGCCCCGGCAGGTCTGGCACCACCGGCTCGGCCCCGGCGGCGATCACGATCGCGCGGGTGGTCAGCCGCTGGACCGTGCCATCGTGGCGGGCGATCTCCACCGTCCAGGGATCGACGATCGTCGCGCGTCCTTCCACCACGTCGACGCCCAGGCCGGTATAGCGCTCGACGCTGTCATTGGGTTCGATCGCGGCGATGATCCCGCGCAGCCGGGCCATGACTTCGCGCAGGTCATGCCGCGGCTCGGCGGCCTTCAGCCCATAGGCATCGGCGCGGCGCATCATCTCGGCCACCCTGGCGCTCTTGAGCAGGGCCTTGGAGGGGACGCAGCCATAGTTCAGGCAATCGCCGCCCATCTTGCCGGCCTCGACCAGCGTCACCTTCGCCTTGACGGTCGAGGCGACCAGCGAGGTTACCAGCCCCGCCGCTCCCGCGCCGATCACCACCAGGTTGCGATCATAGCGCCCGGGCCGCGTGAACCCGGCATAGACCCGGCGGCGGCGCAGCGCGGCCATGATCCACTTGCCCACCCAGGGCAGCAGGCCCAGCGCCACGAAGGAACCGAGCAGCGCGGGCGAGGCGATATCCTTCAGGCTCTCGATCCGCGCCAGTTGCGTGCCCGCATTCACATAGACCAGCGTGCCCAGCACCATCCCCACCTGGCTGACCCAGTAATAGGTCCAGACCCGGATCGGGGTCAGCCCCATCAGCAGGTTGACCGCGAAGAACGGGAAGGCCGGGACCAGCCGCAGCGAGAACAGGTAGAACGCCCCGTCGCGCGCGATCCCCTCGTTGATCGGGCGCAGCGTGGCACCGAAGCGGGCCTGGACCGCATCGTGGAACAGATAACGCGAGGCGAGGAAGGCCAGCGTCGCCCCGATGGTCGAGGCGAAGGAGACGATGACGAAGCCGGTCGCCACCCCGAACATCGGCCCCGGCGGCCAGGGTCATGATCGCCGCGCCCGGCACCGACAGGGCAGTCAGCACCACGTAGAGCAGGAAGAATCCGGCGATCACCAGCACCGGATGGGCGCGATAGTAGGCGTCGATCGCGGCCTGCTGGGCCTTGAGGTTGTCCAGCGTCAGGTATTGCCCCAGGTCGAGCAGGAACCAGGCGGCCAGGGCCAGCGCGAACAGCGCGGCTAGAGCAAGACGTGGCACTGGCTCATTCTCCCCGGATCTCGTTGCGGCGGGTGTAGCGGGCGACAAAGCCCCGGTCGATGCGGTCTTTGACCCGGGACAGCCAGCGCCCCTCGGCGGCAAGCGCGCCCCATGAAGCGATGGTCCGGCCCTGCCCGGCCGCCAGCAGGGCCAGGCGGCGCGTGCCCGGTTGATAGGCGCGCAAACCTGAGCCCGACAGCGCCGCCCGCAGGTTGGCAGCCAGCACCGGTCCGGCCTTGACCGCGTGGACCCCGGCGCGCGGCAGGGTGAGGTCGGCCCGGGCGGCGATGTCGCCCGCCGCGAAGATCGCGGGGTGCGAGGTAGAACGCAGGTCCGCCCCGGTCAGCACGAAGCCCGCCGGATCAAGCGCCAGCCCGCACTGCACCAGCCAGCCCGGCGGCACGCTGCCCGTGGCGAGGATCGCCAGGTCGACCGGCAGGACCGTGCCATCATCGAGCGCAAGGCCATCGGGCGTGCCCCGCGCCGTGGCAGCATGGATCGCCACTCCGGCCCGCGCCAGTGCGGCCCGCGCGAGGCCCCGCGCCCGCGCGCCGTGCCCCGGCATGAAACCATCTGCTGGAGCGATCAGGTGCACATGGTGCCCGCGCCGCGCGGCGGCGAGCGCCAGCTCCACCCCAGCCGCCCCGCCGCCGACCACGGCCACGGTCCGCCCCGGCCCGGCTGCGCAGAAAGCTTGCCACCCGGCCATGAACTGCTCGACCGGGCGGACCGGCAGCAGCCGCGTGGCCAACGCCGCGAAGGCGGAAGTCGAGATCGTTCCGCCCGTCGCCAGCGAGAGCAGGTCGAACGCGAGGGTTTCGCCGCTGGCGAGCCGCAAGTGCCGCGCCGCCGCATCAAGGCCGGTCACATCGCCCAGCACCAGCCGCGCGTCCGCCGCCTCGGCCAACGGGGCCAGATCAATCAGCAGCTCCTCCGCGCGGTATCGCCCCGCCATCCAGCCCGGCAGCATGCCTGAATAGGCCAGATAGCGCTCGCGGGTGACCAGAATGCGTTCAGTTCCCCGCAGCGCATGTGCCGCCCAGTCGGCCAGCACGGCCAGATGCGCGTGGCCGCCGCCCGCCAGGATCACGCGCCGAGGATGGTTGCCGCCCGTCATGCCCGATTGACCTTGCCCGGCTTTGCTGCTCACTTCCAGCCATGACCGGACCTGGCAGCCTTTCGCAACCCGTCTGGGCCCCGCGCCTCGCGCGCTGGACCCGTGGCCTCACCCTGACCGGCGCCGTGCTGGGCGCATTCGGCCTGGTGCTCGCCCGCTATGACCTGGTGCCCAAACTGGCCGGGTTCGGCGGCCTGGTGATCGGCGGGCTGGTCGCGCTACTGGCGGTGCTGGTGGGCCTTGGCGCCGCGATCACCGGCTGGCGGACCGCAGCGCCGCTGGGCGGCAAGACCTGGCTCGCGCTGCTGGTGGCGCTGGGCTATGCCGGGTTCATCGTCTCGCGCCCGATCGCCGCGCAGGGCGTGCCGCCGATCCACGATGTAACCACCGACATCGCCAATCCGCCGGCCTTCGAGAAGCTGCCGCTGCGTGCCGATAACCTGGCCGGCGTGGAAACGATCGAGAACTGGCGCAAGCTCCACACGCCGCCTATGGCCACATCAACCCAGTCATTATCGCCAAGCCAGTGGCTGAGGTGACGGCCAATGCCGTGAAGCTGGCCGAGGAACGCGGCTGGACCGTGGCGGCGCAGGATCCGGCGCGTGGCCACATGGAAGCGACCGCGGCGGTGTCCTTCATCCGGTTCTATGACGACGTGGTGCTGCGCATCACCCCCACCCCCGATGGCAGGAGCCGGGTCGACATGCGCTCGGTCAGCCGGATCGGGGTGAGCGATTTCGGCGTCAACGCCCGCCGGATCGAGGAATTCCTGGCCGCGCTGCAGGCGGACTAGCGCGCCACTTCCGACCTAACCCCGACAGTTCGATCCTGGCCGCCGGCGTGGTGCGCCAGGCCGCACGGCATGAGGCCGCTGTCGATGGGTAGAATCACTAGGCAGAAACCCCGTAAGGCGTATGCTAACCCCTTGCCCGGGGGTATGTCGTTTTGGTCGAGGAAACTGACACGAAGTCGGCTGGTTTGGCGATGCCACGGCAGGATGCCGGGTGCGGAGCCGCGATTGCGCTCGACCTGGGGACGCCGGAGAATCTTGGCGAGGTGCTCGATGCGATCCCACTGGCGCTGGTGACCATTGACCGGAGCGGGTCTATCCGCGCCTTCGGCAAGCGGGCCGAGGACATGTTCGGCTATCGCGCGGAAGAAGTGATCGGACGCAATGTCAGCCTGCTGACCGCGCCGCATATCGCCGCCGAACACGATCACTACATGGCCGAATACGAGCGGACGGGCCAGCGCCATGTGATCGGTGCGACCCGGATCGAAATGGCGCAGCACAAGTCCGGACACCAGTTCCCGGTCGAGCTGCGCGTATCCGAGATCAGGCTGGACGGCGAATTAGCCTTCCAGGGTTTCCTCCGCTCGATCGACGGGGGCGAGCTGCAACGCGGCGAGGCCAAGGCGATGCTGGCCGACCTGGCCCAGGCCTCGCGCGTGTCGGCGATGGGCGCGCTGGCCACGGCGATCGCGCACGAGCTGAACCAGCCGCTGACCAATATCGCCAACTACACCCAGGGCCTGTCGAACCTGGTCAGCCGGCAGGATGAATTCGCGGGCCGCGAGGAAGTGATCCGGGTACTGGAAACCTGCAGCGACCAGGCGGTCCGCGCCGGTCAGCTGCTGCACCGCCTGCGCGATTTCGTGCGTGGCGGCCAGCCCCATACCGGGCCCAATGCGGTGGCCGGGCTGGTGCGCGATGCCACCGCCCTGGCGCTGATCAATGGCTACAAGCGAACGGTCCACGTGACCTACGACCTGCCGGTCGATCTGCCGCCGGTGGAAGTGGATCACCTGCAGGGCCAGCAGGTGGTATTCAACCTGGTTCGCAATGCCTTCGAGGCAATCGATGCCGAACATGGCGGCCATCACGAGCTGCTGATTGCCGCCCGGCAACTGGGCGATTTCATCGAGCTTTCGGTCGAGGACGACGGACCGGGCATCGCCCCGGCAATCGCCGATTCGCTGTTCGAGAGCTTTGTCACCACCAAGGGTGGCGGAATGGGCGTGGGCCTGGCGATCTGCAAGCAGATCGTCGAGGCCTATGGCGGGTCGATCCAGGCGGGCAAGTCGTCCCGGCTGGGCGGCGCGGCCTTCCGCTTCACCTTGCCGATTTCGCGCGAGCCAGAAACTGCGGGGGACTGAAACCATGCCGAAGCGGGTTTGCCATATCGTCGACGATGACCGGGCCGTGGCGGAATCCACCGCATTCCTGCTCAGGACGGAGGGGATCGAGACCACCGTCCATGCCAGCGGTGAAGCCTTCATGCGCGGGCTTGGCGAACTGGAGCCGGGCTGCATCCTGCTCGACATCCGGATGCCGGGCATGAACGGCCTGGAATTGCAGCGACAGCTGCGCGAGCAGGGCTGCGACATGCCGGTGGTGATCATTACCGGTCACGGCGATGTCGATTCGGCGGTGCGGGCAATGAAGGACGGCGCGATCGACTTCCTGCAAAAGCCGTTCTCGCGCGAGGAGCTGCTGGCTGCCGTGCGCGGGGCCGAGCAGCAGGCCGGGCCGAAGCCGACCGCGCCGAGCGCCGAAGTGGCAGAGGCCTGCAGCCGGATCGGACAGCTCACCCCGCGCGAGCAGCAGGTGCTGCAGGGACTGATCAAGGGTAATGCCAACAAGGTGATCGCCTATGACCTCGACCTCAGCCCCCGGACGGTCGAGCTCTATCGGGCCAATGCCATGCGCAAGCTGGGCGTGCGCAGCCTGTCGGAGATGCTTCACCTCGCCTTCCTGGCCGGGCTGGGGCAGGAGAGCGGCGCAACCGTCAGGATGACAGCATGACACGCGGCGGCGCCGCCGGCTCCATGGCATCGCGGGCCTGGATCCGGAACAGCGCCATCGTCCCGCCCAGCGGACGCATGCCAACGAGGTCGCCCAGCAGGAAACGCGGTGCCAGGATCCTGACATCCGCCAGGTGCAGGCAGGCCGGATAGGGCCAGACGCAGGTCCACTGGTTGTCGCGCAGCTCGATCAGCCCGAGATCGCACTGCTGGTTTGGCCGGCACCGTTCGACCGTCGCCAGATCGCGGTCGGCGCGAAAGGTCGGCAGCGAAATCCGCCCATCGGTGATCAGCGGCAGGCACAGGGTATAGCTGACCCGGCTTGCCACCGGTCGGCCCCGGGGCAGCAGCATCGGCTCGATGCGGATTTTCCACCAGTCCACTGCGCCACCACCCATCCTGCGCTGTGCCCCGCCCGGCCAGGCGCGGACGCGGCTTCCCATTGCTGTTGGCGCGCGATCCTCGGTATCGCGCGTTAGAACATCACTGCCGCCAGCGCCCCGGTGGCAATCGCCACGCCATAGGGGACGGTGCGGGGATGCCCCGCGCCGGCCGGATCAATCCGCCCAGCCGGAGCCGTCCGCCAGACGAACAGCCACAGCCCCACGGTCAGCACCGCCCCGGCCAGAGCGACCAGCAGCAGCAGGCGAAAGCCCTCGGCCAGCGGAAACCAGACCGCCAGCGCGGCATAGAACTTGGCATCGCCGCCGCCGATCATCCCCGCCGCAAACAGCGCCATGCCCACCAGCAGGGCGAGCACCGCATGGCCGAGGTGCGGCACCAGCACGGTCAGGCCCTGACCCAATCCGGTCACCACCAGCCCGGCCACCAGCGCGGCCGCGCAAAGCAGGTTGGGCAGCAGGCGGTAATGCCAATCGAACCAGGCACCGGTCCCGGCCAGGACCGCCAGCAGGCCAATCGACAGCAGGTCGGGCGTGGCCATGGTCACCGGCGCGTCGTCAGTCGAGCTCGCCAAAGTCGCGCACGGCGCGGTTCATGACCGGCCGCCAGCCCAGCGTTGCCAGCGCCATCCGGGGCGGGGCCGCGACCAGCGCGGGCCGCGGCGCCAGGACGGTCAGCCGCGCCGGAGCCCCGGCCTTGACCGGACCGGCGGCAGCCAGCGCGGGCTGGCCCGGCGTGACGCGCACCACCTTGACCGGCGGCGCAGCGGCGATAGCGATCCGGGCTGCGGCGGCAGTTGCCGGACGCTGTGCGGCAACCGGGGCGGCGCTGACCGTGATCGTCTTGTTGCCACCTGCCGCCGCAACGTGCAGCCCGGCCTTGAGCTTTTGCTCGATCGGCGCGGGCGGCGGCGCGGGCGGCGCGGCGGCGGCCAGTTGCGCCTCATGGACCTGGGTGAACCGGGCGAGGTTGGCGGCAAAGCGGCGGTCTTCGGGCGCTAGGGCCACGGCCTGGCGGAAGTAGCGTTCGGCCAGGTCATCGCGGCCGATCCCGGCATAGGCCACGGCGAGGCCATTGGTTGCCTCGGCGGCGCTGGCCGGATCGAGCCGGGCCAGCCGCAGCGCGGCGATCGCCGCGCCATAATTGCCGGCGGACAGCACCTGCTTGCCGCTCACCAGGTCGGGATTGGCGGGCACGGCCAGCAACGCCGGATCGACGCGGTGGCCTTCGCGCAGCGCGATCCGTCCCAGCGGCGAGGCACAGCCCGCCAGTGCGGCGGAAGTGGCGAGAACGAGGGCAAGGGAACCAGGAAACTTGCGCATATCAACCTCCCATCATCATCGGGAACACACTCTTCACCAGCCGCACCACGGCCGGCAGCATCAGCACGCCGATCATCACCGGCAGCATGCAGACCACCAGCGGGATCGAGATCAGCACGGGCAGGCGGTGCGCCCGCTCCTCGGCCCGCAGCTTGCGGCGCTCGCGCATTTCGGCGGCATAGACCCGCAGCGTGGTGGCGATGCTGGTGCCCAGCTTGTCCGACTGGATGATCAGCGTGGTGAACGACCGGATCTCGTCGACCGAGGCGACTTCGGCCATCTTGCGGAAGGCATCCTCGCGCGAGGCCCCGGCCCGCAGGTGCAGGGTCGCGACCGAGAGCATCTCGGCAATCAGCGGGTGTGAGAGCACCATCTCGCGGCCGACCCGATCAATCGCCGCCTCGATGCTGAGGCCGGATTCGATGCAGATGATCAGCAGGTCGAGGCAGTCGGGAAAGCCGCGCAGCAGCTCGTCGCGGCGGCGGTCGGCGCGGGCCTGGACATAGAGGTTCGGCAGGTAGAGCCCCAGCAGCGCCAGCCCGGCCCCGATCAGGTAGGTCTTGAGGAAGGTCGGCGCCTCAGGCCCCGAAAAGGCCAGCGCGAGATAGCCCAGCGGCAGGACGAAGACGCCGATCAGCCGCGCCAGCGTGAAGATGCGCGGCGCGGCCGGTGATGTATAGCCGGCCGCCCGCAGCCGCGCGGTCAGCCGTTCGTTGCGGCTGTCGGACAGGTCGATCCCCGCCCCTTCGAGCGCGGCCGCCAGCTTGGCCCAGGCCCCCTCGCTGGCCTGGGCCCGCAGGCTGGCGGGCCGCAGCACCGCGCCCGGTTCCTCGGCAATCTGGCCCAGCTGGCGGCGCAGCGCGGCGCGGTGCTCCAGCCAGATGGCGACGGCATAGACCCCGCCGACCGCGACGATGAAGATCGTGAACAGTACCCCGAAGCGGGCAAGCGAACTGGAGGCGACAAGATCAAGCATGACTAGACTTTCAGGTCGACCATGCGGCGGATCGCGTAGACGCCGATGAAGTAGAGGAGGATGAGGCCGGTGAAGCCCCAGATGAAGATCGGATCGCGCGCGACATCCATGTAGAAGCCGGGGTTCACCGTCACCATGCCGATCAGCGAGACGATCGGCAGGATCGTCAGCATCCACCCGGTCAGCCGCCCTTCGGAGCTGAGCGCGCGGACCTTCATGTACATCGCGGCGCGGGCGCGGATCACCTCGGCCAGGTTTTCCAGGATCTCGGCCAGGTTGCCGCCGGTTTCGGCCTGGAGCGACAGCGAGACGACGAACATCCGCATGTCCGGGTTGTCCCACCGCTCGGCCATGGCCTGGAGCGCGTCCTTGAGGTCTGCCCCATAGGATGCCTCATCCGCCACCACGCCGAACTCGGTGCCCATCGGATCTTCCATCTCGTGCGTCAGCAGATCGATGGCCGAGGCCACGGGGTGGCCAGAGCGCAGCGCCCGGACGAAGATGTCCAGCGCCAGCGGGAACTGTTCCTCCACCCGCTTGCGCTGGTGCTGGGCGCGGATCGAGATGACCACCAGCGGCAGGGCCAGGCCCAAGCACAGGCCCAGGACCAGCAGCAGCATGATCACGCCCGCGGTCCAGTCGAACCCGGCCGCACCGGCCGCCAGCAGCATTACGATGAACAGCGCGAAGCTGATCCCCAGCATGAGCATCAGCGCCGATCCCACGCCCAGCGGCACGGCGGCGGCAAAGAACTGGCGCTGCAGGTTGCGGTGCACGCCGGCCAGCGGCCTTGGCAGGTGCGAATGATCGCTGGGGGCGTTCTTGCGCAACCGGGCCAGAATCTGTTCGCGGTCGCCACCTTCCTTGATCATGCGCAGGCGGGTGTTGATCGCGGCATGTTTCTGCCGCGCCCGCCAGGCCGTGCCCAGCAGCACCTGCGTTGACAGGAAGAAAGCCGCAAAGACTGCCAGCAGGACGATGAAACGGACGATCTCGGTCGACATGGGGCCTATCCCAGCTTGACGTCGGGCCGGAACAGGTCCGGCGACAGGGAAATGCCATAGGCAGCGGTTTCGGCCAGGAACTTGGGCCGGATGCCGGTGGCCTCGAACTGGCCCAGCACCCGCCCGTCCTCGGCCCGGCCGGTGGCGCGGAAGCGGAAGATTTCCTGCATGGTGATGGTCTCGCTCTCCATCCCGGTGATTTCGGACAGGCTGACGATGCGGCGATGGCCATCGATCAGGCGTTCGATCTGGATCACGATGTTCATGGCCGAGGCGATCTGGTTGCGCGCCGCGCGAGGCGAGATGTCCACGCCGCTCATCCCGATCATCTGCTCGACGCGCGACAGGGCATCGCGCGGGGTATTGGCGTGGACGGTGGTCATCGAACCATCGTGGCCGGTGTTCATCGCCTGAAGCATGTCGAAGGCCTCGCCGGAGCGCACTTCGCCCACCACGATCCGGTCCGGCCGCATGCGCAGCGCGTTCTTGACCAGATCGCGCTGGCTGACTTCGCCGCGGCCCTCGATGTTGGGCGGGCGGGTTTCAAGCCGCACCACGTGTTCCTGCATCAGTTGCAGTTCGGCCGAATCCTCGATCGTGATGATCCGCTCGCGGTGATTGATGAACGAGGACATGGCGTTGAGCAGCGTGGTCTTGCCCGAGCCCGTGCCGCCCGAGATCAGGACATTGCGGCGCGACCCGACGATGGCCTTCAGCACCTCGGCCATCTGTTCGGGCAGCGAGCCCAGTTCGATCAGGCGATCGACGCTGATCCACTTCTTGGCGAACTTGCGGATCGACAGCATCGGTCCGTCGATCGCCAGCGGCGGGATGATCGCGTTGACGCGCGAACCATCGGCGAGGCGAGCATCGACATAGGGCGATGATTCATCGATCCGGCGGCCGACCGCGCTCACGATCTTCTGGATGATCCGCAGCAGGTGGCGATCGTCCTGGAAGCGGGTCGAAACCCGCTCGAGCAGGCCGCGCCGTTCGACAAACACATTGTCCGGGCCATTCACCAGCACGTCGGTGATGGTCTCGTCCTGCAGCAATGGCTCGAGCGGGCCAAGGCCGAGCAGCTCGTCCATCACCTCGTCGACCAGCGCGGCGCGTTCGCGCGCGTTGAGCGGCTCGCTCTGCGATTTCAGCAGTTCGCCGACAATCTCGGAGACCTCGTGGTGGATCTGCTCGCGCGAGAGCTGATCCAGCGCGGCCAGGTTGATCTTGTCCAGCAGATCGCGGTGAATGGTCACCTTCAGCCGCAGCTTGTGATCATCGCTGACGCGATCGGCTCCGTCCGGTGCGACTGGTGCCGGAGTGGGCTGGGCGCCTTCGGGTTGCTTGACTTTCCAGATGCTCATCGCGCTTTACCTGCCTTCCAGATCCAGTGTTTGCGCCAGGTCCTGCACCGCCGAGGCAAAGCGGCCGTGCCGATGCAGGTCGGTCAGCAACCGGCCCTCGTTCTGCGCGGCGACCACCTCGTCCTCCTCGTCGGGGAAGGCCACGGCGATCGGATGCCCCAGCACCTGGGTCGCTTCCTTGATGCCGATCGGCTTGAACAGCCCGCGCGCGACGCGGTTGCCGACCACGGTGACCCGGTCGGCGCTGAGCCCGACCGAGGCGAACAGGTCGAGCCGCCGCCGGGCCTGGCGCAGCCCGGCCACCGACAGTTCGGTAACGAGCACGAGCCGGTCGGCCGCAAGGGCCAGCGACAGCGACCAGTTCGACCAGTCAGCCGGCACATCGACCAGCACCACATCGAACATCGAACGGACCAGGCCGATCATTTCGAGCAGGCGGTCCTGATCGACATCGTCGAGCGAGGTGAGCGTTTCGGGCGCGGCAATCACCGAAAATCCATGCCCGCTGTCAGTCAGCGCGCTGCGGACCAGTTCGGTATCCAGCCGGTCACCCGCATCGAGCAACGGTGCCACCGTGACGTGCGGCACCTGCCCGACGAAGTAGACCACCTCACCCGCCTGAAGATCGAGATCGATCGCGCAGACCTTGGGATGATGGTCGCCCGCCGCCGCCAGGCTGGCGGCCAGGTGCGTCAGGACCGTCGTTGCGCCGCAGCCGCCGGTGCTGCCGGCCACCACGATCAGTTGGCCCGACCGGCCCGATCGGCCCTCGAACTGGCCATCGCTGAGATCGCGCAGCTGCGCGGCGAGTTCGCCGCAGTCGATCGGCAGGGTGGCGATATCGGTCACTCCCTGGCGCAGCAGGCCGCGCGACAGGGCCACGCTGGCCGCCGCCAGCGCCGCGATAACGGGCAGTTCGGGATGCTGGCGGTGGATCAGCGCGATCCGGTCGAGCGAGGCCGACTGGTCGACCGCCGCTTCGATCACCAGCACCCCCGCACCGGTCAGCCACTCGTCCGGGATCGGATCGGCCGCGCCGACGGCATGGCAGGACAGCTTGCCCAGCGCCGCCAGGTCCGGGGCCGCCTGCAATGCGGCGATCGCCTGGGGGTTGGCCACCACCACGACCGGACCACCGCGACCGAAGTGCGGCTGGAGCGAGCCTGCGTCTGGCTGGGCTTGGGTCTTGATGGAGGCCATGGGTCCTTCTCAATAGGCTTTCGCGCCGTCACCATCCTCGAGGGTGAGGGTGGAACGGACGGGTGGCAGGGTGATCGCACCGCCGAACAGCGTCATGGCGCGCAGGCCGATCCCGCTGACCTCGATCGTGACCAGCGGGGCGATGTCGCTCAGCGGGTCGCCATTGTCGTCCAGCCCGGGATCGCCGGCATAGCCGATGCCCGAACCGCTATAGGTGATCGTCACATTGTCGGCCCGCAGCAGCGGCGTGATCGCGCGCATCCGCGCGACGATCCGGGCAAAGGCCGCGCCATCGGCCGTGGCCAGGTCCGGGCAGGGCGAGCGTTCGCAAGTGCAGCCGGCGCTCCCGCCCGAACCGGTGCAACGGATCGCCCCCAGCGCCTCGCGGCAGATCCGGTCACCCGGCTTCAGCACCCCGCCGGGGCAGGACAGCCCTACCGTTTCGTAGCTGTTGAGGCCCGTGGGCACGAGCGCGGTCGAGACCGCATAGCGCGCACCCATCTGCGCGGCCTTTTCCAGCTGGTTGAGCGTCCAGACATAGCGCCCGGCATCGAGCACCCCGAACAGCAGCAGCAGGGCCAGCGGCAGCACCAGCGCGAACTCGGCCGCGCTGGCCCCGCCCCGTGCCCGGCCAAAGGCGCGCAGCCCGGTCATAGCCCGATCACCGGCGCGCTGGCCCGCGCGTTCATGTGGAAGCCGGGATCGAACAGCCCCAGCCGCCCGAACAGCGAGGGATAGGGCACGCCCCGCGCGGCGACGACCGCCACCGGCCCGGCTTCGCCCAGCTCGGTATAGATGCCCGTATCGACGAACCCGCCACAGGTGATCGAGACATAGACCTCGTCATCGCTCCAGCCGGGGATCAGCGGATGGCGCGCGGGATTGTCGAGCTGGCCGGTACGGGTCAGCAGCCTGATCTCGGCAATCCGCTCGGGCGGGATCACCAGCGCTCCGTCGCGGCAGACCTGGGTCACTTCCAGCCGGCCGGCAAAGCGCGCGCCATCGCGCACGGCCTCGGTCAGCTTGTGCTGGGTCCAGATGAAGTGGCCGCCCTCGAACCCGGCGAACAGCAGGACCAGCATCAGCGGCAGCATCAGCGCCAGTTCGGCGGCAGCCGCGCCGGCCCGGTCGGTCAGGGCGCGCAGCCCGCTCACCGGATCAGCACCGCGCGGTCGCGGCCATAGTACTGGAAGCCGCTGAGATTATCGGGGCGCAGCGCCGGTCCGATCACCTCGGCGCGGATCGTGCCGGGTTCGGCCGGCTCGGACGGATCGACCAGGAACACGTCCATCCAGCCCAGCAGTTCAACTTCCTTGCGCCCGCTGATCCCTTCGCAGCGAGCCGCGCCGACGGTCAGCACGCGGCGGTCCTTCTGGGTATCCGACGGCATCCACGGCTGGGAGAACTGCGGCTGCGGGTAGCTGCAATGGTATGTGATCGCGTGGCGATAGTTCGCGCCGCTCTTCTGCGGCCTGTTGTCGGGGTTGAAGCCGACCAGCTCGGGCGCCAGCCGGGCCGTCTTGCTCGCGATCTCCCACTGGTAGATCTCGTAGCGGGTGCCCTTGGGGAAAGTGCTGGCGGAAACGCCCGGGTGATGCCCGGCAAGGTAGCGATTGATGTCCCAGGTGCCGTCACCGAGATAGGAACAGGTGCCCGAATAGAAGCACGTATCCATCGTGAAGGAATCGCTGGCGGTGCGATTGATCACCCCGATGCTCGAAAACGGCACCCAGGTGCTCTTGCCGGCCGGGATCGTCGCCGGGCAGCTCAGCGCGGCCCGCACGTCGGCCAGGGTCAGGGTCGGATTGGGGCTGATGACCGTGGCCGGATAGGCGATCGCGTAGTTCTTGCGGGTGTTCTCCGAGGGGCAGAAATCTCCGTTGCCCTGGCATTGCAGCTTGCTGGTCGGCATGTCGAAGCGGGTGTTGAGCGCTTCGGGCTCGGTGTTGCGGAAACCGGGCTCGGTGGTCAGGTTTTCCAGGTTGATGCAGCTCGGCGCGGTATTCTCGCCCAGTTCGTACTGCGTGTCCCTGATGCCGGAAATGTCGAGGAAGCCCCAGTTGCCGGGCGCCAGCGGGGTCGTGTCCTTGCTGCTCTTCCACCGCATCCGCAGGCCCTTGCCGGCATCGGCGGGCAGCGGGAAATCGGACCGGTCGACGCAGACCATGATCGAGGGCACGTTGCAGGCGGCCTTCTTGAGCATGGCCATCGCCTTGGCCGTCACCCCGCCGGAATTGAACGCGCCGACCACCGGGGTGAGCGCGTAGAACACCTTGCGGCCGTTGACGCCAACCTCGACCACCCGCGCCCGCGCGCCATCGGCATCGCTGGTCACCTGCGGGCCGGGCGCATCGTCGGCATAGCTTTCGTAGAAGGTGAAGGTCAGCCCGCTGACCGTCCGGCCCGCCTCGTCGTTGGCGACCTGGGTGATATTGGCATAATCGCTGCCCGCCGCGGCAAAGGCGTTGGTCGCGGCGTCCCGCGCGCGGATCATGGCATCCTCGTGCCCGTCCAGCTGGGTCGCGGCGGCAAGCGCCGCCTGGTCTGCCGCGTTCTGCAGCTCGCTTTGCATGGCCATCAGCCGGCCATAGTCGAACCCGATCCCGGCCAGCGCGATCAGCACCATCAGCACCAGGGCATAGAGCGGGGAGACATTGCCACCCCGATCACTTGCCAAGTGCCTGATGCCGGGTGCCCTGGTGCCGGGTGCCACGTTCGCTCTCCGGGGTTCAGGGGGTGGTGCCGCCGCCGGTCGAGGACGCGCCCGAGGTCACCGAGGTGCTGCGCACCCGGTCCGGCTTCTTCACGGTATCCTTGCGATAGCGCTCCACCGCCTGGGCCGCCTTGGCGGCGCTGGCCGGCGGGGTGGCTTCCTCGTACTGGGGGTCGGGTTCGATCACCTGCGCCAGCATGGTTTGACGGTTGGCCTCACCAAAGCTGGACGCAGGTGTGCCAGTGCCTGCACCGTCATGGACGCAGGCAGCCAGCGGGGGGGTCACAAGCAGCACCAGCGCAAGCATTTTGCCGCGATCAGAATTCATAACCCTTCTCCTTCGCTTGCGGGGCCGGATTGGCTGGCGCGGCGGCCGGCTGGGGCGCAATCGCCTTGGGCCGATAGCCTTCACCATCGATCACCACGTCTTCGGCACGGGGATCCTCGATCCGGTCGGTGGGCAGGCGGACCTGCTCGGGCCGGATCGGGGAGACGAGCCGCGGCGTGACCACGATCAAGAGCTCGGTCTCGCCCTTCTGGAAGCCGGACGAGCGGAACAGCGCGCCCAGGATCGGGATCGAACCCAGCAGCGGAACCTGGCGGACCGTGGTCTGGAAGTCCTTGCGGAGCAGGCCGGCGATGGCGAAGCTCTCGCCATCGCGCAGTTCGACCGTGGTGCTGGCCCTCCGGGTCTGGAGGCCAGGCACCACGATCCCGTTGACCGAAACCGAAGCGCTGGGGTCGAGCGAGCTGACTTCGGGTTCAACCAACAGACTGATCACCTTGTCGGCGAGGACCGTGGGGGTGAAACCAAGGCTGACCCCGAACGACTTGTATTCGATGGTCAGATCGCCACTGGCACGGTTGCTGTTATCGACCGGGATCGGGAATTCCCCGCCCGCCAGGAACGAGGCCTTCTCGCCCGACAGCGCGACCAGCGTGGGTTCGGCCAGGGTCTTGGACAGGCCCTTGCGCTCCAGCAGGTCAAGCGTGGCGTCGATATCGGTGTTGCCGATGCTGAACGACTTGGTGATCGTCGCGAAGTTGTCGGCTGCGGCAGCGCCCGCGGCAACGCCGGTGTTGAAGCTGAAGCTGCCGCCGCGCGACAATCCGGCCAGGCCGAAGCCGACCTTCTCGCCCAGCTGCCGGTCGACCTCGGCAAAACGCACTTCCAGCATGACCTGTTGGCTGCTGCCCATCGAGATCAGGTTGATCACCTTGTCCCCGGCATAGCTCTTGGCCAGCTGGGCAATGCGGTCCGCCGCCCCGGGATCGTTGACCAGGCCGGTCAGCACCACCGATCCGTTCGACAGGTGGGCGTCGATCTTCTGCCCCGGCACCAGCTCGGCGATCTGGCCGCGCAGCGATTCGACATCCGGGCCAACCGCAACGTCCATCACCGCGATCACGCGGTTGGTGCGATCGTACAGCGTCAGGCTGGTCGTCCCGAAGCTCTTGCCCAGCAGATAGACCGAGCGTTCGGAGATCGGCAGGACATCGGCCACATCGGAATTGCCGATCAGGGCCTTGCCAATCGGCCGCTCGGCGGAAACCACCCGGCTCTTGTTGACCGGCACTTCCAGCGCCCCGGCATGGAGCGATTCCTCGCTGGTCTGGGCCAGTACGGGAGTGCTGACGACTGCGCCAGTCAGCAGGGCAAGGGCGCAGATGCTGCTGTTGAACTTGCTCATCTCACTTACCCTTCGTCTGGCCGACCGGATAGCTGGTCGGCTGGGTGCCGCGGACAATGGTCATGGTCGGGCCGGTCCAGCCCGCTGCTGCGGCAGGGGTGCCGCCAGCGGGGGCGGAACCGAAGCTGGGCAGCGCGGGGGCAACCAGCGATCCGGTGGCAACTGTCGGGGCTGCGCTGGCCAGGCGGGTGCCGCCCAGTTCGTAGAGCGTAACCGAGCGGGCGGCCGGGGCGGCGCCAGCGGCTGCGGCATCCCCATCGCTCGGGCGGCGCAGGGCCAGGCTGAGCGTGCCGGCCTGTTCGGCCAGGGACAGGCGCTGGGCGTCATAGAGCGAGACCGCGAGGGTGGCCGTCTTGGCCAGCCTGGGCTCGCTCTGCTTGTCATTGGTGAGCTGGTCGATCGCGAGAACCTGGACATTTTCCAGGATCACGTCGGACCGATGCCCTTCGCGGCCAGCGCCATCGCCCGCGATCTTGCGGGTCAGGATCACGTCGACCATCGAATTGGGCAGGATGAAGCCGGACACGCCGCTGACGGCGTTGACCGGGACCGAGACCGCCCGCATTCCGGCGGGCAGCAGCGCGGCCAGGGTGGCGCGCCCGTCAAGGCCGCTGACCTTGCTGGCCAGCACCGGTTCGCCCGGAACAACCGGCCGAAGGGCGACGCGGCCATCCTTCAAGGCATCGGCCAGCGAGGTGAAAGCGCCCTGCGGCACCGAAGCCTGGGGCCAGTCCTGCAAGCGGACGTTCTGCCCGGTCAGCCGCGTACCAAACTCCAGCGGCTCGGCGGCCACGACGATGCGGACCAGCTTCTGCTCGCCCGTCTTGCCGGCCTGCTGCTGCTCGACACCCGAGAACCAGGCATTGGCGAGTAACACCGCGAACAGGCCGATAACCACGGCTATGCCCAGCAAGACCCAATTGCGATTCTGCACGGCCAACCTCCTGTTAATGTGCCAACGGCCTGATCGGCCTCGCCACATCGAGGATGCGGCGAGGCCTGCCGTCGCGCTTGGAACGACGGGTCGGGGGGATCAGGTCGCGGTTCCGGTGGGTGCTGCGCAGGACGCGTCGCCGGCGTTGCAGGCCTCGATCTGATCCGCGGCGCGGGTCATCGAATTCTGGATCTGCACGCTGAGCGCGAGCGCCGCAGCACCGAGCGCCACACCGACAATGGCGAGGATCAGCGCATATTCGGCGGCCGATGCGCCCGACTCGTTCTTGAAGAACAGCTTGAGGAACGACTTCATGGCTACTTACCTTTCTCGGTCCGCAGCACATCCGGCACCGCGGCTCAATTTGGGAGCAAGGTCAGTGGCGATGTCGCCAGCCAACCCTGCCTGAAACTGGAACGGAGCCGGGGGAGCGACAATTTCGCAATTCTACGTGAGTGAATCCTGGCGAATCGCTCGCGCTAGGGCTTCGGGCGGGCCGGCAGCGGGCTGACCGGCTGGCCATTGCGGCGCACTTCGTAATGCAGGTGCGGACCGGTGGAGAGGCCCGTAGAGCCGACCGCGCCCAGCACATCGCCGCGCCGCACCCGCTGGCCGGGCCGCACGGCAAGGCCTGACAGGTGGGCATAGCGGGTCTGGATTCCGCCGCCATGATCCAGGGTGACCAGCAGGCCATAGCCCGCCGTCCAGCCTGCCTGGATCACGACGCCATCGGTCGCGGCGATGATCTGCGTACCGGCGGGGCGGGCGATGTCGACCCCGGCATGGAACCGGAGCTGCCGCAGGATCGGATGGATTCGATAGCCGAATCCGCCACTTGTGCGGCTGGCGCGAATGGCGCCGCGCTGGTCCGCAGCGGGTTCGAGCGCAACGACGCTGACCGGCCGGCCCTCGCCATCGGCCGCGCGCGCCACCCGCACCCCCTCGCCCGATCGCGCGGCGAGGACGGTCACGGCTGGAGCCGTCGGGAAACCATCGGGGCGGGAAGCGGCACGCGCAGGGGCGGGTTCGATCCGCACCTCTCGCGGCGGCGCCTCGTCCCGGGCCAGAACCGGGCAGGCCACGGTCGCCACCAACAGCGCGACAAGAGGAGGCCGGAAGCCTTGCAGCATGGCCGGTCGGCTGCGCCAGGACCGGCCCCGGCAGCAATATCGTAGTTCCCCTATAGGACCAGCGCGATGTGCGGGAGCGCGACGGCGAAGTGCGGCGACGTCCGGTCCGATCGATTGGCTGGAAAACTGGAGCGGGCGAAGGGATTCGAACCCTCGACCCCAACCTTGGCAAGGTTGTGCTCTACCCCTGAGCTACGCCCGCTCTGAACGTCCAAAGCCCGCTTGCCGGTTCGGCAGGGGCCGGGGAGAGGCGCGCGGTTAGCATCGGGTATGGCGCTTGCCAAGGGGAAAATGCGCTTCTTTTGAAAGAGCCGCATTCGCCCTTCACAAACGGGCGCAAAAGCCCACATTGGGGCCAAGCGCAGATTCAACCGGAGTTCTTCACTTGGCAAGCATGGGCCTCAGCATTGACGAGCAGAAGGCGGTCGACCGGTTCCGCAAGACCGTGGTCGAACCGTCGATGGCCAGCCTCGTCATCCTCGATTTCTGGGCCGAATGGTGCGGACCCTGCAAGGCGCTGACCCCGGTGCTGGAAAAGTTGGCCGCCGAATATGCCGACAAGGGCGTGGTCCTCGCCAAGGTCAACGTGGACGAGGAACAGTTCATCGCCGCGCAGTTCCAGGTGCGCTCGATCCCCACGGTCTATGCCATGTTCCAGGGCCAGCCGGTGGCCGACCTGACCAATGCCCGCAGCGAATCGCAGCTGAAGGGCATTCTGGACCAGCTGCTGGCCAAGCTGCCGGTCCAGCCGGGCGGCGCGGCCCCGGCGCAGGATGTGGCCCCTTTGATCGCCATGGGCGAGGACGTGCTGGCCGGCGGCGATGCGGAGCGGGCCGCCGGGATCTTCATGCAGATTGCCGAGATGGCGCCCGACAATGGCGCGGCCCAGGCTGGCCTCGTGCGCGCACTGGCGGCGGCGGGGCATATCGAGGAAGCCGAAGCCGTGCTGGGCGCCCTGCCCGATTCGCTGGCCAGGGACGCCGACGTGGCCCGCGCCCGCGCGGCGCTGGATCTCGCGAAGGACCGCCCCGCGGACGATGAACTGGCCGGGCTGAAGGCTGCCGCCACGCCCGGCAATCCCGAAGGCCAGCTGGCCTATGCCACGGCCGCCTTTGCCGCCGGGCAGCGCGATGCCGCGGTCGAGATACTGCTGGCGATGATCGCGGCGGACCGCGAATGGAACGACGGCGCGGCGAAGGCCAAGCTGCTGCAGATCTTCGAAGCCGTCGGGCTGGAAGATCCCTGGGTCGCCGCCCAGCGCCGCAAGCTGTCACTGGTGCTGTTCGGGTGAGCGCGCCGGTGCGCCTGTCGATCTTTCCGCTGACCGGCGCGGTGCTTTATCCGGGGCTGCAATTGCCGCTGCATATCTTCGAGCCGCGCTACCGGGCGATGGTGAAGGAGGCCCTGGCCCGCGACCGGCGGATCGGGATGATCCAGCCGCAGAAGCCCGAGGACGGCGCGCCGCTGTTCAGCGTGGGCTGCGTTGGCAAGATCATCGACGTGGAAGCGCTCGAGGACGGCCGCTTCAACCTGGTCCTGGAAGGCGAGGCGCGGTTCCGCGTGCTGCGCGAACTGGAGGTGATCACTCCGTTCCGGCAGGTCGAGGCCGAGCTGCTGGCCGAGCCCGAACACCAGGCGCTGTCGCCGGTCGAACGCGCCGGGTTCGAGCGCGAGGCCAAGCGCTTTGCCGATGTCCAGGGCTATGCCGTCAACTGGGAGGCCGTGACCCGGCTGGACGATGCCTCGCTGATCGACGGGGTCAGCCAGATCGCCCCCTTCGACGCGGCGGCCAAGCAGGCGCTGCTCGAAGCCCCCGACCTTGCCGCGCGGTGCGAGCTGCTGATCCAGCTGATGCAGTTCTTTGGCCGGCGCGACAGCGATGATGGCCGGGTGACCTTGCAGTAACCTTGGCTCAGGCCAGCGTCGCCTTCAGCCCGTCGATCACATATTGCGCGGCCAGGGCGGCCAGCAGCACGCCGAGCAGGCGGGTAATCACCGCCTCGACCCGCGCGCCCAGCACCTTCATCAGCGGTCCGGCGGCGACCAGCGCCAGCAGGGTGAGCACCATCACCGCGCCGAGCGCGCCCAGCACCACCAGCGTTTCCTCGCTGCCCTTGGCACGCGCGGTCAGCAGCATGATCGTGGCGATCGAGCCCGGTCCGGCGATCATCGGCATGGCCATCGGGAAGACCGATACGTCCTCGATCTCGGGAGTGGCTTTTACCTTCTCCGCGCGTTCCTCGCGCCGCTGGGTGCGCTTTTCGAAGACCATGTCGAGCGCGATCAGGAACAGCATGATGCCCCCGGCGATGCGGAAGGAATCGAGTTCGATGTGGAGCGCGCCCAGCAGATCTTCCCCGAAGACGGCGAAGACCAGCAGGATGATCGTGGCGATGAAGGTGGCGCGGATCGCCATGGCCCGGGCCTGGGCATGGCTGGCACCGCTGGTCAGCCCGGCATAGATCGGCGCGCAGCCGGGCGGATCGATCACCACGAACAGGGCGATGAAGGCCGAGAGGAACAGTTCCAGCATGGCTCAGCGGGCCGGTACCGGCCCCGGAACGGTGTGTTCCAGCACCGTTTCGAAACTTGTGCCGTTCCACAACCGCACCGCAATGGTGCGCCCGCCCAGCATGGTTACCCCGGTGCCCCAGAGCAGCGTGCCGTCGCGCGATGCGGCGGTGCGCCAGTCGGTATCAGTCTTCACCACGATCGGCGGCGCGCCGGGGCGGACCTTGCATTCGGCCACCCGCGCCGCGATCATTTCGGGCGGGCGCGCCGGACCGTCGGAGGTAAGGCTCATGTCGGCGATCCACTTGTAATCGCCATTGTTCTGACGCTGCCAGATCGTGGCGAAGGTGCCGCTGGCATTCGGGCTGTCCCACCCGCCGCGCGTAATCGCATAGGAGCCATCGCAGCTCGACCAGACGGCGTGGGGCTGCCACTTGACCGCCGTGGCCGGTTCGGCGCGGCCCTTCAGCCAGTCAGCCGCCTTGACCCGCTGGGGCACGAACATTTCGGCGTCCTTGGCGGCCGTTTCGCGGAAAGCGGCCCACTGGCCCTTCTCCTGGGCCAGTCGGGCAAAGGCCAGCTCGGCGGCGATCACGGCGCTGGGATTGGCGGCGGGCTTGAGCGGCATACCCGCCACCCGGCCACGCGGGCCGGACGAGCAGGCGGCAAGAGCAAGCGAGAGCGTGGCGGCGATCAGGATGCGCTTCATGGGCCGTAGCCTAGAGCGCTTGGTCCTCCAGCGCCACCCCCGCATTGCGGTGCGCGGCAACCAGCGTGTTGCGCAGCAGGACCGCGATGGTCATCGGCCCGACCCCGCCCGGCACGGGGGTGATCGCCCCGGCAACCTGGCTGGCCCCGGCAAAGTCGACATCGCCGACGAGGCGCGTCTTGCCCTCCTCAGCAGCGGGAACGCGGTTGATCCCAACGTCGATCACGGTCGCGCCGGGCTTGAGCCAGTCGGCCTTGACCATCTCCGGACGGCCCACGGCGGCCACGACGATATCGGCGCGGCGCACCACGTCGGGCAGGTTCTGCGTGCGGCTGTGGGCGATGGTCACGGTGCAGCTTTCCGCCAGCAGCAGCTGCGCCATCGGCTTGCCGACGATGTTCGAACGGCCGATCACCACGGCATCACGGCCCGAGAGGCTGCCCAGCCGGTCCTTCAGCAGCATCAGGCAGCCCAAGGGAGTGCAGGGTACGAAACCCGGCTGGCCAACGGCGAGCCGCCCGGCATTGATCACGTGGAACCCGTCGACATCCTTGTCCGGGCTGATCGTGGCGATCACCGCCTGCTCATCAAGGTGGCCCGGTAGCGGCAACTGCACCAGGATGCCATCGACCGCCCGGTCGGCGTTCAGCCGTTCGACCAGCGCCAGCAGCGTGCCCTGGTCGGTATCGGCAGGCAGGCGGTGCTCGAAGCTGGCCATCCCGGCCTCGAACGTCTGCTTGCCCTTGTTGCGGACATAGACCTGGCTGGCCGGATCCTCGCCTACCAGCACCACGGCCAGCCCCGCCTTGCGTCCGGCCTGCCGCTCGAACGCGGCGGCGGCCACGGCCACCCGCGCGCGCAGATTCGCCGCAAAGGCCTTCCCGTCAATGATCGCGGCCTGGCTCATCAGACCTGGCGCCCGATATAGGACAGGATGATGATCGCCACCTGGATCAGCAGGAGCAGCACGATCGGCGAGAAGTCCATGCCGCCGGTGTGCGGCATCCGCCGCCGGATCGGGGCCAGGATCGGATCGAGGATCGCGTTGAGCGCGGTCCACAGCGCCGAGACGAACTGGTTCGAATAGTTCACCACGTTGAAGCTGATCAGCAGCCCCAGGATGAACTGCACGATCACCGCCGTGGTGATGACATTGGCAAACAGGACAATGATCGGGATGAGCACTTCGTTGATCATCGGTTGGGTGTCCTTGGGAGGAGGGACTGGATAAGGGAACGGCCTAGCGGCGGATCAGGGTTCCTGCCCCGCGCGCGGTGAACACTTCGATCAGCATGGCATGGGGAACGCGCCCGTCGAGCACGACCGCCGCCTCGCACCCGGCCTCGACCGCGTGGACGCAGGTTTCCAGCTTGGGGATCATCCCGCCGCTGATCGTGCCGTCGGCCTGGAGCGCGGCGATATCGGCCGGGGTCAGGTCGGTGAGGAGATTCCTGTCCTTGTCGAGCACGCCGGGCACGTCGGTCAGCAGGAACAGCCGGGCCGCCCCCAGCGCGGCGGCGATCGCCCCGGCCATGGTATCGGCATTGATGTTGTAGGTGGCACCATCGGCGCCCGGCGCGATCGGCGCGATCACCGGGATCATGCCCGCCGCGCTGGCGGTTTCGATCAGGGTCACGTCAACCGCGGTCGGTTCGCCCACGAAGCCCAGGTCGACCGCCTGCTCGATATTGCTTTCGGGGTCCTTGGTGGTGCGCTGCACCTTGGTCGCGGTGACCAGCCCGCCGTCCTTGCCCGAAATGCCCAGCGCCTTGCCCCCGGCGCCGGCGATCCAGCCGACCAGCTCCTTGTTGATCGCGCCCGACAGGACCATTTCGGCTACTTCCGCCGTAGCCTTGTCGGTCACGCGCAGGCCGTCGACGAACTGGCTTTCGACGCCCAGCTTCTTGAGCATGGCACCGATCTGCGGCCCGCCGCCGTGGACCACCACCGGGTTGATCCCGACGGCTTTCAGCAGCACCACGTCCTCGGCAAAGTCGCGCGCCAGTTCGGGATCGCCCATGGCGTGGCCGCCGTACTTCACCACGAAGGTGCGCCCGGCATAGCGCTGCAGGTAAGGCAGCGCCTCGACCAGCGTTTCGGCCTTGGCCAGCATCAGGGGATCGTGGGACTGGGTCATTCCGGCGCCTTTAGCCTGCTGGCCGGGGATTTGAAGCCTTTTCACCCGCGCCGGTCATTCCGGCCGGGCATCGAGCTGCCGCCCGATCCGCACGGCGACAATGACGATAAGCGGCACGAGTACCGCCGACAGCACCACCTTGGCCACCGCCTGGCCGATCATCAGGTCCATGATCGGGCGCACACCGTAGAAGCTGATGCCGATGAAGATCACCGTATCGACGATCTGCGACAGCGCGGCCGCGATGAAGCCGCGCAAGGCCGCGAACTTGCCCACGGCGTTGCGGAGCTTGTCGAACAGCCAGATATTGAGCGTGACCGAGACGCCATAGGCGATGATCCCGGCGGCCATCATCCGCGCGCCCTGGCTCATGATGATCGGGAAGGCTTCCTTGGCCGGCTCGTACATCCCCGGATCGGTCGGCAGGCGCACCACCAGGAAGGTCCAGCCGATCGCCACGATCAGCGGCACGAAGCCATAGCGCACCAGCCGGTTGGCGATGTCGCGCCCGTGCAGTTCGGCAATGGCAGAGGACAGTGCGACCAGGGTCAGGAAGGGGAAGATCCCGGCTTCGACCGCAAGCGGACCGAGCGAGGCCTGCTTGGCCCCCAGGAAGCCTCCCAGCGGCACCATGCCGCCGTACAGGATCGCGAGGACGAAGAGCGAGCGGGGGATCGAGACAGTCTGCATGGATGAGGCTTAGCGAGGTTCCCGCGCTTGTGGAAGGCCTCGCGATTCCGGCTAGGCGCAACGGCTTGGCACGGTTACGAGTTACGGCAGACCACAACGGGGGACGCCGGTAATGCTCATCGTCAACAGCCTGATCGGGATCGCGCTGATCCTGGGCATCGCCTGGCTGCTTTCCAGCGATCGCAAGGCGATCCGCCTGCGCGTGGTGGGCGCAGCCTTTGCGTTGCAGGCCGGGTTGGCGGCGCTGGTGCTCTATGTCCCGGTCGGCAAGCAGATGCTGAAAGGCGCATCGGATGGCGTTGCGGCGCTGCTGGGCTATGCCCATGCGGGGATCGATTTCCTGTTCGGTCCGCTGGCCAAGCCCGAGATCGGCGGCAACAGCTTTGCCATCGCCGCACTGCCGGTCATCATCTTCTTCGCCGCGCTGATCTCGATCCTCTACTACCTCGGCATCATGCAGCTGGTGATCAAGTGGATCGGCGGGGCGCTCGAAAAGATCACCGGGATCAGCAAGGTCGAAAGCCTCTCGGCGGCGTCGAACATCTTCGTCGGCCAGTCCGAAAGTCCGCTGGTAATCCGGCCGTACCTCGCCTCGCTCAGCCCGTCGCAGATGTTCTGCCTGATGAGCGTTGGCATGGCCGGCGTGGCGGGCACGATCCTGGCCGCCTATGCCAGCATGGGGATCCGGATCGATTACCTCGTCGCCGCTGCCTTCATGTCGGCCCCCGGCGGGATCCTGATGGCAAAGATCATCATGCCCGATCCCGCGCCGGCAGCGATCGGCAAGGATGCGAGCGATGCCGTGGAGACCGCGCCGCCGCCCGCAGGCCTGGCCGCCGCCGCGCTCAACCGCGCCAATGTCGCCGCCCAGCCGGGCGTGCACGTTGATGAACCCGTGGCGGTCGAACACGATGAGGAACGCCCCGCCAACATCATCATGGCCGCCGCGCAGGGCGCGCAGACCGGGGTGAAACTTGCCGTCGCCGTCGGGGCGATGGTCCTGGCCTTTGTGGCGCTGGTCGCGCTGGCCAACGGGATCCTGGGCGGAATTGGCGGCCTGTTCGGCCGACCCGACCTCTCGTTCCAGCTGGTCCTCGGCTATGTCTTCGCGCCGATCTTCTGGCTGCTGGCCGGGCCGGACTGGGCCGAGGCGCTGCGCGCCGGGGGCTTTTTTGGCACCAAGGTGGTGCTGAACGAATTCGTGGCCTTCATCGACCTTGGCAAGACCGCGGACCTGTCCGAACGCACCGCGGCCGTGATCACCTTCGCGCTGTGCGGCTTCGCCAACTTCAGCTCGATTGCGATCCAGATGGCGGTTGCCGGCGGGCTTGCGCCCAACCAGCGCCCGGTGATCGCGAAGCTGGGGATCAAGGCCCTGATCGCGGGCAGCCTGTCCAACCTGATGAGCGCCGCGCTCGCCGGTCTGTTCCTCAGCTTGTGACGTCTGTTCCTCAGCTTGTGATTCTTGCGGCCTAAGGCTCCGGAGCGGAGCGAAGCTGCGGGTTTCCACGAATAGCGGGGCGATGTGACCTGCGGCAGGGAGCGGCTCATGCCCGCCCTGCTGCTCTCCGCCGCCGCCCTGTTCACCCTGTGCGGCGATGCCCCGCGCCAGACCTGCGTGGTCGATGGCGACACCATCTGGCTGGCCGGGGAGAAGGTGCGGCTGGCCGATATCAACGCCCCCGAAACCACCCAGGCCGCCTGCCCGGCCGAGCGCGCGCGGGGCGAGGCGGCGAAGCGCCGGCTGCTGGTGCTGCTCAATGCTGGCCCGGTCGAGCTGGTCAGCACTGGCCGCAGCCACGATCGCTATGGCCGCCGCCTCGCCACGGTGACCCGCGCCGGGGAGAGCCTGGGCTCGCGGTTGGTGGCCGAGGGCCTGGCCGAACCCTGGCGCGGGCGGCGCAGCGACTGGTGCGCCGCCCTTGCCCGGCAGGGTGCCACCGACTAGCCTTGCCGCGCACCATCGGAGGGGAATTGCAATGCTGATCATCGAAGGCTGGCTCAAGCTGGCGGCTGGCGAGTTCGACAAGGTGGCCGATGCCGCCCGGACCATGGTCGCCGAAACCAACCGCGAGGCCGGGTGCCTGGCCTATTCGTTTGCCCGCGACATCACCGATCCCGACCTGATCCGGATTGCCGAACGCTGGGAGAGCCAGGAAGCCCTGGCGGCCCATGGCCAGTCCGCCCACATGGCCGACATTCAACCGCGCCATGGCCGGGGTCCAGCGCGACGGCGCGGAACTGTGGCTCTATTCCGGCGAGGCAGTGCGGCGGCTGATCTAGGATCAGATCCCGGCCCACCACTGGTAGCCGCGGTTATCCTCCCAGAAGCCGCCCTGCCCGCCATATAGCCCGGCCAGGCTTTCGCGCAGCTCGATCCGCATCACGAACTTGGCCTGCTTGTAGCCCAGCTGGCGTTCCACGCGCAGCCGGATCGGCGCACCGTGCGGCTCGGTCAGCGGGGCATCGTTCATCCGCCAGGCCAGGATCGTCTGGGGATGGAAGGCCTCGACCAGGTCGATCGATTCGTAGAACGGCTTGCCTTCCAGCTGGTCGGCGCAGTGGAACACCACGAAGCGGGCAGCGGGCAGCAGCCCGGCGGCAGCCAGGATCGCGCCCAGCTGCGGCCCCTGCCACTTGCCGATCGCGCTCCATCCTTCGACGCAGTCATGCCGGGTGATCTGGGTGCGCTGAGGCATGGCCTGAAGCGCGCTGAGCGGCAGGTCGAGCGGGCGGTGGACCAGGCCATCGACCCGCAGCGACCAGGCGGCAAACCCGCCGTTCAGCAGAGCGCGATAGGCCGGATCGGCCACCCGGAGGCTGCCATTGGCCTTGAACACGGGCGACAGGTCTGCCTCGGTAAACTCGCGCGCCAGGCTATCGCCGATGATCGCGCGCTGGGTTACCTCGTGGAGGCGCCCGACCCCGGCAAGGCCATCCTTGAACGTGGCACTGTCATTCAGGGCATCGCAGCCGGAGAGGAGCAGTCCGCCCGCTCCGGCCGCGCCCAGGCGCAGGGCATTGCGGCGCGTGACGATCATGGCGCTTCTCCCCTGTCCTGCGGCAGGCGGTACCAGCCGGTCAGCATTGAGCGCACTTCGTTCACCGGTCCGGCCAGCAGGACCATGGCCATGTGCACCGCGAAGAACGCCACCAGCGCCATGGCGGCGATGAAGTGGACCGAGCGGGCCGATTGCCGCCCGCCGAACAGGTCGACCAGCCACGGCCAGGCCGCGTCAAGCGCGGGCGACATCGCGAGGCCCGAGGCGATCAGCAGCGGGATAGCCACGAACAGCACCCCGCCATAGGCCAGCTTCTGCAGCACGTTGTAATTCAGCGCCGCCGCCCCGGTCGGGAAGCGCAGCTTCGCATGCTCCACGATGTCATGGAGAATGTGGCTGGGGTGCCATTCGGCCCGGGTAATGTGCAGCCGACGGGCCACGTGCCCGCGCGCCAGCCCCCAGACCAGGTAGGCGGTGAAGGCCAGCACCAGCACCCAGGCAAAGGCGAAATGCCACAGCCGCGCATCGGCCAGGCTGTAATCGGTCGGGATCGTCATCCAGCCTGGGAAGGCCACATCGTCCATATCGGCCAGCACCAGCCAGGCCGCATCGTGATCCGAACCATAATGCCCCCAGTAGAGCCGGGGATGGGCATTGAGGATCATCAGCCCGCTCATCAGCATGACCAGGATCGTCAGGGCATTGGTCCAGTGCCACAGCCGGGTGGCGAGCGCGTGGCGGCGGACAAGATCGCCGCCGACCGGTTCGCCTGGACCACTTGGACCACTGTCCAGGCTCATTTTTCACGCCCCCGCAAAAGCGCCGGCTGCGACAGGCCTTGCGCGGCGCGGCGCGGCGTAGCGGCGGGGCAGGAACGGCGATGGACCACAGCGGGATGATCGCAGGATATTGCTGATTAGGAAAGGCACCTTCGCCCGGCTTGCACCCGTGCCGCCGCTCCCCTACCGCCTGCGGCAAGGGGAGAAGCACCGTGTCATCCGGCCAGCACCAGCATCATGCCGTCCTGCCATTCCTGGTCGCGGCCAGCGGGATCGCGCTGTTCAGCGTGATGGACGCGGTGATGAAAAGCGCCAGCCTGGCGGTGGGGGCCTATAACGCGATGCTTTATCGCTCGGCCTTTGGTGTGCTGCTGATGCTGCCCTTGTGGAAATATACCGGCGGGCGCTGGCCCGCGGGCCCGGCGCTGCGGCTGCATGCGCTGCGCGGCGCGATCAGCGCTGGCCTGGCCACCAGCTTCTTCTGGGGCCTCATCCGCCTGCCGCTGGCCGAGGCGATTGCCCTGTCGTTCATTGCCCCGCTGATCGCCCTTTACCTGGCGGCGGTCATGCTGGGGGAAAAGATCGGACGCAATGCAGTGCTGGCCTCCATGCTGGGCTTTGCCGGGGTGCTGGTGATCGGCGCTGGCCGCCTGGGACGCGAGGCCTTGAGCGAGGATGCGATGTGGGGCATCGCCTCGGTCCTGCTCTCGGCCGTGCTCTATGCCTTCAACCTGATCTTCCAGCGCAAGCAGGCCCAGGTGGCCAGCCCGCAGGAAGTGGCGCTGTTCCAGATGGGCTTTGCCGGTTTCTTCCTGGCCCTGGCCGCGCCGTGGTGGGCCGTGGTGCCAGCCCTGCCCGCGCTGGGCGAGATCGCCAGCGGCGCGGCACTGGCGGCGGTATCGCTGATGCTGCTGAGCTGGGCCTATGCCCGGGCCGAGGCCCAGGTGCTGCTGCCGATCGAATATACCGCCTTCATCTGGGCGGCGCTGCTCGGCTGGCTGGTCTTTGCCGAGCCGGTGACCATGGAAACGCTGGCCGGGGTGGCGCTGATCGTGGTCGGCTGCTGGATCGCCGCGCGCAAGACCGCACCGGTCCACACCGAGCAGACCACCCTCTGATCCATCGTCGTCCCGGGCTTGCCCCGGGACCAGTGGCGGAAA
Source organism: Novosphingobium sp. BL-A-41-H4 (assembly GCA_051942645.1). GTDB lineage: Bacteria > Pseudomonadota > Alphaproteobacteria > Sphingomonadales > Sphingomonadaceae > Novosphingobium. The sequence continues at coordinate 391,882 of JBPVJP010000002.1, forward strand.
AACGCTCACCGGCCAGCGATCCCGGCCTTCGCCGGGATGACGGGCAAGCGCACGGTCGTGGGGGTTGACGTTCAGGCCAATCCCGCGCATCGGCAGCGCCGATAGAGCCCGGCTGCACCCGCGAAAGGGGCGTGCGCGCAGGCGGGCACCACCAACAGGAGTATTTGCGGGATGACCCAGGTCGGACAGGACACGCTCGGCACGCGCAGCACGCTGACCGTCGGCGGCAAGGACTATGCCTATTATTCGCTGAACAAGGCGGCGGCCAAGCTGGGCGACATCTCGCGCCTGCCCTTCAGCATGAAGGTGCTGCTGGAAAACCTGCTGCGCTTTGAAGACGGCGGCTTCACCGTTTCGACCGACCATGTGAAGGCCGTGATCGACTGGCAGAAGAACCCCAGCGAATCGTCGGAAGAAATCCAGTACCGCCCGGCTCGCGTACTGCTGCAGGATTTCACCGGCGTGCCCTGCGTGGTGGACCTGGCCGCGATGCGCGATGCGATTGCCAAGCTGGGCGGTGACACCAGCAAGATCAACCCGCTGGTCCCTGTGAACCTGGTGATCGACCACTCGGTGATGGTCGACGAATTCGGCCACCCCAAGGCCTTCCAGGAAAACGTGGAGATCGAATACCACCGCAACATGGAACGCTATGACTTCCTTAAGTGGGGGTCGAAGTCGCTCAACAATTTCTACGCCGTGCCGCCCGGCACCGGCATCTGCCACCAGGTCAACCTGGAGCACATTGCCCAGGCGGTCTGGACCAGCCAGGACCAGAACGGCGCGACCGTGGCCTATCCGGACACCTGCGTCGGCACCGACAGCCACACCACGATGATCAATGGCCTGGGCGTGCTGGGCTGGGGCGTTGGCGGGATCGAGGCCGAGGCCGCGATGCTCGGCCAGCCGGTGTCGATGCTGATCCCCGAAGTGGTCGGCTTCAAGCTGACCGGCAAGCTGGCCGAGGGCGTCACCGCGACCGACCTGGTGCTGACCTGCACCAACCTGCTGCGCAAGCACGGCGTGGTCGGCCGCTTCGTCGAATACTATGGCCCGGGCCTCGCCTCGCTGAGCCTGGCCGACCGCGCGACCCTGGCCAACATGGCCCCCGAGTATGGCGCGACCTGCGGCTTCTTCGGGATCGACGACAAGACGCTGGACTATCTGCGCCTGACCGGCCGCGATGAGGCGCAGATCGCGCTGGTCGAAGCCTATGCCAAGGAGCAGGGCTTCTGGATCGACCCGGCCGCAGCCGATCCGATCTTCTCCTCGACGCTGGAACTCGACATGGGCACCGTGGTGCCCTCGCTCGCCGGGCCGAAGCGTCCGCAGGACCGCGTCTCGCTGCCCGATGTCGACGATGTCTTCGCGAAGGACATGGCCGAAACCTACAAGAAGGCGAACACCCGCGTTCCGGTCGAAGGCAAGGACTTCGACATCGGCGATGGCGACGTGATGATCGCCGCGATCACCAGCTGCACCAACACCAGCAACCCCGGCGTGCTGGTCGCCGCCGGCCTTGTCGCCAAGAAGGCCGACGAGCTGGGCCTGAAGCCCAAGCCCTGGGTCAAGACCTCGCTGGCCCCCGGTTCGCAGGTGGTCACCGACTACCTGATCAAGGCCGGGCTGCAGAGCCACCTCGACAACATCGGCTTCAACCTGGTCGGCTATGGCTGCACCACCTGCATCGGCAACTCTGGCCCGCTGGCCGAACCGATCAGCAAGGCGATCAACGAGAACGGGCTGGTCGCCGCCGCCGTGATCTCGGGCAACCGCAACTTCGAAGGCCGCGTCTCGCCCGACGTGCGCGCCAACTTCCTGGCCTCGCCGCCGCTGGTGGTGGCCTATGCGCTGAAGGGCACGGTGATCGACGATTTCATCACCACGCCGATTGGCACGGGCAAGGATGGCCAGGACGTGTTCCTCAAGGACATCTGGCCGACCAACCTCGAAGTCGCCGAAACCATGAACGCCTGCGTCACCCGCGAGATGTTCCAGGCCCGTTATGCCGACGTCTACAAGGGTGACGAGCACTGGCAGGCGATCAACGTCACCGGCAGCGAAACCTACCAGTGGCGCGCCGGTTCGACCTATGTCGCCAACCCGCCCTATTTCGAAGGCATGACGATGACCCCGGCCCCGGTGCAGGACATCATCGAGGCCAAGCCGCTGCTGATCCTGGGCGATTCGATCACCACCGACCACATCAGCCCGGCCGGCAACATCAAGGCCGACAGCCCGGCGGGCCAGTGGCTGATGGAGCACCAGGTCGCCAAGGCGGACTTCAACTCCTACGGCGCGCGGCGCGGCCACCACGAAGTGATGATGCGCGGCACCTTTGCCAACATCCGCATCCGCAACGAGATGGTCCCCGGCACCGAGGGTGGCTTCAGCCGCTACAATGGCGAAGTGCTGCCGGTCTATGACGTGGCGATGAAGCACAAGGCCGCTGGCACCCCGATGGTGGTGATCGCCGGCAAGGAATACGGCACCGGTTCCAGCCGCGACTGGGCGGCCAAGGGCACCAACCTCTTGGGCGTGCGCGCGGTGATCGTCGAAAGCTTCGAGCGCATCCACCGCTCGAACCTGGTCGGCATGGGCGTGTTGCCGCTGCAGTTCAAGGACGGCGAGACCCGCGAAACGCTGGGCCTCGACGGTGACTGCACCTACACGATCCTGGGCGTTGCCGAGCTGACCCCGCGCCAGGACGTGGAAGTGGCAGTGACTCGCGCCGACGGCAGCCAGTTCACCTTCACCGCGCTGTGCCGGATCGATACCGCCAACGAGGTCGAGTACTTCATGAACGGCGGCATCCTGCACTACGTGCTGCGCAAGCTGGCCGCCTGATCCACCCGGACAGGGCTACGAAAAGGGGCGTCGTCCAGCCGGACGGCGCCCCTTTTGCGTTGCGGGTTGGCCAAAGCAAAAGGGCGGCCCGCGAAGGCCGCCCTGTCCCCCCATGTGAAAGTGTTTCTGCTGGCCAGTCAGGCCGCCTGCCGCTTGCCCAGCCGGCGCCGACCGACCAGCGCCGCGGCGGCCGCACCGAACAGCAGCAGCATCGGCGGAGCCGGTACTTCGTGACCGCCCGAGGACGTGCTCGAGGTGGTGGTCGTCGTATTGCCCGAGGACGAGGTGCTGGTCGACGTGGACGAGCTGCCCGAGGTCGACGAGCTGGTCGAGGTCGACGAACTGCCCGAAGTCGACGAGCTGGTGCTCGACGAGCCCGAGGTGCTCGTGCTGACATTGCCCGAGCTCGAGGTGCTGGTGCTGACATTGCCGGACGACGAGGTCGACGAGCTGGTGCTGACATTGCCCGAGGTCGAGCTGGACGAGGTCACGTTGCCCGACGAGGACGACGAGACGTTGCCCGAGGTCGAGCTCGACGAACTGGCATAGTTGCCCGAGCTCGAGCTGACATTGCCCGACGAGGTCGAGCTGGAGCTGGAGCTCGAGCTGGTGACGCCGCCGGTCGAGGTCGACACATTGCCCGAGGACGTCGAGGTGGAACTGGAACTGGTGACACCGCCGGTGCTGGTCGAGACGCCGCCGGTCGAGGTCGAGACCCCGCCCGTGGAGGTCGAGACGCCACCGGTCGAGGTGGTCGAGCTCGAGGTGATCCCGCCGGTCGTCGTCGTGCTGGTCAGGCCCCCGGTCGAGGTCGACGAACCGCCGCTTGAAGTCGAAGTGGAACCCCCGGTCGAGGTGAAGCCGCCGGTCGAGGTGGACGAGCTGCCGCCCGACGTCGAGGTGCTGCCGCCCGACGAGGAGGTCGAGGTCGAACCGCCCGATGTGGTGGTGGAGACGACCACCGAGCCGCTCGAGCCGCCGCTGCCGCCGAAGAACCCGCCAAAGAAGCCGCCGCCAAAGCCGAACCCGCCCGAGCCGCCGATCACGGTCACTTCGCCGCCACCGCCCGAAGGGGTCGGCATCGGCGGCAGTTGCGGCAGCATCGGCAGCGCGGCGAGGGCCATCTGCTGCGGTTCCGGCGTGGCACAGCTGACCGACCGGGTGATCACGCGGCGGATCTTCTTCTGCCGCGGTGCCTGGGCGGTGCGCACCACCTTGCGCTTCATCGCCTTGGTCTGCTTGGCGTGCTTGACGTACTGGACCTGGGCAGCCGGGGCCTCGGCCACGTGCACCGCCCCGCCGCCCACCACGGCACCGCCCGCGGCAATCGCGGACAATTTCACTAGGGCCATCCGAACCGACATAGGCTGCGCTTTCTTCTGCTCCGGGCGGGGCACGAACCAGACAGCCTAAGCTGCCGGATTACCCCCATAGGCACAGAAACGCAGACGAATTATTAAGGGACAATCCGGTTAACCATGTTTCGCCTGTCCCGCAGCGGGATTCGACAACCCAGTCGCATCGCCGGACCAGAGCTGTCCCATTCTGGAACCGAATGTCTGCTAACTTGCTAACGGCTGACGGCTTTCGGCCTAGTCGGACAGCGAATCGCTTCCGTCGAACAACCCGGCCTGGCCGCCGCCCGCTTGCCCCTGGGGCGGCGCCAGCCCCAGGTGCTGCCACCCGCGCGCGTTGAGGCAGCGCCCCCGCGCGGTGCGGGCAATCAGGCCCAGCTGGATCAGGAACGGTTCGATCACGTCCTCGATCGTGTCGCGCGGTTCGGACAGGCCAGCCGCCAGCGTTTCCACGCCAACCGGGCCACCGCCATAGAGCTCGGCGATCATCGTCAGATAACGCCGGTCCATCGCATCGAGCCCCAGCACATCCACTTCCAGCCGGGTCAGCGCGGCATCGGCCTGATCGCGGGTGATCGCGGCATGGCCCTCGACATGGGCGAAATCGCGCACCCGTCGCAGCAGGCGCCCGGCCACGCGCGGGGTGCCGCGCGCGCGCCGCGCGATCTCGCGCGCGCCATCGGGCTCGATGCCGATGCCCAGCAGTCCGGCGCCGCGCGTCACCACCCGTTCCAGCTCGCCCTCGGTGTAGAAATTGAGCCGCACCGGAATGCCGAACCGGTCGCGCAGCGGCGTGGTCAGCAGCCCGGCGCGCGTCGTCGCGCCGACCAGCGTGAAAGGCGGCAGATCGATCCGCACCGAACGCGCCGAGGGGCCTTCGCCAATGATCAGGTCAAGCGCGCGGTCCTCCATCGCCGGATAGAGCACTTCCTCGACCTGCGGGTTGAGGCGGTGGATCTCGTCGATGAACAGGACATCGCCTTCTTCGAGGTTGGTCAGCAGCGCCGCCAGATCCCCCGCCTTGGCGATCACCGGACCGGAAGTGGCGCGAAAGCCCACGCCCAGTTCCTTGGCCACGATCTGCGCCAGCGTGGTCTTGCCCAGCCCCGGCGGACCGAAGAACAGCACGTGATCCATCGCCTCGCGCCGCGACTTGGCGCTTTCGATGAAGACGCGCAGGTTATCCTTCGCCGCCGCCTGCCCGACGAATTCGGCAAGCGTCTTGGGCCGCAGCGCGGCGTCGGGGTCCTCGGGCAGCCGGGCGGAGGAGAGGAGCGGGTTGTCGGTCACGGCTTCAGGTCTTGCGGCCTGATGGATGCTGAAACAAGTTCAGCATGACGGGGATATGGGGCATGGGCGGAAGAATACTCCAATCCCGCCCCCTTTTCGTCACCCTGAACTTGTTTCAGGGTCCATTTCGCCGCACACTCCGCACTGTGAATAGCGAGCGGCTTCCCTGCGCCTACATTCTGGCTAGTGGGCACTACGGCACGCTCTACATCGGCGTCACATCCGATTTGATCGCGCGGTTGTGGCAGCACCGCAATGGTGTGTTGCCCGGTTTTACTTCGCGCCACAAAGTCCACCGGCTGGTCCATTACGAACTGTTTGGCGATATGGAGCGAGCAATCCTGCGCGAAAAGCAGCTCAAGCGTTGGCATCGACCATGGAAAATCAATCTTATCAATGAGCACAACCCGCATTGGACTGATTTGGCCGTAGGGCTGGGATTGCCGCCGCTTGCGTCGGTGAAAACGCGGGATGGACCCTGAAACAAGTTCAGGGTGACGAGATTGGTTCGATGGGGCGCGCATCACCCCGCCGCCCTCTTCAGCGCGACCCGGACCAGGTCGTTGAGACCAGCGCCATCGCCCAGTTCCTCGATCGCGCGGGCGACGGCCTGGGTCGCGACATTGGGCTTGAAGCCAAGGTTCTGGAGCGCCGAGACAGCATCCTGGCTGGCCGATCCGGCCGGGGCGGCAGCGATGGCGGCACCGGCGGCGGAGGGCAGCCCGCCGGCCTTGTCCTTCAGTTCATTGACGATCCGCGAGGCGAGCTTCGGCCCGACGCCCTGCGCGCGGGCGACCATCGCCGCATCGCTTGCCGCGCAGGCGCGCTGCAATTCGTCAACGGTCAGCGCGGAAAGCACCGCCAGCGCCATCTTGGACCCCACGCCCTGCACCCCGGTCAGCAGGCGGAACCATTCCCGCTCCCCGGCCGAGGCAAAGCCGATCAGGCGCATGTCGTTTTCGGAAACCTGCAACTCGGTATGGACCGTTACCCGGTCCCCCCGCGTGCCCAGCGCATCGAGCGTGCGGGCGCTGCAATGAACCAGATAGCCGACGCCGTTCACGTCGATCACGGCCCAGTCGGGGCCAAAGTCATCGAGCAGGCCGGAGAGGCGGGCGATCATGCTTTGTTCTATTGACAGCTTTCGCGCGGCATTGCCAGCGGCTTGTGCAATTGGCACCAACCACTAGGCTGGGCCGCCTGACCAGGGGAGAACGAAATCATGGCCTTCAGCGATTCCGCGGGGAAATTCTGGCGGGTCGACCTGACCAGCCGCCTGGGCGCGCACAGCGCCACGCACCAGGGCGCGCTGGCCTGTTTCATCTTCGCGGGGCTCGCCGTGCTGGGCTTCTTCCTGCTGGGCGGCATAGCCGGATTCACCACGCCCGATGGGATCGCGGTGATGATCGGGGCCGGGCTTGAATTCATCGTCGCCACGATCGCCGGGCTGCGGCTGCGGGCTGGCAAGGGCGCCTATTGGGGCATGGCTACCGCGTTCCTGGCCACGCTGGAACTGATCGGCAAGGTGGTGGCGCTCAGCATCGGCGGCATCGTGATCGGCGCCCTGGTGCTGGTCTATGTCGTCAACGGGGTGCGCGGAGCCCTGGCGCTGAAGCGCGGCCAGGGCTTCGCCGATGATGCGGCGGAGGCCTTCGAATAGGCCCCGCGCCGGTCGGTTCCTACTTCGCCCGCCAGCCGTCCAGGCTCCACCGTCCCGCGCCGTGCGTGGCAAAGTGGGCGCCGATGAAGACCAGCACGATCGCCGGCCACCAACCGCGATAGGGTTCGGCAAAGTGGACCATGGCCACCGCCACCACGAAGGTTGCCGCAACGGCCAGCCCGGCCCAGCGCGTGAACAGGCCCAGCACCAGCAGCGCGCCGCTGATGAACTGCACCCAGACCCCCAGCGGGGCCATCAGCTTCGGCGCGGGAAAGCCGAAATGGGTCATGAAAGCGACGAATTCCTGCATCCGGGCCGGGCTAAGGATATTGTCCAGCGTTTCGTGCATCAGGAAGCTGCCGGTCAGCAGCCGCAGACCAAGCTGGCTGAGATCGCGCCCGCGATCGAGCCCGACAAGATTGAGCATGGAGATCCCCCCGGTAGAACTGGTTTCAGGCGGAACGACTTGCCGCACCTGACCGGCAGCGTCCAGCGTACCGGTACACCGGCGGCAGGGAGAAGCGGGGGTTCAGCCGCGCAGCAGGTGGGCGTGCGTGATGGCCACGGCCAGGGCATCGGCGGCATCGGCCCCGGCCAATGTGACCCCCGGCAGCAGTACTTTCAACATGGCCTGGACCTGAGCCTTGTCCGCCCCGCCAGTACCCACCAGCGCCTTCTTGACCAGGGTTGGCGCATATTCCGCCACCGGCAGGCCAGCCCGGGCCAGCGCCAGCAGGCAGACCCCGCGCGCCTGGCCCAGCTTGAGCGTCGACTGCCCGTTCTGGTTGACGAAGACTTCCTCCACCGCGCCGGCTTCGGGCCGGTATTCGGCGATCACGGCGGCCAGTTCACGGTCCAGCAGCACCAGCCGCTCGGGCAGGCTGGCCTTGGGGTCGGTCTTCACCTGGCCATTGGCGACATGGCTGAGCCGGTTGCCGCTTTTCGCGACGATCCCCCAGCCGGTGCAGCTGAGCGAGGGATCAAGGCCGATGATGATCAGGCGAGCTGCTCCATCACCGCGTCGGGGATCTCGTAATTGCCCCAGACGGTCTGGACGTCGTCATCATCGTCCAGCACGTCGATCAGCTTGAGCAGGGTGCGGGCGGTTTCCACGTCGACCTCGGTCTTGAGGCCGGGCTTCCAGGCCAGCTTCACGCCCTCGGCCTCGCCCAGCACCTTTTCCAGCTCGCGCGCGACGGGGTGGAGGTTTTCGACCGCGACCCAGATCGCGTGGCTGTCGGGATCGCTTTCAACGTCGTCCGCCCCGGCTTCCAGCGCAGCCTCGAACACCTTGTCGGCATCGCCGGCGCTGCCGGGATATTCGATCAGGCCCAGCCGCTCGAACCCGTGGCTCACCGCGCCCGATGCGCCCAGGTTGCCGCCGTTCTTGGCAAAGGCGGTGCGCACGTTGGTGGCGGTGCGGTTGCGGTTGTCGGTCAGCGCCTCGACGATCAGGGCCACGCCGCCCGGGCCATAGCCCTCATACCGCACTTCCTCGTAATTCTCGCCGTCGCCCCTGCTCGCCTTGTCGATCGCGCGCTGGATATTGTCCTTGGGCATCGACTGCGCCTTGGCGGCATTGACCGCCGCGCGCAGGCGCGGGTTCATGTCGGGATCGGGCATGCCCATCTTGGCCGCGACGGTGATTTCGCGGCTGAGCTTGGAAAACTGCGCGGCGCGCTTTTTGTCCTGCGCACCCTTGCGGTGCATGATGTTCTTGAATTTGGAATGGCCTGCCATGGAACTGCCGTCAGCTAGGAGGTGGAATTGGCCCGCCCCCTAGCCGAGCGACTCCAATCAGACAACCTTATGGTCCACCTGACGGCGGCAGCGGCACCGGCCCTCAGACGACAACAGCCGTGCCGGTGGCACTGACCATCAGCATCGATCCATTGGCACCCAGCACTTCGTAATCGAGATCGACCCCAACCACGGCATTGCCGCCCATCCCGGCGGCAAACTGCTTCATTTCCTCAAGCGCCTGCATCCGGGCGCGGGCCAGCACGTCCTCGTACGAACCCGACCGTCCGCCGACGATATCGCGAATGCTGGCGAACAGGTCACGGAACATGTTGGCGCCGACGATCACCTCGCCGGTCACGACGCCAAGGTATTGCTGGACCGGACGGCCCTCGATCGTGGAAGTGGTGGTAACGATCATGCGGGGTTCTCCTTATCCCGGTGCAAGGCACCAGAGATAAGGGATCAGTCCCGCAGATCAACCGCTTATCCCAGCCCGAGTGCGGCCTTGTAGGTATCGAGGATCGCTTCCATCTCGGCCCGGTCATCGGGCTTCATCTTCCGCAGGCGGACGATCTGGCGCATGATCTTCACGTCATAACCCACGGCCTTGGCCTCGGCATAAACGTCGCGGATGTCGTCGGCGATGCCCTTCTTCTCTTCTTCCAGGCGCTCGACGCGTTCGATCAGCAGGCGCAGGCGGTCATCGGTGGCGTTGGCCATGGGGAAACTCCGGTAAGCGGGTGAATCGGTTGGCCACGCGGTTAGCGGGGCGAACAGATTCGGGCAAAGCGCTGCCTGTGGAAATCAGTGGCTGCCATCAGTGACCGGGCAGGTTCCGCTTCACGCTCTCTTCCATCCGGGCGAGCTGCTCCGGCGTCGCCTCGGTCTGGAAGCGGGTCTTCCATTCGGCCGAGGGCAGGCCGTGGATCACCGCTCGCGCGGCCTCCTTGTCGAGCGGGGCACCGGCATCGCGGATCCAGTCGGCCAGGCAATTGCGGCAGAAGCCCGCCAGCCCCATCAGGTCGATGTTCTGGGCATCGTGGCGGTGGCGCAGGTGGCGCACCAGCCGGCGAAAGGCGGCGGCGGCCACGGCATCGTCCAGCGCCTCCAGCGGATCGCCGGCCTCTACATTCGTATTTTCAGAGCAGCTCATCGGGACAGTCCTTGGTCTTTCGCGGTCGCTTTGCCATAGGCAGGCCGACCAGAGGAAGGAAGACAATGGCGAAGTTCGATCCGCGCGGGCGCAAGATCAAGATCCTGGCAACGCTGGGGCCGGCCAGCCGCAGCCCCGAGATGATCGAGAAGCTGCTGCTGGCGGGCGCGGACGCCTTCCGCGTCAACATGAGCCACGGCGATCACGAAACCCACAAGGAAACCATCGCCGCGATCCGCGCGGTCGAAAAGGACGTGGGCCGCCCGGTCGCGATCCTGTGCGACCTGCAGGGGCCGAAGCTGCGCGTCGGCCAGTTCAAGGGCGGCAAGGCGGTGATCCGCCATTCCGGCCACTTCACCTTCGACCGCAATCCCGAACCGGGCGATGACAGCCGCGTCTGCCTGCCCCACCCGGAACTGTTCGGCGTGCTGCGCAAGGGCCAGCGGCTGCTGATCGACGATGGCAAGCTGCGGCTGAAGGTGCTTGAGGCGAGCCAGGACGCGATCCTCTGTTCGGCCGAGGTTGGCGGGGTGATCATGGACCGCAAGGGCGTGAACGTGCCCGATGCGGTGGTGCCGGTGCCGGCAATGACCGAAAAGGACCGCCGCGACCTCGCCTTCGCGGTGGAGAACGGGGCGGACTGGATCGCCCTGTCCTTCGTCCAGCGGCCCGAAGACGTGGCCGAGGCCCGCCGCCTGATGGGCGGATATGGCGCGCTGATGGCCAAGATCGAAAAGCCCGCCGCGGTCGACCGGCTGGAGGAGATCATCGAGCTGGCCGACGGGATCATGGTCGCGCGCGGTGACCTCGGCGTCGAACTCAACCCCGAGGAAGTGCCGCCGATCCAGAAGCGGATCGTCGCCGCAACCCGCCGCAGCGGCAAGCCGGTGGTGGTCGCGACGCAAATGCTCGAATCGATGATCGAAAGCCCGGCCCCCACCCGCGCCGAAGTGTCGGACGTGGCCAATGCGGTCTATGACGGGGCCGATGCGGTGATGCTCTCGGCCGAAACCGCCAGCGGGGCCTGGCCGGTCGAGGCCGTTTCGATCATGCACCGCATCGCGGGCCAGGTGGAACGCGATCCCGGTTATCGCCAGCAGGTCAGCTTTGCCGAAGTCCTGCCTGATCGCACCACCGCCGATGCCCTGGCCCATTCCTGCGCCTCGATCGCCGAATCGCTGCCGATCGCGGGGGTGATCGTGTTCACCGGCTCGGGCAGCACGGCCCGCCGCGTGGCGCGCGAACGGCCCGCCGCGCCAATGCTGGTGCTGACCCCCGTCCAGCAAGATCGCCCGCAAGCTGGCCCTGCTGTGGGGGGCGCACGCCGTCACCACCAAGGACATCGGCAGCTTTGAAGAGATGATCGCCAAGGGCAAGCGGATGGCGCTGCGCCATGGGTTCGGCAGCGCCGGATCGAAGCTGATCGCTCTGGCCGGGGTGCCGTTCGGCACGCCGGGTTCGACCAACCTGCTCCACGTCGTCACCCTCCAGGGCGACGAACTGGACCGGCATAAGGACTAAGTCCGGGGCAGCCCCCTTTGCCATCGCGGCCGGGGCGGCTAAGGGCCGCGTCTGCCCCGATGGAGAATAGCCTTGCGCACCGACTGGACCCGCGACGAAATCGCCGCCCTGTTTGACCTGCCCTTCACCGAACTGCTGTTCCAGGCCGCGACCGCCCACCGCGCTCATCACGCGCCGGACGAGGTGCAGCTCTGCACCCTGCTGTCGATCAAGACCGGCGGCTGCCCGGAGGATTGCGGCTATTGCAGCCAGTCGGTCCATGCCGACAGCGGAGTGGCCGCGACCAAGCTGATGGACGTGCGCGAGGTGCTGCAATCGGCGGCCCAGGCGCGCGATGCCGGTTCGCAGCGCTTCTGCATGGGCGCGGCCTGGCGCAACCCCAAGGACCGCGACATGCCCGCGATCGTCGAGATCGTGAAAGGCGTGCGCGCGATGGGCATGGAAACCTGCATGACGCTGGGCATGCTGACCCCCGCCCAGGCCGCCCTGCTGGCCGAGGCCGGGCTGGATTACTACAACCACAACATCGACACCTCGCCCGAACGCTATGGCGAGATCATCTCCACCCGCACGCTGGAAGACCGGCTGGACACGCTGGGGCACGTCCGCGCCGCCGGGATCAACGTCTGCTCCGGCGGGATCGTCGGCATGGGCGAAAGCCGGGCCGACCGGGTCGGTTTCATCCACACCCTCGCCACCCTGCCGCGCCATCCGGAATCGGTGCCGATCAACGCACTGGTGCCGATCAAGGGCACGGTGCTGGGCAACATGCTGGCCGATACGCCGCTGGCCCGGATCGACGACATCGAGTTCGTGCGGACCGTTGCGGTGGCCCGGATCACCATGCCGCAATCGATGGTCCGCCTCTCGGCCGGGCGCGAGAGCATGAGCGAGGCGACCCAGGCGCTGTGCTTCCTGGCCGGGGCCAACTCGATCTTCACCGGCGACCGGCTGCTGACCGCCGCCAATGCCGGCGACGATGCCGACGCAGCCCTGTTCGCCCGGCTGGGACTGAAGGCCCTGACCGGCGATGAGCCGCTGCGCGCGGCCCGGGAACCGGCCGAACTGGCCGCTGCCGACTGATCCGCAGCATCCAGTCGTCGTCCCGGCGAAAGCCGGGACCGGTGGCCGAATTACGCAACCTGAAGCTTTCCGCCAGCGGTCCCGGATCAAGTCCGGGACGACGGCTCAGGTATGGCGTGGTCCAATGTCGAGCCACTCGGGATTGCTCGCTTCGATCAGATCGATTTTCCACTCGCGGCGCCAGTTTTTGAGACGCTTTTCCCGCACGATAGCTTCCTCGATGGTGGGATACTCTTCCACCAGAACGAGTCGATCGAGCCCATAGCGCCGTGCGAAAGCTGAACCCTGACCATTGCGATGTTGCCAGATGCGGACATCGATATCGGTGGTAACGCCAACATAAAGCACACCGTGCGCACGATTGCAGAGGATGTAGACAAAGCCGCCCTTTTGCATCGCTGTTCCTCTGTCATCCCGGCGCATGCCGGGATCGCTGGCCTGCACCACCCAACCTTGAGTTGAAGCGCCAGCGGTCCCGGATCAAGTCCGGGACGACGTGGACTCGAACAGCGCCTTCAGGTCCTTCTTCAGGATCTTGCCATTGGCGTTGCGCGGCAGGGTTTCGGGCAGGAAAAGGATCCGCACCGGCACCTTGAAGGCGGCGAGGCGGGTCCGCACCCAGTCCTGCAATTCGGCCTCGGTCGCGCTCTGGCCCGGGGTGAGGTGGACCACGGCGGCCGGTTCCTCGCCCAGGGTGCGGTGCGGAATGCCGACCACGGCGGCGTCCATCACCGCAGGGTGGTCGTAAAGCACGTTCTCCACCTCGGACGAGTAGATGTTCTCGCCCCCGCGGATCACGATGTCCTTGGCCCGGTCAGCGATGTAGCAGAACCCTTCCTCGTCCAGCCACGCCAGGTCCCCGGTGCGGACCCAGCCATCGATGAAGGTGGCGGCGGTAGCTTCGGGGTTGTGCCAGTAGCCCTTCACGATCATCGGCCCGCTGGCATAGAGTTCGCCGATCTGGCCGGGTGGCAGTGGATTGCCCGCATCGTCCAGCACCTTCAGCTGCGCCACCGCCACTGGCGGACCGCAGCTGGTCGGCCGGTTGAGATAGTCCTCGGCCGATAGCCCGGTGACCGTGGCCGTCGTCTCGGTCATGCCCCAGCCGTTGCCGGGGAGCGCGCCGAACACCTCGCGGATCTTGCGGACCAGGTCGGGCGCGGAGGGCGCGCCGCCATAGCTGATGCTCTCGATCGAGGAGAGATCGTACTGCGTCCGCGCCGGATGCTCGATCAGCTGCCAGGCGATGGTCGGTACCCCGCCGGTCGAATTGACCTTCTCGCGCTCGATGATCGCGAAGGCCTTTTCCGGCTCCCACTTGTACATGAAGATCATGGTGTGGCCGGCGGCGATCGCGCCCATCATCGTCGCCGAACAGGCCGTGGCGTGGAACAGCGGGATCACGGTCAGCAGGACCTTGCGCGCCGGTTCGGGCGGGGCCTCGCCGCGCCGCAGCGCCTGCCGCGCCGCGCCATACCCGGTCGAGAGGATGTTGGTCAGGAAGTTGCGGTGGGTACCGAGCGCGCCCTTGGGATTGCCCGTGGTACCGGAGGTATAGAGGATCGTCGCGTCATCGTCGGGGGCGATCTCCACCTCCGGCAGGTCCTGGTCGGGCAGGCCGGCCCAGGCCGAGGATGGCCCGATCACGCTTTCCAGCGCCGTCACCCCGGTGGGCAGGTCATCCCGGCGCGAGGCGATGATGTGCGCCAGGTCCGGCAATTCGGCGCGGTGCGGCAGGATCCGGTCCAGCCGCTCGCCATCGCAGACCAGCACTTTCGCGCCGGAGTGCGACAGGCCATAGGCCAGCTCGTGCCCGGTCCACCAGGCGTTGAGCGGCACGCAGATCGCCCCAATGGTGACGGTGGCAAAGAACACCACCGGCCATTCGGGCAGGTTGCGCATGGCCAGCGCCACCCGGTCGCCCTTTTGCACCCCCAGCGACTGGAGGTGCCGGGCAAAGGCCGCGACGGCGCGGAACCAGGCGGCATAGGAAACCCGCTCATCCTCATAGATCAGGAAGGTGTGATCGCCGTGGCTGCGGCCCAGCCGCGCCAGCACGGCGAGGTTGGCGGGGGCGTTCTTCCAAACCCGCGTCGGCACGCCGCGAATGGGGATCGTCTCGTACTCGAACCGCGCGCCCGGCGCGCACAGGATCGCCTCGCACTCGGCCAGGCTGCGCGCGGGCCAGCCAGCCGGGATCCATTCGCGGAAACTGTCGCTCGATACCTCGGTCATGATCCTCCCTATCCCCAATGCCGTTCGTGGTGAGGAGGGACTGAGCCTGGCGAAGGCCCGTCTCGAACCACCTGGCGCGGCGGCCCTTCGAGACGCCGCTTCGACGAGCTCAGCGGCTCCTCAGGGCGAACGGATTTGATCTTTGAACCAAGGCTAGGTCAGCCGCGCGCGCCGAACAAGGCGGAACCGACGCGGACGTGGGTGGCGCCCAGCATGATCGCGGTTTCGAAATCGTCGCTCATCCCCATCGAGCGGCCAGCCAGGCCATTGTCGGCGGCCAGCTTGTCGAGCAGGGCAAAGAACGGCGCGGGCTCGATCCCCAGCGGGGGCACACACATCAGCCCGATCACCGGAATCTGCGCGGCGCGGGCCTCGGCCAGCAGGCCGGGCAGATCGGCAATCGCGCAGCCGCCCTTCTGCTCTTCCGCGCCGATATTGACCTGGACGAAGCACGGCACCTGCCGCCCCGCCTTGTCCATCGCCTTGCCCAGCGCGCCGACCAGCGAGGGCCGGTCAAGCGAATGGATGCAATCGAACAGCGCCACCGCATCCTCCGCCTTGTTCGACTGCAGCTGACCGACGAGGTGCAGTTCGGTCTCCGGATGCGCTGCGCGCAGTGCGGGCCATTTCTCGGCTGCTTCCTGCACGCGGTTTTCCCCGAACACGCGCTGCCCGGCGGCGATGAGAGGCGCGATCCGTTCCACCGGATGGGTCTTGCTGACCGCCACCAGCGTGACCTCCTCGGCCTTGCGGCCAGCAATCCGGGCGGCGCGGGCGATACGGTCGGTGATGTCGGACAGGAGCGTGGCTGGATCAGTCATGGCGCGGTGCTATAGCGGGGCCGTGCCGCGAAAGAAGCCCCTCCCGCACATCTGGCTGCTTAGCGATGCGCGCAATGACGCGGCGCTGGAGCGCGCGCTGCGGCACCTGCCGCGCGGCAGCGGCTTTGTGTTCCGGCACTATCACCTGCCGGACAGCGAGCGGCGGGCGCGGTTCGCGCAGTTGGCTCGCCGCGCCCGGGCGCGCGGAATCGCGGTCGTGCTGGCCGGGAGCGCGGCCGAGGCGCGGCATTGGGGGGCGGACGGGTCCTATGGCGCGCATCGCGATGCCATGCTGGCCACGGCCCATTCCTTAGGCGAGCTGCGCCGCGCCCGCCGGGCCCGCGCTGTGCTGCTTTCGCCCGTCTTCCCGACCCGCTCGCATCCCGGGGGCAGAGTGCTGGGCCCGGTGCGGTTCCGCCTGCTGGCGACGCGCGCGCCGGTGCCGGTGATCGCGCTCGGCGGCATGAATGCCCGTACCGCCCGGCGGCTGCGCTGGCCGCGCTGGGCCGGGATCGACGCCTTTTTGCGGTAAGGCGAACCAAACAGACCCGCTCGCCCTGAGCTTGTCGAAGGGGGATTCTTGACGGGGAGTCACCCGAAGGCGCATGATGCGCGCCGTTACGAAGGGGATTACCATGGCAAGTCGGGCAGTCAGCGCAGGGAGCCGCGGCGTGCAGGTCAACTGGCGCGCCACGCTGCGCCGGGCCGCGCGCCGGGCGGCCGAGATCGGCGGCGCCAGCCTGCTGCTGGCCAGCGCGGTGTTCCTCGCCCTGGCGCTGGTCTCCTATCACCAGACCGACCCTTCGGCCTCGACCGCGGCCGGCGGCACTGTCGCCAACTGGATGGGCTGGCCCGGGGCCTGGGTGGCGGAACGGGCGCTGTTCCTGTTCGGCCCGGTTTCGGTCCTGTTCCTGCCGCTGCTTTACGTCGGCGCGCGCAAGCTGTGGCGGCTGGTCGAGGAGGAGGACCAGGATCTGCCCCACGCCAATCACGCCTGGTGGCGGCCGATCGGCGTGCTGCTGTTCGCCATGGCCTTGCTGGCGACGGTCATGGCCCTGATCTTTACCGGTCCGGGCGGTTCGCTGCCGGCCGGGATGGGCGGCATTTCCGGCCTGCTGGGTGCCCGCACGATCGAGGCGCTGGCCGCCCTGCTGCCCGAAGCCGGGCGGTTCTGGGCGATCCTGGGTGCGGGACTGGCCTGCCTTGCGGGTGGTTCAGTGCTGGCCGCGCGGGTCTTCGCGCTCGATTGGGGCAGCCTGTTCACCCTGCCAGGTTTCCTGCGCCGCAGCCCCCGCATCGCCATCGAGGATGGCACGCGGATCAGCGTAAAGCCCGCTGCCAAGGCTGGTGCCGAACCCCGCCCCAGCGCCGCGATCTCCACCGACAGCCCGCGCAAGCCACCGGTCATCACCGATCCGACCCGTCCGGCCAAGCCCGCGCAGCTGGCGACTTCGGGCAAGCAGGGCGATCTGTTCGACAGCTACGAGCTGCCCGCGCTCGACCTGCTCAACAATCCCCCGCCCCACACCCAGCAGAAGATCGACAAGCTGGCGCTGGAGCGCAACGCCCGGCTGCTCGAAACCGTGCTCGACGATTTCAACGTCAAGGGCGAGATTACCGCGGTGCGCACCGGCCCGGTGGTCACCATGTACGAGCTGGAGCCCGCCCCCGGCATCAAGGCCAGCCGGGTGATCGGTCTGGCCGACGATATCGCCCGCAACATGAGCGCGATTTCGGCGCGCGTTTCCTCGATTCCGGGGCGCACCGTGATGGGCATCGAGCTGCCCAATGCCGACCGGCAGATGGTGAGCTTCAAGGAAATGGTCGCCAGCGAGGCCTTCGCCGGATCGAAGGGCATGCTGCCGATCATCCTGGGCAAGGACATCGCCGGAGAGCCGGTCGTGGCCGACCTTGCCACCATGCCGCACCTGCTGGTGGCGGGCACCACCGGTTCAGGCAAGTCGGTCGGGCTCAACACGATCCTGCTCTCGCTGCTTTACCGCCTGACCCCGGCGCAGTGCCGCCTGATCCTGGTCGATCCCAAGGTGCTGGAACTGAAGTCCTATGACGACATTCCGCACCTGCTCTCGCCCGTCGTTACCGAACCGGCCAAGGCCGTGCGCGCGCTGAAGTGGGCGGTCGAGGAGATGGAGCGCCGCTACCGGATGATGAGCGAGCTGTCGGTGCGCAACCTGGCCGGCTTCAACGACAAGGTGAAGACCGCGATCGCCAAGGGCAAGCCGCTGGGCCGCCGCATCCAGATCGGCTTCGATCCCGAAACGGGCGAGGAACTGTTCGAGGAACACCAGCTCGATTATCCGGTGCTGCCGCAGATCGTGGTGATCGTCGACGAGCTGGCCGACCTGATGGTGACGGTCGGCAAGGAAGTCGAAGTGCTGATCCAGCGCCTGTCGCAAAAGAGCCGCGCCGCGGGCATCCACCTGATCATGGCGACGCAGCGCCCCTCGGTCGACGTCATCACCGGGGTGATCAAGGCCAACCTGCCGACCCGCATCAGCTTTGCCGTGACCAGCCGGATCGACAGCCGCACGATCCTGGGCGAACAGGGCGCCGAGCAGCTGCTGGGCAAGGGCGACATGCTCTACAAGCCCAACACCGATCCGATCCGCCGCGTCCACGGCCCCTTCGTGTCAGACGAGGAAGTGGAACGGATCGCCGATTTCTGGCGCGCCCAGGGCAAGCCGGAATATGTCGACAGCGTCACCGAGGAGCCGGAGGACGGCGGCTTCGGCTTCGACGATCTGGACGCGACCGCATCGGACAGCCCGGAAGAGCGCAGGTATCGCCAGGCCTGCCAGATCGTGTTCGAAAGCCAGAAGGCCTCGGCCTCATGGCTCCAGCGCCAGATGGGCGTGGGCTACAACACGGCGGCGAAGTGGGTCGAGCGGATGGAAGCCGATGGCTTCGTCGGCCCGGCCAACCACGTCGGCCGCCGCGACATCTATCGCGATCGGGATGGCAACCCGCTGTAACGCGGGCCGGATGGTCAGTCCTTGCCCATCTCGTATTGTCCGGCCACGGCCTTGAAGTGATCGCGCGCGTGGGCCTTGGCGGCGGCGGCAGTCTTGAAGGCCTCATCCTGCATGACGGCAGTGACGATCGGATAGCCTTGCGAATTGTAGCGGGTGTCGCGCACCGTCAGGCGGAAGTCGCCCCCGGCATCACGCTTGATCAGGAACGGGCGGACGGGATGATAGGACATTGGGGGCACTCCGCTGGGGCAGGCCCTGGTCCGGCCCGCCGATGATGGGGGCAGTCAGTTCGTGATTGTGGCTCGTTCGGCTTCGCGCTTGTCGCGTTCGGCGGCCACGCGGATCGCCTTGTCGGCCATGGCCTGCCAGCTGGCCTGCGCGCGGATCAGTACCTCGCGCCGGTTGGGCAGCAGGGCATCGCCGGCTTCGCGCGCGCACTTGGCGGCCTGATCGAGATAGAATTGCGTCGATACGCTCATGGCCCGATCCTTATGCTGTAGCAGTGCCCCGCATGGGGGCGGTCCTGCCGATGGGCCATGCGGCACCACCGGCAGGTTCTGGCCCGGTCAGGCCGCTTCGAGATTGACGGCCGAGGTCTTGCCCCGGCGGTCGGTCTCCAGCTCGTACTTCACGCGCTGATCCTTGTTCAGCGTGCCCATCCCGGCGCGTTCCACGGCCGAGATGTGGACGAAGCTGTCAGCTTCGCCGCTGTCCGGCTGGATGAAGCCATAGCCCTTGTCGGCATTGAAAAACTTTACGGTACCTACAAACATGATGCGTTCCCTTCACGAAACCGCGTGGACCTGCGGACAACGTGTCCGCAGAGCAAAGTGGCGTGTAAGGGGAGTTGGGGCGTTTGGGCCGAAAGTCCCGTCGCAGGCGACGTTAGCCCGGCCCCCTTGGACCCTTTCCGGCGAAATAGCAAACTTTCCCGCATGGCCGCGCCCTGCGGCGGGCGGTTTCAGTTCGCCAGTTCGCGCGGGCTGCGCATGGCGAGGAAGATGAACAGCACTGCCAGCAGGGCAAAGCCATCGGCCCCCAGCAGCGGCAGCGTCCAGCTGCGGGATGACCCATTGGCCAGCAGCCATTCGCTGGCCAGACCGATCACCAGCGCCCCGCCGCCGATCGCGAAGATGTTCAGCACCAGCATGTTGAGCCCGGTCGAGGTGGCCTTGAGCCGGGGTGGCAGCAGTTCCTCGATGATCGCGAAAATCGGGCCATAGATCACGGTCATGAACAGGATCGACCCGGCCATGCCCAGCAGGAACAGCGGGGTCCCGCCCGGCGCCAGCCGATAAAGCACCAGCAGCGGCGCCAGCACCAGCAGCAGCACGAACATGGTGACGGCCCGGTCGAGCCCGTGGCGGCGCCTGGCCCAATCGCCGAGCAGCCCGGCCCCGAATGTGCCGAGCAGGCCGAAGACCACGAACATCAGGCCGTAAAGCTGCGCGGCGGGACCGGCGGCATAGCCCTTTTCCGAGGTCAGCCAGAGCTGCACGAAGGGGCTGGTCGCGGTGTGGAAATGGGCAAAGATGATCGCCAGCGAAGCCCACAGGGCGCGCGGCCTGGCCCGGAACACCGCCGCCAGCGCGGTGAGATTGCCGGCCAGCGTCGGCTGGTGCGACAGGTCGGGCGGATCGTCCTTCAGCCGGACCAGCCCCGCCAGCGCCACCAGCCCCAGCGCGCCCATGGCGATGAAGGTCCAGCGCCAGCCGATCAGCGGGCCGAGCTGGCCCGCGATCAGGAAGCCGCCGCCGATCCCCAGCGGGATCCCGGCGAAGAACAGGCCGAGCGCCGCCGCCTTGTGGCGTTCGCTGACCCGGGCGAGGATGATGTTGCTGGCGGTCGGCACCAGCGTCGCCTCACCCGCCGCGACGAAGGGCCGCGCGGCCAGCATGGTCCAGAACCCCTGGGCCAGGCCCGCCAGCGCGGTGAACAGGCTCCACATGCCCAGCCCCGCCGAAAGCACCTTCACCCGGCCCAGCCGGTCGGCCAGCACCCCGGCGAACAGCGCCGCAAAGGCATAGACACCGCTGAACGCCAGCCCGGCGATCAGCGCGAACTGGCTGCGGCCGAGGCCCAGGTCGCGCATGATGTCGGCGGCAAATGCGGCCACCAGCTGGCGGTCGATCTGGTTGACCATGTGCAGCGTCAGCAGGAACAGCAGCAGGCCGACCGGCACTGGCCTATCCAGCGCCCGGGGCCCAATAGCGGCGGGCGGCTTCATTCAGCGCTGACCATGGCAGAATACTGCCCGTTCAAGGCGAGGCGACCGCCGCTGGCGCCCAGCGCCGCGGCGATCGCCCGCCCGAGTCCGCGTGACGACCCGGTGACTACGCAGACTCTCCCCTCCACCGTGTCAGGCATATTCCCACCGCGGCACACCGCGCTGACCCGGCTGCCGGTTCGGCGGATAGCCGATCCGGCGCAGCGTCTCGTCGGTTGACTGGTAGAACGTGCCAATCTGATAGATTGCCTTGGCCTCAGGCCCGGTCGCGACATCGCGGTGCAGCTCGTTCGCGATCCGCACCATCTGTTCGACCTGCTGGACCGAAGTCATCCGTTCACCCTTGCGGCTCCACAGGTTGTCCTCGATCCCGACGCGGACATGAAGCCCCAGGGCAATGGCGATGGCGCTGAACGGCGCGACATTGCGCATCACCGACTCGATCGTCAGCACCGCGCCATCGGGCACGCGGCGGGCGAACTCGATCAGGTCGGCCGGGTGCGTGCCGGCCGCGCCGCTGCCAATGGCGACATAGTTCAGCACCAGCGGACCGTTGTAGTGGCCCTTGCGGATCAGCCGCTCGACCGTTTCGAGCTGGCTCATGTCGCCGACCATGAAATGGGGCTGGATGCCATTGGCGACCAGGCGCTTGAGGTGTTCTTCCATGAACGCCGGGCCAGCTTCGAAATACATGTTGCGATAGGCTTCGAACATGGCCGGATTGGTCAGGCAGGTCCCGGCGATATCGTCCTCGCTCATCAGCGCGGAGATATCCATCTGGTTGGTATTGACCGCGATGGTTACCTGGTCCGGCTTGGGTTTCAGTTCGGCCAGCATGTGGCGGGTGTCATCCGACAGCCACTTGGCCTCGGCCCCTTCGCCCTCCGGCGCGAAGCTGATCGAGCCGCCAACCTGGATCAGCATGTCCGGGCAGGCGGTGCGGATGCGGTCGATCATCTCGTTGAACATCGACAGGCGCTTCGACCCGCTGCCATCGGCCTCGCGGCAATGGAGGTGCAGGACCGTGGCCCCGGCGTTGTAGCAATCGACCGCCTTCTGGACCTGGTCGGCCATGGTCACGGGGATGTCTTCGGGGAAGTCGCCCGGCAGCCATTGCGGGCCGTAGGGCGCGACCTGGATCACCAGCTTTTCCTGGTTTTCGGGCAGCAGGCTGTCATCGAGGAAGTGCATGGGTTCAGTCCTCCGTGGATGGGGTGGTGGCGGGAACGGGCATCCCGCGGGCCATCATTTCATCGACCAGGTGCGGCGTGCCGAGCGCGACCGAGTGGATTCCCAGCACGGCAACCAGTTGCAGCACGGCCATGATCTCTTCCGGCGTCGCGCCCAGGTCGAGCGCCTTGGCGATGTGGCGCTTCACGCCGGGCGAATACATGTGGGTGCAGCTGGCATCGACGGCGATGGCCAGGAATTCATAGGTCTTGGGATCGATGATCCCCTTGCGGACCGGGTGGGTCCCCATGTCGAGGAACTTTTCCATCCATTCGGCATCGAAGGCGGCGGCCTGGTCCCAGGCCTGGTTCCAGTTTCCGCTGGCGCGCGCGGCATCACTGATGGGGGTTTCGGCTGGCATCGAATCTCTCTCCAATGCGGCCAGAATAGCGCGCCAAGCTGGACAGGATTTAGAATTTCCGCCATTCAATTGCTGAAATGCGCCAACATCCCACCGTCCGCGCCGCCGCCCTGACCGGCTTCAGCGCCCTTGCCCGCGCCTATGGGCTTGATCCCGCCCCCCTGCTGCGCGCGGCCGGCCTGCCCGCCGATGCCGAGGCGGACCCGGACCGCCGGTTGTCCGCCGATGCGATCAACCGCCTGTTCGAGGAAACCGCCGCCCGCGCCGGGGCCGAGGATTTCGGCCTGCGGCTCTCCGAACTGCGCGGCTTTTCCAACCTTGGTCCGGTGACCCTGCTGGCCCGCGACGAACCCGACATCCGCAGCGCGCTGGCGATCTTCATCGCCTATCTGCCGCTGCATAACGAGGCGCTGACCATCGACCTTGCCGAACACGATGGCCTGGCGATCCTGTCCTGCGTGGTAGCGGGCGAAGGGCCGCAGGTGCAATCGACCGACGTGGCCGTGGCCATGCTCCACCGCATCCTGCGCCAGTTGCTGGGCACCGGCTGGCATGCACAGGGCATCTACCTCGAGCGACAGCGCCCAGTGCGGATCGCCCAGTTCGAACGCGCCTTCAGCGGCCGGGTGCACTTTGCGCAGGACTTCAGCGGAATCGCCTTTGCCGCCGCCGATCTGGACCGGCCCAACCTGCTCGCCGAAGCGGCGCTGCGGCCCTACACCGCGCAATTGCGCGCCGCGCTGCCGGGCCTTGCCGACCTGCCGCTGGCCGAGCGGACCCGGCGCCTGCTGCGCGCAATGCTGGCCGGGCGGCGCTGCACCGCGCCGCTCGCGGCCGAGCGGCTGGGCCTGTCGCGCCGGACGATGGAGCGGCGGCTGGCGGCCGAAGGCACTACCTTCCACGCCCTGCTGGATGAGGTGCGCGGTGAAGTGGCGCGCGGGCAGCTGGCCGGCACCCGGCGCGGCAATGCCGAGATTGCCGAGCTGCTGGGTTTTGCCAGTTCCGCCGCCTTCACCGCCTGGTTCACCGCCCGTCACGGCCGGTCGCCGCAGGCCTGGCGGCGCGGGCAGCTGGCGTGAACGCTTGCCTTCCGCCCCCTTCCCGGCGAAAGGCAGCAGCATGATCCGCCTGTCCGACCTGGCCCTGCCGCTTGACCATGAACCCGCCGCGCTGGAAGCGGCGGTGATCACGCGGCTGGGGATCGCGCCGGAACGGCTGGAACGCTTCGCCGTGTTCCGGCGCGGCAACGATGCCCGCAAGAAGACCGCGATCAAGCTGATCTACACGATCGATGCCGTGGTGCGGGACGAGGCCGAAGTGCTTGAGCGGCACCACGGCGATCCGCACATCCGACCGACGCCCGACCTGTCCTACAAGTTCCCGGTCATGGCCCCCGAAGGCTGGAGCGGCCCCCGCCCGGTGGTGATGGGGGCGGGCCCCTGCGGGCTGCTGGCCGCGCTGATCCTGGCCCAGATGGGCCTCAAGCCCATCATCATCGAACGCGGCAAGGCCGTGCGCGACCGGACCAAGGACACCTGGGGCCTGTGGCGCCGCGCTGTGCTGGAAACCGAATCCAACGCCCAGTTCGGCGAAGGCGGGGCGGGTACCTTTTCCGACGGCAAGCTCTATTCGCGGATCAAGGACCCGCGCCACCTGGGGCGCAAGGTGCTGACCGAATTCGTCAAGGCCGGAGCGCCCGAGGACATCCTGACCGAGGCCCACCCCCACGTCGGCACCTTCCGCCTGGTCACCATGGTGATGTCGATCCGCGAGACCATCGAAAGCCTGGGCGGCGAATACCGCTTCGGTACGCGGGTTGAGGACTTCTCGATTCAAGACGGCCAGCTCAAGGGCCTGACCCTCTCGACCGGCGAGTTCCTGCGCGCCGAGCATGTGATCCTGGCGGTCGGCCATTCGGCGCGCGACACTTTCTTCAAGCTCCACGAACGCGGCGTCTATGTCGAAGCCAAGCCTTTTGCCATCGGCGTGCGGATCGAGCATCCGCAAAGCTGGATCGACAAGGCGCGGTTCGGCCCCAATGCCGGCAACCCGATCCTGGGCGCGGCGGCCTATTCCATCTCGCACCAGGCCAGCAACGGCCGGGCGGTCTATTCGTTCTGCATGTGCCCCGGCGGGCGCGTGGTGGCGGCTACATCCGAGGAAGGCCGCGTCGTCACCAACGGGATGAGCCAGTATTCGCGCGCCGAATTCAACGCCAATTCGGGGCTGGTGGTGGACATTAATCCCGAGCGCGATTTCCCCGGCGATCCGCTGGCGGGCGTGCGGCTGCAGCGGCAGCTGGAAGAGGCGGCCTTTGTCGCAGGTGGATCCAATTACTGGGCACCGGGACAGCGGGTGGAAGACCTGCTGGCCGGGCGTCCTTCGACCCATTTCGGCGTCGTCCAGCCCAGCTACAAGCCGGGGGTCAAGCCGACCGACCTGGCCGAGGTGCTGCCGCCCTTCGTGATCGAGGCGCTGCGCGAGGCGCTGCCCGTGTTCGGGCGGCAGGTGCCCGGCTATGACCATCCCGATGCGGTGATGACGGGCGTTGAAACCCGCACCTCCAGCCCGATCCGCATCCGGCGCGGGGCGGATTTCCAGTCGATCAATACCCAGGGGCTTTACCCGGCGGGCGAAGGCGCGGGCTATGCCGGGGGCATCCTTTCCGCCGCGGTCGACGGGATCAAGGTGGCCGAGGCGCTGGCGACGAAGCTGGTTGCTGCGGGTTGACCCAACCGGCCAAATCCGTTCGCCCTGAGCTTGTCGAAGGGCCGTCCCTTGGTCTGGACCAGAGTGCGAGGCCGCACGGTCAGGTCGGTGCTTCAACAGGCTCAGCACGAACGGAGGAGGGGGTGGCATCGTGAACTCCTTCGACGCCATTATCCTCGGTGCGGGGGCCGCCGGGCTGTTCTGCGCCGCAACGGCCGGGCAGCGCGGGCGGCGGGTGCTATTGCTCGATCACAATGCCGAGGTGGGGCGCAAGATCCTGATCTCCGGCGGCGGGCGGTGCAATTTCACCAACATCAACACCGCGCCCGATCGCTACCTGTCGGCCAACCCGCATTTCGCCAAGTCGGCACTGGCGCGTTACACCCCGGCGGACTTCCTAAAGCTGGTCGAGGGTTACGGCATTGCCTGGCACGAGAAGACGCTGGGGCAACTGTTCTGCGATGGCTCGGCCAAGCAGATCGTCGCCCTGTTGCTGGACGAATGCGCGAAGGGCAGTGTCACCCTGCGGCTGGGCGAGGAAACCGGCGCGGTCGAGCACCGCGATGGGCAGTTCCATGTCGCGGGCGCGAGCGCCCCGGCGCTGGTCATCGCCACTGGCGGGCCATCGATTCCCAAGCTGGGGGCGACGCAGTTCGCCTATGAGCTGGCCCGGCAGTTCGGCCTGAAAGTCGTTCAGCCGCGCCCGGCGCTGGTGCCGCTGACGCTGAGCGGGGAAGATGCCCTGTTCACCGAGCTGTCGGGCGTGGCAACCGAAGTGGTCGCGCGCTGCGGGAAAACCGCCTTCCGTGAGGCGGCGCTGTTCACCCATCGCGGCCTGTCCGGCCCGGCGATCCTGCAAATTTCGTCCTACTGGCAGCGCGGCGAGGACGTGCGGATCGATTATCTGCCCGACCAGCCGCAGGGCTGGCTGCTGGAAGCCAAGCGCGCCCAGCCGCGCAGCCACCTGCGCAAGGCCCTGCCCCTGCCCGAACGGCTGGCGACCACGCTGGCCGAGCGGCTGGGCGTGGCGGGCGAACTGGCGGGCCAGTCCGACAAGGCGCTACGCGCCGCCGAAGCCGCCTTGCGCGACTGGCATTTCCACCCTACCGGCAGCGAGGGTTTCGCCAAGGCGGAAGTCACCGCCGGGGGCATCAGCACGGCGGAACTGTCCAGCCAGACGATGGAGGCCCGCAAGGTGCCGGGGCTCTATGCGATCGGCGAGGCGGTGGACGTGACCGGCTGGCTGGGCGGCTATAACTTCCAGTGGGCCTGGGCCAGCGGCTTTGCGGCGGGTTCTGCCCTCTGACCTTCACCCGTTCGTGCTGAGGAAGGGCCGAAGTCGTAGACTGAGGTCCTGTCTCGAAGCGGCTGCGACAGTCCTTCGAGACGCCTTTCAGCCTCCGGCTTCAAGGCTCCTCAGGACGAACGGTTCAAGATTGTTTCCGGCGATCTAGACCACGCGCCGGTCGCGATCGAGCCGCAGGGTCAGGTCGGCCCGCCCCGGCAGGTCCGCCAGCATCCACCGCGTCAGCCGCTCATAGTGCTGGATGAAGCGCGCGACCGCTTCGGGCGTCATCGCGCCGAGGGCGGTCTGGCGCAGTTCCGCCTCCTGCTGCTCGCGCCAGTCCGCCACCACGGCCCAGTCCGGCGCGGCGAGGAAGACCAGCCGGTCGATCCGCGCCCAAAGCTGCTGGTAGTCCACCGCCAGCGCGGCATTGGCATGGCGGCGCCAGGAGCCATCCGGGTCTTCACGCGCTTCGAGATCGTTGACCGGAAGGGCCAATGCTTCCTCGGGCTGCGGGGCGGCGCCCAGACACCAGCCCTCCAGCAAGAGCACTTGCGTCAATCGGCCGGTGCGCGCGGCCAGTCGCTCTCGGGCACGCGGTCATCGCGCCCCTTGTCGAACCGGGGCAAGGGCGCCGCCTCTCCCCGCATCAGCGCGGCCAGGGTCGACAAGGCCCAGGGCCACATCATGCGTGCCCGGCACGCCGCGCGTCGCGAACAGCGGGTGAACGCGCGCCGCCAGGTCTTGCCGCACCGCGCGGGTGAGATAGAGATCGTCGAGCGAAAGCGTGGCAACCCGCAGGCCATCGCCTGCCAGCCGTTCCGCCAGATCGCGCACCAGAGTGGACTTGCCCGAACCCTGCGCGCCCGCAATCCCGATCACCGTCAGGCCCGGCCCGCGCGCCGCCAGCCAGCGGCGAACCTGCCGCAAAACTGGATCGATCATCGCCGCACCCTTCACCATCGCGCCATGCTTACCGGGATCGGCCCCCGTCGCAATGCCCCGGTACATTGCGCGAGATACCCTTTGCTTGTCCAAAAGCGGTAACAACTGTAACGATATCGCCAAAGGAGAACCGCCATGCGCGTCGGCACCGTCAAGGAAATCAAGAACCACGAATACCGCGTTGGCCTGACCCCCGAGAGCGTGCGCGAACTGGTCAGCCATGGGCATGAGGTGTGGGTGGAAACCGGCGCGGGCCTCGGCATCGGCGCCGATGATGCTGCCTATGCCGCCGCCGGAGCAATGATCCAGCCGGATGCCGACACCGTCTTTGCTGGCTGCGAAATGATCGTGAAGGTCAAGGAACCGCAGGCCGGCGAACGCGCCATGCTGCGCCAGGGGCAGATCCTCTACACCTATCTCCACCTTGCCCCCGATCCGGACCAGACCGCCGACCTGGTCAAATCGGGCGTGACCGCGATCGCCTATGAAACGGTGACCGGACCGGGGGGCACGCTGCCGCTGCTCAAGCCGATGAGCCAGGTGGCCGGGCGCATGTCGATCCAGGCGGGCGCAACCGCGCTGCAGAAGGCGCATGGCGGGCGCGGGGTGCTGCTGGGCGGGGTGCCGGGCGTGCTGCCGGGCAAGGTGCTGGTGATCGGCGGCGGGGTAGTCGGTTTCCACGCCGCTCAGATGGCCGTGGGGATGGGGGCCGACGTGACCATCCTCGACCGCGATCCCGAAGTGCTTGAACGGCTCGACAACCATTTCGAAGGCCGCGCCAAGACCCGGTTCTCGAACCTCGCGGTGGTGCAGCAGATGGTCCAGGAAGCCGAACTGGTGATCGGCGCCGTGCTGGTGCCCGGGGCCGCCGCGCCCAAGCTGGTGACACGCGGCATGCTGGGCACGATGAAGCCCGGCGCGGTGCTAGTCGACGTCGCGATCGACCAGGGCGGCTGCTTTGAAACCAGCCATGCCACCACCCATGCCGAGCCGACCTATGTGGTCGACGGCATCGTTCATTACTGCGTTGCCAACATGCCCGGCGCGGTGGCGCGGACCAGCACCTATGCGCTGAACAACGTGACCCTGCCCCACGCGCTGCGGATCGCGGACCTCGGCTGGCAGGGCGCGCTGAAGGCCAATCCGCACCTGGCGGCGGGGCTGAACGTCCATGCCGGGCACGTGACCTATGAGGCCGTCGCGCGGGAGCTGGGTTATGACTACACCCCCGTGGCGGAGCTGCTGGGCTAAGCAAGCTCTTGCGGTTTGAACGCACTTCGTCACCCCGAACTTGATCCGGGGTCCAGCTTGAATTTTTGAGCAGCGCCTCCGGGACAGCGGGACCCCGGGTCAAGCCCGGGGTGACGGAAAGAAGCTAAACTTCTTCGCCAAACGGCCGGAACGGGGCGGTCACCTCGTCGCGCACGCGCGCCAGTCGCCCAGTGGCCTTGTCGATCATCGCCCAGGTGGTGCGCGCCGAGACGATCACCTTGCCCGCGCTATCGCGAAAATCGACCCGCCGATCGAACCGCGCGCCGCTGGGCGGGGCGGGGATGAAGGTTTCCGCCGTCACGCTCTCACCCAGGCCGACATTGCCGCGATAGTCGATCTCGTGGCGGGTCACGACCCAGATGTAAGCGGCCTGGTGCTCTGGCGCGGCGACGGCCGACCAGTGGGCGGTCGCGATCTGCTGGATCCAGTCGACCCAGACCGCGTTGTTGACATGGCCCAGCTCGTCGATGTGTTCGCTCTTGGCGACAAACGTCCGCGTGAAACGAGGCGTGCTCATTCCTCCCCTCCCGCTTGCGGGAGGGGCCAGGGGAGGGCGTGTTGGCGGCGGTTCGAACGGCTGGGCATGGAAGGAATAACATGCCCTCCCCTAACCCCTCCCGCAAGCGGGAGGGGAACTTGCGGTCAGCCTGCCTTTGGCGGCTGGTCGTCTTCCACCCCCAGCTGCCAGAGGATGAAGGCGAACTCCTCGGCCGTTTCCTTCAGGCTTTCGAACCGGCCCGACTTGCCGCCATGCCCTGCGCCCATGTTGGTCTTGAGCAGCAGCTCGTTCTCATCGGTCTTCAGCTCGCGCAGCTTCGCCACCCATTTGGCCGGTTCCCAATAGGTCACGCGCGGATCGTTGAGGCCCGCCGTCACCAGCAGCGGCGGATAGGCCTGGGCCTTGACCTGGTCATAGGGGGAATAGGAGCGGATCAGCTCGAAGGCGGCCGGATCCTCGATCGGGTTGCCCCATTCCGGCCATTCGCCGGGCGTCAGCGGCAGGGTGGGATCGAGCATGGTCGCCAGCACGTCGACGAAGGGCACGTGGGCCACCACCGCGCCCCACAGCTGGGGATCGGAATTGATCACCGCCCCCATCAGCTCGCCCCCGGCCGAGCCGCCGGAAATGCTGATCCTGCCCGCCTGCGTGTAACCCCGCGCGATCAGGCCCTGGGCCACGTCGACAAAATCGGTGAAGGTGTTGGTCCGCCGCTCCAGCTTGCCGGCCTTGTACCAGGCCCGGCCCAGGTCATCGCCGCCGCGGATATGAGCGATGGCATAGGCAAAGCCGCGATCTACGAGGCTGAGCCGCGTGGTCGAAAAGCCCGGATCGATCGCAATGCCATAGGCGCCATAGCCATAGAGGTGCAGCGGACCGCCGGGTTTCCGATCCTTGCGATAGACAATGCTGACCGGGATCTTCGTGCCATCGCGCGCGGCAATTTCGAGCCGCTCGGTGGCATAAAGCGAGGCGTCATAGCCCGAGGGGATTTCCTGGACCTTCAGCGTGGTGAGGGTGCGGGCGGCGACATCATAGTCCAGCACGGAGGCCGGGCTGACCATGCTTTCATAGGACAGCCGCAAGGTGGTAACAGCCCATTCGGGGTTGTCGCCAAGGCCCGCCGAAAAGCTCGCTTCGGGGAACGCGATCGGCTCGACCCGCGCCGGATCGTCGTAATAGCGCACCTCGATCCGGTCGAGCCCGCGCACCCGGCCCTCGATCACGTAGAAATCGCGGAACAGGTCGAACCCGGTGAGATAGAATTCGTCCGTCCCTTCGATCAGCGTGGTCCAGTCACCTGGCGTGGCTAACGGCGCGGTGGCGAGGCGGAAATTCTCGTGGGTATCGTTGGCGTGGATGAACAGCGTCTCGTCCCGCAGGTCGACATCGTATTCCACCCCGGTCTGACGAGCCTTGACCAGCAGCGGCGTCGCCAGCGGATCGGCGGCGGGGACCAGCCGGACCTCGCTGGTTTCATGGTCCGAGCTGCCGATGATCAGCCACTGTTCGTTGGCCGAGAGCGAGCAGCCGACGCGGAAGCCCTCGTCATCCTCGTGATAGAGCTCGACATCCTGCCCGGTCGGCTGGCCCAGCCAGTGCAGCCGCGCATTGTCGGTCCGCCACTGCTCGTTGGCGAGGCTGTAGACCAGGCCCGTGTCATTCGCGACCCAGATCAGGCTGGAGAGCGTGCCGGGGATCACATCGGGCAGCACTTCGCCAGTGGCGATCACCTTGATCCGGGCGGTGAAGCGTTCGGAGCCATTATCATCGACCGACCAGGCCAGCATGGTGCCATCGTTCGACACGGCAATCGCGCCGAGGCGGAAGTATTCGAGGCCCTCGGCCAGGGCGACCTCGTCGAGGATCAGTTCGTCGGGCCCGCCTGCCACCGGCCGCCGCCACCACTTCTTGTATTCGGCCCCTTCCTCGAACTCGATCCAGTAGAGGTAATCGCCGTCCTTCTGCGGGACCGACTTGTCGGCTTCCTTGATCCGCGCGCGCATTTCCCTGAACAGCGCGTCGATCCGGCCCTGCTGGGCGGCCATCCGATGCTCGAACCAGGCGTTCTCGGCCTTGAGGTGGGTCAGGATCTTCGCGTCCTTCACCTCCGGGTAGCCGGGATCGCGCAGCCAGGCGTAATCGTCGGTCACGACGATGTTGTGATGCGTGACGTGATGGGGCTTCTTGGCGGCGACCGGCGGCCGGATCGGGGATTCGTTCATCCCGCCTAACTAGGCAATTGTCGCGGCATTGAAAGCCGGGCATCACAAGTGCGCGGAAAAACGGGGAGAATTGGGATGCGGGCCATGGTTGCGGGATCGCTGATCGTCCTGGCCGGATCGGCGAGCGCGGCACTGGCCCAGTCCGAGCCGGTGGCAGTGCCGGGCCGGCCGCCGGTGGTAGCCGATCCGCTGCGCAAGATTCAGATCAGCGCCTTTGCAGCCGAGCCCTATACCTGGGCGCCCCCGCCGCCCGAGATGATCCGCCGGACCAGGGCGGATGGTGATCCGGCGACATGGCTGCGCGAAACCGACGCCCCGATTGCCGCCTGGCTGGCGAACCCGGCACCGACCAATGTCACCCTGGTGCTGCAGACTGGCACGGACGGAACGGTCACGAAATGCACATCGCAAGAGGTGAAAGGGGTGCAGCCCCCGGCCTGGGCGGGTGACCTGTGCCCGCTGGTGGTGAGCCGGGCGAAGCTGGTGCCGGCGCTGAGGGACGATGGCAGCCGGATGACCGACCGGTTCATCCTCAACATCAACTTCGCCTTCAGTGCCTACACGCGGAACCTGCCCGGACCGCTGATTGCCAGCTATGGCCTGTCACCAGCCCCGCCGCCGCCCAGCGATACCAACCCGAAGCTCAGCTCCTGGCCGCCCTCGGGCTACTGGCTGCGCTGGGCAGGCCGCGAACCGGCCTTCAAGCTGCCCGTCGAGCAGCCCGGGGGTGCGGCGCTGACCGGGCCGGCAATCGGCCTGGTGGTGGCCGACAAAAAGAGTGGCGATCCCGAATGCAGGGTGGTCCTGTCCTCCGGCGATGCCCGGCTGGACAGCAAGGCCTGTGACTTTGCGCGCAAGAAGCTGAAACCCGAATGGGCCGAGACGGTGCGGTTTCCGGTCCGGCGCTGGCCGCTGCTGCTCAGCCCGGACGGCAAGGGTTTCCGCGCGATCACCGGCAAAGACAATGCGATCAAGCCGCTGCGGGTCGAACCGGCCGAGCTCGCCCGGCTGAACGCGCTCTGGCACCCGCAGGCGGCGGGGGCCAAGGTGGTGCGGCTGGCCGGTGGGCTGGGGCCGGACGGACGGCCCACCGGGTGCCGGGTTTACGAAAGCTCCGGCAGCGACGTGGCCGATGTCGCCGCCTGCCGCCTGTTCCGCAGCGAGGCCAGGTTCACCCCGGCCAGCGATGCCTTCGGCCAACCCGGCAAGTTGACCGGCTGGGTCAATCTGCAACTCACCCCACCCTGATTGGCCCGCCCTCGCCAAAGCGGCGCGGCGGGCCTATATCGCCAGCATGACCGAAACCCTCGCTCCCGCCCGCCCCGCCGTGCAATCCCACGCCGACCGCCTTGCCGCGCTGCGCGCCGAACTGAAGGCGCGCGGCCTTGATGGCTTCGTGATCCCGATTTCGGACGAGCACATGAGCGAATATGTCGCCGGCTATGCCCAGCGGCTGGCCTGGCTGACCGGGTTCGGCGGTTCGGCCGGCACGGCCGTGGTGCTGGCCGATCGCGCCGCGATCTTCGCCGATGGCCGTTATACCATCCAGGTCCGCGACCAGGTGGACGGCGCACCTGTATCGAATACCGCTCGGTCCCGGCCGAACCGATGCCCGCCTGGCTGGCGGAACATGCCCCGGCCAGGGCGCGAAGATCGGCTTCGATCCCTGGCTGCATGGCAAGCCCTGGGTCGATGCCTGCGATGAGGCGATCGCGGACAAGGGCGCCAGCATGGTACCGGTCAGCGGCAATCCGGTCGATGCCGTCTGGACCGACCGCTCCGCTGCCCAGCCAGGCCCCGGCACTGGTCCACCCGACCGACCTCGCCGGCCAGTCGAGCGAGGCCAAGCGCAGCGCGGTCGCCGAATGGCTGGCCGGCCAAGGGACTCGATGCGGCGGTGATCTCGGCGCTCGACAGCGTGGCCTGGCTGCTCAACCTCGCGGGGCAGCGACGTGGATCGCACACCGGTTGCGCTGTCCTTCGTGATCGCCCACGCCGATGGCACGGCGCAGCTGTTCATCGACGAGGCGAAGGTCACGCCCGAATTGCGCGCGCACCTGGGCAATGCGGTGACCATTGCGCCCTATGCCGCCTTTACCGCCGGGCTTGGGCAGCTGGCGGGCAAGCGGGTGGCGGTCGATCCCGAACGGTCGGTCCACGCCGTCTACGCCGCACTGGCGGCGGCCGGGGCGACGGCGGTCGACCTGCCTGACCCCACGATCCTGCCCAAGGCGCAGAAGAACCCGGTCGAACAGCAGGGCCAGCGCGATGCCCAGGCCCGCGACGGCGCGGCGGTGGCGCGGTTCCTGCACTGGCTGTCGGTCGAAGCGCCCAGGGGCGGGCAGACCGAGCTGTCAGCGGCCGCGCAGTTGCGCGCCTTCCGCGAGGAAACCGGCCTGCTGCGCGACCTGTCGTTCGATACGATCTCCGCCGCCGGGCCGCACACCGCGATCCCGCATTACCGGGTCGACGCGGAATCGAACCTGCCGATCGAACCCGGCTCGGTCTTCCTGGTCGATTCGGGGGGGCAATATGCCGACGGCACGACCGACATCACCCGCACTGTCTGGATTGGGCCCGGCGAGCCGACGCCTGAGCACAAGGACCGCTTCACCCGCGTGCTGAAGGGGCACATTGCGCTCGATCGCGCGGTGTTTCCGCGCGGCACGGTCGGCGCGCAGCTTGATACCCTGGCGCGGCAATACCTGTGGGCGGCGGGCGTGGACTATGCCCACGGCACCGGCCACGGGGTGGGCAGCTTCCTTTCGGTCCACGAAGGGCCGCAGCGGATCGCCAAGGGTCAGGGCGGCCAGGCCGGTACCGGGCAGGAGCTGCTGCCGGGCATGATCCTGTCGAACGAGCCGGGCTATTACAAGGCCGGCCATTTCGGCATCCGGACCGAAAACCTGGTGCTGGTCGAACCGCGCGAGATCGCCGGGGCGGAAGGGGAATACCTCGGCTTCGAAACGCTGACTTTCGTGCCGATCGACCGCACCCTGGTCGACCAGACCATGCTGACCCGCGACGAGGTGGACTGGTGGAACGCCTATCACGCGCGGGTCGAGGCAATCCTCGCCCCGCAGCTGACGGGGGCGGACCTGGCCTGGCTGAAGGATGCCTGCGCGCCGCTCTAGGTGCTACCGGGACATCGGCAGCCTTTCGGTTCCAGCGAATAGAGTTATGGTGTAGCATTACACCGCTACACTATAACTCGGAGCGTCCGGACATGCCTCTTGCCAGCTGGCGGATTGTGCTCGCCATTGTGCTGAGCCTGTTGCTCACCACCGTCAGCGCCGACATCGCCCGGCTGGTGCCCTTGCCCGCGCTGCTGGATGGGGTGGTCTATGCCCACAGCGGCCTGTCCTATCTGATCGACATTGCCGGGTTCATCCTGTTGCTGGTGCTGGTCGGCGGCGTATCGCTGTCGGGGCAATGGCGGGTGAGCGGGCTGGGCCAGCCGTGGCAGCCAGCCCTGCTGATGGGTCTGCTGCTGTTTGCCCCGATTGCCATCGTCGGGCTGGCGCTGGGCGAACCGGCCACCGACCTGTCCGGGCAGTCCACCCTGTTCCTGGGGGTGCTGGCCCCCTTTGCCGAGGAAGTGACTTTTCGCGGCCTGGCGGTGGGCGGATTGATCGCCCTGGCCGGCTGGCGGTTCTGGCCGGCGGTGCTCCTGCCCGCGCTGGTCTTCGGGCTGAGCCACGCCGCACAGGGTGACAACCTGACGGAGATGGCTGGCGTGGTCGCGATCACTGCGGTAGGCTCGATCTTCTTCAGCTGGCTCTACCTGCGCTTTGATCGCAACCTGTGGCCCGCGATCGTGATGCACATCGGCATGAACACCGTCTGGAATGCCTTCGACCTGGGTGAGAACGCGATCGGCGGTGTGCTGGGCAATGGACTGCGCCTGGCCGCGGTGCTGGGTGCGGTCGCCTTTGCCCTGTGGGGCCGCGACTGGCTGATGCGGGTTACGCGGTCGGCGGCGTACGATTGACCCGGATTATTGTTCCTGTATTGTTCCAACATCGAATCGAACGGAGAACGAAGAGATGATCGGTTATGTCACCGTCGGAACCAACGACCTCGCCCGCGCCGCCAAGTTCTATGATGCCATCGCCGCGGAGCTGAGCACGCCGCGCATGATGGAGTTTGACAGCTTCATTGCCTGGGGCACCGCCAATGGCCCGGCCGGGATCGCCGTGACCAAGCCCTATGACGGGCAGCCGGCCACGGTCGGCAACGGGGTGATGGTGGCCTTGGAGGCGAAGGACAAGGATCAGGTTGACCGGCTCTATGCCATTGCGCTCGCCAATGGCGGGACCGATGAAGGCGCGCCGGGGCCGCGCGGCGAAGGGTTCTATGCGGGCTACTTCCGCGATCCCGACGGGAACAAGCTGAACGCCTTCGTGATGGGCTGAACCGGCGGGCCGGCCAGCCCGGCCGGCCAATCCCCTTGCGCGCGGATGAACGGGCCGGCGCAAGCGCGACAAATGGCTACAAAACTCGGCGAATCCGGCATACTACTGTGACAGTCCGGGGCTAGACCGCCCATGAGACGCCGCAGTACCGGTTGGCTTGCACCCTCTGTCCACCAGCTGCGGCGTCCACCCCTGGATGGAGAATGATGTGATGAACAGGATCGCCCGAACCGTCTCCCTGGCCGCCCTGGCCCTGGCCGCCGGCACCACAGCCGCGCTCGCCCAGCCCGCCCCCGGCCCAGATGCCAGTCCCGGCCCCCGGGCCGCGATGACCAAGGCCGATGCCGAGGCCCGCGCGGCCGAGATGTTTGCCAGGATGGATGCCAACAAGGACGGCCGGCTGGACCAGGCCGACCGCGCCGCGCGCGAAGGCGAACGCTTCGCCCGGCTCGACACCAACAAGGATGGCAACCTCTCGCGCGATGAATTTGCCGCTGGCCGGCCCCGTCCCGAAGGTATGAAGAGCGCGCCTGGCGAAGGCCCGCGCAAGGGGCGGATGATGCGCGACCGGCGCGGCCCGGGTGGCCCTGGCGGTCCCGGACCGGATGCGGCCGGCATGATGGCGCGCATGGCTGATGCCAACAAGGACGGGGCGGTCTCGCGTGACGAGTTCCTGGCCGCCCAGGCCCGGCATTTCACGATGATGGATGCCAACAAGGATGGCACGGTCACCGCCGATGAGCGCCGGGCGGGCCGCGCCAAGATGCGCGAGCACATGCGCGGGATGCGGGCCGGTGCCGGCCAGCCGGGCAAGGATGGCCACGAAGGGCACTGATCAGCGCAATGGAGCACCCCCCGCCGATCAACCTGCTGCTGGTCGATGACGAAGCGGCGTTGCGCGAACCCCTGGCCGAGTACCTCTCGCGCCAGGGGTTTGTCGTGACCCAGGCCACCAATGCCGCCGAGGCGCGCACCCGCCTGCGTGAAACCCGGCCCGACCTGGTGCTGCTGGACATCATGATGCCCGGCGAGGATGGCCTGTCGCTCTGCCGGCATATAACCGAGACGCTGATGGTCCCCACCATCCTGCTGACCGCGCGGGGCGAGCCGACCGACCGGATCGTCGGGCTGGAAATCGGCGCCGACGATTACGTGGTCAAGCCGTTCGAACCGCGCGAGCTGGTCGCGCGGATCCGCTCGGTCCTGCGCCGCGCCGCGAAGGGCCCGGCCCCGGCGCCGGAAAACGACCTGTTCGAATTCGAAGGCTGGCGGCTCGATCCGCTCAAGCGGCGGCTGATTGCCCCGGACGGCGCGCTGGTCAGCATCTCGTCAACCGAGTTCCGCCTGCTGCTGGTGCTGCTGGAGCACCCCCGCCAGGTGCTTGACCGTGACCGCCTGCTCGACATGGTCCAGGGCCGCGAAGCGCACCTCTTCGACCGCGCGGTTGACAACCAGATCAGCCGCCTGCGCCGCAAGATCGAGGTCGACAGCCGCAACCCGACCCTGATCCAGACGGTCTGGGGCGGCGGATACATGCTGGCTGCCGA
Organism: Novosphingobium sp. BL-A-41-H4; assembly: GCA_051942645.1. GTDB lineage: Bacteria > Pseudomonadota > Alphaproteobacteria > Sphingomonadales > Sphingomonadaceae > Novosphingobium. The sequence continues at coordinate 429,298 of JBPVJP010000002.1, forward strand.
TGTCCGGCGGGTGCAGGACCCGGGCTGAACGATGGCATTGCGGGGGCAGCTCTGGCCGCGCAGCCTGCAAGGCCAGCTGCTGCTCGCCGTGGCCGTTGCGCTGTTGCTGGGCCAGTCGATCAATGCCTTCCTGCTGCTGCGCGCCCAGACCGAGCGGCGCGATGCCGCACTGACCAACACGGTCGCGCTGCGGCTCTATGGCGCCTTGCTCGATATCGAGGATCGCTCCTTTGGGCGCGGAGCGCGGCGGCAACGGGCCAACGCGATGGCGATGGCCTTTCCCGGTTCGCCCGATGACGGCCCTGCCCGGCTGCTGCCGCAGGACAAGCGCCAGCCGGAAGTCGAGGCAACGCTGCGCATATTGCTGGCCAACCAGGGGGTCACCGTAACCGAGATCGTGGTGGTGCGCCGCGCGGTGGCCAGCGATCCGATCGCGATCCGGCGGCTGGCGAGGCGGCTGGAACTGCTCGCCAACGGACTGACCCCGACCGAAGTGATCGTGGCTGCCGCCCGGCGCGGACCGGATGACCGCTGGGTGGTGGCGCGGACCTTCATCCAGCCCCCGCCAACCGGGCCGCTGGTCGGGCTGATCTTCCAGACCGCACTGATCTATGCCCTGCTGGTCGGCGCGATCGCCCTGATCCTGCAGCGGCTGACCAAGCCGCTTTCCACCCTGACCACGCGCGTCGAGCTGTTCGGGCGGACCCGGCAGCCCGCACCGCCGCTCGATCCCGCCGGCCCGGAAGACGTGCGCAACCTGATCGCCGCGCATAACGGGCTGGAAGCCCGGCTGGTCGCGCTGCTGGATGAAAAGGACGTGATGCTGGGTGCCATTGGCCACGACCTCAAGACCCCGCTGGCCGCCTTGCGGGTGCGGATCGAGAGCGTGAGCGACGAAGCCGAGCGCGCCCGCATGGCCACGACGATCGAGGACATTGCCCGCAGCCTCGATGACATTCTCTCGCTGGCCCGGGTCGGCCGCCCCAGCGACCCGCTCGAGGTCACCGACCTGACCGCGCTGATTGCCCAGGTGGTGGAGGAATACGAGGACATGGGCGAGCCGGTGACCATGGCCGATTCCGGCCGGATCACCATGCCATTGCGCCCCACCTGGGTGCGCCGCGCGCTGCGCAACCTGATTGGCAATGCCCTGCGCTATGGCGGCGTGGCCCGGATCTCGCTGGTCGAGCGGCGCGACCAGGTCGCGATCACGGTCGATGACGATGGCCCGGGCATCCCCGAGGCCGACCTCGCCCGCATCCTCGAACCCTTTGCCCGCGGCGAAGCCTCGCGCAACCGGGCCACCGGCGGCGCCGGACTGGGCCTGACCCTGGCGCGGGCCATTGCCGAGCAGCATGGCGGCACCCTGACGCTCGTCAACCGGCCCGGCCAGGGCAACCGCCCGGCCGGGCTCAATGTCACGCTGACACTGCCACGCGGCTGACGCTCGTGGTGGCTATTTCACCTTGGCCAGCGCGGCCGAGAGTTCGCCCGCGCGGGCATCCTTGAGCACCCCGCACGAGCGCACCCGCTCGATCGTCCGCTCCAGCGCCAGCGACCCGCTCTTGCCGGCCAGCCGGGGGCGCAGCAGGGCCGCGATCTCGTCCGCCCGGGCGACCGAGCAGAACCCGGCCACCATGCCCGGCACGCGCGAGGCGAAGAAGATGCCGCCGCCGCTCTGGGCATAGGCATCGTAATTGGCCTTGAGCCAGTCAAAGCCCAGGTCGCGCGTGCCGCCCGTCGCGACGACGCCGCGGATCAGGCCCTGCCATTCGCTGGTGCGCAGCCGGTCGTCCTTGATCCCGGCCAGGATCCAGCCGGCAATCTCGCTCTGGCCAGAGGTGCCAACCGCACCCAGCGCACGCGGGCGGAACACCGGATCGGTCGATTCAAGCGCGCGGCCGAGCAGGTCCTTGGCCGTGGCCAGCCCGCCCTCTTCAACCAGAACAGCCAGGCCCGGACCGAACCAGGCCGGATCGAGCGCGGCCTTGTCCCCGGCCAGGTAGGCGCGGGTCGCGGTCACCAGGCGTTCGCGCAGCACCCGGTCGCCGCCCTGGCGCACCAGGAAGCCCACGGCCTGCTGGCGCTGCTGGGTCAGTTCGGGATCCTGCCCGGCATAGGCCCCGGCGCGCGGATCGAACCCCAGTGTCTTGATCCGTGGCTCGAAGATCCGGTTGGCCAGCCGCTGGAACCCGGCCTTGCCCGCCGCGTCGAGAAACCCGGCCTCGGCATAGGCACCCAAGGCGTCGAGCCCCGCCTCGCTGGCATAGCTATCGCGGTGCGCGGCAAGCTGGCGCGCGGCGTTTACCAGCTGGCCTGCGCTGGCCCGGCCGGCCTGGAAACTGGCCCCCAGCGAATCCGCCAGCGCCTGGGCCTCGCCGCCCGGCAAGCGGGTCGACAGGGCGATCAGCCGGTCCCATTCGCGGGTCGGCAGCTCGAAGCGGTAATAGCCGGTACCCCCGGCATTGGGCACGATCGCACCCTTGCCCGGCAGGGCCAGCGTGGCGCTGGGCTCGGTCAGCAGCTCGCACTGACGCGCGCCGCCAGTGGTGCGGGCGCAGAGCGGCACCCCCCAGCGCGTGGCGGGCGGCGTGGTGCCAAGCCGGGCATAGCGGCTCTGGCTGACCGTCCACTTGCCCTTGCCGGCCGGCGCGAAAGTGATCAGCGGCACGCCCTGCTGGTCGATGAAGCTCTGCATCGCCGGGACCACCCGCGGATCGCCCGATGCCTCGGCCATGGCGCGGAAGAAGTCGGTGCTGGTGGCATTGCCATAGCGATGCGCGGCCATGTAGCGGCGCACCCCGTCGCGGAACTTGTCGTCACCCATGTAGCCGGCGATCATCGCGACAACATGGCCACCCTTGCCGTAGGTGATCGAATCGAACGCCTCGTCGATCTGGGAATTGGTATCGATCGGCTGGCGGATCGGCCGCCCGGCCACCAGCGCGTCGGTGCGCATGGCGTCAAAGCCTTCCTCCAGCGCCCCGGCCGCCAGGTTCAGCCCCGGCCGCCATTCGTGGCCGATGCGGAAGCCGATCCAGTTGGCGAAGCTTTCGTTCAGCCAGATGTCGTCCCACCACGCCGGGGTGACGAGATCGCCGAACCACTGGTGACCCAGCTCGTGCGCCACGACCATGCCGAAGGTGCGCTTCTGCCCGGTAGTGGCCTTCTCATCCATCACGATGATCGCATCGTTGTAGAGATCGGCCCCGGCATTCTCCATCGCGCCGGGCAGGATCGGCGTGGTGATCTGGTCCAGCTTGGGATAGGGGAAGGCATCGTTGAAATAGGTTTCGAGCAGCCGGACGATTTCCTTCGATCCTTCCAGCGCGAAGGTCAGCTTGTCGCCATTCGGCTTGGGCGAGATGATCCGCAGCGGCAGCGGATCCTTGCGCTGCGGGGTGGGCGGCACCGTCCCTTCGACCACCGCGAAGGGTCCGACCATCGCCGCGACCAGGTAGGTCGGCAGCGGCAGCGTGGGGGCAAAGGTGTGAACATCCAGCCCGCCCGCGCGCTGCACCCCGGTCTGCGGCGCATTGCTGACCGCGACCAGCCCCGGCGGGGTGCGCAGGGTGACGGTGAAGGGCGTCTTGAACCCGGGCTCGTCGAAGCTCGGGAAGACACCGCGCCCGTCGATCGATTGCAGCTGGGTCCAGGCATACCATTCGCCGCCCACCTTCACGCGGAACAGCCCGGCCGGCGCGGTCTGGAACGCGGCATCATAGGCAAAGCGGAAGGTCAGCGGTCCGGCCGGGACCGGCTCGGCAAAGGCCAGGCGCCCCACCCCGCTCTCGTCCACCAGTTCCCAGCGCGGGGTCAGCACCTTGCCCCCGGCCAGTACCTCGACCCGGGTCAGGTTCATGTCGCGCCAGTGCAGGTCGATGGTGGTGGCCGGGCGCTTCAGCTCGGCATCGATCTCGGCCTTGCCGGAGAAGCGTTCCTGCGAGGGGTCGATGGTCAGATCGACGCGATAGGCGCGCGGCTGGACCTGGTCGCTCAGCCGTCCGGCAGGCACCGGCTGCAGGGCCTTGAGCGGCGCGGGCGCGGGCGCGGCCACCGGCGCAGGCGCGGCCGCTTCGGCCCAGGCCGGTGCATTGATCGACAGCGCCAGCGCGGCGGCGGCGGTAAGTTTCCAGTACATTCTTGTCCCCCAGGCAAACCGGATCAGGTCACCGTCCCTGCGTGCAAACGCGCGCAGGTGGCCGTCCGTTCGATCAAGCGAGCTTGCCGCTCGACCGGCGTCGGGACAAGTGGGTGATACGGTGACGGCCTGGCCTAGAAACTGGCGATCTCGGCCAGGGCGACGATCCTGCCCGCGCGTTCGACCTTGGCGGTCGTGACCGGTCCCGCCGCCACGACCGCCGCCAGATCGCTGGTGCGCGCAACCGGCTTGCTGTTCATTTCCACCACGAAGTCGCCCGCGCGGAAGTCCATCCGGCTGGCGGGCGAACCCGGCTCGATCGACACCACCTCGAGCCGGGTGCCGCTGCCCGCGCCATCGGGCACCTCGCGCACGTTGAGGCCAAGTTTCGGCTGCGGCGCGGCCGGAGTAGCGCTCGCCGGGGCCCTCAGTTCAACCTCGGCACCATCGCGCAGCACTTTCGCACTGGTCACCTGGCTGACGGCGACAAAGTCAGACAGGGCCTTGGCGTTGGCAATGGCCTGGCCGTTGAGTTCCAGAACCCAATCACCAGGCCGGAACTCCATCCGCTGCGCCAGGGTACCGGGATAGACCGAACGGATGATCGTACCCCTGGGCGTGGCAAAGCCTTGTCTGGCCAGTTCCTCGGCGCTCGGATCACGCGGGTTGACCCCGAGTCGCAGCGGCTTGACGGCAAGGCGGTAGAGCAGCGGAACATTGGCCGCGACAAGCCGGATCGGGATTTCCTGCTTGTTGCGGAACACTTTGAGATCGAAAGCCAGTTCCGGCTCGTTCAGCACGTTGTCGTCATTGTAATTGAAGAATCTGCTCTCGCTCGATAACGGCTTTCCATTGCTTTCGAACACGATATCGCCCGCCTGAAGGCCGGCTTTCGCCCCCGGGCCACCGATCGCGAGCCCTTTGACATAGAACCCCTTCACCCCCGCCCAGCGCGCTTTCTTGGCCGCCTTGGCATCGTCCCACTCCCCGGCAATGCCAAGAAAATCCTGGGTCACGGCCAGATTGGGGTTCGTGCTTGCGGCGAGGGTGAAAACGGCGTCGGCGAATTGCCGGGCCAGCCCCTCGTCACTGGTCCGCAGCGTAATGGACTTGGTCGGATCCTTGTGCGGGAAATTGACGCCCCAACCGAACCGCAGCTTCGGGAAGCGCAGCACTTCAACCGCGATCAGGTCGGGATAAGAAATGAACACCTGGCTTTCGTTGGTAACCGGCACCTGCTGGGTCACGGTCGAGCCGCCATAATAGGGGACATAGGTGTTCCCCACCCACGATCCGCCATAGGACGGCACATATTGGCTCTGTTGCTGAATCGTGGTCTGCGAAGCATGAATGGCGAGGCCGGTGCGGGTGATCACCATTCGGTCGATCATCATCCCGCCATAGTTCGAAAAGAACGGCTGCAGGTTGGTCAACACCTTGGCGGCTTCATTGATATCTGTCGATGGCCGGGCGGTGTACCAGATCCACTCGTAATCCCAGTCACTGTCCTTGGCGCGGGCTGGCTGGGCGCAGATCGCCACCAAGGCCAGGCACGCCCCGATCAGGCGCAGCAACGATCGCGAACCCGCTTTCCAGCCCATGGCACCACCCTCCACACGTGTCTTGTGCGGGTTGGCTACCCCCGGCCGCGCCCCTGCGCCTTGATTGGAATCAACGCAGCAGGCCGCCCAGCAGGCCGCGCGCGAAGCGGCCCAGCATCTGGCCACCCAGCGCCGTACCGATGGCGCCAGCGGCGGCGCTGGCGGCCGAGGCGACGGGCGATCCGCCGGACTTGCGCCCAGTCATCTGCCGGGCGATCATCGTGCCGGCCGACGCTGCCGCCGCACCGAAGGCGGCCTTGCCGGCCTTCTCCCACATCGAGGTGGTCTTGCGCGGCTGGGCGCGCTGGGCTTCCTCGCCCTGCTGCTCGACCACCTGCGCCGCCTGCACGGCATCGGCGGCCTTCTGCGCCAGCACTTCCTCGGCACTTTCCCGGTCGACCGCCTGGTCATACTTGCCATCGAACGGGCTGATCGACTGGATGATCGCCCGCTCCTTGGGGCTGACGGGCCCCAGCCGGGAACGCGGCGGGGCGATCAGCGTGCGCTGGACGATGGTGGGCGCGCCGTCCTCGTCCAGCGTCGAAACCAGCGCCTCGCCCACTTTCAGCTCGGTGATCGCGGTCTCGACATCGAGGTCGGGGTTGATCCGGAAGGTTTCAGCCGCCGCCTTGATCGCCTTCTGGTCGCGCGGAGTGAAAGCGCGCAGCGCGTGCTGCACCCGGTTGCCCAGCTGCCCGGCGATCTTTTCGGGAATGTCGATCGGGTTCTGCGTCACGAAGAAGACGCCCACGCCCTTCGAGCGGATCAGGCGGACCACCTGTTCCACCTTGTCGAACAGCGCCTTGGGGGCATCGTCGAACAGCAGGTGGGCCTCGTCGAAGAAGAACACCAGCTTGGGCTGATCGGGATCGCCCACTTCGGGCAGCGCCTCGAACAGTTCGGACAGCAGCCACAAGAGGAAGGTGGCATAGAGCTTGGGGCTCTGCATCAGCCGGTCAGCGGCCAGCACGTTGACGATGCCCTTGCCGCTTTCATCGGTGCGGATGAAATCGTTGATCTCGAACGCGGGCTCACCAAAGAACCGGTCCGCCCCCTGGCTTTCGAAGGCCAGCAATTGCCGCTGGATCGTGCCGACCGAGGCCTTGGAGATATTGCCATAGGTCGTCGCCAGCTCGCTGGCGTTTTCAGCGCAGGCGATCAGCACCTGTTGGAGGTCCCCGATGTCGAGCAACAGCAGGCCGTTGTCGTCGGCCCACTTGAAGGCGATCTGCAGCACGCCTTCCTGGGTCTCGTTCAGCCCCATCAGGCGGCTGAGCAGCAGCGGCCCCATTTCCGAAATGGTGGTGCGGATCGGGTGGCCCTGTTCACCGTACAGATCCCAGAACACCGCCGGATTGTCGCGATAGGCATAGTCGGCGATGCCGATCTGGGCCGCGCGCGCCTCAAGGCTGGCGGCATGCTTGAAATCATGGCTGCCCGCCATGGCGATCCCGGCCAGGTCACCCTTCACATCGGCCATGAACACCGGCACCCCGGCGGCGGAGAACTGTTCGGCGATGGTCTGGAGCGTTACCGTCTTGCCGGTGCCGGTCGCTCCGGCGATCAGGCCGTGGCGGTTGGCCCGGCCCAGCAGCAGCTCCTGCCGCATGCCCTGCTCCGTCGCGCCCAGGAAAATGCTGCTCATGTCCGCTCCCACCCGAAAATCGATTCCGCTGAAAGTGATAAGACGGGGCAAGCCTTTGTGCGAGGGACTTTTTGCGCTTCGCCGCGCGCCCCGCTAGAAGCGCCGCCGCATGACTGCACCGTTCATCCTGCTTGATGATGCCAGACCAATCGGGGCGAGCCCTGCGCGGCTTTATCGCGACCCGGTGGAACTTGTGATCGCGCGCCGCCCGGAAGACGTCGAGCCGGCGCTGGCCCGGATCGAGGCGCTGCGCCAGACCGGCCGTCATCTCGCCGGATACATGGCCTATGAAATGGGCCTGTGCCTGGAAGAACGGCTCGCCCCGCTGGCCACCGCGCGCTGTGGCAGCGACGGGCCATTGCTGTGGTTCGGGGCCTTTGCCGGGTACACCGAGCTTGCCGCCGAGGCCGTGCCCGGCTGGCTGGCCGAGGCGGGCGGAAAAGGTCCGGCGGCAATCGGGCCACTGGTTCCGGCGATCAGCCTGGGCGAATACGAGGCCGCCTTTGCCGCACTGCAGGCAGCCATATCCGCGGGCGATATCTATCAGGCCAACCTGACCTTTCCGCTGACCGGGGCCTGGCGCGGTGATCCGCTGGCGCTCTATGCCGCGCTGCGCCCGGCGGCGGGAGCGGGCTATGGCGGCGTGGTATTCGATGGCTCGCACTGGCTGCTGAGCTTTTCGCCCGAGCTGTTCTTTGCCGAGCGCGGCGGGGCGGCGATGGTCAAGCCGATGAAGGGCACGCGTCCGCGCGGCCGCGATGCCGAGGCGGATGCCGCGCTCGCCGCCGAACTGGCCACGTCGGTCAAGGACCGGGCCGAGAACCTGATGATCGTCGACCTGCTGCGCAATGACCTGAGCCGCGTGGCCGAAGCCGGATCGGTGCGGGTGGAGCGGCCCTTTGCGGTGGAAAGCTATCCCACTGTCCACCAGATGGTCACCACCGTGCGCGCCCGGCTGCAGGCGGGCAAAAGCGCGGTCGACATGACCCGCGCGCTGTTCCCCTGCGGCTCGATCACCGGCGCGCCCAAGATCCGGGCGATGGAACTGATCAGCGAAGTGGAGCGCGATCCGCGTGGGCCCTATTGCGGGGCAATCGGGCGGATTGACGCGGCCGGCAGCGATGGCTCTTCCGATGCGGCCTTCAATGTGGCAATCCGCACCTTGCGGCTGACCCCGGGCGAGAATGGCCAGGGGCGGGCCGTGCTGGGAGTGGGATCGGCGATCGTCGCGGATTCCGAGGCACTGGGCGAATGGCGCGAGTGCCTGTTGAAAGGGGGTTTCGTGCGCAGTTCGACCGGACCTGGCTCTGCCGCCCAGTTCGACCTGATCGAGACCATGGCCTTCTCGCCCGAGGAAGGCATCCCTCTGCTTGAGCTGCACCTGGAACGGATCAAGGCGAGCGCGGCGGACCTCGGCTTTGCCTTTGATCGCCACGCGGTGCGCAACGCGATCCAGGCGCTGTGCTTTGAGGCCGAAGGCCCGGCGAAAGTCCGCCTGATGACGGCGCGCAGCGGCGCCTATGCGCTGGAAATCGCGCCCCTGCCCGCGCCCTTTGCCAATCCCGCCCCTTGCGCGGTAATGCGCCTGCCGGTCGACAGCGGGGACTGGCGACTGCGGCACAAGACCACTGACCGCGATTTCTACGAGGCCGGCCTCGCCGCCGCGCACGAGGCCGGGGCGGTCGAGGCGCTGTTCCTGCGCGACGATGGCCTGCTGACCGAAGGCTGCATCACCAACCTGTTCGTCGCGCGCGACGGGAAGCTGCTGACCCCGCCCGCGCGGCTGGGCCTGCTGCCCGGCGTGCTGCGCCGCTCGCTGCTCGACAGCGGCCGCGCGGTGGAAGCCGAGCTGCGGCTGGAGGATCTCGGCGCAGGCTTCCTGATCGGCAATGCGGTGCGCGGGCTGGTGCCGGCGCGGCTGCTGGCGTGATCTCCGCCGCGCTTTCCCGCATCGCCGCATCGCGCACCACGGCCATGACCGACCGCGCCGCCGAATTGCGGGCGGCGGGCCGCGACATCATCTCGCTGTCGGTGGGCGAGCCCGATTTCGCGATGCCGCCGCACGTGGCCGATGCCGTGCGGGCAGCACTGGAGGCGGGCGATACCAAGTACACGGCGGTATCAGGCACGGCCCGGCTGCGCGCCGCCGCCGCGCTGCATTTCCGGCGCGACCTGGGGTTGGACGTATCGCCGGAGCGGGTGATCGTCAGCGCCGGGGGCAAGCAGGCGATCTTCCACGCGCTGCTCGCCACGCTCGATCCTGGGCACGAGGTGCTGATCCCGGCGCCGTGGTGGGTCAGCTATCCGGAGATCGTCCGCTTCGCCGGAGCGACGGTGGTGCCGCTGGTCACCACGGCAGCGGGCGGCTTTCGCATCACCGCCGACCAGCTGGAAGCGGCGATCACCCCGGCCACGCGCTGGCTGCTGCTCAACAGCCCCGGCAACCCGACCGGGGCCGTCTATTCCGCAGACGAGCTGGCGGCGCTGGGCGCGGTGCTGGCCCGCCATCCGCAGGTGCTGGTACTGAGCGATGATATCTATGCCCCGCTGCGCTATGGCCCCGGCAGCCACGCCACCCTCGCGGCGGTCTGCCCGGACCTGGCCGAGCGGGTGCTGACCGTTTCGGGAGTTTCGAAAAGCCATGCCATGACCGGGCTCAGGATCGGGGTGGCCACCGGCCCCGCCTGGCTGGTCGAGGCGATGGGGCGGCTGCAATCGCATTCCTCCGGCAACCCGGCCTCGCTCAGCCAGGCTGCCGCTGTGGCCGCCTTCGAAGGGCCGCAGGAGTTCCTGGCCGACTGGCGCGAGCGCTTCCGCGCCCGGCGCGACCGCTGCGTGGCGGCGATCAATGCCGTGCCGGGCCTGTCCACCCCGGTGCCGGAAGGGGCCTTTTACTGCATGGTCGATGCAGGTGCCTTGAAGGCACGCTTTGGTGACGATGAAGTGCTATCGATGTACCTGCTTGAGCACGGTGTGGCAGTGGTGGCCGCCTCGGCCTTTGGCGGCGATTTCGGCTTCCGCATCAGCTTCGCCACCGACGATAAACCCCTCGCCGAAGCCCTGGACCGGATAACGAAAGCCCTGACATGAGCGATATTCCGATCCTGTTCGAAGACGGCGAAGCGCTCGTAATCGACAAGCCCGCCGGCCTGCCGATCGAGCGCCCCCGCGCCGGTGGCCGCAGCCTGGAAGACCGGGCCAGCGAACTGCGGCTGGGCTTTGCCCGCTCGCCCGTTCCGGTCCACCGGATTGATACCGATACCTCCGGCTGCCTGCTGCTGGCCCGCAATCCCAAGGCGTTGAAGCGCTTCAACGCGGCTTTCGAGGCGCGGCAAGTGGACAAGGTCTACTTGGGTGTTGTGGCTGGTCCGGTGGCCGGTGATTCAGGCACCATCGAGATGGCACTCACCAAGATCAGCAGCGCTGAAAAGGGCTGGCGAATGATCCCCGCCAAGAAGGGCAAGCCCGCGATCACCCATTGGCGCAAGCTGGCCGAACGGGATGAGCTGACCCTGGTGGAGTTCCGCCCGGAAACCGGCCGCACGCACCAGATCCGCGTCCATGCCCTGGCCGGGCTGGGGCATGCCCTGCTGGGCGATCCGGTCTATGGCGATGGGAGCAAGGGCGGCCGCACCATGCTGCACGCCGCCGCGCTGACCGTACATCGCGAGGGCAAGCCGCCGATTGCGGCGCAGGCGCCATGGCCAGCCGATTTCATCGCCCTGGGGTTCGATCATGCCGATCTCGGCGCATGACACGATCGTCCGCGCGCTAGGCCTCGTTACCGAGAGCTTCATCGCGGCGTCGGGCCCCGGCGGCCAGAACGTCAACAAGGTGGCGACGGCGGTGCAGCTGCGGCTCAACGTTTATGCCCTGCGCCTGCCCGAAGAGGTATTCAAGCGCCTGCGCCAGCTGGCCGGCAGCCGGATGACCGCCAAGGGCGAATTGCTGCTCACCGCCCAGCGGTTCCGCACCCAGGAAGCCAACCGGCAGGACGCGCGGGACCGGATGGCGGAACTGATCGAGGAAGCCTTCAAGCTGCCCGAGAAGCGCGCGAAGAGCCGTCTCAACCGCGTCGGCAAGACCGAACGTCTCGCCACCAAGAAGCGCCGCGGCGAGGTCAAGGCCGGGCGCGGGCGCGTTACGCTGGACTAGTTCCTGGCGGCCGGTGGCGGCGGTACGGGTGTTGCCGTGGGGGGTAGCCGCTGATCGTCAAGCATCTGCGCCGCTTCATCGAGCGCACGCGCCTCGCCCACGCTGACCCCGCCCGGACCGGGATCGTTGTCGGCCTTGCCGCAGGCACTCAATGCCAGCACCGCAAGACCCACGACCAGGACCGGGCGCATCGGGCGGGCTTACTGCTTGGCGGCGGGGGTGGCGGCTGCGCTGGCGGCTGCCGCCGGGGTCGCGGCGGCAGCGGTCGCCGCATCGCTGGTCCCGGCTTCGGGAGCCGTGGTGGCCGTCGCCTCGGCATCGGTGGCCGGAGTGGCTGCGGGATCAAGATCGGCAACGGCTTCCTCGGCCGGCATTTCGACGTTGTCCGGCGAGGCCGCCTCGTTGGCGCTGTCCGAGCTGCCGCAGGCGGCAAGCGCCAGGCTGGCGGACACGAGGGCGAGGCAGGCAATCTTCTTCATCGGCGGGTCTCTCTGCTGGGTGGCTGCGGTCGGGCCAGTGCGAACCGGGCGCGTTCTAACCCAGCCATACCCCGCTGCCAACCGGGTGTGAATGCGTGGTTGAACGGATATAAAGATTTCTTTATATGATGCGCTCAATGCGGATCGACCCCACCCTTCGCGCCCTGGCTGACCCCACACGGCTGCGCATCATGCGCCTGCTGGCCCATATGGAGCTGGCCGTGGGCGAATTGGCACAGGTACTGGGGCAAAGCCAGCCGCGCGTTTCGCGACACGTGCGAATCCTGTGCGACGCGGGCCTGGCCGAACGCCGCAAGGAAGGATCGTGGGTGTTCCTGCGCAGCGCGATTGGCGAGGAACGCGCCCCGCCGCTCGGTGCGGCGGCGGCTCGCCTGCTGACCGTGGCAGAGGAAGGCGATGCTGCCTTTGCCGCGCGCTGCCAGGAAGATCGCCGCCACCTCGCCGCGATCCGCGCTTCGCGAGAGGCCAGTGCCGCCAGCTACTTCGCGCGCCACGCTGCCGAATGGGACACCCTGCGCAGCCTGCACAGCCCCGATGGACCGGTGGAAGCGGCGCTGGCCGGAGCGCTGGGCGACCAGTCGCTGGGCAGCCTGCTGGACGTCGGCACCGGCACGGGGCGGATGGCCGAACTGTTCGCGCCCATTGCCATCCATGTGACCGGGCTCGACAACAGCCCGGAAATGCTCCGGATTGCCCGCGCCCGGCTGCAGCACCTACCCGCCGATTCGTTCGATCTGGTCCAGGGCGATTTTGCTGCCCTGCCCTTTGCCAAGGGCAGCTTTGATACCGTGTTGTTCCACCAGGTGCTGCACTATGCCCAGGCCCCCGAGATCGTGCTGGCCGAGGCCGCGCGCGTGACCCGGCCCGGCGGCACGCTGGCAGTGGTCGATTTCGCGGCGCACGACCGGGAGGAATTGCGCACTGCCCACGCCCATGCGCGCCTCGGCTTTACCGACGAACAGATGCTCGGCCTGCTCAGCGACGCCGGGTTCGCCCCCGCCGCGCCGATTGCGCTGCCCGGTCAGCCCCTGACCGTGAAGATCTGGACCGCCCGGCGCATCGCCGCGCCAGCCACCAAACCAGCAAAGGCCTCCACCCGATGAACCTGGACAGCGAAAGCCGTCGTGCCCACGCCTCGCCCCTGTTCGCCGGGCTGCCGGGTGACATCGGCGTCTCGTTCGAATTCTTCCCGCCCAAGACGGAGAAGATGGAAGAGACGCTGTGGGACTCAATCGTGACTCTCGCCCCGCTGGCACCGCGGTTCGTGTCGGTGACTTATGGCGCGGGCGGCACCACGCGCGAGCGCACGCACAACACCGTTGCCCGGATCGTGCGTGAGACCGGCATTCCCGCTGCCGCGCACCTGACCTGCGTCGATGCCACCAAGGACGAGATTGCCGAGATTGCCGATGCCTATTGGCAGGCGGGCGTCCGCCACATCGTCGCCCTGCGCGGCGATCCGCCGGGCGGCGCGGCCCGGTTCGAACCGCATCCCCAGGGTTATGCCAATGCGGTGGAACTGGTCGCGGGGCTCAGGCAGTTCCATCCCTTCGAGCTGTCGGTCAGCGCCTATCCCGAAACACACCCCGATGCCGCCAGCCCGGCGGCCGATCTCGACAACCTGAAGCGCAAGCTCGATGCCGGGGCCAGCCGGGCGATCACCCAGTTCTTTTTCGAACCCGACACCTTCTTCCGCTTCCAGGACGCCTGCCTCGCCGCCGGGATCGATGCCGAGATCGTGCCGGGGATCATGCCGGTGACCAATTTCGCCGCGATCCAGCGGATGAGCGGGATGACCGGCACCATGGTGCCCGACTGGCTCGGCCACCTGTTCGGAGGGCTGGATGAAAAGCCGGCCGCGCGTCAGTTGGTGGCCGCCACGGTCGCCGCCGAGTTCTGCCGCCGGCTTTATGCTGGCGGCGTGCGCAATTTCCACTTCTACACCCTCAACCGCGCCGAGCTGTCCTATGCCATCTGCCACCTGCTCGGCCTGCGCCCGGAGACGAGGCCATGACCCCGCGCGAGCAATTCCTGGCCGAGGCGGCCAAGCGCATCCTGATCATTGACGGCGCCTTCGGAACCGAAATCCAGCAGCGCAAGCTGACCGAAGCCGACTATGCCGGTTCGCTGGGCCTTTCGAAGGACCAGAAGGGTAACAACGACATCCTGGCGATCACCCGCCCGGATGTGCCCGAGGCAATCCACCGCGCCTATTTCGAGGCCGGGGCCGATATCGCCGAGACCAATACCTTTTCCGCCAACCGGATCAGCCAGGCCGATTATGGTGCCGAGCACCTGGTGCGCGAGATCAACGTCGAGAGCGCCCGCCTCGCCCGCCGGGTTGCCGATGAATTCGCCCGGGATGGCCGCCCGCGCTTCGTGGCCGGGGCGATCGGCCCGACCAACAAGACGCTGTCGCTCTCGCCCGATGTGAATGATCCCGGCTTTCGCGAGATCGACTGGGACGAGCTGGTCGATGTCTACCGCGAACAGGCCACCGCGCTGGTCGAAGGCGGGGTGGACTTCATCCTGATCGAAACTGTGTTCGACACGCTCAACGCCAAGGCGGGGATCATGGCCGTCCGCGAGGTCGAACGCGAGCTTGGCCGCGACGTGCCGATCATGCTCTCGATGACGCTGACCGACCTGTCGGGCCGCAACCTGTCGGGCCATACGGTCGAGGCGTTCTGGTATGCGGTGCGCCATGCCCGGCCGCTGACAATCGGCCTCAACTGCTCGTTCGGTGCAACCCAGCTGCGGCCGCATGTGCGCACGCTGAGCGCCATCGCCGATGCCGCGATCATGGTCTATCCCAACGCCGGGCTGCCCAACGAACTGGGCCAGTACGACGAGCTGCCGGAAGAGACCGCGGCGCTGGTCAAGGAATGGGCGACCGCCGGCCAGGTCAACGCACTGGGCGGTTGCTGCGGCTCGACCCCCGCACACATCGCGGCGATCGCGCGGGCGGCCAAGGGCCTGACCCCGCGCGCCATCCCGCAGCTAGACGCCGTGACGCGGCTGGCCGGTCTCGAACCCTTCGTGATGGCTGCCTGACAACCCACCGCCGTTCGTGTCGAGCGAAGTCGAGACACGGGTGCACGGCATCTCGACTTCGCTCGATGCGAACGGAATCTTGAGTATGAACCAGACCACCTCCTCCGCCCGCCCCTCCGGCTCGTCCTTCGTCAACATTGGCGAGCGTACCAATGTCACCGGGTCGGCAGCGTTCAAGAAGCTGATCCTGGCGGGCGACTATGCCAAGGCGGTCGAGGTCGCACGCCAGCAGGTCGAGAACGGCGCCCAGGTGATCGACGTCAACATGGACGAGGGGCTGCTCGATGCGGTCCACGCCATGACCACCTTCCTCAAGCTGATCGCCGCCGAGCCCGACATTGCGCGGGTGCCAGTGATGATCGACAGTTCCAAGTGGGAGGTGATCGAGGCCGGCCTGAAGTGCGTTTCAGGCAAGCCGATCGTCAATTCGATCTCGATGAAGGAAGGCGAAGAGCCGTTCCTGGAACAAGCCCGCAAATGCATGGACTATGGCGCGGCCGTGGTCGTCATGGCCTTTGACGAGAAGGGCCAGGCCGATACGAAGGATCGCAAGGTCGAGATCTGCGAGCGCGCCTACAAGCTGCTGACCGGGATCGGTTTTCCGCCCGAGGACATCATCTTCGATCCCAACATCTTCGCCGTGGCCACGGGAATCGAGGAGCACAACAATTACGGCGTCGATTTCATCGAGGCCGTTCGCGAGATCCGCCAGCGCTGCCCGCACGTCCATTTCAGCGGTGGCCTTTCCAACCTCTCGTTCTCGTTCCGCGGCAACGAACCGGTGCGCCGGGCGATGCATTCGATCTTCCTCTACCACGCGATCCCGGCCGGGCTCGACATGGCGATCGTCAATGCCGGGCAGCTCGACGTCTATGACACGATCGATCCGGTGCTGCGCGAGGCCTGCGAGGACGTGATCCTCAATCGCGATCCCGGTGCGACCGAGCGGCTGATCACCCTTGCCGAGAGCTTCAAGGGCACCGACGCCAAGGCCGAAAAGGAAGCCGAGGAGTGGCGCGGCTGGGAGGTTACCCGCCGGATCGAGCATGCGCTGGTCAAGGGCATCGACGCTCATATCGTCGATGACACCGAGGAAGCCCGCGCGGCGATCTTCGCCAAGGGCGGCCGCCCGATCGAGGTGATCGAAGGGCCGCTGATGGACGGCATGAACACGGTCGGCGACCTGTTCGGGTCGGGCAAGATGTTCCTGCCGCAGGTGGTGAAGTCCGCCCGCGTGATGAAGAAGGCCGTGGCCCACCTGATCCCCTTCATCGAGGCGGAAAAGACCCTGCTTGGCACCGAGGCCCAGTCCAAGGGCCGGATCGTGATGGCGACTGTGAAGGGCGACGTCCACGATATCGGCAAGAACATCGTCGGCGTGGTCCTGCAGTGCAACGGTTATGAAGTGATCGACCTCGGCGTCATGGTGCCGTGGTCGAAGATCATCGAGACCGCGATTGCCGAAAAGGCCGACATGATCGGCCTGTCCGGCCTGATCACCCCCAGCCTCGACGAGATGGTCACCGTGGCCGAGGAAATGGAGCGGGCTGGCCTGTCGATCCCGCTGCTGATCGGCGGAGCGACCACCAGCAAGCTCCACACCGCGCTGAAGATCGACCCGGCCTATACCGGCCCGGTGATCCACGTGCTCGACGCCAGCCGCGCGGTCGGCGTGGCCAGCCAGCTGCTATCCGATACCCAGCGCGACGGCTTTGTCGAAACCACGGCCGCCGAATACCAGCACATGCGCGATGTCCGCGCCGGCAAGGAGCCGACCGTCCTGCTGAGCCTGGAAGACGCGCGCGCCAATGCCTTCCGGGCCGACTTCTCGGACAAGCCGATGCCGCCCGAACAGCCCGGGCTGCATGTGTTCGACGACTGGGACCTGGCCGACCTGGTGGGCTGCTTCGACTGGACCCCGTTCTTCCGCGCCTGGGAACTGGCCGGTAATTTCCCGGCGATCCTCGATGATGAGGTGGTCGGCGAAAGTGCCCGCGCACTCTACAACGATGCGGTCGCCATGCTTGAAAAGATCGTCGGCGAGAAGTGGCTCACCGCGCGGGGCGTCTGCGGGTTCTGGCCCTGTGCGCGCGATGGCGACGATGTCGAGCTCTATCTGACCGAGGAAGAGCGCCATGTCCGCCTGCCCTTCCTGCGCCAGCAGATCCGCAAGAGCCGCGACCGGGCGAACTATTGCCTCGCGGACTTCATCGATCCCGATGGCGACTGGATCGGCGGCTTTGCCGTGGGCATTCACGGAATCGAACCACACCTCGAACGCTTCCGCGCCGCGCACGATGACTATTCGGATATCCTGCTGAAGGCCCTGGCCGACCGCTTTGCCGAGGCCTTTGCCGAGCGGCTGCACCAGCATGTCCGCACCACCCTGTGGGGTTACGCACCGGGTGAGCAGCTGACCAACGAGGCGCTGATCCGCGAGGAGTATCGCGGCATCCGCCCGGCCCCCGGCTATCCGGCCTGCCCGGACCACAGCCTGAAGCCGATCCTGTTCGATCTGCTGGATGCCCCCGGCAATGCCGGGCTGACCCTGACCGAGAGCTTCGCAATGCTGCCCACGGCCGCCGTATCGGGCTTCTATTTCGGGCACCCGCAGGCTGAATACTTCGGTGTCGCCCGTATCGGGCGCGACCAGGTGGAAGACTATGCCGCCCGGCGCGGCGCGGACCTGGCGACGACCGAACGCTGGCTCAGGCCAAACCTGGACTGAGGCTCGACAAGGTGGGCAAGCGCGGTAGGTTGCGGGTCATGCGCCTGCCTCTCCTGCTTGCCTGCCTGATCCTCGCCGCGCCGCTGCAGGCGCAAGCCGGGCCCGCCACCGTTGCGGTCCGGTTTGACCGGGATACCATCCGCCCGGTGCTCGCAGAAGGCCTGGCCGACCGGACGACCGGCCGCATCGTAACGGCCGACGATCCGGTGCGGATCGCCTCGATTTCCAAGCTGGTCACCGCGCTCGGTGTGATGCGGCTGGTCGATCAGGGCAGGCTGGACCTAGATCGCGACGTTTCGGACTATCTCGGCTGGCGCCTGCGCAACCCGGCCTTCCCGGACCAGCCGATCACGCTCGACATGCTGCTGTCGCACCGCTCCAGCCTGATCGATGGCGGGGAGCTTTACCTCATCCCGCTCGGCGTAACGCTGCGCGAGCGCCTGGCCGATCCGCGGGTGTGGGATAGCAGGCACCCGCCGGGCAGCGACTGGTTCCACTACACCAACCTCAACTTCCCGGTCGTGGCGAGCGTGATGGAGAAAGTGACCGGCGAGCGGTTCGACGTGCTGATGAGTCGGCTGGTGCTGAAGCCCTTGGAACTGGATGCCTGTTTCAATTGGGGAGCGGGGTGCAGCGCCGATGCCTACAGGCGCGCAGTCGTGCTGTACCGCGCCGGCGGCGAAGTGGCGCGCGATGACCTGCGCGGGAATCCGCCCCCCTGCGCGGTGTTCCTGGCGGCCGGGACAGCCTGCGATCTGTCGGATTACCGGCCCGGTGACAATGGCGCCCTGTTCTCCCCGCAGGGCGGCCTCAGGATATCGATGCGCGACCTGGCCAAGATCGGCCAGCTGCTGGCGCGGGGTGGCAGGGGCTTTCTCTCACAACGCTCGTTCTCCCGGATGCTGAAACCGGTCTGGCACTTCGATGGCAGCAATGGCCTGGGCGAAGACGGCACAGCCAGCGGCTTCTTCTGCGCCTATGGCCTGGCCGTGCACCGTCTGGGCGGCGCGCAGGAGGGCTGCCGCGACGATCCCTTCGGCGACGGCGTTGCGCGGTTTGGTCATTCCGGCGACGCTTATGGCCTGAAGAGCGGGCTCTGGTTCGATCCGTGGACCGGCAAGGGAATTGCCTATTTCACCAGCGCGGTGCCTGGCGATGCGCCAACTGGCCGCTCCGCCTTCACCGCTGTCGAAGAGTCGGTTGTGGAGAGAGCTGGTCGCTAACCCTTCCGCTACCTGCCCTGCGCGGCTAGGCGGATAGCGTGACCCGCGACGCCCTGCTCGAACACTTGCACTCCACCTTCGGTTTCAACGCCTTTCGCGGGGTGCAGGAACAGGTGGTGGGCCGCGTGCTGGGCGGGGAATCGACCCTGGCGGTCATGCCGACGGGGGCCGGCAAGTCGCTGACCTACCAGTTGCCGGCCGTGATGCTGCCGGGGACCTGCGTGGTGATCTCTCCCCTGATCGCGCTGATGCACGACCAGCTGCGCGCGGCGAGCGCCAACGGCATCCGCGCCGCCAGCCTGACCAGCGCCGATATGGACCGCGAGGCAACGATCGACCGGTTCCGCGCTGGTGAACTCGACCTGCTTTATGTCGCACCCGAACGCGCCAGCCAGCCGCACTTCCGCGAACTGCTGGGCAAGGCGGACCTGAGCCTCTTTGCCATCGACGAAGCGCATTGCGTGTCGGAATGGGGCCACGATTTCCGGCCCGACTACCGCGCGCTGCGCCCATTGATGGATACCTTCCCCGCTGTCCCGCGCCTCGCGCTGACGGCCACGGCCGATGCCCATACCCGCGCCGACGTGCTGGCCCAGCTGGGCATCCCCGCCGCTGGCCTGATCGTGGCCGGGTTCGACCGGACCAACATCCGCTATGCGATCCGCCACCGCGACAGCCCGGTCCAGCAGCTGAAAAGCCTGATGGCCGAGCAGCCCGGCCCCGGCATTGTCTATGCCCCGACCCGCAGGAAGGTGGAGGAGCTGGCCGAGAAACTGGCAGCGGCCACGGGCCGGGCAGTGCTGCCCTATCACGCCGGACTGGACCCGGCGGTGCGTGCGGCAAACCAGGCAGCTTTCGTGGCCAGCGAGGACATGGTGATGGTGGCGACCGTCGCCTTCGGCATGGGGATCGACAAGCCCGACGTGCGCTTTGTCGCCCATGCCGGGATCCCCAAGTCGATTGAGGGCTATTATCAGGAAACCGGCCGCGCGGGGCGCGACGGGGACGCCGCCCTGGCGCTGATGCTGTGGGCGGCGGAAGACTTTGCCCGCGCCCGGATGCGGCTGGCCGAAGTGGAAGAGGCGCGGCGCGAGGGCGAACGGGCCCGGCTCGATGCCCTGGCCGCGCTGGTCGAAACCGCCGGTTGCCGGCGCGCGCTGCTGCTGCGGCACTTTGGCGAGGACCCACCGCAAGCCTGCGGCAATTGCGACAATTGCCTCGATGCGCCCGGCGTCCACGATGCCACCGAACTGGCGCGCAAGCTGCTGTCAGCGGTCTATCGCACCGGGCAGACCTATGGTTTCGGCCATGTCGAAAAGGTCCTGACCGGCAGCACCGATGAACGCGTCCTCGCCCGCGGCCACGACCAGCTGTCGGTGTTCGGCATCGTCGGTTCGGCTGAGGCGGCGCTGCTCAAGCCGCTGGTCCGCGCCCTTCAGGCCCGGGGCGCACTCGTTCCGACCGAACATGGCGGACTGGCGCTGGGCGGCGATGCCCGGTCGATCCTGAAAGGCGATTCGGCGGTGCTGGTGGCGGTGCCGCCGCCAAGCGGCCGCAAGGGACGGCGCGAGAAGTCGGGTGGCAGCAACCCGGTTGGCAATCCGCTGTTCGAGGCGCTGCGGGCGCTGCGGCGCGATCTGGCTGCCGAAGCGGGGATCCCGCCTTATGTGATCTTCCATGATGCCACCCTGCGCGAGATGGCCCTGATCCGCCCCGCCAACCTCGCCGCGCTGGGCGAGATCGGCGGGGTGGGTGCACGCAAGCTGGCGGCCTATGGCGAGCAATTCCTCGCCGTCATCCGCCAGTACTGATTACGGCCGGATCTCGTCATGCGGCAGCTGCGGCGCGGCATCTTCGCCGTGGCGGGTCTTCCACAGCGAGTAGAAGACCCCGCCCGCGATCAGCGCCGCGGTAACGCCCAGGCTCAGCACCGGCGGGAACTTCTCGCCGCCCATGACGAAGTCGGCGATGAAGATCTTCGAGCCGATGAACACCAGCACCGAAGCCAGCGCATACTTCAGGTAATAGAAGCGGTGCACCATGGCCGAAAGCGCGAAGTAGAGCGCCCGCAGGCCCAGGATCGCCATGATGTTGCTGGTATAGACGATGAAGGTATCGGTCGTGATCGCGAAGATCGCCGGCACCGAATCCACAGCGAAGACCAGGTCGGCCAGGTTGATGACCACCAGCGCCACGAACAGCGGGGTCACCGCCGTAACCAGCTTGCCGGTCTTCTCGTCCGGCACCTTCACGAAAAAGTGCTGGTCATGCAGTTGCGGCGTGACGCGCATGTGGGTGGAGATCCAGCGCACCACCGGGTTCTTCGATACGTCGGGATCGTGATCGCCGGCGAAGAACATCTTGATCCCGGTGAAGATCAGGAAGGCCGCGAAGATGTAGAGCACCCAATAGGCCTGCTCGACCAGCGCCGCGCCCAGGCCGATCATGATGCCGCGCAGCACGATCACCGCCAGGATGCCCCACAGCAGCGCGCGATACTGGTACTTCGGCGGGATCGCGAAGAAGGTGAAGATCAGGCTGATCACGAAGACATTATCGATCGAGAGCGCCTTTTCGATGAAGTACCCGGTATAATACTTCATCCCCAGGTCGCCGCCCTTCTCGATCCAGACCCAGACCCCGAAGGCCATGGCGATCGCGATGTAGAACACCGAAAGCTTCAAGGATTCAGCGATGCCCATCTCGCGGTCTTCCTTGTGCAGGATGCCAAGGTCGAACACGGTCAGCGCGATCACGATGCCGATGAAGGCCAGCCAGAACCAGGCTGGTGTGCCGAGCCAGTCAGCGGTTAGAAATTCCATCGTTTCAAGCCCCTGTAAAAAGCAAGGCGCCGGCGCGAGGGGTTAGCCCGCTCCGGCGCGAGTGTAGGTTGATCGCGGTGCCGTTATGTCGCAGCCAGCGGGCGGCGCAACAGGCGCGTGATCCGGTCCCTGATCGCCAGCTTGAGTTGCTTGAGCCGCACGATCTCGAACGGATCAACTGCACGCCGCCACTGCGCCAGGCGCAAGGCATCGTCCAGCTTCTGGTGGCGCTCCATCAAGCGAAATACACGATCGGACATGGCAAATGCTCCCTTTCGAACGGTTGCTGTTCGATCGGATGCGCCGAGCCGGGGCCCAGTATCTTGGGATGGGGGGACAAGAGTCCGGACCCTGGCATCGGCGTCATCCGATGCGGTCCGACATCACGCTGCGCCCTGGCCGGGAAGGGGGATGGTGCCAGTGCGCCGCGCCAGAGGGGCCCGGTCCCGCAGGACTGTTATTAAGAGCGATTCGCTCCGATTTCAAGCCCCCTTTTTTGAATCGATTGACTCTGCATCGAATCACGATATTAATATGATATCAGTTTTATAGGAAAACCCCGATGTCCGATACCCATGCGCCGATGAATTCCAGCCGCGAAACCCGCGCCTGGAGCACCAGTGGCTACCTGATCTTCATGGCCTTTCTGGTGCTGCTGACCCTCACCATTTGGCGGATCGTCGCCTTTGCCGGCAGCCAGCCGGACGACAGCGAAGTGTTCGGCTTCGTCGTCTCGACCGGACTCATGGCAATCGGCCTGGTGATCCTGGCGAGCGGCTTCTACATGATCCAGCCCAACCAGGCCGCCGCGATCACCCTGTTCGGCGCCTATCGCGGAACCGACCGCAGCGAAGGGCTGCGCTGGGTCTGGCCGTGGATGGGCAAGACCAAGATCTCGGTTCGCGCCAACAACGAGATTTCGGAAAAGCTGAAGGTCAATGACCTACGCGGTAACCCGATCGAGATCGCCACCAACGTGGTCTGGCGCGTGGCCGACACCGCCCAGGCGCTTTACGATGTCGATGATTACAAGGCCTTCGTCCAAGTCCAGATCGAGGCGGCCGTGCGGTCGATCGGCTCGCGCTATCCCTATGACGATATCGAGCACCAGGAAGTGACCCTGCGCGGCAGCCACGACGAGGTGAACGCCGAACTTCTGGCCGAGCTCAACCACCGTCTTCGGGTGGCCGGAATCGCGGTGGATGATTGCGGCCTCACCCACCTGGCCTATGCGCCGGAAATCGCCGGGGCGATGCTGCGCCGCCAGCAGGCCGAGGCCGTGATCAGCGCGCGAAAGAAGCTGGTCGAGGGCGCGGTGACCATGGTCGAGATGGCCCTGACCCAGTTGAGCGAAAAGGACGTGGTGCACCTCGATGACGAGCGTCGCGCGGCAATGGTCTCCAACCTGATGGTCGTGCTCTGCGGCGAGCGCGATACCCAGCCGGTGGTCAACGCAGGCAGCCTGTACTGACGGCAAACCATGCCCGCCCCGCCCAAGAAATCCTTCCCCCTGCGGCTCGATCCAGCGCTTTATGCGGCGCTGGAGCGGGCCGCCGCGGCTGATTTCCGCTCGGTCAACGCCCAGGTGGAAGTGCTGCTGCGCGAAGCCCTAGCCCGGCGCGGGATCAAGCTGGCCCCGGCCGATCCCCCGCGCCGGGGGCGCCCACCCAAGGAGCAAGGCAATGCGTGACAATCCGAACGACGGTGCCTGGTTCGCGCCCAAGCGGCTGGGCTATGGCGCGGGTCTGCCGATCGTCTGGCAAGGCTGGGTAATGCTGGCCTGCCATATCGCGGTGATGCTGGGCGGGGTCTGGCTGCTGCAGCCCCAGCCGGCGGCGGTGATGGCCTGGGTCTTCATCATGGCCGTGCTGCCCATGCCGCTCTATGCCGCCAAGACGCGCGGCGGGTGGAAATGGCGCTGGCCGGGCGGTTCATGAAAGGTCCTCAGTCCGGCCTGCACCGTTCCGGGACGCAGGCCACGGCCTTTACCCAAGCTTGATAACCCGGCGCTATACTCACCGCCATGGATCGACCTGCCCGCCCGTTACTCGCCGCAGCCACGCTGGTGGCCCTTGCCGCCCTTTCGCTTCCCCCGGCCCGCGCCCAGGGCAATGCGCCCTTCACGGTGACCGAGACCGGGCAGAGCTTCGCCCAGCTGGCCGAAGCGGTGAATGCGATCGGCGATGGCAGCGGAACGATCGTGATTGCACCGGGCCGCTACCGCGACTGCGCGGTGCAGAGTGCGGGCGAGATCCGCTATATCGCCAGCCAGCCCGGTCAGGCCGTGTTCGATGGTGGCACCTGCGAAGGCAAGGGCACGCTGGTGCTGCGCGGCCGCGCGGCCAGCGTGGAAGGCCTGGTCTTCGCCAATGTCCGCGTGTCCGATTTCAACGGCGCCGGGATCCGGCTGGAAAAGGGCAATCTCGCCGTCTCGCAAAGCTGGTTCCGCGACAGCCAGCAGGGGATCCTGGCGGGGGTGGATACCGCCAGCACGATCACCATCGACAAGTCCACCTTCACCCGTCTCGGCACCTGCGAAGGACCCGGCGGCTGCGCCCATTCGGTCTATATCGGCGATTATGGCGCGCTCTCGATCACCCGCAGCCGGTTCGAGCAGGGCCGCGGCGGCCACTATGCCAAGAGCCGTTCCGCCAAGGTCGAGATCTTGGGCAACAGCTTCGACGATTCGGGCGGGCGCGGCACCAATTACATGATTGACCTGCCCGGCGGTGCCTCGGGCCGGATCGCGGGCAACTGGTTCGTGCAGGGGGCGGACAAGGAAAACTGGTCCGCCTTCATCACCGTCGCGCCCGAGGGCAAGCAGTACAGCTCGGCCGGGCTGGTGATCGAGGACAACGACGCCCGCTTCGCCCCCGGCATCAGTCGCACCAGCACTTTCGTTGCTATGTGGGTAAACGATCCGGTGCAGATCGGCGCGAACCGCCTGGCACCAGGGCTGAAGATGCGCGATCGCCGCTAGAGCAAATGCCCGGTCCGGTCGCGCTTGGTATCGAGGTAACGGGCGTTGTGGGGGTTGGGCGGCAGTTGGTGCGGCACGCGTTCGGCAACGGTTACGCCCGCCACAGAGAGCGCGTCGACCTTGGCCGGGTTGTTGGTCATCAGCCGGATCGGGCCAATGCCGAGCAGATGCAGCATCCGCGCCGCCACCGGAAAATCGCGCGCCTCGGTCGGCAGGCCAAGCCGGTTGTTGGCATCGACCGTGTCGAAACCCTGGTCCTGCAACTGATAGGCCCGCAGCTTGTTGACCAGTCCGATGCCCCGTCCTTCCTGCCGCAGATAGAGCAGCACGCCCCAGCCGCCCGCCTTCGCCTCGTCCGCCATGGCTCTCAGCGCAGCATCAAGCTGCGGCCCGCAATCGCACTTCAGGCTGCCCAGAATATCGCCAGTCAGGCATTCGGAATGCAGCCGCACCAGCGGCGGCCGGTCGGCATTCTGCTGGCCGATCACCAGCGCGACATGTTCGCGCAGGTCATCCACCGAGCGGAAGGCGACGATCTGGGCATCCTCGGCCGCCGCCACTGGCAGCCGTGCGCGCGTGGCGATGGCGAGGTGGCGCGGATCGCTGAATTCGGCGACATCGCCGGATGACACGGCCTGGGCTTCGCCAGCGCCATCGGGGTCGACCAGGAATGCCGGCAGGATACCCGCCAGGCGCGCAAGCGACAGCGCCGTCTCGGCGGCCTGGAGATGGTCGATATGCTCGGCCGCAAAGGGGCCTTTCAAGGGCCAGTTGAGATCCTCCGCCGGATCGGCCAGCACGCGCGCGGCGGGCAGCGTAAAAGGTTCGGCCGCGCGGATCAGCACCGGAGCCTCGGGCACGGCGGCCTCGCGCTGGTTGGCCAGCTTGAGCGTGGCCGCGCGCGCGGCAGAGATCAGCAGGCGCGGTGCAGTGGCGTCGGGGCCAAAGCCGGTTTCGGCCGGCAGCAGCCGCAACACGCCATCGACCTCGATCGGCCAGCCGTGACGCAAGGCATCGAGCGCCAGGGCAACGCGGCGGGTGGCCCTCAAAGGGCAAACTCCGTGATCAGCGGCACGTGGTCGCTCGGCTGGTCCCACCGCCGCGTTTCCTCGACGAAGCGGTGGCTGACTGACTGCGCCGCCAGATCCGGCGAGGCCCACATGTGGTCAAGCCGGCGGCCGCGATCCTTGTCCTGCCAGTAGGTGCGATAGGACCACCAGGTCCAGTTGCGTTCCGGCGCTGGAATATGCTTGCGACCCAGGTCCACCCAGCCGTGCGCATCGCGGAACCGGTAGAGCGCCTCGATCTCGATGGGGGTATGGCTGACCACCTTGATCAGCGCCTTGTGGTCGTAGACGTCGCAGTCCAGCGGCGCGATGTTGAAATCGCCGACGATCAGCGTCGGCCGGTCCAGCTGGTCGGCCCAGCGGGTCATCCGCTCCAGGAAGTCGAGCTTCTGGCCGAACTTTGGGTTCTGTTCGCGATCGGGAATGTCGCCGCCGGCCGGGATATAGACATTCTCCACCACCAGGCCCTGTCCGGTGCCGAGCAGTTCCACGCCAATATGCCGCGCCTCGCCATTGGCCTGCCAGTCGTGCCGGTCCAGCTCGCGCAGGGGAATCCGGCTGACCGTGGCGACACCGTGATAGCCCTTCTGCCCGTTGACCACCCGGTGGGCATAGCCCGCCGCTTCGAACACATCGTGCGGGAACAGGTGTTCCGCACACTTGATCTCTTGCAGGCACAGCACGTCCGGCCCCTGTTCGGACAGGAAGCGCACCACCTGATCGGCACGCAGGCGGACGGAATTGATGTTCCAGGTGGCAATCGAAACCATGGGACGGGCTTTAGGTGCGATGCCGGAGTGCGGCAAGGGTGGTGCGGAGGGGTTGTGCTTGATCGCCCCCACCCCCAACCCCCTCCCCTGAAGGGGAGAGGGCTTTTAACAGGGCGGTTTGGGTGGGTGTGGAGTGGCTCAGGGTGAAGCGAGAATGGCTGTCCGTGGTGAGAACCGGCGCGCAGCGACCTTATTGGTCGTGAGCACCGGAAGCGCAGCGGGTGGCCGTTCGCAGCCCGCCCTGGGCCGCTCCACGCCCGCCCAAACAAAAACCCTCGGTCCGGGGGCATTGGACCGAGGGTTCCTTGGTGCGTTCGTCACGCTTTTGACGGTGTGGCTCAACAGGAGACTTGGGCAACAGGGGGGAAACCCGTCTCAGGCCGCGCCGTCGAAAACCGTTCTAGGCCCCTGTGGCTTGCTGGCCCATGAACGATTGCAAGGTTTGCAGTGCAGTTCATCGCAGCCAGCGCACATTCCGCGCCGGGCCGTTTCCGGTCATCGACGAGTGGGCGAGCGCGGGTCGTTGAAGCGGAAGGTGTTGTCGGGGACGGCCAGCCCGTATTGCTGATTCGACAGCGTGACGATGGTCCGCCGCTTCTGCGAATCGAGCGCCGCCCAGCTGGACAGCTCCAACCCGCCCGGAACCCCGGCCTTGCGCACGAAAACCAGCGTGATCACGCCATATTCGGGGCGGGCCTTGTCGCGCACCTCGATGCTGACGATGCGGTCGCTGCCGGTCTGGATCACCCGGCCATACTTGCCGACATCGCGATTCGGATCGAGCAGCGCGCCCAGCGGGCTGTTCTTGATCGGCCAGCGCTGAACCTGGCGGACTTCATAATCGACAAAGGTCAGCGCGCTGCCGTCCGAGACGATCAGCATCGGCACGCCTTTTTCGTACTGGAAGCGAATCCGGCCCGGGCGCTTCAGGGTCAGCACGCCCTTGACCTGCTGACCATTGGGATCGGACTGGACGAAATCGGCGCGCATCGTGCCGATCGCGCGCAAGGCCGTCACGGCACCGGCGAGGTCAGCCGAATCCTGCGCCGCCACCGGCGCCGCCGCACAAACGACAAGCGCCGCCGAAGCGGCGGCACTTGCAAGCGACCTGAAGGTAAAGTGCAAATTCATGGCAGGGCCACTAGCCGCTGCGCCGTGAACGGGCCTTGAACCTTACTTGATCTTGGCTTCCTTGAATTCGACATGCTTGCGCACGACCGGATCGTACTTCTTGAACACCATCTTCTCGGTGGTGTTGCGCGGGTTCTTCTTCGTCACATAGAAGAATCCGGTATCGGCGGTAGAAACCAGCCGGATCTTGACGGTTGCGGGCTTCGCCATGGCGTGCGTCCTGTTCTCTAAACGATTCGGCCCGAAAGCCGCAAAAACCAAGCGGGCGGCCACGCGGCCGCCCTTCACGGAGCGGGCCATTGGCCCAGAAGGCCCGGAAAGTCAAGGCGCGCGGGGCCCACAATTATGGCGGGCAATTGCAGTGAGGCGGCTTCACTGCTAGAAGTTGCAAACGAAACTATGTCTCAGACCGCAATCCTCGCACCCGAAGACTTTGCCCGGCTGCCCGATCCGGGCCCGGACGTGTTCACCGCCCCGCTGCAGCGCCCGGCCCATGTCGGCGAGGACTGGCTGGAGCCGGCCCAGCGCCAGTATACCGCCGAAGAGCACGCGATCTGGGACGACCTGTTCGCCCGGCAGACGCAGGTCCTGCCCGGCCGCGCCGCCAGCGCCTTCATGGCCGGGCTCGAGCGTCTTGACCTTGGTCGGGGGGGTGTGCCGGACTTTGCGCGGATGTCGGAAGACCTGGGCAAGCTGACCGGTTGGTCGGTAGTGCCAGTGCCGATGCTGATCCCCGATCACGTGTTCTTCTGGCACCTCGCCAACCGCCGCTTCCCGGCCGGCAACTTCATCCGCACGCGCGAGACTTTCGACTACATCCAGGAACCGGATGTATTCCACGACGTGTTCGGCCACGTGCCGATGCTGACCGACCCGGTCTTTGCCGACTACATGCAGGAATATGGCCGCGCCGGGTGGAAGGCGATGCGCTACAACCGGCTGAAGGCGCTGGGCGCGCTTTACTGGTATACGGTGGAATTCGGGCTGATCCTGGAGGCGGAAGGGCTGCGGGCCTATGGCGCGGGGATCCTCTCGGGCCCGACCGAGACGGTCTTCTCGGTCGAGGCGCAGAGCCCGAACCGGATCATGCTCAACGTCGACCGGGTGATGCGCACCGATTACGTGATCGACGATCTGCAGCCGACCTATTTCGTGATCGAGAGCTTTGGCGAACTCTATCACGACACCGTCGATCGGGATTTCGACCGGCTCTATCGCTCGCTCGGCCCCGGCTTCACTTATGCCAATTCGGCGGTGATCGATGTCGACGACGTACTCCATCGCGGCACGCAGGAATATGCCCTGCGCGGCGGACGGGGATCGGGTGCCAAACCGGTCTGAAGGCTAGCGGCTCAGCAGCCAGATCGCGAGGATGCCCGCCGCGATCCGGTACCAGGCGAAGGGCGCGAAGCCGGCGCGGCTGACGAAGGCCACGAAGGCCTTGATTACTGCCAGGGCGACCACGAAGGACACGGCAAAGCCGACGGCGATCTCGGTCCAGCCGACCGGGCCAAGCCCGGCCGACAGGCTGGCGCGGGCATCCCACAGTTCCAGCGTGGTGGCCCCCATCATCGTCGGGATCGCGAGGAAAAAGCTGAATTCGGCCGCGGTGCGCCGCTCGATCCCCATGGCCAGCGCGCCCATGATCGTTGCGCCCGAGCGGCTGACGCCCGGGATCATCGACAGGCACTGGACCAAGCCGACGCCGAGCGCCTGCCGGGCCGGCAGCTGGGCCACACCGCTGGCCGGGCCGGGCTTGGCCACCTTTTCAATGGCCAGGATCGCGATCCCGCCCAGCACCAGTGCCCAGGCAACCACCATCGGGCTGCCCAGCAGGATGTCGATATAGTCCTTGAGCAGGAAGCCCAGCACCGCCGAGGGCAGGAACCCCAGCAGGATATTGCGGACGAAGGCCACGCTTTCGGCCCGCCACTTGAGCAGACCCATGCCGACCGCCCAGAACGTGCGCCAGTACAACACCACCACCGCCAGGATCGCACCCAGCTGGATGACGACGTTGAACACTTTCCAGACCTCGGCATCGTAACCGAAGATCTCGGCCGCGAGGATCAGGTGCCCGGTCGAGGAGACCGGAATGAACTCGGTCAGTCCTTCGACGATGCCGAGCAGAATGGCGGTAAGGATGGTGTCCATGGCCCGCCGATGAACGCGGCGGGCGCGGCCAAGTCAAGCCGCACCCGCCGGTTATGGCAAGTTTTTACCAGATCCGGACGCGCTGTTCCGGCGGCAGGTACATCTTGTCGCCCGGCTGGACGTTGAAGGCCTTGTACCATTCGTCGAAGTTCCGGACCACGCCGAGGATGCGGTACATGCCCGGCGAGTGCGGGCCGGTCTGCAGCTGGCGGCGCAGCGCGGCTTCGCGGAACTTGGTCCGCCAGACCTGGGCCCAGGCCATGAAGAAGCGCTGGTCGCCGGTGAAGCCATCGATCACCGGAGCTTCCTTGCCGCCCAGCGAGAGCTTGTAGGCGCGGTAGGCCAGGCTCAGGCCGCCCACGTCACCGATGTTCTCACCCAGGGAAAGCCGGCCGTTGATGCAGGTCTTGCCATCGTCGAGCGGGCAGAGCTTGCTGTACTGGTCAGCCAGGGCCCCGGTCAGCTTCTCGAAATTGGCCTTGTCCTGCGGGGTCCACCAGTCGCGCAGGTTGCCATCGCCGTCGCTCTTCGAACCCTGGTCGTCGAAGCCGTGACCGATCTCGTGACCGATCACCGCGCCGATCGCGCCATAGTTCACCGCGTCATCGGCGCTCAGCGCGAAGAACGGCGCCTGCAGGATGCCGGCCGGGAACACGATCTCGTTGCCCGAGGGGCTGTAATAGGCATTTACCGTCTGCGGGGTCATGAACCATTCGGTGCGGTCCACCGGCTTGCCGAGGCGCTGGATGCGGTCGGCCTGAAACCAGCGGGCGGCGGCTTCGGCATTGGCAAAGGCGCTCGCCGGGGTGACGTTGAGACCCTTGTAGTCCTTGTACTTGTCCGGATGGCCGATCTTCAGCGAAAAGGCGTCAAGCTTGGCCTTGGCCGCAACCTTGGTCTCCGGCCCCATCCAGGTCAGGTTTTCCAGGTTATAGGCCATCGCGGTCCGCAGGTTGCCGACCAGCTTGTCCATCGCCGCCTTGTGGGTGGCAGGGAAATGGCGGGCGACATAGAGCTTGCCGGTCAGTTCACCCAGCGTCCCTTCGGTCGCGCTGAGCGCACGCTTCCACCGCGGGCGCTGTTCGGGCTGGCCGCCCAGGAACTTGCTGTAGAAGTTGAACTGGGCATCATCGAAGCGCTTGGGCAGCACGGCGGCGCGGCCGGAAACATACATGACCGACATCCAGGCCTTCCAGGCCTCGACCGGCTCGCTGGCGATCAGCTTCGCCAGCGCCGGCACCCCACCGCCAAGCTTGGCGGCCATTTCGGGGGTATACTTGGCGGCTTCCAGCTCTTCCTTGGTCGGCGGCAGCTGTGCGACGATGATATCCTTGGCCTGGCCCACACCCAGCGCATCCATCGCCGCCTTGAGCGGAACATTCGGTGCCAGCGCCAGGAATTCGGCCACCGGCATCTTGTTGTAGGTCAGGTCGCGGTTGCGGCCCAGCGCGCGATCCCAGTTCTGGGCCGCCATCTTCTTTTCCAGCTCGAAGATCATGTTGGCCGTCGCGGCCGGATCGCCGTAGCCCAGCTCACCCGCCACAAAGGTCAGGTATTCCTTGTACTTGGTGACGATTTCCTGGTTGCGGGGCGAGTCGACCAGGTAATAGTCGCGGTCAGGCAGGCCAAGCTGCGCCTGGCTGGCATAGAGCGCGTTGACCCGGCTGTCCTTGGCATCGGGCGAAACGCCCATGCCCACCGGCGAAGGGATGCCCGGCATCACGAACAGCTTGGCCAGGTCGGTGGTGGTCCGCGCGGCCTTGATCCGGTTCAGGGTCGGCTGGGCGGGCGTCAGGCCAGCCTTCTCGATGGCATCGGTGTTCATGTAGGCATTGAACACGGCGGCGATCCGCGCTTCATCGGTGCCGGGCTGGTGCTGCCCCTTGGCGATGTCTTCGATGATCGCCTTCATCCGGGCCTCGGACAGTTCGGCCAGTTCGACGAACGAGCCGAAGATGCTGCGATCAGCCGGGATTTCGTAGGTGTCCAGCCACCGGCCGTTGACGTAGCGGTTGAAATCATCGCCCGGCTTGACCGAGACGTCCATGTAGGCGGTCTGGATGCCCCAGCCCCAATCAGCAGCAGGCTTGGCCGGCTGGGCGGCAGGCGCGGCGGGCGCAGCGCTGGTCTGGGCCAGCGCGGGCGTGCCGCAGGCCAGGGCCACCGAGCTGGCGGCAAGCAGGATCGAAGCGCGAAGGTTCATGGCAAGTCCCCGAAAACGTTGTTCTATGGGGCGCCTGATACGGTCTGACGCGCGCGCGCGAAATGCGGACCTTGTGCTATTTGACGGGTTCGCTTGGCGGTTCGTCGAATTGCAGCGCAGCAAGCCGGGCATAGAGCCCGCCCGCCCGGCTCAGCGCCTCGTGCGTGCCCTGTTCGACGATCGCGCCCTTTTCCATCACCACGATCCGGTCCGCCGCGCGCACCGTGGCGAGGCGATGAGCAATCACCAGCGTGGTGCGACTGGCCATCAGCCGGTCGAGCGCCTGCTGGACCAGCCGCTCGCTTTCGGCATCCAGTGCGGAGGTGGCCTCGTCGAGCAGCAGGATCGGCGCATCGCGCAGCAAGGCGCGGGCAATCGCCATGCGCTGGCGCTGCCCGCCCGACAGGCGCGCGCCGCCCTCGCCCAGGAAAGTGTCGAGCCCTTCGGGCAGTTCGCGCAGGAATTCGGCGGCATTGGCGGCCTCGGCCGCCTGCCAGATCGCCGCGTCTCCGGCATCCCAGTTGCCATAGCGCAGGTTGTCGCGGGCCGAGGCGGCGAAGAGGATCCCCTCCTGCGGGACCAGCGCCATGTTGCGGCGGATCGCAGCCGGGTCGACCGCGGTCAGCGGCACACCATCTAGCTTCACCGTGCCAACCTGGGGATCGTAGAACCGCTCGGCGAGCTGGAACAGGGTGGACTTGCCCGCGCCGGACGGGCCGACGATGGCCACCGTCTCGCCGGGCTCGATGGTCAGCGAGAAGTCAGCCAGCGCCGACACCTCCGGCCGGGTCGGGTAGCGGAAGGTGACCTTTTCAAACGCCAGCTTGCCGCGCACCGGCGAAGGAAGCTGAAGCGGCCGGGCCGGCATGGCGATGGTCGGCTTCTCGTTCAGCAGTTCGTTGAGGCGGCTGGCCGCGCCGGCACCGCGCAGCAGATCGCCATAGACTTCGGTCAGCGCGCCAAAGGCACCTGCCACCAGGCCCCCGGTCAGCACGAAGGCGGCAATGGTGCCGCCGCTGATCGCGCCCTCGGCAACGCCGATCGCGCCCTCCCACATCAGCATGGTGATTGCGCCGAACACCAGCATGATGATGATCGCCGTCATCGCCGCGCGTAGCAGGATCCGGCGCTTGGCCGTGGCAAAGGTAGCCTCCACCGCGCTGGCGAACCGGGCAACTTCGCGCTCTTCCTGGTTGAACGCCTGGACGATTTTCATTGCCCCCAGCACTTCGGCCACCATCGCGCCGACATCGGCCACCCGGTCCTGGCTGGAACGCGAGACATTGCGCAGCCGCCGCCCGAACCACACGATCGGCAGTACGATCAGCGGGATCGCGATCACCAGTGCCAGGGTGAGCCGGGGGGCCAGGGTGAACAGGTAGGCGACCCCGCCGATCCCCATGATCGTGTTGCGCAGCGCCACCGAAACCGTGGTGCCCACCACCTGTTCGATCAGCGCGGTATCGGAGGTCATCCGGCTGGAAATCTCGTTCGGGCTGTTCTCCTCGAAGAAGCCGGGTGCCATGCGCAGCAGGTTAGCCTGCACTTGCAGCCGGATATCGGCCACCACCCGCTCACCCAGCCAGGACACGAAATAGAACCGCAGCGCCGTACCGATCGCCAGCACCAGCACGATCAGCAGCAGGTACTGGAACCAGCGGCCGATATCATCGGGATTGCCCCCGGCAGCGAAACCCCGGTCGATGATCAGCTTGAAGCCCGAAGGGATGGCCAGCGTTGCCCCGGCGGTGATCATCAAGGCCAGGCCCGCCATGGCGAGCTGGCCGGGATAGGCCAGCGCCGCGCGCCAGATCATCCGCAATGGCCCAAGCGAGCGGGCCGGCTTGGGTTCGGGGGCGGCAGCGGCGGTTTGATCGGGTAGCGAAGCCATAGCCTGCGCCCTAGCGCAGCACAAGTTAAGTAGCAAATGCGAACTTATTTTGCGGCCGCGAAAGAACCGCAGTCAAATATTGCATTGCAACATGGTGCGAATGGGCGCAGTTTGTCGGGAACAGTCCGGACATCCATTAAACCGGGGCCGGCGCGCAGGGGATCGTCGCTTTGCTCTACACCGCTTACGAACTGCAACGCTCGTGGCTGAACGCCGCCAGCACCTGGGCCTCGGTCGGGGCTGACCTCTTGTCGAACCCGGCCCTGCCGTTCGGCTATTCAGGCCTAGGTCCGGTGATGGCCTCGGCGCTGGAAGTCTTCGCCCATGCCTCGGCCCCCTATGGCAAGCCCGCATTCGACATCGAAACGGTCGAGGTCGATGGCGCCAGCTATCCGGTGACCGAGGCAATCGTAATGTACCGCCCGTTCGGCAACCTGCTGCGCTTCACGCATCCGGGGCTGCCCGCGGATGCCCCCCGCCTGCTGATCGTCGCGCCGATGAGCGGCCACTTCGCGACGCTGCTGCGCGGCACTGTGGCGCGGATGATCGAACACTGCGAAGTCTACATCACCGACTGGGCCGATGCGAAAACCGTGCCGCTTGAAGCGGGGCGCTTCGACCTTGACGATTACATCGACTACGTGATCGGGTTCCTGGAGCACATCGGGCCGAACGCGCACATGCTGGCGGTTTGCCAGCCCTCGGTCCCGGCGCTGGCGGCCACTGCCCTGCTGGCCAGTCGCAAGCATCCCTGCCGCCCGCTGACGCTGACCATGATGGGCGGCCCGGTCGACACGCGCGAGGCGCCGACCTCGGTCAACGACCTGGCCATGCAGCGCCCGCTCGAATGGTTCAAGCACACCGTGATCGCCACGGTGCCGCTACAGTATCCGGGTGCCGGTCGGCGGGTCTATCCCGGCTTCCTGCAACTGGCCGGGTTCATGTCCATGAACCTGGGCAACCACATGCTGAGCCATTACCACATGTTCAAGCACCTGGTGGCCGGCGATGGCGAAAGCGCCGAGGCAACCAAGGCGTTCTACGACGAGTACCGGGCGGTCTGTGACATGGATGCCGACTATTACCTGCAGACGATCGAACAGGTGTTCCAGCGCCAGTCACTCGCCAAGGGTGAGTTCATGCACCGGGGCGAGCGGGTGGACCTGGGCGCGATCAAGGACACGGCCCTGCTGGCGGTCGAGGGCGAGCGCGACGACATTTCCGGGATCGGCCAGACCCGTGCCGCGCTGAAGCTGGCGGTCAACCTGCCGGAAAGCCGCAAGCATTATCACCTCGCGCCGGAAGTCGGGCATTACGGCATCTTCAACGGCAGCAAGTGGCGCAACCAGATCGCGCCGGTGCTGGAAGACTGGATCAGGCGGCACGACAAGCCGCGGCTCAAGGTCGCGGCCTGACGCCAGGGCAGGTCAGCCGGATGTCACCCAGCGCGATGGTCCAGTTCGGGATCGAGTTCCTGCCCCGGATCGAGCTGCACACCAAAACTGTTCAGCAACATCGAGACCTGGGTGTAGTTCCCGACGGTCATGACCAGGTCCATCTTCTGCTTCTGGCTGAGGAAGGACAGGGCCGCCCAGCTGGCATCGGAGACGTGGAAGTCGCGCGTCAGGTCATCGGTGGCGCGCAGCATGGCGCGGTCAGCCTCGTTCCATGATGGATCGTCCGGGCCGCGCTTGATCGCCTCGATCTCGGCCTCGGTCAGCCCGGCATCAAGCCCGATCCGGGTGTGCTGGGTGAATTCGTAGCCCGAACGACAATTGAACCCGGTCCGCAGGATCACCAGCTCGCGCTCGCGCTCCTCAAGGCTGTTGCGGCGCGAGAGGATATAGCCGCCCCAGCCGAGGAACGCGGTCAGCGCCTTGGGCGCGTGCACCAGCGTGCGGAAGATGTTGAGCACAGTCCCTTCGGACTTGGTCACATCCCGCGCGGTGGCGGCAAAAACCGCCAGCGCCTCGCGTTGTTCATCGTCAATCGTCGCCAGATCGACGGGCGGAACGCGAGGCGCCGACAGCCGCATCAGAACACCTCGAACAGGCCGGCCGCACCCTGACCGCCGCCGATGCACATGGTGACCACCGCATACTTGGCACCGCGGCGCTTGCCTTCGATCAGCGCGTGGCCGGTGCAGCGCGCGCCGGTCATGCCGAAGGGGTGACCGATCGAGATCGAGCCGCCGTTGACGTTGAGCAGCTCGTCAGGAATGCCCAGCTTGTCGCGGCAGTAGAGCACCTGGACGGCGAAGGCCTCGTTCAGTTCCCACAGGCCGATGTCGTCCATCTTCAGGTTGAAGCGCTCGAGCAGCTTGGGGATCGCGAAGACCGGGCCGATGCCCATTTCATCAGGCTCGGTCCCGGCAACCGCCATGCCGACATAGCGGCCCAGCGGGGTCAGCCCGCGCTTTTCGGCCACCTTGGCTTCCATCACGACGCAGGCCGACGAGCCGTCCGACAGCTGGCTGGCATTGCCGGCGGTGATCACGCCGCCATCGCCCATCACCGGCTTCAGGCTGGCGAGGCCCTCCAGCGTGGTGTCGGGGCGGTTGCAATCGTCCTTGGTGGCGGTGACTTCCTGATAGGAAACTTCCTTGGTTTCCTTGTTCACCACCGCCATGGTCGCGGTGCAGGCGACGATTTCATCGTCGAACTTGCCCGCGGCCTGGGCGGCGGCGGTGCGCTGCTGCGACTGGAGCGAATACTCGTCCTGGTATTCGCGGCTGATGCCATAGCGCTTGGCCACCACTTCGGCCGTGCCGATCATCGGCATGTAGATGTGCGGGTGCATTTCCAGCAGCTCACGATCGGGCTCGACGAACATCTTGCCGCTGCCGACCACCTTGGAAATGCTTTCCACGCCGCCGGCCACGCAGATGTCCATGTTGTCGACCAGGATCTGCTTCGCAGCCGTGGCGATGGTCATCAGGCCAGAGGAGCACTGACGGTCGATGGTCATCGCCGGAACCGAAACCGGCAGGCCGGCGCGCAGCGCGGCCAGGCGGGCAACGTTGCCGCCGGTCGAACCCTGCTGGACGGCGGTGCCCATCAGGACGTCGTCGATTTCGGCCCCTTCGAGGCCCGCACGCTCAACTGCGGCCTTGATCGACCAGGCACCGAGCGTGGCGCCAGTGGTGTTGTTGAAAGCGCCGCGCGCCGCCTTGGTCAGCGGGGTGCGGGCAGTGGAAACGATGACTGCATCACGGGACATGGGAAATTCCTTGGTTTGATCCGAACGTTGTGACCCCCGGGGAGGGTGCCGATCACACGAAGAACAGCGTGATCCATTCGCAGATCAGGGCCGGCTTGTCCTCGCCTTCGATCTCGATGGTGATCTCGTTGGTCTGCTGCCACTGGCCGGGGCGCTTCTCGACCAGCTCGAGCAGCTTGGTGTGAGCGCGCACGCGCTTGCCGGCGCGGACGGGCGAGATGAAGCGGGTCTTGTTGCCGCCATAGTTGACGCCCATCTTGATCCCGTCGACGCGCGCGCCTTCAGTCATCGCGCCCAGCACCGGCAGCAGCGACAGGGTCAGGAAGCCGTGGGCAATGGTCCCGCCGAACGGGGTCAGCTTGGCCTTTTCCTCGTCGATGTGGATGAACTGGAAGTCACCGGTGGCTTCGGCGAACTTGTTGATGCGGTCCTGGCTGACTTCGAACCAGTCTGACACGCCGATCACTTCACCGGTCTTGGCTGCGAGTTCCTGCGGGGTCATTTGCGCCTCTCCTCTGGAGCTGGAAAGGCGCTTACATGGCCCAAGCGCGGGCCTAGCGCAACGCACCAGCGCCTGCCGCTACGGCAAGCGCGCCGCGAAGCCGTTCAGAGGTCGCGAATCATTCCGCAGCGACGGCAACCGGGCGCTCGGCCCAGCGGGGCGGGCGGGCGTTGAGCCAGCGCTGTGCCGGCTTTTCCAGCCCATGGTAAAGGGCCGACGACACCGCCAGCACCAGTGCGAGGAACCCGGCCAGCCCAGCCCAGCCCAGCTGGAGCGAGACATCGACGAACGCGATCTTCCAGAGGATGAACAGGAAGAAATGGGCCAGGTAGGTCGAATAGGAAATCTCGCCCAGATAGACCACGGGACGGGCGCACAGCAGCCTGACCAGCCAACCCCGCCCCAGTGCCAGCGCCAGCAGCCCGGTCAGGAAGGCAGCAGGGGCAAAGGCCGTCTCGGGCAGACCCGACCCGAGTCCGGTAGCAACAATGCCAAGGCAGGCCAGGCCTGCAAGGGAGCCGGCATGGGCCGCGCCGCTCCAGCGCTGCCACAACAGGCACATGATGTTGCCCAGCAGGAACGCGGCGAGGCAGCGCCAGAGCCCCAGCTGCTCGATTGCATCACCGAGCGCGCGATGCCCGTTGACGGCAAAAAGCAAGTGGATCGCTGCCAGCAGAGCCAAGGCGATGGCCACGAGCAGCGCGGCAGGCGCGCGCCGCCAGTCCGCCACCAGCACGATCAGCGGGAACACCAGATAGGCCGCCAGTTCGGTGCTGATCGACCAGGCCGGATGGTTCCAGCTGAGCGCCGGGGTGAACCCCCAGTTCTGGACCAGCAGCAGATGGAGCGGCAGTTCCCCCAGCGGGTAGCCCGCCGTGCTGCGCCCGGTAACGGCAAGCACCACGACAAAGCCCGCCATGGCCAGCAGGATAGCGGCGTGGAGTGGCCAGATCCGGGCGATCCTCCGCCACAGGAACAGCCGCGCCTCAACCCCGCCACCACTGCGCAGCCGATCTGCATAATTGTACCAGATTACAAAACCCGACAGGATGAAGAACAGGTCCACCGCGAGATAGCCGCGCGCCATGACCGCGATTGCCTCGGCCGGGAACAGGCCGGCCAGCGACAGGCGGATGTGATACAGCACCACGGCCCAGGCGGCGATGCCGCGAATGCCGGTCAGCGCATCAAGATGCGCCGGACCATGTGCCGGCCCCGCGCTCATGCCGCAGTGACCCGCAACTGCGGATGCGGCCCGATCATCCGGACCTGCTCCGGCGCTTCGATCCGCCGCGCATAGGACCACAGCCCGCATTGCAGGCCGATGATCATGAACATCACCGGCTGGAAGGCCACGCCGATGAACACCGCGCCGAGGAAATAGACGATCTGCGAAATCTGCAGGGCATTGGCGAGCGGCGCGATCCAGGCGGTGTCAGGACCCTTGCGGTCCTTCCAGCGTCGCCGCAGCCGCTCCATCTGCCAGACGCCGAGCAGCTGGATCCAGGCCCACAGGGCAAAGCCGAAATAGCCCTGTTCGCCCAGCATCTCGAAATAGGCCGAGTGGTAGGCCCGCCCCTTCTCCTCGTGGTATTCGGTTACCAGGGTAACGTTGTTCTTCGGCCCCACTTCCTTGACCGTCGGCACCAGCAGGCTGTTGCCGCGATAGGCATCGAACCCGCCACCGAAGGGATGATCCTGGACATAGTCCAGCGTCCACATCCACACCGCCACCCGGGTCGAGGCCGATTGGTCGGACTGGTGGTTCTCGATCGTGCTCATCCGCTTGGTATAGCTTTCGGGCAGGAACGGGATCGCGGCCAGCACCAGCGCCCCGGCTGCGCCAAGATACAGAAAGCGGTGCCTGACTGCCCGCAGCGACAGCACGACCAGCAAGGCAATACACAGCAGGCCGGTGCGGGTCTGGGTGCCGATCGGGATCAGCAGTGCGGCAAAGGTCAGGGCCGCGGCGAAGAGGGTTACCAGCTTGCCCTTGGGAAACAGCGTGGTGTGGCGCGCCACCCACCAGATCAGCGGAATGATCATGATCGCCACGGTCGACAGGGTCGATCCTTCATAGATCCCGGCATTGTCGGGCACGAAAGTGCGCAAGGTGCCATAGCCGCCACCGCCCGCCGCGGTCTTGATCCCGCCGGTAATCACGATCGCGCCGACGGTGAGCACGATCGTCGTTACCACGGCCTCGAACCGCAACCGGGTGCGCAGGGTGAGCGGCAGGAAGATCGCGAAGAGCAGCGCCTTCCACACCCATGACCATTTCTCGGCCGCCTCGACGGGGAACTCCGCAATCGTGGTGGTGATCCCGCAATAGGCCAGCAACAGCACGATCAGCGCCTGGCGCAGGGTGAAGCGGGTGTCGCGCTTGTCATCCAGCACCAGCCAGCCCCCGAAGGCCAGCAGGAAGGCGATCAGCGAGATGGGCAGCGCGGCCAGCAGCGACCAGCTGATCTTCTGGGGGGTCAGGATATCGATGTACAGATAGGCCAGCACCCACAGGAACGGGCGGCGAAAGCCGAGCGTCAGGAAGGCCAGGGTGAAGGCGGTGATGGCAAGGTCAAGCACGGATGCGCAGCCCCGGCCTGACAGGTTTTGCGGTCGGCTTGTCCCCGGCCTGATCGGCTTGGTCCGGCGCTCCCGGTTCGGGATCGCGATCCAGGTCGTCGCGCCACAGCAGCCGCCAGACCGCAAGGGCCAGCAGCCCGTGCGACAGGGCCAGGGCGAAATAGTCGACCATCGTGGCTCTGCCCTAGCAGGGCCAAGTTGACGCCGCGTTAAGCCTTGCTGCCCTAGGGAAACGGGCATGACCCGCGTCCTGCACGTCCTCGATCATTCGCTGCCGCTGCACAGCGGCTATACCTTCCGCACCCGCGCGATCCTGACCGCACAGGCAGCGCTGGGGCTGGAAGTGCGCGGGATTACCGGACTGCGCCATGTCGCGCCAGGGCCGGACCGCGAAGAGGCCGAAGGACTGACCTTTCACCGCACCCGGGGCAGCGCCGCTGGCCCGCCGGGCCTGAAGGAATGGCGCGAGATCAACCAGCTGGGCGATGCCATCGTCGCGCTGGCGCAGGATTGGCGGCCCGACCTGCTCCATGCCCATTCGCCCGCGCTCTGCGGCAAGGCCGCACTGATCGCGGGCAAGCGACTGGGCATTCCGGTCGTCTACGAGATCCGCGCCTTCTGGGAGGATGCTGCCGTCTCGAACGGGACCGGCCGGGAAGGCAACCTGAAGTACCGCCTGACCCGCGCGCTGGAGGATCATGTCGTGGCCGGGGCCGATGCCGTGGTGACGATCTGCCAGGGGCTGAAGGACGATCTGGTGGCGCGCGGCGTGGCGGCAGACAAGATCTCGCTCAGCCCCAACGGGGTCGATCTGGAGTTGTTCGGCGCGGCGGTTGCAGCCGATCCGGCGCTGGCCGCACAGATCGGGCTGCGGCCGGGGCCGGTGATCGGCTTCATCGGCAGCTTCTATGACTACGAGGGGCTGGATGACCTGATCGCCGCCATGCCGCACCTGCTCGCGCGCGAACCGGCTGCGCAGTTACTGCTGGTGGGTGGCGGGCCGATGGATGCGGCGCTGCGTACGCAGGCTGCTGCCTCCAGCGCGGCGGCTGCGATCCACTTCACCGGGCGCGTACCGCACAGCGCAGTGGAACGATACTATGCCCTGATCGATGTGCTGGCCTTTCCGCGCAAGCGCAGCCGCCTGACGGAACTGGTTACACCGCTCAAACCGCTGGAAGCCATGGCCCAGGGGCGGCTGGTGGCGGCATCGGACGTCGGCGGGCACCGCGAACTGATCACTGACGGGGTGACCGGCACCCTGTTCCCGCCCGATGATCCCGCCGCCTGTGCCGCAACCCTGGCGGGCCTGCTGGCCGATCGCGGACAATGGGAGGCCCGGCGCGCTGCCGGGCGCGCCCATGTGGCGGCACGTCACGACTGGGCCGCGAACGTTCATCGTTATCAGGATGTTTACCAAGCCGCGCTAGGTCGATCAGTGCATTCACGGAACGCGGCGGCCGCCTGAGCAGGGGCCGGATGCCGCAGGGGACTGAACGGGACCGACAGGGTGGCAAAGAGCAAACGCAAATCGGCAGGCAACAAGCCGATCACCAGTCATCCGCTGTTCGCGGCGGTGGTAGCGCTGTGGTTCGGTGCGCTGTTCGGCCTCGGCAGCCTGGCGATCCGTCCCGCCCTGTTCGAAAGCCTGGTGCTGAAAAGCGGGATCGATCTGATCATTCCCGCCGCCGCTCCGCCACTGGGCGTCACCGCCCGGATCCTGATTGCCCTGGCCATGGCAGCCTGCGGCGCGGTGATCGGCGCGGTCCTGGCGCACCGCATGACCCAGCCAAAAGCCGTCCCGGTTGCGCGCAAGCGCAGCGTCCGCAGTGCGGCCCCGGAACCGAAGGCGCGCCGCCCGATTTCGGCGCATGATGAACTGGGCGAAAGCCTCGACGCCCCCACCGAGCGCGAGAGCATCTTGACCAGCCGTCGCCGCCCCCTGGCAGTCGAGCACGAGGAACGCCCGTTCCAGCCGGCCGAAATGGCCCCGCTGCCCGGCGGCCTGCCCCCGATCCTGACCGAAGCGCCGGTTGCCCCACCCGCAACCCCGGCCCCCTTCGCGGCACCTGCCGCGCCCCCGGCTGCGACAGAGACCGAAGCACCGCTTGATCTTGGCGCCTTCGCTGCACCGTTGGCCCAGTCGGTCGCGCTCGACTGGCAGGTCGCGCAGCCGATTGCCTCGGCTACGCCGCAATTCGACGCACCGCCAGTATTCGCGCCGTTTGCGCGCGCCGACCAGCCCCGCTCCGGTATCCTTCGCGCCCGAGCCGATCGCCGCGCCGCGCGCGGCCGAGCCTGCGCCCCCGGTTGAACCGGTCGCACCGCCGCCGATCATTGCCACGGCCCGCCCGGCCAGCCTTGAGATGACCGACCTGGCGCTGCGGCTGCAGGAATCGATGGCCCGCCGCCGCGCCGCGCGCAACGCTGCCGTCCGACCTGTCGAACCAGAGGTTGAGGCCACGGTTAGCAACGAGGCGGCGCCAGTCACCGCGTCAACGGAACCACCGGTCGAACTGGCCGCGCCGCCAGCGCCCTTCACCTCGGCCAACCTGTTTCTTGAACCAACCCCGGCCCCTGCCATTCCGGCTGCCCCGCTGACCATGCCGGCTGCGCTGCGCCCGATCGACTTCGATCTGGCCGAGGATGAGGCCGATCTTGGCGGCCTGGGCCTGCTCGGCCCGCGCCATCTGACCATGCCGCCCGCACCAGCCGCCGCCGCGCCCGTACCCGCGACCGCCTTCGCGCCCGAGCCGGAAGAGCAGGCAGCAGAGGAAGAGGCCGCCCCTACCTCCGAGCAGGCCTTCGGCTCGCTGCTTGACCTCGGGGCTGCCGCGCCGCGCACCGGCTTTGTCCGGATCGACGAGCCGGAACCGGCTGCCGCGCCGATCGAACCGGTAGTGATCTTCCCCGGCCAGCTCGCCGCCAGCCCGGCCGCACCGTTTCGCCGGTTCGATTCGCCCGCCAATGCCGCCCAGGCCGCGCCGGTTTCCGCAGCGCCAGCCGCCCCGGCGATCGAGGCCCAGGCCGCCGAGGCCGCACTGCGCGCCGCGCTGGCCAATCTCCAGCGGATGAGCGGCGCGGCCTGAGCCGTCACCACGGTTCACCACCCCGCAATCCTATTCACAGACCCGCTTGGCCGCACCCAAGCGTTTCTTGGCCTGTTCGCAGTTGCAAAAACAGCTTCCTGTCGTCATGGGAAAGTCTCGCGCAATTTTCGCTGCCTCTGGCGGCAGGGAATCTTGCGCTTAATTGCCGGATTTCCGGGCTTTGTGGCCCTATCGCCACGAATCACGGGGACCGGGTGACGACAGGATGGGATTTCGATGGGATACCCGGCACCGCAAGGGCTTTACGATCCACGCAATGAGCACGACGCCTGCGGCGTCGGTTTTGTCGCCCATATCAAGGGTGCCAAAAGCCATGCGATCGTAACCCAGGCGCTGGAAATCCTGAAAAACCTCGACCACCGCGGTGCCGTTGGCGCCGATCCGCTGCTGGGCGATGGCGCCGGCATCCTGATCCAGACGCCCGACGCCCTGTTCCGCAAGTGGGCCGACCAGGAAGGGCTGAAACTGCCCCAGCCGGGCGACTACGCCGTGGCCATGTGCTTCCTGCCGCAGGACCAGGCCAGCCGCGAATTCATCGTCGGCACCTTCGAAAAGTTCATCGCCAAGGAAGGCCAGCGGCTGATCGGCTGGCGCGACGTGCCGGTGACCACCGATGGCCTGGGCAAGGCCGTGCTCGAACAGATGCCGGTGATCCGCCAGTGCTTCGTCGCGCGGGGCGAGAACTGCGCCGACCAGGACGCCTTCGAGCGCAAGATCCTGGCAATCCGCAAGCAAACCCAGAACCCGCTGGCGGCACTGGCCGAAAAGCACGGCATGCCGGGGATCGCCGATCTCTACATGCCCAGCTTCTCCAGCCGCACCGTGGTCTA
This sequence comes from Novosphingobium sp. BL-A-41-H4, assembly GCA_051942645.1. Taxonomy (GTDB): domain Bacteria; phylum Pseudomonadota; class Alphaproteobacteria; order Sphingomonadales; family Sphingomonadaceae; genus Novosphingobium. Next base: position 473,607 of record JBPVJP010000002.1, read on the forward strand.
CAAGGGGCTGCTGCTGGCGACGCAGGTCGGCTCGTTCTATGATGATCTGCGCGATCCGGACTGCGTTTCGGCACTGGGGCTGGTCCACCAGCGCTTCTCGACCAACACCTTCCCCAGCTGGAAGCTGGCGCACCCCTACCGCTTCATCGCCCACAATGGCGAGATCAACACCGTGCGGGGCAACGTCAACTGGATGAACGCCCGCCGCCGCACGATGGAAAGCGAGCTGCTGGGCGCGGACCTCGACAAGATGTGGCCGCTGATCCCGCACGGCCAGTCGGACACCGCCTGCCTCGACAACGCGCTCGAGCTGCTGCTGGCGGGTGGCTACTCCCTCGCCCACGCGGTGATGATGCTGATCCCCGAGGCCTGGGCCGGCAATCCGCTGATGGATGCCAAGCGCCGCGCCTTCTACGAATACCACGCCGCGCTGATGGAGCCGTGGGACGGCCCGGCCGCCGTGGCCTTCACCGATGGCCGCCAGATCGGCGCCACGCTGGACCGCAATGGCCTGCGCCCCGCGCGCTTCCTGGTCACCGATGACGATATCGTGGTGATGGCCTCCGAAAGCGGCGTCCTGCCGATCAAGGAGGACAATATCGTCCGCAAGTGGCGGCTCCAGCCGGGCCGCATGTTGCTGATCGATTTCGATCAGGGCCGGATCATCGAGGACGAGGAACTGAAGGCCTCGCTCGCCGCAGCCGAGCCCTATGAGGACTGGCTGGAGGCCGCGCAATACAAGCTCAAGGACCTGGAAGTGGTCGAGCCGGAGCTGGCCGCCCTGCCCCAGGAAACCACCTCGCTGTTGGACCGCCAACAGGCCTTCGGCTACACCCAGGAAGATCTCTCGCGCTTCCTTGAACCGATGGCCGTCAATGCCGACGATCCGCTTGGCTCGATGGGCACGGACACACCGATCGCGGTGCTTTCGAGCCGCAGCCGCCTGCTCTACGATTACTTCAAGCAGAACTTCGCCCAGGTCACCAACCCGCCGATCGACCCGATCCGCGAGGAACTGGTGATGAGCCTGGTCTCCATGATCGGCCCGCGCCCCAACCTGCTGGGGATGGAAGCCGGCACGCACAAGCGGCTGGAAGTCGACCAGCCGATCCTGACCAACGAGGAAGTGGCCAAGATCCGCTCGGTCGAGGCGGCGCTCGATGGCGCTTTCCGCACCGAGACGATTGACATCACCTGGGATGCCGCCAGCGGTGCGGCTGGCCTGGAAATGGCGATCAAGGAAATGTGCTGGGCGGCAACCGAAGCCGTGCTGCAGGACAAGAACATCCTGATCCTGTCCGACCGCGCCCAGGGGCCTGACCGGATCCCGATGCCGGCGCTGCTGGCCACGGCCGCGGTGCACCACCACCTGGTTCGCCAGGGCCTGCGCATGCAGACCGGGCTGGTCGTCGAAACCGGCGAAGCACGCGAAGTGCACCACTTCGCCGTGCTGGCGGGTTACGGGGCCGAAGCGATCAATCCGTACGTCGCCTTCGAGACGCTGGAGGACATCCGCGTCCGCAAGGACCTGCCGCTCTCCGCCAAGGACGTGCAGAAGAACTACATCAAGGCGGTCGGCAAGGGCATCCTCAAGGTCATGTCCAAGATGGGCATTTCGACCTACCAGTCCTACTGCGGCGCGCAGATCTTCGACGCGGTCGGCCTCTCCAGCCAGTTCATCGAGCGGTACTTCACCGGCACCGCGACGACGATCGAAGGCATCGGCCTGGCCGAAGTGGCCGAGGAAACCGTGCTGCGCCACCAGGCGGCTTACGGCGACAACCCGATCTACAAGTCGATGCTCGACGTCGGCGGGATGTACGGCCTGCGCCTGCGCGGCGAGGAACACGCCTGGACCGCGCAGAACATCGCCGCGCTCCAGCACGCGGTGCGCGGCAACGTGCCCGACAAGTACCGCGAGTTCGCCCAGACCATCAACGACCAGTCCAGCCGGATGCTGACCATCCGGGGCCTGATGGAACTGAAGCCGGCGGATAAGCCGCTCGACATTTCCGAGGTCGAACCGGCGAGCGAGATCGTGAAGCGCTTTGCCACCGGCGCGATGAGCTTCGGTTCGATCAGCCGCGAGGCGCATACTACGCTGGCCGTGGCCATGAACCGGATCGGCGGAAAGTCGAACACCGGCGAGGGCGGCGAGGAACCGGACCGGTTCAAGCCGCTGCCGAACGGGGATTCGCTGCGCTCGGCGATCAAGCAGGTCGCTTCGGGCCGCTTCGGCGTGACCACCGAATACCTGGTCAATTCCGACGACATCCAGATCAAGATGGCCCAGGGCGCCAAGCCCGGCGAAGGCGGCCAGCTACCCGGCCACAAGGTCGACAAGGTGATCGGCAAGACCCGCCATTCCACCCCGGGCGTCGGCCTGATCTCGCCCCCGCCGCACCACGACATCTATTCGATCGAGGACCTCGCCCAGCTGATCCACGACCTCAAGAACGTGAACGGCAAGGCGCGGATCTCGGTCAAGCTGGTGTCGGAAGTCGGCGTTGGCACGGTTGCCGCTGGCGTTTCCAAGGCCCGCGCGGACCACGTCACGATCTCGGGCTATGAAGGCGGGACCGGCGCTTCGCCGCTGACCAGCCTGACCCACGCGGGCTCCCCCTGGGAAATCGGCCTGGCTGAAACCCAGCAGACGCTGATCCTGAACAACCTGCGCAGCCGGATCGCGGTCCAGGCCGACGGCGGCCTGCGCACCGGGCGCGACGTGGCCGTGGCCGCGCTGCTGGGGGCCGACGAGTTCGGCTTTGCCACCGCGCCCTTGATTGCGGCCGGCTGCATCATGATGCGCAAGTGCCACCTCAACACCTGCCCGGTGGGCGTTGCGACGCAGGACCCGGTGCTGCGCGCGCGCTTCACCGGCCAGCCCGAACACGTGATCAACTACTTCTTCTTCGTGGCCGAGGAACTGCGCGCGATCATGGCCGAGATGGGCTTCCGCACGGTGGCCGAGATGGTCGGCCGGGTTGACCGGCTCGACATGCGCCAGGCGATCGATCACTGGAAGGCCAAGGGTGTCGACCTGTCGCGCATCCTGCACCAGGTTCCGCTGGGTGACAGCCCCTCGCTCGGCTGGTCGGGGACGCAGGACCACGGGCTCGACAAGGCGCTCGACAACGAGTTGATCGCCGCCGCCGCCGAAGCGCTGGACAAGCAGCAGCCGGTGGTGATCGAGCGCAAGGTGATCAACGTCAACCGCACGGTCGGCGCGATGCTGTCGGGCGAAGTGGCGAAGCGTTATGGCCATGCCGGCCTGCCCGACAACACGATCAAGCTGAAGTTGAGCGGCGTTGCCGGGCAGAGCTTTGGCGCCTGGCTGGCCCACGGCGTGACGCTGGACCTGACCGGCGATGCCAATGACTATGTCGGCAAGGGGCTTTCGGGCGGGCGGATCATCGTGCGCCAGCCGGCCCACGTCGAGCGTGACGCCAGCCAGAACATCATCGTCGGCAATACCGTGCTCTACGGCGCGATCGCGGGCGAGGCGTTCTTCAACGGCGTGGCCGGTGAACGCTTCGCGGTCCGCAATTCGGGTGCGATCGCGGTGGTCGAAGGGACCGGCGATCACGGCTGCGAATACATGACCGGCGGCGTGGTCGTGGTGCTCGGCAGGACCGGGCGCAACTTCGCGGCCGGGATGAGCGGCGGCGTGGCCTATGTCTATGACGAGACCGGGCAGTTCGCCCAGCTGTGCAACCGGGCCCAGGTCGACCTGTTGCCGATTTCGGCCGAACGCGACGAGGAAGACGGAGCCGGCCGGCCCCAGCAGCGTCCGCAGCTCGTCAGACGACTTCGGCATGGGCGACATGCTGTACCACGATGCCGAGCGGCTGCGCGTGCTGCTGGAGCGGCACCACCTCCACACCGGTAGCCAGCGCGCCCGCGCCCTGCTCGATGACTGGACCGGAACGCTGGGCAAGTTCGTGAAGGTGATGCCGAAGGACTATGCCCGTGCGCTGAGGCAACTCGAGGCCGAGCGGCTGGCTGCCGCTTCGGTGGCTGCGGAATAAGGACAGGAACGATGGGCAAGGAAACCGGCTTTCTCGAGCTTGACCGCCAGGACCGTGGCTATGCCGATCCCAAGGAGCGGCTGAAGCACTACAAGGAATTCGTCATCCCGCATCCCGAACCGGCGCTGAAGGCGCAGGCTTCGCGGTGCATGAACTGCGGCATTCCCTACTGTCACAACGGCTGTCCGGTGAACAACATCATCCCGGACTGGAACCATCTGGTCTATGAGGGGGACTGGCAGAATGCGCTGGAAGTGCTGCATTCGACCAACAACTTCCCCGAGTTCACCGGCCGCATCTGCCCTGCCCCGTGCGAGGCGAGCTGCACGCTGAACATCATCGACCAGCCGGTGACGATCAAGAGCATCGAATGCGCGATCGTCGACAAGGGCTGGGAGAACGGCTGGATTCACCCGCAGGTTCCGGCCAAGCGGACCGGCAAGACCGTGGCCGTGGTCGGCTCTGGCCCGGCGGGCCTCGCCGCCGCGCAGCAGCTGGCCCGTGCCGGCCATTCGGTGACAGTGTTCGAAAAGAACGACCGCGCCGGCGGCCTGCTCCGCTATGGCATCCCCGACTTCAAGATGGAAAAGCACCTGATCAACCGGCGGCTGGTCCAGATGGAAGCCGAGGGGGTGCAGTTCCGCACCTCGACCGAAGTCGGCGTCCACGTCTCGGTTGAAAGCCTGAAGGAAAACTTCGACGCGGTGGTGCTGGCTGGCGGCGCGGAAGATCCGCGGCGGCTGGAAATCCCGGGGGCCGAACTGCCCGGCGTGCGCCTCGCCATGGAATTCCTGACCCAGCAGAACAAGCGCGTCGCGGGTGACGATGAACTGCGCGCCGCCCCGCGCGGCACGCTGACCGCCACCGGCAAGCACGTGATCGTGATCGGCGGCGGCGATACCGGCTCTGACTGTGTCGGGACCTCCAACCGCCAGGGCGCGGCTTCGGTCACCCAGCTGGAAATAATGCCCAAGCCGCCGGAAAAGGAGGACAAGGCGCTGACCTGGCCCGACTGGCCGCTCAAGCTGCGCACCTCGACCAGCCATGAAGAGGGCGTCGAACGTGACTGGTCAGTCCTCGCCAAGCGCGTGATCGGCGAGAACGATGTGACCGGCCTCGAATGTGTCCGGGTCGAATGGGTGGATGGGCGGATGCAGGAAGTCGCGGGCAGCGAATTCGTGCTCAAGGCTGACCTGATCCTGCTGGCCATGGGCTTCGTCGGCCCGCGCAAGCAGGGCCTGCTCGACCAGGCTGGCGTGGCGCTCGACGGGCGCGGCAATGTCGCCGCCAACGTGATCGACTATCGCACCAGCGATCCCCAGATCTTCGCCTGCGGCGACATGCGGCGCGGACAGAGCCTGGTCGTCTGGGCGATCCGCGAAGGCCGCCAGGCCGCCCGCGCGGTCGACGAGGCGCTGATGGGGGTGAGCGAACTGCCGCGCTAGGCCGGCAGCTCGCCTCACCGACCAGGCCTGGGCGGATCAGGCCGCGTCGACCAGCACCAGTTCGGCGTCTTCCAGCGCGATCACCTCGATCTGGCTTTCACCGGTTATCGCCACGCCATCGCGCGCCGCCGCCTCGACTTCGCCGATCCGCACCCGCCCGGTCGCCGGGACCAGGTAGAGGTGCCGGTCAGGCGTAGTGTCATAGCGCACCGTCTCGCCCGCCTTGACGAAGGCCGCAGCCACCCGCCCGCTGGTGTTGATCTTCAGCGCATCGGCATCATCGGGCAGGCCCGACGCCAGCACCTCGAACCGGCCATCGCGGCTATCCTTCGGGAACGGGCGGGTGCCCCAGCTGGGCGCATGACCGCCGCGATCCGGCATGATCCAGATCTGGAACAGGCGGCATTCCTGATCCTCGAGGTTGTATTCGGCATGACGGATACCGGTGCCCGCGCTCATCACCTGGACATCGCCGGCCTCGGTCCGACCGGTATTGCCCAGGCTGTCCTGGTGCGTGATCGCGCCCTGGCGGACATAGGTGATGATCTCCATGTCCTGGTGCGGGTGCGGCGGAAAGCCGCTCTTCGCCGCGATCCGGTCATCGTTCCACACTCGCAGCGCACCCCAATGGACGCGGGCCGGATCATGGTAGTTCGCGAAGGAAAAGTGGTGCCGGGCATTCAGCCAGCCGTGGTTCGCCGCACCCAGCGTGGCAAAGGGGCGAAGTTCGATCATTGCCTGTCTCCGTGACCGATCCGCCGGGATCGGTGTTATCCGCGAGATAGGAGTTGTCTGGCGATCTGCCAGATGGAAGAGGGCCGATGGACCGTAACGAAAGCTTGCCCGTGCCGAAGATCGCCTTTCTTGCCTGCCCCGCCACCCTGCCCGGATCGCCCACCCGCCGCCCCGATGCCTTCGAGCATGACCTGCAGGTGGGCGCGCTGCGTGATGGCCTGAATGGCCGCGCCGAAGTGACCGAGATTGACTGGCGCGCGCCACTGGAGGAACTCGCCGGGTTCGACCTCGCCTGGCTCGGCACCCCCTGGGACTATACCGAGGCCAAGGACGAGTTCCTGGCTCGGCTGGGCGAGCTGGAAGCGGCGGACGTCATCGTCTGCAACCCGGTCGAGGTAGTGCGCTGGAATGCCGACAAGCTGTACCTCAGCGAACTGGCGACGCGCGGCGCGGTGACGATCCCAACGCTCTGGCCGGAGCGCGCCGGACCCGCCGATGTCCTCGCCGCCTTTGACCACTTCGCCACCGACCGGGTGGTAGTGAAGCGGCGCGTGGGCGCGGGCGCGATCGGGCAGGACAGCTTCACCCGCGACAATCCGCCGCCCGCCGACTGGCGGATCGACCAGCCGGCGATGATCCAGCCCTTCCTCCCCGCGATCCAGGCCGAGGGCGAGCTGAGCTTCATTTTCGTGGACGGCGCGCTCAGCCACGCCCTGCTCAAACAGGCGACCGGCGGCGACTATCGCATCCAGTCGCTCTATGGCGGCACCGAGACCCCGCTGGACCCCACCCCGGCCGACCGCGCCGCCGCCGAAGCGGTGATGGCGCTGCTGCCCTTCGACCAGCCCCCGCTCTATGCCCGGATCGACATGGTGCGGCTGGACGATGGCCGCCTCGCCGTGATCGAGGCCGAACTGATCGAGCCCTACCTCTATCCCGAACAGGGGCCGGGCTTCGGCCCCATGCTGGCCGAGGCGATGCTAAGTCGGCTGGGCTAGGACCCTAAGGCGACCAGTCCACCGCGCCACGACCCCGGCTTTCCAGAAAGGCATTGGCCTGGCTGAAATGCCTGCAACCCAGGAAGCCCCGGTGGGCCGAGAGCGGGCTGGGGTGCGGTGCGTTCAGCACCAGGTGATGGCTGTTGATCAGCCCGGGCACTGACTGCGCCTTGCGTTGGGCGTGGCTGCCCCACAGCAGGAAAACGCACGGCTCGGCCTTGGCGGCGACGGCGGCGACTACGGCGTCGGTGAGCTCTTCCCAGCCCTTGCCCTGGTGCGAGGCGGGCTGGCCGTCTTCCACCGTCAGCGCGGCGTTGAGCAGCAGCACGCCCTGCCGCGCCCAGTTCGTCAGGTTGCCGTGGCGCGGGACGGCAAGGCCCAGGTCACTGGCCAGTTCCTTGTAGATGTTGACCAGGCTGGGCGGCACCCGCACCCCGTCCTGCACCGAGAACGACAAGCCATGCGCCTGCCCCGGCCCGTGGTAGGGGTCCTGCCCCAGGATGACGACCTTGACCGCATCAAGCGGGGTCAGCTCCAGGGCGGCCAGACGCGTGCCCCGCGGCGGATAGATCACCTTGCCGGCGGCTTCCTCGGCCCTGAGGAACCCGCCCAGCTGGCGCGATTTAGGGCTGGCCAGGACCGGCTCCAGCACTGCCCGCCAGCTTTCCGGAACCGCATCGGTCATGGAGCGGACGGCGGGGAGGGCGCTCGCAGGAAGGCGAACTGCGGCTGGGCAAACACGATGCGCCCAAGCCACGCTGCTCCGGCACGAGTGAGGTGTTTCCGGTCCTGGCTGATGAATTTTCGCTCAGGCGTGAATACGGGGACGGTACCGGTTCCGTCATCCATCAGCGCCAGCAGATCGACATAGTAGCGTGGCGGAATGACGCGGCGGGCCGCCACGTTGTCGCTGACCACATCAGCCAGCGGGGCAGTCCGCCATTGGTAGCGCCGATCCTCGGGAAGCAACATCACCGCATTGTTGTTGAAGCCGAAGTTCTTGGTGCCCAGCACAACCACGTGGGTTACACCAGCGCGCTCAAGCTGGCGGACCATCGCCAGAGTGCAACGCGAATTGCCGCTTGCCACGCCTGATCCCAGCACCACCGCACCCGCACGGGCCACCAGGCGTTCAAGCCGGGGCGAAAGGCCGGAGGGATCACAGATATCGGCATCATCGTAACTCACGGCCTTGCCGTAAAAGGCGCCCGTTTCCTGACCCATGTTGATAAAGTCACGCGCGAAGCTGTTGCCAATCACGAGAATGTTATCGGCCCGGTCAGGCGCGTCGAGCGGTCGGCCTTGATAAATGTAGGGCTGCTGCACGTATGTTGCGTTCTGGCGAGCGCCAAATGAAGGATCGCCGTCGGCCAGTTCGGGCCACGATGCTCGAAAGCCGGACGTAAGGTACAGCACCGCACCGATCGCTGCGAGGAGCGCCGAGCCACCAAGCGAAAAAGCGAGCACCTTTCGACCCGAACATTGCGCAGGATCCCGGAAAGGCCGTTCCACAAAGCGCCACGAAAGCCAGGCCAGGACCAGGATTGCCGGAATCGAGGCAGCCATCAGCCACGGCGATGGCTGGTTAAGGCTGGCAATGCGGATGAAAGCGAAGACCGGTTGGTGATAGAGGTAGGCGCTGTAGCTGATCAGTCCGATCCAACGCATGGGCCATGCCGCCAGAAGGCGGCCAACGCCTGTCATATCGGCATAAAGCAATACCAGCGCAGTGCCGACAACTGGCAAGAGCGATCCGGCGCCAGGCAGGTTGCTGGTCTTGTCGAAGACGAAGAACGCCGCCACCAACATGACCAGGCCCAGACCAGCGAGCGAGCGCCGTGCCAAAAGGCCAGGCACCAAGGCCCGAAGCCGCGGTTCCGCGAGAGCGGCGATCCCGCCCAGGCCCAGTTCCCAGAAGCGCGAGGGCAACAGGTAGAAGTTCGCATTGGGTTCGACGTGCCTCAGCCATTCGGCAAGCCCCAGGCTGGCGACCGATGCCAGTGACAGAAGCAGGATGGCCGCATTCCGTCGCCCGAACCTGATCGCCAATGCCAGGATCAGGGGGACAATAAGGTAGTACTGTTCTTCAACTCCCAGGCTCCAGGTATGAACCAGGGGTTTGTATTCGCTTTCGAGCGAAAAGTAGTCTGACGTGAACCACAGCAGGACATTGTTCATCGAAGCCATTGTTGCGACGATGGCCTGGCCGTGATTTTCAAGGTCGTCCGGCAGCATCAGCCACCAGGCAAAAGGCAGCGTCAGTGCGGTAACGACCACTAGCGCCGGGATGATCCGGCGCACCCGCCGCATATAGAAATCGGCCACCGAGAAGCGCTTTGCCTCTGCGGCCCGCACAATGATGCCGGTGATCAGGTAGCCCGAGATGGCGAAAAACACATCCACGCCAAGGAAGCCCCCGGGCATCGAAGGCAAGCCCGCATGATACCAGATCACACTCAACACAGCGATGGCGCGGATGCCATCAATCTCTGGTCGATAGGCTTTCTCAGAAGACATCAAGACGCGGCTTTGCACGCTTGCCGGAGAGCGGGCAAGCGCTTAAGCGGGCGCATGGCTGTCTATCTCCACGAAGAAGATCTCCCCGCAGGCGCGCTTGGCCCCGGCCCGATTGCCGTCGATACCGAAACCATGGGTCTGCTGACTCACCGCGACCGGCTGTGCGTGGTGCAATTGTCAGATGGTTCGGGCGACGAGCACCTGGTGCGGTTCAGTCCGGGTTCGCCCTATGCCGCGCCTCATCTCAAGGCCGTGCTGGCCGATCCGGACCGGCTCAAGCTCTATCACTTCGCCCGGTTCGACCTGGCCGCGATCGAGCATTACCTGGGCGTTACCGCCGCGCCGGTGTTCTGCACCAAGATCGCCAGCAAGCTGGTGCGGACCTATACCGACCGGCATGGCCTGAAGGACCTGGTGCGCGAACTGCTGGGCAAGGAGCTTTCGAAGCAGCAGCAGTCGAGCGACTGGGGCGGGCCGATCCTGAACGAGGCGCAACTGGAATATGCCGCTTCCGACGTGCGCTATCTCCACGCCATGCACACCATCCTGGTTGCCCGGCTGGAGCGCGAAGGGCGCACCGCCATGGCCCAGGCCTGCTTCGATTTCCTGCCCGTCCGCGCCCGGCTTGACCTGGCCGGCTGGGCCGAGAAGGATATCTTCAGCCACGAGGCCTGAGCGCACAGCGGAACACCAAGCATGACCGAAGCCGCCGACCGGATCCGCAGCACCCGCCGCCAGTGGGCCGCGCCAGGAGGATCGCATGACCGCCTGGTCCGCACCCTGGCGCGCTGGCTGCCGGGCGCGGTCGGCGTGGTGCTGGCGGCGATGATCCTCGGGCCATTGTTCCCCCGCGGCGAAATCAGCTTCCTGCTCGATCGCAACAAGGTGGCGGTGACCAGCGAGCGGGTGCGCGTGGCCAATGCGATGTACCGGGGCGAGGACAACGAAGGCCGGCCCTTTACCGTGACCGCGGCCGATGCCGTGCAGGTTTCCGCCGCCGATCCGATCGTGCGGATGCAGGGCCTGGTGGCGCGCATCCTGATGGGCGATGGCCCGGCCGAGCTCTCCGCCGCCGGCGGAACCTATGACTATGACCGCGAGGCGGTCGAAGTGGCCGGCCCGGTCACCTTCACCGCCGCCGACGGTTACCGGATGACCACCGCCCATGTCGCGATCGACCTCAAGGGCCAGCGGGTGGTCGGCGATGGCGGGGTCAGCGGAGCCATTCCGGCTGGCACATTCGCCGCCGAACGGTTAGTAGCCGATCTGAACGCGCGGACCATCGCGCTCGAAGGAAACGCCCGGCTGGTGATGACCCCGGGCAAGCTGAGGATGCCGTGATGGCCGAGGTTCCGCTTTCCCGTCTTGCCCTGCGCTCGCTGCTGACGGGCCTGGCGATCGGTGCCGCCGGGATCATGGCGGTGAGCCAGTCTGGCGCCCAGGCACTGGGTGGCCACAACACCGATGCGCCCGTCAGCTACCAGGCCGACCATATGGAGCTGCAGGACCGGCAGGACCGGGTCGTGCTGGCCGGCAATGTCCGGATCAGCCAGGGCAATCTCAGCCTGACCGCCGAACGGACCACCGTCGCTTTCACTGATGCCGGCAGTCTGCAGATCCAGCGGATCGACGCGACCGGCGGGGTCAACGTGACACGCGGCAGCGAAAGCGCGCGCGGCGACGTGGCGATCTATGACTTCAATCGCCGGGTAATCACCCTGGCGGGCAATGTTGCCCTGCGCCGGGGCGGCGACACGCTCAACGGCGGGCGGCTGGTTATCGATCTCAACAGCGGCATCTCCAGCGTTGACGGTCGCGGCGGCAGCGCCGGCGGACGCGTTTCAGGCACATTCTCGGTCCCCAAGCGCAACTGACCGGCGATGGCGCGTGCAGGCGGAGCCACGGCCCGACGAATCCTGGCGCTGTTGCAGCCCGATGCGGAGGGGCTGGACCAGCTGAGTGCCGCCGACTGGGCCGAGCTTGATCCGATCATCGCCCGCCAGCGCCTGCAACCGCTGCTCCACGCCCGCCACCGCGATAATCCGGCCGTACCCGAGGCTATCCGCGCGAACTGGGCCCAGGCCTATCGCGCTGCGGCCCTCGCCACGCTGACGATCCAGGCCGACCTGGCCGATTGCCTGGCCCTGCTGCGCGGAGCCGGGATCGAGCCGCTGGCGATGAAGGGGGCCTGGCTGGCCTGGCACGCCTATCCCCATCCGGCCGAGCGGCCGCTGCGCGATCTTGACCTGCTGGTGCCGCTGGACCGGGCCCGCGAGGCGCTCGAGGTCCTGCAAGCTGCCGGCTGGCCGCTGGACGAGCCGATGGACCTGCCGATCGAGCAATTGCTGGTGGTCGACAAGAGCCCGCCGCCACTGATTGCCCCGCGCGGGACACCGATCGAACTGCACTGGCACGCCTGGTTCCCGGCGGGTCGGCTCGATCACTTCAGCCCGGCCCCCGACGATGCCGGGATGTTCGCCCGTGCCCGGCGCGGCGGCGACGGGGTGCTTTACCCCGGCGCCGAGGACATGCTGGCCCACCTCGTGATTCACGGGGCCTACAGCCACCGGCTCGATTGCGGCCCGCTGCTGCTGCCCGATATCGCCATGCTGCTGGCCAGCGGCCCGCTCGACTGGACCGGGTTCTGGGCCAGGGCCACGCGCGAAGGGTGGAGCGGCGGCGCGCGGCTGGTGCTCGACCTGGTCCGGCTCCATTGCCCACAGACAGCGATCGACTTTGCCGGGGCTCCGGCGGAAACCCCGCCGGACCTGCTCGACGCCGCCGCGGAACTGCTGGTGCAGGATCTTGATACCCGGCTCAGCGCCGGGGTGATGGCCGGGGGCTTTTCCGGCCTGGTCCGCCGCCTGCGCCGTGAAGTGCGCACGGCCGATGGCGCGGCGGTGCGCCGCGCTTCGGATCGCGACGGCGGCTACCTGGCCTGGGCCGGATCGCGGCTGCGCCGGACCCTGGCAGACCTGGCCGATCCGGCGGTGCGCCGCCAATCGCGCCGGATGGCGCAGATCAGCCGGTGGCTGGACCAATGAGCGGCCTGAAGATCATGCTGCTGGGACTCAACTACGCGCCCGAGCCGGTCGGGATCGGTCCCTATTCGGCCGGTCTGGCCGAAACACTGGCGGCCGCGGGGCACAGCGTGACCGCCGTGGTCGGCAAGCCCTATTATCCGCAGTGGCGCCCCGATCCCGCCCATGCCGGCGGCGGCTGGCGGACCAGCGAGGAGGCTGGCGTACGGGTCGTGCGCTGCCCCCATTACATCCCGGCGGATCCCGGCGGGGTGAAGCGGATCCTGCACCTGGCCAGCTTCGCGCTCAGCGCCCTGCCCGCCGCGCTGGTCGAGGCCTGGCGGCAGCGCCCGCAGGTGATCTTTACGGTCGCGCCCGCGCTGCTCAGCGTGATCACCGCCTGGATCGTCGCCCGCCTCTGCGGCGCCAGGCTGTGGATCCATGTCCAGGACTTCGAGGTCGAGGCGGCGCTGGCAACCGGGCTGATGGGCGAGGCGGGAGTCGGTGCGCGCCTGGGCCGCTGGCTGGAAGGCTGGGTGCTGCGGCGGGGCGATCGGGTTTCAACGATCAGCCCGCAGATGATCGCCAAGCTGGCCCAGAAGGGCGTGGCAGCGGAACGCTGCTATGAACTGCGCAACTGGGCCAATGCCCGCTTTGCGCTGGACGCCGAAGGAGCGCAGGACGTGCGGGCCGAATGGGGCATCGGCGCGCGCAAGGTGGCGCTCTATTCCGGCAATATCGCCCGCAAGCAGGGCATCGAGATCCTGATCGATGCGGCTCGGCTGCTGGCCCACCGCGATGACATCGTGTTCGTGATCTGCGGCGAAGGGCCGAACCGGGCGGCACTGGCCGAACGGGCGGCGGGCCTTGGCAATGTCCAACTGCACGATCTGCAACCGGCCGAGCGGATGGGGGCCATGCTGGCCATGGCCGATCTGCACCTGCTACCCCAGATCGCCGGGGCAGCCGATCTGGTCCTGCCATCGAAGCTGACCAACATGCTGGCTTCAGGCCGACCGGTGGTGGCGACGACCGAAGCCAGGACGGGCCTTTATGCCGAGGTCGAGGGTTGCGGACTGGTGGTCGATCCCGGCGATGCGGCCGGGCTGGCCCGCGCGATCGAGCGGCTGGTCGACGATCAGCCGCTGCGGGCCGGATTGGGGAAAGCTGCGGCGGCCCGCGCGGTGGAACGCTGGCAGCAGCCGGCGATCCTCGCCCGGCTCATGGTTGAGCTTCAACGCCTGGCGAGCCCGCGCTAGCCGCTTCGTCGGGCGGGGTGGGATCGAGCGGAGTGGTATCGGCCATCGGTTCGCCGAAGCCCGGGCCGTCCTCCTCCTCCGCCACCGGGACTGGGGCCTGTGTCGGGGTGGCCCCTGGCGCGGGGCCGCTGGCAGCGTTATCGGTCACATGCCGCGCGGCCCTGATCTGATCGGCGCTCTTGGCCAGGTCTTCGTGCCCACCGCCCTCGGCAAAGAAGGCCGCCACCCCGGCAGTCAGGCCTACGGCCCAGAGCAGGGCCATGCGCCAGTCGCGGAACAGCAGTTGCTGCATGGCTCAGTTGTCCTTCGCCCAGGGCGACTTGTGCGGAGCGTTCTCCTTGGCGGCCTTCGCTGTCGGGTGCTGGCGGGCCTCGTCGGCCATCGGCACGGTGCAATAGGCCGTCGCGAGGATACCCAGTGACCAGAACAGCGCTTTCCAGCGGCTCTGGAAGACAGTGGTGATCTTCGGCCCGAACATGGCGGGGATGATACCGCCACAAGGTTAAGGAACCTTGCCGCTCAGCCTTCCGCCCCGGCCTCGCGCTTGAGGTCATAGAGCAAGTCCAGCGCCTCGCGCGGGCTCAGCGCATCGACATCCAGCCCTTTCAGCCGTTCGCGCAGCGTATCGACCAGGTCGGCCCGCGCCTCGGCCGCGGCGGCGAACAGCGGCAGGTCGCCCAGCCCCGCCGCCAGCCCGCCGGTCTCGGCCCGGCCCTTTTCCAGCCGTTCCAGCACGGCCTTCGCCCGCGCCACAACCGGGGCCGGCACCCCGGCCAGCTTGGCAACGGCGAGGCCATAGGAGCGGTCCGCCGGGCCTTCGGCCACCTCGTGCAGCAACACCAGATCACCCTTCCACTCACGCGCGCGGACGTGGTGGAGCGAGAGCGCCTCGCAGCTGTCGGCCAGCCGGGCCAGCTCATGATAGTGCGTGGCGAACAGGCAGCGGCAGCGGTTGACCCCGTGCACCGCCTCCACCACCGCCCAGGCGAGGGCGAGGCCGTCGTAGGTCGAGGTGCCGCGCCCGACCTCGTCCAGGATCACGAAGCTGCGCTCGCTCGCCTGGGCGAGGATCGCGGCGGTCTCGACCATCTCGACCATGAAGGTCGAGCGTCCGCGCGCGAGGTTGTCGGAGGCCCCTACGCGGCTGAACAGGCGGTCGACCAGCCCGACCCGCGCCGCCTGCGCCGGGACAAAGCTGCCCGCCTGGGCCAACAGCACGATCAGCGCGTTCTGGCGCAGGAAGGTGCTCTTGCCGCCCATGTTCGGCCCGCCGACCAGCCACAGCCGGTCATCTTGCACGAGTCGGCAATCGTTGGCGACGAACCGCTCGCCCTTTGCCGCCAGCGCCGCCTCGACCACCGGGTGCCGTCCGCCAGTGATCTCGAGGCACGGATCGCCCACCACCTCCGGCCGGCACCAGCCGCCCTCGGCCGCACGCTCGGCCAGGCCGGCGGCCACGTCGATCCGCGCGAGCGCCGCTGCCGTGGCCGCAATCGGCTGGCACGCGGCGATGGCCAGCGTGATCATCTCCTCGAAATGTGCCTCCTCGGCCGCCAGGGCATGCCCGCCGGCCTCGGCGATCCGGCTCGCCTCCTCATGCAGGGCGAGCGCGTTGAACCGCACCGCCCCGGCCATGGTCTGGCGATGGGTAAAGCCGCTGTCCGGTGCCATCAGGGCATCGGCGCGCCCCGCCGGCACCTCGATGAAATAGCCGAGCACGCCGTTATGGCGCACCTTCAGCGCCGCGATGCCGGTCTGGTTCCGGTACTTTGCTTCCAGCGCGGCGATCGCGCGGCGGGCATCGCCCGATATCCGCCGCAGCTCGTCGAGTGCGGCGTCGTACCCCTCGGCGATATAGCCGCCCTGCCCGCGCTCGGTCGGGGGACTGGGCACCAGCGCGCGGCTCAGGTGATCGACCAGCGCACCATGACCCGCAAGGTCGGGCAGCAAGCGGTCGAGCAACGCGGGCCGGTCGGTCCGGTGCAGCAGGTGATCATGGATGCGGCGCGCTTCGGCCAGGCCGTCGCGCAACTGGCCGAGGTCGCGCGGGCTGCCCCGCCCGGCCACGATCCGCCCCAGCGCCCGGCCCAGATCGGGCGCGGCGCGCAGCACGGCGCGCAGATCGCCGCGCAGCAGGGCATCGTCATGCAGCCAGGCGACCAGCGCCAGCCGCTCCTCGATCATGGCAGCCTCAGTTAGCGGCGCGGCCAGGTCTTCGGCCAGCTGCCGCGCCCCCGCGCCCGTCACGCAGCGATCGACCGCCTCGACCAGGCTGCCCTTGCGACCGCCCTGGCTCGACACCAGGATTTCCAGGCTGGCCCGTGTCGCCTCATCCATGGCTAGATGGGACGAAGCCCCGACGATCACCGGCGGCAGCAGCAGCGGCAGCTTCCCGCGCCCGGCATGGTCGAGATAGGCGATGAGGCCCCCCGCCGCCGCCAGCTGCGCGCGCGAAAACTGGCCGAAGCCGTCGAGCGTCGCGACGCCGTGCACCGCCTTCAGCCGCGCCTCGCCCGCCTCGCTGGCAAAATCGCGCGAAGGGCGGGGAAAGGCTTCGGCAGGCGCATCGTCCCAGCCTTCGGGCGCGACCAGCTCGCTTGCCCCCAGCCGCGCCAGCGCCGCGCCCAGCCGCTCGGGCGGGCATTCCTCCAGCTCCATCCGCCCGGTCGAGATGTCGCAGGCGGCAAGTCCGCAAGTGCCGCGCACTTCGCAGACCGCCGCCAGCACATTGGCGCGGCGCGGTTCGAGCAAGGCTTCCTCGGTCAGCGTACCCGCCGTGACGAAGCGGACGATGTCGCGCGCCACCAGCGCCTTCGATCCGCCGCGCTTCTTCGCCTCTTCCGGCGTTTCGACCTGTTCGGCGATCGCCACCCGGCACCCGGCCTTGATCAGCCGGGCGAGATAGCCCTCGGCCGAATGGACCGGCACCCCGCACATCGGGATCGGCACGCCCAGGTGCTCGCCCCGGCTGGTCAGCGCGATGTCGAGCACCTGCGCGGCCAGCTTCGCATCGTCGAAGAACAGCTCGAAGAAATCGCCCATCCGGTAGAACAGCAGGCAATCGCCGGCCTCGGCCTTCAGCGCGAGGTACTGCGTCATCATCGGGGTGGCGGGCGCGTTCACGGCTGCCGGGTTAGCCGCATGCATACGATTCGCGCAAAGGCGCGCGGGCCAGCTTTCCCCTATCCCGTCGCGGCCAGTTCCGTTAGGGCTTCACTGACTGAAGGAGATACTGGTGTCCGAAGAAGCCACCCCCAAGGAAGCAAGCCCCAAGGAAGAGAGCCGGGTCAGCTTCACCGAGCGCGAGGCGCTGTTCTATCACAAGACCATCCGGCCGGGTAAGATCGAGATCATCGCATCGAAGCCGATGGCGACCCAGCGCGACCTGAGCCTGGCCTATTCGCCGGGCGTGGCCGTGCCGGTCCAGGCGATCGCCGACAATCCGGCCGACGCCTATGAATATACCGCCAAGGGCAACCTGGTGGCCGTGATCTCCAACGGCACCGCGATCCTGGGCATGGGCAACCTGGGCGCGCTGGCATCGAAGCCGGTGATGGAAGGCAAGGCGGTGCTGTTCAAGCGCTTTGCCGATGTCGATTCGATCGACATCGAACTGGCCACCGAAGACCCGGACGCCTTCATCGAGGCCGTGGCGCTGATGGAGCCGAGCTTCGGCGGGATCAACCTGGAGGATATCAAGGCGCCCGAATGCTTCGTGATCGAGCAGGCCCTGCGCGAGCGGATGAAGATCCCGGTGATGCACGATGACCAGCACGGCACGGCGATCATCGCTGCCGCGGGCCTGGTCAACGCCTGCTTCCTGACGGGCCGCGAGTTCAGGGACGTGAAGGTGGTGGTCAACGGCGCCGGGGCCTCGGCGCTGGCCTGCACCGCGCTGATCAAGTCGATGGGCGTGCGGCACGAGAACGTGACCGTCTGCGACCGGTCGGGCGTGATCTATCGCGGCCGCGAAAGCGGCATGGACCAGTGGAAGAGCGCGCACGCGATCGACACCGCCGCGCGCGATCTGGAAGAGGCGCTGGTCGGTGCCGACATCTTTCTTGGCCTGTCCGCCGCCGGTGCGCTCAAGCCGGAATATGTGGCGAAGATGGCGCCCCAGCCGATCATCTTCGCCATGGCCAACCCCGATCCGGAAATCCGGCCCGAAGAGGCGAAGGCCGTGCGCCCCGACGCGATCATCGCCACCGGCCGCAGCGACTATCCCAACCAGGTCAACAACGTGCTGGGCTTCCCCTTCATCTTCCGCGGCGCGCTGGACGTTCGGGCCACCGCGATCAACGAGGAAATGAAGATCGCCGCCGCCAAGGCGATTGCCGAACTGGCCCGCGAACAGGTGCCCGATGAGGTGGCCGCCGCCTATGGCAAGAACCACCAGTTCGGCCCGGAATACATCATCCCCGCGCCGTTCGATCCGCGCCTGATGGAAGTCGTTTCCTCGGCCGTGGCCAAGGCGGCGATGGAAACCGGCGTCGCGCAAAAGCCGATCGAGGATTTCGACGCCTATCGCACCAGCCTGAAGGCGCGCCTCAACCCGACCACCTCGGTCCTGACGCAGGTCTACG
Source organism: Novosphingobium sp. BL-A-41-H4 (assembly GCA_051942645.1). GTDB lineage: Bacteria > Pseudomonadota > Alphaproteobacteria > Sphingomonadales > Sphingomonadaceae > Novosphingobium. The sequence continues at coordinate 492,192 of JBPVJP010000002.1, forward strand.
AGCAGGTGAAGGCCAACCCCAAGCGGGTGATCTTTGCCGAGGCCGAGGACGAGATCGTGCTGCGCGCAGCGATCCAGTACCGCGATTTCGGCTATGGCGAGCCGGTGCTGGTCGGCCGCACCGAACAGGTCAAGGCCAAGCTGGCCGAACTGGGCGTGGAAGACCCGAACGCCTGGCACATCGAGAATTCGGCCGTGAGCGAACACGTGCCGGCCATGGTCGAGCTGCTGTACGACAAGCTCCAGCGGCGCGGCTTCCTTGAGCGTGACGTGCGCCGGATGGTCAACCAGGATCGCAACGTCTTTGCCTCGCTGCTGCTGAAGCTGGGGGTGGGCGATGCCATGGTGACGGGCAAGACCCGCACCTTTGCCCAGACGATCCGCGAAGTGCGCCAGGTGCTGGAACCGCAGGAAGGCCGCCTGCCCTTCGGCATCCACCTGATGATCGGCAAGAATTACACCGTGTTCCTGGCCGATACCACGGTGAACGAGCGGCCCAATGCCGCCGAACTGGCGGTGATCGCCAAGGAAACCGCAGCCGTGGCGCGCCGTCTGGGCCATGAGCCGCGGGTGGCCTTCCTGTCATACTCCACCTTCGGCAACCCGCCGGGCCGTTATCTGGAAAACATCCGCGATGCGGTGTCCCTGCTCGATGCGGAAAATCCGGGCTTCGAGTATGAGGGCGAAGTCGCGCCGGATGCCGCGCTGAACCCCACGGTGATGAAGAACTATCCCTTCAGCCGCCTGACCGCCCCCGCCAACGTGCTGATCATGCCGGGGCTCCAGTCGGCCAATATCTCGGCCAAGCTGCTGCGCGAACTGGCCGGCAATGCCACGATCGGGCCCATGCTGATCGGGATGGAAAAACCGGTGCAGGTGATCCCGATGACAGCGATCGCGCCCGACGTGCTGACGCTGGCGGTGCTGGCGGCGGCGGGCGTCGCGGGCTGATCCTGCCGGGTCGGCCCTTCGCGGCCCCGCGGGGTGCCGCGAAGGGCGCCCCGCGGGCGCGCCCGGGCTGGTCCACTTACCCCAGCGCGCGATAAACCCCGTAACCGCTGGTCAGGGACAGCACGATCCCGACCAGAATCAGCATCGTCTTGGGCGGGAAGTGCTTGGCCGCCCAGGCCCCCAGCGGCGCCGCCGCCACCCCGCCGATCAGCAGGCCCAGCGTGGCCCCGGCAACATCGGCAAAGCCCAGGTGATAAATGAAGGTGGCGCTGATCGTCAGGGTCAGGAAGAACTCCACCGAGTTGACCGTGCCGACCACCTTGCGCGGATCGGCCCCCTGGATCAGCAGGTTCGAGGTGACCACCGGCCCCCAGCCACCGCCGCCCGCCGCATCGAGGAAGCCGCCGAACAACCCCAGCGGCGCAACCAGCTTGGCGTCGCGCAGCTTGGGCGGGTAGAACAGCCCGCGCCAGAGCAGGTAGAGGCCGACGCTGGCGAGGTAAGCCAGCACGAACGGCTTGACCACCGCGGCATCAAGCGAGGTGAGCACATAGGCCCCTGCCACGCCCCCGATCAGGCCCGGGATCAGCAGGCGGAAGAACAGCTGGCGATCGACGTTGCCATGCAGCAGGTGGCTGACGGCTGAAGTGGCGGTGGTGAAGCATTCAACCACGTGGACGCGTTGTGACGCCTGCGCCGGCGGGACGCCAAGCACCCCGACCAGCAGGGTATTGGTAATCACGCCAAAGGCCATCCCCAGAGCGCCATCAACCAGCTGGGCGGCAAAGCCGACGCCAATGAACGGGAGCAGGTAGGCAAGATCGATGCTGCCGAAATCCATGACCGACTCCACAACGGGTTAATGTCGATCGAAAAGCTAGAGTTTCGGAATGGCCTGCACCACAAAGTTTTTCGGTTCAGCGCCGAAGCGAAATTATCCTGCGGCGGGGCGCTGCGCGGCCAGCGCGGCGGCAAAGCGGACGTGATCGGGCACCAGGTCAGCCAGGCTGTAGCGATCGAGGCGGGCCAGGAAATCCCCCAGGGCGAGGTTCAGCGCGCCCTGCAGCCCGCAGGCACCGGCAATCGTACAGGCATTGGTCGACCGGTCGAAGCATTCGACGAACTGCCCGGTCGGTTCCAGCGCGCGGACTACCTCGCCCAGGTTGATCTCGGCCGCCGGCCGCGCCAGCGCCAGCCCGCCGCCGCGCCCGCGCCGGGCGACAACGAACCCCTGGCGGGTCAGTTCCTGCGCCACCTTCATCAGGTGATGCCGCGAAATGCCGAAGGCGGCGGCAATCTCGTCGACGGCGGCCTGGTCGCCGCGCTGGGCCAGGAACATCAGCAGCCGCAGGGCATAGTCGGTGTGGAGGTTAAGCCGCATTAAAGTGGTATATTGAATGTTGCTTTTGGCAGCAAGCGGATATAAGTGGCATATAGTTTACCACTTATCGAGTCGCAGCCATGGCCGAGCCACACCCGCACACCTCCGCTGCCCGCAGCGCCAAGCTGGACCAGGCCGAAGCGCTTGGCATCGATCCGGTCTTCATCGATCGCCTGGTCGAACAATTCTATGGAAAGGTCCGGACCGACGCCGTGCTCGGTCCGATCTTTGCCCAGCGGGTTTCCGAATGGCCGCCGCATCTCGCCCGGATGAAACAGTTCTGGGGCATGATCCTGCGCGGCGAAGGCAGCTTCAGCGGCAGCCCGATGGCGCTGCACGCCGCGATCCCCGGGATCGAACGCTTCCACTTTCGCCGCTGGCTGGTCCTGTTCGAGGCAACATTGCGCGAGCTGGAGCGGGATCCGGCTGCGACCGGGCTGGTCGCCGGGCGGGCCCGGGCCATCGCCGACAGCCTGCTGACCGGCATCCGCATCCACCGCGACGGGCGTCGCGACCTCCAGGCATTGAAAGGAATGAGCCATGCTTGACCTGACACCAACCTTCCCGGCCGAGGATCTGGCCGATGCCCATGAAGCCACGGTCATCGCCGCGGTCCTGCCGACCGCCGCCGCGCCGCGGGTCCAGCCCGAAGGGGTCGACCTGGAAATGCCGGCCTGGATCTGGGGGACGATGGCGCTGTGCTATGGCACCTTTTTCGGCGGCCTGATCGCCGCGACAGGGCATGATGGCGAGGCGCTGTTCGCTCTCGTCATCAGCATCGGTTACGCGCTGATGTATTTCGGATCGGCCGCCACCCTGTTCGGCGTGGCCCGGCCGGTGCGCCGCTCGGCCTTTGCCCGGGGGATCGGTCCGCTCCAGACCTGGACGGGGCCGATGGATACCCCCGCCGTCGCGGCACAGGTACTGACGGTGCCGGCCTGCCTCGCCTTCTTCGGCCTGGCCGCCGCCATCATCCGGGCAGCGATCCTGGGCTGACAGCTCTCAATCGGCCGTGCGACGGTAGCGGAAGTACCAGACCTCGTGGCCATAGACGGTCCGGGCCTTGTGCTCGTAGCGCGTCTCGGGCCAGCCGCCGGGCCGGACCTGGAAATCGCGCGGCCCACTGGCCAGCCATTCGAACTGGTGGGCGTGGCGCCGCATGACCATCAGCGCGTGGCGAACATAGACCGGGTGATCGGTGCCAAAGCGGAACTCGCCGCCGGGCTTGAGCTTGGCCGCGAACAGATCGACCGGGCCATCGTTCATCATCCGCCGCTTGGCATGGCGCGCCTTGGGCCAGGGATCGGGATGGAGCAGGTAAAGGAAGCTCAAGTGCCCGTCTGGTATGCGTTGAAGGACATCGAGGGCATCCCCGTGGTACATTCGAACATTGCCCAGGGGCGGGTGCTTGCCATGATCGCCGGAGACGTGGACCAGCGCCTGGGCCACCCCGTTCAGGAACGGCTCGGCCCCGATGAACCCGTGATCCGGCAGCATGTCGGCCCGCGCCGCCATATGCTCGCCCCCGCCAAAGCCGATCTCGAAATGCAGCGGGCAATCCTGCCCGAACAGGCCCACCGCCGTCACCGCACCATCCGCGGGAACCGCGATCTGTGGTAACAACTGGTCCACCAGCGCCTGCTGCCCGGCCCGCAGGGGCTTGCCCTTGGCGCGGCCGTAGAGACGGTTGATCGTGGTCGGATCGCCGGGTTTGTGCGCGGTCATGATCAGCGCGTTTGGCAGTCGTCCCGGCAGGGGTCAAGCTTGCGCCGACCGGTCCGCGCAGCAGGGCTTTTTATATCTATTTTTCAATCTGCTATGCCAATCTCACTGGGCGTGCCCCAAAAAAATTGTGATGGACGTCTCGCGCCGCCTATGGTGAGCAGATAGCCATGTCTGTCATGGAACGCCCTCCCGGTTCGTTAACGGCCTTGAGCGACAAGGAACGCGAGATCCTGCGCCTGCTGACTGCCGGACACACCGTCAAGACAATCGCCGCGCGCCTGGGGCGCACTGAAGCCTCGATCAACGAACGCCTGCGCGACGCCCGCCGCAAGACCGGGATCGGCAGCAGCCGGGAACTGGCCCGATTGCTGGATGCCCAGAAAATCTGGGACAAGAATATCGAGCTACCTCCACCCGGTTCCTCGACCAATGAAGTGCAGCAGCCCGAGCCTTCAGGGCGCAATTGGTCGAAAGCAACGATCGGCATGCTAGCCGCGCTATCCATTGCCACCGCAGCTGGCGTCACGCTGACAGCCGCGGATTCGCAATCTCAGGCAGGGCTCCCGGCGACTATCCGAGGTGCACCCGCCCAGCGATTGCCGCTAGTCGGAACCTGGTCACTCGACGTTGCGCGCATCCCGGCTGGGGAGCGACCGCGCCGTATGACGATGGCCTTCCGGGTCTCCCCCGATCAGAAATGGACCACCCGCGTGGAAATAGTCGGCCCGGATGGCAGCGTTCAATTCGCGGAATCGACCGCAGCCCTCGACGGTCAGCCGGTGCCCGTCAGCGGCAACATGGGCTTCATCGATACCGTTTCGCTGCGCCAGCCGGCTCCCAACACGCTGGTCATGACCCTCGGCAAGAACGGCAGCCCGGTCTCCACGCGCGTTTACGCGGTTGCAAAGGACCGCCAGTCGATGACGGAAACCATCGTGTGGGCCGGCAGTGAAATGCCGAAGATGGAAACCAACTATTTCAAGCCGGCCGGTTAACCCGACTCTCGCGGCCCCGGCCATGACCGATCCACAAAAACAAACGGCCCGCCGAAAGGCGGGCCGCAACGTTTGATAATGGCCTGGCAGATCAGGCGGCAACCGCCTCTTCACCCGGATCGCGCAGCACATAGCCGCGGCCCCAGACGGTCTCGATGTAGTTTTCGCCGCCGCAGGCATGCGCCAGCTTCTTGCGCAGCTTGCAGATGAACACGTCGATGATCTTGAGCTCGGGTTCGTCCATACCGCCGTACAGGTGGTTCAGGAACATTTCCTTGGTCAGCGTGGTGCCCTTGCGCAGCGACAGCAGCTCGAGCATCGCGTATTCCTTGCCGGTCAGGTGGACGCGGGCACCGTCGACCTCGACGGTCTTGGCATCCAGGTTCACCGCCAGCTTGCCGGTACGGATGACCGACTGCGAATGGCCCTTCGAACGGCGCACCACCGCATGAATGCGGGCTACCAGTTCCTCGCGGTGGAACGGCTTGGTGACGTAATCGTCGGCCCCGAAGCCGAACGAGCGCACCTTTGAATCCATCTCGCTAATGCCCGAAAGGATCAGCACCGGGGTCTGGACCTTGGCGACGCGCAGCTTCTTGAGCACGTCATACCCGTGCATATCGGGCAGGTTCAGGTCGAGGAGAATGATGTCGTAGTCATAGAGCTTGCCAAGATCCAAGCCTTCCTCGCCCAGATCGGTCGAATAGACATTGAAACCCTCGGTGGTGAGCATCAGCTCGATGGCCCGTGCCGTGGTAGGCTCGTCCTCGATCAGCAGTACACGCATGGGTCGTCCCCTTTGCCCCGTTTACGACAACAACCCTTTCGTAAGGGTCATTGCCAGCCATTAACCATATGACCAATGAAGAGGAAAGGTTAATTTCTCGTAAACGCGCGGATTCCGGCGAGTCGCGGGGTATCTCGGTCAGGTTTCGATGACTTTTGTGGCTGGATGATGCCGATCCAGGTGCTTGCGGATAATCCGCAAGTTGCGGGTATTCGAACGATAAAACAGGTCGAACAGATCCCCGGCGACGGGCACCGCGCCGATCAGTCCATCGAACCCGACATTCGCCATCATCCGCCACAGTTGCCACTTCGGCAGGCCCAGATTGCGCGCTTCCCAGACCAGGTAAAGGCCAAGACCGGCGGTCAGCAGATCGCCCGCTACCGGCACCGCCCCGACGATCGCATCGAGGCCGACCCGGCGACGCAGCACCGGTATTTCCACCAGGCCTTCAAGCAGGCGCTCCAGTGCCTCGATCCTGCGCCGGACCGAGAGCGGATCGCTGCCGAGCGGGAGATCCGTGGTCAGCCTATCCATGCGCTGCGGCCGGTTGAGCTTCTTGACACTGTCCATCACCACTTCCTTGCCGCCAACGATTAGCCCGACTGATCGAGATCATTTGGGGAGCATGGCCAGCGGCAACAAGGGGTGTACGTTCCAGGGGTTGGGCATGAATCCGGTCGTATTCCCGCTGATGAGCGACCAGCGGATCGGCACGCCGAAGGGGATGAAGCTGTTAGCGATGGTCAACTGAGCCTCAGCCTGGGCGAACAGGTCAGCCCGCCGGGCCGGATCGGTCTCGGCCAGGGCCTGGGCGGCTAGCCGATCCGCTGCTGCGCTACACAGGGTGCGGACATTTGTGCAACTAAGCTGGTTCAGAAACCAGCCGGCGCGCGGATAACGCGCGACCGCATCGACCAGCCGCAAGTCGGCGGGCGCATTTTCGGCAACCTTGCGGGCAGAAATGCCGATTGCCTCCAGATCGCTGCGCAGGCGAGTAAACAGCAGGTCGCTGCCCGGTCCGGACGGCAAGGCAATCCGCAATTGCGGCTGCCCCCTGCCCGCACTCCAGCGGGCGACGCGCGCGGCCGCAGTGGCGCGGCGTTCCGCCAGTCCTTCGCCGGGCCAGCGCTCCCCCACTGTCCCGTTATCGTCGCCCGCGCCCGGATTGACGATCCGGGTCGTCGCAGTCCATCCGCCGACATTGAGTGCGATGCCCAAGGCGTCGCGGTCGATCGCCATGGCGATGGCTTCGCGGTTCTCGGCATCCGCAAGAAATCCCTGCGGAGCGACAACAGCAAGGCCGAACAGGCCCGCCACCGGATCAAGCCGGATCGCCCCGCGCGACACACCGCTCGCATCAAGCCGCGGAAAATCGGCCAGCCGCCCGCCAAGGACCACATCGACTTCGCCGGCATTGAAGCGGGTGATTGCCCGCTCGACCGGCAGTGCCGACAGCCGCAGCCTGCGGCTGCGTTCCGCCCAGTCTTCGACCTGGGGCAAGCCCCGATCCTCGGGCGCAATCGGGGTGAGCAGAACGCTACCCTTTTCCCGCTTCAGGCGCATCGGCCCTGCCCCGCGCCCCTTGCGGGCCAGGCCAAGCTCCGGCTGGGCGAGCAATTGCAGGAAATCGGGTTGTTGCTGGCGCAGGCGGATTTCGACCACTCGTCCGGCCATCGCCCGGACCTCGGCAATTCCGGCCAGATCCTGCGCGAGGGCCGTGCCGCGCAGCGCGGCAATCGCCTGGACCAGCGCCGCCCGGGCGCTATCGCCCGTCAGGGGCGTCTTGTCGGGCCAGGTCCCGTCGCGCAGGCGGAAGATATAGCTAAGCCCATCGTCCGTGACGATCCAGCGGTCGGCCAGCGCCGGGACCACCCGGCCGCGCTCGTCGAAACCGACAAGCCCCTCGACGGTCGATGATCGGACCAGTTGTGCGGCGAGGGGCAGTCGCGGGCCGGTGGCCAGAAGCGAGCCCGGCTCTCCGATGACCACCAATTCGACCACGCGGTCGCTGGCCGAATTGCAGCCAGACAGCGCAACCAGCAGGGCGAGCGGAGACAACAGGCGGCGCAGCTTGGGCGACATGGGCCTAGCTTAGCCGATTAGAACGAAGGCGGACAGGCCCGCCCGTCAGATCTTGCGCAGGGTCGTGTACTCGGGCTGGTGGACGAGTGGCGTGCGAACAAACCGCGGCGGACCATCGCCGACGGTAACGGGTGCGCGGGCCAGCTTCGGATCGATCTCTTCCCGGAAGGCAATCCCGCAGCGACTGTCCTGGACCCAGGCCACTGTCCCTTCGACCCAGCCGATGTTGCGGAGCTGGATCCAGACGAGGACGCCGCGCTGCAATTGGGGGCCGCCGTCGGCCATGAGGCCGCCAGACGACAGGTTTCGTACGCGCACCTTGTGCTCGCCCTCGATCCCGTCAATCCGCAGGTCAGCCGAAAGGAACAGGCTGTCACGCGTGATCTGCCGATGCTCGTTCCCGCCCATGGTCGCGTCTCGTACTCCTGGTTCCGGCTTCAGCCTGCCCCCTCGGGAAAAGGGAACTAGCCGGGATGCCATCGCTGAAGACTAAACCGGAATGCCAAAGATGCGGTTAACGCCGGATCGGATCCCTACTGGCAGCGCGGCTTCACCAGGATCGCGACCAACCGGAAGGCTTAATCGTCGCGCGAAATCTTCTCGCGGCGTTCATGGGCTTCCTGCGCTTCGACCGTCATTGTGGCGATCGGACGAGCGGACAGCCGACCAAGGCCAATCGGCTCGCCGGTGACTTCGCAATAGCCGTATTCGCCCTCCTCGATCCGGCGCAGCGCCGAATCGATCTTGGCGATCAGCTTGCGCTGGCGATCGCGGGTGCGCAGTTCGATCCCCCAGTCCGTCTCGCTCGAGGCCCGGTCATTGAGATCGGGTTCCCGGATCGGGCCATCCTGGAGCGATTGCAGGGTGTCCTGCGCCGCCGAGAGGATCAGCTTCTTCCATTCGAGCAACAGCCGCCGGTAATAGTCCAGCTGAGCCTCGCACATGTAATCTTCGCTGTCGCTCGGGGTATAATCACCGCCAAGCGAACGCTTCGCCTTGGCAAGGACGTCAATTTCTTCGCCCAGAACCGTTGCCATAAACTCTCCACACCCAACCGAACGGACCCAGCGAGGTCCCTGCTGCCCCGGGTTTTCCCGATAGCTACCAGACGCCGGTTTTCGACCGCGCGTATAGTGGCGGGGCATGGCCCGCACAAGCGGCAATGCGGCAGTTCAATGACATTCCACAGGCAGAAAGCTGTTTGCGCGCCGGGCGCTGTTAACCGGCCATTTGCGTGTCATGAAAAAGACTTTCGCTCGCATTAACCTTTTGTTGACCAAGTTTCGCAAGTTTCGGCCTGTCACCGGGCAACAGGGGTCCGGACCGAACTGGGGGTTGGAAAATGAGCACGACCTGGATCCACACTGAAGCCTTCGCGGCCGCAAGGCCCTTGATCGAAACCGGGGAAGACCTGCTGGTCGCCACTTGTCTGGCCGCCGCCGCCCAAGGCGATACGAGCGCCTACTACGATCTTGGCGTGGCCTATTCGACCGGCAGCCACGGCGTGGACTGCGATCTGATCGAAGCGCACAAATGGTTCAACCTCGCCGCTGCCGCTGGCCATGCCGAGGCCGCGCTCTGCCGCGCCGACGTTTCCGACGAGATGACCGCGCGCGAAATCGCGGAAGCCCAGCGGCGCGCCCGCGAGTGGCTCTCGGCGACCGCTCGCAAGGCGGCCTGAACGGCCTCAGTCTTTCCTGAAGGGTGCGCGTTCCGCCAGGAACAACCGGTCCGCCGCGACCCCGCGCCGTTCGCGATCAAGAAAATCGGCCACGGCTTCGCGAAAGCCGGGATGGACGATGTAATGGGCTGATCGCGTCTCGACCGGTTCATAGCCCCGGGCCAGCTTGTGCCCGCCCTGCGCCCCGGCTTCAACCCGGCGCAAGCCTAGCGCAATCGCGGCATCGATGGCCTGATAATAGCACAGCTCGAAATGCAGGAACGGCTTGTCGACGAGCGCACCCCAATAGCGGCCGTAAAGCGCGTCAGGTCCGATGAAGTTGAGCGCCCCGGCCACTGGCCGACCATCCAGATAGGCGAGGATCAGCAGGATCCCATCGGCCATCCGCTGCCCCAGCAGGGTAAAGGCCTCACGGGTCAGATAGGGGCGCCCCCATTTGCGCGCGCCGGTATCCTGATAGAAGTGCCAGAAGGCATCCCAATGCGCTTCGTTCAGTTCCGGCCCCGTGATGTGCCGAATTTCCACTCCAGCCTGGGCGGCGGCGCGTTCCTTGCGGATGTCTTTGCGCTTGCGGCTGGATAGCGCGCCCAGAAAGTCCTCGAAGCTGGCATAGCCCCGGTTTTCCCAGTGGAACTGTATATCGCTGCGCAGCAGCCAGCCGGCCGCCTCGAACAGGGGCACCTGATCTGGCGCGATGAAAGTGGCGTGAGCCGATGACAGGCCGTTGGCCACACACAGCTGTTCGGCCGCGCGAAGCAGCGGCAGGGCCAGCGCGGGATCGCCCAGCAACAGACGCGGCCCCGTGGCCGGCGTGAAGGGCACGGCGATCTGGAGCTTGGGGTAGTAGTTGCCGCCGGCCCGGTGCCAGGCATCGGCCCAGGCATGATCAAACACATATTCGCCCTGGCTGTGCCCCTTGAGGTAAGCCGGCAAGGCCGCCGCCAGTCGCCCGTCGGCGCCATTGATCGCAATCGGGGCCGGGGTCCAGCCAGTGCCCGGCCCGACCGAGCCCGAATCCTCCAGGGCGGTCAGGAAGGCGTGGCTGAGAAAGGGGTTGCCCCCCGTCAATGCATCCCACTCGGCCGCAGGCACTTCGCCCACTGCGCCGAGCACCCGCGCCTCGATCGCCGTACTGCTCACGCGATCCCCGCGCCCTCCGCGATCGGCGCATCGGCATGGGCTGCGGCCCGTTCGCGGTGTTCGGGGCTGCGCACGGTCCAGGTGGTCACCGGCAGGCCGCGCGCGCGCTGCGAGGCGGCAAAGCGGCTCGGCAGATCGCGGATATCATAGGCAAGGAACTGCGGCCGGGCATGCCACAATGACAGCCGGCGGCGGATCATGCCGGGCAGCGCCTTGTCATTCTCTTCAGTTACAACGAGGCCGCGCAAGGTCAGCGGTGAATGATCGGCAAACCAGCGGACGATCCGGGGATCGAAGCTCATGATCGCATGCGGCCCCTGATAGCCTTCCAGCACGCGCCGCACCGACAGGCACAAGGCGCTGATCCGGCGGTGGTCATCCCTTGGCGACTTGATCTCGATCAGCAGCGGCACCTGGCCCGCCACCTGGTCCAATAGCTGGCGCAATGTCGGGATCGTATCGTGTCCGCCGACCAGGCCAATCTGGCCGAGTTCTGCGGCACTGCGCTGCGCAACGGGGCCCTGCTCGACAGTCAGCCGGTCCAGCGTCGCATCATGGAAGACCATCGCCTGGCCATCGCTCGATCGCTGGATATCGCATTCGATGCCCAGGCCCCGCGCGATCGCCCCGGCAAAGGCCGTGGGTGAGTTCTCCGGTACACCCGGTCCATGCAGCCCGCGATGAGCAAAAGCCCATTCGCGCAGCCAGCACACGCGTGCCGGACTCGGGCACGGGCACCCGCGAGCGGTCAATCGGCGCGAAGGGCGACAATGGCATCGACTTCGACCGCGCAGCCCAGCGGCAGGCTGGGCACGCCCACCGCCGCCCGGGCATGCTTGCCGGCATCGCCGAACAGGGCGACCATCAGTTCGGAGGCTCCGTTCACCACCTTGGGCTGATCGGTGAAATCGCCAGTGCAATTCACGAAGCCGCCCAGCTTGACGATCCGCTCGACCCGCTCGAACGAACCGAGTGCGGCCTTGAGCTGGGCCAGGATCATCAGGCCGCAGCCCTGCGCCGCGCGGATTCCGTCTTCGAGCGAGAGGTCCTCACCCAGCCGGCCCTTCATCAGGCTGCCGTCCACAAACGAGACCTGCCCGGAAACGAAGGCATGCCCGCCCGAAATCACCACCGGCACATAGGCTGCGACCGGCGCCGCCGCTTCGGGCAAGGTCAGGCCCAGTTCGGCCAGCTTCGCTTCGACTTCAGCATCAGTCATTGTTCTCTCCGTGAAGGCGCGAGAGGAGCCACGGCAAGGCATGCTCCCAGGTGTCGATCCGGGCATGGGCGTGACCAGCCTGAAAGGCGCAGGAAATGTGCGGAGCAAGGGTAGGCTCCCCGCACAGATGCAGCCGGTCGATATGCGGCGCCACGTCCTTCACCGAACCGTGGTGATTGGCGATATCGTCGATGAATACGGCATGGCTGGGCCGGTACTCGTCGAGGATGGCCTGTAACGCCGGACCTTTCGGGCCCTGGTTAGTAAAGACCCGCGCCTCAATCCCATGATCGAGCAGTTGCCGACGGCGGGCTTCGTTATGCTTGTCATGCAGGTTGGTCAGAATCACCACGTCCGCATGGTCGGCCAGCGTGTTGATCGCGCTTACGGCACCGGCGATCGGGTATTGCCGGTGCATCTCGTTATCGAAGAAGCCCTGCAGGAACTCCCAGATCTTGGGCCCTTCAACCAGTTCGCCGCTGTCCTTCCAGCGCACGGCACGGCTGAAATCGTTGCCGACCATCGAGAAAGTCACGCCCTGGCTCTCGTCGAGCCACTGGGCAAAGGGGACGACCATGTGCAGCAGCACTTCGTCGCAATCGGAGATGATCAGGGGTTTGCTCATGTCAACGAATCCCGTGCCGCGATCAGGGCCTGTGGTGCAACCCCCAAATGATCGGATGCGGCCAAAAGGTCAGGTTCGTGAGCGCCGAGAAAATCGAGCACCGCCCCAAGTACCGCAGGATCGGTTAGGCCCGAACGCAAGGCATCGGCATCCAGGCCGGTCAGCGCCAGCAGCCGCTCGGCCCTCGGCCCATCGGCCAGCACCCAGACCAGGGCGCCAAGCGCCAGGGCAAAGGGGTCGGCGGGGGATTGGGGCTGACGAAGAATTGCAGGGCTCCGGCGTAACGGTGTAGGGCATCGCGCATGGCAAAGCGCATCCTGGTTGTCGAGGACAACGACCTCAACCGCAAGCTGTTCTGCGATGTGCTGCGCAGCCAGGGCTATGCGGTCGAGCCTTGTGCCGACGGGCTGGAGGCGCTCGACAAGGCGCGCAATTTCGTGCCCAACCTGATCATCATGGACATCCAGCTGCCCAATGTTTCGGGGCTCGATCTGATCGAGGCAGCCAAGGCCGACGCCGTGCTGCGCCAGATCCCGGTTCTGGCCGTCACCGCCTATGCCGGCAAGGGCGACGAGGAGCGCATCCGCGATGCCGGAGCCGAGGGCTATCTGGCCAAGCCGGTCTCGATCGGGCCGTTCATGGCAGCGGTCAAAAGCCTGGTTGAAAGGGCCTCCGCTTGACATTTCCCATGCCGCGCCGCTTTTCCGCCCCATTCATCGGCCAGAGGGCCGCAAAACACATCGGAGCATGAATAACATGGATCGCGCCGCCACTGCCGAGAAGATCGCCGGGATCATCGAGCCCTTCAACAAGAAGGGCGTGGAAATCACCGATGCCAGCACCTTTGCCGGCGACCTGGAATTCGACAGCCTTACGGTCATGGATTTCGTCGCTGCGATCGAGGACGAGTTCGACATCATCATCAGCATGAACCAGCAGGCCGAGATCGAGACTTACGGCCAGCTGATCGATGCCGTGGTGAATCTGCAGGGCTGATTCGAGCAATGACCGACCTGTTTTCCAAGTTCGACCCGCTGATCGAGCTGCGCACCAACCTGCTGGCTCACGGCCAGGAAGACCCGTTCAACCTGGTGATGGAGCGGGTGATCTCCCCCACCGAGGCGGTGTGCAACGGGCGGCCGATGATCCTGCTCGGTACCTACAACTACATGGGCATGACCTTCGATCCCGACGTGATCGAGGCGGGCAAGCAAGCGCTTGACGACTTCGGATCGGGCACCACCGGCAGCCGGGTGCTTAATGGCACCTATGCCGGGCACCGCGCGGTGGAGGATGCGCTCAAGGAATTCTACGGGATGGACCACGCGATGGTCTTTTCCACTGGGTATCAGGCCAACCTGGGGATCATTTCCACCATCGCCGGCAAGGGCGATTACATCGTGCTCGACATCGATAGCCACGCCAGCATCTGGGATGGCTGCAAGATGGGCGATGCCGAGGTGGTGCCGTTCAAGCACAACGACATCGAAGCGATGGAAAAGCGCCTGAAGCGCATCCCGGAAGGCGCGGGCAAGCTGGTCGTGCTGGAAGGCGTCTATTCGATGCTGGGCGACATTGCCCCGCTCAAGGAGATGATCAAGGTCGCCAAGGATAACGGCGCGATGGTGCTGGTGGACGAGGCGCACTCGATGGGCTTCATCGGCCCCAGCGGGCGCGGCGTGGCCGAGGACCAGGGCGTGCTTGAGGATGTCGACTTCGTGATCGGCACTTTCTCCAAGTCGGTCGGCACGGTCGGCGGGTTCTGCGTCTCCAACCACCCCAAGTTCGAAATCCTGCGGCTGGTCTGCCGCCCCTATGTGTTCACCGCCAGCCTGCCGCCCAGCGTGGTCCACACCGCCGCTACCTCGATCCGCAAGCTGATGCATGCCGGAAACAAGCGCGCGCACCTGTGGGAAAACTCGCGGGTGCTGCACCAGGGGCTGCGGGACAAGGGCTTCAAGCTGGGTACAGACAAGGCCGAAAGCGCGATCATCGCGGTGATCATGCCCGACCTGGAAAAGGGCGCGGCGATGTGGGAGGCGCTGCTGAAGGAAGGTCTTTACGTCAACCTGGCCCGCCCGCCGGCGACCCCGGCAGGGATGACCCTGCTGCGTTGCTCGCTTTGCGCCGAGCACACCAGCGAACAGGTCCAGACGATTATCGGCATGTTCGAGCGCGCCGGAAAGGCCGTGGGGATCATCTGATCCCCGCGGCCCCGACAGCCTACCTGGTGGCTTTCTCCAGCCGCAAGCCATCCCCGCGGCCATCATCGACGGTGACCGCGCTGACTGCGGTGCCCGCCCATTCGAACCGCCATTGCTGCGCCGGATTGCCAGCCGTGGCGAACAGGTCCGGACCGAGCGGCTGCAGAGCAACCGGCGGCCGACCGTCACGGGCCACCAGCAGCTTGCTCTCTGCAACGCTGAACGTGCGGTTGCCGAATGCGCCCTCATAGCTTTCCAGCGGGCGGCTGGCGGCGCGCCCTTCGGCTTTCGCCACATAATAGGCGGCCAGCCGCTCCAGGCTGGCGCGTTCACCCGCCGGGGCCCGGGCCAATACGGCCCTGATCGCCTCGGCCTGGGCAACGTCGAGGGCCGCCGCTTCGCTGGTGGCGATTGCCGGGGCAACGCCGACACCTTCCCAGTCCTTGCCAGTGACCGCATGTACCGGTCGTCCGATCGAAACGCTCAGCAGGAAACCGCCCGGCAGCACCTCGAACTCGTTTCGGAAGGCTCCGCCACCGGTGTTGGTCCCGACCAATTGGGCAAAACCAAAGGCGGAAACGTGCGCTGCAAACTCTTCTGCGGCAGAGAATGAACCCTTCCCGGCGAGCACATAGACCGGCTTTCCGGCCAGCGAGAATGGGGCCGGCGCCGCCTCGTTGGTTTCGCCTGGCTGGCCGCGCATCTCGAAGCGGGCCAGCGGCGTTCCGGCCTTCAGGAAGTATCCCGCCATCGCGGCCACAGCACCGGGCGATCCACCGCCGTTGCGCCGGATATCGATGATGATGGCATCGCCGCCGCGCAGGAATGCCATGGCATTGGCCAGCGCCGCCTCGGCTTCCGGTGTCTCCCAATAAAAGCCCCGATAATCAAGATAGCGGACATTCCCTGGCAGCACCTCCAGCCGGGCGACCCCGCCATTGGCCAGGACGGTATCGCGCACCATGTCGGGCGGCGGACCATCACCCCCGGCTTGCCGGCCAGCGGCCAGCCGGGCCGCCAGGGTGGGATCGAAGCTGACGGACAAGTGCGCATCGGCGGTTACGGTCCGCATCACCTCGTTGATCCGCAAGGCCAGGGCTTCGCCCTTCAAGCCCTTGAACCGGCCGGCCCGTTCGGCGGCGGCCAGCGCTGCGTCGAGCCGGCTGGCGGTTTCGGGCAGGACATAGCGCGCTGCGATGATCCGCCGGGCAGCGGCAACCGTCTCGCTGGCGGACGTCACGCTGGCGTCGGCAGCGGGCTGCGCCCGGACTGGGCTGGCAGGCGCGGCGAAAAGGGTGACAGGCACCAGCATCAGGGCGAGCGGGACGAGGAGGCGATTGGTGTAGTTCGTGCGTGGCGGCATCGGGATCTCCTATGCCGCCAATTCTAGCTTGGCAGGCCCGGCAGTTGCGGGCAAATCGCGGCGTAAAGGTGCCAGTTTCTGGCATCAGGGGACCTGATCGTGCCGGAATCGCGCAAGCTCGACGAATTTGACCGCGCCCTGCTCACGCTGTTGCAAGAGGATGCCCTGCTGACGGCCGAGGAGCTGGCCGCGCGGGTGCCACTGTCACCATCGGCCATCGCCCGGCGGGTGCGGCGTCTGCGCGCCGACGGGATCGTTGCCGCTAACCGCGCGGTGCTGTCCGAGCAAGTTGAAGGCCTGCTATCCGCGCTGATCGAGGTGGTGCTGGCCCGGCACGAGGTGGGCGAGGTAATGGCCTTCATCCGCGGTCTGGAGGCCAATCCAGCAGTGCAGATGGTGGTCGAGGTTTCCGGGCCGGTCGATGTGGTCCTGCTGGTGCTGGCGCGGGACATGGCAGGGTTCAATGCCTTCGCGGATAGCGAGCTGGCCAGCCATCCGGCGGTGGCGCGTTATGAAATGCGTTTCATCAAGCGGCGCCACAAGTTCAGCACTGCCATTCCGCTGAACGCGGGCTAGCGGGCGAAGGGGGCGGAAATGAGCCGATTGCAGGGCAAGCGCGTGGTGGTTACCGGGGCGGCGCAGGGGATCGGCAGGGCGATTGCCGAGCGGTTTTCCGCCGAAGGGGCGCGGCTGTTGCTGGCCGATCTCGATGGGCGGAAGGTCGCCGAAGTGGCGGAATCGCTAGGCCAGCAGGCTTGCCGGACTGACGTTGCCCGCAAGGCCGAGGTCGAGGCGATGATCGCGGCTGCCGTCGCGCAGCTCGGCGGGCTGGACGTGCTCGTCAACAATGCGGGGATCACGCATGCCGCCAGCCTGGACGAGTTAGCGGAGGACGATTTCGACCGGGTTCTGGCGACCAATCTCAAGTCCGCGCTGTGGGGCACCCAGGCGGCGGCGCGGGTGATGGGGCCGGGCAGCGCGATCATCAACATGAGCAGCGTCAACGCCGTCCTCGCGATCCCCAACCAGATACCCTACGTTGTATCCAAAGGCGCACTCAAACAGCTGACCAATGTAACTGCATTGGCACTTGCGCCAAAAGGCATCCGCGTCAACGCGATCGGACCCGGCTCGATCGAAACCGAGATGCTGGCCGGCATCCTCGCCGAGGATGATGCCGCCCGCGACCGCATCCTCAGCCGCACCCCCCTGGGCCGATGCGGTACGCCGGAGGAGGTGGCTGCTGTCGCCCTGTTCCTGGCCAGCGATGACAGCAGCTATCTGACCGGCCAGACGATCTACCCGGACGGTGGCCGGCTCGGGCTGAACTATACGGTGCCGGTCAACCGGCCGGGGTGATCACCAGCCGGGGCCGCCCGGTCGCCAGCCGGTCGAGCACCAGCCGCCACTGGCCGGGCGCGGCTGTTTCGAACACCACGTTGCCGCCGCCGGGTTCAAGCTTGAGCGTGCCGCCGTTCGCCTTCAGCCGCGCGCCCTCGCCCTGCCCCAGCGCCAGGTAGTCCCAGTCGGCCGTGGCCAGCTTGAACTCATGGCGACCGGCCGGGAGAGTTACCTCGGCCATATAGCCCGCCCCTTCGCGGCGCAGCGGCGTGGCCATGCCCCAATCGTTCATCGAGCCGCGCAGGTAGAGCACGGTATCGGCCGGCAGGCTCGCCAGCGGACTCGACTGATATGCGGCCCAGCCATAGCGGTTCGCGGCAGCACGAATGATCTCGTCGGCCAGGTCGAACCCACGATAGTCATTCGCCATCACCACGATGCCGTCCCCGCTTTCGGGGTGGATGAAGGCGCGGGTGAACATGCCCCAGCGGGTACCGTCATGGCCAAAGCTGAACGCCGACCCGAGGCCCTTCAGCTTCAGCCCCAACCCCCAGTCGGCGGCCTGGACCTTGGCCATTTCGCGCGCGGCGGCTTGCGGCAGAAGTGACGTATCACTCCCCGTCCAGGCGCCGCGCAGCGCGATCAGCAGCCGCGCCAGATCGCCGGGGGTGGACCACAGCCCGCCGGCCCCCAGTTCGGCGACATTGTAGAACCGGTCGGCGAAGGGCTGGCCCAGGTGATGCCCGGCAGCGGTCGCTGCCAGCAAGGGCGCGGCGGGCGGCTGGGCAAAGGTCGAGCGCGTCATGCCCGCCGGACCGAGCACTTGCTTGTCCGCAAGCTTGGCGAAATCCTCGCCATACATGTCTTCCAGCGCCGCCTGGACCACGAGGTAGCCGCCGTTCGAATAGTCCCAGGCCCCGCCGGGCTTGCCGGTGACGCGCACCGGCTGACCCTTCACACCTTTACCGGTCAGGATCGCCTGCAAGGGCGGCAGCGGCGTGCCGGGGGCATAGCCCGTCGAATCCGGGTTTGAAACCCCGGCGGTGTGCGACAGGAGCTGGCGCAAGGTCACCCGGTCCCTGGGATAGGCCTTGTTCATCGGCAGCTGCCAGCGGGCCAGCGCCCAGTTGATATCGGCATCGAGCGGATGCTTGCCGGCCTGCACCGCCTGCATGGCCAGCGTCGCGGTCACCACCTTGCTGACCGAGCCGGCCTGGAACAGGGTATCGGCGGTGACGGGGGCGCAGGTGGCCATGTCGGCAGTGCCCCAGCCGCGCGCCAGCACCACCTTTCCGCCCCGGATCAGCGCGAGGCTGACTCCCGGCACCTGCAAGGCCTGCATGCGCTTGGCGATGGCCTGGGGCTTCACCTCGCTGCCGGTCCAGGCCGGGACAAGGCCCCTGGCCAGCGCCTTGGCCTCGGCATCCATCGCCCCGCCGACGGTATCCTTCGGCATCTTGCACGGCTTGGCCGGGCCAAGCGGCGGCAGGCCTTCGGGCAGGGCCTGGGCGGCGGCCGGATTGGCGATCAATGCTGCGCCAAGCGCAAGGGCGGCAAACCGGATCATCGCTGCTGCTTCTCCTTGGCGCGGCGGAAGGCTGGCCGCTGGCTGAGCCGATCGAGATAGGCGCGGGCCGCCTCGGGCACCTGTTCCTCCAGCCCGATCGACATGGCCAGCATCACCGCATAGCCCACCGAGACATCGGCCATGGTGAACCGCCCGGCACAGGCGAATTCAGGACCCATCAGCTTGACCGCGTTGTGCAGCCGCGCGCCGAACCACTGGGCGTAGTCCGCCGCCGCTTCCGGGCAGCGGCCGGGTTCCAGCCGGGTATAGCGCAGGTGGATCGTCTGCGGGAAAGTCAGCGTCGCCTCGCCCATCACCAGGAAGTTCATGTATGCCGGATAGTCGGGCTCGTCCGGGGCAAGCGCAAGATCGGACGGACCAAAGCGGGTCGCCAGCACGTGCGGGATCGCGCTGCTTTCGGTCATCAGCTGGCCGTCGATCAGGCAGGCCGGGACCGTCCCCAGCGGATTGACATCGCGGTACCCTTCAAAGCGGGCGCGCGGGGGAAAGGGCATCAGGGTCAGCTCGTAAGGCAGGCCCAGTTCTTCCAGCGCCCACAGCGCGCGGAACGAGCGGGCATCGGCGCAATGGTAAAGGTGGATCTGCGGCTCGCTCATCCCTGCATCACTCCCACGGCGGCGCATTTCGCGCTCGATTCCCTCGCATCGCCGCCAAGGTAGGCGACAGCGATGAAACCGCCAACCACCACGACCACGAATGCGGCGGTGGCAAGGCCCAGGTACTTGTCGATGAAGGCCTTGATCGGCGCGCCGAACAGGCGGAACAGCACGCCCACGAACATGAAGCTGATCGCGCGAGAGACGATACTGGCCAGGATGAACGGTACCAGCGGCATGGCGATGAAGCCCGCGGTAATGGTCAGCAGCTTGAAGGGGATCGGTGTGGCGCCCTTGATCATGATGATCTCGGCGCCGAATTCGCGCAGGTAACAGGCCGCCTTGGGGAAGCTTTCGGACAGGCCCAGCAGGGCAATCAGCTGGGTCCCGATCGTATCGTAGAGCGCATAGCCGATGGCATAGCCCAGCAGGCCGCCCAGGACCGAGGCGAAGGTGGCTACGGCCGCAAAACGCACCGCCTTCTTCGGTTCGGCCAGGCACATCAGCCCCAGCAGCGGGTGCGGCGGGATCGGGAAGAAGCTGGCCTCGACAAAGGCGAAGGCCGCCAGCCACCATTCGGCATGGCGATGCGCCGCCTTGGCCATGGTCCAGTCATACAGGCTGCGCAGCATCGCGATGTTCCCCCATTCCCGCCCGCTGCTTAGAAGCGAGCGCGGCGAGCGGCAAGCCCGGTCCCTATATAACCATTTTGGTTATTATGCTTGACACTGTCACGCTCATTCGGTACATAAGTGGAACATCGCGATAGACCGATTCGGATCGACCCGCCGCCTCCCCCCCTCTTCCAGCAGGAGCATGCCCATGACCACGGCCCCATCGGGACCGCACAAATCCGCGCGTGCCCGCAAGACCAAGGCCCTCACGCCGAAGCCGAAAGTCCGCCTGACCAGCCGCGCCCGCGAAGAAGGCGACAATCCCGGCACCGGCCACTGGCGGACCTATTTCCTGGAGCACCTGATCGAAACGTCGAACATCACCGCCTCGGCGCACTATGCCAAGACGGTCCCCAGCCGGGCCTATCGCACCCGCAAGCAGGACCCGGCCTTTGCCGCGGCCTGGGATGCGGCGCTGGCCGAAGGCTATCGCAACCTTGAAATGGACCTGCTGGCCTATCTGCGCAGCCCCAGCCCGGACCGCAAGATGGACGTGGCCAGCGCGATCCGCCTCTTGACCCTGCACCGCCAGTCTGTCGCCCGCAGCCGCGCCGCTGAAGACGAACAGAGCGAACAGGACGTGCTCGATTCGATCGATGCCATGATCGACGAGATGCGCCAGCGCGCCGCTGCCGGCCCCGATCCGGATGATGCCGAGCCGGATGAGGGTGGCCCAGAAGAGGCAGGCAATGGGCCAGCGTAGCGACAGCCGCGCGGCCTATCTGCTGGGCCTGCCCCGCAAGGAACGCCGCGCGCTGCTCGCCCGGATGGGCGAGCGCCAGCGCCATGCCTTGCGCCACCACTGGCGGCTGTGGGCCCACGAGGGACAGCTGCCGCCAGAAGGTGACTGGCTGGCCTGGCTGATCCTGGCCGGGCGCGGCTTTGGCAAGACCCGCGCCGGGGCCGAATGGATCCGCGCGATTGCCGAGGGCGATGGCGCGGCCAATGCGCCCCCCGCCGAAGCCGGCGAGGGCCAGTGCTGGCTGGTCGGGACCGCTCCGACCGGTGCCTGGGCTGGCCAGGGCGGGCGGCTGGCACTGTATCAATCGGGTCAGTGGCTGTTCCAGCCAGCGCGCGACGGCATGCGGCTGCTGGACCGTTCGAGCGGCACGGAGCGGCGTTTCGCCGGGGAATGGCGCGCTGCCAGCCGGCCGGCCCCGCCAAGCGGCGGGACGACCGTCGATGCCGAGGCCCGCAGCGCCCTGTCCGCCCTGATCGATTCCCTTACCCAGGCCGGAATCCTTCCGGCGGCATGAACCGGTACGACGAAGCGATGCATTTTCGCGGGGAGAGGCCGATGAATCGCGACATTATTGCAACAGGTGAGCGGTTTGTCGGCTTGCGCAGCCTTTTCGATACAGTTAGACAGTCGCGAACTCGGTGGTTCAATCCTGTGCAAAGGGGAAAACGATAATGCGCAAACTGGTCATTGGGATGGCGCTGGCCTCTTCGGCCCTCGCGACGCCGGCCCTGGCTCGTGACGATTCCTGGTACGTTGAGGCTGATGCCGGTGCCATGATCGTCGAAGACATCAAGAACCTTACTGGCGTGGGCGGCATCGGGTCGATGGACCTGAAGACCGGCTATGACTTTGGCGGCATCGTTGGTTACGACTTCGGCGGTTTCCGCCTTGAAGCCGAAGCCAGCTATCGCAGCGCCAAGGACAAGGCGTTCTCGACCAACACCGTTCTGTATCGCGACGCCCAGGTTGTCGGCAGCGCCAGCGCGCTCAGCTTCATGCTGAACGGCCTGCTCGATTTCGGTCCCGATGATGGCCTGCAGGGCTTTGTTGGCGGCGGTATCGGTGTTGGTCGTGCCAAGACCGCACTGGCTTCGCCGGCGGTTGCCCTGAACCTCAACGATTCGGACACGGGCGTTGCCTGGCAGGCTCTGGCCGGCATTCGCACCCCGATCAGCGACAACGTCGATCTCGGCGTGAAGTATCGCTTCTACAACCAGGGCGGCAATGACCTGGTCAACAACGCCGGCACCACCGTGCGCACCCGTTTCCGGTCGCACTCGCTGATGCTGACGCTGGGCTACAACTTCGGTGGCGCCGAACCGGCTCCGCCGCCGCCGCCCCCGCCGCCCCCGCCGCCGCCTCCCCCGCCGCCCCCGCCGCCTCCGCCGCCGCCTCCGCCGGCTCCGGTGTGCAACAAGGGCCCGTACATCGTGTTCTTCGACTGGGATAAGTCGGACATCACTCCGGAAGCGGCGTCGATCCTCGACAGCGCGGTTACGGCCTATGCCAACTGCAACAACGTGCCGATCATGCTGGCCGGTTATGCCGACCGCTCGGGTACGCCGAAGTACAACCAGGGCCTGTCGGAGCGTCGCAACGCTTCGGTCCGCGCCTACCTGGGCTCGCGTGGGATCGCCGATAGCGCCATCACCAGCCAGGGCTTCGGTGAAAACAACCCGCGCGTGCCGACTGCCGACGGCGTCCGTGAACTGCAGAACCGCCGGGTGGAAATCACCTACGGTCCGGGTTCGGGCATGTAAGCAGCCGCAAGGCGCTCAAAAGATCGGGGGGTCGGAGCAATCCGGCCCCCTTTTCTTATGAGTGGAGTGGGTGCAAGGAGAGAGCCATGATCCGCACAGTTTCCATTGCCCTTATCGCCCTTGGCCTGGCCGGAAGCGCCAACGGTGAGCGGCCGGCCGGCCGGGGCAGCAGCGCCGTCGCCACCCTCGCCGGTCCGGATGGCAAGGCCGTCGGCACGGCCCTGATCAAGCGCCGCGGCGCGGATACGAAGGTGACCGTGACGGTGACCGGCACGCCCGGCGCGGTGCACGGGATGCATCTGCACGCGATCGGCAAGTGCGAAGCGCCGGCCTTCACCAGCGCCGGCCCCCATCTCAATCCCGGCGGGCACCAGCATGGCAAGGACAACCCGATGGGTGCGCACCTTGGCGATCTTCCCAACGTGACGATCAACAAGAAGGGCATTGGCACCATCACCGCCAGCCTCGGCCAGGATGCCGCCGCGATCGATGCCGCGCTGCACGACGCCGATGGCAGCGCAATCGTGCTTCATGCCGCAGCAGACGATTACCGCACCGACCCCACCGGCAACAGCGGGGCGCGGATCGCCTGCGGCGTGATCAGGCGGATCTGATCCGGGGAGGTCAGGCGCTCTCCCCGGCGCGCTCGGCCAAGGTCGCCTCGGCTGCCGGGATCGCCCGATAGGCATAGATCAGCAGCACGACCGCGATCGGAGCCACCCCGATCAGCGAGAGGATGCCCGTGCGCAGATCGCCCACAAGCTTGCCATCGACCATCGTGCCGGCCAGGTCGGAGATCTGCCCGACCATGTAGGGGCCGAAGCACAGCCCGACCAGCGTGGTGCCCAGGAAGAACGCCGCCGTGGCCGTGCCCCGCATGCGGGGCAGCACCAGGTCCTGCGTCGTTGCCGCCGCCGCGCCAAGCGCCGCCGCGCCGCACAGGCCCGCCAGGAAGTTCATCACATAGAACAGCACCGGATCAGGCGTGGTATAGCCGATCCAGATCGGCAGGGCCGGGGCAACGACCCCGAACAGGATCACCAGGATGCGCCCGGCCGGGTTCTTCGCCCGCAGCGCGTCCGCCACCCGGCCGCCGATGATGACGCCCAGGAAGCCGCTGACTGCGCCATTGGCGCCCAGGATGAAGGCCAGTTCGGACTTGGGCAGCTTGAGCACCTGTTCGGCATAGGGCGCGGACCAGAAGGCCAGCGCATAGGCCGCCAGCGAGACCATGCTGTAGCCCAGCGTGGTGCAGATGAAGGCCGGCGTGCCCCAGATCAGCCTGAACGTCGCGGGATCCTTCTGGCGCAGCACGCAGGCCCACGAGAAGACGGCATAATAACCGACACCCACCGCCAGCCACTGGGCCAGGGCGCCAGTCAGCTGGATCATCCACCAGGCAAAGGCCGCGAGCCCGGCGGCAACCAGCAGGTTGATCCCCAGCGCCCCCAGACCGCGCCGCGCGGCACCGATCAGGGTGAACGGCGGGACGATCGTCGACAGATCAGCGAGAAACTCGCCGAATGGATTGGCCGACGACCTCGCCGGGGTACCGTCCATGACGCCGCGCACCGGTTCGTGCAGGGTTGAAACCCACAAGGCCACCAACAGGCCAGGGATGCCGACCGCCAGGAAAGCCGCCTGCCAGCCGACCAGCCCCAGCGGACCACCGGCGGGATAGGCCGCGTTCCAGGCCTGGACGATCTCCGCCCCGATGAACAGCGAAACGCCGCCACCGAGGTAGAGCCCGGACGAATAGATCGCCAGCGCCGTGGCCCGCTGCCGCTTGGGGAAATAGTCCGAAATCAGCGAATAGGCCGTCGGGCTGGCGGTTGCCTCGCCAATGCCCACGCCCATCCGCGCCATGGTCAGCTGCCACTGGTTCTGGGCAAAGCCGGACAATGCCGTCATCGCCGACCACAGCGAGAGGCCCAGGCTCAGCAGCTTGACCCGGCTCCAGTTGTCCGCCAGCCGACCCAGCGGAATGCCGAACAAGGCATAGAACACCGCAAAGGCCGCCCCGCCCAGGAAGCCCATGTCGCTGTCGGTGAGATCGAGGTCGCGCTTGATGTCGAGCGCCAGGATCGAGATGATCTGCCGGTCGATGAAGTTCAGGATATAGACGACGACCAGCACGCCCAGCACATACCAGCTGTAGGATGTCGCCTCGCGCGGGGGCGGTGCCGTTTCCTGAGCTTCGTTCACCTGGTCTCTCCCTCTTTCCCGGTTCATTCTTTTTGGTTCAGTGAGTGTAGCGGGTCGGATCGACCAACCCGGCCTTCGCAAATCCCTCGCGCCGCAAGCGGCAGCTGTCGCACAGGCCGCAGGCGCTGCCATCATCCTGCGGATCGTAGCACGACCAGCTCATCCCCGCATCCAGCCCCAGCCGCGCGGCCTCGGCCGCGATTTCGGCTTTGCCCATGAATTGCAGCGGCGCATGGATCCGCCACGCGTCCCCCTCGGCCCCGGCCTTGGTCGCCAACCGCGCCAGGTCCTGGAAGGCGGCAATGAATTCCGGCCGGCAATCGGGATAGCCCGAATAGTCGAGCGCGTTGACCCCGATGAACAGGTCGCGCACGCCGATCGCCTCGGCCCAGGCCAGGGTCAGTGACAGGAACACCAGATTGCGCGCCGGCACATAGGTGACCGGGATATCCGATCCGACGCCGTCCTTGGGCACGGCGATATCGTCAGTCAGCGCAGAACCACCGAACCGGGTCAGGTCAAGCGGCAGGACAACGTGCCGCACCGCGCCGATCTGGCGCGCAATCTCGGCTGCGGCGGTCAGTTCACGCCGGTGCCGCTGGTTGTAATCGATCGTCAGGGCATTGATTGCGTAGCCGGCTTCGCGGGCCAGCCCCGCCACCACCATCGAATCGAGCCCGCCCGAAAGCAGGATGACGGCCTGGCGCTGTGCTGACGGGGGATTTGCGGACATTGCTGCCGAGCTAGCCTGCGCGCCGCGCCAAGGCAATCACCTGTTGGCCGCAGCCAGCCGATCAGCTGCAGGAACCGGTCCGACGGGCCTCGGCCGCGAATTCGAACGGCAGCCCCTCGGCAATGCCCTGGGTTTCGATCTGGAGCAGGCGATTGGTTTCGCGCCGGATGCTGGTGCGGCCATAACCCCGGCCACGGCAGGTGTACTGCACCGTCACCTCGTCAGGCCGATCATCGACGATCACCCGGTCACAGGCCAGCGCCTCGTGCCGCAGCTGGATCAGCTGGCGACCGTTGCCGACGCAAACCGGGTATGTCCGGCGGGTGGCGTCCCGCAGCCGGATTTCCCACCGCCCGGCCTCGATCTGATCGAGCATGGCCAGGCTGTTACGCTGCCCCTCGGCCCGGGAGACAGGCACAATGGCGGCGGCAGCGCCAAGCGCTACCAAGCCCATCGCCGACAATCGCAGTACCGATTCGCGCACCAGCGCTCTCCAGGATGGCCCGTTCGCAGCCTCATTCGGCTACAATCCGGATCGCGGCTTGTACCATAGCGACGCGAGTCGCCCAAGCGTGCATTGCTATCGACGAACCGTTGTCAGATATCGATCTGGAACAGTTTCGAGCAGAACGCGCAGTCAACCATGATCAGGCCCTGCTCGTCACGCATCTCGACCCGGTCGGCTTCGGGGAACTTGGCCAGGACGGCCTGATAATGCTCGATCGTGCAACGGCAGCCCCGTTGCAGCATGCCGCCCGGCTCCACCCGCACCTCGGGCTCGTCGTGGAACAGGCGCCAGATGAGCGCCTCCTGCGACAGGTCCGGATCGACCAGCTCTTCCAGCCTTGTGCTGCCGGCGAGGATGGCGACGTGCTCCCACTCGGGATGGTCCATCCGCACATGGAGCCGTTCGCGTCCCTCCTCGCCCTCGGGCAGGTGCTGGACCAGGATCCCGCCTCCGATGCAACCCGCCGCGCCATCGCCAATACCCACGCGGATCAGGGTCGGCACCTGTTCGCTCTGCGCGAAATAGCTTTCACAGGCTTCGGCCAGGCTCGCCCCTTCGAGCGGGACGATCCCCTGATAGCGCTGCCCGGTGGCGGCAAGATCGAAGGTAACCGCGAGGTAGCCCTCACCGAACAGTGCGTGGAGCGAAGGATTGCGACCGAGCATGGCCAGCCGTTCCGCATCATGGCGGACATAGCCGCGCAGCTCGCCGTCACGATAGTCGCAGACCAGCAGATCGACGACCCCGGCCTGGGTCTGCGCCTGCATGGTCAGCTGGCTGCCCTCGTCCTTCAGCAGCGTGCCGAGCAGCGCGGTCAGCACCAGCGCCTCGGCCAGCAGGCGGCGGATCGGCGGCGGGTAATCATGCGCGGTCAGGATCGTGTCGAGCACCGGTCCCAGCCGCACCGACCGGCCGCGGGCATTGCGCCCGGGGATCGAAAAGCGCAGCACCCGGTCATAACCGGTCTCACCCGCCATGATGTGCTCCGGCAGGCTCACAGCTGACCGAACACCCAGCGCAGCACGCTCTTCTGGGCGTGAATGCGGTTTTCCGCCTCGTCCCACACGGCCGAATGCGGTCCATCGATCACGGCATCGGTCACTTCCTCGCCGCGGTGAGCGGGCAGGCAATGCAGGAAGGTCGCCTGCGGACCGGCCAGACCCATCAGTCGCTCATCCACCTGGAACGGAGCCATTGCCGCCAGCTTGTTGTGCGCGTGCTCCTGCCCCATCGAGACCCAGGTATCGGTCACCACCACGTCCGCCCCGCGCGCCGCTGTCGCGGCATCGCCAGTCAGCGTGATCGTGGCGCCGCGCGCGCGGGCCTGTTCAACATAGCGCGGATCGGGTTCATAGCCCTGGGGCGTCCCCACGCGCACGTTGAAATGCAGCAGCCCGGCGGCCTCGAGAATCGAGTTCAGCACGTTGTTGCCGTCGCCCAGCCAGGCCACTTCGAGCCCCGGCAGCGCCTTGCCGCGCTCCAGCAGGGTAAGCAGGTCGGCCATGATCTGGCACGGGTGGCTCTCGTCGGTCAGCCCGTTGATCACCGGCACGCTAGCGTAATGGGCCAGTTCCTCGATCTTGGCGTGATCGTCGGTCCGCAGCATGATCGCATCGACCATCCGGCTGAGTACACGGGCGGTGTCGGCGATGGTCTCGCCCCGGCCAAGCTGGCTGGTCCCGGATTCCAGCGTGATCGCGCTACCGCCAAGCTGTCGCATTGCCATGTCGAACGACACGCGCGTGCGGGTGGAGTTCTTTTCGAACACCATCGCCAGCACGTGCCCGGCCAGCGGCGCATCGGCATCGACGCGTCCCTTGGGCCAGCTGGCGCGCGCCGTCTTGCGATCCAGCGCGTCATTCAGCATAGCCGCCAGCCCATCGCCCCCGGCGTCGGCCAGGTTCAGGAAATGCCGCGTCATGCGGCGACTTCCGGCGGCTGGTAACTGGCCGCGCCGGCGGACAGCTTGTCGAAGAACTCGTCAATCTCGGCATCGCCGATCACCAGCGGCGGAACCAGGCGCAGGGTATTGTCGCCCGCCGCCACAGTCAGCAGGTGGTGCTGGTCACGCAGGTGCGCCACGAAGCCACGGGTTTCGAACTTCATCTTGATGCCCAGCATCAGCCCCTTGCCGCGCACCAGTTCGAACAGGTCCGGATAATTGCCGATGAACTGCTCCAGCCGGCTGCGCAGCCGTTCGCTGGTGGCGCGGACCTGGGCCAGGAACTCATCGTTGGCCACCGCATCCAGCACAGCTTCGGCGGCTGCCATGGCCAGCGGGTTGCCACCATAGGTCGAACCATGCGTGCCGATCACCATGCCGCGCGCGGCCTTTTCGGTGGCGAGGCAGGCCCCGATCGGAAAACCGCCGCCCAGCCCCTTGGCCGTGGCGAGCACGTCGGGTTCGATCCCGTACTGCTCATAGGCATAGAAGGTGCCCGAGCGGGCGACACCGCACTGCACTTCGTCGAGCGCCAGCAGCAGGTCATGCTCGTCGGCCAGCGCGCGCAGGCCCCGCATGAACTCGTCCGAGGCCGGACGGATCCCGCCCTCGCCCTGGACCGGTTCAACCAGGAACCCGGCCGTGTTCGGGCCGATCGCCGCCTTCGCGCCTTCGAGATCGTCGAAATCGACATACTTGAAGCCAGCCAGCAGCGGCAGGAAGCCCTTGTGCATCTTTTCCTGGTTGGAGGCGCTGATCGTCGCCATCGTCCGGCCATGGAAGGCGTTCTTGAAGGTGATGATCTCGAACTTGTGCTCGTTGCCGACATGCTGGTGATAGGCCCGCACGGTCTTGATCGCGCATTCCACCGCCTCGGCCCCCGAATTGGTGAAGAACACGGTGTCGGCAAAGGTCAGGTCGACCAGCCGCTGGGCCAGGTGCTCGCCCTGCGGGCTGCCATAGAGGTTGGACACGTGCATCAGCGTTTCGGCCTGCCGCTGGATCGCGCCGATCAGCCCCTTGTGCGAATGACCCAGCAGGTTGACCGCAATCCCGGCGGCGAAATCGAGGTATCGCTGCCCGTCTTCCCCAATCAGGTGGCAGTGCTCACCGCGCACCGGCCGAAAGCCGCAACGGGGGTAGACTGGCATGAGCGGGGTGATCGACATCGCGGATATCCTTTGCTGGATGCGAGATAGGAACAAATCGGAAAACGACAAATGGCGGCCCCGCAAAGAGCCGCCATCCGTTGTGGTCTAGGCCGTGTGGGCCACAGGGGCAACCCCTGTGGCGGGTACCAGCAGGGTTCAGCCCTGCATCGGCACCAGGTTCACGGCCGAATACTTGCCTCGTCGATCGACTTCGATGTCGAACTCGAGCCGGTCGCCCTCGTTCAGGCCCGACATGCCCGAACGCTCCACCGCGCTGATGTGCACGAAGGCATCGGGCTGGCCGTCATCACGGGTGATGAAGCCGAAGCCCTTCATCGAGTTGAAGAACTTGACCGTACCGGTGGCCTTTTCGCCGGTCAGCTGGCGCTGCGGCGCGGCTTCGCGCTTCTGCACCGGGATCACGTCGCCCACCACTTCGAGATCGCTGGCGGAAATCTTGCCGCCGCGATCGACCAGGGTGAACTTCAGCTGCTGGCCTTCAGCCAGACCCTCAAGGCCGGCGCGCTCAACCGAGCTGATGTGCACGAAGACATCTTCGCCGCCATCGTCGCGCGAGATGAAGCCGAAGCCCTTGCCAGAGTTGAAGAACTTGACCGTGCCGGTGCCCTCGCCAACGACCTGGGCCGGCATGCCGCCGCCACCGCCGCCGCGCGGGCCGCCGAAGCCGCCGCCACCGCCGCCGCGCGGGCCGCCGCCGAAGCCGCCGCGATCACCGCCGCCGAAGCCGCCACGACCGCCGCCGCCACCGAAGCGATCTCCGCCACCGAAGCGATCGCCACCGCCGAAACGGTCACCGCCGCCAAACCGATCGCCGCCGCCGCCAAACGGATCGAAACCCTCTTCGCCGAACCCGTCACGCTTGTCGCGGCCACGACCGCGACGTCCTCTATCAAAACCCATAAACCCGAACGCACCTTCGCTTCGCCCATTGGTAGCATTCCCGGCCGTACGGACGAAACGCACCGGGAAAGCAGGCGATTGCTGGCCGAAAGCCACACCCCTGCACTGTGCCTGATAGCTTATCCGCGAACGCTTGGCGAATCGAATCGGATCAGGGAAAAATCGAGCCTTCACCGGTGTGACATTTCTGCCCTGAGGCCCACCGCCGAACAGCGTGCCAAAGTCCTTGGCAGCGCGCGGCAGCGCGGCTAGGCGAAGGCGAGTCAGCCACAATGCCCCGGGGGTTCTGTCGATGTTTCGCCGCTTGTCCGACCAGGTGCTCGCCAGCCCGCAGATCTCGCTCGATGACCTGGCCGAGGCAAAGGCGCACGGCGTAAGCCTGGTGATCAACAACCGGCCCGAAGGCGAGAGTGA
Organism: Novosphingobium sp. BL-A-41-H4; assembly: GCA_051942645.1. Lineage (GTDB taxonomy): Bacteria > Pseudomonadota > Alphaproteobacteria > Sphingomonadales > Sphingomonadaceae > Novosphingobium. The sequence continues at coordinate 522,922 of JBPVJP010000002.1, forward strand.
TGACCAGGTTCCCGGCAGCGCGGTCGAAACGGCGGCGCGCGCGCTGGGGCTCGACTATGTCGCGATCCCGGTGACTCACGCCGGCTTCTCCGCCCCGCAGGTCGAAGCGATGGCCACGGCGCTGGCCGGGGCACAGGGCCAGGTGCTGGCCTATTGCCGGTCAGGCACCCGTTCGTCGCTGTTGTGGGGCCTCGCCGAGGCAAGCCGCGGCGGCGATCCTGATGCGCTTTCCGCCCAGGCCGCCCAGGCCGGCTACGATCTGGGCCCGGTCCGCGCGCTGATGGACATGCTCAAGGCGAAAAGCGGAGCCTGACGGGCAGTGGGGGGCATCTGGATCGACTTGCTCAAGCTGGCGGCATCCGGGATCGCCATCCTGGCCGTCGCCGGGCTGGTGCGCTGGCTTGGCCTTGGCGCGGATGTGCGAATTCGCGACGCGGACCATGCCCGGTTCCTGGCAGGCCAGGCGGTTGACGGGTTCGAGGCGGTCGATGTCGCGCTCGACCGCGCCGGGATCGGGGCCCTGCTGCGCGATGCGAGCGGGCGGCAGATGCTGCTGCGCCGCCACGGGGCGATGTGGGTTGGCCGCTTGCTGGATGACCGGGTCGAGGCCCGGCTGGACCGCGATTTCCTGACCATCGGGACCGGCGAGCAGACCTTCGGCCGGATCACGCTGCACCTCGGCGATGCGGCCCAGGTCTGGGCGGCGGGGTTGCGACGGCTGCCCGCGGCGGGAGTCGCCCATGGCTAAGCTGCCCAATCCGGTGGACTATGCGGTCCCCTTCTTCATCCTGCTGATCGTGATCGAGCTGATCTGGGCGCGCCGCAACGCGCCCGACAAGTACGAGCCGCGCGACACCCTGGTTTCGCTGTCGTTCGGCCTTGGCAGCACTGTCGCCGGACTGATCTTTGGCGGGGCGATTTATGCCCTGATGCTCAAGGCCTGGGAACTGCGCCCGATCACCGTGCCCTGGACCTGGTGGGCCTGGGCGCTGTGTTTCGTGCTCGACGATTTCCTCTATTACCTGTTCCACCGCTCCGCGCACCGCGTGCGGTGGTTCTGGGCGAGCCACGTCAATCACCATTCGAGCCAGCACTACAACCTGTCGACCGCACTCCGGCAGACCTGGACCGGCTGGCTGGCAATGTCCTTCGTCTTCAAGCTGCCGCTGGCGGCCATCGGCTTTCCCCCGGCGATGATCCTGTTCTGCACCGGGGTGAACCTGATCTACCAGTTCTGGATCCACACCGAGGCGATCAAGCGCTTCCCCCGCTGGTTCGAGGCGGTGATGAACACCCCCAGCCACCACCGCGTCCACCACGCCACCAACCCGCGCTATCTCGATGCCAATTACGCCGGGGTCTTCATCGTCTGGGACCGGATGTTCGGCACCTTTGTGCCCGAAGTGGATGACGAGCCGATCCGCTATGGGATCGTCCGCCAGCTCGGCACCTTCAACCTGCTTTACGCCGTATTCCACGAATGGCTCGGGATCGCGAAGGATGTCTGGTCCGCGCCCTGGCGGCACAAGCTGTCCTACCTCTGGCGTGAGCCGGGCTGGAGCCACGATGGCAGCCGCGACACTTCGGACACGATCCGCGCGCGCTGGCAGGAGCGCCAGATGGCCGATCCCGCCGAATAGCGATTGCGCCAATTTAACCGCTCGATTAGCACCCTCTCCGACAAGGGAGAGTGCAAATGGATCAGTTCGATATCCTCGTGATCGGCGGCGGCAGCGCGGGCAGCGCGGTGGCCGGGCGACTGGCGGAAGACGGCAAGCGCCGCGTCTGCCTGCTGGAGGCCGGGCCCGATAACGACACGATCCGGATCAAGACGCCGGGCTTCATGCCCTTCATCCCGGAAAAGTCGAACTGGCGCTTCGATACTGTGCCGCAGAAGGGCCTCAACGGCCGGATCGGCTACCAACCGCGCGGCCGGGGGCTGGGCGGATCGAGCGCGATCAATGCCATGGTCTATATCCGCGGCAACCACTTCGACTATGATCAGTGGGCGCAGCTCGGCTGCACCGGCTGGAGCCATGATGACGTCCTGCCCTATTTCAAGCGGGCCGAGGGCAACGAGCGCGGTGGCAACGAATGGCATGGCGGCGATGGCCCGCTGAGCGTGATGGACCAGCACTGGCCCAACCCCGGCAGCAAGGCCTTCGTCGCCAGCGCGGCCGCGCTCCAGCTGCCCGAGAACAACGATTTCAACGGCGCCAGCCAGGATGGTTTCGGGCTGTACCAGGTGACGCAGAAGGGCGGTGAACGCTGGTCGGCGGCGCGGGCCTATCTGACGCCGCGCCCCAACCTGGCGATCCGTACCGGCGCGCTGGTCGAGAAGATCGTGGTCGAGAACGGCCGCGCTGTCGGCGTCCAGGCGCGCTTTGGCGGCAAGAGCGAAGTGCTGCGCGCAGCCGGCGGTGTGGTGCTTTCGGCCGGGGCCTTCGGCAGCCCGCAGGTGCTGATGCTGTCCGGCATCGGCCCGGCCGCGCACCTGGCTGACAAGGGCGTTCCCGTGGTGCTCGATCGCGCCGCCGTGGGCGAGGACCTGCAGGACCATATCGACTTCGTCGCCAGCTGGCAGACCCAGTCGACCGACTTCATCGGCTCCAGCCTGGCCGGGACCTGGCGCATGGCCAAGGCGGTGATCGAGCACCGGCTGAAGCGCACCGGGATCATGACCACCTGCTATGCCGAAGGCGGCGGGTTCTGGCGGACCAATCCCGATCTGCCTGCGCCTGACATCCAGTATCACTTCGTGCCGGCCATGCTGGAAGACCACGGCCGGACCAAGGTGCCGGGCCACGGCTTCTCGATCCACGCCTGCGTGCTGCGTCCCGAAAGCCGCGGGACCGTGCGGCTGAATTCGGCCGATCCGGCCGCCGCCCCGGCGATCGATCCCAATTTCCTCGACGATCCGCGCGACATTGCCACGCTGCGCGCGGGCGTGCGGCTGATGTACCGCATCGCCGAGGCGCCGCCGCTGTCGGACTATGCCGGCACGCCGCGCCAGCCGGTCAACCTGGCGGACGATGCCGCGGTGGACGAGCTGATCCGCAGCCGCGCCGATACGGTCTATCACCCGGTCGGCACCTGCCGGATGGGCGGCGATGCCGACAGCGTGGTCGATCCGACGCTCAAGCTGCGCGGGATCGAGGGGCTGTGGGTGGCCGATGCCTCGATCATGCCGCGGCTGGTTTCGGGTAACACGAACGCGCCGAGCATCATGATCGGCGAACGCGCCGCAGATTTCATCAAGACCGCACTGGCCTGATCAACGACAGGCAAACAAAAGGGCCCGGCCGCGCTTGCGACCGGGCCCTTTCGCTTGGCCGTGCAGGAGCCTTAGAAGCTCTTGCGCACCGTCACGCCATACTTGCGCGGGCTGCCCACGTTGTAGCCCAGCCGCGCCCGGCCGCCACGCTCGCGATCGAGCGAGAGCAGCGGGGTCTCGTTGAACAGGTTGTTGACGTAGACCGAGATGGCCAGGCCATTGTCCCATTCCAGCCCGGTCGACAGGTTGACCAGGTTGTAGCTGGGCAGCAGGTACGAACCGAAGTTGAACGTGCCCGAGCCGAACGCGCCGTTCACCGGGTTGTAGAACAACGAGTTGGTGAAGCTGCCCGAACCCGGCTCCTGGTCGCCCGGCTGGGTATAGCGGTTGCCGACATGCTGGAAGCTGGTGTTGAACGACCAGTCGAGCCCGTCGCCAACCTGGGTGGTGTAGCTGGCCAGCGCCGCGATCTGGAACTTCGGCACGGTCGGCAGACGGTTGCCATCGCGCATCCCGGCAATCACCGCGCCGCCCGCATCGACGACCGAGCTGTCGAACTTCGAATCGGTCAGGCTGCCGTTGAGCGAGAACTCGAAGCCCGGAGCCGGCTTGATGCCGATTTCCACTTCGACGCCCGCACTGTGGGCCTTGGGCACGTTGAAGACAACGCGCGACGAGCACGAGCCGGCGTCTGCGGTCACCTGCAGGTTGCGGATGTCGTTGTAGAACACCGCGGCATTGAAGGTGATGCCGTTGGCCGAAGCCTTCACGCCGGCTTCATAGTTCCACAGCGTTTCGTCCTTGTAGTTCGGACGCCCGCCATAGGTCCGCGCATCCGGCCCGGTCGCCCCGCCCGAGCAGAGCGGGATGTTGAGCGGATCGTTCACCCCGCCGAGGCGGAAGCCCTTCGAGGCCTGGAGGTTGAAAGACAGGTCGTCGTTCGGCTCATAGGACAGGATGAAGCGCGGAGTGAACCCGTTCGAACTGGTCTTGTCGCCGCGGAAAACGTCACCGTTGGCGAAGATCCCGCCCGAGATGAAGTCACGCGTTTCGTTGAAGTCGTAATAGCGACCGCCCGCAGTCAGCTTGAACTGGCCGAATTCGTAGCTGGCTTCGCCGAACAGCGCGAACTGTTCGATGTCATAGGGGATATCCGCATTGTAAGGCGAATTGGGCGGGAAGCCGTTGTAGGTGGCCGAAACCGGGGTCGGCAGGGTCGGCGGGGTCACCAGCGCATTGAGGAAGATCTGGCTGAACGCATCAGCCCCCGGGGTCGGCAGGCGCTGGGCATAGGTGCGGTCGACCTTGCTGTAAAAACCGCCAAAAACCCACTGCAGCGGGCCATCGCCGGTCGAGGACAGGCGCAGTTCCTGGGTCCACTGCTCAAGCTTGGTGGTGTCCCGCAGGTTGGAACTGAGCCCCGCGCCGCCAGCGGCCGCCGCAGCAGCCCCCGCGAAGGACACATAGACCGAACCGGTGAGCGCCGAAGCATCGCGGCTGACCAGGATGTCACGGTTGATGTAGCTGGTGATCGAGGTGAGCTGGATCGCGTCGCTGACGGCGAAGTTCATCGTCAGGTCGGCCAGCGTGGTCTTGTCGCGGAATTGCTCGCGCAGCTTAAGGTACTGCGTGTTTTCCGGCATCACCTGGTTCACGTTGATCAGGCGGTTGTAGTACAGGTTGTACTGCTCGGCGCGGTTGAACCCGTTGGCCTTGACCTCCTGGTAGATGAAGCGCGGGGTGATCGAGATTGAATCGCTCGGTTCGAACAGGATGCTGATCCGGCCGCCAAAGCGATCGCCATCGTTGACATTCTCCCCACCGGCCGGACCGATCGCGTCGATGAAGCCGCCGAACTTTTCACCATAGGCAACCAGGCGGATCGCAGCGTTGTCACCCAGCGGGGCATTGATCATGCCCTTGGCGCCATAGCCCATGCTGCCGCCCTCGAAGGTGCTGGCGCCAGCTTCCACGGCACCTTCGGTGGCGCCAAGCTTGGGCTGGTTGGTGATGTAGCGGACCGTGCCGCCGACCGAACCCGAGCCGAACAGGGTGCCCTGCGGGCCGCGCAGCGTTTCAACGCGGCTGAGGTCGAACAGATCGAAATCGGGGGTGAACAGCGAGAGCGAGATCACCGATTCATCGAGGTAGACGCCCACCTGTTCTTTCACGCCGGGCTGGTCGCGCACGATCTGGCCGGCCGAGACGCCGCGCACCGAGACCTGGCTCTGGCCCGGCCCGAGGTTCTGGACCGTCAGGCCTGCGACGCTGCGCGAGATATCCTCGATGCTGGTCGCGCCGGTCTTCTGGATATTGGCGGCGGTTACCGCGGCGATCGAGAAGGGCACATCCTGGATCGTTTCGCTGCGCTTGGTGGCGGTAACGACGATCTCGTTGCCATCGATCACTTCATCGGCCTTGCCGTCGGCCTCCTGGGCCAGGGCCGGCGTGGCCAGCGCGAAAACGGCGACCCCGGCGAGCAGACGCTGGCTGAGCCGCGAGTTGAAGCTGTGACGCATAATTCCTCCCATCGCTTCTGTGGCGAAAGCCGGACTTGAACCCGGCTGCATGCCTGCTGGACCCGCTGAATCGCGAAGACAAGGGGGTGAGTCCCGCACCAGGTAATTGGCCGAAATCCTGTCGCAAAAAGGTCACAACCGGCAGCAAGGCGCGGCGCAGGGGGTTCAATGATGGCAGGCGAGCGCCTCGACCACGTCGTCGAGCCGGGCCGGATCGCCAAGCGCCAGGACATGGCCTGAACTGGCGGCGTGGAGCGGCTCGCCATTCCAGTCGCACATGGTACCGCCTGCGCCCTCGACCACCGGCACCAGCGCGGCATAATCGTGGAGCTTCAGGCCTGCCTCGCAGACGAGATCGACATGACCCGAGGCGAGCAGCGCATAATTATAGCAGTCGCCGCCCATCACCATGCGGCGGTGATCGGTCTTGGCGGCAAGGCCCATGAAATGCTCGCCATCATGGTCGTTGAAATAATGCGGCCCGGTGGTGGCCAGGGTCGCCTCGGCCAGGGTCCGGCACGGGCGGGTGCGGACCGGGCGGCCGTTGAGCGTGGTCGGCTGGCCGGTCGCGCCGATCCAGCGTTCGGCCAGCACCGGCTGGTCGATCACTCCCAGCACCGGCCAGCCATCGACCACCAGCGCGATCAGCGTGCCGAAGATCGGCCGCCCGACCAGGAACGAAGTGGTCCCGTCGATCGGATCGAGCACCCAGGTGCGCCCCGACGAGCCATTCTCGGTCCCGAATTCCTCGCCGTGAACCGCATCGCGCGGACATTCTGCCTTCAGGATCCGCCGCATCGCCTCTTCCGCCGCGCGATCGGCCAGGGTGACCGGGGTGGCATCACCCTTGCGCTCGCTGGTCACCCCGTTGCGGTAGTGCGGCAGGATCGCCGCTCGCGCGGCATCGGCCAGGCGGTGGGCAAGGGCGATATCGGCGGTAAGGTTCATTTCAGTCGAACAACGAGCTGACCGAGCTTTCGTCCGCGATCCGGCGGATCGCCTCGCCGATCAGCGGGGCGAGCGGCAGGGTGCGGATCTTGGGGCTGGCCTGGGCGGCCTCGGTCGGCTGGATCGAATCGGTGATCACCAGTTCCTTGAGCGCCGAATTGGTCACCCGCTCCACCGCATTGCCCGAAAGGACGCCGTGCGTGAGGTAAGCGGTCACGCTGTTCGCCCCCGCCTCCATCAGCGCCCCGGCGGCATTGCACAAGGTGCCGCCCGAATCGATAATGTCGTCGATCAGGATGCAGTCCCAGCCCTTCACGTCACCGATGATGTTCATCACTTCGGAGACACCGGGTTTGTCGCGCCGCTTGTCGACGATCGAGAGCGGGGCATCATTGATCCGCTTGGACAGAGCCCGGGCGCGCACGACCCCGCCCACGTCCGGCGAGACGACCATCAGGTTCTGCCCGCCGGTGCGCTCCAGAATGTCGGCCGCCATCACCGGCGCGCCATAGAGGTTGTCGGTCGGGATATCAAAGAAGCCCTGGATCTGGCCGGCATGGAGGTCCACCGCCAGCACCCGGTCGGCCCCGGCCTGGGTGATCAGGTTGGCCACCAGCTTGGCCGAGATCGGGGTGCGCGGGCCGGGCTTCCGGTCCTGCCGGGCATAGCCGAAATAGGGCAGCACGGCCGTGATCCGCTTGGCCGAGGCGCGGCGCAGCGCATCGATGCAGATCAGCAGTTCCATCAGGTTGTCATTGGCCGGCGCCGAGGTCGACTGGATCACGAACACGTCTTCGCCGCGGACATTCTCGTGGATTTCCACGAAGATCTCCTGATCGGCGAAGCGCCGGACCGAGGCATCGGTCAGGGGCAGCTCGAGATAGGCGGCAATATCCCGCGCCAGCGGCAGGTTGGAATTCCCGGCCATCAATTTCATCGTGCTGCCTTCCCCGCGATTCTTGCCCTCGCGGAGCCTCTAATCGCGAAGCCGGGGATTGCAAGGCGGAGCGCGGTGGCGAGGGTGGATTAGCGCTTGTTGCGGTGTTCCCCGCGCACCCAGCGCACCGTGCCCGAACTGGCGCGCATCACCACGCTGTCGGTGGTCATCACTCCGCTCTTGTGGCGCTTCACACCCTTCAGCATGGAACCATCGGTCACCCCGGTGGCGGCGAAGATGCAATCGCCCTTGGCCAGCTCGTCGCGGGTGTAGATCTTGTTGAGATCAGCGATCCCCCACTTGCGGGCGCGCGAGCGCTCGTCCTCGTTGCGGAACACCAGCCGGCCATTGAACTGCCCGCCGACACAGCGCAGCGCGGCGGCCGCCAGCACGCCTTCCGGCGCGCCGCCCTGGCCCATGTAGAGATCGATGTTGGTTTCCTCGTTGGTCACGGCGATCACGCCGGCGACATCGCCATCGGGGATCAGCGCGATCCCGCAGCCCAGGCCGCGCAGTTCGGCGATCAGTTCGGCATGGCGCGGGCGATCGAGCACGCAGACGATGATCTCGTTCGGCTGGACCCCCTTGGCGGCGGCCACAGCCTGCACGTTTTCGGTCGGGCTCTTGGCCAGGTCGATGATCCCTTCGGGATAGCCCGGGCCAACCGCCAGCTTGTCCATGTAGACATCTGGCGCGTTCAGCAGGTTGCCTTCTTCCGCCACGGCCAGCACGGCCAGGGCGTTCGGTCCGGCCTTGGCGGTAATCGTCGTGCCTTCCAGCGGATCGAGCGCGATGTCGATCCGGGGACCCTGGCCCTGGGCCGAGCCGACCTTTTCCCCAATATAAAGCATCGGCGCCTCGTCGCGCTCGCCCTCGCCGATCACCACGGTGCCATCCATCGGCAGCTTGTTCAGCGCCTCGCGCATCGCTTCGACGGCGGCGGCATCGGCGGCCTTCTCGTCGCCGCGCCCGATCAGGGTGGAAGCGGCAATCGCCGCCGCTTCGGTCACGCGGACCATCTCGAGCACGAGAACGCGATCAAGCACCTGGCTGGCGGGGGTGGCGGTTTTGGTCATGATAAGGCCCGGGCTCCCAATAACGGCTATTCTTGCATACCTATGCGGTTTGGCGCGCTTAGCCACCGCAAGCCGAACTGTCGAGTGCGCGAAGTCCTTGCCAAGGATGCGCTTGGCAGGCAGCTTGCCCCGGCAGTTCCGCCAGCCTTGGCCAGGAAGTACCCGCCATGACCCTTACCAACCCAGCCTGTCACGCCATCCTTGCTGCCGGGCTTGCCCTGGCCCTCCTGTCCCCCGGCACCGCCCGGGCCGAGGATCCGCTGGTGGCGAATCGCCTCAAGGAACGGGGCATGAAGTTCGAGGTCGATGCGGATGGCGATTACAAGGTGACCTACAACTATTCCAAGGAAGGCCGGACCCAGCTGGTCTTCGTCGCGGGCCGGACCGAGACGGTCGGCGGCCTGACGATCCGCGAGGTCTATTCCCCCGCCGCCCGGGTCGAGAAGGACAGGATCGACGGAGCCAGGGCGATCGACCTCCTCCAGCAGAGCGGGCGCAACAAGCTTGGCTCGTGGGAAATGCGCGGCGATGTGATCTACTTCGTGATCAAGGTGTTCGATTCGATGACCGCCGCCCAGCTTGAAGCAGCAATGGATGTCGCCGCCGAGACGGCCGACAACATGGAGCTGGAGATCAGCGGCGCGCGCGACGACCTTTAACGGTGCTGCCCGGCTTCGCCAGAGTTCACAGGCGGTTAAGCCATGCCCCGCTCCAACCCGCCGATGCGCAAGGGGTCGATCCTGGCTTTGCACCTGCTCTGGCTGGCGCCGGGGCAAGCCGCCGCGCAGTCCGCCGCCGCTGGGGTTGAGGCCGAGGCCGATCCGGCCCTACAGGCCCGGCTCGATGCCGCCAGTCGGCGTACTTCCGTCACCACGGTGCAAAGCCGCTGCAATCGCCCGCGCCAGGGCGCCGAGATTGTCGTCTGCGTCGATCGGGGCGCGGACTTGCGGGTGCCGACCACGGCGGAAAGCGACCCCGATTCGCTGGCGGCGCGGCGGGCCCGCAACAATGGCGTGCCCCTGGCACCCCAGCTCGATCGCGGCTCGTGCAAGGGACAGCCCGGCTGCGTGATCGGGGGCTGGGCCCCACCGCCGCTCTACCTGATCGACCTGGCCGCGATTCCCGAGGCACCCGAAGGTTCGGATGCCGACAAGGTGGCGAAGGGCGAGCTGCCCGACCGTTAATCGCCCAGGATCTGCAGCACCAGCGGCGGTTCGGTCAGGCTTTCGGAGCCTTCGAGCAGCCGGACCGCTTCGGCCACGGCGCTTTCCGGGCCTTCATGCGTGACCATGGCGACCATGACCGCCCCGGCATCGCCCGCGCGGCCCTTCTGGATCAGGCTTTCGATCGAAACCCCGGCATCGCGCATCGCGGCGGTGATTTCGGCCAGCACGCCGGGCCGGTCAGCCACCATGAACCGCAGATAGGCGCGGCCCTGCCGGTGGCCCGTCGCGGCGGGTTCCATCGCTTCAAGCTCCGCCACGGGGACGGAGAACGGCACACCGATCTCGCCGCCACCCATGGTTGAACGCGCAATGTCGATCAGGTCGGCCACCACAGCGCTCGCCGTCGGCCCCTCGCCCGCGCCCGCGCCCTGGAACAGCAGGCGGCCGGAGAAGTTCCCTTCGGCCACCACGGCATTGGTTGCGCCGTCGACATGGGCCAGCGGGTGATCGAACGGTACAAGATGCGGCTGGACCCGCTGGAACAGCTGGCCAGCACCGGCCTCCGCCATCCCGATCAGCCGGATCACATAGCCCAGAGCGTCGGCCTGGGCGATGTCGGCGGCCTTCAGCCGGGTGATTCCGGTGGTATCGACGCCGGGAAAGTCGATCCGGCTGCCAAAGGCGATCGCCGCCAGGATCGACAGCTTGTGCGCCGCATCGGTCCCCTCGATGTCGAAGGCCGGGTCGGCCTCGGCATAACCCTTGGCCTGGGCTTCGCGCAGCACCTCGGCAAAGTCCCGGCCGGTGTCCTCCATGGTGGAGAGGATATAGTTGCAGGTGCCGTTGAGGATGCCATAGACCCGCTCGATCGCATTGGCCGCCGCCCCTTCGCGCAGACCCTTGATCACCGGGATGCCCCCGGCCACCGCCGCCTCGAATTTCAGCGCCACCTTGGCGGCCTCGGCCTTGGCGGCCAGTTCGAGGCCATGGTGCGCGATCATCGCCTTGTTGGCGGTGACGAAGGCCTTGCCAGCCTCGATCGTCGCGCGGGCGCAGGCCAGCGCCGGGCCATCGGCCCCGCCGACCAGTTCGACCACCACGTCGACATCGGGTCGTTCGCCCAGGATGACCATGTCATCGTCCCAGGTATAAGGTGCCAGGTCCACCGAGCGCTTCTTGCGCCGGTCCCGCGCGCTGACCGTGGTGACCACGATCGGCCGCCCGGCCCGGCGCGCGATCAGCTCGGCATTGGCCTCGACCAGCCGGATCACCCCGGCTCCGACCGTTCCCAGTCCTGCCAGCCCCACTCTCAACGGTTCAGCCATTGCCGGCCCCCTTTCGCCCGCGCCCCTATGCCAGCCACGCCAGCGGCGCAACCGCCTGCCGCATCAGCGGCGCACCCGCGCGCAAGGGCCCAGCTGGTCAAGCACGAAGCGATAGTCGCGCCCGGCCGCCTGGCGCTCGGCCGGGCTGCCCGAGACATTGGCCCCGGCCGGCAGCAACGGCGGCAGGAAGCAGGCGAGGCGATACCAGGTCAGGCTATCGCGCTGCGGCGGCGGCACATCCGTTTCAACCACTTCGGAGAACGAGACGGTCCAGCGCGGCGGCGCACCCGCCGGCCGGGTCACCGTAATCGCCGCCGGCTCGCCGGCCATGGTGGCCAGGAAGAACTGGGTTTCACCCTCGCCAGCCAGAGCCCCCGCGACATGGATCGCCTCGCGCACGCCGGTCACCCGCAGCGGCGCGCCCGGCGCATAAAGCTCGGCCAGGATGCCCTTTACCCGCTCTTCCAGCATCGGATCCCACAGGATCTGCGCATCAGGCGCGACCAGCTGGAGTTCGCCGGGGCGGGCCGCAATCGGGCGGGCGAAGATCACGACGCTACGCTTGCCCAGCTTGGGCGGCTTGCCCTTGGCGTCGCGCGGCACGTCAACCAGGTAGCGGATCGCCTCGCCCAGCGCGGTGCGCCCGCCCAGCACGGCCTCGGTCCGGGCCTCGATATAGAGCCGCGCCCAGCCGGGGCGCAGACCGGGGGCGCGGGCCGCCTCCACTTCCACCGCCTTGCGCACCTGCGCGCGGACAACGAGCGGAGCGGCGTCGGCAAGGTCGGCCAGATCCGCGTAACTGGGCACCGGCAACTGTGCCGGAAGAGGCGCCGGTGCTGCGGCCGGACTGACCGCGCGCGGCGGCGAATCGGCCTGCAGCGAGCCTGGAACCAGCAAGGCCAGGGCCAGCATCGGGCCAGCGCGCCAAGCCGAAACCAGCGGGCCGGTAAAGCGGGAGCGGAGCATTTGCGAAGCCTTCCAATCGTGGTTTGACCCGCAGATTCAGCGGGCCTTTCAGTCTGTTCCAGCTTAACACAAGTGAATCGCGCGTTAATGGATAAAGCGTTGCGTGTCTGCGCCCTCGCGGCTAAAGCACGAGGAAATCCGTGCCATACAACAACAACGGCACGCATTCTGATCCGACCGGGCAACTGGCAGCGCCGGAAGATCCGGGTGGGTCGGCAGGGTGGATATTAAGATTTTGGGTGCCCGTGCCCTTCCTGGGGTGCGGTCACCGGGTTCCGGGTTTTGGCCCGGGACGGGGACTGACTAGGAGTGATGCGTCTGAATGGCTTACGCAGATCGTGATAGAACAACCGAGAATACGGTCGGGATGGTCATCTCTGCCGTGCTCATCGCCGTTGTCGGCTGGGCCCTTGTTTCGGGCCTGGCCTACGAAGGCGTGAAAGAGCTCGTCAAGAAGGTGACGACCGTCGACATCAAGGAACCGGAGAAGCCGAAGGAGCCGCCGCCGCCGCCCAAGCAGGATGCAGCGCCGCCGCCGATCGTCGCTCCGCCGCCGCCGGTCAACATCAACGTGGCCCCGCCGCCGGTGACTGTTGTCACGACCCCGCCGCCCCCGGCGCCGGTCGTGCCGATCATCGCTCCGCCGGCTCCCGTGGTCGCGCCGGCCCCGCGCGTGCAGCCCAAGGCTGCAGTGCCGCGTGGCAACCCGGCCAACTGGGCAACCACCAACGACTACCCGACCCGGGCCCTGCGCGAAGAGCGCGAAGGGACCAGCGGCTTCCGCGTGACGGTAAGCCCCGAAGGCCGGGTGACCAGCTGCGAAATCACCAGCTCGAGCGGCAGCTCCGACCTCGACGAGGCCACCTGCTCGAACGTGACCCGCCGGGCGCGCTTCAACCCCGCGACCGATGGCGAAGGGCAGCCCACCACGGGCTCCTATTCGAACCGCATCCGCTGGGTGATCCCGAAGGATTGATGTCGTTTAAGTTTCGGCCCGGTCAAGGCCGGGCCATTGCCGGAACCCTGAGGATCCGGCGCAATGCCAACCTATTTCGCTTGAGAGGAATACCCGCATGCTTACCGTTGACCTCCTGACTGCCGCCGCTGGTGCCGGTGCAGCCCCGCAGAACAAGTTCGGCTTCTGGGAAGCCATGGAACAGGGCGGCGCGATCGCCTGGTCGGTGCTGGCCGTGCTGTCGATCATGCTGTTCGGCTCGCTGTTCATCCTGTTCACCAAGTACCTCGAGCAGGCCAAGATCCTGAAGCAGTACGAAGGCGTGAAGACCACCTTCTGGCGCGCCGCCAGCCTCAAGGAAGGCGCCGCCAAGCTCGACAAGGACAGCGCCTGGCGCCAGATCGTCGAAGACGGCATCGCCGCTGAAGATCAGCACGGCAAGATGGTCAACGAAACCGACGCCCACGACTGGCTGTATGGTTCGCTGGCCCGCTCGGAAGCCTCGATCAACTCGTACCTCGCCAAGGGCCTGCCCTGGCTGGCGACCACCGGTGCGACCGCTCCGTTCGTCGGTCTGTTCGGTACCGTGGTCGGCATCTACCGCGCGCTGATCAACATCGGCATCGCCGGTTCGGCCTCGATCGACAAGGTCGCCGGTCCTGTCGGTGAAGCGCTGATCATGACCGCGATCGGTCTGCTCGTGGCGGTCCCCGCCGTGCTTGCCTACAACTACCTGCAGGCTCGCAACAAGCGCATCGCCGAGCTGCTCGCCGGCTTCTCGACCGACGTGCTGGCCAACATCAACTCGAAGGGCGCCGTTAAGCCTGCCGTGCCTGCCGCTCCGGCTGCCAAGCCGGCCGCTGCTGCTCCGGCTGCCAAGGCCTAAGCTGCATGGGACTGCCGGGGCGCCAGGCGTCGCGGCAGTCCACCAGCCAACCCGACATGGCCACCAGGCCCTGCACAGGGTTGGCCCAACTTAAGGACAGGATGTAACCCATGGCGATTTCGATGGGCGGCGGCGGCGAAGAAACGCCGATGTCGGATATCAACACCACGCCACTGGTCGACGTGATGCTGGTGCTTCTGATCATCTTCCTGATCGCGGTTCCGGTCGCGATCCAGACGATCGAGAAGCTGAAGGTGCCGGTGATGGTCTCGGAAGAGTCCAAGGACAAGGTCGAGAACCTGCTGCTGACCGTGACCACCACGGACACGGCCGGTCGCAGCGCTGGCGATCCCGGCTACGAAGGTGCGAACCTGGGCGGCGAATGCCGGATCTACTTCAATAACGTGACGCCGATGGATTCGGTCGAACTGCGCGAACAGGCGTTCAAGCGGCTCGACGGTATCGTGAAGCGCGCGGGCGGCCCGGAAGCCCTCAAGGCCAATCCGGACCTGATCCCGCAGGTCCATATCCGTGCTGACCGGTCTGCCCCGTGGCGCTGCGTGGCCGGTGCGATCTACAACTCGCAGATCTCGGGCTATCCGACCGTCGGCTTCATTTCGAACCCCGTCGAACCGGGCATCTGACCCGGTTCGCTGGCCCGAACAAATTCAGGAGTAACCCAACATGGCAATGTCAGGCGGCAAGGATGATGGCTCGCCGATGATGGAAATGAACACGACGCCGCTCATCGACGTCATGCTCGTTCTCCTCATCATGTTCATCATCACGATCCCCGTGGCGACCCACGCCGTGAACATCGACCTGCCGAGCCCGGCCGCGCCGCCGCCCGACGTGATCGTCGAGCGGACCAAGAACAAGGTCGTGATCATGCCGGACAGCACCATTCTCTGGAATGGCAGCCCGGTGAACGTGAACCAGCTGTCGGGCCTGCTGCAGGCCACCCTGGCGATCCAGCCGGAGCCGGAGCTGCAGTATCAGCCGGATGCGCAGGCGCCTTACGACACCTCGGTGCGCGTGCTGAACATCATCAAGAGCTCGGGCGTGACGGCCTTCGGGTTCGTGGGCAACGAACAGTATTCGGAATTCAGCAAGGCGCCAGGCGCCAAGTAAGCCGGAACCTGATCGAACGAATTGAGGGGCGGAGCAATCCGCCCCTTTTTTCATGCCCGAGCCCGGCGCGGCGCGATCAAGTCGCGCCAGACCCCGACCAAGGCCCCGCCCCAGGCCCCATTGCCAGCTCGGCCAGGCTGGCAGATTCAAGCAGCAACTCCTCGTCGGCCTGCCCCTGGGGCGTGCTTTCGCGTCCGACCATCACCAGCACCGGCACGGCCAACGGACTGACCCGATCGAGCTGCACATGATGCAACTGGTGCTGCGCCCGGTCGAGCACCCCGGCCAACCGCCCCACATCGGTCATCCGCGCCCGCGCATCGGCCCAGGCCGCCTCGATCAGCAGGTGATCCGGCTCGTGCTTCAGCAGCACGTCATAGATCAGGTCGGTCGAGAAGGTGACCTGCCGCCCGGTCTTGCGCTTGCCCGGATGCTGACGTTCGACGAGGCCGGAAATCACTGCCACCTCGCGGAAGGCGCGGCGCAGCAGGTAACTGTTCTGGACCCAGTCAACGAACTCATCGGCCAGGATATCGGGCGAGAGCATGGCCGCCGGATCATCGATCGGCTTCAGCCCCCAGACCGCCAGGGCATAATCATTCGCCACGAAGCCGAGCGGCGCCAGACCGCGCGTCTCCATCCGCTTGGTCACCAGCATCCCCAGCGACTGGTGCGCCGGCCAGCCCTCGAATGTGTAGAACACCGTGTAGTAGCGCTCGCGGTGCGGGAAGCTTTCGACCAGCAGCCGCCCGGGCGCGGGCAATTCGGATCGCCAGTCCTGCATTTCCAGCCATTCGCGCACGTCATCGGGAAACCGCGCCCAGCCCGCCCGATCGGCCAGCAGCGCCTGGACCCGTTCCGACAGGTGGGTGGTAAGCGGCATCCGCGCGCCCATATAACTGGGAATCTGGCCCGATTTCCGTGCCGCGCGCACCCACAGCTCGGTCTCGCGCATGGCCTCCACCTCAAGGTCCAGCCCGGCAAAGCGGAAGGTTGCCCCCGGCTTCAGGCTGGCGGCAAAACTCTCTTCGACCCGGCCCAGCGCCTTGCCATTACGGAACCGCACCCCGATCATTTCGCTGTCCATGATGATCCCGGCGTTAAGTCGGTGCCGCGCAGCATGTTCGGGGTGAGTCAATCGCCAGAGCCCGTCGCGACCCCTGGTGATCCGCTGGAACCGGTCATAGGCCCGCAGCGCGTAGCCCCCGTGGGCCACGAAGCCCAGCACCCGTTCCCAGGTGGCGGCATCGATCCAGCGATAGGCCGCTGCCGATTGCACCTCGCCCAGCAGCGCCGCGCCGTCGAACGGCCCCGCACAGGCGCAGGCCATCACGTGCTGGGCCAGCACGTCCAGCCCGCCGGGGCGGAAGGCATCGCCATCGCGTTGGCCCGCCGCCACGGCCTCCTGCGCGGCAAAGGCCTCGAGGAATTCGAACCGGTTGCCAGGTGCCAGCAGCGCGCGGCTGGGCAGATCGAGCCGGTGATTGGCCCGCCCGATCCGCTGGAGCAGCCGCGAGGACCCCTTGGGTGCGCCCATCTGCACCACCAGGTCGACATCACCCCAGTCGACCCCCAGGTCGAGGCTGGCGGTGCAGACCAGCGCGCGGAGCTTGCCCGCCGCCATCGCGCTTTCTACCTTGCGCCGCGCTTCGACCGAGAGCGAGCCGTGATGGA
The DNA here is from genome assembly GCA_051942645.1 of Novosphingobium sp. BL-A-41-H4. Lineage (GTDB taxonomy): Bacteria > Pseudomonadota > Alphaproteobacteria > Sphingomonadales > Sphingomonadaceae > Novosphingobium. Next base: position 539,779 of record JBPVJP010000002.1, read on the forward strand.
TCCCGATCGGCAGGTGCTCCTCGTTCGCGTCCCACAGCTGCTGGAAGATGAATTCGGCGAGGAACCGCGTGTTGCAGAACACCAGCGTGGTGCGGTTGGCCTTTATCGCCTCGTAAAGCTGCGGCACGGCCCAGGCGGCGGCATGTCCGCCCCAGGGCACGCGCGCTTCCTCGGGCAGGACGATCTCCAGCTCGGGCGGTGCGCCCTCCTCCCCCTCGACCAGCGCCACCGCCGCGGCGTCACCGCCAGGGGCCAGCCAGCGGCGATAGGCGTCCGGCTCGGCCAGAGTTGCGGACAGCGCCACCCGCTGCATCTGCGGCGCCAGGGCCTGCAGCCGCGCCAGCGCCAACGCCAGCAGATCACCCCGCTTGCCGTTGGCGAAGGCGTGGACCTCGTCCACCACCACGCGCTTCAAGCCACTGAAAAGCATGGCGCTTTCGGGGTAGGATAGCAGCAGCGAGAGCGATTCAGGCGTGGTCAGCAGGATATGGGGCGGCCGCGCGCGCTGCCGGGCCTTGCGCTCGGATGGCGTATCCCCGCTGCGCGTCTCGATCCGCACCGGCAGGCCCAGTTCCTCGGCCGGCAGCAGCAGATTCCGCCGCACATCGTGCGCCAGCGCCTTCAAGGGCGAGATATAGAGCGTGTGCAGGCCCTCGGGCGGTAGCGCACCCCCCAGCCGCGAAGGGCAGAAATCCGCCAGCGAGGGCAAAAACCCCGCCAGCGTCTTGCCCGCGCCGGTATCGGCCACCAGCAGCGCATGCTGGCCCCGTTCCGCCACCGCCAGCATCTCCGCCTGGTGCTGCCGCAACCGCCAGCCCCGTCCGGCCAGCCAGCTGGTCAGTTCTGGGGGGAGCGAGGCGGAATCCATCGCCCCCATCTGGCATGGCGCGGCGCGCTTGTCTTGCCCCGCAAGCGTCGGCCTGCCATCACCGGAGGTGGAGGTGGAACGATGCAAAGCCTGGTGCCGAGCGACCTGGCCAGCCTGGAAGGCGTGGGGCTTGCCCTTGCGCTTGGTCTGCTGGTCGGCATCGAGCGCGGCTGGAGCCAGCGCGAAAGCGCCGATGGCGCGCGGTTCGCCGGGATCCGCACCTACGGGCTGCTCGGCCTTGCCGGTGGCCTTGGCGGGGCATTGCAGGCCACCTTCCCGCTGCTGTCCAACCTGCTGCTGGTCGCCACCGCCGCGCTGGTCGTGCTGGGATACTGGCGCTCCACCCGCAGCCAGACGACGATCAGCGGAACGGGCAGCCTGGTCGGCCTGCTGACCATGGCCTGCGGCTTCCTGGCCGGAGCCGGGGGCTTTGCCCTCGCCAGTGCGGCCATCGGGGTGATGGTGCTGGTGCTGGCCATGCGCCACCAGCTGCACGAGTGGGTGCGGGCGCTGGAGGAGCGCGAGGTGCTGGCGATCGCGCATTTCGCGCTGATCTCGCTCGTGATCCTGCCGTTGCTGCCCGATACGCCGATGGGCCCGCTGGAGGCCTGGCGTCCGCGCGAGATCTGGATGATCGTGGTACTGGTCTGCGGCTTTTCCTTCCTGGGCTATATCGCGGCCAAACGGCTTGGGGCCTCGCGCGGCACGCTGGCCACAGCGGCGGCCGGTGCGGTGGTTTCATCGACTGCCGTCACGGCTTCGCTGTCGGGCCGGTTACGCGATGGAACCGGCGATGCCGCAGTGCTCAATGCCGGGATCGCGCTGGCCTCGGCCGTCATGTTCCTGCGCATAACCGCCCTGGTTGCGGCGCTGGCCCCCTTTGCGCTGGTCAGCCTGGTCGGGTGGGCGTTGCCAGGTCTCGTGGTCAGCCTGGCCGGAACCTGGCTGGTCGGGCGTGGCCGCAGTGGCCCGCTCGACCCACCCGATGGCGAAATGCGCCTGCGCAATCCCTTCGCGCTTGGCCCCGCGCTGATCCTGGCCGCCTTGGTCATGGCGCTGAGCGTGGCCGCGCGCTGGGTGCTGGACCATTACGGCGATGCCGGACTGGCCACCGTGCTGGCGATTTCCGGCATGCTCGATGTCGATTCGGCGATCATCACCTTGGGCAACCTGCCGACTGGCGCGATTGATGCCCGATTGGCGGCGCTCGTGCTGATGCCGCCGGTCGTGCTCAACAGCCTGATCAAGGCCGGCATGGCCGTGGCCGTGGCCGGCTGGGCCAAGGCTGGCCCCGGCGCGCTGGTACTGGTGGCCAGTGCTGTGGCGGCGCTGGCCGCGCTGCCCTTCCTGCTCGCCGGGATCTAGCGCGACAGGCCTAGTGACCGGCCTGGGGCCCGCGTTCCAGCCCGCTTGCAGCAAGCTGGGCGTCCACTTCCGCCAGCAGCCGCTCGCAGCCCGCGGCGCTATCGCTTTCGGCGCGGGCCACCAGCACGTCCTGCGTGTTCGAGGCGCGCAGCAGCCACCAGCCATCGGGGGTTGAAACGCGCACGCCGTCGATCCCGTCGACATCGGCCCCGGCCTCGGCGAGGCGGGCCTTCACTTCGTCGATCACGGCAAATTTGCGGCTTTCATCGACCTGGAAGCGCAGCTCGGGCGTGTTGACCAGTGCCGGCATGGCCCCGCGCAGTTCGGTGACCGAGCGGCCGAGCCGGGCCGACGCGGCGATCAGCCGAACGGCTGCGTACAGGGCATCGTCATAGCCATAGTAATCGTGGGCGAAGAACACGTGGCCGCTCATCTCGCCGGCCAGCGGCGCGCCAGTCTCCTTCATTTTGGATTTAATCAGGCTGTGTCCGGTTTTCCACATAACCGGCTGTCCACCCAATGTACGGACATGATCGAATAGAGCCCGGCTGGCCTTCACATCGGCGATAATCGTCGCTCCGGGCACTTGGGCAAGCAGGTCTTCGGCATAGATCATGAGCAACTGGTCACCCCAGATCACCCGGCCCGCACCATCGATCGCGCCGATCCGGTCGCCATCGCCGTCGAAAGCAATTCCGAAATCGAGCTGCTTGGCCGCGACCAGGGCCTTCAGATCGGCCAGGTTCTTCTCCTCCGTGGGATCCGGATGATGGTTCGGGAACGTCCCGTCCACTTGGGTGAAGAGCAGATGGTGTTCGCCAGGAAGCGACTTGACCAGCAGTTCGAGCGCGGGGCCGGCGGCCCCGTTTCCGGCGTCCCAGCCGATCTTGAGGTCGGCCAGGCGGGCGCGATCGATCCCGGCGAGGCCGGTAACCAGCCGGGCGACATAGGCGCCGAGGACCTCGCGCTGCTCATGTCCGCCCTGACCGTCGAGCCAGGCGCCGCTGGCGGCGATCCGGCCCAGCTCCTGGATGTCCGCGCCAAAGAACGGCCGGCCCATGAATACCATCTTGAAGCCATTGTAATTGGCGGGATTGTGGCTGCCGGTTATCTGAATGCCGCCCTGCACATCTTCGGCTGAAGCCTCGGCATAATAGAGCATCGGGGTGGGCCCCATGCCGATCCGCACCGCGTCGACGCCGCTGGCATTGAGGCCGGCAACCAGCGCTTCCTCCAGTTCGGGCGAGCTGATGCGGCCATCATAGCCCACCGCCACCCGGCTCCCCCCCGCCTGGCGCAGCAGCGTGGCAAAGCCGCGTCCGATGGCATAGGCATCGGCAGTGCCCAGCGTCTGGCCAATGATGCCGCGGATATCGTATTCGCGCAGGACAGTCGGATCGAACAGGTGGCTCATGAATTCTCCGGAAGATTGCGGTCCAGCCGTGCCAGCAGCAGATCGCGCGCCGCATTGGCCGCATGGACCTGCTCGGCGGTGCCACCCCGGTCCGGATGGACGCGGGCGATCAGGCGTTTGTGCGCCTCGACTATGGTGGCCCGGTTAGCCGAGCGATCGACCCCAAGCAAGGCGCGTGCGCGCGCTTCTGCCTGAGATCGTTCGGAATTGGTCCAGAGTTGCCAGGGCCAGTGGCCGGTCAATAACCGACAGACCAGAAACGCCAGGGCGAGGATGACCAGCAGCTTGGCCAAGCGGCGCGCCTCAGCCGGGCAGGGCCAGCGCCAGTTCGGGCGCGGGCGCGGAGGGCAGCGGCAGATGCAGGTTGGCCAGCAGGCTGCGCAGCTCCTGGCGGGCGACGAGGTGGCTGGTGCCCAGTTCGCCAAGGTGGCCCTTGTCGAGCAGGGTCAGGCCCGAGGGGAACAGCTCGCGATAGATCACGCGTTCGGACAGGCCCTGGGCAATCCGGAAGCCGACCCGCTTGGACAGCTCGTTCAGCGCGTTGTCGAGCCGGCGCATGTTGCGCGCCTCGACATGCTGGGTGCGGTTGCGCACCACCACCCAGTCCATTTCGCGGCGCTTTTCCTGGATCGTCGCCATGGCCCGCTTCTTGCGGGCTTCCCAGATCAGTTCGGCATAGAACGAGAGCCGGCGAACCTTGAACGTTTCCGGATCGACCTGGCCGATCAGGTCGAAATCGACGAAGCTGTCGTTCAGCGGGGTAACCAGCGTATCGGCGGAAGTGGCGACGTGGCGGGCCAGCGGATCGTCCTTGCCGGGGGTGTCGAACAACAGGAAATGCTGCCCGTCGGACAGGTCTTCGGCCAGCCGGTCAAGCTCGGCCGGATCGCTGCCATCGAACACCGCAAAGCGCGCCATTGGCAGTTCGATACCGCGGCGGCGCAGCGTTTCCGCCCGGTTTTCCAGATAGCGGTGCAGCGTGCGCTGACGCGGATCGAGGTCGATCGCGGTGACCCTGGCCCCCTGGTAGGCCAGCGCCATCGCCACGTGGACAGCGGTGGTCGACTTGCCGGTGCCGCCCTTTTCGTTGGCGAAGACGATGCGGTGCGGGGCTGCGGAATCGGTCACGGGGTAACTTGCTCGCCTGAATGGTTGCTTGGGGCACTGGCGCGCGGCTAGGGCGGCGCGTGTTGGCCTTCTACCCAAGGGGATTCGCCCGTGCAAACCGTCACCCGGCTTGATCCACTACGCGATGCGATTGCGGCCCTGCGCGGGGATGGGCCGATCGCGCTGGTCCCGACGATGGGCGCGCTGCACGAAGGCCACCTGACCCTGGTGCGCGCAGCGAAGCGCCATGCGGCCCACGTGGTCGCCTCGATTTTCGTCAATCCGCGCCAGTTCGGCGTGAACGAGGATCTCGATGCCTATCCCCGCCAGCTGGCGCGCGACCAGGCCCTGCTGGAAGGCGAGGGCGTGAGCCTGCTTTGGGCCCCTGAGGTCAAGGCGATGTATCCGGCCGGCTATGCCACCAATGTCTCGGTCAGTGGTGTCAGCGATGGCCTCTGCGGTGCGGCGCGGCCAGGCCATTTCGATGGTGTCGCGACGGTGGTCTGCAAGCTGTTCAACCAGGTCCAGCCCGACCTCGCCTTCTTCGGCGAGAAGGATTGGCAACAACTCGCCGTGATTCGCCGGATGGCCCGCGATCTGGATTTGCTGCGGCCGCATGTCACGGCGATCCACGGCGTGCCGACCGTGCGCGAGGCCGATGGTTTGGCGATGAGCTCGCGCAATGCCTATCTCTCGGAACAGCAGCGCCAGCAGGCAGCAGCCCTGCCGCGCGCCATGGCGCGGGCCTGCGACAGCCTCCGTGCCGGAGCCGATCCGGGGCTGGTTCTTTCGCAACTCGAGGAGGAATTGCGGTCGGCCGGGTTTGGCGTGGTTGACTATGCGGAGCTGCGTGATCCCGATTCGCTGGCGGCCGTCGTCGATCCGGCCAACCACCCGGCCCGCCTGTTTGTCGCCGCGCGGATCGGCGGCACACGCCTGATCGACAATCGCGCGGTCTGATCGATCCGGCGAACTCGCAGGAACCATGACGCAATTGTGCAAGACATCAGGGGGTTGGTAAGGCTAGTCTCCTGCGAGTCGGCCCGCGCAAACCGAGGGATTGGATTGACGCCGGCTGGTTTTGAGGGAGTTTGTCTATGCGCAAGATTTTCGCCAGTGCTGTGGCCGTGGCCCTGATGGCCACCGGGGCCAGCGTGCCCGCCTTCGCCAAGGACACCAAGGGATCCTCCGGTCGCCAGGCCCAGACCAAGGGCACGCGCGAGATTCCGCGCTGCGCCAAGAACCTGGGCGCGATCGCGATCGTCGAACCCGACAACCAGTGGTGGCGCGAACTGAACCTGGGCAGCCCGGAAGCGATCCTGCGTGTCTTCGTGCAGCAGTCGGGCTGCTTCACGCTCGTCAACCGGGGCCGCTCGATGCAGAGCCGGGCGATGGAACGCGCCATGGCCGATCAGGGCGAACTGCAGAAGGGTTCGAACCTCGGCAAGGGCCAGGTCCGCGCGGCGGACTATTTCCTTGAGCCCAACATCGTGTCCGCCAACCGCAATTCCGGCGGTGGCGGCGTCGGCGGGATCCTGGGCGGGATCGGCGGCGGCCTGTTCGGCCGCGCCGCCGGGGCGATCGCCGGCGGGATCAACATCAAGAAGGGTGAGGCGAACGTGACCCTCTCGGTGGTCAACGCCCGCACGACCGAGGAAGAAGCCCTGGTCGAAGGCTATTACCGCAAGTCCGACCTGGGCTGGGGCGCGGGCGGCGGCCTGTTCAGCGGCGGGACCTTTGGCGGTGCGGCCGGGGGCGGTTATCAGGATACCGCGATCGGCCAGATCATCGTGCTGGCCTATCTCGATGCCTATACCAAGATGGTGACCCAGCTGGGCGGCCTGCCCGAGAATGCGGCCGCGGCGGCTCCGCCGGCCAAGTAAGGCCAGGCTTCGGATTGGATCAGGGCGGTTCCGGCACCAGCCGGGGCCGCCCTGTTCGTTTGGATCAATGGCAGGAAGTTGGAGCGGGTAAGGGGAATCGAACCCCTCTAGCCAGCTTGGAAGGCTGGAGCATTACCACTATGCTATACCCGCGCCGTGGCTTGCTGCTGCGCCTATGCGCCAGCGCCGCGGCCCGGTCAATGCCCGGGAAAATCCATCAGCGCCTGGACCGTCAATCCGGCCTCCCGCAGTCGGTCGGCGCCGCCCAGGTCAGGCAGATCGATCACGAACAGGGCGTGATCGACCCGCGCTCCCGCCCGCCGCAGCAGTTGCGCCGCAGCCAGCGCGGTTCCGCCCGTGGCGATCAGATCATCGATGATCACCACACGCTGATCCCGGCCGATCGCGTCCGGATCGACCTCCAGCGTGTCGGTGCCGTATTCCAGCGCATAGTCGATCGCCAGGACCGGGACGGGGAGCTTGCCCGGCTTGCGCACCGGCACAAAGCCGAGGCCGAGCCGCGCGGCGACTGCCGCCCCGAAGATGAAGCCCCGCGCCTCCATGCCCGCAATCGCCTCTGCCCCGGCGGCTTGTGCCTGCACCGCAAGGTGTTCCACCGTTGCCGCAAAGCCGGCGCCATGGCCAATCAGCGTGGTGATGTCGCGGAACAGGATGCCCGGCTTTGGAAAGTCCGGAACGCTGCGAACGAGCGCTTTGAGCTCTTCGGGTGTCATCGCCTTGCCCCAAGGAAAAGCCCCCCGCATCGGCTGATGCGGGGGGCTGTTCGTTTTGCCAGTCCGGCCGTCAGGATCAGTGACCCTTCTTGTCGGCCCAGATGTTGCGGTAGGCCATGTAGCCCAGCACCGTGGCGAAGAGCAGGAAGCCCAGCCACCAGAAGCCGGTCTGGCGGCGCTGCTCGAGCTTGGGCTCGGCCGTCCAGACCAGGAAGGCGGTAACGTCGGTCGACATCTGCTCGATGGTAGCCTTGGTGCCGTCGCTGTAGGTCACCTGGCCTTCGCTCACCAGGGGAGCCGGCATCGCCAGGTTCAGGTTCGGGAAGTACGGGTTGTAATAGAGCCCGTCACCGGTCTTCGCTTCCGGGAACTGCTTGAGCAGTTCGGCCGGCTGGTCGCGGTAACCGGTCAGCAGCGAGTGCACATAGGCCGGGCCATCGTGACGGGCCTTGGTGATCAGCGAGAGATCCGGCGGCACGCCAAGGCCGGCATAGACCACCGGCGGGAACTTGTCGGCCGCAGTGCCCGGACGATCCTTGACCTCGCCGGTCAGCGGATCCTTGGCCGTCACGGTCGACTTCGCGGCAATCGCCTTGATCTCGGCTTCGTTGTAGCCAAGCGCGGCGAGGTCGCGGAAGGCGACATGCTTGAGCGAATGGCAAGCCGCGCAGACTTCCTCATAGACCTTGAAGCCGCGCTGCAGCTGCTGGCGATCGAACTTGCCGAACACGCCGTCGCTCGGCAGGCGGAACGGCTCGGGCTTGAGGTGGAAGACCTTTTCGGCGGTCAGGGCATGCGGTTCGGTTGCGGCGGTATAGGCCCCGCGCGCGAACGAATAGCCGAGGACCATCGTGAAGAAGGCGCCGACGAGGAGGGAGAAGATGCGGATCATGGGTCAGTCTCTTTCCGTCTCGCTTAAGCCTTGGCGGCCTGGGGACCCAGGACCGATTCGGTGATCGAATAAGGCAGCGGGTCAGGCCGTTCGATCGACGAAACGATCGGCACGATGATCAGGAAGTGGGCGAAGTAGTAGAGCGTCGCAAGCTGGCTGAGCATGATGTAGGGCTCTTCAGCGTGGGCGCCGCCGCAGTAGAACAGCACGACCATCGCCACGACCAGCGCATAGAAGAACTTGCGGTAGAGCGGACGATAGTTGGCCGAACGGACCGGCGAACGATCAAGCCACGGCAGGAAGAACCACAGCAGGATCGCGGCGAACATCGCCAGCACGCCCATCAGCTTCGCCGGGATGAAGAAGAAGTCGAAGGTGAAGGCGCGCAGGATCGCGTAGAACGGCCAGAAGTACCATTCGGGCACGATCAGCGCCGGGGTGCTCATCGGGTTGGCCGGAATGTAGTTGTCCGGGTGGCCCAGCATGTTCGGGGCGAAGAACACCACCGCGCTGTAGATCAGCATGAACAGGCCGACCGTCCAGCCATCCTTCGCGGTGTAATAGGGGTGGAACGGCACGGTGTCGCTCTTGTCCTTCACTTCCACGCCGGTCGGGTTCGACGAGCCCGGGATGTGCAGCGCCCAGACGTGCAGGATCACCACGCCCAGGATCACGAAGGGCAGCAGGAAGTGGAGCGAGAAGAAGCGGTTCAGCGCCGCGTTGTCCGGCGCGAAGCCGCCCAGCAGCCAGTGCTGGATCGGTTCGCCGATCAGCGGGATGGCACCGAACAGGCCGGTGATCACCTGGGCACCCCAGAAGCTCATCTGGCCCCAGGGCAGCACGTAGCCCATGAAGGCGGTGGCCATCATCAGCAGGAAGATCACGACGCCGAGCAGCCAGATCATCTCGCGCGGGGCCTTGTAGGACCCGTAATAGAAGCCGCGGAAGATGTGCAGGTAGACCACCACGAAGAAGGCCGAGGCCCCGTTCGCGTGGGCATAGCGCATCAGCCAGCCCCAGTTGACGTCGCGCATGATGTGCTCGGTCGAATCGAAGGCGACCAGCGTGTTGGGCGCATAGTGCATCGCCAGGACCACGCCGGTGACGATCTGGATCATCAGGCACAGGCCGGCCAGGAACCCGAAGTTCCAGAAGTAGTTGAGGTTGCGCGGGACTTCATAGCCGCCGCCCACCGCGCCGTAGATCAGCCGCGGCAGAGGCAGCTTCTCGTCCATCCACACCATGACGGGGTGGGTCGGCTTGTATTCGTTTGCCCAGGGAAAGCTCATGTCAGATGCCCTTAGCCGATCTTCACGACAGTGTCGGAGGTGAATTCATAATCCGGGACCACCAGGTTGAGCGGAGCCGGACCCTTGCGGATGCGCGCGGCGGTATCATAGTGCGAACCGTGGCAGGGGCAGAAATACCCGCCGAATTCGCCCTTGACCTCACCCTCGGCGGCACCCTGCGGCACGCAGCCGAGGTGGGTGCAGACGCCCATGGTGATCAGCCAGTTCTCATGGCCTTCCTTGGTCCGTTCGGCCAGGGTCTGGGGATCGCGCAGCGAGGCAACGTCAACCTTGTTCGCGGCCTCGATCTCGGCCGGGGTCAGGTTGCGGATGAACACCGGCTGCTTGCGGAACACCGCCTTGATCGCCTGGCCCGGAGCAATCGCGCTGATGTCGACTTCGGTCGAGCTCTGCGCCAGCACGTCGGCCGAGGCCGACATCTGGCTGATCAGCGGATAGACGACCGCGAGGCCGCCAACGCCAGCCGCGCTTACTGCGGCAATGTTGATGAAGTCGCGCCGCCGCACACCTTCGGTGGAAGTCCCTTCAAGTGTGTCGGTGCCAGCATTTTCAGCCATGGTCGAACCTATCCTGCCTTTTTGCGGTTACCCGGGATGCTGCTGCGGTCCCGGAATTGCAACCTAGAACAATGTCCAGGAAGCCCCCTTCCTGTTCCACCCAATCAGCCCGCAATGCGGACGGACCGGTCGATTTGGCGCGCCTGATAGACGCAAGGACGCCCTCTGCCAACAGCGTTTTTCGCACCACCGGGTGCGTGGGCCGCAAGGTCAATCGGGCAGTCCGGCCGGCAAGCCGATCAGGGCAATCTGACGGCCATAATCAGGCTCGCCACGATGGGTGGCGCGGCGAAACGAAAAGAACCGGTCAGCATCGGGATAGGTGTCGAGCTCCAGCTGCTCGACCGCCTTGATTCCAGCCGATTTCAGGCGGTTGGCAACATAACCCGGCAAATCGAACTGCCAGTGGTCCGGCCGTCCCGGCATGAAGAACCGGGCGTTACCGGTCGCGAGGGCCACCAGGCGTTCGCGAAAACCGGCATCCACTTCATAGCTGGCCTGGGCGATGGTGGGGCCGATCGCGGCGACGATCCGGTCGCGCCGGGCCCCCAGTGTCTCCATTGCCGTGACAGTCGCATCGGTCACGCCGCCCACGGCGCCCTTCCAACCGGCATGGGCTGCGCCGATCACGCCGGCCGTGGCATCAGCCAGCAGGACCGGGGCGCAATCGGCCGTGACGACGCCCAGCAGGAGCCCAGGCCGGTTGGTTACGAGCGCATCGGCATGGGGCCGCTCGGCATCGGGCCAGGGTTCGGTCACGGTGACGCAATCGGGCGAGTGGACCTGATAGACCGTGGCGAGCCGCGCGCCGGGCAGCACCGCCGCGGCGGCGCGGCGGCGGTTTTCCATTACTGCGGCGGGTTCATCCCCGCTCCCCAGGCCAACATTGAGGCCCGAGACAACACCGGTCGAGACCCCGCCGCGACGGCCAAGAAAGCCGTGCGGCAAGCCCGCCAGTACGGCAGCGCGGTTGACCTCGACCGGTTCCGGCCCCGCTTCCGGCTCAGCCAAGGCTCTTGCTCACCTGTTCATAGGTGTCCTTCGACAGCGCCGGGGCGGCCAGGATCCGCTCCAGCTCGGCCCGCATCAGCGCCGCGCGAACCGGCTCGATCCGCCGCCAGCGCCCGAGCGGGGCGACAAACCGCGCCGCGGTCTGCGGATTGAGCGGATCGAGCGCCAGGATCAGGTCGGCAATGGCGCGATAGCCGCGGCCATCCACCGCGTGGAAGGCGCCGGGATTGGCCGCCAGCGCCATATAGAGCGCGCGGGCGCGGTTGGGGTTGGCCAGGGTGAAGTCGGGATGCTTCGCCAGTACCGCGACGTGATCGAGCACCCGGGGGTGGAGCGAGCTGGCCTGGATCGAGAACCACTTGTCGATCACCAGGGCGTTGCCGGCAAAGCGCTGGTAGAAGGCCGCCAGCTTGGTCTCGCGCAGCGGATGGTCGAGCCCGGCCAGTACCATGGTCGCGCCCTGCCGGTCGGTCATGTTGTCGGCCGCGTCGAACTGGGCCGCCGCGAGTTCGGCAGCCAGCGCCGGCACCCCGGCGGCGAGGTAGACCAGTGCCTGGGTCTTGACCTTGCGCGCTCCCCGCGCCTCGGCGGACAGGCTGTAGGGCACGGCACTGGCGCGGGCATGCAGCGCGACCAGGCCTTCTTGCAGGGCCTTGCCAAGGTAGGCCTTCAGCGCTTCCCGCTCGGCCCGGATCGCGCCTGGGTCGGCCTGTTCGAACTGTTCGGCCAGGTAGGTTTCGCCCGGCAGGGCCATCAGCTCGCCGCGCATAAGGTCGTCGAGCTCCGGATCGGCGATCACCGCGCCAAGCGCCTGCGCGATGCCCTCGCGCCCGGCCTGGCGCTCGGCCTCGCACAACATGCCGCCGCCGATCACGGCGACGAGGTGCTGCACCACCAGCTGCTGCAGCGCCTCGTAGCGGGCGAAGGGATCGTCATCGTGGGCGGCAAGGAACATCAGGTCCGCCGCCGCCAGATCGGCGTCGATGTTGACCGGCGCGGAGAAGCCCCGGCCCAGCGAGAGGACCGGGCGTTCGGCAAATCCGGCAAACTTCAACTCGACTTGAGGTTCGCTCAGCGTAACCAGTTGTTCACCATGGTGTTTCGCACTTTTCCGATCAAACAGGGCCAGCCGCAGCGGGATCACCATCGGCTGCTTGACTGGCTGACCAGGCGTGGGCGGGACTTCCTGCGACAAGATCAGCGTGGCTGTATCGCCCTCGTGGGACAGCCGCGCGGTGACCTTCGGCGTGCCGGCCTGGCTGTACCAGCGGCGGAACTGGGTGAGGTCGATCCCCGCCCCGTCCTCGATCGCCTTGACGAAGTCCTCGCAGGTCGCCGCCTCGCCATCGTGGCGCTCGAAATAGAGGTCGCAGCCTTTGCGGAACCGGTCCGGCCCCACCAGGGTGCGCATCATCCGGATCACCTCGGCGCCCTTGTTGTAGACCGTGGCAGTGTAGAAGTTGGAGATCTCCTGATAGGCATCGGGCCGGATCGGATGGGCCAGCGGGCCGCTGTCTTCCGGGAACTGGGCGCTGCGCAGCACCCGCACATCCTCGATCCGCTTGACCGGCTCGCTCCCCATGTCGGCGCTGAACAGCTGGTCGCGCAGCACGGTGAAGCCTTCCTTCAGGCTCAGCTGGAACCAGTCGCGGCAGGTCACGCGGTTGCCCGACCAGTTGTGGAAGTATTCGTGGGCCACCACGCCCTCGATCCCGTCATAATCCATGTCGGTGGCGGTGTCGGGATCGGCCAGGATATAGCGGGTGTTGAAGACGTTCAGCCCCTTGTTCTCCATCGCCCCCATGTTGAAATCGCTGACGGCGACGATGTTGAACAGGTCGAGGTCATATTCGCGGCCGAACACCTCCTCGTCCCACTTCATCGAATCCTTGAGCGCCTGCATCGCGTGATGCGTGCGGTCCTGGTCGCCGTCCCGCACCCAGATATTGAGATCGACCCGGCGGCCGCTCATCGTGGTGAAGCTGTCATGGTTGGCGACGAGGTCCCCCGCGACCAGCGCGAACAGGTAGCTTGGCTTGGGCCAGGGATCGTGCCATTCGGCCCAGTGGGTGCCATCCGGGCCTTCGCCCGAGGCGGTGCAATTGCCGTTGGACAGCAGCACCGGGAACAGCGCCTTCGATCCGGACATCCGCACCGCATAGACCGAAAGCACGTCGGGCCGGTCGGGGAAGAAGGTGATGCGGCGGAACCCCTCCGCCTCGCACTGGGTGCAGAGCATCCCGTTCGAGGCATAGAGGCCCATCAGCTGGGTATTGGCGGCGGGATTGAGCGCGGTCTCGATCTCCACCACGTGGGCCGCGCCCGGCAGGTCGATCAGCAGGTCCGGCCCGTCCATTCGCCAGTCATCGCGCGGCGCACCATCGACCAGCACGGAGCGGGCAGCGATCCCGTCGCCATTGAGGCGCAGCGTCTGATCGGTCCCGTTCCGCTTCGCGGTCAGCCGTGCGCGGACCGTCGTCGCATCAAGGCCCAGCGTGAAATCGAGCGCGATCTCCGGCACCAGCCAGGCGGGCGGTTGGTAATCCTCGCGGCGGATGACGGGCGGGGCGATGGTTCCGGCTTGAATGTCCATGGCACCCACTTACCCGTTCGCATCGCGCGAAGTCGAGATGCCCCGCACACGCATCTCGACTTCGTGCGACACGAACGGGTAGTGAAGCGGATATGAAACGCCTCTTCATCTTCGGCCTTGGCTATACCGCCGCGCGCCTTGCCGCCGTCATGGCGGCGCGGGGGTGGGAAGTGATCTCCACGGGAAGCGCCGGCACCCTGCGGTTCGACGATGCCGCCAATATCCGCCTCGCCCTGGCCGATGCCGACCAGGTCCTGTCCTCCGTCCCGCCCGGCGCGGATGGCGATCCGGTGCTGGCGACCTATGGCGCGGACCTGGCTGGCAAGAGGCTGACCTACCTCTCCTCCACCGGAGTCTATGGCGATACGCAAGGCGCCTGGGTCGATGAAAGCGCGCCCACCGGCACCGGCCGCCGCACCGCCCGGGCCGAGGCCGATGGCGAATGGCTGGCACGCGGGGCGCGGGTCCTGCGCCTGCCGGGGATCTATGGCCCCGGCCGCTCGGCGCTGGAGCGGGTCGAGGAAGGCAAGGCCCACCGGATCGCGCTGGAAAACCAGGTGTTCAGCCGGGTCCATGTCGACGACATCGTCAGCGCCGCTGTGCTGGCGCTGGATGCCCCGGCCGGAGCCTACAACATTGCCGATGATCTGCCGTGCAGCCAGAACGAAGTGATCGAGCATGCCTGCCGCCTGCTGGGCTGCCCGTTCCCGCCGCTGCAATCGCTCGATGAAGCCGGCCTCTCCCCCATGGCCCGCGCCTTTTACGCGGAGAACCGCCGGGTCGCGAACGGCAGGGCCAAGCGCGTGCTGGGCTGGCAGCCGCGCTACCCGACCTATCGCGAAGGGCTGGCGGCGCTACTTGCGGCCCGATAGGGCGACCAGCAGCCCGGCCATGGCCAGCACCGCCCCGCCACCGGCCAGCAGGCTCCACTGGTAACCTTCGAACAGGGTGGAGAGCACCATGGCCACCACCGGCACGGCCACGCCGTTATAGGCCGCCGGTCCCGGCCCCCATTCGCGGATCAGCTGGGTATAGAGCGGGAAGGTCAGGGCCGAACCGACCAGGCCCAGATAAACGATCCCCGCCAGATAGCCCGGCCGCGGATCGATCGTCGGCGCGCCGACCGCGACCGCCGCGTAGCTGGCGCTGGCAATCACGCCCCAGAACATCCCCCAGCCCATCAGCGACAGCACCGGCACGCCCTTGGCCGTGTCGGTGGCCTGCAGCAGGTTGCCGACCGAGACCGACAGGATGGCAATGACGACGAGCACCACGCCGGTCGTCACCCCGCTGTTCGGCGGGGCGATCTGGTATTCATGCAACATGAGGAGGGCAATGCCGGCGAGCGCGATTGCCGATCCGGCCATGAAGCGCCGGGTGATCGCCGCCCCCAGCACCAGCCGCGCGAGGATCGCATTGGGCACGATCATCAGGGCGAAGACCACCGCGACCAGGCCCGAGGTGAGATAGTGTTCCGACTGGTAGATCAGCTGGAAGTTCAGGCTGAACTGGAACAGCCCCATGGCCATGGCCAGGCGCAGCTCGGGGCCGGTCAGCCGCAGCCGCTCACCGCGCAGGGCGGCAAAAGCCAGCATCGCCCCGGCGGCCAGAACAAAGCGCCAGACCACCGACCAGGCCGGCGGCACCGCGCTGATCTGGTCCTTGATCACCAGCCAGGTCGATCCCCAGACCAGCGCCAGCAAGACGAAGGCCGCTATCGACCGCGGCGTCAGGGTCACTCCGCTCATCGTCTGGCGCTCACAGGGCGGAAATCGCGCGGGCCAGCGCCGCCACATCGGCATCGCGGCTGTTCCAGGCCGTGACCAGCCGGGCGGCATCATCGCCCCAGTCATAGAACGAGAAGCCTTGCCCGCGCAGCAGTTCGCGCTCCGGCGCGGTCAGACGCAGGAACACCTCGTTGGCTTCCACCGGGTGCAGCAGGCGGTCCTGCGCCGCCCCGGCCAGTTCCTGCGCGGCGGCATTGGCGTGGCGCGCATTGGCCAGCCACAGGTCATCCTTCAGCATGGCGTGGAGCTGGGCGGCAAGGTAGCGCCCCTTCGATTGCAGATGCCCGGCGCGCTTGCGGCGATAACGCGCGACATCGGCCAGCGCCGGATCGAAGAACACCAGCGCCTCGGCCCCCAGGCCGCCGTTCTTGATGAAGCCGAAGCTCAGCGCCGCCGCGCCCTGGCAGGCTTCCCACGGGCTGCAGCCCAGGTGCGCCACGGCATTGCCGAAGCGTGCGCCATCGACATGGAGCGGCAGGCCGCGCTGCGCGCAGAACGCGGCAATCGCCGCCATTTCGGCCGGCTGATAGGCCCGGCCATACTCGCTGGCCTGGGTGATCGAGACGGCGTGCGGCTGGACCTGGTGCACGTCATTGCGAATCGGATCGATCACTGCAGCGATGGCTGCGGGAGTCAGCTTGGCACCCTCGCCCTCGGCCAGCAGCAGCTTGGCGCCGTGGAGGTAGAAGCCCGGCGCCCCGCCCTCATCCACCTCGATATGGGCCTCGCGGTGGCAGACCACGCCGCCATGGGGCTGAACCATCGTGGCCAGCGCCAGGCAATTGGCGGCCGTACCGGTCGCGGCCCACAGCACCGCGCAGTCGCGCCCGAACAGCGCGGCAAAGGCGGCGTCGAGCCCCTGGCTCAGCGCATCGCCATCATAGGGCGAATCGGGCGAATCGGCGGCCTGCATGGCCTGCCACAGCGCGGGATGGACCGAAGCGGCATTGTCGGAAAGGAACTGCATGACCATATGGCGCATGATGGCGGCGGGCCGCGCCGTCAAGCGTGAGGAATACGGTATGGCCGAAGTGACTATAACCCGCCTCGGCACCGATAGCGCGGGCGAATACCATGCCCACCTGCCCGGAGAGGCCGCGATCGGCAGGCTGACCTGGGTTGCGCGGGGCGGCGCGCGCGTGGCCGAACATACCCTGGTCCCGCGTGAAATCGGCGGTCGCGGGGTGGCCGGCAAGCTGGTCGAGGCGCTGATCGCCGATGCGCGCCAGCAGGGCTTCAAGGTGGTCCCAGCCTGTTCCTATGTCGCCGCGGCCTTCGATCGGCACCCGGAATGGGCCGATTTGCGCGCCTGATAGGTATAAACCATTATTGCGCGGAAGACGATCATTTGACCAGAATGGTGCCAAATTGGTCCTATGGGTTTCGCAGCGCATCTTTACCATCGATCGCAAACCGGCCGCCGCGCCGATGCGCGGCTGCGGCTGAGCCTGCCCGCAGAACTGATCACGCTTGATGGCCAGGGCCATGCGGTGGTCGAGAACCTGTCGCGCACCGGGGCCCGGATCGCCACCCGGATGAACCTGCGCCCCAAATCCTGCTGCGTCATGCGCTGGTCAGGCGCAGAGGCATTCTGCACGGTGCGCTGGAGCGGCGGCGGGCGCTGCGGACTGGTGTTCGATTCGCCGCTGAGCCGGGACGAACTGATGCGGGCCCGCTGGCTCGACGGCAATCTCAACCAGGTCGAACGCGAGCGCTGGCAGCGCTGGGCAAGCGAGTTCGTCAGCGGACGGGCCGGTTCCGGTTATTGAGGGGGCGGCGAATGGTGCTGCTGGGGAGGATTGAACTCCCGACCTCAGCCTTACCAAGGATGCGCTCTACCACTGAGCTACAGCAGCACACCATTCGCGAGACGGCCCGGTACGGCGCAGGGCCGGTCCGGGCAGGGGCGCGCTATTGGCCGCACCCCCTTGCTTTGTCAAGCACGAGCCTGATAGCGCGGGTGCGATTGATCATGAGTAAAGAAACCGAACGCACGCGCGAGGAGCGCCTGGCCGCCAAGCTCAGGGAAAACCTGCGCCGCCGCAAGGAACAGGCGCGCGAGTTTTCGGGGCGCAAACCGCCCCTTCCCAAAGAGGATGGGTCAAGCTAGGGGCGGGTGCTCCTAAGCCAGTTGGGGAGCCGGTCCTTGCCTCGCCTGATTCTTGTCCGCCACGGCCAGTCGCAGTGGAACCTTGAAAACCGCTTTACCGGCTGGTGGGATGTCGACCTGACCGCCAAGGGCGAGGAAGAGGCCCGCGCGGCAGGTAGCCTGCTCAAGGCCAAGGGCATGCTGCCCACCATGGCCTTCACCTCGCTCCAGACCCGCGCGATCCGCACGCTCCATCTCGCACTGGAAGCCGCCGGGCGGGTGTGGATCCCGGAAACCAAGGACTGGCGGCTGAACGAGCGGCACTATGGCGGGCTGACAGGGCTCGACAAGGCCGAGACGGCAGCGAAGCATGGCGATGAACAGGTCAAGATCTGGCGCCGCAGCTTCGACATCCCGCCGCCGGTGCTGGAAGCCGGCTCGGAATTCGATCTGGCCAGCGACCCGCGCTATGCCGGGATCGCCATTCCCAATACCGAAAGCCTGAAGGACACCATCGCCCGGGTCCTGCCCTATTACGAAAGCGCGATCGCCCCGGCGCTGCGGGCGGGTGAAACGGTGCTGATCGCCGCGCATGGCAACAGCCTGCGCGCGCTGGTCAAGCACCTGTCGGGTATTTCCGATGCCGAGATCACGGGCCTCGAGATTCCGACCGGCCAGCCGATCGTCTATGAGCTGGATGACGCGCTGGGCGCCATCGAGCGCTATTACCTGGCGGAGCGCTGAAGGTGTCCAATCCCCCCGTCGCCATCATCATGGGCAGCCAGTCCGACTGGCCGACGATGAGCCGTGCGGCCGAGGCGCTGGACAAGCTGGGCGTGGCCTATGACGCGCGGATCGTGTCCGCCCATCGCACCCCGCAGCGGATGGTCGAATTCGCGCAAGGCGCGGCCGCCGAAGGCTTCAAGGTGATCATCGCCGGGGCCGGCGGCGCGGCGCACCTGCCGGGCATGGTGGCGAGCATGACCCATCTGCCGGTGCTGGGCGTGCCGGTCCAGTCCAAGGCGCTTTCGGGGCAGGACAGCCTGCTCTCGATCGTGCAGATGCCCGCCGGAATCCCGGTCGGCACCCTGGCGATCGGCGAGGCCGGGGCGACCAATGCCGGGCTGCTGGCCGCGGCGATCCTGGCCACCACCGATCCGGACCTGGCCGAGCGGCTCAAGGCCTATCGCGCCGCGCAAAGCGCCGGCGTGGCCGAGCGGCCGAGCTGAGGCCATGATCCCGCCGGGTGAGACCATCGGTATCCTGGGGGGCGGTCAACTGGGCCGGATGCTGGCCATGGCGGCGGCGCGGCTGGGCTACCGGGTTCACATCTTCGCCCCCGAGGCCGATTCGATCGCCGCCGATGTCGCGGCCCAGTTCACCTGCGCGCCGTGGGACGATGCCGCCGCCCTC
The DNA here is from genome assembly GCA_051942645.1 of Novosphingobium sp. BL-A-41-H4. Lineage (GTDB taxonomy): Bacteria > Pseudomonadota > Alphaproteobacteria > Sphingomonadales > Sphingomonadaceae > Novosphingobium. The sequence goes on from JBPVJP010000002.1 coordinate 558,802, forward strand.
GCCCGCTTCGCCGCCGATTGCGCGGTGGTGACCTACGAGTTCGAGAACGTGCCGGTCGCCCCCCTGAAGGCGCTGGGCGGGGTGGCCTTGCTCCCCAATGCCCGCGCGCTGGAAGTGGCGCAGGACCGGCTCAATGAGAAGCGCTTTGTCGAGGGATTGGGCGGACGGCCCGCGCCCTATGCCCCGGTCGACACCGAGGAGGACCTGGCCCGCGCGCTGGAAACCATCGGCTCACCCGGCATCCTCAAGACCCGCCGCGATGGCTATGACGGCAAGGGCCAGTGGCGGATCATGACCGATCACGACGCGCTGGGCATCCGCCTGCCCGGCCAGCCGCTGGTCTATGAAGGCTTTGTGGAGTTCGAGCACGAGTTCAGCGTGATCCTGTGCCGCGCGCAGGATGGCACAATCGTGTTCTGGGACAGCGCCGAGAACGTGCACAAGGGCGGCATTCTCGACCGCTCGACCGTGCCGGCCGGGCCGGAAGTGGCAGCGCAGGTCCCCGCCGCGCGCGATCTCGCCGGCAAGGTGGCAGCGGCGCTGGGCTATGTCGGCGTGCTGACGCTCGAGTTCTTCGCCACCAAGGCCGGCCCCGTGTTCAACGAAATGGCCCCGCGCGTCCACAATTCGGGCCACTGGACGATCGAGGGCGCGCTCACCAGCCAGTTCGAGAACCACGTCCGCGCGATCTGCGGCCTGCCGCTCGGCGATCCTTCGCTCGCCGCCAGGGGGGTCGAGATGTGGAACCTGATCGGCGACGAGGCGCATGACTGGGCCCCGATCCTGTCCGATCCGCGCAACCACCTGCACCTCTATGGCAAGGCCGCCGCCCGGCCGGGGCGCAAGATGGGCCACGTGACCCGGCTGACGCTGTGAGGCCCCACGCTGTTCCCCATCGCGAGGTATTCCTGGTGGTCGCTGTGGCAACCAACGGCGTGATCGGGCGCGAGGGGGCGCTGCCCTGGCATCTCCCCGCCGACCTGCGGCACTTCAAGGCGCTGACCAGCGGCAAACCCATGATCATGGGCCGCAAGACCTTCGAATCGCTGCCCGGCCTGCTGCCCGGCCGCCGCCACATCGTGCTGACCCGCGATCCCGCCTGGGCCGAGGAAGGCGCGGAAGTGGCGCGCAGCCCGGAAGAGGCGATCGCGCTGGCCAATGCCCCCCACATCGCGGTGATCGGCGGGGCGGAGATCTACCGCCAGTTCCTGCCCCATGCCGACCGGATCGAATGGACCGAAGTGCAGGCCGAGCCCGAGGGCGAAACCCGCTTCCCTGTGTTCGACCGCAGCGAATGGACCGAGACCGCGCGCGAGGTCCATCCGGCAGATGGCCGCGCACCGGGCTTTGCATTCGTCACCCTGCTGCGTAAACCGCGCTGAGGAAGCAGGAAGGGGAGCAAGCCATGCGCAAGAGGGTCTGGATTCCGCTGGCGGCGCTGGCGCTGGGCGCGGCGGGCTTCTTCGGATTCGCCCCCGACTACATCGAAGCCTCGATGAACAAGATCGACGGCCAGCCGCCGATCCCGGTCAGCGCCGAGGCCAAGGCGCTGCACCAGACGCTGCAGATCGTCGACCTCCATTCCGATACGCTGATGTGGCAGCGCGACATGCTGGACCGGGGGACACGCGGCCACATGGACCTGCCCCGGCTGAAGGACGGCAATGTCGCGCTGCAGCTGTTCTCCAGTGTGACCAAGACCCCGCGCGGGCAGAACTATGACGGCAATTCCGGCGATACCGACAACATCACTCCGCTGGTGATCGCCCAGGCCCAGCCGGTCCGCACCTGGGGCTCGCTGCTCGAACGCTCGCTGTGGCACGGAACCAAGCTGGACCGCGCGGTGGCCGGATCGCAGGGCAAGCTGGCCAAGGTCAGCGATCCCGCTTCGCTCGACGCGCTGATCGCCGCGCGCCAGAAGGGCAAGGGTCCGGTCGGCGCCATGCTGACCATCGAAGGCCTTCAGAACCTCGAAGGCAAGCTCGAGAACCTCGACAAGCTCCACGCCGCCGGTTTCCGCATGGCGGGCCTCGCCCACTTCTTCGACAATGATGTCGCAGGATCGATGCACGGGGTGAAGAAGGGCGGGATCACCCCCTTTGGCTGGCAGGTCGTCACCCGGATGGAAGAGCTGGGCATGATCGTCGACATTGCCCACCTCTCGCACCAGGGGCTGGCCGAATTGCTGCCGCGCGTGCGCCGACCGGTGGTATCCAGCCATGGCGGGGTCCAGGCCACCTGCAAGACCAACCGCAACCTGTCCGACGATGAAATCCGCGCCGTCGCCAGGACCGGCGGGATCATCGGCATCGGTTACTGGGACGGCGCGATCTGCGACACCTCCCCGCGTTCCGCCGCCAAGGCGATGAAGCACGTGCGCGATCTTGTCGGCATAAGCCACGTCGCCCTGGGCAGCGACTATGACGGGGCCACCACCGTGCGGTTTGATACCGGCGAGCTGGTGCAGGTGACCCAGGCCCTGCTTGACGAAGGCTTCACCCCCGATGAAATCCGCGCCGTGATGGGCGGCAATGCCCTGCGCGTGCTGCGTGCCGGGATCGTGCCGCTGAACCAGTTGCCGCCAGAGACCAAGCCCGCCGCATGACGATCCCCCGCCTGCACGCTTCCGAACCGATGCCCGATCATTTGCGCGGTGCGATCATCGCGCTGGGCAATTTCGATGGCTTCCACCTGGGCCACCAGGCCGTGGCGGGCGAGGCGATTGCCTGGGCGAAAGCCGAAGGCCGCCCGGCGATCGTCGCCACTTTCGATCCGCACCCGGTGCGCTTCTTCGCCCCCGATGCGCCCCCGTTCCGCCTGACCACGCTGGACCAGCGGCAGGAGCTGTTCGCCGCTGCCGGGGCCGATGCCATGCTGGTTTTCGCATTCGACGCGCAGCTTGCCGCGACCACGGCCGAGGATTTCATGGCGAAGCTGCTGGTCGAACGGCTCGGCGCGGCGGGCGTCGTCACCGGTGAGGATTTCACCTTCGGCAAGGGCCGGGGCGGCTCGATCGAGCTGCTTAAGACCCGCGGGGCTGAACTCGGCCTGTCCAACCGCGCGGTCGGCCCGGTGCTGGAAGGGGGCGAGGTCGTCTCCTCCAGCCGCATCCGCGAGGCGCTGAAGGCCGGCGATTGCGACACGGCCACCCGCCTGCTCACCCGCCCCTTCGCGATTCGCGGCACGGTCCAGCATGGCGACAAGGTGGGCCGCACCATCGGCTTTCCCACCGCCAACCTGCCGCTCGGCAATTACCTGCGCCCGCATTACGGGATCTATGCCGTTTCCGCGCGCTGGGCGGGCGGCCCGCTGCTGCACGGCGCGGCCAACCTGGGGGTACGCCCCACCTTCGATCCGCCCAAGGAGCTGCTGGAGCCGCACTTCTTCGACTGGTCGGGCGATCTTTACGGGCAGGAGATCGAGGTGGCCTTCCACCACTTCCTGCGGCCCGAGGCCAAGTTTGACAGCCTTGACGCGCTGACCCGGCAGATGTTGATCGATTGCGACCAGGCGCGTAAGCTGCTGGCATGAAAGCCTATATTCCGGGCACCTGGCCCAAGCGGATCGCCGCGCTGCTGGCGCTGACCGTGCTGGCGCTGGTGCTGGTCAACGCCTGGTGGCTGGCCGACAATCCGCGCGGCTATGTGAAACTGGTGGCCCATCGCGGCGCGCACCAGCTCTACGATCACACCGGGCTGACCAACGATACCTGCACCGCCACCCGGATCGAGGCACCATACCACCCCTACCTCGAAAACACCCTGGGTTCGATCGCCATGGCCAAGCGGCTGGGCGCGCAGATGATCGAGGTGGACATTGCCCCCACGGCCGATGGCCGGATCGCGCTGTTCCATGACTGGACGCTGGATTGCCGCACCAATGCCACCGGCCCGGTGCGCGCCAAGACCCTGGCCGAGCTGAAGGCGCTTGATATCAGCCATGGCTATACCGCCGATGGCGGCAAGACCTTCCCCTTCCGCGGCAAGGGCGTGGGGCAGATCCCCAGCCTGGAAGAAGCCTTGGCGGTGGCGGGCGACACCCCGCTGCTGTTCAATTTCAAGAGCAAGGATGCGGCCGAGGCCGACCTGCTGCTGGCCGCGCTGCAGGCCGCCGGACGCGATCCGGTGAAGGCGGGCGATGGCTTCTATGGCGGGGCGGAGGCCGGCCCGGTGGCGCGGATGCGCGCGCTGCTGCCGGGGGCCTGGGTGTTCAGCAAGGAAAGCGCCAAGGCCTGCACCACGGCCTATCTGAAATCCGGCTGGTTCACCGTGACGCCCGAGGCCTGCCGGAGCGGCACGCTGATGATCCCGCTCAATTACCAGTGGGCCTTTGCCGGCTGGCCCAACCGCCTGATCGAGCGGATGAACGCGGTCGGCGCGCGGGTGATCGTAACCGGGCCTTATGGCGGTGCGGGTGGCACCGGCCTCGACCTGCCCGAACAGATCGGCGAGATTCCCGCCACCTTTACCGGCTTCGTCTGGGTGGAAGACATCTGGTCAATCGGTCCGGCGCTGCGCCCGGCCTACAACAGGCGCACGCCGATGGAGGAATCCGATACCGCCCGGGCTTTGGAAGCGCGGCGGGCGGCGCGGGAATAGATCGGGTTCGCGCAAAGAGCGCAAAGAGCGCAAAGTGGCAAAACCCGCGTAGCGGGACTGTTCACAGATCAGTCAAGCTGAGGTCCCGCTTGCGCGGGAAGACTTGCTGACGATCAAGCAAGACCTCTTTGCGATCTTTGCGGGCTTTGCGCGAACCAAAAATTGCGAAACCGCGCCGCCCCCGCTAAGGCCCGCGCGCTATGACTGAAGCGCGCGATTACAGAGACACCGTCTTCCTACCGAAGACCGAGTTCCCCATGAAGGCGGGCCTCCCCCAGAAGGAGCCCGGCATTCTGGCGCGCTGGAACGAGATCGGGCTTTACCAGCAGCTGCGCGAAGCCCGCGCGGGGCGTGAGAAGTTCGTGCTTCACGATGGCCCGCCCTATGCCAATGGCGACATGCACATCGGCCATGCGCTGAACCATATCCTGAAGGACATGGTGGTCCGCACCCAGAGCCTGCTGGGCAAGGACGCGCCCTATGTCCCCGGCTGGGATTGCCACGGCCTGCCGATCGAGTGGAAGGTCGAGGAACTCTACCGCAAGAAGAAGCTCGACAAGGACCAGGTCGATCCGGTCGAATTCCGCGCCGAATGCCGCGCCTATGCCCAGCACTGGGTCGATACCCAGCGCGAACAGCTGAAGCGCCTGGGCATCAATGGCGATTGGGACAAGCCCTATCTGACGATGGACCCCGAAGCCGAAGGCACCATCGTGGCCGAACTGCTGAAGTTCGCGGAAAGCGGCCAGCTCTATCGCGGGGCCAAGCCGGTGATGTGGTCCCCGGTCGAAAAGACGGCGCTGGCGGAAGCCGAGGTCGAGTACGAGGACATCACCTCGACCCAGATCGACGTGGCTTTCGAGATCACGGAATCGCCGATTGCCGAACTGGTCGGCGCCCACGCGGTGATCTGGACCACCACGCCCTGGACCATCCCGACCAACCAGGCGATCGCCTATGGGCCGGAGGTGGAATATGTCCTGCTGGCCAGCCGTCTGGCGGTGCGCGAAGGCGATACCCCGCTGGCTCGCTTCACTCAGACCAACGCCGCGCTGGCCGCGTTCGATGGTGCCCGCTTCCTGGTGGCGGCCGAATTGGCCGAGGCCTTCGCCGAACGGGTGCAACGCGAAGTGCGGCAAGCGGCGGATGGCGCGCTTGCGCTCACACTGGAGCGGCAGGGTCCAGCCCTGCGCGGCGCGGCGCTGGCTGGCACCATCGCCCGCCACCCGCTGCACGAGTTGGGCGGCTTCTTCGCCAAGCCGCGTCCGCTGCTCGCGGGCGATTTCGTCACCACTGACAGCGGCACGGGGCTGGTCCACATGGCCCCGGACCACGGCGAGGATGACTTCCTGCTGTGCAAGACCCACGGAATCGAGCCGGTCTTCGCGGTCGAGGGTGATGGCAAGTACCGCGCCGACTGGGGCTGGCTGGGCGGCCAGGGCAGCGTCATCAACCCCAAGTTCAACGCGCCAGACGGTCCGATCTGTGCGGACCTCAAGGAAACCGGCGCGCTGCTGGCGGCCTCGGCCGATTACAAGCATTCCTACCCGCACTCGTGGCGGTCCAAGGCCAAGGTGATCTTCCGCTGCACCCCGCAGTGGTTCGTGCCGATGGACGCTGAACTCCCCTCCCGCTTGCGGGAGGGGTCGGGGGAGGGCCTGTTGGCTAAAGGCGATGGCGTAACAAGCCCTCCACTAGCCCCTCCCGCAAGCGGGAGGGGAACTTTGCGCGAAAAGGCCATGGCCGCGATCGCGGCAACCCGCTTCGTCCCCGAAAAGGGCCGCAACCGGATCGGCTCGATGGTCGAAGGCCGCCCCGACTGGGTGCTCAGCCGCCAGCGCGCCTGGGGCGTGCCGATCACGCTGTTCGTCCACCGCCAGTCGGGCCAGTACCTGGTCGATGCCGCGGTCAACGCCCGGATCATCGCGGCGGTGAAGGCCGAAGGCGTCGATGCCTGGTCCGCCGCCCGCGCGCAGGAATATCTCGGTTCCGGCTACAAGGCCGAGGACTACGAGCAGGTCACCGACATCCTCGACGTCTGGTTCGATTCGGGCTGCACCCATGCCTTCGTGCTCGAGTCGGGCCGCTGGCCGGAACTGAAGTGGCCGGCCGATCTCTACCTTGAAGGCAGCGACCAGCATCGCGGCTGGTTCCAATCGAGCCTGCTGCAGAGCTGCGCCACGCGCGGCCGCGCCCCTTATGATGCGGTGCTGACCCACGGCTTCACCATGGACGCCAAGGGGCTCAAGATGTCGAAGTCGGTCGGCAACACGGTCGACCCGCTGAAGGTGATGGAAACCTATGGCGCGGACATCATCCGGCTATGGGCGCTGTCGGTCGATTTCACCGAGGATCACCGCATCGGCGACGAGATCCTGAAGGGCGTGGCCGACCAGTACCGCAAGCTGCGCAACACCTTCCGCTATCTGCTGGGCGCGCTGGATGGCTTCAGCGAGGCCGAGCGGGTGGACGTGGCCGAGATGCCCGAGCTGGAGCGTTACATGCTCGGCCAGCTCAAGGCGCTCGACACCACGCTGCGCCGGGCGATCGGCGATTTCGACTTCAACGAATATACCCGCGCGCTGACCGACTTCTGCAACGAGGACCTCTCGGCCTTCTTCTTCGATATCCGCAAGGACCGGCTCTATTGCGACGATCCGGCGGGCACCGAGCGCCGGGCCTATCGCACCGTGCTCGACACGCTGTTCCAGGCGCTGGTCCGCTATGCCGCGCCGGTGCTGGTCTTCACCGCCGAGGAAGTGTGGACCACTCGCTTCCCCGATGGAGGCAGCGTCCACCTGGAGGAACTGAGCGACCTGCCCGAGGCCTGGCTTGACCCGGCGCTGGCCGAACGCTTCGCCGCCCTGCGGACCCTGCGCGGTCAGGTGCTCGAAGCGATCGAACCGCTACGGCGCGAGAAGGTGCTGGGCTCCGGCCTGGAAGCCGAAGTGACCGTGCCGGCCGATGCGCCAGCCGATGTCAGCGAAGCCGATCTAGCCGAGCTGTTCATCACCGCGAAAGTCATTCGCGGGCAGGGCGATGGCGTGACCGTTTCGCGGACCTCAGACCACAAGTGCGGCCGTTGCTGGCGCCACCTGCCCGAAGTGACGGCGGAGGGCACCTTGTGTGCCCGTTGTGATACCGTGGTGGGCGCATGATGGGCCTGTTCACTCGCCCGCGCCTGATCGGCCTCGCGCTCGCCGGACTGATCTTCGTGGTCGACCAGTGGCTCAAGTGGCTGATGATCGGCCCGCTGCAGCTGCGGCAGGTCGGAAACATCCATATTCTGCCGTTTTTCGACCTGACTTGGGTGGAAAACTACGGCGTTTCGCTGGGCATGCTGACCGCCCGGTCGATGGAAATGCGCTGGGGCCTCGTCGCCCTGACCGCGCTGATCGCGCTGGTGGTCGCGGTGTGGATGATGCGCGAGAAACTGCTGGGGGAAATCCTGGGCCTCAGCCTGATCCTGGGCGGGGCGCTGGGCAATATCGTTGACCGCGTGAAGTTCGGCTATGTCGTTGATTATGCTGATTTTCATATCGGCGATTTCCGGCCGTTCCTGGTCTTCAACCTGGCCGATGCCGCGATCACCATCGGCGTCGTGATAATCCTTGCCCGCAGCTTCCTGATCAGCGAAAAGCCGCAGGACGACAGCGCGGGCCAAGCCCCCGCAACGGAGAATTGAGACAATGCGCAAGATCCTGGCCAGCAAATCAATGGTTTTGGCCGCGCTTGGCACCGCCACCCTGCTGGGCGGCTGCGGCAGCACCGGCCTGTTCAACCGCGACCGGCCCGACGAATTCGCGGTGCAGCGCCAGGCGCCGCTGGTGATCCCGCCCGATTTCGCGCTGACCCCGCCGGCCCCCGGCGCACCGCGCCCGTCGGACCGCAGCACCGCGCAGCAGGCGCAGGACGCGCTGTTCGGCCCGCCCGCCCCGCGCAGCGAGATCGAGCGCGCCGCCACTGGCCGCGCCGGCACCGCCGCCGCCGCGATCCGTTCGACGGTCGGCGATCCCAAGACCAATACTGTCGCCAAGGGTGAAGTAACCCGCGACATCATCGCCGCCCCGCAGGGCGACGGGCGCGAGGCCCAGGCCGTAGCCGGCGGCTGACCGCGTCTTTTCCGGAAGATACCGCAGGGCTCGTCCGCAAGGGCGGGCCCTTTTCGGTTGGATTGATCAGGCGCCTTTCGCGGCCGCCAGTTCGCTGACCAGCAGCTTGTCGATCTTGCGCCCGTCCATGTCGACCACTTCGAAGCGCCAGCCCTGGTCGGTGAAGTGCTCGCCCTCGTGCGGCAGCTTCTTCATCACCCACAGCGCATAGCCTGCGGCGGTGGCAAAATCGCGCGGTTCGGGCAGGTCCAGCCCGAGCCGCTCGGCCAGTGCATCGGCCGGATAGGACCCCGCGATCAGCAGCGAGCCATCATCGCGCGTCACCACCTGCGGATCATCGCCGATATCGGCATGGCTGGCAAAGCTGCCGACGATCGCCTCGAGCAGGTCGGCCGGGGTCACGACGCCTTCGAGATGGCCATATTCATCATGGACCAGCGCCATCGACACGCCCGACTGCTGCAGGATGCGCAGCGCGTCCATCGCGTCGAGCTGGTCGGGCACGATCTCGGCCTTCTTCATCAGCCGGGCAATCTGCACCTTCTTGCCCGCCAAAAGCGCGGCCTGGACATCGCGGACCTTGATCACCCCGACGATATTGTCGGGCGAACCATCGGCCACCGGCAGCAGCGAATGCGGGCTGGCCTTGATCGCGGCGCGCAGTTCCTCCTCACTGGCGCGGCGGTCGATCGTGTCGAGCTCGGTGCGCGGGGTCATCAGTTCACGCACCGGACGGTCGGCCAGCTTCATGATGCCGGTCATGATCTGGCGCTCGTCCTCCTCGATCGCGCCGGAGCGGGTGGCCTCCGCAAAGATCATGTGCAGCTCTTCCGCGGTCACCCCGGCCTCGCCCTTGTGGCGCACCCCCAGCAGCCGCAGCAGCAGCGCGGACGAGCGATCGAGCAGCCAGACGAACGGGGCCGTCGCCCGGGCGACCAGCGCCATGGGCAGGGCAGCCAGCATGGCAATCGGCTCGGCTGCGCGCAGGGCCACCTGCTTGGGCACCAGTTCGCCAATGACCAGGCTGAAATAGGTGGTCAGCGCGATCACGAGGGCAAAGCCGGCCTCGTCGGCAAAGTGTTGCGGCAGCCCCAGCGCCACCAGCCGCTCACCGGTCGGGCCGCCCAGGCTGGCGCCCGAATAGGCACCGGCGACGATGCCGACCAGGGTGATCCCGATCTGCACGGTGGAGAGGAACTTGCCCGGATCCTCGGCCAGGGCCAGCGCGGCACGGGCGCCCGCATGGCCGCGTTCGGCCTGCAGCCTGAGACGCGCCGGGCGGGCAGAAACGATCGCCAGTTCGGACATCGCGAACAGGCCATTGAGCAGGATCAGGCCCGCGATGATCAGCACATCGGACCAAGGATAGGGTGCCATACCCCGCCAGCTAGCAGGATTCGGGGCACAGGCGAAGGGGTGGCGGGCAAATCGTTGACATCTCCGGCCATCCACGATTCATTCAGGTTCCGCCCCACATGGTTAATGTGGTTCGCCTTGATGAAGGGGATGGCAAGATGAAGAAGTCCCGCCTGCTGGTTTCCAGCTTCGCCGCAGCCGCGCTGCTTACCACTTCGGCCTGTGTCACCGATGCCAATACCGGTGAGCGCAAGGTCTCCCGCACCGCCATCGGCGGCGCCGGCGGCGCGCTGGCCGGCCTGCTGCTGGGTGGCCTGATCGGCGGCAAGACCGGGCGCATCGTCGGCGCCGGGATCGGCGGCATTGCCGGGGCCGCGATCGGCTATACCATGGACAAGCAGATCAAGGAGCTGAAGGAACAGACCGCCGGCTCAGGGGTTGACGTGACCGAGACCGACAACGGCAGCGCGATCCTGGTCAACCTGCCCGATGGTGTCACCTTCGATGTCGCCAGCTACACGCTGAAGCCCGAATTCCGCACCACGCTGGATGCCGTGGCCGACAGCCTGATCAAATATCCCAACAGCCTGATCGACGTGTACGGCCATACCGATTCGACCGGGTCGGATGCCTACAACCAGACCCTGTCGGAAAACCGGGCGCGCACCGTGGCCAATTACCTGATGGCGCGGGGCGTTCCGGCCACCCGGATCCGCAGCCAGGGCTTTGGCGAGACCATGCCGGTGGCTACCAACGACACCGAGGAAGGCCGCAGCAAGAACCGCCGGGTCGAGATCAAGATCGTGCCCGTCACCCAGGAAGAGGTTCAGGCCGCCCGCGCGGCGGGTTGATGCCCCCTTATCCGGCGAGCGCCCTGGCCCGGTCGGCCAGGCGCTCGACCGCGTCGGCGTGGATCGCAGGCGCTGAAACCAGCAGGCCGAAGGCGCGCGGATCGCGCTTGTTGTAATTGAGCGGCTCGCCAAAGGCATCGGTCACGGCGGCCCCGGCCTCGCGCGCGATCAGCGCCGCGGCACCGATATCCCATTCATAGCCCCAGCGCAGCGTGGCGACGAGGTCCGCCTCGTCGGCCGCGACCATGGCGACGCGCAGCGCGATCGAATTGGGCTGATAGACGCTGACCAGGTCGGCATCGGTCTTCGGCAGGGTTTCGGCCGGCACGCGCGATCCGGCAAAAGTGTTCCGGCGGCTGGCGGCAAGGCGCACCCCGTTGCGCCAGCTGCCCTGTCCGGCCTCGCCCACCCACAGCTCGTCGCGCGCCGGAGCGCAGAGCAGGCCGATCAGCGGCCGCCCCGAGCTGACCAGCGCCACCGACACCGCCCAGCCCGGCCGCCCGCGCATGAAATCGCGCGTCCCGTCGATCGGATCGACCAGCCACAGCAAGCCGCCTTCCAGCCGTTCGGGCGCGTCGATGGTTTCTTCGGAGAGCCAGCCCGCCGATGGCAGCAGCGCCGCCAGTTCGCGCTTCAGAAAGGCATCGACCGCCAGGTCCGCCTCGGTCACCGGGCTGCCGGCGTCCTTTTCCCAGGCCTCCAGCACATGCCCGTGCCCCGGCCAGCGATCGAGCGCGATGCGCCCGGCTTCGCGGACAATGGCTTCAAGGCGGGCTCGGTCGATCATTCGCCCCGGTTTGTGGATGCGGCGCCGCCTTGGCAAGCCGCCACGCATCAAAATTCGCAGTTAACCGGGCGATTAAGGCCCTTTTCAAGCGGGCCGCACTGTGCTTAGGGCCATGACACTTCCGGCCCGCACGCGGCCTCTCCCCAGTGCAGGAAACGCGCATGAACATCCATGAATACCAGGCCAAGGAACTGCTCGCGAAGTTCGGCGTCGCCGTGCCGCAGGGCATTGCCGCCATGTCGGTCGAAGAAGCCGTTGCCGCTGCCAGGCAGCTGCCCGGGCCGCTCTATGTGGTGAAGGCCCAGATCCATGCCGGCGGGCGCGGCAAGGGCAAGTTCAAGGAACTGGGCCCGGATGCCAAGGGCGGCGTGCGCCTGGCCAAGAGCCTGGAAGAAGTGGAAGCCCACGCCAAGGACATGCTCGGCAACACCCTGGTCACCGTGCAGACCGGCGAAGCCGGCAAGCAGGTCAACCGCCTCTACATCACGGACGGCGTTGATATCGGCAAGGAATTCTACCTCGCGCTGCTGGTCGATCGCGTCACCAGCCGGATCGCCGTGGTCGCCTCGACCGAAGGCGGCATGGACATCGAAACCGTGGCCCATGACACCCCGGAAAAGATCCATACCGTGACCATCGATCCGGCCACCGGCCTGATGCCGCACCACGGCCGCGCCGTGGCCAAGGCGCTGGGCCTGTCGGGGGACCTGGCGAAGCAGGCCGCGCAGATCCTGTCCGGCCTCTATGCGGCCTTCCTCGGCACCGATGCCGAGCAGATCGAGATCAACCCGCTGGCCGTCTGCCCGACTGCCGAGGGCGACAAGCTCTACGTGCTCGACGCCAAGGTCGGCTTCGATTCGAACGCGATGTTCCGCCACAAGGATCTGATGGAACTGCGCGACACTACGGAAGAAGACCCGGCCGAACTCGAAGCCAGCGAATATGACCTCGCCTACATCAAGCTCGACGGGAACATCGGCTGCATGGTGAACGGCGCGGGCCTGGCCATGGCGACGATGGACATCATCAAGCTGAATGGCGAATTCCCCGCCAACTTCCTCGACGTCGGCGGCGGCGCCTCGAAGGAAAAGGTCACCGCAGCCTTCAAGATCATCCTCAAGGATCCGGCGGTGAAGGGCATTCTCGTCAACATCTTCGGCGGGATCATGAAGTGCGACATCATCGCCGAGGGCATCGTTGCCGCGGCGAAGGAAGTGAACCTCTCGGTGCCGCTGGTGGTCCGCCTCGAAGGCACCAATGTCCAGCAGGGCAAGGACATCCTGGCCAATTCGGGCCTGCCGATCGTCCCCGCCAACGACCTGGGCGATGCCGCGAAGAAGATCGTCGCCGAAGTCCGCGCGGTCGCCTGAGAAGAGTTGACGTTTACGTAAACGGCAGTAATGCCGCGATGCAACATTGCTTAGCGAAAGGCTGACAGATGAAAGCCCTGGTCTGCGTGAAGCGCGTGATCGATTACAACGTGAAGCCGCGGGTGAAATCCGATGGCACGGGCGTCGATCTCGCCAATGTGAAGATGTCCATGAACCCGTTCGACGAGATCGCGGTCGAGGAAGCCATCCGCCTCAAGGAAAAGGGCGTGGTTTCGGAAATCGTGGCGCTGTCGGTCGGCCCGGCCAAGGCCCAGGAAACGCTGCGCACCGCGCTGGCGATGGGTGCGGACCGCGCGATCCTCGTCCAGGTGGACGATGGCGTCGAGGTCGAGCCGCTGGCGGTCGCCAAGATCGTCAAGGGCGTGGCGGGCGAGGAAGCCCCCGGCCTGATCATCACCGGCAAGCAGGCAATCGACGACGATTCGAACCAGGTCGGCCAGATGGTCGCAGCGCTGATGGATCGTCCGCAGGGTACCTTCGCCAACGAAGTCACCGTCGAAGGTGATCATGTGGTCGTGAAGCGCGAGATCGATGGCGGTCTGGAAACCGTGAAGCTGGCGCTCCCGGCCGTGGTCACCACCGACCTGCGTCTCAACGAGCCGCGCTATGCCTCGCTGCCCAACATCATGAAGGCCAAGTCCAAGCCGCTCGCCACCAAGGCCCCGGCCGACTACGGCGTGGACATCGCGCCGCGCCTCAAGACCCTCAAGGTCAGCGAACCGCCGGTGCGCAGCGCCGGCATCAAGGTGGCAGACGTGGATGCCCTCGTCGCCAAGCTCAAGGAAATGGGCGTAGCCTAATCGCTCACCCCCCTCCGTTCGTGTCGAGCGAAGTCGAGACACGGGGCGCGAGGCATCTCGACTTCGCTCGATGCGAACGGGATGGGATGAAAGGAATTCGAGTATGAAAACTCTCGTTTGGGTCGAACACGACAACGCCTCGGTCAAGGACGCTACCCTGGCCGTCGTCACCGCCGCCGCGCAGCTGGGTGAAGTCCACCTGCTGGTTGCCGGTCACAATTGCGCCGCTGCCGGTGCCGCCGCCGCGCAGATCGCCGGCGTGGCCAAGGTCCACGTCGCTGATGACGCGGCCTATGCCAATGCGCTGGCCGAGAACGTCGCACCGCTGATCGCCGGCCTGATGGCCGATCACGACGCCTTCCTCGCCCCGGCCACCACCACCGGCAAGAACGTGGCCCCGCGCGTCGCCGCGCTGCTCGACGTGATGCAGGTCTCGGACATCCTCTCGGTCGAAGGACCCAAGACCTTCACCCGCCCGATCTATGCCGGCAACGCCATCGCCACGGTCGAATCGAGCGATGCCAAGCTGGTGATCACCGTGCGCGGCACCGCCTTTGCCAAGGCCGCCGCCACCGGCGGTTCGGCTCCGGTTGAAGCTGTCGCCGCGACCGCCGCCGCCGGCACCAGCAGCTTCGTCGGCTCGGAAGTCGCCAAGAGCGAGCGTCCGGAGCTGACCAGCGCCAAGATCATCGTCTCGGGCGGCCGCGCCCTCAAGGATGCGGACACCTTCCAGGCCACGATCTTCCCGCTGGCTGACAAGCTCGGCGCGGGCGTCGGCGCGAGCCGCGCGGCGGTCGATGCGGGCTATGTCCCCAACGACTACCAGGTCGGCCAGACCGGCAAGATCGTCGCCCCCGAAGTCTATGTCGCCGTCGGCATCTCGGGCGCGATCCAGCACCTCGCCGGCATGAAGGATTCCAAGACCATCATCGCCATCAACAAGGACGAGGACGCGCCGATCTTCCAGGTCGCCGACATCGGCCTGGTGGCGGACCTGTTCAACGCCGTGCCGGAACTGACCGGCAAGCTCTGAACAGCGTTTCAGCGCTGAAACACGGAAAAGGCCCTGCGTAAGCGGGGCCTTTTTTGTTGGGGGACTGAGGTCAATCGTTGGGGATCAGCCAGCGAACCCGCTCCACGGTCGCGGCCTTCACCGGGTTGCCCGAAGCATCGTTGACCGGCTGGTATCGCGCACGCCGCATCAGCAGCGCACAGGTTTGAGCGTCGAGCACGGGCACCTTGCTGCTGACGGCAACGTGGCACTTTTCAGGCGTCCCTGCCGGATCGAGCGCAAGTACCACGATCACCACGCCGCCAAGCTCCTGACGCAGCGCTTCAGTCGGGTAATCGTTCGCGGTTACCCAGCTAGCCATGTTCCCCTTCGGCATTGGACGGCCAACGCGCTGCGCTGTCACTTCATTCAGCGATCTGCCATCTGGAGACCGAACAGCAACAATCCGTTCGATGCTGGCATCATCGACGCCCCAACCCTTGAGCAGATCGACGTAACAGGCCTGCAACGCCGTCATTGCGGCTGCGAACTGAGTGGCGTTAAGCGCAACGGCGAACTTGTCACCCGCCTCGATCTGAATCGTCTGGACTGGAGCCGCCTGGTCGAGAAACCTGAGACTGGTATCGAACCACCGCAGGAAACGTTCGGACCGTCCGGGCACCGACATCGAATACCCGTTGGCCTCTGCCCCCGCAGCTTGCGGAGCAAGGGTCAGCTTCACACCAACGCGTGATGCCAGCCTGGGCAATCGCTTGCCGGCCAGCACCATGTCGACGGTGCCAATCGTGCCACCCCGGGCAATTCGCAGGACAAACTGGTCATCGCCCGAGCCAAAGGTCCGGATTAGACGGCATTCCTCTTGCGCATAGTCGAGGTTCCAGGGGCCAATGGGTTGGAGAGGCAGCGCAAGTGGCTGGGCAATCGCCGGAGCTGACACGGCTGAGGCCACGATCGCTAACAGGCCGAAATGAAACAGGCGCATCAAGCCTCCTCCGGATTAACCTATGAAAAGCAAGGCTAAAGCAGAAGCGCTACTTGCACCACCCGGGATTTCGTCAAACCCGCTCCCACAATCCCAGCGCCGCCCTGCTATCAGGCTGGTGCCAGCCATAGCGCGCAAAGCCCAGCTTGGCCGCGATCGCCTCGCTCGCGCCGTGGCCTTGCTCGATCATGCAGGCGACGCGCTGGCGGCCGTGCGTTGCATCGAACCAGGCGAGGGCTGCGGTCATCACTTCGCTCGCCACGCCCTGGCCCCAGGCATCGCGGTGGATGATCCAGCCCGCTTCGGGGACATTGTCGAGGCCCTGGCTTTCCCCGAAGCCGCGGTGGCTGCGGAATACGCCGCAGTTGGCCAGGATCCGCGCCTCGCCCCGGCGGCGGACCATGAAGGTGCCATAGCCCCACAGCGCCCAGGACCCGGCATTGCGCAACAGCCGGGCGAAGCTGTCCGCCTCGCTCGGCACGAAAGTGCCCAGGAAGCGGCGGGTCTCATCGTCACGGGTCAGCTCGAACAGCTCGGCAAGGTCACCCGCCTGGGGCTGCCACAGCTCGAAGCGTTGGGTGGTGAGCAGCGGCCCGGTCATAGCAATTGGTCCACCGCATGCAGGATCACGCCCACCAGCCCGCCCACCAGGGTGCCGTTGATGCGGATGAACTGCAGGTCGCGGCCAACCGCGCTCTCGATCCGGTCGGTCACCGTGCTGGCATCCCAGCGCTTGACCGTTTCGGAGACGAGCCGGACGATCTGATCGCCATAGCGGCTGGCCGCGCCGACCAGGGTGCGGCGGGCGAAGCGGTTGATCTGGGCCTGCAGCGCCGGATCATCGCGCAGGTGACGGCCCATTTCGGCCAGCGCTTCGGCCATCTGTCCGCCGATCTCGCCCTCGGGCCGACGCAGCCGCTGGAGCATGCCGGAACGCAGGCGCTCCCACACGCCCTGCCACCAGACCGAGACGGCCGGATTGGCGATCAACTCGCCCTTCAGCCGCTCGACCCGCTCGCGCATCTCGGGGTTGTTTTGCAGGTCGCTGGCCAGCTGGCCCAGCCCCTCCTCGATCTTGGCGCGCAGCGGGTGGTCGGGGTCGACAATCACTTCGGCCAGCAGCTTGTACAGCCCATCGAGCACCGAATTGGCCACCCGCTCGTCCAGCCCGGTCCAGCGCAGGATCGCATTGGCGCGGGTGTGGATCAGCTCGCGCACCAGCGCCTCGTTGTCCTCCAGCGTCAGGCCCGCCCAGCGGACCAGCGATTCGATCACCGGCATGTGCCGCTTGTCGGCAATTGCGGTGCCCAGCATCTGGCCCAGCAGCGGCGAGACCTCCAGCCGGTCAAGCTGGCGGAACAGGCCGCCACGCACCTGGTTGCCGAGCCGGTCGGGATCGAGCGATTCGAGGACCTGGGCCAGCAGTTCGGCCGCCCCCGCGCGCACCCGCCCGCCCCCGCCGCTGTGCGGATCGGCCAGCCAGCCCCCTACGGCCGCGGCAATGTTGGTGCCGCGCAGCCGCCGCGCGACGACCTGGGGGGTGAGGAAATTGGTGCGCAGGAAGGTCGCCATCGTATCGGCGATCCGGTCCTTGTTTTCCGGCACGATCGCGGTGTGCGGGATCGGCAGGCCGAGCGGACGGCGGAACAGCGCGGTCACGGCAAACCAGTCGGCCAGGCCGCCCACCATGGCCGCTTCGGCAAAGGCCAGGACATAGCCCATCGCCGGATGCAGACCCTGGCAGTGACGGGCAACGAGGTACAGCGCGGCCATCGCCACCAGCAGTCCGGTGGCTGCCCGCCGCATGCGCCGCGCGCGGTCGACCGGGAGGCCGCCGCGCGCGTTCACCGGGGCAGAGGGGCCGCTCACTCCGCCGGGAGAGCCCCGCCCTCGAGCCGGGCCTGGGTCTGCCGGTCGGGCAGGCTGTCCTTGGGATCATAGCTGAGCAGACGCTTGCGCAGCCACGGCCCGGCGCGGCGTTCGAACCCGTCGGCCAGACTGAAGCCGGCCGGCACGATCACCAGCGTGAGCAGGGTCGAGAGGATCAGGCCCCCGATCACCACCGTGCCCATCGGCTGGCGCCAGGCCGAATCCCCGCCCAGCGAGAGCGCCGTGGGGACCATCCCGGCGGTCATCGCCACGGTGGTCATCACGATCGGCTGGGCACGCTTGTGCCCGGCATCGACGATCGCCTCGTACTTGGGCACGCCCTGGGCCATTTCCTCGATCGCGAAGTCGATCAGCAGGATCGAGTTCTTCGCCACGATTCCGAACAGCATCAGGATGCCGATGAACACCGGCATGGTTACCGGCTGCCCGACCAGGGCCAGCAGGAGCAGCCCGCCCAGCGGAGCCAGGAACAGCGACCCCATGTTGACCAGCGGCGAAACGAAGCGGTGGTACAGCAGCACCAGCACCGCAAAGACCAGCAGGATCGCCGAGACCAGGGCAATCTGGAAGCTGGTGATCAGCTCCTCGAAGATCTCGTCCTCGCCGAACGGCTTCTTGCTGACTCCCAGCGGCAGGTTCTGCATGATCGGCAGCTTCTGCACCTGCTCCATCACCGGACCCTTGAGCGCGCCCGGCGCCAGGTCCGCGCCAACGAAGACGCGGCGTTCCTGGTTGTAGCGGCGGATCGAAACCGGCCCTGAACCGAAGCTGATGTCCGCCACCCGGCTGAGCGGGACCGTGGCCCCGGTGGTGGTGGCCACCGGCAGGTTGGCAATCACCGAGATATCGCGGCGATCATCCTCGGACAGGCGCACGCGGATCGGGATCTGCCGGTCCGACAGCGAGAACTTCGCCGCGTTCTGGTCGATATCGCCAATCGTGGCGATGCGGATCGTCTGGCTGAGCGCGGCGGTGGTCACCCCCAGGCTGGCGGCCAGGTCCTGGCGCGGGGTGATGATCAGTTCCGGACGACGGGTATCGGCGGCAATGCGCGGCGCGACGATGCCGGGCACGGTCTTCATCTGCTCCACCAGGCTGGTGGCCGCCTGTTCGAGTGCAACCGAATCCGCCCCCGTCAGCATGACCGAGATCGGTCGGCCCAGCCCCGGAGGACCGGCCTGGAACACCGCCTGGAAGTTGACGCGCGCGTCGGGCACCTGCTGCAACAGCGGAGTCATCTCGCGCTCGAAATCCTGGCTGGTCTTGCCGCCACGGTCTTCCTTGAGCGTGATGAAGATCGAGCCGTTGCCTTCGCCGATCCGCTGCTGCACGCGCTCCACCTCGGGCCGGGCGCGCAGCATGGCGGCAACCTGGTCGGACACCTCCTCGGTCTGCTGCAGGGTGGTTCCCGGCACCATCTCGATCGTCACGCGGCTGAAATTGCTGTTCTGATCGGGGAACAGCTGCTGCGGCAGGATCGCGAACATCACGCCCGACAGAACCAGCGCCGACAGGGCTACGCCCAGCATCCACACCCGGTGATCGCGCAGGCGGGCATTGAGGCGCCGGGTCCAGAACATGCACCAGGCGAAGAAGCCCTGATCCTGGCGGGTCACGAACCGGTTGATCAGGGCGCCAATCAGGGACATCAGCAGGAACGACAGGCCATAGGCAATCGGCGCGCCCAGCAGCATGGCCGCGAGGACCAGGCCGAGGCCCGGCCCGGTATCGACCTTGCCCACCTCGGGCGCGGATTGCAGGATGAATGGCGCCAGCGCGACGAACAGCGCCACCGCGGCCGGGATCAGGTGATAGACCGGCGCGCTGGCCACGCGATCGATCTGGCTGCGCATTTCCCTTGCCCGGCGATTGTCGAGGCTGAAATGCAGCAGCCGGTCATAGCGGTCCATCCAGGGTCCGCTGGCATGTTCGGCCGGCCCGGCCGACTTCAGGAAATAAGCCGCGACCATCGGCGTGATCATGCGCGCCACGGCGAGGCTGATCAGGACCGAGACAACCACTGTCCAGCCGAAGTTGTAGAAGAACTGCCCCGGAATGCCCGGCATCAGGCCGACCGGCAGGAACACCGCGACGATCGAGAAGGTGGTAGCGACCACCGCCAGCCCGATTTCGTCGGCCGCATCGATCGAGGCCTGATAGGCCGATTTGCCCATCCGCATGTGCCTGACGATGTTCTCCACCTCGACGATGGCATCGTCCACCAGCACCCCCGCGACCAGCCCCAGCGCAAGCAGCGACATCTGGTTGAGCGTGATCCCCAGCATGTCGAGGAACCAGAACGCGGGAAGCGCGGAAAGCGGGATCGCGATCGCGGAAATCACCGTTGCGCGCCAGTCGCGCAGGAAGAAGAACACCACGATCACCGCAAGGATCGCACCCTCGACCATGGCCGCGATCGAGCTGTTGTACTGGTCCTTGGTATAGGGAACCGTCGTGAACAGCTTGGTGAACTTGATCCCCGGGTTGTCCGCCTCGATCTTCTCGAGCCGGGCCACGGCGGCATCATAGACCGCCACGTCGGATTCGCCCCGCGCGCGGGAAATGCTGAAGGTAACGACCGACTTGCCATTGGTCTTGCCGATCGAGGTGATCTCGCCATAGCTGTCGGTTACCTTGGCGATATCGGCCAGCTTGATCACGCGGCCCCCACCCAGCGGAATGTCGGTCTGCGACAGGGCGTAAGCCGTATCGGCATTGCCGAGCACGCGGACCGACTGGCGCGAGCCGCCGATTTCCGCCCGGCCGCCGGCCGCGTTGAGGTTCAGCTGGCGCAAGACCTGGTTGATCTGGCCGGCCGAGACGCCGTTCGACTGCATCTTGGCGGGATCGAGAATCACCCGGATTTCGCGCGTGACCCCGCCGCCGCGATTGACTTCGGCCATGCCGGGCACGCTCAGCAGCGCCTTGGTGACAGTATCGTCGACGAACCACGACAGCTGCTCGATCGTCATGTCATCGGCCATGACCGAGAAGAAGCCGATCGAATCGTTCGATACCTCGACCTTGAAGACCTGGGGTTCGAGGATCCCGTCGGGCAGGCTGCCGCGGACCTGGTCGACCGCGTTCTTCACGTCGTTCAGCGCCTCGATCACGTCGACGCCGATCTCGAATTCCAGCTGGGTTTCGCTGCTGCCCTCGCGCGCGGTCGAGCTGATGTTGTTGACGCCCTGGATCGATTGCAGCGCGGCCTCGATCTTCTGGGTGATCTGGTTCTCGATTTCGGTCGGCGCCGCGCCCGGCTGGGCAATCGCCACCACGACAATCGGGAACTCGATGTCGGGATCGTTCTGCACCTTCATCCGCGAGAAAGTGACCATGCCGGCCAGGACCAGCCCGATGAACAGGATGATCGGCACGACCGGGTTGCGGATGCACCAGGCCGAGATGTTGCGGAAACTCATATCGCGCTCTCCCGAGGCACCGAAGCCTACTTCGCCGCCACCGGCTTGATCGTTTCACCCGGCTGCAGGAAGCCACCCGCGCGCAGGACAACCTGTTCGGTCCCGCTCAGCCCTTCGGTCACCACGACGCCGCCGGGGACGATGGCCCCGGTCTTCACGTCACGGCGCTCGGCCTTCTGGTTCTTGCCGACCAGGTAAACGAAACTGCCCTTGGCATCCGACAGGATCGCCGATTCCGGCAGCACCGGGGCGACCATGGTGCCGGCCTTGATCGTGACCGTGGCGAAACCACCGGGCCGCAGTTCCGGGGCATAGGCCAGCGCGACCCGGGCAATGCCCTGGCGGGTCTGCGGGTCGATTACCGGCGCGACCTGCCAGACCTGGCCCGAGAACGACCGTTCGCTGCCCACCGGGGTAACGTTGGCCGTGATTCCGGTCGAGATCGCGGCAAGATCGGTTTCACCGAGCAGCGCGCGCAGTTCCATCTCGCCCCCCTTGGCGAGGCGGAACAATACGCCCGAACCGCCGCTGACCACCTGGCCCGGCTCGACCCGGCGCTCCAGCACCAGACCGGCCGCCGGGGCGACCACGTTGAGCCGGCGGACCTGGGCGTTGAGCACGCCGAGCTGGGCACCGGCGACGCGCACCTGGGCGACGGCGGCGTCGCGCGTCGCGGTCAGCCGATCGATATCGGCCTTGGAGACGAAACCGCGATTGACCAGCTGCTGCGCGCGATCCAGGTTGGCCTGGGCCAGATTGGCATTGGCGCGGGCAACTTCGACCTGTGCGGCCTGGCTGGCCTGCTGCTGCGACTGGACCGAACGGTCGATCACCGCCAGGACCTGGCCGGCGCCAACCCATTGGCCCGGCTCGACCAGCACGGACACGATCTGACCACCCTCACCCGGCACGCCAACCGGCATTTCACGGCGCGCGGCCAGGGTGCCGTTGGCGTTGATCGTGCCATCGACCGTGATCTTGCCCGGTACGACCACCGAAACCACCGGGGCCTGGTTGCGCTTGCCCGCATCATCGGCGGCGCCGCTGCTGCGGTTGAGCCAGAACCAGATCGCCACGACCAGCGCAGCGACGGCCAGGCCGATCAGCCACAGCTTGCGGCGCGAGCGGCGCTCTTCCTCGACATCGCCCAGCAGCGTGGTGGCGGAATCGATGTCCGCCTGGTCTTCCGCGGCAATTCGCGAATCGTAGTTCATGGCCGGTTTGCCCCGTATCGGTTGGCGTCATGTGACGGCCCCGGAACAGACCCGGGCGGCTGACGCTGGCTGTATTACTATACTAAATCACTATCGGCAAGCCGACGTGATTCCACGCTGCGGCCCATAGGCCGGGCCTGCCGACGGTGCAATCGCGTGCTCGGCCAACCGCCGACCGGGGTCTGCGAATGGCGCTGGCGATCAGCGGGCCCGGCCGCGCCGGCATGCCGCCGGAAGCGACGAACCCGGACAGACGGCGGTCTGCCCGGGTTCGCGGTTGGCACCGGCTGCAGTCGTCTGCCGCAGCCGATCGTCTCTGAAGCGGTTCAGTACTTGAGCTGACGCTCGTAAAGGTCGCGGTAGTGCTGGATCCGCGTGACCCGCAGGCCCTGCATCCCGGACCGGTCGACGGCGCGCTGCCAGGACGCGAATTCCTCGAGCGTCAGGTTGTAGCGTTCGCAGACCTCATCAATGGTCAGCAGTCCGCCATTGACCGCGGCGACAACCTCGGCCTTGCGGCGCACCACCCAGCGGGTCGTGTCGGGCGCCGGCAGCGACTCAAGCGTCAACGGCTCGCCGAGCGGGCCAATCACCATCGCGGGTCGAATTTTCTGGTTCTCGATCATATTCATCCTCGACCGTCGTGCGCAAAGTGCGCGGCGGCGGCATCGGCTTTGCCATCGGGGGCTTTGCCATCTGCTAAATCAGTTGGGTTAACAGGCCGTGAGCCATGTCTCGCGATACCTACTGCCGTGACGCTTCCCGACCCGAAGGAGCCACCCAGCCGGCGCAGCGAATCGACCTCGACCTGCCGCAGCGCAAGGCGGGCGGCATGGGCCGCCTGCAAACGCGCACTCAGCGCATGCCAGTCGCACCGCGGGGTTCCGACCGGCGCAAGGTCCGGATCAAGCCGCGAATTGTTACCGGCAAAAAGGTTCCTGGCGAATTCCATGCCCGCCTTCTACGCCGACAAGGTCAACATCGGGTAAACCCCGCCTTTACCCGCCGTTCACGTGACCAGACCGGTTCTCGGGCCCTGCGGCCCAGCTTTGCGCGGCCCGCCGGAGCGTGTAAGGGCGCGCCATCATGACTGCCGCTTCGCCCGCCCCTGCCACCCTTTCCGGCATCCTTGCCGATGATCCCGCGGCGCTGTTCCAGCTTGGCGGCCCGGCGCGCGGCAAGCGGATCGTCGTGGCCATGTCGGGCGGGGTGGACAGTTCGGTCGTCGCCGCGCTGGCGGCGCAGAGCGGGGCCGAAGTGATCGGCGTGACGCTGCAGCTCTACGATACCGGGGCCGCCGCGGCCCGCAAGGGCGCCTGCTGCGCCGGCGACGATATCCGCGATGCCCGCGCCGTGGCCGACCGGCTGGGGATCGCCCATTACGTGATCGACCACGAATCCGCTTTCCGCGAGGAAGTGGTGGAGCGCTTTGCCGACGAATACCTCGCCGGGCGCACCCCGATCCCCTGCATCCGCTGCAACATGGGGCCCAAGTTCACCGACCTGTTCGCCATGGCCCGCGAATTCGGGGCCGATTGCCTCGCCACCGGCCATTACGTGCGGCGGGTGATCGGTCCGACCGGTCCGGAACTGCACCGCGCGCTCGATCCGGCCCGCGACCAGTCCTATTTCCTCTACGCCACGACCGAGGCCCAGCTCGATTACCTGCGCTTTCCGCTCGGCGGCCTGCCCAAGCCGCAGGTTCGCGCCCTGGCCGAGGCGGCCGGGCTGCGCACCGCCGCCAAGCCGGACAGCCAGGACATCTGTTTCGTTCCCGATGGCGACTATGCCCGGATCGTCAAGGCGGTCCGCCCCGAAGGCGTGCGCCCCGGCGCGATCGTCCATGCCGAAACCGGGGTCGAACTGGGCCGGCACCAGGGCGTGATCCACTTCACCGTCGGCCAGCGTCGGGGGCTGGAGATCGGGGGCCAGCCCGAACCGCTCTATGTCACAGGGATCGATGCCACGACCGCGACCGTGCTGGTCGGCCCGCGCCGGCTGCTGGCGGTCAGCAGTGCGAGGGTCATCGAAACCAACCGGATCGGCCCGGTGCCCGCCGAACCGCTCATGGCCAAGGTTCGGTCACTGGCAAAGCCGGTTGCAGTGACGCTTGAAGGCCCCTTTGGTGACGGTTCAGACTGCACGATCCGCTTTGCCCAGCCCGAATACGGCGTCGCGCCCGGCCAGGCGGCAGTGCTCTATGCCGGGGATCGGGTGGTCGGCGGCGGCTGGATCGATTCGACCGAAGGCTGAGCCGTCAGGTCAGCCGATCGGCTGGGCCACCAGCACCAGCGCATCGTCCGGTACCACCAGTTCGGCCAGGGCACCCGCCAGACCGCACTCTCCCGGCGCGATTGCCTCAGCCCCGATCGTCGCAGTTCCGCGCAAGGGAATGGCCAGCACCGGGGCCGCGCCATAGCGCGCCAGCACATCGGGGCCGGGCCGGCCAGCCAGCCGGTCCAGCCGGAACAGCGGGCCCTCGACCAGCTCGGCCGCACCCTCTGCAGGCACCTTGCGCCGGCAGCTGGCCGGATGGGGCCCGCCATGCGCCACGGCCAGACCTGCATCGAGGTGCAGCTCGCGCGGGCGGCCATAATCATACAGCCGATAGGTAATGTCGCTGTTCTGCTGAACCTCGACCAGGCTGACCCCACCGCCAATCGCGTGGACCGTGTTGGCCGGGATGTAGAAGAAGTCCCCGGGGGTAACCGGATGCCATTCCAGCAGGTCCTCGATCGACCCGTCGAGCGCGGCAGCGCGCAGCTTTGCGGGGCTCGCCGGTTCGCGCAGACCGATCCCGAGCCGCGCGCCGCGGCTCGGCATCGATCACCAGCCAGCATTCCTCCTTGCCCTGCCGCCCCTGCCCGGCGGACAGCGTCTGGTCATCGGTGGGATGAACCTGGACCGAGAGTGGCTCGGAGGTGAAGATGTACTTGACCAGCAGCCGGTCGAGCACGGGCGGCGGTTCGAACCAGACCTCGCCGATCCGTTCCGGCGAAAGTCCGGCGAACGGCGGCGGCAGGTCGGCCCGGCCCCACGGCTTGACGACCATCCGCGTGGCCAGGCGTGCGCTCATTGCTGGCTGGCGCCCTTGAGCTTGCCGACCAGCTGGGTTCCGGCATGGCTGGTGACCAGCACTTCGTCGCCATCGACCACCACGATCACATCCTGCAGCCCGATCACCGAGACGCGCGGCCCATCGCTGCTGACCAGGACATTGCGGCAATCGACCAGCTCGGCCGCGCCCTGCACGCTGTTGCCGGCCGCATCATGCGGCAGGGCGGCATGGAGCGCATCCCAGCTGCCGATATCCGACCAGCCCATGTCGACCGGTACCATTGCCGCCTGCCGTGTGTTCTCCATCACCGCATAGTCGACCGATTCCGGCTTGAACCCGTCGAACTCGGCCGCGCCGGGATGAAACCGGCGGCCATCGTCCTGACCAGCAGCCACCGCGGCGCGTGCGGCGGCGAGGATCGCCGGCCGATGTGCCGCCAGCTCGGCCAGGAAGGTGCCGACACGGAAGGCGAAGATCCCGCCATTCCAGGCGTGGGTCCCGGCCGCGACAAAGGCTTCGGCGCGGGCGCGATCCGGCTTTTCGACAAAGCAGGCCACCCGGAAACCCGCATGAGCGATCGGTTCGCCGCGCTCGAGATAGCCGAATCCGGTTTCCGGGCTCTTCGCCTCGATCCCGAAAGATACAAGGAAGCCCTCCGCCGCCAGCGCCGCGGCGCGGCTGGCCGCCGCGCGAAAGGCGGCCGGATCGGCAATGTGGTGATCGCTGGGGCAAACCAGCATGACCGTGTCCTCTGGCAGGCGGAGGGCCGCCAGGGCAATCGCCGCCGCCGTGTTGCGGGCCGCCGGTTCGACAATGATCGAGGCACCCGGGATCGCACCCAGCTGCGCCTCGACGTGATCGACATGCGCCGCACCCGTCACCACGATCGGCGCGGCAAAGCCATGTTCCGGCGCGGCGCGGGCGATTGTCGCCTCGAACAGGGTGGTGCTGCCCAGCAGGGGCAGGAACGGCTTGGGCTTGCTCGCCCGGCTGCGCGGCCACAGGCGCGTGCCGCTGCCGCCGCACAGGATGACCGGGGTGATGGCTGGCTGCATGGTTCAGTCCGACTGCCGCAACGAGGCGGCGCCCCTGCCGAAGTAATCCAGTAAAGTCAATTGCATGGACATCTTGCCTTACTGCTCCCACGGCTCCAGACGGCAACCCTCACCCTCGGTGAAGGTCGCAGTCTGGCTGGCCAGCAGCGGGAAGGTGGCCGTCACGCTGCGCGCCTCGGCATCCTCGCTCAGCATGACCAGCTCCATGCCCGGCTCGAAATCCTTGCGGCAATCATCCAGGCTCCGCCCGCCAAGGTGGCGGCACGAGCAGGCCACCCTGGCCCCATAGGAAGCGCCAGTCAGCGCAAAGCTGTTGAGCGGCTGCCAGAACCAGCCGAGCAGCGCGGCAAGCAAGCCCAGGACGAGCCAGGGCCAGCGGCGGCGCGCGCGCGGTGAAACGGCAGGGTTTGCGGTTGCCATCGGCCAGCCTTTGCGCAAGGGATGCACGCGCCATGCCGACGCGCCGCTTCTCCCTTATCCTGCCCGTGCTGGCCCTGCCAAGCCTGATCGCGTGCAGCGGGCAGCCAGCCACCGAACCGCCCCCTGCACCGCTCACCGAGGCGGCGCGCGCCGCTGTGGCCAAGGATCCCGGCGTCACGCGCGCGGCACTTGCCCGGGTGGTCGATCGCCTGTTCAGCACCCCTGAAACCGCTGAAACCCGAGCGGTTCTGGTACTTTACCAGGGCCGGACCGTGGCCGAGCGCTATGGCCCCGGCTATGGCCCGCAGACCCGGTTCGTCAGCTGGTCGATGGCCAAGACAGTCACCGGGGTGTTGATCGGACTGCTGGTGGCGGACGGGCGTCTGCGGCTGGACGAAGGTGTACCGGTACCTTCCTGGCAGCGGCCGGGCGATCCCCGCGGCGAGATCACGCTGCGCCAGCTGCTGCAGATGCGCTCTGGCCTGCGCCATACCGAGGCAGGCGATCCGGTTTACGAATCCGACGAGGTGCGGATGCTGTTCCTCGACGGGCGCGATGCCATGGCGGCCTATGCCGAGGCGCAGCCACTCGAAGCCGAACCGGGCCGGCACTGGGAATATTCCAGCAATACGACCGTCATTCTGGCCGATCTGGCCGCGCGCGCGCTGACCTCCAGCACCGATCCGGCCGAGCGCCGCCGGGTCGTGGGCGATTACCTGCGCAGCCGCCTGTTCGAACCGCTGGGCATGACCAGCATCGTCCCCGAATACGATGCCGCCGGCACTCTGGTCGGCGGCAGCCTGATGCACGCGACCGCGCGCGACTGGGCGCGGTTCGGCGAGTTCCTGCGCAACAAGGGCGCGGTCAACGGCGCACAGCTGGTGCCCTCGGCCTGGATCGAGTTCATGACCACGCCCAACCCGCGCAATCCGGGCTATGGCGCGCAGACCTGGCTCAACCGCGCCCAGCCGGGCGAGGACGAGCGCCCCTTTCCCGGCGCGCCGCGCAGCGCCTTCTCGATGAACGGGCACCTCGGCCAGTTCGTGCTGGTGGTGCCCGACCGGGGATTGACGATTGTTCGGCTTGGCAAAACCCTTGACGGCGAACACCAGCCGGTAAGAACAGCGATCGGGCGGATCGCCGCACTTTATTCCGCGAAGGAAGGCAATTAGGCATGAAGACAGCGCTGATTACCGGGGTAACCGGCCAGGACGGAGCCTATCTCGCCCGCCTGCTCCTGGACAAGGGTTACCGCGTGCACGGGATCAAGCGTCGTGCCTCGTCCTTCAACACCTCGCGGATCGACGAGATCTACGAAGATCCGCACGATCCCGATCCCCAACTGACGCTGCATTATGGCGACATGACGGATTCGACCAACCTGATCCGGATTGTCCAGGAAACCCGGCCGGACGAGATCTACAACCTCGCCGCGCAAAGCCACGTCCAGGTCAGCTTCGAAACCCCCGAATATACCGCCAATGCCGATGCCATCGGCACTTTGCGCCTGCTCGAGGCCATCCGGATCCTCGGCATGGAGCAGACCACCCGGTTCTACCAGGCCTCGACCAGCGAGCTCTACGGGCTGGTCCAGGAAGTGCCGCAGCGCGAAACCACGCCGTTCTATCCGCGCAGCCCCTACGCGGCGGCCAAGCTCTACGCCTACTGGATCACGGTGAACTACCGCGAGGCCTATGGCATGCATGCCTCCAACGGCATCCTGTTCAACCATGAAAGCCCGCTGCGCGGCGAAACCTTCGTCACGCGCAAGATCACCCGTGCCGCCGCGGCGATCGCGCTGGGTCGGCAGGGCGTGCTCCACCTTGGCAACCTTGATGCCCGGCGCGACTGGGGCCACGCGCGCGAATATGTGAAGGGCATGTGGCTGATGATGCAGCAGGACGAGCCGGACGATTACGTGCTGGCCACCGGCGAGACGACCACGGTGCGCCAGTTCGTCGAATGGGCCTTCGAGGATGCCGGCATTGCGCTGGAATGGCGCGGCAGCGGGATCGACGAACAGGGTTTCTGCAAGGCGACGGGCGCACTGCGGGTCGCGATCGATCCGCGCTATTTCCGCCCGACCGAGGTGGACCTGCTGATCGGCGATCCGTCCAAGGCCCAGCAGAAGCTGGGCTGGCGTCACGAAACCCCGGTCCGCGAACTGGCCCGCGAAATGGTGCTGGCCGATCTCGAAACGATGAAGAACGCCGCCATCGGGCGGGGGAGCTGATCGCTTGGCATTCGATCTGGCCGGCAAGCGGGTCTGGGTAGCGGGGCATCGCGGCATGGTCGGCGGGGCGATCGTGCGCCGCCTGGCCAGCGAGGATTGCGAAGTGCTGACCGTCGGGCGCGAACAGCTCGACCTGACCGACCAGCGCGCGGTGCTGGACTGGATGGAGCGCGAACGCCCTGACGCGGTGTTCCTGGCCGCCGCGCGGGTCGGCGGGATCCTCGCCAATTCGACCTATCCGGTCGATTTCCTGCGCGACAACCTGTTGATCGAGACGGCGATCTTCAGCGGAGCCCATGCCGCCGGGGTCGGCAAGCTGCTGTT
Source organism: Novosphingobium sp. BL-A-41-H4 (assembly GCA_051942645.1). GTDB lineage: Bacteria > Pseudomonadota > Alphaproteobacteria > Sphingomonadales > Sphingomonadaceae > Novosphingobium. The sequence continues at coordinate 588,307 of JBPVJP010000002.1, forward strand.
CCTGGGCTCCTCGTGCATCTATCCCAAGTTCGCCGAACAGCCGATCCGCGAGGAATCGCTGCTGACCGGTCCGCTGGAGCCGACCAACGAATGGTACGCGATCGCCAAGATCGCCGGGATCAAGCTGGCCCAGGCCTATCGCCAGCAATATGGCCACGATTACATCAGCGCCATGCCGACCAACCTGTACGGCCCGGGCGACAATTTCGACCCCGCCGCCAGCCACGTGCTGCCCGCCCTGATCCGCAAGGTGCACGAGGCCAAGGCCACCGGCGCCCCGGTCACGGTCTGGGGCACGGGCAGCCCCTTGCGCGAATTCATGCATGTCGACGATTGCGCCGATGCCTGCGTCTTCCTGATGCGCCACTATTCGGATGCGCCGCACGTCAACATCGGCGCCGGATCCGAAATCTCGATCCGCGACCTGACCGCGCTGGTGATGGAAGTGCTCGATTACGCCGGGGAGATCGTGACCGATCCGACCAAGCCGGATGGCACCCCGCGCAAGCTGATGGACAATGCGCGCCTTACCGCGATGGGGTGGCAGCCGAAGATCGGCCTGCGCGACGGGATCGCCGATGCCTATGCCGCGTTCCTCGCGGGCGCGGGGCGCGGGCTTTAGGCCCGCCGAGCCTCAGGGATAAAGCAGGCCCGAAGTCCAGCTGCCGTCCGGTGCCAGTTCGAACCGGCGGCGCTCGTGCAGCCGGAACGGGCGGTCCATCCAGAATTCGAAGGCATGGGGCACCAACCGGAAGCCGGTCCAGTGCGGCGGGCGCGGGATCTGCCCGACGAGGTGTCGCGCCGTAACCTTGGCGATCCGCGCCAGGAACTCTCCACGCGAGGCGAGCGGGCGCGACTGGTCAGAGGCCAGCGCCCCCAGCTGCGAATCGCGGCTGCGGCTGGCGAAATAGGCATCGGCCATAGCGGGATCGACTTCCTCGATCCGGCCTTCGATGCGGATCTGGCGGCGCAGGCTTTTCCAGTGGAACAGCATGGCCGCCTGCGGATTGGCGAGCAGTTCCCCGCCCTTGCGGCTCTGCGCATTGGTGTAGAACACGAAGCCATCCGGCCCGTGATCCTTCAGCAGCACCATCCGCACCGATGGCGCGGCATCCGGCGTGGCGGTGGCAACGGCGACCGCTTCGGGATCGTTGGGCTCGCTTTTCTTCGCCTCGGCAAACCATTCGGCAAAGAGCGCGAGCGGCTCGGCGGCAGGGATCGCGTCGGCTGACTGAGCGGCGGCTTGCTGTTCGTCCATCTGACTGTTCATCTCCGGCGCCATAGCCCCGGCGGGGGACGGCGCAAAGCGAGAACCTTGCCGTATCGCCGCGCGGCTCCTAGCTAGGAGCCATGGCCGATCCCTATTCGATCCTGGGCGTAGCGCGCGGAGCGAGCGAGAAGGACATCAAGTCCGCCTATCGCAAGCTGGCGAAGGAGCTGCATCCGGACCGCAATGCCGACAATCCCAAGGCCGCGGAGCGCTTTTCCGAAGTGACCCGCGCCTATGACCTCCTGTCCGACAAGGACAAGCGCGCCCGGTTCGATCGGGGCGAAATCGATATCGACGGCAACCCCACCGGCTATGGCTTTGGCGGGGGCCCCGGCGGCTTTGGCGGCGCGGGCGGCCAGCGCGGCTTCCGCGCCGATGGCTTCGAGGGCTTTGGCGGCGGCAATGATGCCGGGATTGACCTTGGCGATATCTTCGAAGGCCTGTTCGGCGGGCGCGGCGGCTTTGGCGGAGGCGGAGCCAGTCCCTTCGGCAATGGTGGCCGTGCGCGCGCTGCGCCCAAGGGCGCCAACGTGGCCTATCAGCTGGGCGTATCGCTGCCCGATGCGGCGGCGCGGGCGACCCAGCGGATCACCCTGGCCGATGGCAAGACGATCGACCTGAAGCTGCCCGCCGGGGTGGAAGACGGCACCCAGATGCGCCTGTCCGGCAAGGGCGAGGCCGGGCCGGGCGGGGCGGGCGATGCAATCGTCACCATCCGCATCCAGCCGCACGCCTTCTTCCGCCGCGATGGCGACAACCTGCGGCTCGACCTGCCCATCAGCCTCGACGAGGCGATCAATGGCGCCAAGGTGAAAGTGCCGACGGCGGAAGGCGCGGTGATGCTGACCGTCGCGCCCGGCTCCAGCTCCGGCAAGACGCTGCGGATCCCCGGCAAGGGCTTCAGCCGCAAGGACGGGACCCGCGGCGACCAGCTGGTGACGCTGGAAATCCAGCTGCCCGAGGGCGATGCCGAGCTCGCCCGGCGGCTGGAGGGCTGGACCGATCCCCGCAACCTGCGCGCGAAGCTGGGCGTCTAGGTCAGACCGGGCGGGGGCGTGGAAGAAATACCTCTCGAACAGGCGCGGGCCGAGGCGCACCTCGCGCCCGACCTATCGCCCGAAGCCCGCCGCAAGCGCGCGCTGCGCTGGCGCGCGGGGCTGGAGGAGCAGGTCGGCCCGCAGACCCGGCGGCGGCTGGTCCGCTTTGGCCGGGTGGTGCAGCGGGTCTGGACCGGGGCCTGGAACGATGGCTTCATCCACGCCGGGAACCTGGCCTACATGGCGATCCTGGCGCTGTTTCCGTTCTTCATCACGGTCGCCGCGATCTTTGCCCTGTTCGGAGAGGAATCACAGCGCCAGGCTTCGGTCAGTACCTTCCTCCTCGCCGTGCCGCCAATGGTCCGCTCGGTGCTAGAGCCGGTGGCGCACGACGTGGTCCAGGCCCGCTCGGGCCTGCTGCTGTGGATCGGCGGGCTGATCGGCCTGTGGACCGTGGGCAGCCTGATCGAGACGATCCGCGACATCCTGCGCCGTGCCTATGGCACACCCCCGGCGGCGGCCTTCTGGCGGCACCGGCTGATCTCCACCGGAGTGATCGTGATCGCGGTGATCGGCCTGCTCGCCTCGCTGTTCGCGCAGGTCGCGATCGGCACGGTCGAGCAGGTGATCGCCGCCTGGTTCCCGCGCTTTGGCGACTGGGCGGCAACGCTGGCCACCTCGCGCCTGATCCCGGCGGTGGTGCTGTTCTTCTCGCTCTATGCGCTGTTCTTCACGCTGACCCCCACCGCCTATCGCGCGCGGCGCTATCCCAAGTGGCCCGGCGCGCTGCTGGTCACGATCTGGTGGGCGGCGGTGACGATTGCCCTACCCTGGGTGCTGGCGCGGTTCTTCACATACGATCTCACCTACGGCAGCCTGGCCGGGGTGATGATCGCGCTTTTCTTTTTCTGGCTGGTTGGCCTAGGGATGGTGGTCGGAGCGGAGCTGAACGCGGCGCTGGCCGTAACGCCCGAGGAACGCGACATGATCGGCGATGCCGCAGCGGAAGACGGCTCCCGATAGGGATGGTGGGGAAGACACGAATGACCGGATTGATGGCAGGCAAGCGCGGGCTGATCATGGGGCTCGCCAATGACAAGTCGCTGGCCTGGGGGATCGCCAAGAAGCTGCACGAGGCCGGGGCGGAGCTGGCCTTTTCCTATCAGGGCGAAGCGCTGGAAAAGCGTGTCCGCCCGCTGGCGGCATCGCTGGGCAGCGATTTCCTGATCGATTGCGACGTCTCCAGCATGGATGCGCTGGACACCGCCTTCGCGGCCCTCGCCGCGCGCTGGCCGACGATCGACTTCGTGGTCCACGCGATCGGCTTTTCCGACAAGAACGAGCTGCGCGGCAAATATGTCGACACCAGCCTCGACAACTTCCTGCTGACCATGAACATCTCGGCCTACAGCCTGGTGGCCGTGGCCCAGCGCGCGGCGCGGATGATGCCGGGTGGCGGCTCGCTGCTGACCCTGTCCTATTACGGCGCGGAGAAGGTGATCCCGCATTACAACGTGATGGGCGTGGCCAAGGCCGCGCTGGAAACCAGCGTGCGCTACCTCGCCAACGATCTGGGCCCGGCCAATATCCGCGTCAACGCGATCTCGGCCGGCCCGATCAAGACCCTGGCCGCCAGCGGGATCGGCGATTTCCGCTATATCCTGAAGTGGAACGAGCTGAATTCGCCGCTGCGCCGCAACGTGACGATCGAGGATGTCGGCGGTTCGGGTCTCTATTTCCTGTCCGACCTGTCGAGCGGCGTGACCGGCGAGGTCCACCACGTCGATGCGGGCTATCACGTGGTCGGCATGAAGCAGGAAGACGCGCCCGACATCGCGCTGGGCTGACGCCCGCTGCCGCGCGGGCGACCGGCGGCAGAGATGTACCGGTGCATCCCGGAAGTGGACGCACCGGGCCCGCCTGCCTAGCGGACCGGGACCAGAAACCGAAGGTGGCCCGGTCTCGATGTTCCGCTCGCTCATGGCAAGGCTCCGTCGCCTGGGGCCGCTGTTCCTGCTGGTCGTCTGTGCGCCCACAGCCCTGGCCGTGGTCTATTTCGGGGCGATCGCCTCGGACGTCTACGTCTCGGAATCGCGCTTCATCGTGCGCAGTCCCGAAAAGGCCGCCGGCAATGGCCTGGGCATGTTGTTCAAGGCCACCGGCTTTGCCCGTGCGGGGGATGAAATCTATGCCGCGCACGAATTCATCGGCTCGCGCGATGCTCTCGCCACTCTGGACCGCGATGGCGCCTTCCGGCGGGCCTATTCGGGTGATGCCGCCTCCCTGGTCGACCGGTTCGACCCGCTTGGCCTCGATGGCAGCCGCGAGGCCCTGTTCCGCTACTATCTCGGCAAGGTGCGGGTCAGCCACGATACCACATCGTCGATCACCACGCTGGAAACCCGCGCCTTCACGGCGCAGGATGCCGAACGGATCAATCGCGCCCTGCTCGAACAGGCCGAGGCCCTGGTCAACCGGATCAACGATCGCGGACGCCGCGACCTGATCGCCTATGCCGAAAACGAGGTGGCCGTGGCCCAGCGCAATGCCGCGCAGGCCGCCACAGCCCTTGCCGCCTATCGCAACCGCGAGGGGGTGGTCGATCCGGAGCGCCAGGCGGCGGTCCAGCTGCAGATGATCTCCAAGCTGCAGGACGAGCTGATCGCCGCGCGTACCCAGCTGGCGCAGCTCCGCCAGTTCACGCCGCGCAACCCCCAGGTCGCGGTGCTGCAGGCCCGGATCCGCGAGCTGGGCACGCTGATCGACGCGGAGCTGGGCAAGGTCGCCGGCGGGAGCCGGTCGCTGGCCAGCACGGTCGCCCGCTACCAACGGCTGCAGCTGGAAAGCCAGACCGCCGACAAGCAGCTCGCCGCCGCCCTCGCCTCGCTGGCCGAGGCCCGCAACGAAGCCCAGCGCAAGCAGGCCTATATCGAGCGGGTGGTCGAACCCAGCCGCCCGGACGATGCGCAGGAACCGCACCGCCTGCGCGGCATCCTGGCCACCCTGGCAGTCAGCCTGCTGGTCTGGGGCGTGCTCAGCATGCTGCTGGCCGGCATCCGCGAGCACGGTGACTGACGTGACGGACAGCGCGACAGCGCCAGGCAACTGGCAAGCGCTGCGCCGCGGCTGGGCGGTGCAGCGGCGGGTCCTGCAGGCCATGGTCATGCGCGAGATCCTCACCCGCTATGGCCGCCACAACATCGGTTTCCTGTGGCTGTTCTTCGAACCGATGATCTTCACCCTGGGGGTGACGGCGCTGTGGACGGCGACCAAGTCCGTCCACGGATCGAGCCTGCCGATCGTGCCCTTTGCCCTGACCGGCTATTCCTGCGTGCTGCTGTGGCGCAACATGCCGGGCCGCTGCATTGGCGCGATCCTGCCCAATTCCTCGCTGCTTTATCATCGCCAGGTCAAGATCATCGATATCTTCCTGTCGCGCGTAACGCTGGAGGCGGCCGGCGCGACGATGAGCTTTGCCGGGCTTGGACTGGTGTTCTGGGCGATCGGCTGGACCGTGCCGCCCGAAGACATGCTGAAGCTGTTGGGCGGCTGGCTGCTGCTGATCTGGTTCGGTGCCTCGCTGGCGGTCTACCTCGGGGCGCTGGCCGAACGGACCGAGGTGGTCGACAAGATCTGGCACCCCCTGTCCTACCTGCTGTTTCCGCTGTCGGGCGCGTCGTTCATCGTCGATGCCCTGCCCGCGCAGGCGCAGGAGATCGTCCTGTACCTGCCGATGCTGAACGCCGCCGAACTGATCCGCGAAGGCTACTTCGGCACGGCCTTCACCGCCCACTACAGCGTGTCCTACACGGTGCTGTTCAACCTGGTGCTCAGCTTGCTGGCGCTGATCGAGCTGCGCCGGGCCGAACGCCACCTGGTGCCCGAATGACGGGGCGGCCATGATCCGGCTTTCAGGCGTATCCAAGTACTATCCGACCCGCAGCGGGCCCGCGCCGGTCTTCACCGGGGTGGACCTGACCGTTGGCCGGCACGAACATCTTGGCATCATGGGGCGCAATGGCGCCGGGAAATCGACCCTGATCCGCCTGATCGGCGGAGCGGAAAGGCCCACCAGCGGGCGGATCGAGCGGACCATGTCGGTATCCTGGCCGCTGGCCTTCGGCGGCGGGTTCCAGCCCAGCCTGACCGCGCTGGACAACCTGCGCTTCATCTGCCGGATCTATGGCGCCGATTTCGCCGACCGGCTGGAATACGTGCGCGAATTCACCGGGCTGGGGCGCTACCTGCGCGAACCGGTGCGGGTCTATTCGTCGGGCATGCGGGCCAAGTTGGCCTTCGCCATTTCCATGGCGATCGATTTCGACTGCTTCCTGGTGGACGAGATCGTGGCGGTTGGCGACGTCACCTTCCAGCGCAAGAGCCAGGAGGAACTCTACAACAAGCGCCAGAGCCGGGCGATGGTGCTGGTCTCGCACGATCATGCCTATCTGCGCGACAATTGCTCGCACTTTGCGCTGATCGACGATCACCGGGTGACCAAGTACGACGATTTCGAGGAAGCCTACCACCGTTACCGCGTGATGCTGGGGCTGATCTGAGCCATGGCCGGTTCGCGCAACCCCCGTTCCGACCGGACCACGCCCTGGCGGCGGCTGGCGCGCGCCAGGCGCAACCTGGCCCAGCATTGGCGCGACCGGGAAGCACCCAGCCTGACCGCGCCGGTCTCGCAACTGTGCACCGCCAGCCAGTTCGCCGAGCCGGCCTATGCCCGCTGGTGCGAGGAGATCGGCGAAGTGCCCCGTTCCCACCGCAAGCAGTGGGAATTCGTCTTCATCCTGCAGACACTGGCCCGGCACGGCATGCTGTCGCCCGGGCGCAGCGGGATCGGCTTCGGCGTGGGCGAGGAGCCGCTGCCGGCGCTGATGGCGCGCCATGGCGTGGCCGTCATCGCCACCGACCTCGCGCCAGAGGCGGCAGCCGGGAAAGGGTGGGTCGAAACCGCCCAGCACGCCGCCAGCCGCGATCAGCTCAACGCGCGCGGAATTTGCCCGCCGGATGACTTCGACCGGCTGGTGCGGTTCCGCCCCGCCGACATGACCGATCTGCCAACCGACCTGGAACCGGCCGACTTCTGCTGGTCAGCCTGTGCGTTCGAGCATCTTGGCTCGATCGAGGCGGGGCTGGAGTTCGTGATCGGTTCAACCCGCCTGCTGCGGCCGGGCGGGCTGGCTGTCCACACCACCGAATTCAACTGCTCCTCGGACGATGCCACGCTGGTCGATGGTCCCACCGTCCTGTTCCGGCGGCGCGATATCCTGACCCTGCAGGAGCGGCTGCGCCGGATCGGCTGCCGGATGGTGCTCAATTTCAACCAGGGCGACCAGCCGATCGACCGGCACATCGACCTGCCGCCCTATGCCGCGGAAAACCATCTCAAGCTGCGGATCGAACAATGGGTCGTCACCTCGATCGGCCTCACCATCGTCAAGGGTGGCGCGGCATGACGGCGGTGCTGGCCGCCACGCCTGACTGGCCACCCCTGCTGCTTGAAGGGCGGACCGCGGTGACGGCGCAGACCGGGGTCGGCAGCTATGCCCGGGCGCTGGTCCGGGCCGCGCGGGTCATCCACCCCGCACCCGAGGTTCTCTGCGACCGGCACGGACTGACCCTGCCGCCGCACCGCGTCGGGGGGCGGATCGCCCGTCACTGGCGCGCGCTGCAGCGGCGGCCGGTGCAGGCACGGCGCATCGGCCAGCCCCATGGCTCGGCGCCAGTGCCCGCAGCCTTCGACGGCTGCGGCCTGATCGAGGGCGATGACATCTTCCGGCTTGCCCAGGTCCACTTCGACTATTTCGGGACCACCCTGAAGGTGCAGGTGCCGGGTGAGGCCGGGCTGGTCCACTGGGGCCATCCGGTGCCGATCGAGGTTGCCGGCTGGATCAATGTCTACACCGTCCACGACCTGATTCCGATCGAAACCCCGGAGTTGACGCCAATGGCGGGGCGGCGCGTCGGCCGGCTGCTGCGGACGCTGGCGGCCAGGACCGCGCTGTTCATCACGGTCTCGCGCCATAGTGCGGCCCGGCTGGCCCATTTCCTCGGGCCAAAGGTACCGGTCCGCGATTGCGGGATCGGGCTGGACCTCGCCGATGCGCCATCCGGCCCGCTCCAGCAGGGTGATCTGGCTGAAGCCCCGTTCATCTTCATCGGCACAATCGAGCGGCGCAAGAACCTGATCCGGTTGATCGAGGCCTATCGCCAGTCGCGCAGCCGGCGCCCGCTCCACCTGGTCGGCCCGCGCGGCGAGGGGCATGGCGAGATCCTTGCCCTGGCCCGCACCACGCCCGGTGTGGTCTGGACCGATTATCTCGAGCGGCGGGAACTGCTCGGCCGACTGGCCGCGGCCCGGGCGCTGCTGTTCCCGTCGTTGTCCGAAGGCTTCGGGCTGCCCGCGCTGGAAGCCATGGCGCTGGGCACCCCGGTGCTGGCCAGCACGACCGGGGCGCTGGGCGAAGTCACCCGTGGCGGAGCGCTGCAGGTCGATCCGCTGGATCGGACGGCGCTGGCCCAGGCCATTACCAGGCTCGATAGCGAGGACGCTCTTTACCATGACCTCGCCAGCCGCGGCCGCCAGCTTGCCCAGGACTGCTCGATCGAGCGCTTCGCGGCCCGGCTGACCGAGGCCTACCGCATTGCCCTGGCGCTTGACCGGAAGGCTGGCCGGTGAGGATCGGGATCGACGGTTATAACGTCGCCATGCCGCACGGCACCGGCATTGCAACCTATGCGCGCAATCTGGCCCGCTGCGTCAGCGCGCAGGGGCATGAAACCATCGGCGTCTACGGAATCGACGTCGGCCACGATCCGGCCATTCGCGAGTTCCGGCTCTATGACCACTTTGGGCGGGCCGAGCCGCTGCGGATCACCAAGGCGCAGCGCTGGCGCAACCGGATCGCCAATGCCACGGGGGTCGGTCTGCTGGAGGTGCCGCAGACCGGCCGGATCGACGCGCGCGCACTGGCGGGCCGGTTCATGCCGACCGATCGGGTGGTTTCGGTCCAGGATCTCTACAACCGCGCCTTTGCCTTCTTCCGCCTGACCGGCCGCTTCCTGCAAGTGCGCAGCCCGGTGCCGATCGACCTGATGCACTGGACCTACCCGATCCCGATCCGGCTGGCCGGGGCCCGCAACATCTATACCGTGCATGACCTGATCCCGCTCAAGCTGCCCTTTGCCACGCTGGATCACAAGGCGGACTACTTCTCGCTGGTTAGGCGCTGCATCGCGGGCGGCGAGCCGATACTGACCGTCTCGGAATCGAGCCGCCGCGACATTGTCGAGCTCTTCGGCGCGGCGCCCGGCCAGGTGGTGAACTGCTATCAGGCGGTCGATTTCGCGGCCGAGGCCGATCCGGCCCAGCATGCCGCGCTGACCGAGGTGCTGCGCACGGTCCATGGGCTCGAGCCCGGCTCCTACTTCCTCTATTTCGGCGCGCTCGAGCCAAAGAAGAACGTTGGGCGGATCCTGTCCGCCTTCATCGCCGCCAACCTGCCCGCGACCCTGGTGATCGTGGCCGGGCGCAGCTGGCAGGCCGACGAGGAAGAACGCGCCATTGCCGCGATGACGGGCCGGGCGGGCAGCGGCGGACCGCGCGTGCTGCGGCTCGATTACCTGGCGCGCGACCTGTTGACCGCGATGATCCGCAATGCCCGGGCCGTCACCTTCCCCTCGCTGTACGAAGGGTTCGGCCTGCCGATCCTCGAGGCGATGCAGTGGGGCACGCCGGTCATCACATCGACCACCAGTGCGATGCCCGAGGTGGCAGGGGATGCGGCCTTGCTGGTCGACCCCTACGACACCGCCGCGCTGACCCACGCCATGCGCCGCCTCCACGCGGACAATGCGCTGCGCCAGGACCTGGCCGAACGGGGCCGCCAGCAGGCACGCCAGTTCACCATGGAGCACTATGCGGAGCGACTGGGCGCGTTCTATGCGGAGTTTGGCGGTCTGCCATAGCCCCGCCGCAAGATTCACGCCTTGCGGCCATCAGGTGAAGAGTTCGGGCAGCGCGGAGATATCGAACCCGAGTCCGGCAAGCTCATGCATGGCATCGGCAGCGGCTGTTTCGAGCCGTGCGGCCTTCAACAGGTGGTAATGGGCCGCCTCCGCGCGACCCGTCAGGCGATAAAGTCGGCCAAGCTGCAGATTGGCATCGCGGTGATCGGGATCAAGTGCCAAGGCATCAAGGTATGACCGCTCGCTCTCCTCATATCTTGCCGCTTCCTTGAGGCAGTTTCCGCGCTGGACATGGTAGGCGAAAGCATCTGGGGCGAGCTTGAGTCCAGTTGCATAGGCTTCGGCCGCATCATTCCAGAACCCGCGATCACGGCACCCGTCGGCCCGGGCGAAATGCTGCGTTGCAGCGGCAGGAAGGCTGAAGGCGGGAAGCAGCTTCCGGCGTTTTCGCGGGAGCCATCGTGGCAAGAAATCGCCGATCGCCTCCTGATCACCAAGCGCCTTGAGCGATTGCCGCATGTTGCGAATCCTGACACCCTTGAAAAGGAAGCCGCAGTTACCGTGGCGCCGAACCTTGATGCGAAACTCAACCACCGAGTTGTCATTGGACACCGGGAAAAGCAGTTGGGTGCACGATTCCTCCCGAAGCATCGCAGCCGAGCGATTGGCCGAAGCGACTACCCCGCCCCCTTCAATCGCCACATCGAGCTCAAGCTCCACCTGCGGATCGCCAGCCTGCTCGACCTCGATTTCGAACTCTGCGGCGAAATAGCCGCGGATGAACTTCGCATAGGGGCCATAGACCGAGTAGGATGTCGGTCCCTGCCTTGACCCGGAAACTAGCAGGCCCTCTTCAAGCTTACGCCCCGCCGGTGCGACGAATTCCCTGAAGCCAAACCAGGCATGATCCGTTTGAGTGGGCTGTTCTGGCAGATGGGCGATGCCGTGATCGGCCTGCAGCAGGGCCTCATAGGATTCGAGGTCGTACAGCGTGACATAATTATCGCCGTAATCCATCGCGCAAGGCGCGAACGCAGTCGGAACTGGCAGTGCATTGCGTGCCTCGCGCACGCGTTCCGCCATGGCTTCCTGCCGCGACGATTTGGCAATCTCCGGATAGGGCCATTGCCCGTTGCCACCATTCAACGCGGCTTCGATCTGTTTCGCGATAGTTTCGGCGGTATAGATCCCGAGGATATCCTGCTGGATGACCGCAAGATCGGCGCGGAATGTCTGATCCGCAAGCAGCGAGACCGCGGCCGCCGCCCCGGGCAGATCAATTTCCTCAAACGTAAAGGGATGGTGCTGCATCAACTCGCGCAGCGCGGTCCTCCCCCAGCACAGCACCGGGACACCCATCCGCATCGCTTCGAAGATCGGCATGCCGAACCCTTCGTGCTCGGAATAGCAGACGAACAGGTCTGCCTCCCGATAGGCGTTTCTCAGGTCCTCCTCGCTCACTTCCCCACGCAGCGCCATCGACACGCCCAAGTCAGCCGCAAGCTGGCGCAAGTCGGCGGCAAGGCCGGCCGAGGGATCATCGCGTCCGATGAATGTCACGGTCACCTCGCGCGCGAGCACGTCATGCAGATAGGCCGCGAGCCTGAGGACATGCCGATGCCCCTTGTGGGCGACGACCCGGCTGACAAACAGGAGGTTGAACCCCGCCCGCTGGCCTGCCCGATCTGGCTGCTGAACCCCGGCCTGTTTGATCAGGGCCGGGCCCTGGGCCAGTTCAAGAAAGCGGCTGCCCGGAAACACGACCGAAATCCGGCTCGGATCGCCGCCCAGCGCCAAAAGCTGGGCAAGGGTGAAATTGGAGTTCACCCAGAATCGCACATTGGCTTCATGCACCAGGCTGCCGATGGTGCGGAAGCCGCGGATTGTCCGCTCCACTGATCGGCGATGATTTGCGCCATAGAACCAGGGCGGGGTATTGTTGTGCCAGCGGACGATCACCGACCTGCCCGAGGAGCGAATGAACTCATCGATTTCCGGCCAGCCATCACAGTAATGGTAGATTATCCGGGCATCCTGCTCCCTATCCAGAAATGCCCAGAAATCCTGCATCGAACCAATCGCAAGATCGGGATAGCGCGCTGGATCCGCCCGTTCGGCGAACAGCCGGACGTTGGCCTTACCGAACGCCTTGCAGAGCAGCTTGTACTCGAAAACGGCATCATAGCCGATTGAGTCGCTCTTCTCGAAAAGGCCCTGGACAATGACTGCAATTTTTAGACCTGCCATGGCCTCAAGCCTCATGCGCCCAGTCGAGTAAAGATCATCGTGCGATGGCTGTATCCGAACGTCTTCGAGTGCTCTTCTTCAGCAAACCTGCGGGATGCTTCTTCATCGAAGCGCGCGCCGGTAACCTTCCGTATGAAGTCTACCCACCATTCAATAGGACTCAAGCACCAAGTGCGTCGGCTCATCCGGATCATAGGTTTCACCGTTCTCGTAGGTTGCCGGGACTACGAGCAAATCACGTCGCGTCGCCTGCCAGAGATTGGAAATGGCGAATGAAAGACGCTCTGGCCGGACATGCTCAACGACATCGTAACTGAAAACGAGATCGTACTGGGCGGGCAGGATTACTTCTGAAAAGTCGCTTTGGCGCACGCGCGGAGTTTCAGCTTGTGCGACTGCCCAATCGGAAATGTCGACCCCGTATGCATCGACGCCCAGCTCCACCAAACGCTTTACCCCGTGGCCGACTGCGCAACCGACATCGATTGCATCCAGTGGTCGGAAAAATCGATACAAAGTATCAGCCAGCATCTGTGACGGTCCAAAGGACGCCTCGGAATAGCCGCTGTAGTTGCTCTTCGATCGATCCCCTTCAAAGTACTCCTCGGTATAAAGGTGCCGTGTCGTGGCCTCAGTGACTTTGTCCTGCTGCATTTAGCTATCCTTTTAAATGACTTGCATGGTTGAAAATTGCAGCAAGGGCCGCACCATTCGGCACTGGCTTTGCAAGTTTTCCGCCCAACCCCGGCATCGCGATTCAGTCCATATCATCCTGACAACCGGCAAACCGATATCGGGCGGGGGTGGCAGGCTATCGTAGGTCCCGCCAGCCCCTGTACTGCACCAGTACATGGCGGGCGCCCGACCCGTCCGGCCCGGTGTACTAGTACAAGAGCAAAACTGCGCGCGATCGCCGCAGCTTAGCGGCCTTTTCGCGGGTCTCGCGGTCAAGCGAAGCCCCGGCGGCGGGGCGGGGCGGTTGTCTAACGCGATGGAATATCTGAATAGATCGCCGCGCAAGGTTACCCGCGCCGCCATGACAGCCGCGCAACCGAACCAACCAAGAGATCCCCGATCCATGCCCTGCAATTCCGATCCCCAGCGCCGCGATGCGACCGGTCGTTTCCGCCCCGCGCGCCGCCCGGTCCCGCTCGCCCTCGCGCTCGTCCTCTTGCTGGGCGGATGTGCAGCGATGGGCGGCAGCGGGCCGGCCGCACGCACCGTGGAGCGCATGGCGACGGATGAGGCGGCGGCAGCTCGCGCGGGTGGCGCGCCTCCTGTCAGGGTGGTGGCGCTGGACGCCACGGTCGTCAGCCGGGTGATCGCGGCCCAGGCCACCGCCAGCTTCGCGCAGAAGCTGGGCCAGGGGCTGCCGGTGGGGACGGTGGTGCGCCCGGGCGATGTGCTGGACGTGGCGATCTGGGAAGCCCCGCCCGCCGCCCTGTTCGGCGCGGCCGGGGCCGGTGAGGCGCTCTCGGCCAGGCAGGCGCCGCAGCTGGGCCGGGGCAGCAGCCTGCCCGAGCAGATGGTTGACCAGGATGGCCGGATCGCCCTGCCCTTCGTTGGCAAGCTGGCCGTGGCCGGGCGCACCGCGCGCCAGATCGAGGCCGAGATCGAGGCCCGGCTGGCCGGCAAGGCGCACCAGCCGCAGGCCGTGGTCCGGCTGGTCCGCAACCAGGCCACCAGCGTGACGGTGATGGGCGATCTGAACGCCAGCACCAAGGTGCAGCTGACGCCCAAGGGCGAGCGGCTGCTGGACGTGCTGGCCGCGGCCGGCGGATCGCGGCAGCCGGTGGGCAAGACCACGGTGCAGATCACGCGCGGCAACCAGGTGGTGGCCATGCCGCTGGACGCGGTGATCCGCGATCCCGCCCAGAACATCCTGCTGCAACCCGATGACGTGGTGACCGCCTATTATCAGCCGTTCAGCTTTACCGCGCTGGGCGCGGTCACCAGCAACGCCGAGATTCCCTTCGAGGCGACCGGGCTGACCCTGGCCCAGGCGCTGGGCCGGATGGGCGGATTGCGCGACGAGCGGGCCGATGCACGCGGCGTGTTCATCTTCCGGCTGGAGGATCCCGCCGCGCTGGGGCTGCCGCCCGGTGCCGGAGCGGGGACCACGCCCGATGGCCGGATCCCGGTGATCTACCGGATCGACCTGAAGGATCCGGCCAGCTTCTTCGTGGCCCAGGGTTTTCCGGTCCGCAATCGCGACGTCCTCTATGTCTCCAACGCGCCAGCCGCCGATCTGCAGAAGTTCCTCAACATCGTCTCCTCGCTCGCCTTCCCGATCATCGGGGTGGCCAATGCCCTCTAGCGGCAGAGCGGGGCTCTGGTCGGTCACCTAAAAGGTACTGGTAAACCGGAACAATTGCGACGGAGGTCCGGGCTGTTAGGATTCGCGGTTCGCAGTTGCAGCGTCAGGACCTGGCAGCGACAAACCGTGAAGGCTGGAACACCCGTGGCAACCCTCGACCTTGCGCAGCCTGATTTCGTGGGCGACGCCGACCGGCGCCTGCTGGCGCGTGGACGCGAAGTCGTGTCGACCGAAGCAGCGGGACTGATGCGGCTGGCCGCAACGCTCAATCATGGCTTCGTCGATGCCTGCCATGCGATCCTCGATTGTCGGCGCCAGGTGGTGGTCACCGGGATGGGGAAATCGGGCCTGATCGCACGCAAGATCGCCGCCACCTTTGCCGCCACGGGTACGCCTGCGGCCTTCCTCCATCCGGGCGAGGCGGGACATGGCGACCTGGGCATGCTGGCGGGCGGCGACGTGCTGGTGATGCTGTCGAACTCGGGCAATACGCCCGAACTGGTGCCGGTGATCCGTCATGCCCGGCACCTGGGGATCACGGTGATCGGCATGGCCTCGCGCTCGGGATCGATCCTCGCCGAGCAGGCGGACATCGCGCTGCTGATGCCCGCGATTGCGGAGGCCTGCCCGGCCCGGATCGCGCCAACCACCTCGACCACCATGCAGCTGGCGCTGGGCGATGCCCTGGCCATGGCGGTGATGGACCTGCGCGGGATGACGCGCGAACGGCTGGGCCTGTTGCACCCGGCCGGCGCGATCGGCCTTGCCCTGATGCCGGTGCGCGAGCTGATGCACCCGGCGGACCGCCTGCCACTGGTCCCGACCGGGGCCGGAATGCCCGAGGCGATCTCGATCATGACGCAGGGCTGCTTCGGACTGGCCGGGGTGACCGATGGGGCCGGCAACCTGATCGGGATCATCACCGACGGCGACCTGCGGCGGCGCTTTGGCCAGCTGGGCACGGCCTTCGCGCACGAGGTGATGACCCGCGAGCCGAAGGTTCTGCTCCCGGAAACGCTGGCCGGCGATGCCCTGGCCTTCCTGACCGCCAACCAGATCACCGCGGCCTTCGTGGTCGAGGAAGCGCGCGGCGGGGCCTTCCGTCCGGTCGGCATCGTCCACATCCACGATCTGCTGCGGCGGGGCCTGAACTAGGCGCACCCGCATGAGTGATGACCTGGCCATCATCATCCCGGCGCGGTTCGGCTCAACCCGCTATCCCGGCAAGCCGCTGGCCCTGCTGCGCGGCGCCAGCGGCGAGGCGCGCAGCCTGACCGAGCGCAGCTGGCGCGCGGCCCTCGCCGTGGCCCCGGCGGAGCGGGTCTGGGTGGCGACCGACGATGACCGGATCGCCCGGGCCGTCCACCAGTTTGGCGGACAAGTGGTGATGACGCCGGAGACCTGCCGCAACGGCACCGAGCGCTGCGCCGCCGCGCTGGTGCGGCTGGGCCCGGTGGCCCCGGTGGTGGTCAATCTGCAAGGCGATGCGCCGCTGACCCCAGCCGGGATCGTGCCCCGGCTGGTCGCCGCGCTGGCCGCCGATCCCGCCGCGGCGATGGCCACCCCGGCGGTGGAGTGTTCGGCCAGCCTCTATGCCCACCTGCTGGCCGACCAGGCGGCGGGCCGGGTCGGCGGGACGACCGTAACGGGCGACTGCGCCGGGCGGGCGCTGTACTTCTCCAAGCGGGTGATCCCCCACCGGCCCGTAGACGATCCCGACGCGCACCGCGCCGTGCGGCTGCACCTGGGGGTCTATGCCTATCGCCCCGCCGCGCTGGCCGCCTATGCCGCGCTGGAGCCGACGCCACTGGAACTGGCCGAAGGGCTGGAGCAGTTGCGCTTTCTCGAAAGCGGCCAGCCGATCCGGCTGGTGCCCTGCCCGCCGCCCGAGTGGGACTGCATCGAACTCAACAATCCCGCCGACCTGCCCGCGATCGAAGCGATCCTGCGGCAGCGCGGCCTGGCCTGAGCGCGCGGGATGAGCAGCCCACGCGTCACCCTGCCCGGCGGCATTGCCTTTGCCAACGATGGCCCGCTGGTCCTGATCGGCGGGATGAACGTGATCGAGGATGAGGATCTGCTCCACCGCGTGGCGGAACACTTCGTTGCCGTGACCGCCACGCTGGGGATGCCGTTTGTCTTCAAGGCCAGCTTCGACAAGGCGAACCGCTCGGCGCTCGCCTCGTTCCGGGGGCCGGGGCTGCGCGCCGGGCTGGCCGCGCTGACCGGGATCAAGGCGCGCTTCGGCGTGCCGGTGATCACCGACGTGCACGAACCGGCGCAGGCGGAAGCCGTGGCCGAAGTGGCCGATATCCTGCAGCTGCCCGCCTTCCTGGCCCGCCAGACCGATCTCGTCACCGCGCTGGCGCAAACCGGTCGGCCGATCAACGTCAAGAAGCCGCAATTCCTCGCGCCGCAGGAAATGCGCCACATCATCGCCAAATGCGCGGAGGCCGGGAACGACCAGGTCCTGCTGTGCGAGCGCGGTTCCAGCTTTGGCTACAACAACCTAGTGGTCGACATGCTGGGGCTCGACCTGATGAAGCCGCTGGCCCCGGTGGTGTTCGACGTGACTCACGCGCTGCAAAGGCCGGGCGGGCGCGCCGACAGCGCTGACGGGCGCGGCGGACAGACGGCGGCGCTGGCCCGGGCCGGGGTGGCGGTGGGGATCGCCGGGCTGTTCCTTGAAGCCCATCCGGACCCGGCCAATGCCAAGTGCGATGGGCCCAGCGCCCTGCCCCTTGCCGAGCTCGAAGCCCTGCTGCGCCAGCTGCTGGCGGTCGACGCGGCGGTCAAACCGGTGGCGGCGGCTTGACCGGTCCGTTCCTGCGCATTCCGCCCTTTCCCGGCCACCGCGCCATGCCGCTCACCCGGCCGGGGCGCAGCCTGGTTGAGCGGGAGGCGGTGCTGACCGCGCTGCGGCGCGATCGCGTCGGCGGCAGCTTCTGGGCGCGGTCGGCGGGGCTGTTCGCCGATCATGAGCGCGTGCTGGTGCCCGATAGTCCCGCCCAGCTCGCGGCGATGCGCGCGGTCCTGCCCGCGGGCGGCTTCACCCTGGTGCCGCCCCCGGGCCTGACCCCGCCGCCCGGCGTGGCGGTGCTGCAGCCGCCGTGCGATCCCTGGACCGTGGCCGCGCAGTGCAGCGAGGTCTGGGCCGGAGCGAACCGCGAACTGGCGACCGTGGCCGCCCTGCTGGGCAAGCCGGTGCGGATCTTCGCGGGCGAGCGACCAGCGCGCAAGCAGCCGGACCTGATTGCCGAACTGCTCGACCAGCTGGCCGCGCTGGATTTCCGCAACCCCTTCGACGGAACGCCCTGGTCCATCGAGCAGGCCATCGCGCAACTGGCCGAATGGCGTCGCCTGATCGCAGCCAACCGCCCCTTCCGCGCGGTGTTCGGCGTTGCGCGGTGGAAGCGGGTCACGCTCGACCCGCTGCTGTGGGATGGCACCGGCCCGGTCCGCCATGCCCGCAAGGTTCCCGCCGACCTTCAGCCAGGCGCGCGGGTGCTGGCCTGGAAATCGCGCACCGCGCCGGCGGTACTGGCCGAGCTGGAACGGCGCGGCGTGGCGATTGCCGAGCTGGAGGATGGCTTCATTCGCTCGGTCGGCCTCGGCGCCAATTGCGTGCCGCCGCTGTCGGTGATCGTCGATAATGCCGGGATCTACTTCGATCCCGCCCGGCCCAGCGAGCTTGAGACGATGCTGGCCGAAGGCAACCTGCCCGCCGCCTGGCTGGACCGGGCCGGACCGCTGCGCCAGGCGCTGATCGCCGCCGGGATCAGCAAATATGGCGAGGCATCGGCACCGGCCCCAGCCGCGCCGGGACAGGCGCGCCGCGTGCTGGTGACCGGGCAGGTCGCGGATGACCGGTCGGTGCTCAGCGGCGGGGGCAATTGCTCCAATCTGGAGCTGCTTTCCCGGGTCCGGGGGATCGAAGGCAGTGCCGAGATCGTCTACAAGCCGCATCCTGATGTCGAAGCCGGGCACCGCGCGGGGTGGCTGCCGGAAAGCGAGGTGCGCCAACATGCCGACCGGATCGAACGCAGGGCCGGCATCGCGGCGCTGATCGATCGGGTCGACGCGGTGCACGTCATCACCTCGCTCACCGGGTTCGAGGCCCTGCTGCGCGGCAAGGCGGTAACCACCCACGGCCAGCCCTTCTACGCGGGCTGGGGGCTGACCCGCGACCTCGGCCCGCCGCTGGCGCGGCGCGGGCAGCGGCGCACGCTCGACGAACTGGTCGCCGCCACCCTGATCGGTTACCCGCGCTACCTCGATCCGGTCACCCGCCTGCCCTGCCCGCCCGAAGTGCTGGTGCGGCGTCTGGCCGAGGGGACCGCCCGGGTCGGCTCGCCGCTGGTCACCCTGCGCCAGTGGCAGGGGCGGATCGCGCGCTGGTGGCAATTCCTGCGCGGAGGGCATGGATGACCCTGCCCGACCCGGCGCGGCGCGAATTCCTGTTCCTGCAGGGCCCGCCCGGCCCTTTCTTCCGCGAGCTGGCCACGGCCCTGATGGCACGTGGCTGCGGGGTCCACCGGATCAACCTGTCGGGCGGTGACCAGTATGACTGGCGCGGCCCGGCCACCAACTTCGCTGGGGGGCCGAGGCGCTGGCCGATGTTCATCGACCGCTTCCTGCGCGCCCGCCAGATCACCGACCTGGTCCTGTTCGGCGATTGCCGCCCCATGCACCAGGCAGCGCTGCGCATGGCCCAGCTGCGCGGCGTGCACATCCATGTCTTCGAGGAAGGCTATATCCGGCCTGACTGGATGACGCTGGAGCGCGACGGAGTGAACGGCCATTCGCCGATGGAGCGCGATCCGCAGGCGATCCTTGCGGCGGCCGAGGGGCTGCCCCCCGTGCCTCCGCTGCCACCGATCACGGCCAGCTTTGCCCGCCGCGCCCGCGATGCCTTCTGGCACTACGCCCATGTCGAACTGCGCCGCTGGCGGTTTCCGTTGTTCCGTTCGCACCGGCCGGGCTCGATCTTCGTCGAGTGGGCGGGCTGGGGCTGGCGCCTCGCCACCGCCGCCTGGCGCCGCCGCCGCGCCGACGAGACACTGGCCACGATCGCCGGGCGCGACTTCTTCCTGTTCCCGCTGCAACTGAGCGGCGATTACCAGATCCGCCATCATTCGCCCTTCGGGACGATGCGCGTGGCCGTGGACTATGTGCTGGAAAGCTTCGCCCGCTTTGCCCCGGCCGAGGCAGTGCTGCTGGTCAAGGCCCACCCGCTGGATTGCAGCTTCACCAGCTGGCGGTCGCTGCTCGCCCGCCGCGCCCGGCGGCTTGGGATCACCGGGCGGGTACTCTACATCGACGGCGGCGACCTGGCGCAACTGGCCCGGGCGGCACGCGGCATGGTCTGCGTCAACAGCACGTCCGGCACACTGGGGCTGGAGGCCGGGATCCCGGTCGCCGTACTGGGCGATGCGGTCTACGATGTGCCGGGGATCACGCACGGGGGCGGGCTCGATGGCTTCTGGACCGCGCCCGGCGCACCCGATCCCGCACTCTACGCCGCGTTCAAGCGGCTGATGCATGCCCGCTGCCTGGTACGGGGCGGACTGGCCAGCCAATCGGCCATGGCCACCCTGGTGCGCAACAGCGTCGAGCGGCTGCTCGCCGCCGACCAGCCGCCCGCGCAGAACGCCCGGCCCGCCCCGCCGCTGCGCGTGGTCGGCTGAGCACCGGACCAGGCGTGATGCCGGCCCATCCCCGCGACCTGCTGCTTGATGTCAGCCGCCTGGTCTGGCGGGTCTGGGCCGGGCGGCTGCCGACCGGGATCGACCGGGTGTGCCTGGCCTATCTCGATCGCTATGCCCCGCGCGCCCTGGCGGTGATCCAGCGCGGGCCGCTGCGGCTGGTGCTGGACTCCGCCGCCAGTGACCGCCTGTTCGCGCTGCTGCGCCGGGGCGGAACGGGCTTTCGCTGGCGGCTGGCCCGCCTGCTGATCGGGGCGATCCTGCGCGGCGGCCCGCACCCTTCGCTGCGCGGACTGCCTTATCTCAACATCGGCCACACCGGGCTCGATTCGCCGGGCCTGGCCGAGTGGCTGGACCGGCGGGGATGGAAACCGGTGTTCCTGGTTCATGACCTGATCCCGCTCAGCCACCCCGAATTCTGCCGGGCGGGCGAAGCACGCCGGCATGACCGGCGCATGCGGACCGTGCTGGCCAGCGCGGCGGGAGTTATCGCCAATTCCGCCGCTACCCGCGATGCCCTGGCGGCCTTCGCCGGCCGCTCCGGCCTGCCCTTGCCGCCGACCCTGGTGGCTTGGCTGGGCGCGGAGCCGCAGGTCGAACCTGCCCCACGGCCACCGACCAGCCGCCCCTATTTCGTGATGATCGGCACGATCGAGGCGCGCAAGAACCACTTGCTGCTGCTCCGCCTGTGGGAACGGCTGGCGCGTGAACCGGGTCCGGCCGCGCCCGAACTGGTGCTGATCGGCCAGCGCGGCTGGGAAGCGGACGCAGTGTTCGCTCTGCTGGATCATTCGCCGCTGCTCAAGGATCATGTCCGCGAACTGGGCCGGTGCGACGATGCCACCATGCTGGCCTGGCTCGATGGCGCGCGGGCCTTGCTGATGCCCAGCTTTATCGAAGGCTTCGGCATCCCGGTGATCGAGGCCTTGCAGCGCGGGGTACCGGTGATCGCCAGCGACCTGCCGGTGTTCCGCGAAATCGCGGGGGACATCCCGCTTTACCTCGATCCCGATGATGCTGCCGGGTGGGAAGCGGCGGTCCGCGCCTACTGCACCGACGCACCTGACCGGGCCCGCCAGCTGGCCCTGTTGCCACGGTTTCGCGCGCCCGGCTGGGCCGATCATTTCGCCAAGGTCGACGGCTGGCTTGCAAGGCTATAGAGCAGGCGGCGATGAACGCGCCGCTGCCTTTCCAGTCGATCCACCGCCACGGCCTGGTCCGGGTTGCGGCGGCCACGCCCTCGGTCGCCGTGGCCGATCCGGCCAGCAATGCCCGCCACGTCCTGGCCCTCGCCACCGCAGCCGAGCGGCAGGGGGTGGACCTGGTGGTCTTTCCCGAACTGTGCCTGACGGCTTACGCGATCGACGATCTGCACGGCCAGCAGGCGCTGCTCGACGCCGCCCGCGCGGCGCTGGCCAGCGTGGTCGAGGCGAGCGAGCGGCTGCGCGCGGTGCTGGTGGTCGGCCTGCCGCTCGCCCGCAACGGGCGGCTCTACAACTGCGCCGTGGCGATTACCCAGGGCCGGGTGCTGGGCGTGGTGCCCAAGACCTTCCTGCCCAATTACCGCGAATATTACGAAAAGCGCTGGTTCGCCTCGGGCCAGGATATCGTCGGTGAAACGATCGAACTGGGCGGGATGGAGGTGCCGTTCGGCACGGACCTCCTGTTCCGCGCCGCCAACCTGCCGGACTTCACCTTTCACCTCGAAATCTGCGAGGACATGTGGGTGCCGCAGCCGCCCTCGATCCGGGGCGCGCTGGCCGGGGCGACGGTGCTGTGCAACCTGTCGGCCTCCAACATCACCGTGGGCAAGGCCGACGAGCGGGCGATGCTCTGCGCGGCGCATTCCCAGCGCTGCATTTCCGCCTATGTCTATGCCGCTGCCGGGGCGGGCGAGAGCACGACCGACCTCGCCTGGGACGGGCAGGGCGCGGTGTTCGAACTGGGCGAGGAGCTGGCCAGCTCCGAACGCTTCAGCCGTGTGCCCCAGCTGGCCGTGGCCGATGTCGACGTGCAGCGGCTGCGGCTGGAGCGGATGCGCAACGGCTCGTTCAATGACGGCGCCGTGGCCGCCGGGCACCCGGAGCGCGACTTCCGCCGGATCGACTTCACCCTGCCGCTGCACGACAGGGACGTGGGGCTGAAGCGGGGCCTGCGCCGCTTTCCCTATGTTCCGCACCGGGCCGAGCGGCTGGCGCAGGACTGCTACGAGGCGTTCAACATCCAGGTCGATGGGCTGACCCGGCGGATCGAGGCGACGCGGGCCAAGTGCCTCGTCATCGGTATCTCGGGCGGGCTCGATTCGACCCATGCCCTGATCGTCGCGGCCAAGGCCTGTGACCGGCTGGGCCTGCCGCGCACCGCGATCCGGGGCTATACCATGCCCGGCTTCGCCACCAGCGAAGGGACCAGGGCCAATGCCTGGGCGCTGATGCGGGCGCTGGGCATCACGGCCGAGGAGATCGACATCCGCCCGGCGGCCGAGCAGCTGCTCAAGGACATGGGCCACCCGTACTCGCGGGGCGAGAAGGTCTATGACATCACCTTCGAGAACGTGCAGGCGGGCTTGCGCACCGATTACCTGTTCCGCCTGGCCAATCACCACGGCGGCTTCGTGGTCGGCACCGGGGACCTCTCCGAACTGGCGCTGGGCTGGTGCACTTATGGCGTGGGCGACCACATGAGCCACTATGCCGTGAACTGCGGCGTGCCCAAGACGCTGATCCAGTACCTGATCCGCTGGAGCGTGGAGAGCGAGCAGTTCGACGCCGCGACCGATGCGGTACTGACCGCGATCGTCGAGCAGGAAATCTCGCCCGAACTGGTCCCGGCCGATGGCGGCGCGATCCAGAGCACCGAGGCGGCCGTCGGGCCTTACGCGCTCAACGATTTCTTCCTCTATTACACGCTGCGTCAGGCCCTGCCCCCGGCCAAGATCGCCTTCCTGGCCTGGCACGCCTGGGGCCAGGGCGGAGGGAAAGGGGATCCCGGCGGACGCTGGCCCGCCGGTTTCCCGGAAGAACGCAAGGAAGACTATACCCTCGCCGAAATCCGCCGCTGGCTGGAAAACTTCCTGCGCCGGTTCTTTGGCACCAGCCAGTTCAAGCGCAGCGCGATTCCCAACGGGCCCAAGGTCTCATCGGGCGGCAGCCTCTCGCCCCGCGGCGACTGGCGCGCACCCAGCGACGGTCTGGCCGAAGCCTGGCTGGCCGAACTGGCCCAGGTGCCCCGCAAATAGGCTTCCCGCGCAAGTCGGGTTCAGTTACCCCCGCCGGGCTTTTTCGGGGCTTCGGGCTTGCTGGCAGCGGCGTCATCAGCCTGACCGGCGGCCTCCTGGGCCTTGCGCCGTTCCTCGTACTGGCGTTCGAGCGCTTCGACGTCGGTCTGGGTCTTGGCCGCCTCTGCGTCGATGGTCGACAGGCGCTTGGCCCGTTCCGCCGCGATCAGATCGGCAAAGCGCAGGCTTTCATCGCTCTGCTTCTCGGCATAGGCGGCATCGATCAGCTTGCCCGAGCAACCGGTCCAGCCACCCGCGCCAACCGGCGAGCAGCTCATCGTCCCGGTCTTGCCCACGCGCTCATAGGCCAGCACCTTGTTGTTCCAGGCCTCGTTCTGAGGCGAGCTGGACTGGCGCAGGATCGACGGGATGCGGAATCGCTCGGCCTCTTCCTTGCGGGCGCAGACGGTGATCGTATCGCCTTCGGAGACGGGGCACTCGTCATTGCCATAGATGATCAGCTGGTTGACCTTGGGCTCGGGCGCGTCCTGCGCCAGGGCAGCGGTGGCGGGTACCAGCAGCAGGGCGGCAAGTGTACTCAGACGGCGCATTGAGTGCATCTCCTGTGCCGCTTGAGCGGCAGTTGTGTGCCTGTCATAGGCACCTTCAGCGCTGAATGACAGCTGAAGCGGGAGCTGTCCTTGCGCCCTGTCAAATATGGCCGTCAGGTGTCGGCGCTCAGACCCGTTCGGCCACCCGGATCGCGATCCGGCAGCCCAGCCGGATCGCGCCCGAGAGCAGCGGATAGGCCGGTGCCTGCTCCGCCCCAGCGGCCAGCGCCGCCTCCTTGTGGGCCCGCTCGTCATCGCGGAATTCGCGGATCATCCCGGCCAGCTCGGGATCGGAATCACCAAGTTCTTCAAGCTGTTGCGTGTAGTGCCGGTCAATCTCGGTCTCGATCGCGGCCGTGCAGGCCATCGCCGCCTTCGGCCCGATCAGCGCGGTCGCCGCACCCAGGGCATAACCGGCCGCGCCCCACAGCGGTTGCAGCACTGTCGGCCGCACCCCACGCTCGGCCAGCAGCGCGTCGAACTTGCGCCGATGCTCGGCCTCCTGCTCGGCCATATGGGCGATTTCCCCGGCATGCGGTGCCCGGTCGCCCATCACCGCCATTTGCCCGGCATAAATGCAGGTCGCGCCATATTCGCCCGCCTGATCGACCCGCAGCATCCGGGCGGTTTCAGCCTTGTTCACTTCACGCCTCCTTCGCGCCGCAGCAGGGCGAAAATGGCCAGCGCCGCAACGGTTGAAATCAGAAAGTTATAGCCCGCGAGCGAGATGCCGAACAGGGTCCAGGGGGCCACATCGCAGCGCACGATCGGTGCGTTGAGGATCGCCTCGAGCGGATCCCCGCCGGCCTTTGCCACGGTCGCGCAGCCGGTAATTCCCTCCCACCAGCCATACTCGACCCCGGCATGAAAGGCCCCGATCAGGCCCGAAGCCAGGATCGCGAGCGCCGCCAGCCCGGTCCAGACCTTTTGCCCCGTGCGCATCAGCCCGAATGCCGCGAGGGCCAGGGCAACAAAATGAGGATAGCGCTGCCACCAGCACATTTCGCAAGGGTAGAGCCCGAAGCCATATTGCGAGACATAGGCCCCGCCGAGCAGGGCCAGCGGAGTGGCCAGGGCCAAGGTCTTCGCGGCGAGTCGCATGGGTTTACTTGCCCTTTACCGCCAGCGCGGCCCGCCCGCCCCGGCGCAGCGTTTCCAGGGCATAATGCAGCTGGAAGTCGGTGATGCCCTTGGCCTTCAGTTCCTCGGCGCTGACCTTGAAGCGCGGATCGTCCTGCCGGTCGGTTTCGAGCTGCTTGTCCTCGACCCCCAGTTCGTTGACGAGGTGGCGGCGTAGGTCGCTTTCGCGCAGGGTGAACTCCGCGCGGCGGCGCGCATCCGGATCGGACAGCTGCGGCACGCGGATATCGGGTTCGATCCCGCCCTCCTGCACCGATTTGCCCGAGGGGGTGTAATAACGCGCGGTGGTCAGCTTGACCGCGCGGGTGCGGTCCAGTTCGAACAGCGACTGGACGCTGCCCTTGCCAAAGCTGCGCTCGCCCATGATCAGCGCCCGGCGCTGGTCCTGCAGCGCCCCGGCAACGATCTCCGAGGCCGAGGCCGAGCCGGCGTCGATCAGCACGATCACCGGCAAGCCCTTTGCCGCATCGCCCGGGATCATCTCCTCGGCGCGGTAGAATTCGTTGTCGCGCGGGTTACGACCGCGCTGCGAGACGATATCGCCCTTGGTCAGGAACAGGTCCGACAGGGCCACCGCTTCATCCAGCGAACCACCCGGATTCTGCCGCAGATCGAGCACCAGGCCGGTCAGCCGCCCGGCTGCCTGCTTGCGCAGATCGGCAATCGCCGCCCCCACGTCCGCCCCGACATCACGCGAGAACTCGTTGACCGAGATCACGCCGATGTCCTTCTCCAGCTTCCAGGTCACGGGCTCGAGGTCGATCACACCGCGGGTCACGGTCACGTCAAACGGCTCGTCGCGGCCCTCGCGGAAGATCGTCAGGCGGATCGCGGAGCCGGCTTCGCCGCGCATGCGGGCCACCGCATCGTCCAGTTCGATCCCGTAAATCAGCTTGCCGTCGAGATGGGTGATATAGTCCCCCGCCTTGACCCCGGCCCGATCCGCCGGGCTGCCCTTCATCGGCGCGATCACGCGCACGGCACCATCGTCCATGCCCACCGACAGACCCAGGCCCGAATAGTTCCCGTCGATCATGTTGGTCAGACGCTGGAGCGAAGCCCCCTCGACATAGCTGGAATGCGGATCGAGCGCGGCCAGCATGCCCTCGATCGCGCCGTTGATCAGCTTGGTATCGTCAACCTGCTCGACATACTGCGCCTTGACGATCTGGTAGACCGTAAACAGCCGGTTGAACTGCGCGCTCGACCGTCCTTCGACCGCCGCCAGCCCCGCGGTCGTGGCCGGGATCAACGCCACTGCGCCGACCAGCAGCGCAGCGCGAACAAGGGATGCGGCTTTCATGCGTTCAGCGACCTTTCGCCCGGGGGTGACCCACTGTCATTTCCTCTGCATTCTATCGCGCGGAGCGGCTTAACGCCAGATGGCCGGTTAACCGCCAAGCTGGTCGAGCGGATTGACCGCTTCACCATCTTTGCGCAGCTCGAGCATGACGCGCGGCTGGCCGCCCCCCACGGTACCCAGCGGCGAACCGGGCACCAGCCGCTGGCCAACGCTGGCATCCAGCGCGGCAAGGCCGGTCACCAGCGAAGTCCAGCCGCCGCCATGCTCGATGATCACGATCTGGCCATAGCCCCGGTAAGGGCCGGCAAAGGCCACCCGTCCGGCAGCGGGAGCCACCGCCTGAGCGCCTGGCCGGGCCGCGATCGTCAGCCCGCGCGAGCGCGGCAGGCCGGGTTGCTCCGCCCCGAAGCCGGCTACCACGGAACCGGCCAGCGGCAAGGTGAACCCGGGCAACCGCGCCATCGCGCTCGCGGTGACAACAGGATCGGGCGCAGTCCGCGCATCCGTCGGCCGGGCGGGGCGCAGGACCGGTCCCGGCAGGGCGGCAAGCGCCGCACGGCGACGTGCGGCAGCGTCGAGCTCGCTCACCAGTCCGCCCAGATCGCGGGCCTGCTCGGCCAGGGCCAGGGCGCGATCAGATTCACGCGCCGCCAATCCGCCCGCCTCGCGCGCGGCCAGGCGCTGGCGCGATTCGAGAGCTGTCAGCGCCTGGCGCCGCTGGGCCAGGTCGCGCTGGGTCTGGCGCAAGGTTGCCGCATTGGCCTGGGCCTGCTGCTGCAAGGCCTGGCTACGCCGCAGCTCGGCGCGCAAGTCAGCGGTGCGGCGCGCGATTTCGGGCAACATGGCATCCAGCGTGGCGCGCAGGTAAACGGCCTCCTGCAGGCTGCCCGGCCGTAACAGGGCAAGACCGGCCGGCCGCCGCGAAAGCCGCTGCAAGGCGGCGGTCAGGCGAACCAGCGGACGTTGCCGCTCGGCCAGCCGGGCGCGCAGTGCCACCCGGTCGCGCTCGATCAACCGCGCGCGCGCCTCGCTCGCGGCGATTCCGGCTTCGGCCTGCTGGATCCGCGCCGCCAGGCCGGCGGCCTCCTGGATCGTGGCATCGACCGCCGCGCTCGCCTGGCGAGCCGCAGCCTCGTAATCCGCAGCCCGGCGTTCGGCCGCGCGCCCGGCCGCCTGGGCATCGGCCAGGGCGCGTTGCAGGCTGACCGGATCTTCTGGCATGGGCCGCACGAGGATCGGGTCCTGCGCCGCCAGGGTCATGGCCCCGGCAAGCGCGGCCAGCGGGATCAGGATCAAGGCAAGCCGCTGCTGCATCGCCGCGCCTTATCCCGAACGATGATAGGGATGGCCAGCCAGAATAGCCGTGGCCCGCCACAATTGTTCGGCCAGCATGGCGCGAACCATCAGATGCGGCCAGGTCATCGGCCCGAAGCCGAGCAAGAGGTCGGCCTGGTTACGGGCGGCCTCGCCATGTCCATCGGCTGCACCGATCAGGAACCTTGCCTCGCGCACGCCATCATCGCGCCAGCGGCCCAGCAGGGCGGCGAATTCCCCGGATGAAAGTTGCTTGCCGCGCTCGTCGAGCAGGACTTCGCGCGCAGGAGCCAGTGGTGGCAGAATGGTCCCGCCCTGGTCGGGCAATTCGGTCAACACCAGCGGCCAGGTGATCCGTTTGGCATAGCGGGCCACCAGCTCGGCTTCGGGCGAGCGGGCGATCTTGCCCCTGGCAATCACGTGCAGCCGCATGACAGCGTGGGGATCAGGCCGCGCCCGAATCCCCGAAAGCCCACATCCGCTCTAGGTTATAGAAGCTGCGCACTTCCGGGCGGAACAGGTGGACCACCACGTCGCCCGCGTCGATCAGCACCCAGTCAGCCGCCGGCAAGCCTTCGATCCGGACATGGCCGAAGCCGCCCTGCTTGACCCGTTCAGCCAGCTTCTGGGCCATCGAGGCGACCTGGCGCGTCGAACGGCCGCTCGCGATCACCATGTGATCGGCGATCGAGCTTTTGCCTTCGAGCGGGATCGAGACGATTTCCTGCGCCTGGTCATCATCCAGCGACTGGAGCACGAGGGCGTGGAGCGAACCCGGTTCCGAGGGCGGAAGCGGGACGGGTGTGCCGGCGGCGGCCGGAGCGTGCGTATCAGGTGTCATGCAGGGTATGGTGGCTCCTTGGGGCGGGCAGCGCGGCGAGGCGCGGGAAAAGGACCCTCGCCGTTCATGGCATGTCGGGATCGACCGGATGGTGCGTCAGCGGATCCCTGAAGGTGCCTGCGCCAATATGGCGGGCCCAGTCTGGATCGGCGCGGCGAATGGCAGTCGCCGAGCGCGGATCGGGATCGAAACGCAAGTGTATCAGCGCGGGTGCGCTCCATCCTGCCCGGTTTGCTAAGCTGGCTGCGGATCGCCGGTATCGACCGAGCCAGGCCGCAGCGGGGCTCGCCGCGGCAAGTCCTTCATAGCCGGGCCGGGCGATAACCGCAATCGGCATGGTGCGCGCGATCCGCCGCCAGTCACGCCAGCGATGAAATTGCGCCAGATTGTCGCCTCCCATCAGCCAGACGAAGCGATCCTTGGGATAGCGTCGGCACAAGGCGGCGAGGGTGTCCACGGTATAGACCGTCCCCAGTTCGCGCTCGATCGCGGTTGGCACGATCCGGGCCCGGCGTGACTGTTTTCGGGCCGAGCCCAGCCGCGCCGCCAGCGGGGCCATCCCGGCCCTGGGCTTCAGCGGATTGCCGGGCGAGACGAGCCACCACACCGCATCGAGGCCCAGGGCCTCGAGCGCGAAGAGACTGATCCGGCGGTGCCCGCCATGCGCAGGGTTGAAGCTGCCGCCAAGGAGGCCGATCCGGCGCAGGGCCGCTCGCCCTATGGTCTGATCTGGCCGGTGCCGCGCACCAGCCACTTGTAGGTCGTCAGCCCTTCGAGCGCGACCGGACCGCGCGCATGCAACCTGCCGGTGGCGATGCCGATCTCCGCGCCCAGCCCGAATTCGCCGCCATCGGCGAACTGGCTGGAGGCATTGTGTATCACGATCGCGCTGTCTACTTCGGCCAGGAAACGCTCGGCCGCGGCGGCATCCTCGGTCACGATCGCATCGGTGTGATGCGAGCCATGGCGCGCGATGTGTTCAAGCGCGGCGTCCAGCCCGTCCACCACCGCCACCGACAGAATCGCGTCGAGGTACTCTGTATCCCAGTCCTCCGAACTGGCCGTGGCAATCCGGGGATCGAGCGCGGCGGCGCGGGCATCGCCGCGTAGTTCGCACCCCGCAGCGAGCAGCGCGCCAACCAGCCCGGGCGCATCGGGATAGGTCGCATCGATCAGCAGGGTTTCCATCGCGCCGCAAATCCCGGTGCGGCGCAACTTGGCGTTGACGGCGATCGCCGCAGCCTTGGCCGGGTCTGCCGCAGCGTGAACAAAGGTGTGGTTGATCCCGTCGAGGTGGGCCAGGACGGGCACCCGCGCATCGGCCTGGACCCGCGCCACAAGGCTTTTCCCGCCGCGCGGCACGATCATGTCGATCTGCCCGGCAGCGGTCAGCATGGCGCCCACCACGGCGCGATCCTGGCTGGGTACCAGTTGCACCGCGGCCGCCGGCACCCCGGCGGAGACCAGCCCGCGCACCAGTGCGGCGTGAATCGCCCGGTTGGAATGGACCGCCTCGCTCCCCCCCCGCAGCAATGCGGCATTGCCAGAACCGAGGCACAGCGCAGCGGCATCGGCCGTCACATTCGGCCGGCTCTCATAAATGATCCCGATCAGGCCGATCGGCACGCGAACACGCTCCAGCACCAGCCCGTTGGGGCGCTCCGTCCTGTCGATGATCCGGCCGACCGGATCGGGCAGGTCGGCGACCGCCGCCACGGCATCGGCAATCCCGGCCAGGCGCGCTTCGTCGAGTCGCAGGCGATCAAGCATCGCTCCGCTGAGGCCGCGCGCGGCACCCTCGGCCATGTCTTTGGTATTGGCGGCAAGGATCGCGGTGCCATCGTCACGCAGGGCCTGCGCGGCAGCGCGCAGGGCGGCGGCGCGAGCCGCCGAATCCATCCGCGCCAGCACGGCCTGGGCCTTGCGACCATCGGCGGCAAGGCGGGCCACGAGCGAATCGGGACTTTCGGTTAACGGGGCGGTCGCTGCGGTCATGATGACCTTGCGCCTAACACCGCGCGTCGAGTCATCGCAACGCCAATCGATTCGTCGCGCGAGTCATGCGATTCAACGACAAGCTTCCAACCCGGATTCGCTACGGCGCGGGGAAGCTGCTAGCGGGCCGCATCGTCTGAACAGACAAAAGCTTGGGGTCGTCTTGCAAAAACTGACAGCCGGGGGGGTCATAGCCCGCCTGCGAAGCTGGTTCCCGGATCGCGAGTTCTTCATGCGATCGCAGGGCCAGGTTCGGTTCATCAAGGTTTCGGGGCGGGTCCAGATGATCGGCGCGGGCATTGTGGCCGCGCTGCTGCTTGCCTGGCTGGGTTCAATGACCGCCATGGCCGTGTCACAGTATCTTTCGGCCCGCGATCGTCTGGCCCTGCTCAACCGTGAAGCCAAGGTAGCCACCGCCGAAAGCCGGGTGGCGGAATATCGCGACGACCTGAAGAGCGTGGCCGACGATCTTACCCGCCGGCAGGATGCGCTCGAGAAAATGACCGAGGCCCTGCCCGACGACATTACTGCGGCCGGCACTGTCTCCGATTCGAGCGGCGAAGCCGCCAAGACGGTCGACAAGGTCAGTGCCGCACTGCCCGAAGCCGCTGGCCTCGCCCGGATCGAGGCCCGCCAGCTGGCCCTGGTCGAGCGGTTGACCCGTTTTGCAGACCGCCGCTCAGCCGATGCGGCCAGCCGCATCCGTGCGCTTGGCCTTGATCCAAAGGCGATGCTCGCGCGGCTGGATGATCGTAGCGCGATGGGTGGTCCGCTGATCGAACTGTTCGGCCCTGGCCGCCGCAACCTTGATCCCCGGTTCGTGCGGCTTGGCGTCAGCCTGGAACGGATGGAAGCGCTGGAACGCGGCCTGGCCGGAATTCCGCAGCATTCGCCCGCCAGTCTTGAATACATCTCGTCGGGCTTTGGCTATCGTGCCGATCCGTTCACTGGCGGCGCGGCGTTCCATGCCGGGCTCGACTTCAAGGGCCCCATCGGCGCCCCGATCTATGCCGCCGCGGCCGGCACCATCAGTTTCGTCGGTGGCCAGCAGGGCTACGGCAATACGGTAGAGATCGACCACGGTAACGGCCTGATGACGCGCTATGCCCACATGTCGGGCTTCCGCGCCCGGGTCGGCCAGCAGGTCGAAGCCGGGCAGGTGATCGGCCTGATCGGCAATACCGGCCGTTCGACCGGACCGCACCTGCACTTCGAAGTGCGGATCAACGATCGCGCGGTGAATCCGCGACCCTTCCTGAAGGCAGCCAGCAATGTTCTCCAAGAAACCGGCAGCGGCAGCGCCGCGCCCAGCAACAGGCGGTAACTCCATGCGTGGATCGACTTTCTCGGTCCTTGGCGCCGATATGGCGATCAAGGGCAACGTCACGGCTTCGACCGACCTGCACATCGACGGCAAGGTTGAAGGCGACGTGACCTGCAGCGCGCTGGTCCAGGGCGAGACTGGCGAGATCGTGGGTGCGATCAAGGCCGAGAGCGCCCGCCTGGCCGGCATCGTTCGTGGATCGATCTCGGCCCGCGAACTGGTCATCCTCAAGACCGCGCGGATCCACGGCGATGTCCACTACGACGCGCTGACGATCGAGCAGGGCGCGCAGGTCGACGGCCGCTTCGCCCCGCGCGGCGTTGGCCAGCCCGAAGACAGTCCGGCCGAAAGCGTCGAAAAGCTGCTGACCCTGGCCGGTTAACTGGTCTTAGCGACTTCTGCGCCCACTTCGGCGCGCAGCGCCTTTCGGTCCAGCTTGCCGATCATCGTCTTGGGCAGGCTGTCCCGCACGACCACGGCATCGACCCGCTCATGCTTGCCCAATTGCGCGTTGAGCCACCCAGCCAGCGCTTCGCCACTATCGCTCGCCCCGGACATCAGGGTGACATAGGCGCGCGGCGCTTCGCCGCGATAGGCATCGGCCACCCCGATCACCAGCGCCTCCTTGACTGACGGATGGCGTAACAGGACGGCCTCGACCTCGCTCGGGAAGACCTTGAACCCGCCGACGGCGATCATGTCCTTGATCCGGTCGACGATCCGCAGATAGCCGCCCGCTTCCAGCACCGCGACATCGCCGGTCCGCAGCCAGCGGCCATTGGGCCGCTCGGCAAAGGCGTTGAGTGCCTCTTCCGGGCGGCGCCAGTATCCGCGCATGACCTGCGGGCCCTGGATCGCCAGTTCGCCCGGCTCGCCAGCGGGAGCATCGCGGGTCGGATCCTCCTTGTCGAGCAGTCGCATGCGCGTTGCCGGGATCGGCTGTCCGATCGTGCCGACACGTTCTTCGCCCTCGTAGGGATTGGCCGAGGCGACCCCGGCGGTTTCGGTCAGACCATAGCCTTCGACCAGGCGCGCGCCACTCGCCGCCTCGAACCGCTCCTTCAGCGGGCCGGGAAGCGGGGCCCCGCCCGAGATGCAGATCCTGAGCGAGGAGAAATCGGTCTTGCCGCAATCGGGATGATCGAGCAGCGCCTGGTACATCGTCGGCACGCCCGGCATGGCCGTCGCCTCGACCCGCTCCAGCGTCTTGAGGCACTGCCCCGCATCGAACCGGGGCAGCATGGCGATGCAGCCGCCGTTCACGACCGTGCGGTTGAGCACGCAGATGTTGGCGAAAACGTGGAACATCGGCAGCACACCCATGATCACGTCACGCTCACCCGCCTGCGGGTCAATCGCCATGACCTGGCGGGTGTTGGCGGTGATGTTCTGGTGCGTCAGCATCGCCCCCTTGGGCGTCCCGGTGGTGCCGCCGGTGTATTGCAGCAAGGCCAGGTCTTCTTCCGGATCAAGGGTGACCGGCTGCGGCGCGCCGTCGGCCAGGACATCATCCCAGCGCAGCGCCTGGGCCGGGACCCGACTGAGCGACTTGCGCGCAAACAGCCGCATGCCCACGCCCTTGGCCCAGGGCAATTGCGCCGCGAGCGACCCTACTACCAGCCATTCGAGGGCAGACTGCTCTTTCACCGCCAGCGCGGTTGGCAGGAGCGCTGACGAATCGACCGTAACCAGCAGCCGCGTACCCGAATCGGCCACCTGCGCCGTCAGTTCCGGCACAGTGTAGAGCGGCGAGAAGTTGACCACGGTCGCCCCTGCCAGCATCGCGCCGTAGTAGGCCGAAACATAGATCGGCACGTTCGGCAGGAACAGCCCGACCCGGTCACCCTTGGTAATACCCAGCTGCTGCAGGCCGGTGGCAAAAGCCAGCGCCTCGGCGTGAAGCTGCGCATATGTGCAGCGCCGACCCATGAAATCGACCAGCGGGCGATTGCCGTTATCGCGCACCGCCAGTTCGAACATCTCCGGCACAGTCAGCGGCGGGAAAGCCATGTCCCACGGATTGGGGTGCGCGTAATGCTCGCGCCAGGGTTCACCGGCCTTGCTGACAGTCATGTCAGTCAAGGTGGCGGCAGTTCGGTCCTGGCGCAAGCGGCATCAGCCGCAAGCCGGAGAAAATCAGGCTTCGTCCGTCGCTTCCGCAGCACGCTTGGCCTCAAGCCAGGCCGCGGCTTCCGCTTCCTGGGCCGCTTCGGCCGCCGCCTTGCTGGCAGCTTCGCGTTCGGCGCGCAGTTCCTCGATCAGGGCCTCGCGATCGTCACCGAGCCGCGCATCGTCACCCGCTTCGTCGGCCAGACCGGCCTTCTTCGCCGCCTTGGCCACGATCGCATCAAGCTCGCGCTGGCTGCACAGGCCCAGGGTGACCGGGTCCTTCGGCTGGATGTTGGCGATGTTCCAGTGGCTGCGATCGCGGATCGCGGCAATGGTATTGCGAGTGGTGCCGATCAGCTTGCCGATCTGCGCGTCCGAGATTTCGGGGTGGTTGCGCAGGATCCAGGCGATGCCATCGGGCTTGTCCTGGCGCTTTGAGACCGGCGTATAGCGCGGACCCTTGGTGCGGCTGACCGTGACCGGCGCCTTCTGCATCTTGAGCGCATAGGCCGGATCGGCCTGGCCACGCTCGATCTCCGCCATGGTCAGTTCGCCGGCTCGCACAGGATCGCGGCCCGTGTACTTGCTGCTGGCCAGATCATCGGCCATCGCCTGCACTTCCAGAATGTGCAGGCCGCAGAATTCGGCGATCTGTTCGAACGACAGCGCGGTATTGTCGACCAGCCACGAAGCAGTGGCATGCGGCATCAGCGGGGTGGGTTGGGTCACGACCAAGAACTCCGTCGAGGAGAAAGACTTCTCCGTCAGAAATAGATAGGGCCGCCCCTTGCGGAGCGGCCGTTCGGGTGGGGATTTAGGGCGATTCCTTCAAAAGGGCAAGGATTCATCCGGCCTTGAGGACAATCTTGCCGATATGGCTGCCCGCTTCCATCCGCGCGTGAGCGGCGGCCGCATCGGCCAGGGCGAAGGTCTGATCCATGATCGGACGCAGGGCTCCGCTTTCGACAAGCGGCCAGGCCGACTGGGCGATTTCCTGGGCCAGCAGCGCCTTGAAGGCATTCGAGCGTGGGCGCAGCGTCGATCCGGTCAGGGTCAGTCGCCGCACCATGACCTGCGCCATGTTAAGCTCGGCCCGCACCCCGCCCTGAACGGCGATGGTCACATGGCGACCATCTTCCCTGAGGCATTGCAGATTGCGCGCGACATAGTCTCCCGCCACCATGTCGAGCACCAGTTCAACGCCCTGACCGCCAGTGATGCGCTTCACTTCCTCGACGAAATCCTGGGCCTTGTAGTCGATCGCGTGGTCTGCCCCGATCTTGAGCGCGGCGGCACATTTGTCGGCCCCGCCGCAAGTCACGATCACCGTCAGGCCGAACAGCTTGCCCAGCATGATCGCCATCGAACCGATACCGCTGGTCCCGCCGTGGACCAGGATCGTCTCGCCTTCGCGGGCATATCCCCGTTCGAACACGTTGTGCCAGACGGTAAAGAGGGTTTCAGGCAGCGCCGCCGCCTCGTCGAGCGGGAGCCCGGCCGGCACCGGCAGGCAATGCTCGGCCTCGGCCAGGCAGTATTCGGCATAACCCCCGCCGGAAACCAGGGCGCAAACGAGTTGCCCGGGCAGCAGGGTATCGACCCCTTCGCCCAGCGCGACCACCGTGCCGGAAATCTCCAGCCCGGGGATCGGCGAGGCGCCCGGCGGCGGGGGATAGAAACCCTGGCGCTGGACGACGTCGGGGCGATTCACCCCGGCGAAGGCGACCCGGACCAGCACCTGTCCGGCACCCGGCCACGGCACCGGCTGACTGGCCGGTCGCAGCACCTCTGGCCCGCCGGGCGCATCAAACCCAACCGCAATCATCGTTTCGGGCAGCGTTTCAGCCATTTGTGAGCCCCTGTGGCATCCATGTCACTCGATCACGGGCCTAGCCTTTGGTTCGGTTGACAGCAAGCGCGCGAAGGGTGAATTTGCACCCGCGATGGACGATGATGACCGCCCCCGCCTGACTCGCGACGCCGCCAGCCTGCTGGCAGCCGAAAGCCTTGACCGCCATTCGCAGGATGAGCTGGCCGAGCGGATCGCCCTGCTTGAAGCAGAGATTGCCCGGATCAAGGCGCACCGCGACAAGGTGTCGGCACACCGGGCAGCGGCCGAGGCGCTATTCAGGCCATCGTCGTCATGATTGGTGCCGCCCCCCTTCGCAGCGGCGGCATGGCACCCCATATAGATTCCGCTAACCAGCCCTGTTCACGCCCTTCGTTCCGCAAAGGGTCACTCTCGCCGTGGGAAGGCCGATAAATGCCCAGTTTTGCCCAGAGCCTCGAAAAGACGCTGCACGCCGCGCTGACCAATGCGTCGGACCGCAGCCATGAGTACGCGACGCTCGAGCACCTGCTGCTGGCGTTGATCGACGATCCCGATGCCGCGCAGGTGATGCAGGCCTGCGGGGTGGAGCTGGGCGAACTGGGCGATGTGGTGCGCCAGTACCTCGACCAGGAGTACCAGAGCCTCAAGACCGAGGAAAAGGGCGATCCCACCCCGACGGCGGGCTTCCAGCGGGTGATCCAGCGCGCCATTCTGCATGTCCAGTCATCCGGCAAGGACACGGTGACCGGGGCGAACGTGCTGGTGGCACTGTTCTCGGAACGTGATTCCTATGCGGTCTATTTCCTGCAGCAGCAGGACATGAGCCGGCTCGATGCGGTCAGCTACATCAGCCACGGCATCGGCAAGGGCGGCAAGCGGATCGAGGACAAGA
Source organism: Novosphingobium sp. BL-A-41-H4 (assembly GCA_051942645.1). Lineage (GTDB taxonomy): Bacteria > Pseudomonadota > Alphaproteobacteria > Sphingomonadales > Sphingomonadaceae > Novosphingobium. Next base: position 625,437 of record JBPVJP010000002.1, read on the forward strand.
CCCCTCGCGGCACCGACAGCGACGGACCGGCGCAGGAGGAAAAGGCCCCGGCCAAGGATCCCAAGAAGGAATCCGCGCTCGACCAGTTCTGTGTCAATCTCAACGAGAAGGCCCTGGCCGGCAAGGTCGATCCGCTGATCGGGCGCGGGCCCGAAGTGGACCGGACGATCCAGATCCTGTGCCGCCGCAGCAAGAACAACCCGCTTTATGTCGGTGATCCGGGCGTCGGAAAGACCGCGATTGCCGAAGGGCTGGCGCGCAAGATCGTGGAAGGCGAAGTGCCGGAAGTGCTGGCCGAGGCGGTGATCTACAGCCTCGACATGGGGGCACTGCTGGCCGGTACGCGCTATCGCGGGGACTTCGAGGAACGGCTCAAGCAGGTGGTCTCCGAACTGGAGAAGATGCCCCACGCAGTCCTTTTTATCGATGAAATTCATACGGTTATCGGCGCTGGCGCAACCAGCGGCGGGGCGATGGATGCTTCCAATCTCCTCAAGCCCGCCCTGTCGGGCGGGACGATCCGCTGCATCGGTTCGACCACCTACAAGGAATTCCGCAACCACTTCGAAAAGGACCGCGCCCTGCTGCGCCGGTTCCAGAAGATCGACGTCAATGAGCCGACGGTCGAGGATACCATCAAGATCCTCAAGGGGCTCCGGACGGCCTTCGAAGAGCACCACAAGGTCAAGTACACACCCGATGCGATCAAGACTGCGGTCGAACTGTCGGCCCGCTACATCAATGACCGCAAGCTGCCCGACAAGGCGATCGACGTGATCGACGAGGTGGGCGCGATGCAGATGCTGGTGCCGCCATCCAAGCGCAAGAAGACCATCACCGCGCGCGAGATCGAGGCGGTGATCGCCACCATGGCCCGGATCCCGCCCAAGTCGGTCAGCTCCGACGACCGGCAGGCGCTGGAACACCTTGAAAAGGACCTCAAGCGGGTGGTTTTCGGCCAGGACCGGGCGATCGAGGTTTTGTCGAGCGCGATGAAGCTGAGCCGCGCGGGCCTGCGCGATCCCGACAAGCCGATCGGCAGCTTCCTGTTCTCCGGTCCGACCGGGGTCGGCAAGACCGAGGTTTCCAAGCAGCTGGCCGAGATCCTGGGCATCCCGATGCAGCGCTTCGACATGTCCGAATACATGGAACGCCATTCGGTCAGCCGGCTGATCGGCGCCCCTCCGGGTTATGTCGGGTTCGACCAGGGCGGTCTGCTGACCGATGCCGTCGACCAGCAGCCGCACTGCGTCCTGCTGCTCGACGAGATCGAGAAGGCCCACCCCGACCTGTTCAACATCCTGCTGCAGGTGATGGATAATGGTCGCCTGACCGACCACCACGGCAAGACCGTCGATTTCCGCAACGTGGTCCTGATCATGACCACCAATGCCGGCGCCAGCGACATGGCCAAGCAGGGGATTGGCTTTGGCGACGTGTCCAAGGCCGATGCGGGCGACGAAGCGGTGAAGCGGATGTTCAGTCCGGAATTCCGCAACCGGCTCGATGCGATCGTGCCCTTCGCCTACCTTGGCACCGAAGTGATCGCGCGGGTGGTGGACAAGTTCGTGCTGCAGCTGGAACTCCAGCTGGCCGACCAGAACGTCCACATCCAGTTCGATGGCGATGCCCGCAAGTGGCTGGGCGAGCGCGGCTATGACAAGCTCTATGGCGCGCGGCCGATGGCCCGCCTGATCCAGGAGAAGGTCAAGCAGCCGCTCGCCGAGGAACTGCTGTTCGGCAAGCTGCGCCACGGCGGCGAGGTCCATGTTTCAGTCAAGGACGGGGCGCTGGCGTTCGAACTGACCCCGGCTCCGCCCAAGCTGGCCAAAGCCAAGGCCGAAAAGCCCGCGGCGAAACGCAAAGGCAAGACTGCGCCGGAATAGAGTGGCGATGGAGGGCAAGGAAGCAGGTCTGCGCGGGATCGGGCGGTTTGGCGGGATACTGCTGGGCCTTGGACTCTACGCCCAGGCGAACGCGCAAGTCTCGGTCCCAAGCCCGACCGAAGCCTTGGCGACGCTGACCCCGGCGCAGCGCAGCGAAATGATCAACTGCATCGCCACTGCGGCCGGGTTCGAGCCTTTCGCCGCGCAATCCGATACCCAACTGGCGACGAGCCAGAAGTTCGTCGATGCAGTGCGCGGAACCTATTGTTCGAATGAAGTTGGTCCGATCCGGGATATGGCGCGCAAGTTGCCGCCCCCGCCGAATATCGGAGACGAACCCGATCCGGACAAACTGTGGGTCAACCGTTCGATCATAACCCTTTGGGACGAGGCCCGGCCATTGCGCGGTCAGGCCCCGGTACCTCCCCGCGAACGGCAGCAGCTTTACCTGCTGTCATGGCAACTGACATACGCGATGGAAGACAATCCCAGGGACATCGAGGCTGCGGTCAAATGCGTCGCCCGCGCCTTGCGTAAGGCCCCGCCGAATCAGGCCGAAAGCGCAGCAATCGGCACCGGGACCTGGCCCCCGCGCTTCGAACCGCTGCGCCAGGCGTGCAACATGGCCGCGATCGAGACTGACCTGACCCGCCGGATGAAGGCCGGCTTCGCCCGGTTCGATCCTGACCTGGTCGACCAGGCGGCGCGCGATCTGCTGGCTCGCTTCACTTTCTGGGCGATGCTTTCGCCCGGTTGAGCCGGGTTTGACCGGGATCAAGGCATCGGGTTCGCGGCCCCGCCATTCCCCTGGCTCCCGATATCCTGCCCGGAGCACAGTCCGATCATGCCCGCCACTGCCAATGCGCCCGCCATCAGCCCGTTCGAGCGGATCGGCGGACACGCAGCGCTGCGCGCCATCACCGACCGGTTCTATGACCTGATGGACCAGGACCCGGCCTATGCCGAGCTGCGCGCAATTCACGCCGCTGACCTCGGCGACATGCGCGCCCAGCTGCCGTCGTTCCTCGCGGGCTGGGCCGGCGGCCCGCGCGACTGGTTCGAGGCCAATCCCGGCAAATGCATGATGAGCGCGCACGGCGGCATGGCGATCACGCGCGCGACTGCGGACCAGTGGGCCGAGGCCATGGCCCGCGCCATTGCCGAAACCGACGTGGCCGACCGTGAACTGGGCGCGGCCATGGCCGACGTGCTGAGCCGGATGGCCAAGGGCATGGCGCGGGGCTAGGCTCGCCCGCATGAACGCAATTGACCAGTCCCGCCGCCGCCTGGCCATTGCCGCCGCCGCTCTGGCAGGATTTGTGGATGCGGCGGGATTTCTTTCGGCCAACAGCTATTTCGTGTCGTTCATGTCCGGCAACACCACGCGGCTCGGGGTGGATCTGGTTACGAACCCCTGGGCTGCACTGGTTCCGGCATTGCTCATCGCCGGGTTCGTGGCAGGTGTCTTTGGCGGTGCGCTGCTGGCGGCGCGGGCCGGGACGCGGCGCAAGGTGGCGGTGCTGGCGCTGGTGACGCTGCTGCTGGCCGGTGCGGCACTGGCCGGAGCCCTGTCCCACCATTCGGCCATGCTGGCTCAGCTGGTGCTGGCGATGGGAGCGCTCAACAACACCTTCCAGCGTGATGGCGAGGTGTCGGTCGGGCTGACCTACATGACCGGAGCGCTGGTGCGCTTTGCCCAGGGTCTGGCGGCACGGCTCGCGGGAACCGGCGGTGAAGGCTGGCAGAACTGGCTGATGCTGTGGATCGGCCTCGCCGCCGGGGCCGTGCTCGGGGCCTACATCCTGATCGGCTGGCCACAGCTGGCGTTGTGGCTGGCGGCGGCCTGGTCACTCGCCCTGTGCCTGTTTGCGCGCCGACTGAACTGATCTATCCGGGGGCTTGATCGTCCCGGCGCTTCACCCTATTCCAGTTTCAAATCGAAACTGGAGAGCCTGTCATGAACCTTGCCGCAACCACCCTGACCACCTTCGACCAGCTGCTGGGCACGCTGGATCATCTGCTGGGCAAGGCGGCGGGGAGCGAACAGGGGGAAGCGCTGCTCAATGCCAGGCTGGCACCCGACATGTTCCCGCTGGCAACCCAGGTGCGGTTCACGACCCAGCAGGTCTATAACACGCTTAACCGCCTGTTCGGCGCCGATCATGCCGGTCCGGAAAGCGATCACGCCACCCTGGCCGAGGCCCGTGCCCATGTGGCCGAGGTCCGCGCCCTGATCGCTGCGGCGCGTGATGCCACCCCGGTCAGCGAAGACACGATGATCGAATTCGACGTGCCCAACGGGCTGGTCTTCCGCCTGAGTGCTGCCGACTATGTCCAGGATTGGTCGATGCCGCAGTTCCATTTCCACCTGATGACCGCCTATGCAATCCTGCGCGCCAACGGCCTGGCGATCGGCAAGGCGGATTACCTGGGCTACATGATGCGGCACATGAAGAGCCCGCCCAGCGCCTGAACCGGTTTCGAGGCTAATCCAGCAGCTGGACCAGCTTGTCGCGCCCGGTTGCGCCGCGCAACATGCGAAGGCGTGACGTCGCGATCCCGAGCGCATCGGCCAGCAGTTCGAGCACGGCGGCGTTGGCCTTGCCGTCCTCCGGCTTGGCCCGCACCTTTAACAGCAGTCGGCCCTGTTCAATGCTGATCGCCTCGCCGCGCGCACCCGGCGTCACCCGCAACGCCAGCCGTCCCTCGGCATCGGCCAGGGCCCGGATCGCCGCGGCGGGCGGATGATCAGCCTTCGGCCTGGCCAAGCAGGTGGCCATGCGCCGCAAGCGCCGCGGCATGGTGCTTGCCGTTCTCGACATAGTGCTTCACGCCCATCTGCAGGCCGGCCAGCGCCCGGTCGTCCAGTTCGCGCATGAAAGTTGCCGGTCGCCCTGACCACAGTTGGCGCGCCGGAATTCGCTTGTTCGGGGCCAATAGTGCACCGGCCGCCAGCATCCCGTCTGCCTCGATCACGCAGCCATTCATCGTCTGCGCGGCAAAGCCCACGAAGCCGCGATCCTCGATCACCGTGCCGTGGATCATCGCCATGTGGCCAATCAGCACGTCTTCCCCGATCAGCGTGGGATAGCCCTCAGGCTTGCCCGGCATCGGCCCATCGCAATGGATCACGCTGCCATCCTGCACATTGGTGCGCGCACCGATCACGATCCGGGTGACATCGCCGCGCAGCACGCAATTATACCAGATGGAGGCATCCGGCCCGATCTCGACATCGCCGATGATCCGGCAGCCGGGCGCGACAAAGGCGCTGTCGTGAATGCGCGGCCGCTTGCCGTGGATTTCGAGGATGGTGACGTCAGGTCGGTTCATCGGTTCAGCTTCCCAGCAGGTTGTCCCAGTGGACGTAAGGCAGGATCGAGGCGTGATCATCGCTCCAGACGCGCGCAGCCGGGGCGGCGAGCGGGCGCCATGGCATGGTTGGCACCACGTTCTGCAGCGCCTTCAATTGCGCCGGATCGCGGCTCAGGGCAATCCAGGTGGACGAGGTCATCAAGGCTGCAAAGGGCCCGGTCGGCCTATCGTCGCGCAGGGCAGCCGCCAGTCCGCGCTTGCGCGCCAGCGCCGCCACCACCGGCTCCAGATCGATAAAGCGGTTCGAAATGTGCACCAGCAGCACCCCGCGCGGTGACAGCGCATCAAGGTAGACCCCGAAGGCCTCGTCCGTCATCAGGTGCAGCGGGATCGCATCGGATGAAAAGGCATCGACCGCCAGCAGGTCAAGCGAGCCGGGCCGCGCCCTGGCCAGCTCGATCCGGGCATCGCCCAGCACCACCTTGGCATCAGGTGCGCAATCGCGGATGTAGGTGAAGGTGCTCTTGCGCGACAGGTCGAGCACGGCCGGGTCGATTTCGTAGAACCGCCAGTCCTGCGCACCAAGGCGATAACAGGCGAGCGAACCCGTTCCCAGCCCGACGACGCCCAGCCGGGCATTCGGCCCGAACAGCCGGGCCGCATTGCCGAAGGCGATGCCCGCACCCGAGCCGGGGCCATAATAGGTCAGCGGCACCAGCCGCAGACCCGGTTCCAGCGATTGCTGGCCGTGGAGGGTTGTCCCATGGGCCAGGGTGCGAACCTTGCGATCCGGATAGTTGCGGACCGTGTAAACGCCGAAATAGCTGCGCTGGCGCAGGCCATCGGCGCTATCCTGAATGGTCTGGATCCCGCCCTGGGCCAGCATGATGGCCAGTAACAACGCCAGGACCACGCCCCGCCATGGGACCAGCACCAGCCCGAGCAGCACCAGCAGGCCGGTCAGCCCCCATTGCAGGGCTGGCGATTCCTGCCACACGACCAGTGCGTGCAACTGGTAGGCTACCAGCGCCGCGAACGGACACAGCACGATCAGGACCAGACGCGTAACGGTCTGGTCAACCCCGCGCCAGCGCCGCCAGTCCGGCAGCAGGCCCAGCGGCAGCAGCGCCGCAGCGGCCAGGACCAGCAGCGGATGCTCCCAGACCCAGTCGAACACCAGCGGTGCGAGCAGGGCGGTGAAAGCCCCGCCCAACACGCCGCCGGCCGACATCACGAGATAGAAATAGGTCAGGTGAGCCGGATCGGGGCGCAGGTCATAGAGCCGGGCGTGCAGGGCCACGCAGACCACGAAGAGCAGGACCACGCTGGCGAGCGCCGGGACCAGGCCCCCGGTCGAGTTGGAAACCATGGCCAGGCCGCCGGCGCCGAGCACCACGACCCAGGCCAGCGCCGTGATCGCCCGCGCCGGGCCACGCCGGTCGGCAAAGGCGATCGAGAAGCTGAGCAGATAGAGCCCCAGCGGGATTACCCAGAGCAGCGGCATGGCAAAGATATCGGTGGTGAGGTGCGTCGTAGTCGAGAGCATCAGTCCCGACGGCACGGCGGCCAAGACCAGCCACATCAGCACCCGGCGGCGCGGCTCCGGGGCAAGCGGGACCGCGACCACCGCTGCCCCGTCAATTCCCCGGCGGGCCCGGGCGCAAAGCGCGATCAACGCCAGCAGCACGACATAGCCCGCCGACCAGCCCCACCGCTGCGCCGCCAGCGGCAGCAGCGGCTCGACCAGCAAAGGATAGGCGATCAGCCCGACAAAGCTGCCAAGGTTCGAAGCGGCGTACAGCGCCCAGGGCGCACCCGCGCCGGGATGGGTCGAAAACCAGCGCTGCATCAGCGGGGCCTGGGCCGAAACCAGGAAGAACACCGGCCCGATGCTGACCGCGAGCAGGGCGGGCACCCACAGCGGCTCCATCCCGGGGACGGGCGGCGGCAGATCGGCCAGGGTAATCGGCAGGGTCAAAGCGGCGAGCGCGAACAGGGCCAAGTGTATCTGCGCCTGCCGCCGCAGCGCTAGCCGCGCCAGCCGGTGGGCATAGAAGTATCCTGCCAGCAGCAGCGCCTGGTAAACCAGCATGGCGCTGTTCCAGACATTCGGCGCACCGCCCAGCCGTGGCAGGGCCATCCGGGCGACCAGTGGCTGGATCAGGAACAGCAGGAAGGAGCCGGTGAGGATCGTCGCAACGAACAGGGCGCGCGACGGAACGGAAACCGGGCGGCTCATCGCGAGGACCAGGCCTCGCGGGTGATGTGGTAAGTCACATGGGGCACGAGCGGATCGCCCGGCGGCACCTTGGGGTGATCAAAATCGCCATCGGCCAGTCGGGTCAGCCCGATCCGCTCCATCACCTTGCGGCTGTTCCAGTTGTCGACATTGGTGATGGCATAGGCCGCATCGTCTGCCCGGTTGGTAAAGACCCAATCCAGCGCAGCGCGGGCAGCTTCCGTCGCATAGCCCGCCCCCCAGCAATCGCGCGCCAGCCGCCAACCCAGTTCGGCCTTGCCGACAACCGGTCCGACCGACCCCCGGATCACCCCGCACCAGCCGATCAGCCGGTCATCCGCGTGGCGCACCAGCGCCCAGAAGCAATGGCCATGCTCCGCCTCGATCCCGCGCATCCGCTCGATCAATGCCGCCACCTCGTCGCGCGACATCACCGGCCCGAGAGTGGCCATCACCTCCGGATCGCTGCACACGGCGTGAAACGGATCGAGATCCGCATCGCGCCAGGATCGCAGCACCAGCCGCTCTGTCTCCAGTCGGAATTCAGCCATTTAGGAGGCGCGCGGCGTGGGCCGCGTGATAGGTCAAGACGCCGGAACAACCGGCCCGCTTGAAGGCCAGCAAGGTTTCCAGCACCAGCGCATCGCGGTCCCCCGCGCCGGCGGCGGCAGCGTGTTCGATCATCGCGTATTCGCCGCTCACCTGGTAAGCGAAGACCGGCACCGCGAACGCGTCCTTCACCCGGCGGACGATGTCGAGATAGGGCAGGCCCGGCTTTACCATCACGCTGTCCGCGCCTTCGGCCAGGTCAAGTTCCACCTCGCGCAGGGCCTCCTCGGCATTGGCCGGGTCCATCTGGTAGGTCTTCTTGTCACCCTTCAGCAGGCCACGGCTGCCCACTGCATCGCGGAACGGACCGTAAAAGGCGCTGGCGTACTTCGCGGCATAGGCCATGATCTGGATGTTGGCGTGGCCGGCGCCCTCTAGCGCATCGCGGATCGCACCGATCCGGCCATCCATCATGTCGCTGGGCGCAATGACGTCAGCCCCGGCAGCGGCCTGGTTGAGGCTCTGACCGATCAGCACATCGACCGTCTGGTCATTGAGCACGTAGCCCGCGCCATCGACCAGTCCGTCCTGACCGTGGCTGGTGTAGGGATCCAGCGCCACGTCGGTCAGCACGCCGATATCATCACCGCAGGCATCCTTGATCGCGCGGATCGCCCGGCACATCAGGTTGTCCGGGTTTAGCGCTTCGCTGCCATTGTCGTTGCGCAGCGCGGGCGGCGTGTTGGGGAACAGCGCCAGGCAGGGAATGCCCAGGGCCACTGCTTCCTTCGCCCGCGCGGCGATGAGATCGGCCGACCAGCGCGAGACGCCTGGCAGCGAACCGATCGGTTCCTCGACCCCCTGCCCTTCGGTGACGAACAGCGGCCAGATCAGGTCTGCGGGGGTCAGCACCGTTTCGCGATGAAGCGCGCGGCTCCAGGCCGAGGTGCGGGTGCGGCGAAGGCGGATGGCGGGATAAGCACTCATGCCGGACTGCCTAAGCTATTCAGGAAGGCTTGTCGATTTCCCACGTAGGCGCCGCCATGGCCAATGGCGCCGCGGCCGGGCGCGCGGGGGCAAGCCCCGGCGAGATCGCCTTGAGCGAGGCCATCCGCGCCCGGAAGGCGGCCAGTTCCTTGGCATCGACCTGGTTGGAAACGGTGAAGCGCACCGACAGCGGGTTCACCTTCACGCCGTTCCGGTAGAGCTCGTAATGCAGATGCGGCCCGGTGGAGAGCCCGGTTGAGCCAACATAGCCGATGATCTGCCCAGCCCGGACCCGCGCCCCCGGCGAAACGGCGATCCGGCTCATATGCGAGTAACCGGTGCCGAACCCACCGCCGTGATCAAGCTTGACGTGGTTGCCATGCCCCCCGCCCCAGCCGGCGAAGGCCACCACGGCATCGCCCACGGCATAGATCGGCGCGCCCTGCGGTGCGGCGAAATCGACCCCGCCGTGCATCCGGGTATAGCCCAGAATCGGGTGGCGCCGCGCCCCGAAGTTTGACGAGATCCGGCCCACCACCGGCATCAACAGCCCGGTGCGCTGCGCGCCCATGCCCGATGCCTCGAAGAACTGGCCATCGCCGCCCCAGCGCAGCAATTGCGCCTTGGCCCGCCCATCGCGTTCGACCCCGGCGAAGAGCAGGGCACCAACTTGTCCTTCACCGGTCGCGGCACGTTTGAAGTCAACGATGATGTCAAAGGTATCGCCAGGCTCGATCGCGGTATCGAGGCTGAGATGCTGGTCAAGCACCTGAAGGTACTGCTGGATCGCCTCGATCGGTGCCCCGGCAGCCCGGGCCGATCGATAGATGCCGGTGCCTACGGTGCCGCGGATCCGCAGTGGGGTGGCATCGACCGCGATGCGTTGCGGGCGCAGGGCAAGCCCGGCCGGGGTTCGCTCGACCGCCAGCTTCAGGTCGAACCGCGCGCGGAAGGCAAGGGCATCGAGCGGACGCGGCTGGTCGGGCAAGGGGCGACGGCCCAGCGTGATCTCGACCCGGGTGCCCGGCGCGAGCGAGGCCGGATCAATGGCCCCGGCCACCAGGTGTCGCACTTGTGCCGCATCGCCCGGGGCAACCCCGGCACGCTGCAGCATCCGTTCGAAACTGTCGCCCTGGCCCAGTGTTGCGGTGGTCTGGATCATCGCCCGTTCAGGCACGCTGGCGAGCGGGCTGACCCGCTCGGTCGGCCCCATCCGATGACCGCTGTCCGCGCCAAGAGCAAGCGGCTGGATGGTCTGGCTGCGGAATTCCTCCCGCGCCGATAGATCGAGCGGCATGGTCGGGGGGGCGGAAATGGCGGCAAAGTCAGGCAGGAAGGCCAGGGCGAGAGCGCTGAGGCCGAAAAGCGTGCCCAGACCGCGAAACCATCGCGGCGAGCCGATATCTTCGGCCAGGTCCGGGGTCCAGTCATAGCGGGCCAGGCGCAGTTCCCAGTCCCGCCGCAACGCGGTCAGGCGTCCGGCCAGCCGGTCAAACCCGCCACGCGGCGCGGCAGGCGCGGAAACGGCAGCGCTGTTCGCAGCCAGGCGCAGGCCGAGCGAGGCTGATCCTGCCCCTGTTTCAAGCGCTTCGCGCGGCGTGAACACCAAACCTGCCCCTGCGGCTGCAATCAGCCACCGCTCTGCACCGGTAAGGTTAATCTTCGCCTAAGGCCGGGCTGGATTGGGGATGGTGCCGGAAGGCTGCCTTGCGGTGGTCAGATGGCGATGCCACATCCCTTGACACCATGTCGCGCAACCCGCCTGCCAGTGCCCGCCGATCCGGGGATTCCCGGGTCAAGGCCGTGCTGGGGCCAACCAACACCGGCAAGACCCATTTGGCGATCGAGCGGCTCTGTGCGCACTCGTCCGGGGCGATCGGCTTTCCGCTGCGCTTGCTGGCGCGCGAAGTCTATGACCGGGTCTGCGCGATCAAGGGCGCCGACCGGGTCGCCCTGATCACCGGCGAAGAGCGGATCGAGCCAAGGCATGCGCGCTGGCTGCTGTGCACTGCCGAAGCCATGCCGCGCGATCCGGACCTGGCCTTTGTTGCGCTTGATGAGGCCCAGATCGGTGCCGACCGTGAACGTGGCCATGTCTTCACCGACCGGCTGCTCCACACGCGCGGCCGCGAGGAGACAATGATCCTCGGTTCGGCGACGATCGAGCCGCTGATCCGCACCCTGGTGCCCGAGGCGGAGATCGTCAGCCGGCCGCGCTTCTCGACGCTCAGCCATGTCGGCGCGCGCAAGCTGTCGCGGGTGCCGCCGCGCAGCGCGATCGTCGCCTTCTCGGCCGAGCAGGTCTATGCGATTGCCGAGATGCTCCGGCGCTTCCGCGGCGGGGCGGCAGTGGTGATGGGGGCGCTCAGCCCGGAAACCCGCAACCGCCAGGTCGCACTCTTCCAGAACGGCGAGGTCGATTACCTGGTAGCGACCGATGCGATCGGCATGGGGCTTAACCTTGACGTCACCCATGTCGCCTTTGCCGGCCTTTCGAAATATGACGGGGTGCGTCAGCGTCGGCTTACTCCGGCGGAAATGGCCCAGATCGCTGGCCGCGCCGGGCGGCACCAGACCGATGGCACTTTCGGCACCCTGGCCGGGACCGGCAGCCACGATGCCGAGTTCACCCCCGAAGAGGTCTACGCGATCGAGGAGCACCGCTTCGCCCCGCTGACCCGGCTGTTCTGGCGCGAGGCGGATCCCGATTGCCGCAGCCTGCCAGCGCTGATTGCTGATCTGGAACGCTTGCCGGGTCGCCCCGAACTGGCTGCCGCGCCCGAGGCGATCGACCTGTCCGTGCTGAAACGGCTGGCCGAGGATCCGGCGATTGTCGCTGACGTCACCAGTCGCGCGCGGGTTGCCCGGCTGTGGGACGCCTGCCGCCTGCCCGATTTCCGCCAGCACGGGGCCGATACGCACGCCCGGTTCGTGGCGCGGCTCTGGACCGACCTCAAGGACGGGCAGATTCCCGGCGATCAAGTCGCCCGCGCGATTGCCGAGCTGGATCGGCCGGTCGGCGATATCGACACGCTGCAAGGGCGGATTTCGGCGATCCGCTCATGGGCCTATATTGCCCAGCGGCCCGACTGGGTGGTGGCGCGCGAGGAAATGGCGGCCCGCGCGCGTGCCGCCGAAGCGCGCCTGTCCGACGCGCTGCATGCGCGGCTGACCGAACGCTTCGTCAATCGCCGCACTTCGGTGCTGATGAAGAGGCTTGGTCCCGATGCCGGTCTGCTGCCGGTGACGCTGGAGGATGACCGGGTGCTGGTCGATGGCGAGCCCCTCGGTACACTCGCCGGCTTCACATTCCGCGTCGATCCCAGCGCGCGGCTGGCGGATCGCAAGCTGTTGCTGGCGGCCGCCGAGCGGCATCTGCCCGGCCTGCTCGCGAGCCGAGCTAACGATCTGGCCAGACGAATCGCGGCCGGCGAGCCAGTTGGCCTGGCCCTGGCCGGTACGACCTTGACTTGGGACGGAGAGCGAATCGCCCGGCTTGGCGCGGGCAAGGCGCGGCTCAATCCGGCCCTCACGCTCGATCCGGCGCTGGCCGCGCTGCCAGCAAGTGCCCGGCAAGCACTCGAGGCCGCATTGGTCGGCTGGCTTGAGCAACTGCTCGCGCCCCTCGAGCCGCTGCGGGCGCTGGAAACGGCAAGCCGCAATCCGGCCGCCGGACCGGAACTGCGCGCGCTGCTGATCCGCCTGGCCGAAGCCGGCGGGCTGCTGGCGCGGGCCGGGTCGGGGCTGGAGGTGCTGAGCCAGCCGCAACGCCAGCAATTGCGCCGGCTGGGGGTACAGGTCGGCGCGCTGGACATCTTCATGCCGGTCATGCTGCGACCAGCCCCGTTGCTAGCCTGGCGCAGCCTGCAGGCGCTGCGCGGACAAGCGCTGACCATGCCGCATCCCAAGATGCCGCCGGTCCTGCCGCTCCCGGGCAAGGCAGCGCCCCCGCCGGGCTATCGCCCGCTTGGCAAACAGGCGCTCCGGATCGACATGGCCGAAAAGCTGCTGCACGCGGCCCACCATCTGCGCATGGCGACCAATGGCAAGACGGTGATGATCGATCCCGCGCTCGCGATCTCGATGGGGCTGACCACGGCAGCCTATGCCCACCTGCTGCGCCTCGCCGGGTTCCAGCCACTGATGCCCCGCCCGCTATCGGAAGGTGCATTCGGCCCCCCGGCCCCATTGCGCTGGCGCTGGAAACCGGTCCGGCGCGAGGTGCAAGCGCCGACCCGGCCACTTGCCCCGCCAGCAGGTGGAGCCTTTGCCGCGCTGGCTGAACTGGTCCGTTGAGCGAATCGGAGGCCCGATGAGGATCGACAAGCTGCTCTGGTTCCTGCGCCTGGCCCCTACCCGCACGGCGGCGCACGACTGGGTGACGGATGGGCATTTCCGGCTGAACGGGCGGCGCGTCGAAAAGCCCAGCGCGGCGGTGGCCGCGGGCGACGTGATCACCGTGCCGCTGCACAGCGGGGTGCGGATCATCGAGGTGGTTACCCTGCCAGCGCGGCGCGGACCCGCAGCGGAAGCACGCGATTGTTACCGCACGCTTGACGAGCGCGGCGCAAATCCCATAGCAGCGGAACAAAGCCATTCGCCCGAGAGGACCAGATTGCCATGACCTATGTCGTCACCGATGCCTGCATCAAGTGCAAGTATATGGACTGCGTGGAGGTCTGCCCCGTGGATTGCTTCTACGAGGGCGAGAACATGCTGGTGATCAACCCCAGCGAATGCATCGACTGCGGCGTGTGCGAACCGGAATGCCCGGCCGAAGCCATCCTGCCCGATACCGAAAGCGGGCTTGAGCAGTGGCTGGAGCTCAATGCCAAGTACTCGGCCGAGTGGCCCAACCTCACCTCGAAGAAGGATTCGCCGGCCGACGCCGACGAGCACAAGGGCGAGGAAGGCAAGTTCGAGAAGTACTTCTCGCCCGAGCCCGGCGAAGGCGACTGATCGGTCGCCCCGGCACGGGGCGAATCGGTTGCATTTCATGCACCTGACGGTGTTTTCCCGCCGTTGCAGTGGCTTGTGACTCCGCAGGATTCTGCGGACTGGTAATTTTCGTGCCTCCATGCTATATAATGGCTCGACTTCCGGGGTTTTCGCGCCCCGGTCGGTTGGCAATCACTGTCTACAGGCAGGGCTGCGAACATGGGAGCGGGGGGAGCGCGGTGCCTTCGGGTGGCCGTGTCGATCCACGCTGCTGTCCTGTTCGTCCGATGATCCCTGCCGTACGAAAGGACGATACATGGCTTCCAAGGCGCACGCCTTCGATGTTGGTGACTACGTCGTTTATCCCAAGCATGGTGTTGGCCGGGTGATCGAACTGCTCGAGCAGGAGATCGCCGGCATGAAGCTGGAACTCTATGTCCTGCGCTTCGAGAAGGAGCGGATGACGCTGCGCGTCCCGACCAACAAGGTCGAGGCGATCGGCATGCGCAAGCTGTCGAGCGACAAGACGCTGCGTGAGGCGCTCGATACGCTGAAGGGCAAGCCCAAGGTCAAGCGCACCATGTGGTCGCGCCGCGCCCAGGAGTACGAAGCGAAGATCAATTCGGGCGATCTGGTCTCGATCGCGGAAGTGACCCGCGACCTGTTCCGCGCCGATGACCAGCCGGAACAGTCCTACTCGGAACGGCAGATCTTCGAAGCGGCCTCGTCGCGTCTCGCCCGCGAACTCGCGGCGATGGAAAAGACCGACGAACCGGCCGCGCTCAAGAAGATCCTGGCGATCCTCAACGAGCATGCGCCCAAGTATTACGCGGAGACGGCCACGGCCTGATCCTGCCTATCTTTCGCTTGAAAGGGCCGTTCCCCGCCGGGAGCGGCCCTTTTTGCTGCCCGCCCCTTTTGCTGGCCGCAAGGAACGGTCCGAGCCGCGCCCTCTTGTCGAATCCGCCTAGCTGTATTATATCGGCAATACACAAGAGCAGGAGAGTGGCATGAAGCTCGACAAGTTTTTCCGCGCCTTTGCACCAATCGTGGCCGTGGCCCTGGCGGCTGGGGTGTCCGGTTGTGACAGCAGCAACATCTCGATCAACGGCGAAAAGGGCAAGCCGCTGGCCGAGCTCGACCTGACCGGCGCGCCGCCGCAGGAACTGGTCCTGCTCGGTCCCGACGAAGTCCGCGTGACCGCGGGCGACAAGCTGGCGATCACCGTCGAGGGCGATCCTGCTGCTGCCGAAAAGCTGCGCTTCACCCTGAAGGACGGCGCGCTGGGCGTGATGCGCGAAGGCAAGGCCTTCGGCATCGGCGGGAATGATGGCAGGGCCATCGTCAACGTCACCATGCCCGCGCCCCGCACCCTGACCATGGCCGGATCGGGCAAGATCAATGCCGCCGCCCTCGCCAGCGAAGCCAAGGTAACGATCGCCGGATCGGGCGACATTGAAACACCTGGCGTGGCCAGCGATTCGCTCGACCTGACGATCGCCGGTTCCGGGTCCTATCGCGGCGCGGGCAATGTCAAACAGCTCAAGCTCAACATCGTCGGCAGCGGCTCGGCCGCCGCCGATGCGCTGAAGACCGAGACTGCCGACCTGACCATCGCCGGATCGGGCAATGCGGCCTTCGCCTCGGATGGCACGGTAAAGGCCAACATTGTTGGTTCGGGCAGCGTCACCGTGCGCGGTCGGGCCACCTGCACGGTCGAGGCGATGGGATCGGGCAAGCTGGTCTGTGAACCGGGTAACGGCAGCACCGCCGGGTCCGAACCGAAAGCAGGCTGAACCAGGCTCAGGCCGCCGCGCGGCGCAGCCGGTCATTGATCGCGGCGCCGATTCCCACATCCGGGATCGGTGCCACGGCGATGCGCGGCTGCTGCGCCGCCGCACCGGCATGGAGCGCTGCATAGAGCCGGGCCGCGGCTTCGGCGAGATCCCCGCCTTCCGACAGCGAGACATCGCCAGTCACCGGCCCGAAGCCGATCAGGAACTCATCCGGCCCGGCCTCCGCCGCATTGAGCCGCACCGGTTTGCCGGGCGCATAGTGGCTGGCGAGCTGCCCGGGTGCCTCGATTGCGGCTGACGTCACTGCGTCAGAAGTTGTGCCGAGAACGGCGGAAATCTGCGCTTCGGTGATCGGACCGGGGCGCAAGATCTGCCAGCGGCCCTGGTTGCGCAGCGCAACAATGGTCGATTCAATCCCCGCCGCACAGGGCCCGCCATCCAGCACCAGCGGCACGGCAGTCCCCAGCGAGGCGGCAACGTGGTCTGCACGGGTCGGACTGATCGCGCCGCTGCGATTGGCCGAGGGCGCGGCGAGCGCCAGGCCGCTGGCTTCCAGCACGGCCCGCATCACCGGATGTGCCGGGCAGCGCAGGGCAATGGTCGGCAGGCCCGCCGTCACCGCCGGGGCGATTCCCGCATTGGCACGCAGCGGCAGGACCAGGGTGAGCGCGCCAGGCCAGAACGCCGCCGCCAGCGCCCGCGCCCGGTCATCGAACAGCGCGATCCGCTCGGCGACCGCCACACTGGGCACATGGACGATCAGCGGATTGAAGTCCGGCCGGCCCTTGGCGCGATAGATTTGCGCAACTGCCTCGGCCCGGTCGGCCCGCGCCGCCAGGCCATAGACCGTCTCGGTCGGCAAGGCGACCAACCCGCCCTCGCGCAGGCGATCGGCCGCAGCCGCAATCCCGGCGGATTCGGCAGCGCGGATCATTGCGGCTTCATGCTTGTCGGCCATGCCCCTCCCGCTATAGGCGGAATGCCGCAAAGCCAAGGGAAACAGCGCCGATGAACTTCACCGCCCCCACCGCCGACCAGGTCCTGGCCATCCGCGTGAATGCGGGCATCGACGAACTGGCCGCCCAGCCACGCTTTGCCGCGGCCAGCCCGGACATGGTCGAGGCAATCGTCGAGGGCATCGGCCAGTTCGCGGCTGGCGAGTTTGCCCCGCTGAACCGCAAGGGCGATGTCGAGGGCGCCAGGCTGGCGAACGGCACCGTGACCCTGCCCGAAGGTTTTGCCGAGGCCTATCGCGCCTATGTCGAGCAGGGCTGGAATGCCGTTGCCGGCGACGAGGCGCATGGCGGACAGGGCCTGCCCTTTACCCTCGCGGCCAATGTGCTGGAAAACCTGGGTGCGGCCAACATGGCCTTCTCGCTGCTGCCGATGCTGACCGTGGGCGCGATCGAGGCGCTGGCGCATCACGGCAGCCCCGCCCAGCAGGCGCTCTACCTGCCCAAGCTGGTCAGCGGCGAATGGTCGGGCACGATGAACCTGACCGAGCCGCAGGCGGGTTCCGATGTCGGCGCGCTGCGCACCACGGCCACCCCGCGCGGGGATGGCACCTGGTCGATCAAGGGCACCAAGATCTACATCACCTGGGGCGAGCATGACCTCGCCGGGAACATCATTCACCTGGTCCTGGCCCGCACTCCGGGCGCACCGGCGGGCAGCCGCGGCATTTCGCTGTTCGTGGTGCCCAAGTACCTGGTGAAGCCCGATGGCTCGCTCGGTCCACGCAACGACCTGCGCTGTGTGTCGATCGAGCACAAGCTGGGGATCATGGCCAGCCCGACCTGCGTGATGAGCTTTGGCGACAACGACGAATGCGTGGGCGAACTGATCGGGCACGAGAACGAAGGCCTGAAGGCCATGTTCACGATGATGAACTCGGCCCGGATCAATGTCGGCAACCAGGGCGTGCAGATCGCCGAGCGCGCCTTGCAGCAGGCCAGCCGCTATGCCCGCGAACGGGTGCAGTCGGCGCGGGCCGGCGGGACCAGCCGCGAGCCGGTAGCGATCGTCGAGCATCCCGACGTGCGCCGCATGCTGCTGCGGATGCGGGCCCTGACCGAAGCTTCGCGCGCGCTGCTCTATTACACCGCCGGACAGGTCGATCGCGGCGCGCTCGGCGATACGGCGGCGCAGCTGCGCGCCGATTGCCTGGTGCCGATGCTCAAGGCCTGGGGCACCGACATCGGCTGCGAAGTGGCGAGCCTGGGCGTGCAGATCCACGGCGGCATGGGCTTTGTCGAGGAAACCGGCGCGGCCCAGCACTACCGCGATGCCCGGATTGCCCCGATCTATGAAGGGACCAACGGCATCCAGGCGGCCGACCTGGTCACGCGCAAGCTGGGCTATGAACAGGGTGGCGTTCTGACGTCACTCTATGCCGAGATCGCCGCCGATTGCGGGGATGCGCCCGAACTGGCGGCCCTCGCCGCCGACTGCCGCGAGATCGCAGCCTGGATGAGCGGCACGGCCAGCCTTGACGATCGCCTGGCCGGCAGCGTGCCGTTCTGCACGATGAGCGCGGTGGCCGTGGCCGGCTGGCAATTGCAGCGCCAGGCCCGCGCCCTGGCGGGCGAAGACACGCCGCAAGCGGCAGCCAAGGCGGTGGTCGCTCGCTATTTCGCCACGCATATCGCCAGCGAGGCGCGCGGGCTGAAGATGCAGGCAACCGCCGGAGCCGAGCTGCTCTATGCCCTCAGCGCCGAGGCCCTGGCCGGATGAGCGACCAGGGCGATCCGCTGGCCCGTATCGCCGATGCGCTTGAGCGGCTGGCGGGCGATGCCGGTGCCATGACCGACTGGGCCGATGCATTGGCCTTCGTCTGGGGCCAGGGCGGAGCGCGCGCCGCCCAGCGGTTCAGCGCCCCGGCGCTTGACCTGCTGCGCGGGATCGACGCCCAGAAAGCGGTGGTCAGCGGCAACGTGCAGCGCCTGGCAGCAGGCCATGCCGCGCATGACATGCTGCTGTGGGGTGCCCGCGGCATGGGCAAGAGCGCACTGATCCGCGCCAGCGTGATCGCGGCCCAGGCACCCGATCCGGCCGCGCTCGCGCTGGTCCAGGTCGCCCCCGATGCCCTGTCCAGCTTGCCGGTGCTGTTCGACCAGCTTGGCCGGGTGCAGCGCCGATTCCTGGTCTATATCGATGATCTGGGCTTTGCCGATGGCGACAGCGAAGGGCCACGCGCGCTGCGCTCGTGGCTGGAGGGCGGGGTCGATGCCAGGCCCGCCAATGTCCGCCTCGCCGTCACCGCCAACCGCCGCGCGATCGTACCGCGCCATGCCAGCGAACAGGATGATCCGATCAACCCGCGCGACGCGGTGGACGACAAGCTCGCCCTGGCCGACCGGTTTGGCCTGTCCGTGGGCTTCCACGCCTGTAGCCAGGACGACTATCTGGCCATCGTGAGTGGCTATTGCACTGACCTGGGCCTGACATTCGATCAGGGCGAGGCGCTGGAATGGGCCAAGCGGCGCGGCGCCCGTTCGGGCCGAGTCGCCTGGCAATTCGTCACCGAGCTGGCCGGGCGCGCCGGGCGCAGCCTCTGAGCAGGCGCCCTACGGCTTCACCGCCGAAACCGGCTGCCCGCCGCCGGTCTGCTTGATTCCGGCGCGGTATTCGGCCTCAAGCTTGGCGTCGAGCTGGCGCTGGGCCGGCATCCGCGCGGTGACCACCGGACGCAGCGCCGGACCGGGCGCGGCGCCCGGAGCCGAAACGCGCCAGATGATCCCGGCGGTGTCGTCGGTGACCAGCAGCGATCCGGTCTTGTCGAAGCCGACCCAGGTCGGGCGACCACGCGTTTCGGCCTTGCCGGAAACGAACCCGGTCAGCACCGGCACCGGCTTGCCCAGCGGATTGCCATTGGCATCGAAGGCGACGAACACGACGTCATAGCCAACGAGCGGTTCGCGATTCCATGACCCATGGCGGGCAATGAAGGCCCCGTTGGTAAAGATCGAACCCATCCGCTCGCCGCCGCGCAGGAAGGCCAGGCCCAGCGGCGCGGTGTGCGAACCCAGGCCATATTCGGGCTTGCGGACATAATCATCGATGTAGATCGGCGCTGGCGCCGTCACGCGGTCGTCGTCGTATTTCTTCCAGTAGATCCACGGCCAGCCGTAATGCGCGCCAACCGGCACGTTGGTGAGATAATCCGGCACGAGATCGGGCCCGAGCATGTCGCGCTCGTTGACCGTGGTCCAGAGTTCGCCGGTCGAGGGGTTCCAGTCGAGCCCGTTGGCATTGCGCAGCCCCTGCGCGAACAGCCGCTTGGCCCCGGTCGCAACGTCCACTTCCCAGATCGCGGCACGGCCCTTTTCGATGTCCATGCCCTTTTCGCCGATGTTCGAGGCCGAGCCGACTGCCACGTAAAGCTCTGTTCCATCGGGATTGAGCAGCAGGTTGCGCATCCAGTGATTGCCGCTGGGCGGCAGGTCGATCAGCTTGGTCGGCGCGCCCGTGATCGCGGTTTCGCCCAGCTGGTAGGGAAACCAGATCACGGCATCGTGGTTGGCGACGAACAGCTTGCCATCGCGCCAGCCAAGGCCGGAGGGCGAGGCCAGGCCATTGCCCTGGCGCAGGACATGGCGCGATTCGGCCACACCATCGCCATCACCATCGCGCAGCAGGGTCAGGCGGTCAGCCGAACCCTTCTGCGCCCCGGCATCGCTCATCAGCAGCTTGGCAACGATCGCTTCAAGGCCGCTGCCAAGGTTACCCTTGGGCGCATCGGCCTCTGCCACAATGACGTCACCGTTCGGCAGGGTCAGGATCACGCGGGGATGATCGAGCCCTTCGGCGAAACGGTTGACCTGCAAGCCTTCCGCCGGGGTCGGCGCCTCGCCCGCGGCCCAGCCGACCGGCTTGGCAATGCGGATCGACGGGAACCGCTCCACCTTGGGTTCGACGATCAGCGGATCCTTGCCCGACAGTTCATCGACCGAATGCTGGGCCGGGGTCGGCCGGGTGAGGACATAGCCGAGGCCCGCGAGGGCCACGAGGACGACAAGGCTACCGATCAGCCATTTGCGAAGTCTGGACATGCTTGCACTGATAAGCGCGCGGGGGCTGTGCGACAATGGACCTTTCGCCTATCAGGTCTCCATGTTTGCCTTCACCCCCGATCCCGCCCAGCCCAAGCCCGCTTTCTATGCCGACCTGATCGAGGCGGCGCGGGCCCTGATCCACGACGAACCCGACCCGGTCGCCAATATGGCAAACCTTTCGGCGCTGATCTGGCAATTCATGCCGCGGCTGAACTGGGCGGGGTTCTATCGCACGGTTGATGGCGGACTGGTGCTGGGGCCGTTCCAGGGCAAGCCGGCCTGCATCCGCATTGCCGCGGGACAAGGCGTGTGCGGCGCGGCCCTGGCCAGCGGCGAAACACAGCTGGTGCGCGATGTCCACGCCTTCCCCGGCCATATCGCCTGCGATGCCGACAGCCGCTCGGAACTGGTCGTGCCGGTCTGGCGCGAGGGGCAGGTGATCGCGGTGATCGATCTCGACAGCCCGGAGCCAGCCCGCTTCGATACCGAGGATGCCCGGGGTATCGAGGCGCTGGCTGCGGCGATCGCGGCTGCGATCTAGCCCCGGCAGCCTGCTCCGAAACGGGACAGGGCGAGTCTCTCCGGTGGGAGAGGCTTGGTTTCATGCGCCTGACGATGGTAACTTACAGGTTAACGCCGGGACTCGCCCCGGCAGCCATCGGGGGACAACCCAACATGCCGCAGACCAGGATCCTGCCCACCGCGCTGCTCGGCAGCCTTGCCGCCAGCCTCGTTACGCTGACCAGCCCGGCCCTGGCGGCAGGGCAGGCTGCGACCGATGCCGCAGGCCGGGTCTACGGCAATGCAGCCTATGATCCGCGCCCCGAATGGAAACCGGCCCCGCCACAGCAGCCTGCCCTGCCCCCGATTCCCTCGGTGGACCGCCCCGGCTTGCCAGCCATGGCGCAGCCCGAGCAGCAGCGGATCGCCTGGGAAGAGGCCAGGGCCGACTGGCTCGCCGAATGCCGCGCGCGGTTCGATCACAAGGGCCGGACAACCGGCACGATCGTTGGCGGCCTGGTGGGCGGGGTCGCGGGCAGCGCGATCGCGGGTCGCGGCAACCGCGTGGTCGGCGCGATTGCCGGGGGAACGCTGGGTGCGGTCGCAGGATCGGCCATCGGCAGCGCGTCGGACAAGCGCCGCGCACGCGATTACTGCGAGAGCTATCTCGATGATTATCTGGCCCGCCAGCAGGCCGGTTATGGCCCGGCGGGATATGGCCCTGCCGGGTTCGGCTATCCCGGCTATGCTTATGGTTATGCGATGCAGCCGGTGATGATGATGGTCCCGGTGGCAATGGTTTCGGTCGCCGCCCCGCCCGCGCCAAAGCGGGACTGCAAGGAGACGACGGTGATCGAGGAGTGGGTGACGGTCACGCCGCCCAAGCGCCGGGTCATCCATGACAAGCGGGTGCGGATCGTCCCCGACAAGCGTCTCCGCATCAAGTAAGCCGCGGCGACGCGGGCAGAAAAAGGGCGGGAGGCCGACCGGCTTCCCGCCCTTTCCTGTGCAAGCGGCAAAGCGATCAGAGCTTGCGCCCGATCAGCTCCTTCATGATCTCGTTCGTACCGCCGAAGATCCGGGTGACACGCGCGCCGCGCCACATCCGCGCAATCGGGTATTCGTTCATGTAACCGGCCCCGCCGAACAGCTGGAGGCACTTGTCCACCACTTCCCACTGCAGCTCGGTGTGCCACAGCTTGGCTGCCGCGCCCTCTTCCGGGGTGAGCTCCTTCTTGAGGTGACGGGCCAGGGCCCAATCGAGGTGGGCCCAGCCGACCTGCAGCTTGGCCTTGAGATCGGCCAGCACGAAGCGGCTGTTCTGGAAATCGAGGATCGGCTTGCCGAAGGCCTTGCGGTCACGGGTATATTCGACCGTCATGTCGAAGGCCCGCTGCGAGCCGGCCATCGCCGAGACGGCGATCGACAGGCGTTCCTGCGGCAATTCGCTCATCAGGTAGATGAAGCCCATCCCTTCCTGGCCGAGGCAGTTGGTGATCGGCACGCGCACGTCCTCGAAGAACAGTTCCGAGGTATCGGCCTCGTCCTGACCGATCTTGTCAAGGTTGCGGCCGCGCTTGAAGCCTTCGCGGTCCGCCTCGACCAGCACGATCGAAACGCCCTTGTAGGCCGGCTGGATCTCGGTGTCGGTCTTGCAGCAGACCAGGATCAGGTCGGCGTTCTGGCCATTGGTGATATAGGTCTTGGACCCGTTGATCACGTAATGGTTGCCGTCCTTCTTCGCCGTGGTGCGCATGCCCTGAAGGTCGGAGCCGGTGCCCGGTTCGGTCATGGCGATAGCGGTGATCACTTCGCCCGCCACCAGCTTGGGCAGCCAGTGGCGCTTCTGCTCTTCGGAGCCATAATTGACGATGTAGCTGACGACGATGTCCGACTGGAGCGAGAAGCCGGTGGTCACCCCGCCGTAATAGGCGCCTTCCTCATCGACGATGGCGTTGTAGCCGAAATCGAGGCCCAGGCCGCCGTATTCCTCGGGGACGGTCGGGCACAGCAGGCCCAGCTCGCCCGCCTTGGGCCAGATCGACTTGGGCACGATGCCGTCCTCAGCCCATTTCGCGCCGTGGGGGGCAACCTCTTCCTGCATGAAGCGGCGCACCGTCTGGCGGAAGGCTTCGTGATCTTCGGTGTAGGCAGTGCGGGCGAGCGAATCGAGCGACATGGTAATTCCTTTGGCTAGTTTGGCCCTTTGGCTAGGCTGGATTGCGCCAATTCTTGACGTTCGCCCGGCCACCGGTCAACCGGAATTTAATCGTGCGATTAAGGGGCTGCGGCCACCTGTGCCACGGCCAGCGGCTGCAGCCGGAGCCGCCCCAGCCGCAACGAGGGATTGACCCGGTCGATCCGCAGTGCCTGGCCCAGATCGGCCCGCACGCCCAGCGCCGCCGCGCTCGCCGCGCCAAGGCGCAGGCGATAGTCGCCATAGGGCACGGCATCGAACAAGACATAGCCATCGAAGTCGCTCGCCACCTGGCGCACCACCCGTCCGGCCGGATCGGTCAGCTCAACCGTGACGCCTTCGCGCGGCTCGCCATCGGGGCCCAGCAGGATTGCTTCAACCTCGCCGGTCGGGGCCAGTGGCAGGCTGATCTTCGCCGCCACGCCGGGGCGCGGCACCACCACCACGCCCGGGCCCTTGGGCTGGAGCAGCGGATCGGCCAGGCTGCCGGCATCGATCGAGACCAGCACCGGCACATAAGGCGCGAGGCCATCGATCACCGCACGGCCGGCCTGGTTGGTCGGGGCTTCGGAATGGCGGAAGCCGGCTTCGATCGAAACGCCCTCGACGAGGCTTTCATGGGCCTGGCGATAGCCATCGCCATTGTCGTCCCGGAACACCTCGATCGCCGCCTGGCCGCTTTCCGCCAGCCGCTGGCGCGACATCCGCCAGCCACCATCGACCGGATCCGGCCCGAAGCTGAAGCCCAGCGTCAACCCGATCGACAGGCGGCCACGATTATCAGACCGGCCTTCGGCACGCAGGGCAAAGCGCTCGAACTGGCGGACCCAGCCCAGCGAGTATTCATGGCGCTGCGCGCGGGTATCGTGCTCATAGCCCAGCCGCAGGGTGGACGACTTGCCAAGACCCGTCTCCGCCACGACCTGGGTGTTCTCGAGGCCGCGGTCGGCACCGCTCAGGCCAAAGCGGGCACTGCCACGCAGCCGCACCGGACCAAGCGCGGTATTGCCGATCAGCGTGAGGCGCGTGCCAAGGTCACTCGCCGAGCTTGCCCAGCCCGGGCCACTGGCAGTGCGATGCGCCAGTTCGGCAGTCAGCGTGGAGCGGCGCAACTGGACCGAACCGCGCATTAACCATTCGGTAACCTTTTCGCCCGTGCGGGTGGCATAGTGCCGCACCCCGGCCTCGACCGGCAGGCGCCACGAGCCGAGCTTGAGCCCGGTACCGAGGCGCAGACTGTATTCGTGCCGCTGCTGGGCATCGACCAGTTCGCTGTCGAAGTCGCCATCGATCCACAGGACCTGCGCATCATAGCGCAGCCCGCCAAGGCGACCGAGTGCCTGGGCACGCAGCGCCCGGCCCGCGCCGAACTGCTGAGCGCCAGCCACTTCGAGCAGCATCCGTCCCAGCGAGCGCCGTAGCGTCGCCTCGGCATAATGACGTCGCTTTCCGGCCAGCATCAGGCTTTGATACTCGATGCCGGCAGTGGTCCTTCGGTCGATCCCGCGTTCCACCCCCACGCCCCAGCGCCAGCCGGTGTGCGGATCGGTGAAATTGCTGGTCAGGTCGATCAGGTCGCGCCCGGAATCGACAATGCCTGCCCAGTAGAGCGTCTTGCCCGCCGGAATGCTGTCGATTCCGACCGGCATTGACGAGCGCTCGCGCTTGACCTGCCCCTGGGGGCCATAAAGCACGACTTCAAAGTCGTTCTCGCCCCACAGCAGCTCGATGTTGTCGAACCGGTAGCGCCCGTCGCCGCGATCAGCCTGGTAAGCGCGCAATTCGCCATTGCGATAGAGTTCGGCATCCCAGCCGGCGGGCAGCGTTCCCGCCAGCGAAGTGACGCCAAAGCGTCCCGGGCGGTTGAGCGGCTGGTTCGAGACGAAAGCCCCGCGGCCATAGGCGGTCTGCCCGGTCAGGGCGCCGCGCACGGTCTCGACATCGCCCAGCGCCACCTGCGTTGCGCGCAGCGGCCCGAGCAATTCGGCCGAGGGATCGTTGCGAAACAGCTTGAGCCGCAGCGAATCCGCCCCGGCATTGCTATTGCCCGCGAGACGGGCGGTATAGCTCATCCCTAGCGCTTCACCGGCGGCGAGGGCCTCGAACTGGACGCTGGCCCCGCCCTGCCGGGCCCACTGGGCCTGGACCTGGACATCGACCGACGGCATCCGCCAGCCCTGATAGGGCAGCTGGGCTTGGGGAAGCTTTGCCAGGTCAAATTCGGCCATGCGGGGCTCGCGAAGTCGCGCCGCGCGACTCTTGCGCTCGATGGCTTCGAGGAACGGCAGCTTGCGGTCGGATTCGAGCACGACCGCCAGGTTCGAAAGATCGGCGCGGAAGCGAACTCCCATCCAGCCGGACAGCGCCTTCAGGTCGACACACCAGCCTTCGGGCGTATCGTAGACGGCATCGGCGACTAGCACACGACCCCCGTTCATGGTTTGTACCATATTGGAATCGCGATCGAGGACGAAGCGCTGATCCTCCGCAAAGAGCCAGCCAGTTGCGCGGCGCGACTTCTTGTCGAGTCGCACCGGCAGGTCGAGCGCCTGGATCAGGTCAGCCAGATCGACACAGACGCCAGCGGGGATCTGGTAGCCGCGCATGGTTTCGCCCAGCTTGTACTGGCCGCTGCGCAGTTCGAGCAGCAGTGCGTCGTCCTCATTGGCAGTCCACCCGGTACCCTGAGCCAGGGCCGACGCACCCCCCATCCCAACGCCAAGCGCCGTCCCGATGAGGGCGGCGGCGAGGCGCAGCGGTGGGAGGCGATGCCTCATGACGTCATTTGTCCAATTGGTTCAGGTTATCAGTGGTTTACTGGATCGCGCTGGTCAGTTCAGCGATCAGCTGACCGCCATTTTCGGGCATTTCGCGATATTCGATGCGGACCGGACCCTTGAGCTTGCCCAGCTGTTCAGCGGTCAATGGAATCTTGACGGTGCGGCCCTCGACCTCGGGATAGATCGCGATACCCTTGATCTGGAACACCTGCTCGCTGCCGCGCTTGCCCAGGATCTCGCCATAGACCGAACGCTGGCCGGTGCGGCGCATGTCGAGTTCAAGCACCGTGTTGGTCGCAGTGCGGACCAGCCGCGGGTTGGCGATCGTCGCCCCGGCCTCAAGCCGACCCTTGCGGATGAAGACCGGGATCGTGATCCCGTAGACCGGGGTCAGCCGGATCGAGAGCTGGCCGGCGACGGCCTGTTCCTGCGCCGCTTCGGGCGAGAGCGTGGGCGGAACCGCGCGAAAGCTCATGTGCACGCGGTACTCGCCATCGGGCAGTTCGGGCGCGGGCCGCGCACTGAGGCGGATCGATTGCGGTTGGCCGGGCAGCAGGGTGATTCGCCGCGGCGCGTAGCGCAGCATTTCGAGCGCGGCCTTTTCGGTGGAGTTGGCCTCGGCCTCACTAACATCGGCAAAGTTGCCATCGGCCTCCATCCGGCGCAGCTCGACGCCGATTCGGTAAGTCGCCGGCTGGCTGCCGATATTGCTGAGAACGACCTCGGCATTGCCGCCGCCGTTCAGCACGACCCGGGTCGGCGCGACCAGCAGATCACCCTGGGCAGTGACCGGGGCCGCACTCATGGCGACGATGATCGATCCAAGGCCCAGGATGAGGCGGCTCAACGATGTGGTGAAGGTCATGTCTAGCGGGTTCCCCGTGTACCAGGTCCGGAACCGTGCATTTCGCTCCGGGAGTTCCCGTACGTGTTAGGTAAACAGGGTTAATATCCTGCTAAGCATGATCGGGTGCCGCCGGATCGGACCGGACCGGCACAAGCGAAGGGCCGCATCAGCGCCTGGCTGATGCGGCCCCTGGTCTCCCGCCCCGAAGGAGCGGATCGGATTATCGCAACTTACTGGTATTCAACCGAAACGTCGAAGGTCCCGCTGTAAACGCCCGAAGCCTGGCCCGAACCAACCGTCAGCGTGCCGCCAACGTTGAACGTGGCCGAACCGGTCGAGGGGCTCAGCTGGAACGAACCGCCCGGGTTCGAATTGAAGCCGGCCAGCGACATCGACGGAGCGGCGCCAGCACCGGTCCAGCCCTGCAGGCTGAGGGTGGCGGCCGAGGTCGGCAGGCTGACGACGACCGAAGCGCCGTTGGTGCCGGTCACGGTGAAGCCAGCCGGAGCGCGGGTGCCGGTCGAAACCAGCGAACCGGTCGAGGCCACGGTGCCGTCGGCGTTGACGGTCACGCTACCGCCGGTGTTGGCGGCAATCTGGCCGAAGTTCAGGGCCGAATCGGCAGAAACCGTCAGCGTGCTGAGCACTTCCGCCGTGGCGGTGGCAGTGGCCGAGGTAGCAGCGTGAGCCACCGAACCAAACGAAGCGGCGCTCAGAGCGGCGCCAACAAGAGCGAGACGAAGCGAGTTACGCATGTAATCAGTATCCCTTCCAAGCAATCTACAAACAGCGCCAGAACGCCGCCCCGAACGGGCGGTTTGCCCCCATTCGCAGACACCTATGTAATTGCCCGGAGTTTTAGGATTACTTTCCGGTATGGTTAACCGATCAGCGCCAGATCTTAAGGATTGGCCCGGCCAGACACCTACCAATGACTGCCTAGATTCCGCCACCGGTCAGCCGCTGGCAAATCAGGTCGAGCTGGTCGAGCGTGCGATAACGGATGGTCACCGCACCCGAACGGGGATCGGCGTCGGTGTTGATTCGCACCGACAGACCCAGGAACTCCTCGAGATGACTTTGCACCGCGGCAATGTCGGCCGAACTGGCGGGATCGCGTTCACTGCGGGCGCGCCGCGGCGCGCTGCTGACGGCGCCCTTGCGACGGACGAGCCGCTCAACCTCGCGCACCGACAACTGCTTGCCCACGGCCTGCTCCGCCAGGGCGGCGGCATCTTCCACCCCGACCAGCGCGCGGGCGTGGCCCATCGATAGTTTGCCCGCTTCGACCAGAGCGACCACGCTGTCGGGCAGGCTCAGCAGGCGCTGCAGGTTGGCCACATGGCTCCGGCTCTTGTCGACCAGCCGCGCGATCTCGGCCTGGGTCAGCCCGTCATCCTCGGCCAGGCGATGATAGGCCCGCGCTTCCTCGATCGGGTTGAGATCCTCGCGCTGGAGATTTTCGATCAAGGCCAGCGCCGTCACCTCGCGTTCGTCCAGATCGCGGACAATCGCAGGAATTTCATGGATTTGCGCGCGCTGGGCAGCGCGCCAGCGCCGCTCCCCGGCCACCAGCCGCCACCGCCCCGCCCCATGCGGCGTAACGATCACCGGCTGGATCACCCCGCGCTGGGCGATCGAGGCAGCGAGTTCATCAAGCGCGGCCTCGTCGAAGTGGCGACGCGGCTGGCCCGGGTGGGGCACGATGTCCGCCACGGCCAGCATGGCAAGACCCTCACGCGGGGCCGTGCCGCTCCCCGGCGCGGTTACCGCTGCCGGATTGATCAGCGGCTCTTCACGGCGGCTGTCACCAAGCAGGGCGCCAAGCCCACGGCCCAGCGCCGGTGGCTTCTTCTTCGCGCCGGTGATCTGCGGCACCGACACGCGGATGATCTCGTCGTCGCTCATGCAGCTTTCCTTGCTTCGGGCAGGCGGGCAATCAGTTCGCGCGCCAGCGCCATGTAGGCGCGGCTGCCGGCGCAGGCATGGTCATAGATCAGCGCGGGCAGACCGTGGCTCGGGGCTTCCGAAAGGCGAACATTGCGCGGGATCACGGTATCGAACACCAGCGACCCCAGGCAGGACCGCACATCATCCCCGACCTGGTCGGTCAGGCGGTTGCGGCGGTCGAACATGGTCAGCGCGACGCCGATGATGCCGAGATCAGGATTGAACCGCTGCTGGACCTGCTCGACCGTGCGGAGCAACTGGCTGAGTCCTTCAAGCGCGAAAAATTCGCACTGCAAGGGCACCAGCAGGGTATCGGCGGCACAGAGCGCATTGAGCGTCAGCAGGCCCAGCGAGGGCGGGCAATCGATCAGGCAGATATCGTGCCCGACATCCTGCGCGAGCGCCGCAGCCAGCCGCTCGGTGCGATTCTCGACCGAAACCAGTTCAACCTCGGCGCCCGAGAGGTCGACGGTTGCCGGAACAATGTCGAGGCCGGGAATTCGGGTCGGCGCAATACATTCCCGCAGCGGCAGCTGGTCAACCAGCAGGTCATAGGTCGAACGTTCGCGCTGTTCGACACCAATCCCGATCCCGGTCGAGGCATTGCCTTGCGGGTCAAGGTCGATCAGCAGGACTTTCGAGCCGGTGGCCGCCAGCGCCGTCGCCAGGTTGATCGCCGTGGTGGTCTTGCCCACCCCGCCCTTCTGGTTGGCGATCGCCATGCGAATCACGGTTTTTTCCCTTTCCGGCCCAACAGCTGGCCGACAATCACGCCGGCATCGGCATCGGTGAGCGATTGTTCCACGTGGAACAGATGATTCCACCGACCAAGTTCTAGCAGTTCCTGCTGCGCGGAGCGTCCCTTCGGCAACAGGTAAAGCGTGTCCTTTGTGGAAAATCGTGCGGATAGATCGAGCAATTTGGGCAGCGGAGCGAAGGCCCGTGCCGAAATGACGCGGAATTCGCGGCTCGGCACCAGTTCGAGCCGGGACCCGATCACGCTTGCGCGATCCAGCCCCATGACCAACCGCGCCCGCTCAAGCCATTCGACCCGCCGCGCGCGCGATTCGACCATCACCACCTCGCATTCGGGGCGCAGCGCGGCGATCACCAGACCGGGAAAGCCGGCGCCGGTGCCAAGGTCGAGCCAGGGCGAGGATGTTTCACGTGGAACATGGGCCAGCAATTGCGCCGAATCGACGATATGGCGCTGCCACACCATCGGCAGACTGGCCGCAGCGACCAGGTTCTGCCGGGTATTCTCCTCGATCAGCAGGGCAATCAGCCGCTCGATCCGCTCAGCCGCCACCGCATCCCATTCAGGTCGGGCCGCCAACCAGGCCTGCGCCGCTGCTTCGCTGTCGATCATGCCGCGATACCGCTGCGACGGCGGGCATGGACCAGCAGGGCCGCGAGGGCTGCCGGAGTGATGCCGGGAATCCGTCCCGCCGCTGCCAGCGTGGCCGGGCGCGCCTTGGTCAGGCGCTCGACCATTTCGCGCGACAGTCCGGGGATGGCGGCATAGGGAAAGTCGTCACCCAGCGGCAGCGCCTCGCCCGCCCGCAAGTCGGCGAGCTCATTCTCCTGCCGGGCAAGGTATGGCGCATAGGCGGCATCTTCAGCCAATTCTGCCGCCAGATCGCGATCAACTGCCACAGCCTCGCCAAGCCAGGGCTCCAGCGCGGCGAGATCGATACCGCCAAACCGCAGCCATTCGCGCATCGCCAGGCGACCAACGTCAGCCCG
The DNA here is from genome assembly GCA_051942645.1 of Novosphingobium sp. BL-A-41-H4. Classification (GTDB taxonomy): domain Bacteria; phylum Pseudomonadota; class Alphaproteobacteria; order Sphingomonadales; family Sphingomonadaceae; genus Novosphingobium. Next base: position 656,222 of record JBPVJP010000002.1, read on the forward strand.
CACCGGCAATCCAGCCTGGACCAATTCGTGTCCGGTTGCCGTCTGATCGAACGCCACACCGATGGATTCCCGCGCTTCCTCGCGCCGCGCGAACCATTCGGCGCGCTCGGTCCCGACGCAGCCAGCCGCCAGCGCCAGCGGGGTCAACCTGGTGGAAGCATTGTTGGCGCGCAGTCGGAGCCGGTACTCGGCGCGCGCTGTCAGCATCCGGTAAGGCTCGCTCACCCCATGCAGCGTCAGATCGTCGATCATCACCGCCATGTAGCTATTGGCCCGGTCCAGCGCGATCGGCGCGCGGCCCAGCACTTCGGCCGCGGCCTGCATGCCCGCTACAAGGCCTTGCGCTGCCGCTTCCTCATAGCCGGTGGTGCCATTGATCTGGCCCGCGCAGTAGAGTCCGGGCAGATCGCGCAGTTCCAGGCTAGGGCGCAGGGCGCGTGGATCAATGTGGTCGTATTCCACCGCATAGCCGGGAACAACCATTTCAACGCGCTCGAGCCCCTCCATCGTGCGCAGCATGGCCAGCTGGACATCGGCAGGCAGCGAGGTGGAAATGCCGTTGGGATAGACCAGGTGCGTATCGAGCCCTTCCGGTTCGAGGAACACCTGGTGCCCGTCGCGGTCACCAAAGCGGTGGATCTTGTCCTCGATCGACGGACAATAACGTGGTCCTTGCGCGCCAATCGCCCCTGAAAACAGCGGCGAGCGATGCAGGTTGGTGCGGATCACATCGTGGCTGCGCGCATTGGTGCGCGTGATCGCGCAGAACACCTGCGGGAGCACGCGGCCTGCCCCCCCAAAATCACGTGGAAGCGCCGACATGGTCCAGGGTTCGGGATCGGACGGCTGCTCTTCCAGCCGCGCCCAGTCGATCGTCCGCCCGTCGAGGCGCGGCGGCGTGCCGGTTTTCAGCCGCGCCATCGGCAGTGCCGCTTCGCGCAACTGTGCGGCCAGCCGCTGGGCCGAGGCCTCGCCAATCCGGCCGCCGACAATTCGCTCCTCACCCCGGAACAGCACGCCGCCGAGGAAGGTCCCGGTGCAGAGCACCACGGCCCGCGCGGCCAGTGCGGTTCCATCAGCCAGCTCGATCCCGGCAACGCGCGAGCCACTGAGCCGCAGCGCTGCCGCCTCACCCCGGATCAGCGTCAGTGCCCCCTGACGGGCGAGCAAGTGCTGCACCGCCGCCTTGAACCGCTTGCGATCGGCCTGGACGCGCGGCCCCTGCACCGCGCTGCCTTTCGAGCGGTTGAGCATGCGGTAATGGATCGCACCCGCATCGGCGGCGCGGGCGATGATCCCGTCGCAGGCATCGACTTCGCGCACCAGGTGCCCCTTGCCGAGGCCGCCAATCGCCGGATTGCAGCTCATCGCACCGATTGCATCGAGGTCGAAACTGACCAGCGCGGTGCGCGCGCCCATCCGTGCGGCGGCGGCTGCCGCCTCGACCCCGGCGTGCCCGCCGCCCACAACGATGATATCAAACTGGTCCATGTGCCGGGCGGGCTTTACCCCAGCGATGTTCCACGTGGAACAGTCTATTTCCCGATGCAGAACCGCCCGAACAAGGCATCAAGCATGTCCTCGGTGGTCGTGCGGCCCAGCAGGCCGTCGAACGCCACGCGGGCAAGCCGCAGCGATTCCGCCACCAGCAGCGGATCGCATTCGTCTTCCGCCGATTGCAGCGCGCGCGCAGCCTCGTGCAACTGGTGGTGCTGGCGTTCGTTGAGCGCCACGTCACCCGGCTTGGGCATGGCCTGGCGTGCGGTGGCGACAAGGTCGGCGATCAGCTCAGCCATGCCCAGCCCCGACACGGCGGAGATCCTGTGGCGTGGATGGCGCTTCGCAGCCACGTTGGGCCGATCGCATTGCGCCGCGACTTCCCAGGCACCGGCCGGGCCCTGTCCTTCCGGACCGAGCCACAGCACCAGGTCGGCACGGTCGAGCGCCTCGAGCGCGCGTTCGATCCCGATCGCCTCGACCACATCATCGGTCGCATCGTGGAGGCCAGCCGTGTCGGCAAACAGGAACGGTACCCCGTCATAAGCGACCGGGCGGGTCAGCACGTCGCGCGTGGTTCCGGCAATCGGCGTGGCAATTGCCGCCTCGTCCTGAACCAAAGTGTTGAATAAGGTGCTTTTTCCGGCATTCGGTGGCCCGGCGATGACCACCCGGAAACCTTCGCGCAGCACTTCCGCACGGGGGCGGGCCAGCCAGGTGGCAATCTCGGCGCGCAAGGCATCGATCCGGGTGAGGAAATCGGCCGGCAGCGTCGCCACGTCATCCTCGTCGGCAAAATCGAGCACGGCCTCGACCGAGGCGGAAAGCCCCAGCAAACGCTCGCGCCAATCCTCGACCCTGCGCGACAAGGCCCCGCCCGCCATGGTGACCGCGCTGCGCCGTTGCAGCTCGGTTTCAGCCGCGAGGAGGTCTGCCAAGCCCTCGGCTTCGGCCAGGTCGATCCGCCCGTTGGCAAAGGCGCGGCGGGTGAACTCTCCCGGTTCGGCGGCGCGAAGGCCAGGAACTGCCGCGAGCGCGGCCGAGACTGCCGCCACCACCGCCCGACCGCCGTGAAGGTGGAGTTCCGCCGTATCCTCGCCCGTCGCCGTGTTCGGGCCGGGCAGCCACAGCACCAGCGCCCGGTCGAGCACGTCACCCGCGCCATCGCGCAGCGTGGCGGCCACCGCACGGCGCTCGGGCGGCACTCGCCCGGCCAGCGCGGTCAAGGCGGAACGCGCGGCCGGTCCGCTGATCCGCACCACGGCAATCGCGGCCGGCGGCGCGCCACTGGACAGGGCAAAGATGGTGTCAGTCATGGCCGGGTCCGGATCAGCCGCAATGCCGGGACCTCAGTCCTCGCTCTTCTTCTTCGCACCGGCAGCAAAGGCCGCGCCATTCTCCACGAATTGCTGGAACAGCTTCAGGCCCATCTGCCCCATTGGGGCGATGTTCTTGGCGATATCCTGGATCTGGTCGACATTGCCCGCGCCCTTCATCGCCTTGGCGATCGCCTCGACATAGAACTGGTTGGCCTTGCCCACATCGGGCAGGCCCAGAAAAGTGCGTGCTTCCTCCGGCGTGCAGTCGATCTCGACATTGATCTTCATCTTGCTCTCCTTGGCACGACGGTTCCCGGTCCCTGGATGGGAAGCTGGCACAGGGCCTTGGCAAAGTCCATCCGGGGGGCATATTGGGCCAAAGCCGCTATCCTACCTTCCCCATCCAGCCGGAGCAGCCCCATGGCCACCAACACCGCCTTCCCCGCCCTCGATGGCAGCGCCACGATCCCCGCCTATGTCGCCCGCCCGGAAGGCGCGGCGAAGGCGGCGATCATCGTCATTCCCGAAATCTTCGGGGTAAACCCGGGCATCCGGCAGAAGTGCGACAACTGGGCCAAGGACGGCTACCTGGCGATCGCGCCCGATATCTTCTGGCGGTTCGCGCCGGGGATCGAACTCGATCCCGATGTGCCTGAACAGCTGCAGGAAGCCTTCGGCTATTTCGGCCAGTACGACCCGGACCTCGGCGTGCAGGATATCGAAGCGGCGATCCGCCACATTCGCGGTGCCGAGGGCGTCGGCAAGGTCGGCCTGGTCGGCTACTGCCTGGGCGGGCGCATGGCCTATATGGCCGCCGCGCGCACCGATATCGATGCCTCGGTCGGCTATTACGGGGTGATGATCGACCAGATGCTGGGCGAAAGCCATGCCATCGCCAACCCGCTGATGCTCCACATCCCGACCGCCGATCACTTCGTCGGGCCGGAAGCCCAGGCGGCGATCCACGCCGGGCTGGACAATCACCCCAAGGTGACGCTGCACGACTACGAAGGGCTCGACCACGGGTTCGCCGCCGAAATGGGCGACCGCCGCGACGAAGCAGGGGCCGAGCTGGCTGACAGCCGGACCCGCGCCTTCCTGGCAGCCAATCTAGCCTGAGCTGTAACTGCCGATGGCCTGGAAGATCCGCGCGATCGCCGCGCGGTCTTCCTCGCCGATCTCGGGCCGCCAGATCTCGAACAGCAGCACGACGCGCCGCTGCGGCCCGTCGTTCCGCGCCTCGTGCTCGATCGAATCGTCGAACACCAGCGGCACGCCCGGTTCCCAGCCACGAGTCTCGCTGCCCACCCGCAACCAGCAGTCCGGCGCGGTCAGGATCGGCACGTGGCAGATCAGCCGGGTGTTGAGCATGCCGCTATGCGGCTTGATATGGGTGCCGGGCAGCAGGCTGGACCAGTGCGCATTGGGCGAACGGCCGGGGATCACCGGCAGCGGTGCGCATTCCAGCGCGGCCATCGTCGCGGGACAGCGCACGGCGTTTTCAGCCACCACCGCGCCATCGCGCCAGAAGTGGAAGGCCGACCAGTCCGCCTTGCCCAGCAGGTGGTTGGCCGGGGCAGGCCGGTTGGGATCGTGGCGGACATAGGGATCGAACCCGGCATCGCCGGTCTCGATCACCGCTGCCAGCTCGGCCTGCATCTGCGGAAGAAGCGCCAGCATGTCCTGAAGCCAGGGAAACTCGTCCACCTCCCAGAACCGCCGCTGCGGCAGGCCGGGGTAATAGAATACCTTCGGCTCCTGGAGATAGAGCTGGCGCTGGCCGGTCAGCAGCTCGACCGCCTCGCGCATGGTCGGGCTGAGCGCGCCATCAAGGCTGGCGAGGAGATGCGCGGTAAAATCCAGCTCGGAACTGGCGAGATAGGCCTGGGCATGGGCGCGCAGTGCCGCCATGTCGGGCGGGACCCGCCCATCGAAGGCAATCTGCGCCTCGGCCGCGCGATAGAACGAGGAAGCCGCCCGGGCATCGCCAGCCTGTTCGCGCAGCCGCCCCTTCATCAGCAGTGCGGCCACATCGCGGATCGCCAGTTCCAGCTGCCGGTCGACCGCCGCCTCGGCCGCATCGCCCCGCCCCAGCACCAGTTCGGCCGTGGCCAGTTCCAGCCAGGGAAAGCCGGCCGGCGGGCCACTGGCGGCCAGTTCGCGCAGGATCGCCGCAGCGCGCGGGGCATCACGCTGCGCCATGGCCTGGCGGGCCTCGGCCAGGGCGGACTGAAAGCTGCTTTCCATCGCCATGGCATAGGGCAGGCTGGAACTTCTCCGCAAGGCGCGGCATGATCGCGCGGCAATCAACGAGAAGGAACCGCACCGTGAGCACCCATCCCGGCGTCCAGGCCTGGCACGACTATATGGCGAGCGGCGCCGATGCCGCCCTGCTCGGCGCCATGCTGGCCGAAGATGCCGTGTTCCATTCGCCCGTGGTTCACAGCCCGCAGGCCGGCAAGGCCAAGGTCATGCTCTACCTGCTGAGCGCCGCCAAGGTGCTCGGCAACGACAGCTTCACCTATGTCCGCGAGCTCGTCGACGGCAATGATGCCTGCCTTGAATTCACCTGCGAGATCGACGGAATCCTGATCAACGGGATCGACCTGATCCGCTTCGACGACGAAGGAAAGATCATCGATTTCAAGGTGATGGTCCGCCCGGTCAAGGCGGTGAACAAGCTGTGGGAGATGATGGCCGCACAGTTGCAGGCGGCGGCCGGATAGGACCGCCGCCCGCGCACTGGCCCTACTGGTTCATGCCGGCGAAGAAGTCTTCGTTGGTCTTGGAATCCTTCATCTTATCGAGCAGGAATTCCATCGCGTCGATCGTGCCCATCTGCATCAGGATGCGGCGCAGGACCCACATCTTCGAAAGCTTGTCCTTGCCGACCAGCAGTTCTTCCTTGCGGGTGCCGGACTTGCCGACATCCAGCGCCGGGAAGATGCGCTTGTCCGCGACCTTGCGGTCGAGCACGATTTCCGAGTTGCCGGTGCCCTTGAACTCTTCGAAGATCACTTCGTCCATGCGGCTGCCGGTATCGATCAGCGCGGTGGCAATGATCGACAGCGAGCCGCCTTCCTCGATGTTGCGCGCCGCGCCGAAGAAGCGCTTGGGCCGCTGCAGGGCATTGGCGTCGACACCGCCGGTCAGCACCTTGCCCGAGCTCGGCACCACGGTGTTGTAGGCCCGGCCAAGGCGGGTGATCGAATCGAGCAGGATCACCACGTCGCGCTTGTGTTCGACCAGGCGCTTGGCCTTTTCGATCACCATTTCGGCAACCTGGACGTGGCGGGTGGCGGGCTCGTCGAAGGTCGAGGAGATCACCTCGCCCTTCACAGAGCGCTGCATGTCGGTGACTTCTTCGGGGCGTTCGTCGACCAGCAGGACCAGCAGGAACACTTCGGGGTGGTTGTCGGTGATCGCCTTGGCGATGTTCTGCAGCAGCACGGTCTTGCCGGTGCGCGGCGGGGCGACGATCAGGGCGCGCTGGCCCTTGCCCTGGGGTGAGATGATATCGATCACCCGGGCCGACTTGTCCTTGACCGTCGGATCGACGGTGTCGAGGTTCAGTCGCTCATCCGGGTAAAGCGGGGTCAGGTTGTCGAAGTTGACGCGGTGGCGGACCACGTCGGGATCGTCGAAATTGACGCTGATCAGCTTGGTGATCGCGAAATAGCGTTCGCCGTCCTTGGGTGCGCGGACTTCGCCTTCCACCGTATCGCCGGTGCGCAGGCCCCATTTGCGGACCTGGTTGGGCGAGACGTAGATGTCGTCGGGGCCGGCCAGATAGTTCGCTTCCGGGCTGCGCAGGAAGCCGAAGCCATCGGCCAGGACTTCGATCGTGCCCTGCCCGATGATTTCCTCGCCATCCTCGGCCAGTTCCTTGAGGATCGCGAACATCAGGTCCTGGCGGCGCATCGTCGACGCGGCTTCAACCTCGAGCTCTTCGGCCATTTCGACCAGCTCGGCGGGGGTTTTCTTCTTGAGTTCCTTAAGGTGCATTGTCTTGGTATTTCCGATATTTGCAGCGCTCTTGCGGCGCCGTGCGGGGCTGTGCTGGCCGGTCGATCGATGGGCTTGGAGAAAGCGGATCGGGGCGCGTCAATCAAGCAGGGCGCCCATGCCGGTCGTCGCTCAGATAGGCTCTTGGCAAGGGGCGGTCAACTCCGGGTCATCCCGGGTGCGCCCCGCCCCCACGGCCGACAACCGATCAGAACGGCTTCACCACCACCATGATCACGATCAGCACGGCCGCCAGGCCCGGCACCTCGTTGAGCAGGCGCAGCCGTTTGCCGGTAAAGCGCATCCGCCCCTGGGCAAGATCGGCGGCATAGCCGGCCATCCAGACGTGATAGGCGGTCAGGATCAGCGCCAGTCCCAGCTTGGCGTGGAACCACGGCTGGGTGAAGGCGCCGATGGTCATGGCCAGGGCCAGCCCCAGCGCCCAGGTGACCACCAGCGAAGGCCAGAGAATGATCTTCAGCAGGCGGCGTTCGCGGTCGATCCACAAGGCGTGCTGTGGCCCGCTGGCGCCATCGCGCTCAAGCTCTTCCTGGTGGTAGACGAAGAACCGCGGCAGCATGAACAGCCCCGCCATCCAGAACACCATGAACGTGATGTGGCCGGCCTTGAGCCAAAGATAGGTCATGCTGAGCACCCACGATAGCATGGCGACATCATACTAGCGCTTCCACCCGCGCACCAGCGCCAGCAGCTGGCCAACATGTTCGATCGGCGTGGTCTGGCCGATCCCGTGGCCCAGGTTGAACACGTGCGGGCGGTCGGCAAAGGCATCAAGAATGTGCAGCGCCTGGCGCTCCAGTTCCGCACCGCCGGCCAGCAGCAGCAGCGGATCGAGATTGCCCTGAACCGGCATCCCGGCCGGCAGCGCCTTCGCCGCCCACAGCGGATCGATGGTCTCGTCGACCCCCACGGCATCGACCCCGGTCTCGCGCGCATAGGCCGCCAGCTTTTCACCGGCACCCTTCGGAAAACCGATGATCGGCACCTGCGGGAAGCGGGCCTTCACCTGCCGCACGATGGCCGCGTTGGGGGCGATTACCCAGCGTTCGAACTCGGCCGGCGCCAGACTGCCCGACCAGCTGTCGAACAATTGCACGGCCTCGGCCCCGGCCTGGATCTGTCCGGCGAGGTATTCCACGGTCACGGCGATGATCGCATCGATGATCGCCTGGAAACCGGCCCGGTCGCGATAGGCATAGGCGCGGGTATCGTGCTGGTCGCGGCTGCCCTCGCCGTTGACCATATAGGTCGCGACGGTCCACGGGCTGCCGGCGAAGCCCAGCATGGTCTTGTCGGCCGGCAATGCGGCGCGGACCAGCCGGACCGTTTCATAGATCGCCTCAAGCCGCTCGGGCACCGCGCTGAGGCTGGACAGCGCCGCATCAAGCAGCCGGGGCGACAGGTGCGGACCCTCGCCCACCAGGAATTCGAGGTCCTGCCCCATGGCATAGGGCACGATCAGGATGTCGGAGAACAGGATCGCGCCATCGAACCCGAAGCGGCGGATCGGCTGGAGCGTGATCTCGGCGGCAGCCTCGCTATCATAGACCAGCGGCAGGAAGCCCCCCTTGCTGGCCCGCAGCGCGCGGTATTCGGGCAGATAACGCCCGGCCTGGCGCATCAGCCAGACTGGCCGCTCGGCCGTGTTTTCGCCAGACAGGGTACGGAGCAGCAAACCGGGCATCGCGGGATTCCAATCAAATACAAATTAGATTCTTAATAGGATTCAGTAGCTGTTGGGCTGTGGAAAGCGGGGATGACGGCACCTTGCCCGATTTGTCCCGGCCTGAACAGGGCAAAGCGCGGGTGCGACTCTGCGCCGCAGCGGGTCAAGCCGGACTTGTCCCCACTGTCCCCAGCCTGTGGGAATCCTTTTCCACCTGTCCACAACCTGCCGATCGCAGAGCCGGTATCGGGCAGCGAATTGGGGCCCGAACTTGTCCCGGCCTTTCTCCCGTGGTTTATGCGGCAATCTGTCCACAGGGGTTCCCGGACCAGCACCATGCCGCGCCTCCATCTCCACCTGCTTTCGGATTCGACCGGCGAAACGCTGGAAACGATCGCCAAGGCCGCGCTCGCCCAGTTCGAGGGGGCGGACGTCAGCCGCCACTTCTGGCCGATGGTCCGTTCGCTCCAGCACCTCGACCGGATCATGGGCGAGATCGCCAGCCATCCCGGGCTGGTGTTCTATACCCTCGCCAATCTCGAGATCCGTGACCGGCTGGAGGAGCGCTGCCGGGCGCTGGGCCTGCCCACGGTGGCGGTCCTCGAATCCGCGGTCGAGGCGCTCAAGGCCGCGCTGGGCCAGCATCCGCATGCCCGGCCCGGCCGGCAGCACGCGATGGACGAGGCCTATTTCGCCCGCGTCGACGCGATCCATTACACGATTGCGCATGACGATGGCGTTGCGTGGGAGGATTGGGAACAAGCCGACATCGTGCTCGCCGGCGTATCGCGCAGTTCGAAGACGCCGACCAGCATCTACCTCGCCAATCGTGGGTACAAGGTGGCGAATATCCCGATCGTGGTGGAAAGCCCGCCGCCGCCCGCGCTGTTCGGGCTGCGCCATCCGCTGGTGGTCGGGCTGACCACCGCGCCAGAGCGGCTGGTCCAGGTCCGCCGCAACCGGCTGCTCTCTTTGAACCAGGTGCCCGAAACCGCCTATGTCGACCAGGAACGCGTGACCAAGGAAGTGCAGTATGCCCGGCGGATGTTTGCCGATAACGGCTGGCCGGTGATCGACGTGACCCGCCGTTCGATCGAGGAGACGGCCGCGGCCGTGATCAATTTCTATAACGAGCGCCGCATGGGCGCCGACCACGCATGACCGGCGCATCAACCACGCTGGTGCTCGCTTCGCAAAGCGGCTCGCGCCGGGCCATGCTCGAAGCGGCCGGGGTGGCCTTTACCGCGCGGCCCGCATCGGTCGACGAACGCGCGATCGAGGCCGAAATGGGCGGCGCGCCCCCGGCCGAGGTCGCCCTCGCCCTGGCCCGGGCCAAGGCGCTCGCCGTTTCGCGCGAGGTACCCGATGCCTGGGTGCTGGGGAGCGATTCGCTGGTCTCGGTCGAGGGGCGGCGCTTCGACAAGCCGGGCGGGCGGCACGAGGCGGCGCAGCACCTCGCCTTCTTCTCGGGCAAGGTAATGGAACTCCATAGCGCCGCTGCCCTTGCCCGGAACGGTCATACCTACTGGGACCATGCCGACTGCGCCCGGCTGCAGGTTCGCCATCTCAGCGAGGCCTTCATCGAGCGCTATCTCGCCGCCGAATGGCCCGCCGTGGCCGCCTGTGTCGGGGTGTTCCGGATCGAGGCGCTGGGCGTACAATTGTTCGAGGCCATCGAAGGTAGCCATTTCACCGTGCTGGGTATGCCTTTGCTACCCGTGCTGGGGGCCTTGAGGGCCCGTGGAGTGCTGGTGGCGTGACCATTGCCTATGCCGAAGTGATCGGGGATCCGATCGCGCAATCCAAATCGCCCGCGATCCACGGCTTCTGGCTGCGCCAGCTGGGAATCGCCGCGGAATACCGCGCCTGCCACGTCACGGCGGAGGGCCTGGCCGACTATATCGCGGCGCGGCGCGGAGATCCGGCCTGGCGTGGCTGCAACGTCACCATGCCGCACAAGCAGGCAGTCATGCCGCTGCTCGATGCGGTCGATCCCGAGGCGGCGCGGATCGGGGCGGTCAACACCGTGGTGCGCGGGGCCGATGGTCTGCTGACAGGATATAACACTGATTCACAAGGTTTTATGGAACCGGTCCTGCCGCTGCTGGGGGATCAGGAATACCGGTTTGCCTATGTCATCGGCACTGGCGGCGCGGCGCGGGCAATCATCGATGTGCTGTTCCACCACGAATTCCTGATCTGGTCGATCAGCCGCAATCCAGCCAAGGCCCGGGCCGAGTTCTTCGACTATCTGGGCCGTGACGAGGATTTCCTGCTCGACCTTGCCGAACTGCCCGCCGGACCGCTGCGCCCCGCCGATCCCGAGGTTTTCAGCCTGATCATCAACGCCACGCCGCTCGGCATGACCGGTCACCCGCCGCTCGTCCTTCCCTGGGCAGGATTCCTTGGCAATGCAGTAGCTTATGACATTGTAACCGCTCCGCTCGACACCCGGTTTCTGCATGATGCCCGCGCCCATGGGTTGGGGACGATCGACGGCCTGGCCATGCTGATCGGCCAGGCGGCAGCGGCCTTCGAGAAGTTCTTTGGTGCGCCCGCCCCCCGCGTGGCCGACGCCGAATTGCGGAGCCTGCTCACGAAATGACCGAGAAACGTCCATTCATCCTCGGCCTCACCGGCTCAATCGGCATGGGCAAGAGCGCGGTTGCCGCGATGCTGCGTGGGCTGGGCGTGCCGGTGTTCGATGCCGATGCCGCGGTGCACGAATTGCAGGGGCCGGGCGGCGCCTGCCTGGCCCCGATCGAGCGCGCCTTCCCCGGCACGACCGGTCCGCAAGGGGTTGACCGGCAGAAGCTGGGCGCTGCCGTCTTCGGCAATCCTGAGGCGCTGAAACTGCTCGAATCGATCGTGCACCCTGAAGTCGCGGAAATGCGCCGCGTCTTCCTGGCCGACAACGCCGATGCCCCGTTGATCGTGTTTGACATCCCACTGCTGTTCGAAAAGGCCGGCAATCACGGCCTCGATGCGGTGGCGGTGGTCTCCGCCCCTTATGAGCAGCAACGCGAACGCGTGCTGGCCCGGCCGGGCATGACCGAGGAAAAGTTCGCCCAGATCCTGAAGCTGCAAGTACCAGACGCCGAAAAACGGGCGCGGGCCGATCATGTGATCGATACGGGGACTTCGCTGGCCGAAACGCGCCATGCGGTGGCGCGCCTCGTCCATGCGATCACCGGTGCAAAGATTTAGCGAGTCGGCCCCTTGCCAGCAGCGAATCCCCGGCCGATATCTAGGGGGTAATGCGCGAGATCATTTTCGACACCGAAACCACGGGACTCGATCCCAGGAGCGGTGACCGGCTGGTGGAAATCGGCTGTGTCGAGATGGTCAACCGGGTAACCACCGGTGCGACCTTTCACTGCTATTTCAATCCTGACCGCGATATGCCCGCCGCTGCCGAAGCGGTTCACGGCCTGTCCGCCACCTTCCTGTCCGACAAGCCGCGCTTCCATGAGAAGGCTGCCGAATTCCTCGAATTCATCGGCGATTCCATGCTGGTGGCGCACAATGCCGGGTTTGACTTCGGCTTCGTCAACATGGAGCTGGAGATGTGCGGGCTCGACCCGCTCTCCAAGGAGCGGATGATCGATACCGTGGCGCTGGCCCGGGTCCGCCATCCAGGGGCCAAGAACTCGCTCGACGCGCTGTGCACCCGCTATGGCATCGATCGCAGCCACCGCACGCTGCACGGTGCGCTGCTGGATGCCGAACTGCTGGCCCAGGTCTATGTCGAACTGACCGGCGGGCGGCAGATCGGGCTTGAACTGGCCGCTGACGCCAATGTCGCCAGCCTGGCCGAGCCGGTCGCGCGCCCGCAGCGCGACCGTCCGTTCCGCGCCCCGCGCCCCCATGCACCCAGCGAGGCGGAACTGGCTGCCCACGCTGCACTGCTCGATTCGCTGAAGGAGCCGCTATGGCGTTCCTGAGCGGATCGGCCTGATTTAACCAAGAGGAGAAGAACCCATGGACATCCGCGTATCCGGCCATCAGATCGAAACCGGCGAAGCGCTCCAGGCTCATGCCCAGGAACGGATTTCCGCAGTGGTGAACAAGTACTTCTCCAATGCCCTTTCTTCCAGTGTCACCTTCAATCGAGCTCCGGCCGGGGCCTTTCGCGCGGATATCGTCACCCATGTGATGCAGGGGCTGGTGCTCAAGGGTGCGGGGATTGCCCACGATGCCCACGTCGCGCTCGATCAGGCGGCGGAGAAGATCGACAAGCAGCTGCGCCGGTACAAGCGCCGGATCAAGGACCGGCATGAAGCCGCCGCCCATGCTATCAAGACCGAGGAAGCCGCCTACACCGTCTTCATCGAGCCCGATGCCGAGGAAGAGGAAGTCACCATCGATGCTCCGGTGGTGATTGCCGAAACCCGGGTCGATGTGCCCGAGGCCAGCGTCTCTGACGCGGTGATGATGCTTGACCTGCGCAACACCAACGCGCTGCTGTTCAAGAACGCGGCAACCGGCAAGCACAACATGGTTTACCGCCGGGGTGACGGATCGATCGGGTGGGTTGAACCTTCCTGACCATAGGAGTATGGGCCCTCCAGACCTTTGGCGAGGGTGAGGGGGTGATGGTGCGGCAGCGATTCCGCCTCCCTTGCCCCCTGGCTCGTGCCAGCGCCCCCGTTTCGGACCTATTCCACTGTCATGACCGCACTTTTCACGCTCTTGCCCGAAGCCGTCGGCACTATCGCCGCTGACAGCAAGCAAACGATTCTCGAGCAGCTCACACAGCGATTCGCCCGGGTTTATGGGCTTGATCCAGTCCAGGTGCTGGAACGGATCGAGGAGCGTGAACGGCTGGGCAGCACCGGCTTCGGCCGCGGCGTGGCGATTCCCCATGCCCGGCTTCCTGGCCTGGCACGCCCGGTTGCCGTGTTCCTGCGGCTGCAAGCACCAGTCGCCTTCGATGCCGCCGATGGCATGCCGGTCGATCTGGTGTTCGGCCTGCTCTCGCCGGAAGCGGCGGGCGCGGCGCACCTGCACGCGCTGGCGGCGATCAGCCGGATGATGCGTGACGAGGCCATGCATGCCGCGCTGAGCGAGGCACCGGGAGCCGAGGCGCTTTACGCTCTGCTTGCCAATGTCATCGACCGCGACGCCGCCTGACGGGGGCGTGTCCGGTGCCGCCCTGCACTGGCGCGCGCTGGAAAACCTCTATGCCTCGGCACCGGTCAACCGGTTGTTCGAATCCGCCCTGACCGTCACTGGCGAAGGCAGCGCCCGGATCGTCTTCAACGTCACCGAGAGCTGCTATCACGCTGCAGGGGCCGCGCACGGCACGATCTATTTCAAGATGCTGGATGATGCCGCGTTCTATGCCGCGAACACGCTGATTACCGACCGCTTCCTGCTGACCACCGCCTTCAACCTGCATTTCACCAAGCCGGTTCGCACCGGGCAGGTCATTGCCGAAGGGCGCTGGGTATCCGGTCGCAAGCGGGTGCTGGTGGCGGAAAGCCGGCTGGTCGATGCCGAGGGCGAGGAGATTGGCCGCGGTACCGGAACCTTCATGCGCAGCCGCATCGCCCTGGCTGGCCTGCCGGGCTATGCCGCCGCGCTTGGCGGCTAGGGCCATGGAGCCGCGCCTGCCCGCCCAGCTCGAGGTTGGCGCGCTCATCCGGCTGGTCGAAGCGGCGGGCGGTTTTGCCACTGTCCTGCACAAAGGTGAACGCGATGCGGGGACAATCCTTGTCATTCTGACCGAAAAAGGCGGAAATACGCGGGTTTTCGAGCGGATGCCGCGCCCCGATGGCACCCGCGAATGGACCCTCTCCAAGGCCGAAGATCCTGAAAACAGGCAGGAAATCCAGGAATGGCTGGCCCGCCGCGGTACCCAGGACCCCGACCTGTGGATTGTTGAACTGGATATCGCGGATGGTGAACGGTTCATCCGATCGGGGTGATTGGCGGGTTGACTTTGCTGCACTGCGAAAACAAAGGGGCGCACCTTTGTTTGTGCGCAGGCGGTGCGAGCGGCGTTTCGGCCATTCGTGCTAGCACGCAGACGGGGGACAGCCGGCAGGATTTTCGGCCGGGGGCAGTCTGATTTCGGTTGTTCAGCCCCTTTCCCATCCTGCGCCAGGCGCGTCCACCGCCCAATAAGACGGACGAATGCGCCGCATTCAGAACAGTACCAAGCTCAACCGCGCCAGCGCCATTGCTGTCGCCGCGAGCCTCATGATGATCCTGGTCAGCGCCAACGGTTCGGGTGCTGCGGCGGAAACCAAGGTTCCCGCACTGATCCAGGCAGAACCGAATCCCCAGACCATTGCCGAGCCGGTGATCCAGCCACTCCTGTCGGACGACGTGGAGGCCGACGCTGTTGCCGCTAGCCTGGCCGAACTGGTCGATGCCCAACCCCAGCCCGAAGAGCTCTCACACGATCTCAACTGCCTGGCCGGGGCAATCTATTTCGAATCCAAGGGTGAATCGCTGGAAGGCCAGTTGGCGGTTGGCCGGGTGATCGTCACCCGTTCCAAGTCGGGCCGCTTTCCCGAAACCTATTGCGGCGTGGTTTACCAGCCCGCGCAGTTCTCGTTCGTGCGTGGCAAGTCGATGCCGACGGTCAACCGCAATTCGCGCCACTGGAAGAATGCCGTGGCGATTGCCCAGATCGCGCATGAAGGGAGCTGGCGCAGCCCGGTCGAGGGCGCCATGTACTTCCACGCGGCCTATGTGTCGCCCGGCTGGCGGCTTACGCGGATGGCCCGCGTCGACAATCACGTGTTTTATCGTTGAGTGGGCAGGGGGGCTTTGGCCCCCCGTCCATTTGCTGCGGTTTCAGCGGCGCAGCTCGACCCAGATCGGCGCGTGATCGCTGGCCTTTTCCCGGCCGCGATGCTCCTTGTCGACCCCGCAGGCCAGCAGCCGGTCGGCCAACTCGGGCGAGAGCAGGGCATGGTCGATCCGGAACCCGTGATCGCGCTGCCAGGCACCGGCCTGGTAATCCCAATAGGTCCAGACTCCGCCGCGCGGGTTGTGCGTGGCGATCGCGTCGGTCCAGCCATCGGCCAGCAGCCGCACATAGGCATCGCGCGATTCAGGCTGCATCAGCGCATCGTCGGCCATGGCCCGAGGGGACCAGATGTCACGGTCGGTCGGGATCACATTGTAATCGCCAAGCACCACGGCGGGGACTTCCTCGGCCATGATCGCCCGCATCCGGTGGCGTAGCCGTTCCATCCACGCCAGCTTGTAATCGAACTTCGGCCCCGGCTGCGGATTGCCATTGGGCAGATAGATATTGACGACCCGCATGCCGAACACCTCGACTTCGAGATAGCGGGCCTGTTCATCCGCGGGATCGCCAGGCAGACCTTGCTGGACCAGGGTGGGCGCGGTGCCATCGGCCAGCACGGCCACGCCATTGAAGCCCTTCTGCCCGTGCCACAGCGCGTGATAGCCGATCTTTTCGAACTCGGTGGCGGGAAAGCCCTCATCCTGGGTCTTGATCTCCTGCAGGCAGGCGACCGCCGGACGGGTTTCCTCGAGCCATTCAAGCAGGCGCGGCAGCCGGGCCTTGATCCCGTTGATGTTGAACGAGGCGATGCGCACAGTCTGCGATCAGACCGCGAAGCTGGAGCCGCAGCCACAACCGGCCGCCGCCTGCGGATTTTCGACCTTGAAGGCCGAACCGCCCAGCGAATCGACGAAATCGACCGTGCTGCCGGCCACAAGGTCGAGGCTGACCGGATCGACTATCAGCTTCACGCCATCGGTCTCGACCACCAGGTCATCGTCGTCGATGCTGTCGGCAAGGCCGAAGCGGTACTGGAAACCCGAACACCCGCCACCCTCGACGGCCAGCCGCAAGGCGGCGGGCCGACCCTGCTTTGCGGCAATGAAGGCCACGCGTGCGGCAGCGGCGGGGCTGAGGTTCATGGTCGGCGCATCCATGCTGCCGATGTAGGCCGAGCAGCCCCGCCCCGCAAGGTGGCGTCAGGCGCTCTGGATATAGCTGCGCATGGCCTCGGCCTCGCTTTCGATCCGCTCGATCCGGTATTTCACCAGATCTCCGATCGAAACGAAGCCGATCATCGCCCCGTCCCGGACCACCGGCAGGTGCCGGATCCGCCGCCTGGTCATCAGGCCCAGCGCGTCAAGCACATCGGCTGAAGGATCTACCGTGATGGCCGGCGCGGTCATCACGGCGCCCACCGGGCCGTCGAGCATGGCCGGTCCAGCTGCGGCCAGGCGATAGACGACGTCGCGTTCGGAAAAGATCCCGGCGATCGCCCCGTCTTTCAACACAGGTAGTGCGCCAATCCGCTTCTCGGCCAGCAAGGTCACTGCTTCGCGCACGGTGGCCTGGACATCGATTGACACGATCGAACCGTTACGGCTCTCGATCAGGCGGGCAATGGTCATGGCTATCCTCCCCCAGCCAGAGTCGGATGATGCCATGAACCGGGGACGATGGCGAGTCCGCCTATTCGTCCTGCCCATTCGCCCAGCCTCTTGCCTTGCTGCGCAAGGGCGCGCATGGCGCGTGGCATGAACCGTTCACCGCTCGAGAACCCCGAAATCGCCTCGATCGCCTGGGGCCGGTACAAGCGCCTGATGCGCAATTGGGCGCTGGCTACCCTGGCAGTCTGCATCGCGTTGATCGCTTACCTGGCCTGGGAATTCGGCCTGCCCTCGATCCATCTCTACATCGCGACTGTGCTGGGCACGGCTGGTTTCATGATGCTGACGGTGGCCTTGATGGCCCTGCTGTTCCTGTCCAGCGGAACCGGCCACGACGAGGCGGTTGACGACCGCGACTGACTGCTCAGTCACTGGCTGCGGCCTGCGGATCGAGGCGGTATTCGGCCACCGGTTCGCCGCCGATCAGGTGCTCCTGGATGATCCGCTCCAGCACGTCGGGCGTGCAGGAATGATACCAGGTCGGCCCGGGCCAGACCACGGCGACCGGCCCGGCCGCGCAGACCCGCAGGCAGCCCACCTTGTTGCGCAGCACCCCGGTGTGGCCCCCCAGGCCCAGTTCACCCAGCCGCTTCTTCAGGAACTTCCAGGCCTCTTGCCCGTGAGCGAGATCGCAGCACTTGGGCTCGCCGGGATCGGCGCAGAGGAAGATCTGCCAGCGCACGGCATGACCTCCCAACCGATCAAGCCGGGTGCGGGCTTCGGCGATTTCGGCAGGGAGGTGGTCGGCCAGCGGGATCAGACCTTCTTGCCGACGATCCGGGCGATCTCGGCGGCAACCATCCGTTCAACCAGCGGCGGGAGGTTCTTGTCCAGCCATTCCGCCAGCGCCGGGCGCAGCAGTTCGCGGGTCAGGCCTTCAAGCGAGGTTTCGCCGGAACGGACGATCTGCGGCGGCACCCCCGGTTCGGCGAGCATGGCGAGCGCAGCAAGCGATTCGCGCATCGAACTGGCGCGCTCCTCGGGCAGCAGCGGCGATTCGTCAGCCGCTTCGTCCTCGGCCAGTTCCGCCGATGAATCGAGTTCGAAGACATCGTCGTCCTCGGCTTCGGCCGGTTCAGGAGTGGGGCGCAGGCCGCGCTCTTCGCGCACCTTGCGTTCAACCGCGGCGATTGCCCGATTGTCCCGCGCGATCACCTTCTTGATCGACTCGAGGATTTCCTCGACCGAAGGTTCACCGGTCTGGCGCATCGCATAACCCCCATAGCGTCCCGATCCGGGACGGAATCACTGGGGCTTTACTGACCCGTCCTGGGGCTTGGTGTCAACGGTGCGCGTGCCGCGGGCCTTTGGTGCCGGATCACTGGCCCAGTCCCAGATATTGCCCGCAACCCGGTCGTAATTGGCGACCGGATCGTACAATGCCCCGCCATCAAGCGCGAGATCACGCGCTTCGGCCTTCCCCATCGCGGCCAGCAGGTTGAACCCGGCGACATAGGCGTTGCGCTGCGCGGTCACCAGCTGGACCTGTGCGTTGAGCAGTTCCTGCTGGGCATTCAGGATGTCGAGGATAGTGCGGTTGCCAACCGTGTTCTCGGCCTTCACGCCTTCAAGACTGAGCTTGGCGGCATCGACCGCGGCCTGCGACGAATCGATGATCTCGCGCGTGGCCTGCCAGCTGGCAAAAGCGGCCCGCACGCCCGAGACAATCTGCCGCTCGATCGCGATTTCCTGTTCCAGCGTCGCGCCTTCGCGGGCCTGGGCCTGGCGGCGCTGGGCCGCGGGCAGGCCGCCCTGGAATAGCGGGATCGAGGCGCGGATGCCGGCCTGGGCCGTGGTGCTCGACTGGTTGAGCGCCGGCGAACCGCCG
This sequence comes from Novosphingobium sp. BL-A-41-H4, assembly GCA_051942645.1. GTDB lineage: Bacteria > Pseudomonadota > Alphaproteobacteria > Sphingomonadales > Sphingomonadaceae > Novosphingobium. Next base: position 674,991 of record JBPVJP010000002.1, read on the forward strand.
CCCAGGGTGTTGTAGTAATCGGTATAACCGACTCCGGTGAAGACGCTGACCGTCGGCAAGCGGCCCGATCCGGCGGCGGCGGTATCGAAACCCGCAGCCTTGCTGCGCTGGCGCGCGGCCAGCAGGTCAGGGTTCGAATCGAGCGCGACCTGGACCGCGGTTTCGACATCGGCGGGCAGGCCCGGCAGCGGCGGCGGGGCCTGCAGGTCGACCGGCTCCTTGCCGACAATGGCGATATAGCGCTCGCGCGCGGCGACCAGCTGGGCCTCGGCCCCACGGGTCTGCCCCTTCGCCAGGCTGAGCCGGGCCTGTGACTGCGCAACGTCGGTCCGGGTCAGGTCGCCGATCTCGAACCGGTCCCTGGTGGCCTGGAGGTTCACTTCCAGCACGCCGACCTGGCCGCGGTTGAGGCCAACCACCGCCTGGTTCAGGATCACGTCCATGTAGGCGGCGACCACCGCGCTGAACACTTCGGTCTCGGCCCCGCGCAGATCGGCGCGACCGGCTTCGACGCGGGTCTTGGCGGCATTGATCGAATTGCGGATCGCGCCGCCGGCATAAAGCGGCATCCCGGCGCTGAGATCGGCCGAGAAGGTCCGTTCCGGCCCTGACAGCGGCCCGCCGACAGTGGAGGCGGAGCGCTTGATCAGCTCGGTATGGGTGGCGGCACCGCTGATCGTCGGCAACGCGGCCGAACGGGCCACGGCGACGCCAGCATCGACCGCGCGCTGCTGGGCGCGGGCGGCCTGGAGCGTCGGATTGGTATTATAGGCCAGTACCAGCGCCTCGCGCAGGTCATCGGCCAGGGCGGGGGCGGCACCAAGGCCAATTCCCGCCAGCAGGATTGCGCGCCCCAGCCGTGTGGCCATACTCAGAAGCTCCAGCGTTTTGGCGCGGCGAACTCGGCCAGCACCGGGATTCCCATTTCGGCCAGCGGCAACAGCGCCACGGCTCCGGCGGCCTTGCGGCCAATCGCGAGGCGGGTCACCCGGCGTTCGACAAGGCCCGTCACCAGTCGACCAGCGTCTTCAAGGCGGGCGGATAGGCTGTCGGGCAGCTGCTCGATCGCGCCATCGACCAGGATCAGGCTGAACCGGCCCTTGGCCTTGCCGGCGGCGGCATCGGCGGCGGTGATGACCGTCACCGAGCCGGACAGCAGCTCGGCCAGCGCGGCGAGGTAGCCGCTGCCGCCGCTGACAACCAGGACGCGGTCATCCGCAACCGGCGCGGCCTCGGTCAGCATCCGGCCATGGAACAGCGGCGCGGCCAGGGCCCCGCCATTGCCCAGCGGGATCGCGCGGTCGATATAGGCATGGCCGCGCGCGGCTGCGGGCACGAATTCCTCACGCGCGATGCGGGCGAAAGCATCAAGTACGGCGGGATCGTTGACCCCGCTGGGGCGCAGCTGGCTGTCGATCATGGCGCGGCGGGCGGCGGCGAAATCGACAGTGCCCGGTCGCTCGGCAGTGATAGTCATTCCAAAACCCTTCCTCGTGGAACTGTATTGCATAAACAATACAGTCGCACAATCGCCTTGCTTCTAGGCGAAGCGCCGTGCTGCGCCAAGCGCTTTGACGCAAGGGGTATTGCATGACTAAAGGGCGGGCAAACCCCAGATTCAGGAGCGCGCTGCAATGGCCGAAATGGTAACGATCCGCGAGGAAGACCTGATCGAGAGCGTGGCCGACGCGCTGCAATTCATCAGCTATTTCCACCCGATGGACTATATCCGCGCGCTGGGCGAGGCCTATCAGGCCGAGCAGGGCCCGGCGGCCAAGGACGCGATTGCCCAGATCCTGACCAACAGCCGGATGTGCGCCGAGGGGCACCGGCCGATCTGCCAGGATACCGGCATCGTCAATGTCTTCGTCGAATGGGGCCAGAACTGCCGGCTGGAGAGCGAGCGGTCGCTGCAGGACGTGGTCGATGAAGGTGTGCGCCGCGCCTATCTCCACCCGGAAAACAAGCTGCGCGCCTCGGTGCTGGCCGATCCGGCCTTCACTCGCCGCAACACCCGCGACAACACCCCCAGCGTACTGCACGTGACCATGGTGCCGGGCAGCAAGGTTTCGATCGATGTCGCCGCCAAGGGCGGCGGCAGCGAGAACAAGTCCAAGTTCAAGATGATGAACCCCAGCGACTCGATCGTTGACTGGGTGATCGAGATGCTGCCGCAGATGGGCGCCGGCTGGTGCCCGCCGGGGATGCTGGGGATCGGCATCGGTGGCACGGCCGAACACTGCATGCTGCTGGCCAAGCAATCGCTGATGGAGCCGATCGACATGGCCCAGCTCAAGGCGCGCGGGCCGCAGACCGATATCGAGGCGATGCGGATCGAGATCTTTGACAAGGTCAATGCGCTGGGCATCGGGGCCCAGGGGCTGGGCGGGCTGTCCACCATCCTCGACGTCAAGATCTACGATGCGCCGTGCCACGCCGCGTCCAAGCCGGTGGCGATGATCCCCAATTGCGCCGCCACCCGCCACGCCCACTTCACGCTCGACGGGTCGGGGCCGAGCTTCCTTGAAAAACCCAACCTCGCCGATTGGCCCGAAGTTCACTGGACGCCGGACAAGGCGGCCAAGCGGGTCAACCTCGACACGCTGACTGCCGAGGAAGTGCGCAGCTGGAAGCAGGGCGACCGGTTGCTGCTGAACGGCAGGATGCTGACCGGGCGCGATGCCGCGCACAAGCGCATCCAGGACATGCTGGCCAAGGGCGAACCGCTGCCCGTCGATTTCAAGGGCCGTGCGATCTATTACGTCGGCCCCGTCGATCCGGTGATGGGCGAGGTGGTCGGCCCCGCTGGCCCGACCACCGCGACCCGCATGGACAAGTTCACCGACATGATGTGCGAGCTGGGTCTGCTGACCATGATCGGCAAGGCCGAGCGCGGCCAGGGCGCGACCGAGGTGATCGCCCGGCACAAGGTATCCTACCTGATGGCCGTGGGCGGCGCGGCCTATCTGGTGGCGCGCGCGATCCGCGAAGCCAAGGTCGTCGCCTTCGAGGACCTGGGCATGGAGGCGATTTACGAGTTCACCGTTGAGGACATGCCGGTGACTGTCGCGGTCGACAGTGAGGGCAACAATGTCCACCAGCTGGCCCCGCTGGCCTGGAAGGACAGGATCGCCCGGGAGCATTTGCTGCCAGGCACCTAGCGGTCGCGGCCCGGTTCGACCAACGTCCACTCCGCTTCGACCAAGCGGCTGGCAATTTCGGGCGCTTTGGCGCTAGTCAGGTGGCATGGAGGGAACCAGCCAGACCGCCCCGCGCGTACCGTTCAAGGTCGTCCTCGCCTCGGTGGCGGGACTGTGGCTGGCCTATTTCGCCATCGTTACCCTGCGTGGCTGGCTTGTTGGCCTGGAATTCATCGACGCGCTGCTGCTGCGCCGGGCCCTGGTTACCCTGGCCTCGATGGGCGTCACCCTTGCCCTGTGGCCGCTGCTGCGCCTGCTGGAGCCACGCCGGGCCTGGATCAAGGTCGTGGCGGTGCTGCTGGTCGCGTTGCCGGCCTCGGTCGTGCTGGCGGGGATCAACCAGTGGGTCTTTTCCTCGATCGAGGAGCAGGTCACCGCCAAGATCGGGGAGCGCGAGGGGCTGCGGGTGCGGACCGACGAATCCGGCAACCTGCTGATCGACCCGATTGACCGTGAACAGGAGGAACTGGCTCGCGCCATTCCCAGTGCCGGGGCACCGCCCCTGATCACCGAAACACCTGCGGCATCGGCCTCTGCCGCCCGCCCGACGATCACGATCGATGCCGAAGTGCGCGAGGACCAGCGCTGGCGCCAGCTGACCGATGTGGCGCTGGGGCGCTATTACCTGTTGCTGGCCTGGGCGGCGCTCTACTTCTCGCTGGCCAATGCCGAACAGGCGCGCGCGGCAGAACGGCGCGAGGGTGAATATCGCCGTGCGGCCAAGGCGGCCGAGCTGCGCTCCCTGCGCTACCAGGTCAATCCGCATTTCCTGTTCAACACGCTCAATTCGCTCTCCGCCCTGGTGATGACCGGCAAGGCCCAGGCCGCCGAACAGATGATTCAGACGCTGTCGACCTTCTACCGCCGCAGCCTGGCTGGCGATCCCACCGGCGATGTCGCGCTGGACCAGGAGATTGCGCTGCAACGGCTCTACCTCGAGATCGAGGCGGTTCGCTTTCCCGACCGCCTGCGCGCGCGTTACGAGATCCCGGCCGAACTGGCCGATGCCCGGATGCCGGGCATGATCCTGCAACCGCTGGTCGAAAACTCGGTCAAGTATGCCGTCGCCACGACGACCCGGCCCGTCACCCTGACCATCGCTGCGCGGGCCGAGTACGGGCGGCTCGTGATCGAGGTCGCCGACGATGGCCCCGGTGCCGCCAAGGCGGGCCAGGCCTCTGCGGGGAGCGGTTTCGGAATCGGTCTGGCGAATGTCCGCGACCGCCTGGCCGCCCGTTATGGCAGCGCGGCCCAGCTCGATTCCGGCCCGGCCCCTGACGGCGGCTGGCGCACCGTGATCCGCCTCCCCCTTGAACACCATGATTGAGCACCGCGATGACTGAGACCCTTCAGCCGGCCACCCCGCTGCGCACCCTGATCGTCGATGACGAGCCGCTGGCGATCGAGCGGATGCAACTGATCTGCCGCGATCTGGCGGCGATCGACGTGGCCGGCACCGCGCAGGACGGGGCGGCTGCCCTGCGCCTGATCGATGCCCTTTCGCCCGACCTGGTCCTGCTCGACATGACCATGCCCGAGCTGGACGGGCTGGCCGTGGCCCGCGCGCTGGCGGGCAGGACCCCCCGCCCGGCGGTGATCTTCGTCACCGCGCACGAGAACTTCGCGGTCGAGGCCTTCGATCTGGACGCGGTCGATTATGTGCTGAAGCCGGTCACCCCGGAACGGCTCGATCGCGCGGTCACGCGCGCAATCGCCCGGCGCGGCGAGCGGGCCGGGCCGGGCGGGGACTGGCTGACCGAGTTCTGGGTGCCCTATCGTTCGGAACTGCTCAGGATCGCGGCGACCGATGTCGACCGGATCGATGCCGAGCGTGACTATGTGCGCCTGCACGTGGGGGAGCGCAGTTACCTGCTGCTCCAGACGGTGACCGGGCTGGAAGCACGCCTCGATCCCGCACAGTTCATCCGCCTGCATCGCTCCACGATCCTGCGACGCGACCGGATTACCGGCCTGCGGCATGACGGACTGGGGGTCTGGTCGGCCGAACTGGCCGATGGCAGCGCGGTCAGGATTGGCCGGACCTATCTCGCCAAGGCCAAGGCAATGGCCGGACGCTGATCCGGCCACTGCCCTGAACCAGGGTTACTTGTTGAACCGAACCTGGCTCAGGCGCGCGTTCAGTTCACGGCGGACTTCCGCCTTGCAGGCTTCGAGCTGATGTGTGGCCGCCTTGCGCGATTCGCCAGCCGTAATGCTCTTGCAGGCCTGGTTGGCCGCCACATCGATCCGCTGTTGCAGCGTCGCGCGGCCGGCTGGGCTGGCAAGGTCCAGATCGGACCAGGTTACCAGGGCACTGCTGTAACCGGCGACAGCCGGTGCGGCGAGGCAGGCGGCCAGCAGGCCAAGCGAACTACCAATAATGCGATTCATGTCTGGATTCCTTTCAGACTGACGCGCCTCAAGCCAACCATTCCTGTCGCTTTGGGCACGTCGTTCGGGACCCGTAAATTGCGGGCGCCGGGCAGGCCCTGTCAGGGGCCGGGCACCGGGAGCTTGCGGTCTCCCTTGCTGGTGCCCGGCCACCCCCGGGGGCTTGGTCGGGGGCTGTTCAGAGTTCCTTGGCGGCCGGGATGCGGGATTCGGCCTGGCGGCGAACGTCATCCATGCAGGCTTTCTGCGTCTGGGCGGCGCGGGTGCGCGACCCGGTGGCACCGACGTTCGCGCACTGCTGACGCTCGGCGCTGGTGATGCGACGGTCCAGGGTGGCGCGGCCGGCTTCGGATGACAGGTTGAGGTCATCGATCCTGATCACCGAACCACTGGACTGGGCCAGGACAGGCGTTGCGGCAAGGCCGGTGCAGGTCAGTGCGATCGCGGCGGCCAGGGTGGTGGGAAGCTTGTGGGACATCGGTTCTTCTCCGTCGGTTTGCGTGCGTTTCGTTTGCCCCGCGCCACCCCTTTAGCCCGACGCCGAGGGCCCGGCATGGCCGGCTCGACTGAAGAGTGTGTTAGGTCGATAAAGCGCGTGAAATGCCGACCAGCGGCGGATCCGTTCCGGCGAACGGCATGAATCGGGCACCATACGAAGCGGCTGTCAGCGGCGCGATTCGCGTGTTACGGCTAATGGCCTGATGCTGTTCATTCTCACCTTTTTGCTGGGCGTCGGCAATTTCGCGCTACACCGCGCGGTGCTGGAAAGCGGCCATCCCATGCTGGCTCAGGTCCCATGGCTGTTCCGCGCGCTGGGCGGCCGGGTCAGCCTGGCAATCGAGTTCGCGATGCTGCTTTCGGCGCTGCTCATGGTGGCCGCAGGATCGACCGGCTGGGGCTGGTTCTACCTTGGCTATAGCGGGATCAATGCCATGTCGGCGTGGCTGATCCTGTCTGGGCGAATCTAGGCCGAACCATGACAGACCGGACCGTGCTCTATCACGTCAGCGATCTGCACTTCGGCTACGAAGACCGGCAGGCGCTCGACTGGTTTGCTGCCGAAGTGGAATGCGAACGGCCTGCCGGGGTGATCTGCACCGGCGACCTGACGATGCGCGGCACGGCCCGCGAATTCGGTATGGCCGGTGAATGGCTGGCCCGCCTGCCGGTGCCGGTGTCAATTGAACCGGGCAATCACGATGTGCCCTATTACCACCTGATGTTGCGGCGATTGGCGCGGCCCTATGCCCATTTTCACGCCCTCAAGCACCGGCTGGGCAGCGAGATTGCCCTCCCCGATGTCGCGGTGGTCTCGCTGAAGACCATTGCCCGGGCCCAGTTGCGGCTCAACTGGTCGAAGGGGCGGGTCAGCGCGAAGGATCTGGAAGCAGCGCTGCATGGCCTCGCCCGCCACGATGCCGCGCCGCTACGCCTGGTGGCCTGCCATCACCCGCTGGTCGAGGCCGAGACCCATGCCACCGCCTCCACCCGCGGTGGCAAACAGGCACTGGCGGCCTTGGCCCGGGCGGGGGCGCACGCCGTGCTGTCCGGCCATGTCCACGATCCCTTCGACCGCGAGGTGGATGTGGAGGGGCACCGGATCCGGATCGTCGGGGCCGGCACCCTGTCGCAGCGGCTGCGACGCAGCCGGCCTTCGTTCAACCGGCTGGTACTGGATGGGCAGGGCGGCTTTGCGGTGGACGTGCGGACGTTCTAGACGCCGCGGCGCGTCCGCACCTTGGCCTCGACCGCGTGGACCAGCGCGGCCAGATCATCGCGGCTCACATCAAGCACCTCGTCCCATTCGGCCAGCACGGCGTCGAGGTCGCTGTCCTCGATATGCCCGATCCATTCCGACTGGGCGGGCTGCGGGCCGGGCCGGTGCGGATAGGAATGGCCCGTCAGCCGGTTCCAGACGAGGCCGACAAGCAGCAGTGCGATGACGTTGAGGCCCAGCGGTGCGACCAGGAACCACAGCCCCTCGGCGGCAATGGCCGGGCTGGCGAGCGCGGTGAGCAACACCGTGCCACCTGCCGGCGGATGCAGGCAGCGCAGCAGACTCATCGCGGCAATCGCCGCGCCCACTGCCAGTCCCGCCGCCGCCCAGTGCGGACCAAACAGGGCATGACAGCCAAAGCCGATCGCGCCCGCCACGACATGGCTGCCGAACACCGGCCAGGGCTGGGCCAGCGGGCTGGCCGGTAGCACGAAGACCAGCACCGCCGATGCCCCCATCGAGGCGACCAGCCAGGGCAGGGCGGGATCGAAGCCCAGTGCCATGCGGCTGACCAGCGCCGTCAGGGCAATCGCTAGTCCCGCCCCGATCGCGCCGCGCAGCCAGCCGATCCGGCCAACAACCATCATTCGCGTTGGGGTGGCGGCGAGCGGCGCGTGCGGCTTGATGGATTGATCCAAGGTCAGGGTGCTCCGGCTGGGGTCCGGTCGGGAAAGCAAAAGGGGCCGACCTTGCGGCCGACCCCCTTGTTGCCGTCGGCTGGTGCCGAAAGCCCGCGTTGTTCGCAGATCAGCGCTTGCTGAACTGGAAGCTGCGGCGAGCCTTGGCGCGACCGTACTTCTTGCGCTCGACCACGCGGCTGTCGCGGGTGAGGAAGCCGGCAGCCTTCACCGCGCCGCGCAGGGCCGGTTCGAACTTGGCGAGGGCCTGGGCGATGCCGTGCTTCACGGCACCGGCCTGACCCGACAGACCGCCGCCCTTGACGGTGGCGATCACGTCGTACTGGCCGGCGCGGTCAGCGACCTGGAACGGCTGGTCGATCACCAGGCGCAGGGTCGGGCGGGCGAAGTAGACTTCCTGGTCGCGACCGTTGACCACGACCTTGCCCGAGCCGGGCTTGATCCAGACGCGGGCGACCGCGTCCTTGCGGCGACCGGTGGCATAGGCACGGCCCTGGGCGTCGACTTCCTTTTCGCGGAGCGGCGCAGCCGGAGCGGCGGGGGTGGCGACATCGGCGGCAGTGCCGAGATCGGCCAGATCGTTAAGCGTGGTGTCGGACATCAGGCACCCACCTTGTTCTTGCGGTTCATGGCAGCAACGTCGAGCGGCTGGGGCTGGGTGCCACCATGCGGGTGCTCAGTGCCGGCGTAGAGGTGAAGAGCGCGCATCTGCGCCCGGCCCAGGGGGCCACGCGGGATCATGCGCTCAACGGCCTTTTCGAGCACGCGCTCGGGGAAGCGGCCATCCAGCACCTTGTCGGCGGTCACTTCCTTGATCCCGCCGGCATAGCCGGTGTGCTTGTAATAGGTCTTCTGCTTCAGCTTGTTGCCGGTCAGCTTCACCTTGTCGGCGTTGATCACGACAACGTGATCGCCGCAATCGACATGCGGGGTGAAGCTCGGCTTGTGCTTGCCGCGCAGATGATTGGCGATGACGACGGCCAGACGGCCGACCACCAGGCCTTCGGCATCGATCAGATGCCACTTCTTTTCCACCTCGGCCGGCTTGATCGACCGGGTGACCTTGGAAAGCGCCTTCATGGCAACTCCGTTCCGTTAAAAGGTCAGATCCCTTGTTCGTCACGCGGCCCAGAATCGCTTCGGGCCGCGCGGGAAGGCGGCCCATTCGGTGAAAGCGCCCGCAAAGTCAAGCTTTGCCGCCGCTCTCCAAAGAGGTAAAATAATACCGTAGCGGTTCGAGCGATCAATTCGCGGGTTCGAAAGTCCATACCTCGCGTGAAGTGCGGCGCGTTCCATCCAGCTCGGTCACCACCAGCCGCTCGACCTGACCGGGCAGGCGTCCCGGACTACGGCCGCTGGCCATCACCACGATCTCGACCGAGCCCTGCTGGCCGCCAGGCAGGGCCAGCGCACGGTGTTCGCGCCGTTCCGCTTCGGCCGGGTTGAACAGGTCCGCGGGCCAGGCCGTCTGTCCGGATGCGGCGATCGATACCTGTTGCAGCATCACGCTCGCCTGACCGCGCGCCTCGGGCGCCAGCGTTGACTGGTCGAGCATGTCCTGACCCAGCGCGGCAGCCCGCATCCGGGCGCCATCGCCGGGGGCGGCCGGGCCGGGCAGAATCCGGCCCGCGCTGTCCAGACGAACCGGAAACGGCCCCGGATCGGTCCGCGCCCGCTCGATCGCGGCCAGCCTTTCGAGCACTGGGGGTACTTCCACTTTCACGTCGGCCAGCTCGCCGTCGATGCGGAAGCCTTCGCTGTCGGGCCTGAACCAAACCCGATAGCGGCGCGTAGTGCGGATCTCCTTGCCGTCGGGCAGGGTGCGGATCAGCGTGCGCGAAACCATCACCGGGCCGGTCGGCGCTGTGAAGCTGGCCGGGCTGGGTGCGGATGTCGCCGTCGCGGGAACTTCCGCCGCTCCCGCCGCGGTGTTGATCAGGGCCGCCGCGCCGGCGAGCAGGGCGCGGCGCAGGATCACGCCGGGCGCCGACCCAGCGCGTGGGCCCCCCAGGCCACGCTTGCCACCAGCAGTGCGCCGACCAGCTGGTGCGCCACCGCGATCCACAGCGCCACCCCGCTATAGACCGTGGCGATCCCCAGCAGAACCTGCACACCAAAGGCGGAGTGGATGGCCACGGATGCGCGCCGGTCAAGCGGTCGCAGCTTGCGTCCCATCACGACCAGGATCGCCACGACGCCCCAGGCCCACCAGCGGTGGACGAAATGCACCAGGAATGGATCGCTGAGCAGGGCGTGGACATGGCCCATGGCCCAGTCGATCCCGGCCGGGAAGAAGCTGCCCTGCATCAGCGGCCACACATCCCAGTTGAACCAGCCGGCCCCCGCGACGTAGCCCGCCCGCATGCCGGCGACGAGGGCGCCGAAGAACAGCTGCATGAACAGCGCCAGGCCAACGAACAGGGTGAAGCCAGTCAACCGGGCGCGCGGCTCGCCCCGAGCGAGGGCGCGCAGGTCCAGCGCGGTCCAGATCAGCCCGGCCAGGGTAAACAGCGCCACCAGCAGGTGCGTCGCCAGCCGGAAATGGCTGACCCGAATGTCATTGCTGAGACCGGACGAGACCATCCACCAGCCAATCGTGCCCTGCAACCCGCCCAGCGCCAGCAAGGCCACCAGGCGGCCGTGATAGCCCTTGGGAATGGCACCCTTGATCCAGAACCAGGCCAGCGGAATGGCAAAGGCCAGGCCGATGATCCGGGCGATCACCCGGTGGACCCATTCCCAGAAGAAGATGAACTTGAAGTCGGCCAGGGTCATCCCGGCCGGGCCGGTTACCTCGATATACTGCGGGATCTGCTTGTAATCGGCAAAGGCCTTTTCCCACTGCGCCTCGTTCAGCGGCGGCAGGATGCCGGAAACCGGCTTCCATTCGGTAATCGACAACCCCGATTCGGTCAGGCGGGTTATGCCCCCGACCGCAACAATGAAGACGACCAGGGCGGCTACGGCGAAGAGCCACCGGGCAAGGGCCAGGGGGCGAGGGGAGGGAGCAGTCATCAGGCCGCTCACTGCGCCGATGCCTGCAAAAGCGCAAGCCGGGTTTTTGGACTGTATCCCTCGATCATATTGCGCGATGTTACAATGTAACATATAGCACCACGACGATGCGCGATGCCATCAACCTGATTCGCGGCCGGCTTGACCGGTTCGGCGTGCTCCTGTCCGGGCTGTGCCTGCTGCACTGCCTTGCCGGGCTGCTGCTGGTCGCCGGGCTGGGGCTGGGCGGTCAGTTCCTGTTCGCGCCAGTGATCCACCGCGTCGGTCTGGCCCTGGCGATTGCCGTGGGGGCGATCACGCTGGGCATCGGCGTGGCCCGCCACCGCGATCCGCGCCCCCTGCAGGTCGGCGCCGCTGGCCTCGCGCTGATGGCGCTCGCGCTGTTCGTCGGCCACGGGACTGAAGAAGCGCTGCTGACCATGGCCGGGGTCAGCCTGCTGGCCTGGGCGCACTGGCGCAACCTGCGGCTGGGCTGACCGGTCCGCAGCCTGTCGGCTCCTGTCCCTTCGGTCCATTGCCAAAATCCCGCCGGGCGCTATCTGCGCATCGCATGACCGACCAGCTTTCCCTCACCGTCAATGGCGAACCCCGCCGCGCCGCCCCCGGCACCGTGGCTGACCTGGTGCGCAGCCTCGAACTCGATCCGGCCAAGGTCGCGGTCGAACGCAATGGCCTGATCGTGCCCCGCTCGACCTTGGCCGAAGTGGCCCTGACGGATGGCGATGTGCTCGAAATCGTTCACTTTGTTGGCGGAGGCGATCATCCTGCCGATAGCTGGACCGTCGCCGGGCGCACGTTCCGTTCGCGGCTGATCGTCGGCACCGGCAAGTACAAGGACTTTGCCGAGAACGCCGCCGCGGTCGAGGCTTCGGGTGCGGAAATCGTCACGGTGGCGGTGCGCCGGGTCAACGTGTCGGACCCCAAGGCGCCGATGCTGACCGATTTCATCGATCCGAAGCAGATCACCTATCTCCCCAACACCGCCGGGTGCTTCACGGCCGAGGACGCGATCCGCACCCTGCGGCTGGCGCGCGAGGCGGGCGGCTGGGACCTGGTCAAGCTGGAGGTGCTGGGCGAGGCGCGCACGCTCTATCCCAACATGGTCGAAACGATCCGCGCCACCGAAGTGCTGGCCAAGGAAGGCTTTCTGCCGATGGTCTATTGCACCGACGATCCGATCGCCGCGAAGCAGCTGGAAGATGCCGGAGCAGTCGCGGTCATGCCGCTGGGCGCGCCGATCGGCTCGGGGCTGGGCATCCAGAACCGGGTGACGATCCGCCTGATCGTCGAAGGCGCGAAAGTGCCGGTGCTGGTCGACGCCGGGGTCGGCACGGCCAGCGATGCCGCCGTGGCAATGGAACTGGGCTGCGACGGAGTTCTGATGAATACCGCCATCGCCGAAGCGAAGGACCCGATCCGCATGGCCCGGGCGATGAAGCTGGCGGTCGAAGCCGGGCGCCAAGCCTATCTTTCGGGCAGGATGGCCACGCGCAAGTATGCCGATCCCTCCAGCCCGCTGGCCGGACTGATTTAGGCATTACGGTAAACGCCTTTTTAACCAAGTTCTGGTGATCTGCTCCCATCCAATGGGGGCACTTATGGCCAAGACCGGTACTGCATCGCTGACCATCGCCGAACTGCGCGAGTTCGCCAGCTTCACCGCGTGCGAGCAGCGCTACATCAAGCGCAGCCTCGATATCGGGCTGGGGCGGCAGGATGCCTTCAAGCTGTGGGCCCGCGATGCGGAGGAAACCGCGTCGATCCGCAGCCAGTACGTGGTCTACCAGGAGCTCAAGAGCCTGCGCGGCCGGGTGCCGAGCGACGATGCCTTCGAAAGCCTCGAAGCCTTCATGGGCAAGCTGCTGCGGGTCACCGCCTTCGATATCGCGCAGGACCGGCTGACCTGCTTCTCGGCCTATCGTTTCCTCTATGAGCGCTTGCTGGGCGCCGAGGTCCGCCCGTTCCTGCCGAGCGCCTTCTGCGCCGCCGCCGCGCTGCCGCAGATCCGGCCCGAACGGCGCAAGCACCTGCTGCAGTCGATCAGCGAAGCCGCCGCCACCGCACCCGGCTGGTCGAGCCGCGCGCCGAGCTTCTATCCCGAATGGGTGGAGAAGGAAGCGGCCTGAGCCCCCTGACCGACAAGGCTCTCTCGCCGTTTCGTCCCCATCTTTGGAACATGACTGCGGCGAGTGAACCCGACCAGATCGACCCGGCCTGACCGGCTGTCTTCCCCTTCTTCGGCATCGCGCCCTGAGCGGCGATCACGCGCACGAGGAACCGGTTACCGCGGTCAAGGCAACGGCGGCGGCGGCATGCTCCTCGTCGCGCTGGTGGCCGTGGTCCATGGCGTGATCCACCTGGTGCTGTTCGCCACTTACCTGTTCATCGCCCTGGTATCCTAGGCCCGGCACTGGTCCTGCGTTCCGCCACGCCGGATCGATCGGGCCTGGACTGTCATCTGGTCAGCTCTCGCCGTGAATGATCAGCGGTTCTTGTAGAAATCGACCAGCGATTGATCATTGAGGAGCGCCAGCCACGCCTCCATTTCCTTCTTGGCCTGCTGTTTCGACCAGCGCTCGAACTCCGGTGTCGCCTTGGCGTATTTGTCCTTCACGCCGTTGCACTGGCGGGTGTATGCTACTGCTTCCCGCGATTCAGCCTTGAGGTCACAGACAAGCGTCGCCAGTCCATAGGACTTGCGGGCAGCCTTCTTGTCACCCATTCGATCCGCCAGGTCGCCCTGGTTTTCCATGACGGTGGAATAGCGATAGAACGCGTGCAATTGGCCAGCCGCGCTGACCCCTTCGACCCCACTGCGATAGATCCACAGGATTGTCTGGTCATTGGCCTGACTGGCCAGCCGGGCGAAGGGCGCCAACTGCGTCACCGGTTGCCCGTCGGGCGCCCTCATGACCTTCCTGCCAGCATAACCGGCGATATCCTTCTCGAACTGTTCCATCGAAACCATGGTTTGCCGGATCGAGGCCAGGGCCGCCTCGTTGCCCCGCTCGGCATCAAGCCGCTTGAAGCGGTTGACCGCGTCGGTCCGCACCTCGGCCAGCAGTCGCGCAGCCAGGTCGGCCTGGCCGGTTTCCAGCGCGGCGATCGCGTATTCGCCCGATACCATGGCGTGCTCACTCAGCGAACCCGTGCGGCCTTGCGCGACGAAGCGCTTGACCATGTCGTAGTAGCGCTGAATTTCGGGCAAGGCCTGCTGTGCGCCGAAACGCGTGCGGATGGCCTTGGCCCGCTTGGTCGCTGCCTCGAAGAACCTGAAGGTTACCCTCTTCCGGTTGGCCGGGGGGAGATCCGGCGCTTCGACCAACCGTTCGTAGGCAGGTAGCGCCCGATTGCAGCTCTCGATTTTCTCTTCGTCGCAGTTGGTCGCGTTTGCAAAGGCCGCGCTCCAGATAGCATAGGCCGGATCGCCCTTCGCGCTGCGCACGGCATTGTACGGGGTCAGCGGATACCTCTCTGCCAGCCAGCCATTCAGCCCTTCGCGCAGCCACATCACCTTCTTGAACCCCAGCCTGACAAGGTTCCTCGAGCCGTCGGCCGAGAGTGCGCATGAGGCATGGTGACAATAGATCAGGATCGGGCGCGCCTTGTCGCCACCGGTCAGCTCGGTGAGCTCCGCCAGCACCTTGGCCTGGTCTGCGCCATCCAGCGTCGGCAGTGCCAACAGCGGCATCGGTACCGTGTTCGGCAATTGCTCGTAGTCGCGCATGGGCGCGATCACGAGCAGCGTCGGCAGGCGATCGATCACGCATTTTGCGGCGCGTGGCGAAACCGTGCTGACGCCATCGATGCTCTTAGGGGTCGATCCGCTTACCGTCAGCGGCATCAGTTCGCTGCCAACGCCGCATTCGCTCATCACTTGCTGTGCTGTCGCTGCGTGAGCCGCGCCGGGCAAGGCGATGGACGCCAGCGCGAGAAGCGGTGCCAAACGCCACGAAAACCGCAAAGCATGCGCCGTCCAAGCCATGATCCTAGCCCTTGTAAAGCGCGTCCAGCCGCTCGCTGTAGCGTTCCTTCAGCTTGTGGCGGCGGATCGACTGCTTGGGGGTCAGTTCCTCGTTGTCGATGGTGAAGGGTTCGTCGGCAAAGGCGAACTGGCGGACCTTCTCGATCACCGACAGATCCTTGTTCACCCGGTCGATCGCGCCGCGCACCGCGCTGCGGAAGGCCGGCAGGTCCTGCAGCGCCTTCAGGTCGAACTTCTCGCCCTGTTCGCGGGCCCATTCCAGCGCCCATTCGGCATCGGGCACGACCAGGCCGACAATGTAGGGGCGGCGATCGCCGATCACCATGGCCTGGGCGATCTCCGGCTGGAGCGTCAGCAGGCCCTCGACCCGCGCGGGCGAGATGTTGTCGCCCTTGTCGTTGACGATCATGTCCTTCTTGCGGTCGGTGATCACCACCCGGCCTGCCTCGTCGATATGGCCGATATCGCCGGTGTGCAGCCAGGGCCCCTTGTCGGGCTCGGCCGGATCAAGCTTCAGCGCCTTGTCGGTTTCAACCTGGTTGCGCCAGTAGCCGTGCATCACCAGCTCGCCGCGCACGAGGATCTCGCCGTCTTCGGCAATCCGCACCTCCACCCCGTGGAGCGGCGGGCCGACGGTATCCATCTTGAGCCCCACCAGCGGCCGGTTGCACGAGATCACCGGGCCGGCTTCGGTCTGGCCATAGCCCTGGAGCATGGTCAGCCCCATCGATTCGAAGAACACGCCCACTTCCGGGCTGAGCGGCGCGCCGCCCGAAACCATCGCCTTGATCCGGCCGCCGAACTTGGCGCGGATCTTGGGGCGCAGGGTCTTTTCCAGCACCAGGTCCATCGGCTTGTCGCGCCAGCGGTTGCGTCCGGCGGCCTTGTTCGAACCGATCGCCATGGCCTGGTCCATCAGGAAATTGGCGACCTTCCCCTGCTTTTCGATCTGCTTCATGATCCGGGCGCGCAGCACTTCGAACAAACGCGGCACCACGACCATGATCGTCGGGCGGGTTTCCTCGATATTGCTGGCCAGCTTTTCCAGCCCCTCGGCGTAATAGATCTGCGCGCCGACCGAAATTGGCAGCATTTGCCCGCCAGTATGCTCGTATGCATGGCTCAGCGGCAGGAAGGAGAGGAAGGCGTCGTCCTCGTCGAGGCCGAAATCCTCGGCCAGGACGCGGGCCGCACCATCGGCATTGACCAGGATTGCGCCGTGGTGCTGCATCACGCCGCGCGGTGCGCCGCCGGTGCCGCTGGTGTAGATCAGGCAGGCAGTATCCGCCCGGCCGATCCTGGCGATCCGGGCTTCCACCGCCGCCCGCGCCGCCGCGCCATCGCCAGCGGTCAGGCTGGCCCATTCGTGATAGGCGAAGGTGCCCTGCTGGCCCATCCGCAGCGGTTCGATCCCGATCACATGCTTGGCCTTGCCCGAGCGCAGCACCGCGCCCAGCAGCGGCACGGCCAGCTTGTCATTGGCGACGATCACCGCGCTCGCCCCCGAATCGTCGAGGATGTGGAGGTGGTCGCGCTCGGTGTTGGTGACATAGGCGGGCACGGTGATGCAGCCCGCCGCCATGATCGCGAAATCGGCGATGCACCATTCCGGGCGGTTTTCGGACACCAGCATCACCCGGTCGCCATCCTGCAGCCCCATGGCGCGCAGCGATTCCGCCAGGGTGCAGACCTGCCGCACCACCTCGTTCCAGCTCAGCGATTGCCAGCTGCCATCATGCTTGGCCCATAGAAACGGCCGCTCGCCGTTGGCGTCAGCGCGTTTCAGCAGAAGTTCCACCAGATTCGTGGTGGTCGGCAAGTCGGAGATATCTACCACGTGCACTGCCCCTCTTTTGCAGCACCCTTTCCCATCGTGGCTCGCTCCCTAGGCGGGCTTTGCCCTAGCGGCAAGCCCGCTGCTCCGGTTCGATTGCCACGCCGCCTGCTGCGGCCTAAGGAACGGCCATGAGCCCAACCCGCCTGTTCGCCGCCTGCCTGGCCCTGCTGGCCGCTTCCTGCGCCCCGTCACCCCGATCGACTTCGGCCGCACCGCCGCCGGCCCGGGTCCAGCCGTTCGTGATTGCCGCCAATCCGCTGGCGGCGCGGGCCGGGATGGAAGTGCTCGAACGCGGCGGCAATGCGATCGATGCGGCCGTAGCGGTCCAGGCGATGCTGTCGCTGGTTGAACCGCAGTCGTCCGGCCTGGGCGGCGGCACCATCATGCAGCACCTCGATGCCCGGACCGGCGAGCTGGTGGTCTATGACGGGCGCGAAGTGGCCCCGGCCCAGGCCAGCCGGACAATGTTCATGGGCAACGACGGCAAGCCGCTGGGCTTTCGCGAAGCCGTGGTTTCCGGCCGGGCGACCGGCGTGCCCGGTGCGGTCGCCGCACTGGCGCTGGCCCATCGTGAACACGGCGCCTTGCCGTGGAGCGACCTGTTCGGCGCGGCGATCCGCACGGCCGAAGATGGCTTCATCATCACCCCGCGGCTTGGCCGGTTCCTGCCCCAGCCCTACCCGCAGCTCGAGGTGCCCGAGGCCAAGCGCTATTTCTCGCGCCCCGATGGCACGCGGATGACCACTGGTGACCGGCTGCGCAACCCAGACTACGCCGATTTCCTGCGCCGACTGGCCCGCAACGGGCCGGACGCGCTCTATCGCGGCAGCACCGCGGCCAAGATCGTTGCCCGCACCCGCGAAGGGCCGCTGGGTGGAACCATGACCATGGCCGACCTGGCCGAATACCGCCCGGTCAAGCGGACCCCGATCTGCGCGCCGTACCGCGCCTATCGCGTCTGCGCCCCGCCGCCGCCATCCAGCGGGGTCGGGATGCTGGCGCTGCTCGGTCTGCTGGAGCGCACCGACATCGCCAGCCGCGGCCCGGACGATCCGCAGGCCTGGTTCCTGTTCGCCGAGGCCAGCCGGCTGATGTACGCTGATCGTGACACCTACGTCGGCGATGGCGATTTCGTGCAGGTGCCGGTCGCCGGGATGATCGAGCCGGCCTACCTCGACCAGCGCGCCGCGCTGATCGGCAAGACGGCGGCGGCCAGCGTCGAACCAGGCAAGCCGCGCGGCGCGAGGGTCGCTATCGCGGACCGTACGCTTGAACCGGCCGGCACCTCGCACTTCATCGTGCGCGACGCGCGCGGAAATGTGGTGTCGATGACCACCACGGTCGAATCGATCTTCGGTTCCGGCCGGATGGTCGACGGGTTCTTCCTCAACAACCAGATGACCGACTTCTCGTTCAATCCGCTCCAGGCCAATGGCGATCTCTCGCCCAATGCCGTCGCGCCGCGCAAGCGGCCGCGCTCGTCGATGGTCCCGCTGGTCCTGTTCGACCGCGAAGGGCGTTTCGCCGGGGCGATCGGTTCGGCCGGCGGCAACGCCATCCTCGCTTACGTCGGCAAGTCGCTGGTCGCGGCCATCGACTGGGGCCTGCCGATGCAGCAGGCCCTGGCCCAGCCCAACCTCGTGGCGCGCGGCAACAACTTCAACGGCGAGGTCGACAAGTTCAGCCCGGCGGTCCGGGCCGGCCTGGCCGAACGCGGGGTCAAGCTGGCACCGGGCCAGGGCGAGGATTCCGGGGTCCACGCGGTTCTGATCCGTGACGGCAAGGTTGACGGCGGTTTCGATCCCCGGCGCGAAGGCGTGGTCCTGGTCGGCAACTAGGCGGGCGGCCTATTTGGCGCTGCCCACCGCCTCGGCAATGCTGGCAAAGCCATCGCGGCGCATCAGCCGCTCCAGCCCGCGGGTAATCCGGCGGGCCAGGCCCGGCCCTGCATAGACCATCGCGCTGTACAGCTGGACCAGGCTGGCCCCGGCCCGGATCCGTGCCCAGGCATCCTCGGCGCTGGCGATCCCGCCCACGCCGACCAGCGGAATCGCGCCCTTCGCCGCCGCATGGAAATCGCGCATGCGCGCATGGGCCAGATCGCGCAGCGGCGCGCCCGACAGGCCGCCTGCCTCACCCGCGTGGGCAGACTTCAGCGGTGGCCGGGTAATCGTGGTGTTGGAGACAATGATCGCCGCGATTCCGTGCTTCAGCGCGGCTTCGACGATCCGCGCCGGGGCCGCCTCATCCAGATCCGGCGCCACTTTCAGGAATACCGGCGGATCGCCCGCCTGCCGTTCGGCGGCGATGGCGGAGAGCAGGTCGTCCAGCTCCTTGTCCCCCTGCAGGTCGCGCAGGCCGGGAGTATTGGGGGACGAGATGTTGACCGTGATGTAGTCGGCCAGGCTGCGGAAGGTGGCGATCCCGGCCAGGTAATCGGCGATCCGGTCGGCCGAATCCTTGTTCGCGCCGACATTCGCGCCGACCACGCCCCGGCGTTGCCGCTTCGCCAGCCGCGCAGCCGCTGCCGCGTGACCGCCGTTGTTGAAGCCCATCCGGTTGATCACGGCCTGGTCCTCGGCCAGCCGGAACAGGCGCGGCTGGGGATTGCCCGGCTGCGGGCGGGGGGTAACCGTGCCGATCTCGGTAAAGCCGAAGCCCAGCCCCAGCACGGCGTCGGGTACCTCGGCATCCTTGTCGAACCCCGGCGCCATGCCCAGCGGGTTGGGGAAATCGATCCCCGCCACCGTGGTTGCCAGCGGCCCGGCGCGGGGCGGCCCGCCGTGTGGCAGGACCTTGAGCGAATCGATCGTCAAGCGGTGCGCGCGCTCGGCTTCGAACAGGAACAGGGCGGGGCGCAGCAGGGAATAGAGCATGGTCACGGGACGCCAGCCTATGGCAGGACCCGCCGGCCAAGTCGATATATCCCGCCCCTTCGCCACAGATTGACGATTCCGTACAATGATCGCGGCCGATTCCCGGCTAATTCAGCCTCGCGACCCGAAGGACTGTCAGTTCGTATGACAGTTCCTCAACTTCAGTAGCGGCCCTTCGCCTGTTGCGCGGGGCCGCTTTTTTTGGCGCTGTCAGCCAGCGGTCTTTCAGCCTGGGGCCGGCTGGCAGTATTGCCCCAAATACCTATTGCTGTTTTGGCGGCAGAGCGGCACTCTCGCCGGTAATGTACCGGGGCGGTCGAGAATTACTTGTCGGTGGGGGAGCCGAGGCTGCGCTGACGCCTGCCAGCCTGATCCGGCTGACCCATTTCCCCGTCCCGCCGAACCTGCAACCCTTCTTCACCACCAGTTTCACGCTGGAGTGCGACGAGCGCCAGATTTCCGATACCCTGCCGGCGGCGGTCGGTTACCTGGCGATCGTCCTGGAAGGCGAGGGTTCGCTGCGGTTTGCCTCGGGCCGGACCGACGCCGCGCATCCTGAAACCCTGCTTGCACCCACCAATGCCGCGGTCGGGCTCGAGGTGGCCGGCCCGCTGCGGATGGTGGCCGTGGCGCTGGCGCCGCTGGGCTGGATCGCCCTGACCGGGCGCGACGCGGCGCGGTGGGCCGACCGGGTCGATGATGCCGGGGTCGTACTGGGGGCGGCGCTCAATCAGTTGGGGGATGACCTGCGCGCGGGCTGGCGCAGTGGGCAGATGGCCGGGCCAGACCTCGCCGCCGCGCTGGTCGCCGACCTTGCCACCCGACTCGCCCCGATCGAGCCGGCCCATGCCCGGCTGGCCCGCACGATCAGCGATTGGCTGTCGACCTCGCTCGACCCCGCGCTGGCCGATCTGCATGCCGTCGCGGGCTATTCGCCGCGCCAGATCCAGCGGTTGACCATGCGCTATTTCGGCTGCAGCCCGAAGCTGCTGATGCGCAAGTACCGCGCCCTGCGCGTCGCCGCGCTGCTGCAGGCTCCCGGCGTGCCAGAGGCGAAGATCGCCGAACTGTTCAACCTGTTCTATGACCAGTCCCACCTCATCCGCGAGATCCGGCACTTCACGGGCCGCACCCCGCAGCGCTTGATGACCGACCGGGAAAACGTGCTTTCTAAGGCCAATTCGCTGGAGAACTATACCCGGCTCAAGCCCAACGTCGCGCGAATTCCCGGCGATTGATCTCCGCGAAAAACGGGCCTAGGGGCAATTCGGAAAGAATCAGTCCGATTTAGCCGGAGCCCCTGCGTTGCGCCTGTCATCCATGGCCGATTATGCTGTCGTCACAATGAGCGCCGCCGCGCGGCACTGTGGCGGCTCGCGCGTGTCCGCGGCGGAACTCGCCGCCGAAACCGGCCTGCCGGTGCCCACCGTGCAGAAGCTGGTCAGCCGCCTGACAGCCGCCGGGCTGCTGCGCTCGGCGCGGGGCGTGGGCGGCGGGCTCAAGCTCGCGCGCCCGGCCGCGGCGATCAGCCTGGCCGATATCATCGAAGCGGTCGAAGGCCCGATCGCGCTGACCCAGTGCGTGGACGAGGCGCGCGCCGATTGCGGCCTGGACGCCTGCTGCTCGGTCAAGCCGCACTGGCCGATCGTCAACGAGGCGCTCCGCGGCGCGCTCTCGCAAGTGCCGCTGACCCGGCTGGCTGCGGTGCAGGCCGAAGGAGCCATGGCATGAGCGAGGAAACCGCAATCAAGGACCAGGCCGCCCGCGAAGCCGCCGCCAAGGTGGCGGACTACGAGCATGGCTGGTCGGCCGACATCGAAACCGAGTTCGCCGAAAAGGGCCTGAACGAGGATACCGTCCGCTTCATCAGTGCCAAGAAGAACGAGCCCGAATGGATGCTCGACTGGCGGCTCAAGGCTTTCCGCCACTGGCAGACCATGCGGAACCCCGACTGGGCCAAGCTCAACATTCCGCCAATCGATTACCAGGACGCTTATTACTACGCCGCGCCCAAGGCGAAGAAGAAGCTGTCCAGCCTCGACGAGGTCGATCCCGAGATTCTGGAAGTCTACAAGAAGCTGGGCATTCCGCTCGAAGAGCAGAAGGTGCTCGCCGGGGTCGAAGGCGCGCGCAAGGTCGCGGTCGATGCGGTGTTCGATTCGGTTTCGGTCGCCACCACCTTCCGCGAAGAGCTGAAGAAGGCCGGGGTGATCTTCCTCTCGATCTCCGAAGCGATCCGCGAGTACCCGGAACTGGTGAAGAAGTGGCTGGGCAAGGTCGTGCCGATGCACGACAACTTCTTCGCCGCGCTCAACTGCGCGGTCTTTTCGGACGGGACCTTCGTCTACATCCCCGAAGGCGTGCGCTGTCCGATGGAGCTCAGCACCTATTTCCGGATCAATGCCGAGAATACCGGGCAGTTCGAACGCACGCTGATCGTGGCCGACAAGGGGGCCTACGTCTCCTACCTCGAAGGCTGCACCGCGCCGATGCGCGACGAGAACCAGCTCCATGCCGCCGTGGTCGAGCTGGTTGCACTCGACGATGCCGAGATCAAGTATTCGACCGTCCAGAACTGGTATCCTGGCGACGCCGAAGGGAAGGGCGGGATCTACAACTTCGTGACCAAGCGCGCGCTGTGCCAGGGCAAGCGCAGCAAGGTCAGCTGGACCCAGGTCGAAACCGGCTCGGCCGTGACCTGGAAGTATCCCAGCTGCGTGCTGAACGGCGAGGATTCGGTTGGCGAGTTCTACTCGGTCGCGGTCACCAACAATTACCAGCAGGCCGATACCGGCACCAAGATGATCCACAATGGCAAGGGCAGCCGCTCGACCATTGTCTCCAAGGGCATCTCGGCCGGCAAGAGCCAGAACACCTATCGCGGGCTGGTCCGCGTCGCCCCGCAGGCCGAGGGCGTGCGCAATTTCACCCAGTGCGACAGCCTGCTGCTGGGCAAGGACTGCGGTGCCCACACCGTGCCCTATATCGAGGTGCGCAATCCCAGTGCCCAGATCGAGCACGAGGCCACCACCAGCAAGATTTCCGACGACCAGCTGTTCTACGCGATGCAGCGCGGGCTGGACCAGGAGGCGGCCGTGGCGCTGATCGTCAACGGCTTCGCCAAGGAAGTGCTGCAGCAGCTGCCCATGGAATTCGCGGTCGAGGCGCAGAAGCTGCTGGGGATCTCGCTCGAAGGAAGTGTCGGCTGATGCGCCGTGGAATCGTGACCCTGGCCCTTGTTTCGGCGCTATCGCTCAGCGCCTGCGGTGAAAGCGCGGTGCCCGCCGGGGGTGAAGCGGCATCCGGCGCGCTCGCGGCGCTGGATGACAGCAAGATCGCCGGCATGCTCTCCGCCGAGGCCAAAGCCGCGCTCGATATCCTGGGGCAAGGCGCCCGGACGGAAATCGCCGCCTATCAGGCGCAATACGGCAAGCTGCCCGAGAACCTCTCGGACCTGGCTTCGCTGCAAACCGCGCGCGCCGCTGCCGTGGCCGCGATCACCGATGCCATGGCCGAACAGGTACCCTTCGTGCGGCGCGAAACGCTGGAGCAGATGGCGGGGCAATTCGTCGACCGCGCGCAGCAGCGCGTGCTCGATCAGCTGAAGGCGGCGGAAACCGCCGCGGCCGGAGGCACCGCCAAGTGACCAAGAAGACCCTCACCGTCCGCGCGCCCGCCGAGGACGCCGCCCCCGCGATCAAGAAGAAGGGCCGCGGCTGGGAGATTTCGGAAAAGCGGCTTGATGCCCTGCACGAGCGCGCCCGCGAAATGCGTCGCAACCCTTCGCCCGCCAGCGAGGCTCTCGCCGCAGCGCTCCTTGAGGCCGAGACCGGCGGCTACAAGTTCAAGCGCCAGGACGTGATCGGCTCGGCGATCGTCGATTTTGCCTGCAAGCCGCTGATGCTGGTGGTGGAACTCGATGGCGACGAGGACGCGGCCTTCACCGCCGATCGCACCCGCAGCCTGACCGAGGTCGGCTACCGGGTCGAGCGGCTCTCCGCTACGGCGGTCCTGGCCGATCCGGCCGCCGCCGCTGCCCAGGTTTCCGCCGTGATGCGTGAACGCTGGCACGAACGCCGCGCCGCCAAGGTCAATCGCGCGCCAGTCAGAAGGGGCCGGGGCGGATGATCAGGATGCGCGCCCATACCGTGCTTGGGTCGGTCGTGCTTGGGTTGGCCGTGCCGGGGCTGGCGGCTGTGCCGGCTCAGGCCTCGGATAGTGCCGAGCAGCGGCTCGAGCGCTGCCTGCTGGTCGGCGCAAGCGCCGCGCCGCAGACGAACCTTGTCACCGTGATCACGGCGGCGCGCAGCTATTGCGGCGCGCAGCTGCGCCAGGTTCGTAGCGAGCGGGTTGCCGAGGCGCAGCGCGGCCTGACCGGCGCTGCCGCCGACGATGTCGAACGGCAAGCAGTCCGCCAGCTCAACAATGAAGTAGCCGCCACCATCGCCAGACTTACCGGATTGAATCGCTGACATGCTGACCATTACCGATCTTCACGCCACCGTCGCCGACAAGCCGATCCTCAAGGGCCTGTCGCTCACCATCAATGCGGGTGAGGTCCATGCGATCATGGGTCCCAATGGCGCGGGCAAGTCGACGCTGGGCTATACGCTCGGCGGGCGTCCCGGTTACGAGGTGACCGGCGGCTCGGCCCAATTCCTGGGGCAGGACCTGCTCGAGCTGGAACCGCACGAGCGGGCTGCGGCCGGGCTGTTCCTGGGCTTCCAGTACCCGGTCGAGATCCCGGGCGTGTCCTTCGTCCAGTTCCTGCGCGAAAGCCTCAACGCCCAGCGCCGGAGCCGGGGCGAGGAACCGCTGTCTGGCGGCGAATTCCTCAAGCTGGCGCGGGAACAGGCGGCGCTGCTCAAGATGGACATGGAAATGCTCAAGCGGCCGGTCAACGTCGGCTTCTCGGGCGGTGAGAAGAAGCGCGCCGAGATGGTTCAGATGGGCATCCTTGGCCCCAAGCTGGCGATCCTGGACGAGACCGATTCGGGTCTCGACATCGATGCGCTGCGGATCGTGGGCGACGGGATCAACGCGGTGATGCGGGCACCGGACAAGGCCGTGCTGCTGATCACGCATTACCAGCGCCTGCTCGATTACGTGAAGCCGGACTTCGTCCACGTGCTGGCCGGAGGCCGGATTGTGAAGACCGGCGGACCGGAACTTGCGCTCGAACTGGAAGAGCGCGGCTACGAGGCGGTGGCGGCGTGAGCGAGGCGATCGCCCTTCCCACCCGCAGGGACGAGGATTTCCGCTATGCGGACCTCGCCGCGCTGGAGCCGCTGTGGCCGGTGGCGGTGGAAACGATCACCGTCGCGGCGGGTGACAGCGACAACCTTTCGCTCGTGCTGGATGGCAGCGCGCCGGTCGCGCGCGAGATTGCGATTACCCTCGCCGATGGCGCCAGCTTCGATCTGCGCGTGCTCAACGCGCCCGCCGCCTATGGCCGGATCGCGGTGCGGGTGGAGCTGGGCCAGGGCGCGCAGTTCACGCTCGGCGCGGCGCAGTTGGCGGGCGGCGAGCAGGTGGTGGAAATCGTCACCGATGTCCTTCACGCCCACCCCGATGCGGTCAGCCGCCAGGTGGTGCGCTCGGTCGCAGGCGGCCGGGCAACGGCCAATTACCTCGGCAAGGTGCGGGTCGCGAAGGGCGCGGACGGCACCGATGGCGAACAGTCGATCCGGGCCATGCTGCTGGATCGGACCGCCACGGCCAATGCCCGGCCCGAACTGGAAATCTTCGCCGATGACGTGAAGTGCGCGCACGGCTGCGCGGTGGGCGAACTGGACGCCAATGGCCTGTTCTACATGGCCCAGCGCGGCCTGCCGCCGGAGCTGGCCAAGCGGCTGATGCTCCAGGCCTTCGTCGCCGAAGCCTTCACCGGCGCGGCGGACGAGGAAGCCTTGCAGGCCGCTGCCCAGGCCGCGCTGGAGCGGCTGCTGTGAACGCTGTCCCCATCCGCGCCGAATTTCCCGGCCTCGCTGGTGGTTGGCACTACCTCGATACCGCCGCCACCGCGCAGAAGCCGCAGGCGGTGCTCGATGCCACGCTGCGGGCGATGGGCGCGGACTATGCCACGGTCCACCGCGGGGTCTATGCCCGCTCGGCCGAAATGACCCTGGCCTTCGAAGCGGCGCGGGCCAAGGTCGCCGGGCTGATCGGCGGCAAGGCCGACGAACTCGTCTTCACCCGCGGCGCGACCGAGGCGATCAACCTCGTCGCCTACAGCTATCCGAACAAGGGCCGGGTGCTGCTCTCTGTGCTGGAGCATCATTCGAACATCGTGCCCTGGCAGCTGGCCGGCTGGCAGGTCGATGTCTGTCCGCTGACCGCCGATGGGTGCATCGATCTGGACGCGGCCGAGGCCATGCTCACCAGCGAGCATACGATGGTCGCCTTCGCGCATGTGTCCAACGTGCTGGGTTCGGTGCTCGATGCCCGCCGCGCCGCCGAGCTGGCCCACCGGGTCGGGGCGAAACTGCTGCTCGACGGCTGCCAGGCCGTGCCGCGCTTGCCCGTCGATGTCGCGGCGCTGGGCTGCGACTTCTATGCCTTTTCCAGCCACAAGCTTTACGGCCCGACCGGGATCGGCGCGCTGTGGGGGCGGGCCGAATTGCTGGAGGCCATGCCCCCCTGGCAGGGCGGCGGGGCGATGATCGACCGCGTCACCTTCGAGCGAACCACCTATGCCGCGCCGCCGCCGCGGTTCGAGGCGGGCACGCCGGCGATTGTCGAGGCGATCGGCTTCGGCGCCGCGGCGGATTGGGTTGTGGCTCATGGGCTTGAAGCGATCCACGCGCACGAGGCCGCGCTGGTGGACCAGCTGCGCGGCGAACTGCGCCGCCGCAACGACATTACCCTGTTCGGGCCGGAGGAAAGCGCGGGAATCGTCTCCTTCACGATGGAGGGGGTGCATCCGCACGACCTCGGTACCATATTGGACGAAGCCGGGGTCGCGATCCGCGCCGGGCATCATTGCGCCCAGCCGCTGATGGATCACCTTGGTGTGGCGGCCACGGCGCGGGCCAGCTTCGGGCTTTATTCGGATGAAAGCGATATCGCCGCGTTGCTGGCGGGAATCGAACGGACACGGAGGATCTTCGGGTGAGTGGGGAACCGAAATTCACGATCGAGCAGGTCGACAGCGTCTCGGCTCCGCCGCGCGCGCGGGTCGATGATGCCGCAGCGCCGGTTGAAACCGCCGCGGCCAAGCTGGAACGCAAGCGCGACTACCTCGACGGCTTCCTCAAGGCCCAGCCGCAGGACGTGCCCCCCGGCGAACCGGGCGGGACCGTCTATGACGGCGTGATCGCCGCGCTGAAGGACATCTTCGATCCGGAAATCCCGGTGAACATCTATGACCTTGGGCTGATCTACGGGGTCGACGTGGATGACGCGGGCGGCGTGACGGTAACCATGACGCTGACCACCCCGCACTGCCCGGTGGCCGAATCGATGCCCGGCGAGGTCGAGCTGCGGATCGGGGCCGTGCCCGGCGTGCGCGATTGCGAGGTCAACCTGGTCTGGGATCCGCCATGGGATCCCGCCAAGATGAGCGACGAGGCCCGGCTCGAGCTGGGGATGTTGTAGGTTGCGGGTCAGACACCCACATCCGTTCGTGTCGAGCGTAGTCGAGACACGTTCGGCCCGGTGTCTCGACTACGCTCGACACGAACGGAACGCATGAACATGGCTACTGCAACCCGCCAGCGCCCCGCCGCCGTCATCCTGACGCCTGCCGCCGAAGCCCGCATCGCCGCGCTTATGGCCAAGGCGCCCGAGGGCGCGATCGGGGTCAAGCTGTCCACCCCGCGCCGCGGCTGTTCGGGGCTGGCCTATTCGGTCGATTACGTCAGCGAAGCCAGTGCCTTTGACGAGCGGATCGAGACGCCGGGCGGCCTGTTCTTCATCGATGGCGCCTCGGTGCTCTACCTGGTCGGCAGCACGATGGACTGGGTCGAGGACGATTTCACCGCCGGCTTCGTGTTCAACAACCCCAATGCCAAGGGGTCCTGCGGCTGCGGCGAGAGCTTTACGGTCTAGCCCGGATCAGGCCGCCAGCGGGCGCGGGACGAAGCTTTCGCCGGTTTCCTCGTCGATGAAGGCGATCAGCGCCTTTTCCAGCTCGTCCAGTTCCTCGTCGGCGTCGAGCCGGTCGCGCAGCCAGTCGGCCTCGGCCGGATCGAGCCGTGCGGCGGCTGAGGCTTCGTCGTCCCAGTCGATCGTCTCGACCTCGGACCCGCCCAGCAGGCTGCCAAAGGCGTCCTCCACGTCGGCGCGGGCCATCCGGCCCAGGAAGCCGCCGATCCCGGCCCCTTCATGGGCCATGAAGCTTTCCAGTTCGCTGGCGCGCTCGGCGCTCAGCGGCTCGCTGCCGCCAAAGCCGAGCAGGTAGTTGGCCACGCCCTGCACGAACAGGGTTTGCCATTCCGGGCAATTGGCCTCGTAAAGCGAAGCGTCCTTGAGCCGGAACAGCATTTCGGCTTCCACCTTGCTGACGGCGGCCGGGCGATCCCCACCGGCGGCAAAGATCATCCGGCGCAGCAGCGCCACCTCGGTGCGGTTGATGCCGCCTGCGGCCAGTTCGCCGTGGCGGGTGGGACCTTCGCCGTGCTCCACCGCCCATTCGATCTGCTGCAGGGCATAGGCCTTGAGATTGGCGGGCACGCTGGTCGAAATTTCCAGCACACGGACCAGCAGTTCCAGTTCGGCCAGCGAATCGACCCGGCCATCGCGGTCGATTCGGCCGATCAGCTCGTCGGCCATTTCCTGGTCGACATAGCCGGCCGGGTGGACCGTGTGGACCACGAAGTTGCTGAGCGCCTCGACGAAGAAATCGCACCAGTCGCGGTCGGGCTCGGTCAGCAGGTCATTGGCAACGAACAGCGATTCGGCCTCGTCCGGGTCCATCCGGCCATCGGCCCAGCCAGCCCGGCGCAGATCCTGCAATTCATCCGGCGCAATCATGCCATCGGCCGCAGCGGCAGCGGCGAGATCGCGGAAATGCATGGTCATGACGAGGCGGTCCTGCGCAATTGGTCTCGCGCGGCTTATCGCCGATCAGGGTTAAAGCGCCGTTACCCTTCTTTTCCGTGCTTCCGGGATTCCGGTTCCCGGGCCCTAGCGTGCGCGCAGCGCGGCAATGCATGCCGCGCGGTCCACGTCCTGCCCGTCGCTGGCGCGGCGCGCGTCGACATAGGTGGCGATCGGCTCGCGGCCCGGTGCGGTCGGGTAAAGGTAGATGTCGAGCACGCAGGCCCGGCCGCTGAACTGCAGCTTGCGGGCATCGCCCTCGATCACGTCTAGCCGCGGCTGGCCGAACTGGCGGCCAAGTTCCGCAGGCGATGCCCCGATCACCCCCTCAAGCCCGGGCAGGGCCAATGGCCGCGCCGTCGGCAGCGGGGCGCGGCCTGGCTGGCGCGGGATTGTCAGCGCCGGGTGCGGCTTTCCCGCTGCCGGCTTGTTGGCGGTCGGTTTCGCGGGGGCCGGTTTGGCCGCGGCTGGTCGGGCCGGGGCGGGTCTGGCGCCCGGGCCTTGCGGCTGGGGCAGCCCGCCGCAAGCGGCCAGCGCTGGAACCAGCAGGGCGACAAGGAACAATCTGGACAGCATCGTCCAGCCGAATCGCCGCTGGCGGTGGCGCTGTCAATCAGGCGGCATCTTGCCCTGCGGCGGGATGATGGCTAACCGCGCCCGGTCAAACCAATTGCGATCAGTCCGTTTCGATCGGCAAACGCCTGCTGCCAGAAGGAAAATCCGTGACCCAACCGACCACTGACGTGATCGCCATCGGCAATGCCATCGTCGACGTGATGGCCCCATGTGCCGATGACCTGATCGACCGGCTCGGCCTGACCCGCGGCGGGATGACCCTGATCGACGCCGATCGGGCGAAGGTGCTCTATGACGCGATGGGTCCGGCGCGCGAGATTTCGGGCGGTTCGGCCGCCAATACCCTGGCTGGCCTGGCCATGCTGGGCGCGAAGTGCGGCTTCATCGGCCAGGTGGCGGATGACCAGCTGGGCGAAGTGTTCACGCATGATATCCGGGCCGGGGGGATCGCTTTCGATGTCGCGGCCCGGGCGGGCGATCCGCCG
Source organism: Novosphingobium sp. BL-A-41-H4 (assembly GCA_051942645.1). GTDB lineage: Bacteria > Pseudomonadota > Alphaproteobacteria > Sphingomonadales > Sphingomonadaceae > Novosphingobium. The sequence goes on from JBPVJP010000002.1 coordinate 704,810, forward strand.
ACGGCGCGCTGCCTGATCTTCGTGACGCCCGATGGCCAGCGCACGATGAACACCTTCCTTGGCGCGTCGCAGTTCCTGCCGCCCGCCGCGCTGGACGAACAGGCCATTGCCGCGGCCAAGGTGCTCTACCTTGAAGGCTACCTGTGGGATCCGGAAGAACCGCGCGCGGCCATGCGCCGGGCGATCGCCGCTGCCCGCAATGCCGGGCGGCAGGTCGCCTTCACCCTGTCGGATGCCTTCGTGATCGATCGCCACGGCGACGATTTCCGCGCACTGATCGCCGAAGGGCAGATCGACATCCTGTTCGCCAACCATGTCGAACTGGCCGCGCTGACCGGCGAAGACGATTTCGAGGCCGGGATCGCCGCCTTGCAGGACAAGGTGCCGGTGCTGGTCGTGACCCGCAGCGAACACGGCGCGGTTGCCGTGGCTGGCGGCAAGCGGGCGGAAGTGCCGGCCGAACCGGTGGTGCGCGTGGTCGATACCACCGGCGCGGGCGACCTCTTCGCCGCCGGGTTCCTCTATGGCCATGTCAATGATCGCCCGCTCAGCGAATGCCTGACCCTGGGCGCGATCTGCGCGGGCGAGATCATCTCGCACTTCGGCGCTCGGCCCGAAGCGGACCTCAACGCGCTGATCAAGGCGCGGCTGGGCTGAGCACGCCAGTGGGGCGGCAACCCGCTGGGATTGCCGCCCGGTCAGGGACAAGTCACACTTGAGGGACAGGGGGCAGGTGACAGTCCCCGGGGGGTTACCGTGCGGTGCTGGCGAAGACCGCGGCGCGCTGCTGCGCCCGGGCGATCGCGGCATCGCGCCGGGGCTGGATCTGCGCCTGCTGGACAGTGCGGCATTCATCTTCCGCCCGGTCGAGGTAGATCGCCGCGTAACCGGCCTGCGGTTCGCAGACCTGGTCGATAGCACGCGCAATCCGTCGGTCGAGGGCCTTCACGCCAGCCGCCGAGGCGAGGTTCAGGTCACCATGGGCGATCCGGGCTGTCGGGGCGGACTGGGCCAGCAGCGGGCTGGCCTGGAGGCCGGTGGCAAGCAGGGCGAGGGGGAGCAGAATCTTGAGCATGGGTCGGTTCCTTGAGGGTTCGTGATGGCCTTCATCTGCCCGCAACCCGCGCCGGGAACCAACAAAGCGTTGGACATGTAATACAAGCAGCACTTATATATTGGTGATGTCCCGGCTTCCGCCCCTTGCCGCCGTCAGGGTCTTCGAGGCGGCTGCGCGCCACGAGAATTTCAGCCGCGCGGCGGAAGAACTGGCGATGACCCAGGCCGGGGTCAGCTACCAGATCAAGCTGCTGGAGGAGCGGCTGGGCGCGCAGCTCTTCGTCCGGCGCGGCCGCCACATGGTCCTGACCGCATTGGGCCGCCGGATCGCCCCCCGGATCAGCGAGTCCTTTGCCGGGCTGGAGGAAGCCTTTGCCCTGGTCCGCGCGGAGAACGAACGCGTGCTGACCATCACCGCGCCGAGTTCGTTCGCCACGCTGTGGCTCTCGGCGCGGCTCGGGGCATTCCAGTTGCGCCATCCCGAACTGGCCGTGCGGCTGGATGTCAGCAACCGGCTGGTCGACCTGGAAAGCGGGGAGTTCGATGTGGCGATCCGCCGCGTGGTCCGGCCGGGGCCGGAGCTGTCGGCTCATTTCGTCATGCGCCACGTCTTCATGCCGATGGCCAGCCCTGATTTCCTGCTGCACCATCCGGTCAACGAGCCGCGCGACCTCTTGTCGCTGCCACGCATTTCCGCGGAGGACGAATGGTGGCCGCGCTGGCTGGAACAATTGCCGGAACCGCCCCCCAGCCTTGCCGTTCCGGCCGGATTGCGGTTTGAATCCCAGGCACTGGATAGCCAGGCGGCGCTCGCCGGGCACGGCGTGGCGATGCTCAGCCCGTTCCTGTTCGCGCGCGAGCTGGAGCAGGGCCGGCTGATCGCGCCCTTTCCCCATGTCGGGCGCGAGGACCATGCCTTGTGGCTCTGCTATTCGCCGCTCAAGCGCGGGCTGGCCAAGGTGCGGGCCTTTCGCCAGTGGTTGCTGGCTGAGGCGCGCAGTTCGGCTGGCAGCGACCCGTGGGGCGTGCTCGACCAGACCGGTCTGGGCGATTGACCGCTCAGTCGCCCGCCGCTTCGCGCGCCACTTCGCGCCAGCCGATGTCGCGGCGGCAGAACAGGTCGGGGGCCTCGATCAGGTCGACGGCGGCATAGGCCTTGCGCTGGGCCTCGGTCACGGTGGCGCCGCGCGCGGTGACGTTCAGCACGCGCCCGCCGCTCGCCACCAGCGCGCCATCGGCCAGCGCGGTGCCGGCATGGAAGACCCTGGCGCCGCTCGCTTCGGCGGCTTCGACCCCGGCGATCGCGCCGCCCTTTTTCGGGGTGCCGGGATAACCCTCGGCCGCCATGACCACGGTCAGCGCGGTGTCGGGGGAAAAGCGCGGCGGCTCGACCGCGGCCAGGCGCCCCTCGGCGCAGGCGAGCAGCAGTTCGACCAGGTCGCTTTCCAGCCGCATCAGCATGACCTGGCATTCGGGATCGCCGAAGCGGCAATTGTATTCGATCAGCTCCGGACCCCGCCTGGTCAGCATCACGCCCAGGAACAGCACGCCCGAATAGGGCATGCCCTCGTCCGCCAGGGCCTTGACGGTGGGGGCGATGATCCGGGTCATGGTCTCGCCCTCAAGCAGCGGGGTGAGGACGCGGGCCGGGCTGTAGGCGCCCATGCCGCCGGTGTTGGGCCCGGTATCGCCCTCGCCCACCCGCTTGTGGTCCTGCGCCGAGGCAAAGGGCAGGATGGTATGGCCATCGGTCAGGGCAAAGAAGCTCGCCTCCTCGCCCTCAAGGAATTCCTCGATCACGGCCTCGGCCCCGGCAGCGCCGAACTTGCCGGAAAAGATCTCCTCTACGGCTGCTTCCGCCTCGGCCATGGTCATGGCAACGGTCACGCCCTTGCCGGCGGCCAGGCCATCGGCCTTGACCACCACCGGCGCGCCGAACTGGGTGAGCGCAAATGCCGCTTCAGTGACATTGGTCACCCGTTTGAAGCCTGCCGTGGGGATGTTGTGGCGCGCGCAAAGCTCCTTGGTGAAGGCCTTCGAACCTTCCAGCTGCGCGGCGGCCTTGCTCGGCCCGAACACCGGGATTCCGGCGGCGCGCAAGGCATCCGCCAGCCCGTCGACCAGCGGCGCTTCCGGGCCGACCACGACCAGCCCGATCTGCTCGGCGGCGCAGAACGCGATCACTGCCGCATGATCCTCGGCGTTCAGCGCCACCAGCGCGGCATGACCCGCAATTCCGGGATTGCCGGGCGCGGCGAACAGTTTTGTGCACTGCGGGGATTGTGCCAGTTTCCAGGCCAGCGCATGTTCGCGCCCGCCCGATCCCAGGAGCAGGATGTTCATGTCGTTGCCGCCTTTCCCCGATGAAGAACCCGCCGGGCTGGTAGCGAAGGATAGTGCTGGCGACAACGCTGCAGCCCTCTCGGTCAGCGAGATTTCCGCCGCCCTGAAGCGGGTGGTGGAAGACCGCTTCGGCTTCGTCCGCATCCGGGGCGAGCTCTCGGGGGTGAAGCGGGCCGCCTCGGGCCATCTCTACCTCTCGCTCAAGGACGAGAACGCTCGGATCGACGGGGTGATGTGGCGTGGCAATGCCCAGCGGCTGGGTTTCCAGCCGGAGGACGGCCTGGAAGTGATCGTCACCGGCAAGCTGACGACCTATCCCGGCCGCTCGAACTACCAGGTGGTGATCGACCGGATGGAGATCGCCGGCGAGGGCGCGCTGCTGGCCCTGCTGGCGAAGACCAAGGCCCGCCTGGAAGCGGAGGGCCTGTTCGATCCCGCGCGCAAGCGCCGCCTGCCCTTCGTGCCGCGCGTGATCGGCGTGGTCACATCGCCGACCGGGGCGGTCATCCGCGATATCCTGCATCGTCTCGCCGATCGTTTCCCGGTTCACGTGCTGGTCTGGCCTGTGCTGGTCCAGGGCCAGGGCGCGGCGGAACAGGTGGCGGCGGCCGTGCGCGGGTTCGGGGCGATCGAGCCGGGTGGCGAAGTGCCCCGGCCCGATCTGGTGATCGTGGCGCGCGGCGGCGGTTCGATCGAGGATCTCTGGTCGTTTAACGAGGAAATCGTGGTTCGCGCGGTCGCCGCCAGCCCGATCCCGGTGATCTCCGCCGTGGGTCACGAAACGGACACGACGCTGGTCGACTTCGCCGCCGACCTGCGTGCGCCGACCCCCACTGCGGCGGCCGAAATCGCCGTGCCGGTGCGTGAGGAACTGGCCGCGCAGCTGGCCGAACTCGCGCTGCGCCAACGCCGCGCCGTGGCCCGGCCCGTGCAACTCGGGCGTGAGCGGCTCGCCGCCCGGGCTGAGCGTCTGCCCCAGCCTCAGGCCTTGTTCAGCCCCCATGCCCAGCGGCTCGACCAGGCGACCGAGCGCCTGCGCCGCGCGCTGATCGATCGCACGCGCCTCGCGGAAACCCAGCTCCAGCGCAGCGGCGGACGGCTGTCGCTGCCGCTGCTGGAGGCGCGGCTTGGCCGGGCGAGAGAGCGGCTGACCGGGCTCGCCCGGCTGCACGCCTCGCTCAACCCCGATGCCGTGCTGCAACGCGGCTATGTGCGGGTGACTGGTGCCGATGGGGCGACGCTGACCACGCGCGCCGCCGCTGCCGGGCAGCCCGCGCTGACCCTGCACTTTCGCGACGGCGCGCTGGTCGTGGTGCCGGGCGGGGCCTCGTCGCCACCCCCGCCTGCACCGCCTGCGCCAGTCCGTGCCCGGCCCGCGCCGAGGCCCGCCCCACCCGAACAGGGCAAATTGCTCTGAGCCGCCGACCGGACTATGCTTTGCCAATGCTGATGTCCTCGTCCGATCGCCCCGCCATGCTGTTCTACCAGGCCAATGGCTTTCGTGTGCTTAGCCCGGGCAAGCATGTCGTCTGCGCCGCGACCGGGGAGCCGATCCTGCTCGAAACGCTGCGCTACTGGAGCGTGGAGCGCCAGGAGGCCTACGTCTCGCCCGAGGTTGCGACCAGGCACCTGCTGGGCCAGGGCTGAATGGACCGTCGCCAGGTCCTGCGCTGCGGGGCCGGGATCGGCTTGGCCAGTCTCGCGGGTGGGACGATCTGGCCTGCATGGGCGACCGAAACAGCAAATGCCTTCGCACTTGCCGGCCAGCTGATCCAGGGCGGCTTCGCGCGCGGCGTTGCCCCGCCCGGCTCGCACGGACTGCTTTTCAACGGCAAACCGGTGCCGGTTGCGCCGGATGGCCGGTTCCTGATCGCCTTCGATCGCGACGCCGGACCGGAAGCGCGGCTGGTTGCCGAATTCGCCAACGGGACCCTGATCGATTATCTCTTGCCGATCGCCCCGCGAGCCTGGCGGATCGAACACATTCCGATCGGCCCGCGCCCGGGCACGGCGCCCAGCGAGGAGTTCGCCCGCCGCCGCGCAGCCGAGCTTGAGCTGATCCGCGCTGCCCGGGCCATCGAACGGCCTGCTGACGGTTGGCGGCAGAAGATGATCTGGCCGGCCACCGGGCGGCTTTCCGGCCGGTTCGGTTCGCAGCGGATCTACAATGGCACACCCGGCAGCTACCATTCCGGTACCGACATCGCCACCGGCACTGCGGGCACACCCTTTGTCGCCCCGGCCGATGGCGTGGTGATGCTGGCGGCCGGGAGTCCGTTCACGCTGGAAGGGCTGCTGCTGATGGTCGATCACGGGATGGGCCTGAACAGCGCCTTCCTGCACTGCTCGGCCCTGGCGGTGAAGGTGGGGGAGGCGGTACGCCAGGGGCAGGCCATCGGCCGGATCGGCGCCACCGGCCGCGCCACCGGACCGCACCTGCACTGGAGCCTCAAGTGGCGCGATTCCCGGCTCGACCCGGAACTGTTCGTGCCGCCGATGCCCAATGTACCGGTACAGTAGCCGATAAGTACTGAAGCAAGATTGCGCCAAAAAGCACAAACGCGAACGATTGTTGCCCACCCGTCCTGCGCATGTGGCGCACTTGCAACAGGCGCCAAGCGAATGCTGCAACACACTTGAAATGCTTTGCCCCGCACCCCGGTTTTCGCCATGTCCCCGCGATCTATCCATGTGCCAGATGGGGCTGTGCCCCTGTCCGACGCTTGGATGATGACAGGAATCCTGGCGATTAACCCGCCGGATCTACAGAGGGACAGACCTGTGAAAACCACCAAGAAAACGCTCTCGAGCGCGACCTATCTGCAGTCGCTCGCGCTGGCCGGCTCGGCCATCGCCATGCTCGCTTCGACCGGCGCCTATGCGCAGGAAGCGGATGATGAAAAGGCCGACGAAACCATCGTCGTCACCGGCTCGCTGATCCGCAACCCCAACCTCGAAGCTTCGAGCCCGATCAACGTTGTCAGCGAGGACGAAATCCAGCTGCGCAACACCGGCAACGCCGAAGAACTGCTGCGCAGCCTGCCGGGCGCCGTTCCGGGTATCGGTTCGGCCGTCAACAACGGCAACGGCGGCTTCGCCTCGGTCGACCTTCGCGGCCTCGGCACCCAGCGCAACCTCGTCCTGCTTGACGGTGACCGCCTGGTCGTCGCCAACCAGCTCGGCACGGTTGACCTCAACAACATCCCGCTCGCCCTCGTCCAGCGCGTCGACGTGCTGACCGGTGGCGCTTCGACCACCTACGGTGCCGACGCGGTGACCGGCGTTGTCAACTTCATCACCCGCAAGGACTTTGCCGGCGTCAACCTGACCAGCGCCTACAAGATCACTGACGAAGGCGATGGCCAGATCTTCCGCACCGACCTGACCATCGGTGGCAACTTCGACGATGGCCGCGGCAATGCCGTGCTCAGCGTCGGCTACCAGAAGGCCAAGCCGGTCTACCAGGGCGACCGTGACGTCTCGGTCTTCGGCATCAACTCGCGTACCGGCGTTGCCTCGGGTTCGTCGCGCACCTCGGTGCCGACCACGATCGCCTTCCCGGGTTCGGTCATTCGCCAGATCAATTCCGGCGGTACGGCCTTCGCGGACTTCTACAACGGGTTCAACTTCAACCCGTACAACATCTACCAGACCCCGTACGAGCGCTTCAACATCTACGGTTCGGCCCGTTACGAAGTGACGGATTCGATCGAAGTCTACGCGCGCGGCGTCTACTCGAAGAACCGCGTGTCGACGATCATCGCTCCGTCGGGGATCTTCGGTGAAGCCCTGACCATTCCGGGCAACAACCCGTTCCTGCCGGCCGCTGTCCGCGACGAACTCTGCACCCGTGCGGGTATTGCCCTGGGCGCGACCTGCACCGGCGCCTCGGCGATTCCGCTGCCGGCGGTCTATCGCCGCACGGTGGAAATCGGTCCGCGTGTTTCGGACTACACGACCCAGATGTTCGACTATCGCGCTGGCGTGAAGTGGGACATCAGCGATGCGATCACCTTCGACGTGTCGGGCGCGCATGGCGAAAGCGAACTGGATCAGCTCCAGTCGGGTTACGTGCTGCGTTCGCGCGTCCAGCAGGCCCTGAACGCCAGCAACTCGAGCACCTGCACCGTCACCACCAACAGCTGCGTTCCGCTCAACCTGTGGGGTCCGGCGGGTAGCATCACCCCGGCGATGGCCAACTTCCTGAACGGTTCGAGCTTCATCAAGATCAAGAACAAGCTGAGCCAGGTCAAGGGCGTGCTGTCGGGTGACACCGGCCTGGCGCTGGGTGGTGACAATGTCACCTTCGCGCTTGGTGCCGAACACCGCGTCTACAGCTACCAGCGTATCCCTGATGCCTTCGCGCAGTCGCCGGGCGAACTCGGCGGCGCCGGCGGTGCCGTTCTGCCGTTCAAGGGCGGCTACAACGTCAGCGAAATCTTCGGCGAACTCAACGCGCCGCTGGTCGAAGACGCTGCCTTCGCCAAGTCGCTGGTCCTGGAACTGGGTGCCCGCTACTCGAGCTACAAGGTCGATGCGGCCGGTAGCCCGAAGTACAACACCTGGACCTACAAGGCCGGCCTGACCTGGGAACCGGTTGAATCGGTCAAGCTGCGCGGCAACTACCAGCGTGCCGTTCGCGCACCGAACATCAACGAGCTGTTCGTGCCCGTCGTCACCGGCCTGACCAGCCTGCTGGTTGATCCCTGCGCCGGCACGGCTCCGGTTGGCAATGCCAACCTGACCGCGGCCTGCGTCAACCAGGGTGCTTCGCTGGCCTCGATCGGCCTGATCCCGAACCCGACTGCCAACCAGGCCAACCTGACCTCGGGCGGCAATCCGCTGATCAAGCCGGAAAAGGCCGACACCTTCACCGTGGGTGCGATCTTCCAGCCGGACTTCATCCCGGGTCTGACGCTGACGGTCGACTACTACAATGTGAAGGTCAACCAGGCGATCACCCTGAAGACCCCGGGCGACATCCTGACCGACTGCTTCACGGCCAACCCGGGCTCGATCACGGCTGCCCAGGCTGCTTCGGCTGCCTGCACCACCAAGATCCGGCGTAACCCGGTCACGGGCGGTCTCAGCGGTTCGGCCCTGACCACCCCCGGCCTGATCTCGGAACTGACCAACAACGGTCGTCTGGCCACGAAGGGCATCGATTTCACGATCAACTACAAGCGTGAAATCGGCGCACTGGGCCTGAACTGGTTCCTGTCCGGCAACTGGACCGACTCGCTGACCTTCCGCGCCTCGCCGACCTCGATCAACCGCGAGTGCGTGGGCTACTACTCGGCCAACTGCGGCCCGAGCCTGGGTCAGATCCAGCCGAAGTTCTCGTTCCAGCAGCGTACCACGCTGACCTACGGGGACATCGACTTCTCGATCCTGTGGCGCCACATCGGTTCGGTGCAGTATGAAGGTCAGGCCGCTGACTTTGCTGCTCGCGGTTTCACCACCGCCAGCCGCAACCTGTTCTCGGGCGTGATCACCAACGCTGCCGGTGCGAGCTCGCCGATGGCGGGCAAGACCTTCAACTTCAACAAGATCGGTGCCTACAACTACATCGACCTGTCGGTGCGCTTCAACGTCAACGACAACCTCGGTGTGACGGTGGGCGTGTCGAACCTGTTCGACAAGGCTCCGCCGCTGCTTGGCGACGGTGCCGGTTCGACTGCGGCGAACAGCGGGAATACCTTCCCGTCGACCTACGATCCGCTGGGTCGTGCGTTCAACGCCTCGGTCTCGCTGAAGTTCTAAGAACTTCGGTCAACCGATCGAAAGAAACGGGGGGCGTCCGCAAGGGCGCCCCCTTTTTCGTGAAAGCAGAGTTGGCGCCGCGCCGGGCACCGACGTGCCGCCGCCTACCCGCGCCGGCGGCGCGGCGTGGCGCTATCCTGTCGAAACTGGCTCAGATCAGGGCGTTTGGCAGTTGCAAAGCCAGACCATTGGCCTGGGCCACGGCCTCGATCCAGGTAGTCACCTTGTCGATCTCGTCGGCGTGAGCGGCCTCGCCGGCCCTGCGATCAGCTTCGCGCTGGCCGGCGGCAAACGCGTCACCGGTCTTGGTATCGCGGGCAAAGTTCTCCGCGATCGAGGCGGCGATCGTTGCCTCGTCCAGCGCCAGGCCATAGAGTTCGCCCGCTGCCCGCAAGGCCTCGGCCGGACGGGCCACCAGCACTTCGCTGTCCAGTGATCGCAACCGGTCGGGCCAGCGCTCAAGCAGGCGGTGGAACAACCGCTGCTGGGCCAGCCAGCCGATCGCGGCGATCTGCAGGTCGCTCTGTCGCAGCCACTGGCTGTCATCGATGCCCAGGTCCGCCACAAGCCCATCGGCCAATTGCGCCATGAACAGTTCGCGCACCCATAACCGGCCCCACAGGCCCTTGCGGGCGATCGAGGTCAGGAAAGCGCGGACCGGCGCATGGAGCAGGATCGCCCGGCTGCCCGGGCGGATCGCCAGCAAGGCCTGGGCCAGGCCGTTGACGATGTTCGATGGCTTGATCACCGCCGCTTCATTTGGGGTGAAGGGGCGGGCCAACAGCGCCAGCCCCTCGTCCATCACCTGTGCCAGCTGCTGCGGGGGGGCCCCGCGCTGGCGCCAACCGACCATGTCATTCAGGAACTGCGGCTCCTTGAGCGCCAGTGCCTGACCCGGCAGGTCAAAGCAGGCCGCCAGCAGGGTCGAGCAACAATAGGCCGAATGAAAGATGAAGTGGACCGATCCCGCCGGAGCTTGCGCCACATCCAACCGCCGCAGCACCCGCGGATTCGCGGACCCGGGCAGGTACTCGTCGGTCAGAAACGGCACGCGCCGCCGCTCTTCGCGCGGGGCAGCAACGAAGTGGACAGCATCGTGGCCAGGATCATAGCGATGGGCCAGCCAGCTGGCATCGGCCATGGTTTCGCGGACCAGGGCGGCGACGGGGTCGTTCATCAGGCCTCCAGACTGCGCAGGATCGGTTCAAGAAACTTGCGGTAATTCTGCCACCGCCCGGCCGAACGACGATGGAGCGGCTGGCGCACCTGCCACGAACTGAGCGTCCTGACCGCCCGTTCCACCGGCGCTGGCGATTGCCCGGCTGTCACCGGACTGATCCCGAGATAGCTTCCCAGAGCCGTCATCACCGGCTCTGCATCGCTGACCACAGCCTCGTAGTCGAGGTCGAAGATCGCCTCGCCAAACCGCCCGCGCCAGTGCGCCATCAATCGGTGGTACTGCCGGATCCAGTGGGCGGCGGCATCCGGGTTGAAGGTGTAGGCCATGCTGTCATCGAAGTTGCCGAAATACAGCGAGACAAGCGTATCGCGGGGATCGCGCCGGGTATGGATGATCGGCGCGTCCGGGAACAATGCGCGGATCAGCCCGATGTGCAGGAAGTTGTCACAGCGCTTGTCGATCACCCGGCCGGCCGTGCCATGCAGGCGGGTCAGCTCCGAGCCATAGACCGCCCGCTGGGTTGCCAGCGTTGACTGATCGAGCAGACCCAGGTCCTGTTGCAGCGGCAGGCCCAGATCGGCGGCGATCGCCGGGATCGCTTCAAGCTCACCCCCGGCAGTGAACCCGAAGCGTCGCTCGAGCAGGACTTCGGCCAGGGTCGAGCCAGAGCGGAACAGGCCGCAGATGAAGACGGGCTCAAGGCCATCGGGGGGAGCGGCATCAAGCCGCGCAGTGCCGGCAGCCATGGTCGCATCGATCAGACGTTCCGCCGCCCGGGGATCATAGCGCACCCGGGGCGCGCGCAGCCGGTTGGCCTGGTCGATTGCGGCGAAGGCCCGCTCAAAATCTCCAACGGCATCCAGCGCATGCCCCAGCGCGAACAACACTTCGGCCTGGTCCTCGGCGCGAACCACAGTGCGTTCGCGCAGCAAGCTCTCCAGCCGTGCCGCCGCCGCTGCGGCATCGCCGCGGTGCAGCTCGATCAGGCCGAGGCGGCCATGGGCCCGCCCGCAGGCCGGATCTACCGCCAGCGCCGCCCGATAAGCCTCGCTCGCCCCGGCATCGTCGCCCAGGTCCTCCAGCAGGTTGCCCAGGTTGAGCCAGGCTGGCAGGAAGGCGGGATTGGCGCGGGTCGCCGCCGCAAGCTCCGCACGCGCTTCGGTTTCCCTGCCGCAATGCTCCGACAGGACCACCGCCAGGTTGAGGTGCACTTCCTCCGGCCGGGCCACGCCCGCCGCCAGAGCCGTGCGATAGGCCTCGGCTGCCGGTTCGAAACGGCGCGCGGCGCGCAGGACATAGCCCAGGTTGAACCAGCCATCGGCATCGCCGGGCTCCAGCGCCAGGTATTCGCGAAAGGCGACTGCCGCCTCGTCGCGGCGCCCGGCGCGCAGGGCCGCCTCGGCCCGATGCTTCCAATCCAGCGCCGTCTGGCTCACATTCGTCCGTCCATTTCGGGCTAAGTCCGCCCCTATCCTTGACCCGCACCGCATTTGGTTGAAAACGCATGGCCACGCGATGGGTCGGCCTCGGGCTAGGACTTGTCGCCCCGCTTGTCCATAATGGGGTGCACCGTGGAAGACGCATTGCGCAAGCTGCTGGACCAGGCCCAGGCTGCCAAGGCCCGCCAGGACGCGGCTGCCGCCGCCGGTCTGCTCGACCAGGCCCTCGCCATCGCCCCGAACGATCCCCTGGTGCTGAACTCACGCGGGGTAACGGCGCTGGCCATGCAGGACTTCGCCACGGCCGAAACCATGTTCGTGCGCGCCGCCGCGGCCGATCCGGGCGAAGCCTCGCTCTGGCTCAATGTCGCCGCAGCTCGTCGCCACCAGCAGGATGACGATGGCGAGCGCAGGGCGCTGGACGAGGCCCTCGCGATCGATCAGCGCAATTTCATGGCCCTGCTGCGCAAGGCGGAGCTGCACGAACGGCGGGGCGAGGGGCCGCAGGCCGCACTCGCCTGGCGCGGTGTGATTGCCCTGGCCCAGATGGCGGAAAGCCAGCCGCCAGGCCTCCAGCCGGTGCTTGATCATGCCGAGCGCTTCCTGGCCGACCATGCCCGCGAGATGGAGCAGCGGATCGCCGCCGAAACCGCCACCTCCCGCGCCGGGCTTGGTGCTGCCGATACGCGCCGCTTCGATGCCTGCCTCGACGTGCTGATGGGCCGCCGCCGGATCTATCGCAACGAGTGCCACGGGATCGAGTTTCCCTTCCTCCCCGCCGACGAGTTCTTCGCGCGCGATCATTTCCCCTGGCTGGCCGAACTGGAGGCCCGCACCGATGCGATCCGCGACGAGCTGCGCGCCCTGCTAATGGGCGAAGGCGCGGTGCTGCGGCCCTATGTCACCCAGCGCAAGGGCACGCCCGACAACAAGTGGACCCCGCTCGACAATTCGCTCGACTGGGGGGCGATCTTCCTGTGGGAGTTCGGCCGCCCCAACCCGGCCATCCACGCCGCCTGTCCGCAGACCGTTGCCGCGCTGGAGGCGTTTCAGCGGGCCGATATCCCCGGACGCGGACCGACCGCGTTCTTCTCTTTGCTCAAGCCGCGCACCCGCATTCCCCCGCATACCGGGGTGACCAATATCCGCTCGATCGTCCACCTGCCGCTCATCGTGCCGCAGGGCTGCGGCTTCCGGGTGGGCGGCGAGACCCGCGAATGGCGCGAGGGCGAGGCTTTCGTGTTTGACGATACGATCGAACACGAGGCCTGGAACGACAGCGACCACCTGCGCGCCGTGCTGATCTTCGATGTCTGGAACCCGTGGCTGACCCTGGCCGAGCGTGACCTGATCCGCGGCCTGTTTGCCAGTGGCTCCGCCGTGCTGGGGGCGGTGGGCGAGGAGGAGTTCCGCCCCTAGGCTAACTTCAATTGGCCAGCCGGACCACTCGCACCGCTGCCTTGCCGTTGATATTGGCCAGATAGCTGCCCATCGCGCCCTTGCGGATGCGGATCGTGTGGCCAACCTTGGGGAAGGTGTCGCGCCCTTCGGTCTGCTTCCAGCGCGCGCCATCGGCCAGGACGAAGACCGGATTGCCATCCCCGGCCGAACGGATCGCCGTGATCGTGCTTTCGATCTCGGTCACATCCTCGCTGTCGCCGCTCCCGAACAGCTTCAGCTTGGGCAGCGAGAGGCCGAACAGGCCGCGCTTGGCTTCGCGCACGGTCGCCCGGTCAGCCACGACCAGGTCCTTGGCGGCCCGGGCGGCGTCCATGGCACCAACGGCCTTGTCATAGCAAGCCAGGCGTGCGGTGGGATCGGCAATGCCCTTGCAGTCGAGCACGGCCTGGAACACCGGCGGGGGCGCGCCCTCCTCCTTGTCTGCTGCGACAACCGGCGTAGCCAGCAGGGCCAGCGCTGGCGCAAGCGAAGTGGCGGCAAGCCGCAGACGGGACATGGCGGTACTCCTTCGATTGATCGCGCCAAGCATGCGCCGGGTCTGGACCAAGGTCAATTGGCGCCCACTCTCCGACGAGCGCGAGGGATCGATCGTCCAGCTTTGTTGCCACCCGCAGGCCCAGGGGCAGCTGCCAAGCCTGTCGTGGCCGATCCACGAGTCTGGCTGGAACAGCGGCGCCAACACCAGCCGGGCCGGAAAGTTGTACTGGTAAACCAGCCTTGTTGCCGCCTGGCATGAAACCGGAGTATCGTTAGGCAACTGAAAATCTGAGCCGAGGTCTGCCCATGTCCGCCTTGCTTGCCATCGCCCTGCTTGCCGCCGCCACCAGCGAAACGGCAGCCGCCGCCCCGGCCCCCGCCCCCGAAGCGGCCGCGCCGCAGCTTGCGGCCGAGGGTCCGCGCGGCGTGATCCGGATGAAGGCCTCGCAGATCAGGGCCTACAACCAAGGGCTGGCGAAGGATCATCCGGCTTACATCCGGTGTGAAAGCCAGCCGGTGACCGGCTCCATCGCGATGCGCCGCAAGGTCTGCCGGACCAACAAGGAATGGGAAAGGATCATCACCCAGGGCAACGAGGAGGCCCGCGACTTCGTCAAGGACATGAACAAGGGTTGGACCAACGGCTCCCTTGGGGGCGGCTGATGGCCGGGCCGACGTTGAATACAGATCGATCGCGCTTGATTTGATTGGCTTGACCGAACACACCATCGCTGGTGTTGCGTCGGCTCCTGCTTCTCCCGCTCTTACTGGCGCTTGTCGCAACAGTGTGGCTGCGCGATTCACCGCGCCGCCATAATCCTAGCCAGATTGTTACCCTGACAGCGTTGCCCTTGGCGGAGGTGGCGGGCGTCAGTTTCGAGCCGTTCCACCTGACCGGCGCTTGGGAACTGGTCAGTAACAACAGCAACTTCGGCGGCTATTCGGCGCTGGTGGTCCCGGCGTCGGGCTGGCTGCGGGCCTATAGCGATCTGGGTCAGCGGCTCGAACTGCCGCAGCCTGGCGCGCCGGGGCAACCATTCCAGGCCGGGCTGTTCGGACCTGAGGCGCACGCCAAGTCGATGCGCGATGTCGAGGCCGCGAGCCGTGATCCTCTTACCGGCGAAACCTGGCTGACGGCCGAGGGCGCCAATGTGCTGCTCCGGCTCGATCCGCGCGCGCGCATCACCGGTCGCTTTGCGCCGCGCGAAATGCGCCAGTGGCCGGTCAACAGTGGGGCCGAGGCCATGCTGCGGCGACGCGATGGCTCGTTCCTGGTCCTCGCCGAAGCCTATGCCAGAGGCACCTGGAGCGGGCATGAGGCATTGCGCATTGCGCCGGCACCCGATGGTTCGCCGGGCCTGGCCGAACGCTTCATCTTCGAGGGGCCGACCGGGTTTCGTCCAACCGACATGGCCGAACTTCCCGATGGCCGGATCCTGATCCTGACCCGGCGATTGCGCTGGCCGATGCCGCCGCGGTTTGGCACCTCGCTGGTGCTGGCCGACCCGCGCGAGATCGTGCCGGGCCAAGCCTGGCAGAGCACGCCGCTGATCTCGCTGGACGGGACCGGGCTGGAAGAGAATTACGAGGGCCTGGCGATCGAGTCGCTGGTGGGCGGGAAGCTGGCGGTCTGGCTGATCAGCGATTCGAACGGTGCGGTGACCCAACGGACCCTGCTGTTGCGGCTGGAGCTTGATCCGGCGGATCTCCCGGCAAGGCGGGCAAAGCAAAAGGCGCCCGGCTGACCGGACGCCTTGTGCTGTGTTCGGGGCAGGGCGCTTTATCGCACCCGGCGCGAATCAGGCGGCCTCGGCCACCTTCTTCAGTTCGCGCTTCACCTTCAGCGCATTGGCCGAAAGCTTGCTGTCCACGGTCTTGAGCAGCCAGTTGTCGAGCCCGCCGACGTGTTCGACCGAACGCAGGCCGTGGGTCGAGACGCGGAACTTGAAGCTGCGGTCCAGCTTTTCCGACATCAGCGTGACGTTCTGCAGGTTGGGCAGGAAGACGCGCTTGGTCTTGTTGTTGGCGTGGCTGACGTTGTGGCCAACCTGACGGCCCTTGCCGGTCAGTTCGCAAATCCGGGACATGTCAAAACTCGCTTCGAAAATGGCTACCCCAATGGCTTCCTAGCCCGGGAGAAGGCGCGCGCATACCGATTCACCCTTGCGGGGTCAAGGTATTGCGGCCAATTCGGCGGAAATGAGCCGCTGGCCCCTGCCCGAACCGATGCAAAAGGCCCTGGACGAGGCGCGCGCGGGCGAATCTGCGGGCGAAGTGCCCATCGGTGCCGTCATCGTCAAGGATGGCAAGGTCATTGCCGCCGCCCACAACCAGCCGCGCAGCCTGACCGATCCAACCGCCCATGCCGAAGTGCTGGCGATTCGCGCGGCGGCGGCGACACTCGGCAACGAACGGCTTGATGACTGCGAGCTGTGGGTCACGCTGGAACCCTGCCCGATGTGTGCGGGCGCGATCAGCCATGCCCGGATCGGCAAGCTGTATTACGCCGCGCCCGACCCGAAGGGCGGCGCAGTGGAGCACGGTGCGCGGGTGTTCGATCAGGCCCAGTGCCTGCACCGGCCCGAAGTCTATTCCGGCATGGGCGAGGGTGAAGCGGCCGAACTGCTGCGCGCCTTCTTCGCGGCCAGACGCTAAAGCCCGCGCCAGATCTTCAGCTTCGCCGCATCGGGCGGGCCGAAAGTGCCGCGTGGGCAGGCCTTCGGCATGTAATCCAGCCCATAGCAGAGCCGCAGTTCGCGCAGCCAGACGGTGCGACTGGTCGCCACGCCAACGGCCTCGCGCGGCCAGTCGGGATTGCGGGCGAGGAAAGCGGCGCGCAGGTCGCCCACGGTCAGCTCTTCCTGCCGCGACAGGCGATCGGCATCGGGCCATTTCAGCGATTGCCACAGGATCGCGGCAACCTTGAAATAGGCTTCGGGCCGGGTCGCCATGCACGAGCCATGCTTGGCCCAGGTCCGCTCCAGCAGGCTGAGGCTGGGGGTCATGCAGACGTGTTCGGACAATTGCGCCAGGGTCGGGCGCGGGGTCAGCGCACACCATTGCGGCCAGCGCCCGGCGGCGCCTTCGGGCCAGAGGCCGTGGAGGATGAAGCCGAACCGCCCGGCCTGTCCGCCGCATTGCAGGGGATCGGTGCGCCCGCGGCTCTTACAGTGCTCGGGCGACCAGCTCGCGGCAAGGGTATAGCGCGCCACCGGCATGCGCTGGGTCACCTCGTTCTGCACCGGCGGGGGCGGCATGGTCAGCCGTGCTGGCACGCGGCACTGATAGGCCTGCGCCAGCGCCGGGACCGGCAGCAGCAGCGCAAGGACGGCCAATCCGGCGCGGATCATAGCGGCGTGAAATCGAGCCCGATGTCGGCCGCGGGCGCGCTTTGCGTCAGGCGACCGACGGAAACGTAAGTGACGCCGGTGGCGGCGATCGCGGCGATCGTGTCAAGCCGTACCCCGCCCGAGGCCTCGCTCGGCACCCGGCCCGCAATCAGCGCCACGGCCTCGCGCAGCATGGGCACGTCCATGTTGTCGAGCAGGATATGGCTCGCCCCCGCAGCGATCGCCGGTTCGATCTGGTCGAGCCGGTCCACCTCGCAGATCACGTCCTTCACGCCCGCCTCGCGCGCGCGGCGCACCGCTTCGGCCACGCCGCCGGCGACGAGGACGTGGTTGTCCTTGATCATCGCCGCGTCCCACAGCCCCATGCGGTGGTTCTTCGCCCCGCCCATCCGGGTCGCGTACTTTTCCAGGTGGCGCAGGCCGGGGATGGTCTTGCGGGTATCGAGCAGCGTGGCATGGCCAGCCATCGCCGCAACATAGGTTCGCGTCATGGTCGCAATGCCCGAAAGGTGCTGGACCGTGTTGAGCGCCGCACGCTCGGCCGTCAGCATGGCGCGGGCATTGCCGGTCAGGCGCATCAGGTCCGACCCGGCGGGAACCGCCGCGCCTTCCTCGACCAGCACCTCGATTTTCATCTCCGGATCGAGCGCGCGGAAGAAGGCCTCGGCAATCGGCAGGCCGGCCACGGTGATCGCATCGCGGCTGTCCATCACGCCTGAAAAACGGGCATCGGCGGGAATGACGCTTTCGCTGGTCACGTCATGCCCGCCGCCGGGCAGGCCGAGGCCGAGGTCCTCGTCCAGTGTGGCGCGAACGAAGGCGGCAAGGTCGAAGCCGGGCAGGGTGAAGGTGGTCATCAAGGTCCTCGTCATCCCGGCGCATGCCGTGATCGCTGGCCGATTGACCTAACCGCCAGCGGTCCCGGGTCCAAGCCCGGGACGACCAAGGGTCAATGCACGAACCGCGCCACCACATCCCGGTAGGAGCGCGAAACCTTCACATCAGCCCCGCTTTCCAGGATCAGGAAGCATTCGCCATTGGTATGCGGTTTCACCTGGCGGACCTGGTTGAGGTTGACGATCCACGAGCGGTGGACGCGCTGGAACACGCGCGGATCAAGCCGGCGTTCCAGGTCCTTCATCGTTTCGCGCAGGATCAGGCTGTTGTCGGCGGTGTAGATCACCATGTAATCGCCGGCCGCCTCGATCCGCTCGATCGAATCGACATCCACCCGGAAGATCTGGCCCTTGTCCTTGATGTTGATGAGCCGCTCATAACGTCCGGCGGCGGGTTCAACCTCGTCGGGCATGGCCGAAACCGCATCGGGCGCCACTTCGGCCAGCACCGATTTGAGCTTTTCGGCCTCTTCGGCCGAGCGCTTTTCCGCGAGGCGCTGGCGCACGCGCTCCAGCGTATCGGCCAGCCTGTCCTCGTCGACCGGCTTCATCAGGTAATTGACGGCATTGGCCTCGAACGCGCGCACGGCGTGTTCCTGGTAAGCGGTGACGAAGACGATCAGGGGCGGATCGATCTCCATGATCCCCTTGACCACGCTGAACCCGTCGAACCCCGGCATCTGGATGTCGAGGAACACCAGGTCGGGCTTTTCGGTCTTGATCTTGCGGATCGCCTCGCGCCCGTTGGAGCAGGTGTCGATAATCTCGACATCGGGGAAGGCCTGGAGCCGCAGCATCAGGCCCTGGATGGCCAGCTTCTCGTCATCGACCAGGATGGTGCGGATGGTCATGGCTCTATGGGTCCTTGAAGGAGGGTCAGCCAGCCAGCGCAGGAACGCGCTGGGCCGGAGGCAGGGCGGCCTCGCGCCGCTCGAACGGGATTTCGATCAGCACGGCAAAGCCGCCGTCGGCCGGCTCGAAGGTTTCGAACCGGTGCGTCTCGCCATAGGCCTGGGCCAGCCGATCACGGATGTTGGCCAGCCCGACGCCGGTGGAAACCTGTTCGCCGCCATCGAAAGTCACGCCGGCGAACCTGTTGTCGCTGCCCGGGTTTTGCAATCCCGGCCCGGTATCGGAGACGGTGATGCGAAGGTTGGGTCCGACGAGTTGCGTGGCAATCGTGATCTCGGCCCCGCTTTCCTGCGGGCTGACCGCATACTTGATCGCGTTTTCGACTAGCGGCTGGAGCAGCAGCGAAGGCAGCAGGGCCTGCTGCGACAGCGGATCGATCCGGAAACTGGTCCGCAGCCGCTCCTCGAACCGCATCCGCTCGATATCGAGATAGAGCTTCAGCGTCTCCACTTCCTGCGCCACGGTCACCCGCCCGGTCGGCTCGTTGACCAGCGTGTAGCGCAGGAACGAGGACAGCCGGCTGAGCATGGCATTGGCCGGTTCGGTCTGCTTCAGCAGCACCAGCGTGGAGATCGAGTTGAGCGTGTTGAACAGGAAGTGCGGGTTCAGCTGATAACGCAGCATGGCCAGCTGCGCCTGGGTGGCCTGGTTTTCCAGCCGGATCAGCTGGTCGTTCTGCTCCTCGATCTGGAGGAAGAAATTGATCGCGTAGTAAAGCGCTGACCAGGCTCCCAGCAGGGTCGCGTCGATATAGAACAGGCCGATGAAGCGCTGGGCCACCCCGGCGGTGCCGTCGGCGTAATAGAGTGCATTCACCCAGGCATCGATGAAGGCATAGAACGCCACCGCGATCGGCAGGACCAGCGCGGTCACCCCCCAGGTGATCAGCGGGCGGCGGTTGATCAGCTGGCGATAGATCACCGACAGGATCAGGGTGATCGAAAAGCCGGTGATGGTGGAAATCAGCACCAGCACCAGGAAGCTCAGCGAAATGCCGTTGGCGATGCCCGACATTGCGCGCAGCAGCATCGCGCCGCCCCAGCCCAGCGCCTGCAGGCGCCAGAAGGCACGGTTCTTGTTGGCGAAGAAAGGGGTCGGTTGGAAGGGCAGGACCACGGCCATGCCGCAAGCATAGCAGAAAACCGCAGGCCGCCGCGAATGTTTTGCGCGCGTCGCCGGATTGGGTTAGCCTTTGCGGCAACAAGGGAGAGCAAGATGGCCGATATCGACAGCCCGATTCATCCGCATGGCCAAGGTCACGAACGTGCCAAGTTCCGCGCCATGACCGAAGGCACCCAGGAAGACTGGTCGCTGATTTCCAGCGAGTACATGGCCTTCGCAAAAAGCCTGCCCGATCGGGTGCTGGCCCACCTCAAGCTGCTGGACGGCGATTTCGGCGGTTTCCCGGTCGACCGGCTGCAGCACAGCCTGCAGACCGCCACCCGCGCCCACCGCGACGGGCGCGACGAGGCCTATGTGGTGATGGCCCTGCTGCACGACATCGGCGATACGCTGGGGACCTACAACCACCCGGAAGTGGCGGCTTCAATCATCAAGCCCTTCGTTTCGGAGGAAGTCCACTGGATCTGCCAGAACCACGGCGCGTTCCAGGGCTATTACTACTTCCACTATGTCGGCATGGACCGGAACGTTCGCGACCGCTTCCTGGGCCATCCCCATTTCGCGGCCTGCGCCGAGTTCTGCGAAAAGTATGACCAGGCCGCCTTCGACCCGGACTACGACAGCGAGCCGCTGGAATTCTTCGAGCCGATGCTGCGCCGGGTGATGGCCCGCCCGATCAACTCGATGTACGCCAAGCTCGCGGAGTAAGCACTGGCAGAACCAGGGCGCTCAGCCCTGTTTCTTCGCCGCGTCGATCGCGTTTTGCAGCACTTCGCGGCCCACCGCCCCGGCCATCATCTGGTCGCCCACGACAAAGGCCGGGGTGCCATCGATCCGCAATTGCTGGGCAAAGGTCAGGTTCTGCTTGAGTTCGGCTTCGACCCGTGGCTCGGCAGCCATGCGCCGGGCCCGGTCCAGATCGAGGCCTGCGGCCCGCGCCGCCTGTTCGATTGACTGCCCATCGGGCCGACCAGCGGCGAACATCGCCTTGTGGAAGGCCTCGAACCGGCCCTGTTCGGCCGCCGCCAGTGCCCAGCGGGCGGCATCGGCGCTGGCCGGGGAGAGGATCGGTAGTTCGCGGATCACCACTTTCAGGTCGGGATTGGCGGCGATCAGGGCCTCGATCTCGGGCACGCTGGCGCGGCAGTAGCCGCAGGCATAGTCGGTGAACTCGATCAGCGTCACGCTGCCCGCCGGATTGCCCAGCACGGCCCCGGGATAGGCCTTCTCAAGGTCGTCCCCGGCGCTGGCGAGCTGCTTCTGCGCCTCGCGCTGTTGCAGGCGCTGCATCGCTTCGGGCAGGATCTCCGGGTTTTCCAGCAGGTAATCGCGCACCACCTGCTCGATCGCGGCCTTGTCGGCCGGGGCGGCCGAGCGGGAGCCCCAGAGCCAGCCCCCCACCCCGCCGGCCAGCGCGGTCAGGGCCAGGGCCAGGATCATCCAGGGCGAGCGAAAGCTGGGTTGCGATGCGGTCATGCCGCAGGGTCTATCGGCGTTTGTTCGCCCGTTCAATCGCGGCCCGCGCCTGCATGGCGATATCCTGGGCGCGCAGCCAGTCAGCCGATCCGCGCGGCAGGCCCGCCTCAGCCGCTTCGGCGCTGCGCAGCGCCTGCGCCATCTGCCAGTTCATCACCTGCTGTTCGGCGCTGGCCAGCCGGGCCCGGGCGGTATCGCCGTTGGCGGCATAGACCACCCCCAGCTGGTACCAGGCGAACGGATTTTCGCGGTCGCGGGCCACGGCGTTCTTGAGGACGCTTTCGGCTTCCTTGAAGTTGAGCGGGTTTTCCGTCGCGATCAGGGCGTGGCCGAAGATCGTCGCGATCAGCGGCTGGTTTCCCGAGAGGGCGTTGGCGCGGCGCAGATAGTCCAGCGCTTCGCCCGGCCGCCCGGTCTCGAGCAGGATCTGGCCCTTCAGCTCCAGGAAGTAGGGATCGTTCGGGGCCTTGGCGATCAGCGCGTCGGCCTCGGCCATGGCCTTTTCCGGGAAGGCCTGCTTGTGCCAGGCATAGGCGCGGGCATAGCGGGCCGGCACGTCGGTCATGGTTTCCGGATAGGTCCGCAGCACCTGGGCCGGTTCGTTGAGATAGCCGAACAGCTTGGCCTTGGCGCGCTGGAAGCGGGCTTCCAGCACCGGGTCGAGCGGCTTGTTCCAGGCCGGATCGGCCATGTAGGTATCGGTCAGCGTGGCGATGCGATCGCCGGTCATCGGGTGGGTGCGGTAGAATTCGTTGTCCGGCGTGCGGGTATAGCCATAGCGGAACTCGATGTTCTGGAGCCGCTTGAAGAACTCGATCGAACCGCGCCCGGTAATCCCGGCCTTTGACAGGTACTGGGCCCCGGCGGCATCGGCCGAAGCCTCCTGGCTGCGGTTGAATGACAGGAACTTGCCCAGCGCGGCCTGCTGCCCGGCCATGATCACGCCCATCGCCGCGTCGCCCGCGCCCGCCGCCGCCGCCGCCACGCCCAGCAGGAGCGAGAGGATCGAAATGCCCTGCGCGGCCTTGCCGCCGCCGTCGCTGATCACGTGGCCGCCGGTGATGTGGCCCAGCTCGTGCGCAATCACGCCCTGCACCTCGTTGGCGGAACCGGCCGCGTTGATCAGCCCGGAGTGGAGATAGACGACCTGCCCGCCCGCCACGAAGGCGTTGAGCGAGGGGTCATTGATCAACACGACATCGACATTGCGCGGATCAAGCCCGGCTGCGGTGATCAGCGGTACCGCCATGTCATGCAGCAGGGCCTCGGTTTCGGCATCGCGCAGGATCGACTGCGCCGCCGCGGGCTGGATGGTCAGCGCCAGGGCGGACAACAGGGCCAGCAGGCGGGCAAACAGGCGGGCTGGGAGGCGCATATCGGGTCCTATTGACCGTCCGGCGCCTGAACCGGCGCTGAAGCCGGGATGGCGGCCATGAAGGTCAGGGCGGCCTGGCGCACGCGGTCATCGCCGGCAAAGGGCCAGGCCAGCACCTTGACCGTACCGGCATGATCGACCTGCGGCAGGACCAGCAGTTCGGCCCTGGCTCCGGCTGCGGTCAGCGCCCTGGCCAGCACGCGGCTGTTGCGCGGCTTGACCGTCTCGTCGGCGTCGCCCGTCACCAGCAGCATCGGCGGGGCATCGCCACGCACGAAGCGGATCGGCTGGGTCACTGCCGGATCGGCGACATGGCCAAAGGCGTTGCGCGCCGAATCCGAGGTGAAGGGATGGAAATCATAGGGTCCGGACAGGCCGACCACGCCCTTCACGAAGCCGGCGGGCAGGCGCTCCTGTTCCAGCCAATGGCGTTCCAGCCCCAGCATGGCGGCGATATAGCCACCGGCCGAATGGCCCATCAGGAAAACCCGGTCTGGATCGCCGCCCAGCGCGGCGATGTTGCCCCTTACCCAGCTCAGGGCGGCGGCACCGTCTTCAAGCATGGCCGGATAGGCCCCATCGGGCACCAGCCGATAGCCCGGCAGCACCACGACATAGCCGGCGCGGGCAAAGCTGCGGCCGATGAACTGATAGTCCTCGGGCCGACCCGAATGCCAGCCGCCACCATGGAAGAACACCAGCACCGGGTGCGGGCCGGGCGCGTTTGGCGCGATCACGTCAAGCCGCTGCGCCGGGTGGGGTCCGTAACGCACCCCGCTTGCCGTCACGGCGGTTCCCCCGGTGCCCGTCACGGTCCGGTCCGCCAGTTCGAGCAGGCCGACCGCGCCGGTGGCATGGGCATAACGCCAGCCGCCAAACAGCGCCGCCGCCAGTACCAGCACGATCGTGGCCGTCCAGCCGATCCAGCCCATTCCAGCAAGTCTCCCACGCGCGGCCATGCGCGGCTGTCTAACGCCCAAACGCGAAGGGCGCCATGCCCTTCGGCACGGCGCCCCCTCGCTGTTTCAGGATTCGAGGCGGTCAGCCCAGCAGGCGGCGCGCGGCGCGCTCCAGCAGGGGCACATCGTCGCCCACTTCGCCCAGCAGGACCACTTCACCGCTCGGCAGGCGGCGGGCCAGCAGCAGCGTGAACTCGCTGCCTTCGGGCGGGACCGCCTCGAACGGGAACATTTCCATCTCGCGAAGCTTGCGGGCCAGCGCCTCCCGCGGGGTTTCGCGCGCGGCTTCGTCGAGCCCGGCTTCGGCGCGCTTGGCGCGGCGTTCCTCGTTGACGACACCCTTGAGCCCGCCCGGTGCGCGGCTGAGGTAGTCGGCCAGGCTCCCCCGGGCGAGGCCCAGGCGGTGCGCATGGCTCAGCGCCGAGGCATATTCGGTCAGGCGGGTCTTGTCGTAATCGGCGCCGAACACCAGCTTGACCACCGGGGTCATCGGCGCGCGGTCCTGCACGGTAAGGCCGGATTCGGCGACGATCTCGTCGAATTCCTCCGGCGCTTCGACCGCGGCCAGCGAGAAGTCGTAGGCGCGGCCAATCGCGGCATAGAGCGCCTGGCGGGTGCGGTCTTCGCTGCCGCGCGCCGCTTCGGCCAGCTCGCGGGCCGAGGCCAGCCAGTCGGCCAGGCCCATGTCGGCTGCGGCCACTTCGGGAATGGGGGCTGCGACCGGGGCGACATATGCGTCGATTCCGGCGTCAAGTGCGCCAAAAGCGGGTTCGGGGAAGCTGACGCCATCGTCCAGCGCGGGGGCGAACCCGCCAAGGTCCAGCACATTGGCGTCATCGTGATCGGTTGGACCATCGGCCCAGTCGGTCAGCTCGTCGTGGCGCAGTTCGGGCGCCTTGACCTCCAGCGCCTGGTCGATTTCGAGCAGCAGCTCGTCGGCGGTGCGCTGGTCGGCCAGCTCCTTCCAGTTGATCACGCCATAGATGAAGTCGATGGTGTCATCGTCGCTCGAGAAGGGCAGCAGGATCCCGCGATAGAGGATCGTCGCTTCGCGCTGGTTGACGAATTCGGCCTCGAAGCCGATCGGCGCCTGGTTGGCGAGGATCTGCATGTAGTGATCGGTGATGCGCGACAGCAGCGAACGGCTCGGCACATCGTCGAGCGTTTCGATCGGGCCTTCGGCCCCACATTCAAGCGCCAGCTTGTCTCCCAGGAACTGGATCGAGGGGTTCTCGATCCCGGCGGAGAAGTCCAGCAGCACGCTGTAGGGACCGAAATCCGGCAGATCCTCGGGATTGAGGTCCTCGATCGAGGGGAATGACCGCTCGCCCAGCAGGCTGGCCCAATGGTTGTAGGCGCGCACCTGCATGCGGCGCTCGTCCTGGCCCACCGGGGTCGGCGGCGGCTCGCGGGTCGCCTCGTCGTCGTGCGAATCAAGATCGGGCCAGTCGTCGCCCGAATCGGCGTGATCGACGAAATTCCCGCGGTACGTGTCCATGTGGCAACCCCACCAGTGTCCCTGTTGAGGCTGTTCTGGCGCGACATGGTAAATTAAGCGTTAAGTTGCGCCAACTTCCGTGCACTTTTCCAAAGTGACGTCACGGCGTCACGGCGGGGATTGTGCCCCAATCAGAACAGGTAACGCATCCGGGCCTGCTGTTCGACCGCCGGGCCGCTGACGTCAAAGGCGGCCTTGTCGAACTTGGGCGGGCCCATCCGCACCGGGGCGTCGCGGGAAAAGCCATAGCCTTCCTTGGGCATCATCAGCGCCATGTCCATCTTGCGGTTGGCGTTCTCGTCATGGATCATCGAGATCGCATAGCGCCCGGCCGGGACCGCGCCGAAGCTGATCCGCACGGTCGTGCCGGCCGGCACGATCGCGTTGCGCGCGGCGGGGTCCTTGCGGCAATCGGGAAAGCCCTTCGGCTGGGCGGTCAGGCAGGCCAGCACCTGGCCCTTGGTGTTGCGCAGACCGGTCACGACCACGCTGACCTCGGTCAGGCCCGGTGCCGGTTCGGCCGCGCCTGCCCCCGCCAGCGGCAGCAGCAGCGCTAAAGCGAGGAGAGGCCGCGATCCGTGCCGCACAGCCGGTCCCAGACGCGAAAATAGAGGCCGTAATTGCATTGATAGTTCTCGTGATGGCGCTGGTGGTGGCTGGCGGTTATCAGCCAGCCGCCCAACCGCGAATGAACAAGCCGGTCCGGGAACAGTTCCCAGCCCATGTGGTTGGTGATCCCCATCAGCGTCATCACCGCCAGGACCAGTCCCAGCATGGCGACGTGGATCGGGATCAGGAAGACCAGCGCCGGGATCACCACGGCCCCGGTCACCGCTTCCCAGGGGTGAAAGCTCATCGCGGTCCAGGCGGTGGGCGGCCGGCTGGCATGGTGCACGGCATGGGCCCGGCGGAACAGCCAGGGCCGGTGCATCCAGCGGTGGGTCCAGTAGAACCAGGTATCGTGCGCGAAGAGGTAAAGCAGCACCGACAGCGGCAGGTACCACAGCGGGTATGCGGCCAGGTCGGTATAGACCAGCGTCCAGCCATGCTGCTGCCAGCCCCAGGCGACCAGCCCCGCCGGCACGCCATAGATCGCTGCCGAAGCCAGCGACCAGCCGATTTCCTTGCGGATCTGCGGCTCAAGCCCCTGGTAGAGGCCTGGCCGCACGATCCGCGTGACCCAGGCAAAGGCCCCGCTGGTGAGCAGATAGCGGACACCGACGATCACCGTCATTGCCACTGCCGACCATGCGGCGGCCTGCCACCCCGAACCTGCCAATCCCGAACCTGAAAGCGCGTCCATCACCTGGCCTTATGCCTGCTGGCGGTGGGCCGCGCCAGTGTCCGTTGACATTGCATTGAACCGTTCGTCCTGAGGAGCCTTGAAGCCAAAGGCTGAAAGACGTCTCGAAGGACCACTGCTGGTGCTTCGAGACAGGTCCTCAGTCTTGCGACTTCGGCCCTTCCTCAGCACGAACGGGCAATAGCAATCAGCCGGGGCGATTAACCGGGACGACCGGCGCGGCGCTGTCCGTTACCGCTGCGGCTGGGGCCACGCCGATCACCGCGCTGGTCAGGGCGGGCCCCATCGCGCCGCTCACCCTGCGGTGCGGGGCGGCGGTCACCTTGCGGGGCGGGACGACGCTCACCCTGCGGGGCAGGGCGGCGTTCAGCCTGACCAGCCGGGCGACGATCACCGTGCGGCTTCTTCGGCATCATGCCGAATTCGCGCGCTTCACGGTCTTCGGTGGCCAGCGGGTTGAACACCGGGCCACGCTGCTCGCGCGGGGCCCATTCGCTGCGGACCCGCTCATTGCGGTGATACTGGTCGCGGCTCTGGCCATCGCGGCTCTGGCCGCCGGGGCTGCGGTTGTTGTTGCGCCCCCCATTGCGCTGACCGCCACTGCGCTGGCCGCCGCGCGGCTGGCCGCCGCGACCACGGGCATCGCGTTCGTCGCGGCGCGCGTCCTGCTCGGCCTCGGCCGGCTTGCGGCTGGGCAGCGGCAAGCGGGCGGCTTCCTTCTGGAAGTCCTCGGGCAGCGATTGCGGCATCAGCTTGATGCCGGTCAGCCGCTCGATGTCCTTGAGATAGGCCTTCTCGTCCGGCGCGCAGAAGCTCAGCGCTACGCCATCGGCCCCGGCGCGCGCGGTGCGGCCGATCCGGTGGACATATTGTTCGGCCACGTTGGGCAGTTCGAAGTTGAACACGTGGCTCACCCCCGAAACGTCGATCCCGCGCGCGGCGATATCGGTCGCCACCAGCACCGGGGTCGAACCCTTGCGAAAGGCCAGCAACGCGGCAGTGCGCTGGGCCTGGCTCTTGTTGCCGTGGATCGCGGCGGCATTGACGCCCGCCGTGCTGAGGTGGCGCACCACCCGGTCCGCGCCGTGCTTGGTCCGGGTGAAGACCAGCGCCCGGTCAATCGAGCCGTCAGCCAGGCCGGCGCGCAGCTTCAGCGTCAGCAGGGCCTGCTTTTCCGACTGGTTGAGGAAGGTGACGAACTGGTCGACCCGCTCGGCCGTGGTGGCCTGCGGGGTAACTTCGACCCGCACCGGGTTCTGGATGAACTGCTTGCCCAGCTCGGCAATCGCCTTGGGCATGGTGGCGGAGAAGAACAGGCTCTGGCGTTCCTTGGGCAGCATGTTGGCCACGCGCTTCAGCGGCACGATGAAGCCCAGGTCCATCATCTGGTCGGCCTCGTCCAGCACGAAGATCTCAACATTGCGCAGCGTCAGTGCGCGCTGGTCGATCAGGTCGAGCAGGCGGCCCGGGGTGGCGACCAGGATGTCGCAGCCGGGAACCAGCGCGCGGGCCTGCTTGCCGACGGGGATCCCGCCGAACACGCACTGGACCGACAGGTTCAGGTACTTGGCATAGCCGCGCATGTTCTCGGCGATCTGGGCGGCCAGCTCGCGGGTGGGCGAAAGGACCAGCATCCGGCACGAGGCATTGCTGCGCGCCTTGGGATTGGCAGCCAGGCGGTGGAGCGAGGGCAGCGAGAACGCGGCAGTCTTGCCGGTGCCGGTCTGGGCGATGCCCAACAGGTCGCGGCCTTCCAGCAGGGCGGGGATCGCCTGGCGCTGGATCGGGGTGGGATCGGCATAGCCCTTGGTTTCAAGCGCACGGACAAGCGGCTCGGCCAGGCCAAGATCGGAAAAATAGGTCATGGAATACTCACAATATGGAGCGGCGCAGACGGACTGATCCCGTCTTGCGAAGCAAGGTGTCGTTCGATGCGACCCTGCGTGAAAAAGGAAGCTTCAGCGGTGCGATCGTCCGTCCGGGCCGGCCATCTGTTGCCCTGTCGGGCTGGCCTCACGCTGCCTCGGACTGCGCCAGGTTCTGGACCCGTTCGCCGTTCGCTGAGGGGCCAGATAGGGAGTGTTGCCGCAAAAAGCAAGGAAATTGCGCAGAGAGCCGGGTAACACCTTGCCCGGGGCGCTTTCCTACATGGCCATGACCTGCAATCCTGGGCCGATGTCCAGTCCCCTGCCTGCCCTTTTGTCCGCACTGCGCCAGCGCAGCGCAGACCGGGCAGATTTTTTGTCCCTGAACAGTGGTCCATGTGGTCCATTGCCGCATGATCCAGTGGCAGGCGGCGGCATTTTGGCTAAGGTGCTCCGCATGAAGCACACCACGATCCTTGCCGCCGCCCTTGCGTTGCTGGCCGTCACCCCCGCTCCCGTATCAGCCCAGTCTCAGGTTCGCGCCGCAGCCCCCTCCAGGGCCGAGCGCGCGATGATCGCCACGGTCGATGCCGAACAGGCGCGGCACCTCGCCCTGCTGGAACGCCTCGTCAACCAGAACAGCGGCACCCGCAACCTGTCGGGCGTGAAGGCCGTGCATGACATGCTGGTGCCCGAGTTCGAAGCGCTGGGCTTCACCGTGCGCTGGGTCGATCAGTCCGCCGTAGGCCGGGCCGGGCACTTCATTGCCGAGCACAAGGGCAAGCCGGGCACCAAGCGGCTGTTGCTGATCGGCCACCTCGATACCGTGTTCGAGCTCGACCACCCGTTCCAGAAGTACGAGCGGATCAGTGCCGACAAGGCGAAGGGGCCGGGCGTGGCCGATGACAAGGGCGGGGTGGTGGCCATGCTGGCCGCGCTGCGGGCGATGCACAAGGCCGGGACGCTCAAGGACGCCAATATCGAAGTCGTGCTGACCGGCGACGAGGAAGAGGCCGGCCTGCCGCTGGCGATTGCCCGGGCCGACCTGATCGCCGCGGGCAAGCGCGCCGACGCCGCGCTCGATTTCGAAGGGCTGGTGCAGGATGGCGGAACCGACATGGGATCCATCGCGCGGCGCTCGGCGGGCAACTGGAAGGTGACCGTGACTGCTCGCAGCGGCCATTCCAGCGGGATCTTTTCGGCTTCGGCCGGGGAGGGTGCGATCTATCCGCTGGCCGCGATCCTCACCGCCTTCCGCAAGGAACTGCCCGAACCGAACCTCACCTTCAACGTCGGCATGGTGGCTGGCGGCGCCAGCGCGGCAATCGCGCCCAGCGGTGCCAATGCCGAGGCGACGGGCAAGAGCAATATCATCCCGGGACAGGCCGTGGCGATGGGCGATCTGCGCGCGCTCAGCCCCGAATCGATCCAGCGAGCCGAAGCCAAGATGCGCGAGATCGTGGCCCGCCCCTTCAACGGCGGCTCGGCCGTGCTGGAATTCGAGGACAAGTACCCGCCGATGGCCCCGACCGAGGGTAACCGCGCACTGCTGGCGAAGCTCAACGGCGTGAACGCCACGCTCGGCCTGCCGGAAATGCCCGTGCTCGATCCGCTGAAGCGCGGCGCGGGCGATGTCAGCTTTGTCGCGGTCGATGTTGACAGCCTGGCGGGCCTTGGCCCGGCGAGCAGCGGCGATCATACGGCGGACGAGACGGTCGACATTCCCAGCCTGTGGCGTCAGGCCAAGCGGGCGGCGCTGCTGATGACGCGGCTCAGCCGCGAACCGGCGGTGAAGCGCTGAACCTGCGGCCGCCTCCGCGCGGGCCGGATTCGCCCTGCATCGGCACCTGCCGGATCGAGCCTGCCACCGGCTGGTGCGAGGGCTGCAAGCGCACGCTCGGCGAGATTGCCGACTGGCCAATGCTGAAGCCGCAGGAAAAGCACGCGATCCTGCGGGCGCTAAAGGACCGTGCCTAGCTCCAGGCGGCGAGGCCCGGGTCGGTCAGGCCCTGCTGGCGGCGCAGCGCGGCGCGGGCCAGCCGCTCCACCTCGGCCTTGCGGCGCGCGGCGTTGAGCGGAACGGTGGGGGCGGGGCGCAGGATCTCGGCATCATAGCCATCGGCCACGATCAGCCCGCAGCGGTCGGGCCGGAAGGCCTCGGTCTCCATGCAGGCGCGGTCGAGATGGGCGGCCAGGCCCCAGTAGAACCGGTCGCAATGATCAAGGTAGTCGGGCCACTTGGCATCGCCCATGAGGTCCGCCTTGCTCACCTTGATCTCCACGATCACCAGGTGGCCTTTGGCATCGATGCCCATCAGGTCGGCCCGGCGGCCAAGATTGCCGGGACCGGAGCGCAGCGGCATCTCGGGCAGGCACCAGATGTCGTTGCGGGCAAACAGGCGGCAGATGCCCCGGGCCACGGCCTGGGCGGCCTTAAGGTCGCTGTCGGTGGGATTCGCCACTGTGCCGGTCATCCCGGCAGCATAGGAACAGAATGGGAACCTTGCAAGCGGCTCAGGTAAAGCGGCGAATGACCGGCGGCATGGCTCCGGGCGGCGGCACCAGGGCCAGCAGGGCGGTGCGGGCGGCCCGGAACTCCTCCCACAGCGCCAGGGCGGCGGCGGCGGGGTTGACCCCGCGGGCCTGGACGGCAAGCAGCGCGGCGATGCCCGGCTCCATTATCGCGGACAGATCGGCCACGCCCTGTTCGGCCTGGTTGCGGCGCCAGCCTCCGGCATCGCGCATCACGGCCGGAAAGTTTCGGACTTCGGGGCTCATCGGCTCAGGCGCCAGGCCCGCCAGCACAGCCACCACGCCGGCCGCATCGTGCAGCGCGGCCCACTTCATGCTCATCGCGCTGGCCGAAGCCTGGCCAAAATCGGGACGCCCCGAACCGGGCAGCACGCCGGGCGCTGATCCGGCAGGCGGGAAAGAGGGCGGCATCGCGTTCATCGCCACCACCCTAGCCGCGTGGTGCTTGCCAAATCGCTAATCGCCGGTCGGTGCGAGAAAGGCACTGGCCCAGAAAGGCACTGGCATTACCCGCAAGCTGCTGCTAACCGCCCGGTCCAGGCACCCGTAGCTCAGCTGGATAGAGCGCTGCCCTCCGAAGGCAGAGGTCACAGGTTCGAATCCTGTCGGGTGCGCCAACACAAAGGGGCGTCCATCGGGGCGCCCCTTTGTGTTTGGGGGGTCCCAGGAAGCGGGCCTTTTCGGAGTCGGAGCGAAGCGGAGACGGGTGTGCGCGCAGCGCGTGCCCTATCCTGTCGGGTGCGCCACCGCTCAAGCCCGCCCTGAAAACGGACCGTTCATCCTGACGATGGTGAAGTTCAGGAACGCGGCGAAGCTCACCCACAGCAGGTAGGGCAGGAGCAGCCACGGGGCGAGCGGGGCCAGCGGGGCGAGGCCGATCATCAGTGACAGGATCGAGATCCACAGGAAGGGGATCTCGACCAGTGCCCAATCCGGCCGGCGCAGGTTGAAGAACAGCGGGCTCCACAGCATGTGCAGAACGATGTTGATCGCATAGAGCCCGATCACCCGCACCTGCTCCGCCCCGGTCATGGCATTGTCCCACGCCTGCACTCCGGCCCAGGCGGCGAGGCCGAGGATCACCGTCCAGGCCGGGCCGAAGACCCAGTTCGGGGGGTTCCAGCTCGGCTTGCTGAGGTTCTGGTACCAGCCATCGATCTTGGTCATCCAGCCGCCCACGCCGAGGACGAGGATCGCGGTGACGGCGGCGACGATGGCGGAGGCGGACATGGGTTTCCCTTCGGGAGCGGCATTGTGCCCTGCATGGCCCTGATTTGCCCCGGGCTCAAGGCTGGCTTTCGGGGCGGTACGGAACCGGGGAAGCTTCGGTCCTAAACCAGCCCGTCCCACACCAGCTTGCCGCCCAGCAGCACCATCAGCGTGTAGATGATGGTATAGAACCGCGCCGTATCGAGCCGACGGATCAGGCGCACCGCCACCAGTGTGCTGACCACCGCCAGCGGCATCAGCAGCACGGCCGCGATCATGGTCTGGCGGTTCAGCGCGCCCAGCAGCACATAGCTTGGCACCTTCATCCAGTTGATTGCCGCAAAGACGATCGAGCTGGTGCCGATATAGGCTTCATGCGGCAGGCGGCGCGGGGTGACCCAGATCTGGAACGGCGGGCCGCCGGCATGGGCGACCTGGCTGGTGAACCCGGTGGCCACGCCGAACAGGCTGCCGACCCAGCCCGGCGAGTTCGAGGCGGCGACGAACCGTCCCCCGCGCTCCACCCACAACCGGTACAGCCCGAACACCAGGGTAACGAGGCCCAGGACCAGCAGCAGCCGCTGTTCCGAAACCGCCGCCGCCAGCACGGTGCCCAGCGCCACGCCCACCGCCGCGCCCGGCAGCATCCAGGCGATCACCCAGCCATCCCAGCTCTTGCGGAATGACCAGACGCTGACCACGTCCTGCACCAGCAGAACCGGCAGCAGCACGGCCACGGCCACCGTGGGCGGCATGGCCAGGGCCAGCAGTGGCGTGCCGAGCACCCCCAGTCCGGCGAACCCGCCCTTGGCCAGGCCCAGGATGCAGACAGCCAGTACCGCAAGGGCCAGCGTGGCGGGATCGGCGAGCAGTTCCATCCGCCATTGCCCAGCACGCCGCGCGCGCTGGCGCAAGCCCGCAAGTGGACCCCGCCCGCCGGGAGTACCGGTACATCCCGCCAGTTGCCCGCGCTGGCCGGTCGGCCCACGAGAACGGGTTGTCGCCCCTTTTGGTCCGGAGATTGCCGATGCCGCTTCGCCTGCCTGCCCTGGCGCTGGCTGCCCTTGCCTTCGCCACCCCCTCGCTTGCCCATGCCGGTCAGTGCGAGGACAGCTTCGTCAAGAAGGGTAGCATGATCTCTGGCCTGCGTTTTACCGCCACGGTCACCGTGCCCGATCTGCCGCCCGATGTGGCGATCAACCAGTTGCGCGGGATCGTCGCTGCGCGCGGGTACGATATCATTGCCTCGGAACCGGCGGCGGGGGCGCTGCTGATCGAGCAGAGCGTCACCGAAAAGGCCCGCGCCTTTCCGATCGAGCTCAACGCCACGGCCAGCGGCGGGGTCGGCACCGTGGTGATGGAGGCCAAGCTGCGCGCGGCGATGTCGACCAAGACCGAGCTGGCCATGGCCGAGATGTGCGGCGTGCTCAACCAGCTCAAGGGTGGCCGGGCGGGCCGGCTGGCTGCGGCGGGTGGTGCCAGGGCCGAAACCCAGCAGGCCGCCCCGGTTGCGATGAGCGCGCAGATGTTCTCGCAGCAGATCTCCAAGGATGCGGAACGCAATGCGGCCGCCATCCCGCAGCGCTACAAGAACAAGCAGTTTACCCTGTCGGGCATCGTTGAATACGTGACGCAGGATGGACCGTCGCTGCGGGTCGCCTTCGAGATCATGCAGCCGCACGAAATGGCCCTGCGCCTGCCCGGCATGGCCAGCACGCTGTCGGAAGTCAGCTGCCTGATGGCTCCGGGGACTTCGGTTTTCGCCATGCAGCTCAAGCCGAAAAAGTCTGTAAAACTGACCGGGACCTTCTATGAGTATTCCGAGCTGCGGGACGTGACCTGGTTCAGGGACTGCCGGCCGGCAACCAAGTAGAGGGATATGGATATGCGCAAGGCGGGATGGCTGGCAGGGATCGCAGTGCTGGGCCTGGCCGGTCCGGTGGCCGCGCAAAGCCAATCACCCGAGGCCGTTGCCGCCGCCGCGCTCAAGGCCGCGCCGGTCTGGGATGGGCACAACGATGTGCCCGAACAGCTGCGCGACCGGCGCAAGAACGTGCTGGGGGATTTCGACTTTCGCGACACCACCAACACCGCCGATCCGGCCAAGGATGTCGCGGCGATGCAAACCGATCTCAAGCGGCTGCGGGCCGGCAAGGTCGGGGCGCAGTTCTGGTCGGTCTATGTCTCGGCCAACCTCACCGACCAGCAGGCCGTTCAGGCCACGCTGGAGCAGATCGACGTGACCAAGCGGCTGATCGCCCGCAACAGCGCCGACCTCCAGTATTGCGAGACGGCGGATTGCGTCGCTGGCGCGATCAAGGCCGGCAAGATCGCCTCGCTGATGGGAATGGAGGGCGGCCACTCGATTGGCGGCTCGCTGGCCGTGCTGCGCCAGATGTATGCACTCGGCGCGCGCTACATGACCCTGACCCATTTCAGGAACACTGCCTGGGCCGATGCGGCAACCGATGCCCCGAAGTCGGGTGGTCTGACCGACTTCGGCCGCGACGTTGTGCGCGAAATGCAGCGGCTCGGCATGCTGGTGGATCTCAGCCATGTCAGCGAGGCAACGATGATGGACGCGCTTGATGTGGCCAGGGCCCCGGTGATCTTCAGCCACTCGAATGCGCTGGCGGTCAACAGCCATCCCCGCAACGTCCCCGATGCGGTGCTGGCGCGAATGAAGGCGAATGGCGGGATCGTGATGGTCAACGCCTATCCGGCCTATGTGGTCGAGGCGACGCGCCAGTGGAACGTTCGGCGCGCGGCCGAGGAGGCGCGGCTGAAGGCCATCCATATCGGTCAGCCCAAGCTGGCCACCGAGGCCCTTGCCACCTGGGTCAAGGCCAATCCGGCGCCGATCGGCTCGCTCAGTGACGTTGCCGACCATCTCGACCACATCCGCAAGATCGCCGGGGCCGGCGCGGTGGGCCTGGGCGGGGACTATGACGGGATCGACACGACCGTTGCCGGGATGGAAGACGTATCGACCTATCCGGCGCTGTTCACCGAACTGGCGCGCCGGGGCTGGACCCGGGCCGAGCTGGAAGGCCTTGCCAGCCGCAACATGATGCGGGTTATGCAGGCGGCCGAAGCCTATGCCGCCAGCCGCAAGGCAGACGCACCGATCGAGAATCCCGTCTCGTTCTAGTGCGGGTCGATGCGGCCGATCATGCGGAAGAAGAAGGCGGTCGACCAGCCGAGCAGGAAGATCCCCAGCACGCTTTCGAAGGCACCGAGCAGCCGCCACGCCTCGGCGATGTGCAGGTCGTTGTAGCCCACGGTCGAATAGCTGATCGTCGAGAAATAGAGTGCCGGTTCAAGCTGGGGGATCGCCCCCAGCGCGAGATAGACCAGCGCGAACAGCCAGATTTCCAGCCCGTGCAGGGCCAGCATGGCGATCACCACGCCCAGGGTGAACAGCCCGCCGCGCGGGGACAGCGGGGTAATGTGCTGCAATCGCTCCACCGCAGTCTCGGTCCGCATCGCGTGGTTCAGCCCGAACAGGCCCAGCCCGTGGATCGCCACGCAGGCCACCACCATCAGCGAAGACACGACGAACTGGAGGAGCAGCTGCTCGTTCATGGTGCCAGTGCGTGGTCAACCGCGGCGGCGGCATGGAGCGCGGTGGTATCGAGCAGGGGCACGCTGCAATCGCCATCGCGCAGCAGCAGGCCGATCTCTGTGCAGCCCAGGATGATCGCGCCCGCGCCCTGTGCGGCCAGCCGCTCGGCAATCGCCCGATAGCTGGCACGCGATTGCTCGGACACGATCCCGGCGATCAGCTCTTCATAGATGATGCGATGCACCTCGGTCCGGTCGGCGGCATCCGGCACGATCACGTCCAGTCCGGCGGCGGCCAGCCGCTCGCGGTAGAATGCCTGCTCCATCGTGAAGGCCGTGCCCAGCAGGCCAACCCGGGCGCAGCCCAGCGCCTTGGCCCGCCGGGCAACCGGATCGGCGATGTGCAGCAGCGGGATCGCCACGGCCGCCTGCACCGCATCGGCCAGCTTGTGCATGGTGTTGGTGCAGATCACCAGGGCGTCGCACCCGGCCGCCTCGAGCCGCCGCGCGGCATCGACCAGCAGAGCGGTTGCCCCGTCCCAGTCGCCCGTCATCTGCAAGGCCTCGACCTCGCTGAAATCGAATGACCACAGCAGGCAGCGCGCAGAGGCGCTTGGTCCGACCCGGTCGCGCACCTCCCGGTTGATCAGGCGATAGTACTCGGCCGAGCTTTCCCAGCTCATCCCGCCGATCAGGCCGAGCAGCTTCATGGCCTGGCTGCCTCAGTCACGCAGCAACTCATTGATCGCGGTCTTGGCGCGGGTCTGGGCATCGACCGTCTTGACGATCACCGCGCAGTACAGCGACGGGCCGGGCGACCCGTCGGGCAGGGGCTTGCCCGGCATCGATCCGGGCACGACCACGCTGTAGGGCGGGACGCGGCCGACATGGACCTCGCCCGTGGCGCGGTCGACGATCTTGGTCGAGGCGCCGATGAACACGCCCATGGAGAGCACCGCACCTTCGCAGACCCGCACGCCCTCGACCACTTCGCTGCGCGCGCCGATGAAGCAATTGTCCTCGATCACGACGGGCTCGGCCTGCAGCGGTTCGAGCACGCCGCCGATCCCGACCCCGCCCGACAGGTGCACGTTTTTGCCGATCTGGGCGCAGGAGCCGACCGTGGCCCAGGTATCGACCATCGTGCCGTCGCCCACGTGAGCGCCGATGTTGACGAAGCTGGGCATTACCACCACGCCCTTGCCGATATGCGCGCCGCGCCGCACCACCGCGCCAGGCACGATCCGGAAACCGGCCTCGCGGAAGCGGTTTTCGCCCCAGCCTGCAAACTTCGACGGCACCTTGTCGAAGGCCGGGGCACCGGCCGCGCCGCCCGGCACCACTTCGTTGTCATTCAGCCGGAAGCTCAGCAGCACGGCCTTTTTCAGCCACTGGTTGACCTGCCAGCCGCCTTGTCCATCGGGCTCGGCCACGCGGGCCTGGCCGCTGTCGAGCAGGGCCAGCGCGGCCTCCACCACTTCGCGCACGTCGGCGCTGGCCGGGGTCACGGTATCGCGCCGCTCCCACGCGGCTTCAATTGCGGCGGCAAGATCGGCGCTCATGGCAGGCTCCAGCAGAAGACGGGTTACGCCTCGCGCCTAGCGCCAGCCACGCTCTGGCGCAAAAGAAATTCCCGGTTAAGATGATCCTTGGCATGGAGGGGCCAATTCGGCAGGTGGGGCCGATAAAGGAGAGTTCGGTCGCATGAGCGCTTCGCCAAGCCATCGATCGCGCGGACCTGTGGTCGCGGCGATGGTATCGTTCGTCCTGGTGGCAGCCTGTGGAGGGAGCGGTGGATCGGTGGGCAGCACCCCCGCCCCCGCGCCGGCTCCTACTCCAACGCCCACTCCAACCCCTACCCCCACGCCCAGCCCCACCCCGGGTCCCACGCCCACGCCAACGGCCAGCTTCCTGACCAGCGAGTACAACCGGTCGAGCGGGGCGGCCCAGCATGGCGCTTTGACCCCCTGGGCGGCGGGTTACAGCGGGACCGGGGTGACGATCGGCATCGTCGATACCGGGATCGATACCGACAGCCCGGAATTTGCCGGCCGGATCGTGGCGGCCTCGGCCGACGTGGCCGGCAGCCGCGGGCTCGACAATCCCGACAGCGATCATGGCACCAATGTCGCGATGGTGGCCGCCGCCGCGCGCGACGGGATCGGCGTGGTCGGCCTGGCGTTCAACGCCAGCATCGCCATGTTCCGGGCCGATTCGCCGGGAACCTGCGCCATCAACGATCCCAATGATCCCAAGGATGGCTGCAAGCTGGCGGATTCGGCGATTGCCCAGGGGATCGACCGGGCGGTGGCGGCGGGCGCGCGGGTGATAAACCTCTCGCTGGGCGGATCGAGCCCCAGCACCGGGCTGCGTGCGGCGGTCTCGCGGGCGGCGGCGGCCGGGGTGGTGGTGATCGTGGCGGCCGGCAACGATGGCGACTCGACCGAGGCCGGGGTCGATCCCAATAACCCCGATCCCTTCGCCACCGGGCTGCGCCAGGCCGGTAACGGCAACGTCATCATCGTCGGCTCGGTCGACAAGGACAATGCCTTCTCGGCTTTCTCCAACCGCGCCGGGACCGAGGCCAGCTGGTTCCTCTCCGCCCGGGGTGAGCGGGTCTGCTGCGTCTACGAAGACGGCGTGCTGAAGA
The DNA here is from genome assembly GCA_051942645.1 of Novosphingobium sp. BL-A-41-H4. Taxonomy (GTDB): domain Bacteria; phylum Pseudomonadota; class Alphaproteobacteria; order Sphingomonadales; family Sphingomonadaceae; genus Novosphingobium. Next base: position 743,240 of record JBPVJP010000002.1, read on the forward strand.
TCACGACCGATTCGACCGGCGCACGGTTCCAGTACGTGTTTTCCGGCACCAGCTTTGCCGCGCCGCAGGTTGCTGGGGCCGCGGCCCTGCTGCTGCAGGCCTTCCCGAACCTGACCGCCGCCCAGGTGGTCGACCTTTTGCTGCGCACGGCCCGCGATGCCGGGACGACCGGCATCGACAGCACCTTCGGGCGCGGGCTGCTTGACCTTGCCGCCGCCTTCGCGCCGCAGGGCGTCACCAGCCTGGCCGGCACGGCTGTGCCGATGCCGGCAGGCGATACCACCGGTGTCACTTCCACCCCGATGGGCGATGCCGGCCCGCGCGCCGGTTCGCTCGAAACGGTCGTGCTCGACCGGTACCAGCGCGCCTATGGCATGGACCTCGCCACCGGTCTGCGCGGGGCCCAGGTCCAGCCCAGGCTTGGCCCGGCGCTGGCCAGCAATCACCGCAACCTTTCGCTGGGCGGGGGCAAGGTGGCGCTGGCCTTCTCGGTCGACGCGACCGGGCGGGTGGCGAAGCTGCCGTGGACCGGCCAGCTGCGGCTGACCCGCGAACAAGCCGAACAGGCCCGGGTGCTGGCGGCCCGCGCGGTGATGGAACTGGCTCCCGGCCGCCGGATCGGCTTTGCCTTCGAACAGGGCGCCGACGGCCTGGTTGCCCAATTGCAGGGGCGCGACCAGCCGGCTTTCCTGATTGCCCGCTCGCCGCTTGACGATCTGGGCTTCGGCACGACCGGGCAGGCCAGCTTCGCCTTCCGCGAAAGCCTGGGTTCCTGGGGTCTGACGATCAGCGCTGAACGCGGCGCCGCCCAGGCGGGCGCGCGGGCCCGGCTGGCGACTTCGGCGGCGGACTGGCTGCCGGGGGTTCCGGCAACCCGGATCGGTCTGGCCTTTGACCGCCGCTTCGGAAAGCTGGACGCCGCGCTGGGTGCATCCTGGCTGACCGAGCGTGAATCCGTGCTGGGGGCGCGGTTCCATGATGCCTTTGGGGGCAGCGGGGCGGACAGCCTGTTCCTTGATGCCAGCGCTGGCTGGCAGCTGTCGCCCTGGTGGCGACTGGGCGCGGCCTGGCGCAGCGGGTTCACGGCCCCGCGCGCCGGGGGCCTGATCAGTGATGCCTCGCGCCTCGTCACCTCGGCCTGGGCGCTTGATGCCGAGCGGCAGGGGGTGTTTTCCGCCAGCGACCGCCTGGCCTTCCGCCTGGCGCAGCCATTGCGGGTGGAAAGCGGCGGGCTGTCGCTCGATCTGCCGGTCGACTGGTCCTATGCCACGCTCACGCCCACTTACGGCCGCCGCCTGCTGTCGCTGCGGCCCAGCGGGCGCGAGCTGGATGCGGAACTTGCCTGGCGCGGCGCGCTGTGGGGGGGCACGGCTTCGGCCAGCCTGTTCTACCGGAAGGATCCGGGGCATTACTCCGCCCTGCCGGATGACCAGGGCGCTGGGTTCAGCTGGACGCGCCAGTTCTAGACAGGCGCTCGCCGCCCCGGCATGGCTGGGACATGACAAGCAAGCCCATCCCCCGCGCGCTCGAAGGCGTGAAAGTGCTCGACCTGTCGCGGGTCCTGGCCGGTCCGTGGTGCACCCAGATCCTCGCCGACCTCGGCGCCGAGGTGCTGAAGGTGGAGCATCCCGGCCGGGGCGATGACACCCGCGCCTGGGGCCCGCCGTTTCTCAAGCGGCCCGACGGAACTGACGATCCGCAGGAAAGCGCTTATTACCTCTGTACCAACCGCAACAAGCGCTCCGCCGCGATCGACCTTGCCACGCCGGAAGGGGCCGCGCTGATCCGCCGCCTGGCGGCCGAGGCGGACATTCTGGTCGAGAACTTCAAGGTTGGCGGCCTTGCCAAGTATGGGCTGGACTATGCCAGCATTGCCGCGCTCAACCCGCGGATCGTCTATTGCTCGATCACCGGGTTCGGCCAGACCGGCCCCTATACCCAGCGCGGCGGCTATGATTTCGTGGCGCAGGGGATGGGCGGCTTCATGTCGGTGACGGGTGAGGCCGATGGCGGCCCCTTGCGCGCCGGGGTGGCCATGGCTGATCTTTCGACCGGCAATTTCGCGGCGATCTCGATCCTCGCCGCGCTGCGCCATGCCGAGCGGACCGGGGAGGGGCAGCAGATCGACATTTCGCTGCTCGATACGCAGATCGCGATGATGGCCAACCAGGGGTCGAGCTATCTCGTCAGCGGAGTTGCCCCGGGGCGGCTGGGCAACCGCCATCCCACCGTGGTTCCCTATACCACCTTCAACGTGGCTGACGGGGTGCTGATCATCGCGATCGGCAATGACCTGCAGTTCCGCGCCTTCTGCGCCGAAATGGGCGTGCCCGAGCTGGGCACCGATCCGCGCTTCGCCCTGGCGCGCGACCGGCTGGTCAATCGCGACGCGATCGAGGCGATTGTTGCCGACCTGGTCAAGGACCAGACCCGTGACGCGCTGATCGCCCGGCTGGAAGCGGCCGGGGTGCCGGTCGGCCCGGTCAACACGCTGGAGGATGTCTTCGCCGATCCCTTTGTCGCAGCGCGCGGCACCGTGCACCGGTTCGTGCGCGAGGACGGGGTGGAGATTCCCTCGGTCGCCTATCCCGGCAAGCTGTCGCGCACCCCGGCGCAGTTCGACCGCCGCCCGCCGCGCGTGGGCGAGCACAGCCGCGAGCTGCTGGAAGAATGGCTGGGCCTGGATGAGGCCGAATTCACCGCCCTGGTCGAAGCTGGCGCGGTAAAGGGCTAGGTTACATCCCCGCCAGCCTGGCGAATTCGGTGGCACGGTCGACCAGCGGCTGGACCCGGTCCGACTGGGCCTTGGCGTGGGCCGAACTGGCCGTGCCGTCGATCACCCGCTTCTTGATGCCCTGCAGAATGCCGGCCAGGCGGAAGAAGTTGTAGGCGAACAGCCAGTTCATGTCGGGCAGGCTGGTCCGGCCGGTTGCCGCGCAATAGCGTTCGACCACTTCGTCCAGTTCGGGAATGCCCAGCGCCTTGCGGTCAAGGTCCTGCACACCGGAACGGCCGCCGTTGTCGGTCACCCAGGCCATGCAGACATAGGAAAAGTCGCCCAGCGGATCGCCCAGGGTCGAAAGCTCCCAGTCCAGCACGGCGAGCACTTCGGGCCGATCCTTGGCCCAGATCATGTTGTCGATCCGGTAATCGCCGTGGACTACACTGGTGCGGGTCTGCTCGGGCAGGGTCTGCGGCAGCCATTCGATCAGCCGCTCCATGTCCGGCATGTGCTCGGTCTCGGACAGCTTGTACTGCTTGGTCCAGCGATCGACCTGACGGCCGAAATAGTTCCCCGGCTTGCCGTAGTCGGACAGGCCAACCGCCTCGACATCGACCGTGTGCAGCGCGGCCAGCGTGTCGATCATCGCGAAATAGGTCTCGCGGCGATACTCCGGCGCAGCACCCGGCATGGCCCCGTCCCAGATCGTCTTCCCGTCGACCATGTCCATGATGTAGAACCATGAACCGACCACAGAGTCATCGGTGCACAGGCCAAACTGGCGCGCGGCCGGGAAGCCCGCCTTGTTGAGCGCGTTCTGGACCTTGTACTCGCGGTCGACCGCATGGGCGCTGGGCAGCAGCGGGCCGAAGGGCTTGCGCCGCAGCACGTAATTGCGGCTGGCGGTCTCGATCTTGTAAGTCGGGTTGGATTGCCCGCCCTTGAACTTGGTCAGGTGCAGCGGACCCTGGAAGCCAGCCACATTGGCCTCCATCCATTCGGTCAGCCGGGCCTCGTCCAGCTTGTCGGCACCTTCCGGTTCAACCGTGCCGACAAAGGCTTCATCCGCGTTGATCGCTTCGGTCATGGTCCGGTCCTTACTGGTCGAACACGATCACCGAGCGGGCGGAATGACCACCCTTCATCTTCTCGAAGCCCTCGTTGATCTGCGAGAGCGGGATGCGCTCGGCAATGATCGTGTCGAGATCGAGCAGCCCGCGCATGTAGAAATCCACCAGGCGCGGCATGTCGACCGGGAAATGGTTCATCCCCATGATCGCGCCCTGCAGCTTCTTGCCCGAGAGCAGGTCCATGGCGGAAAGGCCGACCGAATGATTGAGCGGCATCATGCCCAGGATCGTGGCCGTGCCGCCGCGGCGCAGCGACTTGACCGCGAGTTCGCCCGAGGCCGGACGGCCCACGGCCTCGACCGCGTGATCGACCCCGCCCTTGGTCAGTTCGACGATCTGCGCGGCGGCATCATCCGCCAGGGCATCAACCGTGTGAGTCGCGCCCAGCTTCATCGCCAGCTCGCGCTTTTCCGGCATCGGATCGGCGGCGATGATCTTGCCCGCCCCGGCGATCTTGGCGGCGTTGATGGCGGCAAGGCCCACCCCGCCGCAGCCGACCACGGCCACGGTTTCACCCGGCGTCACCTTGCAGGCGTTGAAGATCGTGCCGGCCCCGGTGGTCACCGCGCAGCCGATCACCGAAGCGCGGTCCAGCGGCATTTCCGGATCGATCCGGGTGCAGGCATGTTCGTGGATCAGCATCATTTCGGCAAAGGCCGAGAGGTTGAGCATCTGGGCCACCGGGCTGCCATCGGGCCGTGACAGGCGCGGTTCGCTGCCCGGAGCGCGGCGCGTGTCAGCCCCCAGGCACAGCGCCATGCGGCCGGTCACGCAGAATTCGCAGTGCCCGCAGAAGGCCGAGAGGCAGGTCACCACCGCATCGCCCACCTTCACCGTGCGCACTTCGCTGCCCACCGCCTCGACGATCCCGGCAGCCTCGTGGCCCGGCACCGCCGGCAGCGCATGCGGATAGGTCCCTTCGATGAAGTGCAGGTCCGAATGGCACAGGCCGCAGGCGGCGGTGCGGATCAGCACCTCGTGCGGACCGGGTTTGCTGATCACCAGCTCCTCGATCTCGAGCGGCTGGTTGGGGGCAACGAGGACGGCAGCTTTCATGGCATTCTCCATATTTCCCCTCCCGCTTGCGGGAGGGGCCAGGGGGAGGGCTTGTTAGGGAAGGGCCGCCTCAACAGGCCCTCCCCCGCCCCCTCCCACAAGTGGGAGGGGAGATTGCGGTGCGCCGGTTCGCGAACGAACGGCGCGAATCACGTCAACGCGCGACGCCCAGATCGCCCGAGCTGAACGAGTTGTCCTTCTTGGCATTGTCCGAATGGCGGGCGAACTCGATCCGGGCGATGGCGCGAGCGTGGACTTCGTCCGGACCATCCGCCAGGCGCAGGGTGCGCTGGTGCGCCCAGGCCGAAGCGAGGCCGAAGTCGTCCGAAACGCCGCCGCCGCCGTGGGCCTGGATCGCATCGTCGATGATCCGCAGCGCCATGTTGGGGGCCTGGACCTTGATCATCGCGATTTCCAGCGCGGCGGCCTTGTTGCCGACCTTGTCCATCATGTCCGCCGCCTTCAGGCAGAGCAGGCGGGTCATTTCGATATCGATCCGGGCCTGGGCGATGCGCTGTTCCCAGATCGAGTGTTCGGCCACGGTCTTGCCGAAGGCGACGCGCGACTGGAGCCGCTTGGCCATCTTGGCAATCGCTTCCTCGGCCACGCCGATCGTGCGCATGCAGTGGTGGATGCGGCCCGGCCCGAGGCGGCCCTGCGCGATCTCGAACCCGCGGCCTTCGCCCAGCAGCATGTTGGAGACGGGGATGCGGACATCCTTCATCACCACTTCCATGTGGCCGTGCGGGGCATCGTCATAGCCGAACACCGGCAGGTGGCGGATCACTTCGACGCCGGGGCGGTCCAGCTCCATCAGCACCATCGACTGCTGCTGGTGGCGCTTGGCTTCGAAATCGGTCTTGCCCATGACGATCGCGATCTTGCAGCGCGGATCGCCCAGGCCCGACGACCACCACTTGCGGCCGTTGATGACATATTCGTCACCTTCGCGGCGGATCGAGGTCTCGATGTTGGTGGCGTCCGAGCTGGCCACGGCCGGCTCGGTCATCAGGAAGGCCGAACGGATTTCGCCGTTCATCAGCGGCTTCAGCCACTGTTCCTTCTGCTCGCGCGTGCCATAGCGGTGCAGCACTTCCATGTTGCCGGTATCGGGCGCGGAGCAGTTGAACACTTCCGAAGACCAGCCGATCCGGCCCATTTCCTCGGCGCAGAGCGCATATTCAAGGTTGGTCAGCCCGGGACCTTCGAACTCAAAGGTTTCATCGACGTGGTGATGCCCCGAATTGCGCGGCGGCATGAACAGGTTCCAGATGCCCTGGGCCTTGGCGCGGGCCTTTTCCTCCTCGACCACCTGCAGCACCTTCCAGCGCTCGCCGCTCTTGTCCTCGGCCTTGTAGTCGTCGTTGCGCGGGCGGACATGGCTCTCGATGAACTGGCGCACACGATCGCGCCAGTAGCGCTGCCGTTCGGTGGGTTCGAAATCCATGGGTGATCCTTTCCTGCGATTATGATCGAGTCTGCGTTTGGATTGACTGTGGCAGAGCCGGACGGCGCCGCCAAGGGGGTTTAATCGGTCGGTTAAGCGGTCGCGCTAGGGGTGCATGCCCTCCGCATCGGGGTTGGCGCGGGCGGCGGCTAGGGCAGCCAGGCGCGCCTCGTGATCGGCGCGGGTGATCGGGAAACGGCGGATCACCAGGCTGACCGCGACGGCAAAGACCGCCACGACCGCGGCATAGGTCAGCGACAGCGTGTCGATGATCTCCATCGGCACCGCGCCGGGGGTCGCCTTCTGCGGCAGGCCCGAGAAGGCCAGCAACTGCCCGGTCACGAAGATGCCAAGCCCGGTCGCGCACTTGGCCATGAACATGTTGCCGGCAAAGAACGCGCCTTCGCTGCGTCGCCCGGTCAGCTCCTCCGACGCCTCGACCACGTCAGCCACCATCGAGCTGGCCGAGATCATGGCCGCCACGCTGAACACGTTCGACAGGAAGAACAGCAGGAACAGCGGGAAAGTCGAAGCGGCAGTGCCTTCCTGCGGCCAGAGCCCGCCCGCGCGCAGCAGGAACGGGGTAACCCAGAAGCCCGCGCCAAGCAGGGCCGCAACCTTTGCCGTGTCGCGCTTGCCCCAGCGGGCGTGAAGGCGGGGCAACAGCATGAAGCAGGCCACCACGCTGGCGAACAGCACCCAGGGAAACAGCATCAGGTCGGACGGGCTGAAGCGCCAGATAAACAGGTAGAGGTAATTGCTGATCGAGAAGGTGATCCCCTGGCTGGTATAGGCGAGGCCTCCGCCGATCAGCAGGATCACGAAGGCCCGGTGCGAAAAGCTTTCACGCAGTTCGGCAAAGGCCGTGCCCAGGCTGAATTTCGATCGCACCGGCGGCGGATAGCCCGCGGCGATCCGGTGCTGGGCCAGTGCCGAAACCAGCACCGATGCGGTGATCAGGATCGCGCCGGTCAGACCATAGGCACGGTACCCTTCGGGCTTGAGCAGGCCATCGGCGAGGAACACGTTGTAGGCTAGGAACATCACCAGGAGGCCGCCGCCCCAGCCGAACAGGAAGCGATAACGCATCAGTCGGCTGCGCTCGTCATAGTCGCGGGTCAGCTCCGGAACGAGCGCGATCGAGGGCACTTCGCAACAGGAAACCAGCACCCGGATCGCGACGACCAGCCCGACCAGGCCCCAGAAGGTGGGCTGCTGGGTTTCCGCCCACAGCAGGTACCAGACCACCCCAAGCGGGATCGGCGCGAGGTACAGCCAGGGCAGGCGGCGGCCCCAGCGGGTATTGGTCCGGTCCGACAGGTAGCCAAGCACGGGATCGATCACCCCGTCGATCACCAGCGCCAGCATCAGCGCCAGGCTGACCAGCATGGCGTCCATCCCCAGGACCTGGTTGTAATAGAGCAGCAGGAAGGTGGAGAGGCCGTTGTCCTTCACGCCATAGGCGATCGAGCCAAGGCCGTGGAACAGGGCCAGCCGCGTCGGCACCCGGCCCTCGATCGGCGTCACTGGCCGGTGCCTCCGGCTTCCCTGGCCTCAAGGAACTTCTGGATCGTGTCGAACAGGCCGGGCGCCTCCGGATCCCAGCAATGGCGCGGACCCACGGTGATCCCGCCATCGACGATCATCGATGCCCCGGTCATGAAGCTGGCGGCATCGCTGGACAGGAAGGCGACGGCCTCGGCGATGTCGCGCGGCTGGCCACCGCGCGGCACCGGCTGGGCGTGGCTCGACATCTGGGCGATCATCGCGTTGACGGTCGCCTTGTCCTCGTTGCTCACCTCAAGGCTCGCGGCAAAGATGTTGGTATTGATGAAGCCGGGCTGCACCGCGTTCACCCGGATGCCGAACTTGGCCAGGTCCATCGCCGCGCACTTGGTCAGGTGCAGCACCCCGGCCTTGGCCACGGCATAGGCGGTGGGGGAATAGCCCGGGCCGACGGCCGCGACCGAGCTGGTGTTGACGATCGCCGCGCCCTTGCGGGTCTGCATGTGCGGCACGGCGTGGTGGATGCCCATCGCGACCGAGCGCAGCACCAGGTTCATGGTCCAGTCCCACCCGGCCTCGTCGCATTCGTCGATCCCGCCGCGCGCGCCGCCGGCGGCGGCATTGTTGAACAGAATGTCGAACCCGCCGTTCTCGCCCCCGGCCTTGTCGACCAGCGCCTTGATCTGGGCCACGTCGCACACGTCGCAGGCCACCGGCACGATCCCCGGCACTTCGCCAGCCAGCGCCTCGGCCCCGGCCAGATCGAGATCGGCGGCATAGACCTTCGCCCCCTCGGCCGCGAACAGCCGCGCCGTTTCCTTGCCGATGCCCGATGCCGCGCCGGTAATCACGGCGACCTTTCCTGCGAAGCGCATATCCTCTTGTCCCTCGGTTCTGTTTGCATGACAGCTTAGGCCGGATGGGGGCGCGGTCAACGCCAAACCGGTTGACGTTACGGCAAGGCGGGCAGGCGAAGCGCGCGGAAATCCGCGCTTGCACGCGGTGCCCGAGTCGCCTTAACCTCTCGATTAAGAGAGGAGCTCTTGACCATGTCTGACCTTGAAGCCTTCCGGGCCGAAATCCGCGCCTGGCTGGAAGAAAACTGCCCCGCCGAAATGCGCCAGCCCGCCCGCAGCGACGATGATGTCTGCTGGGGCGGTCGCAAGTTCAAGTTCAAGAACGAGGCCCAGAAGCTGTGGCTCGAGCGCTGCGCAGCCAAGGGTTACACCGTGCCCGACTGGCCCAAGCCTTATGGCGGCGCAGGGATGAGCCCGGCCGAAGCCAAGATCTGGCGCGAGGAAATGAACCGCATCGGCGCGCGTCCGCCGCTGTCCTCGTTCGGGATCTGGATGCTGGGCCCGGCGCTGCTCAAGTTCGGGACCGAGGAACAGAAGGTCCATTACCTGAACCAGATCGCGCGGGGCGAAATCCGCTGGTGCCAGGGCTATTCCGAGCCGGGCTCGGGCTCGGACCTGGTCAGCTTGCAGACCTATGGCGAGGACAAGGGCGATCACTGGGTGGTCAACGGCCAGAAGATCTGGACCTCCTATGCCGACAAGGCCGACTGGATCTTCTGCCTGGTCCGCACTGACAAGACCAACAAGTACCAGGGCATTTCCTTCCTGCTGTTCGACATGGAAAGCCCCGGCGTTTCGACCAAGCCGATCCTGCTGATCAGCGGCAATTCGCCGTTCTGCGAAACCTTCTTCGACAATGTGAAGGTGCCCAAGCACCAGATCGTGGGCGAACTGAACCGCGGCTGGGACGTGGCCAAGTACCTGCTGGGCCACGAGCGCGAGATGATCTCGGGCGCGGGCGGGAATGACCGGCTCAACACCATCGGTGCCTTTGCCAAGCGCAATGGCCTGGAAGACCCGCTGCTGCGCGCCGAACTTGCCATGTTCGATGTCGATGCCCTGGCCTTCACCGCGATGGGCGAGAAGTTCCTCGACGAGATCAAGGTCGGCAAGGCGCACCCCGCCCAGCCGAACATGATGAAGTACGCCGGGACAGAGCTGAACAAGCGCCGCCACGAGCTGCTGATGGCAGCCGGCGGCTCGGCCGCGCTGGAATGGGATAGCGAGGCGTCCGGCGGCGGCTCGAAGGCCCGCACCTGGCTGCGGACCAAGGCCAATTCGATCGAAGGCGGCACGAGCGAGGTCATGCTCAACGTGATCTCGAAGCGGATTCTGGATCTGCCCGGAGCTTAGGTTCCCCGATTCGTCGTCACCCCGGGCTTGACCCGGGGTCCCGCTTTTCTCCTGCGGCGGGTCACCAAACAGCGGGACCCCGGATCAAGTCCGGGGTGACGAGAAAGTTTGAAGGAGCACTCAGATGGCGCTGTATCACACCGAAGACCAGGCCATGCTGGCCGACACCGCGCGCCAGTTCATGGGCGAGGAAGGCACCATTGCCAAACAGCTGCGCCACTGGCGCGACAAGCAGTGCAAGGACGGCTTCGGCCATGCGCTGTGGAAGCAGTTTGCCGAGCTGGGCTTTACCGGGATCCTGGTGGCCGAAGCCGATGGCGGCCTGGGCATGGGCCATGTCGAGGCCGGGATCGTGCTTGAGGAAATCGGCCGCAACCTGACGCCTTCGCCGTTCCTGACCAGCTCGGTCATGGCCGCGACCGCGCTTGGCGGTGGCAGTGCCGAGCTGCGCGGGCGCTACCTGCCCGGCCTGCTGGCGGGCGACAGCGTCTTCGCCGTGGCGGTCGACGAAGGGCCGAAGCACCGCCCCGAACGGATCGCCACCCGCGCCGAACGGGCCGGCAACGGCTTCCGCATCACCGGCGGCAAGGCCTTTGTGGTCCACGGTGGCAGCGCCGACATGCTGGTGGTTGCCGCCCGCACTGCCGGTGCCGACGATGATGCCGACGGGATCACGCTGTTCGCCGTGCCGAAGGACGCCGCCGGGCTCAGCCAGGATGCCGTTCGGCTGGTCGACAGCTCGATGGCCACCCACGTGAAGCTCGATGGCGTCCAGGTCGATGCCGATGCCGTGATCGGCGAGGTCGATGCCGGGCGCGCCCTGCTGAACCGCGTGCTCAATGCCGGGCGGGTCGGCGCGGCGGCGGAAAGCGTCGGCGTGGCTGGCGGGGCCTTCGACATGACCACCACCTATCTCAAGCAGCGCAAGCAGTTCGGCCAGCTGATCGGCGAATTCCAGGCGCTGCAGCACCGTGCCGCGCACCTTTATTCCGAGCTCGAGATCGCCCGGGCCTCGGTCATCAAGGCGCAGCAGCTGCTGGATGCCGGTTCGGAGAAGGCCGACCTGATGGTCTCGGTTGCCAAGGCGAAGGCCGGCAAGGCGGCCGGCCTCGCGGTCAAGGAAGGGGTGCAGATGCACGGCGGGATCGGCATGACCGACGAGTACGACATCGGCCTCTACATGAAGCGCGACCGCGCCCTCGCCGAATTCATGGGCGACATGTACTATCACGCCGAGCGCGTCGCGCAGCTCAGCGGGTACTAGACTGGGACCGTCACCCCGGGCTTGACCCGGGGTCCCGCTTCCTTCCCGCGGCGGGTGAAAACAAGCGGGACCCCGGATCAGGTCCGGGGTGACGATGAAGGGATTGGGTGATGGATTTCTCGAAACTGTTCAGCCTTGAAGGCAAGGTTGCCCTGATCACCGGCGGCAGCCGCGGGATCGGCAAGATGATCCTCGAAGGCTACCTCGCCGCTGGCTGCGCGCGGGTCTATATCACCGCGCGCAAGCGCGAGCAGATCGCCGAGACCATCGCCGAGTTCGAGGCGCAGTACCCCGGCAAGGTGATCGGCATTCCCGGTGACCTCAGCCAGATGGAAGACCTGAAACGCGTGGTGGCCGATATTTCGGCCCGCGAGACGAAGCTCGACATCCTGGTCAACAATGCCGGGGCGGCCTGGGGCGCGGAATTCGACCAGTTCCCCGAAGCCGGCTGGGACAAGGTGATGGACCTCAACGTCAAGAGCCTGTTCTTCCTGACCCAGCAGCTCCACGGCCTGCTCAAGGCGGCGGGCACCTTCCAGGCTCCGGCCAAGGTGATCAACATCGCCTCGATCGACGGCCTGCGTCCCAATCCCTGGGAAACCTATTCCTACCAGGCCTCGAAGGCGGCGGTGATCCACCTGACCAAGCGCCTTGCCGCCCGGCTGATCAAGGACAACATCGTCTGCACCGGCATCGCGCCGGGGGCCTTCCCGAGCGAGATGAACAAGGCCGCAGCGAAGAACCCCGAAGGCAGCGCCAAGGGCATCCCCTACAAGCGCGTCGGCGTGGCCGAGGACATGGCGGCCGGGGCGATCTACCTCGCCAGCCGGGCGGGCGACTATGTCGTCGGCACCACGATCCCGATCGACGGCGGCATCGTCAACGGCTGGATCCCGGAAGTGTTCAACGATCCCTCGGGGCATTGAGCCATGCGCCGCGCGGTCCGCACGCTCGCTGAGGGAATCTACTTTGGTGAGGGACCGCGCTGGCATCAGGGCCGGTTGTGGCTGTCAGACTTCTATGCCCACCGGGTTTGCTCGGTTGACCTGACGGGCGACCTGCGGATCGAGCTGGAGCTTGAAGGGCGACCTTCCGGGCTCGGCTGGATGCCCGATGGCTCGCTGCTGGTGGTGCGGATGGAACTGCGGCAGGTCTGGCGCCGCTGGCCCGATGGTCGGTTCGAGCTGCATGCTGACCTCGCCGCGCATTCGGCGTTCCTTTGCAACGACATGGTCGTCGATGGCGAAGGCCGGGCCTATGTCGGCAACTTCGGCTTCGATCTCGATGCGCAGCTGCGGGCGCGCGGCCCCGAAAGCGTGATCGGGGATCACCCGCAGACCTGTCTGGCACTGGTCCAGCCCGATGGCTCGGTCAGCGATGCCGCGCCAGGCGAACGCTTCAGCTTTCCCAACGGCATGGTCATCACCCCCGACGGCAGCACGCTGATCGTGGGCGAGACTCTGGGCGGGCGGCTCACCGCGTTCGATATCACCGCCGATGGCACCTTGGCCAAGCGCCGCGAATGGGCGCCCACCTGGCCGCGCGTGCCGGATGGAATCTGCCTTGATGCGTCTGGCGCGGTGTGGATCGCCAACCCGCTGGCCCCGGAATGCGCGCTGATTGCGCCGGGCGGTGAAGTGCTGGAAGTGATCGAGACCGGCCTGCCCTGTTTCGCCTGCATGCTCGGCGGGCCGGAGGGCAAGCACCTGTTCATGCTCGTCGCGCCAAGCAGCGATGCGGACGAGGCGGCCAAGGCCCCGCTGGGCAAAGTGCTGGTGGCTGAAGTCGATGCGGGCCGGGCTGGCCGGCCCTAATCCTTCATCAGTCCGCGCACAAAGCCGATCAGCCCGGTCTGGCGGGCGCGCTTCATCCGTTCGGCGTGGAGGATTTCGCAGACCTGCGTGTAGCAGGCTTCGACATCGTCGTTGATCACGACATAGTCATAGCCGTCCCAGTGGCTGATCTCGGCCCGCGCGCGCTCCATCCGGGCGGCGATCACTTCGGCGCTGTCAGTGCCCCGGCCGGTCAGGCGGCGGCGCAGCTCGTCGATGGAGGGCGGCAGGATGAACACCCGGACCACGTCCTGCTGGTCCTTCTGGTACAGCTGCTGGGTGCCCTGCCAGTCGATATCGAACAGGTAATCGCGCCCTTCCTTCAGCCCGGCGCGGATCTGGGCCTTCGGGGTGCCATAGGAATGGCCGAAGACCGTGGCCCATTCATAGAACTCGTCCGCCTCGACCATCCGGTCGAACTCGGCCTGGTCGACGAAGTGGTAGTGCACCCCGTCGACCTCGCCCGGGCGCATCAGCCGGGTCGTGGCGGAGACCGACAGGTTGATCGCGGGATCGCGGTCCAGCAGCATCCGGCTGATCGTGGTCTTGCCCGCGCCCGAGGGCGAGGACAGGATGAACATCAGGCCGCGGCGCTGGAGAGTGTCTGACGATGCCATGCGCTCCAATCGCGCAAGGCGGGCGGGCGATCAAGTCTCGGCGGCGTCTTTTTGCCCTGCGGCCTGAGCCTGCGCCGCGCGCCGGGCCTTGCGCCGGTCATAGAGCTTCTTGGCGATCAGGCCCGAAGTGACGACAATCGCGCCCGGAACCGAGCGGGTCGCCACCCGCATCGCCACGGCCCCGGCGATCCCGGACAGCAGGTTGCGACTGGCCCCGGCGGGGTTCGGGGTATCGGGCAGCGCCTTGGCAATCGCCGTGTTGAGCAGCCGCCCGCCGCCTTGCCGCGCCAGCCGTGCCAGCAGCCGATCGGGCAGGGTCACTTCTTCCGCCCGAAATCGACCGTGACGACGTTCGAACCCGGTTCGCCCTCGGTCGCGGGCGTGTCGTTGCCGGCTTCGTCATGCGGTTCGGGCGCGGCGTCCGGCACCATGGCCTGGAACTGCAGCCCGAAATCGACCGCCGGATCGACAAAGGCGGTAATCGCCGAAAAGGGCACGTCCAGCTTGGCCGGCAGCTGGTTGAACGACAGGCCGACCGTGAACCCGTCCTCGGTGACGCCAAGGTCCCAGAACTTGTTCTGCAGGACGATGGTCATTTCGTCGGGAAAGCGCTCTTTCAGGTGGGTCGGGATCGACACGCCCGGCGCGCCGGTCTTGAAGGTGATGTAGAAATGGTGATCGCCCGGCAGCACGCCGCCGCCCGCCACGACCTGGCCCAGCACCCGTCCCACCACCGCGCGCAGGGCTTCCTGCACGATCTCGTCATAGGGGATCAGGCTATCGGGGGCTTCGTCGCTCATGGCCTTCAAGTGGCTTTGCCTGACGCCATGGTCAAGGGCAAAGCGCTTGCACAGGGCCATTTCCAGCCTATAGGCCAGCGCCATGCGCACCGGACGGATCGCCCGCAAGACTCACGAAACCGACATTCTCGTCGAAGTGAACCTCGACGGGACGGGGGCCTATGACGTCTCCACCGGGATCGGGTTCCTCGATCACATGATCGAGCAGTTCAGCCGCCACTCGCTGATCGACGTGAAGTGCCACGTGAAGGGCGATCTGCACGTCGACCAGCACCACACGACCGAGGACAGTGCGATCGCGCTGGGCCAGGCGATTTCCGAGGCGCTGGGCGACAAGGCCGGGATCGGCCGCTATGGCACCGCCTACAGTCCGATGGACGAGGCGCTGGCCCGCGTCGCGCTCGACATTTCGGGCCGCCCCTGGCTGGTCTGGAACGCGAAGTTCACCCAGGAGCGGCTGGGCGAAATGGATACCGAACTGTTCGAGCACTGGTTCCAGTCGATCGCCCAGGCGGTGGGCATCACGCTGCATATCGAGCTGCTCTACGGCACCAACAACCACCACATCTGCGAAGGCATCTACAAGGGCTTCGCCCGGGCGATGCGCCAGGCGGTGGAGCTTGACCCGCGCAAGGGCGGGGCGATCCCATCGACAAAGGGCCAGCTCGGTGGCTGAGGTCCTCGCGCTGATCGATTACGGCGCGGGCAATCTTCACTCGGTGGCAAATGCGCTGAAGGCCGCCGGGGCCGAGGGCGTCAGGGTTACCGCCGATCCCGATGTGGTGCGCGCGGCGGATCGCATCGTCCTGCCCGGCGTCGGCAGCTTCAAGGCCTGCGCCGAGGGCCTGCGCGCCATTCCCCACCTGGTCGAGGCGATGACTGAGCGGGTGCTGGTCGGCGCCGCGCCGTTCCTGGGCATCTGTGTCGGCATGCAATTGCTCGCCTCGCGCGGGGTGGAGCATGGCATCACGCCGGGGCTGGACT
This sequence comes from Novosphingobium sp. BL-A-41-H4, assembly GCA_051942645.1. Taxonomy (GTDB): domain Bacteria; phylum Pseudomonadota; class Alphaproteobacteria; order Sphingomonadales; family Sphingomonadaceae; genus Novosphingobium. Next base: position 758,808 of record JBPVJP010000002.1, read on the forward strand.
GGATCGGCGGCGAAGTGCGGCTGATCGAGCGGACCGATCCCGCGATCAAGGTGCCGCACATGGGCTGGAACGACGTTATCGTTCGTCCGCATGCCCCGCTGCTCGAAGCGGGCGAGGCCTATTTCCTGCACTCCTATCATTTCGTGCCGGAAGACGGGCACCACGCGCTGGCCATGACCGATCATGGTGGCGGACTGGTGGCCGCCGTGGGTCGCGACACGATCCTGGGGGTGCAGTTCCACCCGGAAAAGAGCCAGGCCTATGGCCTTGCCCTGCTCCGCGCCTTCCTGGACTGGCGGCCATGATCGTCTTCCCGGCCATCGACCTCAAGGGCGGGCAGGTCGTCCGCCTGTCCGAAGGGGACATGGACCGCGCGACGGTCTATGGCGACAACCCGGCCGCCCAGGCGCAGCTCTTCGCCGCGGCCGGATCGCAGTTCCTCCACGTCGTCGATCTCGACGGCAGCTTCGCCGGTCGGGCGGAGAACCGCGCGGCGGTGGAAAGCATCCTTGAAGTGTTCGAAGGCCACGTCCAGCTGGGTGGCGGGATCCGCACGCGCGAGGCGGTGGAGGGCTGGTTCGATCTGGGCGTCAGCCGCGTGGTCATGGGCTCGGCCGCGCTCAAGGACCCCGAGTTCGTCAAGGACATGGCGCGCGAGTTTCCCGGCGGGATTGTCGTGGCGGTCGATGCCCGCGACGGGATGGTCGCGACCGAGGGCTGGGCCGAGGTGTCCGACGTGCCGGTGGTCGATCTCGCCCGCCGGTTCGAGGATGCCGGCGTCGCCAGCCTGCTGTTCACCGATATCGGCCGCGACGGCCTGCTCAAGGGTGTGAACATCGATGCGACGGTAGAGCTGGCGCGGCAGGTCGATATTCCGGTGATCGCCAGCGGCGGGGTCAAGGGGCTGGATGACATCCACATCCTCTCGCTCCACGCGGTCGACGGGATCGAGGGCGTGATCACCGGCCGCGCGCTGTACGAAGGACGGCTCGATCTGGCGGCGGCGATTGCGATGGCGAACAGAGGGTGAGACCGCTCGGCTTCTTGTTGGCCGGTGGGATCTTGGTGCTCTGGGTGACTGTGTTGGTCGGCGTTATCGAGAGTCTGCGAACCGGGATCGAACACGCTCAAGGAAGATATCGCGAGGTCAAGCGAGCAGAGGAACCGATGGTTTATTGGATGCGGATGGGAGCCAATGTGTTCGGTCTGATTGTGCTCGGGGCAATTGGCTTCGGTGGCTTTGCAGTGGCGTTTGGGCTAATCGAATGACCGTCCGCATCCGCGTCATTCCCTGTCTCGATGTCGCCGATGGCCGGGTGGTCAAGGGCGTGAACTTCGTCGACCTCAAGGATGCCGGCGATCCGGTCGAGCAGGCGCGCGCCTATGACGCGGCCGGGGCGGACGAGCTGTGCTTCCTGGATATCAGCGCCAGCCACGAAGGGCGCGGCACGCTGCTCGATGTGGTCCGGCGCACCGCCGAGGTCTGCTTCATGCCGCTGACGGTTGGCGGGGGCGTGCGCGCGGCAGAGGATGCCCGCGCGCTGCTGCTGGCCGGAGCGGACAAGGTGGCGGTCAACAGCGCCGCCGTGGCCCGGCCCGAAGTGGTGGCCGATATTGCCGAGAAGTTCGGCAGCCAGTGCATTGTCGCCTCGGTCGATGCCCGCCGCACCCCGCGCGGCAACTGGGAAATCTTCACGCACGGCGGCCGCAAGCCGACCGGGATCGATGCCCTTGAGCACGCCGTCCGCCTCGCGCAGTTGGGGGCTGGCGAACTGCTGGTCACCTCGATGGACGGGGATGGCACCCGGCGCGGCTATGACCTGGAACTGACCGCGACCATCGCCGATGCCGTCTCGGTGCCGGTGATTGCCAGCGGCGGGGTCGGCACGCTCGATCACCTGGTCGAAGGGGTGACGCGGGGTCATGCCAGCGCCGTGCTTGCCGCCTCGATCTTCCACTTCGGCCAGCACACCATTGCCGAGGCCCATGCCGCGCTGCGCGCCGCGGGCCTGCCGGCGCGGGGCTGAGCCCCAGCGTCGGGGTGATTTACACCTGTTAGCAAAAGCACCTAACCCTTAACCATTAACCTGACGCGACTCCGGGCCAAGGGCGGCGCTGGCATGGAGATTGCGTAAACCATCGTGATGGCCGTTTTCCACTCCCTCCGGCGGGCCTGGCCCCAGCTGCTGCTGGCCCTGTTGCTGCTCGGCGCGGATGCCCCGGCCTTTGCCGGTTCCGGATCGGGATCGGGTACGCAGATCCCCGATCCGGGCGCGGCCACCCTGCTGGCACTCGGTGTGCTGGGGGTGATCGTCGGCCGCTATGGTGGGAAACGTCCTCCGACGGACTGAATGCCCGATTGACCGGCCGGACATCGAATTGCTTGACGGTTCGGGGCTGCCACCGCATTTCCTTCCGGTCATGACCGCCCCCGATAGCCTTGCCCGCCTCGCCGCCACCATCGCCGCGCGCCGCCATGCCGATCCGGCCACCAGCTGGGTGGCAAGGCTCCATGCCCGCGGGTTGCCGGTGATCGCCCGCAAGCTGGGGGAAGAGGCGGTGGAAACCATCACCGCGGCCCTCGCCGGCACGCACGAGGAACTGGTTGGCGAGGCGGCGGACACGATCTTCCACCTGCTGGTGCTGCTCGATGCCAAGGGTGTCTCGCTCGACGAGGTCCTGGCCGAGCTTGACCGCCGCGAAGGCACCAGCGGAATTGCCGAAAAAGCCAGCCGGAGCGAATGATGCCGATCGACCCGACCCTGCCCTATGACAATCAGAACATCTTCGCGAAGATCCTGCGCGGGGAAATCCCGAACCGTACGGTCTATGAAGATGATTGGGCGCTGGCCTTCCACGATATCAATCCCCAGGCGCCCACGCACGTACTGGTGATCCCCAAGGGCGCCTATGTCAGCTGGGATGACTTTTCGGCCCGGGCCCCCGCCGATGAGATCGCGGGGTTCGTCCGGGCAGTCGGCCACGTCGCCCGCTCGCTCGGGCTGGTCGAGCCGGGGTACCGGCTGCTCGCCAATATCGGCCATAACGGCCACCAGGAAGTGCCACACCTGCATGTACACCTGTTCGGCGGGAAACCGCTCGGCCCGATGCTGGCGCGGTTCGACTGATCCAGCGCTTGCCCTGCGACTCGCCCCCCGGCTAAGGCTGGGCGCATGGCGTCATTTCCAGCCCCGCCCTGTGGCCTGATCGACGGTACGGTGCACCGCTTCGCCGTGCGCGCCTATTTCGAGGACACCGATCTGTCGGGCGTGGTCTATCACGCCAATTACCTGCGCTGGTTCGAGCGCGCCCGCAGCGATTTCGTGCGTCTGCTGGGGATCGATCAGCGCGCCGTGAACGAGGCGGGCGAAGGGGCCTTCGCCGTGGCCGACCTGTCGATCCGCTATGCCGCCCCGGCCCGGCTCGACGACGGCGTGTTCATCGAGACGACCTGCGAGGAACTGGGCGCGGCCTCGTGCCGGATGCACCAGATCGCGCGGCGCGAGGATGGCCTGCTGCTGGCCGAGGCGCGGCTGCGGGTCGGTTTCGTCGCTCCCGATGGCCGTCCGCGCCGGATGCCGGCGCCCTGGCGCGCGGCCTTTGCCACCATCATGCCTGCCACCCCATCCACCGAAGGAACCGCATGACCCTGTTTGCCACCCTTGCCGCCGCTGGCCTTGCCGCCGCTGCCCCGGCCGCGCCGCTTGCCGCCCCGACCCGGCTTGATCCGATCGAGCTGTTCCTGGCGGCCGATATCGTCGTCCAGTCGGTCATGGCGGGGCTCGTGCTGGCCTCGATCTGGGTCTGGGCAATCGTGATCTCGTTCGGCCTGCGCATGGCCGGCATCCGCAAGCGCTGCGATGCCTATGAACGGGATTTCTGGAAGGCCAGCGATATCGAGGCCTTCCAGGCCGAACGCGGCGGCAAGGATGCGGGCGAAGTGCCGAGCGCGCGGATCGTCGCTGCGGGGCTGGGCGAATGGCGGCGCTCGACCGCGGCCAAGGCGATTGACCGCGAAGGCGTGCGCCAGCGGCTGGCGACCGCGATGGACAGCGCCGTGGCGCACGAGGCGGACAAGCTGTCCGAGCGGCTCGGCTTCCTGGCCACGACCGGTTCGGTCGCACCCTTTATCGGCCTGTTCGGCACGGTCTGGGGGATCATGAATTCGTTCTTCCAGATCGGCGCGCAGGAAAACTCGTCGCTGGCGGTGGTCGCGCCGGGGATTTCCGAAGCGCTGTTTGCCACGGCCATCGGCCTGTTCGCGGCGATCCCGGCGGTGATTGCCTATAACCGCTTTTCCCAGGGCGTGAATCGCCTGGAAGCCCGGCTGCAGCGCTTTGCCGACCGGTTCCACGCCAGCCTCAGCCGCGAACTGGACGCGGCCTGATGGGGGCGCAACTGTCCGGTGGCGGCACGCGGCGCGGCCGCCGGGCGCGCGGTGGCCGCGCGCCAATGGCCGAAATCAACGTGACGCCCTTCGTCGATGTCATGCTGGTGCTGCTGATCATCTTCATGGTCACCGCGCCGCTGCTCAACGCCGGGGTGCCGGTCAACCTGCCGGACAGTAACGCCAGGGCGCTCGACCAGGAACAGGCCCAGGTCAACCTGACGCTGGACAGCGCCGGCAAGCTCTACATCGACGATGCCGAAGTGACCCTGGCTGAACTGCCCCGCGAATTGGCCGACGTCCCACGCGGCACCGATGGCAAGCCGCCGCTCGTCACCCTCAGGGCCGACAAGGCGCTGGACTATGGCCAGGTCGTGGCGGTGATGGGCGAACTCAACCGCGCCGGGTTCAACGCGATCTCGCTGGTTACCAATGCCGCGGCTCCGGCCGAACTGGTGACCGGTCCAACCCCCGCCGGCGCAGCTGCGGTCACCGCTGGTTCAGGCGCGGCGCCGCAGGAATAGCGCCATGGATCCGGCTCTCATCAGGCGCGATGAAGGCGTGGCGCTGGCGATTGCGCTGGCGGCCCATGTCGCGCTGGTGGCCGCCCTCGCGCTCCAGCCCGCGCCGAAGCCGCTGCCCATGCCCGAGCGGATGACCGTGACGCTGAGCGAGGATCTGGGGCTCACCTCGACCTCGCCCGATCCGGCCGCCGCCGCCGCGCCCGACCAGGCCCCCGAACTGGGGATGGATGCCACTCCGCCGCCGCCCGCGCCGGTGCCGACCCCGCCCCGGGCGCGACCAGAGCCGAAACCGGAACCGCGTCCGCTGCCCAAGGTCCAGCCGAGCCCGGCAGCCAAGGCCCAACCGACCAAGCCTCCAGCCACGAAGGTGCCGCCTGCCAAGGCACCGGTCACCAAGGCCCAGCCGCAGACCCCGCCCAAGGGCCCGGCCGGAGGCAGCCGGATCGGCCCCGATTTCCTGAAGGGCACCCCCGGCGCCACGACAGCCGGACCGGCCACCGGCCAGCCCGCCGCCGAGATCGGCCCGGCGGTGCGTTCAGCGCTGGCCAGCGCGATCTCGCGGCAGCTGAAGCCGCGCTGGGTCGCCCCGCAGGGCGCCGAAGCCGAACTGCTGGTGACCGTGCTGACCTGGGATCTCAATCCCGACGGGACCCTGGCCGGCAACCCGCGGGTGGTGCGGCAGGAAGGGATCACCGATGCCAACCGGGCCCAGGCCACGCGCCACGCCGAACAGGCGATCCGCGCGGTCAGGCTGGCCGCGCCGTTCCGGCTGCCCGATGAATTCTATCCCGCGTGGAAGCGCGTTTCCTCGTTCCGCTTTGACAGGAAGTTGTCGCAATGAACCGTCTTCGTCTGCTCTCCCTCGCCGTCTTGCTGGCGGCCCCGGCAATGGCCCAGCAATCGACCCCGACACCGCAGCCGACCGTGGCGGTACCGGCCGATGCCCCGGCCGAGGAAGGCCTGACCGGCGAGGTGTCGGATGACAGCGACTGGCAGGACCTCGGCATCGCCATTCCCGCCTTCGCCACCAATGCCGACGTACCGACCGCGACCAGCGCCGGATCGACCGCGGCGCTGGGCACCAGCCTGGCCCAGATCATCACCGCCAACCTCAAGAACAATGGCCTGTTCAAGCCGGTCGGTCCCGAAACCCTGCCGCGTCCGGCCTATGAGGAAGTGCGCGCTCCGGCCTATCCGACCTGGTCGGGCCGCAGCGCGGAAATGCTGGTTCAGGGCTTTGTTCGCCCCGGCGAGGGCAACCAGTTGCTGGTCGGCTGCTATCTCTATGACGTCGCGCTGAAGCAGCAGCTGGCCAGCGCGGCCTGGCAGGTGGCTCCCACCGACTGGCGCCGCGCCGCGCACAAGTGTGCCGACCTCGTCTATGCGCGCCTCTCGGGCGAGAACCCGTTCTTCGACAGCCGGATCGCCTATATCGCCGAAACCGGGCCGAAGGACCGCCGCATGAAACGGCTGGCGATCATGGATTCGGACGGGGCGAACCACCGCTATCTGACCACCGGGCAGACCATCGCGCTGACCCCGCGCTATTCGCCCGATTACAAGTCGATCCTCTATCTCAGCTATTTCAATGGCCAGCCGCGGATCTACATCTACAATCTGGACAGCAACACCCAGCGGCTGCTGCTGCAGACCAGCAATCCGCTGTTCGCGCCGCGCTGGTCGCCCGATGGCAAGTGGGTGCTCTATTCGATGGCGTCGGGCGGCAATACCGACATCTACAAGATGCCCGCCAGCGGCGGCACGGCGGTGCGCCTGACCGATGCGCCGGGGATCGACATTGGCGGCAGCTTCTCGCCCGACGGCAAGCGGATCGTCTTCGAAAGCGACCGCTCGGGCAGCCAGCAGGTCTACGTGATGAACGTCGATGGCACCGACCAGCGCCGGATCAGCTTCTTCGGCGGCCGCTCGGCCACCCCGGAGTGGAGCCCGCGCGGCGATCAGATTGCCTTCACCCATATTGCCGGGAACCTGCGCATCGCCGTGATGGACCCCAGCGGCAAGGGCATGCGCTATCTGACCGATTCCTGGCAGGACGAGGCTCCGACCTGGGCTCCCAATGGACGCATCGTGCAATTCTTCCGGACCGCGCGGGGTAGCGGCAAGGCTTCGCTCTGGCAGGTTGACCTGACCGGGCGCAACGAGCGCCAACTGCCGACCCCGGTCGATGGCTCGGATCCCGCCTGGGGGCCGCTGCGGCCCTGATGTGCCGCTGGTGTGCCCCTTGTGGGCCTGCTGTGGGTTGACCGTGTGACCCTTAAGGGCCAGTTCAAGGACCGTTCAGGCGCTGGTGCCGACAGCTTCCCCTTGAGGTAAGCAACAGGAGACAACGATGACTGACAAGCGCATTTCCGTTGCCGCCGTGCTGGCGGTCAGCCTTGTCCTCGGCGCTTGCGCCGGGAAGGCCCCCAAGACCCTGCCGCCAGACCCCGGCGGCGCCGTTTCCACCGCCGCGACCGAAGGCGGCAGCACCGGCCCCGTGCCGGGTAGCCAGGCCGATTTCGTCGCCCAGATGATGGGGCAGGATTCGATCTACTTCGATACCGACCGCTTCAACATCGACAGCGCCGACATGGCCGCGCTGCAGGCCCAGGCCACCTGGCTGGCCCGCTATCCGGCCAAGCGCGCGACGATCGAGGGCCATGCCGACGAACGCGGCACCCGCGAATACAATCTGGCGCTGGGCGAACGCCGCTCCAATGCGGCCAAGAACTATCTAGTGAGCCTGGGCATCGATGCCGGGCGACTTAACACGATCAGCTATGGCAAGGAACGCCCCGTGGCGCTTGGCTCGGACGAGGCAAGCTGGGCGAAAAACCGCCGCGCGGTAACCGTCACGATTGATTGAGAGATCTGGCCCGGGCCAGCGAGCCCGGGTCGTTTCTGCCCCGCAGGGTTACTGCAAAGCGGGCAGGAGCTGCCCGAGCGAAGGCAGCGGAGCCACTTCGGTCTGAGCCGACCAGCTTGGCCCATCGCGCTCGATCCCGCCGGTTCGGGCATCGCCGCCAAACAGGGCAAAGGCCGCCATGGCCAGCACCGAGGCGGCGATCGATAGGGCCAGTTGCTTGCTCATCGCGGAAAACCTCCGTGCGAAAACAGCACTGTCCATCAATGAAGCGGACCATGCTGCGTTGCAATACGGTCTTTTGACCTGACAACCTTAATCGCTGATGTATGGCGCTTTTGCTTGCGTGCACCGGTGCGCCCGGCCTATCCGCCATCCGATGAGCAGGGCCCGCCGATCCGATAGCTGGGGCTTCCCGCGCTGGGGGGGCTATGGCGGCGCGCGCGAAACCGTGCAGGTCCGCCTGTGCGACCGGGTGGGCTGCAGCGAGCCAGGGACCTGTCCCGCGCCGAAATCGCCCAACAGTCCGGAGCGCTGGATGTTCTGCCAGCCCCATGCGGCCGAGTACAACGCCGGCTGGGACTACTTCGCGGGCCTAACCGCTGAGGAAGCGGCCGAGCGCGAAGCCAGCGAACGCCAGACTCACGAAGGCTACAAGGAATCGGCGCACTACGGCTGGGCCGGGTCGGGCGATGGCAGTCGCAGCCGCGATGAACTGCGCGCGCTCGACCTGCTGGAACTGACGCCTGACGCCGATTTCGACGCGATCAAGAAGAGCTACCGGACCAAGGCCAAGGCGGTCCACCCCGACCTGCGCCCCGGTGACGAGGACGCGGCCAAGGCTTTTCAAGCGCTGCAATTGGCTTATGAGGTGCTGCGGGCGGCTGAAGAGCGGAGGGAATGGAAGGGATGAAGGCCCATCCTTGCCTGTTAGTATCCAGCCTGATTTCAGTAATTTGCTCAACTCTCCCGGCGGCGGCGGCCGAAACCGGGGTGCCGGCGGCGCGCGATTGTCGAACAACCGATGCCAAAGTGCCCGACAATCCACGGATGCTGGCGATCTTCGAAGCAGACCAGGCCGACCGGCGCGAGACCGGCGAAACCGATTGGGCTGCCGTAAATCGCCGCGATCTTGAGCGCCTTGCCGAAACCGAGGCCCTGATCGCCGCGAATGCGTTGCAGACCGGGCGGGACTTTCTGCGGGCCGCCTTCGTGTTCCAGCACGGCAAGGAACCGCGCTCCTACCTCAAGGCCCACAGCATTGCGCTCGTGGCGCTCAAGTGCGGCAATCCCGATGCCGCCTGGATCGCAACCGCCGCGCTGGACCGCTATCTGCAGGCGATCGGGCAGCCGCAGGTCTTCGGAACCCAGTTCCGGTTCCCCGATGGCGCGCCCGTCACCCAGGAGCCCTATGACAGGTCGCTGATTGCCGATTCGCTGCGCCGAGAGCTGGGCGTTCCCCCGCTGGCCGACCAGGAACGCCAGCGCCAGCGGCTCCAGGCGGAGGTCGAGCGGGGGCAATGACGGCCCTTTCCAGTCCGCCGGAATTGGACCCCTCTACCCGGCTCGATCGGATCGAGGCGGAGCGGGTCGTGCTGCGCCGTGCCTGCAGCGATGACCTGGCCATGTTTCATGCCGCGATGAGCGATCCCGACGTCATGCGCTATTGGTCAACGCCGCCGCATGAGGATCTGGCGACCAGTCGTGACTGGGTAGAGGCAATGATTGCGGCCGATCCGCACATCAGCGACGATTTCGTGATTGAAGTCGCCGGGCAACCGATCGGCAAGCTGGGCTGCTGGCGCACGCCCGAAATAGGCTATCTTCTGCATCGGGATTTCCACGGGCGGGGCTACGCCAGCGAAGCCTTGGCCGCCTTTATCGCCTACATGCGCGGGCGCGGTTTGCCGGCGCTCAAGGCCGATGTCGATCCGCGCAATCTGGCCTCGCTCCGCCTGCTGGAACGGGCCGGTTTCATGGAAACCGCGCGTGTCGCCGGAACCTGGCTGGTGGCTGGCGAACTGTGCGACAGCGTCTACCTCAAGCTACCGCTCAACCCTTCCTGAACCGCTTGATCGTGGCGGAAAAGGCCAGGACATTGCGCCCGGCATCGTCGATGATCCCGCGCACGAAGACCACGCTGCCGCCGGCCCGCACCACTTCGCCGCGCGCCGTCAGCAGCCGACCTGGCTCCGCTGCGCCGACAAAGTCGCAATTCATCGTCATCGTCACGCCATGGACCGAGGTTTCCATGCCGCCGCCAATCATGAACAGCGCATAGTCGGCAAAGGTCATCAGCGCCCCGCCATGGACGTTGCCGCCGCCATTGCGGTTCTTGGCTTCGGGGATGAAGCCGCAGACGATCGGTGAGTCGGGGCTGTCGCCCTCCGGCTTGCAATAGAACGGGCCGACATGCTCCTCGAAGTCGTCGACCGGCTCCCAGTGGTACCAGCCCTGCCAGGGCCCCTCGGTTACCGGTCGCAGTCGCCAGAGGCCAGGTTCGGCGGCGTCGGTCGCCAGCTTGTCGTGAGTGTGCTCGCTCATGCCCGTAGCCTTGAGCAGAACCCATCGCTCCCATCAAGCCTTGCCAAGCACCGGGATGCCGCATAGCTTTTCATGATCGCTGCGGGGCCAGAGGGGGTGGGCTGGCCATAACGCGGAGCATTCGGGTTGCGCTCATTCCCCGCCCGGGGGAGAGACTTATGACCGAGGCCACAGCCGGTGTTGCGCCGGTGATCAAGGCCGCCCGCGTCGAATCGCTCGACGTGCTGCGCGGGATTGCCGTGTTCGGCATTCTGATGATGAACATCACCGCCTTCGGCCTGCTGTTCCAGGCCTATGGCAACCCGACCGTCGATGGCGGGGCCGACGGGATCAACCTGTTGGTCTACAAGATCATCAACGTTGGCTTCGAAGGCACCATGCGCGGGATCTTCTCGCTGTTGTTCGGTGCGGGGATCGTCCTATTGACCCAGCGGATGGAGCAGGCTGGGGCCGGGATTATGGCTGCGGAGATACACTTCCGGCGGATGCTGTGGATGATGCTGTTCGGGGTGATCCACTGGACGCTGATGTTGTGGACGGGGGAAATCCTGTTTGCCTATTCGCTCTGCGGGCTGGTGCTGTTCTCGTTCCGCAAGCTGGCTCCGCGCGGCTTGCTGGTGATCGGCGGTGCGCTGCTGTTGATGGCCATGGCCATGTTCTATGGCGGCTATCATAGCCTGGTCGAAACGCGCGACAAGGCGGTTGCCGCCGCCGCCGCGACAGCCGCGGGCAAGGCGCCGACCGCTGATCAGCAGAAGGCGATCGAAGCCTGGAAGAAGGCCGAGGGCGCCTGGCGGCCGACGCCGGAAAACGCCGCCGAACAGCGCGCCTGGCACAGCGGCTCTTATGGCCAGGCGGTCGCGGGCCAGTTGCCTGGCAGCTTCGAGTTCCAGTGGGTTGGCCTGCCGCTGTTCTTCTTCTTCGACATGGTGCCTTTCATGCTGATCGGGATGGCGCTGCTGAAGCTGGGGATGATGGCGGGCGGTTATGCCATCGGGATTCCGCTGGGGCTGTACGAGATGAACATCATCGTCAGTTCCGGCTTCGACCTGATTGCCGCCAAGCGGGCAGATACGACCTACGAAATCAGCCGGTTCGCGATGGTCATCGGCCACCTCGGCTTGTTCCTGGCGGTAATCAAGGCCGGCCTGCTGCGCGCGCTGCAGCGCGGCCTCGCGGCGGTGGGAACGATGGCGCTCAGCAATTACCTGATGCAGACGATCATCTGTACCTGGCTGTTCTATGGGTTCGGGCCGGGGCTGGGCCTGTATGGCCAGCTTGAGCGGCATGAACTCTACTATGTGGTGGGGGCGATCTGGGTGGCCGAGCTGGCCTGGAGCGTGATCTGGTTGCGTTACTTCCGCTTCGGACCGTTCGAATGGCTGTGGCGTTCGCTGACCTATTGGCAGCGCCAGCCCCTGCGGCTTTGATTCAGCCGCCCTTGCGGATGTCGGCGGCGGGGGCTTCGGCCGGGAAGATCACGACGCCGTCGACCAGCCGCGACCAGTCCGCCGTGATCGGCTGGTGCGAGAACAGACCGCCCGGCCGCGGACCCGCGCGGCGCAGCGCTGACCAATCAAGGAAAGCGGTTTCTGGCCCGCCGGTTGGCAGCGCGACGCGTTCCAGCGAACCGGGCCCGGCAGGGGGGATGGTGCGGGGAAGGGGAAAGCCGCGGGTGGTACCGCCCAGCGCGGCAAAGCCAAGGGCATAGGCCCGCGCGCCATGGCGTTCTGTCAGCAGGCCGCCCAGGTTGCGCCCCTCGGCAAAGCCGGGCGCGGCCCTGGCATCGCGGGCGGCGTGGACGGTTGCCGTCCAGACGATCACCTTCGTGTTCCTGGGCCAGCGCGCCTGCCAGAAGGCCATAAGATCGAACATCGCCTGGTCACGCGCCGCGATGAAGCCCGGCTTGTCGCCCGGATCAATCGTGGCGAACCGGCCCAGCATGTCGAGCATGGCGCGTTGCTCGCTCCGGGTCGCTTGAGCGGACGGTTCGGGCAGGCTACGGATCCCGGCCAGGCAGGATTGCAGCACCGCCTGTCGCGCTGCCGAGAACCCCTTGAACAGGTGATCGCGAAAGGCAGTGCGGCAGCTATCGCGCCGGTCAACGGGCAAGCTTTCGGTCAGTTCGGCGGTCAGGCCGAAATTGGCATAGTCCTGCCCCTGTCCACCCTGTTGCAGGTCGATCCCGGCAATCCGCAACTTGCCTGAAGTCACGCGATCCGCCAGCCACGGCAGCAGCGGCTGGAACGTACGGTTGTATCGCCACAGGCCGCCGATCGCCGTGGCGAGGCGTTCCGGCGTGACCGGTTGACCCGCGCGCCGCGCCCGTTCAAGCGCGACGAATTCGTAGAAGCTAGCCTCGAACACCACGGCGGTAAAGCCGCAGCGGTCAACCAGTCGCTCGATCAGCGCGATCTTGAACTGCTCGGTGCGGGCATCGCCATGCTCGGCCTCGCCCAGCAAGGCGATCCGGCGCGAGCACAGGGCCTTGGTCGCTGCCGCCAGCGCCGGGCGGTCATCGGGGTGTGCCGGAAGCTTTGCGCCGACCGGGGCGGTCCAGGCTGCGGCCAGCGCCGCCAGGGCCAGGACCGCCCGCCTGATCACACTGCCGCCAGCGCCTGATCGAAGTCGGCGATCAGGTCGTCCGCCGCTTCGATCCCGATCGAGATGCGCACCAGGTTGTCGGTGATGCCCAGCGCCGCCTTGCGCTCGTCCGGCACGGACAGGTGCGTCATGCTGGCCGGGTGGCTGGCCAGCGTCTCGGTTCCGCCAAGGCTGACCGCCAGCTTGGCGATCTGCAGCGCATCGAGGAAGCGGAAGCTCTCCGCCTCGCCGCCCTTGATGAACAGGCTGAAGGTGCTGCCCGCGCCGGTGCAATGGCGGTTGTAGATGTCCTGCTGGCGCGGGTCGGCGATCATGCCGAGGTAACCCAGCCCCTCGACCTTCGGGTGATCCTTCAGCCAGGCGCAGACCTTGGCCGCGTTCTCGCCCGCGCGGCTCATGCGCAGTTCGACCGTTTCCAGGCTGCGCATCAGCATCCAGGCGGTGTTGGGATCGGCGATCGTGCCCATGGTGTTGCGCAGCATCCGGATCGGATCCATCCACTTCTTCGCCCCCGACAGGCCGCCCGCGACCAGATCGGAATGGCCGCCGACATATTTGGTCAGCGAATAGACCACGATGTCCGCGCCCTGCCTGATCGGTTGCTGCCATAGGGGGCCAAGGAAAGTGTTGTCGATGGCGATCGGGGCACCGGGACACAGCGCGTCGCGCGCCGCTGCCACGGCCTCCACGTCGACCAGGGCGTTGGTCGGGTTGGCCGGGCTTTCCAGGTACAGCATCGCCACCTTGCCGCCCTGCTTCGCGGCCAGCGCCTTGCCTTCTTCCAGCTTGGCCTCGATCTCGGCGCGGGTCGCCCCGGCCGGAAAATCGACATAGCCCACGCCAAAGCGCGACAGGGTCCTGGCGATGAAGCCTTCGGTTGCGGCGTAGAGCGGCCCCGAATGGACGATCACGTCGCCCTGGTTGCAATGCGCCAGGAACAGCGTGGCGATGGCCGACATGCCGCTGGAAAAGACCAGCGCCTCCTCGGCCCCGTCCCACAGCGCCAGGCGGCCCTCCAGGATCTGCTGATTGGGGCCGTTGAAGCGCGAATAGACCAGACCATCGGTGCCGCCGGGGCGCTTGCCGGTGATCCCTTCAAAGAAGCGCTTGCCATCGGCGGCGCTGGGAAAGGCGAAGGTGCTGGTCAGGAAGATCGGGGCCTTCAGGCTGCCCTCGGACAGCACGGGATCATAGCCGTGCCCCATCATCAGCGTGGCGGGCGAAAGTTCGTGATTGCCGATGCGAGTAACGGCGGGCTTGGGCTTGCGGGTGTCGGCCATGCTTGGCGTCCTTCCTGTCTCGGCCTTGGCTTCAAGGCGCGGTCGCTCCCAGGAAGGCGGGAGCGGGATGAGGCGTGCGGGGGCGCTGGCGCACCTAACCTCCGCAGGTGCGCATCTCCTCCCGAACCCTGATGCGGGCCTGTCTATCGGCGGTGAAAAGTGATTTCAACTGCAACCGGAATCGGTTGTGGATCACACTAGCGCGGCCACGCCCCAGATCACGCCGACCAGCAGGAATACGCCTGCAAGGTCCAGCAGCAGGCCGGCCTTGAGCACGCGGGGCAGGGCGATGTGGCCAGTGGCCCAGGCAATCGCGTTGGGGCCAGTGCCCGAGGGCAGCATGAAGCCCCAGCTGGCCGCAAGCGCGGCGGGCAGGGCGAGCAGGATCGGATCGGCCCCCAGGGCAACGACCAGCGCGCCGACCACCGGCATGATGCCGCTGGCGGCCGCCACATTGCTCGCGAATTCGGTGATCACCACAACGAAGGCCACCAGTACCAGGGCGACAATCGGCAACGGTACCGCTTTCAGGGGGAGCAGCATCTGCCCCAGCCAGTCGGCCAGCCCCGATGCGCTCATTCCCATCGCCAGCGCCAGACCGCCGCCGAACATCAGCACGACATCCCACGGCGCGCGGTTCGCTTCGACCCAGGTCAGCATCGGTCGGCCGGTGCCATCGGGTAGCACGAACAGCGTCAGTCCCGCGATCACCGCGATGGTGCCGTCGGTTAATCCGCCCTTTGGAAACAGTGGCTCGGTCCAGTATTGGGTTAGCCAGGCCAGCACCGTGAGGGCGAAAACGGGCAGCAGGCGCCTTTCCGCAATGCTCCAGGCCGCGTTCGAGCGGATCGCGTGACGGGCAGCGGCGGGATCGAAGTCATCCTCGCCGATGCGCTGGACCCGTGCAATGATCAGCGCCGCCAGCGGGATCGCCAGCATGACCACCGGCAGGCCATAAAGGCTCCATTCGGCAAAGCTGAGTTCGATGCCCAGGCTTTTTTCCAGCAGCCCTGCCGAGATCGCGTTGGTTGGCGAGCCAACCATCGTTCCCAGCCCGCCGATCGAGGCGGCGAAGGCGATCCCCATTGGCAGGGCTCCGGCAATCCCGCCAGTCTCGCCCGGGCGCACACCGCCGGAAGCCAGCATGGCGAGAGCCATCGGCATCATGATCAGTGCGGTCGACGTGTTGGAAATGAACATCGACAGCACTGCCGTGGCGGCCATCACCGCGAGCAGCAACTGCCAGTTGGATCCCCCGGCGCGCGACAGGATCGCCAGCGCCAGCCGTCGGTGCAGCCCGGTCCGTTCGATCGCCAGGGCCAGGAAGGCCCCGCCCAGGAACAGGAACATAATCGGAGAATAATAGGCCGCAGCCGTCTTCGTCGCATCGGCCACGCCCAGCAGCGGCAGGACAACGAAGGGCAGAAAGGCGGTGGCGTACAGCGGCAGGGCCTCGGCCATCCACCACACCGCCATCCACCAGACTAGGCCAGCTGTCGGCCAGGCCAGCGGGGGCATCCCGGCCGGGGCGCCGGTCAGCAAGGTGGCCAGAAAGCCCAGTGGGCCAAGCCAGAGGGCGATGCGCTGCGCGGTCATCCGTCCTCTCCCGGCCCAGGGCCCCGGCTTACTTGGGTGCCAGCACCATCAACATCTGACGGCCTTCCATGCGGGGATAGGCCTCGATCTTGGCATCTTCGGCGGTGTCTTCCTGGACCCGCTTGAGCAGGTTCATGCCCAGCTGCTGGTGAGACAGTTCCCGTCCGCGGAAGCGCAGGGTAACCTTGACCTTGTCGCCTTCGCCGATGAACTTGTGGATCGCGCGCATCTTCACGTCATAATCGTGATCGTCGATGTTCGGACGCATCTTGATCTCCTTGATCTCCTGCGTCTTCTGGTTCTTGCGCGCCAGGTTGGCCTTCTTCTGGGCCTCGTAGCGGAACTTGCCGACATCAAGGAACTTGGCCACCGGCGGATCGGCGTTGGGAGAGATCTCCACCAGGTCCAGCCCTACTTCGGCCGCCTGCTCGATCGCTTCACGGGTATACATGACGCCAAGGTTCTCACCATTCTCGTCAATGACGCGGACCTTGTCCGAGGTGATCATCTGGTTGTAGCGCGGCCCGCTTTTCACGGGGGGCGCCAGCATGCGCCGGGGTGGGGGTGCTATAGTTCCTGCTCCTTGAGGCAATTGATCAATTCGCGCGTCCTTAATCGGAATCCGCGCGCGGTGGAAGCGGCGAATTCATGCGGCTTCACGCCAGACGGGGACCTGCACGAGCTTACCCCGCACTGGCAGGACGGCGTGAACTGCGCGGGCGGGCTGCATTGCGGCGATAATCGCCGGATCGGACACGTCGAGCCCGCCGGTCAAGGCCCCGAAGGCCGGCAGGATCAGCTTGCGCTCGCTGGCCACCCAGCACGGCCTTGCTACCGACCGACCGCGCGCCGCGATCCGCAGCTTGGGGTGAAAATGGCCGGAAAGCTCGGGGTTTCGTTCACCCGGTTGTGCTTCATGCCGCAGCACCAGCGCGCCGATGGCGAGTTCGTCCAGCATCGTGCCTGGGGCGGCCCCCGCATCATGGTTGCCGCCGATCCACACCCAGTCGACCACCCGGGTCAGTGCCGCCAGCATTCCGGCGGCGTGCGGTTCCAATCGGCTTGCCCCTTCACCATCGTGGAAATTGTCACCCAGGGTAAAGAGCCGCCGAGCGCCCGATTGGCGAATCGCGCCAGCCACCCGCTCCAGCGTCTCGCGGCTGTCATAGGGTGGCAGCATCTGGCCAAAACGGGCAAAGAAGCTGGCCTTTTCGAGGTGCAGATCGGCCACCAGCAAGGCCTGTTCGCGCGGCCAGTACAGCGCGCCGCCATCCAGCAGCACCATTTCCTCACCGGCGAACGAAAAGGGAACCATGGCTTTTCCTTGCCGGAAGGTTCCGCCCTTGGCAAGGGCAGCACATGGCCGACGGGAGCTCCCTCACTGGGGCACCCCGTTCGGGCTCAAGACCAACGGCGATATCGATCCAATCCTGATGAGCCTGCCCCCGAAGCCACATCGCGTTGATCGGTGGCTGTCCTGGAAACCGTGCCGCTCCTAAAACCCCTTGCCCTGCAGGGCCTTTGCCCCCCATCTAGGCTTCAGATGCTGCGCCAGTATGAACTTGTCGAGCGGGTGCTCGCCTATGACCCGGATGCCGATGAGGCGATGCTCAACCGGGCCTATGTCTATACGGTGCAGAAGCACGGCACCCAGAAA
This sequence comes from Novosphingobium sp. BL-A-41-H4, assembly GCA_051942645.1. Taxonomy (GTDB): domain Bacteria; phylum Pseudomonadota; class Alphaproteobacteria; order Sphingomonadales; family Sphingomonadaceae; genus Novosphingobium. Next base: position 776,263 of record JBPVJP010000002.1, read on the forward strand.
CGGGCCAGCGGCGATCCCTATTTCAGCCACCCAGTCGAGGTTGCGGGGCTGATGACCGAGCTGAAGCTCGATCAGGAAACCATCGTCACCGCGCTGCTGCACGATACGGTCGAGGATACCCTCGCCACCACGGAAGAGATCGAGCGGCTGTTCGGTCCGGATGTCGCCCGGTTGGTCGATGGCGTGACCAAGCTGTCGAAGATCGAGGCAATGGGCGAAAACGAGCGCGCCGCCGAAAACCTCAGGAAGTTCCTTCTCGCCATGAGCGAGGACATTCGCGTGCTGCTGGTCAAGCTGGCTGACCGGCTGCACAACATGCGCACACTGCATTTCATCAAGAACCCTGAAAAGCGCCGCCGCATTTCCCGGGAAACGATGGATATCTATGCACCCCTGGCCGAGCGGGTGGGGATGTACGAATACATGCGCGAGATGCAGTTGCTGGCCTTCGAGCAACTGGAACCCGAGGCCTATGCCACGATCACCGGCCGGCTGGCCCAGATTCGCGAGACTGACGGCGGCCAGGTTGACGCCATCGCGCTGGCGATCAAGCAGGCCCTGGCCGAAGCCGGCCTGAAGGTGGAGGTGTCGGGCCGCGAAAAGCATCCCTATTCGATCTGGAAGAAGATGGCCGAACGGCATGTCTCGTTCGAGCAGATCACCGATATCATGGCCTTCAGGGTGCTGACCGAAAGTCCTGAAGACTGCTACCGCGCGCTGGGGGTGCTGCACACGACCTGGCAGATGATCCCGGGGCGCTTCAAGGATTACATCTCCACCCCGAAGTCCAATGGCTACCGATCGCTGCACACCAGTCTGATCTATGAAAACTCGATGCGGATGGAGGTGCAGATCCGCACCCGCGACATGCACCGCACCAACGAGTTCGGCCTGTCGGCGCACTGGGCCTACAAGCAGGGCAAGAAGCCCGATGGCCAGGTCGGCTGGCTGCGCGACCTGATCGAGATCGTCGATGCCAGCCACGATGCCGAGGAACTGTTAGAGCACACCCGCCTCGCGATCTATCAGGACCGGATCTTCGCGTTCACTCCCAAGGGCGCGCTGCACCAGCTGCCCAAGGGATCGACCCCAGTGGACTTTGCTTATGCGGTCCACTCGGACCTTGGCAGCTTTGCCGTGGGGGCCAAGATCAACGGGCGCCATATGCCGCTGCGCACCGAGCTCAACAACGGCGACGTGGTTGAGATCATCAAGAGCAACAGCGCCGCGCCGCAACCGGCCTGGCTGGGCTTTGTCGTCACCGGCAAGGCCCGCGCCGCGATCCGCCGTGCGGTGCGCGCGAAGGAACGCCAGGAAGTTGCCGCGATCGGCCGCAAGCTGCTGGAGGAAATCTCAGACCGCCTGCCGGCCAAGATCGGCAAGAAGGCCGTGCGCGATGCGGTCAAGCGGCTGGGACTGGCCAGCGAGGAAGACCTGCTGGTGGCGATCGGCACGGCCAAGCTGGATGACCGCGCGGTGATGGAGGCCCTGGTGCCGGGCAGCACCAAGCACCTGCCCGATCCGGAACACTGGCCGCGGCAGGAACGCGCGATCTCGATCCGCGGGCTGACGGCGGGGGTGGCCTTCCATCTGGGCGAATGCTGCCATCCGGTTCCAGGCGACCGGATCGTGGGCGTGCGCGTTCCGGGCAAGGGTGTGGAGGTCCACGCGATCGACTGTATGGCGCTGGCCAGCGGGGTCGATGCCGACTGGCTCGACCTGTCATGGGGGGAGCGGACCACGGGCGCGGTCGGGCGGATTCGCATGGTGCTGCACAACCGGCCCGGTACCCTGGCCGAAGCGGCGGGGATCTTTGCCGGCAACCGCGCGAACATCGCCGCTCTGGAAAACTCCAACCGCGACGAACTGTTCAGCACTTACGAGGCTGAGATCGAGGTGACCGACCTCGCGCACCTTACCCGCATCGTTTCCGCCCTGCGGGCCAGCGATGCGGTGGCCCAGGCGGAGCGGATCTAGACCTCCAGCACCACCGCCACTGTATCGCCTTCCCCGACCCCCTCGCCCTTGCGGACGCTGGCCTTGACCGGCAGCAGCCAGCCCAGCTCCTTCGACGGGAAGAGCGAGGTCTTGAAGGTGCTGTCACCGATCGTGGCGGTGACCTTCAGCGAGCCAAACCCGCCGATGGTCTTTTCCATCCGCCGCATGAGCGCCGTGGCGGACAGCGCCTCGCCCGCCGCGCCATCGATGGTCAGGAAGTGCCACGAGCCGCCGGATGCGCCGCCAGTCCAGCGCCACAGTGTGCCGGTGTGGGTCAGGCGTTCGGTCATTTTTGGCTCACACGAAGACACAAAGACACGAAAGTGCCGGGCTTGGCCGCGAAGCAGCTCATTCGAGCGATCCTTCGGTCAATCGCGCCGCTGCGATGGTCAAGCGGCCTTCGGCCCGGGCGATACATCTTCATGCCTTCGTGTCTTCGTGTGAGACCCCACTTACTTCACCCGCCGCACCGGCACCGGGATGTTGCACACGTCGGCCCCGCCCGTCGGGCGGATGAAGAAGGCATCGCGCCGGTTGGCGCGGGCATCGGCATAGCGTGCAAAGCTCTGGCTTTCGGTCGAGAGGTATTCGTAAGCGGGCAGGCCGCCGACCTCGCTGCCGATCCGCACCGAGACGATTGCCGTGCGCTCTTCCGGCGTTTCATAGAACCCCAGCGCCCCGGTGCCGCGCGGCAGGCTGGAAAGGTGCTCGATCCCCTCGATCACCCGGCCGACGAGGGCAATGTTGCGATCGAGATGACGCGGGGCATGGCCGATCACGGTGTAGAGCTCGGCCCCGGTGCCCGTGTTGGGCGGCATGTCTCGGCCGACACCGACCATGCCATAGCAGTGGACAGGCCAGACATCCTCGGGTTCGGATACCTTGTTCTGCATTTCCGTCGCAGGTGGGCCGAAGTGGAGCCTTTCTTCGCCCTTCCTGAGGTCTCGAAGCTTCAGATTCATTGCCACCGGGAAGCCGCCCGTGAATGCGAATGATGGCGAGTATGGGTCATCGAACCGGACCGGCTGGCCAAAACCGACGCCGATGTCCCGATATCCTGCGCTAACCCGGCCAATTCGAGAATATCGGAACGAAAACATCGAGCTGTCGTACTTCGTGACATAACTGTCTTCGGTCACCACCGCCAAATCCCCCGGCAACTTCCGCGCCTTGGCCTGGTCTTCGCCATTCGCGTCGCCCCACTGCACGACATAATTGTCCTGCACCCGGTTGATGCTGAGCCCGTCCCAGAACCGCGCCGCCGCCAGCTTGCGGATATTGCTCACCCAGCGCTGGCTGAACGGCGCGGGCATCAGCTGGATCACCACCCGGCGCGGCTTGCCTTTGGCGTCTGGAGCCAGGTCCATCACCATGAGGTCAGACGGGGCAATCGCCATCCAGTCCGCCTTGGGCGCGGCGTTGACGATCTCGGGCGGGGAGGGGACCGGCTTGTCCTGCCCCATTAGCGGGGTGGCGACAATGAGGGCAGCGAGCGGAATAAGGTGTTTGCGCATGACCCCGACTTTGCCAGCAAATCACCGTCCCGCAAGCGGTTAGTCCGCCGCGTCCTCCAACGCTTCGATATCGGCATCGCTCAGGCCGAAGTGGTGCCCCACCTCGTGGATCACAACGTGGGCCACCAGATGTTCCAGCGTCTCGTCGCCGCGCGCGGCCCATTCATCGAGGATCGGCGCGCGGAACAGCCGGATCCGGTCGGGCAAGGTACCGCTCGGTGCACTATGCTTCTCGCCCACCGGCACACCTTCGTAAATCCCGGTCAGCTCGAACGGCTCGTCCAGCCCCACGCTGGCCAGGGTCTCGGCATCGGCGAATTCTTCCACCTGCAGCACCACGCCATCGAGATGCGCGGCAAAGGGTTCGGGCAGGCTGGCGAGTGCCGCCAGGGCCAGGGCTTCGATCTCGGCAGAGGAGGGGGCAAGGCCAAACACGCGGGTCATGCCGTTACAGATAGGCATGCACCTCGCCACCGCCAATGCTTGCACCCGCCGCCCACCGCCGCTAGGGGCGAGCCTTCCAGTGCATGCGGAGCGGTGGCCGAGTGGTCGAAGGCGCTCGCCTGGAAAGTGAGTATACGTCAAAAGCGTATCGAGGGTTCGAATCCCTCCCGCTCC
>JBPVJP010000003.1:0-739281 GCA_051942645.1 Novosphingobium sp. BL-A-41-H4
TAGTCAGGAAGCTGTGGCGGAGAGGGTGGGATTCGAACCCACGTTACGGTTGCCCGTAAACCGCATTTCGAGTGCGGCGCATTCGACCTCTCTGCCACCTCTCCGCAGAAGTGATCGTGGCTGGCGGCTGGCGCCTGGCCCGGTCGGGAAGCGCGCGGTTAGCCGATGATGTCCGGCTTGCCAAGCCCCTTGCACCCGGAAATCGGGGGACGGGATAAAGGTGGGCGTTGTTTCGCAGCCGCACAACGCCTATATTCCGGGTTATGGATCGCGCGAGCTTCTTTTCCCCTCAAGCCGGCAAGCATGTCGATGCCCCGCGCCGCGCCCTGGCGCGGTTCGGGATCGGCGATGTCGTGCGGCATCGGGTCTATGATTTCCGCGGCGTTGTATTCGATATCGATCCAGTCTTCGCCAACAGCGAAGAATGGTACGAATCGATCCCCAAGGAAGTTCGCCCGCACCGCGAGCAGCCGTTTTACCACCTGCTCGCCGAGAATGGGGATTCCAGCTACATCGCCTATGTCAGCCAGCAGAACCTGCTCTCCGATGGCGAGGCGGGGCCGGTGGATCACCCATCGGTTGATGAACTGTTCGAGGATTTCCGCAACGGCCGCTATCGCCTGCGCCGTTCGATGACTCACTGAACCGGTCAGCCGCGCCGGGCCAGCCGTCGGTCGATCCACACCGCCGACCAGCCCGCCAGCACAAAGCCTAGCGCGATTGCCGCCATGTTGCCCAGCGCCATGGCCCACCCCAGCTTGTCCGGATCCATGAAGAAATAAGCATAGCGCTGTGGTGTGTCGGCTGGCTCGAACTGGGCGCGGGTCATGATGTAGCCGGCATAGGCCAGCGGATAGAGCGCCCACCACAGTGGCGCGCGCCAGTCCAGCCGTCCATGCGGCGCGAAGACCAGCCACCACACCGGCACTGCCAGTGGGACGATCACGTGATGAACCCGATCGCCCAGTTCATCGATCAAGCTGGCGTAACCGAGCGGTTGCAGCAACAGATTGAAAACCAGCCCGACCAGCACGATCGCCAGCATCAGCCCGCCCTGGACTGCAGAAGCAACCGCGTTACGCCCGCGCCAAGCGATCATGGCAAAGGCGATACCGATCGCCAGATTGGTGAGGATCGTAAAGAACCGGCCCAGCGCCCAGGCCGCGGCGAGAATGCCGCCGTGGCGCTCGATGCCGCCCACGAGCGGCGGGATCATCGCCAGCAACGCCGCCGCCGCGATCAACGCTGCGATCAGTCGGGCCCAGCCATCACGGCCCATCCGGCTCAGCCCTTCAGCTTCCAGCCGCTACGCAGCACGGCATAAAGGCCGAGGGCCAGGACCAGGTTGAGCAGGCCCAGGCCGATCGCCCCGTGCATCACGGCCATGTTGGTATCGCCAATGTCGCTCTGCCCGAGGAATCCGAAGCGGAAACCCGAAATCACATAGAAGAACGGGTTGAGGCGACTGATGGTCTGGAACACCGGGGCCAGGTTGTCGATCACGTAGAACGTGCCCGACAGGAGCGAAAGCGGGGCAATCACGAAGTTCGTCACGGCCGCGTTGTGATCGAACTTCTCGGCCCAAAGCGAGGTGGCCAGCCCGACAAGAGCCAGCATGATCGCGCCCATCAGCGCGAACCAGACGATCGCCCAGGGATGCGCGAAGGTCAGGTGCACACCCGGCCACAACAGCATCGCACCATAAAGCGCCAGGCCAACCAGCACCGCCCGCGTCACCGCCGCGCCAACCAGCGCGATCATCAGTTCAGCGTTGGACAGCGGCGGCATCAGGTAATCGATGATCGTCCCCTGGATCTTGCCGGCCAGAAAACTGAAGCTGGAATTGGCAAAGGCATTCTGCATCATGCCCATCACGATCAGGCCTGGCGCGATGAACGTGGCAAAGTTCACGCCCAGCACCATCCGCCCTTCACGCCCCAGGGCCACGGTGAAGATCACCAGGAACAGCAGCGTGGTAATCGCCGGGGCCCAGATCGTCTGGGTCTGGACCTTGAAAAACCGGCGGACTTCCTTCATATAGAGGGTCCACAGCCCGAGCCGGTTGAACCGGTGGAACACGGGCACTCCCTGGGCCGGAAATGCACTCAGCCCGATGCCCTCACCGGGCAGCGGGGCGGCAAGGTTCGTGGGCGGGGATTGCGGTTGATCGGCCATGGTTTGGCGACTATCGGCAGGCCGCGAAGTTGGCAAGTTGTTGGGGGATCGTCATCCCCCGGCGGGCAGGTTCTTGGGGGCACCATCCCCCGGCAGGAAAGTGATACAGGCATGAGCTGGACCGAAGAGCGGATCGAAAAGCTGACCAAGATGTGGGAAGGCGGCGCGACCGCCAGCCAGATCGCGGAAGAGCTGGGCGGCGTCAGCCGCAATGCCGTGATCGGCAAGGCACACCGCCTCGGGCTGAAGGCCCGCCCTAGCCCGGTCAAGGCCAACGAAAAGGAAGCCGCGCCCGCCCCCGCGCCGCGCCCGCCCAAGGCAGAAGCCGCGCCGCGTCCGGCCCCGGCCCCGCGCCCGGCTCCGGCCGTTGCTGCACCGTCGCGTCCGGCTCCGGCCGCCGCGCCCACTGCCCAGCCCACCAGCGATGCGCCGCCCGCGCCGCGGATCGTCTCGGTCGGCCCCGGCGGCTTCCTGCGGCAGGGCCCGGGTGACCAGCAGGCCCCGATCCCGCCCGCCCCGCCGCGCCGTCTGGTTCCGGCCAAGCCCAGCCCGGAAGTGGCTGACAAGACCAGCCTGCTCGACCTCAACGACCGGATCTGCCGCTGGCCGATGGGCCACCCGGGCGAACCGGACTTTCACTTCTGCGGGGAAAAGGTGAACCCCGGCTTCCCTTATTGCGTCGAACATTGCGGCCGCGCCTACCAGGCGCAGCTGCCGCGCGGCCATCGCCGCCCGCCGCCGCCGCTGCCCTTTGGTGGCCCGCGGGTCCGCTAAAGCCGATGGCAAAGGCGCCGCTGGCAGGACTGGCCGCCGCACTGGTACTGTTGCCGCTGGCCAGCCCTGCCGGGGCCTGGTCCGAGGAAACCCACCAGACCACCGGAGCCATCGCCTGGGCTGACTTGGCAAAGCGCAACCCCGCCGCTCTGACCGAACTGCTGGCGATTGCCCGCAGCCACCAGGACTATCCGCTGTTTGCGCAGCGCGCCGCTGCCCTGCCCGAGCCGGTCCGCCAGCGCGCGCTGTTCGAATGGCTGGCCCGCTGGCCCGATGACATTCGCGGCGGGCCGGAGGACCATCCGAAGTGGCACTATGCCCTGCGCGTCGTTTCCGGGTGGACCTGGCTGTGGCCGCTGCGCAATGGCACCGCCAAGGAAGGCTTCGCATTTAACTATGCACGGCTTGCCAACCCCTGCGCACCGGCGGCCGACCGGGCGCGGGCGATCGGCTGGCTGATCCATATCGTCGGCGATATCCAGCAGCCCCTCCACGCGGGCCACCAGTTGAGCGCTGATTTCCCCGCCACCGACCGCGCGGGGGAACTGGCGTTTGTTCGCCGGTTTGCCGACAGCCCCCCGGTCAACCTTCACCAGTACTGGGACAAGATCTTCCAGCAGTCGCGCGTCAACGCCCCCGGAGGTGACTGGGCCGCCGCCCTGATGACCGCCTGGCCGCGCCAGAAGATCACCGGACTGGATCGTTCGGGCAGCGCGGTGCGGCTGTTCGCCACCCAGGTGGAAGAAACCCGCGAACTGGCCCGGATGGTCGGCTATCGCGGTACCCTCCTGGCCGCGGTCCCGGCGGGCCGGACGGCGCCTGTGGTGACCCCGGCGGAGAACGCCTATGCCCTGGCGCTGGCCGGGCGCAGGGTGGCAACCGGGGGCTATCGCATCGCCGATACCTTGGCCAAGGCGGTCGCCCAAGCCAAGGCAACTCCGGCCAGCTGCCCCGCCCGCCCTTAAGTTTCGGAAAAGTCGTACGTTAACCATGGGCATGACCGCCCATGATCCTTCATTGTCGCCCCGCAAGTCCGGCTTGCTTGGCTGGCTTGGCCTTGGTGCCCGCACCGAACCAGCCCAGGCCGCGCCGCCAACCAGCCCCGAGCGGCGCGACAACACCCGCAACCGCCAGCTGGACGAGCTTGGCGCGTTCCTGGCCTATCACCAGCTGCCACTCTCGGCGCAGACGCTGCAAGTCGCCCATGCCTATCTCAGCGGCAGCGATCCGGACATCGTTCGGCTGATCGACCGGCGAATCCTGGCGCGCGAACCGGTGACGGCCGAATGGCTGGAAGATGCGCTGGCAACGGGCGGGGATGAAGACGATTTCGCCGCGCTTGAACGGCTCATGCAACGACTCGAAGCCGGGCTCGACGAGTTCGGCCGCACCAGCAGTGCCGCCCGCAAGGCGACCAGCGACTATCGCAGCGCCTTGCGCGAACAGGCCGACGAGCTGACCGGAGCCAGCGCGACCGGCGCGATGATCGGGCAGCTGGCCAGCCTGACCAAGGCCATGCTGCGACGCACGCAGGAGATCGAGAAGGCGATGCAGCGCAGCGAGGAGCAGACCCGCAGCCTGCGCCACAAGCTGGAAGAAACCCGCCGCAGCGCCGAGGAGGATCACCTGACCGGGCTGCCCAACCGCCGCGCTTTCGATGCGCGGTTCGATGCCGAGTACCGCGCCGCACGGGCCGCCGCCGAACCGCTGTGCGTGGCATTCTGCGATATCGATCATTTCAAGCGGATCAACGATACCCACGGCCACGATGCCGGTGACCGGGTACTCAAACTGGTCGCGGAAAGCCTCGCCCATATCTCTGACGACCGCTGTCACGTGGCGCGCCATGGCGGCGAGGAGTTCGTCATCCTGCTGCGCGACACCACCTTGGCTGCCGCGCATGACAAACTCGACGCCCTGCGCGCCCAGCTGGCCGAACGGCGCCTGGTCAACCGCGCGACCGACGTGCCGTTTGGCCAGGTGACCTTTTCGGCCGGGATCGCCGATGTCTTTGCCAGCGGCGATCCGCGCGCGGCGCTGAAAGCGGCGGACGCGGCGCTTTACCGGGCCAAGCAGGACGGGCGCAACCGCATCGCCCTGGCCGAACCAGGCGAACGCAAGGTGGTGCGGCTGGTTGCCTGATCAGTCAGGCAGAAGGAACACCACATAGCCTCGAAACAGCGGGTCCTGCTTCAGTGCGGGCGGCTCGCGCCAGGCCCCGCCCTCCACCAGCGCAACCTTGTGCGGCACCGGCACCCGCGCCAGCTTGTCGAGGTAAGCGGCATAACCGGGGATCGTGGTGCGCGCCTGATAGCTTTGCACCACCACTTCATCGACCGTGCCCCGCAAAGCGGCCAGATGGGCCGGATCGGCATGGGCGCTCCAGTCCATCAACCCGGTGACCGACAACCGGTATTCGCGCGGCAGCCGTTCGCGCAGCGCCGCGAGGAAGGTTGCATAGTTGCCCAGCTCCGGCGTCGCCGCATCGAAATCGACCTGCAGCCCGACCAGCCGGGTGCCCCGCCCGCGCCATTGCCGCATCGCCCGCTCCACCGCGCGGTGGACGCCTTCACCCCAGTCGAGCCGCGCCGCGCGGACCACCAGCCACACGTCCTGATCGGGCAGGCGCGGCGGGGCGGGGCGCAGCAGGACGAAGCTATCGGGATCGTCGCGCCGCACCTCGCCAGCCAGCAGGTAAAGTGTGCGCGCCCGCCGCAGCTCCGGCCCCGGCTCTACCCCGGCCCACAGGTAAAAGGCATCGTGATCGGCCGGATCAACCCGCCCCCCGGCATCACCGCATCCGGCCAGCAGCGCCAGGACCAGCCCGAGGATCGGACCCAGCCTCACCAGTAGTAACGCAATTTCCGGGCCCAGCGACTTTGCGGGTACTGCCGCTTCAGCTGTTCGAACCAGGCCTTGCGCTGCCCCACCCCGACCGCCTGGCCGCCGCATGAATTGTAGGCCGAGGGCGAATAGCACATCACCGAGCGGTAGAGCGCATAGGCCTTGAGATCGGCCGGGGCGCGCGGATCGGCGATGGTCGCGGCATAGAAATCGCCGCGCCGGATGGGCGTGCCCGGAAAATCGCTGGCCGTGCCGCCCAGTTCAGCGGGATCGGGACGCTCGTCCAGCGCCTCGAACCCGTCGAAGCCGTTGAGGCGCCAGAAATCGCCGAGGCACAACCGCGCCCGGTGATCGCGCGGATTGGCCGCAAGGGCTCGCGCCGTCGCGCCAATCGCGGGACAGGGGAAGCCATCGCTGGTCTGCCCGGCGGTAAACAGTGCTACCGGCACCTTGTCGGCAGTGACGAAGCTCCATAGCGCGCCGTCCTTGTCGGCATCGCGCGGGACCAGCGCCTGGCTGGCGGCAAATCCGGCGTAATCAGCCCGACTGAGCTGCTTGTAGAGCAGCACGAACAGCGCCATGTCGCGCTCGATCCGGGGACGATCGCGATCCTGCGCGGCCAGCTTCAGCAGCGCCGGACCAGCCGAATGGGCGATCAGCTCGCGCCGGATCATCGTTTCGCGGATCGGTGAATCCTTGGCGAAAACGGCGGCCATCTGCCCCTTGCGCTCAAGGTTCAGGGCGAGCCCCAGCTCAACGGTGGAGCGCTGCCACAGGCCGGTCGCACCGCCCAGCAGTTCGCGCCAGAACCCGCCCTCGTTGCGATCGCCAAGCGCGGCGAGGGTCATGCCGCGCAGCACCTGGCGGCTGAAGGCCACCTCGCCATAGCGCGGCTGGCGGGCATCGTCCGGGATCAGTTGCAGGACGGCCCGGTAATCCTTCGCCACGTAAAAGGCGTGCGTTGCCTTCAGCAGGCCGAACAGTTCCGGCTCTTGCGCGAAGACCGGGGCCTGGGCTTCCAGCTCGGCGGCGCTCAGCGGCTGCAGCCCGCTTTCAAGCGCCTCGCCCCGCATCCGCACGAGGTTGAGCGCCGCCAGCAGCAGGGGTCCAATGGCCACCACCGCGCGATCGCGTTCACCGGTGAACAGCAGCTTGTTGTCGATTTCCTGGACCAGGTCGGCGGCGGCCGCCTGGCTGGCCGGGGTGGCGGTGAGCAGGCGGGCGTAACTGGCGGCCAATGCCGCGCTGTCCCCCTTCAGCCACAGGGCACGGCGTTGCAGGCCACTGGCTGACGCCGCATAGCGCCCACCGGGCCAGGCCTTGAGATAGCCCGCCAGCGCCGTTTCGGCCCGCTGCACCTCGGCCTGGCTGACCTGGCCGGGCCGGTACCAACCGTATTCGTCAAAGGCATTGGCCTGGGCGGCGTTGAGTTCGACCCGCGCCAGCATGTAGCCGGCAGTCTCCCTGACCCACGGATCGCCCGCTCCGGCCAGCCGCGCGAAGCCATCACGCGCCGGCGCCCAACGCTCGGCATAGAAGTCATCGGCGGCTTGCAGATAACCAAGGAACTCACGCCCCGGTTTGCTCACGATCCCCTGCGGCCAGGCCGGACCGGCGCGATCGGCCGCGCCATTGCAGCTGGCCGCCAGCTGTGGCCTGGCCGCCAGCAATTGCTCTCGCTCGGCTGCGGGCAAGCCCTTGGCGGCGGCAAGCGCGGTTGCAAATGCGCCGTTTCCGCTCGCCAGACTGATGCAGCGTGATCCGGCAAAGTCCGGGCTGCCCGGCTCGGCGGTGGGCTGCGGATAGAATGCCGCCCGGGCCAGGTGCCAGTCGAGAAAGGCCTGGCCGAAGCCAGCGGTCTCGTAATCGCTGGCCGGATAGGTCAGTCCGGCGCTGTCCAGCCCGGCCTTGCTGCGCAGCAGGAACAACAGATTGACCCGGCTGTCGTTGCTGGGGGCAAGCATGCCGCGATTGGCGCAGTCTGGCGCGTAGCCCTGCAACGACCAGGTCGGCGTGCAGCTGCTATCGGCACAGGCCCAGGCGACGGTCGACATGCCGGTCAGGGCCAGCGCCACGATCCCCTTGCCGCGAACAATCCGCATTCCGCACGCTCCCATCCCGATCCGCGCAGGATTCCAGACGGGCCGGGGGATGGGCAAGCAAAAAGGGGGCCGCAAGCGCGGCCCCCTTTCCTGTTTTTCGTACCGGTACGTTGGCCGGGATCAATCATCGCCCTTGAGGAAGGCCGGGAGATGATCGGGGCTGCCGCCCTCGTCCCGGTCGCTACGCTCGCGACGCGGACCGCGATCGCCATCGCGGCCCCGCTCGCCTCTGGGACCACGGTCACCGCCGCGGCCACCGCGATCGCCGTCACGACGCGGGCGACGATCGCCACGGTCGCCGCGATCGCCGCGGTCACCGCGCGGTTCGCGCGGCGGGCGGGTGTCCTCCAGCTCGGCCCCGGTTTCCTGATCGACGACGCGCATCGACAGGCGGACCTTGCCGCGCGGGTCGATCTCGAGGACCTTGACCTTCACGGCCTGGCCTTCGGATACAACGTCGGTCGGCTTTTCGACCCGCTCGTTGCGCATTTCAGACACGTGGACGAGGCCGTCCTTGCCGCCCATGAAGTTCACGAAAGCGCCGAAATCGACGATCGTGACGACCTTGCCGTCATAGATCTTGCCGACTTCCGGTTCCTCGACGATGCCGAGGATCCAGTTCTTGGCAGCTTCGATCTGGGCCGGATCGCTCGACGAGATCTTGATCAGACCTTCATCATCGATGTCGACCTTGGCGCCCGTTTCGGCGACGATCTCGCGGATAACCTTGCCGCCGGTCCCGATCACTTCGCGGATCTTCGACTTGTCGATCTGGATGGTCTCGATGCGCGGCGCGTGAGCCGACAGTTCGGTGCGGGCCGAACCCAGGGCCTTGGTCATCTCACCCAGGATGTGGGCGCGACCTTCCTTGGCCTGGTGCAGCGCGGCTTCGAAGATTTCCTTCGTGATCCCGGCAACCTTGATGTCCATCTGCATCGTGGTGATGCCTTCGGAAGTGCCGGCCACCTTGAAGTCCATGTCGCCCAGGTGATCTTCGTCACCCAGGATGTCGGACAGCACGGTGAACTCGTCGCCTTCCAGGATCAGGCCCATCGCGATCCCTGAAACCGGGCGCTTGATCGGCACGCCGGCGTCCATCATCGACAGCGCGCCGCCGCAGACGGTGGCCATCGACGAGGAACCGTTGGACTCGGTGATGTCCGAGACCACGCGGATCGTGTAGGGGAACTCTTCCTTGCTGGGCAGGACCGCCTGCAGAGCGCGCCAGGCCAGCTTGCCGTGGCCGGTGTCGCGGCGCGAAGGCGCCCCGAAGCGGCCGACTTCACCGACCGAATAGGGCGGGAAGTTGTAGTGCAGCATGAAGCTGGAATAGCTGAGGCCTTCCAGCCCGTCGATCATCTGCTCCGCGTCCTTGGTGCCAAGGGTGGTGGTGCAGATCGCCTGGGTTTCGCCGCGGGTGAACAGCGCCGAACCGTGGGTGCGCGGCAGGAAGCCGACGATCGATTCGATCGGGCGGACCTGGTTGACCTTGCGCCCGTCGATGCGGGTGCCGTCCTTGAGGATCGCGCCGCGCACGATGTCGGCCTCGACCTTCTTGACCGACTTGATGGCGACCATCTGGGTCTGCGCGTCTTCGTTGGCGAAGGCTTCCTTAGCCTTGTCGCGCGCCGCGTTTAGCGCGTTCGAGCGGGCCGACTTGTCGGTCAGCTTGTAGGCTGCGGCAATATCGGCGCCGATCAGCTTCTTGAGCTTGTCCTTGATCGCCGAATTGTCCGAAACCGCGACTTCCCAAGGATCCTTGGCAGCCTTTTCGGCCAGATCGATGATCAGCTTGCAGACCTTCTTGCACTCGTCGTGCGCGAACAGCACGGCGCCGAGCATGACTTCTTCCGACAGTTCACGCGCCTGCGATTCCACCATCATCACGGCATTGCCGGTGGCGGCGACAACCAGGTCGAGGTCGCCGGCGGCAGCAGCGTCCTGCTTCGGGTTGAGCAGGTATTCGCCATCGGCATAGCCAACGCGAACCGCACCGATCGGACCCATGAAGGGCACGCCCGAGATGGTCAGGGCGGCCGAGGCAGCGATCATCGCCAGCACGTCGGGTTCGCACTCGCCGTCATAGGACAGAACCTGGGCGATCACGTTGATTTCGTTATAGAAACCTTCGGGGAAGAGCGGGCGGACCGGACGGTCGATCAGGCGGGAAACCAGCGTTTCCTTTTCCGTCGCGCCGCGTTCGCGCTTGAAGAAGCCGCCGGGGATCCGGCCAGCTGCGAAATACTTTTCCTGGTAGTGGACGGTGAGCGGGAAGAAATCCTGCCCTTCCTTGACGCTCTTGGCGGCCGTGACGGCGCAGAGCACGACAGTTTCGCCATAGGTGGCGAGGACCGCGCCGTCAGCCTGACGGGCAATGCGGCCGGTTTCCAGGGTGAGGGTCTTTCCGCCCCACTCCATGCTTACGGTTTTGACGTCGAACATTTTCATTCCTTCAGCCCGCAGGCCCTATTGCGTGCGGGTTTTGCTGCCGGGGACTACCGTCCCGGTCCGGTGTGGGGCACTTGCGGCCCCCTGGCGTTCCCGCACCGAATTGTGCGGAAGCCCCATAGCAAAAGCGGCCCGCTGGGGGCCGCTTCGCTTGATTACTTGCGCAGACCGAGCTTCGCGATGAGCGCGTTGTAGCGGTCCACATCCTTGCGCTTGAGGTAGTCAAGCAGCGAACGGCGCTTGTTGACCATCATCAGCAGGCCGCGGCGCGAGTGGTTGTCCTTGTGGTGATCCTTGAAGTGAGCCTGCAGCGTGTTGATGCGGCTGGTCAGGATCGCGACCTGGACTTCCGGCGAACCGGTATCACCCTTGGCGCGGGCGTTGTCCGAGATGATTTCAGCTTTCTTTTCGGCGGTAACCGACATGTTTCTTACTCCGCGACATCGGGAAGGTTGAACCCCCGCACCACCGTGGCAGTGCCGCCGAAAAGCTCGACCAGCGCAACGGGAACAGCTCCCGCCCTCGCCCAGTAAAGCCCGTCGGTATGGGGCAGCCCGGCCAGAACCCGACCCTGACGGATCGCCCTTGCCTGTTCCGGGCCGAGGTTCAGAGCCGGGATGTCGACCAGCCCTGCCTCCAGCGGCAAGAGTATGTTCTCAAGAGGCGCGCCCTTACCCACTTCGTTCAATTTGTCCAGCGAAATCGCCTGTTCGATGCCGAACGGCCCGGCTTTCAGCCGCCGCAGCATGGTGACATGGCCGACCGTGCCGAGCGCCAGCGCGATATCGCGGGCGAGGGAGCGGATGTAAGTGCCCTTCGAAACGGTGGCGACCAGGGTAACTTCACTGTCACTCAAGCCGCACACGGCAAGGGCATGGATGGTAACAAGGCGGGCGGCAAGGTCCACCGAGGCGCCCTTGCGGGCCAGATCATAGGCACGTTCGCCATCGACCTTGAGCGCCGAGTACGCCGGTGGCACCTGTTCGATCGGTCCGGTGAAGCGTGGCAGCACCGCTTCGACCTCGGCCAGCGCCGGCCGCACCGGGCTTTCGGCGATCACCCGGCCTTCCAGATCGAGCGTGTCGGTCTCTGCCCCGAACCGCACGGTGAAGGCATAGACCTTGCTGGCGTCCAGCATCCGCCCGCACAGCTTGGTCGCCTCGCCCAGCGCGATCGGCAGCACCCCGGTCGCCAGCGGATCGAGCGTGCCGCCATGGCCGACCTTGACCTTGCCGAAGCCCGCTTCCCGGCAGACGCGTTTCACCGCGCCAACCGCCTGGGTCGAGCCAAGCCCCAGCGGCTTGTCGAGGATGATCCAGCCGTTGGGCGACATGTCAGCCCCCGGCGAACCAGGTCGCCAGTTCAAGGTATTGCCCGGTCACCCAGCGGACCGGCGGCACCACCAGTTCGCCGACCGGATCGAAGGCCGGGATCAGCCAGGGCAGCACCACGATCAGCAGCAGGACGAGCGGAAAGCCCAGCGGCCGCAGCCGCTCATACTGGCGCGCCGCCTGTTCCGGCAGCAGGCCCTCGACAATATGCGAGCCATCGAACGGCGGGATCGGCAGCAGGTTGAACAGCGCCAGGAAGACGTTGATCGTGATGAAGTTCATCAGGTTCAACGCCGCGAACCGCGCCATGCCCGAAGGTTCCTCCACCGCCTGGTAGCCGCCCAGCAGCAGGCCGAGCAGCATGGCACCGACCGCCGCGAGCACGAGGTTGCTGCCCGGCCCGGCGGCGGCCACCACCATCATGCCGAAGCGCGGGTTGCGCAGCCGCGACTTGACCACCGGCACGGGTTTGGCCCAGCCGAACACCGGCCCCTTGGCCAGGGCCAGCGCGCCCGGCACCAGGATCGTGCCAACCGGATCAACGTGACGAAAGGGGTTGAGGCTCAGCCGCTTGAGCTGGGCAGCGGTGGGATCACCCAGCGCCCGCGCGGTCCAGCCATGGGCCACCTCGTGAAAGACGATGGCCAGCACCAGCGGGATGACCAGCGCAGCGATCTGGAACAGGGTATCGTTCATCGGCCGAGCGCCTCCGTGAAGTGCCGCCGGCACAGCGCCACATAGCGATCATTGCCGCCGATTTCGGTCTGGGCGCCCTGCCTCACCGCCGCCCCGCTGGCATCGACCCGCAGGTTCATGGTGGCCTTGCGCCCGCAATGGCACACGCCTTTCAACTCGATCAGCGCATCGGCAATACCCAGCAGCGCGGCCGATCCGGGAAACAGCTCCCCCTGGAAATCGGTGCGCAGGCCATAGCAGACCACCGGGATCCCGCCCTCGTCAGCCAGCCGCGCCAGCTGCCAGACCTGCGCATTGGTAAGGAACTGCGCCTCGTCCACCAGCACGCAGGCCAGCGGCTCGACCCGGTGCGCCGCCATCACCCGGTCCCACAGGTCGGTCTCGGCGGCATAGCGGTGGGCATGAGCGTGCAGGCCAATGCGGCTCTCGATCGCCCTTTCGCCGCCCCGGTCGTCCAGCGCGGCGGTCCACAGCATTGTGGTCATCCCGCGCTCGCGGTAATTGAAGTCCGCCTGCAGCAGGGTGGTCGATTTCCCCGCGTTCATGCTGGCATAGTAGAAATAGAGCTTGGCCATCGCTGCTGAGATAAGGCGTTTCCCCGCAAAGGCCAGAGCGATTGGTCAGGTCATTGACTTCGGACACGCCGACGCCCACCCTTGACGGCGGCAGGGGTGAAGAGGAGAGCGCGCTTGCGCCTGTTGATCTGCCTGATTGCCCCCTTGCTGATCGGGGCCGCCCAACCCAGCTATCACTACCGGATCGATCCCGCGCAGTCGGCGGTCAGTGCCAAGGTCGGATTTTTCGGCATTGCCAGCAAGACGGCGCACTTTCCCGAGGTTCGCGGGCGGATCACCCTCTCGCCCGAGCGGCTCGACACGATCGACCTCGACGTGGAAATCGACGCACGGCGCCTGACCGCCGGGGACAGCGTCACCCTGGCGCGGCTCAAGGGGCCTGACTTCTTCGATGTGGAACGGCACGCCACGGTGCGCTTTGCCGGGAACCGGATGCAGATGACCGGGCCGGTCACGGCGACGGTCGCTGGCCAGGTAACGGCGCGCGGCGTCAGCCGGCCCGCGACGCTGTCGGTCACGTTCCGCGAGCCGCCGGCACGCGCGACCGGGCGCGATCCGGTGCAGCTTACGGCTCGAACAGTGATCGATCGCCGCGAATTCGGGATGACCGCCTATAGCGCGATTGTCGGCAAGCGGGTGACGATCACGATCAACGCGCGGTTGACCCCGAACTAGGGCGATAATCCGTTTACGGCCTAGTCCTCGAGGTCCCGCTTCACCTTGGGATCGGCCAACAGGGCATCGATCTTGCTGGCCACATCGAAGCTTTCGTCGGCCAGGAAGCGGATCTTGGCGGCATATTTCAGCCGCAGTTTTCCAGCCACTTCCTTCTGAAAAAAGGCCGTGTGGGTGCGCAGCGCCTTGAGCACCGGTTCCTCGTCCGCCCCCAGCAGCGGCTTCACGAAAACCGTGGCATGGCGCAGGTCGGGCGACATGCGGACTTCAGTGACGGACACCGAATGGGCGGTGAGCACTTCGTCGTGAACCATTTGCCGGGTCAGCAGTTCGCTGATCACGTGGCGCACCTGCTCGCCCACCTTCAGCAGGCGAACCGAGCGGGTTTCAGGCGTGGCTTGCTGACGGGCCATCAGGGCTGGGCTCCGGGCACGGGCGTCGGGATCGCGGTAGAGGTGGCACGGGCATAAAGCGTGGACCAGCTTTCATCCCACAGTTCGCCTTCCAGGAAGATCGCCCGGCGCCCGCGGCGGATCACCCGCCCCTTGCCCATCAGCGGGCCGGGCGGGATCAGCTTGAGCAGGGTCATGGCAATTTCAAGGTTGAGTGGGGCTTCCGTGCCGCCGGTGGCCTGAACGTGCGCCCAGCCCATCGCCTCGTCCAGGAAACCAGCCACCAGCCCGCCCTGCACGCCGCCGCGGGGCGTGATGAAGCTGGCCGGCGCAACGAAGCGCATCGTGATCGTCTCGCTGGCGGGGTCGAAGTCGATGAACTCCGCCCCCATCAGCTCGACATGGGCACCGCTGGTTCCCAGGAAACCCATCACAGCGTCCGTTCGCGCTCCTCGACTTCAAACACTTCGAGCATGTCGCCCGGCTTGATGTCGTTGGTGTCCTGCAGCACCACACCGCATTCCAGACCCGCGCGGACTTCCGGCACGTCGTCCTTGAAGCGGCGCAGCGAGGCGATGACGGTCTTCGAAACGATGACGTCCTGGCGGGTAAGGCGGGCGAAGATGCCCTTCTTGATGTAGCCTTCCAGCACCAGCAGACCGGCGGCCTTGTCGCGCTTGCCGGCCGGGAACACTTCCTTGACCTCGGCCCGGCCAACCACGTGCTCGATCCGCTCCGGACCCCAGATGCCCGCCATTTCCTTGGCGATATCGTCGGTCAGGTGATAGATCACGTCGAAGTACTTCATCCGCGTCTTGTTGCGATCGACCAGTTCGCGCGCCTTGGCATTGGGACGCACGTTGAAGCCGATCACCGGCGCGTTCGAGGCGGCGGCCAGGTTCACGTCGCTTTCGGTGATCGCGCCGACCCCGGACTGCAGGATCTTCACCTTGATCTCGTCGTTCGAGATCTTGTTGAGCGCGTTGACGATCGCTTCGACCGAACCCTGGACGTCGGCCTTCACCACCACCGGATATTCGATCACGCTCTGCTTGGCCGAGAGCGCGGAGAACATGTTCTCAAGGCTCGACGGGGCAGTCGTGGTTCGCTTGGCGGTGGCCTTTTCCTGGCGGAAGGCGGCCACTTCGCGGGCGCGGGCTTCGCTTTCGACCACGGTCAGCACATCACCGGCCATCGGCACGCCGCCGAGGCCGAGGACCTCGACCGGCAGGGCCGGCGGGGCTTCCTTGATCTGGCGGCCCTTGTCATCGAGCATGGCGCGAACGCGGCCCGAATGGGTGCCGACCACGAAGATGTCACCCACCTTCAGCGTGCCGCGGGTAATCAGCACGGTCGCCAGCGGGCCCTTGCCCTTGTCGAGCTTGGCTTCGACCACGGTGGCTTCGGCGGCACGGTCCGGGTTGGCCTTGAGTTCGAGCAGTTCGGCCTGAAGCAGGATCTTCTCGATCAGGGTATCGAGCCCGGCCCCGGTCTTGGCCGAGACTTCCACGTCCTGGACGTCGCCCGACATGGCTTCGACCACGATCTCGTGCTCGAGCAGGCGTTCGCGGATCTTCTGGGCGTTGTACTCGTTGCGGTCAGCCTTGGTGATCGCCACGATCATCGGCACGCCGGCCGCCTTGGTGTGATTGATCGCCTCGATCGTCTGCGGCATGATCCCGTCATCACCGGCCACCACCAGCACGACGATGTCGGTGACGTTGGCCCCGCGCATGCGCATCTCGGTGAAGGCTTCGTGGCCCGGCGTATCGAGGAAGGTGACGAGGTCCCCGCCCTTGGTCTTGATCTGGTAAGCGCCGATATGCTGGGTGATCCCGCCGGCTTCGCCGCGCACCACGTCGGTCCCGCGCAGTGCATCGAGCAGGCTGGTCTTGCCGTGGTCGACATGGCCCATGATGGTCACCACCGGCGGCCGGGGCTTGAGCGTTTCGGGCGCATCGACATCGCCGCTGGTGTCGATATCGACATCGCTTTCCGACACGCGCTGGATGTTGTGGCCGAATTCCTCGACCAGCAGTTCGGCCGTATCCTGGTCGATCGTCTGGTTGACGGTGACCATCATGCCCATCTTGAACAGCGCCTTGACCAGGTCTGCGCCCTTTTCCGCCATGCGGTTGGCCAGTTCCTGGACCGTGATCGCTTCCGGCACCACGACATCGCGGACCTGCTTTTCACGCGGGGCGGACTGCCCGGCGAAGTGGGCCCGGCGTTCCTTTTCACGCGCGCGCTTGAGCGCGGCGAGCGAGCGGGCGCGGGCCCCCTCGTCCTCGTTGAGCGCACGGGTGACGGTCAGCTTGCCGCTGCGGCGCTCGTCCCCGCCCTTGCGGTCGCGGGTCGGATGGGCCGGCTTCTTGGCCGCCGGTTCGGGGCGCTTGGGCGCGGCTACGGGCGTGAAGCGGCGCGGCGCGGGCGCGGCGGTGCCGGCCGGACGGGGGGCTTCTTCCTCGCCGCCGGCTTCGTCGGCAGCCGGTGCTTCGGGTGCAGCTTCGGGTTCGGGCGGCGGCGCGGCAGCCGCCTCGGCCTCGGCCTTGCGGTTCTGTTCGGCGCGGCGGCGCTCTTCCTCGAGCGCGCGCTGGCGCTCTTCCTGCTCGCGGCGGGTCTGCTCTTCCAGCATGGCCAGGCGCGCTTCCTCGGCCTCGCGCTGGAGGCGGGCGACGCGTTCCTGCGGGGTCTCGCCAGCCGGAGCGGCGGGCTTCCGCGGCGCGGGGGCCGGCGCGGGCGCGGCAACCGGGACGGGCGGCGGGGGCGGCGGCGGCGCGGCAACCGGCGCTTCACCCGGCTTGCGGATGAGCTTGCGGCTCTTCACCTCGACCACCACCTTGTTGGTGCGGCCGTGGCTGAAGGTCTGCTTGACCTCGCCGGCTTCAACCGACTTCTTCAGCCCCAGCGGCTTGCGGCCGAGAGTCGGTTTGTTGTCGCTATCGCTCATTGTCTTCTACCAGCCCTTCAAAACTCAATCTGTCGTCAACGCGTCAGGCTCAGCCGCGGCGGCTGTCCCTGGAGCGTTACCCGGTTCATTCGCATCACCCTGCCCCAGAAAGCGCAGCAGGCGCCGGAGCGGGACTTCGATCCTTGCCGCCGAACCGGAGTCGGTCAGCGCCAGGTGGACGACATTGTCGCGGCCCAATGCCACAGACAGCGCCGCCCGGTCCAGTGGCAAGGTTATTCCTGCCATGCCGGAACCTTCGGCTTCCATGCCGACCCGCCAGGCCTGGTCCAGCTTGCGCGAACCATCCTCGCTGGCATCGGCGGCGTGGGCCAGCCAGGCCACATTGCCCATCCGGGCGTTCTCGGCGATCCGGTCGGACCCCGTCAGCAGCCGGCCGGACTTCTTTTCCAGGCCCAGGCGATCGGCAAAGGCCCGGGTCAGCGCCGCCTCGATCCGTTCCGGGAGGTCTTCGGGGATGGTCAGTTCCGCCCCCTTGAAGGCACGGGCCAGCGCGCCCTTGAGCTTGCCCCCACCCTTGCCGGCACCGAGGGCCGCTTCCAGCTCCTTCCGGCTGACCCCGATCCACGCCCCGCGCCCCGGCGCACGCGCCAGGGCATCGGGCAGGACCAGGCACACTCCGTCCGCATTGGCCGGCGAGATCGCCAGCCGGATCAGCTCCTCACGCGGAGCCACGACCCCGGAAAGGATGCACTTCCTTTCCGGGCCGTCGCCAGAGATGTCGGAACCTAGCGGCTCATTGTGAGGAATCCGCATCGGCGGCCTCCTCGGTATCTGGCTCGTCAGTGAACCAGTGGGCGCGGGCCGCCATGATGATCTCGTTGCCCTGTTCTTCGCTCAGGCCATATTCGCCCAGCACGCCGCCCTTGTCCTCGTCGCGCGCGGAGCGGCGCGGGGCCGATCCATCGCGGCGGCGCTGCTCGGTGCGCTTCTTGGCGATGAGTTCGTCGGTGGCGAGATCGGCCAGGTCGTCCAGCGTCTTGATCCCGGCCTTGCCCAGGGTGACGAGCATGGCTTCGGTCAGGTGCGGCAGTTCGGCCAGATCGTCCTCGACGCCCAGCGCGCGGCGGGCTTCGCGGGCCGCTTCCTCGCGCCGTTCCAGCGCTTCGGTGGCGCGGCTCTGCAGCTCTTCGGCCAGTTCCTCGTCGAAGCCTTCGATCCCGGCCAGTTCGGACAGTTCGATATAGGCGACTTCTTCCAGCTCGCTGAAGCCTTCGGCGACCAGAAGCTGCGAGAGGGTTTCATCGACGTCGAGCTCTTCCTCGAACATCTTCGAGCGCTCGGCGAATTCCTTCTGGCGCTTTTCCGAAGCCTCGGCCTCGGTCATGATGTCGATCTGGCGGCCGGTCAGCTGGCTGGCAAGACGCACATTCTGGCCCCGGCGGCCGATGGCGAGCGACAGCTGGTCATCGGGCACGACCACTTCGATCCGGCCCTCTTCCTCGTCGATCACCACGCGGCTGACCGTGGCCGGCTGCAGCGCGTTGACCACGAAGGTTGCGGTGTCCTCGCTCCAGGGGATGATGTCGATCTTTTCGCCCTGCATTTCCTGGACCACCGCCTGGACGCGGCTGCCTTTCATGCCGACGCAGGCGCCGACCGGGTCAATGCTGGAATCGCGGCTGATCACGCCGATCTTGGCGCGGCTGCCCGGATCGCGGGCGGCGGCCTGGATGGAGATGATGCCGTCGTAGATTTCGGGCACTTCCTGCGCGAACAGCTTCTTCATGAATTCGGGATGCGCGCGGCTGAGGAAGATCTGCGGACCGCGGTTCTGGCGCTCCACCTTCATGATCCAGGCGCGGACGCGCTCACCCACGCGGGCCACTTCGCGCGGGATCTGCTGATCGCGGCGGATCACGCCTTCGGCGCGGCCCAGGTTGACGATCACGTGGCCGAATTCGACCGACTTGATCACGCCCGTCACCAGTTCGCCGGCGCGGTCCTTGAATTCTTCGTACTGGCGCTCGCGCTCGGCGTCGCGGACCTTCTGGAAGATCACCTGCTTGGCCGACTGGGCATCGATGCGGCCGAGATCGACCGGCGGCAGCGGATCGACGATGAAGTCGCCGATCTTGGCATTGGGATCGAGCTTCTGGGCCTGCTTCAGGTCGACCTGCTTGAAATAGTCCTCGACCACCTCGACCACTTCGACCACGCGCCACAGGCGCAGGTCGCCGGTGCGCGGATCGAGCTTGGCGCGGATGTCGTTTTCGGCGCCATAGCGGTTGCGGGCGCTCTTCTGGATCGCCTCTTCCATCGCCTCGATGACGATCGCCTTGTCGATCAGCTTCTCGTTGGCGACCGAGGTGGCGATCGCCAGCAGTTCGGCACGGTTGGCGGAAATCGGACTGGCCATAATCAGTCTTCCTGTTCTTGGTTATTGGCGGTCGGATCGCCGAGCCCGAAAACCGGTGCCCACTTTTCGTCGCGATCCTCGATAATCTCGTCCGCACCACTGGTGTCCAGCGGGCGGGTGGCGGCAATCAGCTTGTCCGTCAGGACCAGCTTGGCGGAATGGATATCGGCACGCGGGAAGGACACCCGGCCTGATTTCTTGTCATCGAGCGTGACCAGATCGCCCTCGATGCCGATCAGTTCGCCCTGCAGGCTCTTGCGGTTGCCATCCACCGGGTTCTTCAGGCTGATCCGGGCTTCATGCCCGGCCCAGTTGGCAAAGTCCTTCGCGCGGGTCAGCGGCCGGTCGATCCCCGGCGAACTGACCTCAAGGCGATAGGCCTCCTCGATCAGCACCTCGCCGGCTTCCTCCAGCGCATCGAGCGCATCGGAAACGCGGCGCGACAGTTCGGCGCAATCCTCGATCACCAGCTGGCCGGTATCGGGGCGCTCGGCCATGATCTGCAGGGTGACTTCCTCGTCACCAACCTCGCTCTTGCCGAACACGATCACGCGCACGAGATCGAAGCCCAGGGCCTGGGCCTCGGGCTCAACAATCTCGATCAGGCGCACGATATCCGCCAAGTAAGCTGCTCCATCTGGCCGACGATCTTGCAAAAGCCTCTGGTGCCGGCCCCTTGCGGCGCCAGCCCCTTCGTTGCTTCACAATGTCGGGATGGCGGCCAGATAGGCTCACGCCAGCGCAAATGCAAGCGCTATCCGCGCTCCATCAGGCCATGCTTCTTCATCGCATGGCGCAGCTGGTCATAGCTGAGGTTCAGCGCCTTGGCGGTCTGGCGCTGGTTGTAGCGGTGGCGGGCGAGCGCCTGTTCGAGGATCGCCTTCTCGTGCGCATCGACCGCCGCCCTGAGGTCGGTCACGGCATCCAGCTGGATCACCGGGGCGGGGCCGGCCGGCGCCGGCGCGCCCGGCGCCCGCCCGGTGTCCGCCGCGAACATGGGTGAAGGCTTCCATGGGCTGTCGAACGGGTCGAACACGATATGCGCCACCGGCCGGCCCCAATCGTCCCAGCGATAGACCGCGCGTTCGATCACGTTGCGCAATTCGCGCACGTTACCGGGCCACTGGTAATCCTCCAACTGGCGCATCGCGGTTTCGGAAAAGCCGGGCCATTCTTCCCAGCGCAGCTCGCTGGCCATGCGGCGGCCGAAGTACTCGGCCAGCACGCGAATGTCGCCCTCGCGCACGCGGAGCGGCGGCAGGGTGATCACCTCGAAGCTCAGCCGGTCGAGCAGGTCGGAGCGGAACTTGCCCTCGTCAGCCAGGCGCGGCAGGTCCTCGTTGGTTGCGGCGACAATGCGGACATCGACCCGGATGGGTTTGGATGCACCGATCCGCGTGACCTCGCCATATTCGACCGCGCGCAGCAGGCGTTCCTGCGCGCCCATGCTCAACGTTGCCAGTTCGTCGAGAAACAGCGTGCCTTGGTCGGCTTCCTCGAAGCGGCCGGCCCGCGCTCTGGTAGCGCCGGTGAAGGCACCCGCTTCATGACCGAACAACTCCGCCTCGATCAGTGTCTCCGGCAAGGCCGCGCAATTGAGCGTGACCAGCGGTTCCGCCCAGCGCTTGCTGAGCTGATGCAGGCGTTCCGCGATCAGTTCCTTGCCGGTCCCGCGCTCACCAATCACCAGCACAGGGCGGCGCAGCGGGGCGGCGCGACTGGTGCGTTCCACCGCGTCGAGGAAGGCCCCGGACTGGCCAATGAACTGGACATCGCGCTCCATTCCCAACTTATAGCGAAATTTCCCAACACCCTGCAATGGACGCTACATGTCGTTCGTCGATTTTGGAGCCGATTGACGGAAAACAGCCACTTGGCCGAATTGGCACGGGCTTTGCGAAGTGGTGGCCAACACCAATCGAAGGATCGATACAATGTTTGGCAAGCCCCTCTCGCAGCGTTCGCTTCTCGACAAGGCGATCTTCGCCTCGGTCGCGGCCATGCTGGCGATGAACGTCTTCGTGCTCGCCCAGCAGCTGCACAGCACCCCCGCCTTCGCCCAGGCCGATCAGTCGGCCGCGGCGCAGCTGGCCTGACCGGCGCGAACGCCGTGAAGGATCCTCTTTCCCCCCTTGGGCCGGACGCTTCCGAACCCCCCGCCGGCGGTTCCCAGTCCCCCCGCCACCGTGAAGGTCCGGCCCAAACCCTGTTCGGCGCGGCGCACCGCGCCAGCCGCTTCGACAGCGAAGTCGAGCGCCTGCGCCGCACCCCCAATGCCAATACGTCGTCTTCGCCTGCAACCGGAGTTCCCTGGATGGGCATTTTCAGCCGCACCCGTGATATCATCGCCGCCAATTTCACCGACCTGCTCGACAAGGCGGACGATCCCGAAAAGATGATCCGCATGATCATCTTCGAAATGGAGGAGACCCTGGTCGAAGTACGGGCCAGCGCGGCTCGCACGATTGCCGACCAGAAGGAAATGCACCGCCACACGGTGAAGCTGGACCGGCTCCAGGCCGACTGGGCGGAAAAGGCCCAGTTGGCCCTGTCCAAGGACCGTGAGGACCTGGCCCGGGCCGCCCTGGTCGAAAAGAAGAAGGCCGCCGACATGGCCGACCAGCTGAAGGCGGAAATCGCCGTGCTGGACGATGCCCTGCGCGCCTATGAACTTGACATCGAGAAGCTGCAGAACCGCCTGCGCGAAGCCCGCAGCCGCCAGACCGCGATCGCCGCGCGCCTCGAAAGCGCCGAGAACCGCGTCAAGCTGCGCACGCTGCTGGCCAGCGAGCGGGTGGACGAGGCGATGGCCCGGTTCGACCAGCTGGAACGCCGGGTCGACTATGCCGAAGGGCGCGCCGATGCGCTGAGCCTGGCCGATGGCACCGCCAAGCCGAGCCTGGCCGACGAAATCGCCGCCCTCGCTGGTCAGGACAAGATCGACGAGGAACTGGAAGCCATGAAGCGGGCGCTCTCCGGCCCCGATGGTTCGAAGCAGGAGGGCTGAGCCGTGGATTGGACTGCTGTCATCGTAATTCCGACGATCTTTATCGGCCTGCCCTGGATCATCCTGCACTATGTCACCAAGTGGAAGACTGCCGCCACGCTGACCACCGATGACGAGGCCATGCTGGAGGAGCTCTATAACCTGGCCCGGCGGCTGGAAGACCGGGTGGAAACCGTCGAGCGGCTGGTTGCTTCCGATCATCCGGACTTCCGCCCCAACCGGCTGGCCCAGGAACGCGGCTTTGACCGCCAGATCGAGGGTCGCGGCACCCGCGATTTCGACCAGATGATTTCGAACAAGGGAAGGATCGGCCAGTGAACACGCCGCGCACCAAGTTCTATCGCGACAAGATCAATGGCAAGATCATGGGCGTCTGCGCCGGGATCGCCGACTATACCGGTGTCGACGTGCTGTGGGTTCGCCTGGGCGCCGTCGCCCTGACCCTGATGGGCATCGGGATCATCCCGCTGCTCTACCTGGGGCTTGGCATGTTCACCTCCAAGAAGCCGCAGCACCTCTATTACCATGACCGGCAGGAGCAGCGCTTCTGGCAGGGCGTCCGGCAGTCGCCCGCCCGCACGGCCCGCGAGGTCCGAGCCCAGTTCCGCGAACTGGACCGCCGCCTGGCTGACATCGAACTGCACTACGTCTCGTCAAACGCCCGCCTGTCGGACGAGATCGAGCGCCTGCGCTAAAACGAATTGGAAGGGGGAACAGACCATGGGCGAGCTAATTGGCCTCGTTTCAGTCGTGCTGATTTTCGGAATTCCGCTGGTCGCGATCTGGACCAGTCACAAGCAGAAGCTGGCCAAGATGCAGATCGAAGCCACGGCCGAGAAAGCCGCGCTTTACGCCACCCAGAACACCGAGCTGGAACAGCGCGTGCGGGTGCTCGAGCGCATCGTCACCGACAAGGGCTATGACGTGGCCAGCCAGATCGAAGCGCTGCGCGATGCCCGCAAGGTCGAGGCGCTGCTGGACAGCCGCGAGAAGGAGGTCCGCTGATGTTCGAAGGACCTGCCTTTGTGATCGCGATCATCGCCTTGTCGATCGGCGGCTGGCTGGTGAACAACTGGATCCGCGCACGGCACGGCTATCCGCTGGAAGACGAATGGGGCGGCAAGACCGCCAGGCCGGTGGCCGACAGCAAGGCGAATGAAGCGCTCAAGGCCGAGAATGCCGAATTGCGTGAACAGCTCGCCCATTTTGCCGACCGGGTGAAGGTTCTGGAACGGATCGTCACCGACAAGAGCGTCAATGTCGCCGCCCAGATCGAGGCGCTGCGCGACGAGAACGAAATCAAGCAGCTGGGTTCGACGGCCAGCGAGAAGGAATTGAAGTAATGGAATTCGGAGAATTCATGGCTTTTGCGGTGCTCGTCGGCGGCTTCATCGCCGTGGTCCGCACCATGGCCGAGGTCTACAAGCGCAAGCTCGCCCTGCGCGAGCGCGAGATCGAGCTGCAATTGCATCACCGCAGCGGCACCGAAAGCGGCGCAAGCGCCAGTGTCATCGCCCGGCTGGAGGACCGCGTCCGGGTGCTTGAACGGATCGCCACCGACAAGAGCGAGGCGGTTGCCGCCCAGATCGAGGCGCTGCGCGAAGATCGCGCCACCCCGGCGCAGGCCGCCCTCACCAAGGAGATCGTGTGATGGAAGCGAGCACTTTTCAGGCGATCAACGCCTTTGCGCCGGTCATCGCCATCGTCGGTGTGGCCGGCACGATTGGCTGGGTGATCAACACCTGGATGCGGGTGAAGCACGGCTATCCGCTGGATGGGGCCTGGGGCCAGGCCGTCTATCCCAAGCGCAATGACGAGGCGATGGAGCGCGTCAAGCTGCTGAGCCAGGAGAACGCCCAGCTGCGCGCCGAGCTCGGCTCGATGAAGGACCGCCTCGCCAATGTGGAGCGGATCGTGACCGACAGTGGTTACAGCCTGACCCACCAGATCGAGGCGCTGCGGCAATTGCCGGAAGGCACCAGGAACTGACGGCGCGGCCGTCCAGCAGGAAGGGGAAATTCGATGAGTGGCAGCCAAATCATGATCGTGCTGATCGTGCTGATTGTCACGGTTGCGGGCATCTATCGCTCAAAGCATGGCCTGGATCGCACTTCGTGGCGCGAAGCGCGCAAGATGCGCAAGTATGGCATGATGAGCGATGGTTCGCCCTTGCCGAACCCGGCGCTGCCCAGCCCGCGCGAGGAAGAACTGCAACGCGAGGTGAGCGATCTGCGCGAGCGCATCAAAGTGCTGGAACGCATCGCCACCGATGGCCGCAAGAGCGCCGCGCTGGCCGACGAGATCGAGAGCCTGCGGGATCGCTAGGGCGCCGAAGGAACCGAAGGGAGAACCGCCATGTACAGCGAAAACCTCCTGATTGCCGCATGTACCATGGTGGCAATCGCCATGATTACCGCCGCCACACTCAAGGCCTGGCAGGGGTGGCTGGCGCTGAAGGCGCGGGAGATCGAAACCCGCGGGAGGTCCGAGCCCGATGCCGGCAACCCCGCCGGCATGGCCCGGATCGAGATTGCCGACCTGAAGGAGCGTATTCGCAAGCTGGAAGCCATCGCCGCGGGAGTTGACCTGTGAGTTCCAGCCATGTCGAGAAAGCCACCAATGCCGGGATCGGCCTTGGCAGCGCCATTGCCGTCGCCATTTCGTGGAGCCTCAACAAGTCGATCCTGTGGGCGATCCTGCACGGTTTCTTCGGCTGGTTCTATGTGATCTACCACGCCTTCACCCGGCCCGGCGGGCTGATGGGCTAGGGCTCTGGGTGCGGTGGACGCTGCGCCCGCCCTGCGCTAGGGGGCGCTGTCATGCGATCCCTGCCCGACATCCTTGAAGAGTACGAGTTCCTCGAAGGCGATGAACGCTATCGCCTGCTGATCGAGCTTGGCCGCGAGCTTGAGCCGATGCCCGATCCGCTGAAGACCGATGCCACGCTGGTGCGCGGCTGCTCGGCCTCGGTCTGGGTCTATCCCACCCGGCTGGACGATGGCCGCCTGCACTTCCTGGCCGACAGCAACGCGGCGATCACCAAGGGAATCATCGCCCTGGTGCTGTCTGCCGTACAGGACCAACCGCCCGCCGCAGTCGCCGCGCTGGACGTGGCCCAGGCCCTTGAACCGTTCGACCTGAAAAACCAGCTCAGTTCGAACCGCACCCAAGGGGTTCCGAACATGATCGCGCTGATCCAGGATACCGCCCGCCGTTACGTGGAGGCCTGATTGCTGGCCCGCCCGCTTTACCTGACCGGCGGCCTGATTGCGCTCGGCCTCGGCCTGATCGGCGTGGCCCTGCCGATCATGCCAACTGTCCCCTTCCTGCTGCTGGCCGCCTTCTGCTTTGCCCGCAGCCACCCGGAATGGGCGCAGCGGCTATACGATCATCCGACCTATGGCCCGGGGCTGCGCGACTGGCGCGATCGGCGCGCGATCACCCGCAAGGCCAAGATTTCCGCCCTGCTGGCGATGAGCGCCGGGGTTGGCTTCACCTGGCTGTCGGTGGGTTTTCCGTGGGTGTGGATTTCCGTCGCCGTGCTGACCATTGCGGGCAGCTGGATCTGGACCCGGGCGGAGTAGCGCTCAGTCCTGGATTGCCTCGCGCACCACGGCGATGCCCGCCGCGCGCTGCGCCTTCAGTTCCTGCTTCAGCGCGGCCGGATCGCGGGCGAATACGAAGCCGAAGCTGACCCCGCCTTCCTTGCCGATCGTCGCATGGTGCAGCTTGTGCGCCTGGACCAGCCGCTTGGCATAGCCGCGCTTGGGCACCCAGCGGAAATAGCGCTGATGGACCAGGCCATCGTGGACCAGGGTATAAACGATCCCGTAGCACAGGATGCCAAGGCCGACCCAGGTGCCCGGCACCCATGCTGAAGCGCCCATCACCAGAGGCGAGCCCACGGCGAACATCGAAATGCTCATCCCCGCGCCGACCACGCCGTAGAGGTCGTTCTTCTCGAACACCTTGTCATGCGGTTCGTGGTGGTCGCGGTGCCAGCCCCAACCCCAGCCATGCATGATGTACTTGTGGCTCGCCCAGGCGATCCATTCCATGGCGAGGAAGGTGGCGAGGACGGTCAGGATTATGGCAAGCAGCGACATGGACCGCCCTATAGCGGCCTAATCCGCCTTGGGGAAGAAATAGGCGGCGACGTCTGCCGTGATCCGGGCCGGGCGCAGGGTGGCCGCATCGATGCAGCACCAGCTGGATTTCACCTCGGCCAGCACTTCCTCGCCGCGCTGGATCACGGTGTGATAGAAGGCGCGGGCGCCCTGGATGCTTTCGAGCAGCACATTGGCCACCACGTCGTCGTCAAGAAAAGCCGGGCGGCGATAGGAAATCTCGTGCTTCAGGGCGACCCAGGCCCGCTCGGCCACGGCCTGCGGCGGAGCCAGCCCGCGCCAGTGCGCCAGCACGGCGTCCTGGACCCAGCCAAGATAGCGGGCATTGTTCACGTGCCCCATGAAATCGATGTCGGCGGGCAGGATCTGGATCGGGAAGCGCAGCGAAAGTGTAGACATGGCACCTAGATAGCGACCGAATGTTACGATTGCCATACGGGCGCAGAAATAAGCTTGCTTGCCAAGCGCGGGCACCTTTGCCTATCGGCACGGCATGACCGACCGCCAGACTCAGCCCCGCACGCTCTACCAGAAGATCTGGGACGCCCACGTTGTCGAAACGCGCGATGATGGCACGGCGCTGATCTTCATCGATCGCCACCTGGTCCACGAAGTGACCAGCCCCCAGGCGTTCGAGGCACTGCGGGTATCGGGCCGCAAGGTCCGCCGGCCCGACCTGACGCTCGCCGTGCCCGATCACAACCTGCCCACCACCGCACGGCGCACCGCCGCCGGAGCCCGCGTGCCGATCGCCGACCCGGAAAGCGCGGCGCAGCTCGATGCGCTGGAGAAGAACGCGCCGGAATTCGGCATCCGCTATATCGGCGATGCCGATGCCGAACAGGGCATCGTCCACGTGGTCGGCCCGGAACAGGGCTTTTCGCTGCCAGGCGCGACCATTGTCTGCGGCGATAGCCACACCGCCTGCCACGGCGGCCTTGGCGCGCTGGCCTTCGGCATCGGCACCAGCGAGGTCGAGCACGTGCTCGCCACCCAGACCCTGCTGCTCAAGCAATCAAAGACGATGGAAGTGCGGGTCGAGGGCGACCTGCTGCCCGGCGTCAGCCCCAAGGACCTGATCCTGCACATCATCGGCGTGGTCGGCACGGCGGGCGGCACCGGCCATGTGATCGAATATCGCGGCAATGTGTTCGAGGAGATGTCCATCGAGGGCCGCCTGACCGTCTGCAACATGAGCATCGAGGCCGGGGCCCGCGCCGGGCTGATCGCGCCGGATGACAAGACCTTCGCCTTCCTCAAGGGCCGCCCCTATGCGCCCAAGGGCGAGCAGTGGGATGCGGCCGTGGCCTGGTGGAAGAGCCTCGCGACCGATCCGGGGGCCAGCTTCGACAAGTCGGTCGTTATCAAGGCCGCCGATGTCCAGCCGACCGTCACCTGGGGGACCAGCCCCGAGGATATCGTGGCGATCGGCGGCGTGGTGCCCGATCCGGCCAGCTTCGCCGATCCGTCCAAGCAGGACGCGGCGCGGGCAAGCCTTGAATACATGGGCCTCACCCCCGGCCAGCGGATGGACCAGATCGAGGTCCAGAACGTGTTCATCGGCAGCTGCACCAACAGCCGGATCGAGGATTTGCGGGCCGCTGCAGCGGTACTCAAGGGGCGGACCAAGGCACCCAACGTGCACTGGGCCATCGTCGTTCCCGGTTCCGGCCTGGTCAAGCGCCAGGCCGAGGAGGAAGGACTGGACCAGATCTTCATCGCCGCCGGGCTCGAATGGCGCGAGCCGGGCTGCTCGGCCTGCCTTGGCATGAACCCCGACAAGGTCCCGCCGGGCGAACGCTGCGCCTCAACCTCCAACCGCAACTTCGTCGGCCGCCAGGGCCCCGGCGCGCGCACCCACCTCGTCTCGCCCGCCATGGCGGCGGCGGCGGCTGTTACCGGGCGGCTCTGCGATGTGCGGGAGTTGGTTGGCTAATAAACCGTCCGCGCCTGCACTGCGGCCTTGCTCGCAAGGCTGAAGCGCGGCTCGACCGCCAGCGCGCTGTCCCGCACGTGGCGCGTCACCCGCGCGCCGACTGCCGGGCCGTGCTTGAAGCCGTGGCCCGATCCGCCGCCGACCAGCCAGACCCGGTCGTGTCCGGGCAGGCGGTCGATCAGGAAATCGCCGTTGGAGCTGTTCTCGTACTGGCAGACCCGGCCGTGCACGAAGGGGGCATCAGCCAGGCCGGGGAAGCGCTTTGCCAGATAGGCCCGCGCGGCGGCGATCCCTTCAGCGGAAACCCGGCGGTCCTGGGTATCGGGATCGACTTCGGGGCCATGGCGGTCGAAGGCCATCTTGAAGCCCTGCCCCTCCAGCTCCGGAAAGCCATAAACGATGTCGCCGCCGTTGAAATCGGCCCAGACCGGCAGAGCCAGCGGGCCATAGCGCTGGCCATCCGCTCCGGCGGGCGGGGCAAAGTGATAGACTTCCTGGCGGGTGGCGACGATCCGGCCTTTGAGCACATCGGGAAACAGCTTGGGCAGCCAGGGTCCGCAGGCATAGACGACATTGCGCGCCACGAAGGGGCCGACGCCATAGGTTCCATTGGATAGCCGCACCGGCGGCTTTGCCTCGTACCGCGCGGCCGCCAGTTTCGCGTCGGCAACCACGGCCTGGACCGCGCGGCTGGCGATCAGCGCGCCGCTGTCCCGCTCGATAAAGCCACTTTCGCCATTGTTGAAGGCAATCTGCGGCAAGGCTTCGCGCAGCCACCGGGTATCACCCCGATCATGCGCAATGCCGCGCTCGCGCAGCCAGGCGAGGCTCTTGTCCATATAAGGATCGCCAGCGGGCGAGAACCACAGCACCCCGCAGCGGTGCAGGATCGGTTGCGACTGCCGCTGCGACAGCGCATCCCACTGCGCCAGCGAATCCACCGCCATCGCCGAATAGAGCGGATCGCCGCCATAGGAGACGCGGATCACCCGGCTTTCCCCGCCGGACGAGGCGCGCGCGTGCCCCGCCCCGTGCGCATCGAGCAGCCGCACGCTGAGGCCGGCGCGGCGGGCATGCCAGGCGGTCCAGGCGCCGAATACCCCGGCGCCGACCACGACGAGGTCAACCGTGCTATCCTTGCTGACCACCCAGTCCCCCTCGGCAAAGGCCTGCTCCGCCCGCGCCGGTCCGGCCGCCAGCCCCGATGCCATCATGCCGAGTGCCGCCTGCCGCCTGGTGATCCGCATCGTTTCCGCCCTTTGCCTTTCGCCGCACAGACTGGCGCAGCGTGCCAAATTTTGCATCGCGGGCTTGAACCCGCCGCCCGCGATGGACATAGGGTTAAGCCATGAGCGACAAGAACGACAAGTCCGAGAAGGCCGGCTCCGGCTGGTCCGGAAAAGCCGCCCTGGCCGGTGCCGCGATCGGTTCGGCCGCGATTGCCGCCGCCCTGCTCTATGCCTCGCGGCGCAAGGAGCGGGCCGACAAGGCGAAGCCTGACCCCAAGGACGCGCCGGAGACCGATTGATGGAAGCGATCAAACAGGTTGAAGGGCGCGCGATTCCCTTCGGGCGCAAGAACGTCGATACCGACGTGATTATCCCGGCCAAGTGGCTGAAAACCATCACCCGCGAGGGGCTGGGCCGGGGCGCGTTCGAGGCGCTGCGCGCAGACCCCGACAACCTGTTCGACTCGGCCGAGTTCAAGGGATCGCCGATCCTGATCGCGGGTGACAATTTCGGCTGTGGTTCCAGCCGCGAACATGCCGCCTGGGCGCTGCTGGATCTGGGCATCACCTGCGTGATCGCCCCCAGCTTTTCGGACATCTTTTCCGGCAATGCCTTCAAGAACGGTATCCTGACCGTGGTCCTGCCGCAGGATCAGGTCGACCGGCTGCTGGAAGTGGCGCAGACCGATCCGATCGCGATCGACCTGGAAACGCAGACCGTCACCACCCCCTTCCAGGATCGCTTCAGCTTCGAAATCGATCCTTTCCGCAAGCACTGCCTGCTCAACGGCCTTGACGAGGTTGGCCTGACCCTGGCGCGCGATGCGGCGATCAGTACCTATGAACAGAAACACCGCGCCGAGCTGCCCTGGCTGGCGACGGGAACGGGAGTAGCAGCATGAAGGCCTTGAGGACGCACGCGGTCGGTGGACCGGACACCCTGACGCTCGACGAAGTTGAAGTGCCCACCCCCGGCCCCGGCCAGGTGCTGGTGGCGGTGAAGGCCTGTGCGGTCAATTTCCCCGACACGCTGATGATCCGCGATCTCTACCAGTTCAAGCCGCAGCGCCCCTATGCGCCGGGCGGCGAGATCGCCGGGGTGATCGAGGCCGTGGGCGAAGGCGTGACCGCCTATCAGGTGGGTGACAAGGTGCTGTCCGGCATCGGCAATGGCGGCATGGCGGAAAAGGTGGTGGTCGATGCCGCGCGCCTGTTCCCGGTGCCCGAGGGGGTCAGCTTCCAGCAGGCCGCCTCGCTGCTGATGACCTATGGCACCACGATCCACGGGCTGAAGGATCGCGGTCATATCAAGCCGGGCGACACCATGCTGGTGCTGGGCGCCGCGGGCGGCGTTGGCCTGTCGGCGGTGGAACTGGGCAAGGCCTTCGGCGCGCGGGTGATCGCCGCCGTTTCCAGCGAGGAAAAGGCCCAGGTCGCGCGCGAGATGGGCGCGGATGACGTGGTGATCTATGGCCGCGCCCCGTTCGACAAGGACCAGTCAAAGGCGCTGGCCGAAGCCTTCAAGACCGCCTGCGGCCCGAACGGCGCGGACATCGTCTATGACATCGTCGGCGGTGATTATTCCGAGCCGGCGCTGCGCGCGATTGCCTGGGAGGGCCGCTTCCTGGTCGTGGGCTTCCCGGCCGGGATCGCCAAGATGCCGCTCAACCTGACGCTGCTGAAAAGCTGCGACATCTGCGGCGTGTTCTGGGGTGCCTTCGTGGCCCGCAGCCCCAAGGAGAACGCCGCCCACGTGGCGGAGCTGTTCGACCTGCTCAAGGCCGGCAAGATCAACCCGCGCGTTTCCGCCACCTTCCCGCTGGAGCGCGGGGGCGAGGCGATCGCCCTGCTGGAATCGCGTGCAGCGATCGGCAAGGTCGTGGTAACGATGGAGTGATCCGGCCGAAGCCGGACCTTTTGGGGAAGGGATTGCCCATGCTGATTGCCCGCACGATTGCCGCCGCCGCCCTGATCACCGCGCTGGCCGCGGCCAGCGTTGAAGCCGCCAAGCCTGCTCCGCCGATGCCGCCGATGGGCCCCGCCCCCGGCGCGATTGTCGGCGCGCGGCAGGGCAGTATGATCATGGCCGCCAATGTGCTGAACACGGTCGACCGGGCGCTGAAGGCCAATGCTCCGGCCAAGTCGGTGGCTTTTCCGCTGTCGGGACTGGCCAAGTGGGCTGAACACATCCCGAGCCAGTTCGCCCCCAACACCAGCGCGGTGCCGGGAACCCGGGCCAAGCCAGAGGTGTGGAGCAACCGGCAGGAGTTCCTGAACAAGGCCACCGACATGGCCCTGGCCGCCGACAGGATGCTGGCGGCCGCCCGCGCGGATGACAGTGCCGCCCTGACCTCCGCGCTTGAAAACGCCCGGGCCGCGTGCAAGGGCTGCCACGACAATTTCCAGGCCCCGCCACCCGCCGCCAAGGCCGGGTAACGCGGCCAGAGCCGAGAACCGACAGGAGCCGACATGACCGATTTCCACGACCGCGAACGCGCCGAAGAGGCCAAGTATGCGATGGACGAGGACGCCCGTTTCCGGGTGACCGCCCGCCGCAACCGCCTGCTGGGCCAGTGGGCGGCCGAGAAGATGGGCCTCTCCGCCGTCGAAGCCGAAGCCTATGCCAAGGCCGTGGTCCAGGCCGATTTCGAGGAAGCCGGCGACGAGGACGTGATCCGCAAGCTGCTGGGCGACCTGACCAGCGCCGGGGTGGAAACCAGCGAAGGCGATATCCGCGCGGCGCTGGAAGCCAAGGCGGCCGAAGCCCGCCAGGCTCTGCTGGGCTGAAAGTAAACCCATGCCGATGCCCGCCGCCACGATCGAGGCGCTGATCCGCGCTGCCCTGCCCGATGCGCAGATCACCCTGACGGACCTTGCCGGGGATGACGATCACTGGGCGGCGCATGTCGTCTCCGCCGCCTTCATCGGCAAGCCGCGGGTGCAGCAGCACAAGCTGGTCTATGCCGCGTTCGGCGGCCGCCTGGGTGGCGAACTCCATGCCTTGCAACTGACCACCGCTGTCCCCAATTAGGACGGCGAGGAGCCCCATTGCCATGTCCGATACCAATTCCCGCATCGCCGAAATCGTCAATTCGAACGACGTCGTGCTGTTCATGAAGGGCACCCCGTTGTTCCCGCAGTGCGGCTTTTCCAGCCGCGCGGTGGCCATCCTTGAGCGGCTGGGCGTGCCGTTCGAAGGCGTGGACGTCTTGCAGGACATGGATATCCGCCAGGGCATCAAGGCCTATTCGGACTGGCCGACGATCCCCCAGCTCTATGTGAAGGGCGAATTCGTGGGCGGCAGCGACATCATGATGGAAATGTACGAAGCCGGTGAACTGCACCAGCTGATGGCTGACAGCGGGGTCGGCTCCGCCGCCTGAGCTTCGGCAAGACTGTTTCGCAAAGCGGCCTGCCCATCCGGGTGGGCCGTTTTCATATGGGCTGATGCTGCTGGGATGCCCGGGGGCAGAGTTCTCGGGGAGGCGGGACCGCGGAGACCAGGGTGCGGCCCCGCCTCTGTCGAGACTGCTTGGGTGCAAGATACTTTGCAGGGGCCGTGCCAGTTTTCCGCAGTGACCGATTTCCGGGCAAGGCGATGGCTAGCGCGGTGTTAACCCTGTTCGTTTGTGTAAACTGGTCCGACAGGCGGCGGATCGAACCGGGCCGCCGGGGCGCCCGGCCAGAAATGCGGCTTGGCAAAGTCGCCGCGCGCGGGCAGCATGGCAGGGATGGATATCGAACTGGAATATGACGAGAGCGGCGACGCGCCGCCCGCCACCCCCGCCGCCACGCTGGTGATCTTTCGTCGCGATTCCGCTGGTGGTCCGCCGCAGATCCTGATGGTCGAACGCTCGGCGGCGATGAAGTTCGCCGGCGGGGCAGCCGTCTTTCCCGGCGGGCGGGTAGACGATGCCGACCGCGCGCTGGCTGAGGCCCATGGCGCCGCCGACGAGGAGGCCGTGCACGAACTGGCCGCCCGGATCGCCGCCGTGCGCGAAACGCTGGAAGAAACCGGGCTGGTCGTGGGTATCCGCCAGCGCCCGACGCTGGACGAGGCCCGCCGCGCCCGCGACATCCTGCTGGCCGAAGGCACGCTGGGGCCGACGCTGGCGGCGATGGCCTGGGAGCTCGACCTGGATTCGCTGGTGCCCTTTGCCCGCTGGCGGCCCAAGCATCGGCACATGCGGATCTATGATACGCGGTTCTACCTCGCGGACCTGGGGACGGGGGCGGTCGACCTGCTGGTCGATGCCACCGAGAACACGCGCCTGTTCTGGACCAGCGCGGCCGAGGCGCTGGAACATGCCGACGCCGGGCGGATCAGCGTGATCTTCCCGACCCGCCGCAACCTGGAACGGCTGGCGCAGTTCGGCAGCTTCGATGATGCCGTGGCCCACGTGGAGCAATATCCCAGCCGCATGATCACCCCCTTCATTACCGACGAGGGCGGGGCAAAGTGGCTGCGCATTCCCGACGATGCGGGCTATCCGGTCACTGGTGAGGTGCTCGACAGCGCGGCGCGCGGCTGAGCATTGCGGCTTCGGACCCGAAAAGCACCCCTGCGCCGAAGCCCGGGCGGGCTGACGCAGGGGGTAAGTTGCCGGCGGGGAAAGGATCACCGCCGGTGGGTCGCAACCCGGGGTTAACCCCGCGCGCGACCCCGCACCGTGATCCCCGTCACGCCGCGCGCCAGCCGAACCGCCAGGTCCAGCCCAGCAGGAACAGCTGCAACGGCACGCGCACCAGCAGGTAGGCAGGCCCCAGCGCATGGCCGCCGTAATCGGCAGCGGTCAGCGCCCCGTAGACATTGGCCGGAAAGAACAGCACCAGCACTGCCAGCGCCGCCCCGGCCGCGAGGCGGCGCATCGCGGGCACGGCCAGCCCCAGCGCGATTCCGATCTCGGCCAGGCCGGTCAGCCAGACCAGCTCACGCCGCAGCGGGACGAAATCCGGGAGCAGCCGGATCATCTCCTCGGTCTGGATGAAATGGCCCAGCGCAAAGAACAGGAAGGCCAGCACCAGTCCTGCTCGCCCGGCGGCTTCAGGCTGGATCCGTGCGAAACCGGCCAGCCGCAGCAGGTGGGCCAGCAACCAGGGCAGCGCAACGATGGCGACGATGATCAGGGGCATCAGCATGGCGCCATGTTTACACCGTTAAGTTGCATTTAGCAACTGTACTGGTGCATCTCGGCTACCGCTGCGAAACTGGCGCGCCCGGGTGGATTCGAACCACCGGCCTCGAGATTAGAAGTCACGTGCTCTATCCAGCTGAGCTACGGGCGCGCGCCGGGGCAGTCCATAGGCGGGCTTTGCGGCCCTTGCAAACCGCGTTAGGGTACCGCCCATGACCCAGGACCTTGCCCAGCTCGACGGAACCGCCGGCGCCCGCCGCCACTTCCGCTATTTCGACTATGTGATGGCGGCCTTTGTCGCGATCCTGCTGCTTTCGAACCTGATTGGAGCGAGCAAGCTGGCGACGCTGGGCGGCTTCACCTTTGGCGCGGGGATCCTGTTCTTCCCGGTCTCCTACGTGATCGGCGACGTGCTGACCGAGGTTTACGGCTATGCCAATGCCCGCCGCTGCGTGTGGATGGGCTTTGCCGCCATGCTGTTCATGGCCTTCATGAGCTATGTCGTGGTGGCCATGCCGCCGGCCGCCGGGTGGGAGGGCCAGGCCGCCTATGAAAGCGTGTTCGGCAGCACCTGGCGGATCGTCGCCGCCTCGATCCTGGCCTTCTGGGCGGGCGAATTCGTCAACAGCTATGTCCTGGCGCGGATGAAGATCTGGACCAAGGGCAAGGCGCTGTGGAGCCGCACGATCGGTTCGACCTTCTTCGGCCAGGCGGTGGACAGCCTGATCTTCTACCCCATTGCCTTCTACGGCATCTGGACCAATGCCCAGATCGCGACCGTGATGGTCACCAACTGGCTGCTGAAAGTGCTGTGGGAGGCCCTGCTCACCCCGGTGACCTATGTGGTGGTCGGCTGGCTCAAGCGCCGCGAGGGGGTGGAAGTGTTCGACGAAGGGACCGACTTCTCGCCCTTTGCCAAGGCGCCCGCGGTTTAACCGGGGGCCGGTCTGAATTGGTCCGGTGTTCGGCCCCGCCTGATGGCAGGCGGGGCCTCACCGGCGATGATCAATCGGCGATGAGGCCGATTGCGAGGTAGACCAGGATCAGCGATCCGAAGCCCAGCAGGGTACCAACGACCCAGCCCAGGCGGACCAGGGTGACATCCCAGCCGAAGTAATCGGCGATCCCGGCGCTGACGCCCATGAACTTGCCCTGGGCCTTGTTCAGGCGGAAACCGCCGCTGGCGGGTGCGCTATCGCTGCGCGAGCGGTCGATCGTGCCCATCAGGCGACAACTCCGACATAGGCACCGGCAGTCTGGGCCTGGGCAGTGGTCGGGACCGAGACGGTGCCGCTGATCAGGACGAGCGAGAGCGCCAGGGCCGAAACGGCGGCGGTGAAGCGGGCGGGCAGCTGCGAGAGAACGGACATTTTGAAATTTCCCTTTCCATTTGAACCATCCGTCAGGACCATTCCTGCGGATGCCAGAGTGATTGCAGGGGGCGTGCCAATTTTGAAAAATGGCGGAAATCCGAGGTTTTGAGATTTTCGCGGCAAACTTTCAAAAGCTTGAATACAAAATATTGGGAATATTCACCAACTGTCTGGATCGTGCTTTGGGATGACAGCGGCTGGCCGGGGCCTTATCGCGGTCGGGCATGGCGCTGGACCGCATCACCCTGACCCATTTCCGCAATCACCCGGCCACCCGGCTGGAGGAAACCGTGCAGTTCAACCTGCTGGTGGGCGAGAATGGCGCGGGGAAGACCAACGTGCTGGAGGCGCTTTCGCTGCTCGCGCCCGGCCGGGGTCTGCGCCGTGCCGCCCTGACCGAACTGCCGGGCCATTCCGGTGACGGTGGCTGCGCGGTCAGTGCCGAGTTGGCGGGCGGCGCCGCGCTGGGCACCGGCATCCGCCCGGATCGCCCCGGCCGGCGGGTGGCGCGGGCCAACGGGACGGAGATCGCCGCCCTCGGCCTGTCCGAATGGCTCAGTATCGGCTGGCTGACCCCGGCGATGGACCGCCTGTTCAGCGAAGGCGCGGGGGCGCGGCGGCGGTTCCTCGACCGGCTGGTCCTGGCGCTGGAGCCGGGCCATGCCCGCAACGCCGCGCGGATGGAAAGCGCGCTGCGCGAACGCAACCGCTTGCTGGCCGAACCGGGCGAACCCGACCCAAGCTGGCTCGATGCGCTGGAAGCTCAGCTGGCCGAAGCCGGGGCGCTGGTTGCCCAGGCCCGCGCGCGGCTGGTGGCGGCCTTGTCCGAGCGTTTGGCCCTGCTGCCCGAGGCCCCCTTTGCCCGGCCAGAACTGACCTATCAGCCTGGCGGACCCCTGGAAGCCGCGGCACTGGCCGCCGAACTACGGTCGACCCGCCGCCGCGACCGGAGCGCAGGGCGCACCCTGACCGGCCCCCACCGCGATGAACTGGGCGTCATCATGGCCGGCAAGGGCCAGCCCGCCGCCGCCTGCTCCACCGGCGAGCAGAAGGCGCTGCTGATCGCGATCACCCTGGCCCATGCCGATCTGCTGGAGGACAGCCGCCCCGCCCTGCTGCTGCTCGACGAAGTGGCCGCCCACCTCGATCCGCTGCGGCGCGCCGCGCTGTTCGACCGGCTGCGCGCCGGACGCGCGCAGGTCTGGCTGACCGGGACCGAGCTGTCGCCGTTTGACGCGATCGAGGCCGAAGCCGCGATCTGGCGCGTCAGGGACGGGTCGGTAGAGCGGATCTGACGAATGATCCCATCACGTTGATTGAACCCGTTCGTGCTGAGGAAGGGCCGAAGTCGCAGACTGAGGGCCTGTCTCGAAGTGCTAGCGCCGATCCTTCGAGACGCCTTTCAGCCTTCGGCTTCAAGGCTCCTCAGGACGAACGGATCACTGCCTGGAAGGATCACTTCTGCGGCAGCGCCCCGGCCACGGCATCCACCGTCGAGCCGACCATCAGGTCGATCCCTTCCAGCGTCGGGTGGATCCGGTCGGCCTGGATCAGTTCGGGCTTCCCGATCAGCGGCTGCAGAAAGAACGGCACCAGCGTGGCACCGTGCTTCTTCGCCAGCGCGGGATAGATCGGATCGAACTGGCCGCGGTAGTCCGCCCCCAGGTTGGGTGCGGCCAGCATGCCCAGCAGCACCACGGGGATGCCGCGCGACTTCAGCTTACCCAGCATCTCGTCCAGGTTCCGGCGGGTCTGGTCGGGCGAAAGCCCGCGCAGCATGTCATTCCCGCCCAGGCTGATGATCACCAGCGCGGGTGGCTTCTGAAGACTGTTCAGCGTGAAATCGAGCCGCCCGGCCCCGCCGCCGGTGGTATCGCCCGAAACCCCGGCATTGGTGATCCGCGCATTGATCCCGCGCGCGCGCAGCGCGGCTTCCAGCCGGGCCGGATAACTTTGCCCCGGCTCCAGCCCGTAACCGGTGAACAGGCTGTCGCCCAGCGCGACGATCCGCACTTCCTCGCCCACAACGGGCAGCTCGGGAGGAGCCGTTTCGACCGTCTTGGCGGGCGGCGGGGCTGTTTGCTCCGATCCGCAGGCCCCCAGCACAAAGACCAGCGCAAGAGGGGTTGCAAGTAGCCCTGCGGATTTCCATTTCATGCTGCAACTTTCCTTTGTCCGTTCCCCTTCTAGCTATGGTCATTCGCTGACGTGACAAGCCCCCAACAGGCGATCACCGCCAAGAACCTTACCCTGACGCTCGGCAATGGCGATGCGGCGACCCAAATCCTGCGCGGAATCGACCTCTCGGTACCGCTGGGGCAGACCCTGGCCCTGCTGGGCCCATCGGGTTCGGGCAAGAGCTCGCTGATGGCAGTGCTGTCCGGGCTTGAGCGGGCCAGCGGCGGCACGCTGGACGTCGCGGGCGAGAACTTTGCCGCGCTGGACGAAGATGCCCTGGCCGCCGCCCGGCGCGGACGGATCGGGATCGTGCTGCAGGCCTTCCACCTGCTGCCGACCATGACCGCGCTGGAAAATGTCATGACCCCGCTCGAACTGGCGGGCGCGGCCGATGCCCGCCCCCGCGCCGAGGCGGAACTGATCGCCGTCGGCCTGGGCCACCGGCTGCACCACTATCCCACCCAGCTCTCCGGCGGCGAGCAGCAGCGCGTGGCGATAGCCCGCGCACTGGCCGGCCG
The DNA here is from genome assembly GCA_051942645.1 of Novosphingobium sp. BL-A-41-H4. Taxonomy (GTDB): domain Bacteria; phylum Pseudomonadota; class Alphaproteobacteria; order Sphingomonadales; family Sphingomonadaceae; genus Novosphingobium. The sequence goes on from JBPVJP010000003.1 coordinate 38,842, forward strand.
CCCGGCGCTGGTCTTTGCCGACGAGCCGACCGGCAACCTTGATGCCGCGACCGGCGCGGCGATCATCGACCTGCTGTTCGCCCGCCGGGCCGAGGCCGGGGCGACGCTGGTGATCATCACCCACGATGCCGGCCTGGCCGCCAAGTGTGAGCGCATCGTCACCCTGGCCGATGGCCGCATCGCGAGCGACACCGCAGCGTGAGTAGCACGGCCCTGCCCCGGACCGAACTAACCTGGTCCACCGCCTGGACGATTGCCCGGCGCGACCTGTCGGCCCGCTTTCGCGGCCTGCGGCTGCTGCTGGCCTGCCTGTTCCTCGGCGTTGGCGCGCTGGCCGCGATCGGCACCCTGACCGGCGCGATCGAGCGCGAGCTCAAGGATCGCGGCCAGACCATCCTCGGCGGCGACGTGCAGGTTGAAGTGTGGCAGCGCGCGGCCACCCCGGCCGAGCGCGCCGAGCTGGAGAAATTCGGCAAGCTGTCTGGCGGTACCCGGCTGCAGGCCATGGCCGCCAATGGCGATCTGGCCGTGCCGGTGGAGCTGAAGGCGGTCGATGCCGCCTGGCCGCTGGTTGGCCGTCTGACGCTTAGCGATGGCCGCAAGGTGGGCGCGCCTGCCCCCGGCACAGCCTGGGTTTCGCCCGATGCGTTGGCCCGGCTGGAACTGGCGGCGGGCGGCAGATTCGTGATTTCAGGGCAGACGCTCAAGATCGCCGGAGTAATCGCGGACGAGCCGGACCGGCTTAGCGAAGGTTTCGCGCTGGGCCCGACGGCGATCGTCAGCGCCGATTTCCCGGCCAGGGCAGGCCTGACCACACCCGGCGCGATGTTCCGCAGCAAGTATCGCCTGCTGCTGCCTCCCGGCACCGATCCGGTAGCGACCATCGATACGCTGAAGGAACGCTTCCCCACTTCCGGCTTCACTTATCGCCAGCGCGACCGCGCCGCGCCGGGCGCGGACCGGTTCGTCTCGCGGATGGGCGAATTTCTCGTCCTTGTCGGGCTGACCGCCATGGCGATTGCGGGGATCGGGATCGGCGGCGGGGTGTCCTCCTACCTCGAGGCGCGCCGCAACGGCATTGCCACGCTGAAGGTGCTGGGCGCGACCAGCACCGACATTACCCGGATCTACCTGTTGCAGCTGCTGGCCGCCGCCCTGGCGGGCAGCCTCGCTGGCCTGGCCGCCGGGATCATGGTCATGCCGCTGCTGGGCCAGGCGCTCGGCGCGCTGCTGCCGGTCGCGCCGGGTCTGGTGTTCGATTGGGCCGCACTCACCCGCGCCAGCGCCTATGGCCTGCTGGTCGGACTGGTCTTCGCCGCGCCGCCGCTGCTCGCCGCGCGGCGTTTCCCGGCCCTCGCCCTGATGCGTGCCAAGGTAAATCCGCTGACCGGGCAATGGCGCGAGGCCGCCTGGCCGGTCGGCTTGGGCTTTGCCGCGATCATCGTGCTGACCCTCGCCAGCGCGGCGCAATTGCCGGTGACCGCCGGGTTCCTGGCCGGAGCCCTGGTGCTGCTGGGCCTGCTCGGCCTGCTCGGCTGGGCCTTGCGCAACCTGGCCGCGCGGCTGCCGCGACCGCAGCGCCCGCTGTTGCGCCTCGCGCTGTCCAACCTGCACCGTCCCGGCGCGCAGACCGGCGCACTGGTCACGGCGCTGGGCTTTGGCCTGTCGGCCTTCGTGCTGCTGGCCGTGATCCAGACCAGCCTGGAAGCCAATATCGCCAGCCGGGTGCCGCAGCGCGCGCCGGACTATTTCATGCTCGACCTGCCGCGCGACGGAGCGGCAAGGATGGAACAGATCGTCCAGACCGCCGCGCCCGGAGCCAAGGTGCGCCAGGTCCCCGCCCTGCGCGGCGCGATCCTGGCCTATGGCCCGAAAGGTTCGATGACCCGGGTGGCCGATCTCAAGGAAATCCCTGACGGTGCCTGGCCGCTGCGCGGGGAGCGCGGGCTGACCTATTCGCCGACCCTGCCCGAGGGCAATTCGCTGACCGCCGGGGAATGGTGGCCGAAGGATTACCGGGGCGAACCGCTGGTTTCGGTCGACGAGGAACTGGCCAAGGCGATCGACCTCAAGATCGGGGACATGATCACCATCGGCGTGCTGGGCGTGGAACGCAGCGCGCGGATCGCCTCGTTCCGGCGGATCGACTGGGACACCATGGGCTTCAACTATGTGCTGGTTTTCTCCCCCAACACGCTGGCCGATGCCCCGCACAACCTGGCCGCGACGATCGACCTGCCGCCGGGCGCCAGCCGCACAGCGCTGCTGCCGCAACTGCTGCGCGCCTTCCCGTCCAGCTCGGTGATCGAGGTGGGCGGCGTGCTGCAACAGGCCCGTACCCTGCTGAACCAGGTTTCGACCGCGATCCTTGCCGCGGCCTCCGTCGCTGTCTTGGCCGGGATCGCGGTGCTGCTCGGCGCGATTGCCGCCGCGCGGGCGAGCCGGCTTTACGACAACGTGGTGCTACGCGTGCTCGGTGCCAGCCGTCGGCAATTGCTGCTGCTGCAGGTGGCCGAATATGGCCTGCTGGCGCTGTTGCTGGCTGGCGTGGCGCTGGTGCTGGGCAGCGCGATCGGCTGGCTGGTGATCGTCCAGCTGTTCGAATTCGACTGGCTGCCCAACTGGCCGCAAGTGCTGGCCGTGCTGGGCGCGGGGCTGGCAATGACGGTGGCCTTTGCCCTCGCCGGTTCGTTACCGCTGCTGCGCGCCAAGCCAGCCCAGGCGCTGCGGGAATTATAGATTTCTTGGCTTGAACCGGCTCCTTTAAGGTCTACATCGCCACCATGTTCATCGAAACCGAAACAACCCCGAACCCCGCCACGCTGAAGTTCCTGCCCGGTCAGGAAGTGATGGCCAGTGGCACCCGCGATTTCCGTGACGAGGCCGATGCCGCCGCCTCGCCGCTCGCCGAAGCGCTGTTCAGCCTGGGCGACGTGACCGGCGTGTTCTTCGGCTACAACTTCGTCTCGGTCACCGCGGGCGAAGGGGCCGACTGGTCGGCATTGAAGCCGCAGGTCGTGGCGATCCTGCTCGATCACTTCGTCAGCCAGGCCCCGCTGTTCCATGCCAAGGCCGGTAACGGCATCGTCGTTCCGGCTGAAGACGCCGATTTCGGCGACGATCCCGCCGATGCCGATGTGGTGGCGCAGATCAAGGAACTGCTCGAAACCCGGATCCGCCCGGCTGTGGCCAACGATGGCGGCGACATCGCCTATCGCGGTTTCCGCGAAGGGGTGGTCTATCTCTCGATGCAGGGCGCCTGTTCGGGCTGCCCCTCTTCCACCGCCACGCTCAAGCAGGGGATCGAGGGCTTGCTCAAGCACTATGTCCCCGAAGTGACCGAAGTCCGCGCGGCCTGATCCGCGCCCATCTTGACGCACCAGCCCCGACAAGGAAGTTCCCGATGACCCAGCCGCTTGCCGATGCCGCGCTTGACCAGCTGTTCCGCACCGCGCGCAGCTATAATGGCTATCTCGACAAGCCGGTCAGCACCGAGCAACTCCACGCGATCTGGGACCTGATGAAGTTCGGCCCGACCAGCGCCAACATGCTGCCGGCGCGGATGGTCTGGTGCACGACGGACGAGGCCAAGGCCAAGCTCGCCGCCTGCTGCCTGCCCGCCAATGCCGAAAAGGTGCTTAAGGCCCCGGTCACGGTGATCATCGGCATGGACATCGATTATCATGATCAGCTGCCCTGGCTGTTCCCGCACACCGATGCCAAGGCCTGGTTCGATGGCAACGAGCCGCTGCGCGAGATTTCCGCGATGCGCAATTCCAGCCTGCAGGGTGCTTACTTCATCCTCGCCGCGCGGGCGCTGGGGCTGGATACGGGGCCGATGTCGGGCTTTGCCAACCCGGCGGTCGACGCCGCCTTCTTTGCCGATACGCCGCGGGTGAAGAGCAACTTCATCGCGACCCTGGGCTATGGCGATCCGGCCACGATCTTCGATCGCAGCCCGCGCCCCGATTTCGACACTTTCAATCGGATCGCCTGACGCGCTAACAGGCGCGGGATGCGTACCCTGGTTATCGATAGCGCGACCGAGGCCTGTTCGGTCGCCCTGCTGGATGGCAGTAGCCTCATTGCTGGCGAATGCCGGATGCTGGGCCGTGGCCACGCCGAGGCGCTCGTGCCGATGATTTCCGCCCTGCCGGACAAGGGCCACGCCGGGCGAATCGCGGTCGCGCTGGGGCCGGGCAGCTTCACCGGAGTGCGCGTTGGCCTCGCCGCGGCGCGCGCCCTGGCGCTGGCCTGGCGGGCGGAACTGGTGGGCTATCCCACTCTCGCTCTCGTCGCCGCCATGGCCCGCGCTGAAGCTGGCGTCCAGCCCTGCACAGTCGGGATGACCGGCGGACACGGCGAATGGTTCGTGCAGGATTTCGGCAGCGATGGTCTGCCGCTGACCGACCTCGCATCGCTCTCGCCTGCAGCCGCCGTGACCGCCAGCACAATCCCGCTCGTCGCTGGCAGCCAGGCCGAAGCGCTGGTCGCTGCACGCGGTAGCGGCATTCCCCTGCCGCTATGGCCCGATGCGCGCCATTTCCAGCTGATCCCGGCCCAGCTGATCGGCAACGCCCACCAGCCGCTCTATGGCCGCGCGCCGGATGCGCGCCTGCCCGCCTGATCGCCATGCAGGACGATCTCGACCGGATCATGGCGGTGATGCAGGCGGCCTTCGATCCCGCCTTTGGCGAGGCCTGGACCCGCCGCCAGGTGGAAGACGCGCTGGTCCTTGGCCGCTGCCACTACTGCCTGGCGCAAAGCGGCGGCGAAGCTGCCGGGTTTTACTTGTCGCGCCACGGCTATGAAGAAGAGGAACTGTTGCTGATCGCCGTGCACCCGCGTTTTCGCGGACGCGGCTTCGCCCAGCAACTGCTTGATGACTTGGCCGAGCAGGCCGCATCGCGCGGCGCACGCCGCCTTCTGCTGGAAATGCGTCGCAATAACCCGGCTGAATCGCTTTATCGACGGAACGGATTTCTGCCGATCGGTGAACGACTGAATTACTATCGCACACCTTCCGGTGATCGGCTTGACGCGATTACCTTTGCGCGCGACCTGTAAATAGGCATGCCATACAAGCGGTTGTCCACCAGTACAGTACCGCACTTGTTTTTATCTCAAAGAGCAAGTAACCGCCGATTCGCGTCCATTCAAAAGACGTCAATAACAATAAACCGGTCGTCGCAATTAATCGAAAGGAAGCGGACATGGAAATGCCCCAGTCCGACATGAATGAAACCCTTATCACGCTGACTTCGGACATCGTTGCCGCGCACGTCAGCAACAACAGCGTCTCGGTCGATGATGTGCCTGCGCTGATCAGCAAGGTCTATGGCGCGCTCGCGGGCCTTGGCCAGGCGGCGGCTCCGGTGGCGGAAGAAGCGCCCAAGCCGGCGGTCTCGGTGCGGGCTTCGGTCAAGCCGGATTACATTATCTGCCTTGAAGACGGCATGAAGCTGAAGATGCTGAAGCGCCACCTGATGACCCATTACAACATGACCCCGGATCAGTATCGCGCGCGCTGGAACCTGCCCGCCGACTATCCGATGGTTGCTCCGGCCTATGCCGAAAAGCGCCGCGAACTGGCCAAGAAGATCGGCCTTGGTCGCAAGCCCGGCCAGAAGCGTGGTCGCAAGCCCAAGGCTTAACCCCCGGCTTCCCGCCTCTGGCGGTTGAAGAATCGTCCCGCCCGGTCCATACCCGGCGGGACATTCTTTTTGATCAATCTGCGGGTTCAGCGTGCACCAGACCATCGACATCGAAGCGCTTTGCGCCGAACGCGGGCTTCGCATCACCGACCAGCGCCGCGTGATCGCCAAGGTGCTGTCGGAAAGCGACGACCATCCCGACGTGGAAAAGCTCCACGAGCGCGCCGTGGCGATCGATCCGCGCATTTCGATCGCCACCGTCTATCGCACGGTCCGCCTGTTCGAAGAGGCCGGCATCCTTGACCGGCACGATTTTGGCGATGGCCGCGCCCGCTATGAAGCCGCGCCCGAGGCCCATCACGATCACCTGATCGATGTGGAAACCGGCAAGGTGATCGAATTCGTCGATCCCGAACTGGAAGCCCTGCAGCGCCAGATCGCCGAGAAGCTGGGCTATCGCCTGGTCGACCACCGGATGGAACTGTACGGGGTGCGGCTCGGCCGCGAGGTCTAGGCCAGGCCGATGGCGCTTGCCCTCACTCAGCCACGTCGTCTTTCGGTGTTCGGCTGGCTGCGGGTGACCCTGCGCCTTTCCGCCATGCTGCTGCTGTTGCTGGCCTGCCTGCCCGCCTATTACATCGTGGGCCTGCTGACCCGTCACAACCCGGTGCCACGGCTGTTCCTGGCCGGAATCGGGCGGATCGCCGGCATGCGACTACGCAGCGAGGGCCAGAAGGCCCATCGCGGCGCCTTCCTGCTGGCCAATCACGTCAGTTGGCTGGACATTCCGGCCGTGGCCGCGACCACCGGCAGCGCCTTTATCGCTCATGATGGTCTGGCCTCGATGCCGCTGCTCAAGTGGCTGTGCCAGATGAACGACACCGTGTTCGTGGCCCGGCATGACCGCAAGAGCGTGGCCCGCCAGGTCGAGGACGTGCGCACCGCGATCCGCGACACCGGAGCGCTGACGATCTTTCCCGAAGGCACCACCAGCGACGGCACCGAGCTGCTGCCGTTCAAGTCCTCGCTACTGTCCGCGCTGGAACCGCTCCCGCCGGGCATTGCCGTCCAGCCGGTGCTGCTCGATTTCGGCCCGGAAGCGGCTGATATCGCCTGGGTGGGCGAGGAACACGGGCTCGACAATTTCCTGCGCCTGCTGGCCCGGCGGCGGCCGATCGCGCTGACCGTCCATTTCCTGCCGGTGCTGAGCGGGGTGGAGCTGACCAACCGTAAGACCATTGCCCAGGCATCGCGCGAAGCGATCCTGCGGCGGCTGGTGGCGTCGTCCCGGACTTGATCCGGGATCGCGGCCTCCTAAAGCCTGCGCCGCCAGCGATCCCGGGACGAGCCCGGGATGACGGAGTGACCATGCGCCCAACCCCGCCCCCCCGGACCTATCGCGTCAAGAGCTTCGGCTGCCAGATGAACGTCTATGACGGCGAGCGCATGGCCGAGCTGCTGGGCGAGCAGGGGATCATGCCCGCGCCGGAGGGCGAAGATGCGGACCTGGTGGTGCTCAACACCTGCCACATCCGCGAAAAGGCGGCGGAAAAGGTCTATTCCGACATTGGCCGTCTGCGTCGCGAGGATGGCACTTCGCCATTGATCGCAGTGGCCGGCTGCGTTGCCCAGGCCGAGGGCGACGAGATCATGAAGCGCGCGCCCGCGGTGAGCATGGTGGTCGGACCGCAGGCATATCATCGACTTCCGGGCATGATTGCGGAAGCGGTCGAGGGGCGCCGGGCGGTCGATACCGACATGCCGGCCGAAACCAAGTTCGATGTCCTCCCGGCCCGGCGCAAGGTGGGGCCCAGCGCCTTCCTGACCGTTCAGGAAGGCTGCGACAAGTTCTGCACCTATTGCGTGGTGCCCTATACCCGCGGGGCCGAAGTATCCCGCCCATTCAGTGACCTGGTGGCCGAAGCGCACAAGCTGGTTGAAGCCGGTGCGCGCGAGATCACCCTCCTGGGCCAGAACGTGAATGCGTGGAGAGACTCTGGAAGAGATGACAGCAACCGCGGCCTCGAAAAGCTGATCGAAGCGCTCGCCGCAATCCCCCAGCTGGCGCGCATCCGCTATACCACCAGCCACCCCAACGACATGACACCAGGGTTACTCGAGGCACACCGCGATGTACCCAAGCTGATGCCGTTCCTGCACTTGCCGGTGCAAGCAGGGAACGACCGGGTGCTCAAGGCGATGAACCGCAGCCACACGGCGGAAAGCTACCTGCGCATCCTCGACGAGGTTCGCGCCATGCGCCCGGACATTGCCCTGTCGGGCGATTTCATCGTCGGCTTCCCGGGCGAGACCGACGCCGAGTTCGAGGACACGCTGCGCCTGGCCGAGCGGGTAGGCTATGCACAATGCTTCAGCTTCAAGTATTCGGCCCGCCCCGGTACCCCGGCGGCGACCATGGACGGGCAGGTGCCGACCGCAGTGATGGACGAGCGGCTCCAGCGGCTCCAGGCCGTGCTCAACGCCAGCCAGCTGGCTTTCAACCAGGCCAGCGTCGGCAAGCGCTGCACCGTGCTGGTCGAGCGCAAGGGCAAGCATCCCGGCCAGTGGCTGGGCAAGTCGCCCTGGCTGCAATCGGTCCATTTCAGCGGCGAGGCTGAAATCGGCGATCTGGTCGAGGTTGAACTGACCGAGGCCGGGCCGAATTCGCTCGGCGCGCGGCTGGTGCAGGCCGAACACGCCTGAGCGGTTTTCCACCGCCTGTCATCCCCTTGTCGCTTGCGCCCGGCAGGGCTGGCCCTATCGTTTCGACTCGGCCAGCTTGAGGCCCGCAACGAAAGGAGCACACCGCCCCCTTTATGGCTCGCAAACCAGCCCGCGCCCATGACGACACCCGCGATCATCTGGCGCCCGCCCGCCTCCACACCCCCCGCCGCGCGCGGACCGAGCTGGAGTTTGAGGAAGCGACCATCCTGGGCGCGCTGTTCGGGCAGTTCGATGCCAACCTGGTGCAGATCGAGAACCGGCTGGGCGTGTACATTTCGGCGCGCGGCAACCGGGCGCAGATCGAGGGGCCGGAAGATGCCGTGGCCCGTGCCCGCGACGTGCTGAAGGGGATGCACCAGCGGCTGATGCAGGGGCAGGAACTGGATGCCGGCGCGATCGAATCGCTGATTTCGATGTCGGCCGAACCGACGCTGGAAGGGATCATCTCGGGCGATGGGGAAACCCCGCCGATCATGATCCGCACCCGCAAGAAAACCATCGTCCCGCGCAGCGCCACGCAGATCGAATACATGCGCGCCCTGGCCAGCCGCGACGTGATCTTCGCGCTCGGCCCGGCCGGCACGGGCAAGACCTATGTCGCCGTGGCCCAGGCCGTGTCGCAGCTGATCACCGGATCGGTCCAGCGCCTGATCCTCAGCCGCCCGGCGGTCGAAGCCGGGGAGCGGCTGGGCTTCCTGCCCGGCGACATGAAGGACAAGGTCGATCCCTATCTGCGCCCGCTCTACGACGCGCTGTATGACTGCATGCCGCCCGAACAGGTGGAGCGGCGGCTGGCTTCGGGCGAGATCGAGATCGCCCCGATCGCCTTCATGCGCGGCCGCACCCTGGCGGAAAGCTTCATCATCCTCGACGAAGCGCAGAACACCACGCCCGCCCAGATGAAGATGTTCCTGACCCGCTTTGGCCAGAACAGCCGGATGGTGATCTGCGGCGATCCCAACCAGGTCGATATCCCCGGCGGCCCGCAGATGAGCGGCCTCAATGATGCAGTGGGGCGGCTGGAGGGGATCGACGGCATCGCCGTCACCCGCTTCACCAGCGCCGACGTGGTCCGCCATCCGATCGTCGGCCGGATCGTCGAGGCTTACGAGGGCAAGCACGGGTAGGGTCAGTCCCGCTCCCGTCACCCCGGGCTTGACCCGGGGTCCCGCTTCCCCTTGATGGTGGCGCAATCAAGCGGGACCCCGGATCAGGTCCGGGGTGACGGAGACTGGTTTGGAACTGGAAATCGCCATCGAAGCCGACTGGCCGGCCAGTATCGACTGGGAAGCCCTGGCCGAACGCGCCCTCGCCGCCCTGACTGAGGTTGCCCCCGAGCTGGCCAACCCGCGTCTGTCGGCCAGCCTGCTGTTCTCGGACGATGCCGAGGTGCACGAGCTCAACCGCGAATGGCGCGGCAAGGACAAGCCGACCAATGTCCTGTCCTTCCCGATGCTGGAACGCGAAGACCTGCTGGCGCTGGCTCCTGACGGCACGCCCGAACTGCTGGGCGATATCGCCCTGGCGCTGGAAACCTGCAAGCGCGAGGCGGCCGAAAAGCGTGTGCCACTGGAACATCACGCCGCGCACCTCATCATCCACGGCCTGCTCCACCTGGCCGGGCATGACCATGTCCACTCCGATGCGGAAGCTGCCGCGATGGAAGCGCTGGAAATCAAGGCTCTTGCGCAGATGGGCATTGCCGACCCATATGGGGACCGCGATCCACTGACCGGATCGCCAACAGGGACCTGATCAAGACCATGCCCGAGGGCAATTCCGGAGACGGAGAGAGTAGGCGCTCTGCCTGGCGCGCCATCAAGCGCTTCTTCGAACGAGTGGACGGCGGCGACCAATCGCTGCGCGCCCAGCTGGAAGAGGCAATCGACGAGCACGAGGATGACGGCGGTTCATCCCGCAATGGCGACCTTTCCGCGCTTGAGCGCGACATGCTGCGCAACCTGCTGCATTTCAGCGAGAACGATGCCGACGACGTGGCGATCCCGCGCGGCGAGATCGTGGCCGTGCCCGAAACCGCGAGCTGGGACGAAGTCGTCAGCGCCTTTGCCGAGCACGGCCATTCGCGCATGCCGGTCTACCGCGAGACGCTGGACGAAATCGTTGGCATGGTCCTGATCAAGGACGTGTTCAAGCACCTGGCCAGCGGCAAGCCGCCCAAGGACTGGACCAGCCTGCTGCGCCAGCCGCTCTATGTCCCCCAGGCGCGCGGCGCGCTCGACGTGCTGAACGACATGCGCGCCAGCCGCGTCCACCTGGCCGTGGTGATCGACGAATATTCCGGCACTGACGGGATCATCACGATCGAGGACCTGGTCGAGGAAATCATCGGCGAGATCGAGGACGAGCACGACGACGCGCCGACCGAACTGCTCGTGCCGCTGGACGGCGGCATGTGGGAAGCCGATGCCCGCGCCGAGCTGGACGATGTGGCCGATGCCATCGATCCGCGCCTGGCCGAGGTGGAGGAAGACGTCGACACGCTGGGCGGTCTCGCTTTCCTGCTGGCCGAGGCCGTGCCGCCGGTCGGGGCCATGCTGGACCATCCCAGCGGCTGGAGGCTGGAAGTGATTGCGGGCAACGAAAAGCATGTTACCCGTCTGCGACTGCATCCGCCCGCTCCCCAGGACGAATCCGAAGACTGACCTGCAATGGCCATTCGCCGCCTTCCACCGCTTCGCGCGATCGAGGCCTTCGTGCGCATCGTCCGCCTGGGTTCGGCCCGGGCGGCGGCGGACGAGCTGGGGCTCAGCCCCTCGGCCCTGTCACGGCGGGTTTCCGCGCTAGAGGAGTTCATCGGCAAGCGGCTGTTCACCCGCCAGCACCAGTCAATGAAGCTGACCGACGATGGCAGCGCCTTCTACAACGCGGTGGCGCCAAAGTTCGATGAGCTGGCCGCCGCAGTCGAGGGCCAGGTGGAGGACAGCCGGGTGCTGCGTCTGCACCTGGGTGTGCTGCCGCTGTTCGGCAGCCAGCGGCTGTTCCCGCGCCTGCCCGAACTGCGCAAGGCCCAGCCGCGCCTGCACATCGATTTCGACACCAGCCCGCACCTCGAAACCCGGGTCGGCGATACGCTGGACGCCGCCTTCATTCTCTCGCCCCAGCCCGACCCATCATTCCATGCGGTGCGGCTGGACGAGAACAAGGTCTACGCCATCACCTCGCGCACGCTGGCGGACGAGATCGGTCCGGTACCAGACCGCGAGGTGCTGTCGCGCCAGACCTTCCTGATCCACAACGAACTGCCCGACAGTTTCGTGGCCTGGAAGCAGGCGCTGGGCATGCCGGACCTCGATCCGATGGCGATCGATCATTACGATTCCGGTCAGCTGCTGCTGGAGGCTGCCGCGCAGGGCCTGGGCATCGCGATCATGCACGATGCCCACTTCGACCGCGCCCATGATGGCCGGATCGCCCGACTTTACGATATCGAGGTCAAGAGCCCCTATTCCTACTGGTTCGTCTGCAAGCCTCACGCGCTGGATGTGCGCGCGGTGCGGATCTTCCACGACTGGGTGGTGAAAACCGGGCTCTGATCAGGCAGCATGGCGGGATGAACCGCCGATTCGCCCTGCTCGCCCTGCTTGCGATCGCCCTGCCTGCCCAGGCGGCGGAGCGCAGCCAGTACAGTTCCTATCCCAAGGGTGCCAAGCCGGCCCCGGCCAAGCGGACGCCGCTGCCGCCGCCCCCGCCGCTGGGCGATACGGTCCGCGTGGCGCTGGTCACTGACCTTGGCACGATCGAGCTGGAGCTGGACAACAAGCGCGCGCCAATCACCACGCAGAACTTCGTGCGCTATGTCGATCTGAAGAAGTTTGACGGGATCGCCTTTTACCGGGCGCTGCGGCTGCCCTGGGGCGATCCGCCCAGTGGCCTGATCCAGGCCGGATTGCAGGGCCACCCGCTGAAAGTGCTGAAGCCGATCGCGCATGAGCCGACCAGCCAGACCGGCATCCTGCACAAGGCCGGAACCATTTCGATGGCGCGCCATGCCCCGGGCACGGCCACGGCCGACTGGTCGATCATGCTGTCGGATCAGCCGAGCCTCGATGCCGATCCCACGGCCGCCGATCCCGACCAGCAGGCCGGCTTTGCCGCCTTCGGCCGGGTTTCGGCCGGGATGGACGTGGTGCGCAAGATCTGGGACGCGCCGCTCTCGCCGACGCTGGGCGAAGGGCCGCTCAAGGGCCAGATGCTGGACCCGCCGGTCAGGATCATCAGCGCGCGGCGGATTCCATAGCCCTCTCCCCTTCAGGGGAGAGGGTTGGGAGTGGGGGAAGGCCTGCGCCCCTCCGCCCCCACTCAACTGCGGCTAGCCGGACAAGCCGCCAAGCCTTGCTATCTCTCCCCTGAAGGGGAGAGAGCGGTTTACGATACAGTCGCCTTGCGGATCACGCCGGGCTCGCGCGGCGGTTCGCCCTTGGGCAGGGCATCGATGTGCTCCATGCCTTCGATCACCTGGCCCCAGACGGTGTACTGGCGATCAAGGAAGGTCGCATCGTCGAAGCAGATGAAGAACTGGCTGTTGGCCGAGTGCGGATAAGAGGTCCGCGCCATCGAGCAGACGCCGCGCACGTGGGGTTCGTCGTTGAATTCGGCCTGCAGGTCGGGTTTGTCCGAACCGCCCATGCCGGTGCCCTGCGGGCAGCCACCCTGGGCCATGAAGCCGGGGATCACGCGGTGGAACTTCACGCCGTCGTAAAAACCTTCGCTGGCCAGCTCGACGATCCGGGCAACGTGGCCGGGGGCCAGGTCCGGGCGCAGCTTGATCACGACATCGCCGCTATCGAGCGACAGGGTAAGGGTATCGGCCATTGGGAGTCTCCTATGAATTTGCAGCCGATATAGGCTGCGGCGAGACAAAGTCACGCCCCGCAAACGCGGCGGGTTGCAAATGTTGTCGACCAGCCTAGACCGACCGGCATGACCGCCGACAAGCTCGATCCCGACCTGCTGGAAAGCGCCGCTCTCGCGGCCGAACCAGCGGCCGAGAGCGAGAGCCTCGACGCGGAGAACACGCTGCGCCCGGACTTCGTGCGGCGGGTGCGCGACAGCCTTGAAGCGGGCGAGAACGACGCGGTCTATGGCCTGGTCGAAGGGCTGCACCCGGCCGACATCGCCGACCTGTTCGAACTGCTCGACGCCGATGAACGGCCCGCGCTGGCCGCCGCGATCAGCGACCTGATGGGCAGCGAGGTCTACGCCGAGCTGAACGACTATGTCCGCGAGGATATCGTCGAGCAGCTGCCGGCCGAAACCGTCGCCGACATCGCCGAACAGCTCGACACCGACGATGCCGTCGCCATGCTGGAAGACCTCGACGAGGAAGACCAGCAGGCGGTCCTGGCCGAGATGGAGCCCGAGGACCGCGCGGTCATCGAGGCCGCGCTGTCCTATCCGGAGGAGTCCGCCGGGCGTCTGATGAGCCGCGATTTCGTGGCCGTGCCCGAGCATATGACCGTCGGCGACCTGATCGATTTCCTGCGCGAGGGCCGCGATCTGGCCAACGAGTTCTGGGAAGTGTTCATCGTCGATGCCCGGTTCCACCCGCTGGGCACCTGCGCCCTGTCGTGGATCCTGCGCACCCCGCGCCATATCGCGCTGACCGACGTGATGCAGCGCGACCAGACCCTGATCCCGGTGACCATGGACCAGGAAGAGGTGGCGCTGCGGTTCCAGAAATACGCGCTGATTTCCGCCGCCGTGGTCGATGCCAATGGGCGGCTGGTCGGCCAGATCACCGTCGATGACGTGGTCCACATCATCCAGGAAGAAGCGGGCGAGGACGTGCTGCTGCTGTCCGGTGCGGGCGAAGGCGACATCAACGAGCCGATCCGCGATTCCTATGTCGCCCGCGTGCGCTGGCTGATCGCCAACCTGGCGACAGCGCTGCTGGGGGCCACGATCATCAGCAATTTCGGCGGCGCGATCGAGAAGCTGGTGGCCCTGGCCGCACTCTCGCCGATGGTCGCCTCGATCGGCGGCAATGCCGGCACGCAGACCATGGCCGTGGCCGTGCGCGCACTGGCCACCAACCAGCTGACCCGCAGCAACACCCGCCGCATCCTGTGGCGCGAACTGCGCGTGGCCTTGCTCAACGGCGTGACCGTGGCGAGCCTGATCGGGGTGGCGACCGGGCTGGTCTTTGCCAACCCACTGCTGGGTGCGGTGATCGGCACGGCGGTGATCGTGAACATCATTACCGCAGGCCTCGCCGGGGTGCTGGTTCCGGTCACGCTCGACCGGCTGGGCCAGGACCCGGCCGTGGCCAGCTCGGTCTTCGTGACAATGATCACCGATTCGATGGGCTTTTTCGCCTTCCTGGGCCTTGCGGTGGCCTCTGGTCTGGTGGGCTGACATCATGCCGCTGCACCTGACCAAGGTGGCCTATGGGGCCCAGTCGCTGGAGGAGATGCGCAGCTGGTTCGCGACGCGCGGGGCCGAGGCGCGGCTGACCACCCGCTACCTGCCCAAGCGGCATGACGAAATTGTGCCGCCGGACGGTTCACCGGGCGGCTCTCTGTTCTGGATCTTCAAGCACCAGCTGGTCATGCGCAGCCCGATCCTGCGCTTCGAGGAAGCCGACGGCGGACGCACCAACATCGTCATCGCCGCCAAGCTGATCGACGTGCTCCCCCGGCCCAAGCGCGCGCACCAGGGCTGGCGCTATCTGGAAGACGCCGACGCCCCGCACGACCTTGGCAGCGGTGAGGACGCAGGCGAAGTCCTGCCCGGCCATATCGCCGCCGATCTGGCCCGGCTGGGCCTGGTCTGACAGCCTTGCGGCCATGGTGAGAAGGGCGGCAGGGGCATGAAGCGCTGGCAGAAATGGACCCTGGGGCTCGCTCTTCCCGCAGTTGCACTGGGCACGATCGGTTACATCAAGCGGACCGAGCTGGTCCTCGCCCTGGCCGCGCGCCAGATGTCGCACGAGATCGGGCCGAACCGGCCTATCCCGTGGCAGCAGGGTCCGGCCGAGGCCGCCACACCGCTGGCCCAGCGCCCGCCCAACGTCATCTTCATCCTGCTCGACGATCTGGGGATCAACGACCTGACCAGCACCGGCACCGGCGTGGCCGGGGGGCGCGTACCCACCCCCAACCTCGACCGGCTCGCAGCCAGCGGTGCCCGGTTCGATCAGGCCTATTCCGGCAGCGCGACCTGCGCCGTTTCCCGCGCCCAGATCATGACCGGGCGTTACCCGACGCGGACCGGCTTTGAATATACCCCCACCCCGCCCCGGATGGGCCGGATCGTGAAGATGGTGGCCGACGATATTCGCGCCGATCTGCCGCCGGTCAGCTATGATGGCGCGGCCGACAGGGCCAATCCCGGTTATGCCGACCAGGGCCTGCCCAGCAGCGAAGTGACCCTGGCCGAAGTGCTCAAGACCCGGGGCTATCACACCATCCACATCGGCAAGTGGCACCTTGGCAATTCCCCGGGCTTTCACCCCAACGATCAAGGCTTTGACGAAAGCCTGATGATGGAAAGCGGGCTGCACCTGCCCGAGAACGATCCGCAGGTCGTCAATGCCAAGATCGATTTCGATCCGATCGACCGGTTCCTGTGGGCCTCGATGCGCTATGCGACGTCCTACAACGGTGGCGAGTGGTTCGCACCGGGGGGCTATCTGGCCGACTACTGGACCGACGAATCGCTCAAGGTGATCCGGGCCAACCGTAACCGTCCGTTCCTGCTCTACCTGGCCCACTGGGGCGTCCACACGCCGCTGCAGGCGACCCGGGCGGATTACGAGGCGGTTGGCGATATCAGGCCGCACCGCCTCCGGGTCTATGCCGCGATGCTGCGCGCGCTTGATCGCAGCGTCGGCCGGATCATGGCCGAGCTGGAGCAGCAGGGATTGGCGCAGAACACGATGATCGTGCTGTCCAGCGACAATGGTGGACCGGGCTACATCGGCATCGACGGGATCAATGCGCCTTATCGCGGCTTCAAGATCACCTTCTTCGAAGGCGGGATCCGGGTGCCGCTGTTCATGGCCTGGCCCGGCCAGATCCGCCCCGGCACGCGGATCGACCAGCCTGCGCACCACATCGACCTGATGCCGACCATCGCGGCGGCGGCAGGCGCGGAGCTGCCCGCCGGGGTGCCGATCGACGGGCAGAACCTGCTGCCCGCCGCCCAGACCAGGGCCGTGGTCCGCCGCCCGGATGACGCGCTCTACTGGAACAGCGGCTATTATCAGGTCGTGCGCGCCGGGAACTGGAAGCTGCAGGTCAACGGCAAGCAGGGCAAGTCCTGGCTGTTCGACCTGAGCTCGGATCCGACCGAGCGCCGCAACCTGGCCGCGGCCCGGCCCGACAAGCTGGCCGAGCTGCAGGCCCTGCTGGCCCGGCACCAGCAAGGGCGCAAGGCCCCGCTCTATGCCTCGACCACCGACAACGCGATCATGATCGACAAGACCATGGCCCAGCGCTTCGCGCCGGGTGATGAATACATCTACTGGCCCAACTGAACGCGCTCAGCCGCCGCGCAGCCGGGCGATATAGGCGCGCACGTCGTGCTCGATATCCCCGTCATAGCGGGGCGCGGAGCGGGCAAAGGCCGCCTCCAGCGCTTCGGTCCGTTCAGCCATCCGCACCGCGTTATAGGCATGGCTGACCACGAACCGCTCGCGCGCGGCGATCTGGGGCAGGATGATCTCGGCATAGCGCTCGGCCGGCATGGCAACATCGCGCCCGCCTTCGCTGGTCAGGCCCGACAGGACCCAGCCGGGGATGATCGTCCCGGCATGGACATGCGGCGGCAGATCTTCGCGCAGGCTTTCGGTCAGGCCCAGCACCGCGTGCTTCGAGGCGATATAGGCCGCCGCGCGCGGCACGGCGCAGAACAGCGCGTTCTCCGAAGCGACATTGTAGATCGCCGAGGGGCGCTCCTGCGCGGCCATGCGCGGGGCAAAGGCGGCGCAGCCGTGCCAGACTCCCCAGAAATTGACCTCGAATACCTGCCGCGCGGCGGCAAGATCAGCCTTCCACAAGCGGCCGCCCCCGCCCGAGATCCCGGCATTGTTGACCAGCAGGTCGACCCGCCCGAACCGCTGCCAGGCCAGCTCGGCCAGCGCCTCGACCGCAGCGGGATCGGCCACATCGCAGGCCACCACATCGACGGAACCGTGGAGGTCGGCCAGCAGGACCTCAGCCCCGGCCGCTTTCAGCGCCGCGCCCAGCGCCCCGCCGATCCCCCCGGCCCCGCCGGTGATGACCGCGACCTGGCCGGTAAAATCCGCGCTCATGCCTGCCGCGCCGCCAGTTCCGCCTCGCGCGCGACGACGCGGCGCAGGGCACTGGCATAGGTTTCCGGGTCCTGCGCGCCGGGGATCAGGAACTTGCCGTTGACCAGCATGGCCGGCACCCCGGTGACGTTCATGTCATAGGCCATGCGCTGTTCTTCCAGCACCTGCTGGCCCAATACCGGACTTTCGAGCGCGGCTTCGGCAGCGGCCGGATCGATCCCGAGGCCGCTGGCAATCTCGATCAGCACGCGCGGATCGGATATGTTGCGGCGCTGCTGGAAGTGGGCGTCGAACAGCGCCAGCTTCAGTTCGGTCTGCTTCTCGGCCCCGTGCTGGGCCAGCGTCCAGAGCAGCAGCTGGTGCGCCCGGCGGGTGTTCCACAGCCGCGCCTCGGGCGCCTCGCCCGCGCCGGTATAGTCGAACGAATAGCCCGCCCGCGCGGCGATTTCCTTCATCTGGCCGCGCGCCGCCGCAGCCTGTTCGGGCGTGCGACCATATTTGCGGGCCAGGTGCGCCTGCTGCTCCTCGCCCTCTTCGGGCATGTCGGGATTGAGCTGGAAGGCGTGCCAGCGCAGCTCCGCCTCGATCTCGCCGTTCAGGCTTTCCAGCCCCTTCTGCAGCTGGAAATAGCCGATGATGCACCACGGGCACATCACATCGGACCAGACATCGATCGAGACTTTCGCGGGTGCGGTCATTGTTCGAGCCACCATTTGAGCAGGTGATGGGCCACCGCGTGCGGCGGCGGGGCGATGAAGGCGGCGTCCTCGCTGCCGGTCATGGCCAGTTCCACTTCGGCGCGGGTGAACCAGCGGGCCTCGTCGAGCTCGGTCGTGTCGATGGTCAGCTCGGCGCTGTCGGCATGGCTGTGGCAGCCGATCATCAGGCTGGACGGAAACGGCCAGGGCTGGCTGGCGACATAGGTCACATCGCGGACCACGACGCCGGCTTCCTCCATGATTTCCCGCGCCACGGCATCCTCGATGCTTTCGCCCGGCTCCACGAACCCGGCCAGCGCGGAAAAGCGGCGCGGCGGGAAGCGCGGCTGGCGGCCCAGCAACAGGTTGCCCTGATGCTCCACCAGCATAATCGTGACCGGATCGACCCGCGGAAAGTGATCGGCCTTGCAAGCGTCATTCGTGCAGGTGCGCTGCCAGCCGCCCTTGGCCAGCTGCGTTGGCGATCCGCACTGGGCGCAAAACCGGTGGCGGGCGTGCCAATCGACCAGGCTACGTGCCCCGCCATAGGTCGCCAACTCACCCGGATCGAGCGCGGCCATGGCCGCCCACAGCCGGGGATTGGCCGGGCCGGTCGATCCGCCCTGGCGCGCCGGAACCTCGGCAAAGCAGGCCTTGCCGGCGGCCAGGCCCAGGAACACCAGATCGCTGTCTGGCGCGGCGTCGGCCAGGGTGCCCCATTCCAGCGTCCCTTCGGGCGAGAGCACCGGATCGAGTCCATCCAGCTTCAGCAGCCGCGCCCGCCAGTCCATCAGTGCGGCAAGCCGATCCGGATCGGAACGGATGTGGTCGGCCCGGTCGATCGGCGAACCGGCGAAAGCGAGCGGACGGCTCACATCGCCCCCCGCCGCGAGGCCAGATCGCCCAGCACGGCGCCGGGAAAGTCCTTCTGGATCGGCAGGGCCTCTGACGGCATGTACTGGACATAGACCCCGGCGCGCAGGCCGATCCGGGTGTTGACGAAGCCCACCGTACCGGCCGCCCCGGCCCAGCCGAAGGTACCGGCATCGGTGCCCTTGCCCACCCGGCCACCGGCTCCGTGCCCGGCACCCTCGACGAATGTCCCGGTCAGGTCGATCCCCGCCGGGATCAGGTCGGTGCAGCCCAGCGCAACCGCGGCGGCGCTCATCACCCGCTTGGTCCCGGCCATGCCGCCATTGGCGATCATCATCAGGAACTTGTCATAGTCCGCCGGGGTGCAGACCAGCCCGGCCCCGCCAAAGGCAAAGGCCGGCGGGTCGAAATAGGCCGAGTTGGAGGCCGGGTCGATCGGCAGCGGCAGCCCGGCAAGCAGGCCGTAATTGCCGGTCAGACGGTGCTGCTCGCTCTGCGGCACCTGGAAATAGGAGCTGGTCATGCCGATCGGATCGAACATCCGCTCCTGCATGAACTGGGCGAAGCTAGTCGCGCCCGAAGCGCGCTCGATCACCAGCCCCAGCACGTCAAGCGACATCGAATAGCGCCAGGCCGTGCCCGGCTCGGCCACCAGCGGCACGGTGGCGGCGACTTTCAGGAACTCGTTGGGCGGCAGCGTCTTGACCGGCGGGCTGATGCCCGGGATCGGCGTGCGCGACAGTACCGCCGGGGTCACGCCCAGCCGCAACAGTTCGTCGTTGACCTTGTTCCTGCCGACGCCGGCATAGCCCAGGCCCGCCGTGTGGGTCAGCAGGTGGCGCACCGTGATCTGGGTCTTCGCGGGCCGCGCCTCCAGGCTGACCTTGGGATCGATCGCCACCGTCATCTTGGCGAATTCGGGGATGAAATCGGCGATCGGCTGATCGAGCTTCAGCTTGCCGTCATCGATCAGCATCATAGCCGCCATGCCGGTAACGGGCTTGGTCTGCGAATAGGCGCGGAACAGGCTGTTCGCGCCGACCGCGTCGGGATCGTCAAACGCCTCGCGCCCGCGCACGATATAACCCGGCGCGGACGTGCCCCAGCCCAGCGCGGCCACCATCCCGGCCACCTTGCGTTCGCCCACGAACTTGTCGAGCATTGCCGTCACGCGCGGCCATTCGGCTTCCAGCGCAGCGGCGGCATGGGCACTGCGGCTGCCCCAGGGCAGACCGCCCAGCGCGGCCCCGGCGCCCAGCAGCACGGTGGAGCGCAGCAGGTTGCGGCGCGACAGCGCAATCGCATCGTGATGGTGCAAGTTCATTCTCCCTGGTCTTCCCTGGCCGCCAGCGCGAGCCGCGCGGCCTTGGCAAACAGTGTTGGCAGGCCCGCCAGCTCGAGCTGGTCAAGTGGCCACCATTCGCCTTCGTCATCCGCCAGCCTATCCCAATCGCGGCCCGAATAAAGCATCAATTGCAAATCGAGATCGAAATGGGTGAAGCCATGGCGCACCACGCCGCCCGGCAGCCATGGCCCGGCCAGTGACAGCTCGGCGCAGCCATCACCCTTGGCGCTCCAGCCATCGTCGGGCAGGGCCCGCATCCCGCCCAGCATCCCCGTGCCGGGCCGCTGCACCAGCCAGACCGCGCCGCCGCGCTCGATCCAGCAGGCCCGCCCGCGGCGCTGCGGCTTGGGCGCCTTGGCCGGCTTGACCGGAAACCGCTCCGCCCCGACGCGCCGCCCGGCACAGGGCTCCGCCAGGGGGCAGAGCAGGCAGCGCGGGGATCGGCTGGTACAGATCGTTGCCCCCAGGTCCATCATCGCCTGGGCGAAGTCGCCGGGGCGGCTGGTCGGTGTCAACGCCTCGGCTGCGGCGCGGATCGCCTTGCGCGCGGCAGGCAAAGGCTCATCTATCGCGTGAAGCCGGGCGATCACCCGCTCGACATTGGCATCGACCACCGTTGCCGGTTCGCTAAAGGCAATCGCGGCAACAGCGGCGGCGGTGTAGGCCCCGAGCCCCGGCAGTTCGCGCAGTTCCGCCTCGGTACCGGGAAAGACCCCGCCGCGCGCCGCCACGGCGCGGGCGCAGGCCAGCAGATTGCGGGCCCTGGCATAGTAGCCCAGCCCCGCCCAGGCGGCCATCACCTCGGCATCGTCAGCCGCCGCCAGCGCCTCGACTGTTGGCCAGCGAGCCAGGAACTTCGCGTAATAGGGCCCGACCGCCGCGACCGTGGTCTGCTGCAGCATCACTTCGGACAGCCAGACACGATAGGGATCGGGCGCCGGGCTACCCGGCGGGCTGCGCCACGGCAGGACGCGGGCATTGGCATCGTACCAGCCCAGCAGGGCAGCCTGGATCGTGTCGGCGCTGGCATCCATGTCCGCGCTATGGCATTGCCCGCCTGACAATGGAACGGGACCAAAAGGGCAAATCCGCGAACCCCGGCAAGCAGCCGCGCCGCTATGAGCGGCCGCGCGGCGGCGCGCCGCGCACGATCGCGGAGCTAATGCCCGAAATAGGCCGTACCGCGTTCCGCCGCTTCGGCTTCATCCAGTCCAGCGTGGTGACCCGCTGGCCCGACATCGTCGGCCCCAGCCACGCCCGGATCTGCATGCCCGAGGCGATCCGTTTCCCGCCCGGCGAAAAGCGCGACGGAATCCTGCAACTAGTGGTTGTGCCAGCCCACGCGCCGATGATCAGCCACGTGATCCCCGAGATCATCGAGCGGGTGAACCGGTTCTTCGGATACAGCGCGGTAGCCAGGGTGAAGATCCGCCAAGGCGCGGTTCAGGCACCCGCTGCTGAAAGGCGCCCCAGCGCACCGCCCTCGCTCAAGCCGATTCCAGTGGAACTGGGCGATTCCCTGCGCGATATCGGCGATCCTGAATTGCGCGCCGTGCTCGAATCGCTCGCCCGCAGCTTGGGCACGAAGGAAGAGGAACCCAAGTCTTGAAGCAACTGCTCCGCCCGCTTCTGGCCGTTTCGGTCGCCGCGCTGACCCTCGGTGCCGCCCCGCCGGTGAACTGGAACGGGGTGATCAACCGCACGGCGCTGCCCAGCCACGTGATCGGCAATCCGGCGGCCAAGGTGAAGCTGACCAAGTGGATCAGCTACACCTGCCCCGCCTGCGCCCGGTTCGAACTGGAATCCGACGCGGCACTCAAGCTGCAATACATCCGCAGAGGCCAGCTTTCGCTGGAAGTGCGCCATTACGTGCGCGATCCGGTCGACCTGACCGTCGCCATGCTGACCAACTGTGGGCCGAAGGAGAAGTTCTCGCTCAACCATTCGGCCTTTATCCGCAGCCAGTCGGTGTGGCTCGACAACATGGCCCACTCCACCCCGGCCCAGCAGCAGCGCTGGACCACGGGCGACCTGCCCTCTCGCAGCCGCGCGATCGCCACCGATCTGCGGTTTTACCAGATCATGGCCACGCGCGGCTATGACCGGCCCACGGTGGACCGCTGCCTGGCCGATGCCGGCATGGCCAAGCGCCTGGCTGACGGGACCGAGGCGGGCCAGAAGCTGGGGATCGACCACACGCCCTCGTTCGCGATCAACGGCCAGTTGCTGGTCGGCACCAGTGGCTGGAGCCTGCTCGAGCCGCAACTGCAGGCGCGGATGTAATGCTGCGGCGCGGGTTCGCAGCCGGCGCCATCGCCCTTGCGGCGGTCCTGGTCCTGACCGGCGCGGCCGCGCCCAGGGGCAAGCCGCGAGAGAAGGACTGGACGGGCACCGTCACGCTCAGTCCGCAAGGCTATCATGTCCAGGGCAATCCCGAGGCCGCGATCCGGCTGATCGAATATGTCAGCTATTCCTGCCCGCACTGCGGCATTTTCGAGATGGAAGGCGGCGACGAACTGCGGGAACGGTTCATCAAGCCGGGTACCGTGGCCTACGAGCTGCGCCCGTTCTACCTCAACGAGATCGACAAGACCGTATCGCTCCTGGCCTATTGCGGTCCGCCGACGAAGTTCTTCGGCAACACCACCCAGTTGCTGAAATTCCAGCACGACTGGCTGCGCAATCCAACCCGCGCCCAGGCCCAGCGCTGGTCCGATCCGGACTGGAACAAGCGGGTCCAGGCCATGACCGAGGACCTGGGCCTCTACGCGATGATGGAGGCGCGCGGTTACAAGCGGGCCGAACTCGACAAGTGCCTGGCCGACGAGGCGCTGGCCGAACAATTGCAGAAGGGCACCGAGGACGCCTTCTACAAGGAAGGCGTGAAAGGCACTCCGACCTTTCAGCTGAACGGCCAGCTGGTGCCTGAAAACACCTGGCCGGCCTTGCGACAGCGTCTGGCCGGAACCATGAAGGGTTTCGTCTGAGACTCCTGTGGAGAAGCCTGTGCGTGGTGCAGGCGCTCCTTCCCGCTCAACCGCCGCTCGGCTAGCCTTGGTGGCTCGATTCCAGAGGATTTGCGCGAATCATGACTGCTGCCACCACCCGCTCCGCTTACCGTCTTGCCCTCGCCACGGCCTGTGCCCTGGCTCTGGCCGCCTGCGGCGGCAAGGAAGAAGGCACCGCCGCCACCGCCCCCAGCGGTGAACCGATCGCGGCGATCCCGGCTCCCGCCGGCCAGAACTGGGCCGATACCTATTCGGTCACGCCCGAGGGCGGCTACCTGATGGGCAACCCCAATGCCCCGATCAAGCTGGTGGAATTCGCCGCGCTGTCGTGCTCGCACTGCGCCGATTTCTCCGAACAGAGCGCCACCGAAATGCGCGAGAAGTTCGTTTCCACCGGCCGCGTCAGCCTCGAAGTGCGGTTCTTCATGCTGAACGCGCTCGATGTCCCGGCCACCCTGCTCGCCACCTGCAGCGCGCCCGAGGCGACCCTGCCGCTGGCCAAGCAGTTCTGGGCCTGGCAGAAGGAGATGTTCACCAACCTCCAGGGTAACGAGGCCGCGCTGCAGTCGGCCAGCCAGCTGCCGCCCGAGCAGCGGTTTGGCGTGATCGCCAAGGCCGGCGGGATGGACGCCTTCTTCGCCTCGCGCGGGGTGGCGGCCGATCAGGGCAGCGCCTGCCTGGCCAATACCGCCAAGGCGACCCAGCTGGTCGAAGCCACGACCAAGGCCGGTGAGCAGTACAACATCACCGGCACGCCGACCTTCCTGCTCAACGGCGCCAAGCTCGACGTGAACACCTGGGAAGCGGTGAAGGTCGCGCTCGAAAAGGCCGGGGCCCGCTAGGCCCCGTCAAGGCAGGAGGGCGGACCGGCCAGCACGATGCGGATCAAGCGGCTCAAACTGTCGGGCTTCAAGAGCTTCGTCGAGCCGGCCGAGCTGCATATCGAACCGGGACTGACCGGGGTCGTCGGTCCCAACGGCTGCGGCAAGTCCAACCTGCTGGAAGCGATCCGCTGGGTCATGGGCGAAAGCTCGCCCAAGTCGATGCGCGGCGGCGGCATGGAAGACGTGATCTTCGCCGGCACCGCGCAGCGACCGCCCCGCGATTTCGCCGAGGTGGTGCTGCTGGCTGATGGCGGCGACAATGATTCCGATCTGGAAGTGGTCCGCCGGATCGAGCGCGGGGCCGGCAGCGCCTATCGCGTCAACGGGCGCGATGTCAGGGCCAAGGACGTTGCGCTGGTCTTTGCCGATGCGGCGACCGGGGCGCATTCCCCGGCGCTCGTCAGCCAGGGCAAGATCGCGGCGGTAATTGCCGCCAAGCCTGCCGAGCGCCGGATGATGCTGGAAGAGGCAGCCGGGATTGCGGGGCTGCACGTCCGCCGCAAGGATGCCGAGCAGAAGCTGCGCGCCACCGAGGCAAACCTCGCGCGGCTTGAAGACCTGATGGGCCAGCTCGACAGCCAGATCGGCTCGCTGCGCCGCCAGGCCCGCGCCGCCGAGCGCTACAAGGCACTGTCCGACAGGATCCGGCTGGCCGAGGCACGGCTGGTCTTTGCCCGCTGGCGCGACGCCGCCGCCGCCGCCGAAGCTGCCCGGGCCGAAGCCCAGGGGGCGGAAGCGCGGGTCGGCGCGGCGCAGCAGGCCATGGCCGAGGCGCAGAAGGCGCAGCACCAGGCCGCATCGGCGCTCGCCGAAGCGCGCGATGAGCTGGCCGACCGGCGCGACGATGCCAGCGCCCACGGCCACCGCATGGCTTCGCTCACCAGCCAACTGGAAGCGGCCGAGGAACGGCTCAAGGACCTGGACCGGCAGGCTGCCCGGCTCGATGCCGACAAGGGCGATGCCGACCGGCTGACCCGCGATGCCGCCGAGGCGCTCGCCAGGCTGGAGCGCGAACTGGCCGAGGGCGAGGAACGGCTGGCAGCGGACGAGAAGCGCCGCCCCGTGATCGCTGCCGCGCTTGACGATGCCGATCGCAACCTGCGGCAGGCGGAACTCGCGCTGGCCAAGGCGACCGCCGACCAGGCCGGGGTCGAAGCCGAATGGCGCGTGGCCGAAGCGGAGCTCGCCGCCGCCCGCCAGCGGCTCGACCGGCTCGATGCCGAAGCACGGCGGCAGGAGGACCTCAAGGCTGCGCTGGCCCGCGAAGGCGACCCGCTCGCAGCGCTGGCCGCCGCGGAGGCGGCGCGCGATGCAGCGGCAGCGCGGCTGGCGGCGGCCCGTGAAGCACTGGCCGGACAGCAGGCGCGCAAGGCGGAGCTGCAGGCGGCGCGCGATGCGGCTGGCTCGACGCTCGCCTCGGCCAAGGCGGAACTCGCCGGGGTCGAGCGCGAATGGCAGGCGCTGGTGCGCGACCGCGATGCCCGGGCGAAGCAGGCCAGCGGCAAGCACGGCCTGCCGGTGGCGCTCGACCGGGTGCGGGCCGCGCCGGGCTACGAACGCGCACTCGCCGCCGTGCTCGGCCGCGATGCCAAGGCCCCGTTGGGCGCCGCCCCGGCGGGTGAGGATGGCCGGTTCTGGACCGGTGCCGCCGCGCCCGCCCCGGTGGCGGAGAGCCTGGCCACCCATGTCAGCCAGTGCCCGGATGAACTGAAAGCCCGCCTGGCACTGGTCCATGTGGCGGAAGCCGATGATGGCCGCGCGCTGGGCCCTGGCGAATGGCTGGTCACCCGAGCCGGCCGGATCCGCCGCTGGGATGGCTTCGTCAGCCAGGGCGAAGGCGCCGCCGAAGCTGCGCGGCTGGAGGCGGAGAACCGCCTGTCCGCGCTGGAAGCGGAGCTGCCCGGCAAGCGCGCGCTGGTCGAACAGGCCGAAGCTGCGGCGGCCGGGGTCCAGTCCGAGCTGTCCGAACTGCAGCTCAGCGTGATCGCTTCGGAGCGCGGCGTTGCCGAGGCATCCGAAGCCGAGCGCGCCGCCCTGCGCGCTGTGGACCAGGCCGAAGCCGCCAAGGCCCGGCTCGAAGCCCGCCGCGCCGAGCTGGCCGCAGCCGCAACCGACCTTGCCGAGCAGCGCAAGGCGGCCGAGGCCGAGCGCGCTGCGGCCGAAGCGCGCCGCAACGCGCTGCCCGATCCCGCCACCGGCCGGGCTCAGCTCGCAGCGGCGCAGGCGCGCCACGATGCAGCGCGGCAGGGGCTGCAATCGGCCACGGCGGGCCTTGCCGCGCATGACCAGGGCCTGGCCGTCGCGCGCGAGCGCTGCAACGCCCAGCGCGCCGATATCAAGGGCTGGCAGGCCCGCGCCGGCGATGCCGCCAGCCGCCTCGCCGAGATGAGCCGCCGCGCCGACGAGATCGCCGAGGAGCGGGCCGTCATCGCCGCCAAGCCGGCCAGCCTGATGCGCGAGATCGAGGCCGGGGACGCGGTGCGCGCCCGCCTGACCGCCGAACTCGCCGCCGCCGAGGCCAAGGTCAGCGAACTCGGCGATGCCGCCCGCGCGATCGAGGCCAGCTTTGCCGAAGCCAACGAAGCGCTAGCCTCGGCCCGCGAAGCCCGCGCCGGGGCCGCCGCCCGGGCCGAGAACGAGGAAGCCCGCCGCGCCGAGATGGCTGCTATTTCCGGCGAGCGGTTCCAGTGCCCGCCGCCGTTGCTGCCCGAACGGTTCGCCTTTGCTTCCGCCGAAGTCGGTCCCTCCGGCCAGGAGAGCGCCGAGCACGACAAGCTGGTGGCCGACCGTGAACGGCTGGGGCCGGTCAACCTGGTCGCGGCCGAGGAACTGGCCGAGGTCGAGGGCCGCCATGCCACGAGCCTCGCCGAACAGGCCGAACTGGCCGAGGCGGTCAACCGCCTGCGCGGTTCGATCGGCAACCTCAACCGCGAAGGCCGCGAACGGCTGCGCGCCGCGTTCGAGGCGGTCAACGAGCACTTCCAGCGGCTCTTCACCAAGCTGTTCGAGGGTGGCCAGGCCCACCTCGCGCTGGTCGACAGCGACGATCCGCTCGAGGCCGGCCTGGAGATCTATGCCCAGCCGCCGGGCAAGCGCCTCACCTCGCTGACCCTGCTCTCCGGCGGCGAACAGGCGCTGACCGCCGTCGCCCTGATCTTCGCCCTGTTCCTCACCAACCCGGCGCCGATCTGCGTGCTCGACGAAGTCGACGCGCCGCTGGACGATGCCAATATCGAGCGCTTCTGTGACCTGCTCGACGCGATGGTCGCCGAAACGAACACCCGCTACCTGATCGTCACCCACAACGCCGTGACGATGAGCCGCATGCACCGCCTGTTCGGCGTGACCATGGTGGAGCGCGGGGTCAGCCGCCTGGTCAGCGTGGACCTAGAGGGCGCGGAAGAACTGCTGGCGGCGGAGTGAACCCTGACCGCTAGCGGCTGGCCTTCAGCCTGGCAGCGCCCCCCGCAAGGATCGCCGCCGATGCAGTGGCCGCATCGCGGTAGGCCTCCTGGTACTCGGCACTCCAGTAGCGGAGCTCGGCCAGCCCGATCCGCTCACCGGTGACAGCGCAGAGGACGTGACTCCCGCGACTGACCACATCGAAATGCGGGGTTTCATAACGCAGGATGGCGAGTTCACCGGGGCTTAGCATGATCCTGTCCTGCCGCTTTTGTCGCGATCAATCCAGCACAAACCGCGGCCCCGTCCCCGCCATGCCGGCCCGGTCGTCGCGGTTGTAGAGCCGGCAGCGTTCGAGGCTGAGGCAGCCGCAGCCGATGCATTCGTCGAGCTTGGTGCGGGTGAGGGTCAGCAGGCGGATCTTCTCGTCAATGGCCGAGCGCATCGAGCGGCTGATCCGCTGCCAGTCCGACAGCGAGGGTGTGCGACCCTGGGGCAGCTTGGACAGTTCCGCCTCGATCTCAGCCAGGCCCAGCCCCAGCTTCTGCGCGATCAGGATGAACGACAGACGGCGAATATCGCTGCGCAGGAAGCGGCGCTGGTTGCCGAGGGTGCGGAAGGCCTGGATCAGACCCTTCTCCTCATAGAAGCGGATCGCCGAAACCGCGAGGCCGGTGCGCCGCGCCAGTTCGCCAATCGGCAAGAGGTCATTCTTGTTCATTCGCATCCCCGAATGGCCGAATTCGCTTGACCTCAAGTTAGCTTGAGGTTGCATCAGGGTAAAGCGCCTTTTCCAGATCGCGCGATAACCTCATGAAAGAAAGCAGAATCATGCCAAACGGATTTCTTGAACACGCCAACATCACCGTCAGCGACCCGGATCGCTCCGCCGCCCTGCTGCAGCGGCTGTGCGGCTGGCATGAACGCTGGCGCGGCCCTGGACTGAACAATGGCTGGACGATTCATGTCGGCAATGACCGCGATTACCTGGCCGTCTACACCACCGGAGCACCTGTAGGACAGAACTTCGCCAAGGGCGCGCCGCTCAACCACATCGGACTGGCTGTCGATGATTTGGTCGAAGCTGAACGGGTGGTCGTCGAAGCGGGGTTGGTGCCCTTCAACCATGCCGACTACGCGCCCGGACGGCGGTTTTACTTCTTCGACTGGGACGGCATTGAATTTGAGGTAGTGAGTTATGACTGAGTTATCTTCCCTTTCGAACGACGAGTTGCGGGCCTACCTGCAACGCATCGGTCATGTCGGCGAACTGCGGGCTGACCTGGCCACGCTGACCGCGCTGCACCGGGCGCACCAGGCCGCGATCACTTTCGAGAACCTGGACGTGCAGCTGGGCAACCCGCCCTCGATGAATCCCGATGCGATCTTCGCCAAGCTGGTCCAGGCGCAGCGCGGCGGGTGGTGTTACGAACAGAACGGACTGTTTGGCCGCGTGCTGACCACGCTGGGCTTCGCCGTGACCCGGCTGAGCGGCGGCGTGATGCGCGAGGTGCGCGGCGACGAGGTGCTCGGCTCGCACCTGTGCCTCAAGGTCATGCTTGATCGCGAATACCTGGTCGACGTTGGCTTTGCCGGGCTGATCGGCGCGCCCTTGCCGCTGACGACCGGTCGCCATGACATGGTGCCGATCCCGGTGGACCTGGCCCCGATCGCCGATGGCTTCTGGCGCCTGCGGGTCGAACTCGGCGATTCCCCGCTGAGCTACGATTTCCGCAACGAACCGGCCGACGAGGCCCTGTTGCAGGCGCTGTGCGACTTCCAGGGCCGCGATCCGGAATCACTGTTCGTCCAGAACCTCGTGGTGCAGCGGCGCCTCGCCGACGTCCACCTGATGCTGCGCGGCAAGGTCTTCACGCGCACCGACAGCCAGGGTGGCACGGTGCGCGAACTGCGCTCGGCCGCCGAGCTGGTCGAAGTCCTGCGCGAGGCCTTCGACCTTGACCTGCCCGAGGCCGGCAGCCTGTGGCAGGCGATCTGCGACCGTCACGAGGCGCTGTTCGGGGTGCCCGAACTCGTCAACTGAACAGGCCGGGGCTGGCGGCGGGCGGTTTGCGACTGCCTCCGCCGGCCGCCCACGGCTGGTCGGTACGCTCCACGCTGATCGGATCTTCCCAGGTCCGGCACAGCGCCAGCGCCTCGTCCGGGCTGCCCTCCAGCC
This sequence comes from Novosphingobium sp. BL-A-41-H4, assembly GCA_051942645.1. Lineage (GTDB taxonomy): Bacteria > Pseudomonadota > Alphaproteobacteria > Sphingomonadales > Sphingomonadaceae > Novosphingobium. The sequence continues at coordinate 68,883 of JBPVJP010000003.1, forward strand.
AATAGCGCTGGGCGGCGCGGCTGAGGATCAGCGGCATCCGGTCATGCACCTCGGCCATCTGCGGGTGGCCATCGACCATGACCAGTGTGAAGACATCGCCCCATTCGGCGCTGGTCCGCCACAGCCCGGCCACGGCGAAGACCGGCTCATCGGGCAGGCCATACCAGGTGCGGGTCATCCGCCCCTTCTCCCCTTCGGCCTCGGCCCATTGGCTGACGGGGACAAGGCAGCGGCGCTGGACGAAGCTGTCCCGCCAGAAGCCGGTAAGCAGTTTGTCCTCGCGGGCATTCGTCACGGGCTTGGGCTTCAGCTTCTGCCCCTGCTTGCCGGTCAGCACCAGCGGGAAGCCCCAGTGCATCACCCGCGCCCGCCCCTCGGCTACGACCAGTCCGGGCAGGCCGGGATAGACCTCGTGCGCGTAATTGGCGGCGAGATCGCCCTCCACCTCGAACAGCCTGGCGACCTCCTGCGTGCCCTTGGTCATGCGGTAGAGGTTGCACATCAGGGCGTTTCCGACCACCCAGCAGGCCAGCGCCACCAGCAGACCGGTGGTGCGGTTGGCGCGAAACCGGGCCAGGGCATTGTCCGCATCGCCATCGTCCAGCGTCAGCACCTGCCAGCCAAGGTGCAGTGCGGCCGGCAGCAGCGCCAGCAGCGCCAACCAGTCCGGCCGCAGCAGCCAGAAGGCCAGCGCCCACAGCGCCAGCGCCCCGGCATAGAACGCTGCCACCCCGCCCCGCACGTGGCGGCCCAGCGTCAGCGCGCTGGAGCCGATCCCGACCAGCGCATCGTCTTCGCGGTCCTGGCAGGCATAGATCGTGTCATAGCCCACGCACCACAGCACGGCCCCGGCATAGAGCGCCGCCATCGCCCCAAGGTTCCAGTCGCTCACCGCCACCCAGCCGACCGGCACGCCCCAGGTGAAGACCAGCCCCAGCCAGGCCTGCGGAAAGCCGGTGATCCGCTTCATGAAGGGATAGGCCGCGACCAGCGCCAGACTGCCCAGCGCCACCAGCTGAGCTTCCCACCGGAGTTGCAGCAGCACGATCAGGCCAATCCCGCACAGCGCCAGCAGCCAGACCCAGGCGGCGCGCTTGCTGACCCGTCCCGCAGCGATCGGACGGCTGGCGGTGCGCGCCACCTTTCGATCAATGTCGGCGTCGACGATATCGTTATAAACGCAGCCCGCCCCGCGCATCGCAATCGAGCCGAGCAGGAACCACAGCAGCAGGTCCCAGCGCGCTTCGCCGCCCGCCAGCAGCAGCCCCCAGGCGCAGGGCCAGAACAGCAGCCACCAGCCGATCGGCCGATCGAACCGGGCAAGCTGGGCGAAATCGCGCAGAGGCTGCGGCAGAGCGGCAACCAGCCCGCGATGCTCGGTATCGGGGACGATTTCGGCGGTCATTCCGCGGTTCCCGCGCCAGATGGGACATGCGTGGACCACATGGACCACTGTTCAGGGCAAGAAAAAATCCCCGGTCCGGCGGTGGGCTGGTCGCGCATGAAAGGGAACGGCGGGTGCATGGTCATGGCGGGTATCTCTGCCACAAGGCCGCGCGGTAGGACAGGCTGCGTTATGCGCATTGCGAACAGGATATCCGTCCGGACGAGTCAGCGCTTCCTCTCACTCAGCCCCGTTCGTCCTGAGCTTGTCGAAGGACGCGGCGCACCACCTATCCTCCTTATCCTTCGCGCACCTGCCGATTGCGCGCCAAGTTCGATATGCGCTGCCAGTCGCCGTCAATCAGCGCATGCTTCTTCGCCCGGCTCCACCCCTTCAACTTGCGTTCGGCCTCGATCGCCTCGATCCGGGTGGTGAACTCACCGCTCCAGACTAGCGTCACGGGGCGTCGGCTTGATGTGTAGCCTCCGATCTGGCCATGCTGGTGGTGGGCAATCCGCAGTTCGAGGTCATCGGTATGGCCGACATAAAAGCTGCCGTCCGCGCAGCGCAGCATGTAGGCAAAAAATGGTTTCATACCCTCAGGTTGGCGCAACACCGGTCCTTCGACAAGCTCAGGACGAACGGGTCTGGGGAACTGAGGTAGGGGTTGAACTTTACATGCCGCTAGTCTGGGCTATCTCGACATGATGCCCGCGACCCCCGCCTGGCCCCCGAAATCAGCGCCGCGCCTGTTTGTCCAGCAGGTGCTGGGCGAAGGCATGCAGGTTTCGCTCGATGGCCCCCAGGCGCATTACCTGGGCCGGGTGATGCGGGTGGCCCCGGGCGATGCGGTGGTGCTGTGCGACAACGTGACCGGCGAATGGGCCGCGCGCGTTGCCGAGGCAGGCAAGCGCGATGTGCTGCTGACCGCCGAAACGCTGCTCCGCCCGCGCGAGGCGGTGCCCGATTTCACGCTCTGCGCGGCGCTGCTCAAGAAGGACCGGTTCGATCTGGTGCTGGAAAAGGCCACCGAACTGGGTGTCGCCCGGATCCAGCCGGTGCTGACCCGGCGCTGCGTGGCCGACAAGCTGAACCTGGAGCGCGCGGCAGCGATCCTGACCGAGGCGGCCGAACAATGCGCCCGCACCGCCCTGCCCGAACTGTTGCCGGTGGTGAAGCTCGATGCCCTGCTGAAGGACTGGCAGGTGGACCGGGCGCTGTTCTTTGCCGATGAGAACGGCGGTGAGCCGGCCGCGGCCGCTTTTGCCGGCACAACTGGCCCGGCCGCGCTCCTGACCGGCCCCGAAGGCGGGTTTGACGAGGCCGAGCGCGTCGCGATCCGGGCCCTGCCCCAGGCCCGCGCGATCACCCTTGGCCCCCGCATCCTGCGCGGTGAAACGGCGGCAATCGCCGCCACCGCGCTATGGATGGGGACAGTGGGCGATTGGCGGGCCAGTACATGAATTTGCTGGCGCGGGGCGATTCTTCGCACTAACTCCGCGCCATGAGCACCAGACAGGTTTCAGATCGCAACGATCCTGTGATCGAGAGCCGCGAGCAACTGCTCGCTCCGATGATCAAGGGCGAAAAGCCCCGCGAGCGCTGGCGGATCGGCACCGAGCACGAAAAGCTGGTCTATTGCGCGAAGGATCATCACGCCCCGTCCTATGACGAGCCGGGCGGGATCCGCGACCTGCTGGTCGCCATGCAGGACTATGGCTGGGAGCCGGTGATCGAAGGCGGCAACATCATCGCCTTGTCGGGCAGCGATGGCGCGATCAGCCTGGAACCGGCGGGCCAGCTGGAACTATCGGGCGCGCCGCTGGAAACGCTGCACCAGACCTGCGCCGAAACCGGCCGCCACCTCGACCAGGTGAAGGCGATCGGCGCGAAGACCGGCAAGGGCTTCCTGGGCCTGGGCATGTGGCCGGACAAGACCCGTGCCGAGCTGCCGATCATGCCCAAGGGCCGCTATGCCATCATGCTGCGGCACATGCCGCGCGTGGGCAGCATGGGCCTCGACATGATGCTGCGGACCTGCACGATCCAGGTCAACCTCGACTATTCGAGCGAGGCGGACATGGTGCAGAAGTTCCGCACCTCGCTCGCCCTGCAACCGCTGGCGACCGCGCTGTTCGCCAATTCGCCCTTTACCGAGGGCAAGCCCAACGGCTTCCTGTCCTATCGCAGCCACATCTGGACCGATACCGATCCGGCCCGTACCGGCATGGCCAGCTTCGTGTTCGAGGATGGCTTCGGCTATGATCGCTATGTCGAATACATGCTCGACGTGCCGATGTACTTCGTCTTCCGTGACGGAAAGTACATCGACGCGGCGGGCCTCTCGTTCCGCGATTTCCTGGATGGCAAGCTGTCGGTCCTGCCCGGCGAGCGCCCGCTGGCGAGCGACTGGACCGATCACCTCTCCACCGCCTTCCCCGAAGTGCGGCTCAAGAGCTTCCTCGAAATGCGTGGCGCCGATGGCGGGCCGTGGAACAAGATCTGCGCCCTGCCCGCCTTCTGGGTTGGGCTGCTCTACGACCAGACCGCGCTCGACGCCGCCTGGGACCTGGTCAAGGACTGGGACATGGAGGGGCGTGAACGGCTGCGCGCCGAAGTGCCGAAGCTGGGGCTTGATGCCTCGCTTCCCGGTGGAGGCAAGCTGAAAGACATTGCCGCCGAAGTGCTGGCGATCAGCCGCGCCGGGCTTAACGCGCGCAACCGGCTCAATTCGATGGGCGACAATGAGGCCGGGTTCCTCAATCCGCTCGACGAGATCGTGGCCAGCGGCAAGGTCCCGGCCCAGCGCCTGCTGGACAAGTTCCACGGCGAATGGGGCGGCGATATCAGCCGGGTTTATGAGCTGAGCTTCTGATGCCTGTCGCGATCGTCGGCCAGTTCCGCATTCCGCCCGAAAACCTTGCGGCGGCGCGTCCGCTGATGATCGCGGTGATGGAAGCCAGCCGCGCCGAAGACGGCTGCATCGAATACAACTATGCCGAGGACCTGCTCGAGCCGGGCCTAATCCGGGTGAGCGAGATCTGGGAAAGCCGCGAACATCTGGCCGCCCATTTCAAATCGGCCCACATGCAGCGCTGGATTGCCGAGCGGACGGCGCTGGGCCTGACCGGAAGGCAGGTTACGGGGTTCACGGCGGAGCGCGGTGAACCGCTCTGATCATTCAGCCGGTTGCAGCACCTGCCGCCGCCCGCGCAGGGCTTGCCCGGCGCGGTGGAACAGGCTGGTGATCAGCCCGTGGCGCGCCATCCAGTCGGCATAGGCGCGGTACTTGGGGTCTTCGACCAGCAGGTGCGCTTCCTCGGTCTTCGCGCGCCAGAAATAGATCGCGCTGACACAGGCCAGGAAAAAGGTGTTGCGGACCATGTCGGTCAGCGACTGGGTCACCACCAGGAACGGCAGCGTTTCCAGCCACCAAAAGGCGTTCTTGGCGAGGTAGGCCGGGTGCTTGGTAAAGCGGTAGGGACCGTTGGTCAGCACGCCGCGATAGGTCAGGTTGGAGAAGCGTAGGCCAAAGGCCACCGTGGCCCAGGCATAGATCCCGGCCAGCACCACCAGCACCGCCGCCCAGACCCACAGCAACGCCTCATGTCCGGCGAACCAGTAAGTCCAGTCGCGCGTCCCCGATTGGTAGAACAGCGGGCCACTGCCCTGCATCAGCTGGAACGGCGGATAGCAGATCAGCGCCGCCAGCCAGCCGGCCAGGAACGGATTGGCGCTGCGGATCTGGGCGTCCAGCGGCTTGAGCGTCATGATGTAACCGACCGTACCGATCTGCGCGTCGAGCACGAACATCGCGGTGATCAGGAGGCCGGCCAGCTGCACCGGATCGCCCAGCACCGGGGCCCAGTCGTTGGCAACGATCACCCCGAAACCGGCGGGAACGATCGAGATCATGAAGGCGGTGAAAAAGCCCTTCACTGCCCAGGCGCGGGCATGGTGCCAGACCATGGCTGGATCGAACGGCTCGCGCCCGATCAGCATGGCGCCAAAGTGCCAGGCCCCATCCCGCGGCTCCACCAGCACCCGGTCGAGCCAGATGACATAGGGGATCGAGGCCACGAACAGCGGCACGGCAATGGTGCCCAGCACTTCCATCGAGAGGAGGTAGGGTCCGTCCCAGTACCAGCGCGCCACGCAATAGAGGAAGCCGATCACCGCCCAGGTGGCCCACAGCCCGGCCAGCTTGGTGATCGAGATGTCGACGATCGCGGAGACCGGACGTGGCCGGTCCCAGTCGATCCCGGTCGAGGCGCGGCGATGGACCTTGTCCTTGACCAGCGAGACCACCACCATCGGCACGGCAGCAGCCAGCAGCCCGGCGAGCGCCGCATAGGGTCCGGACAGTCGCCCTTGCGGCTCGGCAGCACCAAGCGCGGCGGTGATTTCCGGCCAGAAATGGCAGATGCAGATCCACAGCGCGAGGCCCGCCACGCCCCACAGGCCCACGGCCGCGGAAACGTCGCTGTCAGGCGGCCGGTCGGCCAGGGACGGGCTTGCGCTCATCCCGCCGCCTTACCCGCAAAGGGTTAAGGCGGCGGTAACGGCGGCACTCAGCGGAAGGCGCTGATCCGGCCGCTGTCGTCGAGGATGTAGAGCGTCGAACCGGCGACGATCGGCGCAAGGGTCACCGGCTGCTTGAGATCGGTGAGAAGCACCGGCGCGCCATCGTTCAACCCGGCCGAATAGACCTGGCCGTTGGAATTGGCGAACCACAGCCGGTCCCCGGCCAGCACCGGGCCGGTCCAGAAGATCGGGTTCTTCTTCTTTTCCTCTTTCTCGAACCGGGCCAGCTGGGTCAGCCAGCGGACCTTGCCGGTGGCGCGCTGGATGCACAGCAGCTTGCCATCGTCGGTCAGGGTAAAGATCCAGTCGCCCGCGATCGCCGGGGTGGAAATCCCCGCGAGGTTGAGTTCCCAGATGCGCTGGCCGGTGACCAGTTCATAGGCGGCCATGCGCCCGCCCTGGCCCAGCGCGAAGATCCGGCCGCGATCGATGATCGGATCGGCGTCGATATCGGTCAGCACGCCCACGGTGGTCGACAGCGAGGTGCGCGCCAGCGCGTCCGACCACAGCTGGCGGCCGTTCTCATAGCGATAGGCGACGAGTTCGCCGGTGCTGAAGCCCGCCACGATCGTGCCCTGCCCGGCGGCAGGCGCGGCCACGCCGAACACACCGGTCTGCCCGCTCGATGCGGTTTCGTTCCACAGGGTCGCGCCATCGGCGGCGTTGAGCGCGTGGACCTGGTTGTCCATCGTCATCACGAAGATCTGGTTGAAGGCGATCGTCGGCGAACCGCGCAGCGGCCCGGCCGGCTTCACCTTCCAGACGATGCTGCCATCCTTGGCATCGAGCGCGGCAACCTCGCCCATGCCGGTGGTGATATAGACCCGGCCATCGGCAAAGGCCGCCCCGCCGCCATAGACGGTGTTCTGTCCCTCACCCTTCACCGCGAAGGTGGTCCGCCAGCGCGATGCGCCGGTCTGGGCGTCGAAGGCGTGAACCGTGCCCTCGGTATCCATGACGAACAGCTGGCCAGCGCCCACCACCGGCGAGGCGGCGAGGCGCTGCTTCTTGCTCGAGCCCGCGATCTGGGCGCGCCAGGCGCTGCCCGGATTGGCTGACAAGGCCAGGTTGCCATAGGACTTGCTGGCCGTCCCGCCAGCCTGCGGCCAGTCGGGATTGGCGGCAGCGGGCGGCACGATCACCGCAACGCTGGCGAGCAGCGGATCGACCCGCGCCCCGGTATCGACCCGCGACAGGATCGGGATGCGATTGCCCAGCGTTGGCGTCTTGGGCTTGTCCTTGCCGCCGAACACGCCGCACCCGGCGACAGCCAGCGCCAGCACGACCGCCAGCGGCGCAGTAAGGCGGCGGGAAATGGACTTGGTCTTCATGGTTCTATCCTTGGCTGTCAGGCTCAGCGCGCCGCCGGGGCGGGAGTTTCTGGAATATCGGTGCCGGCATCATAGCCCAGCTGGCCAGCCAGCTGGCGCATGCGCGAGCGCAGCGAATTGGGCATCGCCTCGTCCTTGCCAATGGCGGCGAACAGCGGCCCGGCCTGGTCCGGCTTGCCCTGCTTGAGGTAAGCCATGCCGACCAGTTCGCCAGCCGACCCGAACCAGGCATTGCCCGGCACGGCCAGCGGCTTCAGCCGGTCGATCACCTGCTGCGGCGGCAGCGTTTCAAACCGCAGCGCCACCTCGCGAATGGTTGCGAGATCACGATAGGCCTGGGGTGCGGCATCATCGGCGGCGATCGCGGCAAAGGCCTTCGCGCCCTCATCGGTCTTGCCCTGCTGGACCAGGATCGCGGCCAGCGTCATCGCCGCGGCGGTCTTGCTGCCATCGCTGCCATCCTTGGCCAGCGCGGCCAGCTCGGCCTGAGCGGCGGGGACATTGCCGGCCTCCAGCTTGTCGAGCGCGATGATCGCCTGTTCGCTGCGCTCCTCGGCGGCCTGCCGGGTCGACCCTTCCCACCATAGGTATCCGGCGAGCCCGGCCAGGCCCAGGGCAATCGCCGCGCCCAGCGGCTTGCCATAGCGTTGCAGGACGGTCTTGAGCTGGTCTTCGCGCAGGGCGTCGTCCACCTCGCGCAGGAACACGTCCTGCTGGGCGGCGGCACGTTCATCGGCGGGGTTGGGCTTTTCGGTGGGAGGCAGGGCCACTTGGTTCGGCTCTCGCTTGCAAAAAGGATCGATCGTTGCGGGCTGTTTAGCGGAAGGGCGCGCCTTTTCAACGCCCCATTCCTGCGCTGTCCCCGGTGAAGCGCCGGTGAACGGCGCGGGAGGCCAGCCAGGTCAGGGCAGGCTGGTGCGCCCCAGCACCCCGGCATAGAGCCGGGCATAGGCCGAAACCATCGCCGCCTCGTCATATTCGGCCTCGGCCCGGGCGCGGTTGGCCGCGCCAATCGCCTGGCGCAGGGCCGGGTCGCCCGCCAGGCGGGCCAGGGCCGCCGCCAGCCCGGCCTCGTCACCGGGGGCGGACAGCAAGGGTTGGTTCTCGGGCGCCACCATCGCCGCCACATCGCCCACCCGCGGCGCGGCGATGGCCAGGCGCGTGGCCATGGCCTCCACCACCGAGATCGGGAATTGCTCGCTGTCGGACGAGAGCGCGAACAGGTCGAACAGCCCCATGACGTCAGCCGGGCGGGCGACATGGCCAGGCAGGTGAACCCGGTGCCCCACCTTGAGCCTTATCGCCTCGGCCCGGATCGCGTCGCGTTCCGGCCCTTCACCCAGGATCACCAGCTGCCATTGCTCCGGGAGCGGGGCAAAGGCGCGGACCAGCCGGGGCAGGTTCTTGACCGCCCTGAGGCCCGCCAGCGTGCCCAGCCACAATTCACCCGGATGCTTGATCACCCGTGGCAGGGCATCGCGGCGCGGCTTGCGGCCATAGGCGAAGACGGGAATGCCGTTGGGAATGCGTCTGACCCGCGGCGCCGGCTGGTGCCAGACGGTCCGCGCAATCTCTTCCAGACGCTGCGAGGGGACCACCAGGGCATCGGCGCGGTGCAGCGCGAGGCGGCGATAAAGGTTGCGGCGCCGCTTCAGACGGTCCGCCTCGTCCTGGTTGAAGCCATCCTCGTGATGGACGAGCGGCGGCAGGTTCAGCACCTGACGGAAGGCCGAATGGGCCAGCACCGCGTCCATCGCCCCCCAGTTGTAGGTCAGCACCAGGTCATGGCCCAGCATGGCGCGGGCCAGCGCCTGCAACCGGCGCGGCCAGGGCCGACCGGCCAGCGCGGGGAAATCATCCGGAAAATCGACCGTCAGCGCCGGATCGATCATCGCCGCCGCACCCAGCGCGCCGGGGACCGCCGAAATGATCGAATGAGCCAGGCGCGGGCCAAAGGCGTTCATCAGCTGGACGGCGCGCATTTCCTTGCCGCCCGGATCGAACCCGGAATGAAGGTGCAGCACCCGCAACTGGGGAGCCGGACGGTTGCTCCCCATCAGGCCGCCCCGGCGGCAACCCGCGCCAGCAGGCGGTCGATCGCGGCGGCAGCTTCCGGTTCGGTCAGCATCGGGGCATGGCCCACGCCGTCAACCAGCACACAGTCCGCGGCGGGCAGTTCCTGGCCCATGCGGGCAAAGGTCGCGGGCGGCAGCACATCGGACAGGCTCCCGCGCAGCAAGGTAACCGGCCGCCCCGCCAGTGCGCCGAACGCGGGCCACAGATCGGCATTGCTGGCCCCATCGGCGCTGGCAAAGGGCTCGGCAATCTTCATATCGTAATCGAAATGGATCCGCCCGTTGCTGCCCACGACCATGCACCGCTTGGCCATGGCCAGCCAGTCCGCCACCTCGAAATCGGGAAAGGCCGGGCCCTGCGATTCCGCCAGGGCGCGCGCGGCGTGCATCCAGGTCGGGAAATTGCGCGCCTGGCCAACATAACCGCGAATCCGCTCGATCCCTTCCGGGTTCACTTCCGGGCCGATATCGTTGAGCAGGGCCCCGGCGAGCCGCTGCGGCGCGGTGGCGGCGATCATCATCGTCAGCAGCCCGCCCAGCGAGGTGCCGATGGCAACAATCCGCTCCAGCCCGGCCTGGTCGAACAGTTCGCCCAGGTCTTCCAGGTATTGCAGCGGGTTGTAAGTGGCCGAATCCCTGGCATAGGCACTGTCCCCGCGCCCACGCAGCTCCACGCAGATGACGCGCCATGCGCCGGCCAGGCGCGCGGCCACATCCTCGAAGTCGCGCGCATTGCGGGTCAACCCCGGCAGGCACACGACCGGGGGGCGATCGGCCGGCCCGGCATAGTCGCGATAATGCAGTTTCAGGCCGTCGCGGCTGGTCCAGTAGCCGTCGGTATAGTCTGCCATGTTCGAACCGGACCCTTTTGGAACTGCGGCTTGTGCCGCGCCGCGCTTGCCCCCACTATTGCCCGATGCGCGCCGAACCGCAAGCTTCGCCCTATCAGGCCGACACTCCGATTGCCGCCCTCGCCCCCTGGCTGGGCGATCCGGTGGCCCCGACCCCCTTCCCGCAGACGACCTTGCGCTGGCGCAACCGGCGTTGGGATGGCGCGGTGGGTCTTGACGGGTTGAGCGATGCCGATTGGGTGCGGCACATGGGCCGGTTCGAGCCGCTGCCCGGCAACCTGCCCCAGCCGCTGGCGCTGCGCTATCACGGCCACCAGTTCCGTGTGTACAACCCCGATCTGGGCGACGGACGCGGTTTCCTGTTCGCCCAGTTGCGCGATGGAGCGGCCAATACTCCCGGGGGCCGCCTGCTCGACCTCGGCACCAAGGGTTCCGGCCAGACCCCGTGGAGCCGCGATGGCGACGGGCGGCTGACGCTGAAGGGCGCGGTGCGCGAAGTGCTTGCCACCGAAATGCTGGAGGCGCTGGGCGTCAATACCAGCAAGACCTTCTCGGTGATCGAGACCGGGGAGAGCCTCTACCGTTCCGACGAGCCATCGCCGACCCGCTCGGCCGTGCTGGTGCGGCTGAGCCACGGGCATATCCGGATCGGCACCTTCCAGCGGCTCGCCTATCTGGAACGGCGCGAGGAAATGGAAGCGCTGATCGCCTATTGCCTTGAGCAGTTCCCCGGCCCGCCCCCGCCCGCCGATGCCCCGGGCCGCGATGAACCGGCGGCGGTGCTGCTGCACCAGGTGGTGGAACGGCTGGCGCGCCTCGCGGCGGAGTGGATGGCGGCGGGGTTCGTCCACGGCGTGCTCAACACCGACAACATGAACATTTCGGGCGAAAGCTTTGACTATGGCCCGTGGCGCTGGCTGCCGCAGTGGGACCCCGGATTCACCGCCGCCTATTTCGATCACGGCGGGCTCTATGCCTTTGGTCGCCAGCCCGAGGCGTTGCACTGGAACTGCGGGCAGCTGGCCGTGGCGCTGCGGCTGGTCTGCGAGGCCCCGCCGCTGATCGCCGCGCTGGAACGGTTCGGGCCGCTATACCAGGCGGCGCTGGCGCAGCAGTTCCTGTGGCGGCTCGGGGTTGCCTCGCGCGGGTTCGAGGCCGACTATGGCGTGATCGCGGCTGCGGAAAAGTCGATGCGCGAGAGCGGGATGAGCCCCGATGCCTTCTTCCACCGCCACCGCTTCGGCCGCCATGCCGAAGGCGATTTTGCCGCCGCGCTGGCCGGTTACGCGCCGGTGGGCGCGGATCATCCGCTGTGGGACGAGGCCGAGCCGCCCAGCCTGGTGATCGATCGGGTGGAGGCGATCTGGGCCGCGATCAATGAGCGCGATGACTGGGCGCCGCTGGCCGAGGCGGTAACCGCGATCCGCCGCCTTGGCGAAGCGCTGGGTCCGCCGTGTGAAGGCGGGATTAGGGATATTCCTTAGCCTGAAACGCAAAGCTTTTCAGATAGCGGTGGGTCAGGTAAGGCCGCTTTGCACCGGCAAGCCCGAAGCCGGGGTGGGACGGGACTGTGAGCACAGCTGAACTGATTTCCTACGAACCAGCCACCGGGGCCGAACTGTGGCGCGGCCGGCATGGCGACGTCGACGAGATCGTGGGCCGCGCCCGCCGCGCCTGGCCAGCCTGGGCCGCCCAGCCGCTCTCGACCCGGATGGAGCTGGTCCGCCGCTTTGCCAACGAAGTGCGCAAGGACGCGGAAAAGCTGGCGACGATGATCGCCCGCGAAACCGGCAAGCCGATGTGGGAAGCCCGGACCGAGGTCGAAAGCGTCGTAAACAAGGTCGAGATCTCGATCCGCGCCTATGCCGAGCGGACCAGCCAGCGCAAGCTGGACAACGCGCTGCAGGGCACCGCCGCGCTGCGGCACAAGCCGCACGGGGTAATGGCCGTGCTGGGGCCGTACAACTTCCCCGCCCACCTGCCCAATGGCCACATCGTGCCGGCGCTGATCGCCGGCAACGTGATCGTCTTCAAGCCCAGCGAAAAGACACCGGCCACGGCCGAGCTGCTGGTGCAATGCTTCCACCGCGCCGGAATTTCGGCGGCGGTCGTGCAGCTGCTGGTCGGCGGCCCGCAGGAAGGCCAGGCGCTGGTCGCGCATGAGGGCATCGACGGGGTGCTGTTCACCGGATCGGCCCACACCGGCATTGCCATCAACCGCAAGCTGGCAACCCGCCCGGACAAGATCGTGGCGCTGGAAATGGGCGGCAACAACCCGATCGTGGTGTGGGACACGCCCAAGCTGACCGATGCCGCCGCGCTGGTGGTGCAATCGGCCTTTACCAGCGCCGGGCAGCGCTGCACGGCCGCGCGGCGGCTGATCGTCAAGAACACGATGTACGAGGCGCTGGTTGGCGAGGTGAAGCGGCTGGCTGACCGGATCATCGTCGGCGCGCCGTTCGACGATCCGCAACCCTTCATGGGCCCGGTGATCGACAACCATTCCGCCGATGGCCTGACCGAGAGCTTTCTCTACCTGCTGAGCAACGGCGGCCGCCCGATCAAGCATCTGGTCCGCCCGCGCGACGATCTGCCGTTCCTCTCGCCCGCGATCATCGACGTGACCGGCGTGCGCGAAAAGCCCGATGTCGAGCTGTTCGGCCCGCTGCTGCAAGTCTGCCAGGTGAGCGACCTGGACGAGGCGATTGCCGAGGCGAACAACACCCGCTTCGGCCTGTCCGCCTCGCTGATTGGCGGCACACCGCAGGAATACAACCGGTTCTGGGCCAATGTCCGCGCCGGGGTAATCAACTGGAACCGGCCGACCAACGGGGCCAGCTCGGCCGCGCCGTTCGGGGGGGTGGGCCTGTCGGGCAACCACCGCCCGAGCGCCTATTATGCCGCGGATTACTGCGCCTATCCGGTCGCCTCGAACGAGATGGAGCAGCCCCGCGCGATGATCGGCGTGGGCCTGCGCGAAGCGAAGTAGCGCCGCCTCAACCGTTGACGATCAGGTCGACCTCGGCCTGCCCGTCGGGCAGCGGGCGGGCGAAAACGGCATAGCCAAATCCGTCCTTGCCGCCTGTCAGCACGGCATCGCCACCGGCGCGGCGATAAGTGGTGCTGAGGCCCGCCCGGACGGCACTCGCGTGGTAGAACGCGATCACTTCATCGGCACTTACGGGTACCCTGAAGTCCACCACGCGAAGCCTGCAGCCCGCACGGTCGTTGCCACCGGCTTCCTGCGCCTCGCCCAGCGGATAGATCGGCAGGGCGGCCGGCAGGCGCGCGGCCCAGCTGAAGGAATAGTCAAGCTCGGCCGCGCAGGTCCGGCTGAACGGGAGCGCTGCCGCAATGGCTGCGGCCGTTGGCGCGTCAGCGATCGGCGACACCCGGTCCTCGCCCGCCGGGCGCGGCAGGGCGGGGATCGACCCGCCGAGCAGTTGCCGGGCAGCCGATCGCGCCGCTTCGGCGCTCGCTGGGTCGACCGGAATGAGGGGGATCGCGCCGACCGGCGGTCCACCTCCGGTCAGCGCGGCACCGGCGGGGTTGGAGCCCGCCAGGTCCGGATCGCTGAGCAGCGGCAGGGCCAGCGCAGCGGCCACTGCCGGATCGCGCTCGGCCGGTGGCGGCGGAGGCGCGGTTTGGCCGCAAGCCGCCAGCAGCGGCGGGAGCGCTAGAAGGAGTAAAGCCCGGACCATCGCGCGGAAGCCTTACCCGCGCGATGGTTAAGGGCGGTTTAGCGGCAGCGATAGCCGTCGTTGCTGGAAGAGCGGTCGATCGCGCGGCCGAGCAGGGCACCGCCCGCCGCGCCGAGGATCGCGCCGAGGGTGCGATCGCCGCGCCGCCCGGCCACTTCGCGCCCGATCAGCGCCCCGGCCACGCCGCCGACGATCAGGCCGGTGGTGCCATCGCTACGGCGGCAGTACTGGCGACCATCGTCGCTGCGCCAGGTGCGGGTGTTGGCATAGACCGGCTCACCATAATAGCCGCGCTGGCGATAGTCGCCGCGATAGCGATCGCGATAACCATCGCGGTAATCGCCGCGATAGTCCTGGCTGTAGTAGTCGTCCCCGCGACGGTCCCAGTCGCCGCTCTGGGCCAAGGCCGGGCTGGCGGTCAACACCATGACGGGGGCCAGCAGCGCGAGGGCGGCGGACTTGAAGGTCTGGGGCATGTTCGGTCTCCGTGTGAGCTGTTGCGTTCAGCTATAAGCACCTCAACCTGAACAGGGCGCAACCGAACTGTCAGGGACGAAATTTTTTCCGCGGACCCGCATCGCTTGCTCCGCGCCCCCTGTCGGACTACCGCCCTGCGCATGACCGCGCCCACCCCTTCACCCCGCACTGGCGGGCTGCCGCTGGCCCTGGGGGCGCATCTGGTCTGGGGCCTGCTGCCGCTGTACCTGTGGCTGATCTCGCACGTTCCGGCCTTCGAATTCGTCGGCTGGCGGGTGATTTCGTCGCTGCCGCTCTGCCTGCTGATCCTGGCCTGGCGCGGCCAGCTGGGCGAGGTTACGGCAGCGCTCGCCAACCGGCGCACGCGGCTGATGCTGCTGGCCTCGTCCGTGCTGATCGCGATCAACTGGCTGGTCTATGTCGCCGCGATCCAGGCCGAGCAGGTCTACGCCGCCAGCGTCGGCTATTACGTTACCCCGCTGCTGAGCGTGCTGGCCGGTACCCTGTTCCTGGGGGAGCGGCTGACCCGCCGGCAATGGCTGGCGGTCGCGATCTCGACCCTGGGGGTGGTGATCCTGGCCTGGGAGGCCCTCGCCACGCTGTGGATCAGCCTGGTCCTGGCCCTGTCGTGGACGGCCTATGGCTTCGTGCGCAAGCTGGCGCCGGTTTCGGCGCTGACCGGGCTGTCGATCGAGGTGATGGTGCTGTTCCTGCCGGCGCTGGCCGTAGCCGGCTACTTTGCGCAAGGCCCGGCCGGCAGCGCCCTGCTGGGCGGTTGGCGTGATGCCGCGCTGGTGCTGTTCTCGGGGGTGGTCACCGCCGTGCCGCTGGTCCTGTTCGCCATGGCGGCGCAGCGGCTGGCCTATTCGACCATGGGGATGATCCAGTTCATGTCCCCCTCGATGGTCTTCGTGTTGGGGCTGGTGTTCTTCCACAAGCCGCTCGACGGAGCGCAGCTGGTCAGCTTCGCGCTGATCTGGACCGCGATTGCCCTGTTCATCTGGGACCTGCTGGCGCGATCGCGGCAGGCCCGGGCCTAACCCACGAACCGCCAGGCCAGGGTCTCGCCCGCGTGGAACGGCACGATCGGGGTGCCATTGGCGTCGATCAGTTCGGGCACCGGGGTGCCGCTGCGCTCCAGCGTGACCGTGTCCTCGTTCACGGGCAGGCGATAGAAGGCCGGACCATTGAGGCTGGCGAAGCCTTCGAACTTGTCGATCGCGCCTTCTTCCTCAAACACGGCAAGATAGCTTTCCAGCGCGAAGGGCGCGTTGAAGATGCCCGCGCAGCCACACGACGATTCCTTTGCCCCCACAGCGTGCGGCGCGCTGTCCGTGCCGAGGAAGAACTTCGGATTGCCCGAAGTTGCCGCCTTGCGCAGCGCCAGCCGGTGCACTTCGCGCTTGGCCACCGGCAGGCAGTACATGTGCGGGCGGATGCCGCCGGTGAACATGGCGTTGCGGTTGATGTGAAGATGCTGGGGCGTGATCGTGGCGGCCACGTTCGGCCCGGCGCTTTCGACGAACTCCACCGCATCCCTGGTGGTGATGTGCTCGAAGACGATGCGCAGGCCGGGCAGGTCGCGCACCAGCCCTGAAAGCGTGCGCTCGATGAACACCGCCTCGCGGTCGAAGATATCGACGTGGCTGTCGGTCACTTCGCCGTGGATCAGCAGCGGCATGCCGATCGCTTCCATCCGTTCCAGCACAGGACGGATATTGGCCACGTCAGTCACGCCGTGGGCGGAACCGGTGGTGGCATGGGCGGGATAGAGCTTGGCTGCAGTGAACACCCCTTCGGCAAAGCCGCGCGCAATCTCGTCCGCGTCGATCGTGTCAGTCAGGTACGCGGTCATCAGCGGGGTGAAACCCGGTCCCGTCGCCGCGACAATCCGTTCCCGATAGGTCGCCGCCGCCGCGACCGTGGTGATCGGGGGCGAAAGATTGGGCATCACGATCGCGCGGGCAAACTGGTGCGCGGTGTGCTTTGCCACGCCTTCCAGCACGGCCCCGTCGCGCAGGTGAACGTGCCAATCGTCGGGGCGGCGGATGGTCAGGCGATTCGGCGTGTCGGTCATGGCTTTTCCTTAGGCATGGCGCACCCTATCTGTCACCCATGACCGCCACTCACCTGATCGACCGCGCCGTGATCCGCCTGTCCGCCACCGAACCGGGCGAAGACCTGCGCGGGTTCCTCAACGGCCTGGTCACCAATGACGTTTCGGGCACGCTGCCGGTCTGGGCCGCACTGCTGACCCCGCAGGGCAAGGTGATCGCCGATTTTCTGGTCTGGGCTGATGGGGCCGACCTGCTGCTCGATTGCGAGGCCGCGGCGGCCGAGGCGCTGATCAAGCGCCTGTCGATCTACCGCCTGCGCCGCAAGATCGCGATTGCGCTCGGTCCGGCGGTTGGCGTGCATTGGCAGCCGGGTGAAGGCCCTTCCCCCGATCCGCGCCTGCCCGCGCTGGGCCAGCGCTGGCTGGGTGAGGCGGCAGGGGAGGATGCATCCCGCGCCTGGCGCCAGCACCGCCTCTCGCTTGGCGTCACCGAGGGAGCGGCAGAACTGACCGACCTGCTCTGGCTGGAATGCAACGCGGCCGAACTGAACGGCGTGTCCTTCACCAAGGGCTGCTATGTCGGGCAGGAGAATACCGCGCGGATGAACTGGCGGCAGAAGGTCAACAGGCGGCTGGTGGTCGTGCCGCAGGAAGGGAGTGATCCCGCGCGGCAGCGCGCCGCCTATCCGGACCTTGGCCTGGCGGTCGATCACCGCCGGGTGGAGGATCTCGATCCCGCCACCCTGCCCGGCTGGCTTCAGCCGGGCTGACGATCGGGGGCAAGCCCCGCCTTCACCGCCTGGTCAACCAGCATGGCCTCGGCAATGTCGCGTGCCGTGGTGCGCGGCAGCTTCAGCGAATGGGCCAGCGCCCCGCCCAGCATGGCATCGCCCATCGCCATCAGGCATAGCGCATGGGCCACGCCGCGCATCTGGCCGGAGCCGAATTCGTCCAGATCCTGAACCAGGTCGTGAATCGCGCTGACCAGCGGATCGAGCGCATCCTCGTTGCCGTTCATCAGCATCCAGCTGGCCAGCGCCCCGCCGCCTTCCTTGTCAAAGGCATCGAAGGCCAGATCCACGATCTCGCGCGGCGAGCCCTCGCCCTTGCGGCTGGCCAGCACGGCTTCCTCCACCGTGGCGCAAATGGTGACGGCCAGATGTTCGGCCAGCGCCTTCTGCAACCCGGCGGCCGAGCCGAAATGGTGGAGCAGGTTGGCGTGGGTCCGCCCGATTCGCGCGGCCACGGCCTTGAGCGTCACTGCCTGCGGGCCAAGCTCGATCAGCAGCGCCCGCGCGGCTTCCAGCGCGACGGTGCGGCTTTCTTCCTGGCTGAGTCTTTTCCTTATTGACATGAGTGTCAGTTAATCCTAACAGGGCACCATGAACGCACCCACCAAGTTCCCGCTCGACGTAGAACCCGCCGCCCCCTTGGGCAAGGCCGGTCCTACCCCTGCCGATCTCACCATCACCGTGCGTGATGAACGCTTCGGCCGCAAGCAGAAGCCCGGCCGGTGGTGGCTGAACAATGATCCGGTGGCGACGGCCTGGCACAATGCCCTGTCCGCCACCTTCCCGCGCGGTGAAGCCTTCTTCATCGAAGCGGTAAAGGCCCACCGCGAAGGTGCCGGCCCCAAGCTGGAGGCCGAAATCCGCGCCTTCATCCGCCAGGAAATCAACCACACCCGCGAACACATCGCCTTCAACCGCGCGGCGGTGGATGCCGGGTATGACCTTGACGCGATCGACCAGCGCGTCGCCGCGAACCTGGAACTGACCAAGGACCGCCCGGCGATCCTCAACCTCGCCGTTACCATGGCGCTGGAGCATTACACGGCGATGATGGCGCAGGAATTCCTCGCCAACCCGCAGCACTTTGCCGGGGCCGAGCCGGAAACCGCCGCGATGTGGCGCTGGCACGCGATCGAGGAAATCGAGCACAAGGGCGTCGCCTACGACACCTGGCTGCATGCCACGAAGGACTGGACCCGCTATCGGCGCTGGAAGGTGAAGAGCCTGATGATGCTGATCGTGACGATGAACTTCATCCGCAACCGCTGGCAGGACACCATCGAACTCTTGAAGCAGGACGGGCTGACCGGCTGGAAGGTCAAGGCCAAACTCGCCTGGTACCTGGTCGGCACGCCGGGCGTGCTGCGCCGGATCTTCCCGGCCTGGCTCAGCTATTTCATGCCCGGTTTCCACCCGTGGAACCACGATGACCGGGCGCTGATCAGCAAGCACGACAGCGAATTCAAGGACGCGGTGCTGGCCTAATCCGCCGATTTGACAGCTCAAGCGAAGAAACCTCCCCAGGTCTTTGCCCGGGGAGGTTTCTTTCTTGTCTGCCAGGGGCTAGGCCGCGCGCATCAGCGGCGGGTCGTCATCGCCGCGGCAAGTCTCGCCGAGGTCGAGTTCGTGCTCGATCGAGGCGACTTCCGTCCCGCGGGCGAGGCTGAAGCGCTGGCGGATCTGCCCGGTCGGGCGGAAGCCGACCTTGCGCAGCACCCGGCCGGATGCCGGGTTATCGATGAAGTGCCCGGCAACCAGCCGGCGGTAGCCCAGCGTCCGCGCCAGGCTGATCACCGCCCGCGCCGCCTCGCTGGCATAGCCCTGGCCCCAGTATTCGCGGGCCAGCCAATAGCCCAGCTCAACCTCGTCACCATCGGCGGCAAAGCCGATGCAGCCGATCAGCCGCGCGGGTTCGGCGCTGGTCGGCAGGGTGATGAGGAAATGGGGCAGGCGCTGGTCCTGCGGCTGGCTGGCGAACCAGCGGGCATCGTCGGCCGTATAGGGCCAGGGCGCCTTGGCCAGGTTCCTGACCACCGCCTCGTCCGCCACGCGGGTCAACAGTTCCTGCCAGTCCTCCGGCCAGGCAGGCCGCAGGAACAGCCGTTCGCTGCGAATGAACATCGTCACTCTCCACTCTCCTCGCGGCCCCGCGCGGCCCGCCCTAGAACGGCCGCGTGACGCCTCGGTTACATCGACCCCGGGCTTGTCCGGGGCGGCGCAGAGGGAGAAATGAAAAGAGGGAGACGGGCGGGCCCCTCTCCCTCATTCGGCCGGATCGGTGATCCGGCGGGGGCTGCCCA
Organism: Novosphingobium sp. BL-A-41-H4; assembly: GCA_051942645.1. GTDB lineage: Bacteria > Pseudomonadota > Alphaproteobacteria > Sphingomonadales > Sphingomonadaceae > Novosphingobium. The sequence continues at coordinate 88,433 of JBPVJP010000003.1, forward strand.
TCAAGGACAGCCCGTTATCGACTGTCCGGTTATTCGGCGGCAATCGCCATGTCGACCGACACGTACTTGCGGCCCAGCTTGCCATCGTGGAAGCGGACTCGGCCTTCGGTCAGCGCGAACAGGGTGTGATCCTTGCCCATGCCGACATTGGCGCCCGGGTACACGCGGGTGCCGCGCTGACGGATGATGATGTTGCCGCCGACCACTTCCTGGCCGCCGAACTTCTTCACGCCAAGGCGACGGCCAGCCGAATCACGACCGTTACGCGACGAACCGCCTGCTTTCTTGTGTGCCATCTCGATCTACTCCGAATGCTTATTCAGCGGCCGCTTCGGCCTTGGGGGCGGCCTTCTTGGCAGCCTTCTTCGCCGGGGCTTCGCCCGCGCCGACTGCCACGATGCGCAGCAGGGTCATCTGCTGGCGGTGGCCGTTCTTGCGGCGATAGTTGTGGCGGCGACGCTTCTTGAACACGACCACCTTTTCGCTCTTCGCCTGGGCGATGATTTCGGCCGAAACGACGACGCTCTTGGCATCCTTCACTTCGCCGCCGTCACCAGCCAGCAGAACATCGGCGAGCGTGATGGTTTCGCCAGCTTCACCAGCCAGCTTCTCAACCGCGATCTTGTCTCCGGCGGCGACCCGGTACTGCTTGCCGCCAGTGCGCACTACAGCGAACATGTGACCTATTCCGTGTTTAAAGCATAGCAGCCGCCCCGCGTGTGCGGGGTGCCGCAAGAAGGTGCGCCCCTAGTCCAAGGGGGCGGGGCTGTCAACCAAGTGGGCCGGAGGAATCTTGCGCGCTGGCGCAGGAAATCGGGCGTGCTATGGCTGCGGCGATGAATCGCTCGCTGACCTGCCTGATCCCCGCACTTTTGCTGGGGGCCTGCTCGACCACTCCGGGGGCCTATCCCTCGCTGGCCAAGCGCCCGATCGAGCGGGTAAGCGGAACGCTCGAAGCCCCGCCGCCCCCGCCGCCGCCCGCGCCGGTCGATCCGGCAGTGCTGCGCAGCCTCGATTCGCTGCTTGAGCGGGTGCGCGCGGCCGATGGCCGCTTCCGCGCCGCCGAACCCGCCGTGCGCCGCCAGGTGCTGGCCGCCAGTGGAGCCGCCATGGCCAGCGAAAACTGGTCGGTCGCCACGGTCGCGCTGTCCGGCCTTCAGACTGTCCGCAGCGAGGCGCTGGTCGCCCTGGCCGAGATCGATTCGATCTATGCCGCTGGCCGGATTGAGGGCGAGCCCGCCGCCGAAGCCAAGGCCACCCGCGAGGCGGCCATGGCCATCGTGCTCGAGCAGGACCGGATCATCGCCGACCTGCAAGGCCGCCTGGCGAGCTAGCGCCAGCGCGCCAGGTCCGCGTGGTCCTGTTCGCGTGGTTCGATCCAGTGCCAGGCGCCATCCCGCAGCTCGCGCTTCCAGAACCACGAATCGCTCTTGAGGTGGTCCATCGCGAAATCGACCGCGTCGATCGCGGCGCGGCGATGTTCGGCCGCAGCGGAAACGCAGACAATCGGTTCGCCGGGATGAAGCCGGCCCACCCGGTGCAACATCAGCAGGCCCATCAGGCCGAATCGCGCCGCCGCCGCTTCGGCCAGCGCCTGCATCCCCGGCAGGGTCAACGGTTCATAGTGCGACAGCTCCAGCGCCTCGACCCGCCCGCCACCCTTGGCCACACCCCGCACTTCGCCCACGAAAGTGCAGACCCCGCCCAGCCCCGGATGGGCCTGGGTAAAGGGTCCGATGAACGCACCGGGAATGAAGGGCTCGGTCAGGAGGCGAACGTCGATTGTCATAACCCCGCACCTGTTCTTAGCTCGTCATGCTGAACTTGTTTCAGCATCCATCTCTCCTCCCGATGTGACCTATGGGGTCAAGGCCCAATGGACCCTGAAACAAGTTCAGGGTGACGGGAAAAGCTAGCCCCCGCTGACCGGCGGGAGGAAGGCCAGCTCATCCCCCTCTGCCAGAACGATCCCGCCCGGCTCGGCCAGCAGCTCACCGTTGAGCGCGATCCGCACCCGCTCGTCGAGCAGGGCAACAGCCAGCTCCACCGGCAGGGCGGCAAGGATATCCGCCAGTGGGCCGGGCGCAACGTCCCGCTCCACCCCGCCCGCGAGGTCCGCCAGCCGACCCAGGAACACCAACCGGGCCACGCTCAACCCCCGGTCATCGACATGTGGCGCGGCAGGGCCGGCGCCTGCCCATGCGCATCGATGCGAAAGGCGTGGCGCAGCGGCTTGATCTTCATCGCCACGTCCAGCGCCTCGGCCAGCGCGGCATCCGGATCGGCCGAGCGCAGCGCGGCGCGCAGGTCGACCCGCTCGCCCCCGCCTAGGCAGGGATAAAGCTGGCCGGTGGCAGTCACCCGCACCCGGTTGCAACCTTCGCAGAAATTGTCGGTCAGCGGCGTGATCAGGCCGATCCGGCCACCGGTTTCAGCCACGTCGAAATAGCGCGCCGGGCCGCCGGTGCGGTGCTCGCTGGGCGTCAGGGTCCAGCGCGCCTCCAGCGCGGTCCGCACTTCGCTGAGCGGCAGGTGCTGGTCGAACCGGTCTTCCTCGACCTCGCCCAGCGGCATGACCTCGATCAGGGTTAGTTCCAGCCCCTGCCCGTGTGCCCATTCGATCAGAGCGGGGATTTCCTCGGCGTTGGTATCCTTCAGCGCCACGGTGTTGAGCTTGACCTTGAGCCCCGCCACCTTGGCCGCCGCGATCCCTTCCAGCACCTGTGGCAGGCTGTCACGCCGGGCCAGCCGGGCGAAGGTGGCGCGGTCCAGCGTATCGAGCGAAACGTTGATCCGCCGCACCCCGGCGGCGAACAGGTCCTCGGCAAATTCGGCGATGCGCGTGCCGTTGGTGGTCAGGGTGAGCTCGTCGAGGCCGTCTCCCAGCTTGCGGCCCAGCGCCCGGACCAGCTCGATCATGTCACGCCGGACCAGCGGTTCGCCGCCGGTCAGCCGCAGCTTGGTGATCCCGCGCGCGATGAAGCCCAGCGCCAATTGGTGCAATTCCTCAAGGCTCAGCACTTCGCTGCGCGGCAGGAAGGTCTGGCGTTCGGGCATGCAATAGGCGCAGCGCAGGTCGCAGCGGTCGGTCACCGACAGGCGCAGGTAGGAAATCCGGCGCTGGAACTGGTCGACTAGCGTCATGCTTGCGGTGGTAGCACCGCACCCGCGCCTTCGTCATCCAGCGAAATCAACTGGCTGGTGAGGCCCGGCGCTCGGGCGAGATAGTCGGCCGCTGCTGCCACCGCAGCGGCAGCGCCCCCGCTGACTGCATTGACGCGTTGCGGCGCAAGGGCGCGGGCCAACATCTGCACCGCAGCCAGCCGCCAGCCGCGATGGGTGTGATCGGCGGCTGGGAAGACCAGCAGCTGATCGGCCCCGGCCGCGCGGATCGCGGCAACATGATCCGCATGAAACGCGGCCGCAGCCTCCAGCGGATCCTCCGGCAGGTCCGTGATCCGCACCAGCTCCATCAGCGCCGCTCGCGGGTCAGGGTAATGCCGATCTTCTCGCCCGCCTCGCTGATCGCCAGTTTGACGATCTTCACCGTCACCGCCTCGACCCGTTCATCCTGCACGAACAGGGTTTCGCAGACATGATCGGCCACGGCCTCGATCAGGGTGAAGTGGACACCCTTGGGCAGCGCCTCGGACGCGGCGAACTTCAGGTCCATGTAGTTCTTGCTGGCCGCCAGCGGCGTATCGGGCGCGTAGCGCTCGGCCACTTTCAGCCGGACCTGGATAGTGAAGCGCAGCGGCTGCGGGCGGCCGGTTTCCTCCGAATAGATGCCGGTCAGGACATCGTGTTCGAAATCGGCAACTTCGAGGATCAGCGAATCGGCCATGCGCGCCCCTTAGCCGGGATTCGACCAGCGCGCGAAGATCGCGGTGGGCAGCAGTCGGGAAGCATTCCGCTCATCCTGAGCCTGCCGAAGGGCTTCCTCGCGCACGGCCAGGTCGCCATGCTCGATCCGGCCGGGCAGATCGGCAAAGACCTCGTCCAGCAGACCCGCCAGGGCGAGGCTGCTCATCCGCACGGCATAGACCGTCAGGAACAGGAAACGGCTGTCGGCATCCAGCAGCCGGCGGCAATCGCCGATCAGCGGCGCGAGATGCTCCTCGATCCGCCAGACCTCGCCTTCCGGCCCGCGTCCGAACTTGGGCGGATCAAGGATGATCCCGTCATAGCGCTTGCCCCGGCGCACCTCGCGCGCGGTGAACTTGGCCGCATCGTCGACGATCCAGCGGATCGGCCGGTCGGCCATGCCCGACAGCGCGGCATTCTCGCGCGCCTGGGCGACCGACTTCTTGCTGGCATCGACATGGGTGACCGGGCCATATTGCGACAGTGAAAGCGTGCCGACGCCGGTATAGCCAAACAGGTTCATCGTCTGCGCGTCGCTACGCCCGGCCAGCTGCTCGCCCATCCAGTCCCACACCGGGGCCATATCCGGGAAGAAGCCGAGATGGCGGAAGGGCGTGCACTGGGCGGTGAACTTCACGTCTCCGCGCGCCAGCGGCCAGCCTTCGCGCGGAACCGGGTTGGCGTAATTCCAGCGCCCGCCGCCATCCTCGTCCGATCCGGGGACGAACTCGCCGTCCGAGGCCCAGCGCTCCAGCCGGGGGCGCCACATCGCCTGCGGCTCTGGCCGGATGAACCGGTGCGGACCATAGCGTTCCAGCTTGCGGCCATGGCCGCTGTCGACCAGGCCATAATCCGCCCAGCCTTCGCCAGTCATCAGTATGGGATCAGCGACCAGCGAAGCCATGTCGGTTCTCTGAATTCCCCTCCCGTTCACGGGAGGGGCTAGGGGAGGGCATGTTAGCCGGCAGCAGCAATGGAACAGACCCTCCCCCGGCCCCTCCCGTAAACGGGAGGGGTGGAAATGGCTCGCAGGCTGGCGCAGCGAGAATCATCTAACCACGCGGCACCGCGCGGACGGCGACATAGTCGGCCACGGCCGCATAGTCGCCCGGCAGTTCGGCCAGCCGCTCCTCGCGCTCGAACAGGTCCCCCACGCGCGCGGGCAGGGCCGGGCGGTGGCCGGTGGCGCGTTCGACCGCATCACCGAACTTGGCCGGGTGCGCCGTGGCCAGCGTCACGACCGGCACGGCCGGATCGATCCCCGCCGTGCGGGCGGCATGGAGCCCGATGGCGGTATGCGGATCGAGCAGTTCCCCGGCATTGTCCCAGCCCCAGCGCAGCGCGCGAGCCATATCGGCGGCATCGGCGCGGGCGCTGGTGAACAGGGTGGCAGCACCTTCCCGCTGGGCATTGGTCAACTGCATCGCCTTGGTCGCTTCAAACCCGGCCATCTGCGCGGCCAGCGCGGCCCCATCCCGGCCGCCCAAATCGAACAGCAGCCGTTCGAAGTTGGACGAGACCTGGATATCCATCGACGGTGCGGCGGTCGGCGTAACCGTGCCGGCCGAATAGTCCCCCGTGGTCAGGGCGCGGTGCAGGATGTCGTTGACATTGGTCGCAACGATCAGCCGCTCGATCGGCAGCCCCATCTGCGCGGCAACATAGCCGGCGAACACATCGCCGAAATTGCCCGTGGGAACCGCAAATGCCACCTTGCGGTGCGGCGCGCCCAGTTGCAGCGCGGCGGCGAAGTAATAGACCACCTGGGCCATCAGCCGCGCCCAGTTGATCGAATTGACCGCGCCGATCGCGAAGCGGCTGGTCATCGCCGTATCGTTGAACATCCGCTTCACCATCGCCTGGGCATCATCGAAGGTTCCCTCGATCGCGATGTTGTGGACGTTGGGGGCCAGCACCGTCGTCATCTGGCGGCGCTGGACCTCGCTGACCCGGCCCTTGGGGTGGAGCATGAAGATCTCGACGCGCGAGCGGCCGGCCACCGCATCGATCGCGGCCGAGCCGGTATCGCCCGAAGTGGCCCCGACAATGGTCAGCGGATCACCGCCCCGCGCGAGGAATTCCTCGAACAGCAGGCCCAGCAGTTGCAGCGCCACGTCCTTGAAGGCCAGCGTCGGGCCGTGGAACAGTTCCAGCAGCCAGTGCTGCTCGTCCAGCTGCTTGAGCGGGGTCACCGCCTTGTGCGCGAAGCGGCCATAGGCCTGGGCGGTCAGTTCGCGCAGGCGCTCCGGCGTCAGGCTGTCGCCCACGAAGGGCTGCATGACCCGCGCGGCCAGCTCGGCATAGGGCAGGCCGGCCATGGCCGCGATCTCATCGGTCGAAAAGCGCTGCCATTCGCGCGGTACGTAAAGGCCACCGTCGCTGGCGAGGCCAGCCAGGGTAGCCCCGGCGAAATCGAGCGTCGGAGCGCTGCCGCGGGTCGAAATGTAATCCATCGATAAGGGCCGTTAGCCCTCACCTTCGCGCGCGGCAAGGCGCTTGCGCAGCGCGAGGGCATAGATGACCAGTGCGACGCCTGCGAACAGGAACCACTGGATCGCATAGGACCAGTGGTTGTTCGGAATTGTACTTGGATCAGGAAGAGCGCTGGGGCCCAGGCCGGCCACCGGCTCAAGCGCAACCAGCCGGGCCGGCGCGGCGATCCCTTCGACGATCGAGCCGCTGACCACGCCGCCGCTCCACTGGCGCGGCGCCGGATCGCGCGACCAACCCATCACGATCTCTGCTTCCCCGCCGCCCTCAAGCTTGCAGGTGACCATGTGCGACCAGCCAGTTTCCCCCCAGGGATTATGACCGGCAATCGGCCGATCAGGACCGGGGGCAAGGCACGTGATGACGGTTTGGCGATAGAGCACCTGCACCGCCTCGTCCTGGCTGCGCGGCCATGCCGGAAGATCGATGCGATCCTGCGCCGCATCGTACTGGGCAATCAGCACGGCCTTTTCGTGCATCCGGTCAATCTGCCAGAAGCCCAGCCGGATCATGATGGCCACGGCAACCAGCACCACCAGCGTCGGGATCAGGGGTAGCCGCTTGAGCATCAGTCCTTCCGCAGGTCGTCGCTGGTCGCCTCGCGGGCGTGGCGCTGGTACTCGGCCGCCAGCAAGGCGGCCTTGCTGACGCGCAGGCCCCACAGGGTCAGCCCGGCGACCAGCGGCACCCATAGCACGATATGGACCCAGAATGGCGGCTGCCACGTGAACTCCAGCCACAGCGCCAGACCCACCACCAGCGCGCCGATGATCATGGTCAGGAAGGCCGCCGGCCCATCACCGACATTGAACTGCTGGTAATCGAGCCCGCAGGCCGGGCAGCGCGGCGCGAAGCGCGCCGCGCCATCGAACAACCCCTTCGCACTGCAGCGCGGGCAGAGTGCGAAAAGGGCAGCCGCGGCCAGGCCGGGCTGCCCCTTTTCGTTGTGGCTTGCGCCGTCGGACATCAGTGAACCGGGTGGCCCCAACCGCCCCAGACATAGATGGCGACGAACAGGAACAGCCAGACCACGTCGACGAAGTGCCAGTACCAGGCCGCCGCTTCGAAGCCGAAGTGCTGCTTGGGGGTGAAATCGCCGTTGTAGGCGCGGCGCAGGCAGACGATCAGGAAGATCGTGCCGACCAGCACGTGGAAGCCGTGGAAGCCGGTCGCCATGTAGAAGGCCGAGCCATAGGTGTTCTGGCCGAACGGGAACGGCGCGACCGAGTATTCGAAGGCCTGGATGCTGGTGAACAGCGCACCCAGGGCGATGGTGGCCCACAGCCCCTTCTTCAGCCCTTCGCGGTCACCATGGATCAGCGCGTGGTGCGCCCAGGTGATCGTGGTACCCGAGCAGAGCAGGATCAGCGTGTTGAGCAGCGGCAGGTCGAAGGCGTTGAGCACGTGCTCGATCGCCTTGGGCGGCCACTGGCCACCAACCACTTCAGCAATCTCGCTGGGGAACAGCGAGAAATTGAAGAAGGCCCAGAACCAGCCGACGAAGAACATCACTTCCGAAGCGATGAAGGTGATCATGCCATAGCGCAGGTGCAACTGCACCACCGGGGTGTGATACCCTTCGTGCGCTTCCTTGATCACCTTCGACCACCACTGCCACATGGTGAACAGGATGCCGAACATGCCGACCAGCAGCACATACTTGCCGGCAGCCATGTCGTGCATGGTCAGCACACCGCCGCTGGTGGCCAGCAGGGCCGAAACCGACCCCATGAAGGGCAGGATATCCGGATCGAGGATATGGTAATCGTGGTTCTTGGTGCCGGCCATGTTAGTGGTCCCCGTTGATCCCGTTGAGGCACCGCAAGCCCGGCTTGCGGCGCAGAATTGACGATGCCCTTATCGCGCGGGCTGCGACTGGTCCAGAGTGTTTGCAGCCAATTTTTGGACAGGCTGCTGCGCGGACTTGTGGAAGGTGTAGCTCAGCGTGATCTGCTGGATGTCCTTCGTTTCCGGATCCTCGAGAATCTTCGGATCGACATAGTAGATCACGGGCATGTTGATCGCCTGCCCAGGCTGAAGCGTCTGCTCGTTGAAGCAAAAGCACTGGATCTTGTGGAAGTACTTGCCCGCCAGTTCCGGCTCGACGTTGTACGAGGCGATCCCGGTGATCGGCTGGTCCGACAGGTTCTCGGCCGAATAATAGGCCATCTTGCGCGCGCCGATACGCAGGTCCTGGGTGGTCTGCTCCATCTGGAACTTCCACGGCAGCTGGCGATCGACATTGGCATCGAACCGCACCGAGATCAGCTTGTTGGTCACCTGGACAGCCGCCGCTTCGGCTTCGGTCGCCTTCATGGTGGTGCCGCCAAAGCCGGTAACCTGGCAGAAGATGCGATAAAGCGGGACCGAGGCAAAGCCGAGCGCCAGCATCGCCGCGGCACCAAGCAGGGCCAGCACGCCGGTGCGGGCATTCGGATCCTTGGGCAGGGCCAGGACGGTCATGGCGTTACCCTCCCAGCCGGGCGATCGTGATGAAATAGAACAGCGCCGCCATGGCGACCAGCAGGCCACCCAGCATCATGTTGCGCTGCTTGATGATGCGCTTGCGTTCGGCTTCGGGGTCGGGAAAGCTAGGCATTCGGTTCATCCCATGATCCAGCGGTCCGCCACCAGCGCAGCGAACAGGGCAAAGAGGTAGAACACCGAAAAGGCGAAGAGCCGCTTTTCGGGTCCCATGTCGGTTTCCCCCACCCCTTGCCGGAACACCGCGACGCGGAGTGCCAGCACCAGGAAGATCGCCGAGAGCAGCAGGGCCGAAGCCCCGTAGACCACGCCCGCCCCGGCGATCCAGAAAGGCAGCATGGCAAGCGGCAGCAGCAGGACGGCATAGACCAGGATCTGGCGCCGGGTCGAATGCTGGCCGGCCACCACCGGCATCATCGGAATCCCCGCCTTGGCATAGTCGATCTCGACAAACAGGGCGAGCGCCCAGAAATGCGGCGGGGTCCAGAAAAAGATGATCGCGAAGAGCAGGATCGGCATCAGCGTGATCTCGCCCGTGGCGGCGATCCAGCCGATCATCGGCGGAAAGGCGCCGGCCCCGCCCCCGATCACGATGTTCTGCGGGGTACGCGGCTTGAGCCAGATCGTATAGATCACCGCATAGTAGAAGATCGAGAAGGCGAGCACCGCGGCGGCCAGATAGCCGACCCCCACCGCCATGATCAGGACCGAGATCAGCGACAGGACCAGCCCGAAATCGCGGGCGGATTCGCGCGGCATCCGGCCCGCCGGCAAAGGGCGACCGGCGGTACGCTTCATCTGCGCGTCGATATCGGCTTCCCACCACATGTTGAGCGCGGCCGATCCGCCTGCCCCCAGCGCGATGCACAGGATCGCGGTAAAGCCCAGCACCGGGTTCACCGGCACGGGTGCGGCCAGCAATCCGCACAGCCCGGTGAAGATCACGAGGCTCATCACGCGCGGCTTGGTCAGCGCGAAGAAATCGCGCCAGTCGGTGGGCAGCGCCGGTGCTGGAGTGGTGGCAGAGGTCATGACTGGCGGCGCTATAGTCGCGGCTCAGATTCGCTTCAACCAATCGATGAGCAGGGCGTTCACTTCTTCCGGTGCTTCCTGCTGGGTCCAGTGGCCGATCCCATCCAGCACGTGCCCTTCGACCCGGGGCGCGAACATCCGCATCATCGCCACCGGATCGGCCACGGCACCGAACAGCGTGGTGGCCGGATCGCGCGAGCCGCCAATGAACAGGCACGGCTGTTCCAGTTGCTTGCCCTGCATCGGCTTCAGCCATTCGTAATCGCGTTCGTGGTTGCGATAGCGGCCCAGCGGCCCGCGAAAGCCGGATGCCTTGAACTGAGCCTCGTAGTAATCGAGGTCCGCCTCGCTCAGCCAGGGGACCGGCTGCGGATCGGGCAGCCCCTGAAGGAAGGTCGCGCCGAGCGGCTTGGACCAGTAGTCACCCGGCGGCACATCGCCCGAGATCGAATACATCATCCGCGCCACAAAATCGCGGGGATCAGCCTCGGCTTCAGCCTCGGCCACACCCGGTTCCTGGAAGTACTCCTGGTAGAAGAACCGTCCCTGCGCCGTGAAGGCTTCGCGGAACACCTCGGTAAAGGGACGCAGCGGCGCCCCGGCGAAGGGCACAGACAGGCCGGCGACGGCACTGATCCGGTCGGGATTGGTGAAGGCCGTGTTCCAGACGATCGGCGCGCCCCAGTCATGCCCGATCAGCACCACGCGCTGGTCCGGTGCGAGCGCATCGGCAAGACCGATCAGGTCGGCCGCGATGGCCTGGAGGGTATAGGCCTCTACCGGGTGCGGCTTGTCCGAACCGCCATAACCGCGCACGTCGATGGCGCAGGCGGTATATCCCGCCGCCGCCACCGGGCTGAGCTGATGACGCCAGGAATACCAGCTTTCCGGAAACCCGTGGACCATGATCGCCAGCGGCGCCGTACCGGGCGGCGGCCCCTCGATCGCACAGCGCAGGGTCACTTCACCGGTATCTACCATCCGGAATTCAGGCATCGGGATACTCCAAAGAAAACGCCCCGGACCTTGCGGGCCGGGGCGGATTCTGTCCAGTCGGTTCGGACGGTCGGGCCTCAGTGCTTGGCCTTGTCGTCGATCACCGGCAGGGTTTCGAACTGGTGGAACGGCGGCGGGCTGGACAGGGTCCATTCCAGCGTGGTCGCACCTTCGCCCCAGTAGTTGTCTTCGGCCTTCTTGCCCATGGTGAAGGCATAGATGATGTTGATGAACCAGATCACCAGCGAGCTCGCCATGATCACATAGCCGATCGACGACACTTCGTTCCAGAAGGCGTAGGCTTCGGTGTAATCCGGATAGCGACGCGGCATCCCCTGCAGGCCAAGGAAGTGCTGCGGGAAGAAGATCGTGTTCACGCCGACGAAGAACACCCAGAAGTGCAGGTGCGACAGGAACTCGGAGTGCATGCGGCCGCTCATCTTCGGGAACCAGTAATAGAACCCGGCGAAGAGCGCGGTCACCGCACCCAGCGACAGCACGTAGTGGAAGTGCGCCACCACGTAATAGGTGTCGTGCAGCACGTCGTCCACGCCGCCATTGGCCAGGACCACGCCGGTCACGCCGCCAACGGTGAACAGGAAGATGAAGCCCATCGCCCAGACCAGCGGCGACTTGAACTCCAGGCTGCCGCCCCACATCGTGGCAATCCAGCTGAAGATCTTGATGCCGGTCGGCACGGCGATCACCATGGTGGCCAGGGTGAAGTAGAGCTTCGTGTTCACGCTCATCCCGGTGGTGTACATGTGGTGCGCCCACACGACGAACCCGACCACGCCGATCGCGACCATGGCGTAGGCCATGCCGAGGTAGCCGAACACCGGCTTCTTCGAGAAGGTCGAGACGATCTGGCTGATGATGCCGAAGCCCGGCAGGATCATGATGTACACTTCGGGGTGACCGAAGAACCAGAACAGGTGCTGGTAAAGCACCGGATCGCCACCGCCAGCCGGATCGAAGAAGGTCGTGCCGAAGTTGCGGTCGGTGATCAGCATGGTGATCGCGGCGGCCAGGACCGGCAGGGCCAGCAGCAGCAGGAAGGCGGTAACCAGCACCGACCAGACAAACAGCGGCATCTTGTGCAGGGTCATGCCCGGCGCGCGCATGTTGAAGATGGTGGTGATGAAGTTGATCGCGCCCATGATCGAGGCAGCGCCCGCGAGGTGGAGCGAGAAGATCGCGAAGTCCACCGACGGGCCGGTCGAGCCATAGGTCGACAGCGGCGCATAGGCGGTCCAGCCGATCCCGGCGCCGATCCCGGTGCCGCCCGGCACGAAGGCCGAGAACAGCAGCGAGCAGAAGCCGGCTACCGTCAGCCAGAACGAGATATTGTTCATGCGCGGGAAGGCCATGTCCGGGGCACCGATCATGATCGGCACGAACCAGTTGCCGAAGCCGCCGATGATCGCCGGCATGACCATGAAGAACACCATGATCAGGCCGTGGGCGGTGATCAGCACGTTCCACATGTGGAGCGCCTGGTCGAAGCTGGGGTTCGCTTCACCAAACCAGCGGGCAAAGGTATCCAGGTACTGGATGCCCGGCTGTGCCAGCTCAAGGCGCATCATGCCCGAGAAGGCACCGCCGATGAGCCCCGCGAAGATCGCGAAGATCAGGTACAGCGTCCCGATGTCCTTGTGGTTGGTCGACATGAACCAGCGGGCAAAGAAGCCCGGCTTGTGGTCATGATCGTGGTGGGCCGCGTCGTCGTGGGCCTGGAAGTGTTCGGCGGTGGTAGCCATGATGCGAACCTTGTCCTTCTGAAACGGGCTCAGGCGCCGGTAGCGGGCGCGGCGGGAGCGGCAGCCGGAGCAGCTGCCGCAGCCGGGGTGGCGGCAGCGGCCGGAGCGGCGGCGGGGGCAGCGGCCGGGGCTTCAGGCAGCCCGTCGATCTTGCCACCGGCTTGGGTCATGACCCATGCGTTGTACTGCGGGCGCGGCAGGGCCTCGACCACGATCGGCATGTAACCATGACGCGCGCCGCAGAGTTCCGAGCACTGACCATAATAAACACCGGGCTCCTTGATGAAGAGCACCTTTTCGTTGATCCGGCCGGGCACGGCGTCAAGCTTCGACCACAGCGACGGCACGGCAAAGGCGTGGATCACGTCGGCGGCGGTCACCTGCAGGCGGATCGGCTCACCAGCCGGCACGACCATGCGATAGTCAACCGCCAGGTGATCTGGTTCCCCGCGCTTCTTGGCTTCGTCCACGGGCAGCATGTTCGAGATCACCTCGAACCCGCCATTGTCGGGATAGCTGTAGGTCCAGAACCACTGGTTGCCGGTGGCCTTGATGGTGACAGCCTTGGCCGGCGCCGGCTTGTACTGCTTGGCGATCAGGGTGACCGAGGGCACGGCGATCGCGACGAGGATCAGGATCGGCACGCCGGTCCAGATCACTTCGAGCAGGGTGTTGTGGCTGGTCTTCGAAGCGACCGGGTTGGCGCGCTTGTTGTAGCGGGCCACCACCCACAGCAGCAGGAAGAGGACGAACAGCGAGATCACGGTGATGATCGGCATCAGGAAGGCGTCGTGCATCCAGCGGGCATATTCACCGGTCGGCGAATACTGGTCCTGCAGGTGAATGCCCTTGGCAACCGGCATCCCCTTGCCCGGGGTCGGCGCCATCGGGGTGTAGCCACCCGGGGCAATCTGGAAGCGCGGATCGTTGGGATCGACCGCCGGAGCGGCCGGAGCCGGCGCGGCGGCAGCGGCATCAACGGCCGGAGCAGCGGCAGCCGGAGCGGCAGCTTCCGCCGCGGGAGCGGGTGCGGCGGCCGCCGGTGCGGCGGCGGCCGGGGTTGCCGCCGGGGCAGCAATCGCCACCTGCGGCAGGGCCATAAGGGCCAGGGAGAGACCGAATGCCTTGATCGCTTGTCCCGCGGTGCGGGCGGTTCCTGCCAGTGTCATCGTTGCGCTGCTTTCGCTTTCCTTTGCCGGCAAGATCGGGGCCAAAGCCCTTCTCCCGCCCCCTTGGGAGTCAGATTTGCTGGGGCCTATACGCGCGCTTGCGGGGCACCTCAAGCGCCTCTAGGGGATATTTTTGACACGGCTCGCCGGGAACCCGGACCTTGGGCCATAGGTAGTTTTAAAGGAAAGCGTTTCCCATGCAGGAAGAAGAGGTTCTGGCCGAATTCCGCGCCAGCAAGGCGCTGCTCGAAGGGCATTTCCTGCTCTCTTCGGGCCGCCACAGCGCGCATTACCTGCAATGCGCGCGGGTACTGATGGACCCCATGCGCGCCTCGCGCCTCGCCGCTGCGATTGCCCAGCGAATCCCGCGCGACCTGCGCAAGGATATTGCCAAGGTGGTTGCCCCGGCGATGGGCGGCGTGATCATCGGGCACGAAATGGGCCGGGCGCTGGGGATCGAGGCGATCTTCGTCGAACGCCCCACCGGCACTTTCGAATTGCGCCGCGGCTTCACCATCGAACCGGGCGAAAAGGTGCTGCTGGTCGAGGACGTGGTGACCACCGGGCTGTCGAGCCGCGAGGCGATGGACTGCGTGCGCGAGGCTGGCGGCGAGGTTATCGCCGCGGCGGCGCTGGTCGACCGTTCGGCGGGGTCCGTCGATCTGGGCGTGCCGTTCTTCCCGCTGATCGCCATCAACTTCCCGACCTATGCGCCGGATGAACTGCCGCCCGAACTGGCAGCCACGCCGGCCATCAAGCCCGGGAGCCGCGCGCAATCAAAATGAGGTTTGGGCCGTGACCATTACCCCTCTTCGCCTGGGCGTGAACATCGATCACGTCGCCACCATCCGCAATGCGCGCGGCGGGGATCATCCCGATCCGGTCCGCGCGGCGGAAATCGTGGCGGCCTGCGGCGGGGACGGGATCACGGTTCACCTGCGCGAGGATCGGCGCCACATCCGCGACGAGGATCTGGCCCGGATCCAGGCGGCGACCGGCCTGCCGCTCAACCTGGAAATGGCCGCGACCGACGAAATGCTGGCGATCGCGCTGCGCCACAAGCCGCACGCCGCCTGCATCGTGCCCGAGCGGCGCGAGGAGCGCACGACCGAGGGCGGGCTCGACGCCGCCGGGCAGCACAACCGCCTGGTCCCGATCGTGGGCCGCCTGCGCGATGCGGGTATCAGGGTCAGCCTGTTCATCGGCCCGGACGAGCGCCAGATCGAGGCGGCGATGCGGCTGGGCGCGCCGGTGGTGGAACTCCATACCGGCGACTATGCCCATGCGGAAGGCGAGGCGCGTGCCACCGAACTGAAGAAGCTGGCCGACATGGCCGCGCTGGCCGCCAAGAACGGCATCGAGCCGCATGCCGGCCACGGACTGACCTATGACAATGTCCAGCCGGTCGCCGCGATCCCCCAGATCGCCGAACTCAACATCGGCCACTACCTGATCGGCGAGGCGGTCTTCGTCGGCCTCGAGGCCAGCGTGCGGCGGATGCGCGAACTGATGGATGCGGCTCGGTGATCGAGGGTTACATTGCCATGAGCGCGGACGGTTACGTTGCCGACCAGAGCGGCGGCGTGGACTGGCTTGAGCGGTTCGGCGCGATCGACTTTGGCTTCGAGGATTTCATGGCCTCGATTGACACCGTCGTCATGGGGCGCACCACTTATGATCAGGTCATCGCGTTTGGCGGCGACTATCCCTATGCGGGCAAGCGCAGCATAGTGGTGACCTCGACCGCCATCGCCAATGGGCCGGCCGACGTGATCGCCTGGCATGACGGTATCCCTGCCCTCGCCGACCAGTTGACCCGGGACGGCGGCAATGCCTGGGTCGTGGGCGGCGCGAAGCTGCAATCGGCCTTCATCAAGGCTGGCTTGCTGGATCGCTTGCGGCTGTTCGTAATGCCGATCTTCCTCGGCGCGGGGATCCGTCTGCACGAGGCCGATCACGCCCCGCTCGATCTCGATCTGGCGGGGACGACCCAGTTCGAGGGCGGGGCGGTGATGCTGGATTACAGGCTGGCGCGATGATCATCGCCATCGGCTCTGACCTGTGCAACATCGAGCGGATCCAGAATTCGCTCAATCGCTTTGGCGAGAAGTTCGAGAATCGTGTCTTTACCGAAGTCGAACGCGCCAAGGGCAATAGCCGCCCCTTCACCAAGGCCGGCACCCTGGCCAAGCGCTTTGCCGCCAAGGAAGCCTTTTCCAAGGCGGTCGGCACCGGGTTCAAGCGCGGGGTCTTCATGAAGGACATCGGCGTGGTCAATGCCCGCTCCGGCGCGCCGACCCTGGCGCTGAGCGGGGGTGCGGCGCAGCGCCTGGCCGCGATTACCCCGCCTGGCCACGAAGCCGTGGTTCACCTGACACTCACCGACGATCACCCATGGGCCCAGGCCTTCATCGTGATCGAGGCGCGCAAGCTGCCTGACGCCCCCTGACGGACATGCCATGACGGATGCAATGACCCAGACCCCCGCCCCCGCGCCGGAAACCCCGGCCGATGCGCCCGAGAAGATCAACTGGCTGGCCGAATTGCGCAGCCTCGCCTGGATGCTGCTGGCGGTGCTGGCGTTCCACAGCGCGATCGCCAAGCCGTTCTACATCCCGTCGATCTCGATGATGCCCAACCTGCTGGTGGGCGACCGGCTGGTGGTTTCCAAATTTCCCTATGGCTGGAACTGGTCCTCGGTCAGCTTCCACCTGTTGCCGCGCGGCACCTGGCGGCTATTTGGCGGGACACCGGACTACGGCGATATCGTGATCGTGGTGCCGCGCAATCGCGAGGAAGACCTGATCAAGCGCGTGGTCGCCCGCCCGGGGGACCGGATCGCGGTGCGCGAGGGCGAGATCATCCTCAATGGCAAGCCCGTTCCGCGCAGCATCGAGCCTTCGGTGCAACTGCCCGAGGAGCAGGACCTGCTCTGCGATGGCGAGAACTGCCTGGCCGCCTTCGCCAACTACCGCGTCCGCCTGCCGTCAGGGCGGGTGGTCTATGAACTGCCGGCCTATCGCGAAACCCTGCCCAACGGGGCCAGCTACGTGATCATCGATCATGTCCGCCAGACGCTGGACAACATGGACGAGATCACCGTGCCGGCCGGCCACGTCTTCCTGATGGGCGACAATCGTGACCATTCCGCCGATAGCCGCGCCGAACTTTGGGAAAACGGCCTTGGCGGACCGGTGCCGCTCAGCGATATCGGCGGACGGGCCGAGTTCACCACCTTCAGCCTCAACGGCAGTGAAAGCTGGAACCCGTTGTCCTGGTGGGGGGCCTTGCGCGGCGACCGCGCCTGGCGCAGCCTGCGCCCGGCCCACGTCCCACAGGAGCAGCGTTGACATGAGCGAACCCGAAGGCGCTGGCACCGCCCGGCCCAAACGCGGCCGTCGGGCACCGGCGCCCGGCCAGCCCTCCGCCAAGGCGATCGGTCCGACCGACATCACCGATCCGCTGCTGCGGCACGAGGCCAAGCGCGCCTTCGTCTGGCTCGGCATGGCCGGACTCGTGGCGCTGACCGTGCTGCTGGCCCAGCCGCTGCTGGTGATCTTCGGCGGCATGGTCTTTGCCGCAATGATCGATGGCGGCGCACGGCTGCTGGGCCGGGTCCTGCCGGTCGGGCGCGGCATCCGGGTCACTCTGGTGCTGCTGGGCACAGTGGCCTTCCTGACCTGGGTGGCCATGTTCGCGGGCAGCCAGATCACCGCCCAGGCCTCCGAACTGCCGGCCATCATCCAGACCCAGGCACTGAAGGCCGCAGCCTGGCTTGAAGGGCACGGCTTTCGGATCAACATGGAAAACGTCCAGGGCCTGATCCAGCAGGCGCTGGGTGGTGTGGCCCAGCTGACCTCGGCCGTTGGCGGGGTGATCGGGGGCGTAACCACCGCCTTCCTGATCGTGGTCCTGGGGATCTATTTTGCCGTCGAGCCACAGCTGTACCGGCGCGGTTTCGCCTGGATGCTGCCCCGCGAAGAGCGCGACAATTTCGACGTGACCGCCGCGCAGATGGGCAAGACCCTGCGCATGCTGATGTTCGGGCGCCTGGTCGGCATGACCGTCGAAGGCGTCGGCACCTGGATCATGCTGGCGCTCTATGGCGTGCCGATGGCCGGCCTGCTGGGCCTGCTGACCGGCCTGCTGGCCTTCCTGCCCAATATCGGCGCGCCGATTTCGGGCCTGCTGATGGTCATGGTCGGCTTTTCCGGCGGCTGGGAAATGGGGCTCTACTGCATCTTCGTCTACGTTGTCGTCCAGACGGTCGACGGCAACATCATCGTGCCGATGATCGCCAAGAAGACTGCCGACCTGGCCCCCGCGCTGGTGCTGGGCGCGCAGCTGATCATGGGCGCGCTGTTCGGTATCCTGGGCCTGATGCTGGCCGATCCGCTGGTCGCCATGCTCAAGGTCGCGCTGGAGCGCCAGTCGCAGCGCAACGATACCCAGCCCAGCCCTGACGAACCCGCCAAGTCCGGAGTGTAACCCCTCGTGGCCCGCAAGTTTCTCTATGTGATTGCCGTCCTGATCGTGCTGTTCATCGCCGGTCGACTGGCACTGACCTTCTATCCCGAGCCGCTCACCCGGCTGGCCTTTACCCCCGGCGGGGCGTTCGAGGCGCAGCCGCCGGTTGCCCCCAATGCCTACGCCGATCCGGGCCGCTGGATTTCGCAGCCGGGCAAGCCCGAGGACCCGGCCCAATGGCTGCCGACCGGTTTCAAGGCGGAAGCCGCCAAGGCCCCGGTGGCGGTATTCTTCATCCAGCCGACCACCTATCTCAAGAAAGCGCACTGGAACGCACCGCTGGACGATGCCGATGCCAACCGCATCGGGAAGCTGGTGATGCAGGCCGTGGCCAGCCCGTTCAACGTGGCCGAGCAGGTCTGGGCGCCGCGCTATCGCCAGGCGACCTTCGGCACCTTCATCACCGACCAGCCCGAAGCGCGGCAGGCCCTCGACCTCGCCTATGGCGATGTTGCCGCCGCCTTCGATCAGTTCATCGCCAGCATTCCGGCGAACCAGCCGTTCATCGTCGCCGGGCATAGCCAGGGCGGCTATCACCTGAAGCGGCTGCTGGCCGACAAGGTCAAGGGCACGCCGCTCGCCGCGCGGCTGGTTGCGGCCTATCCGATCGGCTGGCTGGTCGATCAGGAACGCGATTTGCCGCAGATGGGCTTTCCAGCCTGCACCGCCCCGGACCAGACCGGCTGCGTCATTTCCTGGCTGAGCTATACGGACGATGGCAATGCCGAATTGATGATCAAATCGTACGAGCGGTTCGCAGGGGCGCGTCCGGCTGGAGCCGGATCGGCCCGCTATCTCTGCTCCAACCCGCTGACCGGCGGCGTGGGCGGCTCGGCCCCGGCCAGCGCGAACCTCGGCACCATGGTGCCCGACGCGCGGTTGGAGACCGGCAAGATGCAGACGGGAATGGTTGGCGCGCGCTGCTCGGCCGATGGCATCCTGCGGATCGGCGCGGGAGCCAGCATGGGGCCATTCGTGCTGCCGGAGGGCAATTACCACGTCTATGACGTGCCGCTCTACTGGGCCAACCTGCGCGCCGATGTGACCCGCCGGACCGCGGCATGGCGGGCGCGCTGATCACGACCTTTGCCGCGGATTTCCGCGCCGCCCTGCCCGGCGGCGGGGCGCTGCTGGGGCTGGACCTTGGCACCCAGACGATCGGTACCGCGTTCTGCGATGCGGGCTGGCGCTTTGCCTCGCCCGGCAAGACGCTGAAGCGCGGCAAGTTCGGCGCGGACCGGCAGGCGCTGGCGGCGCTGGTGACGGAACGCAGCGTGAAGGGCGTGGTCATCGGCCTGCCGATCAACATGGACGGCAGCGAGGGGCCGCGCAGCCAGTCGAGCCGTGCCTATGCCCGCAACGTGGCCGAAGCGCTGGGTCTGCCGGTGCTGCTGTGGGACGAACGCTGGTCGACCGCCAGTGCCGAAAGCGCGCTGATCGCCCAGGACATGAGCCGCGCCAAGCGCGCGGGCCGGATCGATGCGGCGGCGGCGGCGGTGATCCTGCAGGCCGCGATCGATGCGCTGGCCGGGGGCATGGGCTAGGCCGAAATCGCTGCCCGGCGATTGGCGGCTTCCAGCGCGACGAGGCGGCTGCCCGCGCCTTCAGCCTCGCGCCAAAGGGCATCGCGGGCCGCGCTGTCCGCCGCGACCGAGGCCAGCGCATCCCAGCAGGCCAGCCGCAGCCGATCGCTGGGATGCTGGCGGGCGAACCGGTGGGCGAGATCCAGCGCCTCCGCCCCGCCCAGCCCCACCGCGATCCGCAGGAACGCCTCGCTCGGCCCCGGTGAGACGATTCCGCCGATCCGCCGCTGATCAAGGTCGAAGCGGTACTGATCGAGCCAGCCCTGCGCCCCGCTGGTGTGCATCACGTTGAGCGAAACCGACAGCGAATCCGCCGGGTGCTGGGCATGAACATCGCGGTGGGCGCGGTAGAGCATGAGCTTGCCGGGTTCGAGGCGGCTGCCTTCCACGAACCGCAGGCTGGGCACTTCCTCGCCGCTGGCCCCGGCCACCTCGCCATAGTCATACTCGTAATAGTCGCTCCAGTAACCGGGGCCGAAGTAACCCAGCGTCAGGAAGCTGAAATTGTGATCGTGCGGCAGGCCATAGACGAACGAGGCCCCGCCCGAAGCACGGACCATGTGTTCGCTGGCCGAAGGCCAGATATTCGCGCGGATGAAGAAGTTGCCGTTGGGCGGCGCCAGCATGACGACTTGCGGACCATAGGCGCTTTCCAGCACTTCTTCGCGGTGACGGCTGGCGAGTTCGGCGATGAGCAGGTTGCCGAGGAAATCGGGATCGTTGCCAAGTCGCCGCAGCCAGAGGGCGGCATTGGCCAGTTGTTCTTCATCGGCCGGATCGAAGCCCAGCCGGGCGATCCCGGCGCTGGCTTCGTCCAGCCCAGCACGGTCGCTGTCGACGCATTCGATCACGCGGGGCATGACATCATCCTTGCCAGTTCAGGATGTATTTCAATTAGTTGATATCGCAGTCCGTCAGCTGCTCCGGCCAGCGGATCGTCCGCCCGCGCCGCCACCGCAGCCAGCGCGGCGAAGCCGAGCGCGGTGTCCAGCCCCAGGCATTCGCGCAGGGCCTGCCAGCGCAGGTGGGGGCTGCCCGGCTCCCGGGCCATGGCGGCGAGCAGGGGGGCGGCATCGGTCCGGCCCATCCGGCCGAGCAGCGCGGCAGTGAGTTCCAGGCGGCTATCGCGAGCACTGGCGGCGGCCTGATGCAGCAGTTCACCGTCACACAAGCGGTACTCGCGCGTCACTGAACCGGCACCAAGCCGGCACTGAAGTTTCAGCGTGACCAGACAGCCATCGACCCGCCGCAGAATCTGCGCTGCCGACCCGCCAAGGCGGTGGCTGACCGATCCGGGTGCAAGCTCCAGTGGCTGCTGGACCAGCCGCGCCCGCCCGCCGTCGAACCCGTCAAGGCGCACCACCTGTCCCCAGCCATGCCCCGCCAGCACATGGTCCCAGCCAGCAACCGGGGCGAGGCTGACCGAGACCGGTTCCGGCCGCCGCGCCAGGGCCACCCCGTCGATCGCCTGCAAAGCCAGCGTCGCCCCGCCCACCCGCGCCAGCAGCAGGGTGGTTACCGTACCATCGCTGTGATGGCGGAACGGCACTTGCCCGAGCGGTTGCTCAGCCAGTTCGTCCAGCAGCCAGCCGGTCACCTCGTCCACCACCGTCCGGGCTGCGGGATCGCCGGGGGTGAACAGCGCGGCGAGCAGTGGCAGGTCGTCCAGCTCCGCCCCGCGCGCCAGTTCCGCCAGCCCGGCCAGGATCGCCACGCCGCGCCCCGCACGCTCCCACGCCTGCCGCCCCGCGACGAGGCGGGCCTGGGCTTCGCGCTGCGGGCGGTCATCCTCCCGCAGCGCGGCCAGTTCCGGTCTGATCAGCATGGCCGGCCCGGCGCGATCAGGGCGTCAGGACTTCGTAGATGAAGACCATGATGATCACGACCGAATCGTCCGAACCGGCGGCCTGGAGCGGATTGGCCAAGCTGCCGAACACGCCGGTCAGCGTATCGAGATCGGGCAGCGCAGAAACATCGATCTTGGGCAGGTTCATGTCATTCCCCTGGGTTGGCGCGAGGCGACATGCCCCGCCGCGCCAGCCTGTGGCGCAGGGGCTTCGCTGGCGAATTAAAAGATTGTAATCGGCGCGCCGTCACCGCAGGGAAGCCCGACGATGTCCGAAGAGAAGCGCCATGTCCTGCCGCCCGGAGCCCGGTTCGATCCGAGCCTGGCCGCGCGGGTGATGACCCGCCACGGCCATGGTGGCTGGCTGGGGCTGCAATATCATGCCCACGGCGAGGACTGGGTCGAACTGGCCCTGCCCTGGCGCGAGGAGCTGGTCGGGATTGACGGTGCCGGCGTCCTGGCTTCCGGACCGATCATCAGCCTGATGGACAACGCCACCTCGATGAGCGTCTGGACCAGATCGGGCAGTTTCGTGCCGCATGCCACGCTGGACCTGCGGGTCGATTACATGCGCGCCGCAAAGCCGGGGAACACCGTGATCGGGCGCGGCGAATGCTACAAGCTGACCCGGACGATCTCGTTCATTCGCGGGATTGCCCACGATGGCGATCCGGCCGATCCGGTCGCCCACGTGATCGGCACCTTCATGGCCACGCACGGATCCTACCTGTGACCGCCGATTTCTCCCTCCCCCCCTATGCCGAGGCGCTGGGCATCGTCATCGATCATGACGAGGCGGGCGAGCCGGTCCTGCGGGTCGATTTCTCGCCCCGGGTCCAGGGCCGCCCCGGCTTCCTGCACGGCGGGGCCATGTCGGGGCTGATGGAGATGGCGGGCTTTGCCGCGCTGCGGGCGCAGCTGGCCGCGCGCGGCGAAGCGGCGATGCGGCTGAAGCCGGTCAATATCCAGGTTGAATTCCTGCGCGGCGGGACCGAACAGGTCACTTACGCCAAGGGCAACGTCACCCGCGCCGGGCGGCGCGTGGCGCTGGTCAATATCGAAGCCTGGCAGGACGACCGGGCCAAGCCGATCGCGCTGGCCCAGATCAAGGTGCTGCTGGTCCCCGCCGAATAACCACGGTGACGCCGTGGCCAGCCGGGGCCAGGTCGCCTTCGCCAAGCACCTGCCGCGCGGCATCGGCGCGGGCGCGGTTCAGCACGGCGGCTGGCACGTCTGCATCGTGCAGCACCAGGTCGGCGCTGCCCAGCCAGCGCGCTTCGCGCAGGGTCAGGTCATCGGGATCGGCCGAGCGCAGGACAATCTCGAACTTGCCGCCCACCCCGTCAGCGGCCCCGGCCAGCCAGCTTGCCACATCGGCGCTGCCGCCCAGCGGATCGAGCGGGCCACCCTGCGCCAGCGCCGCATCGAGCGCGCGGCGGCGCTGCCCGCCATCGGGCCAGCGCGCCTTCATTGCCCCGCGCGCCGCGCCCAGCGCTTCGGCCAGCGCGCCCAGCGTGCCGGGCAATAACCCCTCCAGCCGTAGCCGCAGCGCCTTGGCCAGGCCCGCCGAAACCCCGCCGGTCGACACCGCAACCAGCACGGGCCCGCGTTCCAGCAGGCTGGGCGTGGTGAAATCGCACAGCTCTGGCCGATCAACCACGTTGACCAGCAGGCCGCGCGCCTTGAGGCTGGCGGCCACTTCCTCCGGATCGTCCAGCGCGACGAATGCCAGCCGCGCGGCGGGATCGTCCATGCCGACGATCCTCGCCCCGGCGCGTTCGAGCAGGCGGCTCTTCGCCTCGGCCGCCTCGCCCTCGCCCACCACGATTACCGGCTGTCCGGACAGACGATGAAAGAGCGGCAAGGAGTGCATGCGCTTCCCGTAGCAGAGCCCACCCCGCTGCGACTAGCCTCACCTGCGGCTCGGCAAGTCTCGCTCCCCTCCCGCAGGCGGGAGGGGTTGGGGGTGGGTTTCCCGGCTAGTCCAGCCAGGCGGGAACCCGCTCGGCCGCGGTGATCGCTTCGGGCAGGATCCGGTCGGCCACCACGGCGAACTGATCGCCATCGACCATCACTTCGGCCACGAAGCCGCGGCTATTGTACGAGCTGGCCATGGTCGCGCCATAGGCCCCGGCGGTGCGAAACACGGCCAGGTCGCCCGGCCGCCAGCGCGTCGATCTCGCGGTCCATGGCAAAGGTATCGCCGGTTTCGCAGATCGGACCGACGATATGCGCGGTCATCTTCTGCCCGGTTGGGCGCACCGCCTCGAAATCGTGCCAGGCGCCGTACATCGCCGGACGGGCAAGGTCGTTCATGGCCGCGTCGACGATCACGAAGGGCGTGTTGTTCGAGCTGCGCTTTACCCGGATCGCGCGGGTCAGCAGCACCCCCGCGTTGCCGACGATCACCCGGCCGGGTTCGAACATCAGCGTAACGTCCCAATTGCCGCAGACGCGGGCCACCATCGCGCCATATTCGGCCGGGCTGGGGAACACCTCGCCCGCCTTGTAGGGCACGCCCAGCCCGCCGCCGAGGTCGGCATGGGTCACGCTCTGGCCATTGGCGCGCAGTTCCGCGATCAGCGCCCCCAGCTTGACGAAGGCATCTTCCAGCGGCTGGAGGTGCTGCAGCTGGCTGCCGATGTGGACCGCCACCCCGCGCATGTCGAGCCCGGGCAGCGCGGCAAGACGGGCATAGATCCCGGCGGCGCGATCGATCGGCACACCGAACTTGTTCTCGGCCTTGCCGGTGGAGATCTTCTCGTGCGTGCGGGCATCTACATCGGGATTGACGCGCAGCGCGCAAGCCGCGCGTTGCCCGCGCGCGGCGGCGACGGCCGCGAGTTCGACGCCTTCTTCCTCGCTCTCGATATTGAACTGGCCGATCCCGGCGTCGAGGCCCAGCACCATCTCGCGCTCAAGCTTGCCGACGCCGGAAAAGACGATGTCTTCCCCCGGCATCCCGGCCGCCAGCGCGCGGGCCAGTTCCCCGCCGGAAACCACGTCGGCGCCCAGTCCCTGGCGCTGCATCACGCGCAGCACGGCGAGGTTGGGGTTGGCCTTGATCGCGAAGGCCACATGCTTCTTCGGCAGGGCGGCGAGGCCTTCGACGAAGACCTGGGCGTGGCGTTCCAGCGTGGCGCGCGAATAGACATAGACCGGGGTGCCGACTTCTTCGGCAATCCGGCTCAGCGGAACCTGTTCGGCGTGCAGTTCGCCGTTGATGATCTGAAAATGGTCCATGGAATCTTACTCGTCGGAAGGGGGCAGGTCGAACGGATCGTCAGTGCGTTCTTCCGATTTTCGCCGCAGTTCCACGCTGCGTTCCGGAGCCGCCTGGGGCCCGGGTTTCAGCAGTTCCTCGGCCTTGGGGCGATCGTCGCGGCCGTGCGGGGCCACCGGCAATTCCTTGCCCGCCGCCGGCTTCAGGTCCGCGCGCTGACCGCAGGCGCCCAGCGCCAGCAGGAAGACAGCGGGAAGAACCAGACCGCGCATTGCCATTACTCCAGCCCCAGCGCGCCGCGCGCTTCGGCCACGCGCAGCCTTACCTGTTCGGGCGCGGTTCCGCCATAGCTGGCGCGCGAGGCGACCGAGGCATCGACCGAGAGGGCGGCAAAGACCCGTTCGTCGATCCGGGCATCGATCGCCTGCAGATCGGCCAGCGGCAACTGGTCCAGCGCCGCGCCCCGGCTTTCCGCCAGCTTCACTGCCGCGCCGGTAATGTGGTGCGCCTCGCGGAACGGGATGCCCGCCTGCCGCACCAGCCAGTCGGCCAGGTCCGTCGCGGTGGCATAGCCCAGTTCGGCGGCGGCGCGCATCCGCTCGGTGCGGAAGGTGGTCGCCTCGACCATCCCGGTCATCGCCGCCAGGCACAGGGTCAGCAGCCCTGCGGCTTCGAACACCGGCGGCTTGTCGTCCTGCATGTCCTTCGAATAGGCCAGCGGCAGGCCCTTCATCGTGATCATCAGGCTGGTCAGGCAGCCAACGATCCGCCCGGCATGGCCGCGCACCAGCTCGGCCGCATCGGGGTTCTTCTTCTGCGGCATGATCGAGCTGCCGGTCGACAGGCTGTCGGGCAGGCGGACGAAGCCGAACGGCTGGCTGGCCCAGATGATGAATTCCTCGGCCAGCCGCGAGAGGTGCAGCGCGATCTGCGCGGCGGCCATCAGGTAATCGAGCGCGAAATCGCGGTCCGATACGGCGTCCAGGCTGTTGCGGGTGGGCTCGCTGAAGCCGAGTGCCCGGGCAGTCGCTTGCCGGTCGATCGGGAAGCCGGTGCCAGCGAGGGCGGCCGAACCCAGCGGGCACTGATTGAGCCGCGCGCGCGCGTCGGCCAGCCGCGAGCGATCGCGCGCCGCCATTTCGTAATAGGCCAGCAGGTGATGCCCCAGCGTGACCGGCTGCGCGGTCTGCAAATGGGTGAAGCCGGGCATGATGCTGTCCGCGTGTTCGCCCGCGCGGGTGATCAGCGCCACCTGCAGCGCGTGCAGCCCCGCGTCCGCCTGATCAATCGCATCGCGCACCCACAGGCGGAAATCGGTGGCCACCTGGTCGTTGCGGCTGCGCGCGGTGTGGAGCCGCCCAGCCACTGGGCCGATCAGTTCGGCGAGGCGGCTTTCGGTGGTCATGTGGATGTCTTCAAGGTCCCAGTTTTCCGGGACGCCGCTCTCTTCGTATTCGGCAGCGACCTGGTCGAGTCCCGAGGCAATCGCGGCGGCATCCTCGGCGCTGACGATGCCCTGCGCGCCCAGCATGGCGACATGGGCCTTTGACGCGGCGATATCTTGCCGCCACAGCGCCTTGTCGAAGGGGATCGAGGCATTTATCTCGCGCATGATCGCCGACGGCCCTTCCGCGAACCGTCCGCCCCACATCGTATTGGAGCCGCTCTTGCTGTTTTCCCGCTCGCTCACCGTCGCCGTCCTTGGCTCTGCCCTGCTGCTGGGGGGGTGCGATAGGGAAACCCCGGCGGATAAGCAACCGGCGGCGGGGGCCGAAGCCGCGCAGGCGGCGGGCGGCGAGCTGACCGGCACGATCGACCGCAGCCGCAAGGGCAGCCAGCTGCCCGAATTCACCCTGCGCGACGCGGCGGGGAACAAGGTGGAGCTCTCCAGCTTCAAGGGCAAGCCGCTGCTGATCAACCTGTGGGCCACCTGGTGCGCGCCCTGCGTGGCGGAACTGCCGATGCTCAACCAGCTGGCGAAGGAGCGCGAGGGGCAGCTGAAGGTGCTGACCATCTCGCAGGACCTGCCTCCGGCCGACAAGGTCGCCCAGTTCCTGAAAGCACGCGGGGCTGACCGGCTGGAGCCATGGCTCGACCTCGATGGCGAGCTGACCGTGCAGTACAAGCTGAGCATCCTGCCGACGACAATCTACTACGATTCGCAGGGCCGCGAGGTTTGGCGCTTCGTCGGCGGGCACGATTGGACCAATGCCGAAACCAAGGCGATGCTGGCCGAAGGGAAGTAGCCCGTCGCTGTCGCTCGGGAATTTTCGGAGAGATGTCCCCCGGACATCTTCTATCATCCGAAAACTGGTGGGCGCTAACGGGCTCGAACCGCTGACCCTCTCGGTGTAAACGAGATGCTCTACCAACTGAGCTAAGCGCCCGGCCATCTGGCCTGAGGACCGCGCGCCTAGCGCAAAGGGCGGGCGCTGTGAAGCCCTCTATACCAGCGTCGCGGCGCGCGGGCCGAGTTCGGCGAAGTAGCGCGCCATGGCATCCACCGCCTTGTCGGTCAGCGTGATGAAGGCGCGGCGGCGGTCAGTCTCGTCCTCCACCCGCATCAAGAGCCCGGCCTCGGTCATCTGCCCGATCCAGCGCAGCGCCGTGGTGGGCGGCACGCCCGAGGCGATGCACAGGCTGGTGACCGAGACGCGGGTGTGTTCGGCGCGCGCGGCGGTCAGGTCGAGCAGCATGTCCCAGGCCGGATCGGCAAACAGATCGCCTTCGAAAAAGCGCGCGCGCGCCTGGCGCTGGCGAATGATCTGCCGCACCAGCCGGGGTTCGGGCAGCGGCGGCCGTGCGGCGCGGACCAGCCGCTCGCTGCCGTCGCCGCTGGCCGCGGCAAAACCCGGGCGCGGGCTTTCAAAGCGGAACAGGCTGTCGCTTTCCGCCTGTCCCGGCGCGCGGGCCGGGCCTTCCAGCCGTTCGAGCCGCTGGGCGATCTGGCCGACCTGCTCGGTCAGCCGCAGCAGCATCAGCCGGTCTTCCTCGGTCAGTTCGCGCAATCGCAGGTTCGGGATCTTCGCCAGTACCCGGCCCAGCGCGATCACGCGTTCGGCGCGGCTGGGATCGACCAGGATCTGGGGGTTCGACTGATCGAGACAGGCAAACACATCGTCGAGCGCCGCGACCGTGGTCGATACCACCAGGTGCGCCCCGCTGTTGGCCGCGCGCAGGTCCAGCCGAGCCAGTGCCGCGAGCCGCGCGCCATCGACCACCGGGCAATCGAGCAGCACCACCTCGCCCAGCGATCGTGCCTCGACCCCATCTTCAGCCCCGGCCAGCAGCGCGGCAACCTCCGCCACTTCGCCAATGCGGAACCCCGCCGCCTCGGCATCCTCGCGCAGCTGGTCGCGCAGATGGCCGCGATCGGCAAAGATCGACAGCGCCAGGGGCACCCCCGCCGGATCGTTGGCGGGCAGGTTATAAGCGAAATTGGCTTGCGGCATCGAATCTCTCCAAGCAGTTGGAACATAACTAGAACATGTGTACTTCATGTCAAGCCGGGCCACCCCAATCACGGGAACGACGAATCCGCCTCCTTTCACGCCGCCAAGATTCATCGAACGAAAAACCTCACGCATCTTTTGCGAAACCTGGGTTGTGGCGGGTGTTGGCAAAAGCCAGACTGATAGCAGCCTGCATGACGCCCCCGCCAATGCAGACCCTCCGGAGCTATGGCTAATCCGCCTTTTTCGCATCGGCATGCTCCACCCGCAGGTTAGCTAACTCAAGGGATCCGCGTTGCTTAGGCAATCTACCTAGTTAATGCCCATCAACCATAGGCAGCGCGTGCAATCGCCTTGCAGACCCGTTATCACCACTCTTGAAGATGGATAAATTTCAGACCCTTGCGTCACCGGTCGCAGACCCTGTGTCCGGTCTCACCGAACGGCAGCGCCAGTGCATGGCGCTGGTTGCAGAGGGTTTAACCTCCAAGCAGATTGCCCGCCGACTGGGGATATCGCCGTCCACCGTCGACAACCATGTCCGGGCCGTGATCGTGCACTTATCAGCAGCCAACCGGCTGGATGCGGCTCGTATCGTCGTCAGCTGGATCAAAGACTCGTCATCCGGCAACGCTCAAGCCGATTCCGCAACCAGCATCGGCGGGACTGGAATCTCAGTTGGAAAAGGCGGGGCAGGTAAAGGTTTGGTCACGGGACTTCCTCCATTTGGGGGATTTCGCAACTCTACGACGATTTCCAAACGATTCCTGTATGTTGCACAGGTTGCATTACTCGGAACAATGGTGTTCGCAGCGCTTACTGCAACCATTGCGGGGATAGTTAGCCTGTTTGTGCGGTGAACTCGCAAGCAGAAATCTGGGCGCGGCCCATTCTCATGCCGTAGCCAAGCTCAGGAGACTTTGCAGTGCACAACATCAAGTATCAGGTCGGAAAAGTGGTTGCAGCAGACACCCAGGCATCGATCGAAGCACTGGATACCGCAGTGCTCATGCAGACCCGCCTTTGCGCAAGCACGATCGAAGCGGCGGCCGACTCGGGCATGCCGGTTGCCTCGACCCAGGGTTTGCTTGAATCGCTCTCCGCCAGCATAAATGGCCTGGTTGCCAGCCGTTCGAAGCTCGTTAACGCGGTCCGGCATATCAACGTGATCCAGGGACGCAGCAACTTGCGCGAAAGCGGTTTCGGGTGCCCCAACGGCGTTCATCCGCTGACCGGGCAGGCTGAACAGGAACTGATCGTTGCCGAATAACGGACTATCAGCAATCAAAGCAGGAAAACTCAATTGATTACCGCAGTTCTCTTTTGGATTTTCCTGCTTTGTTGCGCCGCCATGTTTATCATATACGGCCAGATGATTGAGAGAGTTTTCATTACGTTTGTATTCGCCGCAGTATGCGTAACCTTCATTGGGTATCAGTATTCCGGAATGGGCAATATTAGTGCCATAGTTATTGCATCCGACATTCTCTTGCTTGCTGCGTGCCTGGTAATTCTGGTCATATCAGATCGCTACTGGCCGATCTGGTTTGCAGGATTTCACAGCAACACCATCGCGACACACGCAGCGGCGCTATTGTTCCCGGATATGGTGCCTTCCCTGTTCTTGAATCTGGCCGGAGCCTGGGCCTTGCCCGCACTTGGAACCTCGGCCTACGGCGTCGTTCTGGATTACAGGACCAGACAGTCAAGCACAGCGGGCGTTGCCCCCGGAATGCGATCCATCGACACACCCGGGGTTTGAAGGCATGCCAAACCTGATCGCGCAGGCTTCGGGCGGGCAAGCCCAGGCACGCGCCTAGTCCACGAACGGATCGCGGACCAGGATCGTATCCTCACGTTCAGGCGAGGTGCTGACCAGCGCGACCGGGGTTTCGATCAGTTCCTGCACGCGCTGGATGTACTTGATCGCCTGGGCGGGAAGGTCAGCCCACGAACGGGCCCCGGCAGTAGTGCCGCTCCAGCCTTCCATTTCCTCGTAGATCGGCTCGACATTGGCCTGATCGGCGGCGTGGCTGGGGAAATAGTCGAGGATCTTGCCGCCCAGCCGATAGCCGGTGCAAATCTTCACCGTTTCCAGCCCGTCGAGCACGTCGACCTTGGTGAGGGCAATGCCGGTCACGCCCGAGATCGCGCAGGACTGGCGCACCAGCACCGCATCGAACCAGCCGCAGCGGCGCTTGCGCCCGGTGACGGTGCCGAATTCGTGCCCACGCTCGCCCAGCCGCTGGCCGATCTCGTCCTCCAGCTCGGTCGGGAACGGGCCGGAACCGACACGGGTGGTATAGGCCTTGACGATCCCCAGCACGAAGCCGGTGCTGGAGGGGCCGAGGCCCGATCCGCTGGCCGCCGTGCCGCTGACCGTGTTGGAGCTGGTGACGAAGGGATAGGTGCCGTGATCGACATCGAGCAGCACGCCCTGCGCGCCTTCGAACAGGATCCGGGCCCCGGCCTTGCGCACCTTCTTCAGCCGCTTCCACACCGGCTGGGCGAATTGCAGCACGAAGGGCGCGATTTCCTTGAGCTCGGCCAGCAGCGCGGCGCGGTCCACCGGCGGCTGACCGAACCCGGCGCGCAGCGCATCGTGGTGGGCGCAGAGCCGGTCAAGCTGGCTGTCGAGCGCATCGAGGTGCGCCAGATCGCAAACCCGGATCGCGCGGCGGCCGACCTTGTCTTCATAGGCCGGGCCGATCCCGCGCCCGGTGGTGCCGATCTTGCCCGATCCGGCGGCGGCTTCGCGCAGGCCATCCAGATCGCGATGCAGCGGCAGAATCAGCGGGCAATTGTCGGCAATGGCGAAGTTTTCGGTGTTGATCACCACGCCCTGGCCCTCGAGCTTTTCGATCTCGGCCTTGAGGTGCCAGGGATCGAGCACCACGCCGTTGCCGATGATCGAAAGCGTGCCGGTGACAATGCCCGAAGGCAGCAGGCTGAGCTTGTAGGTCTGATCGCCCACCACCAGCGTGTGGCCGGCGTTGTGACCGCCCTGGAAGCGGACCACGGCATCGGCCCGGCTGGCCAGCCAGTCGACGATCTTGCCCTTGCCTTCATCGCCCCACTGGGCGCCGATCACGGTAACATTTGCCATGAATACAGTCCTACCCCTGCCAGGATGATCCGCAAGCGCCCTTCGACAGGACTCGGCGCGAGGGATGGACCGGGGGAGCCAGCGGCTCCGGATGCGGGGCGGCGGTTAGGGGTGTGCCCGCGCGGAGTCAACCGGGGCCAGCGACACAAGGCGACAAATTGCGACCGGACCGTTCACCGATCAGCAAGCAGACCGGCTGCACCCCTCGCCCATATTCGAATTCCGGAGTGAAAACCGATGAAACGAGCCCTGCTGCTTTCGCTTGGCGCCGTCGCGCTGATCGGCACCACCCTTGCCGAAGCCGCGCCCGGTGACCGGCTGCGCGAGCGCCTGCGCGAACGGATGGCCGCGCGCGCCGCACCCGGTTCCGAGGCGGCTGCCGTCCAGCCCGATCTGGTGATCGCCTATGGCAAGGATCCGCTGCAGGGGCTCAACTTCTGGCGGGCCAAGGGCACGCGCGGCCCCGCCCCGCTGATCATGTTCGTCCATGGCGGCGGCTGGTCCAAGGGCAGCAAGGACAATGCCACCGGTCGCGCCAAGGTGGAGCATTACCCGGCACAGGGCTATGCCTTCACCTCGATCGACTATCGCCTGGTACCCGCGGCCACGGTCGAACAGCAGGCGGCCGATGTCGCTGCCGCGCTGAAGGCACTGCTCGACCGGTCGGGCGAGCTGGGGATCGATCGCAGCAAGGTCGTGCTGATGGGCCACAGCGCGGGCGCGCACCTGGTGGCGCTGGTTGGCACCGATCCGCAATACCTGCGCGCGGTAGGCCTGAGCCATGCCGATATCGATGGCGTGATCCCGCTGGATGGCGCGGCTTATGACATTCCAGCCCAGTTTGCCGATGCCGGGCCGCGCATGGTGCAGACCTATACCGCCGCCTTCGGTACCGATCCCGCGCGGCAGAAGGCGCTTTCCCCGATCAGCCATGCCGCCGGGCCGAATGCCGGGGCTTTCCTGTTCCCGCATGTCGAACGCGCCGATGCGGTGCGCCAGAACGATCCACTGGCCGCCGCGCTGCGCGCCGCCGGCACGCCGGCCGAAACCGCCAAGGTGGCCGGGCGCGGCCTGATCGGTCACATGGAAATCAACCGCAAGCTGGGTGAGGCGGACTATCCCGCGACGCCAATTGTCGATGCCTGGCTGAAGCGGCTGTTCGGCCGCTAGACGGCGACGACCTCTTCCCCGTCGAGCCGGTGGGTGCAGCCCAGCGCCACCGGCGCGCAGGCTTCGCCCAGCGCCGCCACCGTGCGCCAGCCGATCGCGCGCAGCCGGGCGGCGACTTCAGCATCATGGCCCAGCGGCAGGAACAGCGTGTCACGCGCCGGTTCCGATGCTGCGAGGGCATCGATCAGCGCATCGGGATAGAGCGAAAAGCCGATCGCGGGTTCGGTTTCGGTCCCGGCCCCGAGAATGGCGTAGGACCCGCCCCGGCCCAGCGCGCCGGGCACGTCCTCGGCATAGATCGTGAAACCGAACCATGACTGGTATTCGAAGCCGTGCCGCTCACTGGGGTCCAGCGTCAGCCGGGCAAGGCCGGACACCCGCGCCGCAATCTGGCGCAGGGCGGCGATCCGGCTGGCCAGCGCTCCGCCCGCGTCGAAGGCGGCCAGCTTTTCAATTGCCACATCGAACGGTCCGATCGCGGAGAGCAGCGGCAGATAGGCCGCGCCGCCCGCGGCTACCAGTCCGCCGGCATCCTTCGCGTCCAGTTCGCGGCGGACGGCCTCGATCCTGTCGGCGTCCAGTGGCAGCGCCTTCGCGGCCAGCGTATCCACCAGATCGGGCAGGGTGAAATCGACCGAGACGCCCTTGGCCCCGGCGTGGGCCAGCGCCTCGAGCGCGACGGCCAGCACTTCGCCCGCCGCCGCCACGCTGTCGCTACCGATCAGTTCGGCGCCCAGTTGCAGCCGCTCGCGCGTCGGGTCCAGGCCGTCGCCCTTGATGGTCACCACCTGCCCGGCATAGCACAGGCGCAGCGGACGGGCCTGCTGGCCCAGCGCCGTGGCGGCAATCCGGCTGACCTGCACCGTCATGTCGCTGCGCAGCGCCAGCGTGCGCAAGCTGGCCGGATCGACGAAGCGGAACATCCGGCGCGGCTGGACCCCGGCCATGCGGCTGGCCATCGACTTTTCGAACTCGATCGTCGGCGGCTGGACCCGGTCGTACCCGTGGCTGTCCAGCACATCGAGCACGGCGCGCGTCACGCGGGCAGCGGCAGCGGCATCACGCGGCAGGCGGTCTTCGAGGCCTTCGGGCAACAGGTCGCGGTCAAGTTCCATCTAGCAAGCCCTGAAAGTGGCTTCCTCCAGTCCCCCCTCCCGCTTGCGGGAGGGGTCGGAGGAGGGCCTGTTATCCGAAATTGTGCCGGAAGAGCAACAAGCCCTCCCCTGGCCCCTCCCGCAAGCGGGAGGGGAATTCAGGGAGCGCCGGCTGCGCAGCGCGCAGCCTAGAACGCCAGAGCCATCACCCGCTTCACGCCGGGCACGGCGCGGGCGGCGGCGATGACATCGGCCGGGACCGGGCTGTCGACGCTCAGCAGCAGCACGGCTTCCCCGCCCGCCTCGCGGCGGCCCAGGTTGAAGGTGCCGATATTGATGCCCGCTTCGCCCAGCAGGGTGCCGATGCGGCCGATGAAGCCGGGGGCGTCCTCGTTGACGATGTACATCATGTGGCCGGCGAGTTCGGCTTCAACCTTGATCCCGAACAGTTCGACCAGGCGCGGTTCGCTGTTGGAGAACAGCGTGCCGGCCACCGAGCGCTCGCCCGCGTCGGTCTTCACCGAAACGCGGATCAGGGTGTGGTAATCGCCTTCCTTCTCGGTGCGGACCTCGCGCACCTCGATCCCGCGCTCCTTGGCGAGGAACGGGGCGTTGACCATGTTCACCGTGTCCGACTGGACGCGCAGGAACCCGCACAGCACGGCGGCGACGATCGGCTTGATGTTGAGTTCTGCCGCCGCGCCTTCGGCGTGAATCGAGATGCGCGGAATCGCCCCGGTGGTGAGCTGGCCCACCAGGCTGCCGAGCTGTTCGGCCAGCGCCATGTAGGGCTTCAGCTTCGGCGCTTCCTCGGCCGAAAGCGAAGGCACGTTGAGCGCGTTGGTGACGCCGCCGTTGACCAGGTAATCGGCCATCTGTTCTGCCACCTGCAGCGCCACGTTGACCTGGGCCTCGTTGGTCGAGGCGCCAAGGTGCGGGGTGCAGATGAAGTTCGGCGTGCCGAACAGCGGCGATTCCTTGGCCGGTTCAGTCTGGAACACGTCGAGCGCGGCCCCGGCGACATGGCCGCTGTCGAGCGCATCCTTCAGCGCCGCCTCGTCGATCAGGCCGCCGCGCGCGCAGTTGATGATCCGCACGCCCTTCTTGGTCTTGGCGAGGTTTTCGGCCGAAAGGATGTTGCGGGTCTGGTCGGTCAGCGGAGTGTGCAGCGTGATGAAGTCCGCCTTGGCCAGCAGGGTATCAAGATCGGCCTTTTCGACGCCCATTTCGACCGCGCGTTCCGGGGTCAGGAACGGGTCATAGGCGACGACCTTCATCTTCAGGCCAAGTGCGCGGCTGGCGACGATCGAGCCGATGTTGCCCGCGCCGATCAGGCCCAGGGTCTTGCCGGTCACTTCGACGCCCATGAAGTCGTTCTTGGGCCACTTGCCGGCCTGGGTCTGGGCATTGGCTTCGGGGATCTGGCGCGCGAGGGCGAACATCAGCGCGATGGCGTGTTCGGCGGTGGTGATCGAATTGCCGAACGGGGTGTTCATCACCACCACGCCCTGGGCCGAAGCGGCCGGGATATCGACGTTGTCCACCCCGATCCCGGCGCGGCCAATGACCTTGAGGTTCTTCGCTGCGGCGAGGATGTCCTTGGTCACCTTGGTCGAGCTGCGGATCGCGAGGCCATCGTAATCACCGATGCGGGCGATGAGCTGTTCGGGGGTTTCACCGGTGATGACATCCACGTCGCAGCCCATCTCGGTGAAGATGCGGGCGGCATTGGGATCCATCTTGTCGGAAATGAGTACGCGGGGCTTGGTCATTGCAACTTGTCCTTGGTTCGTCACGCTGGACTTGATCCGGGGTCCCGCTTGGCGGCGGGCAGAAAAGGAGAAAGCGGGACCCTGGCTCGGAAGCCGGGGTGACGCCTGAAGCTCAGGCCGCAGCCTTGGTCGTCTCGTAGGCCCAGTCGAGCCAGGGGCCGAGCGCCGCGACATCGGCGGCGTCAACCGTGGCGCCGCACCAGATCCGCAGGCCCGGCGGGGCATCGCGGTAGCCGGCGATATCAAGGGCCGCGCCTTCCTTTTCGAGGAGGCCGGTCATTGCCTTGATGAAATCGGCGTCGGCACCCTCAACCGAGAGGCAGACCGAGGTCTTGGAACGGATGCCCTTGTCTTCGGCCAGGTGGCTCAGCCAGTCGCGATCAGCCACGATCTTGTTCAGCGCATCGGCATTGGCGGTGCAGCGGGCCTTGAGGCCTTCCAGCCCGCCCAGGCCGCGCGCCCATTCCAGTGCGAAGATCGCGTCCTCGACCGCCAGCATCGAGGGGGTGTTGATCGTCTCACCCTTGAACACGCCTTCGGCCAGCTTGCCCTTGGACACCAGGCGGAACACCTTGGGCAGCGGCCAGGCCGGGGTATATTCCTCCAGCCGCTGGACCGCGCGCGGACCCAGGATCAGGACGCCATGGCCGCCCTCGCCGCCCAGCACCTTCTGCCAGCTGAACGTGGCGACATCGATCTTGTCCCACGGAATGTCGTAAGCGAAGACCGCGCTGGTCGCGTCGGCGAAAGTCAGACCCTCGCGATCGGCGGGAATCCATTCGCCATCGGGCACGCGCACACCGCTGGTGGTGCCGTTCCAGGTGAACAGCACGTCATCGGCGAAATCGACCTTCGACAGGTCCGGGAGCTGGCCATAGTCGGCGCGGTGGACCTTGGGCTCGAGCTTCAACTGCTTGACCGCATCGGTCACCCAGCCCTCGCCGAAGCTTTCCCAGGCGAGGCAGGTGACGCCGCGCGCACCCAGCATGGTCCACATCGCCATTTCGAAGGCGCCGGTGTCGGACCCGGGGACAATGCCGATGCGGTGCGTATCGGGCAGCTGGAGCACTTCGCGCATCAGGTCGATGCAGTACTGCAGACGCGTCTTGCCGATCTTGGCGCGGTGCGAGCGCCCCAGCGAATCGGTAGCCAGCTTGTCGAGGGAATAGCCCGGCGGCTTGGCGCAGGGACCGGAAGAAAAGTACGGGCGCGCGGGTTTGCGCGTCGGCAGTTGTGCAGTCATGTAGTCTCTCCTTGCAGAGAGCACGCGCGGCGTTGGGACCGCGTGGCCCGGAGCCGCACATAGAGACGGCCCCGGGCTTGTCAATGACGCAAAACTACGTGGCCGCTAAGCCACTGAAATCAATAGCCCTGTTTGCGGAACAGCACCTTGCCACGCTGCGCGACGTAGAGCTTTTCGAAGCTGACCGGGTGGAAATAGGCTTCGACCTTCTCACCCGTGGGCAGCACGCCATAGACTTCATAGCAGCCGCCATCGACCTTGGCCTTGGTCACCTTCCAGCCCTCGCTGGACCAGCTGCGCCTTCAGCGCTTCGACATTTTTCCAGCCCGACTGCGGGCCAGCCTGGCACTTCACCTTGCCGGTGGCTTCGGCGGGCGCGGCAAGGGTCAGCGCGGTGGCACTGGCAAGACCGAAGGCGGCGGCAATGAACAGGGAACGCATGATCAAACTCCTGCTTGGGGGGAAGGACGGATTGGCCACAACCGGCGCAGCGCCAGCAACAGCCAGAGGAAAGCCAGCGGGGCAAAGTGAGCCAGGGCGGCGCTGGCGCCATCGTGCACCCACCACCAGTGTAGCAAGGTCAGGACCGCAGCGGGATAGGCCAGCTGCTGCACCCGCTTCCAGGCAGCGCGCAGCCGCAGCATCGCCCACTGGTTGCTGGTCAGCGCCATCGGCAGCATCAGCACCAGCGCCAGCCAGCCCGTCCAGATCGAGGCAATCGGCAACTCGCCAAGGATCGCCTCCAGGCTGCCCATGTCGATCGCGTAGAACGCCAGGTGCAGTGCGGCATAGGCAAAGGCCGCCACGCCCAGCGCGCGCCGCCGCGCCAGCAGCCACAGCAACCAGCGCCGCGGTCCGAGCACACCGGCGAGCGGCCCGATCAGCATCGCCGCGATCATCAGCCGCGCGCTGGTTTCACCGGTGGGATGCAGCATGTCCATCGTGTCGATCGCCCCGGTCCACCAGCCGTGCAGCTGGAACAGCGCCGGCAGGGCGAGGATCACCCAGACGAATCTCACGCTATTGATAATCGTTCGCATTAAATGCGGGATAGCCGTCGGCCCTATGGCTGGCAAGCCCCGGCCTTATGCGCTGCCACGGACTCGGTGCGGGTTAGGAATCCTTAACCATGACCGGGCGATAAGAACGGTCATGCGCAAAGTCCTTGCCCTGCTGCCCGCGCTGGCCCTGCTGTCCGCCTGCCTCGAGATTCCGCAGGCGCCCAAGCGCACCGCGATCAGCCGCCCGGCCAGCGCAGCGCTCACCACGCGCCCGGAAACGCGCCAGTGCCTGGCCGAGCTGGGCTTTACCCGCGCCAGCTTCACCCCTCTGCCGGACCAGTACTTCGGCGCGGGCTGTTCGACGATCGGCACGGTGCGGCTGACCAGCCTGCGCAGCGACGACGCGCACCTGCAACTCACCAACCTGGGACCGGTCACTTGTCCGCTGGCCGATACGCTGGCCGGCTGGGCGCGGTTCGGAGTGGACCGCGCAGCGCGCCAGATTCTGGGCAGCCCGCTGGTGCGGATCGAGACGATGGGCAGCTATGCCTGCCGGAATGTCGCGGGGAGCGACCGGCGCAGCGCCCATGCCACAGCCAGCGCCATTGACGTGGCAGCCTTCATCCTTGCGGACGGGCGCCGGATCGGGGTGCGCGAACATTGGCAGGGGGGCACCGCGGCCGAGCGCCGCTTCCTGGCCGTGGTACACCAGAGCGCGTGCAAGCGCTTCGGCACGGTGCTGGGCCCGGAATACAACCTGGCACACCGCGATCACTTCCACGTCGAACTCTCGGGCAGCGGCTTCTGCCGATGATCCTGGGAGAGGAGGGGAAGCAGGCCCGGAGCGGTCGGCGGCGACCTGACGTCCGAGCCTGCTTCCTCGCTTGCTCCGGCAACCCTTGGGAGGGGGTGGTTGGGAGGCCACCGGAACAAGACGGAGACGCCAGAGCGATCTCGATGTCGAAAATGGGCCTGATTGCCCGTTTGAGCCATACGGACTTTAGCCCGCAGCATTTGTAATGGGTGAAGCGGGTCAGAGCCCGGCTTCGACCGCCAGCCGCACGGCATCGGCCGAAGTCGCCACGCCGAGCCGCTGGAGCAGCAGCGCGCGGTGCATCTTCACCGTCTTTTCCGAGAGATCGAGGGCAAAGGCAATCTGCTTGTTGAGCTGACCGGCGGCCATCAGTTCGAGGATCTCGCGCTGGCGGGGAGTCAGCCCCTCCAGCCGTTGCTGCGCCGCCAGCTTGCGCTCGCTCAGGACACTGTCCAGCCGCGGCTCATGCACTTCGACCTGCGAGCCGAGGAAAAAACTGACCTCGCCATGTTCGTCAAACATCGGGGCGACCATGACCGCATTGCGGAACGGGGTGCCGTCCTTCTTGTAATTGACCACCTCGAACAGGACGCCGCGCTTTTCGCGGACCGAGATACCGATCTTCGCGGCAATTTCAGGATGCGGATCGGCACGGGACAGGAACCGGCAGTTCTGCCCGATGATATCCTCGATCCGATAGCCGGTCAGATCAGTGAAGGCCTGGTTGCAGGCGACCACCGGATTGTCGTGCAGGCGCGGGTTCGTAACGCACATGGCCATGGTGCTGAGCTCAATCAGCGCGGGCAGTGGTGCTTCAAGTTCACCGAAACGCATCGTACCTGCCCCAAACGGCCCCCACCCAGCGCAAGGACACAGACCAAATACCGTATTGACCGAGAAAAGCCAGCACTAGTGACCGGCTATTCTTAATCCCTCACGGAAAATTGGGTCGCATGGCCCGGTTCGCAAGTCCTTGCGCCCCGTCAATCCATCAAAAAATCATCATTTCGGCGCCGCGACCGCCTCCGCCCAGCGCCTAGCCCGAGTAGAAACTGTAATCCGGCAAGGCATGGAAGGCGTTCTTCAGGGCCTCGCTCCATCCGGCCGACACTGCCTGGTAATAGGGGTCATCGGCCATGATCCGCCGCTGGTGCGCCGGCTCGAACCTGCCCGCCTCGATTATCAGCAGGTCCAGCGGCAGGCCGACCGAAAGGTTGGCCTTGATCGTCGAATCGAAGCTGACCATAAGCAGCTTGATCGCGTCCTCGAAGCTCATGTCGCGATCATAGCCGCGGATGATGATCGGCCGGCCATACTTGGTTTCGCCGATCTGGAAGAAGGGCGTGTCGAAGCTGGCCTCGATGAAGTTGCCTTCCGGATAGATCAGGAACAGGCGCGGTTCGCCGCCCTTGATCTGTCCGGCAACGATCATCGAGGCGGTGAAGGTGCCCGATGCCTCCTCCCCGTTCTGCTCGGTGCTGGCCGCGATCGTGTCGCGCAGCAGCTTGCCCACCAGGGTCGCCGCCTGGAACATGGTGTCCACTTCCAGCAGCGAATTGTGCCGCTCGGCATGGGCCTTGCTGCGTTCCTCGATCTGGCTGATCACACCCTGCGTGGTGGCAAGGTTGCCGGCGGTCATGATCGCGATGATCCGTTCGCCCGGCACGGACCAACAGTGCATCTTGCGGAAGGTCGAAATGTTGTCGACGCCCGAATTGGTCCGGGTGTCGCTCATCAGCACCAGCCCCTTGTCGAGCAGCATTCCGACGCAATAGGTCACACTTCGCCCCCACAACCCGGTTCGTCACCCTGAACTTGTTTCAGGGTCCATTGTGCCTCGTACGGCCGTCTGTCCTTTAGGCGCGATGGATGCTGAAACAAGTTCAGCATGACGATTTTGGACAGCAAACCAGGCGGACTCATTGTTCCTGGTGCTGTTGTTCAACCGCCAGCTTCACCGCAAGGCGCGTTTCCCCCGCGCCCCAGGACAGGCCGGTGACCGGCGCGGCCTCGACATAGTCGCGCCCGGTGGCCACGCGGACATAGCGCTCGTCCGGGCTGATTCCGTTGGCGACATCGAAGCCGACCCAGCCAAGGCCCGCCACATGCGCCTCGGCCCAGGCATGGCTGGCTTCCTGTTCCACCCGGTCATCCATCATCAGGTAGCCGGAGACATAGCGCGCCGGCAGGCCCAGCGCGCGGGCCGCGCCGATGAACACGTGGGCATGATCCTGGCACACCCCGACGCCCAGCGCGGCGGCTTCCTCGGCCGTGGTCTGGACCGAGGTTTCGCCCGGCACATAGTCGATCGCCTCGCGCACCAGCGCGGAGAGGCGGTGGAGCATGGGCACAGGCTCATCACGCGGCACATCCAGCCGGCTCATGATCGCGCGCACCTTCGCCCCTGGCCTGGTCAGCGGCGATTGCGCCATGAAGGCCCACAGCGGCATGCAGCCCGAATGCTGCCCGATCACTCCGTGGTTGTCGGCCGTGGCAACCAGCCCCTCGCAGTGGACGATTACCTCGCTGACCCCTGGCACGACTGATACCAGCACCACGTGGTTGTGGTTGTGATCCTCGAACCGGGCTTCCTCGATGGCGCCCTCATAGCTCATCCGCCAGTCGAGCACCTTCTGGCCCTGCGTGGTCTTGGGCCACAACCGCAAGCGTTGCAGCCCGTGGGAGACCGGCTGGCCAAAGGCATAATGCGTGGTGTGGGCGATCCGCAGACGCATCAGGCGTAAAACCGGTAATCGCGCTCGATCGTCTGGGCGACCTGCTGGTTGAGCGCGATGAAATCGACGATGAATTCGTGCAGCCCCCCTTCAACGATCGCCTCGATCGTGGTTTCGTGAAAGCGGGTGCCAAGGCCCCGCAGCAGCTCGTGCGCCTCGGTCTCGTGCCCGTATTCATGGGCCAGCCCGCGCAGGTTGGAGCGGATCTTGTCGATGCAGAAATTGAGGCTGCGCGGGAAACGCGGGTCTAGGATCAGGAACTGGGCGATCCCGCGCGGGTCGACCGACCCGGCGTTGAGCCAGCGATAGGCCCGTTCCCCCGCGACCGAGCGCAGCACCGAATCCCATTGCACATTGTCGAGGCTGGAGCCGACCCAGGCGACCGAGGGCAGCAGCACGTAATACTTCACGTCCAGTATCCGGGCGGTGTTGTCGGCCCGTTCGATGAAGGTGCCGATGCGCATGAAGTTGTGGACCTCGTTGCGCAGCATGGTCCCGTCCATCGCCCCGCGCACCAGCGTCATCTGGCGGCGGATCGCGGCCAGGACCTGGCCCAGCATGGCTTCCCTGACCGGCCGGGCCAGCCATTCGGACAGCAGCATCCAGCCCTCGTTGATCGCTTCCCACACCTCGCGGGTCAGCGCGGTGCGGACCGAGCGGGCGTTGGTTCGCGCGCCCTCGATCATCGCCAGGACCGATCCGGGGTTGGCCTTGTCGCGCAGCAGGAAGTTCCAGACCTTGTCGCCGGTGTAAGCCGCGCCGTGCACCGCCTCGAAGGTGGCGGTCTGGCCCACCGTGGCGATGACCGATCGCCATTCCGCCTCCGCCGTCAGCACATCGCGGGTCAGCGCCATGCGGAAGCCGGCCTCGAGCAGGCGCGCGGTATTCTCCGCCCGCTCAAGATAGCGGGCCATCCAGAATACCCCGTTGGCGGTCCGGCCCAGCACGCCCCTAGTCCTCCAGCACCCAGGTGTCCTTGGTCCCCCCGCCTTGCGACGAGTTGACCACCAGCGAGCCCTTCTTGAGCGCCACCCGGGTCAGGCCGCCGGGGGTCAGGTCGATCCCTTTGGGGCTGACCAGCACGAAGGGCCGCAGGTCGACATGGCGCGGGGCCAGGCCCGCCTTGGTGAAGATCGGCACGGTGGACAACGCCAGCGTGGGCTGGGCGATGTAATTGTCCGGCTTGGCGCGCAGCTTGGCGGCGAAGTCGGCCACTTCCTTCTTCGAACTGGTCGGCCCGATCAGCATGCCATAACCGCCCGATCCGTGGACTTCCTTGACCACCAGCTCGGCCAGGTTGTCGAGCACATAGGCCAGGCTGTCCTTTTCCGAACAGCGCCAGGTCGGCACGTTCTGCAGGATCGGCTTCTCGCCGGTATAGAACTCGACGATTTCCGGCATGAACGAGTAGATCGCCTTGTCATCGGCAATCCCGGTGCCCGGCGCGTTGGCGATGGTGATCCCGCCCGCACGGTAGATGTCCATGATCCCCGGCACGCCCAGCGCCGAGGCGGGATTGAAGCTCAGCGGATCGAGGTATTCATCATCGACCCGCCGATAGAGCACGTCGATCGGCTGATAGCCCCGCGTGGTGCGCATCGCGACGCGGCCATTCACCACGCGCAGGTCGCTGCCTTCGACCAGTTCGGCCCCCATCTGGTCGGCCAGGAAGGCATGCTCGAAATAGGCCGAGTTGTAGATCCCCGGCGTCAGCACGGCGACCGTCGGCCGGTCCCCCGCCGCAGCGGGCGCACAGGCGGCAAGGCTGCGGGCCAGGCGGCGCGGATAGTCCTGCACCGGCGCGACCTTCACCCGGGTGAACAGCTCCGGGAACATCGCCATCATCGTTTCGCGGTTTTCGAGCATGTAGGACACGCCCGAAGGGGTGCGGGCGTTATCCTCCAGCACCATGAACTCGTCCGGCCCGGTGCGGACCAGGTCGACCCCGACGATATGGGTATAGACCCCGCCCGGCGGGACGAAGCCGACCATCTGCGGCAGGAAGGCCGCATTCTCGGCAATCAGCCGCTGCGGCAGGCGGCCGGAGCGGACGATTTCCTGGCGGTGATAGATATCGTGCAGGAAGGCATTGAGCGCCCGCACCCGCTGCTCGATCCCGCGGCTGAGCTTGCGCCATTCGCGCGCGGTGACGATCCGGGGCACCATATCGAACGGGATCAGCCGCTCTTCCCCCGCATCGTCGCCATAGACATTGAAGGTGATCCCGGTGCGGCGGAAGAAGTTCTCCGCCTCGCCATCCTTGCGCTTCAGCAGCGCGGGATCCTGCTCGTCAAACCAGTCGCGGTAATCGGCATAGGCGGCGCGGACCCCGCCTTCGGAGGTGAGCATCTCAT
Source organism: Novosphingobium sp. BL-A-41-H4 (assembly GCA_051942645.1). Lineage (GTDB taxonomy): Bacteria > Pseudomonadota > Alphaproteobacteria > Sphingomonadales > Sphingomonadaceae > Novosphingobium. The sequence goes on from JBPVJP010000003.1 coordinate 132,148, forward strand.
CAAAGACCGGAGCGCCCTGACCCATTGCAGGCAGACTGCCCGATGCACAGGCCGTGTCAAGCGCTTATGCTGCGAGTGCGAGATGCTAGGCGAACCAGCCCGATCCGCCTGCCAGGGCCAGCGCGATGACCCCGGCCAGCAGCCAGCCCCCGAAGTGCCGCCCGCGCGTGATCCAGACATTGCAGATGAAGCCATAGGCCAGCGGCAGGCTCGCCAGAACAACCGCCAGCCAGCGCGCTTCGCCCGCCAGCCGCAGCGCCGCGTAAACGAACACCAGCGCCGAGGCCGCCCAGGCCAGCGCGCTGAAGTGCCAGATCGCCTGGACCATGCCGCGCTGCACCCGGCCGGTAAACTTCGCCGGGGCGATCAGGCGGACCTGCCCCATGTAGGCGTGGATGGCCGCCACGATCAGGCCCAGCAGGCCGGCGGCAATCAGGAGAATGTCGGACACGGTGTTTCCTTTCAGAGCTTGAGCGGCATGGCCGAGCAACTTGTCGCCAGCCCCAGGGCGCGCTTGAGCGCCGGGTAAGTGCGGACCATCGCCGCCGCCAGGGCAAGTTCGTCGCGGACCGTGGCGCCGTGCCGGGCCGCGATTACCTCTCCCAGCGCCATGGCTGAGGGATCATTCAGCGCCACGGCCCGCCCCCAGGCCATCGCCTGGACAAGGTCACCGCTCGGCAAGTCGCCATCGAGCATGGCCTGGACCAGCTCGCGCGGCACCCCGGCCGCCAGCGCCGCCCGCGCCGCGATCAGGGTGCAGGGGCCGCAATCCTCGGCCCGGGTTGCCCCGATCCGCACGGCCGCGTGCAGCTCTGCCGAAGCGGCATGCCGGTGGGCCGAGGCAGGCATGACGTGGCGGAACTTCTCCAGCGCGCCACCCGGCAGGGCTGCGAGGCGCTGAAGATAGCCCATCTCGCCCGGCGCAATCCCCTCGGCGACCCGTACGAACAGCCCGTTTGGCAGCGGGAACGGCGCGATCCGCTGGCGCGCCAGCATCAGGGCAATCCCCGCCAGCGCCAGCAGCGGCGGCCCCAGCGTGCCCGGCGCTTCCTGCCAGAAGATGCCCGGCGCGCAGATCCCGGCCAGCACTTCCCACACGTGGAGCAGCCCGTGGGCCAGCAGCCAGCCCGCCCCGGCCAGCGCCGCGCCCCAGCGCAGGCCAAGATGCCCGGCGGCATAGCCCAGCAGAGCGGCGCTCAGCAGATAGGCCAGGCCAATGTCGCGGATGAAGTGGGCATTGGCCGGGCCCGTGGCCTTCACCGTGCCGATCAGCTCATACCAGCCGAACGGATCGGCCAGCATGATCACGCCATTGCCCAGCGCGACCAGCGCGGCCAGCGCGACCAGCGCTTGCGAAATCCGGTCCAGACGGTCAGGCTTGCCCACGATGCTTCCCTTTGCGACTCAATTCGGATATCTAATATCCATATTAACCGGAGCTGGCAAGCCATGCGGATGAACCAGGGGGTGGAATGGGCGATCCATGCCTGCGCGCTGCTTGCCCCGCTGTGGCCGAACAAGGGGCTGAGCCTGGCCGCGCTGGCCGATTACCACGGCGTCCCCGCACCCTATATGGCCAAGCAGATGCAGCTGCTCAGCAAGGCTGGCCTCGTCCGCACCAGCCGCGGGCGCAGCGGCGGCTATGCGCTGTCGCGCGCCCCGGCCGAGATCAACCTGTGGCAGATCGCCCGCGCGATCGACGGGCCGGAACCGGCCTTCCGCTGCAGCGAGATCCGCCAGCGCGGCCCCTGCGCCACCCCGCGCGAGCAGTGCCGCCAGGCCTGCCCGATAGCCGCCGCCTTTGCAGGAGCCGAGGCCGCCTGGCGCAGGGCGCTGGAGGCCGTGACCCTGGCCGACGTGCTGGGCCGGGTGGGTGAACAGTCCGATCCCGCACAGCTGATGCGGTCCATGGCCTGGCTGGGTGAGCAGGTGGTGGAGATTGGCGGCAGTTAGCCGCGAAGGCAGCGCAGTCACTTGCCGCCCCGCCCCGCTGGCCCGGACCCGCATGGACCACATGGACCACTGTTCAGGGCCGGAAAAAACGGCTCCGCCCAAAGGGTGCGCCTGATACCCGACGATGAGAAAGAGCCGCCGCGAGTTTAGCAGGCGGCGGCCGGGTAGGAAAACTGGCGAAAGGGCGGCTCAGGCGCGAGGATCGGTCGCCGGACGTGCAGGCGGCGGGAGTGGACGTCGCGACGTTAGGGGGCGGTGGGGTAATTGGGGAATTATGCATCTGTCACCGCTGTTGACCTGATTAGTCTAATGACCAACCAACTTGATGGTTTCGTCTAACTCCCAACCAATCTGTCGCATAGTCGCCCAATGAGCATTTTCTATAAACCCCTCACTTGGAAGGGGTGCCGGAGGAATTACAAACTCCACCGCGCCGGGTTTCACCGACACAATTCGATCACTACCTTTTGAGGCAAGCCATGCGTAGACTTCGGACCCAATCTGACCATCGACATGGCCACCCCCGTCCTGATTACGCATCGTAAGGACCAAGTTCTTGCGACTAAGGTCTAAGCCGCGCAGTGTTTCATAGACCTTTGACCGATCCCACCACTCATCAAACGAGACCCAATGAACACCTGTTGCATGTGCAGTGTCTCGCAAAGGGTCATATGTTGCTTTGCTGTCATGAGGAATCTTGATCTTGCATAAATCCATACATAACCAGTCAAGCTCTCCTTGAACCATTCGCCTCAAGGAGGTGTCTGCAAACTTCATTTCCGACTTTAGGCCTAGCTGCCCGAGAAGTGACCTAGTCTTGCCATGACCGTCATGAAGCAAAATGTAGCAGATTGAAGCAATCCGTTCGGCTTCTCCTAGATGGCCGGAATCGTATGCTTCGTTCGATCGTCTCAAGTTGCTAATCTGTCGCACCAAAGCCTCTTCAAGCTCAGCTCTAGATTTTTGGCGGGACCATTCATTTTTATGCTTCATTGAAATGCTTGCTATAATTAGGGTGGGAATTACGAGAATTACGGCGACACACACCTAAACCCCTAACTGAATTTCGGCTTCGGCCCGCGCTTGCCTGGGGTCAGCGCCTTGCCGGTGCGTTCAGCCATTTGCTCGAGCCATTGCGGTGCGCCGATGGGTCGCCTGGTTGTTTCCGCCTTTCGTAGTGCTGCATGAGTGAAGTCCCCATCATACTTCTCGCCGAGAAAGGCGCGCCGTCCCTGCACGCTATCAAGCCACTGAATTAACGTCAACAATTGGGAAATTGCGCACTTGTCACCGCAACTCCCAATTGGGGGTTTAGGTGCGTGTCACCGTAATTCCAGACTAGGGGCTTAGGTGCGTCTCGTCGTAATTGCGGAAGAACGAAAAAACGTGATTGAGCCAACTAGTTCCGGCTTTTACGCTACCTCAAATTGCAAAACGAGAATCTGATGCGCCTAATCTACACTGACGAAGCAGGAACGTCGGCCCAAGAACCGGTCAGTGTGGTCGCAAGCGTTTTGGTCCACGGAGATCGCCAATGGCGTATATTAGAAGAAGAGATAAGAAAAGCGATCGCATGTCACGTTCCCGACAGCATTCGAGAAGGGTTTTGGATCCATGCAACTGAGATTTATAGCGGGGGCAAAACGGTCAAAAGAGACGAGTGGCCACTTGAAGAGCGACTCGATTTCCTGAAGTCGATATTATGCATACCTTTTGTGCATGATGCTCCGATAGCCCTTGGCGTGCAGTTTAAGAAGCCGCTGCAAATCAAAGATTCATCGCAGATTAAGATAGCCCGCCAAGCACACCATCTCGCCTTTGCAAAATGTATGAAAAGAGTAGATTGGTTCCTTCGCGGCTACTTAGGCGGTGCCGAGAATGGTATAGTTATAGCCGAAGATGAGCCCAACATGCGACAATTTCTTGTCGATCACGGCCTTATTCTACGTGACAAGTCTTTGAAATTGGAATCATCTGATTTTAACCAGACCCGACTTCAATCGCTATTAGACATTGCGCCAGAGTCATTTACCTACGAGATCAAATACATCATAGACCACCCTCATTTTATAAAAAAGAAAAACGCGGGTATATTGCAGATTGCTGACGCCTGTTCTTTCGCATTTCGACATTTTTTAAGTGGCAAGAGGTTTGGAGAAGATTTGATATTAGCAATGCTCGGCCCATCGCATGGGGAAGATTTCATTAAAGATCCCGCATGGTTCTCGGGCGGATCATCCGGCCTATTCAACACTGAGGCGTACTGGTCAGAAGAACAGCGGCTGGAGTTTCATTCGCTGCGGACTGAAGCCCTTCGCCGCGCAGCCCTCGGATCAAATTGATAGACTGTTTTGAATAGGATATGATGACCACCGCAGCGACATGCAGGTGAACCCGGCGTCGATCTTCTCGATCTCGCTGTTTTCGAGGCAAACCACCTTGGCCCCATGCCCGTCCAGCAGGTCGAGAATGCGCGGGAAGCGGAATTACGGTGACGGAATTACGGTGACACACACCTAAACCCCATAATTAAGTTTCGACTTTGGCCCATGTTTGCCCGCGAATTCCAGGGACACCAAACTGAATAAGCTACCGGGACAGCATACCAAATTGCCCTGACCCTTGATTGGAGCAGTCCAACCAAATCCTCAACAGCGCGATCGCTTCGCCCTACCCCCCGAACCACCGCAGCGACATGCAGGTGAACCCGGCATCGATCTTCTCGATCTCGCTGTTCTCGAGGCAGACAACTTTCGCTCCATGCCCATCGAGCAGGTCCAGAATGCGCGGAAAGCGGCTGCCGGCGAGGATCGTGTCGTTGACGCGCAGCACGTTGGCTCCGGCTTCCTCGCCCGCCGGGATTTCCAGCACGCGGTAGCCGGCATAGACGCCGCTGGCGGCCAGATCGCGGGTGGCGAGGATCGTTTCCTCGTCGACAATCGAGCTGGCGGTCTTGAGGTGCAGCACGGAGGGCGGCGTCTGCGCCACCACGGCGCGGCGGCCGGTGCTTTCGAGCAGGCGGGCCAGCGCCTCGGCGCCGGTGCGGTCGGTGCGGGCGGAGAGGCCGATGTAGACCGCACCCTCCATCGCCAGCACATCGCCGCCATCGGCATGGCCCTCGGGCAGGGTCAGCACGGAATCGAACATCTCCTCTAGCACCGGGCGCAGGAACGCTCCCTCGCCCGCGCGGCTTTCGGTACCGGGGTTGAGCAGCACCGCGCAGTCCGGAAAGACCAGCGCCGGGTCCTCGACAAAGATCGCGTCGGGGAACTCTTCCAGCGGATCGAGCAGGGTCACCGAGAGGCCAGCCGCTTCCAGCGCGGCAACATAGGCTGCGTGTTCGGCCAGCACGCCGTCCAGCGAAGGGTCCGGCCCGCCGCCGGCGCGCAGGCCCTTGACCACAGAGGCACCGGGGCGGCGCGAGATGGCGCGGTTGAACTGGTAGGGGTGGCTCAAGGACAGTCTCCGATGCGTTCCGAGGTGATCTGCGCGTCCATGGTCATGCCCCCGCCGGGCGCGCCGGGCACCTGGCTTTGCGTCTTGAGCGACAGGTCGGACCTGACCGGGCTGAAGGTGCCTTTCATCTCGCTGCGAGCGGTCATGCCCTGCCCCGTCTGGCAGACCATCACCGCCTCGACCGAGCCGCTGGTGGCGCGGAACGTCTCGTACTTGCAATCGCCCTCGGCCGTGCGCTTGAAGAACTCCTCGCGGCCCTTCTTCGCCTCGTCCGGGGTCAGGCAGAACTCGCTGACGTGGCCGGTATCGCCGAACATGGTCTTGGCCTGCTGGGCCATCGGCCCGGTCATGCCGGGAAAGCTGATGTCGTTGACCTTCATCGTCACCCGGTAGAGGCCTGGCTGGGGCTGGGCGGCATTGGCGGCGGCGGATGCGGCGGCCTGGTCGGGATCCTGCTTGGCTGGCTCCTGGCCGCAGGCGGCGAGGAGCAGGAAAGGGGCGAGCGACAGGGCGATTCGGCGCATGATTGGCACCTCCGGTGGCAGTATGGGCACCTTGCTAACAACTGCGCCGCCCCCTGCCAACCGCGCCGCGATCCGGCCAAGGCCAGCTTGCCGTAACGACAACCGGCCCGCCCCGCCCCGGACTTTGGTCCTGCCTTGCAACCGAACCTTGCCCCCCGCGCAAAACCGCGCCAAACTGCGCCCAACAGCACAATTGAGGATGAGGCCCATGCATATCGATTTCAGCCCCGAGGACCTGGCCTTCCGCGACGAGGTCCGCACCTTCATCGCCGAGAACTATCCCAAGGAACTGCGCGGCAAGCAGGACGAGGGCGACGAGCTTTCGAAGGAAGATTTCCTGTCCTGGCACCGCGTGCTGCACAAGAAGGGCTGGGTCGCCCCGGCCTGGCCCGTGGAATACGGCGGCACCGGCTGGACCCCGACCCAGCGCTTCATCTTCTCCGAAGAAACCGCCCGCGCCGACTGCATCCGGCTGATGCCGTTCGGCCTGTCGATGGTCGGCCCGGTGATCTACACCTTCGGCACGCCCGAGCAGAAGGCCAAGTTCCTGCCCCGCATCCTGTCGGGCGAGGACTGGTGGTGCCAGGGCTATTCCGAACCCGGCGCCGGTTCGGACCTTGCCAGCTTGCGCACCAAGGCCGAACGTGACGGCGATCACTATGTGGTCAACGGGCAGAAGACCTGGACCACCATGGCCCAGCACGCCGACTGGGGCTTCTTCCTGGTCCGCACCAATCCCGACGTGAAGCAGCAGGAAGGGATCAGCTTCCTGCTGATCGACATGAAGTCGCCCGGCATCGAAGTGCGCCCGATCATCACGCTGGGCGGCGAGCACGAAGTGAACGAGGTGTTCCTCGACAACGTGCGCGTGCCGATCGAAAACCGCGTCTATGAAGAGGACAAGGGCTGGACCTGCGCCAAGTTCCTCCTTGCTCACGAACGTACCGGCATTGCCGGGGTCGCGGGCTCCAAGCGCGGGATCGAGAAGATCAAGGAAATCGCCACCACCGAAATGGACGGTGAGCGTGCGCTGCTGGCCAACCCCTTCTTCCGCCGCAAGGTGGCCGAACTGGAAATGGACCTGACCGCGCTGGAATACACCGAACTGCGCACCCTGGCGGGCGAAGCCGCCGGCAAGGGTCCGGGGCCGGAAAGCTCGGTGCTGAAGATCAAGGGTTCGGAAATCCAGCAGCGGATCACCGAGCTCGCGCTCGAAGCGGCCGGACACTATGGCGCGCCCTATTTCCGCGGCTTTGGCGAGGGCGACAACGAGCACCCGATCGGGCCGGACTGGGCGCACCGCACCGCCCCCAGCTATTTCAACGTGCGCAAGACCACGATCTACGGTGGCTCGAACGAAGTACAGCGCGGCATCATCGCCAAGATGGTGCTGGGCCTCTGATCACGCAGTAAACTGGGGCTTGTCAGTTCCGCTTCGGCGGGGAGCCAGGGTCGGCGATGCCGACCTACTCCCCGCTGCTCAGCGGAGGGGCAAGCGAGGGACGAGGAATTTATCCAATGGATCTGAGCTACAACGAAACCCAGGGCATGCTGCGCGAAACCCTCGCGCGGTTCCTGGCTGACACCTATGATTTCGAAAGCCGCAAGAAGATGCTGGCCAGTCCGGAAGGGCGCGATCCCGGCATCTGGAAGGCGATCGCGACCGAACTCGGCCTGACCTGCGCCCCCTTCGCCGAAGAGCATGGCGGCATGGGCGGCGGCGCGATCGAGAACATGATCATGATGGAAGAGTTCGGCAAGGTCATCGCGATCGAGCCCTGGTTGCAGACCGTGGTGATCGGCGGCGGCGCGCTGAAGCATGCCGGCGGCGCCCTGGCCGAAGCGACCATCCCCGCGATCATCAGCGGCGATGCCATCATCGCCTTCGCCTATGCCGAGCCGCAGGGCCGCTATAACCTGGCCGACATCGGCACCACGGCCAAGGCCGATGGCGCAGGCTATGTGCTCAATGGCCACAAGGGCGTGGTCTATGCCGCCCCCTGGGCCACCCACCTGCTCGTCACCGCCCGCACCGGCGGCGGCCGCCGCGACCGTGCGGGCGTGGAGCTGTTCCTGATCGAGGCCAACCGCCCCGGCATCACCCGGCGGGACTATCCGACGGTCGATGGCTTCATGGCCTCCGAAGTCTACTTTGAAAACGTGAGCATCCCCGGCGAGGCGCTGCTGACTGGCGGGATCGACCTGATCGAGCGCGTGGTCGATGAGGCGACAATGGCGGTCTGCGCGGAAGCCTCCGGCATCGCCCGCACCATGGTGAACAGCACCGTCGAATACACCAAGCAGCGCAAGCAGTTCGGCCAGCCGATCGGCAAGTTCCAGGTCCTCCAGCACCGCATGAGCGACATGTTCGTGGAGGCCGAACAGGTCGCCTCGATGGCGCTGATGGGCACGCTCAAGCTGGACGAAGCCGCTGACGCCCGCAAGGCTGCCGTCTCGATGGCCAAGGCCAAGGTCGGCAAGAGCCTCAAGTTCGTCGGCCAGAACGCGATCCAGACCCATGGCGGCATCGGCATCACCATGGAACTGGCGATCGGCCACTACTTCAAGCGCGGCACGATGATCGAGGGCCAGTTCGGCTCCATCGATCATCACCTCGACCGGTTCGAGGCCCTGACCTACCCGGCGTAAGCCGCATCAGGCCGATACGGCACGCATCAGGGGGGAGGCACCGCGGTGCCTCCCCCCTTTGTCTTGGCCTGACCGCCTCGCTCAGCTCTCGGCAGCCAGCGCGGCCTGCACGGCAGGGCGAGCCTCGACCCGCGCAAGCCAGGCCTGGACATGTGGCCAGCGATCAAGCGCGATGTCCTGGAACCCGGCCCAGCGGGTGACGGCAAAGGCATAGGTATCGGCGGGCGAGAAGCCTGCCCCGGCCAGCCAGGCGCGGCCATCGGCCAGCTGGGCCTCCATCAGGTCAAGCTTGGCCGCAACCTGCGCTTTCGCCGCTTCGCGCCCTTCGGCCGTGGTGGCTGGATTGAACAGCGGACCGAACGCCTTGTGCAGTTCGGAGGAGACGAAGTTCAGCGTTTCCTGCACGCGGGCGCGCTCGATCGTGCCCGCCGCGGGGACCAGCCCGGCCGCCGCGTGGGTATCGCCCAGGTGCAGCACGATCGCGACACCCTCGGTCAGCACCGTGCCATCATCAAGCTCGAGCGCCGGGATCTGGCCCTTGGGGTTCACCGCGCGGAAATCGCGGCCATCACTGGTCTGCTTGGTACCCAGATCGACCTGCACCAGGTCAAAATCCGCACCGATCTCGCGCAGCACGATATGCGGCGAAAGCGAGCAGGCATGGGGGGAGTAATACAGTTTCATCGTCAGTCCTTCTGGTTGGGGAGGGAAATCGGGGTCAAAGCTCGGCGCGGATCGCGTCGATCAGTTCGCCGGCGGTACGGTGCCGCAGCAGCGGCGCAGCCTGACCGGCATAAAGCGAGACAAAATCCTCGAGGTTCGCGGCAAGACCCGCTGCCTTGAGCTTGCCGACGAACCACGAATGGATCGGAAAGGGTGGGCGGCGGTCGGCCAGCCGGTCGAATTCCTCCATCACGCGATTGGGCACGCCGCGAGCCAGCCGACCCGTATAGCTGCGGGTCAGCCGGGTGGTGCGGGCCCGGGAAGAGAACAGCACGTCGCGGTGGACCTGGGCCGTGCCGGATTCGGCGCAGGCCAGGAACGCCGTGCCAAGCTGGGCCGCGTCGGCCCCAGCCGCCAGCACGGCGCGAATGCCCGCCGCATCGGCCATCCCGCCCGCCGCCACGATTGGCCGGTGCGTTACCTGCCGTGCCAGTCGCGCCAGCGTGGCCGTGCCCATCAGACTGTCCTCCGCCGGGGCAAGGAAGGACGTCCGATGCCCGCCCGCCTCGAAGCCGGAGACAAGGATCACCGATACCCCCGCCGTGTCCAGCGCCTCGACCTCGGCCAGGGTAGTGGCCGCACCGATGGTGACGATCCCGGCCTGGTGGCACCTGCCCAGCACCACCGCATCGGGAATGCCGAACACGAAACTGAACGCCGCCGGGCGGGCCTCGATCAGGGCATCAATCTGGTCCGCAAAGCGCGGGTGGTAATGGGCGGGGCGCTCCGGCCGGGGCAGGCCGAACTCTTCGAACCACGGCCGGTAGAAGGCCCAGGCCCGCTCAAAGGTTGCTTCCGACATGTCATCCCCGCCGGGATCGTGATCGCCGACCCACAGGTTCAGGGCAAAGGGCCGGTCGGTCGCGGCGCGCAGGTCGGCGGCCACCTGCATGATCCCGTCGCCATCAAGGTGATGGACGCCATAGGACCCCAACCCGCCCCGCGACGACACCGCCGCCGCCAGCGCGACCGTCGATAGCCCGCCGCCGAATGGCCCCTGGACGAGGGGCAGGTCGAGCCCGAACAGGCCCGTGAATGCTGTTGTTTCCGCCGATGTCATTGCCGTTTCCCGATTGCTGCGAGCAGGTCAGTTCGATTACTGTTGGTAACCTAATTACGATGGGTTATTGGCAAGACAAGGCGGGGGCGGCATTCTCCGGTTACCGCCGGGAAACCGGGAGAGCCGCCATGGCCCTGAAACTGCGCCGCAACCGTGCCGAGCCGCTGGAGCCGCTGTGCCCGCTGGGCGAATGCATGGCGCTGCTGGGCGGGCAATGGACACCCAACATCGTCTGGCACCTGTCGGGCGGGCCGCGGCGTTTTTCGGAACTGCGCCGCGACATTCCGGAAATCTCCGCCAAGGTGCTCACCACCCGCCTGCGCGAGATGGAGGATGCGGGGATCGTCACCCGGGCCGTGATGCCCACCTCTCCCCCCTCGGTGGAGTACCAGCTGACCGACCTGGGGCTGGAACTGATGCCTGCGATCAAGGCGATCGTCGCCGTGGGCCGAAAGCTCAAGCTCCGGCTCGGCCGGGCCTAGGCGCGGCCCGCCAGCAAGGGCGCAAGGTCGATCCCCGGCGATTGCGCCGCCCCGTCCAGCCGCACCAGCCGGGGCCGGGCGGCGAAGGACCATTGCCAGCTCCCCAGTTTGAGGAAGCTGAGGTGCGCCAGCACCTGCGCGCCCATCCGCCGGTGCGCGGCCAGCGCGGGCAGGTTGTAATCGGCCACACGGCTGAGCGAATGGCTCAGCCCGCGCGCATCCATCCAGGCCCCCACCCCGGCCCACAGCGCGGCAAAGCTGCGGCCCATCCGGTGTTCCGGCGCGATCCACAGCCCGGTATCCCAGCAGCAGCGCGGCGGGATCGCAAAGCGCACCGCCACCTCGTCCTCCAGATAGGCCCCCTGCCCCAGCCAGACGAGGCCGGTCAGCCGGTCCTGCGGATCGAACACCCCCAGGCAGGCCAGACCCGCCGCAAAGCGCTCCGCCTGCACCGCCGCACTGGCATCGACCGGATGCCCCGCCAGGTCCTCAGCCGCCAGTTCCCGCACTGCAAAGCCGCGCGGCATGACCGGCAGCCCGGCGCGCGGCTGAGCCAGGATCGCATAGCGGTGCCAGGCCAGCGCCCCACCCCCGCGCGCCACGCCCCGCAGCCCCCGCGCCGCAAGGTACGAGGCCGCCCCGATCAGCCCCAGCATCTGGATGGTGTGCACCGCCGCCATCCCGCGCGTTTACCATGCTTTCCCTAAGGAACCGGAAAGCCCCGCGCCGCACCCGGACCACCCCCCCGTTCGTGCTGAGCCTGTCGAAGCACGGTCCTGTCCACCGGGCCTCGCGCCAGCCCCGCAAGGCAAGGCAGCCCTTCGACAGGCTCAGGGCGAACGGAGTATCGGCCAGGTCCTCTGCCCCTCACGCATTGCGCGCCATCAGCCCGCCATCGACCGGGATCGTCACCCCGGTGATATAGCTGGCGGCGGGCAGGCACAGGCTCAGCGTCATGTGCGCCACCTCCTCCGGCCGGCCATAGCGGCGCAGCGCGGTGCGGCGGTGGGCGAAGATCTGCTTGTCGGCATCGCTCACCTTCTCGGTCATGCCCGTGGCGATCGGGCCGGGGCAGATCGCGTTGACGGTGATCCCCTCCTTGCCCAGCTCCACCGCCAGGGCCCGGGTTAGCCCGGTCACCCCGGCCTTGGCAGCAGCATAGGGGCTGTTGCGGCTGGTCGCCCCCAGCGCCTCGGTGCTGGCGATATTGACGATCCGGGGGGAGGACGATTGCCGCAGGAAGGGCAGCGCGGCGCGGATCATCCGCTGGTGCGCGGTCAGCAGCACGGAGACGGCGCGGTCCCACACCAGGTCATAGTGGTCGTCATCGTCGATCGGGCAGAAGGCGCTGATCCCGGCATTGTTGACCAGCACGTCCAGCCCGCCCAGCCGCGCGGCGATATCCGCCACCACGGCGCGGATCGCCGCCGCGTCGCTCACGTCCAGCACCCAGGCCTGGGCGCTCAGCCCCCGCCCGCGCAAGCCCGCCGCGATCTCCTCGATTGGCGATCCGGCAAGGTCGGTCAGCGCCACATGCGCGCCCTCGGCGGCAAAGACCTCCGCCGTCGCCCGCCCCATCCCGCTGCCCGCGCCGGTTACCAGCACCACCTTGCCCGCCACCGACCGGCTCAATTCACCCGTCATCATCCTGCCTCCCTTTTGCGGAGGTTGTGCCTCGCCCGGCGGCAGCTGTCGAGCGGGCGGCGCTGCGCCACGTTCAAAGGGACGCGGAAACAAGGATTCTTCTCCCGGCGCGAAGGTCTCTGCGGACCTCGGCCCCTATTGGAGGTTGGCCCGAAACCTTCGGCTGCCGCTGACTGACAGGCCCGAACGCAGGGCGATCTCGAAATCGCCGCTCTGCCTGGTCTCGATCGCGGCGATGGAGGCCTTGCGGACCAGGCGCGAGCGATGGACCCGGACGAAGCCGAGCGGCGCGGTCAGCGCCTCGATCTCGGCCATGGTCCGGCGCACCAGTTTCGTACCGAAGACGCCGTGTAGCTCCACGTAATTGCCAGCGGCGACCACGAGGTCGATCTCATCGGGCCTGAGCCAGACCGTCCTGCTGCCCTCGCGCACCTCGATCAATTCCCCGGTCTGTGCGCCGGTGACGGCTCCCGCCGCGGGCTGGGCCAACATGTGCCGGGCAACATGAAAGGCCAGGACAATCGCTACATAGGTGATCACGTCCTTGCGCAGTTCGAAGATCAGCAGGTCGGCCAACGGGGCGGAAGCGCCATATTGTGCGCCCGCCAGGTCGAACGACACCACGCGCAAGGCAAACATGATCGCGGTGTGAGCCAGCGAAACCGCCAGGCACAGCGCGGCGTGGACAGCCACCAGCAGCATCGGTCGACCGCGCCGCCCTATCCGGTTCGCGCCCCACAGGATTACCGGGAGCAGGATCAACCAGGACGCAAAGCTGGTGCCCTCCAGCAGCCAGGCCCGCCACGGCTCGATCGGCTGGCCCAGCCCCTTGCGCTGGTCGATCAGGCTGGTCGCGTTGACGATCATGTAGACCAGGCCGAATGCCGCGAAGGCCAGTGCCGCAACGGCGCGGGGATCGCGCCAGCCCTGACGCCCGCCACCGCTCGTCACGCCTGTGCCACCACTCATCAAAGGGCCACCTGCTTCCGTCACACGGGTCCCGCCGCCAGTCACTTGCCGGATGGCCCGGCCTGCCCCCCGCGTTACCCGATCCCCCGCACTTAAAGGCGATGGAGGATCGACATGCAAGCAACGTCAGCAATGAACGGGAGGCAGCTTGGCCTCGACTGGCTGCGGATCGGGGCCTTCGGGCTACTGATCTTCTATCACATCGGCATGTTCTTCGTGCCATGGGGCTGGCACATCAAGACGGCGGTGCCAGTCGACTGGGTCCAGTGGCCGATGATGGCGATCAACCCCTGGCGGCTGTCGCTGCTGTTCCTGATCTCGGGCGTCGTCTCGCGCGGGTTGATGGCCAAGCTGGCGGCGCCCGGGCGCTTCGCGGCGAGCCGTTCGGCCCGGCTGCTGATCCCGCTCGTAGCCGGGATGTGCATTTTCGTGGTGCCGCAGCCGTGGTTCGAACTACGCGACAAGGGTGCCTATGCGGATGGGTTCCTCCATTTCTGGCTGAATGACTATCCGGAGTTCGGGGCCAGTCGCGGCACGCCCCTGCCCACCTGGAATCACTTGTGGTTCGTCGCCTACCTGTGGGCCTATTCCATGGTTCTGGCCCTACTCGCGCTGCTGCCGCCGACCGGGCGGGCCGTACTGCAACGGGCGTTCGACCGGCTGTTTTCTGGCTGGCGCATCTTCGTCCTGCCGGTCGCCTGGCTGGCGCTGGTGCGGCTGGTCCTGCAGCCGGCCTTCGGGGAGACTCACGCGCTGGTCGATGATCCCTATGCCCATGCCGTCTATGGCTTTGCCTTCTTCTTCGGGGTCGGGCTGGCGCGCTCGCAAACGGGCTGGGCCAGCATCCTGGCCGACTGGAAACTGGCCCTGGGCTGCGCCGCATTCGCTTGCGCCCTGCTGTTCTATATCCAGGCCAGCGGAGTTGAATCAGCGGCCGTGGGTGCCGCCAAGGCCATTGTCCGCGCCACCCTCGCCTGGGGTACGATCCTTGGCTTGCTGGGCTTCGCCCGCATCCACCTCAATTACGATGGGCCGGTGCGTCGCTACCTGACCGAAGCGATCTTCCCCTATTACATCGTCCACCAGACCATCATCATCGCGGTCGGGTTCCAGCTCAAGCAGTTCGGCGTTGGCTCGCTGGTCGAGTTCATCGGCATCCTGCTGACCACGCTGATCGGCTGCGCGGCAACTTACGAACTGGCACGCCGGGTCTGGTGGCTGCGCCCGATCATGGGACTGAAGAATGCGAGGTCAGCCAAGGAAGCCGCACTACCGGCCAGTATTGCGGTCTGACTTCCATCCCGACATCGGCAAGAACCGGAGCCTACCCATGACCCCGAACGACACCGGCGCAGATCCTGCCTCGCCCCGCCTGCTGGTCACAATGCTGGCCCTTGCCCTGCTGGGCGTGGCCTCGCTGATGCTCGCGCCGTTCGAGCGGCTGGCTCCGCCGGGCATCGATCCGACCATGTTCAAGTGGCTCTCGCTGGTGCAGCCAACGGTGATTGCACTGGCCGCAGTGGTGGCCGGACACTTCCTGGCCCACCGCGTGGGGCTGGACGTGCCGCTGCTGCGGGCCGTGCTGCACCGGCAGGGGGTGGCGTCGCTGCTGGCCGCGCAACTCAGGTACGGGCTTCCCGCCGGGCTGGCGGCGGGGCTCGTCCTGACTGGCTATGCCGCCTTCGCGGCGAACCTGCTGCCCGCTCCCCTTGAGCTGCCACTGGCCACCCGACTGCTCTACGGCGGCGTAACCGAGGAATTCGTCGCACGGTGGGGCGCAATGTCGATGGGCGTATGGCTGGCAGTCAGGCTCTCGCAGGGCAGCGGCCGGCCTCGCCCGACACATTTCTGGATCGGCAATGGTCTGGCCGCGGCGCTGTTCGCGCTGGCGCATCTGCCCGCTCTGCTGGCCATCGCGGGCAGCACGCCAGGCGCGCTAGTGATGGCGGCCATGGCTGCCAATTTCCTCCCGGCGCTGCTGTTCGGCTGGCTGTTCCAGGTTCGCGGCCTCGAAGCGGCGATGATCGCCCATGCGACAGCCCATCTGGTCGCCGCTGCCTATGCATTTTTCGCCTAGTTGATAACCGCAAGTGCGCCTGCCCGCGGCATTATCCCCACACCCCATTGCGGAACAAACCGCAAACCCCCATACTCTTCGCCGCATGTCTCAGCTCGTTATCCGTCGCGGCCTTGAAGAGCCGGATACCACTGGTGCCTTCGTGCCGCACAAGCCGGCGCGCCCGGAGAAGGCGGAGGGCGGGCGGCCCTTCAAGATCGTGTCCGAGTATCCAGCCCGCCGGAGACCAGCCGACCGCGATTGCCGAACTGGTGGCGGGGGTGCAGGCGGGCGAGGCGACGCAGGTGCTGCTGGGCGTAACCGGCAGCGGCAAGACCTTCACCATGGCCCAGGTGATCGAGGCGACGCAGCGCCCGGCGCTGATCCTGGCCCCCAACAAGATCCTGGCCGCGCAGCTTTATGGCGAGATGAAGAGCTTCTTCCCCGAGAACGCGGTGGAGTACTTCGTTTCGTACTACGACTATTACCAGCCCGAGGCCTATGTGCCGCGCAGCGATACCTATATCGAGAAGGAATCGAGCGTTAACGAGGCGATTGACCGGATGCGCCATTCGGCCACGCGGGCGCTGCTGGAACGCGATGACGTGATCATCGTCGCCTCGGTCTCGTGCCTCTATGGCATCGGCTCGGTCGAGACCTACTCGGCCATGATCTTTGACCTGAAGGTGGGATCGCACGAGGACCAGCGCGAGATCATCCGCAAGCTGGTTGCCCTGCAATACAAGCGCAACGATGCCGCCTTCCAGCGCGGCACCTTTCGCGTGCGGGGGGACAACCTGGAGGTCTTCCCCAGCCACTATGAGGACATGGCCTGGCGGATCTCGTTCTTCGGGGACGAGATCGAGCAGATCGTCGAGTTCGATCCGCTCACCGGCAAGGCCGGCGGGAGCCTGAACACGGTGCGGATCTATGCCAATTCGCACTATGTCACGCCCGGCCCGACAATGAAGCAGGCGGCCGAGGCGATCCGCTTTGAACTGGCCGAGCGGCTGAAGGAACTGGAGGCCGAAGGGCGGCTGCTGGAGGCCCAGCGGCTGGAGCAGCGCACCAATTTCGACCTCGAGATGATCGCGGCGACCGGCAGCTGCGCGGGGATCGAGAACTATTCCCGCTTCCTCACCGGCCGCCTGCCGGGCGAACCGCCGCCGACGCTGTTCGAATATCTGCCCGACAATGCCCTGCTGTTCGTCGATGAAAGCCACCAGACTGTGCCGCAGATCGGCGCGATGTCCAAGGGCGACCATCGCCGCAAGATTACCCTGGCCGAATATGGCTTTCGCCTGCCGTCCTGCATCGACAACCGCCCGCTGCGCTTCAACGAGTGGGACGCGATGCGGCCGCAGACCGTGGCCGTTTCGGCAACGCCCGGCTCCTGGGAAATGGAGCAATCGGGCGGCGTCTTTGCCGAACAGGTGATCCGCCCGACCGGCCTGATCGACCCGCCGGTGGAAATCCGCCCGGTCGAGGACCAGGTGCAGGACTGCATCGAGGAATGCCGCGAGACGGCGCTGGCGAAAGGCTATCGCACGCTCGTCACCACCCTGACCAAGCGGATGGCCGAGGACCTGACCGAGTTCATGCACGAGGCGGGCCTGCGGGTGCGCTACATGCACTCCGATGTCGAGACGCTGGAGCGCATCGAGCTGATCCGTGACCTGCGCCTCGGCGTCTATGACGTGCTGGTGGGGATCAACCTGCTGCGCGAGGGGCTGGACATCCCCGAATGCGGGCTGGTGGCGATCCTGGATGCGGACAAGGAAGGCTTCCTGCGCAGCGAAACCTCGCTGATCCAGACCATCGGCCGCGCCGCGCGCAACGTGGACGGGCGGGTGATCCTCTATGCCGACCGGATGACCGGATCGATGGAGCGCGCCATCGCCGAAACCGACCGCCGCCGCGAAAAGCAGCGCGCCTATAACGAGCTCCACGGGATCACGCCCGAAAGCATCAAGCGCAATATCCACGACATCGTCGCCGATACGGCCAGCCGCGATGGCGTGCTGGTGGAGATCGAGGACGACGACCGGAACAACCTCGTCGGCCACAACCTGCGCGCCTATATCGAGGAGCTGGAAGGCCGCATGCGCGCCGCCGCCGCCGACCTGGAATTCGAGGAAGCCGGCCGCCTGCGCGACGAGATCAGGCGGCTTGAAGCGACCGAGCTCGGCCTCCCCGAAGGCGAACGCAAGGCGCCCGATCGTCGGCCGCAGCAACGAGGGCAAGCCGGGCACCCGCAAGACCCGGTTCGGGAAAAAGCAGCAGAAGTGGGGGCGTTAGCCCCCGGCGCCTAGACCTTCCCGAACTGCGCTTCGAACCCGGCGACATCCCCGGCGGCGAGGAACCTTGCCTGTTCGACCCAGTTGTCCTTGGCCGGACGGCCGGCGAAGGCGCCCAGCTTGGTGTCGAGCTCGGCCAGGTCCGCCTCGGTCAGGGCGGCGATCTGGGCGAAGGTGGTGATGCCGAGTTCCGGCAGCAGCTTTTGCAGCTTGGGGCCAAGGCCCTTGATCCGCGACAGGTCATCGGCGGCGGTGGGAGCCGGGGCGGGTGCGGGTGCGGGAGCAGGCTCTGGCGCAGGCTCAGGTGCCGGTTCCAGCTCGGCCGGGGCTACGACCGGTGCCGGTTCAGCCGGAGCCGCCTCAACCGGAGCAGGCGCGACGACCAGCTCTGGCGCAGGCTCGGGCGCGATCACTACCGGTTCGATCTTCGCCGCCGGGGGCGCGTCGATCAGGGCCTGGTTGCGCTGGGCCGGGCCGACGCCTTCGTCCAGCACATCGGGCTTGTGGCTGCGCTCGCGCGGGGTGCCGGCCCGGCCGAACAGGAACCAGACCAGCGCGAGCCCGGCGATCAGCGCCAGCGCGAACCAGATCAGGTTGGGATTCGACAGATCGATCATTGCTTGCCTTCCTGTGCGCTTTCGGGCGCGCCGCCCACGTTCTTGCGGAACAGCACCCGGTCTTCGGGGCCGAAGCCCTTGTGCCAGATCACAAAGCCATAAGTGAAGAGGATCGCGGGGATCCCGAACAGCAGCTCCGCCCACTCGGGCAGGAACGTCACTGCCAGCCAGCCGACCAGTGTGGCCGGGGCCACCGCCCAGACCAGCGGCCAGCGGAACGGATTGACCGGTTCCTTGAGGATCCGCCCCAGCAGCCAGCCCTTGGCCAGCGAGGCGAAGGCCAGCGCCAGCATCAGCGCCCCGGCGGCGGCGGCGGCGGCAAACTTGTCACCCAGCGCCAGTTCGCGCACCAGCATGATCCCGCCCACTGTCAGCCCCGCCTGTAGCGCGATGGTGGTGAGCGACAGCCACAGGTTCTTCAGCCGCGCGACATAGACCAGCGCCGCCTCGCTCACCACGGCGGTGGCGGCCACCACTTCGGCCAGCAGCAGGAAAGCGAGCGCGCCGGTGCCGCCCACGAATTGCGGGCCGACCAGCCCCATCACGCCCTCGCCGGGGATGGCCAGGGCCAGGGCGATCCCGGCCTGGGCGGCGATGATCCAGAAGCCCACCTGGTTGACCTGGGCGGCGATCGCGGCGTGGTTCCCCTCGCGCAGGTTGCGGGTGATGACCGGGCCCAGGATCGGCTCGAAACTGGTCTTGAGCTTCTGCGGCAGCGAGGCAACCTGCTGCGCCGCGTAATAGACCCCCACCGCCGTGGGCGAGGTGAAGAAGCCGAGCAGCGCGATGTCGAGCTTGCGCGTACCCCATTCGACCAGGTCCGCGCCCGCCAGCGGCATCGACAGCAGCGCCAGCCGCCCGATCCGCAGCGGGTGCGGATACCATTGGCGCGGCAGGCCATAGGCCCGCACCAATGGCCAGAACGCCGTTACCATCGCCGCCAGCTTGGCGAGGATCAGCGAAAGCGCCAGCCCCGCTTCGGGCAGGACGAACAGGAAGCCGATCGCCGCCAGGGTCTGCACCCAGGGTTCGACCAGCGAGCGCGCCCGAACCGTCGCCACCACGTTGTAGCGATAGGCCAGCGCCGCCAGGGCAATGTCGGTGAGCGCATTGGCAACCAGCACCAGCGGCAGCAGTCGGTCCCATTCGTTGTACTGGCCGCTGGGGAACATCGGCGCGGGAAACAGGTAAAGCAGGCCAGCCGCGCCAAGCGACAGCAGCAGCGTCAACATCAGCGCATCGGCCACCACGTGGCTTTCGTGGCGGGCGTCCTCGGTCAGGCGCTGGGCGAGGCCGCGGCGCTGCCCCAGCACGGCAATCTGCCCGATCAGTTCGACGATCACGAGCGCCGAGGCATAGCGCCCCAGCGCTTCCACCCCGTAAAACCGCCCGGCGATGAACAGGAAGGGCGCGGTGCCGCCCAGCCGCAGCACGAAGCCGAGGAAATTGGTCCGCCCGCCCTTGGCGAGAGCGGCGATATCCTGGTTGTCCTGCCCGCTCATGCGCTCTCGCCTTCGGCGCGCAAGGGGCGCGACAGGAGCTCGGCCACCACCTGCCGCGCGGGAGCCTCGCCGCTGAGCAGGCGGCACACGGCCTGGACGATCGGCAGGTCGAGCCCGGCCCGCGCGGCAAGATCGGCCAGCACCGGGGCGGTGGCCGCGCCTTCCGCGACCGAGGCCTTGCCGGCCAGCGCCTGCTCCGCGCTCTGCCCTTCGCCCAGCGCCTTGCCGAGCGCGAAATTGCGGCTGGAGGTGGATGAACAGGTCAGCACCAGGTCGCCCAGCCCGCACAGCCCCGCCAGCGTTTCCGCCCGCGCCCCGCGCGACAGGCCGAACCGGGTCATTTCGGCATAGCCGCGCGCGATCAGGGCGGCGCGGGCATTCTGGCCCAGCCCCAGCCCATCGACCACGCCGCAGGCGATGGCGAGGACGTTCTTGACCGCCCCGCCGATCTCCGCCCCGATCACGTCATCGGAATAATAGGGGCGGAGCGTCGGCCGCGAGAGCGCGGGCGCGAGCCGCTGCCACTGCGCATCGCCCCCGGCACAGGCCAGGGTCACGGCGGTCGGCAAACCGGCGGCAACCTCGTGCGCAAAGGTCGGGCCGGACAGGACGGCGATTTCCGCCTCCGGCAGCGCAGCCTTGGCCACATCGGCCATCAGCCGACCGGTACCAGCCTCGATCCCCTTGGCGCAGAGCACCAGGTCTTGCGGTGACCGGTCCAGACCGACGAGAACGCTGCCGAGATGCTGGGCGGGGACGACCGCCAGCAGCACCGGCAGATCCACCATATCGCCAATTTGGTTCGTGGCTTTAATCGATTGTGCCAGTTCGGCACTCGGCAGGAAAAGCGGGTTGCGGTGCTTGCGATTGACCGCATCGACCACTTCCGGCTCGCGCGCCCACAGCCGCACCGGGGTGCCATCGCTGGCGAGCGCCTGGGCCAGGGCCGTGCCCCAGGCTCCGCCGCCCAGCACGCCAATGGCTGCACCTGCCGTCATGCCTTCACCCCCGCCCCGCGCACCGGTGCGGCATCGGGATCGAGCGGCCAGCGCGGACGAGCGGCGATATCGAGCGGATCTGGCGCAAAACCGGGCAGGGCCAGCCGCTCCTGCCCGGCCCAGGCGATCATCGCGGCGTTATCGGTGCACAGCGCCAGCGGCGGCGCGACGAAGGGCAGGCCGAATTCGGCGGCCAAACCTTCCAGCCCGGCGCGGATCGTCTGGTTGGCGGCGACCCCGCCCGCGACGACCAGCGCGGTCAGCCCGTCACTACCTTGCAGTGCACGCCGGGTCCGGTCGATCACGCAATCGAGCGCGGCCTGCTGGAACGCGGCGGCAATATCAGCATCGCTATAGGTCAGGCGCGGCAACGGGCCTTCGACAAGCTCAGGCCGAACGGACTGGGAATTGCCCACTTTCTCTGTTCGAGCCGAGCCTGCCGAAGCACCGTTCTGCGCCATCGCCTGCTTGGCCCGCAGCACCGCACTCTTGAGACCAGCGAAGGAAAAATGCGGTTCGGCGCTGCCCAGCAGGGGGCGCGGGAGGGCAACGGCTTTCGGATTCCCTTCGCGCGCCAGCCGCTCCACCGCCGGACCGCCGGGAAAGCCCAGGCCCAGGATCTTGGCAGTCTTGTCAAAGGCTTCGCCCAGCGCATCGTCGATCGTGGTGGCCAGGCGGCGGTACTGCCCGACCCCCTCCACACGGAGCACCTGGCAATGTCCGCCCGACACCAGCAGCAGCAGATAGGGGAACCGCAGCGCCGGATCGGCCAGCCGCGGCGACAGCGCATGGCCTTCCAGATGATTCACCGCGATCAGCGGCTTGTCCGCGGCCATGGCGAGCGCCTTGGCCGTGACCAGCCCGACCATCACCCCGCCGATCAGGCCGGGTCCGGCGGTGGCGGCGATGGCATCGACATCGTTGAGACCGAGTCCGGCATCGGCCAGCACGGCTTCCACCAGCGGCGCGATCCGTTCGGCATGGGCGCGGGCGGCGATTTCCGGCACGACGCCGCCATAGGGGCGGTGGGCATCGTCCTGCGAGGCGATCCGCTGCGCCACGATCCGGCGCTCGCCATCGACCAGCGCAGCCGCCGTTTCGTCGCAGGACGATTCAATTCCGAGGACAATCGGCATTGCGGCTTTCCTCTAGCCTGATTGCGCATTAGCACAAGCGTCCATGCCCGACCGTCCACTACGCCTTGGCACCCGCCGCTCCCCCCTCGCCATGGCCCAGGCCCATGAAACGCGCGACCTCTTGCAGGCCGCCCATCCCGATCTGACGATCGAGATCGTCCCGGTGCTGGCCAGCGGCGACAAGGTGCTGGACCGCCCGCTGGCCGAAATCGGCGGCAAGGCGCTGTGGACCAAGGAACTCGACGCCTGGCTCCAGACCGGCGAGATCGACATCGCGGTCCATTCGGCCAAGGACGTGGAAACGCTGCGCCCCGCGGAATTCGTCATCACCGCCGTGCTGCCCCGCGCGGATGTGCGCGATGTGCTGATCCTTCGACAGGATCAGGATGAGCGGGAAGGCGTGAGCGGCCTTGCCGCGCTGCCCCCCGGCGCGCGGATCGGGACCAGCGCACCGCGCCGCGCCGCCCAGGCGCTGCATGCCCGGCCCGACTGCCGGATCGTGCTGTTCCGCGGCAATGTCGCAACCCGGCTGGGCAAGCTGGAAGCCGGGGAGGCCGATGCCACGCTGCTCGCCGCCGCCGGGCTGGAACGGCTGGAGCAGACCGGGATCGGCACGCCACTCGATCCGCTGGCCTGGATGCCGGCGCCGGGCCAGGGGGCCATCGCGATCGAATGCCGCACCGAAGACAGCGTGACCCGCGATCTCCTGGCCGCGATCGATCATGCCCCCAGCCATGCCGCGCTGCTGGCCGAACGCGGCTTGCTGGCCGCCCTGGGCGGCAATTGCCACAGCCCGATCGCCGCACTGACCACGCACGGCGACAATACCCTGCTGCTGCGCGCGGCCTTGTTCAGCCCCGATGGCGCGCACCGGGTTGATGGCGAGTTGAGCTTCCCGCCCGGCGATCCGCAAGGCCCGGTGCGGCTGGCCCGGCAATTGCTCGACGCCGCTCCGCCCGCCGTCCGGGAACATTTCGCGGGATAGCGCCGATGCTGCCATTGATCGTGATCCGCCCCGAGCCCGGCTGCACCGCAACGGTGAGCGCGGCACGCGCGGCAGGGCTCGATCCGCATGGTTTCCCGCTATTCGCGGTAATCGGGAAGAGCTGGCAGGCGCCGCCCCACGACCAGTTCGACGCCCTGCTGCTGGGTAGTGCCAATGCCCTGCGCGCCGCCGGGCCGGGCCTTGCCACGCTGCGCCACCTGCCGGCCTATTGCGTGGGCGAGACCACCGCCGCCGCCGCGCGGGAAGCCGGCCTCAGCGTTGCCGCAACCGGTCGGGGGGGCTTGCAGGGCGCGCTGGCGCTGCTGGCGCCAGGGCACCGCCGGCTGCTCCGCCTCGCCGGTGAGGAGCGCGTGCCGCTGACCCTGCCCGATGGCGTGACCATGACCGAGCGCGTGGTCTATGCCAGCCGCCCCCAGCCGATGCCGCCGGAACTGGCCGCGCTGCTGGCCCGGCCGACGCTGGTCGCGCTGCATTCGGGTGAGGCCGCGCATCACTTTGCCGCCGAATGCGTGCGGCTGGGGCTGCGCCGGGCGCTGCATTCGCTCTGCGTCCTTGCTCCGCGCGTCGCCAGCGCCGCCGGACCGGGCTGGCGCGAACTGGCCGTGGCCAGCGAGGCCAGCGATGCCGCGCTGCTGGCCTTGGCCCGCCAGATGTGCCAAGAACCGTGACACATTTGGGTCGCAGCTCCGCAACCGGGTCAATCTGAAGCATGGAAGAAGACTATCTCTCGCGCCGCCGGGCCGCATCTTCGGGCATTTCGCTGCGCGCGGTGCTGGGCACCAGCCTGCTGGCCTTCATTGGCGGCGCGGCGCTGATCGGCTGGCTGGCCTGGGACGGCAAGCTGTCCTTCATGCCCGATTTTGCCCAGCCCGCCACCAGCGCACCTGCTGCCGCGCCCAGCCCACTGGCAGGAGCCCTGCCCGCGCCCAGCGCCAGTCCTTCGCTGGAAGCCGTGGCCGGTGGGATGGACCAGCGGATCGCGGCCCTGGAACAGCGCCTTGCCCGGATCGACCTGCAAGCCACCGCGAGCGAGGGCAACACGGCCCGCGCCGAAGCCCTGCTGGTGGCCCTGGCCGCGCGGCGCGCGATCGAACGCGGCGCGCCGCTGGGCTATCTGGAAGACCAGCTCAAACTGCGGTTCGGCGATGCCCAGGGCAACGCGGTTACCACCGTGATCGAAACCGCCACCCGGCCGGTCACGCTGGACCGGCTGGCCGGCGGGCTCGATGCCCTGGCCCCCGCGCTGCTCGGCACCCCGCCCAACGAGGGCGGCTGGGACCGTTTCACGCGCGAACTGTCGGGCCTGTTCGTGATCCGGCGCGGGGATGCCGCTTCAGCCAGGCCGGACGATCGGCTTGACCGGGCGCGGCTGATGCTGCGGTCCGGCCAGGTCGATGCGGCGCTTGAAGAGGTCCAGCGCCTGCCCGGCGCGGCGCTCGCCAGCGACTGGACCGCCGAGGCCCGCCGCTATGCCGCCGCGCAAAAGGCGCTCGACCTGATCGAGACCGCCGCCCTGCTGGAACCGGAAAAGCTGAAGGACGCGGGCGGAACGCAAGTGCGCCAGCCCGGCCCCGGCGCACCGCCCGTGAGCCCTGCCGAACCGATGCGGGCGCTCTAGGCGCGCAGCAACGCGGGCAGATCGCCCGACATGCCGCGCGCTTCGTCCATGAAGAAACGCTTGAGCCAGCCGGTGCGCTGCACCGCGCCCATGCCCAGCCGGCGCACCGCGCTGGGCAGACGGCCGGGGATCGCGAACAGGCGGTTGATCGCATCGGTCGCAAAGCCCACGGTAAAACTGTCAACCGAGCGCCAGCGTTCATAGCGCGCCAGCAGCTGCGCATCGCCCGGCTCCAGCCCCAGCCGCATCCCGTCGGCCAGCACCTCGACCAGCGCACCGACATCGCGCAGGCCCAGGTTGAGGCCCTGGCCGGCGATCGGGTGAATGCCGTGGGCAGCATCGCCGACCAGCGCCAGACGATTGTCGACAATCCGCGGCGCGCGATGGAAATTGAGCGGGTAGCTCATCCGCGGCGCGGCGAGTTCCAGCGCGCCGAACATGCCGCCCATGTGGCGATCGACTTCGCCGAGGAACATTGCCTCGGGCATGGCCAGCACCCCGGCGGCATCCTTGTCCGCCACGGTCCAGACCAGCGCCGAGCGGTGCTTGCCGCCTTCGTCAAGCAGCGGCAGGAGTGCAAAGGGCCCGGCGGGATAGAAGATCTCCCAGGCGACGTTGTCGTGCGACTTCTCGTGGTACAGCGCGGTGACGATCGCGCGGTGGTGATAATCCCACTTGGACTTGGCCAGCCCGGCTTCCTCGCGCGTGGGGGATTGGCGCCCTTCCGCCGCGATCAGCAGGCTGCCGGTCAGTTCCTCGCCATTGTCCAGCACCACGCGGACGCCGTGAGGGCCGCGTTCGCGCTCCACCGCCTCGGCCCCGGAGTGCCAGGCAATCGCGCCTTCCGCGCGCGCCGCTTCGAACAGGGCGACGCGGATATCGCGGTTGGCGTACATCCGGCCCAGGCTGCCATCCTCGGCTCCGGGCTGGAAATCGATCCGGCCGGGCTTCATCTGGTCGGTCACCGCGATGGCGTCGATCGGGCAGCCGAGCGGAGCCAGCTTGTCGGCCAGGCCGATGTTGGCGAACAGGTTCCAGCTGGCGGTCGAAATCGCCGAAGCGCGGCCATCGGCGCCTTCGGCGGTCAGCTGTTCGGGCGTGGCCTTGTCGACCACGTGGCTGGTGATCCCCTGCCGCGCCGCGGCCAGGGCCAGGGTCATGCCGACCAGCCCGCCGCCAAGGATCACCAGATCGCGCCGCTGTGTCATCCTACTTCACCCGCTCGCAGCTGTTGCCCGCCCCGCCATCGAGATCGAGGCAGCGTCCGTCGAAGGACCCGTCGCTGACCTTGAGGCCGAGCTGCGCGGCCAGCGTGGGGGCGATATCGACGGTTTCGACCGGATTGGGTTGCTCGAACCCGGCCATGCCCTTGCGCCAGAACATGATCGGCACGCGCCGGTCATAGTCCCAGACGCTGCCATGCGTGGCGACGAAAGCCCCCGGTACCGGTTCGGGAATGGGGGTGATCGCACGGTCAAGCACGACCACGACATCGCCTGATCGTTCGGCCATGAACGAGGCCCGGGCGCGCTCGCGGATCGTCCAGTCCTGGGGGTTGCCGGTCGGCATCGGCGTGGCAGCCAGCTCGGCGGCGGTGAAAATAGCTGCCACCTGCGGGTGATAGCGGGTCAGGTTGATCAGTTCGCGGACCACCTTGGCCTTGGCATCGCCGGTGATCGCGGCATTGACGTACATGTCGCCGAACGGGCCATCGCCATAGATCAGCGGGCCCTGGGGTGCGGCAATGCCGGTGCGGCGGGTGATCTCCGCCCCCAGCGCGGCCGGCATCAGCGCCTTGTCGGCCCGCGCCGCGCCAGGCAGCGCCTGCTGGCGCAGCCGTTCGGGCGCATCGTGCCCGCCATGGTCGGCGGTCAGGACAACCAGGTAATCGATCTTGCGGGCATCGAGCGCGGTGAACAGCCGGCCGAGGTTGCGATCAAGCTCCGCCATCTGGATGCACATTTCCACGCCTTCGGTACCCACCGCATGGCCGATGTAATCGCTGGCCGAGAGGCTGACCGACAGCACGTCCGGCACCGCGCCCTGGCCCAGCTTGAGCTGATCGACCAGCCCGACCGCCAGGTCCACCGTGGCCGCGTCCATGCGCGGCGAAACCCGCAGCATGTCCGGCTTGGCCCCCTTCGGCAGGGCAAAACGGAAGGTGCCGACACTGCCATTGCCGATCGGCACCGCCCGGTCGCGCGCGCCGCACCACACTGGCGCCTTGAGCGCGGGGGCGCCCTTGTCGAGCAGGGCGGCGGCAGCGGCATTGGCGCGCTGCGCGGCCGGGGACAGGTCACGACCCTTGAAAGTGGTGAAGGCATTGCCCTTCCACCAATAGCCGGCATCGATCTGGTGCCCGCCCATCATCACCACGGCGCGGTCCTTGGCCGAAACGGCGACATTGCGGGTGGCGGGATTGGCCCGCTTCATCATCTCACCCAGCGTCGGCACCTTGAGCAGGCCTGCAGAAACCACCGGATCACGCGAAGTGCTGGCCGGGTCGGACAGGTCTTCCGAGCAGTAGATCTTCTTGTCGGCCCGGGCGATGCGCGGATCGAACCAGTTGTTGGCGATGATCCCGTTGCGCGCCGGACGCACGCCGGTGAGGATCGTCGAGTGGCCAGGACAGGTCTCGGTCGCGGCATGCGACTGGAAGCCCGAAGGGAACACCGCGCCGGTCAGCAGCCGGGCAAAGCCGCCGGTGAAGTGCTCGCGATACTGCGCGAAAAGGTCGGCCGAAAGCTGGTCGATCGAGACCGCCAGGACCAGTTGCGGGGCGGGCGCAGGTGCTGCGGCAGCGGTCGGAGCGGGCGCGGCGGCGGCATCCTGGGCCAGGGCCGGGCTGCCGGTGGCAAGACCGAGGGCGGCGGTGGCAAGCAGGCTGGCGAAAGTGCGGCGCATGGGTGAATCCTTGCTTTGGGCGCTGAAATCGGCAAGGCCCTGATGGCGCTGCAAGGGCGCGAGTGCAAGGCCTGCCAAAGGCCAAGGAGCAAGTAATCGATGCTGCGTTTCGCCAAGTGGCTTGCCGGGTTGTTCCAGCTCGCCGCACTGATGCTGGCTGCCATATTGGCAGCGCCGCTCGCAGCCCGCGAAACCAACATTTCCGCAACCCTGCTGGCCGAGGGCGGGGCCCAGCCCGGCGGCACGGTGACGCTGGCCATCGATATGAAGCCCGCTCCCGGCTGGCATGGCTATTGGCAGAACCCCGGCGATGCCGGCCAGGGCATGACCCTGGACTGGACCCTGCCCGCCGGCGCGAAGGTCGGCGCACTGCAATACCCGGTGCCCGCCACGCTGACCATCGCCGGGCTGATGAACCACGTCTACAAGACCGAATATGCCGTGCTGACCAGCTTTACCGTACCCGCCACCGCGCAGGCTGGCGACGTGCTGGAGGTGAAGGCGCGCGGCCGCTGGCTGGCCTGCACCGACGAGATCTGCGTGCCAGAGGAGGGCGAGCTTTCCACCCGCGTTACCGTTGGCCCGCCTGGCGCTCCCGATGCCCGGTTCGACCGCTGGCGCGCCGCCCTGCCCGCGCCGCTCGGCAGCCCGGCCCGGTTTGCCTTTGCCGGCGGCAAGTTGCGCGTGGCGATCCCGCTGCCCGCCGCGCTCAAGGTCGATAACCCGCACCTGTTCCTCTCGACCGAGCGGGTGGTGGACTATGCTGCACCGCAGGCCTTCTTCCGCCAGGGTGATCTGCTGGTGGCGGAACTGCCGGTGGCGAAGTTCGCGCCCGAGCAGCCGGGCGCGATCGAGGCTGTGCTCCGGCTCAATCCGGGCGGTGACGGGGTGATCGTTGCCGCTGCGCCCGGTGCCGTGCCGACCGGCGGCGAACCGCTGCGCGTGGCGGGCGATGCCCCGGCCACTCCGGCGCTGGGCTGGCTGCTGCTGGCTGCGCTGGCGGGGGGCCTGCTGCTTAACGTGATGCCCTGCGTCTTTCCGATCCTCAGCCTCAAGGCGCTGAGCCTGGCCCGCGCGGGCGAAAGCGAAAGCCAGGCCCGCAGCGAAGGGCTGGCCTATACCGCCGGCGTCGTGACCGCCTGCCTCGCGCTGGGCGCGCTGCTGCTGGGCCTGCGCGCCGCCGGGCAGGAAGTGGGCTGGGCCTTCCAGTTGCAGGAGCCGCTCGTGGTCGCCGCGCTGCTGCTGCTGGCCGTGGCGATCACCGCCAACCTGCTGGGCCTGTATGAATTCATGGTGCCGGGCTTCGCCAGCGAGGGTTCCCCACAGGGCGCCTTTGCCACCGGGCTGCTGGCCGCCTTTGCCGCCACCCCCTGCACCGGGCCGTTCATGGCCGCCGCGATGGGCGCGGCGCTGCTGCTGCCGGTCGGACCGGCGTTGCTGTTGTTCGCCGCGCTGGGGCTGGGGATCGCCCTGCCCTTCCTGGCGATTGCCTGGGTCCCGGCGCTGCGCCGCCGCCTGCCCAGGCCGGGGCCGTGGATGGGCCGGTTCCGCCGCTGGATGGCCGTGCCGATGGGGCTGACCGCACTGGCGCTCGGCTGGCTGGCGAGCCGGATCGGCGGCAATGGATTTGCCTTTGCCCTTGGCTTGCTGGCGGTGATCGTGGTCGCCGCGCTGGTCCTGCTCGGCCGCCGCCAGCGCAACGGCCGGGCCGCCGGGGCGCTGTGGTGGGGGGCGCTGGCTGCCGTGCTGGGTCTTTCCGCAGTAGGCTTGCCGGGCATGGTCCGCGCACCGGATGCCAGTGCCGAAGCGAGCCTGCTTGATGCCCGGCCATTCAGCGAGGAAGCACTCGCCGCGGCGCGGGCCAGCGGCAAGCCGGTGTTCGTCTACATGACCGCCGACTGGTGCCTGTCCTGCAAGGTCAACGAGCGGGTCGCGATCGAACGCGAGCCGACCCGCGATGCCTTTGCCAAGGCCGGGGTGATCGTGCTGCGCGGGGACTGGACCCGGCGCGACCCGGCGATCACCCGCTTCCTGACCGCCCAGGGCGCGGCCGGCATCCCGCTTTACCTGTGGTACCCCGCTGGTGGCGGCGCGCCGCAGCAATTGCCGCAGGTGCTGGCGCCGGAAAGTTTGACGGAACTGGCGGGTAATTGACCGCGATCAATGCACATTAGCGAAAGGTGATTCATAAGGGGGATCAGTCGGACACCGCAGGGTTTCCGGCGCAGGTTCTCCCCACCTGGAGCGGCTGTGCGAATGCCAGCCGCTCATTTTTTTGGCACTGGCGCGGGCCTCAACGGCGGCGGCGGAGCCAGACCACTTGCGCCGCATAACCGACCACGAACAGCGCGAGGAACAGCAGGTAGAACCCGCGCAGCAGCGGATCGTCGAACCGGTCGACCACCGGATCGCCCACCGGCAGCCGGCGCAGGCCATCGGTGATCGCCGGGATCATGTGGAACAGCAGCGTGCCCGAAAAGCACAGCGCCTGAAGATAGACTGCAAGCTTCCCCAGCAGCGCGATCCGCATGACGATGAAGCCGCCCGCCAGCGCCAGCAGCGTGAGCACGGCCAGGGCGTGGGCAGGACCAAAGCCGGTCCCCTGGTTGTAGATCATCAGCGCGGTTGCCGCCGCGATGAAAGTGCAGGCCAGATAGATCCGGCCCGAGCGCTGCCCCGGCGTGATCACCTTGTACTTCGCCAGTGCAACGGCCCCGGACAGGATGGCGATGATCGCGATGATCGTGTGGAACCAACCCAACAATGTGATCGGCGGCATGGCGAAGTCCCCTCGTCAGCTGGCATCGCGGCAGGTGCGTTGTCCAGGATTCGCCATATCTATGCGGTATTTAGGCTTGTTACGCAAACCGGGGAACCGGCGGCCGATCAGACCGCCGAACTGAACCGCCGGACCGAATCCTGACGATAGGGATCGAACAGCGCGGCGATGGTGCGGGCATAGGGCAAGGCACCCGGCTCCAGCCGCAGCTTGCCGTCAACCACGCTGGCCAGCCCGCGTTCGACGAAGGGGACCAGCCGCCCGGCCACTTCACCGGCCAGATCGGCGTCGATCCGGGCCTCGCCGCGGCAAAGCAGCCCATTGATCACGGCGGCGCGGCGCTGGTCATCGGCGCTGCGGCGGATGCCGTGGGTGGCCGGCAGGTGATCCTGTGACAGCAGCATCCGGTATCGGCCAGCGTTCTTCTCGTTCTGCCACAGGATGTCCGGCAGGCAGGTGATGGACGAAGCGCCGACGCCCACCAACGCTTCGGCCTGATCGTCGGTAAAGCCCTGGAAATTGCGCCGCAGCGTGCCGCCTTGCGCCGCCCGGGCCAGCGGATCGCCGGGCTTGGCGAAATGGTCGAAGCCGACCGGCACATAGCCTTCCGCCAGCAGCAGGGCATGCCCGAAGGCGGCCATGGTGAAACGGGCGGCCTGATCGGGCAGGGCGCTGTCATCGATCCGGCGCTGGCGCGGGATCAGGTGCGGCACGTGGGCATAGCCGAACAGGGCGATCCGGTCCGCCCCCAGCTCCACCGTGCGGCGCAAGCTGGCTTCCAGATCGTCGAGCGTCTGGCCCGGCAGGCCGTACATCAGGTCAAAGTTGAGCGAGGTGACCCCCGCCCCGCGCAGCATGTCGGTGCTGCGCGCAATCAGCAGGTCGTCCTGCACCCGGCCGATCGCCGCCTGCAGGTGCGGGGCAAAGGTCTGCACGCCCATCGAGGCATGGCTGACCCCGACCCAGCCGAGCACATCGGTCCAGTCACGGGTCAGATTGCGCGGATCGATCTCGATCGACCAGACCGGATCGGACAAGGCCACGTGCAGCGTCAGCGCATCGACCAGCCGGACGAAATCGGTCGGCGCGATGGCATTGGGACTGCCCCCGCCGAAGGCCACCCGGCGCACCGCGACGCGGCCGTCGAGCCGCACCCCGGTCAGCGCGATATCGCGGTGAAGCGCATCAAGATAGCTCGACAACCGCTGGCGGCGATTGGCCGCGCCGGTGTTGCAGCCGCAATACCAGCAGATCTGCTCGCAGAACGGCACGTGGACATAGAACGAGACATCGCCGGAAACCGCGCGCAGGGCGGCGTCGGCATCGGCGGCCCCCACCCCGTCCCCGAACTCGGCGGCGGTCGGGAAGCTGGTGTAACGCGGCACCGGAACAGAGAGCAGATCGGGATAGTACGGCCACATGCCGCCCCCTATCGGTGACGAACCGGCCAGCGTCATTGCGCTGGCTCAATAAACTGCCCGGCGCCGCGTTTTCTGGACGATCCGCCGTGGCAACCCTTGGCGCAATCGCGGCCCGCGCCGCCATCGCCCGAACCCTTGCCGCCCTTGGGAATCGCGACCAGCCGGGTCTGCCCATCGCCGGTGCAGATCGGCACCAGCAGGCTGTCGCCAGCCAGCGCCGGAGCCGCGTGGAGCGCGGCGGGCATGATCGCCAGCAGGGCAAAGAGGCGAATGGCGCGATTCATGCCGGTCGGTCATCCTCATCATCGATCAGGATGCGCGCGGCGGCGCCATCGAGATCCTCGAACTGGCCGCGCTTCAGCGCCCAGAAGAAAGTGACCAGGCCCAGCAGGCCGAGGCCCAGCGCCACCGGGATCAGGACGACCAGCCCGTTCACCGCGCCGCTCCATAGAGCCGCAGCGAGTTGGCGATGACGATGAGCGAACTGGTCGACATCGCCACGGCGGCGATCAAGGGCGTGACATAGCCGGCCATGGCCAGCGGCACGGCCAGCACGTTGTAACCGATGGCGAGGACGAAGTTCTGCTTCACCACGGCCATGGTCCGGCGCGCGGCACGCACCCCGCGCGGCAGGGCCAGCAGCGAATCGCCGAGGAACACCAGGTCCGCCGCCTGCCGCCCGACATCGCTGGCCGAGCCCGGCGCGATCGACGCATTGGCCGCGGCCAGCGCGGGCCCATCGTTGAGCCCGTCGCCAGCCATCAGCACCTTGTGGCCGGCAGCCTGCAGGCGCGCGATCGCCGCCTGCTTGTCCGCCGGACTGGCCCCCGCCTGGGCGGTCAGCCCCGTGGCACGCGCCGCTTCGGCCACGGCCTCGGCATTGTCGCCCGACAGGATCGTCGCCTCGATCCCCAGCGCCTTCAGCTCGGCCAGCGCCTGCTGGGCATCGGGGCGAAGGCGGTCGGCAAAGGGGATCAGCCGCACCGGGCGATCCCCGATGGCCAGCGCCGTGGCGATGCCGCTGGCACCATCCGGTCGACGCAGGGCGACGGCCTGGCCCTGCCAGGTGGCAAGCACGCCGCGTCCGGCTTCCTCGGTCACGTCGGCCAGTTCGGCGGCGCGGTGACCGGCGGCGCTCAGGGCTTCGGCAAGGGCGCGCGACAGCGGATGGCGGCTGTGCGAAGCGAGCGCGAGGGCAACGGC
The DNA here is from genome assembly GCA_051942645.1 of Novosphingobium sp. BL-A-41-H4. GTDB lineage: Bacteria > Pseudomonadota > Alphaproteobacteria > Sphingomonadales > Sphingomonadaceae > Novosphingobium. The sequence continues at coordinate 165,145 of JBPVJP010000003.1, forward strand.
AGCCTCGTCCGCATCCAGCGCCGCGAGCGTTGCCGGATCAGGCACCGGGCGGCCGAGCGTGAGCGTACCGGTCTTGTCGAGCAGGGCGCGGTCGATGCTGGCCAGCCGCTCCAGCGCAGCGCCATCCTTCACCATCACCCCGGCGCGCATCAGCGCCCCGCTGGCGACAACCTGGGCCACCGGCACGGCGAGGCCCAGCGCACAGGGGCAGGTGATGATCAGCACGGCAATGGCAATGACCAGCGACTGGTGCAGGCCCAACCCCGCAATCAGCCACCCGGCCAGCGTCACCGCCGCCAGGGTGTGCACCGCCGGGGCATAGAGCCGCGAGGCCCGGTCCGCGATCCGCACATAGCGCGAGCGGACCTGTCCGGCGGACTCCATCAGCCGCGCGATTTCGGCCAGCGAGGTATCGGCCCCGGCCGCCGTTACAGCCACATCGACGGGCGCATCGAGGTTGAGCGTTCCGGCATGGACCACATCGCCCACCCGCGCCGCCACCGGCGCGCTTTCACCGGTCAGCAGTGACTGGTCGATCCGCGTCTGGCCGCTGGCGAGTGTGCCATCGGCGGCGAGCCGTTCCCCGGCGGCGACGCGCATGACCATGCCCGCCACCAGATCGCGCGCGACGACCCATTCAAGCGTGCCATCGCGGCCCACCACCAGGGCCCCGGGCGCGGCCTGGCGCAGCAGGGCATCGACCCCGGCCCGCGCCCGGTCGCGCATCATCGCGTCGAGCACGCGGCCCGTGAGCAGGAACAGCAGCAGCATCAGTGTGCCATCGAACCAGGCCTCGTGCCCGCCGGTCGCGGTTTCATAGAGGCTGAGGCCCGTGGCCAGAGTCACGCCGATCGAGATCGGCACGTCCATGTTGGTGGTGCGCCGCTTCAGCGCGCCCCAGGCCGAGGTAAAGAACGGCATGCCCGCATAGACAATCGCCGGAACGCCGATCATCGCAGAGAGCCAGTGGAAGAGGTCACGTGTGCTGCCGTCCGCGCCCGACCAGATGCTGACCGACAGCAGCATCACGTTCATGCAGGCAAAGCCCGCCACGGCCAGCGGTGCCAGCAGCGGCTTGACCGCCGAGGGCGGCGGCGCGAGTTCCTCCCCGCGCGGCTGGCTGGCGAACCCGGCTTCGGCCAGGGCGGCGACCAGCGCCGGTTCGCGCACGGCGGGATCGTGTTCCACCCGCACCTGCCGCGCGGTCAGGTTGACGCGGGCCGCATGGACCCCCGGCAGCCCGCCAAAGGCGCGCTCCACCTTGGCCATGCACCCGGCGCAATGCATGCCCGGAACGACCAGAACGGTGGTGTCCAGCGGGACCGCAGCGCCCCGCATCATGTCATTGAGGGGAGCGGGGGCGTTCACCGGATTTCCTGTTCGTCGCGATAGACCTTGTCGCCCTGGCGCGCCTCGAAGCGGACCAGCCAGCGTCCGGCAGGCAGCGGTGCGGCCGAAACGAAGCTGCCATCAGCGGCGGGGGCGAGGTTCAGCTGCTGGTCAGGGGCCCGGCCCAAGGGGTGGCGGGCCACGGCGACCACGCCCAGTCCATCGAGCCCCGCACCGTTCACGCGCACCGTAACCCGCCCATCGCCAAGGCGGCTGACCACCGGCTGCCAGCCAAGCTTCTTCTGCTCGCGCGCGGCAGCCAGCCAGTGGTTGTACTTCTGGCTGGCGACATAGGAATTGGCGACCACCACCCCGCCGAAGGTCGAGCTGGCAAAGCCCGCCATGGTGAAGTTCACCGCCATCACCACCCCGAAGAAAACCACGAAGATCGCGGTCATCTTGCGACCGGTCAGTTCGCCGGGCTCTGAAGTCTTGCTGGTCACTCGTCATCCTCCGGCGCATCGAAGCGCGTTTCAGCGCGATCACCCCCGCCGTCGCGATCCTGCGCGGCAAGGACGAAGGCAAACTCCTGCTGCTCGGTACCCCGGGGCGCGACGACATAGACGCGCACCGGTTTGGTCTGGTCGGCCGGGACGGCGAAATCGAGCCGCCGCGCGGCGCGGTCGCGGCCCATCTCGTCGGTCCACATCGTGCCGCCCGGCAGGCCTTCCAGCGTCACCGCCATCGGGCGCGGGCGGGTTTCCATATTGCGCAGCTTGATCGTGTAATCGTTGCGCACCGCGCCATCCGACAACTGCAGGAACGGCGGGTTGCGATCCTTGGCCACCGACAGGTCTATGCGCTCGCGCGTGCCGAGTGCGAACAGCAGGCCCAGCCCGATCGCCGCCCAGACCCCGAAATAGGCGAAAGTGCGCGGACGCAGCACGGTCTTGAGGATCGGGCGGCGCTCGCCCCCGGCGCGTTCGTGCTCGCAGTCTTCCAGCGTGGCATAGTCGATCAGCCCGCGCGGCCGGCCGATCTGGGCCATCACCGTATCGCAGGCATCGATGCACAGGCCGCAGGTGATGCAGGCGATGTCCGGCCCGCCCCGGATGTCATAACCGGTCGGGCAGACGGCGACGCACTGGTTGCAGTCGATGCAGTCTCCGATCCCGCCGGGGTTCTTTTCCCGCGCCTTGACCGAGCCGCGGGGCTCACCGCGCCAGTCCTTGTAAGTGACGATCAGGCTGCTTTCATCGAGCATCGCCGTCTGGATGCGCGGCCAGGGGCACATGTAGATGCACACCTGTTCGCGCATGAAGCCGCCGAAGATGAAGGTCGTGGCGGTCAGCACGGCGACAGTGGCATAGGCGACTGGCGCGGCCTGGCCGGTCCAGAACTGGACGGTCAGCGTGGGCGCATCGGCAAAGTACATGATCCAGGCGCCGCCGGTCCAGAAGCTGATCGCGAGGTAGATCGACCACTTCAGGCCGCGCTTGAACACCTTGGTCGCGCCCCACGGCGCCGCTTCCAGCCTGAGCTGGGCGTTGCGATCGCCGTCGATCAGACGATCGACGTGCTGGAACAGATCGGTCCAGATCGTCTGGGGGCAGGAATAGCCGCACCAGGCCCGGCCAAAGGCGCTCGTCACCAGGAACAGGCCGATCCCGGCCATGATCAGCAGGCCCGCGACGAAGTAGAACTCCTGCGGCCAGATCTCGATCGAGAACATGTAGAACCGGCGACCGGCCAGATCGACCAGCACCGCCTGGTCCGGGGCATGGGGGCCCCGGTCCCAGCGCAGCCACGGGGTAACGTAATAGATCGTCAGGGTGACGACCAGCATCAGCCACTTGAAGCGGCGAAACGGGCCGTCCATCACCTTGGGAAAGACGGCCTTTCGCGGAACGTAATGGGGGGCGGAGCCCGCCGGTTCAGTCTTGGCCATTACCCGCCCCTGCCGCCGGAGCTGCCGCCGCTGCGGGAGCAGCGGCAGCGGGGGCAGCCGTAGCCGGAGCGGGGGCGAAATCCTCGCCGCCACCCAGCGAATGGACATAGGCCGCCAGCATCTTGATCGTCACCGGATCGAGCCGGCCAGCCCAGGCCGGCATCACCCCGGCATGGGACTTGTAGATGCTGCCCTCGACCTGTTCGCGCTTGCCGCCATAGAGCCAGATCGCGTCGCTGAGGTTAGGGGCGCCGAACTCGCGCTGGCCCTTGCCAGCCGGCCCGTGGCACGCCGCGCAATTGTTGGCGAACAGTTCCGCGCCGCGGGCATTGGGCTGGGCCTTGCCGCTGAGCGAGAGGACATGATCGGCCACCGCCGTGATATCGCTGGCGGGCAGGATGCCATCCTGGCCGAAGCTGGGCATCTGGCTCTGCCGGGTGGCATCATTGCCGGGATGGCGGATGCCGTTGGTCAGGGTCGCCTCGATTTCCTGCAGGTTGCCGCCCCACAGCCAGTCATCGTCGCGCAGGTTGGGATAGCCGATGCTGCCAGCCGCCCCGCTGCCGTGGCACTGCACGCAGTTGACGCGAAACGCGGCCCGGCCGCCCTCGATCGCCGCGCGCATCAGTTCGGGCCGGTTCGGCAGTTCGGTGATCGGCGTCGTGGCCAGCGCGGCAAGCGTGGCAGCCCGGCGCGCGTCCTCGGCCTTCAGTTCATCGGCCAGCTGACCACGGCTGGACCAGCCCCACAGGCCTTCGGTGGCCTGGTTGACCATCGGCCAGGCCGGGTAGACGATCACGTAACCGATCGCGAAGACGATCGTGGCATAGAGCGTCCACAGCCACCAGCGCGGCAGGGGGTTGTTGAGTTCCTCGATCCCGTCCCAGCTGTGGCCAACGGTTTCGATACCGGTTGCTTCATCGATGCGCTTATTCGCCATCGCCGTCATCCTTGAAGATCATGGTCTTGGCCGCCTGGTTGGCGGAGCGGGCGCCCGGCCGGAACGGCCAGAGCACGAGGACGAGGAAGGTTACTGCCAGCAGCACCAGCCCCCAGCTGTCGGCCAGGTGCCGCAGCGTGTCATAAGTGGAATGCGGGGTGCTCACCGGCCCTTCTCCTTGGCCAGCTCCTCCTGGGCCTTGGCGCTGTTCACATCGACCAGCGTGCCCAGGACCTGAAGGTAGGCCACCAGTGCGTCCATCTCGGTCAGCCGGGCGGGCTGGCCATCGAAATCGCGGACCTGGGCCTTGGGGTAGCGCTTGCCCAGATCGGCGGCATCGCCCATCGGGTCGGCCTGGGCCTTGAGATCGGCATCGGCCTTGTCGAGCTGTTCCCTGGTATAGGGCGTGCCGGCCCGATAGAGCGCGGTCAGATCGGCCTTGATATTGGCCGTGTCGAGATCGCGGTTGGCCAGGAAGGCATAGGTCGGCATGATCGATTCCGGCACCACGGCGCGCGGATCCTTCAGATGCTGGACGTGCCATTCATCCGAATAGCGGCCGCCGACGCGGGCCAGGTCTGGCCCGGTGCGCTTGGAACCCCACTGGAACGGGCGGTCGTACATCGATTCCGCCGCCAGGCTGTAGTGGCCATAGCGTTCCACCTCGTCGCGGAACGGCCGGATCATCTGGCTGTGGCAGACATAGCACCCCTCGCGGACATAGATGTCGCGTCCGGCCTGTTCGAGCGGGGTATAGGGGCGCATGCCCTCCACCTTCTCGATCGTGTTGTCGATCCAGAACAGCGGGGCGATTTCCACGATCCCGCCGATCGTGACGGCCGCGAAGGCCGCCAGACCGAACAGCGCGACATTGCGCTCCATCTTCTTGTGGCGGCCCCAGTCTTCCTTGGGGGCGGCATCGGTTGCTTGTGCAGTCATGGTGTCAGGCCCCCTTATTCGGCCGGAACGGCGGTGAGCGGACGGTCGGCGGCGGGATCGTGCTTCGGCTGGTAGAGCGGCAGTTCATCCCGCAGGCGCCCGGCGATCGTCTGCCAGACGTTGAAGGTCATCACGCCGGCCCCGATCAGGAACAGGCCGCCGCCAAAGGCGCGCAGCAGGTACATCGGGTGCAGCGCGCTGACCGTTTCGACGAAGGAGTTCACCAGGTACCCATCGGCGCCATATTCGCGCCACATCAGGCCCTGGGTGATCCCCGCCACCCACATCGAGGAGGCGTAGAACACGATCCCCAGCGTCGCGAGCCAGAAGTGCCAGTTGACCATGCGCAGCGAATAGAGCCGCTCACGCCCCCACAGCCGCGGAACCAGGAAGTAGATGCACGAGAAGGTGATCATCCCGTTCCAGCCCAGCGCGCCGGAGTGGACGTGGCCGATGGTCCAGTCGGTATAGTGCGAGAGCGAGTTGACGCTCTTCACGCTCATCATCGGGCCCTCGAATGTGCTCATGCCGTAGAAGGCCAGCGCCAGCACCATCATGCGGATGATCGGATCGGTGCGGACCTTGTCCCAGGCGCCGTTGAGCGTCATCAGGCCGTTGATCATCCCGCCCCAGCTAGGCATCCACAGCATGACCGAGAAGACCATGCCCAGCGTCTGCGCCCAGTCGGGCAGCGCCGTGTAGTGGAGGTGGTGCGGACCCGCCCAGATGTAGAGGAAGATCAGCGACCAGAAGTGCAGGATCGACAGGCGATAGGAGTAGACCGGGCGCTGGGCCTGCTTGGGCACGAAGTAGTACATCATCGCCAGGAAGCCGGCGGTCAGGAAGAAGCCCACCGCGTTGTGGCCATACCACCACTGCACCAGCGCGCCCTGGACCCCGGCCCAGAGCGGATAGCTCTTCGAGCCGAACGGGCTGACGGGCACGTTCATGTTGTTGACCACGTGCAGCATGGCCACGGTCAGGATGAAGCTCAGGTAGAACCAGTTCGCCACATAGATGTGCGGCTCGCTGCGCTTCATGATCGTGCCGACGAAGACCGCAAGGTAAGCCACCCAGACGATGGTCAGCCACAGGTCGACGTACCATTCGGGCTCGGCATATTCCTTGCCCTGGCTGATGCCGAGCAGGTAGCCGGTCGCCGCCAGCACGATGAACAGCTGGTAGCCCCAGAACACGAAGCGGGCGAGGCCCGGGAAGGCGAGCCTGGCCCGGCAGGTGCGCTGCACCACATAGAAGGAGGTGGCGATCAGCGCGCTGCCCCCGAAGGCGAAGATCACCGCCGAGGTGTGCAGCGGGCGCAGCCGGCCGAAGCTGGTCCATTCCAGGCCCAGGTTCAGCACCGGGAAGGCCAGTTGCAGGGCAATCACCAGCCCCACCAGGAACCCGGCCATGCCCCAGAACACCGTGGCGATCACGCCATACCGGATCAGGTCATCATCATACCTGCTCTCATCCGTCGGCAGGTGCAGGACCCCGCGGGCCGCTGCGTGGAAATCGGTGGCGCGCAGCGAGATGACCAGGCCGATCAGCGCCGCCAGGGCAAAGATGCCCATGTGGACGGCAAAGCCCCAGTCGATCGCCTCGGCCATGGCGAAAATCGAGATAAACAGCGCGACCAGCCACCAGCCGCTTCGGGAAACTACGGATTCCATGAGCCTTCCCTCTCAGGAAATGTCAGATTTCATCCGCTTGGCCGCTTCCCCGCAATGCAGCATTGACCCGGATCAAATTTCCTCCGGCATTGCCAAAATGGCTGTGGGCAATCCGAAAATTGCGCAGGATCAATGTCCGCCGGTTCACTTGGCGGCAATTGCCCCCTGCGCCGTAAACAACCTGGGCTGCACAGGGCAGCTGCTGCGGCGCCGGATGAGGGAACATGAAGAAACTGACTGTCTCTGCCCTGCTGGGCGCCTGCGCGATGATTGCTGCCACTCCGGCACATGCCGGCGACAGCGAAGGCAAGCTTCAGGTCAAGCTGCTCGCCACGGGCGTTCTGCCCGATGGCAAGATCACCAAGGTCCTGGTCGATCCGGGCCTGCCGGTGGGCACTGATACCAAGGCCAATGACAACTGGGTGCCGACGCTCGCGATCGAGTATTTCCTCTCGCCGCAGGTTTCGGTGGAGACGATCTGCTGCCTGACGCAGCACGATGTCGATGCGGTGAGCCCGGCGGCCCTGGCCGGTGGTGAACTGGTGGCCGATGCCAAGATCCTGCCCGCAACGGTGACGCTGAAGTACCACTTCACCAAATCCGGGGTGCGGCCCTATGTCGGGGTGGGACCGACCTGGTTCCTGTTCATCGACGAAAAGCCGGGCGCAGCGGCCGTGACTCTGCTTGGCGCAACCCGGCAAAAGCTCGACAATCGGGTTGGCGCAGTCCTGCAGGCCGGGGTCGATATCCCGGTGAACGATCGCGGCCTTGGCATCAGCTTCGACGCCAAGCGCTATTTCCTGAGCACCACGGCCCACTGGTACAATGGGGCGGGAACGGAGGTCTTGTCGACCCGCCACAAGCTTGACCCGTGGGTCATCAGCAGCGGTGTTTCCTATCGCTTCTGACACCTTGCAGCGGCGCAGCCCGCTGCTCTTTTCCCACCCCTCCCGCTTGCGGGAGGGGTAGCAAGAGACTTCCGGCGCTTTGCTTGGAAGAATTGCTTATCCGGCCTCGATCACCAGGCCTTCGCGGTCAACGATCGCGACTTCGCGGCGCGAGGGCAGGTCGATCAGGCCTTCGGACTTGAGCCGGGTGAACTGGCGGCTGACGGTTTCGATCGTCAGCCCCAGCACATCGGCCACCTGCTGTCGCGAGAACGGCAGGGTAAAGCGCGGCAGCGGCTGATCGTGCGTGCCCTGGCAGCCCTGCTCGACCAGCCGTTCGGACATTTCGAGCAGGAAGCTGGCCACCCGCTCTCCGGCGGACTTGCGGCCGAGCAGAAGCATCCAGCGCCGCGTGCGGTCCAGTTCGCCCAGGGTGCGCTGCAACAGCTTGTGTTCCAGCGCCGGGTGTTCCCGGGCAAAGGCATCGAAATCGCGGCGCGTGAAGACGCAGACCTGCGCCTCGGTCAGCGCGGTTACGCCATGCCCGGTGGTTGCGCCAAACGGTCGGCCAATGAAATCCGATGGATAGACAACGCCCACGATCTGCTCGCGCCCGTCCTCGGTCCCGGTCGAAAGCTTGAGCACGCCATCGATCACGTTGGCGACGAGGATCGAGTCCTCGCCTTCCCACATCAGCGATTCACCCGGTGACAGGCTACGCCGGCGGCTGATCGAATTGAGCGCCGCAAGCTCGCCCGCGTCCAGCGCCGAACAGATCGCGCGGTTCCGGACAACACAGGTATCGCATGCGGTCATTGGGCCATATTGCCGATCACGCGATGCCCTTGCAACTAGGCAATATCCGCAAATGCGCCCAGTTGCGCCCGCAAGCGTTCCAGCGCCTGCGCTTTTAGCTGGTGGACCCGCGGCACAGACACGTCGAGCGTCGCGGCGATCTCGGCAAGGTTCAGTTCTTCCACGAAATATAGCTGCATCACCAGTGCCAGCCGCTGTGGCAGGTCGGCGATGGCCTCGGCCACGGCCTGGCGCAGTTCGGCCTGGGCCAGCAGGTCATGACTGCCCGGATCGGGATCGGCAAAGGCCGCCTCGTGATCCGAATAGGCCTCGTCCAGCGATTCCAGCTGGGGCTGGCGCGCATCGCCGCGCAGCGCGGCCAGCTCGCCCGGCGCGATTCCGAGCGCGGCGGCCAGTTCGGCCTCGCTCGGCGGACGCCCAAGCTGACCGGTCAGTCGCCGCTCCTCGTCGGCAATCCGCCGCGCCCGCTCCATTCCGCCGCGCGACAGCGGCACGGCGCGGCGGATCAGGTCCACCATGGCCCCGCGCACCCGCAGCTTGGCATAGGCGGCAAAACCATCCTCGCCGGGGCCGAGGTGACGCTGGGCCGCCTCGGTCAGTGCGAGCAGTCCGGCCTGCATCAGGTCCTCCAGTTCGATCCCCCGGCGGCCACCGCCATGGAGCTGCCAGGCCTGCCGCCGCACCATGGGCAGGAACCGGCGGACGCGGTCGGCCGTCGCGTCGCGATAGGCTTCGGCGGCGACTATGGACTTGTGATCGTGGATCATGCGGCAAGCACCTCGACGTGATCGGAAAGGGCGGGTGGCGCGCCGATCACCGCCACCACCTCGATCGGCTGGCTGGCTGGCAGTTCGGCAATGGACAGGACGAGCACCGAAGGCGCCCGCAACTTGAGCAGGGCCGCCAGCGGTCGCCGCGCGCGCGGCTGGACCACCAGCGCCAGCGGCGCGGCATTGGCACCGCGATCGGCCACGAGCGCGGCGACATGATCGCCGATGTTGCGCGCGAGGTCCGGCTCGACCATTGGCTGGCCGGTGGCGGGATCGGTCAGCCCCTGGACAATCGCCCCCTCGAGCTGGGCATCGAGCGTCAGGACCGGCAGGCGCTCGCCGGGCGCGCAGATCCGCCCGACAATCAGCCCGCCCAGGTCCGCGCGAACCAGATCGACCAGCCGCTCGTGATCGGGGGCCACCTGCACTGCATCGGCGAGGCTGGACAGGATCGGCAGGGGGTGACCGATGGGAATGCCATCGTCCAGCAGGGCACGCAGCACGCGGGTCAGCGCCGCAAGGCTCAGCGGCTGGGGATGAATCGCCTCGACCAGGCCGGCGTTGTATTCCTTGATCGCCTCGACGATCGCTCGGACCTGGTCGGGGCCCAGCAATTCTCCGGCCCGCGCGCCCAGCAACTGGTTGAGCTGGGTGGCGATCACCGTGCTGGCATCGACCGTCAGGAACCCTTCGGCAATCGCCAGGTCGCGCTGGGCCGGCACGATCCACCGCGCGGGACAGCCGAAGCTGGGATCACGGGTTTCCTCGCCGACCAGCGTGTGGCCGTCGCGCACATCGCCCACGTCGATCGCCAGGACCCGGTCCGGCCGGATCGATCCGCCGCCCAGCGGCACGCCGCCCAGCAGGATGCGATAGTCCTGCGGGGCCAGGTCCAGGCTGTCGCGCACGCGGAACTGCGGCACGACGAAGCCGAAGGCCTGGCTCAATTGCTTGCGCACCCCGGTGATCCGGCCCACCAGGGGCGCGCCGCGCGCCTCGTCCACCAGCTGCACCAGGCCATAGCCCAGCTCGATCGTGACCAGGGTGTGGTCAGAAACCTCGCCCAGCGCGATCCGGCCCGGATCGGCCGGGGCTTCGACCACGGGCGCGGGCTGGCGGACCAGCGCCGCGCGGCGCGACAATGCGCGCCACAAGGCCAGCGCGGCGAACGCAGCGGGCAGGAAGATCGTCTGCGGCATGGCCGGGATCAGGCCAATCGCCCCCAGGATCAGCGCCACCGGCAGCCAGGTGCGCGGTTCGGCCAGCTGGCCGCCGATCTGGCCGGACAGGTCACTGCCCTGGCCATCGCGATCATCGGCCACGCGGGTGACGATGACGGCGGCGGCGATCGAGAGCAGCAGCGCGGGCACCTGCGCCACCAGCGCATCGCCCACCGCCAGGGTGACATAGACCTTGGCCGCCTCGCCCGCGCTGAGGCCATGGCTGATCATGCCCAGCGCGAAACCGGCAATGATGTTGACCGCCAGGATCAGCAGCGCGGCGATGGCATCGCCCTTCACGAACTTGCTGGAACCATCCATCGCGCCATAGAAATCGGCTTCGGTCGCCACTTCCTTGCGGCGCGCCTTGGCCTCGTCAGCGGTCAGGATTCCGGCGGCAAGGTCGGCATCGATCGCCATCTGCTTGCCGGGCAGGGCATCGAGGGTGAAGCGCGCGGAGACTTCGGAGACACGCCCCGCGCCCTTGGTGATCACCACCATGTTGATGATCACCAGGATCAGGAAGACGAACAGCCCGACCGCGAAATTGCCGCCAACGAGGAAGGCGCCGAAGGCCTCGATCACGTGCCCCGCCGCCGCCTCGCCCTCGTGCCCGTGAACCAGCACGACGCGGGTCGAGGCGACGTTCAGCGCCAGCCGCAGCAGGGTGGCGAACAGCAGCACCGACGGGAAGGACGAGAAATCGAGCGGCTTCGCGGCATTCATCGCCGCCATCAGCACCGCCACCGACAGCGCGATGTTGAGCACGAAGAACACGTCGAGCAGCAGCGCCGGAACCGGCACCACCATCAGGCAGATCAGCGTCAGGATGCCGACCGGCAGGGCGACCGTGGCCAGCTTGGGGCGTGCCAGGTCGATCACAGGCCCAGTGCCTTCAACTGGCCATAGGCGGCCCGGACATGGGCCGGGGCATCATTGCCGCTGGCGCCAAGACCAAAGGTGCCGGCCAGGGTGGCCGCCATCGACGGACGCTGGCCGGGCGGCACGGCTGGCGCGGCCAGGCCGCCGCCGGATGGGGCTGCATAGGCTGCCCATTGCGCCGCAGCGGGCAGTTCCCCGCCCATCGCCCGCTCCACCTTGCCGCGCAGCAGGCCCATTACCTCTCCCACCGAACGCGGCTGGTTTTCGGCATAGAAGATCGTGCGGTTGGCGGCCGCCGCTTCGGGCAGCAGCGCGGCAGCATTCTGGCCGGGGTCCGCGGACAGCGCGGTCAGGAACCTGGTCGCCCCGGCTGAGCCCAGGAAGTGCGCAAGGTAAAGCTCGGCCGCATCGGGTTCGCGCCCCAGCACGGGGAGCAGCGCGGCACGGTTGTCATTGGCCAGCTCGGCCGCCATCCGGGCCGAGAGGTCGGGATCGAACCGCATGGCCAGCACCTGCTGGCGCAGGGCGGGATCGTCGATCTGGCCGCGATCGATCGCGCTGCTGGCCCAGTCGAGGCCATGATTGGCACCATGCCGGTCAAGCGTTTCCAGCCAGGTGCCGCGGGTGAACTGGTAAAGGCCCGCCGCGCTCGACGTGTTCGCGCGCGCGGCCGGGTCAAGGCTCGATTCCAGTCGCGCCTGGGCCAGGAGGTAATTGAAATCGACCCCGGTGGCCCGCGCCGCGCGGGCAATCGCGCCCTGGACGTCAGGGCGCGGGGGCGCGGCAGCGGCAATGACATTCGGCTGGCTCACGCCAAACCTCCCCTTCAGGCAAGTGCTGGGGGTGGTTCAGCAAGGGGCGTGCCAAATCAGCGGGACGGCACCGTATAGGCGTGAGCAACGCTGCCGGGGCGATAGAGCGAGGGGGTGCCCGCCAGCACTTCCAGCCGGGCCGCGACATTGGCGGCCAGCAGGTTGCGAACCTGGCGGTTTACCTCGTTGATCCGCTTGGCGGCGTCGAGCAGCCCGCGGCATTCCTCGTCCAGCGCGAAGTCGCCGCCAAAGGGCCCGGCGGCATCGATCCGGCCGCACAGCGCGCGCTTGTCGTTGGCGCAGCCCAGGATCGCATCAAGGTCCAGTCCGGCAAGCGCCTGCCGCTCGGCCTGCAACACGGCAACCATCTGCCGCAGATTGTCGCGCAGGTCTTCGCTCACGGTCATTTCTCGGTCCTCAGCAGCAGGCCGCTGGCGATCAGCGCATCGGCAACGCGCAGCGGGATAACGGGATAGCGGCCCTGTTCGAGCGCCTTGCGGATTTCGGCCACCCGCTCGTGGTCAACCGGCGCCGGGCCGGGATCCGCCGCGCCGCTCAGCTCGACCGCGGTGCTGGCCGCTGCGCCCTGCGCAGGACCGGCACGACGCTCGGCAGCGGGCCGGGGGGCGCGCGGATCGAGCGCGGCGGCGCGGATCGGGTTAAGATCGATCGAAGGCATGATCGGCTCCTGCATTTGTCATCGGCGCTAACAACGGCCAATATCCGCCGTTGTTAAGGGCCGGGCGGCAAGTCCTTGCCGGGTCACGGCAATTCCACGCCGACCACGCCGGGGCGCAGTACCCGCCCGCGCAAGACCGGAGCCTTGGGGGCCAGCCCGCGCACCTTGATCCAGGCACCACCAGCGCCGCCTTCCAGCGCTTCGCCGGGTTGCGACAGGGCGAAGCCATCCCCGGCAACGACAATGCTCACAGCGTCACCGCGCTGCACCAGCGGGGCGGCCGCCATGCCGCCGGGCGCGCCCATGATCGGGACATAAAGCGTCCAGCCGCCCGCAACCGGGCAGCGCAGCTGCACAGCCTCGCGCCGCGCGCCATGCCAGCTCGGCACCGGCTCGGCCGGGCAGCGGGCCAGCCGCAGCCGGCGGTCGAGAGCAGCGGCAGCGCCACCGGGCTGGCCGATGGGCACGCCCGTGAAAGTGGCCACCACCCGGTCAAGCGCGGTCAGATCAGCGGGCGCATTGGCCAGGCTCGGCGCGGCCACAAGGGCCAGCGCAAGGGGAACGATGGCTTTCATGGTTGGTCCTCCACCTCGGGGGCAGTGTCGTAAGTCAGGGTGGCCTGCGGCTGGAACGGCAGGCCCGGTTCAAGGATCACCCGCACCGGCCGGTCGATCCCGGCAATCAGCGCGGCGGCGGTGCTCGCGGCAGCGGGATCGGCCAGCACGGTCAGCCGCTGGCGCGGATCGGCGGGCTGATCCGCCAGCCATTGCCCCAGGTCGCGGCCGCCGGGAGCCGCGCGCCAGACTGCCACGGGCTCGGCGATCGCGGGCAGCGCCGCGATTGCCGGCGTGTTGGCCGCAGCCGGGGCTTGCTGCACCGCCGCCGCCATGACCATGAAGAGAATCAGCGACAGGTCGGCCAGCACGGTCTGCCAGCCGCTGCCGGCGCGCGCCATCATGCCGCGCGTCCGCCACCGGTGGCGCGCAGCTCGTCGCAGGCCGGGCCGACCTGCGCTGCCAGCCAGTCGATCAATTGCTGGCGCTGGCGCTCCTCGGCCTGCGCGGCACGCTCCACCATCCGGGCCAGCGGGGCGAGCAGGAGGTTGGCGGCCAGCAGGCCGTAAAGCGTGGTGGTAACCGCCATCGCGATCGCCCCGGTAATGCCGCCTTCGGCCAGCCCCGTCACCGACAGCTGGCTGAGCGAGACAAGCGTTCCAGCGAGACCGAAGACCGGCGCCAGTTCCGCCGCCTGGGCCAGGGTCCGCACCGCGCGCTCGCTTTCGGCCAGCCGCCGGGCACGATGCGCGCGGTGGGCAGCCACCAGTGCCGGGACCGAGCGCCGCGCGATCAGCTTGTCGGCCACCTCGTCGAACTCGGCATCGCCCGAATGATGCGGCACGGCCCGCAGCAAGCCATCGCGGCGGATTTCCTGGACCTGCTGCGCCAGCTCGGCCCGGGTCCGCTCCAGATCGAAGTGGCGCCGGCCGAGCTGCGTCAGCTTCGCCAGCGTGATCTGGCAATCCGACCAGCCGCTGCGCAGCACCGTGGCGAGCACGGTTCCGCCGCCGACGATCAACGCGGAAGGTCCATCGATCAGGGTGGCGAAGTCCATCGGGCAAGCTCCTTTGCCAGCCAAGGACGGTTGCCCTCCGGCGCGCTTTACCCGGTGGCGGCAGATTGCCGGATGGCGGCAAGGGCTTGCCGGTTGCCGGGGCCGAGACCCACGCAATTCCAGCATTTCGGCATTTGGCACGGCGCTTGCGAATGAGCGGGCACGCATTTGTCGCAAGGAACCTGCACATGACCTCGGGCCTGTTCGGCATTCACGCCACCGCGCTGGAGCTGCGATCGCAGCGGCTGGCGATGATCACCAGCAACATCGCCAATGCGGCGACCCCCGGCTACAAGGCGCGCGACCTCGATTTCGCCGCGGCGCTCAAGGCCAGCAACGAAGGGCTGGGCACCGGCGGCGCGGTCAGCCAGGCGACGCGTTATCGCGTGCCGGTGATGCCCAGCCTTGATGGCAACACGGTCGAGATGGCGACCGAGCAGACCGCCTTTGCCGAAAACGCCGTCGCCTATCAGGCCACGCTGGGTTTCCTGCGCGGGCGGATCGAAACGCTGACCCGCGCGCTGAAGGGCGAATGACCATGGCCCAGCCGCTTACCCTGTTCGGCGCCGCCCAGCGCGCCATGTCGGCCCAGCTGGTGCGGATGAACGCCGCCGCCTCGAACCTGGCCAATGCCGGGACGGTAACGGGCAGCGAGGCCGAAGCCTACCGCCCGATCCGCACCGTTTTTGCTGCCGAGCTCGACAATGCCTCGGGCCTCAGCACCGTGCGCGTGGGGGGCATGCTGCGGGAAAATGCCGCGCCGGTCAAAAGCTACCAGCCCGATCACCCGCTCGCCGATGCCGAGGGCAATGTCTGGACCGCGCCGGTCGATGAGAATGCCGAGATGGTCGAGATGCTGGATGCCTCGCGCCAGTACCAGAACCTGGTCGAGGCGCTGTCCACCGCCAAGCAGCTGATGCTTGAAACCATGAGGATGAAATGATGGTCGCTGCCGTTGCCAACACGGGGAACAGCCCCGCACCCGCCCGTCCCGCCGCCATGCAGACGCTGGGCCAGGCCGATTTCATCCGCCTGCTGACCACCCAGCTCAAGCAGCAGGATCCGACCGATCCGGTCGATAACAAGGAGATGATCGCGCAGATGGCGCAGTTCTCGTCGCTGTCCGGGATCGAGCAGATCAATTCGACGCTGAAGGACATCGCCGACCGGCTCGACCGGGTGATTGCCACTCAAGGTGCACTCAGCGCCGCCCCAACCGTCACTCAGGAGTAACTGCAATGTCCTTCTACACCTCGCTCAACGGGCTGAAGAACGCCCAGACCGGACTGGCGGTGATCGCCAACAACCTCGCCAATGCCGAAACCACCGGGTTCAAGAAAAGCCGGGTCAATTTCTCGGACATCGTCTCGGGCACCTCGGCTTCGAACCCCAAGCTGGTCAGGGGGATCGGCTCGTCGGTCCAGTCGATCGATCAGAACTTCTCGCTGGGGCCGACCCAGCAGACCGGGGCGGCGCTCGACCTGGCGATCAATGGCGAAGGCTTCTTCACCAAGGTTTCGCCCGTCACCGGCAAGACCTTTTTTACCCGCAACGGCAACTTCAACCTGGAGGGCGGCTTCATCACCGATAGCCAGGGCAACCGGCTGCAGGTGCTGCCGGTGGATGCTTCCGGCAACGTTACCGGCACCACGCCGCAGGATGCCGCCGTGCCCGCCGCCAATGCCGCCGGGGCCGAGCTGCTTTCGGTGACGGTCAAGGTCGATGGGTCAGTGGTGGCCGCCTTCGAGGATGGCACCAGCCAGTCGGTCGGCAAGATCGCCCTGGCCGCCTTCGTCGCCCCCAGCGGCCTGTTGCAGCTGGGCGGGCAGGACTGGCAGGCGACCGGCATTTCCGGTCCGCCCAGCTATGGCCAGCCCGGCGCGGCCAAGTTCGGCACCATGCTTTCGGGCAGCCTCGAGGGCTCGAACGTCGACATTGCCGAGGAAATGGTCGGGCTGATCACCGCCCAGCGCTATTTCCAGGCCAATGCCAAGGCGATCGATACGGCGACCCAGCTGTCGCAGACGATCATCAACCTGCGCAGCTAGGCCCGTCCCGCTCGTTCGGGCCAATTAGGAGACTTCCATGGACCGCCTGATCTGGACCGCGGTGACCGGCATGAACGCGGCGATGACCCGCCAGCGGGTGATCGCCAGCAACATGGCCAATGCCCAGACCACCGGCTTTCGCGCCGAGGTGCTGCGGGCCAGCGCCATGACGCTGAAAGGCCCCGCAGTGGAAGCCCGCGCCATGACGCTGGCGGAAGTGCGCGGCGCGATCATGACGCCGGGCACGATGGTGGCCACCGGCCGCCCGCTCGACGTGGCCATGCACGGCGAGGCGCTGCTGACGGTCCAGGCCCCCGACGGCAGCGAGGCCTATACCCGGCGCGGCGACCTGTCGGTCTCGCCCGCCGGGCTGCTGGTCAATGGCGAGGGCTTTGCCGTGCTGGGCGATGGCGGGCCGATCAGCCTGCCACCGGGCGCGGCGGTGACGATTGCCGAGGACGGCGCGGTGCTGACCCGTGATCCGGCCAGCCCCGATGCCCCGGCCACCGAGGTTGCCCGGCTCAAGCTGGCCAGCCCGGCCGGCAGCGACATCGTCAAGGGGCTGGATGGCCTGTTCCGGGTGGCGGGCGGCGGGATTCTGCCCGCTGACGCCCAAGCCCGGCTGGCCATCGGCACGCTCGAGCAATCGAACGTCAAACCCAGCGAAGTGCTGGTCGAAATGGTCGAGGCCCAGCGCGCCTTCGACATGCGGACCAAGCTGATCGCCACGGCCAAGGAACTAGACGAAGGCGGCGCCAGCCTGATGCGGCTAGGCTGATCCCTGCGCCTGAAGCCCATTTTCACGGAGACCAACCCATGCCCTCTTCCGCCCTCCATGTCGCCCGCACCGGGCTTGAAGCCCAGGATGCCCGGATGCGCGTGATCGCCAACAACCTGGCGAACATTGCCACCACCGGGTTCAAGCGCGACCGCGCCAATTTCGCGACGCTGGCCTATCAGGAAAACCGCGTCGCCGGGCAGCAGAGCTCGACCGAGACGGCCTATGCCACGGGGTTGAACCTGGGCACCGGGGTCAGCCTGCAATCGACCACCAGCATCACCACGCAGGGCACGCTGTCGAACACCGGCAACCCGCTGGACCTGGCGCTGGATGGCGAAGGCTATTTCCAGGTCCAGCTGCCCGGCGGCCGGCTAGCCTATACCCGGGCCGGCAATTTCACCCGCTCGCCCGAAGGCGCACTGGTAACGGCGCAGGGCTATGCCGTGCAGCCCGCGATCGCCATCCCGGAAGGCGCCAGCGCCATCTCGATCGGCACTGACGGCACGGTTTCCGCGCTTCTGCCCGGATCGGGCGAAGCGACCGAACTGGGCCAGATCACGCTGGCCAGCTTTGCCAACCCGGCGGGGCTGCAGGCGCTGGGCGACAACTTCCTGTCCGAAACCGCCGCCAGCGGCCCGGCCCAGCTGGGCGCGGCCGGCGATGGCGGGCGCGGCCAGATCCGCCAGAACATGCTGGAAGGATCGAACGTCAACGTGGTCGAGGAACTGGTCGACATGATCGAGACCCAGCGCGCCTACGAGATCAATTCCAAGCTCATCTCCGCTGTCGACGAGATGCTGCGCAACGCCAACCAGACGCTCTAGGAGTAGGATCCGATGCCGCAGGCCATCGACAGCAATCCCCCCTCCCGCTGGCGGGAGGGGCCGGGGGAGGGTCTGTTGACCGCCCCTACCATGCCAAACAAGCCCTCCCCTAACCCCTCCCGCCAGCGGGAGGGGAAGCTGTGGGCAGCGGCGCTTTGCGCGCTGGTTTTCAGCGCCCCCGCCCTCGCCAAACCCAAGCCCGCGCCCGGCTTCGAGGCCGCCCTGCCCGCCCCGCCGCCGGCCACCAAGGCCGCCGATGGGGCGATCTTCAACGCCAGCACCGGCTATGCCGCGCTGACCCAGGGCCACCGTGCGCGCGCCGTGGGCGATCCGGTCACGATCCTGCTGGTGGAAAGCACCACCACGGCGAAATCGGCCGGTTCCAAGACCCAGCGCGGCGGCGGCGCGTCGATTACCCCGCCTACGGCGGGGCCGCTGTCATTTTTGAACCCCGATGCCCTTAAAGCTTCGAGCCAATCGTCGTTCAAGGGCGATGGCACGGCCAGCCAGACCAGCACGCTCTCGGGCGAACTGGCGGTAACCATTGCCGAAGTGCGGGCCAACGGAACCGCGCTGGTACGCGGGGAAAAGCGCATGTTGCTGAGCCAGGGCCACGAGTGGATCCAGTTTTCGGGGATCGTGCGACTGGCCGATCTCGATGCCGAAAGCCGGATCGTGTCGTCGCGCGTGGCCGATGCCCGGATCGAATATGCCGGCAACGGCGCGATCCAGCGGGCCAGCCGCGAAGGCTGGCTGAGCAAGTTCTTCAACTTCATTTCGCCGTTTTAGGAAAGGGAACGCAGTGATCTCGATCCTGAAAGCGATCGCCCGTCATCTCCCCTCCCGCTTGCGGGAGGGGAAACTGTGGGCAGCGGCGCTGTGCGCGCTGGTTGTTTCAATTCCGGCCCAGGCCGAGCGCGTGCGCGACCTGGGTGCCTTCCAGGGCGTCCGCTCCAACCAGCTGACCGGCTATGGCATTGTCGTGGGCCTCAATGGCACCGGCGATGACAGCCTGGAATATGTGACCCAGGCCATGCGCGGCGTTTCGGGCCGGGTCGGCGTGCAATTGCCCGCCGGGGTCAATCCCGCGCTCAAGAACGCCGCCGCCGTCATGATCACGGCCGACCTGCCGCCCTTCGCCAAGCCGGGCCAGCGGATCGACGTGACCGTATCCGCCATCGGCAAGGCCAAGAGCTTGCGCGGCGGCGCCCTGATCATGGCGCCGCTCTATGGCGCCGATGGCCAGATCTATGCCATGGCCCAGGGCAACCTCGCCGTCGGCGGCCTGGGCATTTCCGGCGCGGACGGATCGAAGCTGACCGTCAACGTGCCGACCGTCGGCCGGATCGCTGATGGCGCCAGCGTGGAGCGCGCTGTGGCCACCGGGTTCGATACCGGCGAAGTGTTGCGCTGGAACCTGTTCCAGGCCGATTTCCTGACCGCCGCGCGGGTGCGCGACGCGGTCAATGCCCGCTATCCGGGCGCGGCCAGCATCGAGGACGGGGTGACCCTCGCCCTGCGCCTGCCGGCCGAAGCCAATGCCCGCGCCAGCATGATGGCCGGGATCGAGATGATCGAGGTGACCCCGGCGGAAACCCCGGCGCGGGTGGTGGTCAACAGCCGCACCGGCACCGTGGTGATCAACAGCGCGGTGCGCCTGTCGCCCGCCGCGATCAGCCACGGCAAGCTGACCCTGCGGGTCGACGAAAGCCCGACCGTGGTCCAGCCCGCCCCGTTCAGCCGCGGCGTGACCGCGATCCAGGAAGACAGCATGCTCTCCGCAGAGGAAGAGGGCGGCCAGCGCGTCGCCCTCTTCCGCCCGGGGGCCTCGCTGGCCAAGGTGGTCGATGCGCTCAACCTGCTCGGCGTCAGCCCTTCGGACCTCGTCGCGATCCTCGAGGCACTGAAGCAGGCCGGGGCACTCAAGGCCGAAATGGTGGTGATATGACCCCGGTTCCCGCCCCGCTGCCCTCGACTGGCTCCTTGGCCACAGGCGCGCTTGCTGCCAGCCACGGCACCGAACGCGCCCGGCTGGCTGAAGCCGCCAAGGCCTTCGAGGCGATCTTCGTGCGCCAGATGCTGGCGAGCGCGCGGCAGGCGAGCTTCGGCGAACCGCTGCTGGGCGGGCAGGGGCTGGAGACCTTCCGCTCGATGCAGGACAGCCACTTCGCCGATCTTGCGGCCGGTACCGGCGCGCTGGGCCTCGCCAGGCAGATCGAGGCCCAGCTGGCCCGCCATCTCGCTCCCCTCCCGCCTGCGGGAGGGGTTGGGGGAGGGGCTGTTCCGCTATCCCCGCCAACAAGCCCTCCCCTTGCCCCTCCCGCGAGCGGGAGGGGAACCGGCGCCTTCGACCCTGCGGGCGAAGGAGGATAACCGATGGCCTCCAGCCTGATCAACATCGCCACCAGCGGGGTGCGCGCCGCGCGTGCCGGGCTGGAACTGACCGCGCAGAACATCGCCAATGCTGGCAGCGAGGGCTATGTCCGCCGCTCCGTCCGGCTGGGTGAAGTCGCGGCGGCCGGATCCTGGCGCTATCCGGGTGACCTCTCGCTGTCGGGCGTGCGGGTCGAGGGGATTGCCCGCAATGCCGACCTGTTCCGCCAGGTCGAGGTGCGCCGCACCGGCAGCGATGCCGCGCGCGCCGGAGCCGAGCTCAAGGGCCTCGAAAACATCGAGGCCGCGCTGGAACAGGCCGCGCTGTTTCCGGCGATGACCGCGTTCGAAGCCTCGCTCGCCCGGCTGCAGGCCGATCCGGTCGATCCCGCCTTGCGCGCCGGGGTGCTGGAAGATGCCCGCACGCTGGCCCGGACCTTCAACGTGGCGGCCGGTGCGCTGGGGACCGTCGGCGATGGCCTGCGGTTCGAGGCCGAAGCGGGCGTCGCCGGGTTGAACCGCGATGCGACCGAACTGGCGCGCGTGAACCTGCAGCTGGGCCGGGCGCTGTCCGGATCGAGCGACCAGACCGCGCTGCTTGACCAGCGCGACCTGCTCTTGGGCCGGATCGCCGGGCAGGCCGGGATCGCCACCACGATCAACCCCGACCAGACCGTCACCGTGCGGCTGGGCGGCAGCGCCGGGCCACTGCTGGTGAGCGGGGTCACGGCCGCGCCGCTGGCCATGGCGACGGCTGCGGACGGAACCATTTCCTTTACCCTGGCTGGCAGCGCCGTGCCGATCGGCGCGGGCGCGCTGGCGGGTCAGGCCCAGGCGCTGGAAGCGGCGCGCGACCGGCTGGCCGGGCTGAACGGGATCGCCGCCGCGCTCGCCACCACCGCCAACACGGCGCAGGCCGCAGGCGTCGCGCTGAATGGCGCGGCCGGCCAGCCGCTGTTTGCCGGGACCGACGCCGCCACCCTTGCCGTCTCGCTGGCCAGCGGCGCGGGCCTTGCCACCGCGCCCGCCGGGGCCGGGGCGGGCAGCCGCGACCCGGCCAACCTCGCCGCCTTGCGCCAGGCGCTGACCGGCGCGGACATTTCCGGGCAGATCGACGGTCTGATGTTCAGCGCCGCCGGAGCCGTTTCCGGGCGGCGCGTTACCGCCGATGCGCTGGAAGCGATCGCTTCGGGTGCGCGGATCGCGCTCGACCAGCAATCGGGCGTGAGCCTCGATGATGAAGCCGCCAACCTCGTCCGATACCAGCAGGCCTTCCAGGCCAGCGGCCGGGTGATCCAGGTCGCCAGCGATCTGTTCGACACCCTGCTGGCGATCCGCTGAGCGCGAAAGGAGCACGCCCCATGACCAGTGTCAGCACCGCCGCCTTCTTTGAACGCTCGATGCGCTCGATGGCCGAGCTGCGTGCCCGGGCCGAGACCTTGCAGGGATCGATCGGCAGCGGCCAGCGGCTGGCGCGCGGATCGGACGATCCGGTGGCCGCCGCGCAGCTGCGGGGCCTTTCGCGGGCCGAGCGCTTTTCGGGCGCCGACGCCGATGCGGCGGCGCGCGGCCAGGCCGACCTCGCGCTGACCGACAGCGCGCTGAGCGATTTCGCCGCCTATGTGACGCGGGTGAAGGAACTGGCGATCCAGGCCGCCAATGCCACGCTCACCCCGGCCCAGCGCGCGGGGATCGGGGTGGAGATTGCCCAGGTCCGGGGCGAATTGCTGCGCCTGGCCAACAGCCGCGACAGCGCGGGCCACGCCCTGTTCGGGGGCGAGACCGCCGGACCGGCCTATGTTCTCGATGCCAGCGGCAACCCCAGCTATGCCGGCACGGCCAGCGCGGGCGAGCTGCCGCTGGGCGACGGGCAAAGCGTGACGCGCGGCCTGACCGGCCCCGAATTCCTGCACTTCACCGGTCCCGCCGGGCCGACCGACCTGTTCACGCTGGTGCGCGATCTGGGCGCGGCGCTGCAGGGCGGATCGCCCGATCCGGCCGGCGCGGCGCGCGATGCGCTGGGCCTGCTCGACCAAGGGCTGGAAGCCATTACCACGGCGCAGACCGTCGTCGGCAGCCGGATGAACTGGATCGAGCTGGTTTCCGAACGCCGCACCCAGCGCGGTGAACAACGCGCGGACCAGCAGAGCGCGATCGGCGGGGCCGATCCGGCCGAGACGCTCAGCGCGCTGAAGCAGACCATGGCCGTGCTCGAAGCCAGCCAGGCCAGCTTCGTGCGCCTCTCCGGTCTCAGCCTGTTTGCCATGCTGCGCTGATCTGCGCGCAGCGAAGGGAGTTTGATTCATGTACGCCGTCGTCGGCATCGTCATCCTGATCGTCATGGTCTTCGGCGGCTTCGCGCTGACCGGCGGCGCGCTTGGCCCTGTGCTGGAGGCGCTGCCGCATGAAATGCTGATCATCGGCGGGGCCGCGGTTGGCGCGCTGGTAACCGGCAATTCGCTGCATGGTCTCAAGGCCATCGGCGGCGGGTTCAAGCAGGTGTTCAAGGGGCCCAGCCACACCCGCCAGGATCATATCGACGCGATCGTGCTGACCACCCGGCTGATGAAGCTGCTGCGCGCCGAAGGACCGGTGGCGCTGGAAGCCCATGTCACCGATCCGGCCAATTCCGCGATCTTCGCCGAATACCCCCGGCTGCTGGCCAACCAGCCGCTGGTCGCGCTGATCGCCGATACGCTGACGCTGATCGTGGTCTCGTCCGGCACGCTGGAGGTCCGGGCGGTGGAGGACGTGATCGACAACGCCCTGAAAACCCATTTCCACGAGGCCCACGAACCGCAACATGCGCTCCAGACCCTGGCCGATGCCCTGCCCGCGTTGGGAATCGTTGCCGCCGTGCTGGGGGTGGTCAAGACCATGGGCTCGATCGACCAGCCCCCGGCCGTGCTGGGCGCAATGATCGGCTCGGCGCTGGTCGGCACCTTCCTCGGCGTGCTGCTGGCCTATGGCATGGTCGGGCCGATGGCCGGGCGGCTCAAACAGGTGCTGGAAGCCGACGAGCAGATCTTCCACGCGGTCAAGCAGGTGATCATCGCCTCGCTGCACGGCTGGCCCCAGCCGCTGGTGGTGGAAAGCGCCCGGTCGGGCCTGGGCCAGGAGGTCCGCCCCGGCCTGTCCGAACTGCTCGACGCGCTGCGGGGCCGCTGAGCCGTGCCGCCGCCAAGGAAGGGCAAGGGCGATGCCCCCGCCCCGATCATCGTCAAGAAGGTCACGGTGGTGGCCGCCGCGCACCATGGCGGAGCCTGGAAAGTGGCCTATGCCGATTTCGTCACCGCGATGATGGCCTTCTTCCTGCTGCTATGGCTGCTGGGTGCGACCAACGAGAGCCAGCGCAAGGGCCTGGCCGACTATTTCACCCCCACCCTGGTCAAGCTCAAGCAGGAAAGTGCCGGCTCCAACGGGATGCTCGGCGGCGCTTCGATTGTCGATGCCGACAATTACCCCAACCGCGCCGGACAGCTGGGAACCAAGAGCATCACCATCCCCCGCGCCGCGACCGGCGGCCCCAAGGAAGGCGACGAGCGCATCAAGCGGCTGCAGCAACTGCAGCAACGCCTGGCCGGCAAGCTGGCCGAGGGCAAGGTGGCCCAGCGCATTGCCCGGCAGGTGCGGATGGTCGACACGACCGAGGGCATCCGGATCGACCTGGTCGATGATGCCGATTTCGCCATGTTCCAGCTCGGCACCACGGTGCTGACCAGTGATGCCGCGCAATTGCTGAAGGCGATCGGCGCGGTAATCGCGCCCGAGGCCGGCGCAGTTGCGATCCGCGGCCATACCGATGCCCTGCTCTGGCGCGTCGGTCCGGGCGGAGTGCGACCCGGCGCGAACAACTGGTCGCTCTCCGCCGGGCGCGCCGAGGCGACCCGCCAGGCCCTGCTCCGCCAGGGGATCGGCGAAGCGCGGTTTCGCAAGATCGAGGGCGTGGCTGACCGCGAGCCGCTGGTCCGCGACAATCCGCAAGACCCGCGCAACCGCCGGATTTCGATCCTGCTGACTCGTTAGTCGAGGTTCTCCAGATCGCGGGCCAGCCAGGACTTGCGAAAGCCCTTGCCCACCAGCAGCCGGCGGAAATCCTCGCGATTGTCGAAGTGCTGCAATTGCCGGTGATAGTAATTGACGTATTCCAGTGCCGCGAGCATCGCGCAGCCGGTCGCCGCATAGCGATCGGCCGCCCCCACCACCCAGCCGGGCATCACCCACCCTGCCAGCGCCGTGGCGCAGCCCGCCAGCGTCAAGACCAGCGCGGGCCGCCGCCAGGCCGCGATCCGGCGCAGCAGGGCGGGGAAACCAGCGCCCTCGCCCCGCAACTGCCGCACCTTGCCCCGCCAGTAGAGCGCACCGATCACCAGCAGCAGCATGGTCGCCGCCAGCGGCACCAGCGCGATCCAGCCGAGCCGCGCCTCACTCATCGCCACCACGAACAGTGGCACGAACAGCACGTTGGCCGCTTCCATCTTCCAGTAGGGATCGAGCCGTTTTATCAGGTCGGCGCGGGTCTTGCTGGCCATATCGTCCTCGGATTCCAGCGGAACCTAGCACGGCGGCACAGCCGCGCAACGCGCCCCTGCGGTCCCGGCGCGCAAGCCGGTTGAAGGGGCTGGCCGGGCGTGCCAAGGTCGCCGCAATGCATATCGCCTTCCTGCTGTTTCCGAACGTCACCCAGCTTGACCTGACCGGCCCGGCGCAGTTCCTCTCGCGCCTGCCGGATGCGAAGGTCGATCTGGTGTGGGACAGCCGCGACCCGGTGCCGACCGATGCCGGGTTCTCGATCCTGCCGACCGCCACCTTCGCCGATGTGCCGCGCACAGATATCCTCTGCGTGCCGGGCGGGATCGGCGTGGCCAGGGTGATCGACCACGCCCCGGCGCTGGACTGGGTGCGGCAGGTGGGCGGCACGGCGCAATGGGTGACCAGCGTCTGCACCGGATCGCTGATCCTGGGCGCGGCGGGCCTGCTGGAAGGGTACAAGGCAACCACGCACTGGGCCTGGCATGACCTGCTGGAACTGTTCGGGGCCGAGCCGGTCCATGCCCGCCACGTGATCGACCGCAACCGCGCGACCGGCGGCGGGGTGACGGCGGGGATCGACTTTGCCCTGGCGCTGATGGCCGAGATCGCCGGCGAGGATCATGCCCGGGCGGTGCAGCTGGCGCTGGAGTACGATCCCGCGCCGCCCTTCGACACCGGATCGCCCGACAAGGCGGGCGAGGCGCTGGTGGCCACCTATCAGGCGCGGGCCAACCGGCTGGCGCCGGGCCGCCGGGCGGAATTGATCGCCGCGGCGCAAAGACTGGGTTTCGCCGTGCCGCCGGGCATGGAATGACAACGGGAAAACGGGGAGAATGCATGGAATACGATGATGTCGTCATGGGCCGCCGGTCGATCCGCGGCTATCTGGACAAGCCGGTGCCCAAGGAGCTGATTGCCGAGGTGCTGGCCATGGCGATGCGCTCGCCCAGCTCGATGAACACCCAGCCGTGGAACTTTCACGTCATCACCGGCGCGCCGCTTGACCGGATCCGGGCCGGGAACACGGAACGCAACCTGGCCGGGGTACCGCACAGCCGCGAATTCCGCACCGGTCACCCCTTCGAAGGCGTCCACCGCGAACGCCAGATCGGGGTCGCCAAGCAATTGTTCGCCGCGCAAGGCATCGCCCGCGATGACAAGGAGGCCCGGCTCGACTGGGTGCTGCGCGGCTTTCGCCAGTTCGACGCGCCGGTCTGCGTGATCATCACTTATGACAAGGAGCTGGCCGACAGCGACGATACCGCCTTCGACTGCGGTGCGGTCACCACCGCGCTGGTCAATGCCGCCTGGTCGCGGGGCCTGGGCTGCGTGATCAACAGCCAGGGGATCATGCAAAGCCCGGTGGTGCGCGAACATGCCGGCATCCCGGATGATCAGGTGATCATGAAGGCCGTGGCCCTGGGCTGGCCGGATGACAGCTTCCCGGCCAATGCCGTCGTGTCCGAACGCAAGAGCGTCGAGGAAGCGACCCGCTGGGTCGGCTTCGACTGACCGCTCTGCAATCGACCCAGCGCTAAAAGAAAGGGCCCGGCGGTTCGGGGGGAACCGCCGGGCCGCGCCTGGAAGGTCAGGCGATAGTTGCCGGGCTTAGCGCAGCAGCGACAGGACGTTCTGCTGGCTCTGGTTGGCCTGGGCGATCATCGCGGTCGAAGCCTGCGAGAGGATCTGGGCCTTGGCCATGGCGGTCGTTTCAGCCGAATAGTCGGCATCTTCGATCCGGCTGCGGGCATCGGCCAGGTTGGTGGCGTTGCTGGTCAGGTTGTTGACCACCGATTCAAGACGGTTCTGGCCGGCACCCAGCCCGGCGCGCGCCGCGTTGATGGTGCTCAGTTCGGTATCGACCAGGGTCAGCGTGGCGCTGGCGCCGGTCGCATCCGAGACATCATAGGAACCAGCCGCGCCGCCATCGGCCGCCAGGGCGGTCAGGTCGGCCATGGTCAGGTCGACCGTGTCCGCGGCGCTGGCGCCGGTCTGGATCGTGACCGAACCAACGCTGCCGTCGAACAGCTTGACGCCGTTGAATTCGGAATTGGTGATGACCTGGCCGATCTGGGCGGTCAGCTGATCGACTTCGCCCTGCATATAGGCGCGGTCGGTGGCATCCTGGTAAGTGCCCGAGGCCGACTGGACCGCCAGTTCGCGCACGCGCTGCAGCATGTTGGTCACTTCGCTCAGCGCGCCTTCGGCGGTCTGGGCGAGCGCGATGCCGTCGTTCGAATTGCGGATCGCCTGGTTCATGCCGCGCACCTGGGCGGTCATGCTGGTGGCGATCGCCAGACCGGCGGCGTCGTCCTTGGCGCTGTTGAGGCGCTTGCCGCTCGACAGGCGTTCCATCGCGGTGCCGAGCATCTTGTTCGCGGCGTTCGAGGCATTGGCGGCCTTCAGCGCGCTGATGTTGGTATTGATAACGGCCATTGTGGCTACTCCCGTGATCGTCTCGATCAGCGAGCCGCAAACGGACCATCCGGCGCGGCTGCCAGCCCCAAGAGCGGCAATGATCAGAGAAGTTTAAGGGCCGGTGCCCGGCAATTTTTCACTTAGGGGTTTTCAGCTAGCCATCCATTTCCCCGTTCTTTGCCAAGTTTCGTCCATATCGCCGATGAAGGTTACCGATACGGGGGTTAACAAGCGTGACGGCAGCAAACATCAGCGATGCCACCTGGCGCCAGCACAGCGTGCTGGCCGAGCGGGTGGCTTCTGTCCTGGGTCTGGCCGGACCCGACTTTGGCAGGCTGAGGACGCAGAATGATCCGCTGCCTGGCGGACCGGCCCCGTGCATCACGCTTGAGCGCGCCGCACGCCCTGGCCTGCGCCGCGAGGATGGCCGCGCGCGGTATCACCTGACCTATCGCGATCCTTCGGGCGAGGCTGCCCTCGCCGCCACGCTCGCCGCCATGACCCAGCCGTCACAGCCGATCGCGGTCGATCCCGAAAGTCTCTCGGTGCTGGCCCTGGCCGAACGGCTCGCGGCAAGCGACATCCCGGTGCTGATCGCCGGCCCGACCGGTACCGGCAAGGAAGTGCTGAGCCGGTTCATCCACGATCGCAGCCCGCGGTGCGACGGCCCGTTCATCGCGGTAAACTGCGCGGCCATGCCCGAAACCATGCTGGAAGCCATGCTGTTCGGCCACCAGAAGGGCGCTTTCACCGGCGCGACCCAGGCCAGCGAAGGCTTCTTCCGCGCCGCCAATGGCGGCACCCTGCTGCTGGACGAGATCGCGGAAATGCCGCTGGCACTGCAGGCCAAGCTGCTGCGCGCGCTGCAGGAAGGCGAAGTGGTGCCGATCGGCGCGACCCGCCCGGTCAAGGTTGACGTGCGGATCATCGCCGCCGCCAACCGCGACCTGCCGAGCGAAGTGGCCGCAGGCCGGTTCCGCGAAGACCTGTTCTACCGCCTCAACGTCTTCCCGCTGACGCTGCGCCCCCTGCGCGAACGGGGGGATGACGTGGCCCCGCTGGCCTTTGCCATGCTGCTGCGCCATGCCCCGGCTCACCGCCCGCT
The DNA here is from genome assembly GCA_051942645.1 of Novosphingobium sp. BL-A-41-H4. Lineage (GTDB taxonomy): Bacteria > Pseudomonadota > Alphaproteobacteria > Sphingomonadales > Sphingomonadaceae > Novosphingobium. The sequence goes on from JBPVJP010000003.1 coordinate 193,733, forward strand.
GCCCTGGCTGGGCGAAGCGGCGCTGGCCAAGCTGAAACTGCACTCCTGGCCGGGCAACGTGCGCGAACTGGAGAATGTGATCCGCCGCGCACTGCTGCTGGCCGATGGGGCCGAGGAAATCGGCGCGGCGCAGATCCTGTTCGATCAGCCCGCCCGGCTGGCCACCGCCCCGGCGCGCCCGCAATTCGAACCGCGCAGCCTGGCTGAGCCGCGCCGCCTCGCCGATGCCGTCCAGCGCAGCGAAGCCGAGGCGATCCTTGAAGTGCTCGACGCGGTCGGCGGCAACCGGATCGCCGCCGCGCGCGAGCTGGGCATTTCCGAGCGAACCCTGCGCTATCGCCTCGCCGCTTTCCGTGAGGCCGGCCTCGCCATCGCCGGAGCCGGTCGATGAGCGTCGGCGGCATTGGCAACGCTGGCAGCGTCCAGCAGATCCTCGCGCTGCGCCAGCAGCTCGTCGATCGGTCGCAGCTGCTGCAGCAATTGCAACAGCCCGCCACGACCGAAACGCAAGCCCCGGCCGGTCCGGCAGGCGGCTTTGGCGCGGCGCTGCAAGGCGCGCTCGAGCAGGTCAGCCAGGTGCAGAACCGCTCAACGGCGCTGACCGAGGCCTACGAAAAGGGCGAAGTGACCGACATCGCCAAGGTCATGCTGGCCCGCCAGGAAGCAGGGATCGCCTTCGAGGCGACGCTGCAGGTGCGCAATCGCCTGCTCTCGGCTTACCAGGACATCATGCGGATGGGGGTGTGATAGATGGCTGAACTGGTTCCCGCGCCGATGTCGCCCACCGCGACCGCGCTGAACGATCCGTTGCAGCGCCTGCGCGGACTTGCCGCCCAGCCCGCGGTGCGCCGCGCCGCGCCCTGGCTGGCCGGGGTCGGCGCACTGGGCTTCGCCGCGCTGGCCTGGGCGGTGATCGCCACCCCGCCGCAGCGCCAGTTGTTCGCCGAACTGGGCGACGCCGAGCGTGCCGGCGTGGTAACGGCGCTGGACGGGGCGGGGATCGCCTATACGATCGACAATGCCACCGGCGCGCTGAGCGTGGCCGAGGACGAACTCTATCGCGCCCGCATGGTGGTCGCCGCCGATGGCGCGCTGGCCACGCCTGATGCCAGCGCCAGCCTCGACAGCCTGCCGCTGGGGGCCAGCCGGACGCTGGAAGGCGCGCGCCTGCGCGAAGCCCGCGAGCGCGAACTGGAACTGACGATCCGCGAGATCCAGGGCGTCGAAGGCGTCAGGGTCCACCTGGCCGAAGCCAACCGCAGCGCCTTCGTGCGCGAGGATTCGCCGCCCAGCGCCTCGGTCATGCTGCGCATGGCGCGCGGCCGGAACCTGGGCGAGGGACAGGTGGCGGCGATCGTCAACCTGGTGGCCGCATCGGTGCCGGGCATGTCGCCCGATGCCGTGCGGGTGGTCGACCAGGGCGGACGCCTGCTTTCGGATCGCACCAGCGGCAAGGACAACGACCGGATCGAACTGCAGACCCGGCTGGAAACCAAGCTGCGCGGCCAGCTTGACCAGCTTCTCACCCCGATCCTGGGCGAGGGCCAGTTCAGCAGCGAGATCCAGGTCGAGCTCGATATGGACCAGGTCACCTCGGCCCGCGAAAGCTATGAAAAGGACGGCGCGCTGCGCACCGAAAGCCAGGCCCAGTCGCAAGGCGCGGCGGCCGGGCCGGTTGGCGGCGTGCCAGGCGCCCTCGCCAATACTCCGCCCCCCGCCACCACGCTGCAACCGGGCGGGCCGCAATCCACCGTCCCGGCTTCCGGCGGTGCGCCGCTGGCCACCGGTGAATCCAGCGCGACGCGGACCTATGAACTGGGCCGCGAAGTGGCGGTCAGCAATGCCGCGCCGGGCAAGGTGAAACGGCTGTCCGTAGCCGTCGCGATCAGCGCCGCCGCGATGAAGAAACAGGGCCGTCCCGCCGATCTCGAAGCGCTCAAGGCATTGGTCAGCGCCGCCGTCGGGGCCGATGCCCAGCGCGGCGACCAGGTGGCCGTGCTGGCCCGGCCGTTCGAACCCGTGGCCGAAGTCGGCACGCCGTTCTACGAGGCGGCCTGGTTCGGCCTGATATTGCGCAGCCTGGCCGGCCTCGCGGCTGTGGCCCTGGTCCTGCTGCTGGTCGGGCGCCCGGTGCTGAAGATGCTGAAGCGCCATGCCGACGGTACCGGCCCGGGCGCGGCGGACAGCCTCGCGCTGCCTGGCCCGGCCGCGCCCCGGTCCGCCGGAGCTGATGACCCGGCCCTGCTGGGCCAGCAGGTGGAACTCGCCAAGCGGCTGGTCGAAGAAAAGCCCGATGACGCGCTGGTCGCGCTGCGCCGGATGCTGAAGCCTGCCCCGGACAGCAAGTCATGACGGCGCCGAACCACCAGCCCGCGCTGAGCGATGCCGAACGGGCCGCCGTGATGGTGATGCTGCTTGACGAAGGGCTCGCCGCCAGCCTGCTGGCCCGGCTCGAACCCGACGAGTTGGCCGTGCTGGGCGACAAGATGTGCGCACTGGGCGAGATCGGGCCCGACCTGATCCGCCAGTCGATCGCGGGCTTCGTTGACCATGCCGATCGCTCGGGAATCGGGGCGGAAGGGCGGCCGATGCGGGTTCGCAATCTCATGACCGAGGCGCTTGGCCCGCTGAAGGCCGACACTCTGATGGATCGCATCCTCCCCCAGGGCGACACCCGGCGCGGCTCGATCGAGCTGGCCCGCTGGCTCAATGCCCCGGCGCTGATCGAGCTGGTGGAAGGCGAACATCCCCAGGCGATCGCCCTGCTGCTGCTGCAGCTCCAGACCGAAGTGGCCGCCGAAGTGCTGCGCGCCCTGCCCTCGGCGCTCCAGCCGCAGGTGATGCACCGGATTGCCACGATGGGCCCGGTATCGGCCGAGGCGCTGGCCATGCTCGACCGGCTGCTGAACGAGCGGATCGCCGCCCTGCATGGCCCGGCCATGCTGCAACTGGGCGGCGCGCGCGAGGCGGCCGAAATCATCAACAATGCCGGCAAGGCGGTCGAGAAGCGCGTCATGCCGGAACTCGGCCGGATCGATCGGACCCTGGCCCGCGCGATCGAGAACGAGATGTTCAAGTTCGAACACCTCTTCGCGCTCACCCCGCTGGAGATGGGCGCCCTGCTGCGCGAAGTGGAAAGCGAAGTCCTGATCGATGCGCTGAAGGGCATTGGCGAGGAGCAGCGCGAAGCCTTCTTCCAGGCCATGTCCAGCCGTGCGGCCGAAGGCGTGAAGGACGAGATCGCGGCCCGCGGACGGCTGAAGCTGGCCGAGGTGCAGGAAGCCCAGAAGGTGATCGTGAACACGGCGAGGCGGCTGGCCAACGAGGGCATCATCGCGTTCGGTTCGGACAATGCGGATGGCGAATATGTCTAGCCTGCCGCTGGCAGTGCTGGGCGGCGCGGGCGGCTTTGCCAGCGATCCGCGCTTTTCGGGCCCGGGATTTTCAGGCCAGGCCATCGCCGCGCCGTCCCAGCCGCCCGAGGACCCCGTGGCACTGGCCTGGGCCGATGGCCATGCCGCCGGCTTTGCCGAGGCAAGCGCCGAGGCCGCGGCCAGCCGCGCGGCCGATGAACAGGCGCGCGCCCGGATCGAACTGGCCCTGGCCCGGCTCGACACCGATCAGGCCGAAGCCCTGCGGCAACGGCTGGTCGACACCGTAACCGCCTTGTGCGAGGCCACGCTGGCCCCGCTGGCGCTGGATCCAGCGGCACTGGCCCAGCGCGCCGCCCGCGCCGCGGCCATGCTGGCCCGCGCCGACGATGCCGCAGTGCTGCGGCTTCATCCCGATGACCTGGCGCTGATCGAAGGCCGCCTGCCCGCTGGCCTGCCGGTGGAACCCGATCCGGCGCTGGAACGCGGCGCCCTGCGGCTGGAAGGCAGCGCGGGCGGGGTTGAAGACGGTCCGGCGCAGTGGCGCAAGGCGCTGGCCGAAGCGCTCGGCTCGTGCTGAACCGCTGCCTGCCGCTGCTGGACGAACTGGGCGAGGCGCAATTGCGGCTCGACCCGGTCCGCTATGGACTGGTCACCGCCTACGATGGCGGCCTTCTCGAAGTCAGCGGACTTAACGCCCCCATCGGCGCACTGTGCGACGTCGCCCACGGGGCCGCGCCACTGACCGCCGAGGTGATCGGCTTTCGCAATGGCCGCTCCCTGCTGATGCTGCTGGGCGATACGGTGATGCTGCGCCCGGGCTCACGGGTGCGCACCCGCGGGCAGCCCGGCATGGTTCCGGTGGGCGAGGCCTATCTCGGCCGCGCCGTCGATGGCGGGGGTATGCCGATCGATGGCGGCCCGCCGCTTCATGCCCGCGCGCTCTGGCCCGCTGGCGGCAAGCGTGCCGGGGCGCTCGATCGCAGTCCAGTGCGCAGCCCCTTCGATACCGGGGTCCGCGCGCTCAATGCCCTGACCACTTTCGGGATCGGCCAGCGGATCGGGATCATGGCCGGATCGGGGGTCGGCAAGTCGGTCCTGCTCGACATGATCGCAACCGGAGCCGAGGCCGAGATCGTGATCGTCGGCCTGATCGGCGAACGCGCCCGCGAGGTTTCCGATTTCGTCGAACGCCACATGCACGGGGCCAAACGCGAGCGGACGGCGGTGATTGCCGTGCCCGCCGACCATGCCCCCAACCTGCGGCTGCGCGGAGCCATGCTCGCGACGAGTCTGGCCGAGCATTTCCGCGCCCAGGGTCGGCAGGTCCTGCTGATCATGGACAGCCTGACCCGCGTGGCCCACGCGGGCCGCGAGATCGCCCTGCTGCTGGGCGAACCCGGCGCGGCGCGCGGCTATCCCCCTTCGGCGCTGGCGACGATCACCAAGCTGGTCGAGCGGGCGGGCAATTCGGCTGCCTCGGGCGGTTCGATCACCGGGCTTTACACCGTGCTGGCCGATGGCGATGCGCAGGACGATCCGGTGGTCGATACCGCCCGCGCGATCCTTGATGGCCATGTCGTGCTGAGCCGCGACCTGGCCCAGCGCGGGCAGTATCCGGCCATCGACGTGGCCGCCTCGCTGAGCCGGGTGATGGCCGATATTGCCGCGCCCCAACACCTGGCGCTGGCCCGGCACTTCCGCGCCCTGACTGCCGCCTACGAGGCGAACCGCGACCTGGTGCTGATGGGCGCCTATCGCCCTGGAGCCGATCCGCAGCTTGACCGGGCCATCACCCTCCACGACCGGCTGACCGAGTTCCTGTGCCAACCGGCGCGCAGCACGGTTCGCCTTGACCAGTCGATCACCGCGCTGGCGGCGCTGCTGCGCGATGACGGCTGAGGCGGCGCGGCTCAAGCGACTGACGCGGCTCGAACGGGTTCGTGCGCTGGCCAAGCAGGACGCACTGCGCGCCGCCGCAGAGGCTGAAGGACACCTGGCCCAGTTGCAGGCCCTGGCCGACCGCACCGCCCGCCTTGCCGCCGATTACCGCGCGCGGCGCGACTGCACCAGCGGCGCGGACCTGCGACGGCTGGCGCTCTTTGCCGATGGCCTCGCCGCGATCGGCAGCGCCACCACCCGCGATGCGCTGGCCGCACGGGCTGCCGCCGACCAGCGCCAGCTCGACCTCGCCCGCGCCGAACGCAGCCGCGCGGCGGTGGAGGAACGCGCCCGGAGCGAGGCACAGAAGCTCGCCCGCCTCCGCGCCCGGCCGGCGCTGGCTGCCCGAAGGGCAATTGGCACGGGTCTTGAAGAGTAAGCCTGCGAAGCCCTGACAAGGACCCGCATCGATGCTGCCGCTTTCTGCCCCATTGAACCCCCATACTGCCCCGGCCACGATCGACGCCTCCACCAGCAATGGCGGAAATCGGACGGAAAATGGCGGGTTCAGCGTGCTCCTGGCACAGCTGGGCGATGGCGTTGCCGGGCAACCGGCCAATGCTGAAGTGGCGGCTACCATAGCTGCAGCAACGATCCCTGCCAGCAATGGTTTGCCGGATGGCGGCAAGGAATTGCCGGTTGCTGAAGATGCTGACGCCGATCGACCGGCCGCCGCACCCGTTATCCTGCTGCCGCTGGTCGCGAACACCCTCATCGCCGGTAGCCCGGCCCCGGCCCAGCCCGCGCTCGAAGCCCCGCGCGAACCTGCCACTGGCGATGCGCGCCCGGCCTCCACTCCGCCGCTGCCGGCCCCGGTCGCTCCGCCGCGCCTGGCTCCGGGCCAGGATCAGTTCGCCCCCGCCCTGCCGGTGCTGCAGGTGGCGGCGAGCGAACTGCCCGAGGCGGCGCGGGTGCTGCCCGACATGCCGCGCTATGCCCCGCCCCCGCGCCTTGCCGCCAGCCTGCGGGTCAAGCTGGAGGGCGTCGCCGCTCCCACGCCGCTGCGCGACAAACCGATCGAGGCCCTGCTGCCTGGCACCACTGTTGCCACCGCGGCCACCAGCCACCAATCGCTGGGCCTGGCGGTTCCGTCAGTGACTGCCAACCCGCTCCAGCCTGGCACCGTCGCGCCGACGGCCGAGGCCATGATGCGCCCGCAGGACTTCGGCCAGCTGATCGACCGGCTGGTTGCCGCGCGCGAAGCCGCCGTACCGCAAGCCGCTTCACTCAGCCTGGCCCACGCCGAATTCGGGCGGATCGACCTGAGCTTCGCGCGCGATGGCGATGGGCTGTCGGTAGCCCTTGCCAGCCCCGATCCCGACTTTGCTCGCGCGGTCCAGGCCGCTGTCCCGCCCGCTCCCACCGCCAGCGATGCAGGAACTCAGCGCCAGCCGGGCAGCGGCGCAGGCTCGCACGACAGCCTGAGCGCCCAATCGCAGGGCTCGCATTCCGGCCAGCCATCCGCCCAGGGCGGCGAACGGCGCGATGGCCGTCCGGCCGATTCCGCCATGCCAGGGCGCACCCGCACCGATCGCTCCACCCACCACCCGGCCCGCGATCTGCGCGGCGCCGGCATCTTTGCCTGACACTGGAACCAGAGGACCCGACGATGAGTGACAAGACCGATACCGCCGCGCCACCAAAGAAGGGCAAGGGTCTGGTGGTGAAGCTGCTGGTCGGCCTGGGGCTGGTCGGCGCGGGCGGTGGCGGGGCCTTTGCCCTCGTCCAGGCCGGCATGCTGGATCAGGGCACGGGCGCGGCAAAGGAGGACAACCAGCCCCGGCTGGTCCGCAAGGGCGAGGAAGACCCCTATGCCCTGCCGACCAAGGGCAAGGAGGGCGATGCCCCCGCCGACATCGATGGCGAAGGCGGCAGCGAATACCGCACCAGCTATTACAACTTCACCGAGGACTTCACCTCGAACCTCAAGAATTCCGCCGCACTGATCCAGGTCAGCGTGGCCTGTTCGACCCGGCGCGACGGGCGGGTGCTGCTGTGGCTGAAGAAGCACGAGCTGGCGATCCGCAGCGAAATCCTGGTGGTGCTGGCCGACACGCCCGAGGAAGAGGCCTTCAGCCCCGAGGGCAAGAAGCGCCTGCAGGCCCGCCTGACCGCGACGATCAACCGCGTACTGACCGAGCGCGAGGGCTTCGGCGGGGTCGATGCCGTCCATTTCAAAACCTTCCTGGTGCAGTGAGCGGGCGATGAGCAAGCCTGTCCGCGCCTTCATCGCCGTCGCGCCGGCTGCGCAGCATTGCCTGGAACTGGTGGCGCGCGGCCCCGATCCGGCCGAGCTGGGCCTGCGCTGGCGCATGCTGGGCGAACGGCTGGCCGAGGCCATGGCGCTGCACCTAGCGCCGGTGCTGGGCGGCAAGGCCCCCCGGGTTGCCGTCAGCGCCGATGCCGCCCCAGCCGCACTGGCCGCCCATGGCCAGGTCTGCCGCAATGGCGCGACCGAACGGCTCGACCTGGCGATCGATGGCGCGGCCATGCTGCGGCTGATCGACCGGGCCTTTGGCGGTCCGGGCGAAGCGCCGCTGCCCCTGCCGAGCACCCTGCCGCCCTCGGCCACGCTGGTGGTCGAGCGGGTTGCGGCGGCGATCGGGGACGCGCTGGCCGATGTGTTCGATGCCAAGGGTGAAGCGCTGGTCTTCCAGCCGCGCGCCGATGCCCCGGAAGCGACGGGCGCGGCCACGATCACCCTGCTGGTCAGCCAAGGCAGCGATCCGGCCTGGCCGATCGTGCTGGCGCTATCGCCGGACGGCCTCGCCGAATGGCTTGGCCCGCGCCGGGTCGAGGCCGCCGCCCGCCGCAGCGCCGATCCCGCCGCCGCGCCCTTTGCCGATGTCCCGCTGCCGCTGGCGGCGCGACTGGTCGACATGCGCGTACCGCTCAGCACCGTGGCCCGGCTCGAACCCGGCATGGTCCTGCCGGTGGCCATTGCCCGCGCCGTCCCGCTGGAGGCCGGCGGGGTCGTGATCGCCCGCGGCACGGTCGGCAACCAGGACGACCGGATTGCCCTCAAACTCATTCAGATTGCCTGACAGGAACGGAACCCAACCCATGACCATTCATTCCCGCGGCTTTGACCTCCTGAAGGAAGTCGACGTCCGCCTCTCGGTCGAACTTGGCAAGACCGACATGAAGCTGAAGGACGTCCTCGCGCTCGGCGAGGAATCGGTCGTCATGCTCGACCGGCTGACCGACGAACTGCTCGACGTGCTGGTCAACGGCAAGCTGATCGCGCGCGGCGAGATCGTGACCGAAGGCAACCGCTTCGGCCTGCGCATCGTCGAACTGGCCGGTGGCGGCGCGCCGGGCGGAGAAATCGCCTGATGGGCTGGTACATCCTCAAGCTGGTCCTGCTGCTGCCGCTGATCGCGGGGCTGGCCTGGGCCTCGCTCAAGCTGGCGGCCAAGGCCCAGGCGAAATTCGGCGCCGCGCCGCAGGGCGGCAAGGCGGTGCGGGTGGTGGAAACCACCATGCTGTCCCCCACGCTAAAGCTGGCGGTGATCGAGTTTCACGGGCGCGAAATCCTCGTCTCGGTCTCGCGAAACGGGCTGGCGCGGCTGGCCGAGGCTCCGGCGCGGGAGATCGAACCGTGAGGAAACTCCTCGCCCTTCCCGCCCTGCTCCTGCCCACCATCGCTCATGCACAAGTGACCGCCGGAGCCGCCGTTCCCGGCGCGCTGGACCGCGCCTTTGGCGCGATCGGCGGCGCGCAGGGATCAGGCCTCTCGCTGTCGCTCCAATTGCTGCTGCTGATGGGGCTGCTGACGATCCTGCCCGGCCTGCTGCTGATGATGACCAGCTTCACCCGGATCCTGATCGTGCTCTCGATCCTGCGCCAGGCGCTGGGCCTGCAGCAGAGCCCGCCCAACCAGGTGCTGATCGGCCTCGCGCTGTTCCTCAGCCTGTTCGTCATGGCCCCGACGCTGGAGCGGGTGAATCAGACCGCGATTGCCCCCTATGCCGCGGGAACGATCAATGCCGAGCAGGCGATTGCCAATGGCGGCAAGGAATTCCACGCCTTCATGCTGCGCCAGACCCGCAAGACCGACCTGGCCATGTTTGCCGACATGGCCAAGGCTCCCAAGTTCGCGCGGGGCGAGGACGTGCCGTTCTCGATCCTGCTCCCGGCCTTCGTTACCAGCGAACTGAAGACCGCCTTCCAGATCGGCTTCATGCTGTTCCTGCCCTTCCTGGTAATCGACCTGGTGGTCTCGTCCGTGCTGATGAGCCTGGGGATGATGATGATGAGCCCCACGATTGTCAGCCTGCCGTTCAAGCTGCTGCTGTTCGTGCTGGTCGATGGCTGGGCGCTGCTGATGGGCAGCCTGGCGGCGAGTTTCGGGTGATGGATGAAACCGCCGCCCTGCTTTCGCTGGCTGACCGGATGCTGTGGACCACCGCGCTGGTCGCCGCGCCGGTCCTGCTGGCCGCGCTGGCCGTCGGGATCGTGATCGGGATCGTCCAGGCGGCGACCTCGGTCAACGAACAGACGCTGACCTTCGTGCCCAAGCTGGCAATCACCGCGCTGGTGCTGGTGGTGTTCGGCGCATCGATGATGGGCCTGATCGCCGATTTCACGCAGGAAATCTTCGCCACCATCGCCGGGGGACCGCGATGATCGGCATGACCTTCGGCTTCGGCGCGCTTGAGGCCGAGCTGTGGAAGCTGGTCTTCGTGATGACCCGGATCGGGGCCGCTCTGCTCGCCGCGCCGTTCTTTGGCGCGGGCACCGTGCCGGTGCAGCTGCGCGTGGCAATCACCGGGGCGATTGCCGTGCTGGTCAGTGCCTGGCTGCCCGTCGAGGCTCCCCCCGCGCTGCTGTCGGTCCAGGGGATCCTCGCGATCTTTGGCGAAGTGCTGATCGGGGTGACGCTGGGCTTTGTCCTCCAGCTCTGCTTTGCCGCGCCGGTCATTGCCGCCGAGCAGATCGGCGGGGCGATGGGACTCAGCCTGGCGACCGCGGTCGATCCCGTCAGCGGCGCGCAATCGCCCGCGCTGGGGCAATACTTCACAGTGCTGCTGACCCTGATCTTCCTGGGCCTGGGCGGGCATCTGCAATTCATCGCGCTGGTGATCGACAGCTATGCCGCCTTCCCGCCGGGCCAGACCTGGCTGGGGCCGGACCGGATCGAGGCCGTGCTGGGCTTTGGCGGCGCCATGTTCACCGCCGCACTCGCCATCGCCCTGCCCGTCACGCTGGTGCTGCTGCTGGTCCAGGTGCTGACCGGGGTGATCAGCCGCTCGGCTCCGGCGCTCAACCTGTTCGCGCTGGGCCTGCCGCTGGGGGTGCTGGCGGGGCTGGCCGCGCTGATCCTGGCCGTGCCGCTGCTGATCGAGCAGTTCGGCGACCTCTCCGCCCAGGGGCTTGAGCAGGTCGGGAGCCTGCTGCGGCCATGAGCGAGGATGCCGGCGAGAAGAGCTTCGATCCAACCGCGAAGCGCAAGGCCGATGCGGCGCAAAAGGGCGATGTCCTGCGCAGCCGCGAGCTGGGCACGGCGATTGCCGTGCTGCTGGGCGCGGCCTGGCTGAAGTTTGCCGGACCGTGGCTGATGGGGGCGATGGAGGGCACGCTGCGTGCGGGCTTCGCCTGGGATCGCCGCGCGATTGACGATTTCAACCCCGGATCGGCCATGCTGTCGGCCATGCTGGCCACGCTGCCGCCAGTCCTGACCCTGGCCGGGCTGGTGCTGGTGCTGAGCCTGGCGGGAATGCTGATGACCGGTGACGGACGCTGGGTCGGGGCGAACATGCTGCCCAAGGGCAACCGGCTCGATCCGATCGCCGGGATCAAGCGGATGTTCGGGGCGACCGGCTGGATCGAGGCGGGCAAGGGCCTGCTCAAGCTGGCCCTGCTGGGCGCGATCGCCTGGTACTGGGCGCTGGGCTGGCTTGACCAGCTGATGTCGCTTGGCCGCGGCGCCACGATCGGCCCGCAACTGGCGCTGGCCTGGCAGGCGATCACCGGGCTGCTGTTTGCCTTGTCGGCAGGCCTGGTCGTAATCGCGCTGATCGACTGGCCGGTGCAGTGGTGGCGCCGCAACCAGCGGCTGAAGATGAGTTCGCAGGAACTGCGCGACGAGCACAAGGAAGCCGAGGGCTCGCCCGAGAAGAAGATGGCGATCCGCCAGAAACAGCGCCAGCTCGCCATGGGCGGCGTGGCCAAGGCCATGCAGGAAGCGCAGTTCGTGCTGACCAACCCCAGCCACTTCTCGGTGGCGATGGCCTATGATCCGGCCAGGGCCGCCGCCCCGATCGTGCTGGCCAAGGGGCGCGGGGAAAAGGCGCTGGCGATGCGCGAACTGGCGGCCGAATTGAACGTGCCGACACTGGAGTACCCGGCCCTTGCCCGTTCGGTCTACTTCACCACGCGCGAACACCAGGTGATCCGCGAGGAGCTTTATGCCGCGGTCGCCGGAGTGCTGGCCTTCGTGCTGTCGCTCAAGCGCGGCGAGCGGTTGCAGCCGCCGCAGATCGACGTGCCGCTGGCGCTGCGCTTCGACGCCGAAGGGCGGCCCGATCCGGCCGCCGCGCGGGCTTAAGCGGCATTGGCTGCGGCCGTTCTGGCAAGCATGACCACCACTTCGGCCACCCAATCGATCGTCTCGCAACTGGGCGGTGGCAGCGGGATCGACTTTGCCGCGCTGGCCACCAACCTGGCCGAAGCGCAGTTCGCCGCGCGCAAGGACCGGGTCGCGAGCCGCAGCGAGCTGGTCGAGCGGCAGATCTCGGCAGCTTCCACTCTGCGCAGCCAGATTACCCAGCTGGCCACATCTGTGGGGGACCGGGTGCGCAGCGGTGATCTTTCCACCCAGCCGCTGATCGCCAACGGCGCGGTCGCCACTGTCTCGCGCGGGGCGGCGAGCGGCAGCGGGACTTACAGCCTCGAAGTGACCGCGCTGGCGCGGGGCCAGGTCCTGGCTTCACCCACTTTACCCACCGGTTCGACGCCGGGAGCAGGGACCCTGACGATCCGCTTTGGCACGCTCGGCGGGACCTTTGCCGAGGATCCGGCGCGTGCACCGCTCGCGCTGACCATCGCCCCGGGAGCCACGCTGGCGGGCATCGCTGGCCAGATCAACGCCGCCCGCGCCGGGATCAGCGCCTATGTCGCGCAGGGACCGGGCGGCGCGCAGCTGGTGCTGAAGGGCAGCGAGGGCGCGCCGAACGGCTTCGTGGTCGAAGCGACCGAGGATCCGGCCCAGCCCGGCCTCGCCGCCCTGGCCTGGGCGCCGGGCAGCGATCCGGCGCGGCTGACCGCCCAGGCCGGTGACGCCGCTTACCGGCTGGACGGCGTGGCGCTGACGGCGCGGTCGAACACGATCGAGAATGTCGCCCCCGGCCTCTCGCTGCAGCTGACCGGAACCAATCCGGGTGCGCCAACCACGATCCGCTTCAGCCAGCCGGGTGCGGCAGTCAGCGGCTTCATGCAGGACTTCGCCTCCGCCCTGAACGAGCTGGCCGGCAGCCTGGGGGACCTGACCAACCCGCAGGGCGGCGACCTGGCCCGCGATCCCGGCGCGCGGGCCCTGCGCCAGGCGCTGACCGGCCTTGGCAGCACGGTGATCCTGCCGGGTGCCGCGCCGGGCCAGCCGCGCACGCTGGCCGAACTGGGGCTGGCGACCAATCGCGACGGCACCTTCAGGCTGGATGCAGCGCGGCTGGAGGCGGCGCTGAAGGCCTCGCCCGAAGGGGTCGCGGCGATGTTCACCACCGGGATCCACGGGCTCTACGCCACGCTTGACCGGCTGGCCCGCAACGCCGGGGCGATGGGCAACCCCGGTTCGCTGGGCGGATCGGTGGCCCGCTACAATGCGCTCAAGACCCGCCTGGGCGAGGAGGCAACCGAGCTTGCCGATGCCCAGGCCGCGCTGCGCAGCCAGTTGGCCAAGCGCTTTGCCGCCGCCGACAGCCGGGTCGGTGCCTCGCGCGGGACGCTGTCCTTCCTGCAGAACCAGATCGACGCGTGGAACGCGCAGCGGAACTGATGATGCTGGTCCAGCAAAGCCCCCTCGACGCCTACCGCCGGGTCGATTTCGACGCGCGGGTCGCCGCTGCCCGGCCCGACCAGCTGGTCGGCCTGTGCTTCGAACAGTTCGATCTGGCGCTGGGCAGCGCCATTGCGGCCGACCGGCGCGGCGACAATGCCCGGCGCAGCACCAGCCTGACCCGCGCCCTCGCCGCGCTGGCCGCGCTGCAGCTGGGGGTGGATCGCGGAGCGGCGGGGGCCGATGCGCTGCTGCAATTCTACGATGGCTTGCGGCGCGGCGTGCTCGGCAGTGTTCCCCGGTTCGACCCCGCCAGGCTGGCACAGGCGCGGCGCGACGCGCAGGACGTGGCCGAAGCCCTGGGGCTGCGCGGATAAGGAACCATTTCCGAGTAACCGGCTTGACCCGGAAATCCGGGTGAAGCGATCCCGAAACTCCGGGCATTTCCTTATCTTAACCTTCGAATGTGGGGCAAACCTCTCGCGCCGTGGCGGCGGGTTCGCGTCATATCCCCTAGGCGTTAACCGCTAGGGAGCCATACTGATGGAACGCCGCCGCAGCATTGCCGTAGTCGACAGCAACTTTCGCCGCCGGGCCGCCATGAGCCACTCGCTGGCCGGCAGCGGCATCCATGTCGAACCCTTCGAGACCATCGACGAACTGGTGGCAAGCTGGCCGCGCACCGAGGCGATCCTGGTGGAAGACCGGCACGAGATGATCGACGAACTGATCGGGCTGATGACCGAGCGTGGCCGCTGGCTGCCGCTGATCGGCTTTGCGGAAGAGCCCTCGATCGACCGGATCGTGCGGGCGGTCCTGGCCGGAGCAGTCGATTACCTGCACTGGCCGTGCGAACCCGCGCAGGTGATCGGGGCGCTGATCGGGGCCGAGAGTGCCGGGCAATCGCTGGGCCTGTTCAAGCTGCGCGAGGCCCAGGCCCGCAGCCGGGTACGCTGCCTGACCCGGCGCGAGCGCGAGGTGCTGGCCGGGGTGGCCGAGGGCAAGTCCAACCGGTTGATCGGCGAGCAGCTGGCAATCAGCCCGCGCACCGTCGAAATTCACCGGGCCAACATGCTGACCAAGATGGGCGCGAAGCACACCTCGGAGGCCATTCGGATCGCGATCGAGGCTTCGCTGGTGGGCTGAGCGCGGCGGCCGCGCGCAGCTGGTGCGGGCAAGAAAAAGGGGCCCCGGACTTGCGTCCGAGGCCCCGGGCGTCCCTCCCAGGACTAGTCTGTTCGCGCTTAGAACTTGATCCCGGCGGTGAGGCCGAAGCGACGCGGTTCAAGCGTGAAGATGTTGGTGTAGTTACCCGAGGACTGGTCGGTCACGTAGAGACCGGTGATCGGGTCCTTGTCGAACAGGTTCTGCACCCAGATCCGGGCAAACCACTTCTTGTCGGGACCATCGAGCTGGAGCTGCGCATTGACCTGCGTGTAGCTCGGGATCGCGTTGATCGCGCCGTTGAAGATGTTGCCATAGGACTTTCCGGTGTAGATGAAGTCCGCACGCGGGGTCAGGGTCATGTCGCCCACGGGGACGTCATACTGCACGCCCGCCGAGAACTTGTAGTCCGGTGCGCCGGGCAGCTTGTTGCCCTTGATGTTCACCGGAATACCCGACGAGTAGACGGTGATCCCGCCTAGGGTCGCCGGATTGAGTCCGGCGCCAGCGAAGGCCCCCGAAGCACCCGCCGACAGCGCCGCGCAGATGCTGAACGCGCCGGTCGAGTTGATGCCGCCGCCAGACGGGAAGGCAGTGGTCGGCTGCAGGTTGGCACCTGCGTTGCCGGTCACGACCCCAGCGTTGATCAGCGAGTTCACCGTGTTGACGAAGGTGTTCACCCCGGCAACGTTGCCGGTGTTCGAGGCCACGGCGCAGTTCGCACCGTTGGTGATGTCCTTGATGATCACCGCGTCGGCGCGGCCCGCCCCGAAGTCACGCGGGTTGGACAGGAACTTGTCCTGGCTCACCTTGGTGTTCAGGTAGCTGGCGTTCATGTTGATCGCCAGTTCGCGGGTCGGACGGAAGATCGCTTCGGCTTCAAGACCCCAGACATTGGCGCTGACGTTGTCGTTGACCGAGGTACGGGCAACGATGCGCGACAGCTGCAAGTCGTTGTACTTGTAGTAGAAGCCGGTCATGTTCAGCTGGACATTGCCGAAGGTGTTCTTCGAACCCACTTCGAAGGCCCAGACCGTTTCCGGACCGAAGCCTTCCGGCACCGCGAAGACCGGCGACAGCGGCGGGTTCACACCACCCGACTTGTAGCCGCGCGAAACCGAGGCATAGACCAGGTTGTCCGGCGTGATCTGGTAATCCAGCACCGCACGGCCCGTCCACTGGCTGAACTTCACGTTGCGGACCTGGAAGGGTTCGCAGCCGCTGATGTTGGCGGAAGTCAGGATGCCCGAGGCGGTGGTGCTGTTGATCGTGCAGGCCGTGGCCGGATCGGCGTCATACGGCTGAAGCCGCGAAGACGTCGGCGCCCCGGTAACCGCCCAGCCGTAGATGTACGGCGAGGCGAACATGTCGGTTCCGCCGAACGGCACCAGGAAGTTGGCCAGGGTGGTGCGCGCCGTGATGGTCTTGTTGTCGTTGTTGTAGCGCGCGCCCAGAGTCAGCTTCAGCTGGTCGTTGAACTTGAAGTAGGCTTCACCGAAGATCCCGTAGGTCTTGATGTCGAGCTGGTCGCTGTTGTTGCGATAGAACGGCGTACCAAGGAAGCCCGGCGGGGGCACCTGGGCACCCGGGATCGCGCCGACACCGGCCCGGCCAAGCGCGTTGAAGGTGCCGAGCAGGCCGGTCAGGTAGTCGATGCCGAACGAGTTAACATAGTAGCTGTTCTCGCTCATCCCGCCCTTGCCGTAGATGCCGCCGAGCAGGAAGTTGAACATCCCGTCCCAGTCGGACGAGAGGATCATTTCCGCCGACCAGCTTTCGGTATCCTGGTTCGACCGGTCGAAGTCCTGCGGGGTCATCGAGCAGAGACGCTGGCGATTGGCGCCGTAGGCACCCATGCCGCTCGGCTCGGTGAGCGAGGTGCAGAGCACGCCGGTCGGCCCGTTCGGGATCAGGGCAGCCGCAATCGGCGCGAAGTAGGCAACCGGCAAGCCGAACGCATTGAGCGGGTTGCCGGTGCTGGCCGGGGTCGCCGCGATCTGCAGGTTGTTCAGGCCAGTCTGCATGCCAGCCCGGTTCTGGATCGAGTTGTTGTAATCCTGCGACGAGTCGACCTTGGTCTGCTGCCAGTTGCCGCTGACCTTCAGCTTCAGGCCATTGCCCAGATCCTGGTCGATCGAGCCCTGGACGATCCATTCCTCGGCGAAATAGGTCGGCTTGTAGTCGGTGTTGACGACGCGCGGATCGGCGGGGTTGACGACACCGGCATAGGGATCCGGACCATAGAGGCTACCCAGGCCGAAGATGCTGGGGATACCGTTGGCGGCCAGGAATTCACGCGAGGTCAGCACACCGACGAACGTGGTGTTCGAGTTGGTGGTGCCATAATCGCGCGATCCGTTGAGGCAGCCCAGCACGCCCGTGGGGTCGCGCTGGCACAGCTGCTTCTGGATGCGCATGCGGTTGTCTTTTTCGTGGAAGTACTGCGCCATCAGGTCGATGGTGGTCGACGTGCTGGGCTCGAACCGGATCGAGGCGCGCGCACCCCACAGGTCGCGGTCATCGATCTTCGAATTGTCGAACAGGTTGGTCGTGTAGCCTTCGCGGTTCAGGTAGAAGCCGGCCAGGCGGACCGCCACGGTTTCGCCGATCGGGGCATTGACCATGCCCTTGAGCTTGAAGCCGTTGTAATTGCCATATTCGGCTTCGAAGTTGCCGGCCATGCCCGACAGGTCGGGCCGCGCGGTGCGGAAGTTGACCACGCCCGAAGTCGCGTTGCGGCCGAACAGGGTACCCTGCGGACCACGCAGCACTTCGATCTGCGCCAGGTCGTAGAACTCGCTTTCGAACAGGCGGGTCGCATAGAGCGGCGCATCGTTCATGTGGATGGCGGTAGCGCTGTCGCAGGTCACGCCCACGCACAGGTCGCCGATGCCGCGGATCGTGAAGCTGGATCCGGTGAAGTTGCCCTTGGTGAAGGTGACGTTGGGCAGAGTGAGCTGCAGGTCGGAGGTGTTCTTGATCTGCTGCTTTTCGAGCGCTTCGGTGTTGAACGCCGAAACAGCGATCGGCACGTCCTGCAGGCGCTGGTTCGAACGTTGCGCGGTCACGATGATGACATTGGCATCATCTTCCTCCGCCCCTTGTGCACTTTGTGCAAAGGCCGGAAACGCGATTGCGCTGGCGCAGACACCAGCAAGCAGGGTCAGCTTACCCCTCATTAGCCCACTCTCCTCTTTATGCCCGTCCCTTTTCCCGGGCGGTTGCGCATACGAATAGATCACCGTCCGGGCCGCTTGACAACCGGTTTTAATCGAAAGGTTAGAACACGGCAAAACCGTAGCGGAACTGCCACACCTGCGATTGCTGCGAAAAGCCCGGCGGGCACGCAACAATCGTTGCAAGCGCCCTGATTTCGCGTAGCTTTCCTACGAACAGGTGGGGATTCGCGATGCACCAGGCCGCGGCGCCGGAACAACCGACGCGCTATCGGGCATTCATCAGTTACAGCCATTCTGACAGCGTTTTTGCGCGGTGGCTGCACCGATCGATCGAACGTTTCGCCCTGCCTGCCGAAGGTGCTGCGCCGCGCCAGCGGCTGGCCCCGGTGTTCATCGATCGCGCCGAATTGCCTGCCGCCGCCGATCTCTCCGCCACCGTGCGCGAGGCGCTGGCCGGGTCCGCCGCGCTGATCGTGGTGGCCAGCCCCGGCGCCCGGGCCAGCGCCTGGGTTGACCGCGAGATCGCGCTGTTCCGCGAGATCCATCCCGATCGCCCGATCCTGACCGCGCTGATCGCGGGCGAACCCGAAGCGGCCTTCCCCCCCGCGCTGACCGGCGGCGGTGCCACCCGCATCGAGCCGCTCGCCGCCGATTTCCGCAAGCAGGCCGATGGGCGGCGGCTGGGCCTGCTCAAGATCGTTGCCGGGCTGACCGGCCAGCCGCTCGACCGGCTGGTCCAGCGCGATGCCCAGGCCCGCCAGCGGCGCGTGATGGCCGTCACGGCGGCAGCCCTGCTGCTCAGCCTAGTACTGGGCGGACTGCTGGTGCTGGCGATGCAGGCCCGCGCCGAGGCGGAGCGGCAAAGGGCCAGCGCGGAAGGAATGGTCGAATTCATGCTCACTGACCTGCGCGAGAAACTGAAGGGGGTGGGCCGACTCGACGTGATGGATGCGGTCAATGCCCGGGCCATGGCGCATTACGCCGCGCAGCCGCTCACCGGACTGCCGCCCGCCAGCCTGACCCGCCGGGCCCGGCTGCTCCATGCCATGGGCGAGGATGCCGCCAGCCGCGGCCAGATGGCCGAGGCGAGCGCGCTGTATGGCGAGGCCAGCCGCACCACCGCCGCTGTCCTGGCCCGTCAGCCCGACGATCCGGACGCGATCTTCGCCCATGCCCAGAGCGAGTTCTGGCTCGGCTCGGCCGCCTGGGCCCAGCGCGACCTGCCGCGCACCGCGGTCCACTGGCGCGCCTACCTGACCCATGCCGAAGCCCTGGCCCGGCGCGAGCCCGGCAGCCTGCGCGCGCTTATGGAACTGGGCTATGCCCAGGGCAACATGTGCGAACTGGTCGGGCGCGAGACCGGCCGCCCCACCGAGGCGCTGCCGTGGTGCGAACGATCGACAGCCTTCATGCGCCAGGCCGCTGCCCGCCCCGATGCCACGACGCAGAACCGGCTCGACCTGGCCAACCGGATCGGCTGGCAGGCCGACGTGCTGGGCAAGGCCGGCCGGATCGACGCGGCGCTGGTGCTGCGGGCCGAGGAAGCCGCGATCATCGCCCGGCTGCTCGCCGCCGATCCCGCCAATCGCGACCTGGCCGAGCGGCGGCTCTGGCCCGAAGTGGGGGCCGGACAGCTTGAACTGGCCGCCGGGCGCCACGGGGCGGCGCTGGCGCGGATGCAGCGCTGCCTGTCGGACTATGCCCGCCTCGCCGCCGACCGGCCCGACGATCGCGGGCTGACCGTGCAGCAATTCCGCGCCGCCTGGGTCGCCGCCCGGGCCGCCCGCGAGGCACGGCCGGACCAGGCCTCCGCGCTGGTCCGCCAGGCCGAAGCATTCCACGCCCTGTTGCGCCGCTCCTATTCGTCAGCGGAGATGGCGCGGTTCGATACGATGCTGGCACAATTGAAAAAGGGAGACCGATGATGAGCGATTCCGGAACCGAAACCGGCTTTTCCCGCCGCAGCGCCCTGGCCGCGGCCGGTGTCGGGCTCGTGCTGGCAGCCTGCGATACGGCTGGTCCCGGCGACGGCAAGAGCGACAAGGGTGGCAAGGATGCCACTACAGCGCTGGGGCGACCAGCACCCTATGGCTTCGACCCGCACTCGGCAGACGCGGAAACGAAAGTACGTGAGGCGCTGGGGCTGAGCGCGTTCAAGCCCGATTTCATCACCTTGGTGCGGGTCTATTCCGACGGAGCGTGGCAGTTTGGCGCCAACCACGCGGCGATCGCGGCGGCGGCGGATCCGGTGGCGCAGGCCATCGCGATCCTCGCCAAGACGGTCCGCCCCGGCAACGGTCGGCGCAAGTTCCGCGATTTCGGTCCGGATTCGAACGCCAACGACAAGGAGAACTTCCACAAGCGCACCAAGGTCGAGCCGCTCGGCCAGGTCGACTTCGACGATTTCGAATCCTTCGGCTTCGGCAGCCGGCACGAGATCTTCGTGCACTACGATTCGCCGCGCGTCACCTTGCAGGAGGGGAACCTGATCTCGTTCTCGCCTTTCCTCAATGACGGCAAGCCGGCCGACCCCAACGACAGCTTCTTCGTTCGCACGGTCGATACCGGGGGCCGGTTGAAGGGGCCGCTGATCGCGATCCGCAACTACTTTGCCAAGCAAGACGAGGACGGCAGGATCGTGCCCCGTGATGCCGCTGTCGATCAGGCCACGCTTGCCCTCAACCTGCACTTCACCCTGCCGGGCAAGCTGCCGATGCCGATGATCCTCGATCCCACCACGGGCAACGGGATGGGCGGCGAACCCTGATCGTGCCCCTTCCGCCCTCCGTTCCCGTAATCGCCGCCCTGGCCCGGTCCGGGGCCGGGCGGCGCGCCTGGGAGCTGTTCGAAGCTGGCGGCTGGGCGGCGCGGGCGGACGATCCCGCCGCGCTGTCGCTCGAGGGCCGGCTGCTCAAGGACCGGGCGCGGACAACCGCGCCGGGCCGGGAACAGGCTGCGCTGTTCGCGGCGGCCGCCGCCGCCTATGCCGCCGCCCACGCGCTGGCCCCGGCACCCTATCGGGCGATCAACGCCGCCACCGCCCGGTTGCTGGCGGGCGATCCGGCGGGCGCGGCACAGGAAGCGCAGGCCGTGCTCGACCTGCTCGATGCCCCCGCCCCGCCCGCCGATACACCCTATTTCCTGGCCGCGACTCGCGCCGAGGCCCTGCTGCTGCTGGGCCGGGCGGACGAGGCGGCCTTGGCCATGCGCCTGGCGGTGACCGCCGATCCCGACGGCTGGGATGACCGCGCCGTGACCCTCGCCCAATTGCGCGAGATCTGCAGCGCGCAGGGCGAGGCCTCGGCCTGGCTCGACACCTTCGCCCCGCCCGCCAGCCTGCACTTTGCCGGGCACATGGGAATCGCCGCTGGCGGCGCGGGCGAGGCCGCCCTGGCGGCGGCGATCGACGCGCTCGTGGCGCGCAGCGGGATCGGCTTTGCCTGGGGCGCGCTTGCCGCCGGGGCGGATATCGTCATCGCCGAACGCCTGCTTGCCGCCGGAGTGGAGTTGCACGCCGTGCTGCCCTGCCCGCCTGAGGCTTTTGCCGCGCAATCGGTCAGCCCGGCCGGGGCGGACTGGCTGGCACGCTATCACGCCGTGCTGCGACGCGCGGCATCCGTGCGAGTGGCGGGCACCAGCCCGGCCAGGGTCCACGATCCGCTGGCGACGGCCCATGCCGGACTGCTGGCGATCGGTGCGGCGCGGCTCACGGCCCGGCGCCTCGGCAGCCGCGCGATGCAACTGCTGGTCGAGGACGAAGCGGGCGGCGGGCCCAACACGGCACGCCAGGCCGCGCTCTGGCCGACCGAGGCAGGCCCGCAGGAGCGGATCCGGATCGCGCGCGATGCCGCCGTCGAACAGCTGTTTCCGCCCGAAGCCCCCGATCCGGCACGGCGGCTGGTGGCCCACCTGGCGGTACTGGTCGACCTGCCGCAGGGCATCGGGACTTCCGGCGATCTGGCACCCATCATCGATCCCGTCGCGCAGGCCATCACTGCGGCAGGTGTCCCGCCCGCGGCGGTACGCGCCGGGGCCGGGCGCTGGAACATCACGCTTGATGACCGGAACCTGGCTCTGGCCCTGGCCCGGCGCCTGACCGGGCTGGCCGCGCCGCGACCGGCGATCGGGCTTCATCTGGCAATCGGCCCGGTGCTGACGGATTCCGCCAGCGGGGCCCTGGTCAGCTATGGCGCGGAAACCGGGCTGGCCGACACCCTTGCCGCGATGGCCGCGGCGGGAACGGCACTCGCTTCCGATGCGCTGGCCGTGGTGCTGGCCGCATCCGGCGCACCGGCTGTGCGGACCGAATGCTATCACCCCGGCGAGGCCGAGACCGGGGGCGCGGTGCACCTGCTGCTGTTCGATCAGTAGATCAGTTCGTCCAGGCGGTGCGGGGCGATCACCGCCAGCCCGCCATCGCCGCGCCGCAGGATGCCGCGCCGCTCCAGTTGCGAGACCGTGCGCGAGACGGTCTCGCGGGTCGACTGGACCTGCTGGGCCAGTTCGGCCAGCACCGGCATGGGGCGGATGACCCCGTCATCGCTGGCAGCGGCGAGGCGGCGCAATTCGGCACAGATCCGGCCCGTCGCGCTCAGCAGCGAGGTTTCGACCATGCGCTGGCGCATCGCTGCCAGCCGCCCGGCCAGCTGGCGGGTCACCGCCACCGCGACGCAGGCATAGCTTTCCATCAGTCGCAGCACCGCCTCGCCGCCGTAATGCAGCGCGCGGCCGTCGCGCAGCGCCTCGACCTGGGCGGGGCCCGCCCCGTCGCCCAGCCCGACCAGGCTGCCATAGAACTCGCCCGGACCGACCAGGTGCAGCACCAGTACCGCGCCATCGCGGCCATAGGCCACTTCCTGCGCCTGCCCGGCGGTCAGCAAGGACGTCTCGTCGCGGCCCGGCAGCGGATAGAGCAGCTGGGTCCGCGCGAACTCGCTCCCGCGCCCGAGCGCCGCGATGGTCCGCGCCAGCCCCTCGCCACACCCGAAGGCCCCCGCGATCACCGCCAGCTCGCCGCTGCCGCCGCCGTCCACCCGCTACCCTCGCCACGCCATGCACACGCAAGCCAAAAGGCGCGAAATTTCGCGCCTTGGCAAGCCGGATTGTCAGAAAATGGTGCCCAGAAGAGGACTTAGGATAGACCCCCTCCAAATGGCTGATTTCCGTCACTTTCGGACCGCTCGGTCAGTTCTCGGTGTACCTATTCGGTGTACGACTTGCAAGGGGCAGCTCGATGTGGGTCCTCATTAGGGACTCACATCGGGCCTTCGGAATGTGGACAGGTGGCCAGTCGTCGTTGCCCTGCCGGATATTGCCCGGTAATCAAGGGTCTAGGAGGCTCGACATGGCAGTTATTCACCCACGGCTCGAGGGCCTGACCAGCGCAGAGTTTGCCAAGGCTGAGCGACTTTTCCGCTGGGCCGCGAGGGTCCAGTTCCTTGTTGCCATCTTGGCTGCTGCTTCGATTTTCGTGATCGATCCAACATTCAACGTAGCCATCGCGGCTCTGGCGCTTTTCCTCTACTTCGCTTGGGCTGCGCTAGACTGGAATTATAAGAACGCTCGCGGTCAGGCTGAGCGAGGGCGAAGGGCACTTCTGATTGCAGACGGGCTTGGTGGCACAGTGTCGCCCGGTGAAATGAGAGAAGTCGAAGCCGGATTTAGCGTTGACCCAGCAGCAGGGCGTGAAGCTCAAAATCCCGAGTACTTTGCCAGTGACCGTGAGGTAGGGGAGGCAAGGCTAACCGAGCTCCTCGAGGAAAGCGGCTTCTATTCTTGCAGGTTGTACGGCTTGAGCGCCACTTGGGCCTGGCGGCGTTTTGCTCTGGCTGGCGGCATCTTTGTCTTGATGCTGCTGTCATCGGTCACGGTGATGCAGGGGGAGCAGTTGGCACTGTTCGCTCGCGTAACGTCGATCGCACTGATCTTCTTGGTTGGGCAGGAGGTCTTGGGGACTGCGAAAGCTTATTCGCGAGCCCAAGAATCCCTATCCGGCTTTCAAGCGCGCGTGAGGGCGATCCGCGAGCTTGGGTACCCGAAGGGTGATTTGCTGCTGTTGCTCGGAGACTACAATTCGGCTGTAGAAGGTGCGCCTCTAATGGCGCCCGGTGTCTACAAGAGTGCGGCGCCCCGGCTCGATGAACTCTGGCGCACACATCTCGAGCAAGGGGCTGGCAAGAATGGCTAAGACGGTCGACGCGGGATTTGACACTCTGCTCACCCATCTCTCTCCGTCTTCGTTCGAGACGCAGGCGGCGGCCTCGCACCGCGCAAGCATCGAAGCTTGCTTGAAGACCAACTTTAGCATGACGAGCTTCTTTCGCTCGGGTTCGTTTGGGCACCACACGAGTGTGAGTGGGTATAGCGACGTCGACTACTTCGCGGTGATCCCTACTGCTCAGCTCAAGGACAACTCTTCGGCGTCCCTGCAGGCGATTCGCAGCGCATTGGCGACTCGATTTCCAAAGACAGGCGTCACGGTGCGTAGCCCGGCTGTTGTGGTCCCGTTCGGGAATCAGGATTGGGAGCGCCACGAAATCACTCCCGCAGACTATGTTGGGACCACATCCGGCGGCCATAGGGTGTTCGACATCCCCAATCGCGCGGAAGGATGGATGCGAGCCAGCCCCGAAGCGCACAATGCTTGGGTGAATGCGGCTAACGTCAAGCTGGGCTACAGGCTGAAGCCGCTGATCAGGCTGGTGAAGGCATGGAACTACTTCCACGGGGCCGGCATACGATCATTCTATCTAGAGCTGCGCACGACCGAGTACGCCCTTGGCGAAAGCGTGCTCATCTACAGGTACGATATCAAAGGGGCGCTGCAGCACCTAAAGACTAAGGGGCTCGCGGCGATGCAAGATCCGGCGAGTGTATCTGGCTTGGTCTACCCTTGCACCGACTCCAACAAGATTCTTGCACTCTCCAAGATCGACACAGCGATTACGAGAGCATCGTCCGCATTAGTGGCAGAGCAAGCGGGACGGATTGGGGATGCGTTCGAATGGTGGGACAAGTTCTTCAACTATAGGTTCCCCTCATATAGCTGATCATAAGATCGCTCGGTCGACGACGAGGGGTGGTGATGGCCTTTGGCCTGCTTATGGCGCCCTGTCGTCCGTCCGCTGTGTCGGATCCCAGCGGAAGCCCGGCAGCTAAAGCGAGGTCCGACCAACGAAATTTTCCGCAGCGAAGCCGCCATTTGCAAAATCGATCCAGCCTCTCCCGTTCAGGTGCCATCGACAGGCATAGAGGGGACCCGTGATGCGAAGATCAGACATTGGACTTCGCGGTGAGTTCGAGAGCGGTCAACTGGCTCGAAAGGGTATACGTCAGCGAGACGGATTGGTGAGACACTCCACTCGTCTCATTAGGGTAGCATCCAACATTTCGGACGCATAGGAACCTGAGCTTCTAGACCCTTGTGAGACACTTCCGCCATGACCACCAAGATCGGCTACGCCCGCGCCAGCACCGAGGACCAAGACTGCACAATCCAGGAGGCTGCCCTGAAGGCGGCGGGCTGCACGGTCGTCAGGTCCGAGAAGAAGTCCGGCACCACCACCCAGGGCCGCGACCAGCTCCACACGGTCCTCGAGTTCCTCCATGCCGGCGACACGCTCGTGGTGACCCGCATCGACCGCCTGGCGAGGTCCGTGAGGGACCTGGAGGCCATCGTAGCGACCATCAAGGAGCGAGGCGCCCACCTGCAGGCCACCGAGCAACCGATCGACACTTCAACACCTGCCGGCATCGCCTTCCTCCAGATGCTGGGAGTGTTCGCCCAGTTCGAGACTGCGCTGCGGAAAGAGCGGCAGATGGAGGGCATCGCCAAGGCCAAGGCTGCGGGGGTCTACAGAGGCCGCAAGCCTTCGGTGCCTGTGGAGGACGTGCGGCGCCTCAAGGCCGAAGGGATCAGCCCGACCGAGATCAGCAAGCGCCTGGGGATCGGGAGGGCGTCAGTCTACCGGGCGCTGGGGGCCTGAGCACTCACGTAAATAATCGGGTGCTCGGATGCCTCCCGAGCTCGTGGCCGGCCTGCTATCGAAGCCGATACACCGGCCTCAGGCAGTGCTGTAGCAGAGCCTTAAGACCCGCCGCCTAAACACCCACTGAGGGACCTGAGGAGCCTCCTGAGGGCCCTTCGCCCATGACCGCAGGAAAAGGGCAGCCTCAACTTCTCCGACCTCTGCAAGGCCCACTGATGACTTCTGCGCCCATCACTCCCAAGCCCCCCTTCGCACACATCGAGGCCTACCCAATCGCCTTGCTGGGCTCCCCGGTCTCTGCGGAGGCTGGAGCCTTTGTAAACCACCTCTTGCACTGCGTGGTCCTGAAGGACGAAGGTGGTCAGCAGCGCCCCACGAGCATCGAGAAGGCTAAGCGAGCTCTCGGCGCCCTCATGGCTGACCTGTTCGATCTCCAGCGGGGCCGTGCCGACGATCCCCGCCCTCGACTTGCAGCCCATGGCATGTCGCCAAAGGACTTCCTTGCCAAGAAGCTAGGGTTTGGTCAGCCCACCTTCACCAAGATCGTGCGGTCGCTTGAGAACGTCGGCCTACTCTCCGTGACGATCGGCCAACCAAGGTGGCGGATAGTGTTCGGTAAGGTGCGCAACATCAACGGCCAGACGACCACCTTCCAAGCAACCCCAGCCCTCATCGACTTGGCGACTGCACATGGCGTGGAGGTGGAGGACTGGTCAGCCCATTGGCGCAGCACGGACGGAAGACCGGCAGCTGCCAAGCCAACCGATCCGGTACTGGAGCTGCGCGGCAGGAAGGTTAGGTTCCAAGGGAAGAAGCAGGACGCTCCAGTCGTCGCCATCGATTTCACCGACCCCCGGGTCAGAGAGCTGCTGGAGGGCATCAACAAGCTCAATGCCTACCTAGCCCGACAGCAGATCGAAGGTATTGCCTTCCCAGGGCTTCGCCGGATTTTCAGCAGTGGTGGTGCACCAGACTACGCCTGGAACAAGGGCGGTCGCTACTACTCGCGATCCGGCGGCCACCGTTACGAGACCATGGGCGCCGACCAGCGACTGGAGCGCATCAGGTTCAATGGGAGCGAGGTGGGCGAGGCCGACATCCGGGCCTCCCATCTTACGCTGCTCCACGCCCTTATGGACCGCCCCCTCGACCTGTCGCTGGACCCGTACTGCGTGGAAGGCATCGAAGATCGGGACTTGGTGAAGTGGTGGTGCGCCCAGGCGATAGGGTCATCCAACCCCGAGCCACGCCAGTGGGCGGCGGACGCGAAGGAGGCATACGCAACCAGGCACGACGGCAGACAGCTTCAGCAGGACCATCCGATAGCCACGGTTGGTGAAGCGGTAAGGAGCCGGCACCCGCTGTTGGCGGAACTAGGCACCTGCGGGATATCGACGCTGGACCTACAGTACCACGAGGCTCAGATACTGGGGCTGGCGATGGATGCGCTCATGAGTGCCGCAGTCACAGCCCTGCCGATACACGATGGGCTCATCGTTGCCGTCAAGGACCTTGCGCTAGCCGAAGACGCCCTCATCAAGGCCTTCCGGGAATATGTGGGTGGGGTCATTGGTCATCCACCGCTGGTCATGCCTAAAGTTGTCCCGAAGCTACCTAACGGCCCGTCGGCACCCTTGCGTGGCGATGGTGATCACCACCTTGCCCTACCATCTCCACACCGCATGGGAACCAGAGACGCCCAGAGCATATGAGTACAAAAAGTCTGGTCGCCGGCCGCAGTTGCCGACGAGACCGCTGGACTTTTCGGCTATCTTGTGGCACCTTCCGCATCATCAGTAATGGCTCCGGGTGCCCTTTTGGCATCACGCGCTTCATCAGGAGCGCGAAGCCTTGCCTTCGATCTACACCACCAGCCTCCCGCTCACCGTGCATCCGGTCGGCGAAAAGTACTCAGCCACTTCGTTGCGGCTTGCGTGCAGTCAAGCGGGACCGGGCCGATGACCAACTACCTACGCCTGGACGAGCTAGAGATCTCGCTAGACCGGAAGAGCCGCTCCGGCACCATCAGCTGCAAAGGGAGCATCGAAGGCCCAGATGACCTAATGCAGGTTGGCCAATCGACAATTCCAGATACCGTGGGTCACCTATCCCTGCTTGTGAGAGGGCGGAATATCGGTGCAGTCAGGACACCCTTCTACGGAAAGCGAGTGCAGATCGAAGCGTCCGAAGGCGTAGCAGTGGTTATCCAGCTTGATCGCCATGCTTCGGTTGCAGCTCATCTGGCGCCACTCGGAGCCATGGCGCTGGCGGCGAAGCTTCTCGAACTGGCTGCAGGGCGATACTCGTGGGGGACCGATGCAGGTAACTGTCCGCCCCGCCTGGAGGCCGCCATCTTTGCCGCTCATGACGCAATCTGGGAAGCCAAAACTACGCCAAGGTTGCCTGTATGAGCGATGATCGCCGAGCCAGGACAGACGATAAAGGTAGCTTCAATCAGCTTGCTCGTAATTCCGCGCCGCCAGCATAACGCCGGAGCACAAAGTCCCAGACCTGGCTCACCTTCGCGTCCCATAGCTCCTGCGGGTACGGTGTCTCCGGCAGCGCATTCAGCCTCTGCCTGATCTCCGAGAGAACAGCGCCGCGTGTCTCCTGCCCGCGCACCCAATCCACGGCATCGACGAGCTCGTGCAGCTTGGCCAGGAGCTGCCTGGCGACCAGCTTGACCTCGACCTCCTCCGTCTTGCTCAGCTTGGGCTCTGGAGTGGTCAGGAGGTCGAAGATCGCCAGCTCCTCCTCGTCCAGTCCCTCGCGAGCGGCTCGTTGCTCCTCTTCGTCCAGACCCTGAACGAACTTCTTGAGCTCCTCGAAGAACCGCTCTGCATCGATCGACCCCGCATTGTACTCGGCCACC
The DNA here is from genome assembly GCA_051942645.1 of Novosphingobium sp. BL-A-41-H4. Classification (GTDB taxonomy): domain Bacteria; phylum Pseudomonadota; class Alphaproteobacteria; order Sphingomonadales; family Sphingomonadaceae; genus Novosphingobium. The sequence continues at coordinate 222,244 of JBPVJP010000003.1, forward strand.
AACTTCTCCAGCCGCTCGACCAACTGGACGCGGGTCGGGTTCTGGGCTGCCATCTTCTTGACCTGCTCTTCGGCATCCTCCCGGAGGCGCTCAGCGGCCACCTTAGGGCTCACCGCGAACAGGTCGGCCAGCTTGCCGAAGTCGATCCCCGAGAGGTCTACTCGGCCATGTGCCGTGTCACCCTCGACGATCGGCGTGAGGATGGCGACGCCCTCGATCTTCTCATCCAAGAGCTCGGCGATGCGTGCAGAGATCGCCGAGATGTCCACTGGACCCAACTTCGCCCTTACGGCCTCTGCGAGCGTGTGGAGGATGGCCACAGGCCGCAGGTAGGGTGCAGCCCGCTCATCGGGCAGGAGCGCCTTGTAGGCCCTGGTTACGCCCCCTGCGAGGCGCTGGAACTCTCGCCGGCGCTCGTCTGGGGCAACGAGCACATCCACGGCCTTGCTGATCAGCTTGAGGCGCTCCAGGTCCTTCACGGCCATCATGGCACCCGTATCGACCGCAAGGGGCTCCACGAAGGCCCTGGCCGCTTCTAGAGCCTCTTCAAGGGCCATAACGAGCGCCTGCTTGTCCTTGATGGGCCCTTCGCCGCCCTCGCTGCCCGGGCCGCCTGCGTAGACCGCCAGCGCCTTCTGCAGGTTTTTGAATACTCCAACGTAGTCCACAATTACGCCCGAGGTCTTACCTTCAGCCTTCCGGTTCGCCCGGGCGATGGTCTGCATCAGGGTGTGGTTACGCATCGGCTTGTCGAGGTAAACTGTGCCGATCGTGGGAACGTCGAAACCAGTCACCCACATGGCGCAAACGAACACCAGCCGCAGCGGGTCGTTGGCGTCCTTGAACTTTGCCTCCAGGTCCTCCTTCTGCATCCGGGTGCGGTGCGGGAGGATGTCGAGACCCTTCTTCTTCAGGTCATCGATTTCGTTCTGCCCCTGACTGACCACCACCGCCATGTCGAGCTCGCGCAGCCAGACCAGGCGCTCGGCGATCGCCGCGCCCTCAGCCTCGTGAGCGGTCTTGAGCCGCTCCTCGTCCTCGGCGATCATCCGGGCGACAGCCGACTTGACGCGGTCGTGCATGGACACGGCGGTGGACTTATCGATTGCCACGAACATCGCCTTGCCCCGATACCCCCGCATGGCGAAGTGGAGCGCAACGTCTTCGGCCACCTTGTCGAGGCGGTCAGGGTTCGTGATCAGGGTATACTGGCTGGCGAACTCGCGGTTGAGCTTGGCCTCCTGTGCCTCGTCCAGCGTCACTTCGTCGAGCAGGGCATCCAGCTCTTCGCGCAGGGCGTCGGCATCCATCTGCAGTTCGGGCTTGCGGGCCTCGTAGTACAGCGGGACCGTCGCGCCGTCGCGGACCGACTGGGCGAAGTCGTAGATCGAAATGTAATCCCCGAAGACCTCGCGGGTGCGGCTCTCCTCCCCCTTGATTAGCGGAGTGCCAGTGAAACCCAGGAAGGCGGCGTTGGGCAGCGCAGCCCGCATGTTGGCCGCAAGCTGGTCATACTGGCTGCGGTGAGCCTCGTCGGTGATGACGATGATGTCCGAGCGGTCTGAAAGCACCGGCATGGGCTCGCGGTCAGCCGTCGAGAACTTCTGGATCAGGGTGAAGACATACCGCTCGTTGCCCGCCAGGAGCTCACGCAGGTGCTCTCGGCTGCCGGCCTGGGCCTGGTGGATGTCTTTGGTCAGGGCGCCTACCGAAGCGAACTGTCCAGCGATTTGATCGTCGAGCTCGGTGCGGTCTGTAACAATCACGAAGGTGTAATTGCCGCCCAGCCGCCTCAGGACCTTCTCGGCGAACATTACCATCGACAGGGACTTACCGGAGCCCTGGGTGTGCCAGAAGACCCCCAGCCGCCCTTGGTTCTCACCGACATGGCGCATGGCGTCGATTGCCCGGTTGACCCCCAGGACCTGATGGTACTTTCCGACCACCTTTCGGAGGCCGCCCCGGGCCTCGTCGAACAGCACGAAGCTCTCGATCAGGTCCAGGAACCGCCCAGGCTCGCAGGTCGCCCGCAGCATGGTCTCCAGGCTTGGATCGTCTGGTTGGCCTTCCTCGAGCTTCTTCCAGGGGGCGAAGACGTCGAACGGGGCGTGGCTGGCTCCCATGACTGTATCGATGCCGTTGGAGAGGATCACGAAGCCGTTTGCATCGAACAGTTGGGGGACCGTGTCCCGGTAATCGCGCAGGTTGTTCTCGTGGGCGTCGGCAAGAGGCTTGGTCGGCGCCTTCCACTCGGCGAACAGCAGGGGTAGGCCATTGACGAAGCCGATCGTATCTGGCCGGCGCTTGTGCAGGACGCCCTCGATCCAGACCTGGCTGGCGACAAGGAAGTCGTTCGCCTGGACATCACGCCAGTCGATTACCCGCACGAGCAGGTCCTCGAATTTGCCGTCCTCCTCGCGCCGCACCTGAACCCGTACACCGTTCACCAGCATGCCGAGGACCTCGCGGTTGGCAGCCAGGGGCAGCATGGCCGAGCGGTCCCTTGTGAGAGCATCTTCAGCCAGCCTCAGGGCCTCGTCCGGCAACCCAGGGTTGAGCTTGTGCAGCGCTTCACGCAGGCGAAACGGGAGGTAGACCTGACGGAAGCTATGACGGCCCGTTGGGTTGCCCGGACCCGGCGCCTCGTCGCGAAGATCTAAATGGGTCCAGCCCAGCTCTTGGAGCAACGCCAAGGCTGGCTTCTCGACGATGCCGTCCTCGGATGCGACCATGCCAGAGAGGGATGGAGCCATGTTAGGCGGCGTCCTCCAGTTCGCGCTCTGCGGCCTCAACGGAGAGCTGGCCAGAGATCAGTCGGGGGAGCAGAAGGTCGCGAGAGGCGGCGAGGCGCTGATTGGCTACCCTCAGGTTGATCAAGCTTTCATCTATAGGTGCGCAGAAGGCGTCAGCCTTTGTTTGCACCTCAGGCGTGGCAACTGGGATGCGGATCATTTTGAGATGCTTGGCTCCGAGATGTGCCACGGTGGTGCCGCTGATCGTTGCCTCGAAGAATTTGATGTGAGGATAGACTGATCGGAACAACCAACCGCTGGAATGACCGTTGCGGGGTCGCAAGCGCGTCACTCGTTGATTGAGGGCAGCATCGCCTCCAACCCAGACAGCCATGTGGAAGATGCCGTCCATCCCGACTAGAATGTCGCCGTTGACCACGTTGTAACGACTATGGAACGGTTCAGTAGTCCAGGTCGCTGTAACACCTTCGGGGACGTCGCGGATGCGGACAACCCGTGCCCCTTCTGGCGTCGAGCTGAAGGCCTTGGACTTGAAGGGATAGCCGAACGCCACCTCGGCTAACTCATCAAGAGAGGCGAAACGCCAACCTTCTGGCATTCGACCATCGGGGGTCTCCTCAATCTTCACCCCCTCATGCCCAGGGAACCGAAAGCGAACGAACCACTCTTCGAACAGGCCCCGCGCCATCTCCTCCAGGATCGCCACCCGGCGGCGGTTGACCTCGATTAGGTCGTCGTAGGCACCGAGAATAGACGCAATGCGGCGTTGGGTTTCGAGAGGTGGGACAGTGAGTTCAACCTCTCGAAGAATGGTTGTGTTGAGATTGGGCATGGTTGCCCCGACAGCACGATTTTGTATCGCGGCGACGGTATCGGGGTGTCCAAGCCTGTAGAAGAGGAAACGAGGATCGGCACTCGAGCCGACCGTAACACGCAAGCAGCCTGTCCCGCACAGCCAGCCAGCTTCGCGTTCGGTGACTAGGGCCTTGCGCCCTATGTCTCCCCGGCGACCATAAACGATGTCCCCCACGAGAAGCTTGTGCTGTGCAAGGCGCTCGATGTGTTCCGGAGATACGCGAGCAATATCGGCCTCTTCTACCCGGCCATTCGCTATGTCTTTGGGCATGACGACTGGAATGCCCTCGTCGCTATAGTCCGATTGATGCAACTGGGAACCGAAAGGACCAGTGCGGATTTCACCCCCACCCTGATCGCAAAGCTTGCCTAGGGTAGTGGAACTCCAACCACTCATGCCAGCACCTCGGCCACGTTCTGCGCGATCACTGCCTGCAACCGCGAAGCTTCAGCATTCAGCCCTTCCAGTTCCTCTTGGAGTTCTTCCAGCTTCAGCTTGAAGTCCTCGTCGTCCTGCACCTCGCCCGCTGCGACGCCTACGTAGCGCCCAGGATTGAGGCTCCAGTCCTGGGCAGCGATTTCGGATCGGCTGGCCACCTTGCAGAGCCCAGGGATGTCCTTGTACCCCTCGTCACCGAAGATCTCGGTCATCCTCGCCCCGCTGCCAGCCTCCAGCTCCTCTTCTTCACCCCGCCACATCCGCACGATGTTGCCGATGAACTCGATCTGATCAGGCGTGAAGTCGCGGTGGGCGCGGCTGACCTGGCGGAAGATGTGCCGGGCGTCGATGAACAGCACCTGGTCGGCACGCTCGCCCTTGACCTTGCCCTTGTCGAGGAACCAGAGCGTCACCGGCAGTGTCACGGTCAGGAACATGTTCGGCGACGTTGCCACGATCACGTCCACCGCGCCGCTCTCGATCAGCTTCCGCCGCATCTCCCGCTCCGAGCCGCCCGCGTCCGACGCCGAGTTGGCCATTACGAAGCCCGCCCGCCCGGTGTCGTTCAGGGCGGCGTAGAACATCCCTATCCAGAGATAGTTCGCATTGTTGGTCGTCGGGATGCCGAGGAGGAACCGGGCGTCCACCTTGCCCGCCTCGTTGACTAGCCGGTCGCGATCGACCTCCGACTGGTTAAATGGCGGATTGGCCATCACGTAGTCGAACTTGCCCACCATGCCGTGGGGGTCGTCGTAGTAGCTGTTCGCAATCCTGATGTCGCCCGAGAGACCATGGACCGCCAGGTTGAGCCGGCAGAGCTTCTGGGTGTCCAGCATCTTCTCACAGCCGTGGATGCTGAGCTCGCGGCTGGGGTTCTTGTGATGCCGCCGCACGAAGTCCGCCGAGTGCGCGAACATGCCACCCGAGCCGCAGGCCGGATCGAATACTTTCCCGTGGTAGGGCTCGATGATGTCGACGATGAGTTTCACGATCGACGCTGGGGTGAAATACTCCCCGCCCTTCTGCATGTAGGCGGAGGCGAACTCGCCCATGAAGAACTCGAAGATCATCCCGTAGGCATCCCCGTCGATCTTCAGGGGCGCCAGGAGCCTCATAAGCTCCCTCAGGACGCCGTTGGGGAGCGATCCGTAACCCTGGGGCATCACCCCTGCCAGATCAGGGTTGTGCTCTGTGATGCCCTTCATGGCGGCATTCAGAGCCTCCGCCAGGTTCTCCGTCTCCGGGAGCCCCAGGAGGTATGAGAACCGGGCGTTATCCGGGAGGTAGACCGCACCCTTCGCGTGGTAGTCGGGGGCTTCAGGCTTCAGACGCCCCGTGAAGGTCTTCGCGAGCTCCGCATGGACGATATCGAACTTCGCTTCCATCTGGCGAAGTGCGATCAGGGCGAGGACTGGCTGGGCATACTGGTCTGGTCGAAGATCCGTGTTGGTCCACAGCTGGTTGGCTGTCTGGAACAGCCGGCGCGAAAGGTCCTGAAGATCGACTGACAAGATTGTTCCCCGTGTTCGGCCTGAGCATACCTAATGCCCTGCTCAAATTGGTCTAGTCTGATCTTCGCATCTCACTGACCCGTCAACACAAACTGCGGCAGCTGCAGAGACCGCTTCCTAGAAAGTCAGGAGCTCCTCGCGCTGCTTGAGCGTCGTGATCCACGCCTTGATGTCCGCCTTCGCAGGAAGGGTGATCGCCTTCCCTTCGAGCGAAGCATATTGGGTCGACTTCAAGTCGGGCGCGAGGCGAACGCGCAGCGTCTCCGGCGAAACGAACAGGAGCCCGCGATCGAACAGGGTGTGAATGTCAGCCCGCAGTAACAGGGTGTTGCTGATCACGTTGGTCGATGCGCCTAGGTACGGAACGATATGCGCAGCCTCAAGCACAGCAGGGACGTTGCAGCCGGTCACAGCACACTGGCCGTTGAAGGCCTGGAGCGCAGCCTTGCGGAAGGCCCCGCCCCCCTGTCTGGCCACGATAGCGGCCTCGATGCGGCGCCGAGCATCAGTGAGGTCGAGTGGCAGCGGTTCCTCTCCGGCACCAGTCGGCTGGTCAGGTTCAACAGCCGGCGTGCCGGCAATCTCTCCAGACGATCCGAAACCGCTGAGCTTGAAGTACCCGGCAGACCAGGAAGAGACCTCTGCCAGCCCCAACACCTCATATCGCGGATTTGGCTTGGCCTTCCTCTGGATCAGCACCCCTACAGGCACGCCATCCTTCATATTCTGCATCAGGGCCCGATTGGTCGCAAAACGGTCCCTCATCGAAGGATCGGGGTCCTCTTGGTAGTAGTCATATGACCACGAACCGTCAGCGGCGTACTGCACCGCACGGTCAGCATAGGGCCCGCCCAGGCTCTGCCGGATGCTCAAAGCGTACTGCCAGCCCGCCGGGACCCTGATCCCCTTGGCCTTGGAGACGAGGAGAAGTCCGGACGGAAGCGGCTCGGGCCACGGTACCACCTGGCCGGCGTGATCACGGAACCACTCAAGCGCCATCCGGTGATCGTCGTCCAGCATGCTGAGGCGGTCGTTCACGGTGGTCATGTGCGGCTCCTGGTACGGTAGGTAGTGGTGGTATTTGAAGCATATGAGGCATCGGCTGCCAACCGGCTAAGGCGGTCCCTTGCGGCACCACAAGAATGCCGGTGGAGGCACCTGGGCGTCGTCCGTCAGCTCGGTATTACCAGGCCTGGGTAGGCGATCTTGGCCATCGCATTAGCCAACAGCCGGGTCGGATATCCGCTGCCGTAGTTGTTCGAGGTGTCGCCGCCCTTGGTGCGGCCCGCGAGCTCTGCCCCAAGCGCACTTCCGTGGAGCCCCGCTTCACGAAGGGCATCCTCGAAGTTGTGGCGGAAGGAATGGAGGCCCAGCTTGGTCCCGGTGAAGCTGTGCGCCTTGATGAGCCGGCTGAACCAGTCAGAGAACCCATCGCCCCACTGCATGGTTTTGTTGGGCTTCTCACCTTCCCACAGCTGGACGCCTCCGGCAGCGCGACGCTGGCCCACGTAGTCGAGGAAGCCAAGCCGCACCAACTCCGGGTGGACCGGCAGCATGCGCCGGGCATTCTTGGTCTTCGTTCGCTTACCGCCACCAGCCTTGATCAGGATCACCTGTACGCCGGCAACTTCCATAACGTCCGAGACGTGCAGCTGAGCGATCTCACTGCGCCGCATACCGTGGAACAGGGCGATCAGCGGTCCCCAGTAGTGCAGCGGCTTTCCGCGCGGTGCATCGTCGCGAGGCGACCAGGGAGCGCCTGAGAAGATCGTGTTGAGCTGATCGATGGTGAAAGGGTCGCGCTTGTCGGCAGCATGGACCGGATCCACCACGGTCAGACCAAGCATGGGGCTTGCTACCATCCACTGCTCGTTGACGGCGAACTTGAACATGGCCTTCATGGTCGACAGGTAGGTGCCGTTGATGCTCTTGGGGGATAGGCCCGGCAGGCCGAGGCTGATTGCCTTCGCCACTGACAGCCGCTTGAGGCCGGGCGCTTTGCCCATGCCCTTCGGCAGCTTCTTGACGGTCTCGAATAGCTGCCGCCCTCGATCGCGGTCGATGTCGGCGAGCGGGATATCCGCGCCCAAGACCTCAAGCATAAGCCGCTCGACGGGGACGAAGTTGCGAGAGGCGGATATGGACCACTGGTCAGCGCGATCGGCCTTGAAGGCCTCGATGAGGTCCCCAAGGGTGCGACCAGTCCTGACGGAGCCCGAGGATTGCCGCTTGCGCAGTTCCGGCAGCGTCGGAGTGGGGACCAAGTCACCATCAAGCCGGCGCAGCGCTTGCTCGTGGGCGACCGCGGCTGCGTCGTTGATGGCGATGCACAGCGAGCGGTGAGAGGCACCGCCGGGCTCGATCACAAAGCCGCGCTCGGCAGCCATGGAGAGCGCAAGGCTACCCCAGACCTCCATGATACCTTGATCGTCACCGATCGCCCGCAGCTCACGAGCAGCGTCTCGCATCGTCGAATTGAGTAGTCTGGTCGATAGGGTCCATTCGGCGTTGTCCGCCACCTTTGGGAGATCGTGGCCTACGCTCCTGGCAATCTTAGTAACCTGGGCAGCTCTGGCTCGTGCCTCAGGGTCCCATCTCCGCCCGTTGTCAGACGCCAGTTCTTCTACGCGGTAGCATTCGGCGAGGTAAGCCAAGGTCGGGGCGTCGAGCTGATCATAGGCTCCGGCAGCACGCTTTTGGGCAGCATCACGCTCGAGCGCCGCCAGGCGAACCAGCTCTCGAAACTCGTCCTGAGCCGCCTGGAGCCTCGCTGCAGCCCCGGGGGAGCTCATGGTCTTGGCCTTGAGGGACTTCTTGAACTCTACCCGCCCACGGCCCCCAGAGGCGCCGCTGGGGACGTAGGGGATGAGGTCCTTGGGGAACTTGCGGCGATAGATCAGCACGCCGCTGGATTTGTCGGTTTTGATGTGGTCGACCACTACGATCATCTCGCGCCTCGGTGTACGTCTTGGTGTACGTCCGAACGGTTAAGAAGTGGCGGAGATCAGGTATTTACCTGAAGATCAGACCCTTAGGAAGGGTATGGTGCCCAGAAGAGGACTCGAACCTCCACGCCGTTTCCAGCGCCGCCACCTGAAGACGGTGCGTCTACCAATTCCGCCATCTGGGCACGGATGACAGCGGGCCAAGCCGCCTGCTGCCGGGTAGGAGCGCGCCACTAGCGGGGGGGATGGTTGCTTGTCAACGGCGCAATTGGCCTTTTCGCCGCGCCATGCAAAAAAGCGTCGGGGCGGCGGTGCTGGCCGGTTGCCGAGCGGGGCGGCTTTATGCCAAGGGCGCAGGCGAGATGCGGCCCGGCGGGGCGCGTGAGAAGGAACGGAAAGCGATGGCGGGCAAGACGGTTGCGACGCTCAATGGCAAGCTGGTGGTGCTGGTCGGCGGCAGCGGGTTCCTGGGCGGTCATGTGGCGCAGGAACTGCTGGCGGCGGGCGCGCGGCTGCGGATCGCCAGCCGCAATCCGGAACGCGCCTTCAAGCTGAAGCCGCTGGCCAACCTGGGCCAGATCCAGTTTGCCCGCTGCGACATGACACGGCCGGAATCGCTGGCCCGCGTGCTGGCCGGGGCCGATGCGGTGGTGAACCTGGTCGGAGCCTTCGGCGGCGATCTGGATGCCGTGCAGGGCAGCGGCGTGGGCGCGCTGGCGGGTGCGGCACGGGCTGCCGGGGCCGCCGCTTTCGTCCATGTTTCCGCGATCGGCGCCAGTGCCGAAGGCGAGACCGCCTATGCCACCAGCAAGGCCGCCGGCGAAGCCGCCGTCCTTGCCGCCTTCCCCAAGGCGACGGTGCTGCGCCCTTCGGTGCTGTTCGGGCCGGACGACAAGTTCATCAACATGTTCGCCGGATTGATCGCGGCCGCGCCGGTGCTGCCCGTGTTCGGGCCCGAAGCCCCGTTCCAGCCGCTGTTCGTTGACGATTGCGCCGCCGCGATTGCCGTGGCGCTCGCCGATCCGGCCAGCCATGGCGGCAAGACCTATGAACTGGGCGGGCCGGAAGTGCTGACCATGCTGGAAATCAACCAGCGCATCGCCGCGGCCCAGGGCCGCAGCCCGCTGTTCCTGCCGCTGCCCGATGCCGCATCGGCCGCCTTTGCCACGCTGACCGGCTGGCTGCCGCTCGCCCCGCTGAGCCGCGACCAGTGGAAGATGCTGAAGGCCGGCAACGTGGTAGCCCCCAAGGCCAAGGGCCTGAAGGCGCTGGGCATCGCCCCGCGCCCGCTGGGGCTGTTCCTCGATCGCTGGATGGTCCGCTTCCGCAAGCACGGGCGGTTCGGCGAAAAGTCCAGGGCGGTTTAACCCACCCTCTCCCAACCCCGTCCGGCAGCGGGAGGGGAGGCTTACGCATTCACGTCGGCATAGTGGCTGGGCGGCTGGATCACTTCCATCCGTTCCGACAGCAGCGGGCGGAAGCTGGGCCGGCTCTTGAACACGGCGTACCACGCGGCCGACTGCTCATGGCCCGACCAGTCGAGACCGCCCAGGTAATCCGCGACCGAGATCTGGGCGGCGGCAGCCAGGTCCGCCAGGCTCATCGTCGCCCCGGCCAGCCAGGGGCGATGGTCGATCAGGTGATCGATGTAATAGAGGTGCTCATGCGCCAGCTTCATGGCTTCGCGCAGCACGCGCGAGTCGGGTGACTGACGATAGACCAGCCGCTTCTTCATCCGTTCGTGCAGCAGCGGCGCCGTGACATCGCCATAGAAATTTTCATCAAACAAGGCGACCAGGCGGCGGATCTCGGCGCGATTGGCAGCCGTGCCATTGATCAGCGGCTGCTTGTCGACCGTTTCCTCGAAGTATTCGCAGATCGCCCGGCTGTCGCACAGGGTAATGCCCTTGGCTGGCTCGTGCAGCACCGGCGTGCGCCCGGCCGGGTTCAGCGCGTAGAACTCGTCGCGCCCTTCCCACGGGTTCTCGCGCCACAATTCGTAAGCCACGCCCTTTTCGCTGAGCAACAAGCGAACCTTGCGGCTGAACGGGCAGAGGGGGAACTGGTAGAGTTGCCACATGGCCAATTCCCATGCCCAAGCGCGGCCAGCGCGTCCACCCGGTGCACGGGGTGGCCGACGCAAAAAGCGGGGGAAAGCCGGACTCGCCGGTCAGGCGTAGGCGGGATGGGTGCTGTCGGCGTGCTGCGAAGGGCGGGGTTGCAATCCGGTCCGGGCGGCAACCTTGGCCTCGATCCCGCGCCACAGCCGCTCGAACGCGCGATCGGCCTGCGAATCCGGGGCAAAGCTCGACAAGGGCGAGCGGCGCACCGCCACCTGCTCGACATGGGTCGACATCGGGATCACCGGCCATGCCCCGGCATCGCCGGTGCGCAGGGCGCGGTGGATCGGACGGCCACGATTGTACATCGACAGCACCGGCAGGATCGGCGCGTGGCGGTGATGCAGCCGCAGCAATTCCTCGCGCAGCTGGCCCAATGCCCGCAGCGAGAGCGGCGATGGCGGCAAGGGCACGATGATCGCATCGGCGGCGGCCAGCGCCTGTTCGGTCACTTCCGTCAACCCGGCCGGGCAATCGAGCACGATCCGCGACCAGGTGCCGCGCAGCAGGCTGGCAATCTGCGGCAGCCGGCGCGGGCCAAGCCGCGCCAGTTGCAGCGGCAGCTGGCGCAGGCTGGGATCGGCGGGCAGCAGCGACAGGCCCGGATAGCCGCTATCGACAATGGCCTCGCGCGGGCGGCCTTCGCGCTGGAAAATCGCGGCGGCCCGCTGGCGCTGCGGTGGGTCGATACCTAACAGGAAGCCGGCCCCGCCCTGTGGATCGAGATCCCACAGCAGCGTTTGATGCCGCCCGGCCCGGCCCCAGCGCCAGGCCAGCTCGGTCGCCAGGGTGGTCTTGCCAACTCCGCCCTTGATACTGAAAACGGCGATAACCGCCATATTCCGCGACCCCCGTCCAGCGCCTGCCGACCCGGCTTTCACCGATTCGATGGTAAATGCAACATGGTCGCAATACCCTGTCCGGACAGGGAAGGGTGCGCAAACATTAGTTAACAGGTGTGCCGAAATCAGACGTTGCCCCGCACCAGCACGCTGAAAATCGGGCCAATCTCGCGCGAGCGGGTTTCAGTGAAGGCAATCGGACTGTTGTTGCGCCGCCCGGTCCAGACCGTGCGGGCAAATTCATTGCGGCCACCCAGCAGGTTGTTGACCGAGGCCCGGACCGTCAGCCCCAGCACGTCCTTGTGCTCCACGAACACGCCCATGAAGGTCGGCCCTTCATAGCTGCGCCCCACTTCGCCCAGCCGGACATAGTCGGTGAAGTGGTTGTAATTGGCGATCAGGCCATAGGCGAGCATGCTGCCGGGAATGTCGTGGCGATAGCTGATCTCCAGCCCACGGTCCCGGGTCCGGCTGATCGGACGGCTGAGCCCGGTGAGCGGATCGGTGACGCGCGATCCCTCGAGAAACAGCTTGAGGTCTGCCTTGGCACCCTTGATCCCCAGCGGGGCCAGTTCGATCGTGCTGGCCCATTCCAGGCCATAGCGCCGCCCGCCGTCGAGGTTGCCGGGGCTTTCCCCGCTGGCTCCCACCGGGATGATGTCGACCAGGTCGGAAATCCGGTAATCGTAGAGCCGCAGCGTGGTGTTGCCCCACTTGCCGAGGCTGCGCTTGGCTTCCAGTTCCAGCTCCCAGCTTTGCGGCGGCACGAGGTCGGCGTTGCCGGCATTGCTGTTGCCGTTCTCGAAAAACACCCGGGCCATGAAGTCGCCGAATTGCAGCTGGCCGACCCGGCGGCGCGCCTTGATCGAGATGTCGAGCCCATCGTCCGCCGCCCAGGCCAGCGAGAGCGAACCCTTGGGACGCCAGAATTCGCGCCGCAGGCTGGCCGCACCGCTCTGCGTCAGGCGCGAAAACTCGCCGCCGGCCGTCAGTTGCAGCGCCAGGTCATCGGTCAGCTTGCGCGAATAGCTGAGCACCGTTTCATACCGGTCCTCCTTTACCGCGCCCGTGCCCTGCGGGAACGGCACAGGCGTGAAATCCCCGCCCGGCGCCAGGGTGAACAGGCGGGCCGCGTTTTCCAGCTTGTTGAAGGCGGCTTCGGCCGACAACTGCCAGTCCGCCCCGCCCATCCGCCAGCCATATTCGGCCCGCGCGATCCGTTCCGATGAATCGGCGTCCAGTTCGAAGCGGTCACCGGTAGGCACGCTGCCATCGGCATAAGTGAAGATGGACTGCGACGAGAACGGTTCGTGTTCACCGCGGGCCAGGCCGATCAGCTTGAGCGAACCCGGCCCCACCGGCAGCGTCAGATCGCCGCCCAGCTCGTAATTGCGCTCGTTCTCGCGCTCGCGGATCGCCCGGTTGCGCGCCACGCCGCCCACTGGCAAGCGGACGTCGTCGATGGTCAGGCGATAGTATTCCTGGGTATAGCTGCCGTTGACGTTGGCGGCGATGCCATTGGCCCCGGCATATTTGAGCCCAAGCGAGACCTTGGGCGCATCGAAGTTCGACAGGATCACGTCGTCGCGCCGTTCCAGGAGCGTGCCATCGGCGGCGCGGATCAGCCCTTCGCCCCCGGCCCCGCCCCGGTGCGACAGGTTCGACAGGCCCAGCGTATAGCCCAGTTCGCCCAGCTTGCCACTGAGCGAGGCCTCGAAGCGGTTGTGCAGCGGCTTGGTGAACTTGGCGCGGGCCTCGAAGCGATAGGCGAAGTTGCCCGAGATGCCATCTTCCTTGACGATCACGTTGGCAACCTGTCCCGACAGGCCCGGCACATCGAGCTTCGCCGCCTCGACCAGTTCGATCCGCTCGACGTTGCGCGCGGCGATCCGGCCCAGCTGGGAAAAGGTGCCCTCGCTCTTGCCGGTCAGGCGCTGGCCATTGACCAGCACGTTGGCGGTGGCCTGGCCCAGGCCACGCTGACCGCCGTCATCGCGCAGGACGAAGCCCGGGATCTGGGTCAGCATGTCCAGCGCGGTGCGCGGGCCGAACCGGGCGAAGAAATCGGCGCCATAGACCTGCGCCCCATCGGCGGCGGCGGGGGCAATGGCCTGCTCGCTGACAGCGGCCACCTCGGCCTTTTCCGCAGCCTTCTCAGCGGCCTCTTCGGCCCACACTGGCGCACTTGCCAGGGCAATCATTCCGGTCCCGGCCAGCAGTAGCGGCCGGAGGCAATGCCTGATCGGCATGGCAACTCCCCATCCCAAAGTTTGTCTGGAACGGTGCCTTAAGGATACAACACGCCAGCCTGACAGGCTGCTTCGATCAGCGCGTCCGGGGCGGCGATAAACGGCATGACGGGTTCGACCGATGGCCGATGGTCACCGACCAATGACAGGCGGCACCGTCGCATCAAGCATGGCCAGGCATGGCTCCCTGAGCGAGCGAGCCGCGGTGCCGGGCGCAGCACCGGCGCCATTGGCCGGTTGCAGCGCAGCCGCTTCGGCGCGCATCAGCGCCCCCAGGCCAGCCCGGTCAAGCCCCGCCGCGTCCATCACCCGCGCGCCGACGCGCACGAAGAACTCGCGCCCGCGTTCGGCCAGCGGCGGCCATCCGGCGGCAGCCGGCGCCTGGCGGGCCTGCTCCCCCGCGACAATCGAGAACAGCGCGGCGCAGCGCACGGCGGTCTGCAATTCGGGGTCGAGCCGGGCGGCGGGCGCGGGTGCTTGCGCGGAGACTTGCGGGGCCAAGGGGGCCGCCAGCAGGGCGAAGGGCAGGATCAGGGCTTTCATCACCGGGACCATGGCACGGGGAAGCTGAACGCCAGCCGATCAGCCCACCCAGGCCGCGACTTCGGCGGCGACCGCGTTGGCCGCGCGGTTCAGTGCCGGGGCAATTGCCTGGGGCCTGGCCGAAACCCCGGGGATCACGCTTTCGAAGCGGCGGGTGGCAATGGCGCCGCCCGGTCCCGTGCGGACCGCCTCGAACCGCACGACGACCGACTGGCTGCCCGCGTCATAGCCCATGTCGAGCAGCCGCCCGCCCAGCTTGTGGGCGGCAGGACCGGCGGCACCGGCATCGTCGAGCACCAGCCGCTTGCCCCCGGCCCGCAGCGTTTCGGCCAAGAGGCCGCGGAACTGCCGGGCCGGGCGTTCAACCCAGGCCGCATCGGCAAGGTAGGCAATGCTCGCGCTGTCCACCTGCACCGGCACCTTGAGCACGGCCAGCTTGCGATCGACCTCGGGTTCCAGCACCAGCAGGGCATCGGCCAGCTGGCCGGTGCTGCCCGAACCGGCGGCGGGCACCTCGGTTGGGGTCAAGGCGATCAGCGTGGCAGGCAGCTTGCCCCCGCCCAGCCCGCCCAGGCAGCCGCCCAGCAGGAGCGCAAGGGGCAGCCCGGCCGCCCGCAGCAGGATCGCACGGCTCATTGCTTGTACTCCGGCAGCTTGTTGCCCCCCAGCAGCGCGCCGGCGCCGCCATCGTCAATCTTTTCGGTCAGGTCACGCAGGGCCCGGCTGGTGGCGCGCAGATCGCGGATCATGGCCTCGGCCTCGGGCAGGGTCTGGTCGTTGAGCCGCTGGGCGGCGGGCCGCGCGGCGGCCAGCGTCGCTTCCAGCTCCTTGGCCGCGCCGCTGGCGGACTTGAGCGTATTGCGCAGGTCCTTCGACAGCGCCTGGCCATCGGCGGAGAGGAACTGGTCGGCCGAGCGGGCGACCTTCTCGAACTCGGTCAGCGTCAGCGTCGCCTGCTTGAGCGTGACCTGCAGCTCGGCCAGCGTGCGCTGCACTTCGGGCGAGGCATCGGCGAGGCCCGCGCTCATCCGGTCGGTATTGGCGAGGATGTTCTCGAGGCTTTTCAGGTTCTTGTCCGACAGCGCCAGGTTCAGGCGTTCCGAAACGGTGGCCAGCCGATCGAGCAGGACTGGCGCGGTGTTGAGCAGTTCGCCCAGGCCGCCGCGCTTGGTCGGGATCACCGGCGCGCCTTCCGGCCCCTTTTCGGTGATCGGCGGCGCGCCCTTGACCGCCCCTTCGAGCTGGATGTTCGACACGCCGGTAAAGCTGCCCTGGATCGTCGCCACCGTGCCGAGCAGGATCGGCACCTTCTCGTTCACCGCGATCCGCACGCGCACGAAGCTGGGATCCTTGCGCCACAGCTCGATGGTCTCGATCTGGCCGATCGGCACCCCGGAAAAGGTTACCTGCGCGCCTTCGGACAGGCCATCGACCGATTGCTTGAAGAAGATGTCGTAACTGGTCTGGCTGGTTTCGTTCCAGCGCGCGATCCAGACGATGAACGCGGCCAGCGCCGCCAGCAGCGCGAGCGTGACAGCCCCTACCCAGACGTTGTTGGCTCTCGTTTCCATCGGGCGTCTCTAATCCCCCGCCTTGAGCGGCTTGTCCATCGCTTTGATCCGGTGCTGCGCCGCTTCGGCCGCCCGGCCGCGCGGGCCATTGAAGTATTCCTGGATCCACGGGTGATCGAGGGTGAGCAGGTTGGGGATCGTGTCGCAGGCGATCACCCGCTTGTCGGCGATCACCGCCACCCGGTCGCAGATCTCGTGCAGCGTATCGAGATCGTGGGTGATCAGGAACACCGTCAGCCCCAGCGTGTCCTGCAGTTCCTTGGTCAGGGCATCGAAGGCCGCCGCGCCGATCGGATCGAGCCCGGCGGTCGGCTCGTCCAGGAACAGCAGTTCCGGATCGAGCGCCAGCGCGCGGGCCAAGCCGGCGCGCTTCTTCATGCCGCCCGAAAGCTCGGCCGGATACTTGTTCGCGGCCTCTTCCGGCAGGCCGGAGAGGACGACCTTGAACCGGGCAATCTCGCGCCGCAGCTCGTCCCCGATCTCGGGATAGAACTCGCGTAGCGGCACCTCGACGTTTTCGGCCACGGTCAGGGTCGAAAACAGCGCCCCGCCCTGGAACAGCACGCCCCAGCGGCTGCGGATGTCGATATCCTCGTCGCCGCGCGCGGCGGTGATATCCTCGCCCAGCACGTGGATCGTCCCGGCGCTGGGCGGCTGAAGCCCGATGATCGAGCGCATCAGCACCGACTTGCCGGTGCCCGATCCGCCGACCACGCCGATGATCTCGCCCCGCCGCACCTGCAGCGAGAGATCCTCGTGCACCACCTGGTCGCCAAAGGCGTTGCGGATCCCCTCGACCACGATGGGGAACTCGCCCCGGAACGCGCCGGGCATGCGGCGGTGCGCCGCCCCGGCCACATCGCCGCGGATTTCGCCAAGCTCGTCCGGGCTCATCCCCACCCCACTTCGGTGAAGAACACCGCGAAGAAGGCATCGAGCACGATGACCATGAAGATCGCCTGGACCACCGCCATGGTGGTGCGCAGGCCCACCTCCTCGGCGTTGGCCTTGACCTGCATCCCCTGATAGCAACCCGCCAGCGCGATGATCAGGCCAAAGAACGGCGCCTTGACCAGCCCCACCCAGACATCGTGCAGCGGGACCACTTCCTGGATGCGCAGCAGGAAGGTCATGAAGGGAATGCCCAGGGTGAAGGCGGAAATGAACGCCCCGCCGATCACCGCCAGCACGGCCGCGTAAAAGCCCAGCAGCGGCATCATCACCACGGCGGCCAGAATGCGCGGGATCACCAGCGCCTCGACCGGCGAGACGCCGATGGTCCGCATCGCGTCGATTTCCTCGGTCAGCTTCATCGTGCCGATCTGCGCGGCAAACGACGAGCCCGACCGGCCCGCCACCATGATCGCGGTCATCAGCACGCCCAGTTCGCGAAAGGCGATCCGGCCGGTCAGGTTGACGGTCAGCATCTCGGCCCCGAACTGCTCGAGCTGGATCGCGCCCTGCTGGGCAATGACGATGCCGACCAGGAAGCTCATCAGGCCGATGATGCCCAGCGCGGAAATGCCGACCAGTTCGGCCTGGCGGACCACGGCAATCCAGCGCATCCGCGCCGGGCTGGTCATGATCCCCCACCAGGCCACCAGCACCGAACCAAGGAAACCGAGCAGGCGGACTGTGCCCTCGCTCCAGCCGGTAACGAGCCGGCCCACGCCATCTGCAATGCGCGGCACCAGCGGCAGGCGCCGCGCGCCGGTTTCGCCATCACCCTTCGACTTGCTGACCGCCGCGATCAGCCGCCGGGCCTGATCGCTCGCGCCAACCAGTTCCGCCTCGTGATCGCGCAGCACGCGCCACACCGTCCAGGCGCCGACCGTATCGATTTCGGGGACAGCGGAAATGTCGATCTGGTCGAGCGGCGTGGCCAGTTCGCGCAGGGCCCGGTCAACCACCCCGATCGAGCTGACGGTCATCGGCCCGGAGAGAACCGCCACGGTCCGCCCGGTATCGTCCTGTTCCAGGCTGAAATCGGCCCACACCCGCATCGCGCCCTTCCTGCGGGAAAAAAGCGCCCCCGGCAAGGCAGGGCAGATAACCGGTACCCACCAGCCGCGCCTTGCGCCGCTGCCCCTGCGCTGGCAAAGGCCGCGCAAGATGGAAAATGCAATGACCGAACAGACGCTCGACAAGACTTTCGACCCCGCCGCGATCGAGGCGAAGTGGTATGCCCATTGGGAGGCAAACGGCCTGTTCCGCCCGGAACGCCCGGACGCCCAGCCCTATACCATCGTCAACCCGCCGCCGAACGTTACCGGGTCCCTGCACATCGGCCACGCGCTGGACAACACCCTGCAGGACGTGATGATCCGCTACGAGCGGCTGCGCGGCAAGGATGCGCTGTGGGTGGTGGGAATGGACCACGCCGGGATCGCGACGCAGATGGTGGTCGAACGCCAGCTGGAGGCGCGGCAGGACAAGCGCACCAATTACACCCGCGAACAGTTCGTCGAGAAGGTCTGGGAATGGAAGGCCGAAAGCGGCGGCGCGATCACCGGCCAGCTGCGCCGGCTGGGCTGCTCGATGGACTGGTCGCGCGAGCAGTTCACGATGGACGAACACTTCACGCGGGCCGTGCTCAAGGTCTTTGTCGACCTTTATAACAAGGGCCTGATCTACCGCGACAAGCGGCTGGTCAACTGGGACCCCAAGCTGAAGACCGCGATTTCGGACCTTGAGGTCGAGACGAAGGAAGTGAAGGGCAGCTTCTGGCGCTTCCGCTACCCCTTTGCCGATGGCTCCGGCCATGTCGAGGTCGCCACTACGCGCCCCGAAACCATGCTGGCCGACATGGCCGTGGCGGTGAACCCGGAGGATGAACGCTACAAGGCGGTCATCGGCAAGGAAATCCTCCAGCCGATCACCGGCCGCCGGTTCAAGGTGGTCGCGGACGAGCACGCCGATCCCGAACTTGGCAGCGGCGTGGTGAAGATCACCCCGGGGCATGACTTCAACGACTTCGAAGTGGGCAAGCGCGCCGGGATCAAGCCCGCCGACATGCTCAACATGTTCGATGCCGAAGCCCGCGTGGTCCAGACCGCTGACGGGCTGGTGCCGGACGAGTTCCTGGGGCTTGAACGCTTCGTGGCCCGCAAGCTGGTGGTCCAGCGGATGAAGGAGCTGGGCTGCCTGATCCCGTGGGCCGACAAGGACGGCAACGAACACGATGCCGAACCGCGCACGATCCAGACCCCGTTCGGCGATCGCGGCGGGGTGGAAATCGAACCCTGGCTGACCGACCAGTGGTATGTCGATGCCGCCGAACTGGCGAAGAAGCCAATCGAGGCGGTGAAGACTGGCGAGATCGAGATCGTCCCCAAGACCTGGGAAAAGACCTGGTTCAACTGGATGGAAAACATCCAGCCGTGGTGTGTTTCGCGCCAGCTGTGGTGGGGCCACCGGATTCCGGCCTGGTATGGGCCAGATTTGGACCACCCGGAGAACTTTAAGACCCCCGGCTTTGCGCGGACGCAGCGACCCGTTTATCGCGCATTCGTTGCTGAAACTGACGCTGAGGCTCTTGAATTAGCGCAAAGCTACTATGGCGAAGATATCGAGGTTACTCTGCCGGAAGGCGGTGAGGGCCAGTATCTATACAGCTGCGACAATGCTCGACTTACCTCGGTCACGCTGACCCGCGATCCCGACGTCCTCGACACCTGGTTCTCCTCGGCGCTCTGGCCCTTCGCCACGCTCGGCTGGCCGGAGCAGACAGACCTCCTCGCCAAGCACTATCCCAATGACCTGCTGATTTCGGGCTTCGACATCCTGTTCTTCTGGGATGCCCGCATGGCGATGATGGGCTATTTCAACATGGGCGAGCGCCCGTGGAAGCGGCTCTACCTGCACGGGCTGGTCCGCGCCCCGGACGGGCAGAAGATGTCCAAGTCCAAGGGCAACGTGGTCGATCCGCTGGGCCTGGTGGACCAGTACGGGGCGGACGCGCTGCGCTTCTTCATGGCGGCGATGGAAAGCCAGGGTCGCGACATCAAGATGGATGAGAAGCGGGTCGAGGGATACCGCAACTTCGCCACCAAGCTGTGGAACGCGGCGCGCTTCTGCCAGTCCAACGGGATCGGCGCGAGCACATCGCTGGCGGCCCCGGCGGCCACTTCGGCGGTCAACAAGTGGATCATCGGCGAAGTGGTCGAAACGCTGGCCGAACTGGACAAGGCCATGACCGACCTGCGCTTTGATGCGGCGGCCAATGCGATCTACCACTTCGTCTGGGACCAGTTCTGCGACTGGTACATCGAACTGATCAAGGGCAGTTTCGATGACGAGACGCGGGCCGTGGCCGGCTGGGTGCTCGACCAGATCCTGGTCATGCTGCACCCCTTCATGCCCTTCGTGACCGAGGAACTGTGGTCCAAGCTGGGGGATCGCGCGGATTACCCGCTGATCACGGCGCAGTGGCCGCAGCCGGGCGCGAGCGTCGATCCGGCGGCCAAGGCCGAGGTCGACTGCCTGATTGAGATCATCTCAGCAATCCGCACCCAACGAAATGAAATCGGTATTGCGCCCTCCGCTCGGCTCCCCTTAGCCGTCCTTGAGGATACGTCTGGCGTGCTCCGAATAATGCAAGCAAACACGGCCGCGATTGTTAGGTCGGCACGAGTCGAACCGGTGATCATGGAATCCGAGGCGATCGAAGGCATGGAGGCTTTCGAAATGGAAGCGCATGGCCACGAACTTGCCAGAACCTTTCAGATTATTGAAAAACCATCAAAATATTGGAAAACCTCGATCCAAATCCCGACCGCAATGGCAACGCTTGTGATTGGGGTGGATCGATTCGCGGACTTGGGTGCAGAAAAGGCCCGCCTCGCCAAGGCGCTCGAAGTTTCGACCAAGGAAGCCAAGTCGCTGGAAGGCCGCCTGTCCAACCCGGCCTTCGTCGAAAAGGCCAAGCCCGAAGCGGTCGAAAAGGCCCGCGCCGACCACGCCATGCACAAGGCCGAAGCCGAACGGCTGGCGGCGGCGCTGGCGCGGCTGGGGTAATCCCATCCACCGTCACCCCGGACTTGATCCGGGGTCCCGCTGTCCTGCTGCGCGCAGCTGCGCCAGATCACAATAGCGGGACCCCGGATCAAGTCCGGGGTGACGAAGAATGTACAGTCAGCGCAGGGGCTGACTTGTCGCCACCGCGCTGGTTCGATTGCCCCCCTGTCCTACCCGCCGCCAAGCTGGCATAGACCGACAGCCATGAACCCGATCCGTTTCCCTGCCGCCACAGCGCCTTTCACGGCCGGAATTGCCCACGCGGTTTTTTTGGTCCTGAACAGTGGTCCATGTGGTCCATGCCCGGTCCAAACACGGGGAGAAAGGCCATGCTGACCCTCGCCACCACCACGCCGGGCGAGCCGGAAATCTTCGCCTCGCTGCAGGGCGAGGGCCCCTCGCTGGGGCGGCCGGTGGCCTTTGTGCGCCTGTCGCGCTGCAACCTCGCCTGCACCTGGTGCGACACGGCCTACACCTGGCGGTTCGAGGGCGATAACCGGCCCCACCGCGATGACCTGGCCTTCGATCGCAAGGCCAACCAGGTCGTGCTGGACGAGGCCGATGTGGCCGCGCGGATCATGGCGCTGGGGCAGGACCGACTGGTGATCACCGGGGGCGAGCCGCTGCTGCAAGGGGCCGCGCTGGCGCGGATGGTGGGGCTGCTGGAGGGCATGACTGTCGAGATCGAGACCAACGGCACGGTCGCGCCGCATCCGGCGCTCGATCCCCTGGTCAGCCAGTACAACGTGAGTCCGAAACTGAAGCATTCCGGGAATCCCGTTGAATCCGCACAGATTCCGGAACGGCTGGCGGAATGGTCCAGCAAACCTCAAGCATGGTTCAAGTTTGTCGTGGCAGCCCCCGGCGATGTCGACGAAGTGCTGGCGCTGATCGAAGCCCACGCGATCCCGCGCGAGCGCGTCTACCTGATGCCCGAGGGGACCGACAGCGAAACGCTGCGCGCCCGCGAGAGCTGGCTGGCGCCGCTGGCGCTGCGGCACCGGTTACGCCTTTCGGACCGGATGCACATTCACCTCTATGGTGATACCCGCGGAACATGAGCGAGACGCCCCCCGCAGCCGCCCCGCTGAAGGGCAACCTGACCGAGGGGCCGCTGACCCGCACGCTGCTGATCTTTGCCCTGCCGCAACTGGTCGGCAATGTGATGCAGAGCCTCAACGGCTCGATCAATGCGGTCTGGGTGGGGCAGCTGCTGGGTGACGAGGCCCTGGCGGCAACGGCCAATTCGAACATCCTGATGTTCCTGCTGTTCGCGCTGATCTTCGGCTTTGGCATGGCTGCGACCGTGCGCATCGCGCAGTCATGGGGCGCCAATGACGTGATTTCGGCCCGGCGCACGCTAGGCGCGGCACTGGGGCTGACCGGCCTGATCTCGCTGGTCCTTGCCGCGGCCGGCATCCTGTTCGCCGATGTCGTGCTTGGCTGGCTGGCCACGCCGGGAGCGGCGCATGATCAGGCCCTGGCCTATCTGCGGGTGGTGTTCATCGCCAACCCGATCGCCACGCTGACGACCATGATCGCCATGGGCCTGCGCGGATCGGGGGATGCTACCACGCCGCTGCGCTTCATGATCCTGGTCACCGTGCTTGATGTCGTGCTGAACCCGATCCTGATCCTGGGCCTTGGCCCCGCGCCGGCGCTGGGCATCGCCGGTTCGGCCTGGGCCACGGTGATCGCCACGATCATCGGCTTTGGCGCGATGCTGGCGTGGATCTATGCCAAGGACCTGCCGCTGCGGCTGCGCGGGGCAGAACTCGGCTGGCTGCGGCCGAGCTGGGACGAGACCAGCTATCTGCTGTCGCGCGGCCTGCCGATGGGCGCGCAGATGCTGGTCATCTCGGGCGCGGGGGTGATCATGATCGGACTGGTCAACCGCGAGGGGGTGGTCACGGCGGCGGCCTATGGCGCGCTGCTGCAGATCTGGAACTACATCGGCATGCCGGCCATGGCGATCGGCGGGGCGGTGAGCGCCATGGTGGCCCAGCATATCGGGGCCGCGCGCGAGGACCGGGTCGACGCGATCAGCCGGTCGGGCAGCCTTGCCAACCTGGCCATGACCGGGGTGCTGATTGCCGCGCTGGTACCGTTCGACCGCCCGGTGCTGGAACTGTTTCTCGGCGCGAGCAGCCCTTCGGTGGCGGCGGCGCTGCACATCCAGGACCTGGCCATCTGGACCTACCTGCCGTTCGGCGTGACGATCGTGCTGTTCGGCGCACTGCGCGCCTATGGCGTCAACTACGCCCAGCTCGTTGTCCTGTTCACCTCGATGTACGTGGTGCGGCTGGGCGCCTATTACCTGCTATATCCGCTGCTGGGCAGCGATGCGCTGTGGTACTCGTTCCTGCTGAGCTCGGTAACGTCGCTGGCGCTGACCCTGCTGGTCTATTTCCGCCTGCCCTGGCGCAAACGCATGCTGGCGCGGATCGCGGCCGGGGCAAACACCGCCGGGCGGGCAGGCTGAGCCGGGGCCTAGCGCCCCTGGGCGCGCCAGCGCTGGACGGTGCGCTGGACCATGTCCTCCTCGCCGCCCGAATCGCGCCACAGCTCGGTGATCGAGGGGTCGGCGCTGGCCGGCCGCTTCATCTCTTCCAGCTCGTCGAACGAGACGCGGATCGGGATCGAGACACCTTCGCCGCAGATGATGCATTCGCGGTTGCGCAGGGCGGGAATCGAATCGAGGAAGCCGCGCGCCCCTTCGGGCATGGCCGCCTTGACGAAGGCCTGGTCGCGCTCGTTGTTGAGACGCATCGAGATGATCGTGCCGCACTGCGAGAGCACGCCTTCGGCCAGGTCCGACGGGCGCTGGGTGATCAGGCCCAGCGCGACGCCATACTTGCGGCCTTCCTTGGCGATGCGGCTGAGGATCCGCCCGACCGAAGAGCCATCGGCGTTCTTCTCGTTGGGAACATAGCGGTGCGCTTCCTCGCAGATCAGCAGCACCGGCCGGGTCTTCTCGTCGCGGGCCCAGATCGCGAAGTCGAAGACCATGCGGCTGAGCACGGCCACCACGGTGGCGGTGATATCGGAAGGGACGCCCGATACGTCGATGATCGAGATCGGCTTGCCGCGGCTGGGCAGGCGGAAGATCTTGGCGATGAACTCGGCCATGGTATCGCCCACCAGCATGCCCGAGAACATGAACTGGAAGCGCGGATCGGCCTTGATCTCGTCGATCTTGTTCTTGATCCGCATGAAGGGCGCCGACGAGGTGGCCTTGTCCAGCTTGCCCATCTCGGTGTTGATGAAGTTGGTCAGGTCCGACAGCAGGTAGGGGATCGGGCTGTCGACCGTGATCTTGCCCAGCGATTCGGCCAGGCGGTTCTTCTGCCGGGCAGCCAGCAGACACTTGGCTAGGATGTCGGCGTCTTCCTGCCGCTCGTTACCGCTGGAGGTCAGGAACACTTCGCAGTGCTCCTCGAAGTTCATCAGCCAGTAGGGCATGTTGAGGTTGGAAACGTCGAAGATCATCCCCGTGTTCTTGAACGCGGCGGAATACTCGCCGTGCGGGTCGATCATCACGATATGGCCTTCCGGCGCGCTCTCGCAGATCCGGTGCAGGATCAGCGCGGCGCTGGTCGACTTGCCGGTACCGGTCGAACCGAGCAGGGCGAAATGCTTGCCCAGCATCGCATCGATGTAGAGCCCGGCACGGATGTCCTTGGTCGGGAAGACAGTCCCGACCTGGATGCTGGAGCGGCCATCGCTGGCGTAGATCTGGCGCAGGTCGGTACTGGTGGCTGGATAGATCAGCGCGCCGGGAATGGGATAGCGGGTCACCCCGCGGCGGAACGAGTGGATCCGGCCGGTCAGGCGCTCTTCGTCACCCTCGCCGAGAAAGTCGATCTGGGCCATGATGCCGCCGGGCGTCTTGCCGTCCTGGCGCTGCGTGCGCACCGAGGCGAGCAGCCAGCTGCGCCCGACCCGGATCTTGATCTGGCTGCCGACCTGACCAGCCAGCGCGACCGAGGGATCGCTGTCTTCCGCGCATTCGTGCAGCCGCTGGAGATCGAGCGCGATAGCCGAGCCCGAGCCCGCGATTTCAAGCACCACGCCAATCGGTTCGCGCGCATTGTCAACGCGCGGAGCGGCGGCAGCGCTGGTCCCCGGCGCTTCATCCTGCACGCGTCCTGCCCCGAAACCGCTGTGATTCATGCTATCCATGCCCGGTAAGGTCCTCTGCCCGAATGGCAGGGGCAACCTAGGCCGGTTCGGTTAAGATTGGCCTAAACCAGCGCGAACAACCGCCCGGCCAGCACCCCCATGCCGACCGAGACCAATACGGCCAGCAGGCCATAGACGAAGCCGTGATCATCAGCGAAGCGGGCCACGAGCCGTTCGAACCCCACCTTGCGCACCTCGACCCGGGCAATTGCGGAGGCCACCACCCGCCCGCGCGAAATGGCAAAGGTCTCGGCCGTGTAAGTCCCCGTCTGGACACTGGAAGGCAAGGCAATGCGGGCCTGGTACAGCACCTGTTCACTGACCGTCACGCCGCGCGGGTCCTCCTTGTACAGCCCCTCGCGCACCCGCCGTTCGACGAGCCCTTCGGCAAAGCGGCGCTGCTCCTCGGGCTCGAAGGCACCGATCGGGGAAAGCTGCAGCCAGGGCAGCCCCAGCTCATAGATCGCGGCGGTCTTGTCATCGACGATCCGGTCGATCGGCTTGGACGAGGCGACCGCGAAGAACGAGGGCGCGGAACGGAATTCAACACTCGCCGCGTTCACCCAGATCCCGGCAATGCGCTGCTTCTCGCGCAGGACAATGGCATTGGTGGGGCCCTTCAGCACCACCACGATGTCATAATCCTGCCCGGCGCGGCTGCCCTCGGGGGTCAGGATCGCCCCGAACAGCAACAGCTCGGTGCCCGTGAAGCCCTGCCGCACGAGGACCTCGTGCTGCGAGACCTCGGGCACCAGAATCGGATCGCGGGCACCCACCAGCATAAACCCGGCGCCAATCAGGCCCAGGGATTTCAAGAGCGCGGCCACCGCCTTCGCAGCTTCGGCGTGCCACGGCTGGCGGGCCTTTCTGTCGGCGCGGACAGGCCATCCGCCCGGTGCGGCAAGCCAATCGCGGAGGCGATTGGCGCACATGACAAGAAAGCGTCTCACAACGGACTGTCCGTATAGATCTCGTCGGGCTGCCAGGCGAGCCCGACCAGCATCCGCAGCGCCACCAACAGGACGATTGCGGCGAGAGCGAAGCGCAGTCGTTCGGCCGGCAGCTTCTGTGCCAGCTGGCTGCCGACCTGGGCGCCCGACACCGAACCGAGCAACAGCAGTCCGGCCAGCACGATGTCCACGGCCTTGGTGGTCAGCGCGTGCATCATCGTCGTCGCCATGGTGACGAACAGGATCTGGAACAGCGAGGTGCCGACCACCACGTTGGCGCTCATCCCGATAATGTAGAGCAGCGCCGGCACCAGCACGAAGCCACCACCGATCCCCATCAGCATGGTCAGGATGCCGGTCGCGATCCCGAGGAGCAGCGGGGCGAGCGGCGAGATGTAGAGGCCTGATCGGTAGAACCGCCAGCGGAGCGGCAGGTTGGCGACGATCGGGTGGTGGCGGCGCTTGCGCGCGGGCACTGGCGTGCCGCCCTGTCTGGCCCGCAGCGCTTGCCAGCTTTCGCGGGCCATGATGGTCCCAATCGTGCCGAGCAGGCCCACGTAAAGCAGGTTGATGACAATATCGATCTGACCCCATTGCTGGAGCAGGCGGAACAGGATCGCGCCGATGCCGCTGCCAAGCACCCCGCCTGCCACCAGCACGCCGCCCATCTGGTAATCCACCCCGCCGCGCCGGGCATGGGCGAAGACCCCGGAGATACTGGCGCCGGTGACCTGGCTGGCAGCGGAGGCAGCGGCCACTGTCGGCGGAATGCCATAGAAAATCATCAGCGGCGTGGTAAGGAAACCGCCACCCACCCCGAACATGCCAGACAGAATCCCCGTCAGCGCGCCCAGCGCGACGATGACCAGCCCGTTCACCGCCAGGTTGGCAATGGGAAGGTAGACGTCCATCTCCCTGCCACCGCTAGCCCAGCGAAGCGGCGGAAAAAAGGCGTGGCAGGCGGAAAGGCCTAGAAACCTGCGGACAGCGTCAGCGCCGGACCCGATTGCGGGCTGGCACCGCCCGCCACCCGCAATCGCCAGTCGGCCGCAATCCGGGCCCGCCCGCCGCCGAGCGGGAAATCGAGCATCGCGGTTGGTCCCAGATCAAGCCGGCCGGCCCCGCGCTGCACACCGCCCCATGCGCCGCCCCCGGCACGAAGCTCGGCTTGCCCGAGGCGGGCCAGCGCCCGGTCAATCCGCAGTTGGCCATCGGCAAAGGGAGTGCCGGCGCGCCCGCCGACATAGCCGGCCTGACCATAAGCCTCGCCGCGCAGCCCGGCCGGCAGCGAAAACCGGTCAAGTTCGGTAACCAGCATGACCGCCGGGCGCGCAACCGGCGAGCCTGCGATGTTCGCTACCCGCAGTTCGCCCGAGATGGTCACAGGAAGGTGCACCAGCGGGCGGAGCGCCAAGCCCAGCGCCGCTTCTTCGCCATGCGGAGCGGCGGTGGCGCCGATTGCCCGCAGGTACAATGTTGGCCGCAACCGGCTTGCCGAGTCGAGCCGATAGCGCGCCACCGCCCCGGCCTGGCTCGCGCCATAAGCCGGCGGCGGCAGGCCGCCCGGGCCGGGTGTCAGGCCGCCTTTGCGCAGCAACAGCCAGCCATCGACCGACCAGCGCTGTGCGCCCGTGGCTGTCGCTGGTGTCACCCGGAGCATGCTTTGCGGTGATGCCGGCGTGGAGAGCCGTTCGGGAACGGCGAGGGCCGAACGCTCGCGCGGAAAGGACGGCACCGGCAATTGGGCGAGCCCCGCGATCCAGGCAATCTGGTGAGCGCCCGCCAGACCGGCACCATGGCCCGGCACCCCAACCGGGTCACCGGGACCAAAGTCCGGCAGGGGACGCGGGGCCACGGGTTGCGGCGGCGGGTCCGGCAGAAAATCCCGGCGACCGGCTGCCAGCCCCGGATCGGGCCTGCGCGGCGAGAGCGCTCGCGGTGCCGCGGCTGGCGCCGGGACAACTTGCGGCGCCGGGGGCATCGACAGGGCTGGCAGGGACAAGTCCTCCCACAGCAGCATCCGCAAGCCAGTCCAGCCGCCAAGGATCAGCCCCAGTACGACCAGTGGCTGGCCGCGCCGCCCACCTTGGGCTGGCATCATCACGACGCCCGCCCGGCCCGCTGCAGCAGTGCGGGATGCACATGATGCTCGGTCTTGTCCCACGCGATCGCGCCACCGGCGAGACTGCGGACATAGGCGACCAGCGCCCTGCGGCCAGCCATGATCGCGACCAGATTGCCAATCGGCATGCGCAGCAGCGAGCGCAGCCCTTCGGCCAGCCCATATTCACGGCCGACAAAAGCAGCGCGCAGCGCCGCGCGCCACAGCAGACCGGCCAGACCCAGCGCGAGCAGCCCACCCTCTACCGGCGAGACCGCCACGGCCGGTTCCCAGCCCGCGAGGCGGGCGGCAAGCAGCACCGCATCGACCAGCAGCAGCAGATAGGCCGCTGCCAGCACCAGCGCAGTCAGCGGCCCGCGCCGATCACGCAGCATCATCCATAGTTCAACCGGACGTCCGTTCCAGCCCAGCCGCTCCCAGCCCTGAAAGGCAATGCCATGGATCCACCGGGTCTTCTGGCGAACGGCAGTGGCAAGACGGTCAGGGAAGCAGCTGCGAGTGGCGACCAGCGCACCATCGGCATCGCGCAGCCGCAGGAACGCGCCACCGCGTCCGCGCCGCGACAGGGTCAGACCGAGCTCGTAATCCTCGGTCAGCGCTTCGGGCGAGAATGGCCCGGCCTTGCCGCGGCGCGCCTGATCCGCGGCCAAAGCCGTAACCGCTGTCCGTGCCAGCCCGCAGCCGACCCCGGCCGCCGGCAGGGGCAATCCGAGGGCGCTGCGCACCACCAGCGCCTTGGCGT
Organism: Novosphingobium sp. BL-A-41-H4; assembly: GCA_051942645.1. GTDB lineage: Bacteria > Pseudomonadota > Alphaproteobacteria > Sphingomonadales > Sphingomonadaceae > Novosphingobium. The sequence continues at coordinate 251,084 of JBPVJP010000003.1, forward strand.
GGCTTTCCGTGAACTCGTCGGCATAGTGCCCGGCCACCCAGCGCCCGTGGTGGGGAATTACCGGGTGGACCGGCAGCTGGACAAAATCGACCGCACCGAGCGCCGCGTCGATCACCGCGAGTCCGGCGGGGTGCACCATGTCCTCGGCATCATGCAGCACCAGGCCGCGAAAGGCCTGGCCGCTGCGCCGCTCATCGCTGCACAGCGCGGCGTAGAGCCGGTTGAGGCAGTCAGCCTTGGTCGTCGGGCCGCTCGAACCATGGACGACCAGCCGCAGGCGCGCGTCCCCACCGGCCGCAGCGATCACCGCGTCGATCGTGGCGGGATCGTTGCGATAGCAGCCGACATAGAGCCGCAGTCCCGCCTGTGGCCACGCGCGCAGCATGTGCCCGACCGTCGCGCCGATTACCCCCGCCTCGGCATAGGCCGGGATCAGCACGGCGAGCGGCCCGACCAGCGGTTGATTGCCGTATCCGGCGGGCAGTCGCCCGGTTCGGGCCCGACCGGTCAGGCGCAGCCACAGCCAGGTCAGGTCAATCGCCAGCTCGTCCGCCAATCCGACGACAATCCAGAACCCCGCAAACAGCAGCAGTTCCCGTTCGACCAGCAGCAGGCCTTCAAGCAGCCAGCCAAGTTCGCCCGCCGGTCCAGCCATCAGTTCAGCCTTTCCCCCGCCTTGCCAGCCCGGCCGGGCAAGATCGATCGACCGGGACCAGTAAGTCTACGGATACTTGCAAGGTGCGGAAATCTGGGGAAATGTACCGGGTCATGAGCCAGTCCCCACACCTCGCCTCGCGCCTGGCGCGCTTCCTGTCACGGCTGTTCGGCGGCGAGGCTGGGGCTGGTATCTTGCTGATCCTGGCGGCCGCGCTAGCCATGCTTGCCGCCAACTCACCGTTTTCGGGCGATTATCATGCCCTGCTGCATGCACCCTTGCCGTGGACGCCGATCCCGAAACTGGAGACCGCCCACCTGTGGATCAACGATGCGGTGATGGCGGTGTTCTTCTTTGTCGTCGGGCTCGAAATCAAACGCGAGCTGATGGTCGGCGAACTGTCCACGCCGCAGCAGCGCCGGCTGCCGGTGTTCGCCGCCGCCGGCGGCATGGCCGTGCCGGCGCTGATCTTTCTGGCCGTGGTCTGGGACAATGCCGAGCTGGTGCGCGGCTGGGCGATCCCCGCCGCGACCGACATCGCCTTTGCCGTGGGTGTGCTGGCCCTGCTGGGCAAGCGCGCCCCGCCATCCTTGCGGCTATTCCTGCTGACCGTGGCGATCGTCGACGATCTGGGAGCCGTGGCGATCATCGCCCTGTTCTACACCGCCCAGCTCAAGCTCGGCTGGCTAGTGGCAGGCCTTGGGGTACTGGCGACCATGGCGCTGCTCAACCGGATGAAGGTGCACAGCGGCTGGGCCTATGCGCTGCTTGCCATCGCGGCCTGGTATTGCGTGCTCCATTCCGGGGTTCACGCAACCGTGGCCGGGGTGCTGGCGGCCTTCACCATCCCGCTGAAGCTGGACGGCGAGGCCGACAGCCTGCTGCTGCGCATGGAGCACGCGCTGGTGCCGTGGAGTGCCTACCTGGTGGTGCCGGTGTTCGGTTTTGCCAATGCCGGGGTGGAGCTTGGGGGCGGCGCACTTACCGCCCCGCTCACGCTGGGGATCGCCTTTGGTCTCGCGCTGGGCAAGCCGATCGGCATTTACGGCGCGATCTGGCTGGCCGAACGGACCGGCTTTGCCCGACGGCCCGATGGCGCCAGCGGCCAGCAGGTGCTGGGCATGGCGATGCTCTGCGGGATCGGCTTCACCATGAGCCTGTTCATCGGCGCACTCGCTTTCCCTGGCAACGCGATGCTGATCGACCAGGCCAAGCTCGGCGTGTTGTGCGGTTCGCTGGTTTCGGCGCTGGTCGGTTTCGCCGTACTGCGGTTCGCCCCGCAGCGTGGCTGAACCTTACCAGCTGCCGACGTTGGGCATCGAGGCCCAGGGCTCCTGGGGCGGTAGATGGCCCTCTTGCAGCAACTCGACCGAGATCCCGTCGGGCGATTTGACGAAGGCCATATGCCCGTCCCGCGGAGGGCGATGGATGGTGTGCCCCGCATCGAGCAGTGCCTGGCAGGTGGCGTAGATATTCTCCACCCGGTAGGCCAGATGACCGAAATTGCGCCCGCCGGTATAGGTTTCCGCCTCGCCGTTCTCGGCCGGCCAGTTGTAGGTCAGTTCGACCTCGGCCAGCCCTTCCTGCCCGGGTGCGGCAAGGAAGATCAGGGTGAAGCGGCCCTGCTCGCTGTCAAACCGGCGCACCTCCCGCAACCCGATCAGTTCGAAAAAGGCCACTGTGGCCGCCGGATCGGTGACGCGGATCATGGTGTGAAGGTACTTGGTCACGGAAGCTCCTGAATCGGTTCGTCGTGCATAGAAAACGGTTCATCGTGCAGAAATCCCGATCGGCATAGACTGCATGCCTGATGCGAGGAGACCGCCGATGCCCGACCTTACCGCTGATAACCCCACCTCCGCCAGCCGTTTCTGGCGCGATCCCGTCAATCGACGCTGGCTGGCCAGCGCCGGGGTGCTGGCGATCGGCCTGGTTGCCGGGGGCTACCTGCTAGGCAACGGCCTGGTCCGCGCCCGCGATGCCGACCGTTCGGTGACGGTCCGGGGCCTGGCCGAGCGCGACGTAACCGCCGATCTGGCCACCTGGACGATCGCCTATTCGGCCACGGCGGGCGACCTGGCCACGGCCCAGGCCAGTGTCGACCGGGATTCGGAGAGCATTCGCGGCTTCTTGCGTGAGCTGGGCTTCCCGGCGGATGACCTGCAGCCAACCGGGGCCAACGTCAGCCAGTTCAGTGACAACGGGGTCCAGCGCTTCACCGTGCGCCAGCGGATGAGCCTGCGCACCACCGATATCAAGCGGGCCCAGTCCGCCGTCAGGCGCCAGTTCGAGCTGGTCCGGCGCGGCGTAGTGCTGGAAGAGGGCTCGGGCATGGCCTTCACCTTTACCCGGCTTAACGCAATCAAGCCTGAAATGGTCGCCGCCGCGACCAGGGATGCCCGAGCCTCGGCCGAGCAGTTCGCCAAGGACAGCGGGACCAGCGTGGGCGAGATCAAGAGCGCCACCCAGGGCTACTTCGAGGTGACTGCCCGCGACGGGGATTCCGGCCCTGGCTGGGGAGTGTCCGACACCCCTTACAAGAAGGTCCGCGTGGTCACGACCGTCGACTTCTACCTGCGCTAAACGCGATTCATCGCGGATAAGACAAAGCGGCCTGCCCCGAGCGCTGAGGACAGGCCGCCCTGCTCACCCCGTGGGGTAACTCAGAAGGAGTACTTCAGCGTGCCGACCACGGTGTCGTTCGAGAAACCGTTGATCGAACGGCCATCGACGCCGATGTAGGAGACGCCGATCGACAGGCCCTTGTAGAGCGTGGCGCTGGCCGAGAGGCTGTAGTCCCAGCCACCGCCGGTGCCGGCAAGGGTCAGAAGCTTGGGCGACAGCGCGCCGTCGGTGTAACCGGCGTGGGCAGTGACCGTCACCGGGGTATCCGGGATCGCCAGCGACCAGTCGGTGTAGAGATAGACGTTGTCGTCGCCGCCCAGCGAATCCTGCTTCCAGGCATAGTTGATGCCGAACTTGGCACTGGCCGGGCCGATTGCGGCAGTCAGCGAGGCATAGGGTTCGAACACGTTGCCATCGCCGAAGCTGCCGGCGGGATAGACGTAGTAGAGCAGGCCGACGTCGGCGGTCAGACCGCTGCTGATCTTGCCCGTCCAGCCCGCGTAGATATCGACTTCAGTCGAGCCGTAGATGTCCAGCGGGTCCTGCTCCAGGCTGGACGCCCAGGTGCCGGCATAGAGGCCGCTCGAGTGGTTGACCTGGATCGAGCCCTGGACGGCAAAATCGCCGCCCGAGAGCGACAGGCCGCGGAAGCGGTAGTCGGTTACCAGGGCAACGTTGCCGGTAACGGTGATATCCGAAGGCGGATCGGTTTCTTCGGCAAATGCCGGAGTGGCCGCCAGCGCAGAGCCAGCGATAAGAGTTGCAGCAACGAGGCTGCGGACGGACGTGAGCATGGCAATCTTCCTGTACGATTGTTGGTGCTTCGTCCCACCTGCGCCCGGTCCTTGCCACTCGTTACGGCAGCATTCGCACCGGACGAATCGGACTTGGCATAGTTTTGTTGCAGCGCACAAGAAGTGGACGTACGAAAAATTACGCTTGGCCCGTGACTGTGCTTTTTGGGTAACGGTTGGTGCGGGCCGCATTGTCGCTTGGCCCGCCCCCGGCTATAGGCCAAATCTCTGATGCTTTCCCGCTTGCGCCAGCTTCTTCGGGCCCCCGAGCCTGCCTGGACCGCCGCCTTGCCGGCCGGTCAGCGCGCCTATGCGGTGGGCGACATCCACGGCCGGGCTGACCTGTTCGCCGAATTGATCGCGGCGATCGATGCCGACGACGCGGCCCGCGGACCGGCCGAAACAACGGTGATCCTGCTGGGTGACCTGATTGATCGCGGTCCGGACAGCGCCGGCGTGATCCGCCTCGCCCGCGAATGGCAGGCGCGGCGCCAGGTCCGCATCCTGGCCGGAAATCACGAGGAGATGTTCCTCGACGCGCTCCAGAAACCGGAAGTGATGCGCCACTTCCTGCGCTTCGGCGGGCGCGAAACACTGCTCAGCTATCCGATCGACCCGCTGGAATATACCCGGGCCGAACTGGACGAGGTGATCGGCCTGGCGCATGCCGCCATCCCGGCCCAGGACATCGCCTTCATCCAGAGCTTCGAGGACCAGGTCGCGCTGGGCGATTACCTGTTTGTCCACGCCGGGATCCGCCCGGGCGTGCCACTGGATGACCAGCGGCAAAGCGACCTGCGCTGGATTCGCGAACCGTTCCTGGATTATCCGGAAAGCTTTGGCCCGGTGGTTATCCACGGGCATACCATCACCGAGCAGGCTGAAATCCGGTCTAACCGCATCGGCATTGACACCGGTGCCTACCGCAGCGGGCGGCTGACCGCCCTTGGCCTGGAAAACACACAGCGCTGGTTTATCGGCGCAATCGAACAGGATGGCGCGATCCGCGTCGCCGAAGGGGTGTAGACAGATGAAGATCGCAATGGTTGGCTCGGGCTATGTCGGGCTGGTTTCCGGTGCCTGCTTTGCCGATTTTGGCCACGATGTGGTCTGCATCGACAAGGATCCGGCCAAGATCGACAGCCTTAAGGCCGGGATCATGCCGATCTACGAGCCGGGCCTGGCCGAACTGGTCGCCGGCAACGTGAAGGCCGGGCGCCTCTCATTCACCACCGACCTCGCCGAAGGCATCGCCGGGGCCAGCGCGATCTTCATCGCGGTCGGCACGCCCAGCCGCCGCGGCGATGGTCATGCCGACCTGTCTTTCGTCTATGCCGTAGCAGAGGAAATCGGCCAGAACCTGAAGAACGATGCGGTCATCGTCACCAAGTCGACCGTCCCGGTCGGCACGGGCGACGAGGTGGAGCGGATCCTCGCAGACAGCGGCCTCGCTGTACGCTTCGCCGTTGCCTCCAACCCCGAATTCCTGCGCGAAGGCGCGGCGATCGGCGATTTCAAGCGCCCGGACCGGATCGTGGTCGGCACCGAGGATGACTGGGCCCGGCAGGTGATGGGCGAGGTCTATCGCCCGCTGTTCCTCAACCAGGCGCCGATCCTGTTCACCAGCCGCCGCTCGTCCGAACTGATCAAGTATGCCGCCAACGCGTTCCTGGCGGTAAAGATCACCTTCATCAACGAAATGGCCGACCTGTGCGAGAAAGTTGGCGCCGATGTGCAGGACGTGGCCCGCGGGATCGGCATGGACAATCGCATCGGGTCAAAGTTCCTGCATGCCGGGCCGGGCTATGGCGGCTCGTGCTTCCCCAAGGATACGCTGGCCCTGCTCAAGACCGCCGAGGATTACGAGGCACCGACCCGGATCGTCGAAGCGGTGGTCAAGGTCAACGACAGCCGCAAGCGGGCGATGGGCCGCAAGGTGATCGAAGCGCTGGGCGGGATGGACGCGGCACGCGGCAAGAAGGTCGCGATGCTGGGCCTGACGTTCAAGCCGAACACCGACGACATGCGCGACAGTCCCTCGATCGCGATTGCCATGGCGCTGGCGGATGCCGGGGTCCAGGTAGCAGCCTATGACCCCGAGGGCATGGAACTGGCCAAGCCGCTAATGCCCGAAGTGACTATGTGCAACGATGCCTACGCGGCGATCGAAGGCGCTGATGCTACCGTGATCGTGACCGAATGGGATGCCTTCCGCGCGCTCGATTTCGCCCGGATCAAGCAGATCGCCAAGGCCCCGGTGCTGGTTGATCTGCGCAATGTCTATGACCCGGCCGAAGTTCGCGCCAAGGGCTTTGCCTATTCTAGCGTCGGCCGGGTGTAATTCGCCAGGGGGCCTGTAAGCCGGGTTCTGTAGCGCGGACGGTATCCCACAAGAGACCGTATCCGCACTGGCAGCCATTCCTCTAGGCCGGGCCTCGCGGCGCGGCTCAAGCAACCAACCCGGGCGGTCGGGTCCGAAACAGACCTGTCCTGCCTTGCGGCAGGGCGCGCCGCCCCTATTCGGTCTTGCTCCGGGTGGGGTTTGCCGTGCGGTGCCTGTTACCAGGCCCCCGGTGCGCTCTTACCGCACCCTTTCACCCTTACCTGACAAGTCAGGCGGTCTGCTCTCTGTGGCACTTTCCCTGGGCTTCGCTGCAAGCAACTCGCCCGGCGGGCATTACCCGCCACCCTTGTTTCGTGGAGCCCGGACTTTCCTCGGCACTTGCGTGACGCGGCTGCCCGACCCCCTGGCGAGTTCGCTATCTAGTCTTTCCGCTATCGCGATCCAACAACAAAGCGAACAGCATGGCCGAACACTCTCCGTCGACCTGCCCGTCGATGATGTGTGGGCGCCAGCGCCGCTGGAAGGCGCGCATCGCTGCCTCCTGGTCGGAGATGTCATAGCCCCAGCGTTCGAGCGCGAGGAAGAATGCGCCATCGTTCTCGAACGGCGAAGGCATCGACACCCGCGGGGTCCTGAGCGCGAGGCGGTGGGCGGCTAGCAGGTCCCAGTCGAACAGCTCGCCCGGATCAACCTTGCGGACCGGGGCGACATCGGAATGGCCGACCACATTGGCGCGCGGCACGTCCCAGCGTTGGACGATTTCGGCCAGCAGCGGCAGCAGCGCCTCCATCTGGGCATCGGGGAACGGGCGGTAGCCGAACTCGTGCCCAGGATTGACCAGTTCAATCCCGACGCTGGCCGAATTGACATCGGTTATCCCGCGCCAATAGCTTTTGCCCGCATGCCAGGCGCGGCGATCCTCGCGCACCAGGCGGTGGACCGTGCCGTCCTCCTCGATCAGGTAATGGGCCGAAACCTGCGCCGCCTCGTCGCATAGCCGGGCGAGCGCTTCCTCGGCGGTTCGCATGCCGGTATAGTGCAGCACCACCATCGAAACGGGCAGCTGCCGCTCGTTCCAGTTGGGCGACGGGCTTTCAAAGTCGATCAGCTCGTCCATCACCCCTCCGCAACATCTTTGGCCGCTCAAGCGTCCGGCAGGACCGCGCCCAGCACCAGCGCGTCTTCGGTCAGGGCGAACTGCAGGCCGCCGCCCTGCCGCGCCGCGATCTGGTACAGCATGAAGGCCGGGGCATTGCGGCTGGTCAGCCCGTCATCGCCCAGCACTCCTTCCAGAGCCGCTCCAATCGCTTGGTCGAAAGCAATCCGGGGACCTGCGGCGCGCACCACGATCTCGCTGGCCCCGCCCCGGCTTTCGGCACCGATATCCAGCGTCCCCCCGCGCACCAGTGCTTCCATCCCCAGCAGGGCGAAGTTGAGCAGCACCTTGACCGCCGGCTTGGGCATGGAGGCGACACCCAGCGCCCAGTTGACACTGACCCTGGCGTTGTTGCTGGCCAGCGCATCGACCAGCGCGCGCGGTTCCTCGACCGGGACCATGTCACCGAACCCACCGGCCGCACCAAAGGCCAGGCGGAAGAACTTCAGCTTGTCGGCGCTGATCTTGGCGCTCTGCTCCAGCAATTCGAAGCAGCGCTTGCGCATTTCCGGATCCTTCTCCTCGGCCAGCAGTTCCAGGCCGTTGGAGAGCGCGCCGACCGGGCTCAGCAAGTCGTGGCAGAGCCGCGAGGCAAGCAGGCTGGCAAGGTCAAGCGTGTGGTCAGTCATGTAATGCGGATCCCGAGTTTGCTTCCCCATATCCCGGCACGAGTCGCAGGGGAAGCGCCAGATCGAACCATTTGGGCGGCGACCACGAACAGGGTCGAAAAGGCGCTCCGGCTTTCACGCTTGCTTTACCGTGATGCGGCACTCTTCGGGCTGAAAGGAGCTTGCGGAATGGGTTGGATTCTGGGGCAACTGATCGAGTCCGGCGATGCGGGTGAACGCCGCAGCCAGCCGCGCGTGCGGCTGGGGCTTGCACTTGACATGCCCTCCGGCTCGCGCGGGCTGGTGCGGGTGCTTGACCTGTCGCAATCGGGCATGATGATCCATTGCGAACATCCCTTTGAGCCGGAAGACCGCCTGCTGGTTGAATTGCCAGAAGCCGGAACGGTTGAAGCACGTGTCATCTGGAAGCGGATGACCTTGTTGGGATGTGAGTTCCGCGAGCCCCTGTCCCGCGCGGCTCTGGCCGCAATGCAACTGCGCGCGCCGCACGCACAGGTGACTACCGGCTGAGCGGTGCGGCGCCAGCGATGAGCTTGACGGTCTGCCTGGCAAATCCGTCCGGCAGATCCTGCCACCAGCCGACTTCGTGCCCGGCCACGATTGCCCAGACCCGGCCATCTCCGGTTGCACCGGCCCGATCGGTCAACGATGGGACGGCTGGGCCCGCCGGGTGCGAATGGTAATAGCCCAGCACTTGCGGCCCGCCGCCGCGCGCGGCGCGATGCGCGGCAATCAGCGCCGCGGGATCGATCTCGAAATGGCGCAGCGGATCGGGATGGACATTGGCGCAGGGCAGCGCCTGTTCGATCAAGTGCCCACGCCCCAGCAGCAGGCCACAGCATTCCAGCGGGATGGCCCGTGTCGCTTCTTCATGCAGTGTGGCAATCGCGCCACTTGTCACCGCCAAGTCCATCCCCAACTGGATAGCAATGAACGGGGGAGATTCCATCATTTCCGGAACGCTGCTGGGCGGCGAACGGCTGGACAAGGCGCTGGCCGAGGCCAGCGGCCTCTCGCGCGAGCGGGTCAAGGCCCTGCTGGTTGAAGGGCGCGTCGCTCTTGCAGGCCGGATCGTCAGCCAGGCCAGCCTGAAGCCGGCTCCCGGCACCCCCTTTGCGTTGACCGTCCCTGCCGCCACGCCAGCCACGGCCGAAGCGCAGGACATCCCCCTGAACATCGTGTTCGAGGATGAGCACCTTATCCTGGTCGACAAGCCGGCCGGGCTGGTGGTCCATCCCGCCGCCGGAAACCTCGATGGAACCCTGGTCAACGCCCTGCTGCATCACTGCCGGGGCCAGCTTTCGGGGATTGGCGGCGTGGCTCGGCCGGGGATCGTCCACCGGATCGACAAGGACACCTCGGGTCTGCTGGTGGTGGCCAAGACCGATGCAGCGCACGAGGGACTTGCCCGGCAGTTCGCCGACCACTCGATCCACCGGGCCTATCGCGCCGTGGTGGCCGGAACGCCGGTCCCGCCGAATGGCTCGGTGCGCGGCAACATCGGGCGTTCAGCAACCAACCGCAAAAAAATGGCGCTGGTTGCCGAAGGCCAAGGCAAGCACGCCGTGACGCATTTCAGGACCATCGAAAGCTTCGTTTCCGCCAGTCTGATCGAATGCCGGCTCGAAACCGGCCGCACCCACCAGGTGCGCGTTCACATGGCATCAATCGGTCATCCGCTATTGGGCGATCCCGTTTATGGACGCACACCCCAGCGGCTTCGCCCGATTCTCACCCGGCTTCACTTCGCCCGGCAGGCCCTGCACGCTGCAGAGCTGGGCTTCATCCACCCCGTCACGGGGGCGGCGCAAAGCTTTGCTTCAGCGCTGCCTGCCGACATGGCGGGGCTGTTGGTCGAATTGAGGAATGCAAGCTGAGCGATCAGTGTAACTAGAAAGTCTGTGTGGCTGCCACCGCGAAGATGCCTCTAAAGGGTCTTTTAACGGCAAGCCGACAATGAAAGGACGGTTAGTCGAATGTCCGATACGAAGCGCAACCTGCCCGCAAGCGGCTCTTCCACCATGCCCAGCCTGGGCGGGGAACAGAGCCTCAACCGCTATCTGACCGAGATCAAGAAGTTCCCGGTGCTGACCGCCGAGCAGGAATACATGCTCGCCAAGCGCTATCAGGAACACCAGGATCCCGAGGCCGCGAAGCAGCTGGTCACCAGCCACCTGCGGCTCGTGGCCAAGATCGCCATGGGCTATCGCGGCTATGGCCTGCCGGTTTCCGAGCTGATTGCCGAAGGCAACATCGGCTTGATGCAGGGCGTAAAGAAATTCGAACCCGATCGCGGCTTCCGCCTGGCTACCTATGCCATGTGGTGGATCAAGGCGAGCATGCAGGAATTCATCCTGCGCTCCTGGTCGCTGGTCAAGATGGGAACCACCGCTGCGCAGAAGAAGCTGTTCTTCAACCTGCGCCGGATGAAGAAGAACCTCGACGCTTACGAGGACTCGGATCTTCACCCCGATCAGGTCAAGGCGATCGCCACCAAGCTGGGCGTGTCCGAGACCGAAGTGGTCAACATGAACCGCCGGATGATGATGGGCGGCGATGCTTCGCTGAACGTCTCGTTCAACGAGGACGGCGAAGGCCAGTGGCAGGACATGCTGCAGGACGATGCGCCGCTGCAGGACGAAATGGTGGCCGATGCCGAAGAGGCAACGATGCGCCACGCCCTGCTGGCCGAAGCGCTGGGCAGCCTCAACGAGCGTGAACGCCACATCCTCACCCAGCGCCGCCTGATCGACGATCCGCAGACGCTGGAGGAACTGAGCCAGGAATACCAGGTCAGTCGCGAACGTGTGCGCCAGATCGAGGTTCGCGCCTTCGAAAAGCTGCAGAAGGCCATGCTGCGCATCGCCGGTGAACGGCGTCTGCTGCCGGCGGCCTAACCAGCCCGGTGCGCCCGGCGCCAGGCGCCGGGCGCAAGCCCCTCGCGGCGCTTGAATGCCCGCGAAAAGGCGGAGACGTCGGAGTAGCCCAGCAGGTAGGCGATCTCGCTGAGCGAGGCGCGCCGCTGTTCCAGGTAGCCACGTGCAAACCGGTGGCGCAGATCGGCCAGCAGGCCCTCAAAGGTCGTCCCCTCGGCTCGCAGCGCGCGATAGAGCCCTTGGCCACTCATCCCCAACTGCCGCGCCACGCCCTCTGCGGTGACGGTGCCGGTATGCAAAACCGGGAGCACCGCCCGCTCAACCTGTCCGGTGACCGACCGGGCGGCATCCAATTCGGCGAGCAGGCTGTCGGCATGGGCGCAGAACAGCGCGAAGGCATAGCGCGGATAAAGCGCGATGCGGTGGGTCTGCCAGGCCTCGCTGACCCGCAAGGCATTGCGCGTCGCGCCAAACCGCACCGGCACGCCCAGCGCACGCGCCAGTTCGGCGCCCTGGCCATGATCGTGGTGAGTCACCTCGGCCAGGCTGGCATAGGGCGTATCGCCGAACTGGCGGGTCCCCACCACCATCCGAACGAAGGTGGACTCGGTCAGTTCAGGAAATGGCGGGTCGTCGATCCGGTGATCGGTCAGCCAGAGTCCGTCGGCCTCGCGGGTCAGCACAAACCGCGCCGGGCCGGCAACGGCGATGTCGGTCACCAGCCGCCCGAACCGGTTGAGCTGGTCCAGCGCATCGCGCATCGTCTCCGAGGCATAACCCAGCAGGCCGACAATCGAGAGGTCGGCGAAGTTGGTGGCTTCGGCGAAATGGATGGCCAGCGCGGGATCGCCGCATTGCCGCGCAGCGAGGCGGAGCATCCCGGCGTAGCGATCTAGCGGCACCCGCCGGTTGATCTCCTCGGTGCGGCCGTCCAGCCCCACGGCCTTGAGCAGAGCGGACCGGTCGGCGCCGCGGCCGGCAGCAAAGTCGATCAGCCCCAATGCCATGCTGGCGACGACCGATTGACGCGGAACCGTGCTGGAAGCTGTCAAAGGGTTGTCGGCCAGGGTCATTTTCGAAAGCTGTATTATCAAGATAATACGCGCCCGGCAATCCCGCCAATCGAGTGCAACAACAATGGCTTCCGCCGCTGAGAAACATTCATCCCCGACGCTTCCAACCGCTCCTTCACCCAAGGCAAGAGCCCGCCGCCAGCTTGATCTGGCAGTGCGCGGCTGGTTTGCCGCCACTTTGCTTGGGCAAGCGCTGTTCGTGGCCTTCATCCTGCTGTTCTATTACACCAGCGTGTTCAGCGGGGACTACGCCGCCTGGAATGCCAAGCCCCTGATCACCGGTTATGTGGCAGGAGACACTGTCGGCAACCGGCAGTTCGCCCTGCATGTGCTGGCGGCGGCGATCATCACCTCGTGTGGACTGTTGCAGCTTGTCCCCCAGATCCGCGCCCGTTGGCCGTTGCTCCATCGCTGGAGCGGGCGGCTGTTCCTGGCCATGGCATTGATCCTGTCGATCGGCGGGCTGTGGCTGGTCTGGGTACGCGGCAGCTACATGACGATTTCAGGTGCCATCGCCATCTCGATGGACGGGCTCATGATCCTGTGGTTCGGCACAATGGCCTGGATCACCGCACGCCAGCGCAATTTCGCGGCCCATCGGCGCTGGGCGCTGCGCACCTTCATCGTTGCCAGCGGAGTCTGGTTCATGCGGCTTGGCTACATCGTCTGGGGCGTCCTGACCGGCGGTGCCGGGATCGGACGGGGTCTTTCCGGTCCATTCGACCTGTTCTGGGCTTTTGCCACGCATCTTCTCCCGCTGGCGGTCCTCGAACTGTACCTCCGGGCCGAACGGGGCTCCCCCCAGGCGCAGCGCGCCATGGCGGGCGGGCTCTGGCTGGCCATGGTGCTGATCCTTGGCGGCGGCCTGGGTGCGTGGTTCTTCATGTGGTGGCCGGCCATAACCGCCTGAGCGTTGACTCGCCCGAAAGGGGTGTGGTGCAGGACCGCTTTACCTGCACCACACACCTTCGCTAGAAGTGTGGGCGATGCTGAAGTTTCTCTCGCCTTTGCGTCCCACCGGCCGGCATGGCCTGGCTTACAATATCGGCTGGTGGATCAGCCGGCTGATAATCTGGTTCGTCCTGCTGAGCGTCGGGGTAACGGTGCTCTACAAGTTCGTGCCGGTCCCGATCACGATCACGATGATCGCCGATCCGAATGGGTTCACCAAGGACTGGACCCCGCTCAGCCGGATCGATCGCAACATGGTAGCCGCGGTGATTGCCGGGGAGGATGCCAAGTTTTGTTCGCACCAGGGTTTTGACGCGGATGCGATCGAGCAGGCAATCGCGCGCAATGCGCGCGGCGGCAAGCTGCGCGGCGGCTCGACGATCAGCCAGCAAACCGCGAAGAATGTGTTCCTGTGGCAGGGCTGGGGTTGGGATCGCTATGTCCGCAAGGGGCTGGAGACCTGGTTCACTTTCCTGATCGAACACATCTGGGGCAAGCGGCGGATCATGGAGGTCTACCTGAACGTCGCGGAGACGGGCATCGGGACTTACGGCGTAGAGGCCGGAGCGCAGCGCTATTACAAGAAGAGTGCCGCCCGCCTGACCCGGGTGGAAGCCGCAAGAATCGCCGCTGCCCTGCCCAGCCCGAAGAAGCGTGCCGTCACCGGAGCCAAGGGCTTCACCCGCCGCCACGGGAACGCCATTGCCGCGCGCAGCGGCGTTGTGCGCAACGAAGCGCTCGACGCCTGCGTCTACCGCTAGGCAAAAAAGAAGGGGCGCCGAGGCGCCCCTTCCCTGTTCGAAAGTTCAGTTCCGAGCGATCAGAACTTGAACACCACCGTGCCGCTGATCGTGCGCGGAGCACCAATCTGCACGAAGCTGGGATTGGCGAAGCTCGCCACACCGGTGGTGCGATTGAAGCTGCCGAGCTGGCTGAGGTTGCCGCCAAAACCGCCAACGTAGAAGCTGTTGGTCAGGTTGTAGACGTTGAACTGCAAGTAGGTCTTGTCGTTCAGCCCCAGGAACTCGAGGTTAACGCGGGCGTCAAGGTTGACCAGCCAGTAGGCTGCAGCCGTGGCGGCATAGACCTGGGTGGGAGCGGCCGGAGTAACCGGGGTGGTGCAGACCACCGGGGTACCCGAGCAGGCCTTTGCACCCAGCGGCACGAACGAGCCGGTGAAGGTCGCCTGATTGGTGTCGTAGATGTAACGCTCACCCGTGCGCTTGGCAGTCAGGCCAATTTCGACCGGACCCAGCGTACCGCGGATGGTACCGCCCCAGCTGTACTTCGGCGAACCGGCTTCACGCTTGCCAGCGGTCGGAGCATAGATCGGGGTGCCGTCGGCGTTCTCACCGATCAGCAGGTTGTCCTTGATCTCCGACTTCATGACCGAGCCGAAGACATAGAGGGTCAGAGCATCGACCGGCTGGAACGCGATCGAGCCATCAACCCCGTACTTCTTCACGTTGCCCAGGTTACGGAACACGTTGACGTCGAGGTCCGGGTCATAGGCGCTCGCCGTGCGGTTCTGGAAGTTGTTCAAGTAGCCCGAGATCTGCGCCTGGACCTTGCCCGAACGCATGCGCAGGCCAAGGTCGAAGTTGTCGGTGGTTTCCGGCTTGGGACGGGTGCCGGCCGTGTTCGGCGCGAAGAAGAACGAGTTGTAGAGGCTGTCCGTGCCCGGCACCGACAGACCCTGCGAGAAGTTCCCGAAAACCGAGATGTCGCTGGTGATCTTGTAGGTGAAGCCCAGGTTCGGCAGCAGCTTGTTATAATCGAAGATGCGCTGCTGCGGACCCTGGATGGTCGGGTTCAGCGTGGCATACTGCGCGTTCAGAGCATTGCCGACGCCAAAGCATTCAACGAAGCCGCCGGCCGAGCTGGTGAAGCAGTTCTGGTTCAGGTTGCGGCGGAAGAACGGTGCGCGGACCCCGGCGGTTACCACCAGGGCATTATCCATGAACTCGCCGCGATACTCGGCCGCAACCTGATGGAGGATCGCGTAGGACAGACGATCACGCTTTTGCAGGATCGCACCATTGGCATCCTTCTGCGGGATATTGACCGAGAACACGTCCAGTGGCTCGCCATTCACAGCCTGCAGGCTGACTTCGCCGGTCTGGCGGTGGCGGGCCCGATCATAGGTGTAGCTGAAACGCAGCGTGTTGGTGTCGTTCAGTTCCCAGCGCAGGCCGGTGATCACCGCGATACGGTGAGTCTGGGTCTGGCTGGGCGAATGCACCGTGACGGCATCGAGCGCGTCACCATCGCCATTGATGTCGCGGCCAAAGAATGCCGTGCCACCAAGGTAGCCCGCGACGCAGGTGTTGGTCGCGCTGGTCGGCGTGGTGCGGCAGGTCGCAACGTTGGCGGTACCGCCCGCCGGGTTGATGTCGCGCAGCCCTTCCTGGGCGGTCGAAGTGCCGCCACCATTGGCCTTGACGTACTGGTAGCTCGGCTCAACCGTCAGCACCAGATTGTCGGCCAGGGTGAAACGCGAGCTCAGGCGCAGGTTGCCAGTGTTCGAGGGGTTGTAGCGACGGTCGAACTCGGTGCCGCAGGTCGACGCCGCGTCGGCCACGCCGTTCACGCCCGGTGCGACAATACAGGGGTAATTGATGTTGTACTTGCGCTCATCAGCATTGGCCGGGAAGCGGTTGCCCGAACCCGAACCGACCACGCGGCCAGCATCAAGGCGCAGCGGCAGCGAGCCGAAGAAGTTGTTGCGGTTCTGGTTGTAGTGACCGGCCAGCGAGATGAAATCGTCACCCGACAGCGGCTGGTACACGCGGAAGTTGTACTGCTGCTTGTTGACCTTGCCGTAATTGTTGAACGGGTTGTCGTTGGTCGCGCGGCTGGCCGAAACCCAGGCGCGCAGGCCACTGGCGTTCAGGTCCCCGGTTTCGACCTTGGCGAAGATGCGCATGAAGTCGTACTGGCCGGCCGAGCCCGACAGCATTACGCCGAAATCGCGGTCAGGACGCTTGGTGCGCAGGTTGACGGTGCCGCCAACCGCCGAGGCGGTGGGGCTGTCCACGTCGGTGGTGCCCAGGTTCACGTTGACCTGCTCGATCAGTTCGGGATCGATCTGCTGGTTCGAGTAGATCGCATAGTTGCCCGAATCGTTGAGCGGAATGCCATCGAAGGTCAGGCTGATACGGTCGGCCGAGAAGCCACGGATGTTGAGCGTGCCGCCCGACGAACCATAGGCGTCGTTGTTCTGGAAGCTGACGCCGGGAATCTGGTTGATCGTGTCGAGAATCGTCTGACCGGGGTTCTGGCGCTCGATGTTTTCCGAAGTCAGGACGGCCTTGGCCTTCGAGGTGTCCGGAGCCGAGATCCCGCCAACCTGCTGGGTCCCGGTGCGGGTGCCGGTTACGATGATTTCCTTGTCGAACTCGATCGAACCGGTCGACTGGGCGAACGCGGGAGCGCTCAGCGCGGCAACGCCGATGGCGAGGCTGCTGGCGGCAGTGGTCAGAACGTTGAGACGCATGGCGAGGGCTTTCCCTGTTGTGGCGAAACTTGCGAAAATTACACGAAACAGCCTCCGGACGAATCGCCCGTGGCACTGGCTGCGGACGCTAATAGCGGTGCAGCGCCGCGCACTAAACAGGCCTGTGTGACAAGACTGTGACTAGTCCTGGGGCATTTCCAAGCCTATCCCGCGATATTGAAACATTGTTACAGCCAATGGCGTTTATCCGGAATTATCGTATCTGGGCCGCGCCAATTCCGGACTTGCCACAGATCTTTTGCTGCGAGGTACCGGTTCGATTCTTGCTGCACTGCGGCAAATGTGCAACGCTTGGCGCCAGAAGGGGACCAAATGGGCGCGCAGCATCACGGACACAGCCATGGGCACCATAGCCACCATGGCCACGCCCACCTGGGGGCCGGAGCCGGTCATCACCACCATGATCACCTCGGTGGAGGCCAGCCGGTCACTGGCTCCGGCCGGGCATTTGCGGCAGCGGTGGGGCTCAATGCCGGCTTCGTGGTTGCCGAGGTTGCCGCCGGTCTGTGGAGTGGCTCCATGGCCTTGCTGGCCGACGCAGGGCACAACTTGTCGGACGTGCTGGCGCTCTTGCTGGCCTGGGGAGCCAGCATCCTTGCGGCGCGACCGGCCCGCGATGGCTATACCTACGGCTTCAAGAGTTCCTCGATCCTGGCCGCGATTGCCAATGCCGCGCTGCTATGGGTCGCGCTCGGCGCAATTCTGGTCGAGACTGTGCGCCGGTTCTTCTACCCCGAACCTGTCGAGGGCGGAGTGATGATGGCGGTGGCGGCGATGGGCATTGCGATAAACGGCATCTCCGCCCTGCTATTTGCCCGGGGCAGTAAGCAGGACCTAAACCTGCGCGCTGCCTTCTTGCACCTGCTCGCCGATGCGGCGGTTTCGGCCGGGGTGGTCCTGGCTGGCGCCGCAATCTGGTTGACGGGCGAACAGCTGATCGATCCCGCGACCAGCCTGTTGATCACGCTGGCGATTGGCTGGGGCAGTTGGGGGCTGCTCCGGGATGCGATGCGCCTCGGTTTGCTCGCCGTGCCGCGCGGCATCGATGCAATGGCGGTGCAGTCCTGGCTGGCCGACCGTCCGGGTGTGACTTCGGTCCATGATCTGCACATCTGGCCGATGAGCACCACCGAGACGGCGCTGACAGTCCATCTCGAAATGCCCGGGGGGCACCCCGGCGATCCCGCCCTGCACGGCCTTGCCGAAGAGCTTGCCAGCCGCTTCGGGATCGATCATGCAACGATCCAGATCGAACTTGGGTCGCAACGCTGCCGCCTTGCCGGCGGGCCGGAGCATCCCTGAAACAAAGGAACATGCGATGCGCGTAACTCCCTGGCTTGGCGGGATCGTGGCCGTGGCGCTGGCTTCGGCCGCAGCCGCGCAAGAAGACCCCAAGGCGCTGTTCCAGGCGCGTTATGATGCCTTCCGCAGCGCCATGGGCGCGCAGGACCAGACGGCGGTGAATGCAATCCTCGCCCCCGGCTACACCATGACCGACATCCAGGGTGAAGTGCGCGACGCTTCGGCTGTGGCGACCATGATGCAACGCATGCCGGGCGGCATCGGCCGTAACGCGGTAACCACTGTGCTGGAGGCGGCCGTCACGGGTGACACCGCCGCAGTCAAGCAGCAACTGGCTGCCAAGACCACTCGCCCCGGCCCAGATGGCAAGGATATGGCGCTGGAGTTCGAAGTGATCTCCAATGACACCTGGGTGAAGAGCGGCGAAGTCTGGTTGCTGAAATCAAGTGTGCAGAAGGACCTGACCGTCAAGCGCGACGGCGAGGTCTTCTTCAAGCAATCAAACTAGCCTCTGTGGCTGGCCGCCAGGGTTGATTGACAGGCGGCTTCAGGCCGCCTGTTCCTTGCCCTTGAGCACCCGGACCGGCTCCTTGCGGCCGTCGACCACGTCCTTGTCGACCACTACCTCGGCGATCTCGTTCTCGCTGGGAATGTCGAACATGGTGTCGAGCAGCAGGCCTTCGACAATCGAGCGCAGGCCGCGGGCACCGGTCTTGCGTTCAATTGCGCGCTTGGCGATCGCTTCCAGCGCCTCGTCGGTGAAGGTCAGGGTCACGTCTTCCAGCTCGAAGAGCTTGGAATACTGCTTGATCAGCGCATTCTTGGGTTCGCGCAGAATCTTGACCAGCGCCTCGACATCGAGGTCTTCCAGTGTGGCTATCACCGGCAGACGGCCAACGAACTCGGGGATCAGGCCGAACTTGAGCAGGTCTTCCGGCTCCGCCTTCTGGAGCAGTTCGCCAACCTTGCGCTTGTCGGGATCGGCCACGTGCGCGCCGAACCCGATCGAACGCTTCTGCAGGCGGTCGGCAATGATCTTTTCCAGGCCCGCAAAGGCCCCGCCGCAGATGAACAGGATGTTGGTGGTATCGACCTGCAGGAATTCCTGCTGCGGATGCTTGCGCCCGCCCTGCGGCGGCACCGAAGCGGTAGTGCCTTCCATCAGCTTGAGCAGGGCCTGCTGCACGCCCTCGCCCGAAACGTCGCGGGTGATGCTGGGATTTTCGGCCTTGCGGCTGATCTTGTCGATCTCGTCGATGTAGACGATCCCGTGCTGGGCCTTCTCGACATTGTAATCGCTGGCCTGCAGCAGCTTGAGGATGATGTTCTCCACGTCCTCGCCCACGTAACCGGCTTCGGTCAGCGTGGTGGCATCAGCCATGGTGAAAGGCACGTCGAAGGTCTTGGCCAGCGTCTGGGCAAGCAGCGTCTTGCCCGAACCGGTCGGGCCAACGAGCAGGATGTTCGACTTCTGCAGCTCGACATCGCCGCCCTTGCCGCTGTGCTTCAGCCGCTTGTAGTGGTTGTGAACCGCGACCGAGAGCACGCGCTTGGCGCGGTCCTGGCCGATCACATAATCGTTCAGGGTCTCGAAGATGTCCTTCGGGCTGGGAACCCCGCCATCCTTCTTGCCGGCAATCCCGGCCTTGGTTTCTTCGCGGATGATGTCGTTGCACAGCTCGACGCATTCATCGCAGATGAACACGGTGGGGCCGGCAATGAGCTTGCGCACTTCGTGCTGCGACTTCCCGCAGAAGCTGCAGTAGAGAGTGCTCTTGGCGTCCGATCCGCTCAGTTTGGTCATGCTTTCGTCCAATAACCCCGCAAACGCAGGGGATTCGCCGGGACTGTAACCCGGCTGCAACAATATTCAATCCTGCCACATCACTCAGGGCACCTTGCCCGGGGCTGAAGCGGCAGGGTTAGCAAGGCCTTTGCGCCTTACTCCGGCGAGCCGCCCGAACCAGTGGCTTCACTGTCGGTGGCGGGGCGGCTTTCAAAGACCTTGTCGACCAGGCCGAACGCCTGCGCCTCGCCCGCATCAAGCCAGGTGTCGCGATCCAGCGCGCTCTCGATCTCTTCCAGCGACTTGCCGGTGTACTTCACATAGCATTCGTTCAGCCGCTTGCGCAGGCGCAGGATTTCACGGGCCTGGATCTCGATGTCGGCCGCCATGCCGCGCGCGCCGCCCGACGGCTGGTGGATCATCACCCGGGCATTCGGCAGGGCGATGCGCATGCCGGGTTCGCCTGCCGCCAGCAGGAACGAACCCATCGAGCAGGCCTGGCCGATGCACACAGTAGACACCCTCGGGCGAATATACTGCATGGTATCGTGGATCGCGAGGCCGGCAGTCACCACACCGCCCGGCGAATTGATGTACATCGAGATATCCTTGCTGGGATTCTCGCTTTCCAGGAACAGCAGCTGGGCCACGATCACCGAGGCCATGTGATCCTCGACCTCGCCGGTCAGGAAGATGATCCGTTCGCGCAGCAGACGCGAATAGATATCGAAGCTGCGCTCGCCGCGACTGGACTGCTCGACCACGACCGGGATCAGCGCGCCGGTGACGGGATCGATGTTGAACTTGCCCTGGGCGCCGGGCTGATTGAACAGGTCGAGCATGGGATTCCTCTTGCGGTTGGTCCGCCTATGTCGGCGCAGCTGCCGCGATGTTCAAGGGCGTTAACCGTTGATGTTTGATCGCCACCGTTCATAAAAGGGCCGCAAATGCCTTGCCGGAGACTTGCCCATGCCTCGCTTGCTGCCCTCGATGTTCTCACTTTCGCTGGCTCTGGCCGCTGCGCCAGCCCTGGCCGAGACCCGGCCTGCGACCCCGGCGGAGCGGGCCGGGGAAGCGCGCGACTACCTCAGGGCGATCGCCCGCCTGGATGATGCGCAGGGTGGCCCGCAGATCAATGCGGTGATCGTGGTCAATGCCGATGCCGCAAAGGAGGCCGCGCGACTGGCGGGAACCGGACCGCTCGATGGCCGGACCGTGCTGGTGAAGGACAATGTGGAAACCCGTGAATGGGCGACCACCGCAGGGTCGTTGGCGCTCAGGGACAATCGGACCGGGCGCGATGCCCCGCTGATTGCCCGGATGCGGGCGGCGGGCGGCGTGGTGCTGGGCAAGACCAACCTGTCCGAGTGGGCCAATATCCGCCATTCCGACAGCACATCGGGCTGGAGCGCGGTCGGCGGGCTGACGAAAAACCCCCACGCACTCGACCGCAATGCCTGCGGTTCGTCATCGGGCAGCGGCGCGGCGATCGCGGCGGGCATGGCCTGGGCCGCGATCGGGACGGAAACCGATGGCTCGATCACCTGCCCGGCAGCGATCAACGGGATCGTCGGCTTCAAGCCCACCGTCGGTCTGGTCAGCCGCACCCATGTGGTGCCGATCAGCGCCAGCCAGGACACCGCCGGGCCGATGACCCGGACCGTGGCCGATGCCGCCCTGCTGCTTGGCGCGATCGCGGGTAGCGACCCGGCCGACGCGGCAACTGCCGAGGCCGATGCGCGCAAGGTCGATTACACGCGCGGCCTCGCCACGGCCTCACTCAAGGGCGTGCGTCTTGGCGTGCTGCGCGGTGCCGTGGGCAATCACGAAGGCGTGAAGCGCGTGTTCGAGGCCGCGCTGGCCGACCTCAGGGCCGCAGGGGCTGAACTGGTGGAGCTCGACTTCCAACCCGACACGGCGATGTATCGCGATGAAGGCTTCGTGCTGCGCTATGAACTGCGCCGCGATCTCAATGCCTATCTCGTCACCCTGCCGGGCCAGGGCCTGCCCAAGTCGCTGGGCGAAGTGATCGCCTTCAACCAGGCCAACGCCGACAAGGAGATGCGCTGGTTTGGCCAGGATATCTTCACGGCCGCCAACCAGCTGACCGATGCTGCCGCCCATGAGAAGGCAAGGGCCAATTCGCTGCGCCTGGCCGGGAAAGAGGGCATCGACAAGCTGCTGGCCGACTATCGGGTGAGCCTGCTGATCGCCCCCACCGCTGGTCCGGCCTGGACAACCGACCTGGTCAGCGGGGACCGCTTCCTGAACATTGGCATGGGTAGCCTGGCGGCGATAGCCGGCTACCCGCATCTGACCGTGCCGATGGGGACGGTCGAGGGCTTGCCGGTGGGGCTGTCGCTGATGGGGGCCAAGTGGCAGGACGAAGCCGTACTGCAGGCTGGCGCCGCCTATGAACGGGCCCGCACCGCCTCCGTCCCGAAGCCCGGCCTCAAGCGCTGGAGCGAGTAACGCCCCGACCGGCCATTGCGCCGAACATGCCAAACCGTTGCGTAGCTTTGCCATTTGAGGCAGATACATGGGGTGAAACACAAACGGTCAGAGGCAACACGGGCGCGGATCATTGCCGCCTCGCGCCAGCTATTTCTGGAGAATGGCTTCGACGCGACTTCGGTTGCGGAGATCTGTCGGCTGTCGGGCGTTTCCAACGGAGCCTTGTTTCACCAGTTCCCGGTGAAGGAAGACATTGCCTGGGCAGTCTATCACGAAGTGCGCCTGGAATTCTGGGACCGGGTAGTCGGGGCCATGGAAGCCTCGGAAGATCCGCTCGATGGGGTTGAAGCCGCGGTTCGGGCGGCGCTCGACTTCCAGCGGGACGAGCCCGGCGGGGCCGCTTTCATGTTCGACGTTTCGGGCTCCAAGTGGATCGAGCGCTATGCCCATCTCGCCCAGCCGATGCACGCGCAGCTGGCCGCCCGCGGGCGCGAATGGTCGATCCCCCATGTCGCTGCCGGACGGCTGCCACAGGTCCTGCCAGACGTGTTCATTGCCCTGGCGTCGGGTGCCCCGCAATGGATCGCGCGGATGAGCAGGATCGGCATGACCGGTGCGAGTTTCGATGTGATCGCGGAAGAACTGCCTCGCTTTGTCAGGCGTGCTTTCGCGCCCTGAATCGCCGCGCCAATAGCAAACGGGGCGGTCGCCTGTCTGGCGCCGCCCCGCTGCGTTCCGGTTTGATCCGGGATTACTTCTTGGCCGGAGCCTTCTTGGCGGCCGGCTTCTTCTCGGCGGCGCTCGAAGCGGGCTTTTCGGCCTTGGCCGCTGCGTCCTTCTTGGCGGGCTTTTCCGCCTTGGCCTTGGCTTCCTTGGCCGGCTTTTCCTCGGCCGCGGATTCATCCTTCTTGGCCGCCTTCTTGGCCGGGGCCTTCTTGGCCGGCTTGTCTGCCGGAGCGGCAGTCTCTTCGGCCTCGATCGCCGCCTGCAGTTCCTCGCGGGTTACTGTCCGCTCGGTCACAGCGGCCTTGTCGAACAGGAAGTCGACCACCTTGTCCTCGAACAGCGGCGCGCGCAGCTGGGCCGCGGCGAGCGGGTCCTGGCTGATGAATTCGGCAAAGCGCTGACGGTCTTCAGGGCGGTACTGCTGCGCGGCCTGAGCCACCAGCATCTGCATTTCCTGGCCCGAGACCTCGACGCCATTGGCCTGGCCGATTTCAGACAGCAACAGGCCCAGGCGGACGCGGCGAACGGCGATCGTGCGATAATCTTCCTTCTCGGCCTCGATCTCGGCCATTGCGGCGGCGGGATCAGGCTCGTTCTGGGCTTCCTGCTGCAGCTGGGCCCAGATCTGGTTGAACTCGGCCTCAACCATGCTCGGCGGCACGTCGAAGTCATGGCCAGCGGCCAGCTGATCGAGCAGGGCGCGCTTCATCTGGGTGCGGGTCAGCCCGGCCAGCTCCTGTTCGATCTGGCCCCGCAGCAGGCCCTTGAGCTGCTCCAGGCTTTCAAGACCAAGGTTCTTGGCAAAGTCGTCGTCGATCTTGGTTTCACCGGGAACCTTCACCGCCTTGACGGTAATGTCGAAGGTGGCTTCCTTGCCCTTCAGGTTCTCGGCCGGATAGTCTTCCGGGAAGGTTACGGTGATGGTCTTTTCC
The DNA here is from genome assembly GCA_051942645.1 of Novosphingobium sp. BL-A-41-H4. Taxonomy (GTDB): domain Bacteria; phylum Pseudomonadota; class Alphaproteobacteria; order Sphingomonadales; family Sphingomonadaceae; genus Novosphingobium. The sequence continues at coordinate 274,904 of JBPVJP010000003.1, forward strand.
TCACCCACCTTGGCACCGACCAGCTGCTCCTCGAAGCCGGGGATGAACCGGCCCGAACCGATTTCCAGCGCGGCATCTTCGGCCTTGCCGCCGTCGAATTCGACACCGTCCAGCTTGCCGACAAAGTCGATGATCAGCTGATCGCCGGTTTCGGCCTTCTTGCCCTTCTTGGCATCGGTGAAGCTCTTGGCGCCCGAAGCAAGGCGGGCGACCTGCTCGTCCACTTCGGCTTCGGCCACTTCGACCACCAGCTTTTCCAGCGTCAGTCCGTCGAACGAGGGAACGGCGATGGTTGGCAGCACTTCGACCGAAACCGCCAGTTCGGCATCCTTGCCTTCGTCATAGCCTTCACCCAGCGCGACCTGCGGCTGCATGGCGGGACGGAGCTGGTGCTTGGCCAGCAGGGTGTCCATCGCTTCGCGCACGGCGGTGTTGAGCGCTTCCTGGTGCAGGGCCGGGCCGTGCATCTTCTTGACCAGATTGGCCGGCACCTTGCCGGGGCGGAAGCCGGGCATGCGCACCTGGGGGGCAATCTTCGCCACTTCGCCTTCAATCCGCGCGGCAATGTCCTTCGCCGGGATCGTCACCGTGTAGGCGCGCTTCAAACCTTCGTTGCTGGTCTCGACAATCTGCATGACAATGGAAGCCTTCTCACTCAAACCGGCTATCGGCACATCGGCTGTCGGGGCTGGCGCTGGGCGGGATTGGTGCGGGCGAAGGGACTCGAACCCCCACATCTTGCGATACTGGTACCTAAAACCAGCGCGTCTACCAATTCCGCCACGCCCGCTTGCCGACGAAGCCGATTCAGGATCGCCTGAATCAAGCGGTGGCCCTTAGTGGCCCCCGCGCCAAAGGGCAAGCGCGCTAGCCGCCGAAAAAGCCGAGCAGGCGCGCCATCAGGCCATGCTGTGCCGCCACAGGCTTAGCGGCGGCCACCGGCACCGGGCAATCGAGGCACAGCGCCTGGGCACCGCGCGCCTCGAACAGCCGCGCGAGATCACCCAGCACGCGGTCGATCCCAGCCTGCTGGCGGGCCGCGACCAGACCGGTCAGGTCCATACCTGCGGCCGGGGCATCGGCATCCTCATTACCGCGCAATTGCTCGATCAGCGAGGCATAGGGATCCTCGTCCTGGCCATAGAACGAAGGGTGCCAGTCATCGCCCAGCTTGGCACGCTGGGCGGCATCGGCCAGCGCCTCGTTGAGGCCGCCAAACGCATCGACCAGACCCTTCTGCCGGGCAGTCCCGCCATCCCAGGCGCGCCCTTCGGCAAAGGTTTCCACTTCAGCCGGACTCCGCTTGCGCGATTGCGCTACCAGCCCAACGAACCGGCCATAGTTCTGTTCGATATTGGCCTGGATCATGGCCTTCACCTCAGGCGTCAAACCGGTGAGCAGGTCTGGCTGGCCCGATAGCGGCGTGGACCGGACCCCATCGGCCTTCACGCCGAAATCGGCCAGGGCGCGCTCGAACGTGGGGATCATGGCGAAGATCCCGATCGAGCCAGTGATCGTGCCGGGTTCGGCAAAGATCCGGTCCGCCGGGGTCGAGACCCAATAGCCCCCGCTGGCGGCCAAGTTGGCCATCGATACCACGACTGGGCGTGGACCGGTATCCTTGGTACCAGCCTTGAACCGGCCAAGTGCGGTACGGATCTCTTCAGACGCCATGACCGAGCCGCCGGGCGAATCGACCCGCAGCACCAATGCCTTCGCCCCATCGAGATTGGCCTGGTCAATCAGCTTGGCAATCCGGGTGCCGCCGGCGGTGCCGGGGCCGGCCTTGCCATCGACAATCTCGCCCGCGACGTTGATCACGGCAATCGCTTCGCCATCCTTCGCCTCGGGATGTGCCGCCAGCAAGGCCGCCGGCTTGCTATGTGCAAAGCCCAACGGCGAATCGTCGAGCGGATCGGGGCCAACCAAGGTACGAAGACGGGCGTGGAAATCTGCCTGGGTGCCCAGCTTGTCAACCAGGCCAGCGGCCAGCGCCGCCTTGGCCGCGTCGCCCTGGCTCGCCTTGATCCAGCCCACCGGATCGGCGGTGACACGGGCCAGATCGGCCTTGGGCCGCGCGGCCTTCACATGGGCCTGCCAGTCTTCCCAGATGGCCGAAACCAGCGCGCCGCGCGCTTCCTTCGAGGCAGGCGAGGCCTGGCTCTGGACATAGGGTTCCACGAAATCCTTGTAGGTGCCGACCTTGAAGACGTGCGGAGTCACCTTGAAGCGCGCCAGCGCCTCGCCATAGTAGAGCCGCATCCCGCCAGGCCCCATCACGAAGGCCCCGCCCAGCGGATCGACCCAGACCTCGCTGGCATGGGCCGCCAGCAGCAGGCCATCGTCGGCATAGGCATGGGCGAAGGCCACCACCGGCTTGTTCGCCTTGCGCACCTTGTCGATCGCCGCACCGACATCCTGCAAAGTCACCTGACCGCCACCCATGAAGCGGGACAGATCGAGGGCGACCGCCTTGATCCGCTCGTCCTCGGCCGCCGCCTCCAGCGCGCGGATCACGTCGCGCGCACGATGTTCCTTGGCCGGTGTGTCACCCGCCATCAGCAATTCGATCGGATCGACCTTGGCCGGTTCCTCAACCACGGTGCCATCCAGCTTGAGCAGCAGCGCGCCATCGCGCACCTGGCCGGGCGAAGGCCGTGCCGTCAGCGCAGCGTAAAGCGCGACGAAAAACAACAGCATGAACAGCAGCACCAGGCCATCCTTGATGCCGACCAGCAGGGCCCAGACTTTGCGCGCGAAGATCATCCAGCGGAATCCCGTGATTATACTGTGTCTGGCGATAGGAACATCGACCGGCAAAAGCGAGTCCACCTTCGATCAAGGGCCGATGGCAACCGTCCAGCGCTTGCCACCTCGGCGCAAGGCAGCTAGGGGACTGGCTTCAATGACATCGCCAGAACCAACCGCCGCGGGCCGCTATCCAGCTGGCTCCGCCGCCTTTCCGCACCGCGACCTCACCGGCCTGGCGGGCCTGGCTCCGTGGGAGATCCTGTTCCTGCTCGACGAGGCGGAACAATGGGTCGAACTGAACCGCCAGCCGCAGAAGCGCGATGATCGGCTGGCCGGCCTGACGATCATCAACGCCTTCTTCGAGAACAGCACCCGCACGCTGCTGTCGTTCGAGATCGCGGGCAAGCGGCTTGGGGCCGACGTGGTCAACATGCATGCCGCGCAATCGAGCGTAAAGAAGGGCGAAACGCTGATCGATACGGCGATGACGCTGAACGCGATGCGCGCCGATGCGATCGTGATCCGCCACGCCAGCTCGGGCGCGGTGCGGCTGATCGCTGACAAGGTTGATTGCCCGGTACTCAACGCGGGCGACGGACAGCACGAACACCCCACACAAGGGTTACTTGACGCGCTCACCATTCGCCGGGCGAAGGGCGACTTCGGCAAGCTGACCGTCACCATCTGCGGCGACATCCTGCACAGCCGGGTGGCGCGGTCGAACATCCACTGCCTGACCACGCTGGGCGCCGACGTGCGCGTCTGCGCCCCGCCGGCGCTGATGCCGGCCGGGATCGAGGCGATGAAGGTGACCCCGTTCCACGATTTCAACGCCGCGCTCGATGGCGCCGACGTGGTGATGATGCTGCGGCTGCAGCAGGAGCGGATGAGCGGACAGTTCATCCCTTCCCCGCGCGAATATCGCCACCTCTATGGCCTGACGCTGGAACGGCTGGCAAAGGCCAAGCCCGATGCGCTGGTCATGCACCCCGGCCCGATGAACCGCGGGGTCGAGATTGACAGCACGGTGGCCGATCTGGCGGGCCGTTCGGCCATTACTACCCAGGTCGAGATGGGCGTCGCGATCCGCATGGCCTGCCTTGACGTGCTGACCCGGCGCACGCGGCAGATGCCGGGCTGGACCGAGGGAGGCCGGGCATGAGCACCCCGCAATCCCTGACCATCGTCAATGGTCGGCTGGTCCTGCCGACTGGCGAGCCACAGACAGGCGCGCTGCGCTGCGCCGATGGACGGATCGTCGCCCTAGGCGCCGACATCGCCCCGCAGGATGGCGACCGGGTGATTGATGCCAGGGGCGCGCTGATCGCCCCGGGACTGGTCGACCTGGGGGTATTCGCAATCGACAAGCCGGCCTTCCATTTCGGCGGGATCACCCGCGCCGCGCTGATGCCCGACCAGGGCGTGGTTCTGGACAAGCCATCGGCGGTGCGCTTTGCCGCGCAATCGGGCAAGCCGGACCTGTGGGTCCACCCGCTGGCGGCAGCCACCAAGGACCTGGCGGGGACGGATCTGGCCGAACTGGCGCTGATGCGCGATGCGGGCGCGCGGGCAGTGGCGACCGGGCGGCGCTGGATCGCTGACAGCGGCACCATGCACCGTCTGTTGTCCTATTGTGCCATGCTGGGTCTGGTCGTGGTCAGCCAGGCCGAGGATGCCGGATTGACTGGCACTGCCGTGGCCACCGCCGGCGAGATGGCGACCCGGCTGGGCCTGCCTTCTGCCCCAGCCGAGGCCGAAGCGCTGGCTGTGGCGCGCGACATCGCCCTGGCCGAGCTGACCGGCGCGAGGCTGCATTTCCGGCAGGTTACCACAGCCGGTGCGCTTGGTCTGATCCGCGCCGCCAAGGCGCGCGGCGTGGCGGTAACGGCCGGGGTAACCCCGGCCCATGCCCTGCTATCGGACGTGGCAATCGGCGACTTTCGCACGTTTACCCGCCTGTCTCCGCCGCTGCGCGCCGAGGCTGACCGGCAGGCCGTGCTGGCGGCGCTGGCCGACGGGACGATCGACGTAATCGGATCGGGCCACGATCCGCGCGGCCCCGAAGACAAGCGCCTGCCCTTTGCCGATGCCGAACCGGGGATGGCCGGGGCCGAAACACTGCTGCCGCTGACCCTGGGGCTCGTGCGCGACGGCGTGATCGCCACGGCCCGCGCCTTTGCCCTGCTGGCCGGGAATCCCGCCGCCCTGCTGGGCGTTAATGCCGGAGTGCTGGCAGTCGGTGCGGAAGCCGACATTGCCCTGATCGACCCGGACAAGCCGTGGGTGGTCGATTCGGACAAGATGGCAGCCACTGCCGGCAACACGCCCTTCGACAAGCAGGGCGTCCAGGGCCGCGCTCTGGCCCTGTTCAAGGGCGGCGCACAGGTCGCCTGATGGCAAAGGCCCTGCTCCGCCAATGGCGCAGCAGGGCCGCTGATCCGATTGAAAGGCTGGCGCTTAGCGCTTGCGGGCCATCGCCGGTCCGGTCACGCCGACCTTGGGCGCGGCAGCCTTGGGAGCAGCAGGCTTGGCCTGGGCGAGCATCGGAGCATTGGCTGCGCGGGTGCCGGGCACGCCCGTGCTGGTGGCATAGGCAAAGCAGGCCATGCCGCGCGCCTTGACCGTGCCGCACAGGCTGCGCGCACCCTGGCTGCCGTTGAGGCCGGCCGCAGCCACGCGGTAATAGGTCTTGCCGCGCACCTGGGCCTTGGTGATTGTCATCCGGTACTTGCGCAGCTCGGGGTTCTTCGCGGTGTAGATGCCCCAGGCGCGGCGGGCGCCCTGCTCGGTGAAGAAGCTGGCCAGCTGGATGCGGTGCGTATCGGCGGCGACCGGCTTGCCGGCATAGGCCGGGGCAGCAGCCACCCGCACCCGGGCCGGAGCGGCGGCGCGAGTCTGGCGCACCGGCAGCGGCTGGACCACCGGGATCGAGACAAAGCTTTGAGCAAAGCGCGGCGCAACAGCCGGCTGGACCACCGGAGCAGGTTCAACCGGAGCGGCAGCGGCAACCTTCATCGGTTCGACCGGCTTGGCCCCGACCGGAGCATAGCTGGCCAGCGCGGCGACCGGTTCGGCCGCCGGCAGTTCGGCAACCGGCTCAACGGGGGTCGCTGCAGCAACCTGCGGAACGTCACGGACCGCAGCGGTTTCGACCGCCAGCTGTTCGGCGGCCGGGTTGGCGTTCAGCGCGAGTCGGCTGGGTTGGCCCGGGTCGCTGCGCAGCGGGGCCTTGATCAGGCCGGCGACGCGGACCTGGAAGTCTTCGGGGCGGGCCTGGGCCGCCCATTCACTGATCCGGGCGTCCATCTGGTCAGCCGGAACATCCTGGCTCATCATGATCCGCGCTTCGCGCCAGCGGCCATCGAGCGCATAGGCATATGCGAGGTTCTGGCGCAGCTTCGGCGTGTTTTCACCGCCGCGCAGGGCATCGGCCAGGATTGCGCTGCCGCGCGTCGGCTCGCCGGCCAGCGCCATGGCAAGGCCAAGGTCGGCCACCGGGATCGCATCGCGCCAGTCATCCAGGATCGACACCGCATCGCGGTTGCGACCCGCGCCGACATAGGCCAGCGAAAGGCCCAAGGCCGTCTTGGAACTGGTATCGCCAAGCTTCATGGCGTCGTCGAACGTGGTCGCGGCCGAGGCGAAGCGACCGGCCTTGAGATAGGCATGGGCCAGCAGCGCCCGATAGGATGGTTCGCGCGGGCTGGCGGCCACGACCGATTCGGCCAGGCTGATCGCCTTGTCGACCTGCCCCTTTGCCAGCGCGGCCTGGGCGGCCGCCGCGGTCTTGTCGGGAGTCGGCCGGGCCACGACCTGGTCGGCAAAGCCGGATCCGGCCACGATCGCCAGCGCAATTGCCCCGGTCAGGCCCAGCGAGAGAAGCTTGGTGCGGTTGATCTTGGCGGTCATCGGGAAACTCCCTTTTCGCTAAAACTAGCTGTCGGCGCGCGCGAGTTGCGCAGCGAGGTCGGTTACGTCAGGCAATTCGTCGAGCAGGCGATCGAGCGCCTCAGTCACCAGTTGTTGCGCGCTGCGATTGCGGATTGCGCATGCCAGCCGTAGCTTGAGGTGACGATCGGCATCGACCCGCAGGGTGAAGGCGGCACGGCGGCCGCTGGCGAGCGCCGAGCGGCGCCTGGCTCCCGCACGCGCGGCAGGGGTGGTGGCAGGCGCAGCGACAGGCGCGGCGGGCGGCTTCGGCTGCGACCGCACCTTTTCCCGCACAATCGAAGCAACCTCGGCCTGCTGGCGCACCACTTCGGGCAGTTCGGCAACAGCCGGGATCGGTGCTTCGGGCAGGATCGGCACGACCTGTCCGGCCGGCTCAGAATTGGGCCCGGCGGGATGGGTCTCGACCGGCATGGCGGGATCGTGGTCCTCGCCCATGTCGTTCCAGCCAAGGTCGTCCGACCAGCTCATGTCCTGGATCTGGCGAGCCAGCGCATCAGGCGCGATGGCGCCGAGTTGCGGGCGCATGGCCGGACGCGCCGCACCCTTGCGGGCGAGCAGCGACGGCGAGAGCGAGGCCAGTGGTTTTGCTTCGGTCATATGCCCCCCGTCCCCATTCCTCAGGAGCCAGCCACGCGGCGGCCGAAGCCACCGGCGGGCCGACCGGCGCCGGGCAGCATCGAAACGGTGTTGGGCGCGGCAAACACGGTGCGGCGGAAGTTCTTTTCGAGACGGTCGGAGATATAGCTCCACAGCGCGACCACTTCCTGGGCGGAGCGGCTGTTGGGTTCGACTTCCATCACCGTGCGACCATCAATCATCGAGGCGGCATAGTCGGTGCGGTGATGCAGGGTGACCGGGGCGACGGTGCCATGCTGCGACAGCGCGACAGCGGCTTCCGAAGTGATCTTGGCCTTGGGGGTGGCGGCATTGACCACGAAGATCAGCGGCTTGCCCGCGCGTTCGCACAGATCGACCGTGGCACCCACGGCGCGCAGGTCATGCGGGCTAGGGCGGGTCGGCACGACGATCAGTTCGGCAACCGAGATCACCGACTGGATCGCCATGGTGATCGCCGGCGGCGTGTCGATCACGGCCAGCTTGAAGCCCTGCTGGCGCAGCACGGCAAGATCGCTTGCCAGGCGGGCGACCGTGGTCTGGGCGAAGGCGGGATAATCGTCCTCGCGCTCGTTCCACCAGTCCGCCAGCGATCCCTGCGGATCGATGTCGATAAGCACGACCGGGCCAGCGCCGGCGCGCTGGGCCTGAACGGCGAGGTGCCCCGACAAGGTCGTCTTGCCCGAGCCACCTTTCTGCGATGCCAATGCCAATACGCGCAAAGCCAATTCCCCCTGCATTCGTTTAAAGCCGATGAGACTTGGCCCGGGGGATCGCAGAACGTTCCTAATTATTGGTTAACGCCCTTGGTTCGGCAGCCGCACGATCCGCGAGTTTGCCGTCATAAACCCTTTGCTAATGACTGCTTTACTATGTCACTTAAGCAAACAGGCCCGCAGCCTTTGACGAACCGGAGCAGGGAAAGCCGGATCGTCGCTTAAAGTGCTGTGACCGGAGGGACACAAGTGATGAACCGCAAGGTTTTTTTGCTGCTCGCGGCCGGCGTCGCCGGCTTGACGCTGGCCAGCCCGCTCAACGCCGATACCAAGGCCGGAGTCGATGCCTGGAGCCGGGGGGATTTTGCCGCGGCAACCCGGATCTGGCAGGACGAGGCCGCTCGCGGCGATGCCGACGCCATGTTCAACCTCGGCCAGGCCTACAAGCTCGGCAAGGGCGTCAAGCCGGACCCGGCCAAGGCCGAGGAGCTCTTCGGGCGCGCCGCCGCGCAGGGGCACCTGCAGGCGGGCGACAATTATGGCCTGATGCTGTTCCAGCGGGGTCAGCGGACCCAGGCCCTGCCCTTCATCCGCGCCGCCGCCGATCGCGGCGAGCCGCGCGCGCAATACCTGCTGGGAATCGGGCATTTCAACGGCGATATCGTGGCCAAGGATTGGGTGCGGGCCTATGCCCTGGTCAGCCTGGCGCAACAGGCCGGACTGCAACCGGCGATCGCTGCGCTTGGCCAGATGGACATGTATGTGCCGATGGCCCAGCGCCAGCAGGCGGTCGGGCTGGCCGCCGAACTGCGCAGCCAGGCGGACGCGACCCGCGCACGCCAGCTCGCCGCCGCCGATCTGGGCGCAACCGTGCCGGCCGGTTCCGCCCCGATCGCGACAGTGGCCATGCGCGGGCCCACACCAGCCGAAGCGAACGCGGCCGCCGGGGCGGCGGCGAGCCCGGCCAGCGCTGGGGCCGACTATGCCCGGCCCGTCACGGCGCCACGTCCGGTAACGGTCCGCAAGGGCTTGCCGCCGGGCGTCACGGAACTGCCGCCCGCTGCCTCACCGGTTTCGACCGCGACGCCAATGGTGAAGCCGCGCGCGGTGTCGGCTGCCGCACCGCCAGCAGCCGCCGAAGCGACCGGTCAGTGGCGGGTCCAGCTGGGCGCCTTTGGCGTGCTGGCCAACGCCGATGCGCTTTGGAACCGGCTCAAGGCAAGGCCAGAGCTGGCCGGGAAGCCGCGCATCAACGTCAAGGCCGGCGCCGTGACCAAGCTGCAGGCGGGCGGCTTTGCCAGCGAAACTGCAGCCCGCGCGGCCTGTGCCAAGCTGACTGCGGCCGGCCAGACCTGCATCGCGGTTCGCAACTGAGATGACCGGTCCGGCGGCGTCCGGCCGGATCGCTTCGCTGGATCTTGTCCGGGGCGCTGCCGTTCTCGGCATCCTCGCGATCAACATTGCCTCGTTCGCCGGGGGGCCAACCGCCCCCTTGTCGCCCCGCCTGTCGGGAGCGGCGAGCCCGGCTGACGAGCTGGCCTTCGTGATCGGGCTGGTGCTGTTCGAAGGCAAGATGCGGGGTCTGTTCACCCTGCTGTTCGGGGCTTCGCTGCTCCTGCTGGTTGACCGGAGGGACGCCACTGGCGAAGATGGTGCGCGCTGGCAGGCACGGCGGCTGGGGTGGTTGCTGGTGATCGGCTATTGCCATCAACTGTTCCTGTGGAGCGGCGACATCCTGATGATTTACGCCCTGATTGCCCCGCTGGCGCTGGCCATGCGGCACTTGTCGGGCAAGGCGATGCTGACAGCGGCGTTCGTGCTCTTCGCGCTGTGGCATGGCGGCCTGACCCTGATCGGGTGGAGCAGCTTCGCCGCGGCCGAGGCGGCCCACACGGGCACAGCCTCGCCGCAGCAGCTGGCCGACCTGGCCCGCGGCACCTCGGCCACCTCGGCCCAGCTGGCGCGCGACGCCGCGCTGTTGCGGCTGCCCTATTCCGAAATGCTGGGCGGACGGTTTTTCGCGACGCTTTATGAGCCCTTGCTCGTGACCCTGATCACCTTTGGCGAGACCCTGCCGCTCATGCTGGTGGGCATGGCACTTTATCGTAGCGGGCTGTTTTCGGGGCGCTGGCCGCCAACCAGGATCAGCCGAATGGGACTGGCGGCGCTGGCAATCGGGCTTCCCCTGGCCCTCGCCCAGGCCTGGTGGGCCTGGAGCCGAGGCTTTCCGCCCGAAGCGATGTTCTTCCTGCTGGTTGGGGCGGCCGGGCCGCAGCATGTGGCGCTGACCCTGGCCTGGCTCGCGTTGCTGGTCACGGCCGCGCCGCTGCTCGCCGGAACCTGGATCGGCCGGCGACTGACCGCAGCCGGACGGATGGCGCTCAGCAATTACCTGCTGACCTCGCTGGTGATGACCTTCATCTTCCATGGCTGGGGCCTGGGCCTGATCGGCACGATCAGACCGGCGGAGCAATGGCTGTTCGTGTTGCTGGGCTGGGCGATCATGCTGGGCTGGAGCGCGCCCTGGCTCAAGCGGTTCCCGCAAGGACCCGCCGAATGGCTCTGGCGCAGCCTGACCGAGGGCCGCCTGCTCCCCTTGCGTCAATAGTTGCGATTGAGAACGATTCGCATTATACCCGATTCGAATTCACCGGGAGCCGCCGATGTATATCTGCATCTGCAATGCCATCCGCGAAAGCGAACTGCGCGAGGCCGCCCGCCGCTGCCCCGGCGATCCCGATGCCGTTTACGAAGCGCTGGGTTGCCGCCCGCAGTGCGGCCAATGCCTTGACGACGCAGCCGAATTGCTGATCGAGGAACGCGCCTGCGCCCGTGCCCAGGGCTTCGCAACCGCCTGATGCGACTGCCTTGCAAGAGCAGCTGTAGCTCTTGCGAACGATTGGCAAAAACGCCTGAAAATAAACGAAAATTCGACTTGCCCCAACGTGCTGCAACGCGGCATAATCATCACATCAAGACCGTTCCAACTCCCGGGGAGATCACGCCGTGAAGGGCGACAAGAAAGTCATCGAACACCTCAACAAGGTGCTGTTCAACGAGCTTACCGCGGTCAACCAGTACTGGCTGCATTACCGGATGCTCGACAATTGGGGCATCAAGAAGCTCGCCGACCATGAGCGGCACGAATCGATCGACGAGATGAAGCACGCCGATCAGGTGGCTGAACGCATCCTGTTCCTTGAAGGGCTGCCCAATTTCCAGAACATGGGCAAGCTGCGGATCGGCGAGAACGTCGAGGAAATCCTCAAGGCCGACCTCGCGCTCGAACACGATGCGATCCCCGACCTGCGCGAAGCCATCGCCCATTGCGAGGCCGTGCGCGATTTCGGGAGCCGCGACCTGTTCATGTCGATCCTGGCCAGCGAGGAAGAACACGTCGATTTCCTCGAAACCCAGTTCGAGATGATCGAGCGCATGGGGCTGCAGAACTACATCCAGCTCAACAGCGAGGCTGTGGGGAGCTGACGCTCCCCCGCCCCTTCCCTCATTTCTTGGCGAAGGGGTTCTTCGGGCTGCGCAACATCAGCCGGACCGGCACGGCATCGAAGCCCAGTTCGCGGCGCAGGCCATTGACCAGGTAACGCTGGTAACTGGTCGGCAGCTCGTCCAGCCGGGTGCCGAACAGCACGAAACCGGGCGGGCGGGTCTTGGCCTGGGTGATGTAGCGCAGCTTGATCCGCTTGCCGCCGGGCGCAGGCGGCGGGTTCTTGGCCAGGGCATCGTCGAACCAGCGATTGAGCGCGGAGGTCGGCACCCGCTTTGACCAGGCATCGCGCAGTTCGAAGGCGGCGCGCAGCAGATCGTCCAGCCCCTTGCCGGTGCGGGCCGACACCGCGAGCAGCGGCAGGCCCTTCACCTGGCTCAGGCCATCGTCGAGTGCTTTGCGAATGCCGTTGAACAGGCCGGACGCGTCCTCGGCCACGTCCCACTTGTTGATCGCGATCATCAGCGCGCGACCTTCTTCCAGCACCATGCTGGCGATCTTGAGATCCTGATGCTCCAGCCCGCGCGTGGCGTCGAGCAGCAGCACGACCACCTCGGCAAAGTCGATCGCATGGCGGGCATCGGCCACGGCCAGCTTTTCCAGCTTGTCGGTAACCTGGGCCTTCTTGCGCATCCCCGCCGTGTCGATCAGCCGCACGGCGCGATCTTCCCCGGTTTTGGAATCGTGCCAGTTCCAGTCGATCGCGATCGAATCGCGGGTGATCCCGGCCTCCGGCCCGGTCAGCAGACGGTCCTCGTTCAGGAAGCGGTTGATCAGCGTGGACTTGCCCGCGTTGGGCCGTCCGACGATGGCGAGCTTGAGCACGGCCCGGGGATCGTACTCTTCCTCGTCCTCACTCTCGGCGGCCAGTTCTGCCTCGGCGTCCATTTCGAGCTGGCGCTCGTTAAGGTGCGGCAGCAGCGCCTCGAACAGGTCCGCCATGCCCTGGCCGTGCTCGGCCGAGAGCGGCACCGGATCGCCGAAGCCCAGCGAGAACGCCTCGAACAGGCCATGATCGCCGGCCTTGCCTTCGGCCTTGTTGGCCACCAGCACCACCGGCACATCGCTCTGACGCAGGTGGCGGGCGATTTCCTCGTCGAGCGGAGTCAGGCCGGCGCGGGCGTCGATCACGAACAGCGCAACGTCCGCCCCCGCCAGCGCCGCTTCGGTCTGCTGGCGCATCCGGCCCGGCAGGCTGGCGGCATCCTCATCCTCCCACCCGGCGGTATCGACGATCGTGAAATCGAGGCCCAGCAGGTGCGCCTCGCCAAACCGGCGGTCGCGCGTCACCCCCGGCTGATCGTCGACCAGGGCCAGCTTCTTGCCGACCAGCCGGTTCCACAGCGTGGACTTGCCCACGTTGGGGCGCCCGATGATGATGACCTGGGGGAGTTGCACGCCGCACCCCTGCGGCTTCCGGCAGGATTTTGCAAGGTGGGTAGCAATTACGGCCATTCCTTAGCCGCCCGTTAACCATGGTCGGCTAAACGGCGCTAACCCTGATTGCCTAGGCCCTACGCCATGCGACCCTTACGTCATTTCATCCCGGCCGCCTTGCTGATTGCCGTTATGGCCGTCCCGGCTGGTGCGCGGGCAATTGACCTGGACGATAGCAACGCTGGCGATGCGGGCGACATCAACCTGCCGCCCTACCTCCAGTGCGTTCCCTATGCCCGCCAATTGACCGGGATCCAGATCTACGGCGATGCCCATACCTGGTGGGACCAGGCCGAAGGGCGTTATGCCCGCGGCTACAAGCCGCGCGTCGGCGCGGTGATGGCGTTCCGTCCCCATGGAAATTCGCGGCTCGGCCATGTTGCTGCGGTCAGCAAGGTGATCGATTCGCGCACGGTACTGATCAGCCATGCCAACTGGTCACCGATCAACGGACGGCGCGGCCAGATCGAGGAAAACGTCCGGGCGATCGATGTTTCGCCCGACAACGACTGGAGCGAAGTGCGGGTGTGGTACGGACCGAGCCAGGCGCTGGGCAATACCAACTGGCCGCTCGCCGGGTTCATCTATGCCAAGAAGCCGCGCAAGAACGAAAGCCTGGCACCGCGCGCCACGCTGGCGAAGGCGGAAACGGGGCCCAGGGAAAAACGCGGCGAATCGCGCAGCTCTGTTCGCACCCGCGATGGCGACGATCCCATCGCCGCCATCATCAAGCGCGAACTGGCGATCTAAGCCTTCGCAACCGGCGGATTTTCGCCCAGGTCCTCGAACCAGGCTTCGACCGGGCCGTTCAGCTTGATGGTCAGCGGTTGGCCGTGGCGATCCATGGTCTTGCCGGCCTGGACCCGCACCCAGCCCTCGGAAATCGAGTATTCCTCGATATTGGTGCGCACCACGCCCTTGAAGCGGATACCAACGCCGCGCATCAGCACGTCCTGGTTGAACCAGGGGCTGCGCGGGCTGATCGCCAGGCGATCGGGCGGCACGTCTGCGCCGGTCGAGGGGGTGGCGGGGGTTTCTTCGGTCATGCCCTGCGCCTCTATCCCGCTTTCCCCGCTTGTCAATTCGCACAAGCGCCTTTAAGGGCGCGCTTCCTGATGGAAGTGGGCGCGTAGCTCAGCGGTAGAGCACACCCTTCACACGGGTGGGGTCACAGGTTCAATCCCTGTCGCGCCCACCACTTCCCCCTCCCTTGATACCACAGCGTTTGGCGGGCATAGGCCTCGCACCATGCATGATATCCGCCTGATCCGGGACAATCCCGAAGCCTTTGATGCCGCCCTTGCCCGCCGGGGGGTGGAGCCTGTTTCGGCCAGCATCCTCGCGCTGGACACGGCCCGCCGCGCGGTTGCGACCGCGATGCAGGACGCGCAGAACCGCCGCAACGAGGCCTCGAAGGCGATTGGTGCCGCTATGGGGCGCGGTGACAAGGACGAGGCCGAACGGCTCAAGGCCGAGGTGGCCGAGATCAAGGTTAGCCTGCCCGCGCTGGAACAGCAGGAACGCGAGCTTTCGGGCCAGTTGCAGGACGCGCTGGCCGCTCACCCCAACCTGCCCGATGCCGCCGTTCCCGATGGCGAGGACGAGAGCCAGAACGTGGAGGTGAGCCGCTGGGGCACCCCGCGCCAGTTCGCTTTCGCGCCCAAGGAGCATGCCGACCTGGGCCCGGCACTGGGGTTGGACTTCGAAACCGGCGCGCTGATTTCCGGGGCGCGCTTCACGTTCCTGAAGGGGCAGATGGCGCGCCTTCAGCGGGCACTTGGCCAGTACATGCTGGACACACAAACGACACTCAACGGGCACACCGAATGCGCCACGCCGCTGCTGGTGCGCGAGGAGTCGCTGTTCGGCACCGGCCAGCTGCCGAAATTCGCCGAAGACAACTTCCAGACCACCGATGGCCGCTGGCTGATCCCCACCGCCGAGGTCTCGCTGACCAATTCGGTGCGTGAGCAGATCCTTGATGGGTCGACGCTGCCGCTGCGCCTCACCGCGCTGACCCCGTGCTTCCGCAGCGAGGCCGGGGCAGCCGGCAAGGACACCCGCGGCTATATCCGCCAGCACCAGTTCGAGAAGGTCGAGCTGGTGACGATCTGCGCGCCCGACCAGTCCGAGGCCGAGCATGAGCGGATGACCTCGGCGGCCGAATCGATCCTGCAGGCGCTGGAGCTGCCCTATCGCAAGGTGCTGCTCTGCGCCGGGGACATGGGCTTCACCGCGCGCAAGACCTATGACCTTGAGGTCTGGTTGCCCGGCCAGGACACCTACCGCGAGATCAGCTCGATCTCCAACTGCGGCGATTTCCAGGCGCGGCGAATGAACGCGCGCTACCGCCCGGCCGGAGATAAGGCGAAACCCGAATTCGTCCACACGCTGAACGGCTCTGGCCTTGCCGTCGGCCGCACGCTGGTGGCCGTGCTGGAGAATTACCAGCAGGAGGACGGCTCGGTCGAAGTGCCGGCGGTGCTGCGCCCCTACATGGGCGGAATTGACCGTCTGGTGCCATAGCGCCGCGTTTCACTCAAATCCGCCATGCTGAACTCGTTTCAGCATCCATCGTGCCGCAAACGCGGCACTTCGGTTCCGAGCGCTGATCAGGCGGTGAAATGGACCCTGAAACAAGTTCAGGGTGACGAAATTGTCTGCCTGGGTTAGCGGAGCATCCATGCGCATTCTCCTGACCAATGACGACGGCATCTTCGCCCCCGGCCTGACCGTGCTGGAGGCGATTGCCCGCCAGTTTTCCGACGACATCTGGATCTGCGCCCCGGCCGAGGAGCAATCGGGCGCGGGCCATTCGCTGACGCTCAGCCGCCCGGTCCGCCTGCGCCAGCATGACGAGCGGCGTTTTTCGGTATCCGGCACGCCGACCGATGCGGTGATGATGGCGCTGCGCGAGGCCATGCCCGCCGCGCCCGACCTGATCCTGTCCGGCGTCAACCGCGGCGCCAACCTGGGCGATGACGTGACCTATTCGGGCACGGTTTCCGCCGCGATCGAGGGCGCGCTGGCGGGCATCCGCTCGATCGCGCTGAGCCAGGTCTATGCCAGCGAGGGCATGGGCGATGCCGTACCCTTCGGCGCGGCCGAAGCCTGGGGGGCCAAGGTGCTGGCCCCGCTGCTCGACGCGCCGTTTGCGCCGCGCACGCTGGTCAACATCAACTTCCCGGCCCTGCCGCCCGAGCAGGTCCAGGGCATCCGGGTGGTCCGCCAGGGTTTCCACGACTATTCGCGCGGGACGATCGTGGAAGGCACTGATCCCCGGGGATACCGCTATTTCTGGTTTGGTCTCGATGGGATAGAACATACCCCCGGTCATGCGACCGATCTCGAGGCAATCCAGGATGGCTTTGTGGCGGTAACCCCCTTGCAGCTGGACCTGACGCACGAGGCGTCGCTGGCAGCGCTGGCGGGGCGCTTCGGCTGATGCGGCCGGGCCACATCGCGCTGGCGCTGGCGGTGTTTGCCGCCGCCCCGGTACTGGCCCAGCAGGACGATCCGAAGACCGCGACCGAGTATACGGTCAAGCCCGGTGAAACGCTGGGCGGCATCGCCAACCGCACCGGCGTGCCGCGCCTCCTGATCATTGAGGCCAACGGGCTGAAACCGCCCTATGCGATCCGCGCCGGGCAGAAGCTGGTGATCCCGCGCCGCCGCACGCATACCGTGGCGGATGGGGAAACCGGGCTGGGACTGGCCTTCGATTATGGTGTGCCGTGGTCCGCGATTGCCGCCGCCAACGGTCTTGATCCCAAGGCGCCGCTGAAGACCGGTCAGAAGCTGGTGATCCCGACGATCGTCAAGGCCGCACCGGTGCCCGTGCCAGCCGCCACCGCGCCCGCACCCTCCCCCGGCGCGACCAGCACCGCCACCCCCGCTCCCGATCCGGGCCCCGCCCCCGGCGCACCGGCTACCAGCGCCCAGCCGCCCGCAAAATTCGCCTGGCCGGTCAAAGGGGAAATCCGCCGCGCCTTCGTGGCACGCGGCGGTGACAAGGCCTTTCACGACGGGATCGACATCGCCGCGCCGCGCTCCGCCGCCGCCCGCGCGGCCGCCGCTGGCACCGTGATCTATGCCGCGCAGGGGCCGAAGGAATATGGCCTGACCGTCATCATCCACCACGGCGGCCGCTGGACCACGACCTATTCCTTCCTTGACCGGATCACGGTGAAGGACGGAGACAAGGTCAAGGCTGGCGAGCGCGTCGGGCTGGTCGGGCAGACCGGTCTTGCCACCTCGCCCCAGCTGCACTTCGAAGTGCGCCGCAACCGGGTGGCGCTCGATCCGGTGAAGTACCTGCCGAAAGCGGATTAAGCGGCCTCGCTCGGCCCATCCTATTGGACCCACCGCTCCGTTAGTCCTGAGGAGCCGTGAAACCGCAGGCTGAGCGGCGTCTCGAAGGACCTGCCGCAGGCGGGGCTCCGATAGTGCTTCGAGACAGGTCCTCAGTCTCCGACTTCGGCCCTTCCTCAGCACGAACGGTTCCGGTCATCGCAATCAGAACCTGCGCGCCCCTCCCCCGCCCCATGCGGAGGGGGGATTCGCGGCATCGACCGAATCAAACAGGCCTAAAGGCCACCCGCAGCCCGTCCTTGGGCTTGGGAATCGGCCAGGGCTGCCATTCGGGCGCGTAGCCGGGCGCGATCTCGATGCTGTAACGGCTGAGCAGGTGAGCCATCAGGATCTTCACCTGCATATAGGCAAAGTGCAGCCCCAGGCACATGTGCGCCCCGCCGCCGAACGGCACCCAGGCATATTTGTGGCGCTTGGCGACCTGTTCGGGCGTGAAGCGCATCGGATCGAACTTTTCCGGCTCGGGCCAGTGTTCGGCTTCCATGTGGACCGCCGCCGGGCTGATCCCCACCGGGGTCCCGGCGGGCACGCGCACGCCCTTGAAGGCGAACTCCTTGAGCGCCCGGCGCGGCAGCGAGGGGACCGGCGGGATCAGCCGCAGCGATTCCTTGAAGGCCATCTCGGTCAGGTCCAGCTTGCCCATGTCGTCATAGGACAGGGGGCGACCTTCACCGCCGGTCACGGCCAGGATCTCCGCCCGCAGCTTGTCCTGCCATTCCGGGTTCTTGGCCAGCAGCCAGACCAGCGAGGTGGCCGAGCTGGTGATGGTGTCGTGCGCGGCCATCATCAGGAAGATCATGTGATCGACCACTTCGTCGACCGGCAGCAGGCTGCCATCCTCGCGCGTGGCGGTGGCAAACTGGCTGAACATGTCCTGCCCGCCGCCAGCCTCGCGCCGCTTCAGCGTTTCGCGGGTGAAGTAATCGAGCAGGAACTTGCGCCCCGCCACGCCCCGGCCCATCGCGGTGAAGGGCAGCGGCTTGCGGACCACGCCGATCGAGGCGGCCACCATGTCGACGAAAGCCTTGTTGATCGCATCGGCTTCCGGCCCCAGCGGCACGCCCAGGAAGCTGTCGGCGGCGAGGTCCAGCGTCAGCTGCTTGATCGCCGGGTAGAACAGGATTTCCTGGCCCCGCCATTCCTCGGCCCGGGCGGAAATCCCGGCATTCAGCGCGCCCGAATAGTGCCGCATCGGCCCCGGCTTGAAGGCGATAGACAGCGCGCGGCGATCGGCGCGGTGGTGATCGAAATCGAGCAGCATCAGCCCGCGCGGGAACAGCAGGTCCAGCACCGGACCCCAGCCCTGCTCCGACGAAAAGATCTTGTCGCGATCGAACAGCACCAGCTCGTTCGCCTCGGCCCCGAACATGATCACCCCGCGCCGGCCAAAGCTGTTGTTGCGATAGATGTCGCCATACTTGGCCCGCATCCGGTTGCCGAAGCCGCTGGGATCGGCCAGCAATTGCAGCGTGTTGCCCAGGATCGGCCAGCCATCCTCACCGGGGATGTGATCGAGCGAATCCTTGGGGAGCGTCTGGGACCAGTGCGTGAATCGGGGAGCTTCGGGGGCAAGCGTGGCCATGCGCGAATCCTCTGGAGGGGGGTGTGCTATTGCTACTTACACTCATGTAACTTAACCGAACGGTTAAATCCATCCCCCCAGCTCGCGGCGCACCAGCGCCTCGAGCATGGCCATCCCCGGATCGGATACATTCAGGCAATCGAGCGCGGCAAAGTCAATCCCGCCCGCTTCCTCGAACACTTCGCGGCCCCGGATCGCCAGTTCCTCGCGCGTTTCGAGGCAATCGGCGGAAAAGCCGGGCGCGGCGATGGCCATGCGTTTCACCCCATCGGCGGCCAGCGCCTGCAGCCGGTCCTCGGTATAGGGCTCCAGCCACTTGGCCCGGCCGAACCGCGACTGGAAGCTGGTCTCGATCCTGAGCTCCGGGAAGTCCGGGGCCAGGGCCTCGGCCAGCAGCCGCGCGGTCTTGCGGCACTGGCAGTGATAGGGATCGCCCAGGTGCAGGGTGCGCTCCGGCATGCCATGGAACGACAGCAGCAGCACTTCGGGCACAAAGGGCAGGGCGCGCAGTTGCCGCGCCAGGTCATCGCGCAGCGCGGCGATGTGGACCGGATCGTCGTAATAGGGCGGCAGGGTGCGGGTGGCGGGTTGCCAGCGCATCCCCGCCAGCAGCCGGCCCAGCTCGTCGATCACCGTCGCCGTGGTCGCGCCCGAGTACTGCGGATAAAGCGGCGCGATCAGGATGCGCTCGCAGCCCGCCGCCTTCATCTCGTCAAGCACGGGGCCGATTGCCGGATTGCCATAGCGCATCGCCCAGCGGACCATCACGCCCTCTCCCAGCCGCGCCTGCAGCAGGTCAGCCTGGTCGCGGGTGATCGTGGCCAGCGGGGAGCCGTCCGCCCCCCAGACCTGCGAATAGGCGTGGGCGGATTTCTTTGGCCGCACGTTGAGGATGATCCCGTTGAGGATCGGCCACCAGACCAGCTTGGGGATCTCCACCACGCGGGGGTCAGACAGGAATTCCCGCAGATAGCGCCGTACCGCCTTGGTCGTCGGGGCATCGGGCGTACCCAGGTTGACCAGCAGCACGCCGATGCGGCGCGGCAGGATCCGGGGGTGATTGGCAGGCAGATCGGCAGTGGGAAACATGATCCCTATTCTCCGGTAAGCGGAAGCGCGTGCAGCCGGGTGCCCCCGGCGGAAAACAATGCGTTGGCGATGGCCGGGGCGGCCACGGCCACGCCCAGTTCGCCCGGATCGAATGGCGGGGCATCGCCTTCGATGAACTCGACCTCGATCTCGGGGCAATCGGCCAGTTGCGGCAGGGCCAGGGCGGCAAGGCGCCCCGATTGCGGCAAGCCGCCAGCATAGGGCCTGCTGGCCCCGCGCGCCAGCGCCAGGCCGAACAGCAGACCGCCTTCCACCTGCTGGCGGGCGATGTCCAGGTTCACGATCCGGCCGATATCGAGCACGGCGGTCAGCTTGTCGACGCGGATGCCGCGCTCATCGCGGCGGGCCGAGGCAACCAGCGCGATCCGCCCCTCGCGGTCGCCCAGCATCATCCGGTGGCAGGCGAGGCCCTGCCCCGCACCGCCGCGCCCGCCGCCCCACTCGGCCAGCGTGGCGGCGCGTTGCAGGCAATTGGCCAGGCGGATGTCCTGCCCCAGCATGGCCATGCGATAGGACAGCGGCTCGCGCCCCGAACGCGCCGCCAGTTCATCGACGAAGGTCTCGATCAGGAAGCAGCCCAGCGCCGCGCCGTTGCCGCGCTGGCGACCGGTCGAGAGCGGGATCGCCACCGGCACGTGCTCCACCAGCAGGTGCGGGATCGCATAGGGCGGCACCATCCCGGCCATGGTCAGCGGATCGGGCTGATCCTGCGCCGCACGGGCGGCCTGCGCGGTTTGCCCGGCGAACAGCCGCGCGCCGAATTCAGGGGCGGTGGCGGGCATGGCGACCCGCACCTTCAGCCCGGTCAGCGAGCCATCGGGCGCGGTGCGGGCCGCCAGCGCCGCGCGCAGCGGCGTGCGCGGCAAACCGGCCACCGCCTCCTGCCAGCGCGACCAGGTCAGCTGGACCGGCTTGTCCACCTCGCGGGCGATCAGCGCGGCCTGGACCGCGTGGGGCGTATCGAGCCGGGCATCGAAGCTGCCACCGGCCGGCATCGGATAGAGCACCACGTCAGCCAGCGCGATGTCGAGCGCGGCGGCCACCGCGCGGCGGGTCGCCTGGGGGGCCTGGCTGGCCACCCACAGCTCGACCTTTCCGTCGCTCACCCGGGCCGTGGCGCTGGCGGTTTCGAGCGGCGCGGCCAGCGCCGGGGCGACGCGGTAGAGCCGCGCCAGCTCGAACTTGCCTCGCAGCATTTCATCCGGTTCGCCCCGGCTCAGGATGGCATGTCCATCGCCAAAGCGCAGGCCCTCGTCGAGCAGCCGGTCAATCGCCGCGCTTTCGGGTTCATGCTGCGCAGCAAAGCGCGGAGAAATAAGCGTTAAGGCCTGTTCCGCGGACCACCAGTCACGCGCCACCGCGGCCAGCCAGCCAGGCCCTTCCACCAGCTTGATCAGCCCGGCCACCGGTGCAGCATTTTTCGGCTCGTAGGCACCCAGCCGCGTCTCCCCCGCCGGCCCGTGGCGGATCGCGGCGAAGACCATGCCGGACAAGCGGACATCGCCCGCGAAGGTCACGCTGCCATCGACCTTGGCGGGCAGGTCGAGCCGGGGAAAGGCCGGGCGGGCGCCCTCGGGCTGGTCGACCGCGCGTTCGCCGGGGGGGCGGGGGCGCAGCGCCCGGGGATCGGGCGGATCATAACCGGCCGCATCCTCCACCAGTTCGGCAAAGCGGGCGCGCTGCCGGTCGTGGATGATGAAGCCGTCCCTGGCTTCGCATTCCTCCCAGGCGATATCCCAGCGGTCCGCAGCCGCCATGGCCAGCATGGCGCGCGCAGAGGCCGCCGCTGCCCGCGCTGCCGCTTCATGCGCCGCCAGCGAGGAACCCTCGGCGGTCACGACGAAGGCTTCGCGCTCGGCAAAGCGCCGCGCCAGCAGCGCATCGGGCGCCTCGGCCAGGTCAGGCAGCAGCGGCATCCACAGCTCGCGCCAATGGGCCACCAGCGGCACATTGCCATAGGCCCCGCTGACCGGCGCCGGTTCCACCGCCACCTGCCGCCAGTCGGCCCCCAGTTCGGTCGCGACGATCTGCGGGATCAGCGTGGTGATCCCCTGCCCCATTTCGAGGTCAGGCACGGCCACGGTAACCACGCCGTCCGTGCCGATCTTGAGCCAGGCGTCGAATACCACTTCACCTTCGCCCGCTGCCAGCGGCGGGTCGAACCGGCGCGGGGTCAGCGCCCAGGCGACCAGCAGGCCGCCCGCCGCCCCGGCGCCGATCAGCAGCCCGCGCCGGCTGAGCCGCATCAGCTGTTATCCAGCCAGGTCGCCACCCGCCGCGCCAGCGCCAGGAACGCCTCGGCCTGGGGACCATCGCCCGCCGCGGGGGGCGTGCCGGCATCGCTGGCCTGGCGGATTGCGAGATCGAGCGGGATGCGCCCGAGGAAGGCATGACCCAGCCGTGCCGCCTCGGCCTCCGCCCCGCCCTTCCCGAACGGATCGGACACCTCGCCGCAATGCGGGCAGACATAGCCCGCCATGTTCTCGACCAGGCCGATCACCGGCACCTGGCCCACGTCGAACAGCTGCATCGCCCGCGTCGCGTCAATCAGCGCGAGGTCCTGCGGCGTGGAGACGATCACCGCCCCCGCCGGCTTGTGCCGCTGGAGCATGGTCAGCTGCACGTCCCCGGTGCCGGGCGGCAGGTCGACCACGAGGATTTCCGCCGCACCCCAATCGGCATCGACCAGCTGGCCCAGCGCATTGCCCGCCATCGGCCCGCGCCAGGCAATCGCCTTGCCCGGCTCGATCAGGTTGCCCATCGACAGCACGCCAACCCCGAACTCGCTCGGCACCGGGATCAGCTGCTTCTCGCGCGCGTCGGGGCGCTTGCCCTCGGTGCCAAGCAGGCGCGGCTGCGAGGGGCCATAGATATCGGCATCGACCAGCCCGACCTTGCGCCCCAGCCGTGCCAGCGCCACGGCGAGGTTGGCCGAAACGGTGGACTTGCCCACCCCGCCCTTGCCCGAACCGACCGCGACGATCCGGCGCCTCGGCTTGTCGGCCATCATCGCCACGCGCACCTCGCGCACGCCGGGGGCGGCGGCCAGCGCTTCCTTGACCGCGGCTTCCAGCCGGTCGCGCTCGATTCCGTCGAAACCGGCGGCATCAAGGATGACAATGGCGACCCCGTCGGCCAGCCGCAACGACTGCAGGCGGGCCTGGGCCAGGGGGGGCAGCAGGGACTTCAAGGCATCTGAATCGCTCAAGGCATGGCTCCGGTTGACGTGCTGCGCCCCCTAGCAAGGAAAAAGCGCAGCGAGACCCTGTTTTTTGGTCCAGCACTTCCTATAACGCATGGCATGAGAGGAATTGGCAGTTTCAAACCCGGCCAGTGGCTGGCCATGGCCGGGCGCAAGAGCCCCTGGGGCAACGGTAACGGTTCGGGCGGCGCAAGCGGCGGATCGGGCGGCAGCGGGGGCGGTTCCGAACCGCCGGCCGGTGATGGCCCCGGCGACGGGACCGGCGAAGGTAGCGGCGGCGGCGGCGATCAGCCCAGCCCCGGGCCGCGCAATCCCTGGCTGAAGCCCGACGATTATGCCGGTGGTGACCGGCGCTCGGCCAATATCGAGGATATCTTCCGCGCCCGGCGCAAGGGCCCCGGTGGGCCCGGCGGCGGCGGTGGCGGCGGCTTCCCCGGCCTGCCCCCGCGTGCGGGTGGCAAGAGCTGGTGGCCGGTGATCCTGGGCGGCGTGGCGGTGGTCTGGCTGTTTTCCAGCACGACCCACCAGCTCAGCCCCAAGGAGCAGGGCATCGTCACCACCTTCGGGAAGTATACCCGCACGATCGGTTCGGGTGTCAGCTTCACCCTGCCCTGGCCGCTCCAGCAGGTCGAAACCCGCGATGTCACCTCGGTGACCAACGACGTGATCCCGCTGGGCGAGGGCGAGAACCTGGTGCTGACCAGCGACCAGAACCTGATCGACCTGTCGTACCAGGTCCGCTGGAACATCAAGGACCTGGAGCTTTACACCTTCGCCTCCACCGATCCGCAGTCGACCGTGCGCGAAGTGGCCGAGGCCGCGATGCGCCTGTCGGTGGCCGAAGTGCCGCTGAAGGCGGTGTGGGACGGCACCGGACGCGGCCAGCTGGAAGCGAACACCCGCCGCCGGATGCAGGCAATCCTCGATGCCTACCGCGCCGGGGTCAACGTGATCGGCGTCGACATCAAGAAAGCCGATCCGCCGGAAAAGGTCGCCGATGCCTTCCAGAAGGTCAACGTGGCCCAGCAGCTCGCCGAGCGCGACAAGAACAATGCCCAGGCCTGGGCGCAGCAGACCCTGGCCCGTGCCGAGGGTGAGGCGGCGGCCTTTGACAAGGTCTATGCCGAATACAAGCTTTCGCCGCAGGTCACCCGGCAGCGGATGTATTACGAAACCATGGAGCGCGTCCTGTCGTCGAATGACAAGGTGGTGGTCGAGGCCAATGGCGTGACCCCCTATCTCCCCCTGCCCGAGCTGCGCCGCCGCGCGGCCGAAGCGCCTCAGCAGGGAGGCCAGTGATGATCGAACAGCTCTGGCAGCGCAGCAAGACCCGGATCATCGCCGGTATCGCCGTCGTGATCCTGGCCATGTCCAGCCTGGTGATCGTGCCCGAAACGCAGCAGGTGGTGGTGGTGCGGCTGGGTGAACCAGTCCGCAAGATCAACGCCTTCAAGCCGAACCAGGACTTCGGCCAGACCGGGGCCGGGATCAGCTGGCGCATTCCCTTCATCGAGCAGCTGGTCTTCGTCGACAAGCGGCTGATGTCGTTCCCGATGGAGCGCCAGACGGTGCTCTCGTCCGACCAGCTACGGCTGGAAGTGACCGCCTATGCCCGCTTCCGGGTGATCGACCCGGTCAAGATGGTGAAGACCGCCGGTTCGACCGACCGGGTGATGAGCCAGCTGCAGCCGATCATGACCTCGGTGCTGCGCCAGGAACTGGGCAAGCGCACCTTCCAGTCGCTGCTCAATGCCGAACGCGGCGCGGCGATGACCCAGATCAAGGAGAACCTGGATCGCCAGGCCCGCGAATATGGCGCCCAGGTGATCGACGTGCGCATCCAGCGGGCCGACCTGCCCGCCGGGGCGCTCGATTCGGCCTTCGCCCGGATGCAGGCCGCGCGCGAGCAGGAGGCCATCACGATCCAGGCCCAGGGCCAGAAGCAGGCCCAGCTGATCACGTCCGAAGCCGAAGCCCGCGCGACCCAGATCTATGCCAACGCCTTTGGCAAGGATCCGGCGTTCTACGACTTTTACCGCGCCATGAAGAGCTATGATGCCACTTTCGCCAACCAGGCGAACAAGGGCAGCAGCACGATCATCCTGTCGCCCGACAACGAATATCTGCGGCAGTTCAGAGGACGGTGAAGGGCGTTCGTGGAATCATTCAATTCCCGTTCAGGCTGGCCTGCTTGAATCGGCGGCGACACCCGCGGCAGGGTGAAACGATCTGAGAAGGAAACGCGACACGTGCGATACGCCTATGGAGTTACCAGTGCGCTGCTGATCGGCGGCGCGGCCGTTTCGGTGATGACCGGCATCCCGGCCGGGGCGCAGGTGGCACAGAACGATGCGACCCGGATGGAAGCCGTGGTGCCGCGCGCGGGCGCGCCGGCCAGCTTTGCCGAACTGACCCAGCAATTGCAGCCGGCGGTGGTCAACATCGCCACGCGCCAGCGCGTGCGAGTGGCCAATGCCAATCCCTTCGCCGGCACGCCCTTCGCCGACCTGTTCGGCGGTGGCGGCAGCGGCCCGGCCACGCGCGAGGCGCAGTCGCTGGGTTCGGGCTTCATCATCACCGCCGATGGCTATGTGGTGACCAACAACCACGTGATCACCGCCGATGGCCAGGGTGAAGTGCAATCGATCACCGTGACCCTGGCCGATGGCACCGAATATGCGGCCAAGCTGGTCGGCCGCGATACCCAGTCGGACCTTGCCGTGCTCAAGATCGAGGCGGGCAAGCCCCTGCCCTTCGTGCGCTTCGGCAACAGCCAGGCGGCCCGCGTGGGCGACTGGGTTATCGCGATCGGCAACCCCTTTGGCCTGGGCGGCACGGTTACCGCCGGAATCGTTTCGGCCGTCCACCGCTCGGCCGGGGCCAGCCGCTACATCCAGACCGATACCTCGATCAACCGGGGCAACTCGGGCGGTCCGCTGTTCGACATGAAGGGCAACGTGATCGGCATCAACAACGCGATCTATTCGCCGACCGGCGGCAACGTGGGGATCGGCTTTGCCATTCCCGCCGACATCGCCTCGCCGATTGTCGAAAAGCTGATCAAGGGCCAGGCGATCGAGCGCGGCTACCTTGGCGTCCAGATCGTGCCGGTAACCGACGATATCGCGGATTCGCTGGGCCTGCCGCGCAATCGCGGCGAGCTGGTGCAGACCGTCCAGCCCGGCCAGGCCGCGGCGGCGGCCAACATGCAGCCGGGCGACGTGGTGCTGAAGGTCGATGGCCAGGAAGTCTCGCCCGACAACACCCTGTCGTTCATCGTTGCCAATACCGCCCCGGGCAAGCGCATCCCGATCGACCTGATCCGCAACGGCAAGCGGATGACGATCTTCGCCGTCGTCGGCAAGCGGCCGAGCGAGGAGGAACTGGCCCAGCAGACCTTTGGTCCGAACGACCAGGAGCGCGACGAACAGTTCAACCGCACCCCCGAACGCCAGGGCGAAGGGCTGTCCGAACGCGCGCTCGGCCTGTCGGTCCTGCCGATGAACCCGCAGATCGCCGGCCAGATCGGCCTGCCCGCCGGTACTCGCGGGCTCGTGATCGCGGCGGTCGATGGCACTTCGGATGCTGGCTCCAAGGGGCTCCAGCGCGGCGACGTGATCCTGTCGGTCAATTACCGCGAAATCACCGCCGTGGCCGAACTGGAAGCCGCGATCCGCACCGCCAAGGCCGAGAACCGGGCTGCCGTGCTGCTCTATCTCCAGCGGCGCGGGCAGCCGCCCGCCTATGTGCCGGTCCGCCTGCGCTAGGACCGGGCCCGCCAGCCGCGGCCAACAAGAAAGGCCCCGTCCAGGCTGCTGGACGGGGCCTTTTCTGTGGCCGGTTTGCCGGGGCTACCCGGACCTAGCCCGGCCGAGCGCCGGTAGCCTCGCGCAGGAACTCCTCGTTGGCGGCGGGCGGCGGTTCACGGCCGGGGGGCGGGCCCTGGTCCGGACCGGTCGGTGCCTCACCCCGATCGGGGCTGACCAGGTTGCCCTGTTCGTCGGCGTAATAATACTCGTCCGGATTGCCGCCCAGCTGGGCCTCGTCGTCCGGCTCAAGCTGCCAGGCCGGCAGGGTGACTTCGGTTTCGAAAGCCTCGACCGGGCGCCCGGCCACGGCCACCTTCATGAAGGAGGCAAAGGCGCGGGCCGGCGCGGCCCCGCCCTGCAGGCCGGGTACGGCGCGGGCATCGTCGCGGCCCATCCAGACGCCGGTGGTCACGCCGCTCGAAAAGCCCATGAACCAGCCATCCTTGTTGGCCGAGGTGGTACCGGTCTTGCCCGCCACCGGACGGCCGATCTGCGCCGCGCGGCCCGTGCCGGTGCTGACTGCCGTCTGCAGCAGGTCGGTGATCCCGGCCGCGACATAGGCGGGCACCAGCAGCGCGCCCTCCTTGGGCTGGCGCTGGTACAGCACCTCGCCATCGATGGTCTGGACCTTGGTAATGCCATAGGGATCGACCGCCCGGCCCTTGGCCGAAACCGCCGCAAAGGCGCGGGTCAGGTCGATCAGGCGCACCTCGTTGCTGCCCAGCACCATCGAGGGGACGGTCGAGATCGGGGTGGTAATGCCGAACCGCCGGGCAATCCCGGCCACCGCGCTGAAGCCCACCTCGTTGCCCAGTTGGGCCGCGACGGTGTTCTTCGAATAGGCGAAGGCGGTGCGGACATCGATCTCGCCCGCGAAATCGCCGGTCGAATTGCGCGGGCTCCAGCCATCGATCGTCACCGGCTCGTCCACCACCCGGTCATTGGGGGTGTACCCCGCCTCGAGCGCGGCGAGATAGACGAACAGCTTCCAGGCCGAACCCGGCTGGCGCACGGCATTGACCGCGCGGTTGTAGTTCGAGGTCACGTAATCGGTGCCACCAACCATCGCCAGGACCGCGCCATCGCGATCGACGCTGACCAGCGCACCCTGCGCGCCCTTCGGCGTATTGGCCTCGATCGCCTGGGTGGCGGCGGCCTGCATCTTGGGATCGAGCGTGGTCCACACCTCGATCGGCCGGGTGTTGTCCGGCAGCAGCAGATCGAGCTGCGGCAGCGCCCAGTCGGTGAAATAGCGCACCGAGTTCTGGTTCTTTTCCGCCGCGAACTTTACCGCATCGAAATCGACCGCCGCCGCTTCACCGGGCGTGACCGCCTCGTTCGCCTGCATGACCGAAAGGACCACCTTGGCCCGGCCGACGGCGGCCTCGGCATCGGCGGTGGGCGAATAATGCGACGGTGCCTTGACCAGCCCGGCGATGATCGCCGCCTCGGGCAGAGTGATCTCGGTACCGGGATGGCCGAAGAACTTGCGCGCGGCGGCATCGACACCATAGGCACCGCCGCCGAAATAGACCTTGTTCAGGTAGAGCTCGAGGATCTCGTCCTTCGAGAAGTTCCATTCCAGCGCCAGCGCCAGGACGCCTTCGCGCAGCTTGCGGCCCAGGGTGCGGCTGTTGTTCAGGAACACCGTGCGGGCCAGCTGCTGGGTGATGGTCGAGGTGGCGCGCAGCGACTTGCCGCTGGTCAGCGAGACATAGACCGCGCGGGCCAGCCCGATCGGATCGACGCCCGGGTGCGAACGGAACCGGCGATCCTCGACCGAGACCATGGCCGTGCGCATGACTTCGGGAATATCATCGTGTTTCAGCCACTTGCCATAGCTCGGCCCCAGCGAGACCAGTTCCGTCCCGTCACGGGCGCGAACCACGATCATCTGCCCGGCCTGGCTGGACTTGAGCTCATCAAAGCTGGGAAGCGAGCGCGCGGTCAGCCAGACCGAAATGGTCAGTGCCAGCAGGCCAAGCAGGGCCAGCCCGCCGCCCCAGACAAACAGGCGCCGCATCAGTCGCCGCCAGCCGCTCGGCTGTTCCGGTTCGGACGCCTTGCGCCCGCTGTTGTTCTTACGCGCCATGCCTTGCCAATAATCCTGTCTGCGGGCGGTCAGCCCCCTTCGCCCGCGCTACATAGGCGAATTGTAACCTGTGGTGAATCGCAGAATTTGTGCAGAAACCGCGCTTATTCCTCGGGCTCGAAATCGAGGCTCGCGCTGTTGATGCAATAGCGCAGCCCGCCCGCCTCGCGCGGGCCATCGGGGAAGACATGGCCCAGGTGCCCGTCGCAGCGCGCGCAGCGCACTTCGGTGCGGATCATGCCGTGGCTGGTGTCGACCAGTTCGTCGATCGGCGCATCGGGCAGCGGCGCGGTGTAGCTGGGCCAGCCGCAGCCGGATTCGTACTTTTCGCTCGACGCGAAGAGCGGCGCGCCGCAGCCGCCGCACATGTAGACCCCGGTCGCCTTGTTGCGCTCGTAGATCCCGGTGAAGGCGCGTTCGGTTCCCGCCTCGCGCAGGATATGGTACCGCTCCGGCCCCAGCTTCGCGAACCATTCGGCTTCGGTCAGGATCACTTTGTCGGTCATGCTGCAATCTCCCGGTGGCGCTTCATATGGGATCAGTGCAGATGCTCGACAAGCAGCACCGCGCCGTCATGCCCGGCCACGCGCATCCGCGTGCCAGGTTCGGCATCGGGGCCTTTCACCAGCCATTCGGTATCGCCGTGGCGAGCGCGGCCCGATCCGCCATCGATCGCGTGGGTAATCGTCACCACCTCGCCCTGCATGCGCGCACCGCGATCGTTCATGGCCGGATCGGCCGGGGTGATCGGGTTGCGCCCGAGATAGCGCTTGCCGGTAAACACCAGCACGATCGCCAGCACGGCGAAGATCACGATCTGCACCGGCACGCCGATCGGCACGACCCAGGCCAGCAGCCCGGTGAGGATCGCGGCCACGGCCAGCCAGATCAGGAAGACGCCGGGGATGACCATCTCACCGATCGCCAGGACCAGCCCCAGCGCCAGCCAGGACCAGTGCGGATCGAGCGTTTCGAGTGGGTTCATCAGCTCAGGCCTTCTTCTCGCCCAGCGCGTCCTTGACCAGTTCGCCGATCCCGCCGACCGAGCCGATCAGCTGGGTCGCCTCGACCGGGAACAGGATGGTCTTGGCATTGGGCGAGGTGGCGAACTGGCTGACCGCCTCGGTATACTTCTGCGCGATGAAGTAGTTGAGCGCCTGGGTGCCAGACTTGGCGATCGCGTCGGACACCATCAGCGTCGCCTTGGCTTCGGCCTCGGCCTCGCGCTCGCGGGCTTCGGCATCGCGGAAGGCGGCTTCGCGGCGCCCTTCGGCAGAGAGGATCGCGCCCTGCTTCTCACCCTCGGCGCGCAGGATCTCGGCCGCGCGCAGGCCCTCGGCCTCAAGGATCTGGGCGCGCTTCTCACGCTCGGCCTTCATCTGGCGGGCCATGGCATTGCTGATATCGGCCGGCGGCCGGATGTCCTTGATCTCGACCCGGGTGATCTTGACGCCCCAGGGCGAGGTGGCGTGATCGACCACCGAGAGCAGCCGGGCGTTGATCTCGTCGCGCTTCGACAGCGTTTCATCAAGGTCCATGCTGCCCATCACGGTGCGCAGGTTGGTGGTGGTCAGCTGCATGATCGCGACATAGAGGTTCGACACCTCGTAGGCCGCCTTGCCGGCATCCAGCACCTGGAAGAAGACCACGGCATCGACGCCGACCATCGCGTTGTCGCGGGTGATGATTTCCTGTCCCGGAATATCCAGCACCTGCTCCATCATGTTCACCTTGTGACCGACCCGGTCGATGAACGGGATGATCAGGTGCAGCCCCGGCTGGGCCGCCAGCGTGTACTTGCCGAGCCGCTCGACCGTGTAGACATAACCCTGGCGGACGACCCGCACCCCCATCAGCAGGAAGATCACGACCGCAATCACCAGGAACAGCAGGAAACCTTCCATCGCATCCTCCGCCAAATCGTTAGCCTGCGGGATGTTAGCGCGTGGCAGGGCGCGGGCAAGCGAAACCGGATGGTGAACCGGGCTTAACCCGGCCGTAACCACAATCACGTAGTCAGGCGGTCATGATCCAGCACAAGCCACTCGAATTCGGCCAGGCCTTCTGGGGGTCCGAGCATCCCGATACCGCGCGGCTGCGGGTGCAGCAGGACTATGTCGACAAGATGATCGCGCTCAAGCGCGAGAACATGGACCGCGTTTCGCAGTACATCGACGATCTGCTGGCCAAGGCCAAGGAAGAGCTGGGCCATGCTCGTTCTGGCAGCAACGAACTGCGAAAACTGGCGCTGGCCCAGCATATCGAGGAAATCTGCGCCTACCTGAAAGGGCAGGCGATCGAGATCCAGCCGCCGGCAACCGTCGGCGAAGGTGCCCGCAGGACCTTCGTGCTGGATGAAGTGCCGGGCTTCTTCGGCCGGGTCCGCTGCGTGCTCGACCGCTGGCACGATTCCCACATGATCGAGCTCTACGACGAGATGGTGAACCTGGTTAAGCTGAAGAAGCAGGTCGCGGTCGAGGGTACCAAGGGCTGAGGCCCCCGGCACCTCTCGAACACCATTCTAGAGCTTGCTGAACAGGTCCAGCATCCGGCCCCAGGCCTTGTCGGCCTGGACCTTGTCGAACACCGGCGAATCGATCGTGCACCAGCCGTGATCGGCGGGATAGACCTCGATCTCCGCCTCGCGCCCGGCTTCCGTGGCGGCCGCCCGCAGCGCGTCCTTGTCCCCGGGTGCGCGCTTGTCGTCGTTCTGGGCAATGGCGAAGAGGAACCGCGCGCTGGTTGCCTTCAGCAGGCGGTGCGGGCTGTCCGACCGGTCGGTCACCAGCCCGCCGCCATGGAACGAGGCGGCCGCGCGGATCCGGGCCGGATAGGCAAAAGTGCCACGCACCGCGAACGGCCCACCCTGGCAATAGCCGCAGACGCCGATCTCGCGCCGGGTGTTGACCGCCCGCTGCCGGTCGAGCCATTCGGCCGCCGCGCGCGAATCGAGCCCGATCGCCTCGGGCGTCAGCAGCGGGATCATCGGCCGCAGCTTGGCCTGGCCTTCGGGCGTGCGCCACTGGGTAATCGCCTCGAAATGCGGGGCCGGGGCAGAGCGGTAATACTGGTTCAGCACCAGTACGGCATGGCCATCGGCCGCCAGCCGCCGGGCCATGACCTTGTAGGCTTCGCGCAGGCCGGCCACATCGGGCCACATGATGACTGCCGGATGGCGGCCCTTGGCGGGATGGACGAAGAACGCGTCGATTACCCCCGCAGTGGTCGGGATGCGGACCATCGTTTCGGTCAGTTTGGGCGCCGCGGCCGTGCTCGCGCCCAGCGGTGCCGCCAGCGCGGCCAGCCCCAGGGCGCCAAGCCCGGCAAAGCCGCGCCGATCAATTCCCTGGCGCTCAAGCGCTGCCTCTTCCTCGATCGCGGTCAGGTCGTCACACATGTCCAGGCTCCCTTGCTTGCCAGGTTTGCCCCCTCGCCCCCTGCTTAGCCGAGCCTGCACAAGAGGGCTAGCTTAACCGCGCGATTAACGGCACAGTGTGCGGGGAAAATGACAGGCACCCCGGCCACCGCGCCAGGGGCGACCTGCTGGAAGGGGATGGATGCGATGCGTTTGAGGCTGCTTGCTGCTGCCGCGCTGCTGGCGCTGGCCGGGTGCGGAAAATCGGTGTCGCCACCAGCGACCGAGGGCGTGACCGACGCCATGATCCTGGCGGCGGGCGAAGGTGAGTGGCTGTCCTATGGCCGCGATTATGGCGAGCAGCGCTTTTCCACCCTGACCGCGATCAACGATGGCAATGTCGGCCAATTGGGCCTCGCCTGGTTTGCCGATCTCGATACGGCGCGCGGGCAGGAAGCCACACCGCTGATGCACGATGGCGTGCTTTACACGACCACCGCCTGGTCGATGGTCAAGGCCTATGATGCCCGCACCGGCGCGCTCAAGTGGTCCTATGACCCCGAAGTGCCGCGCGAAAAGCTGGTCGAGGTGTGCTGCGACGCGGTCAACCGCGGCGTCGCGATCTATGGCGACAAGGTCTATGTCGGCACGCTCGATGGCCACCTCGTCGCGCTTGACGCCAAGACCGGCAAGGTCGCCTGGAAGAAGCTGACGATCCCCGAAGGATCGCACATGGCGATCACCGGCGCGCCGCGCATCGTCAAGGGCCGGGTGCTGATCGGTTCGGCCGGGGCGGAATACTTCACCCGTGGCTACCTGGCCGCCTTCGATGCCCAGACCGGTGACGAACTGTGGCGGTTCTACACCGTGCCCGGTGACCCGTCGAAGCCGCAGGACGGCAAGCACCTCGATGCGGCCGTGAAGACCTGGAGCGGCGATTTCTGGAAGCGCGGCGGCGGCGGCACGGTGTGGGATTCGATCACCTATGATCCCAAGACCGACCTGGTGTTCTTCGGCACGGCCAATGCCGAACCGTGGAACCCGGCCTATCGCAACACCGACGGCGCGGGCGACAGCCTCTACACCGCCTCGATCGTCGCGGTGCGCCCGGATACCGGCGAATATGTCTGGCATTTCCAGGAAACCCCGGAAGACCGCTGGGACTTTGACAGCAACCAGCAGATCACCGTGGCCGACCTGACCATTGGCGGCAAGCAGCGGCACGTCATCATGCACGCGCCGAAGAACGGGTTCTTCTATGTGCTGGATGCCGCGACCGGCGAGTTCATTTCCGGCAAGCCCTTCGTCGAAGGGATCAACTGGGCGCGCGGGCTTGATCCCAAGACCGGCAAGCCCGACGTCAATCCCGACGCCAAGTACGAGCTGACGGGCAAGCCCTGGGTGGGCATCCCCGGCGCCGTCGGGGCCCATTCGTGGACGCCGATGAGCTACAGCCCGAAAACCGGGCTGGTTTATATCCCGACCAACAACACCGCCCAGGTCTATGCCCATGATCCGGACTGGAAGCCCGGTACGACCGGCTTCCAGCTGGGAATTGACGCCTCGCCCGGCAACGTTCCCGCCGACAAGGCCGTGCGCGCGGCGACAGCTGCGGCGATGACCGGGGCGCTGGTGGCCTTCGATCCGGTATCGGGCACGGTGAAGTGGAAGGTGCCGCAGGATACCCCGACCAATGGCGGCACGCTCGCCACGGCCGGCAACCTGGTGTTCCAGGGCACCGCGCTGGGCGAATTCCGCGCCTATACCGCCGATACCGGCAAGCAGCTCTGGTCGTTCCCGGCGCAGAGCGGCATCCTCGCCGCACCGATGACCTACATGCTCGATGGCGTGCAATATGTCGCGGTGATGGTCGGCTGGGGCGGCGTGTGGGACGTTTCGGCGGGCAAGCTGGTGACCAAGCGGATCACCCCCAACATCAGCCGCCTGATGGTGTTCAAGCTGGGCGGCTCGGCCAAGCTGCCGGCCGCGCCCGAAGAGAGCAAGCGGGTCCTCGATCCCCCGCCGCCCAGCGGCACGCCGCAGCAGATCGCGATTGGCGAGAAGGCCTACACCAACTCGTGCAGCGTCTGTCACGGCGCCACGGCGGTGGCCGGCGTGCTCAACCCCGACCTGCGCCACTCGGTCTCGCTCGGCAATCCCAAACTGTGGCAGGAAATCGTCCATGACGGCCTGCTCAGGCAGAACGGCATGGTCGCGTGGAAGAGTCAGTTCAGCCGCGAACAGATCGAGGCGATCCGGCTCTACGTGGTGAAGCGCGCCAACGAGGACAAGGCGCTGGGCACCCCGTGAAGCGGACCGGGCCGGGCGATTGGCGGTTCCGATCGCCCGGCTGCCGCCACTACCCGGACAGGGCCCGCACGACCAGCCCGATCAGCAGGGCCGGGATCGCCAGCACCACCAGCCCCAGCAGGAACATCTGCGTGCTGCCCAGGTTGTCCCTGGCCCTGGGATTGGCCGAATTGATCAGCACATAGACCAGCATCCCGGTGAGGATGAACGGCAGGGCCAGCCGCGTCGCCACATGGCGTAGCGGCCTGAGCAGGCGGTTCGCCCGCGAGAGGCGCGGCGGGGCCTGGCCCACGCGCTTGAACAGGCCATGGCGCTCGCGGGTGATCTTGTCTGCTGCTGCAGGAGCCTCCTCGCAGTAGCGATAGAGGTCGAGGCCGCCGATCCCGAACACCTCTGCGATCGCGGCCTGGGCCAGCCCGTAGATTTCGTCAGAGGGTCCTGCTGCAAGGGTCAGCCCCGTTTCCGGGCGCCAGACGGCTTCAGCCAGGGTCACGGCACCGGTCTGGTCCGCTCGCTCCGTCCTGAAGCGCAGGTAGTGCAGCTCCCCCCGATGGGCCATGGCAGCCATCGCATACTCGTCGTCCGTCACTTCGGCGGCCAGCACCGGAACAGCGAGGTGCCGCGACAGCGAGGCCGCCTGCTGGATCAGGTCGGCGTTGAATTCATGGGGCCGCAGGGTGACCCCTTCGCCCGCCGTAGCCAACTGGCGCAGCACCGGCTTCAGATCGATCCGGTGGCTGATCGTCCGTTCCAGCAAGCCGCCGAAATCGGGGCGTCGCCGCAGCGGTTCGGAGAAGGCGTTCAGGTAGAACAGCCCGGTCCGCGTTTCCCGGAACAGCTGATAGCCATCCTCAAGCCGCGCCAGCGCCGCGGGATCGGGCGCTTGGGCAAGGACCACGAAGTGCGAACGCCACATGGGCGCGGGTTATATGGGGCGCTTCGTTCGCGGCAAGCCCGGGGCACGACATTGGCCAGAAACCCGTCACCCTGAACTTGTTTCAGGGTCCATTGCCGGGCCAGGGCGAACCTGCCGGAAGCCGCGCAACCCGCTGATCTTGCATGGCCCCTTAACCAGTCGGGCAAACGGCAGGATGGATGCTGAAACAAGTTCAGCATGACGGAAGAAAAGATCAGCGCAGCCTAGATCACGAAATCGAGGATCGCCGGCATCTGCTTGGTCTGGCGGTTCCTGACCATGCGTTCGTGCAGGGTGGAAATCTGCGCGCTGCCGGTCTTCACGAACAGGAACGGGAAGATCCCGTGGAGCAGGCAGGCGAACCCGCCAAGGATCATCCGCGCGCCAAAGCCGGTCGCCATGACCAGGTGCTCGCCATAGGTCTCACCCACGCTGGCGGGGTGCTCGGTGAACAGTTCCTTCAAAGCCATGGGATCGCCCTCCTTGTTGACTCAAGGATATGACGGGTTTGATGCAAAATCATCACCGTTTTTATAGCTTGATACCCTAAAATGTGATATTTCATCCCATCTATGGCCGATATTATGCAACTTGATGCGATAGACTGGGCAATCCTGGGGGTCTTGCAAGCCGATGCCTCGCTCGCGGTGCAGGACGTGGGGGACCGGGTCGGTCTTTCCAGCAATGCCTGCTGGCGGCGGATCAAGCGGCTGGAGGACAGCGGGATCATTGCCCGCCGGGTCGCGCTGGTCGATCCGGCCAGGCTGGGTCTCGCCACCACGGTCTTCGTCTCGATCCGCACCAACCGGCACGATCCCGCCTGGCTGGAAGCCTTCTCGCGCGGGGTGGCGGCGATCGACGAGATCGTGGAGTGCCACCGCATGGCCGGTGACGTCGATTACCTGCTCAAGCTGGTGGTCCGCGATATCGCCCATTACGACCGGATCTATCGCAAGCTGATCGCCGCGATCCCGGACCTTGCCGACGTCAGTTCCAGCTTTTCGATGGAGCGGATGAAGGCAACCACCGCGCTGCCCCGGCCCACGTAACAATGCCCGTCACCCCGGACTTGATCCGGGGTCCCGCTACCTTGTCCAGTGCCGCAGAAGAAGAGCGGGATCTCGGGTCAAGCCCGGGATGACTGATGGGGCTGCCGGGAGCGCGCTACTGCTTCTTCGCCAGCAGCCAGCCGAACACTTCGGGCAGCCGCTGCGCCCAGGCATTTTCCTCGTGCTCGGCGCCCGGATAGACCCGGCTTTCCCAGTCCTTGCCCTTCTGCCAGCCGCTGGCAGCGAAGCGCGCGTCGATTGCCTGCTGGTACGGCGCGTAAAAGGCATCGAGCGTGGCCGTGCCATGATCGAGCCACAGCCGCCGCCCGACCGGCCGGCCCAGCCGCTGGTCAAACCAGCTCTCCCACAGCCGGATCAGCTCGGGATTGGCCTCGCCCACCTTGCGCGGATCGGCTGCCGGCCAGTGCGAGGACACGCAGCCCGCCCGGCCATAGACCTCCGGCCGCTCCAGGAAGGCATAGCAGCTCATCAGCCCGCCCATGCTCGATCCCATGATCGCGGTATCATCGCGCCCCGGCCGGGTGCGGAAGCTGGCATCGACCCATTGCTTGAGCGGACCGGCCAGCCAGTCCAGGTAAGCATCGCTCACCACCGGCCCTTCGATCATCGCGTCCATCGCCGCGCGCGGGGTGCCGCTCGCTGCCTGATAGACCGACTGCGGCAGGTACTGGCGATAGCGGTCCTGGCCCGGCGCCCAGACGCCGATAATGATATGCGGTTCCACCTTGCCGGACCTGATCGCCGCCAGCATCGCCTTGTCGGCGGCCCAGACCTTGTTGAAATTGCTCTTGGCCGGATCGAACAGGTTATGCCCGTCGTGCATGTAGAGCACCGGATAACGCCGGTTACCCTTGTCATACCCCGGCGGCAGCCAGATCGTCAGCCGCTGCACGGGCAGGCCCGCGGCCTCGACCCGTTCGTACTCCAGGAACCGCCCGGTGTCCGCGCGTGCCAGCGCCGGAGCGGCCAGCAGCGCGCCGATCAGCGCCAGCAGGCGGCCCAGCAACCGCATCACTTCACCGGCACCATGCGGACCGCAAAGCCGCCGCCAGGCGCGATCTTCAGGCTCAGGCTGTCGGCGCTGGTCAGCACCTTGCTTTCAATCACGATCGAATGGCGCTTGTCGGTGCGGTAATCGGCATCGTCGCCGTCGCGGTAGATCTCGGCCTTGTAGCGCTTGCCGGGGGTCAGGAAGTCGAGCTTGAACGACACGGCGCGCGCCTGCTCATCGCCCACCGCGCCGACATACCAGCCCTCGCCGCCGCGCTCCTTGCGGGCGATGGTGACATAGTCGCCGATCTCGCCATTCAGCACGCGGGTATCCTGCCAGTCGGTCGGCACGTCGCGGATGAACTTCATCGGCCCGGAGATACTTGGCATAGTTCTCGGGCGTATCGGCCACCATCTGCACCGGCGAATAGATCACCACGTAAAGCGCCAGCTGCTTGGCGATGGTCGAAAGGATGTCGCTGCTGCGCTCACCCTCCAGGCTGAGGATACCGGGCGTGAAGTCCATCGGCCCTTCGAGCATGCGGGTGAAGACGATGTTCGCTTCATGCTCGGGCGGGTTCTTGCCGCTCCACGCGTTGTATTCCATCCCGCGCATGCCTTCGCGCGCCACCCAGTTGGGATAGGTGCGCTGCAGGCCCGTACCCTTGACCGGTTCGTGGCTGTCAAAGGCAATCTTGTACTTGTAGGCGGTCTCCGCCACGCGAACGAAGTGGTTGGTCATCCACTGGCCTTCCAGCCATTCGCGGTACTTGGTCCCGTCGGGATCGACCCGCTCCAGCTGCGCGGCATCGGTGACATAACCGGTCTTGACCACCATCATCCCGTAGCTGGCGGCAAAGTCGAAGCTGCGGTCCAGCTGGTTGTCGTAATGGGTCACCGCCCCGCCGGTCTCGTGATGGCCGACCAGCCGCACGCCCTTCTTCTTGCCGTAGGCGGAGAGCATGGTGATATCGAAGTCTTCGGTGGGCCTGGTGAAATCCATATCCCAGCCATTGCCGAACCAGTCACCGTCCCAACCCACGTTCCAGCCTTCGACCAGCACGTTGGGAATGCCATTGGCAGCGGCGAAATCGATGTAGCGCTTGACGTTCTCGTTGGTCGCGCCGTGCCTGGCCCCGCGCGCCCACGACCATTCGCCCTTGATCATGTTCCACCACACGCCCGCAAACTTGCCGGGCTTGAACCAGCTCATGTCACCCAGCTTGTTGGGCTCGTTGAGGTTCAGCATCAGGTGGCTGTGATAGATGCCCGGGGCATCATCGGCGATGATCAGCGTGCGCCAGGGAGTGGTCCAGGCGCCGGTCTTCTGGACCTTGGGTTCGCCCGCGCCGGGGGTCAGGTTGGCGCGCAGCGTGGTGCCCTCGGTGCGCGTCACCGTTCATGCCCGCATAGTCGACCAGCGCCGCTTCGTGCAGCGCGACATGGGTGCCATCGGCCAGCTTGATCGTGATCGGCGTCGCGGCCGTCGAACCGACGAGAGCGCCGGTCTTGTTGTAAAGATACTCCTCGCGG
Source organism: Novosphingobium sp. BL-A-41-H4 (assembly GCA_051942645.1). Classification (GTDB taxonomy): domain Bacteria; phylum Pseudomonadota; class Alphaproteobacteria; order Sphingomonadales; family Sphingomonadaceae; genus Novosphingobium. The sequence continues at coordinate 314,219 of JBPVJP010000003.1, forward strand.
TTCCACAGGTAGGCCGGCTTCCACCAGGCGGTGCCATCCTGGGCGAAGGCGAACTCGGTCAGCTCGTCAGCGATCCTGGTCTTCGCCATGTTCGGCTGCTGCGGGAAATTCGTAACGAAAGCCGACCCCGTCCTCATAGAGCCGGAAGGTGACGGTAAAGACCCGCGCCAGCGCGGTCGTTTCCTTCAGGTGGACCTTGAACTCGCGGTAGCGGTTGCGGATCTGCGCCCACTCACCCCAGGGCTGGGTCCAGGTTTCGTCGAAATCGCGCTGCTCGGTGCCGGTGATGGTCAGGCGGCGATCGATCTTGGCCACATCGGTGAACAGGAAGCCCAGCCGCGACGGCGCGATGATCGGCTTGCCCTTGCGGGTCACGGCATAGGCGGCACGGCCGTCGCCGTCGATCGACACGCTGACGCTCACCGCACCATCCGGCGACGTGGCCGAAACGGGCGCAGCCTGCTGGCCCAGCGCGGGCACGGCGGCCAGGGCCAGGCCAAGGCCCAGCGCGAGATGCAACGGCTTCATGTCAGGTCGTCTCCCGGATCAGGATGGCGGCGAAGGCGGGCAGGCGACCGGGCTCTGCCTTGTTGACCGCGAAGATTGTCTCGCCGCTGGTCGCAAGGCCTGTGGGCCAGTCCGCCGCTTCGGCCGAGAGGTTGAACAGGGCCAGCACGCTCTCCCCTTTCACCACCCGGCGCAGCGCCAGGCGGCTCCCTTCGGCCAGGACAACGTCGCAGGCCCCCACGCGCAGCGCCGGATGCACGCGGCGCAGCGCGATCAACTGCCGGGTGAGGTTGAGCAGCGAGGCGGGGTCGGCTTCCTGCCGGTCGATCGCGCGGGCCATGTTTTCCTCGCCCAGTGGCAGCCAGGGTGCGCTGCTGGCGGTAAAGCCGCCCTGCTCGCTCTGCGCCTGCCACGGCAGCGGCGTGCGCGCGCCGTCGCGGGCGAGCGTGAGCGGCCAGTTGGCGATCGCCTCGGGATCCTGCAGTTGCTCAAAGGGAATCTCGACCTGGGTCAACCCCAGTTCCTCGCCCTGGTAGACGATGATATTGCCGCGCAGCGCCGCCAGCAGCACGGCCTTGAGCCGGGCGAAAGCCTCGCGGTGTTCCGGCGCGCACCAGCGCGACAGCGCGCGCGGGGCATCGTGGTTTTCGAAGGCCCAGCTGGGCCAGCCGATGCCCGCTGCGTCGGGCCACTGGCCCAGCGCCCGCGTCACGACCTCGGGAGCCAGCCGGTCGGCATAGAGGAAATCGAAGCCATAGGCGCTGTTGAGCCGGGAATTGCCGCTGGTGAACAGCTTCATTTCGCGGTCAGCATCCTTGCCGCCCACTTCGGCGACCGTGAAGATCCCGTCATAGCTGTCGGTCAGCGCGCGGATCCGCTCGATGAAGGCGGGAATATCGGCGTGCGACTGGTTGTAGAGCCGCTGCTGGAAATCGAACGGGCGGGTCCGCAGCTTGCCATCGGGCTCGGCCGGGGGATTATCGCGCAGCAGCGGATCATGCATGGCAAAGTTCAGCGCATCGAGCCGGAAGCCATCGACGCCCCGGTCCAGCCAGAACCGCGCCACGCCCAGCAGCGCATCCTGCACTGCGGGCAGGTGGCAATTGAGCTGCGGCTGGCTGGAGAGGAAATTGTGCAGGTAATACTGCCCGCGCCGCGCATCCCAGGTCCAGGCCGGACCGCCGAACACCGACTGCCAGTTGGTGGGCGGCGAGCCATCGGCCTTGGGATCGGCCCAGACATACCAGTCCGCCTTCGGGTTATCGCGGCTGGCGCGGCTTTCGACAAACCAGGCGTGCTGGTCGGACGTATGCGAATAGACCTGGTCGATGGTCACACGCAGGCCGAGCGCGTGGGCGCGGGCGACCAGGGCATCGAAATCGGCCAGGGTGCCGAAGATCGGATCGACCCCGCAGTAATCGGCCACATCATAGCCGAAATCGGCCATCGGCGAGGTGAAGAACGGCGAAATCCAGATCGCATCGACGCCCAGGCTGGCGACATAGTCGAGCCGCTCGGTGATCCCCGGCAGATCGCCGATGCCATCGCCGTTGGAATCGCGGAAGCTGCGCGGGTAGATCTGGTAGATCGCCGCGCCGCGCCACCATTCCTGGCCAACCAAGGCATGATCGGCGGCCGCAATCCGGGTCAGGCGGTTCATTTCGGTCTCACGTTCGATTCCTTGGCGGCGCAGACGGCATAGCCCAGCGGCGGCAAGGTGATGGTCAGGCTGCCGGGGGCATCGGCGGCAAGGGCGCATTGCCCGGCCAGCGGGCTGAAGGTGAGGCTGCGCGGCTCGATCGTGATCCGCCGGGTCACGGCTTCGGTCGAGGTGTTGAAGGCCATGACCACTTCCTGCCCGGTTTCCGGATCGATCCGCGAGACAGCATAGAGCCCCGGCTTGTCGGCGAAGGCGCGGCTGATCGTAGCCCCGGCATAGAGCGCGGGCGTGGCCTTGCGGACTTCTGCCAGGGTGGCGATCTGGCGGTAGATCGGGTGGCCGCGATCAAAGTTCGATTGCGCCGTGGTGGCATCGGTGCCGATCAGGTCGTTATCGTTATAGACCGCGACCTTTGACGGGAACATGTCCTCGCGCGCCAGCTGGTCGTTGCCATCGGACACAAACCCCTGCTCGTCGCCGTAATAGATCACCGGCACGCCGCGCAGCGTCATCAGCATGGCGTGGCCCAGCATGGTCCGGGCGAGCAGTTCGTCCTGCGAGATGCCGGGATTGGCCTGCTTCACGAACATCGAGAAGCGGCCGAAATCGTGATTGCCAAGGAAGGTCGGCAGGTTGAGCGCCCCGCCCTCGCCGCCCTGGTACAGCGCGTCATCCTCGAACAGGCGGGCCAGCACGTCGGTCCCGGTCTTGCCCGATACAACCCGCTGCGCGGCGGCGGCGAAGGCCATGTCGAGGTTGGACGGCAGGTCGGCGATCCGGGTCCAGCGCGCGGTCAGCGCCGGATCGACATCCTGCGTCGCCACTTCGCCGAAGATGTGGAAGTTGGGGATGCCCTTGTCCTTCGCCACCTTGAGCATGGCCGGAACGAAGGCGCGCCAGAACTCCGGGTTGACGTGCTTGGCCGTATCGATCCGGAAACCGTCGATGCCGAAACGTTCGATCCAGCTGCCATAGATCTCGATCATGCCGGAGATCACGCGCGGATGCTGGGTCGCCAGGTCATCCAGCCCCACGAAATCGCCATAGACCGCGCTTTCGCCGACCCAGTTCGTATCGCCCCGGTTGTGGTAATAGACCGGATCGTTGAGCCAGGCGGGAACCTTCACGGTCTCCTCGCCCTTGGGCACATAGGGGGTATAGGCCCAGGTCGGATCGGTCAGCTTCGCCCAGTTTTCAGGATGCGGATCGCTGTCCCCGTTGAAGCCGGGATTGATCGGTGCGCCGGTCACCCCGCCGCGCCGCGAATAGGGATAGTTGGCCTTGTCGCGATAGCGATAGCCGTTCGCATCACCATCGCGGTACCGGATCACGTCGGCCGTATGGTTGGCGATGATGTCCATGTAGACCTTCATGCCGCGCGCATGGGCGGCATCGACGAAGGCCTTGAAATCATCGTTGGTGCCGAAATGCGGATCGACCTGGGTAAAATCGGTCACCCAGTAGCCATGATAGCCCGAGCTCTCATCGCCCTTCGGCCCTTGAACCGGCTTGTTCTTGAAGATCGGAGCAAACCAGATCGCGGTCGCGCCCAGGCCCTGGATATAGTCCAGCCGCGCGGTCAGCCCTTTGAGGTCGCCGCCATGGTAGAAGCCCTTGTGGGTAGGATCGAAGCCGTGCGTCAGCCGGTCGCCCTTGATCCCGCCGGTGTCGTTCTTCGGATCGCCGTTCTCGAACCGGTCGGGCAGGACGAAGTAGACGATCTCCTCCTTGGGCGTGCGGGCGCGCAGTTCGGTCTTGGGATCGGCTGCCTGCGCCGCCAGCGGCGCGCACAACGCCAGCGCGGCAAGCGAAGTGGCAAGCGAACGGATCATGCGGCGGCTCCAGTTGCGGCGTCCTGCGCTGTCACCAGCGCGGCAAGATAATCGATATGCTGCGGCAGCGGGCGGACCAGGTCGATCGCGCCCCGTTCAACGCCTTCCAGGAACCGGCCAAGGTCGGCTTCGCTCAGGCCATCGGCGATCGGGTTCCAGCTGGCCGGTTCCAGCCCCTGCCCGGCCATCACCTGCAGCCAGCCCACTTCGGTGAACAGCTCGTCGGCGCTGGGCTGGATCACGCAGGCGGCCCGGAATTCCTCGATCCGGGCCTTGAGGCTATCGGGGATCTCCATCGTGCGGCAGTAATCCCAGAACGGCTCACCGTGTCGCTGGTTGGCCCAGTAATGCAGGATCAGGAAATCGCGGATCCGCTCGAACTCCAGCGCGGCGCGGCGGTTGAAGCCATCGCGCACGGCATCGTCCACCGGCCCGCCGGGCAGGACCGTCAGGAAGCGGGTGATGGTCGACTGGATCAGGTGGATCGAGGTCGATTCGAGCGGCTCCATGAACCCGCTAGACAGACCCACGGCCAGCACGTTGCGATCCCAGAACTTGCGGCGGCGGCCGGTAACGAACCGCAGCGGGCGCGGATCGGCCTGAGCGGGGGCATCGAGATTGGCGAGCAAGGTCGCGGCCGCCTCGTCATCCGATAGGAACTCGCTGCAGTAGACATGGCCATTGCCGATGCGGTGCTGCAGCGGGATGCGCCATTGCCAGCCGGCGGCCCGCGCGGTGGAACGGGTATAGGGCGTGAAGTCACCCGCCGCCGCGCAGGGCACGGCCACAGCCCGGTCGCAGGGCAGCCAATGACGCCAGTCCTCGTATCCAGCCTGCAATTCCTGCTCGATCAGCAGGCCCCGGAACCCCGAGCAGTCGATGAAGAAATCGCCCGCGATTTCGCGCCCGTCATCGGTCCGCACGGCGGCGATATCGCCGTTCTCGGCGCGGGCCACGCCGGCAATCGTGCCCTCATGGCGGGTAACGCCGCGCGCTTCGGCATAGCGGCGCAGGTATGCGGCATAGAGCCCGGCATCGAAGTGATAGGCATAGGGCATGGCCGCGCCGCCTGCCGGCTGGCCCATCCGCCCGGTGCGCGCAGCCAGTTCGTTGGGGGAATAGTGCGCCAGCGGCTTGGCCAGGCCAAGCTTGCGCCCGCGCGCCCAGTAATGGCGGAACGGCAGCAGACCCAGCTGACGGCCGACCTCGCCAAAGGCGTGCATGTAGGAATGGCCCGGTTTGAGCCAGCCGGAGAACTCGATCCCCAGCTTGAACGAACCCATCGTCTCGCGCAGGAATTCGCCCTCGTCCAGGCCCAGCGCCTGGTTGAACAGCATGATCGCCGGGATCGTCGCCTCGCCCACGCCGACCGTGCCGATGGCTTCGCTTTCGATCAGGGTGATCCGGTGACCCGGCGGGGCAAAACGGGCCAGGGCCGCCGCGCTCATCCACCCGGCGGTCCCGCCGCCGACGATCACGATATGGTATTGCCGATCCGCCTGCATGTGCCATCTCCGCGCGCCAACCATCCGCGCGATATCAGTACCCGGCCAAACTGGCCAATCAGGCGGGGATCGACGGAGTTCCGGCGGGGCATCCCGTCACCGGAACTCCGTGTCCCCCCTCATGGACTTGAAACCTGCCTGACAGGCCCGGCCGACCGGATTTCCCGGCCGGCCGGAGCCGCTCAGAACTTGTAGGTAAAGCCAGCCAGGAACCGGCGACCATAGCTCTGGTAGTCGATCACCTGGCGCACATCACCCGGATTGGTGGTAACGAACGGCTCGTTGGTCAGGTTCTGGCCCTGGATGTAGAGCGAGAGGCCCTGCAGCGCGCTGCCTTCCTGGAAGTCATAGCCGATCTGGGCGTCGAAGATCGTTTCCGGCGCCGCGCGGCGACGGACGCGGTTGGCCGCGAAGCCCGAGACCTCACCCACGAAGGTCGAGCGGTACCGGATCGAGCCGCGGACGTTGAAGCCGTTCTTTTCGAAGAACAGCGTGCCGTTGGCCACCCACTTCGAATAGCCCGGCAGGTCTTCCGCCGGCGCACCCGGGTTCGGCTTGATCTTGGTTTCGGTGTAGGAAACACCGCCGGTGATGCCGAAGCCCGACAGCGCCTGGCTGAAGGTTTCGAACGGCAGGGTTCCGGCCAGTTCCAGACCATAGAGCTCGCCGCCCTTGCCGTTGATCGGAATGTTGATCGTGGCGGTCGGGGCGATGGCGATGCCGGCCGGCGGCGGCGCCAGCACCAGCTCCGAGCTCGGGAGCACGACGTCCTGGTTGTAAACGTAGCTCTTCAGATCCTTGTAGAACAGCTGCAGCGCGACATAGCCCTTCGTTCCGAAGTACTTTTCGAAGGTCAGGTCGACGGCATTGGCGCGCCAGGGCCGCAGGTCGGGGTTACCCGAACCGCCGGTGATGAAGGCGGTCGGCACACCGGCCACGGTGGCGAAGGTGTACCCGAAGCTCAGCGAGTTCTTCATGTCGTCCATGCGCGGACGGATGATCTCGCGGGCCGCGGCGAAGCGGATCACCAGGTCGCTCGGGAAGCGCAGCGACAGGTTCAGGCTGGGCAGCACGTCGGTGTAACGCGCCGTATCCGACTGGGTCCGGGCGCCGATATTGGGCGCGCCGTTCGGCAGGGTGCCAAGGAACACCGCCGAGGCCCCGACCGACTGCTGCTCGGTGAAGTTGGCCTGGACGCCGATGTTGCCGGTCAGGTCAGCCGAACCGAGCGTACCCTTGAGGTTGGCCTGGACGTAGGGGGTGAAGATCTTTTCCTTCACCGAGTAGCTCTTCACCACCACGTCGCCATAGGCGTTGGGCACCAGCTTGTAGATCCCGGCATCAAGCAGCGCGAGCGGATCATAGCTGATCATCGGGCCAAGGCCGAGGAACTTGAGGTCAGTGGTGCCAAGCCGGAACTGGCTGGGCACGGCCACGCTGGTGGTGCCGTTGGTATTGGCGGTCAGGCCGAGGAAGTACTCATCCGGCACCAGCGCCTTCGAGCGATCGGTGTAATTGCCGCCGAGCTGGACGCTGGAAATGAACCCGTCGAGCTCCTTCGAGACTTCGGCGCGGATCTGCCAGATCTCGTCCTTGACGATGCGGTTGTTGTAATAGCCATCCTGGCCACCGACGATCGAGGTGCCGTTCGGCGCGATCTGGTTGCCACCCCAACCCTGCGGGCTGGTCAGCAGGATCAGGTTGTAATCGCCATAGTTGAGCGTGGGCGAGAACACGGTGCCCTTGGTCCCGCTGGTGAAGCGGATCGTATCGGTGGCGCCAAGCGGCCCGCGACCGGTGCCCGAATAGCTCTCGAGGTTCAGCTCGTTGCGGTCGGTCTTGGAGTACGACAGGTCGAGCATGGCGTTCCAGCCATCGTCGCCCTCGTACTTGTTGTTCCAGCCAAAGCTGTAGAGCTTGGCATTGCGCTGGAACACGTCGTTGCGGACCACGCCCTTGACGCCGTTGAACTGGCCGGCGGTGACAAAGCCGCCGCTGCGGGTGGTGTTCGACAGGGTCGCGGCCGACCAGTACAGCGGCAGTTCGATGCCGCGCTTGATCTGGTCATCCTTGAAGTCGGTGTAGAAGGCGTCGAGCGTGCTCGTGAAGTTGGCCGAAGGCTTCCACTGGACCGTGCCGTTGAGGCCAAGGCGGGTCAGCTGGGTGCTGGTGGCATAGGACTTCGACCCGCCGATCACGGCCGAACCGGCATCGCTCGGATAGCCCCAGGCATTGAATTCCTGGATGTGATAGGGCTCGTCGACATAGGAAACGCCCAGCGCGATCCCCAGCGTATCGTCAGCGAACTGATCGACATAAAGCGCGTTGGCGCGATAGCCGAAGTCCTTCGAACCGGCGTTCAGCTTGCCCAGGCCAGCATAGGAGCCGCGCGCACCAACGGTCAGGATCTGCTTGCCGGCGTCGAGCGGACGGATCGTGCGCATGTCGACCGTGCCCGACAGGCCCTGGCCGATCAGCGAGGCCATCGGCGACTTGTAGACATTGACCTGGCTGACGACTTCCGAGGGATACTGGTCGTATTCGACGGCGCGGTTGTCACCGGTCGAGGTCTGCTCGCGGCCGTTGAGCAGGGTCGTCGAGAAGTCCGGGGCGAAACCACGGATCGAGATCGAGTTCGAGCGGCCCGAGAGGCGCTGCGAGGTGAGGCCCGGCAGGCGCGCGATCGATTCGGCGATCGAGGCATCCGGCAGCTTGCCGATGTCTTCGGCCGAGATCGATTCGACGATCACTTCCGCGGTCTTCTTCTTGTTGACGGCGGTTTCCAGCGCGGCGCGGAAGCCTGTGACGACGATCGCGCCGTCAGCCACGGCGGCCTCATCCTGCGGCGCGGCGTCCTGCGCCTGGGCCGTGCCGGAAACAGCGATAGCGGAAATTGCCAGTGCGATGGCCGAAACCCCACGGCCACCAGCGAAACGGGTGCGAAGTGCCACGATTCTCTCTCCCTAAACCACACCGGCAGGTCCAGTCCCCCCGGCATTTGCCCCTTCAGAATCGGGATGCCGCAAGCACGCCCAGCTCCTGTGGAACGCCACAGATACGGGCGCAGGGCTGCCTGCCGGAAGATGGCATACGTATACGCATTGTATGCGGAGGTCGCCCCGTGGCCCGCAGGTCACAGTTGGCAAGGTGCGGTATAATACTGATTTAAAATGTATTTATCAAGCTATCTGAGGAACGCCAACGGCTATTGCCGGGGCACTTTCGCGCCCGCTTCGGGCAGGACCATCCAGTCCTGCGCCGACTGGGTCCACAGATGGACCGCCGGAGCGAGGCCCGAAGTATCATCGAGCGTACCCGCCTTGATGAAGGTCATGCCTTGGGCATCCATCGCCGGGATCACGCTGATCAGCGGAGAGCCGCACCGGCCGCAGAACTGGCGCTCCAGCGCATTGCCGCTGTCCCCGGCATCGGTGTAGCTCGTCAGCTCTCCGGTCAGTTCCAGATCGGCCTTGCGGACCATGGCGATGACGGAAATCGCCGACCCGGATTGCTTCTGGCAATGCGTGCACTGGCAGGTCATCACCTGCAGCGGTGGCCAGGCCACCCTATAGCGGACCTGCCCGCACAGACACCCGCCTTCGCGCTGCTCCTCGCTCATCCCCAGCCCTCCCTCGCCCGCCCATCCCGGGCGCAGCCAATGCTCTCCGGCGCAGATGGCACGATCCGCCCGCTGCATGTCAAGCAAGCGCCGCCGCGACCGGCAGCCCGGCCGGCCTGGGGGTTGGCAGGTGAGGAGGCGCCGGACCATCGCGCAAGCCACGCAGGCAGTGCAGCAGAGCTGGTTATGTTGAGGCTGGCCATGTCGAGGAACGGCACCCTGGGTCCCGATCGCAGCAAAGCAGTTTTTAGCCCGGGGTGGCTGGGTTGGGCCGCTCCGCTGCGATCGGGCAGTCTGGGTGACTGACCGGCGTTCGAGTGGTTGGTCCCGAGGCCGGCATGAGTGGACTAGGCGGTTCTTTTCCATCCCGAAAGCTACGGCAATGTACCAGTGCCTGATTGCAACCCAATCGATACCCAGATGGCGATTGCCGCTGGCCGGTGCGGCGGCTATCCTTGGCATCGACCCTGCGAAATCAAGACAGGCGGGGCGGGGAGAGAGCATGGGCCGCAAGCCGTCGAACAAGCCGACGAGCTTCGATATCGCTTATCTGGCGGGGGTTTCGCAGCCCACTGTCAGCCGCGCGCTGCGGGGCTCGCGCTCGGTCAGCCTGGCCACCCGCCAGCGGATCGAGGAGATCGCCCGCGAACTGAACTATTCGGTCGACAAGAACGCATCCTCGCTGCGCTCGCAGCGCTCCAACACCATCGCCCTGCTGTTCTTCGAGGACCCGACGCCCGATGGGGCCAATATCAATCCGTTCTTCCTGGCCATGCTGGGCGCGATCACCCGGGCAACCGCCAATCGCGGGCTGGATCTGCTGATCTCGTTCCAGAAGATGGAGGATGACTGGCACACCCGCTATCAGGACAGCCACCGCGCCGACGGGCTGATCCTGCTCGGCTATGGGGATTATACGCTTTACGAGCAGCGGCTGAATGACCTTGTCGCGGCTGGCACGCAATTCGTCCGCTGGGGCTCGGTCCGCGATGACAATGTCGGCACTACGGTGGGGTCGGACAATGTCGCCGCCGGGCGCCTGGCGGGCGAACACCTGCTGGCTCTGGGACGGCAAAGGATCGCCTTCCTCGGCCAGGCGGACGAGCATTACCCGGAATTCGCCGACCGCTATCGCGGACTGGGCGAAGCCTTGGCAGCGGCGGGCATCGGGGTCGATCCGGCCCTCCAGGCCGATGCCCTGAGCAGCGAGGAACAGGGCCGCGCCGCGGTGCGCCGCCTGCTCGATCGCGGGGCGGGGTTCGACGCGGTGTTCGCGGCGAGTGACCTGATCGCGATCGGGGCGATGCGCGCCCTGGCCGAGGCTGGCCGGTCGGTACCGCGCGAGGTGGCCGTGGTCGGCTTCGACGATATCCCCGCCGCCAGCCTCACCAGCCCCCCGCTCACCACCGTGCAGCAGGACCTGGTCGCAGCCGGCGAACTGCTGGTCGAAACGCTGGCCGAGCAGATCGAAGGCCGCGACAGCCGCAACCGCCGCCTGGCCCCCAAGCTGATCGTGCGGGCCAGCACGACCGGCTAGACCGCGCCTGCCCCGCATTGCGTATTCGTATGCGGCTTGCCTGCCCGCCCCGACCATGCCAGCCCTGAGCGAATAACAAGGGGAGAGAGGCTGGCCATGGAAAAACCACGGCAGAACTGGGCCGGGCTGTTCAACATCAGCTTCGGTTTCTTCGGCATCCAGATCGGCTTCGCGCTGCAGAACGCGAACATGAGCCGCGTGTTCCAGTCGCTGGGCAGTTCGATCGACGATCTGCCCGCGTTGTGGGTGGCAGCGCCCCTTACCGGCCTGCTGGTCCAGCCGATCATCGGCCACCTTTCCGACCGGACCTGGCTGGGCCGGCTGGGGCGGCGGCGGCCGTTCTTCCTGCTGGGCGCGGTGCTGGCCGCGCTGTCACTGCTGGCCATGCCGGAGAGCAACGCGCTGCTGATGGCGGCCGTGCTGCTGTGGGTGCTGGACGCCAGCCTCAACATCTCGATGGAACCGTTCCGGGCCTTTGTCGGCGACATGCTGCGGAAAGACCAGCACACCGCCGGCTATGCCGTGCAGACCGCCTTCATCGGCGCAGGTGCGGTCGTCGGCTCGATCTTCCCCTGGCTGCTCGATCACTGGGGCGTGGCCAACGAAGCGGCCCCCGGCCAGATTCCGGATACGGTGCGCTATTCGTTCTGGGCGGGCGGCATCGCCCTGTTCCTGGCGGTACTCTGGACCGTTATCACCACCAAGGAATACTCGCCCGAAGACATGCGCGCCTTTGGCGAGGGGCACGAGGAAACCGGTACGCCGGTGCGCGCGCTGGCCAGCCGCAGCAACAGCGGCCCGTTCTGGTGGGTGGCGGCCGGCGGCCTGCTGGCACTGGCGACCGAGGAATGGGGGCTGGAAAAGGAAGTCTACCTGCTGGCGATGCTGCTGGTCAGCTATGGCGTGATCAGCCACATCGCGATCCGCCTGGCCCGCGCGGGCAAGGACAACAACATGCTGGCCAGCATCGTCGGCGATTTCTCCGGCATGCCCGAAATCATGCAGAAGCTGGCGCTGGTCCAGTTCTTCAGCTGGTCGGCGCTGTTCATCATGTGGATCAACACCACCCCGGTGGTGGCGCAGAACTTCTTCGGTTCGGCCGATCCGGCCAGCGCCGCCTATCAGGAGGGCGGCAACTGGGTGGGCGTGCTGTTTGCCGTCTACAACGGGGTCGCCGCGATCGCCGCGCTGACGCTGCTGCCGTTCCTCTCCGCACGGTTCGGCAAGGTGAAGACCCACGTCTTCGGCCTGCTGTGCGGCGCGGCGGGCTATGCCAGCTTCTTCATGATCAAGGATCCGCAGTGGCTGATTGTGAGCGAGATCGGGGTGGGCATCGCCTGGGCCTCGATCCTGGCCATGCCCTATGCGATCCTGGCGAGCAGCCTGCCGCAGGCGAAGCTCGGCATCTTCATGGGGCTGTTCAACGTCTTCGTGGTGGTGCCGCAATTGCTGGTCGCCACGGTCATGGGCTCGATCATGAAGGCCTTCTTCCCCGACCAGCCGATCTGGACCATGGCCTTTGCCGCCGGCACCCTGGTGCTGGCCGCGCTGGCCATGCTGCGGGTCAGGGTGCCGGGGGAAAGCTAGAGGTCTGCCACCAGCTGCACATTCAGCCGGCGCGGGGCGGCATAGGTAAAGCCGCCGCTGGGTGAGACATTCCAGCGATAGGCGTTGGTCAGGTTGACCAGCTGGGCGCGGATCAGCCAATCGCCGCCCGCGGTCTTGAATCGATAGCGCGCGCCCAGGTTCAGCGTGGTCGAGGCCGGGGCCGACAGGGTATTCGCGACATTGGCCACGCGTGAAGCCAGACTTTCGATCGCCAGATCGAACGACCAGGGACCGTTCCCGCCATCGGTGCGCCAGTCGATCGTGGCGAGGCTGCGCCGCCGGGCCTGGCCGACCGGGCGGGGCCCGATCAGGCCAAGATCGACTGCCTCGCCCGAAACCCTGGGATCGAGCAGCAGCGTTCCGCCCACCAGCGTCAGCCCCGGCGCGATCTGTCCGGTCAGCGAGAATTCCAGCCCCTTGTTCGCCAGTTCGCCCAGCTGGCGATAGCGCAGCGCCGGATCGAGATTGAAATAGGGCTTGGTGATCGAAAACCCGCCCAGCACCAGGCTGAGCCGGTCCGAGATCGCCCAGCGCAGCCCGGCCTCGATCTGGCGGGTGCGGATGGCCGGCGGGGCCTCGTTGCGGTTGGTGGCGATTTCCGGCGCGATCAGGGCCTCCTCAAGCCCGCGCGACAGGCCGGCATAGAGCCGCACCGACCTTGCCAGATCAATCGAGCCGCCCACATTCCAGACCAGCGGATTGTCGCGGGTCAGCGGATCGGGCGCGGCCGGATCGGCAAAATCCACCGCCTTGCGATAGCGGGTCTGTGACAGGCTGGCATCGAGCGAGAAAGCCCCGGTCTTGAGCATCGACCAGGCCAGGCCATAGGTCAGCTGCCGCACCGCATCGTCGCTTTTGGGTCCCAGCACATAGTCCGGCCGGGCCCGCAAGTCAGGCGCCAGCAGGGTGGACGGCCCAAGATCGAGCACCACGGCCCCGCCAAACCGCCGGTCGCGCGCGCGGCCGCGCAGGCTGGCGATCAGGCGATGATCGATCGCCCCGGCCTTCCAGTGATGGACCAGCCGCATTTCGCCCGAAAGCGAGCCTTCGAAATTGTCGCCGTCAGCAATCACCCTTCGGGTGGCCACGCGCCCATCCGGCGACACGCCGCCCATCAGGTCGGCAAAGGATTCCCCGACATCGCGGGTATTGTAGAACAATCCGGCCTCAAACCCCAGGCCAGCCAGCGGCGCCTTGACGATGCCGCCCAGGGTCCAGTTGGTCTGGTTGCGCCCGGTCCAGTGCTGCGAGAGGTCTTCACCGCGCGGCAGCTCGGGCGGCAGGAAGGCACCGGCCGGGAAATAGACCGGGCGCGCCTCGTCATGGCGGGTCAGGAAGGCACCGCCAAACAGCAGCAACTCTGTCCCCGGGCGAGGCCGATAGGCCAGGGTGGCACCCGATGCGCTGAACAGCGCGTTGCCGCCCTCGAACTTGCTGGAAGCGCGAAAGCCCACCCCGCCGGACAGCGCCAGCCGATCACCGGCCAGCGGCTGCTTGAACTCGAAGAAGCCGGCGATCCCGCCGTTGCCGAAATTGCCGTTGTCGATGCTGATGGTGTAGCCGGGCTCGGCATCCGGCTTGGTCAGGGTGTAGTCAACCAGGCCGGTCGGCGCCGGAAACGGATAGCCCAGGGCGCCCACGCCGACCCGGATCGTGCTGCGGTCGACCAGCCGCGACGAGACCCGGTCGACCTGATCGAAAGCAAGCCCTTCGAGCCGGACATTGCCGGCGTCGACCGGGTTGAACCCGCGAACCTCGTCGCTGTTGTAAAGCCCGGTGCGTTCGCTGCCGATCGACTTGCCGAAGGCGTCGCTGGACTGGGTTGCCGCGTTCTCTGCGGCGCGCTGGGCCAGGGCGGAAGTTGGCAAAGCGCTGGTGAACAGCAGGGCGATCAGGGGGCCTCGAACCTTCATGCCCCGGCGTAACCGATTTCATCTGAAACGAACTAGTTGCAATAGGTACTAGTTCATCTGCATCAGAATTGCGCAATAAGGTCTGGAGCAGCACTGATTGTTACCACGGCTGTCTAGAAATCCGCCACCAGTTGCAGTGTCGCCGTGCGCGGATTGGAATAGGTGAACCCGCCAGAGGAATTCACGTTCCAGCCGTATTCATTGAAAACATTGAGCAAGGTCGGCCGCAGCAGCCAGTTTCCGCCGGCCATCTTGAAGCGATAGCGCGCCCCCACGTTGAGCGTCGCGCGCGGCGGCGCAACCAGCGTGTTGGCGGCATTGCCCATCCGGCTCGACAGGCTTTCTACTGTCGCATCGAACGACAGCGGACCCCGCCCCTCGTCCATCCGCCAATCGAGCGTGGCGATCGAGCGGCGGCGGATCTGGCCAACCGGGCGCGGGCCGATCAGGCGGCTGTCAACCGCTTCGCCGCTGATGCGCGGATCAAGGAACATCGAGCCGCCAACGATCGTCAGCCCCGGTGCGAGCTGGCCGGTCAGCGAAACCTCGATCCCGCGATTGGCCAGGGTGCCAAGCTGGCGATAGCGCAGCGCCGGGTCGAGGTTGTAGTGGGGCTTGCGGATCGAGAAGGCCCCGGCGATCATGGTCAGGCGCGGGGTGATCGCCCAGCGCGCCCCGGCCTCGACCTGGCTGGTGCGGATCGCCGGGGGGGCTTCGGAGCGATTGGTGGCGATATCGGGGGCCACCAGCGCTTCTTCCTGTCCGCGCGTGTATCCGGCATAGACCGACAGCCCGCGCGCGAGATGGGCCGACCCCGCGACGTTCAGCAGCAAGGGATTGTCGCGGGTTACCGGATCGGCCAGCGCTGGATCGGCAAAGTCCAGCGCCTTGCGGTAACGGCTTTTCGAGATCCCGACATCAAGGCTGAAGCGCTGCGGCGAGACCATCGACCAGGCCAGGCCGCCGGTAATCTGGCGCACCTCGTCGCGGTTCTTGGCACCCTGGGTCCAGACCGGTTCGGGCCGCAGATCGGGGCGCAGGATCGTCGAAGGGCCAAGCGTGAGGACAGAGCCCCCGCCGAATTCGCGGTTGCGCGAACGCCCCCGCACACTGGCCACCAGCCGATGGTTGACCGTGGCGCCAATCCATTCCTTGACCAGCCGCGCTTCGCCCGACCAGGATCCGTCGTAATTGTCGCGCTCGGCAATGATCCGGCGGGCGGCAACCGATCCATCGGCAGCCACGCCGCGCATCAGATCGGCATAGACGCTGTGCTGATCGCGCGCGGAATAGAACAGCCCGGCCTCCAGCTTCAGCCCCAGCAGGGGCGTCTTGACGATCGCCCCGCCGGTCCAAAGGTCCTGGTTGCGGCTGGCCCAGGGCTGGCTGAGGTCGACCCCGCGTTCGATCTTGGGCGGCGGAGTGGTGCCGACCGGGTAATAGTATGGACGCAGTTCATCGGTGCGATAGATGAAATCGCCCGCGAACAGCAGCACCTCGGTTTCCGCCTTGGGCCGCCAGGCCAGCGTCATCCCTACCGGCATGTAGCGGCTGTGTCCGCCTTCGAACCGCGTGGCGGCGCGAAAACCGATGCCGCCTGCGATGGCGAAACGTCCGTCATCGAACGGCTGCTTGAATTCGAACGAGCCGCCCGGCCCGATCGAGTTGGGCGAACTGTATTCCGCGTTGAAGCTGTAGCTGGCCGTCTTGCCCGGTTTGGTCAGGCTGTAATCGACCAGCCCGGTTGGCGCGGGGAACGGATAGCGCAGCGCCGCCGCACCCACGCGAATCGTGCTGCCATCAAAGATGCGGGTTGAAATCCGGTCGACCTGGTCGAAATAGAGCCCTTCCAGCCGGACGTTGCCGGCATCAACCGGGTTGAACCCGCGAACGTCTTCGCTGTTGTAAAGGCCGGTTTTTTCATTGCCGACCGAGCGCCCGAAGGCATCGCTGGACTGGGTCGCGGCATTCTCGTCAGCGCGCTGCGCCAGCGCCGGGGCGGCAGTGATGGCAAGGCCAAGCGGGATGAGGACAAGAGCGCGCACGCGCGGCCCTTAGCCGATTAATCGCGCGATGAAAGCCTTTGCCGACTGGCAAGCCGTACCGGTTCGGCCGAGTCAGCTATCGCCGCGCTCGGCCGGATCCTCGTGCAGCCAGGCCGCGTGGCGCGGGGCACGTTTGGTTTCACTCCAGTCGTGCAGCATCGCCGGGGCGACCGCGGCCAGTTCGGCATACTGGTCAGGCGTGCCGATATCGCAGGCCAGTTCCAGCCGGTGGCCGTTGGGATCGAAGAAATAGATCGAGCGGAAGATGCCGTGATAGGTCGGCCCCAGCACTTCGATCCCCAGGCTCTCGATATGGGCCTTGGCCGCCAGCAGCGCATCGAGGTCCGCCACCTTGAAGGCCAGGTGCTGGACCCAGGCCGGGGTATTGGGATCCTTGCCCATTTCCGGCTGGTTCGGCAGTTCGAAGAAGGCGAGCACATTGCCGCCCCCGCAATCAAGGAACACGTGCATGTAGGGATCGAACTCCCCGGTCGACGGCACCTGATCCTCGGCAAAGGCCGTGGTGTAGCGCATGCCGAGCACGCGCTGGTACCATTCGACCGTCTCCTTCGCGTCGCGGCAGCGATAGGCAACGTGGTGGATGCGCTCGAGCTGGATCGCGCTCATTGCTCGGCTCCCTCAACCTGCAACGCGCCGCGGCGGATCTGGTCGGCCTCGATCGACTTGAACAGCGCGGTGAAGTTGCCCTCGCCAAAGCCTTCGTCCTTCTTGCGCTGGATGAATTCGAAGAACACCGGGCCGATCATGGTCTGGCTGAAGATCTGCAGCAGCAGTCGCGGATCATTGTTCTCGGTCGAGCCATCAAGCAGGATGCCGCGCGACTGGAGTTCGCCCACCGGTTCGCCGTGGCCGGGCAGGCGCTCGTCCAGCATCTCGTAATAGGTCGCGGGCGGTGCGGGGGCGAAGGGCGTGCCGAGCGCGGCCAGCTTGTCCCACACGGCATAGAGATCATCGCAGGCAAAGGCGATGTGCTGGATCCCCTCGCCATTGTAGGCGCGCAGGTATTCCTCGATCTGGCCGCCGCCGCCGGCGCCTTCCTCGTTCAGCGGAATGCGGATCTTGCCATCGGGTGCGGTCATCGCCTTGCTGGTCAGGCCGGTATATTCGCCCTTGATGTCGAAATAGCGGATCTCGCGAAAACCGGCGATCCGCTCATAGAACGAAGCCCAGTGCGCCATGCGCCCGCCATAGACGTTGTGCGTCAGGTGATCGATCAGCTGAAGGCCCGTGCCGACCGGATGGCGATCGATGCCGGGGTGGTAGACGAAGTCGATGTCATAGATCGACAGATCCTCACCGTAGCGGTCGATCAGGTAGATCATCGAACCGCCGATGCCGCGGAAGGCGGGCAGGCGCAGTTCCATGACCCCGGTGCGGCTCTCGACCGGCTCGGCCCCGCGTTCGATCGCTTCGGCATAGGCTTTCGCGGCATCGCGCACCCGCCAGCCCATCCCGCATGCGGAAGGGCCGTGTTCCTGGGCGAAGTACCAGGCCGGGCTCTTCGGCTCGTAATTGGCGATCAGGTTGATGTCGCCCTGGCGCCACAGCGTCACGTCCTTGGAGCGGTGGCGGGCGATCTCGGTGAACCCCATCGCGGCGAAGACCGGTTCCAGCACGCCCTTTTCCGGTGCGCAGAACTCGACGAATTCGAACCCGTCGAGGCCCAGCGGGTTTTCGAAAAGGTCGGCCATGGGCAGCAAGCTCCTGTCGGGAATTTCAGTTTCACTTGAAACTAAATCCACGAAGGTCAGGAGTCAATGATTCGGCGCGATCAGAACCTGGGCATCTGCTGGCTGGCGCAGTGGAACGAGCCGCCGCCGGCCAGCACGGCATCGGCCAGCACGCCCACCACGGCGCGGTCCGGGAACAGCGCCTGGACCGCCGCCACGCCATCGGCATCATGGGCCGTGCCATAGGTCGGCACCACCACCACATTACTGGTGATCGCGAAGTTCATGTAGCTGGCCGGTTCGATCCGCCCGCCTTCGCTTTCCACTCGCCCGGGCGAGGGGACCTCCGCAACCTTCAGGCCAAACGCCTCGGCGCGGGCCTTCGCATCGGCATAGATCGCGGCGTTCGGATCATCCGCCCCGCTCACGCGCGGCACGGCGAGCACGCCCGGCGCGACGAACCGCGCGAGGTTGTCGACATGGCCATCGGTGTGATCGTTGATCAGGCCATCGCCGAGCCACAGCACTTGGGTAAAGCCCAGGTCGCGCGCCAGTCGCATCTCCAGATCGGCGCGGGACAAGGAGGGGTTGCGGTTGGGGTTGAGCAGGCACTGCTCGGTCGTCGCGACCAGCCCGGTGCCATCGCAATCGAGCGCGCCGCCTTCCAGCACCCAGTCGGCGCCTGCCACCGGCAGCCCGGCGCTTTCGGCCAGTTCGGCCCCGATTTCCTGATCGCCCTCCATCAGGTACTTGCCGCCCCAGCCGTTAAAGCCGAACCGCTGACCCAGCGCCGCGCCATCGCGCCGCACCACCAGTGGCCCGGTATCGCGCAGCCAGACATCGCCATAGCGCCGCACCTCCAGCTTGACCGCCGCGCTGCACAGCGCCGCGGCCCGCGCCCGGTTCGCCTCGTTGCGCACGATCAGTCGCACTTGCTGCCCGCTCTCGGCCACGGCATTGGCGAAAGCCGCGATCTGCTCCTGCGCGCGTTCAAGAAAGCCCGGCCATTCGACCGGATCGTGCGGAAAGCCGATCCAGATCCAGTCCTGCGGGTGCCACTCGGGCGGCATCCAGACGGACGGCGTGTCCATTACTTCGCGCCCTTTCGGCCAGTAGCCAGGCTGGCATCGCGCACGGCGCGGAACTCGTCGGTGGGGTGCCAGTTCGGCCAGTCCTTGCCCATCGCCAGGCTGCGGCCCAGGCGATAAAACAGTTCGCCATCCTGCAGGATGCCCGACCAGTCCCACTTGCCGTCGTACTCATCCTTGGGGCCATGATAGGCGTCGACGTTATACCGCTGGGCCGCCGCTTCCCCGGCCGCCTTGCCGCCCTGCACCCAGTCATTGCCGCGCGACAGGTTGAACATCGGCACCCCGCGCTTGGCGAAGCTGAAGTGGTCCGAGCGATAGTAATAGCCCTTCTCGATATCGCTCTCGGGTGCCGGCGCGAGGCCCATCGCCTTGGTCGCGGCTGCGACGTAACGCGTAAGCTCGCTCTTGTCGCCGCCTACGACCTGGAAATCGCGCGCGGCGCTGCCGGGCGAGATCGCGTCCATGTTCACCCCGCCCACGGTCTTCGCCAGCGGATAGACCGGATTGGCGGCATAGTATTCGCTGCCCAGCAGGCCCGATTCCTCCAGCGTCACCGCCAGGAACACCTGGCTGCGATCGGCCGGACCGGCCTTGACGTTGGCTTCGGCAATAGCGGCCAGCATGGCGGTGCCGGTGGCATTGTCGACCGCGCCGTTGCAGATGTCATCGCCATCTGCGGCCGCCTTGCAGCGCCCCAGGTGATCCCAGTGCGCGGTGTAGAGCACATATTCATCGGGGCGCTTCTTGCCCGGCAGTATCCCGATCACGTTCTTCGACATGGCCGTGCGCATGGTGTTGTCGAAGGCCATGCTGGCCTTCAGCCCCAGCGGCACCGGCTTGAACCCACGCTGCTTCGCCGCCGCGCTCAACCGGCCCAGGTCCTGCCCGGCCGCGGCGAGGATGCGTTCGGCCACGCCCTTTTGCACCCAGCCATTGGCCTCGGTCTGGTCCATGCCCTTGTTCTCGCGCTGGACGAAGTACTGCGGCCCGGTCCACGAACTTTCGACCACGTTCCAGCCATAGGCCGCCGGGAAGGTATCATGGACGATCAGCGCCCCGCGCGCACCCTGGCGGGCGGCTTCCTCGAACTTGTAGGTCCAGCGGCCATAGTAGGTCATCCGGCGGCCCTTGAAGAGGCCCTCCTCGGTCGCCGTGTCATAGTCCGGGTCGTTGACGAGGATCACCGCGATCTTGCCCTTCATGTCGAGGCCGGCATAGTCGTTCCAGCCTAGTTCCGGGGCATTGATGCCATAGCCGACGAAGACCAGCTCGGCGTCGGCAATCTCGGTCCGTGCCACCTGGCGGTATGATCCGGCGACAAAATCCTTGTCCGGCGCGAACAGCATGGTGCCGCCCTTGCCGCCGGTGACGGCGAGGCCCGCCACATTGTTCGCGGCGATTTCCACGGTCGGCACGTCCTGGGTCCACGAACCCTTGTTGCCCGGCTGCAGGCCCGCCGCCTTGAAGCGTTCGATCAGGTAGGCCACCGTCTTGTCCTCGCCCGCCGCTCCCGGCGAGCGGCCCTCGAACCCGTCCGACGACAGGGTGCGGACCATCTCCTCCAGCGCGGGCTGGCTGAGCGGCACCGGCTGGACTGCCGGCACCGGGGCGGGCTTGGCCTGAACCACTGTGGACAGGGCCGTGGGCAGGGCGAGGGCGGCAAGCAGGAGCGAACGCAGCTTCATTTGCGGGATCACCTTTCGAGGCTTCTTGTCGCCCCGCCGATTGACAGAGCCGCGCCCCCTTCGCAAGCACGGGCACGATGAATGCCGACTGGACATCAGCCCTGGCGCGCGCCCGTGCCCATGCGCCCTACCTGGCGCAGGGGCTGGACCGGTTGCCCGCGCTGGCCGAATTGCTGGCGAGCGGCGATGGCGCAGCCGCGCTGGCCTGGGCCAGGGCGGCGGGTGACGGCGCGCCCTCGGTCGGTTCGGCCCTGCGGCGCGAGAAGCAGGCGCTCGCCCTTGCTCTCGCGGTGGGGGACCTGGCCGGGGCCTTCCCCTTGCTGCAGGTCACTGGCGAGCTTTCCGCCTTTGCCGACCGCACGCTTGACGCCGCGATTGCCGAGGCGATCCGGCGGCGGGTGCCCGATGCCGAACCGGCGGGGTTCCTCGCCCTCGCGCTGGGCAAGCACGGCGCGGGGGAGCTGAACTACAGCTCGGACATCGATCCGATCCTGCTTTACGACCCCGCCCTGCTGCCCCGGCGCGAGCGCGACGAGCCGGGCGAGGCGGCCCAGCGCGTGGCCCGCAGCCTGATGGAACTGATGAGCCACGTCGATCATGATGGCTATGTCTTCCGGGTCGATCTGCGCCTGCGCCCCGCGAGCGAGGTCAGCCCGCTGGCGATCCCGATCGATGCGGCCCTGACCCATTACGAAAGCTCGGCGCTCGCCTGGGAACGTGCCGCCTTCATCCGCGCGCGGGCCTGCGCGGGCGATATGGCAGCGGGCGAGGCATTCCTCGCTGCCATCCGGCCCTTCGTCTGGCGCAAGAGCCTGGACTTTGGCGCGATTGCCGAAGTCGGGCGACTGACCGGGCGGATCCGCGCCAACCATCATGGCCCCAAGTCACCCGGCCCCGGCTTCGACCTCAAGAAAGGACGCGGAGGGATCCGCGAGGTGGAATTCTTCGCCCAGATCCATCAGCTGATCCACGGCGGCCGCAATCCCACGATCCGCCAGCGCGGCACCCGCGCCAGCCTGGATGCCTTGGCCCAGGCCGGGATCATCGCGGGCGAGGACGCGGCGCTACTGGGCGACAGCTATGACCGGCTGCGGGTGCTTGAACACCGGCTGCAGATGGTGGCCGACCAGCAAACCCACAGCCTGCCGCTCGACCTGGCCGCGCTCGACAATGTCGCCCGGCTCGATGGCCTCGCTGACGGGGCGGCGCTGGTCGCGGAACTGGCCGAGATCACCGAGACGGTCGGCCAGCGCTATGACCGGCTGGTGGCCGAACACGCGGGCGAGGACACCAGCGTCGCCGTTTCAGCCCCGCGCAGCGGGGCAGCGCTTGCCGCCGAGATCGAGCGACTGGGCTTTCCCGAACCCGAAGTGCTCGCCGCGCGGATCGAGGGCTGGCGCAGCGGCAAACTGCGGGTCTTGCGGAGCGAGGCGGCCCGCGCGGCCTTCGATGCGGTCCAGCCGCGCCTGCTCGCGGCCTTTGCTGGCGCGCCCGAACCCCTGCACGCGCTGCTCAGGTGGGAGCAGCTGCTCACCAATCTGCCCAGCGCGGTCAACCTGTTCCGACTGCTCGAAGCCCGCCCCGGCCTGGCGGACCTCGTCGCGCGGGTGCTGTGCCTCGCCCCGCCGCTGGCCGATGCCCTGGCCCGCCGGGCCGACCTGCTCGATCCGTTGATCGATGCCAGTGCCTTCGACTTGCCGGCGAACGTTGCCGATCTGGTCGAGGACATGGCCCGGGGCGAAGCGGATGACGATTACGAGGCGCTGCTCGGCCGTGTGCGGCGCAAGGTGGGCGAACTGCGTTTTGCCCTGGGCGTCCAGCTGATCGAAGGCAGCACCGATCCGCTTGAGATCGCCGCCGCCCTCGCCCGCACGGCCGAAGCGGCGCTGGCAGTGCTGGCCGCCGCCACCATTGCCGAATTCGAGCGCGTCCACGGCCGGGTGCCGGGCGCTGACCTTGTCATCATGGGGCTCGGCCGGTTTGGCGGCGGCGCGCTGACCCATGCCTCGGACCTCGACATCGTGTTCCTGTTCAGCGGCGATCACGCGGCTGAATCCGATGGCGGGCGGCCGCTGGGGGCGACGCTCTATTTCAACCGGCTGGCCCAGCGGATCAGCGCGGCGCTGTCCGTCCCCACGGCCGAGGGCGCGCTCTACGAGGTCGATACCCGGCTGCGTCCGTCCGGCGCACAGGGACCGCTGGCGGTCAGCCTCGACAGCTTTGCCCGCTACCAGCGCGAAAGCGCCTGGACCTGGGAACACATGGCGCTGGCACGTGCCCGCCCGCTGTTCGGGCCGCAAGCAGCCCAGGACGAACTGCGCGCGATCGTCCACGCCGAGCTGACCCAGCCGCGCGATCCCGCCAGGCTGCGCGAGGACGTGCTGGCGATGCGCGCCGAGATGGCCCGCCACAAGCCCGCGAAGGGCCCGCTCGACGTCAAGCTGCTGCGTGGCGGGCTGGTCGACCTCGAATTCGTGATCCATTACCTACAATTGCGCGAAGGGCAGGGACTGTCCCCTGCCTTGACCGAGGCTTTGGCCGACCTGACCGATGCGGGCCTTGTCCCGTCTTCGCTGAGCGAAGCCTATCGCCTAATGGGGCGGCTGCTGGTGGCCGCGCGGTTGCTGGCCCCCGAGGGCCAGGAACC
Source organism: Novosphingobium sp. BL-A-41-H4 (assembly GCA_051942645.1). GTDB lineage: Bacteria > Pseudomonadota > Alphaproteobacteria > Sphingomonadales > Sphingomonadaceae > Novosphingobium. The sequence continues at coordinate 337,559 of JBPVJP010000003.1, forward strand.
GCCACAGGCCGCGCGGGCCGTCCTGGCGCGGGCCTGTGGTTGCGGCAATTGGGACGCATTGCTGGCGGCACTGGCCACGGCGCGGCAAACGGTCGCGGCGGTCTGGTCCGCCACCTTTGAACAGGAACTGGAGATCGATTGATGAGCACGATTGCCCCCGGCGCAAGCCTGCCCGATATTGCCCTGACCCGCCCCGACGGCAGCGCCGTGCGCCCGGCGGACTATGCCGGGCAGAAGCTGGTGCTGTTCTTCTATCCCAAGGACGATACCCCCGGCTGTACCACCGAAAACCTCGATTTCTCGGCCCTTGCCGATGATTTCGCCAAGGCCGGTACGGCCCTGCTGGGGATCAGCAAGGACCCGCCCAAGAAGCACGAGAAGTTCATCGCCAAGCACGGTCTGACCGCCCCGCTGGCCAGCGACCCGGAGGAAGGCGGCCTGTCCGACGCGCTGGGGTTCTGGACCGAAAAGTCGATGTATGGCCGCAGCTACATGGGCATGGTTCGCTCGACCGTGCTGGTCGGGGCCGATGGCAAGGTGGCGCAGGTGTGGAGCCCGGTGAAGGTCAAGGGCCACGCCGCCGAGGTGCTGGCCGCCGCCCAGGCCCTCTGACCCCGCCTTCATGCCGACCGTTGCCAGCGCGATCCGCGCCGCCCTGTTGACCGCCGATCCCACCGCGAAGGCCTTTGCCGCGCGGGGCGTGGCGCGTGACTGGACGGCAGGGCGGCTGGACTTCACCTTCGATTGCGTCATGCCGGATCGCCCGGCGCGGCCCGACCAGCCCGAGCTGCTGCCGCCCAATCGCATGCCCAAGCGCGGCAAGGGCGGCTCGGAGCGGGCCCGGATCGCGCTGTGGCACTCGCTGGCGCACATCGAATTCGTCGCGATCGACCTGGCGCTCGACATGGCGGGGCGATTCGGTGCGGCGATGGGGCGGCAGTTCGTGTCCGACTTCCTCGCGGTTGCGGCGGACGAGGCGATGCATTTCGGCCTGCTGGCGCGGCGGCTGCGCAGCCTCGGCTCGTTCTATGGCGCGCTGCCAGCGCACGACGGGCTGTGGGATGCGGCCCATGCCACCCGCCACGATGTCGCCGCGCGGCTGGCGGTCGTGCCGATGGTGCTGGAGGCGCGCGGGCTGGACGTGACGCCGCACACGCTGGAGCGGGTCCGGGCGGCGGGCGATGAAACCGGCGCGCGGATCCTCGAACGAATCCTTGACGATGAAATCGTCCACGTTCGATTCGGCGCAACGCATTTCGGCGCAGTTGCGGCCGCTCGCGGCGAATCCGCGGAAATCCTATGGAAATCGCTCGTCGCCACGTATTTTCGCGGAGCTGTTAAGCCACCGTTCAACGACTCGGCGCGTCAGGCAGCCGGTTTACCGCGCTCTTTCTATGCAGGGGTTGCGGCCCCGGCCTGACCCGGCTTTAACCACTTCAACGAGACGGCGGGGGGTCCGACCATCTCACAAAATCGGGTTGCAGGCCGCCACGGCAGGCAATGAATGACAGGGGTTCGGACGGGTTCCGGCAAGGAATTCCGCCCACGGGTGTTAGGGTTTGTAAGTGGTCGCCAACGCGTTTTTTGCCCAGGTTCGCTCGGTACTCGGCACCCTTGCCGTGATTGCGGGTCTTGGCCTTGCCACTCCGGCATTCGCCAACGCCAGCAACGCCGCCGATATTGCTGCGCCGCTCCGGGAAGCCCAGGCCGCCAAGGCCGGCACGCGCGGCGATGACGAATTCCGCCGCCTGTTCGCAAGCTGGAACGGCACCACCACGACTGCCCCGACCAACCGTGGCGTTTCGATCCCCTCGCGCGTGCCGCTTGATGGCGCCACGTTCACCAGCGGCTTTGGCATGCGCACCCATCCGGTGCTCGGCGGCCGCCGTGCGCACAAGGGGATCGACCTTTCCGCCCCGACCGGCACGCCGATCTATGCCAGCGCCGATGGCGTGGTGACCCGGGCCGACTGGTTCAGCAGCTATGGCCTGTTCATTTCGCTGGACCATGGCGCCACCCTGGAAACCCGTTACGGCCACCTGTCGCGTCTGAACGTCGCTGAAGGTCAGCCGGTGAAGAAGGGTGACCTGATCGGTTACGTCGGCTCGACCGGCCGTTCGACCGGTCCGCACCTGCACTATGAAGTCCGCATCGCCGGCATGGCGGTGAACCCGGTGCCCTACATGCAGAGCGAATCCTGGGCCGGTACCCTGGCCGCGAATGAGAGCGGTGTTTCGGCCAAGGGCGGCAGCAAGTAAGCCACCGTCACACAGGCAAAAAGCAAGGGCGACGGGCAACCGTCGCCTTTTTCTTTGCCCCCGTTTAATCGATCGGTTAAAAGCCCCGCTGGATGGTCAGAAACCACCGTTGGAGAGCGATTCACCGATGCACCCCTATATCCACGCGCAGAACAATCCCGACCGGCCGGCCATCATCATGGCAAGCAGCGGGGAAACAATCACCTTTGCCGAGCTTGACCGCCGCTCGAACCAGGTGGCGCAGCTGCTGCGCGCGCGGGGAATCCAGGTGGGGGACACCGTGGCGCTGTGCATGGAGAACCATCCCTGGTTCTTCTGCCTGACCTGGGGCTTCCAGCGGGCGGGTGTGCACTATGTCGGCATCTCCAGCCGCCTGACCCCGCCGGAAATCGCCTATATCCTCGAGGACAGCGGCGCCAAGCTGCTGTTCGGTTCGGCCTACCTCGCCCCCACGCTCGACGAGGTGGCCAGGCTGGCGCCGAATGTGCCGCAACTGCGGATGGACACGCCAGGTGAGCTGTCGGCCGAGGCGGCGCTTGCGGCGATGCCCGAGACCCCGATCGCCGACCAGCGCGCGGGCGTGGACATGCTCTATTCCTCCGGCACCACCGGGCGGCCCAAGGGGGTCAAGATCCCGCTGCCCGAAGATCCGGCGATCGACCAGGCCAATGCCCTGGTTGGCCTCACCATGATGGCCTTCGGGATCAAGCCGGATTCGGTCTACCTGTCCCCCGCCCCGCTCTATCACGCCGCGCCGCTGCGCTGGTCGATGACGATCCAGAAGCTGGGCGGCACCGTCGTGGTAATGGAAAAGTTCGATCCCGAAGCCGCGCTGGCCGCGATCGAGAAGTACAAGGTAACCGACAGCCAGTTCGTGCCGACCCACTTCGTCCGCATGCTCAAGCTGCCGGAAGAGGTGCGCAGCAAGTACGATGTCTCGACCCTCAAGTGCGCGATCCACGCCGCCGCCCCCTGCCCGGTGCCGGTCAAGCGGGCAATGATCGACTGGTGGGGCCCGGTGATTTACGAATACTATGCCGGAACCGAGGGCAACGGGTTCACCTTTGTCACCAGCCAGGAATGGCTGGGCAAGCCGGGTACGGTCGGCAAGGCGCTGACCGGGATCATCCGCGTCTGCGACGAGAACGGCGATGAAGTGCCGCGCGGCACCGAAGGCCAGATCTTCTTTGAGCCGACCGAAGGCATGGTGCCCTTCGAATACCACAACGACCCGCAGAAGACCGCCGACGCGCGCAACAAGCACGGCTGGTCGAGCCTGGGCGATGTCGGCTACCAGGACGAGGACGGCTACCTGTTCCTGACTGACCGCAAGAGCTTCATGATCATTTCCGGCGGGGTGAACATCTACCCGCAGGAGATCGAGAACCTGCTGGTCACCCATCCCAAGGTGGCCGATGCCGCCGTGATCGGCGCGCCCGATCCGGAAATGGGCGAAAAGGTGGTCGCGGTGATCCAGCCGCTCGACATGAGCGAGGCCGGCGAGGCGCTGGCCGACGAGATCCGTGAATACCTCTCGGGCCAGCTCAGCCGCGTGAAGATGCCGCGCCAGATCGACTTCCGCGAACAGCTCCCGCGCGAATTGACCGGCAAGCTCTACAAGCGGCTGCTGCGCGACGAGTACAAGGCGGCGTACGAAGCCGCGCAGGCGCAGGGCTGAACCCGATGACCGGACCCGTGGCCAGCCCCGCCGATGCCCTCGCGGTGATCGATCCGAAGAGCTATGCGGACTGGGGGGCAGCGCTCGACCTGTTCGACCGGCTGCGGGCGGAAACACCCGTGGTCCGGATCGAAAGTCCAACCGGCGATCACGAACCGTTCTGGCTGGTCACCCGCTATGACGACGTGATGCGGATCAGCAAGGACAACGCCACCTTCCTGAACGCGCCGCGCCCGGTGGTCTTCACCAACAAGGCCGGCGAGGCACTGGCCCGCGAGGTGACCGCCAAGCAGGGCGATGAAAGCACCAACCTGGTCTCGTCGCTCGTGGCGCTCGATGCGCCCAAGCACCCCAAGCTGCGGCGGCTGACGCAGGACTGGTTCATGCCCAAGAACCTGCGCACGCTGGAAGGGCGGATTCGCGAGCTGGCCCGGGCCACGGTGGAGCGGCTTATCGCAGCCGGGCCGGAAGCCGATTTCGTCTCGCACGTTGCGGCACCCTATCCGCTCCATGTCGTCATGCAGATCCTCGGCGTGCCCGAGGAAGACGAGCCCAAGATGCTGTTCCTGACCCAGCAGATGTTCGGCGGGCAGGACGAGGACCTCAACAAGAGCGGCATGGCCGACCTGACCCCCGAGATGATCAGCCAGATCGTGTTCGGGGCCGTGGCCGAGTTCGAGACCTATTTCGAAGGCCTCGCCGCCCAGCGCCGGGCCAACCCGACCGACGATGTCGCCACGATCCTGGCCACGGCCGAGATCGATGGCGAGCCGCTCTCGGCGCGGGACCGGGCCGGCTATTACATCATCACCGCCAGCGCCGGCCACGACACGACCAGCGCCAGCACCGCCGGGGCCATGCTCGCGCTCGCGCAGGACCCGGAGCAGTTCGCCAAGGTCAAGGCCGACCGCAGCCTGCTGCCCAACATCGTCGAGGAAGCGATCCGCTGGACCACGCCGGTGCAGCACTTCATGCGGATGGCGAACGAGGACGTCGAGCTATCGGGCGTGAAGGTGGCCAAGGGCGACTGGCTGATGATCAACTATGTCGCGGCCAACCACGATCCCGACCAGTTCGACAATCCGCGCAAGTTCGACGTGACCCGCGACCAGACCCGCCACCTGGCCTTTGGCGCTGGCGCCCACCAGTGCCTGGGCCTGCACCTGGCCCGGCTGGAAATGCGGCTGCTGTTCGAGGCCCTGCTCGACCGGCTGGACAGCATCGAACTGGCCGGCGAGCCGCGCCGCGCGAAAAGCACGTTCGTGGGCGGGCTGAAGACCCTGCCGCTGCGGTTCAGCGCCAGCTAGGCTGCCAGCGGAAGGGGCGCATCGTCCTCTGGCGGCGCAGCGAGGCCAGCCACTGACATGGCCTGCCCCCAGCTGGCGGGGATTCCGGGAACGGTGGCGAGCCAGCCGATCCAGTCGAACTTGGGCTTTTCCTGGTCCATGGGCGCGTGTTCGCACGGCTCTGTTTCAGGGGTGTGACGGGTCAGCCTCTCGCCACTCTCCGGGGGCAATTCCGTCCAGCGTCCAGTTCCCCACAGCCCAGCGCACCAGCCGCAGGGTGGGGTGCCCGACAGCGGCGGTCATCCGCCGGACCTGGCGGTTGCGCCCCTCGCTGATGGTCAGCCGCAGCCAGCAATCGGGCACAGACTTGCGGAACCGTACCGGCGGATCGCGCGGCCACAGCGCGGGTGGATCGATCCGTTCGGCCAGGGCGGGGCGGGTCATTCCATCGTTCAGCAATACCCCCCGGCGCAGCGCCGCAAGGGCATCGTCCCCCACCTCGCCCTCCACCTGGACCAGGTAGGTCTTGGGCAGCTTGAACCTGGGGTCGGCAATCCGCGCCTGCAGGCGGCCATCGTCGGTCAGCAGCAGCAGGCCCTCGCTGTCGCGGTCCAGCCGCCCGGCGGGATAGACCCCGGGCCGGTCGATATAGTCCGACAGCGTGGCCCGCGCCGACCCGGCCGTGCCGGAATCCGTGAACTGCGACAGCACGTTCATCGGCTTGTTGAACAGGATCAGGGCCATGGCGAAAGGCTTAGAGTGCCATTGGTCGAAGCGAAAGCGCGATCCGCCGGATTGCTGGTGCCCCTGACCATAATCCCGGCTTCACCGCCGCGCGGAAGCGGCTTATGCGACCGCCACAACAACAGGGGAACCAAACCGTCATGACCAAGCCTGTCGCCACGCACCGCGCCGGACGCCACCTTGCCGCCATTGCCCTGGCTTTGGCCCTGCCATCGCTGGCCGCCCCGGCCCAGGCCAAGCCGACCCCCGCCACGCAAGCGTCGGCAGAAGACGCGCGGCTGACGGCATTTCTCGATGCGGAGTTCGCCGAATACCTGAAGACGCAGCCGCAGCTGGCAACGCGGCTGGGCAGCAAGCTTGGCGGCGACAAGTGGAACGACATCAGCGAAGCCGCGGCCGAGGCCGAAGTGGCCTGGCGGCGCGCCAGCGTTGCCCGGATGCAGGCCCAGTTCGATCGCGCCAAGCTTTCCCCGGAAGCGCGCGTCAATTTCGACATCTGGGCGCTTGAGGCCGATCGCGCCGCGCTGCGCCTGGCCAACCGGGTCCAGCGGCCGCCGTTCTATTCGCGGCTCTATTCGGTCCACAGCCAGCTTCCCGATTTCCTCATCAACACCCACAGCGTGGCAGATAAGGTCGATCTGCAGAACTACATCGCCCGGCTGCGCGGGATGCCTGCCGTGCTCGACCTCGGGATCGAGCGGACCCGCGCCAGCGAAGCCGCCGGCGTGCGCGTGCCGCGCTTCCAGCTGGAAACGATCATCGCCAGCAGCAAGCAGCTGACCAGCGGCGCACCCTATGGCAGCGGGCCGGAAGCGGCGCTGTGGGCCGATGTCCAGGCCAAGACCGCCGCGCTGGTCAAGACGCGCAAGCTGACGAAGGCCGAGGCTGACAGCCTGCTGGCCGAGGCCCGCGCCGCGATCCTTGACCTCAAGCCCGCCTATGACCGCGTGATCGCCTGGGCCACCGCCAGCCTGCCCACCGCGCCGAGTGACCGGGTTGGCGCGCTGACTCTGCCGGGCGGCGCGGAATACTATGCCAACGAGCTGAAGCTCAACACCACGACCGACCTGACCGCCGAGCAGATCCACGCCATCGGGCTGAAGGAAGTGGCCCGGATCGAGGCGGAGCAGGATGCCCTGGCCCGCCAGGCCGGGTTCAAGGACCGCCACGAATTCTACAACGATCGCGCCCGCCGCTTCCCGCCGCGCCCCTATGACGATGCCGCCCGGGCCGAATACCTCAAGACCGCGAACGATTTCGTCGCCCGCACCCGCACGCTGCTGGCGCCATACTTCGGCACCCTGCCCGCCTATGGGATCGAAGTGGTGCGCGAACCGGCCTTCTCCGAGGTACCGGGCGGCGCGGCCCATGCCTCTGCCCCCAGCCCCGATGGCAAGCGCCCGGCGCGGACCTATGTGCACCTGGTCGGCAACACGCCCGATCCGGCCGCGCTCTATACGCTGATGTGCCACGAGGCGGTGCCCGGCCACAACATGCAGGGCGATATCCAGGTGCGCCAGCAGGGCGGACCCAAGTTCCGCGCAGTGACCGGCTATGTCGCCTTTGGCGAAGGCTGGGCGCTTTATGCCGAGGCAGTCTGCAAGGAAATGGGCGCCTTCCCCGACATTGCCGCCGATTTCATGCGGCTGGACGCCGAACTGTTCCGGGCCGCGCGGCTGGTGGTCGATACCGGCATCCATGCCAAGGGCTGGACCGAACAGGGCGCCACCACCTACATGTTCGTCACCGGCCGCCAGCCGCTCCAGCGCGCCCATTCCGAAGTGCGCCGCTATATCACGCTGCCAGGGCAAGCGACCGGCTACAAGATCGGCATGCTCAAGATCATGGAACTGCGTGCGCGGGCCGAAGCGAAGCTGGGCGCGAAGTTCGACATCAAGGGCTTCCACGACCTGCTGATCGCCTCGGGCAGCCAGCCGCTGTCGATCCTTGAACAGCGGGTGGATGAATGGATCGCGGCGCGGGCGGGATGAAGGACAGGTCCTTCGCCCCGTGACCCAGGCAGAAATCGGCACGACCAACCAGTTCGAATACATCGACGGCCAGCTGCGGCCTTCGCATCCGCAGCTGTTCGAGCAGTTCGCGGCGGCGAACGCGCGGGCCGTCGGTGTCGGGCAACCTCAGCTCGATATCGCCTATGGTCCGCACCCGCGCCAGACGCTGGACCTGTTCCGGGCGGCCGGGCAGCGGCGCGGGGTCGTGGCCTATTTCCACGCCGGCTACTGGCAATCGCGCGACAAGAGCGGCTTCCGCTTCCTGGCCCCGCCGCTGGCGGCCGACGGCTTTGACGTGGCGGTGATCAATTACCCGCTCAGCCCGGACATGGGCGTCATGGCAATCGTGGAAGCCGCCGCCGCCGCGCTGCCCGCGCTGGCCGCACTGACCGGGGGAGCGCCGCTGATCCTGGCCGGCCACTCGGCCGGGGCACAGATGGCGATCGAACTCGCCATGGCGGAAAGCGCCGCCACGCCAATCACCGGCATCGTCGCGATCAGCGGCGTGTTCGATCTGGAGCCGCTGCTGGACACCACGGTCAACGCCAAGCTGGGCCTCGATCCCGCAGCCGCCCGCGCCGCCTCACCGATCCACCGGGTAACCAGTGGCGCACCCCCCACCCTCTTCGCGGTCGGCGCGCTGGAAACGCCGCGCCTTTCAGTCGCCAGACCGGACAGATGGCCAGGCCTGGACCGAGGCTGGCAATACGGCCAGCCAGCTTACCGTGCCGGACGCTGATCACTTCTCGATCCTGGAAAAGTTTTGCTGCGAAAATGGCGTGCTGCGTCGGGCAATTGGCGTATTCGACGAGGTTCTTGCGCGAGACTAACCAGTTCCAGCATAAAAGCCAGCTTAACGAAGTAAAACAGCTGATGAAGCGCTTGGCCGATGCAACTCTCGACGAGACGCGCAACCTTAATTACCAAACATGGCTGAGCGCCAGAATGAGCTTGTCTGCAGGTCGAATTGTTCGGTCACCCGGTTTGGGCCCAGCGATCGACGCGAAGCTCAACGCCTCATCACTTCCGAGTTACCGGGCAAGTGCAAGCGTGTCTGTGCAAAGCGTCGAGCGCATTCTGTCAGCGGCGGCGAGCGGAACGCCGCTTGAAACAGCAAACGGTCCGATCTTGATCAATGAGGACTTAATCACTGCCACGCTGGCCGGGATTGAGGGAGGCATGCAACGTCTAGAGATCCTAATGAATCCCGAATGGAACGCTCCGCTCCGCCATTTTCAGTATCAAGAAATGCACATCTCCATACTTTCACCATGGGCATTTTCCCGTGAAAAAAAGGAAATCACCACACCGGGAGGACGGAAAGGAACTATTTATAGCTTATCAAGGACCGTGTCCGAAAGCAAACAGGTCCTCATATCTTTTTCTGATTTTAGTCAGGGTCTTGGCAATCAGAAGGTCTATTGGCCCGATCCAACCGCAACAACCATTCGTAACGTCCAGGCAAGCCTAGATTCCATTGGTGCGCAAGGAAGACCGCCTTATGCGGAAAGCTGGCGTGGAATGATCTCGGCTACATCCAGCGGTTCGTCCGTTGATGCTGAAGGCAAGACCTACGTTTCGATCCGAAATGTATATATACCTGACCATATTGGATTTATTAGCTTCATCGCTATTTCAAGATTATCTCTCTTGGACAGTCAAAAAATGCTTGACGAGATAGAATCTCAGGCATTGATTCTGAGCTAGTCATCTTATCCCATCTCAAGAGTTAACTCGATTTCAAGTTCATCAGACAGCGCTGCTGATATCTACTCTAGCCGCTTTTCCTTACCCCGGCAGTCCGTCCGTCTGCCGCAGTGCCTCCCCCAGCGCGAGGGCAGCAGAGGTGGCAAGATTGAGCGACCGCACCTCCGCCCGCATCGGCAGGCGGACCTTTTCATCGGCCAGGGCCGCTACTTCCGGCGGCACCCCGGCGCTTTCCTTGCCGAACAGCAGCACATCGTCGGCGCGGTAAGTGAAGGCATAGGCGCTGGTGGTCGCCTTGGTGGTGAAGAGCACCAGGCGGCTTTCGCTCAGCGTGTCCCGGAACGCCGCGAAGCTGGCGTGGCGGGTCACCTCGACATGATCGATATAGTCCATCGCGGCGCGGCGCACGCGGCGGTCATCCCAGGTGAAGCCCATGGGTTCGATCAGGTCGACGCCTGCGCCCAGGCACGCAGCCAGCCGCATGACGGCGCCGACATTTCCGGCGATCTCAGGTTCGAACAGGGCAATACGCATCAGGCACGCAATGGCAGCGGTCAGCCCAGCAGCCGCCGCATGGTGGCGCGCACTTCGTCGGCCATGTCATCGCGTTCCAGTGCCAAGGCCAGGGTGGCCTCGACGAAACCGGTCTTGCTGCCGCAATCGAAGCGCCGGCCCGCGAAAGTCACGGCGTGGAACGGCTGCTGGCCGATCATCCGGGCCATGGCATCGGTCAGCTGGATTTCGCCGCCGGCCCCCTTCTCCTGGCCTTCCAGCACCCGCATCACCTCGGGCTGGAGGATGTAGCGGCCGGAAATGATCAGGTTGCTGGGCGCTTGTTCGCGCTTCGGCTTTTCGACCAGACCGGTCACCTCGGTCACCTGTTCGCTCACCTTCGCGCCGGGGGCGATCACGCCGTAGGACGAAACCTCCTCTTCCGGCACTTCGAGCACCGAGATCAGGTTGCCGCCGTGTTCGTTATAGGCTTCGACCATCTGCTTCATGCAGCCGGTCGAGCCGGGGTGCGCGACCATCAGCTCGTCCGGCAGGAAGATCGCGAAAGGCTCATCGCCCACGATTGCCCGCGCGCACCAGATCGCGTGGCCCAGCCCCAATGGCACCTGCTGGCGCACGGTGACGAGGTTGCCGGGCTGGATCCGCGTCGGTTCCAGCACGTCGAGCGATTTCTCGCGGCCCGCCATGGTGGTTTCCAGTTCGAAGGCCATGTCGAAATGTTCGACGATCGCGGTCTTGCCGCGACCGGTCACGAAGATCAGCTGCTCGATCCCCGCCTCGCGCGCTTCATCGACCGCGTACTGGATCAGCGGACGGTCGATGATCGGCAGCATTTCCTTGGGGATCGCCTTGGTGGCGGGCAGGAAGCGGGTGCCAAGTCCCGCAACGGGAAACACGGCCTTCTTGATCGGCTTGCGCGGCGAAGTGCTGGTCATGGCGAGCGGGCTATCCTGTTCGTGTTACAGTTGCGTTAGGGCCAGCGGAGGGGTTCTGGCAACGGGGTTGTGCATAGGGTTGCGGGATGCTTGCCGCTTGCACGAATCCGACTAAATCAGGCGGTCATGGATAAAATCATCATCGAGGGCGGCAAACGCCTGTCCGGCACGATCCCGATTTCGGGGGCGAAGAACTCGGCGCTGACGCTGCTGCCCTGCGCGCTGCTCACCGACGAGCCGCTGACGCTGCGCAACCTGCCGCGGCTGGCCGATATCGACGGGTTCCAGCACCTGCTGAACCAGTTCGGCATTTCGACCACGATCGCGGGCAGCCGCCCCGAGGATTTCGGCCGGGTGATGACGCTGGAAGCGCCGCGCATCACCTCGTCGGTCGCGCCTTATGAACTGGTGCGCAAGATGCGCGCCTCGATCCTGGTGCTGGGGCCGATGCTGGCCCGGATGGGTGAGGCGACGGTCTCGCTGCCCGGCGGCTGCGCGATCGGCAACCGCCCGATCGACCTGCACCTGAAAGCGCTGGAAGCCATGGGCGCGACCATCGAGCTGGCGGCCGGTTACGTCAAGGCGATCGCGCCCGATGGCGGCCTGCCGGGCGGACGCTATTCCTTCCCGGTCGTCTCGGTCGGCGCGACCGAGAACGCGTTGATGGCCGCCGTGCTCTGCACCGGCAAGACCGTGCTGCACAATGCCGCGCGCGAGCCGGAAATCGTCGACCTGTGCAAGCTGCTGGTGGCGATGGGCGCCCAGATCGAGGGGGTCGGCAGCAGCGACCTCACGATCCACGGCGTCCCCCGTCTGCACGGCGCGACCTACCGGGTGATGAGCGACCGGATCGAGGCCGGCTCCTATGCCTGTGCCGCCGCGATCACCGGGGGCGAGGTCTTCCTGAAGCACGCCGTGGCCGAGGAAATGGACGCGACGATCCAGGCGCTGCGCGATGCCGGGGTCCAGGTCGAGCCGAAGTCCGATGGCATCAAGGTGTGGCGGGACGGACCGATGAAGGCGGTGACGCTGGCGACGGCCCCTTACCCGGGCTTTGCCACCGACATGCAGGCCCAGTTGATGGCCATGCTGTGCCTGGCAGAGGGCAGTTCGGTGCTGACCGAGACCATCTTCGAGAACCGTTACATGCACGTACCCGAACTCAACCGGATGGGCGCGCATATCGAGACCAAGGGCCGCACCGCCGTGGTCCACGGCGTGAAGAAGCTGACCGGGGCCGAAGTCATGGCCACCGACCTGCGCGCCTCGATGAGCCTGGTGATCGCCGGGCTTGCGGCAGAGGGCGAAACCCAGGTTCACCGCCTCTACCACCTCGATCGCGGCTACGAGCGGCTGGAGGAAAAGCTGGCCCTGGTCGGCGCCCAGATCGAGCGGGTCGGCGGGGATTGATCGAAGCGAGCTTGCCCGCTATCTGCTGAAAAACCGGGATAAAGCAACCTCCCGGTCAGGCGCGCAGCGCCCAAGCGTTGCCTTGATCGTCCGCTTTCTCGCGGATGCTGAGGCATGGAGTTTGGCGTGACCGCATCCCCCCCGACCTTTCGTGAATTGACCCGAACCTTTGCCCGGATCGGCTGCCTGAGCTTTGGCGGCCCGGCCGGACAGATCGCGCTGATGCACCGCGAAGTGGTGGAAGAACGCGGCTGGGTCAGCGAGGACCAGTACCTCCACGCGCTCAACTTCTGCCATTTCCTGCCCGGACCGGAAGCCCAGCAACTGGCCACCTGGATCGGCTGGAAGCTGCACGGCTGGCGCGGCGGACTGGCGGCGGGGCTGCTGTTCGTGGTGCCCGGCGCGCTGGTGATCCTCGCGCTGTCGATGCTCTACGCCTTTGCCGCCCGGCTGGACTGGTTCGCCGCGCTGTTCCTGGGGATCAAGGCGGCAGTCTTGGCCATCGTGGTTCAGGCGCTGCTGCGGATTGCCGGACGCGCGCTCGGCACCCGCTTCAAGCAAGCGCTGGCGCTCGCCGCATTCCTGGCGCTTGCCGTGTTTGCCCTGCCCTTTCCGTTGGTAGTGCTGGGCGCGGGGGCGCTGGGCTTTGCCGTGGCGGCGCTGCGGCCCGATTGGCTGGCGCTGAAGCCCGCCACTTCCCCCCAGTCCCTGCCGCCGCGCCCCTGGGCCGCCAGCCTGCGCGCGGTGCTGATCTGGGGGGCGATCTGGGCCGCGCCAATGGTGCTGGTGCTGGCCACAGTGGGTCAGGACCACGTGTTGTGGCAGATCGGCGCCTTCTTCTCGCAACTGGCCATCGTGACCTTTGGCGGGGCCTATGCCGTGCTGGCCTATATGGCGCAGGCGGCGGTCAACGGGTTCGGCTGGCTCACCACCGGTGAAATGGCCGATGGGCTGGGCCTTGCCGAAACAACGCCGGGGCCGCTCATCCTTGTGACCCAGTTCGTCGGTTTCCTGGCCGCTTTCCGCGCACCGGAACCGTTCACGCCGCTGGTCGCCGGGCTGCTGGGGGCGGGCCTGACCACCTGGGTGACCTTTGCGCCCTGCTTCCTGTGGATCTTCACTTTCGCGCCGTGGATCGAGCGACTGGAGCAGGCGGTCAGGCTGAAGGGCGCGCTGGCGGCCGTCACCGCGGCCGTCGTGGGTGTGATTGCCAGCCTCGCCCTCTGGTTCGGCGGCCATGTCCTGTTCCCCACCTATGCTGATGGGGCGCCGGTCTGGTCGAGCTTTGACTGGCAGGCCGGACTGCTCGCCGGGCTGAGCGCCGTGCTGCTGTTTGCCCTGCAATGGGGCGTGGTGCGGGTGCTGGCCGCAACGGCACTAGGAGGATTGGCGCTGGCCCAGTTCTGAGACCAGCCAGCCGACCAGCCACACCCGCACTGCACCGGCCAGCCCGGGCGGCACTTCGGCCTGGATCCGTTCGGCATCGATCCGGGCAACGAGGGCGTTGATCGGCACGCCCTCGGTTGAGGCGGCTTGCCTCAGGAGTTCCCAGAACAAGGGTTCAAGGCTTATCGAGGTCTTGTGCCCGGCGATCTCGACCGAGCGCTTGATCGGGGGATGGAAGGGGGTGGTCATGGCGTAATCTAGTGCCAGGCAGAGCCGGGAACCTACGAAAAATTTGGGGTGGCGGCCAATCTGCCCGGCTCCTACACTCCAGGCATGACCTCGCGCTACCAGTCCCTGACCGAGAAAGAGAAGGAAACCCTGCGGCTATTGCTGCAAGGCTACGATGCCAAAACCATAGCGCAGCGCCTGGGGCTTTCGGTCCATACCATCAATGAACGCCTGCGCGATGCTCGCCGCAAGATGGCTACACCCTCCAGCCGTGAAGCCGCCCGAATGCTCCGCGAAGCCGAAGCTCTGACCCCCGAATTGCTGGGGGACAAGGGTATAGGGGGTGCGGCTGGTTCTGACCCGGCGCAAACCTTCCTTCAGCCAGCCCAAGGTGACGGCAAATGGCGCCGCACCGGCTGGATAGTTGGAGGTTTGATTATGACTATCAGTCTTGCTCTGCTTGCCCTGTCGGCGCTTTCTGGCCCCAGCCAAGCCCCCGCCGCAATACCTTTCACGACTGCCGCCGCCGGATCAGCTGCACCGGCCAGCGAAGCCGCAGCGATCGACGCCGCGCGACAGTTCCTGGCGCTGGTGGACCGGGATGACTGGTCGGCCAGCTGGCAGGCCACGCACAAGTCGTTCCAGCTGCTCAACCCCTTGGACCGGTGGAGCCAGGCGTCGAAAAAAGTGCGCGGCGAAATGGGCACGCTGCAATCGCGCGAGCTGACCACCGTCCATTTCCGGCCCGCGCCGCCTAGCGGCTATTGGACCATCACGTTCAAGGCCGCCTACAGCAACAAGGGCAGCGTCACCGAGACAGTGTCGCTGGCCTCGGAAAACGGCGGATGGAAGATCGCGTCGATCGCGGTCGAATAAGTCTGGTCAGGCGCCGGCCCGCGCGGGTCGGCGCCACGCCCGGTACAGGGCAGCGAAGACCGCCATTTCGGTCACGCCCAGCAGCAAAGCGACAAGACCTGTCACGCTGCCCGAACCGATCACGAAGGCCGCCGATCCGGCTGCGATGAAGGCAGCGCCGAGCAAGAGGAACGCGTTTGCGCCGAACATGGCCTTGAAGGTCAGATAGCGCAGACCAACCGCTACAGCGACAAGCGGGATGGCCTGGGCCGATTCCATCCCAAACCAGCGCCAGGCGGCATAGAAACCGACCAGCACATTCGGCGCCGAAGCCGGGATCGCGATTGACTGACCCGGCGGGGAATGCGGCGGGGTGCTTTCCTACTCCGCCGCCATCTGCCACCCTGCGCCCGGCTCCTTGAAATTGTTGATCGCAGTCATGCCCGGCCAGTCCGGCCTGCATCCCTGCCCGGCCGGGTGGAACGCAGATTGGCGCAGGGTGAAATTCGCCTCTGGACCCTGTCCAGGGTGTCCACTCCCGGCCTCAGTACATATGCTGCCCGCCGTTGATCGACATGGTCGAACCGGTCACGAACCCGCCGTTCTCGGAAGTGAGGAAAGCAACACCCCGGGCGATCTCTTCGGCATGGCCAAGCCGCCCGACCGGGATCTTGGCAATGATCTTTTCCAGCACCGGCGCCGGCACGGCCGCGACCATGTCGGTATCGATATAGCCCGGTGCGATGGCGTTGACCGTGACGCCGAACTTGGCGCCTTCCTGCGCCAGCGCCTTGGTGAAGCCGTGGATGCCGGACTTGGCGGCGGCATAGTTGACCTGGCCATATTGGCCCGCCTGGCCATTGATCGAACCGATGTTGACGATCCGCCCCCAGCCGCGCTCGCGCATGCCGGGGAAAGTGGCCTTCGCCATGTTGAAGCAGCCGCCGAGGTTGATCCGCAGCACTTCGTTCCAGTCCTCGAAGGTCATCCGGTGGAGCGTGCCATCGCGGGTGATCCCGGCGTTGTTGATCACGATATCGATCGGGCCATGATCGGCCTCGATCTGCGCGCAGCCGGCCAGGGTCGCCTCATGATCGCCCACGTCCCAGCGGTAGGCCGGAATGCCGGTGGCGGCGGTGAAGGCCTTGGCCTTCTCCTCGTTGCCGGCGTAGTTGGCGATTACCGTGTGACCCTGGCGCTTCAACCGCTGGCAGATCGCTTCGCCAATGCCGCGTGTACCGCCAGTCACCACTGCCACTCGTCCCATTTCGCCGCTCCCTTAACGGATTCCGTAAGGGCAGGTGTAAGCAGCACCGCCGAGCACGGCAAGCGCACTGCATACGTAAAACGAGCGGAACCGGCCGATCAGAACTTGAGCTGGGTGCCCACGTAAACCGCCTGGTTGTCCTTGCGTCCATCGCTCAGCGGAGCAAGCCGGTCGCGATCCGAGGTGGAGCGCACCCCGGCGGTGACATTGAGGTTCCGGGTCAGGCGATACGACCCGCCAAGATCGACAACTTCGTCGGCCTGGCCCTGCAAGGTACGCGGCGCGCGCCCGGCCTGCTCACGCTCGTCAAGCGCGATGCGGGGGCTGAACCGCGATGGGGCGCCCTTTGGCTCGGGACTGGGGGCGAAACTCCTGAGATCGGGCATCTGCGCATCGCTGCGCGGCAGGATGCCCGGAGCGAAGCCCTTGTAGCCGCGCGAAACGCCAAGGTTGTAAGCAGTCGGAGCAATGCCGAAGCTGCCAACGGCATCGTCGGTCGCCGCGCCCGGCGACTTTGCTCCGCGCCCGGCCGCACCGCGCACCGCCAGGGTAGCCGATTGCGCCAACCGGTTGGGTGAGGCACCGGGCGTAAAGCGGAAGGTCTGCCCCTTGCCCAGTGCGCGCACCGAAATCGAGCGGGCCAGACGCGGATCGACTTGCGCCGGCTGGAACCCGGCCTCGGTCTCTACCTCGTCGACCCGGACAAGCCCGGCGGGGCCGAAGCCGGTCGCGAAGGCCAGTACGGCGCTCGGCAATGCCAGCAGGGCGACCGCGCCGCCCAGCAACAGCGCGGCCGTAGCGCTATTGCGCCGCTTGCCGATATTGCCAGCCCGCACTGTCATGATCCTGCCTAGCTCCTGCCGCGATGTCTGAAAGACTCGACCGCATATTTGCCCGGATTGTTACCAGTTCCAAGCGCAAACTGCCCTCCGGGGGCTGAATTCGGGCTTAACGCCGCAGGCCCGGACGGCCGCATTCAGCCGCTATTCACGGCGCTTTGGGCCAATGGGCTTGCTGCTCTGGCCGCCTTGGCTATAGAGGCAGCGCAAGAATTGCGCGGGGCCGCTCTGGCACCGCACCAGCGACAGGATCCGGATTAGCACGATGACTGGCACCACCACTTTCGGCCGCACCACCAAGTTCCGCTTCGGCCGCGCTGCCCTCGTCGCCATGACGGCACTCGCGCTGGTAAGCTGCGGCAAGAAGGACCGGCCCAAGGCCGATCTCGCCGCCTCGCAGATCACCACGATCGGCGTGAACAGCTATCTGTGGCGCGCCAGCCTTGAAGCGCTGAGCTTCATGCCGCTGCTCCAGACGGACAGCAACGGCGGCGTGATCGTGACCGACTGGTACGCCAACCCGAACAACGCGGGTGAGCGGATGAAGGTTACCGTCACCATCCTCGACCAGGATCTGCGCGCCGATGCCCTGCGCGTGGCCGCCAGCCGGCAGGTCAGCCAGAACGGCGTGTGGGTCGATGCCCCGGTCCAGGCCGCCACGGTCCAGAAGCTGGAAGACGTGATCCTGACCAAGGCCCGCGACCTGCGCCGCAGCGCCGTTCAGTAAATCCGGACCTTGCTGCCCCTCGACAAGCCCGATTGAGCGGCTAGAGGGGCAAACATGACTGCAGACCGTTTCGATCCGGCCAGCGCCGAACCGCGCTGGCAAGCCGCGTGGGATGAACGCCAGACCTTCCGGGCCGACAATGGCAGCGCGAAGCCGCGCTCCTATGTGCTCGAGATGTTTCCCTATCCGTCGGGGCGCATCCACATCGGCCACGTGCGCAATTACACGATGGGTGACGTGATCGCCCGGACCAAGCGGATGCAGGGTTTTGAAGTGCTGCACCCGATGGGCTGGGACGCCTTCGGCATGCCGGCGGAAAACGCCGCGATGGAAAAGGGCGTCCACCCCGGCGGCTGGACCCGTGACAATATCGCCAACATGAAGGCGCAGCTGAAGCGGCTGGGTTTTGCGCTGGACTGGAGCCGCGAGCTCGCCACCTGCGAGCCGGACTACTACGGCCAGGAGCAGGCGCTGTTCCTCGATCTGTACGAGGCGGGCCTGGTCTATCGCAAGGAATCGGCGGTCAACTGGGATCCGGTCGACATGACCGTGCTGGCCAACGAACAGGTGATCGACGGGCGTGGCTGGCGTTCGGGCGCGGTGGTGGAAAAGCGCAAGCTCAACCAGTGGTTCCTCAAGATCACCCAGTTCGCCGACGATCTGCTGCAAGGCCTGGGCGAGTTGAAGGACTGGCCGGAAAAGGTCCGGCTGATGCAGGAGAACTGGATCGGCAAGAGCCAGGGCCTGCGCTGCACCTTCCGCTTCGTCGATGGCGCGGACGGGATCGAGGTCTATACCACCCGGCCCGATACCATGTTCGGTGCCAGCTTCGTGGCGATTGCGGCAGACCATCCCTTTGCCCAGCAGGTGGCGGCGAACTCGCCCGAACTGCAGGCCTTCATTGCCGAATGCAAGCAAGGCGGCACCACTGCGGCAGAGCTGGAAACGGCCGAGAAGAAGGGCTTCTTCACCGGCTACACGGTCGAGCATCCGCTGAAGAAGTCCTGGCACCTGCCGGTCTATGTCGCGAACTTCGTGCTGATGGATTACGGCACCGGCGCGGTGTTCGGCTGCCCGGCGCATGACCAGCGCGACCTCGACTTCGCCCGCAAGTATGAGCTGCCGGTAACGCGGGTTGTCAGCGACAGCGATCTGACCGACGCCGAATTCGACGGCGACGAGGCCTATACCGGGCCGGGCCGGATCGTGAATTCCGACTGGCTGGATGGCATGACGATCGACGAGGCCAAGGCCGCCGTCATCGCCAAGGCCGCGCACGACGGCTGGGGTCAGGGCGAAACGCAGTACCGCCTGCGCGACTGGGGCGTTTCGCGCCAGCGCTATTGGGGTACGCCGATCCCCTTCATCCATTGCGGTGACTGCGGCGTTGTGCCGGTGCCCAGGGAGCAGCTGCCGGTCGTGCTGCCCGAGGACGTCGACTTCAAGACGCCTGGCAATCCGCTGCTGCGCCATCCGAGCTGGAAGCACGCCCCCTGCCCCCAGTGCGGCAAGCCGGCCGAGCGCGAGACCGACACGCTCGACACTTTCGCGGACTCGAGCTGGTACTTCCTGCGCTTCGCCAGCCAGCCGGGCGACAGGCCGTTCGATCCCGAAGTGATCAAGCAATGGCTGCCGGTCGAACAGTACATCGGCGGGATCGAGCACGCGATCCTGCACTTGCTCTACGCCCGCTTCTGGACCCGCGCCCTGGCCCACATCGGGCTGATCGATGTGAAGGAGCCGTTCGCGAGCCTGTTCACGCAAGGCATGGTGACGCACGAAACCTATTCGCGGATCGATCCCGCCAATGGCCAGCCGGTCTATTTCAGCCCGGCCGAGGTTGAACGGTCGGGCGAAGGTGCCGCGCTCAGGGCCGATGGTCAGCCGGTGGAGATCGGCCGGGTCATCAAGATGTCCAAGAGCAAGAAGAACGTGGTCGATCCGGACGATCTGCTGGCGCAGTACGGGGCTGACGCGATCCGCTGGTTCATGCTCTCTGACAGCCCGCCCGAACGCGACCTGCCGTGGTCCGAAGCAGGGATCGAGGGCTGCGCGCGGTTTGTCCAGCGGCTGTGGCGCCTGTTTGGCCAGTACGACGCCGGGGCAAGCGGTGAGGACAAGGCGCTGGAGCGCAAGACGCACCAGACCATTCACGCCATAACTCAGGATATCGCCGCACTGGGCTTCAACAAGGCCGTGGCCCGGATCTACGAGCTGACCGGGGCCACCGAAAAGGCTCCGTCAAGTGCCAGCCGCTCCGCGGCGATCCGCACGATCCTGCTGCTGGTCGCGCCGATGATGCCGCACCTGGCCGAGGAAGCCTGGGCCGGGATGGGCGAAACCGGGCTCGTGGCCGATGCCGCCTGGCCAGCGGTTGATCCTGCGCTGCTGGTTGAAGACGAGGTGACGATCGCGATCCAGGTGCTCGGCAAGCTGCGCGATACCGTGACTGTCGCCAAGGGCCTCCCGCGCGAAGAGCTTGAGGCGCTTGCGCTGGCCAGCGACAAGGTGCAGCGTGCGCTGGATGGCAAGCCGGTGAAGAAGGTGATCGTAGTGCCCGATCGACTGGTCAATCTCGTCGCATGAAGCAGCTGGCGGTTCTTGCGGCGGCGCTGCTGCTGTCGGCCTGCGGGCTTTCGCCGATGTACGCCGGCGGAGCGAGCGGCCAGGTCGCGCAGGGACTTTCAGCGATCGAAGTACCGGCGATCGAGGGGCGCGCCGGCTGGCTGGTCCGCAACGCGCTCACCGACCGGCTGGGCGCCGCCGGGCGCACGACCCCGCGCTACCGGCTCGATGTGCGTCTGGACGACAAGCTCGAGGGCCTGGGCCTCCTCTCCGACGACACGATCGGACGCGAGCGGCGCACCCTGCGCGCGCGCTACCAGCTGGTCGATCTGACCACGGGGGCGATTGTCCTGGACGCGACGGCAGGCTCCGATGCCGGGATCGACGTGGTCAGCTCGGAATATGCCACCATCGCAGCCGAGCAGACCGCGCTGGAAAATCTGGCCAAGGTCGTGGCCGACCGGATCGTGACTCGCGTCGCCTTGCAGCTGCGCGGCGAAGCACCCGGCGGCCAGTGAAGGCCACCCAGAAAGACTTCAAGTCGATCGCCCCGCGCGCCGTGCGCGAGGCGCGGGTGTTTTTCCTGTGCGGGCCAGACGAGGCTGGCATTCAGGATGCCGCCAACCTGCTGGCTAGCCTGCTGCCCGATCCGGGCGAACGGATCGAGCTGGCTGGTGCCGACCTGCGCCGCGATCCCGTGCGGCTTGGCGATGAGGCACGTTCAACCTCGTTGTTCGGTGGCAACCGCCACATCTGGATCAGGGCCAGCGGCGACGAGGCGCATGATGCGCTTGCGACTCTGCTCGACGGAGAGGCCGAACCCTGTCCGGTGCTGGTCCTCGCCGCCAATGCCACAGACAAGTCGCGCAGCGCCAAGCTGCTCGCCGGGCGGCCCGATGCGCTGGTCGCGATGTTCTATCCGCCCGATTTCAGGGACGTGGTGAGCGCGGTGCGCAATATGGCCGACGGTGCCGGGGTCAGGCTGAGTGGCGACCTGGCTGACCGGATCGCCCGCGCAGCCGCCATGGACACCCGCATTGCCCGGGCCGAGATCGAAAAGCTGGCGCTGTACCTCGATGCCAGCCCGCAGGCACCCCGCGCAGCGGATGCCGCCGCGCTGGAAGCGATCGGTGCGCGCACCGAGGACGACGGACTGATGCCCCTGGTCAACGCCGTCCTGTCCGGTCAGGTCGAGCGCCTGCCGAGGGAATTGCAGCGCATGCGAGAGCTTGGCCTCAATCCGGTGGGCCTGTTGCTGGCAATCGAGCGGCGCACGGCACAGCTGGCGCAACTGGCCGCGAAAGTTGGCCCGCGCGGTGACATTGCCGCACTGATCGATGCCGAAGCCGGAGCGCGACGGATATTCTGGAAGGACAAGGGTGATTACAACGTCCAGCTCCGCAAATGGCGCGGCCCCCGGCTGGAGCGACTGGTTGACCGCCTGATGCAGTTGCACCGGGCCTTGCTGGCCAATAGCCAACAGGCCGAATTGCTGCTGGCCCAGGAATTGACGGAAATCGCCAGTTTCATTGCGCGGCGAAAATAGTCATGACGCTGCGCTATTCTCTTTATCAGCCGGATGCATGATTCGAACACGATAGGCCATGGCAGCAGCAATCAAGGAAACGGTCGAGGATTACGACGGCCTGGCGCCTTCGCTGGAGCGGCGGCGACTGCGGCTGTATGGTGTCCAGCTGGTGATCGATGGCACAATGCTGCTGCTCGGCTTTGCCTTTGCCGGCTGGCTGTACCTGGGTGACCCGTTTTCCGACACGGTCTGGGGGGTCGCGCAATTGCTGTTACCGCTCTTCTGGACAGTCGCGATCCTAAACCAGACCTATTCGGTGCCGGCGCTGGTTTCCGGCGAATACGGGATGCAGCGGGCGATGCTGGCGCTGTCGATCGCAACGCTGCTGGTTGTGCTGATCCTCTTCCTGGCCCGCTCCAGCCTGCAACTTTCGCGCGTCGGCTTCACGCTTGGCATTTTCAGCACCTTGCTGATGCAACTGTGGGCGCGGTTCAACCTGCAGCCCGTAATCCGTCAGCAGGTCGGTGAGCGCGCGGTCAACCTGCTGGTCATCGATGATGGCGGGCCCGCTCTTCATGCCAGCGCGTGCTACCGGATCAGTGCAAGCCAGGCCGGTCTGGTGCCGGATCTGTACGACCCGCAGATGCTTAATCGGCTTGGCATGCTGATTGGCAACATGGACCGGGTGATCGTCTCCTGCCCGCCGGAACGGCGCGCTGCCTGGGCCATGGTGCTGAAAGGCGGACAGATGCGTGGCGAGATAGTCGATACCGAAGTCGATTCGCTGGGCATCCTTGGGACCACCCGCGATGAGGGGGTCGGCAAGTTGATAGTCGCCTCGGGGCCGCTTGGCCTGCGTTCGCGTCTGCTCAAGCGGGCGCTGGACCTGACAATTGCCGTGCCGGCACTGATTGGCCTCGCCATCCCGCTGCTACTGATCGCGATCCTGATCCGGCTCGAAGATGGTGGTCCGGCGCTGTTCAAACAGCCGCGGGTCGGGCGCAACAATCAGTTTTTCCCGATCTACAAGTTTCGGACGATGCGGGCTGCGGCAACCGATCTGGCCGGCGCGCGCTCGGCGACACGCGATGATGACCGGATAACCCGGATCGGCGCCTTCCTGCGACGGACCTCGATCGATGAAGTTCCGCAGCTACTCAACGTACTGAAGGGCGATATGAGCCTGGTGGGCCCGCGCCCCCACGCGCTGGGATCCCAGGCCGGCGACAAGCTGTTCTGGGAAGTTGATGCGCGATACTGGCAGCGCCATGCCCTGAAGCCTGGCATGAGCGGGCTGGCCCAGGTGCGCGGCCTGCGCGGTGCAACGGATCATGAAGTGGACTTGTTCGAGCGACTGCAGGCCGATCTCGAGTACATCGAGGGCTGGTCGATCGGGCGCGATATCAGGATCCTGTTCTCAACCCTGCGAGTGCTGGTCCATGACCGAGCATTCTGATTTTGCATGCGTATTCGGATAGGCCGCGTAGCGCCGATACAACTTGCTACGTTCTTCGCACTTGCAATGTAACCCCGCATCCGTATATCTACCTCCGTAACGGGCGCGCGGTTGGGTGATTCACTGGGGATTATGGCAATGGTTGGTTTCAAGTCTTTTGTCGCGTTTTCGGCGGCTGCGGTTCTCGGCGCGGCAGTTGCCAATGCGGCTGTGACACGCGCAGCTGATGCTGGTGACCAGGGCGGCGCACCTGGCGGTGCTGGCGGTCAGCGTTGCCTGGTAGAAGTTAAGCCGGCGGGTGCCGGGGTGTTCGCCGTAACGCGTGCCGTCCGCAACGGTCAGTGTGTCTGCATCGCCGCCGCTGGTTCGGGCACCTCTTCGCAAGTGTCGGCCCTGCAGGCATCGGGGAGCTGCAATGGTGCGCCTCCCGCCGTGGAGCAGGCTGCGGGCGGCACTAACGGTGCAGTACTTGGAGTGCTCGGTGCTGGCGTTGTTGGCGGTGCCGTCGCCGCTGCCGCTGGTGGCGCAAACAGCCCCAAGTAAGCGCCCGGCGTTTGCTGAAAAAGTCAGGCCTGCGCATCGTCGCGCGGGCCTTTCTTTTTGACCCGTTCCGATTGCGGTATTTTCAGGACACATGTTTCGCAGCCTAGTCACCCTTGCTCTGCTGCTCTCGGCCCTGGTGCTTGGTGGTAGCGCGCTCGCCCCGCGCATGGAGCTGGCGGTGCAGCTCTTGTTCGCATTTGCGGCCGCAGCCCTGGTAATCGAGCATCACCTGCATGGCCGGTCCTGGCCGGGGATCTCCGGCGCGGCCTGGTTGATCGCGGGGCTGGTCCTGCTCCTGCCGATCGCTCAACTTGTCCCCCTGCCGCCATCGGTCTGGCACGCCCTGCCGGGCCGCGCGATCGAGCGCGAAGCGCTCGCCCTTGTCGCTTCCGACAACGGCTGGATGCCTTGGTCGATGACCCCCGACCGCAGCCTCGCCAGCCTGCTGGCGATGGTCCCGCCGGTGGCGCTGTTCCTGCTGGCAACCACCCTAACCCCGGCCTGGCGGCGGCGGTCCTATGTACTGGTGGTCGCGATGGGGCTGGCCACGGCTTTGCTGGGCACCCTGCAGCTGGCAGCCGGCGAAACCGGGGAGTGGCGGCTCTATCCCCAGACCCACCTGCTCTACGTGACCGGGTTCTTTGCCAACCGCAACGCCACCGCCGACCTCCTGTTGATCGCAATTCTCGCCCTGACCGCCCGCTGGGTCAGCCGTCCAACACCAGCCACTGCTATCGGCAACCTCGGTTTCCTGGCCATCGGGGTCATGCTGGCCGCCACCCTGGCGCTGACCGGCTCACGCACGGGCATTGTCCTGCTGGTGCTGGTCCTCACCCTGGTCGCGATCATGATCGGTTCGACCCGCCGTACAACAGGGTCATTCGGGCGGCCGATCGCCATGCTCGGAACGCTTGGTACCTTTGGCCTGCTCGGGGCAATCGCCATGCAGTTGCCCGCGATGCGACCGATAATCGCGCGCTTCCTGTTCGATGGAGACAATCGCTGGATGCTGTGGGAGGATACCCGCGTCGCGATCGAGGGCGTCTGGCCGGCCGGGAGCGGGATCGGTAGTTTCCAGCCGCTGTTCCTTGCCAGCCAGCAGCTTGAATTTGTCGACCCCAGCATGCCGATCAGCGCGCACAACGACTGGCTGGAATTCACGCTGGAAGCCGGCCTCCCCGGGTGGATCGTACTCCTCGTGCTGGCTGTGATCCTGTTCAGGGAATGCTGGCGTGGCTGGCCGCGCGCCGCCGAGGCGCGGGGCCCTGCAGCCGCTCGGCGGGCCGAACTGCTGTTCGGATTGGGTGCGCTGGGGATTATCGCCGCACATTCGCTGGTCGATTACCCCCTTCGAACGATGGCGCTTGCTTGCCTCGCGGCGTTTGCGGCGGCTATGATCTTTTCGGGTCAGGGACACCCGAGTTCCGACAAATCCGTTTCGGCTGATCAAGGGTAAATGACGTGCAATCTGGCATTCTTTCGCGTTGGCTCGTCCTGCTGTTCGCCGCGTTGGCCATTGCCGGCTGTGCCCCAAGCCCCAAAGGCGTCTTGCCAACCGGCAGCGGCGCTTATGATCTGATCCCGGCGCCCGATCCTTCGCGCCCAGAGCCGCTCTATCGCCTCAATGTTGGTGACAAGATCAGTGTCAGCGTCTTCCAGGAGCCGGAACTGTCGGTGGAATCGGCGGTGATCGACGAGGCTGGCAACGTGCAGTTGCCGCTGATTGGCCAGGTCAAGGCCACGGGCCAGAGCGCAACCGAATTGAGCAGTACGATCGCGGGCCTGCTCGGCGCGCGCTATCTGCGTGATCCCAAGGTGGTCGTCGGGGTGTCCGAACGCTTCCAGCAATATGTCGCGGTCGAAGGCCAGGTCAACGAACCGGGCGTGTTCGCGATCGACCGGACTTATACTTTGCTGTCGTCGCTTGCGCGCGCGAAGAGCACCACCAAGGTCGCCAGGCTGGACGAGGTCGTGATTTTCCGGACCATCAACGGTCAGCGGATGGGCGCGGTGTTCAACCTCGGCGATATCCGCGCCGGCAAGGCACCCGATCCGCAGATCCTGGGCGGCGACGTCGTGGTCGTCGGCTTCTCCGAGGTCAAGGGCGCTTTCCGCGACTTCCTGCAGATGGCCCCGCTCTTCAATATCTTCACGCAGTTCTGAGGCGCCCGGTCATGACCAATCCTGTTTCCTTCCCGGCCGTCCCGGATTCTGCCGAAAAGCGGTTAGACCCGCTCGATCTTGAGCAGTCGCTGAGCGATGGCATCGACCTTCGCCAGATCATGGCGGTGCTGCGCGCCAATGTCATGTGGATCGCCATCGTGATGGCGGTTGCGTTGGCTGCGGGCGTGATCACCACGATGCTGCAGACCCGGCTCTACGCAGCGACCGCCACGGTGCAGATCGACAACGAGGCGGCCCGCGTACTCAAGGGTGCCGAAGAAGAGCAGAATGCCAGCAGTGCCTACGACACGGACCGGTTCCTTAACACGCAGCTTGACGTGCTGCGCAGCCGGGCGGTTGGGGAGCGCGTCGTTGACCGCTTGAAGCTGATCGACAATCCACGCTTTTTGAACGAAGTCGGAGGCGGAAGCCCTCTGAATTCTGTATCGCGTGACCGGCTAAAGGACATCGCCATCCGCATGGTGCGAGGGCGGATGACGGTTAGCCTGCCGCGCCAGTCGCGGGTGGCGACCATAACGGTCGTTACTGCCGATTCGAGGTTATCGGCGGAAATCGCTAACGCCTATGCGATCGAATTCATCCAGGCGAACCTGCAGCGCAAGTTTGAAAGCTCCGACTATGCACGCGGTTTCCTCAGCGAGCAGCTCGCATCGGCCAAGGCCAGACTCGAGGAATCCGAGCGCGAACTGAACAACTACGCCCGCGAAGCAGGGCTCATCCGCACCCCGACCGCGGCTCGCTCCGGCGGCAGCGGCAATGCCGGCGGATCGGGAGAGCTATCTGTCACCGCCACCAGCCTGATCCAGCTGAACGCCGCTGCCAACGATGCCCGCGAGAAGCGGATCGAGGCCGAATCGCGGTGGCGCGCGGTGGCGAGCGGCGATGCGCTCAACACGCCGGAAGTGCTCAGCAATAATGCGGTGCAATCGCTGCTGACCAAGCGCGCCGAAGCCGAAGCAGCACTGCGCGAGGCGCGCGCCCGCCATCTTGACGAGCATCCCAACGTCATCCGGCTGCAGGCGCAGCTCAATGCCTACACCCAGCAATTGAACAGCGTGGTGACCGGCGTGCGCAACGGGTTGCAGCAGGAATATCGGGCAGCCCTGGGTGCCGAGCAGGAACTGAACAGCCAGGTCAGCGCCCTCAAGGCCGAGACCATGCAGGAGCAGGACCGTTCGGTTGCCTATGGCATCCTGGCCCGCGAGGCGGATACCAACCGGACCCTTTACGATGGCCTGTTACAGCGCTACAAGGAGCTGACTGCCGCTGCCGGTATCTCGAACAGCAATATCTCACTGGTCGATCGCGCGCAGGTGCCCAATTCGCCCAGTTCTCCCAACCTTCTGGTCAATCTGGCCTACGCCTTGTTCGCCGGGCTGGTGCTGTCAGCCATCCTGGTCGTGATCCGGCTCCAGCTCGATGATGGGGTGCGCGTTCCCGAAGATGTGGAGCACAAACTGGGGCTCCCCGTGCTGGGAATTGTCCCCAAACTCCACGAAGGCAACCCGTTCGAACAACTTGCCGATCCAAAGTCGTCGCTGTCCGAAGCCTACAACTCGTTGCGTGGTTCGATCGGATTCGCCACTGCAGAAGGCGCGCCGCGTCTGCTGCTGGTCACCAGCGCCTCTGCCTCGGAAGGGAAATCGACCACAAGCTATGCCCTGGCCCGCGGCTTCGCCAAGTTGGGACGGAAGGTCTTGCTGGTCGACGTCGACATGCGCCGCCCGTCAACGCACCGTCAGTTCGACGCAAGCAACGATGTGGGCCTCAGCAGCGTTCTGGTCGGCCAATCGACTTTTGGCGATGCCGTGCGCAAGAGCCCCTTTGAGAATCTCAGTTACCTGACTTCGGGTCCGATCCCGCCCAGCCCGACCGAACTGCTGGCCTCGGCGCGGATGCTGGCACTGCTTGAGGAACTGCGTGCCAGCTATGACATCGTCGTGCTCGACAGCCCGCCGATCCTGGGCCTGGCCGACGCCCCGCTGCTCTCTTCGCTGGCCGAAGGCACCCTGCTCGTGCTCGAATCGGATCGCAACCGCCGCGGTGTGCTGCGCGGCACGCTGCGCCGCATGAAGCTGGCACACGGCCGGGTCATCGGTGTGGCCCTGACCAAGTTCGACGCCTCGCTAGCCTCCAACTACACCTATTACTATGGCTACGACTATTACAGCTATGGCGGTGGCGAACGGCGGCGGCGATCCAGCAACCTCGTCAACCGCATCCGGCAAAAACTGCAAGCCGTCAGGGATGAGGCCAACGACGCATGATCAGGGGCATGGCCCGATCGGCACTGCTGGCAGGCGTCATACTAGCCTATGCCGCCCTGGCGATGGCCAGCGCAACCGATCGCGAGGCCGGGCTTAACCTGACAGCCAAGCCGGGCAAGACGCCCCTGGCGGCGCAAGCCAGCCTCCAGGAAGCCCGGCTGGCACTGGCTGCAAACAATGCCGACGCGGCGCTCGCGGCGGCCTGGCAGGGCGTGAAGGCAGCCCCGGTGGAACCGTCCGCCACTTCGCTGCTGGCATCCGCCTACTTCATGAAGGGCGATACCGATGCCGCATTCGCCGCCTTCAAGGTTGCCCGCAAGCTTGGCTGGCGGGATGTTGCCACCCAGGCTTACTGGCTGAGCGCCGGACTTGCGGTTGAAGATTCGGTCATGACCGCCCAGCACCTGGACGCGTTGATGCGCGGGGCACCCCAGCTTCCCTTCACCCGCGATGTCCTGGTTAAACTGGAAAACACCGAGGCCGGGCGGGCGGCGCTGACGGAACGCCTACGCGAAGGACCGGGTTGGCTCACAGCCTATGCCGTGGGCGCGGCCGAGCTCGCGCCATCGGCTTTCGCGATCCGCGCCAGTCTGCTGCGGGATGCGGGCATGTTCAACCGGCGGCCAGACTGTCAGGCGGCAAGCCATGCCGCCAACAACCTGGCTTACAATGCCGGCCGTTATGGCGACGCCTATCAGCTGTGGCAGCTGGCGTGCGACCCGGGCCGCACGGCATTGCTCGGCAATGCAGACTTTGCGCGTTCGCCAGCCTATCAGCTTACTCCGTTCGACTGGAGCATGCCGGGAGCCGGAGGGGTAAGTGCGCGAATTGGCGAACGCGCGCTGGTGGCCCGCAACGAGAACCCGGGCCTGCCGACAGTTGCCCAGCAGACCGTACTGCTGCGCCCCGGCTCCGCAGGCCGCCTGAACTGGCGCGCCCGGGCAGAGAACACTTCGGTTCTGCTCGACAAGGTTCCGGCCCTGCGCTGCCCCCGCGGCAACAACCTGCTTGAACGGAGCCGTCCGGTGCAAACCGGTCCGGGCACGTGGCAGATCGGTTTCACCGTCCCGGCCGATTGCGACTATCAGCGGCTTGAACTGCGCCTGCCGCGCGAAGCGGGTGAAGTGCGGATCGAGCGCGTCGATCTGACCTTGACCGGACAGCAAGGCTAGCGCCCGTGGCGATACTGGATGCGCGTGCCAGCAATCCACTCGCCGGAGGGCCCAGCTTTTCGCTGCGCAACCGGCTGATCCGTTTGCTGTTTGCGTTAGCCTGGCTGGTATTCGCGCGCTGGACGCCGCGCCCCCTCAACCCCATCCGGATCGTTCTGCTGCGCCTGTTCGGCGCACGTATTCACGCCGATGCAACGGTCTATGGCTCCGCGCGGATCTGGTTTCCCGGCCATCTGGTCATGGAAGCGGGATCGACCCTTGGCCCCGGGGTCGAGTGCTATTGCATGGCGACGATAACGATCGGCGAAGGGGCTATCGTGTCGCAGCGTGCGCACCTATGCGCGGGCTCGCACGACCACCGCGATCCGGCGTTCCAGCTAATCGCGCGGCCAATCAGCATCGGCGCCAAAGCCTGGATCGCGACCGAGGCTTTTGTCGGTCCCGGCGTGACCGTGGGCGAAGGCGCCGTGCTGGGCGCGCGGGGCTGCGCTTTTACCGACCTTGAGCCATGGACGGTCTACTCGGGCAATCCCTGCGTCGCGCTTTCACCGCGGGTGATGCGGGCGGCGGAACCGGAAAGTTCGGCAACGCCGTAACCACTGGCCGCGCTGAGGCGCACCAGCCGCTCCTCCCGCGAGACAGCCCCGGCCATGGCCTGTTCGAACTCCAGTTTGCGGACATCGACCAGGAAGCGATACCAGAACCCCTGAAGCACGTGGTAAATCCGCCCCTCTCGGCCATCCAGAAAGCCAAGCTGGAAGACGAACCGCCAGATGAAATAGGCGAGCGGCCCCACGCCGAACGGCAGGCGGTTGTAAAGGCGCTCCTTGATCCAGCGCTTCGCCCCGGCGTCGCCGACCTGTCGGCCTGCCTCAAGCGCCTGGTCGAGTTCGGCCAGGCCGTACTTGCGGATCAGCGCATCGATCGCCTCGCGGGTGGCATAGCGATTGTGCTTGTCCGTGAAGAACAGGCTGTCGTTGAGATTGATGTCCGCGAACCCGCCGTCCAGCGTGATTGTACGGCCACCCTCTACGACAATATGCTCATCCATCCAGCGCGCTTCGATCCGCCCCAGTCCGGTGCGCCACAGCCGCAGCAGCACCAGCGGGTAGCGCCCCCCATGGCGCACCCAGCGGCCCATGAATACATGCTTCCGCTTGAACGCGATCCCGGTCACATCTCCGGCCAATCCGGGCAGGGCGGCACGGATTGCGGCGGCGAGATCGGGTTCGATCACTTCGTCCGCATCGAGCCGCAGGGTCCACGGCGTATCGATCCCGGTGTTGTCCAGTGCCCACTGGAACTGGTCGGAGTAGTTGACCCAGGCGTGGTAAAACACATCCGCACCGGCTGCTTGGGCGATTTCGACCGTGCGGTCGCGCGAGCCAGAGTCGATGACAACGACCCGCTGGACAAAAGCCAGCGAGGCGATTGCCCGGGCAAGGTGCATCTCCTCGTCGCGGGTCAGGATAATGGCGGTGATCGGCAGGGGTGATTGCAGGTCTGCGGCGGTCATGCGCGCTTGGTGCATGGCCGCCGCGTGCTTGTCACGCCCGAAATAACGCGACCGTTCAATCACCCTTGATAAAGACGGGCGCCGGCCAGAAGCCGCTGCGCCGGGCCGCCGTATCAAGCGTTATCTCACCCGTGGGCAGGCCGCCTGAGGTTGCGAAACCGACTACCCGGCCCCGTGCAAAGACGCTTTCGTCGATCTTCGCCCCGTTCTGACCGGCCGCCAACACATAGTCACCGACGGCAATTGTGCGGGTCAGACCCCCGAGATCATCCGGAGCAAAGATTTCCGGACCGATCGCGGCAAAAGCAGCCACTCCGCTACCGGCGCTGGTCGTGATCCCTAATCGGCGCTTTGCTCCGGCCAGAAGCCGCCGCGCGCAGCGGAAGCGAAGGCGTCCCTGAATGGCGGCGAGGGTCACGCCGCTGCTCCAGGTAACGCCATCGCTGCTGCGGACGCCCGTTACCTGGCGCAGAGTGAACGACACCACCAGCCCGGCACCAGTTCCATTGAAGGCTACCGTCTTCACATAGAAGACATGGCCAGTCGCCTCGTCCTGCACGATATCGCCTTGCCCGAGGCAGTAACCCGGATTGTCAGGATCGGAAAGGAAGTCGCCGCTAGCGGTAAAGGTCCATTCGATCCCGGTCCGAACAAGGCTGCCAAGCGGGTGCACGGCCCGGTCAAGCACTTCGGCGGGGGCGTGGGCAATGGGTATGTGACAACCGCCGTGATCGACCGATCGCACCATCAGCGGCAGGTATAGCCCGCTCGCCAATCCGCCGCCGGTATGGTCAAACCCGTGCGAGCGGCAGCGCAGGCCAAATTGTGCCGAATTGTCGACGCCATAGACAGTGAACGGCCTGACCGAGGCCTCCCCCAATCGCGGCGCATCGATCCCGCACAGTGCGCTGGCTGCACGCCGTCCAGCCTTGGTGGTCTGGTCGAACGCATGATAGGCCACCGCCGGCAGCGCACCGGAAAAATGCTCGACATCGCAATTCACGCCGAACAGGCCGAAGGTGCCAGTGATCGACACATCCTCGAACCGGGCGAGCACTTCGCCGCGCCCGTCCAGGTAACTGGCAGGGCTGTGCTCGCCGCTGCGCAGGAAGAAACCCAGTTCGCCGCCGATGAAACGGACCGCTCCCGGCCTGCCGCTGGCACCTGCCTGGCGCACCGTGCCAAGGGTGTACATTGCCTCGCCATAGGCATTGGTGAAGACCATCGTCGGCGCAAATGGCTGGAGCGTGATGCCGAGATCGACATTGAGAACCCGATAGACCCGATCAAAGCTGCAATTGGCGAGGCTTGCGGCAAGATTGCCCGCGCCAGCACCATAGGTAACGCTATCGATGGCGGTATGGCAGCCATGAAACCGTGATCGCTCAAAGCACAGGGTGCGGGCATCGGCATGCGAGATGCTGGTTCCGACCAGGTTTCCACCAAGATCACAGGTCAGGAAATGCAGAAAATCCCCGTTAGAGGCGGAAGGCATCAGATTCGGTTGGACAGCGATCCCCACTTCGAACCCGGCACAGGTGATCTGGTTGAATTCAACATAGGAGGAAAAGCCCTTGTCATATTGCGCCATCGCCCCCAGCCAGGCCGGATAGGCAATGTCGGGATAGCTCGATGCCGGCTGGCGCGACCCGGAATAGCCATCGACCGCGATCCCGGCATAGGGGGCATGGCGGGTATTGACCGTGGCTGGCTGCAATTGCCCACCCCGCCAGTTGGCCAGCGCCGAACGATCGGTGATCTGATCCTCGTTGGTGTCCAGCCAAGCGTGGTTCAGGCCATAGATCGCGATTCCGCTCAGCCGGGCTGACCGCGCGCCCTGGATGTTGAACGCTGGTCGATCGTTGAAAGCGGCATAGATCCCGGCGTGGTATCCGGCATTGTCATCGAAGCCGCGAAAGAAATCGCCGTCGATCTGCCAGTCAAGGTAAGTGGTGCCATAGCCGATCTGGATCGTGCGCGTGATCCGCCGCATTCCGGCAGGTAGGCGCAACCGCCGCCCGGCGCCGCCAGCGCTTCCGAAGTACAGGACATAGTCGATCGCCGCCTGCAACGCAGCGGTATCGTCCGGTCCGGTGACGGTCATCGTGCCGCCAGAGGCGGTGACGACAGCCTCGGCCAGGACACCGAACATCAAGTCGGTCGGTTCGGGCTCGGCCAGGCGCCACCACACGGTGTTGGCATTGCTGCGAAACAGCCATCGCCCGAGGCCGGCCTGCTGCTCGATAGCGGAAGGGGCTCCGGACAGCCGGACATAATCGGCCACCCCTTTTCCCGGAGTGGCGAACCCGCTGGTACGCAGCAATCGGATCTCGTTGTCGAACCAGATCCCGGCGATCTCGCTCGCCAGCGGCATCAAGCTCTCTCCCAGCGCGGTTTCGCCCTCGAAAACAAGGGCACCGTTGGCCGCCCGGACCTGTTGACGGTACCGGCCAGTTCCGAAGATCGGTGCCCGGCCATTGGCATCAAGGACAACCGGGTTCGCATTGCCCACAGCGAGGCCGGGATCGCGCCAGGTCGGTTTGGGGATGCTGGTGCCGGGCTGGAAATAGCTGACCGTGCCATTCGCCAGCGGATTGCCGCGATTGTCGATGAACTGGGTAAGCGCGTTAGGAACAGGGCTGGGCATCGGGTGGCTCTCCACACTGGAGCGGCAGGATGCAGGCAGCGACAGGGCTGCCCGCGCAAAGACGGGAGCGGGGTGCCTGGTCAGATGTAGCTGGGCTGCAGTGCCGCCAGGCCATCAAGCAGATGCGGTACGATCTGACGGGCGGACAGCACCTGCCCTCTCGCATTGGGATGAAGGATATCGGTCATCAGCCCGGATGTTGCGAGGCTCGCACAGGTCCGGCCGAACACATCCTGCTTCTGGATGACCTTGAAGACCCGGGGATCGGCCGCAAAGGCGTCATAGGCTGCGTAGAGCTCATCGGTGATCGTCTGTGCCGCCTGCTGCAGGGTCAGGGGCGCAAACCGACCCGTCAGCGAGACGAAGTTGCTGCCGTTGCCATCGCTTGCCAGGCTGTTCGGCCCCCACAGGATGATCCGGCAATCGGGATTGGCCGGAACCGTGGTGGGCCAGACGAAACTGGTCCCTGCGCCCAGCGGCGACGTGTAGGTGGCCCCGGCAACCATACCGTTGAGGGTAGCGAATATCGCCGCGTCGAGCATGGCGATCAGTTCGGCCCGCGTAACCGCCCCCTGTCGCAGGTCGTTGAGGCCATAACACAGCACCAGCACACCGGGCATGCCGTTCAGCCGCTGCAGCACCCCGTTCGGACCGACCAGCGGAAACGGAATTCCATTGGTGTTGAGCAGCGCATCACTCAGGCGATAGCCGTTCGATCCGGCGTTGAAGAGGTTGGCCTGCGCGGTGAGATTACCGGTATTGCCGATCTGCTCCCACAGGGCGATGGCGTTTGAGGTGGTGCTATCTCCGGCAAACTGGACCGGAGCCAGTGCCTCCTCGCTCCATTCGACAAAGATGTTGAGCGAGATTCCGGCCGGCAGGGCCTGGCCGTTGAGGTTGATGACCAGCCATTCGGTGAGGTCTCGCAACATGGGACGCTTGTCGCCAGCGAAGCGGATGGTCACCGGCTGACCGGGGGCGCTGGCCGTACCAAGGTGCAGCTTTGCCGCGGCGACCAGTGGTCTGGTCCCGTCGATGCCATTGCCGTTGGCGGTGCGGTTGGCCGAAAAGGTCTGGAAGGCGATGGTGGGGGCGCGGTCGCGGGCATCGAGGCGCGCGCTTGGCTGGCTGACGAGCGTGCCGCCACCGCCATTGGCTGACCGCTGGATCAGAACGTCGAGCACCGCGGCAGAGGTGGCCGTGCCCGAGATGGTGATCTGTTCGACAAGGCCGACGCGGCCGTAGAACATCGGCATGAGGCAGGCGATATCGGTCGCGGCCGCTGCGGGAACGAAGCCGACCACCCCGGAGCGATAGGTTGGCCGGGGTTGCGGCAAGGGCCGGACCGGCAAGGGCGCGGTCAGGTCAACCGGTACAGCCGGGAGACCATCCCGGCCAAAGGCAAGACTCTTGATCCCGGAATAGGGTCCGGGGAAGCGGGTTTCGGGCATGGCAACGCTCCATCTGGAAGAGGATCATCGCCAAGTAACCAATATGGTTATATGTAGGAAAGCTGAATTTATCTTTCGGTTATTTCGCGAGCGATTGCTACAAGTTCACGTGCGGCGCGCTCAACGTTGAAACGTTCATGGAACAATTGCCCGGCCCTCTGCCCCATCGCCTCGCGCGCTGTGGAATCAAGGTCCAGGAACTTCCCGATCAGGGCTTCCGTACCCGGCAGGTCGTCAGCTGCGATAATTCCGGCGCCGGCCGCTTCGATTTCCCGCCAGATGTTGACTTGGTTGCTGATCAGTACCGGGCGCTCGCAGGACAGCGCTTCGGCCACGGCAATCCCGAAGTTTTCCTGGTGCGACGGCAGAATAAACGCTTCTGCCGCGCGGATAGCACCATACTTGGCACCGCCGGAGACCATTCCCGGCCAGTGGATTCGCGCACCCACGCCCAGCTGGTCGGCCAGCTTCTCAAGCCCCTTGCGCAGTCCGGCCTGGTCAGGTCCGGCAATCACGAGATCGAGGTCCGGATCACGATGGGCCTGACGGGCGAACGCCTGGATCAGTAGGTCGCAACCCTTCTTCTCGTGAATGCGCGACAGGAACAGCAGGAAGCGTCGCTGCCCAAGGGTCGGCACCATGGCGCGAAAGGCGCTTTCATCGCCAGCCTCGGGCGGTGGCGGCAGGCCAGCACCGTAGGCCACAACATGTTCCTTCACCAGATAGGGAAAGAACGTCTTGCGGGCCAGCAGCCGTTCATCCTCGCAGGTGAACATGACCCGGCTCGCATGGCGCAGCAGAACCCCTTCGTTAAACCACCAGAGCAACTGCTTGGCCGCATGCTTGAGCGGATAGCGTCGGCGGAACCACGGATCGAGCATCCCGTGCGGGTAGACGACATAGGGCACGCCGCTGCCGACCAACGCCAGCCGGGCCATCCGGGTCGAATAGTTCCACAGACCATTCACGACCACGAGATCATAATCGCGGACATGCTGCTGCGCCCAATCGCGCGCGCGCGGTGTGTACCGGGCCCAGCGCCGGAAGCGGGCCCAGAGGCCATTGCCGCGGGGACAGGGATTGCCAAGGGCATGAACGGTCCTGCCATAGTTGAGGGCCCACTGTGCGTCGGGCGGATCAAGGGTCAGCAACTCCTGGGTCACACCCTCACGCGCCATGACGTCACCAAATTGGCGAACACCCTCGATCGGACCACCGCCGGTCGGATCAGTATCGGCTATGATGTGCAATATCCTCATCGCGACGCAGCTTTCCCCCGCCTGCCAATCCAGCCCAGCCCATAGCCCAACAGGATCGCCGAACCGGCCATCCGCAGAAATTCGGCCGCCACTCTTCCAGCCGCAGCTCCTTCGGCACCGGCCAAGTGAGCGCCTAACCCAACCACGGGCAGGCCAAGCAATAGTGTGATGACCAGTGTAGCCAGCAGACCCTTGCTCTGTCCATCGGCCAGGAGTTGATTATCAAAGGCATGAGCCATCAACACAAGCATCTGGCTGGTCGCGATCAGTGTCATCAACTGGCCACGATCAATCCCTGGCGTTGGGAATGCAATGAGGAAATCCGCGAGCAGATCGCCCAACAACCAGAATGTCCCGATACCGCCAATGCCGGCCAGCATGGCGATCTTCAGCCAAGTCAACAAAGGTCGTGGATGGCGCGGCGGTCGACCGGCCGCCTGATCAAGCAGGTCGGGACGCAGGATGTTTGCAATACCCGCCGATAGCACACCATATGGGCGCATCACTGCCCCCGCGAGAGCCGCTAGCACCCCGGCCTCAACCATGCCGACAGTGGCGCCGACAATATAGCGATCGGCGAAGGCGCCGAGCCAGCCGAGCGGTGCCATGATGGCGATCGACCATCCAAAAGCCGCGGCTTTTGGCAGGGCGAGACGGGCGGCTGCCCGGTTGATTGACCACTCTCCAGGCGGCCCGAGCGCAGTCCGGACCAGCACAGCGCTGGTGAGGGCCCGACCGCTCAGGGACCCCAGCACCAATGCGACCGGATGATAGCCGGTAAAATATATGAAAACCAATGACATGATGACGACCAGAGACGCCTCTAGCGCATTCCAGGCCGACATCAGCCCGAACCGCCGTTCAAGCATCGCCAGGGTCATTCCAGCCGCGCGGGGAATCTCGAGAAGACAGAACAGAACGACCACCGGAAGCAACCAAAGCGTCACTCCAAGGCCAAACCAGACCCACACAAGCAGCACTGCAATCCCGTACAAGATGCCCTGCCACGCCGCAAACCAGCGTCCGAATCCGAGCGCCAGGCCGATCCGCGCGGACCGGGTCTCCTCATTCTTGAGCAGCTGGGCAAGCGTCTGGGCAAAGGCCATCGAGCCGACCCCGTCGATCAAGGCCAGCGCAGTCGTGGCGAGCAGGGCCTGACCAAAGACTTCAGGCGCCAGCAGGGACGAGTAAAGCCGCAACGACAGCAGCATCACCAGCGCCGCCACGGCCTGCCCCCAGGCGGCCGCGACAAACTTGCGCAGCGCTTGGATCATGTTCCGGCAGCCTCAGGAACCGAGGTGCGCGACAGACGCCGAAGCCGTCTTGAGCCGGAACTCGCCTGCCAGCAGCTGGTTCAGCACATACAGCGCCCCGAGAACCGGCAGATAGGTCATCACGTCGACCATCACTTCCATGAGGCTCGGCGGCACTTTGCGGATACCCCAGTTGAGAAAGGCCATGCAGAAAAAGGCATGTCCCGTAAATCCGCTGCGCTGGAACCAGGTCAGCAGGAAGGCGATCAGCAGCCCGGTCAGAAAACCGTTGATCGGGACCCACAGCAGCCCCCCTTCGCGATAGGCCACGATCGATCCGAACGCGGTCAGGCTTCCCAAAGATGGACCGACTGAAAGACGCCAAGCAAGTACCGATGCGTCGCCATCAATTGTCCCGGTATCGCTGAGAACATAGGGCTTTTCGGGATAGATCGCGCGCGGGATCGGAATGACCAGAACCGAATAGTAATACATTGGCCCGACCTTGCCGTGCAGATCGACGTGCGCCTTCAGGGTGGCCATGTTCTGCAGGATGTCGCCACGATCGACGATCGATTGCAGCACGTTGTCGACCGCATTCTCGCCATAGGTGAAGGTTTCGGCCTGCAGGTCCTGGGTATTGTTCCACGCGCCAGATCGAACCGCCACCGCGAATGGACTGATAATGAGCAGAAAGGCTACGCCAGCGCCCAGCGTTGCCCCTGCCATCCGGAAACTGCGGAAAGCCACCATTGCCGCCATCACCAAGAACAGTGGCGTGATCAGCACCAGTCGCTGGCCAGCATCCAGCACCAACAACGTCTGGATCAGAATTCCGGCACCGGCAAACAGGATACGGATTTTATTTTTTTTGCCCAGAGCGTGGACCAAGTAAAGCGCCGAAAAAGCCTGCGCAAAACTGGACAAAAAGCCAAGCAGACCTTGGAACACCGACTGGCTCTCAAAAAAACCTTCGACATCGGAAACCTGATAAATGGTGATGGTGTCTAAAGCATAGTAACTGATGATTACTGCGTTACTGAGCGCTGCCCCATACCACCAGTGCCTCAATAGAAAACCATCAAGCATATTGAAGCTGAATTTCGAATCGTTAGCTGCCCCGCGACTTTGCTGCGCTAAAACGCCGGTCAGCAGACCGACCAGAAACAGCAGCGCCATCCCGATCGTGATCGAGATCTCGCTTTCGGGCAGGTAGCGCAGCGTCGATCGCTCGATCAGCAGCATCGGCAGCCCGTAATAGCCGATCGAGAATACCCCCGACACGGCGCAGAAGGCGGTCAGCGCGCTGGGACGCCACAGGGTCATGACCACCGGCAGCAGACAGATGCCGATAAAGATCAGGGCCAATACGACGTGCATTACCGCTCAGTTTCCCGTCCATCAGACCGGACCGCTCTGCGCCAAAATGCTTTTCGGCTCAAGCATTCAAATCAGGCTTGCGACTGCACGCAGGAAATGAAAAACCGTTTGCATGAAAGCTGTAATCGCCACCAGCACTGCTTTTCACTTGCGCCACCTGGCGGTCGCTCTGCTCGATCGCGGCTGGGACGTAGAGTTTCACAGCTATCTGCCACGCTGGAAAACCAGAAGTTATGGTTTGCCCGACGAAAGCGTGGTGTCACATTTTGGCGCCCTACTGCCTTGGTCCGCCTTGGCACTGCTGCGCGGTGGAGCAGGATTGCTAAAACCGATTCGTGAACGGCTGTTCGCCATGATCGACCGTCGGATTACCCGCTCAATGTCAAAAGGCGATGTTTTCATCGGACTGTCCGCTGTTGCAGTTGCCAGTGCACAGCAAGCGCGTCGAAGCGGATCACTAGTTCTGATCGAGCGCGGGATCAGTCACATTTTGAACCAGCAAGCAACCGCGCGAGCGGCTGGAGCTGGTGATCTGAGCCAAACATATGTCCTGCGTGAACTGGCCAGTTATGCCGTGGCTGACAAGATCGTTGTGTTATCCAAATTTGCCGCGAATACCTTTGTTGATCATGGTGTTAGTGATAACTTCCTTGAGGTTGTGCCACTTGGCGTCGACCTGACCCGGTTCACACCGCCTCCCAGCTTGCCACCACCCCCGTTAAGGGGATTGCTCGTCGGCGGGTGGTCTCGTCGCAAGGGGGCTGACCTAATTACACCCCTGATCGATGCGGTGCCGGAAATTAGCATCACGCACGTTGGTCTGGTCGATGATCTCCCGTTGCCCACGCATCCAAGATTTCGCTCACTCGGCTATCTTGATCACGACCAACTGGCGCGGGTAATGCGCGACCATCACCTGCTGATCTTTCCCTCACGCGATGACGGGTTCGGCATGGTCATGGCCGAAGCGCTGGGATGTGGCATGCGGATCGTGGCCAGCGATGCCAGCGGCGGGCCCGACCTGGCCGAACAGGTCGGGTCGCCGTTCGTCCGGATTGTCCCGGCCGGTTCGATCGAAGCGCTGGTTGCGGCTGTCCAGGCCCAGGCCCAGGCGCTGACCGAAGCCCCCGATTCCTTCGCGCCACCGCCAGACCGCGTTGCCCGGCTGTCCTGGCAGGGCTATGGCACCCGCTATATCGCCATGATCGAACGGTTGCTGTCCCGGAAGGCTGCATGAAAGTCCTGGTCATCACCGTTTACATCGGCCCCCTGCCAGCGCTCATGCCATTGTGGCTGCGCTCGGCAGCAGCCAATCCGCAGATCGATTTCCTGGTCGTAACCGACCAGCCGGCTCCGCCCGCGATCCCGGCCAACGTGCGGTTCCGCCAAGCCGATCTGGCCAGCCTCCGCGATCACTGGTCAGCGCAGACCGGCATGCCGGTGGCGCTCGCCACGCCTTACAAACTCAATGATTTCAAGCCACTGTTCTGGTCGCTTGCCGACAAGCTCGATGCCTATGATTACTGGGGCTATTGCGATCTTGATGTGGTATTCGGCGATCTTGGCCTGATCACAGTAGGGCGCCTTGGCCGCTATGACATGCTGCTGTCCGAAGGGCACCTGCGGCTGTTCCGCAATGACGAACGAACCCGGGAGGCCTGGCGGGAAGTGGCAGCACCGCGCCGCTGGACCGATATTCTCGCCGATCCCGTGAATTTCGGCATGGACGAACATCAAGGCATCAACCGGGTATTCCGGCAGTCGGACCGATCATGGTTTGCCGATCCAGGCCTGGTGGCCGATATCGATCCGGGGTTTCGCCAACTGCGACTGTTGCCGCAGTTCGCCAACCACCGATGCCAGGGCTTCTTCTGGGACAATGGCCGGATCTTCCGCGAAGCCTGGATCGGCGGCAGGCGCCAGGTCCAGGAATTTGCCTATATCCACCTCCAGAAGCGCATGCTGGCGATCGATCCCGCAACGTTTTCAGCGTCGGCTTTCGATATTGACAGCGATGCGATCCGGCCGCGGCCTGACGAGGCGGGCAGGGCAGCGATGATCGCCGCGCGCAATCCGTGGCGCTGGCCCAGCCTGGCCGAGACCCGGATTCTCGCCCGACAGGTACGCCGCGAGGTGACCGGCTGGGAGAGCCCGTTTGCCCCGGTTGACCGTCCCGACCAGGCTGCACAACCATGACCCCGCCACCCTTTGGCCAGGCCGCCTCGGCACGGCTGGAAGCGCTCCGCCTTTTCCTGGTCGCTCAGGTCATGCTCGGCCATTTCGCCATGATAGCCTTTCCGCCAATCCCAAGCCTGAACCTTTCAATCCTCGCAGATCAGTATGTGGCAATGTATCGTCTTTTGACGAGATTTGGTCCTGAAGCAGCCTTCGTGTTCGTCTGCATCTCTGGTTTCCTATTGGGCCCGCGCCTGCTTGCGACCGGCTTGAAACTTCCAGGCAGCGATACAATCCTGCACTTTTTGATTAGCCGCTTGCGCCGAATTTACCCGACGTTGCTGGTAGCGATAGCCCTGACGGCGCTGTGCGATCTGCTGGCAATCCGGTTCCTTGATGCCGAACCGCTCTATCGCCAGGCTGCGAGTTATGATGCGGTTGCGGCGCTGACCTGGTCGGCGGCATTGGGCAATGTCCTGTCGCTGCAGCCAACGCTGGCAGGGGCTTTCGGCAGCAACGGGTCGCTCTGGACCCTCGGATATATCGTCCAGTTCTATTGCGCGGCAGCGCTGCTCGCATTCTGCCTGCAGCGCAGCCGTCTGCTGGCCGGGATCGTCCTTGGCCTGCAGCTTATTGCCGGCTTTGCATGGCACCCGGAATGGTCGCTCCTGTTCCTGTGCTGGCTGGGCTGCGGCGCGGTGCGCTGGCTGCCTATCCGGAGCAGGATCGCGGGATGGTCTCTTCTGCTGCTCGGCTTCATCGCGCTGGTAATCTCGAACCTGCTTGCCTACCCAAGCTCGGTGCTCGTCGCGGGCATAGCCGCCATCTGCTGGCTAGCCGCGATCCAGGCCCCGTTGTTCGCCAGCGGGCACGGACGCCTTCCGGCAATGCTTGACCGGATCGCGCAGGCCAGTTTCCCGCTTTATGCCTTCCACTTCCCGATCGCCATGCTGCTACTGGCCTTGATCGGCCCCGTGCTGCAGCTGGATAGCCTGGGCTTCAGGCTGGCCTGGCCCCTAATGGCCGCCGCCCCAGCCCTGATCCTGGCGCTGACCTGGCAGAAGGTCCTGCCGATCCTGTTGCGTGAACCGCGCCACAACTATCGGAGGGAGCTAAAAGAGCCAGCATAAGAGGAAGACGAAGTCGTACCACCAATATCAGCTGCAATTAACCCTGGCGAACTGCCAAAGTATACGGCGGCCCTACAGTGCACAACGATGATGGCAAATGCGAGAAAATGACGCAAAAAATGAAACCCAGGACCTGAGTTATTATGCGTTTTGAACACATCTTCAAATGTCATAAGCAGCCAACCACAGCCCCCCTTGATCACAGCGAGGTATCAGCGTTTTGCAGGTGGAAGGCAAGCCATTCTTCGTATAATCACCGATATGAACCGCCCCGACCCCGAGGTCTCAGTGCTGCTTACCGTTCGCAATGGCGAGCCTTATTTCGCGGCCGCGCTGGCCAGTATCCTGGCCCAGGACGGCGTCGACTTCGAGGTGATCGTGATCGATGACGGGAGCAGCGACGGTACCCCGGCGCTGTTGCAGGCCTGCCTGGACCCCCGTCTGCGGGTGATCCGCCGCGAGGGCGGCGGGTTGGTCGCGGCGCTTAACGCCGCCCTGGCCGAGGCGCGCGGCGAAT
This sequence comes from Novosphingobium sp. BL-A-41-H4, assembly GCA_051942645.1. GTDB lineage: Bacteria > Pseudomonadota > Alphaproteobacteria > Sphingomonadales > Sphingomonadaceae > Novosphingobium. Next base: position 380,447 of record JBPVJP010000003.1, read on the forward strand.
ACTGCGCGCGGATGGACGCCGACGACATCGCCTTGCCCGGCCGGTTTGCCGCGCAGGTTGCCGTGCTGGACCAGAATCCGGAAGCAGTGCTGACCCATAGCGCCGTCGAAGTGATCGACGAGCACGATCGGATATTGGGCGCAATCGCGGCCCAACCGGTGGATCAGGCGCGGCGCCGGGCAATCCTGCTGGGTGAGGAAACCGGACCACCGATCATCCACCCCTCGGTCATGTTGCGGCGCGGTGCACTCGTGGCGGCAGGCGGCTATCGCGAGAGTCCAAGCTGCGAGGATCACGATCTCTGGTTGCGGCTGGTCGAACGCGGCCCGTTCATTGCCATCGACCGGCCCTTGCTGCGCTATCGCCAGCACGCCCTTGGAATTTCCCGCCAGCGGATGACCGAGCAGGCGCTCTCCAACCTGACCAATTGCGTCGCCGCCCGTTGGCGGGCCGAGACGGGGATCGACCTGCTGGCCGATGATCCGCAGACCTGGGCCGCCCTGCGCGGCGAGGCGGCTCGGCAGAGTGCGGGTTATCTTACCGGGTTCGAAGCGGCGCGGCGGCTGCGCATGGCGCTGCGACGCTGGCAGGTGGGCAAGGCCGTGAAAGCCGGCCTGGCACTGCTGGGGAATGGCCGGTTGTGGCTCTTGTTCGAACGGCCCGCCCGTCGCGACAGCCTGCGCCTGCAGCACCGCCTGGCGGCATGGCTGCGCCAGCGGGGCAGCGCGAATTCCGTTGCGCCCCAAGCGGGGCGGGCTAATTAGCTAACTGGGCCGACCGATTGGTTCCGCTGTTCCGCACCTGATCCCCGTGAGGCACGACCTTGTTCCAGCTCGTCTCGTTCATCCTTCTCCTGTCGATCTGCTATTTCGTTAGCCGGGCTCTGCTGCGGACCCGGCTTTTTCCCCCGAGCAAGCGGGGCCTGTGGCTGGTCCACGCGGTTTCGGCCGGCGGATTGGCCGTGCTGGTATTCGTGGTGAAATTCTGGACACCCGGCTTTTCGAACCTGGCGGTGGTCGAGATTGCGCTCTGCCAGATGATCTGGTTCGGCTACGATCACTTTCGCGGTCGTGAGCCAGGACGCGATCTAGGGTAGGATGTTCCAGCCCAGGCGCGGCAGGAAAGCCAGGTTTCCAGATCGCGGCACCTTGGTGATCCCGGTGACACGGAATTCGCGCATGGTGAACATCAGCCCGAGCTCGGCATAATACATCAGCTTGCCACCTTCGATGTACCGTTCGTCATTGGCCGGGCCGAGACGATTGACCAGCCGATCTTCCGTCGTGCCCAGGCCGACGCCCATCGGAGCCGGGCAGCCCGTGCCGACGGTTTCCAGTTGCACGCAGCTCATCGTATCGACCAGCCCGTTATCGGCGAAACGGATCACGGTTAGCCCGCCCGCGCCTTCGGGATAGGACCAGTACCGGCCTTGGCCGGAAATGCGGCTGGGCTCGCCGCGCAGGTAGCGCACTTCCTCGCGCGGCATGCCCAGCATCAGTGGGCCGAACATCAGCGAGGCCAGTCGCATCTGGTGGGCCGAAAAGACCGACGCCGCGATTGCCAGCACTGTCATCATCCAGAATACGATCTGGCCGAGGACCGGTTTGCGCGAGGTGCTGCGCTTGGATCGCCGACGGGTGCGGCGGCGCTCGCCTTCAGGCGCAGCAGTTTGCGTTGTTGGCATGGCGACCTTCCCTGCGACGGCGTCTCTGCTGGCATGCTTGCTAGTCGAAACGCAACACGTTTCAAGAGCTTCAAGACGTCATCGGGGCGATCACCGCGTCGGAACAGGCGCCTCACCGGTATAGTCGTAGAACCCGCGGCCGGTCTTGCGGCCCAGCCAGCCGGCCTCGACATACTTCACCAGCAGCGGCGCGGGCCGGTACTTGCTGTCGCCGGTGGTGTTGTAGAGCACCTTGACGATGTCGAGGCACGTATCGAGTCCCACGAAATCGGCCAGTTCGAGCGGACCCATCGGATGGTTGAGGCCCAGCCTGCAGCCCTTGTCGATATCGGGAATGCTGGCCGTCCCCTGGCCGAGCACGAAGACCGCCTCGTTGATCATCGGCAGAAGGATGCGGTTGACGACGAATCCGGGCTCGTCCTCGGCCAGTACCACCTGCTTGCTCAAACCTTCGGCAAAGGCGCGGGTGCGGGCAACGGTTTCCTTGGAGGTCGCAAGACCCGGGATCACTTCGATCAGGCCCATCACCGGCACGGGATTGAAGAAGTGCAGGCCGATGAACCGCGCCGGATCGGGCGAGCTGACCGCCATGCGGGTGATCGGGATCGAGCTGGTGTTCGAGGCCATGATCGCATCGGCGCCCAGCACCTTGCCGGCTTCGGCGAAGATCCGGTGCTTGATCTCTTCCTTTTCGGTCGCGGCCTCGATGATCAGTTCGGCTTCGGCCATGGGGCCGTAGTCGGGCACCGGGGTGATCCGGGCGAGCGCGGCCGTCGCTTCATCCGGCGTGAGCTTGCCCCGCCCGACCAGCTTGCCCAGCGCCTGGTCGATCCTGGCCTTCCCGGCTTCCGCGCGGGCGAGGTCGACATCGGACAGCAGCACCTTCATGCCGAATTGCGCCACGGTCTGGGCAATGCCCGATCCCATCTGGCCCGCGCCGATCACCGCCACTGTCCGCATCAATCCATCCCTTCGCAAGTGCAGCAAGGGGCGCTGCCTAGCGGCGGCGCAGCGGCTTTACCAGCGCGAATTTCAGCGATTCTGGCCGGGCACCCACAGCACGTCGCCCGCGCCATCGGCGTTGAGCGCGCGGGCCAGGACGAAGAGATAGTCCGACAGCCGGTTGAGATAGGCCAGAGCGGCGGGATTGACCGGTTCGGCCGCAGCCAGGGCCGTGGCGGCCCGTTCGGCGCGGCGGACGGCGGCGCGGGCGATATGGGCGCGGGCCGCAACCTCGGTTCCGCCCGGCAGGATGAAGCTGGTGAGCGGGGGCAGGAATTCGTTGAGGGCGTCGATCGCCGTTTCCAGCCATTCGGCCTGTCCCGGCACGATCCGCAAGACCATCTCCGATGGCGTGAAGTCATCGCCCGGCGTGGCCAGGTCCGCGCCCAGATCGAACAGGTCGTTCTGGATCCGGCTTACCCCGTTGCCATGCGGCCCGGCTGGATCGAGCGCGACGGCCAGCAGCCCCAAGGCGCTGTTCGCTTCGTCCACCGCACCGATCGCTTCCATCCGCGCATCATGCTTCGCGCGGCGGGTGCCATCGACCAGGCCGGTCGTGCCATCGTCCCCGGTGCGGGTGTAGATCTTGTTGAGCTTGACCACGGCGCGCCCCGCCCCGCCGTCAGCGGTTGGCGAAGAGCAGGATCGCCACGACCACGATCGCCGCCGCCTGGTAGAACACCCGGCGGAACATCAGCGTGTTCTGGCGCAGCTGCATCTCGCTGGGGCCGCTGCCTTCGGGCCGCTCGAGATCTTCCTTGGTGGAAGCCATGAAGGCGATGATGCCGCGGACCAGGGTGACGAGGGTCAACACCATCAGCACGGCGATGACGATTGCGAGGAACCAGTTCATGTGACCGTCCCTACGCCTGGCCCCAGCGAAAGGCCAGTAGGGATTTGGCCCATGCGCAAGGCTTCGGCCAGCGCCAGCCCGTCCTGACCAGAACGGCGCAGGTCGGCCAGCGCCGCGGAACCCCGCCGCTTGGCCAGCTTTTGGCCGTCCGGTTCGCAGACCAGCGGGTGGTGGTGCCAGACCGGCACCGGCAGGCCGAGCAGCGCCTGGAGCAGGCGGTGGACATGGCTGGCGGCAAACAGGTCCTGCCCGCGCGTGACCAGCGTCACCCCGTCGGCCGCATCGTCCAGCGTCGCCGCCAGATGATAGCTGGCCGGAGCCTCCTTGCGCAGCAGCACCACGTCGCCGAACGGGGCGGGATCGGCCCGCTGCGGCCCGGCCCGTTCATCCACCCATTCGAGCGGCCCGGCGAGCGCAATCGCCTTCGCCATGTCGAGCCGCCAGGCCGCGCCCTCTGGCGAAACGTCGCGCCCCCGGCAGGTGCCCGGATAGACCAGCCCGTCCGGGCCATGGACCTGCGCCGCCGCCGCCACTTCGGCGCGGGTGCACTGGCAGGGATAGAGCAGGCCCAGTTCCTTGAGTCGCTCCCCTGCCCCCGCATAGCTGGCAAGCCGGGCGGACTGGTGCACCACCGGCCCGTCCCAGGTGAGGCCCAGCCATGCGAGATCGGCCAGGATCTCCGGCACCAGTTCGGCCCGGCTGCGGGTGCCGTCGATATCCTCGATCCGCAGCAGGAACCGCCCACCCCGCGCCCGCGCCCGCGCCAGGTCGTGCGCCACGACGGCGGCATAGGCATGGCCCAGGTGCAGCAGCCCGTTGGGGCTGGGGGCAAAACGGGTGACGGGTCTGTTCGCGCTCACGCCCGCCCTCTTGCCTGTGGATTGTACCCCGGCGCAAGGCTTGACGCGGCAAAGCGCGCCATGTTCATTTCCAGCCATGGGCTGTCACACAACCGCAATCGCGACCGGTTACCGGAGGCCATGCTTCAGGCGGAGCTGATCGAGCGCGCGGCCCGGTTCCGCAGCGCCGAGGGGGATCCCTCCCGCAGTCTGTCCGATTGCCCTGCGCTGGTTCTGAACGCCGATTACACCCCGCTCAGCTATTACCCGCTCAGCCTCTGGCCCTGGCAGACCGCGATCAAGGCGGTGTTCCTCGAACGGGTCGATATCGTCGCTTCCTATGCGCGCGAGGTCCACTCCCCCAGCTGGACCATGCCCATTCCCAGCGTGATTGCGCTGCGGCAATATGTGAAACCCAGCGAATTTCCCGCCTTTACCCGCTTCAACCTGTTCCTGCGTGACCGGTTCACCTGCCAGTATTGCGGCAGCCCGCACAACCTGACCTTCGATCACGTGGTCCCGCGCCGCCTGGGTGGACGGACGAGCTGGGAAAACGTCGCCACGGCCTGCTCGCCCTGCAACCTCAAGAAGGGCGGCCGCACCCCGCAGCAGGCCCACATGCCGCTGCTGGTCCAGCCAATCCGGCCCACCTCGTGGCACCTCCAGGAACGCGGCCGCGCCTTTCCGCCCAATTACCTGCACGAAACCTGGCGGGACTGGCTTTACTGGGATGTCGAGCTGGAGGCTTAGGCGGCGCTTGACCCTGCTTGGTTGATCCCTGAAGGTTCCGGATCGTCTGGAAGATGGAGATCCCTCATGCTGTCACTCATGGCCCTGATCGCTGCGCCGGTTGCGGCGCTAGCCAGTGACGCACCGGCCGCAAAGGCCCAGCCACCCGCGGCTGCGCGCATCGTCCGCGCCGCTGGGAACGGGCTCGACGCTTGCCTGTCAACGATCCAGGCTGGACAAAAGCTGGCGGGGCAGCCGCAACGCGCGGCATTGGCCGGGGCCAAATTTGTCCAGATCGGCCAGAATCCGCAGCAGGAAACCTGGGCATGGGCCCTTACCAGCCTCGAGCAGGCGAATGACGGGGCCGTGATTGCCGACTTCAAGCTCAGTTATCCATGCGGTGTCACCATTGCCGGCGGCGCAGCCTTGACGCCGCAGCAATCGCAGGACGCGGTTGGCAAATGGGCCATGGCCAATCGCCTGGTGCCACAGCCTTCATCCCGCCCCGACATCCGGGTATGGATCAGGCCTTGGCCCGAGTCCGGGAGCAAGACCAAAGTGATCCGTCTGGAAACCACATCGCCAGCGCCGGGGATTTTGCAGGCCTCGGTACAGGCAGCCCATTCCAATTAGGGCCAAAGACTGTCTGACAGGAGCAGGATGAGGGCAATGGCAGCTGCGAACGGAGCCGGCCGAACCAGCAAGTGATCACGCCGCGCCTGGGGACTAGGCTATCACATCGTCGAACTGGAAGCCTGAGCGCGCCGTTGCTAAGGCGCGGCGATGCACTGGACCATCCGCTCGCTCAACCTTGGCACGGCCCGCCCCTTTCGGGACGATGGGGTGCAGAGCGCGATTGCCAAGTCGCCCGCGGATGGACCGGTGGCGATCGGGCCACTTGGCCTTTCGGGTGACGAGCAGGCCGACCTGACCGTCCACGGCGGGCCGGACAAGGCGATCCATCACTATCCCCATGACCACTATACCGCCTGGCCCGACGAGCTGGGCGATCATCCATTGCTGCGCGGCGAAGGCGCCTTTGGCGAGAATGTCTCCACCCTGGGGCTGACCGAGGATGCGGCCAGCATCGGTGACCGATACCGGCTGGGCACGGCCCTGATCGAGATCAGCCAGGGGCGCCAGCCGTGCTGGAAGCTGGACCACCGTTTCGGCCACAAGGGGCTTTCGGCTGCCGTCATTTCGACCGGGCGGAGCGGCTGGTATTACCGGGTGATCGAACCGGGCAGCGCGCGCGCCGGTGAGGCGCTGGAACTGGTCGAGCGGCCCCGCCCGGCGTGGACCGTCTCGCAGAGTCTTCACCCTACTGGTCGGTGGCGGGCACCGCAGCGATCCCGCCGCACTGCGCGCCTTGGTGGCCGAACCGCTGCTGGCCGAAAACTGGCGGCAGCGGGCCGCGCGGCTGCTGGGCTGACGCTAGGCGCCCAGCGCCAGCTGCATCAGCGCCGCGCCCAGCGCCAGCACCAGCGCCACCCAGACCCGCGGCCCCATATAGACCGAGAGCTCGCGCTGGGTCGGGAAGCTGAAGGTAACCGGGATGCCGAGCGCCTTGTAGGCGTGATGTTCGGCAAAGCGCGGGTCGGCTACCATCCGGACCAGGTCGCGGCGGCTGCGATAGCGCATCAGCCCGAAGATCGACCAGCCCGGATCGCCCGGCACGTTCCAGGCATCGACATAGGGCCCGACCTTGCGCCCGACCATGCCGGGGTGGCCGCCATTGGCGATCAGGCGGCGCACGAAGGGATCGGAATAGCGCCGCATCGCCGCCCGCCCCGCGATCGGCTGGCCGGTGGCGGGATCGGTGACCATGCCTTCCTCGATCTTGACGAGGTTGAGCATGACGAATTCCTTGCCATCGTCCGCCTCGAGGAAGCTGCGCAGCACCCCGGCTTCGTTGCCGCCGGAATACTTGCCGTGGACCTGCTCGATAAAGGTGTCGATCTCGGCCTTGGTCAGCGGTCCGCGCCAGTTGTCGTACCACAGCCGGAACAGCACGTAGAGCCCCAGCGCCCCGCCCCAGATCGCCCAGCCGCTCATTTCGCCGCCTCAACCTTCGGCGGGGTGGAGAACGGCTTGATCCCCAGCCGGGTATAGACCTCGTCCGGGAAGTAGACCGTACCCCCGCGCGAGACCATGCGGATGGTCTTGATCGCCTTCAGGTCCTTGGTCGGATCGCCCGGCACCAGGAAGAAATCGGCCAGCTTGCCGCGTTCGATGCTGCCCAGCGCCTGGTCCTGACCAAGGTAGCGCGCCATATCCAGCGTGGCGCGCGTCAGCACGTCGGCCGGGCTCATCCCCAGCTGACCGAACAGTTCCAGTTCGCGGTGATAGGTGAAGCCGCCGCCGAGGTCCGTGCCGGGGATCAGCATGATCCCGCGCCGGTGCATCTCGGCCAGGGTTTCCTTGATCTTGGCGAAAGCGGCGATGTAATCGGCGCGCTGCTTGGGCGTATCGGCCCCGAACAGCGCCTGCTTGAGCTGCCGCTGCTCGGCCGGAGGCATGTGGGCGATGTAATCGACCGCGCCGGGGTTGGGCACGCCGTCCAGCGCGGTCAGCCCCAGTTCGTGGATCGCGATGGTCGGTTCATGGGCGACCTTCTTCGCGGCCATGGCATCGAGCGTCTTCGTCACCTTGGCCGATTTCAGGTCCAGCGCGGGGAAGCGCGCCTGGGCGGTGAAGCGGAACAGGGTGCGGGTATCCTCGCCCGGATTGAGCACCCAGCCGAGCATCAGCTGGTTGACATGGGTGATCTCGTCGAACCCGGCATCGATCATCTCGTCCGCGCTCGAGAAGGCGGGAACGTGGCCCGCCACGCGCAGGCCCAGCCGGTGCGCCTCGGCGACGACAGCCGGGGCCCACTTGGGGTCCATCGAGTTGTAGAGCTTGGCCTGGTTATAGCCGCGCGCGGCGTACCAGCGGACCGCGTCGATCGCCTCGCCCTCGCTTGCCACCAGCTTGCCGGTGGCTGAGCTGAACGGGCTCTTGCCCTCGATGAAGCCGGAGCGGACGATGCGCGGCCCGGCCACCTCGCCCTTGCCGATCCGGTCGACCAGGATGTCGAGCACGTCGTTGCGGTTGCCCATGTCGCGGACGGTGGTGATCCCCGCCAGCACGTTCATCAGGGCATCTTCCTGGCCCATGTGGCCGTGCATTTCGAACAGGCCGGGCACCAGGGTGCCGCCTTCGCCCTCGATCGTCGTTTCGCCGGGGGTGGCCGGGCTGCCGGCCGGGACCACACCCGAAATCCGGCTGCCCGAGACGACCACGTCGCTCAGCGCCGACAGCGCCTTGGCCGTGGGATCGAACACGCGAACGTTGCGAATCCGCACGGGTCCTGAAAACTTCTTCGCATTCTCGGCCTGGAGCTGGGCGAAGCGTTCGGAGGCGAGTCGCTCGGACAGCTTGCGCAGCGGTTCGTCGACCGTGCGTTCATAACCCTTGCGGGCGATGATGAACCCGGCGCTGGCGATCGCGAACAGATCGCCCTTCGCATCGAGCGTGATGTAGGTCGGATTGAGCGAGAGGCCCGACAGTTCATAGGTGATGACGTCCAGCTTGCCGTCCGGACCGTCGAAACTGTTGCGGGCGCGCTCGGTCAGGCGGGCGGTGCCGCCGGGGGCGACCGGCATCGACCGGTCCGCATCGGCCAGCAGCGCCTTGGCCAGCAGCGTCATGTCCAGCGGCGAGCCGTTCTGCGCCACGTAATAGCGCGGCAGGTCCTTGCCCTTGAGCGAGCCGGGGCCCGACAGGTCGCTCCAGGTCACCTGGCTGGCGGTGCGCTTGAAGCTTTCGTTCACCGCGTTGCCGAAGGTGGTGCGGCCGGTAATCGTCCAGCTGACCGGCGCGCCATCCTTGTCGAGCGTTACCGCTTCCTTGATCGTCGGCCCGCGTCCGTTCTGCTTGAAATCGAAATCGACCGCGATGGTCTGCCCCTGCCGGTCAAGCTTGAGGTGGCCAATGTCGCGGTTCTGGGTCAGCACCCGGTATTCCTGGGTCTGGGCCAGGGCCGGGTGGGCAAGAACAGTGGTGGCAAGCGCGGCTGCGGCCAGGAGGCGCAAGTTCATGTCGTGGATTCTCCCCTTCGTTCCGGGGCGCGACACTAGCGTCTCAGCGCATTCCCGCCAGTGCCTTTTGCCGACGCCGCTGGACCGACGAGCCAAGCCCGATCGCCTCGCGGTATTTGGCGACCGTCCGCCGGGCGAGATCAAAGCCCTTGGCTTTCAGCAGATCGACCAGGGTATCGTCGGACAGGATCGCTCCCGGATCCTCGGCATCGATCAGCGCCTTGATCGCGGCCTTGACCGCCTCGGCCGAGGCTCCGCCCTCGCCATCCACGGCACCGACGCCGGAGGTGAAGAAGTACTTCAGCTCAAACGTGCCGCGCGGGCAGTGCAGGTACTTGTTCGAAGTGACCCGGCTGACAGTCGATTCGTGCATGCCGATCGTTTCGGCCACGGCCCGCAGCGTCAGCGGCCTGAGGTGCGAGACGCCGTGGCGGAAGAAACCGTCCTGCTGGGTGACGATCTCGCTCGCCACTTTCAGGATGGTCTTCTGCCGCTGATCGAGCGCCTTCAGCAGCCAGTTGGCATCGGCCAGCTTTTCCGAGAGCCAGGCGCGCGAGGTCTTGTCCTCACAAGTGCCCCGCAGTTCGACATAATAGCTGCGGTTGACGACCAGCCGCGGAAGGGTCGCCTGGTTCAGGCTCACGTCCCAGCCGCCGTCACTGCGCGGGATGATCAGGATATCGGGCACCACCGCCTCGCCCCCGCCCCGGTTGAAGCGCAGGCCGGGCTTGGGATCATAGCCGCGCAGTTCGGCCAGCATTTCGGCAAAGTCCTCGTCATCGACCCCGCACATCCGCTTGAGCCGGGGGATCTCGCCGCGCGCCAGCAGGTCAAGGTTTTCGAGCAGGCGGGCCATGCACGGATCGTGGCGATCGGCCTCGATCGCCTGGAGCGCCAGGCATTCGCCCAGTGACCGCGCCCCGATTCCGGTGGGATCGAGCGACTGGACCAGCGCCAGCGCGGCTTCCGCCTCGGCCAGCGCCACGCCCAGTTCGCCCGCCACCTCGCGCAGGGTGACGGGCAGGTAGCCGGCCTCATCCAGCTGATCGATCAGGTAGCGCGCAATCGCCGCCAGCCGGGGATCGCGGGCCTGGGCACCCAGCTGATCGTGGAGGTGGGTGGCCAGGTCCTTGTCACCCTCGCCGCGCTCGTCGATGTCCGGGCCGTCCTCGCCCGCCGGGCCGATCCTCAGCGCCGAGCCCCATTCACCGTCACCGGTATCCCGGTCCCGATCGAGCGCGGTCGCGTCGATATCGAGCGGCCGGTCATCGTCTGCCCGCCCTTCGGAAACCAGCTGATCGACCGGCGAGCTTTCCAGCGTCGTGCGCCGGGCTTCGTCGGGCAGGTCAACCGTCTCGACTGCGGGCGGAGCCGCTTCACCGATTTCCAGAAGCGGGTTGGCGTCCAGTGCTTCGCCGATGAAGGCTTCGATCTCGAGGTTGGACAACGCCAGCAGCTTGATCGCCTGCTGGAGCTGCGGAGTCATCACCAGCGATTGGGACTGGCGTAAGTCAAGGCGAGGCCCGAGCGCCATGGATGAGGCCCGCCCTAGAGCGTGAAGCCCTCGCCCAGGTAGAGCCGGCGCACGTTCTCATCGGCCACCAGCGCTTCGGGGCTGCCGGCAAACAACACCTGGCCGCCATAGATGATGCAGCCCTTGTCGCAGATATCCAGGGTTTCGCGCACGTTGTGATCGGTGATCAGCACGCCGATGCCGCGCTGCTTGAGGTCCTTCACCAGGTCGCGGATATCGCTGATCGAGAGCGGGTCGATCCCGGCGAAGGGCTCGTCCAGCAGCATGATCGAGGGTTTGGCGGCGAGCGCGCGGGCAATTTCGGCGCGGCGGCGTTCCCCGCCCGACAGCGCCATCGACGGACTTTCCCGCAGCCGGGTCAGGCCGAATTCGCCCAGCAGCCGCTCCAGCTCCGCGCGCCGGACGTCGGCATCGGGCTCGACCAGTTCGAGCACGCAATTGATGTTCTGTTCCACCGTCATGCCGCGAAAGATGCTGGTTTCCTGCGGCAGATAGCCCAGGCCCAGGATCGCGCGGCGATACATCGGCAGGTTGGTGACATCGACCCCGTCCATCAGGATCCGGCCCGAATCCGGCCGGACCAGGCCCATGATCGAATAGAAGCAGGTGGTCTTGCCCGCGCCGTTCGGACCGAGCAGGCCCAGCACTTCACCCTTGGCGACCGACAGGGAAATATCGGTCAGCACGGCGCGCTTGTCATAGGACTTGGCGATCGAGATCACTTCCAGCCCGCCCTGCGGCATGGCGGGCGGATCGCTGCGGGCGGCAGAGGCAAGCGCGGTTTCAGTCATTGCAGGACGGTGTTTAAGCACAGCCGCCGCGCTCGGCAAGGCGGCGGGATCGCAATTGGCAAGTTTCATGCATGACCGGTCGACGAACGGCATGGAGCGGTTGCCGGGGCGCCATGGTAAACGGTGCTTGATCGCGAAGCCCATCGGTGTTTTACTCTGCCAACGAGTCCGATGATCGGCACAAGACCGCACGGACCATTGGGGATGCTGCAAGGGGACTGGCGATGATCAAGGCTTGGCAGGGCATGGCGCGATCGCAGCGCGCTTCGACCAAACCGCTCGACTGGCGCAAGCGGATGAGTGACAACATCGCCTATGCGCTGCTGGTCTACACCGGGCTCCAGATCTTCCTGACGATGGGCGCGCTGCAGGTGCGCAGCGGATCGCTGCTGCCCTATCTTGCCCTGGTCGTGCTGGTCGCCGGGATCATCCCGGCCTGCCGCAGTTTCGAGCGCCGCTGGAACCGGCTGAGCGACGAGCAGGCCGCCGATCCGGCCCTGGCCAGCTATTACCGCCACGACCGGACCTGGTTGTGGATCCTGGCGATCAGCCTGCCGATCGCGCTGACCGGGCTGTTCAAACTGCTGGCCTACATTCTCGCCTGATTGCCATTCCGGCCTGATTGCCCTTTCGTATTGGCGTCCCTAGATCGGGTGCTCCTGATCCGGAGTGACCCTGTCCCATGCTGACCCCCGAAGCCGCCCAGAGCCGCGCCGCCGCGCTCATCGACCTTGCCCGCAAGGCCGGGGCCGATGCCGCCGACGCGATCTATTCCGGCAGCCTGTCCGAAGGCGTGCAGGTGCGGCTGGGCAAGCTGGAAGATGTCGAGCATTCGGAGACCGAGCACCTTGACCTCAGGGTCTTTGTCGGCAGCCGTTCGGCCTCGATCGGGTCCAGCGACCTGTCGGACGCGGCGCTGGCCGAACTGGCCGCCCGCGCGGTCGACATGGCGCGCGCCGCGCCGGAGGACCCCTATGCCGGACTGGCCCCCGCCGACCTGCTGCTGCGCGCTGCCCCGGCTGCGCTGGACCTCCACGATGCCACCGAGCCCAGCCCGGCGATCCTGCGCGAGCGGGCACTCGCGGCCGAGGACGCCGCCCGCGCCGTTGCGGGCGTAACCAACAGCGAGGGCGGCTCCGCCAGCTTCTCGCGCCGGGTAATGGCGCTGGTCACCAGCCACGGGTTCGCCGGAGCCTATGCCGGGACCAGCCATTCCTCCAGCGCGGTAGTGATCGCCGGCACGGGCGATGCGATGCAGCGCGATTACGACTGGCGCACCGCCCGCTACCTGGCCGATCTGCCCGCGCCCGAGGCAATCGGGCAGGAGGCCGGTGAGCGCGCCGTTCGCCGGGTCAATCCGGGCCGGCTCAAGAGCGGCCCCCTGCCGGTGGTATTCGATCCGCGGGTGGGTGGCAGTCTGCTCGGCCACCTTGCCGGGGCCATGTCGGGCAATGCCATTGCCCGGCGCGCCAGCTTCCTGCTGGACCGCGATGGCGCGCAGATCTTTGCCCCCGGCATCACGATCGTCGATGATCCGCTGCGGCTGCGCGGGCTGTCATCGCGTCCCTTCGATGGCGAGGGGCTGCCGGTGGCGCGCCGCGCGCTGGTCGAGGACGGGCGGCTGACCGGCTGGCTGATGGACAGCGCCGCCGCCCGCCAGCTGGGCGGCCAGCCGACCGGTCATGCCGTGCGCGGGGCTGGCGGATCGCCCGGCGTCGGCACCAGCAACCTCCACCTTGAAGCAGGCAGCATGACCCCGGCCGAGCTGATGGCCGACATTGCCGACGGGGTCTATGTCACCGAACTGATCGGCCACGGCGTCAACGGTGTGACCGGCGATTACAGCCGGGGTGCATCAGGCTATCGCATCGTGGGTGGCCAGCTCGCCGGGCCGGTGGCCGAGTTTACCGTGGCCGGCAACCTGATCGACATGTTCGCCGCGCTGATCCCGGCCAATGACCTGGAATGGTATCGCGGCGTCAACGTGCCGACCCTGCGGGTCGATGGCATGACCGTGGCGGGCGATTGACCGCGATGCGGATCCGCCCGGTCGATCCCGCCGATGCGGCGCAAATCGCGGCGATCTATGCCCACCACGTGCTGCACGGCACGGCCAGTTACGAAACCGTGCCGCCCGACGCGGCCGAGATCGGCCAGCGCATGGCCCGCGTGCTGGGCCATGGCTGGCCCTGGCTGGTGGCTGAAGGCGAAGACGGTTCCTTGCTGGGCTATGCCTATGCCACCCAGTTCCGCGACCGCGCTGCTTATCGCTATGTCTGCGAGGACTCGATCTACATCCGTAACGAGGCACGCGGGCAAGGGGTGGGCAAGGCCCTGCTCGGCGCGCTCGTTGCGGCCTGCGCCGAAGCGGGTTTCCGGCAGATGGTGGCGGTGATCGGCGGGGCCGAGCCAGCCTCGGCCGCGCTCCACGCGCGGCTGGGCTTTGCCGATGCCGGGCGGCTCAGCGGTATCGGCCGCAAGCAGGGTCGCTGGCTCGACACGCTTTACATGCAGCGCAGCCTGGGTCCGGGCAGCAGCACGCCGCCGCCGATCGAGCCGGTTTGACCCGCATCAATTACGGGCTTGGCAATTCGCTCCATTAGGCGCTTAATCGGACGATTAAGAGCGAAGGGAGAGTCGCCATGAACGCAGTTGCCACGGCCCCGGCCACCGAAGTGACCCATGTCGATGTGCTGATCGTCGGCGCAGGGATTTCGGGGATCGGATCGGCCTATCACCTGCAGGACCAGTGCCCGGGCAAGTCCTATGTGATCCTGGAAATGAAGGACACTTTTGGTGGCACCTGGGAAACCCACAAGTATCCCGGCGTGCGTTCGGACAGTGACCTCTACACCTTCGGCTATCGCTTCAAGCCCTGGATCGGTGCGCCGATCGCCAGCGCCGAGGAAATCCTGAAGTACATGGGCGAGGTGATCGAGGAAAACGGGATCGCCCCGAACATCCGCTATGGCCACCGCATCACCCGGGCCGCGTGGGACAGCAAGACCAACCTCTGGACGGTCGAGGCAACCCGCGCGAGCGACGGGGCCAAGGTGGCCTTCACCTGCAACTTCCTGTGGATGTGCCAGGGCTATTACGATCACGAAAAGCCGTACATGCCCGACTGGCCGGGGATGGACCGCTACAAGGGCCTGCTGATCCACGCCCAGCTGTGGGATCCCAAGATCGATTATACCGGCAAGCGGGTGCTGGTGATCGGATCGGGCGCGACCGCCGCCACGGTCATCCCGGCCTTTGCCGAAAAGGCCGCGCACGTGACCATGCTGCAACGCTCGCCGACCTATTTCTTCTGCAGCGAGAACAAGAACGAACTGGCTGACAAGCTGCGCGCCGGCGGGATCGACGAGCCGACCATCCACCGCGTGGTCCGCGCCCAGATCATGCACGACCAGGCAGTGATGACCCAGCGCTGCATCGATGAGCCCGATGTGGTGATCGAGGAGCTGCGGATGCTGGTCCGCGCCTTCAGCGGCAAGGAAGACTTCGAGTTCGAACCGCACTTCACCCCGAAGTACCGCCCCTGGCAGCAGCGGCTGGCCTTCTGCCCCGAAGGCGACATCTTCCGCGCCGCCGTGGAAGGCAAGCTGACCGTCCACACCGACGAGCTGGAAACCTTCACCGAAACTGGGGTTCGCACCAAGTCCGGGCAGGAGATCGAGGCCGATATCATCGTTGCCGCAACCGGCTTCAACCTGCTGATGATGGGCGGCATTCCGTTCTTCGTCGATGGCCAGAAGATCGATTGGCACGAGACGATCAATTATCGCGGCATGATGTTCACCGGCGTACCGAACATGGCCTGGGTGATGGGCTATTTCCGGGCGAGCTGGACCCTGCGGGTCGACATGATGGGCGATTTCGTCTGCGGCCTGCTCAACCACATGGACGCGAAGGGCGTGAAGCGGGTCGAGGTGGCACTGCGCGACGAGGATCGCGACATGGAGCTTTCGGACTGGATCGAAAGTGACAACTTCAATCCCAGCTACCTGATGCGCGGGCTCAAACAGATGCCCAAGCGCGGCGACAAGCCGGAATGGCGGCATAACCAGGATTACTGGCGCGAACGCGGGGAGATCCCGTTCATCAATCTGGATGGCAGCGAATTCGTCTATGATGGCGTGCGGGCCGGAACCAAGGTGACCGAAGCCGCCTGAAGCCCCGTTTACAGCCGCGCCGCTTTCGGCCAGAAAGTTGCAATGAGCAACGCAATGATCTGGTGGGGCGGCGTGCGTCCGCCGCTGGCACCCATGACCGCGCTGGGCGAGAACGCCCTGCCCGGCCATATCGGCATCGAATTCGTCGATTGCGGCGATGACTGGATCCGCGCGCGGATGCCGGTGGACGAGCGCACCCAGCAGCCGTTCAAGCGGCTCCACGGCGGGGCCTCGGTGGCGCTGGCGGAAACGATCGGCTCGGTCGCGGCCAGCTATTGCGTCGACCGGGAAAAGTTCGTCGCGGTCGGCATGGAAATCAACGCAAACCACATCCGCCCGGCCTATTCCGGCTGGGTCTATGCCACGGCCCGGCCCGAGGCGCTGGGCCGCACCACGCAGGTCTGGACGATCCGGATCGAGGACGAGGCGGACAAGCTGATCTGCATTTCGCGCTTCACCGTCGCGGTGATCCCGGTCGACCGCAAATGACCGGCTCGGTCGCGGTGATCGGCGCCGGGGACTTCATCGGCGCTGCCATAGCGCGCCGCTTTGCCAAAGCGGGCTTTCACGTCCATGCCGGCCGCCGCAATGGCGACAAGCTGGCGCCTTTGCTGAGCGAACGCATCACCGGCCGCAGCCTCGACGCGCGTGAGAGCGAGGACGTGACCGCCTTCCTGGCCGAGGCCGAGGCGATTGCACCGCTGGATCTGGTGGTGTTCAACGTTGGCGCCAACGTCCAGTTCCCGCTGACCGAAACGACCGACCGGGTGTTCCGCAAGGTCTGGGAAATGGCCTGCTTTGCGGGGTTTACCACCGTGCGCGAGGCAGCGCGGCTGATGCTGCCACGCGGGCAAGGCAAGATCTTCGTGACCGGGGCAACCGCCGGTCTGCGCGGCAATCCCGGTTACGCTGCCTTCGCCGCCGCCAAGGCGGGCCTGCGCGCCATGGCGCAATCGGCCGCGCGCGAGCTGTGGCCGCAGGGCTTGCATGTCGCCCATCTGGTGATCGACGCCGGGGTCGATACCGAATGGGTCCGCGCCCGGGTGATCGAGCGGATCGGGGCCGAGGCGCTGGCCGCCCAGCCTGACCTGCTGATGCCACCCGAGGCCGTGGCCGAGGCCTATTGGTCGCTCTACAACCAGCCGAAATCCGCCTGGACCTTCGAACAGGAAATCCGGCCATACGGGGAGAAGTGGTGATGACCCGCGAGATCGAGTTTCTCTATGATTTCGGTGGACCGAACTCGTGGTTCGTCCACCGCGCGATCCCGGCGATCGAGGCCGAGGGCAAGGTGCGGTTCCGCTATGTGCCGGTGCTGCTGGGCGGGATCTTCAAGGCCACGGGCAACCGGCCGCCGCTGATGACCTATGGCCATGTCGAAGCCAAGGTGGCCTATGACCGGCTGGAGATGGAACGCTTCATGGCGCGCCACGGGATCACGGGCTTCCGCTTCAACCCGCACTTTCCGGTCAACACCCTGCTGGCGATGCGCGGTTCGATCGCGGCCGAGCGGCTGGGCTGCGGCCCAGCTTACCGCGAGGCGATGTATACCGCGCTGTGGCAGGATGGCCTCAAGCTCGACGAGCCGGAGGTCTGGGCCGATGTCCTCGCCAAGGCCGGGCTGGACGCCGCCGCGCTGGGCGCGCTGGTGCAGGACGAGGGCGTGAAGGCCGAACTGGTCGCCAGTACCGAAAGCGCGGTCGCGCGGGGGGCCTTCGGGGTACCAACCTTCTTTATTGGCAGCGAGATGTGGTTCGGCAAGGACCGCCTGCGCGATGTGGTCGAGGCGGCTGTTTCGGCTCAATAGCCTACCTTCGCTCGACACGAACGGGCTTGTGATTGGCTTGCCAAGCGGCCCCGGCCCATGCATGGTGCGCTTTAACCGAGCGGTTAAACCGCCCAGCCTCGCGGGAGCCTGAGATGAGCGAATATCCCCTGCCCTACAATTCGTCCGACCTGACGGGGCGCGTCGCGCTGGTCACCGGGGCTTCGTCCGGCCTTGGTGCGCGCTTTGCCGAAGTGCTGGCCAGCCAGGGCGCGGCCGTGGTGCTGGCCGCGCGGCGCAAGGACCGGCTTGAGGCGCTGGCCGAGAAGATCCGCGCCGCCGGGGGCCGGGCCATTGCGGTCCAGATGGACGCGACTGACGCGGATTCGATGATCGCTGCAGTCGCGGCGGCCGAGGAGGCCTTTGGCACGGTCGACATCCTGATCAACAACGCCGGGATGCCCGATGCCCAGCGCGCCCACAAGATGAGCCTGGACCTGATCGACAACGTGCTGGGCGTCAACCTGCGCGGCCCGTGGATCCTGTCATGCGAAGTGGCGCGGCGGCTGATCGCGGCAGGCAAGCCGGGCCGGATCGTCAACATCAGCTCGGTTGCCCACTTCCGCTATGATGGCAGCGGCGCGGCGCTCTATGCCGTGACCAAGACCGCGATCGCCCGGATGACCGAGGCGCTGAGCGTCGAATGGGCGCCCTACAACATCAACGTCAACGCGATTGCGCCGGGCATGTTCGTTTCGGAAATGACCGACGGGATGTTCGAGCGGATGGGCGGCAACCCCGCTCCGCACCTGGCCCGCCAGCGCGTGCCGGTGCCGGAACAGATGGATTCGACCCTGCTCTACCTCGTCGCCCCGGCCAGCGAATGCGTGACCGGCGCGATCATCCGCATCGATGATGGCCAGAGCTCGGCCGTGCGGCTGCGCAAGTAGGAGGACTGCCCGATGCTGGTAACCGTTGAACGCGACGGACCGATTGCACTCGTCACCCTGAACCGGCCCGAGGCGATGAACGCCCTGTCGCGCGGGCTTCGCGCCGAACTCGCCACCGTGATGCGCGCGCTCGACGGCGACGATGGCGTGCGCGCCGTGGTACTGACCGGCGCGGGCACCCGCGCCTTCACCGCCGGGCTCGACCTCAAGGAACTGGGCGTGGATGGCCTGGGCGCGGCCAATGCGACCGAGGCGGAAGCCAACCCGGTCAAGGCGATCGAACAGTGCCGCAAGCCGGTGATCGGCGCGATCAACGGCGTCGCCATCACCGGCGGGTTCGAAGTGGCGCTGGCCTGCGACATCCTGATCGCATCCGAGAACGCCCGCTTTGCCGACACCCATGCCCGCGTCGGCATCATGCCCGGCTGGGGCCTGTCGCAGAAGCTGTCGCGCCTGATCGGGATCAGCCGCGCCAAGGAACTGTCGCTGACCGGCAATTTCCTCGACGCGCAGACTGCCTGCGCCTGGGGCCTGGTCAACCGCGTGGTTCCAGCCGATGAACTGCTGCCCGCCGCACGCCAGCTGGCCACCGACATTGCCTCGATCGATCCGGACAAGGTGCAGACCTACAAGCGGCTGATCGACCACGGCTATGCCCTGCCCTTTGGCGAGGCGATGGCGCTTGAGCAGCGCCAGTCCACCGCCGCCAATTCCCGGGTCAGCGGGGCCGAAGTGGAAGCCCGCCGCCGCGCGGTGATGGAGCGCGGCCGCAGCCAGGCTTGAGGCCGGACAATCAGGGTTTCGGCGTCAGGTCGGAGGTTCGCTGCTCCAGCGGCACCGGCCGCGCCGGAATAGCCTGCAACCAGGCTTCGAGCGCGGCAATGTCCGAAATGCCGATCACCCGGTCGCGCCCCTTGAGCAGGGCAGAATAGGTATCCCCGCCGCTGGCGAGGAAATCGCTGGTCGTCACGCGATAGCTGGCCGCCGGATTGATCGGCTGGCCATTGAAGGTGATCGAGACGATCCGGCTGCCCACCGGCCGCGACAGGTCATAGGCATATGCGAACCCGCACGAGGGGCTGAGCACCTGGTTGGGGCCCTGGCCATCGAAGTTCTGTTCCAGCACCTCGCGCAGTTCCGCGCCGGTCAGGGTATAGGTGACCAGCGTGTTGTTGAACGGCTGAACCCGGTAAAGCTCGCCAAAGGTCAGCTGCCCTCCGGGGCCCGGAGCCAGCCGCCAGGGTGCGCGGATGCCGAAGGGGTTCATGAAGGCGATCTGGGCGCCCGCGCCGGTGGTTGCGGCCAGCTGGGCATCGG
This sequence comes from Novosphingobium sp. BL-A-41-H4, assembly GCA_051942645.1. Taxonomy (GTDB): domain Bacteria; phylum Pseudomonadota; class Alphaproteobacteria; order Sphingomonadales; family Sphingomonadaceae; genus Novosphingobium. The sequence continues at coordinate 400,168 of JBPVJP010000003.1, forward strand.
CGATCAGGTGGCCAAGCGTGCCGCCGGTGCTTGAACCATCGCCGCCGCGCGTTGCTTCCCCGCCGATCCGGCCAGCCGGGCGCAGCGCGAACTCCTTTGCCGCATCGGCATAGCGGGCGACATGTGCGGCGATGTCGGGCCGGGGCGCGAAACGCGGGAACCGGTCGGTATTGGCAGAAAAGCGCTCCGGCGAAGGGGCATAGCCTTCGCTCTGCACGATCACGTTGCGCGCCGCCCGCCGTGTTACCCGGCTGGTCCGTGGATCGATTTCAAGGTTGATGTCGGTCACCAGGGTGCCCAGCGAGCCTGCGCTGGTCAGCAGAACAGGACCCAGCGCACCGGGGCGCTGCCACTCGCAGACATAGGAATTGTGGGTGTGCCCCGAAGCGATCACATCAACGTCGACCGTAATCCGCGCGATGATCCCGGCCAGATCGCCGCTGGCCTGTTCGCAGCCCTGCGGGTTGGGCGTGCCGCGCGTCCGGATCCCTTCGTGGATCACCACCACGATTGCATCGGCCCCGGCGGCGCGCAGCGCGGGCACGGCGGCATTGATCGTTTCGGCCTCGTCGGCAAAGGTCAGGCCCTTGATCCCGTCGGGCGAGACCAGCTGGCTGGTTCCTTCCAGCGTCAGCCCGATCAGGCCGATGTCGACCCGGTTGCGGCCGGTCCCGAAGCTGCGGATCGCCGTGCCGGGAAACAGGGTGGTGCCATCCTGCTTGACCGTGTTGGCGGCCAGGAACCGGAACCGCGCACCCTTGAACGGTTCGACCTGGCAGGGCTTGCGCGCGGTATGCTGCTGGCAGCCGCCCGCCTGCATCCGCAGCAATTCATCCTGGCCGCGATCGAATTCGTGATTGCCGACCGCGTTGAAGTCCAGTCCGATGCGGTTCATCGCCTCGATTGTCGGCTCATCGAGGAACAGCGAGGACACCAGCTGCGACGCGCCGATCAGGTCGCCCGCGCTGATCACCAGGTGGTTCGGGTTCTGCGCGCGCAGGCTGTCGATCGCGCTGGCCAGGTAAGCCGCGCCCCCGGCGGGCACCGGCGTGGCGCCGCCCTGGCCATCTGGTACGAAGACCGACTGGCGCGGCATTTCCAGCGCGCCGTGGAAATCGTTGATCGCCAGGATGTTGACCGTCACCGGCGCGACTGCCGCCTCGCCTCCCTGCGGCGTGGCACAGGCCGCCAATAGCGGCATCAGGGCCAGGGGGAGCTTGCGGAGAATCGACGGTCGGGTGACTGGTGACATGAGGCCTTCCTAGCGCCTTGCCGGGCGCGGACAAGCCATGCGTATTATGCAATTAAGACAGTTTCTTGAAAGAATGCGCCTGTCATTCTATATTGTATACTCAAGCCTTGGGGAGACAGCGCGATGGCGCGGCCGCAGACGGACATCGAAGCCGGACGGGAAGAACTGATCGACATCGTGATGGCGATGATCGAGGAACGCGGCAATGTCGGCTTCACCGTCACCGATCTGGCATCGCGCGCGGGCATGTCACCAGCCAGCCTCTATCGCTATTTCGACAGCAAGGAAGCGGTGATCGAGGCCGTAGCCGAACGCTGGTTCCGGCCCAAGGTGGAAATGATGGAGGAAGTGGTCGCCAGCGACCTGCCCCCGCGCCGCAAGATGTATGAATTCTACGCCCGCCACTTCAGCCATGTGCGCGCCCTGTGGGAACGCGATCCGGTGGCCTTTGCCACCTATTGCGAGCTGGGCGACGAACACTTCGAACTGGTGCGCGGATTCATTGACCTGGGCGATCACTACCTGGGCGAGATCATTGCCGAAGCCATGGCCGATGGCCATTTCGCCGGGCTCGAGGTGGACGAGGCGATCAGCCTGATCAACCAGATGACCAGCGTCTACACCAATATCGGCGTCATGCAGTACCTGATGCCCAAGCTGTCCGAAGCCAAGCTGGCGCGGATCATCGATGCCGTGTTCGACGGGCTTTCGGCGGTCGATCGCGGGGCGGCGGCAGTCACCGGGCTGCGCGCCGCCTGAGCTTCAGCGCTGGCCGGACGGGGGGCTGGCGGGCTGACCGCTGCTTGCAGACCGGCGACTTTCATAGGCCTCGCGCACGGTCTGTGCCAACCGGTTGCCGGGATCGATCCGTTCGCCTTCGGCCAGCCAGCGCCGGGCCATCTCGGGCCCGGCGAGCGGATGGTCGGCCGGAAGGTTGAGCGTGGCGAGATAGGCTCCGACACAGCTTGAGGCCGATCGCAACCGGCAGCCTTCGCCGAACCAGGCCATCGCCGTTTCGGCATTGGCCTTCACCCGATAGCCGGACCAATAGGCCAGCCCCAGGTTGTAGCAGCCATCACCAAACCCGCTCTTGCAGCTCCGCGCGTAGAACCGGTTGGCCGCCCGGTTGCCGCCCGGCACGCCGATCCGGTCATGTGCCATGTTGCCCAGGACCCGGCAGGCCAAGCCATCCCGGCCATCGCAGGCCTTGGTCAGCGCGGTGATCGCCTCGGCATAATTGTCGGTCGGCTGTTCGAACTCGCGGATCAGCTGGCCGAACGCGGTGCATGAAGCCAGGTAATTGCGGTTGCAGCCCTGACGCAGCAGGTTGCGGGCGATCACCAGCCGATCGGGTACCTTGCTTACCTCGGCGTAGATCACCGCCAGGTTGTGGCACCCCGCCAAAGACCCGGCGCGACAGGCCAGCCGATAGTAACGCAGCGCCGCATTGTAATCGCTGGCCAGTCCGCGGCCGCGCTCGGCCATCAGGCCCATGTTGAAGCAGCTGTTGGGGCGGTTGGCCGTATCGCAGGCCCGCTGGTAGAGTGCGGCGGCCCGCGCGAAATCTCGCGGTACCAGCTCGCCCTTGTAATAGAAGTCGGCTTGCCGCTCACACCCTTCCGCCTCGCCCCGGCGGCACGCCTGGTCAAACATCCGCAGCGCCTTCGGCGGGTCCAGCTCCCCCCATGCAGGTTCAAGCAGCAAGCGCGCCGCATCGACGCAGCCCCGCTCGAAGCCGAGGCTGCAGGCCGTGCGATAGGCGCTGAGCGCGGCCGCGCGCAATTGCACTGGCGCGCCGGGGCGGTCGGCCCGCGTCTCCAGGTCAAGCCCGGTATTGAAGCAGCTGCGCGCCTCATCGAACCGGCAGGCCTCTTCGAACAGCCGGTTGGCCAGGTCTGGCGCACCGCTGGCAAGCGCATCATGGGCCTGCTGGTACAGTTCTTGTCCGTGCGCCCGGTTGATCGGGGCAGGCACCGACAGGGGCGCAGGTGGCGGACTGTCGACTGGGAGCGGATCGCGGCGCGGCTCGCTGGTCGCGGCCACCGGCGTCCGCTCCTGGGCCTGGGCTTGGGCGGACGGGAGCACCAGCAGCGACACGCCGAGCGCCAGACCCAGGGTCAGCAACAGGGCCAGCTTCGGCGTGCGCCAGCCCGGTGCGGTCCCTCGCGCGAGTGTGGCAACGTGCCGGCCAGCCATGGCAATCTCCGTGTCTCGCCCCAAGGCTCGCTCTATGACCGCGGGGTCCGCCGGCCTCAATCGCCGCGGCGCACCGGTACGCCGCGCCCGTTTTTCCCGCGCCACGGCGCGGGCTAAGCCGCTGGTTGAGAGAGACCATGACGTGATGCCTGGCCGATACCTTGCCGTCTTGCTGCTGCTCGGGATGCATGGCTTGCCCTCCAGCAGCGCGCGGGCCGGCGCCCCGGAGTTTGCCGACCCGGCCTTCAAGGGCATGCCCTTTCCCTTCGACCATCGGGCCATTCCCGCCGCCTACCACGGGATCTGGACCGGCAAGCCAGCCGATTGCCGCCGCGCGGCGAAGCAGCTGCGGATCACCCGCACGACCCTGGGCGGGCAGCGTATCGGCGCGCTGCATGGTTACAGTGATCATCCCGCGATCTTCGTGCGGCTGCGCCATGCCCGTAATCGCGGGCTGGGGATCGAACTGGATATCTCGCAGGACGGACGGTGGCTGCGCCGCAGCGACGGGTACGGCAGCGAGCCGATCCTGCTGCAGCGCTGCCCGGATTGACGATCAGACGTCGAGGTTGGCGACGTTGAGCGCGTTTTCCTGGATGAAATCGCGGCGCGGTTCGACCACGTCGCCCATCAGGCGGGTGAAGATCTCGTCCGTCACGTCGGCGTCCTCGACCTTGACCTGCAGCAGGCTGCGGTTGTCAGGATCAAGCGTGGTTTCCCACAGCTGCTCGGCGTTCATTTCGCCCAGCCCCTTGTAGCGGGCGATCGACAGGCCCTTGCGCCCGGCGGCGAGCACGGCATCGAGCAGCTGGCTGGGCAGGGTGATCCCGCCATCGCCAGCCACCGCACGCACCGGCGCGGCCTCGGCCTCGTCACCATCGCTGTCGGCCTCGGGTTCAACCTCGACCGTGCTGGCGCGGACCAGCCGGGCAACGCCGGTATAGACCTCGGCCTGTTCGGCGGCGAGCCGGGCCAGCTTGCGCGCTTCGGCGCTGGTCAGGAATGCGGCTTCGATCGGATAGGCATCGGTCACCCCGCGCCACACGCGTTCGACCAGCACCGAGCCATCATCGCGCAGGCCTGCGCTCCATTTCGCCTCGCGGTCACCCCGGCCGAGCCGGTCAGCTACGCGGGCCAGCGCGGCGCGGCGGCCGGCGGCATCAAGTTCCGGCTCCAGCGCGCCATCGAGCGCCAGCGCCTCGATCACGGCGGGATCATAACGGCGCGGCACGAAACCCATCAGGCTGCGCAGCCGCAGGGCATGTTCGACCAGCGCCTCGAGCTCAGCCCCGGCCCGGGCGCCGCCCGGCGTTTCGAGCACGCGGCCGGCCAGCCCGGCTTCCACGAGGTAACGGTCAAGCGCGGCGGCATCCTTGAGGTAAACCTCGGACCGGCCCTTGTTGACCTTGTAGAGCGGCGGCTGGGCGATGAAGAGGTGCCCGTTCCGGATGATTTCCGGCATCTGCCGGTGGAAGAAAGTGAGCAGCAGCGTGCGGATATGTGCGCCGTCGACGTCTGCGTCGGTCATGATCACGATCTTGTGATAGCGCAGCTTGTCGAGATTGAACTCGTCACGGATGCCGGTGCCCATCGCCTGGATCAGCGTGCCGACTTCCTTCGACGAGATGATCCGGTCAAACCGCGCGCGCTCGACGTTGAGGATCTTGCCCTTGAGCGGCAGGATCGCCTGGTAATGCCGGTCGCGCCCCTGCTTGGCCGAACCACCGGCCGAGTCACCCTCGACCAGGAACAGTTCGCACTTGCTCGGATCGCGTTCCTGGCAATCGGCCAGCTTGCCGGGCAGGCTGGCGATGTCCATCGCGCCCTTGCGCCGGGTCAGCTCGCGGGCGCGGCGGGCGGCTTCGCGGGCGGCGGCGGCATCGATGATCTTCTGGACCACCGCCTTGGCATAGGCCGGGTTTTCCTCCAGCCACTCGGTCATCTTGTCGCCCATCAGGCTTTCGAGCGGCTGGCGCACTTCGGACGAGACCAGCTTGTCCTTGGTCTGGCTGGAGAACTTCGGGTCCGGCAGCTTGACCGAGACAATCGCGGTCAGCCCTTCGCGCATGTCATCGCCGGTCAGGCTGACCTTTTCCTTCTTAAGCAGGCCGGTCTTCTCGGCATAGTTGTTAAGCGTGCGGGTCAGCGCCGCGCGGAACGCGGCCAGGTGCGTGCCGCCATCGCGCTGGGGGATGTTGTTCGTGAAGCACAGCACGTTTTCGTAGTAGGAATCGTTCCATTCCAGCGCGACATCGATCCCGATCCCGTCGCGGTTGGCGGAAATGGCGATCGGATCAGGCAGCAATGCCTGCTTGTTGCGATCCAGCCACTTCACGAAGGCCGCAATGCCGCCTTCATAGAACAAGTCGTGCTCTTTCACCTCTTCCCCGCGCTTGTCGCGCAGCAGGATCCGCACGCCGGAATTGAGGAAGGCCAGCTCGCGGTAGCGATGCTCCAGCTTGTCGAAATCGTAGACGGTGACGTTCTTGAAGGTCTCGTCACTGGCGAGGAAGGTAACGCGGGTGCCCTTCTTGGGCTGGCCCTTGCGCGAACCTTCGGTGGCGATCGGGGCATCGCCGGTCACCTTGAGCGGCGCCACGGCATCACCGTGGGCGAACTTCATCCAGTGTTCCTTGCCATCGCGCCAGACGGTCAGCTCCAGCCATTCCGACAGGGCATTGACCACCGACACCCCCACGCCGTGGAGGCCGCCCGAAACCTTGTAGGCGTTATCGTCGCTGGTGTTCTCGAACTTCCCGCCCGCGTGGAGCTGGGTCATGATCACTTCGGCGGCCGAAACGCCTTCCTCGGCGTGGATGTCGGTCGGGATGCCGCGGCCGTTGTCCTCGACCGAGACCGAACCATCGGGATGGAGCTCGATCAGCACCAGGTCGCAATGCCCGGCCAGCGCCTCGTCAATCGCGTTGTCCGACACCTCGAACACCATGTGGTGCAGGCCCGAACCATCGTCGGTATCGCCGATATACATGCCGGGCCGCTTGCGCACGGCGTCGAGCCCCTTGAGGACCTTGATCGAATCGGCGCCATATGCGTTGGCGTTGGGGGTGTTTTCGGGTGCTTCGGACATGGCCGAGCATATAGGCACTGGATGCGCCCGGGGGAAGCGAACCGGTGCATATGCCCCCCTTCCTTCCACAGCCTATTCCCGGCAAACGGGCCCATCTGGGATTCCGGGAAGGACAATCGATGCTGCGAACCGCCATGACCCTCGCCGGGGCCGCCCTGGTCACCATTTCCGCGCCCGCGCTGGCCCAGCAGGCCCAGCTGCGGCCCGACCAGCTGGCCTTCCGCGAGCTTTACCAGGAACTGGTTGAAACCAACACCTCCCTGTCCGAAGGCGACTGCACGCTGGCGGCGCAGCGCATGGCCGCCCGGCTCAAGGCGGCGGGGATGCAAGACAGCCAGCTGACGGTGTTCTTCCCGCCCGACAAGCCGCGCGAAGGCGGGCTGGTGGCCATCTGGCCCGGCACGTCGAAAACGCTGAAACCGCTGCTGCTGCTGGCCCATATCGACGTGGTGGAAGCCAAGCGGTCTGACTGGACCCGCGATCCGTTCAAGCTGGTCGAGGAAGACGGCTATTTCTTCGCGCGCGGGGTGTCCGACAACAAGGCCCAGGCCGCGATCTGGACCGATATCCTGGTCCGCATGGCCAAGGCCGGTGAGCGGCCCAAGCGCACGATCAAGGTGGCGCTGACCTGCGGCGAGGAAAGCGTGGGCGCCTTCAACGGGACCGAATGGCTCAGCAAGGAACGGCGCGAGCTGATCGACGCCGAATTCGCCTTCAACGAAGGCGGCGGCGGGCGCACCAGCGGCACGGCGCTGGCCAAGGGCGGCAAGCTGGTCAGCCAGTCGATCCAGATCGGCGAGAAGGCCTACCAGGACTTCATCCTGACCGCGACCAACCCGGGCGGACACAGTTCCCAGCCGGTGCGCGAGAACGCGATCTACGCCATGTCCGATGCCCTGGCGCGGCTGCGGGACTATACCTTCCCGACCGAGTTCAGCGACGTAACCCGGCTGTTCATGGCCCGCTCCGGCCCGATGTATGGCGGGGAACTGGGCGCGGCGATGGTCGCGCTGGCCGCTAATCCGAATGACGCCGCGGCCGAGGCCGTGGTGCGGCGCGACCGGATGCTCAATTCGCTGCTGGGCACGACCTGCGTCGCCACCCTGATCGAGGGCGGCCATGCCCCCAATGCCCTGCCGCAGACGGTCAAGGCCAACGTCAATTGCCGGATGTATCCGGGCCGCACCGCCGAGGAAACGCGGGCACAGATCGTGGCGGCCATCGCCAATCCGGCGGTCAAGGTCGAACGGCGCGACGAGGGGCGGCCGATCGCCAAGCAGCCGCCGCTCGATCCGCGCATCATGGGCCCGGCGGAACGGCTGGTGGCCAAGCACTTCCCCGGCGTGCCACTGCTGCCCGCAATGGCGACCGGTGCGACCGATGCGGTCCACACCGGCGCGGCCGGCATCCCGACCTATGGCGTTCCCGGCCTGTGGCGCGATACCGACAACAACAACACCCACGGCCTCAACGAGCGGATCGAGGTGCTGGCGCTCTATCGCGGGCGGGACTTCCTGACCGACCTGGTGCGGGCCGTGGCCAACGACAACTAGGCTGAACCGCCGCCGCTTGACTCTCATTCGATATCAAACTATCTAGTTCGATATCGAATTAAAGGAGAGTGCCATGGCATCGCGGCGGCAAGTCATCCTTGGGCTGGGCGGAGTGCTGGTGGCCGGGGCGGCAGCGGGAACATGGCGGGTGATGCGCCAGCCGGACAGTGCCGTGGCCCCCTGGCAGGGGCTGGATCAGCCGGTGGCGGACCCGCGCCTCGATGCCCTGCGTCACGCGATCCTGGCTCCCAACCCGCACAACCGCCAGCCGTGGCTGATCCGGCTGGAGGGAAGCGACAGCGCGGTTCTGACCTGCGATCTGGCCAAGCGCCTGCCGGAAACCGATCCGTTCGACCGCCAGATCACCATCGGCTTTGGCACTTTCATCGAACTGGCCGCGATCGCCGCGAGCAAGCGCGGCTTCCGGCTGGCGGTCGAGCCGTTTCCCGATGCCGAGCCGCAACCCCGGCTGGACCGCCGCCCCGTCGCGCGGCTGCGCTGGGTGGCCGACCCGGCACTGCGGCCCGATCCGCTGGCGGCGGCGATCGCCCTGCGCCGCACCAACCGCCAGGTCTATGCCCCGCTGCCCCCCGGCAGGCTGGCCGAACTGGCCGAACCGGGCGTCACGCTGAGCGAGGAGGCCGGGCTGCTCGCCGCGCTGGCGCAAGTCACCGTTGCGGCCATTACCGGAGAGATGCGGACCCCCGCAGCGCACATGGAAAGCGTCAACCTGATGCGGATCGGCGCGGCCGAAATTGACGCAATGCCCGATGGATTGGCCCTGTCCGGCCCCATGATCGAGGGGACCAGCCTGCTTGGCCTGACCACCCGCGCCGCGCTCGCCGATCCCGAAAGCACGGCCTACCAATTGGGCCTCGAAGACCTGCAGCGCACTTATGGCTCGATCCCGGCCGCGCTGTGGATCACCACGCCCGACAACAGTCGCGCCAGCCAGATCGCCGCCGGGCGCGCCTATGCCCGCGTCACCCTTCGCGCCGCGCTGGCGGGTGTGGCGGTCCACCCGCTCAGCCAGTCGCTGCAGGAATATCCCGCCATGGCGGCACACTATGCGCAGGTCCACAGCCTGCTTGCCCCGGACGGCGGACGGGTGCAGATGCTGGCCCGGGCAGGCATTGCCGATCCGGTCCGCCCCGCCGCCCGCTATCCGCTTGAGGCTCACCTGCTGACATGACCGAGGATCCCAAGGCCTTCCAGCTGTTCACCGAGATCGGGATCATCGACCAGCTGGCCGGCAACGCCTTTGAGCGCGCCCTGCCAGCGGGCATGACCCGGGCGCAGTTCACCGTGCTGCACCACCTGCATCGCCGGGCCGCGCTCAGCCAGTCCCCGGCCGGGCTGGCCGATGCCATCCAGGTCAGCCGCGCAACCATGACCAGCACGCTTGGCCGCCTTGCCGCGCGCGGGCTGGTGGCGATCGATCCGGATCCGGCCGACGGTCGCGGCAAGCAGGTGCGGCTGACCCCGGCGGGCGAGGCCATGCGGCGGGACTGCATCGCCGCGGTGGCGGCGCTGCTGCCGCTGGCCGAGAGCGCGTTGCGTCCCGATCAGCTGGACCAGACCCTGGCGCTGCTGCGCACCCTGCGCACGACGCTGGATGCCGCGCGCGATTAGCCTTTACCAAGGCGGATCGATCATGCTCTAGTCCATCCGACTTTGATTGGGGGGACATCTGATGCCGAAGCTGCGATCTGCCACCTTTGCCGCGGGCCTGATGGCCACCCTGGCCACCGGATTGGCTGGCACGATCGCCCAGGCCCAGGCTGCCGGGCAGGCCCAGTCCGCCACACCGACTACCGCGCTGCCACCGGACAAGGCCAAGTTCCGCGCACTCTACAAGGAGATGGTGGAAACCGACACCTCGATCACCACCGGCAGCTGCACCGCGCTGGCCGGAAAGATCAGGGACCACATGCTGGCCAACGGCTTCCGGCAGGATGAGCTGACCCTGTTCTCGGTGCCCGAGCATCCCAAGGAAGGCGGGATCGTGGCGGTGTTCCCCGGGACGTCGAAGACGCTCAAGCCGATGCTGCTGCTCGGTCACATCGACGTCGTCGTGGCCAAGCGCGAGGACTGGACCCGCGATCCCTATACCCTGTTCGAGGAAGACGGCTATTTCTATGGCCGTGGCACTTCGGACATGAAGGCCCTGGCAGCAATCTGGGTCGACATGCTGGAACGCTTCCGGGCCGAAGGCTACAAGCCCAAGCGGACGATCAAGCTGGCGCTGACCTGTGGTGAGGAAACCAGCTGGGCCTTCAACGGCGCCCGCTGGCTGACCGAGAACCGCCGCGACCTGATCGATGCCGAGTTCGTCCTGAACGAAGGCGGCGGCGGGCGGACCGACGGCAAGGGCACGGTCGTCGCGCAGAACTTCCATGTCGGCGAGAAGACGGTGGGCAACTACCGGATCGAGGCCACCAATCCGGGCGGTCACTCGTCGATCCCGGTGCGTGACAACGCGATCTACGAACTTTCGGACGCGCTGGTGAAACTGCGCGAGTTCGAGTTTCCGGTGATGCTGAACGACACCACCCGGGCCTTCTTCTCCCGGCTGGGCGCGGCCCGCAACGACGAGGTTGGCAAGGCCATGCTGGCCGTGGTGGCCAATCCGCAGGACCGGGCAGCGGTCGCGATCCTTGACCGGGACCGCACTTTCCATTCGATGCTGCGCACCACCTGCGTGGCGACGCTGCTGGACGGCGGTCATGCCAACAACGCCCTGCCCCAGCGCGCGGGTGCGCTGGTCAACTGCCGCATCTTCCCGGGCATTTCCTATGAAGAGGTGCGCAAGACGCTGGAACAGGTGATCGGCGATCCGCGCATGACCGTCACCAAGGTCGATGACCGCGGCCCGATTGCCGTCCCGCCGCCGCTGACGAGAGCCATGCTCGAGCCGGTCGAGAAGCTGACCGCCAAGTACTACCCCGGCGTGCCGCTGGTGCCGATGATGTCGACCGGCGCAACCGACGGGATCTATTTCGGCGCGATCGGCATTCCTTCCTACGGACCGCCCGGGCTGTACGGCGATCCCGATGGCAATGGCGCCCACGGCCTGAATGAACGGATGAGCGTCAAGGCGGTCTGGACCGGGCGCGACATGCTGACCGATCTGGTCAAGGCCTATGCCAGCCCGGCGGGCCGCTAGGCCGACCAAAGGGGGAGTGATCATGATTCAGCGCGGATTGGGCCTGGCGCTTGGCCTGGCCATCACCACCACGGCCGCCCTCGCCCAGCCGGCGCCGCTGTCGCCGGACAAGGCCGAATTCCGCTCGCTTTACAAGGAGCTGGTGGAAACCGACACCTCGATCACCACCGGTTCCTGCACCGTGGCGGCGGAGCGGATGGCGATGCGGTTGAAGGCGGCGGGCTTCAGCGACGAGCAGCTGTACCTGTTTGCCGTGCCGGAAAAGCGCCAGGAAGGCGGGCTGGTCGCGACCTGGCCGGGCACGTCGAAGTCCGTGAAGCCGCTGCTGCTGGTGGCCCACCTCGATGTGGTCGCGGCGCGGCGCGAGGACTGGGTACGCGATCCCTATACCCTGATCGAGGAGGACGGCTATTTCTATGGCCGGGGCGCGGTCGATGCGAAGGCGCTGGCCGCCGTCTGGACCGATCTGCTGGTCCGCTATGCCAAGGCCGGCAAGCGGCTGAAGCGAACGGTAAAACTGGCCCTGACCTGCGGCGAGGAAACCAACGGCGCCTTTAACGGGGTCGAGTGGCTGGCCGCCAACAAGCGCGACCTGATCGACGCCGAGTTCGCCCTGAACGAAGGCGGCGAAGGGCGCAGCAACGGCACCCCGATCGCCAAGGGCGGCAAGGTGGTCGGCCAGGCAATGCAGGTCGGCGAAAAGACCTTCGCCAATTATGAGCTGGAAACGCGCAATCCCGGCGGGCACAGTTCGGTGCCCCGGCCCGACAACGCCATCTATCAGCTGAACGCCGCGCTGCAGAAGCTGGAGGCGCACCGTTTCCCGGTCGAGTTCACCGATACCACGCGCACCTATTTCCAGCTTTCCGGCGCGGGACGGAACGACGCGATTGGCCGGGCGATGATCGCGCTGGCAGCCAACCCGGCCGACAAGGAGGCTGAGGCCCTGGCCAATACCGTGCCGTTCCTCCATTCCAACCTGCGCACCACCTGCGTGGCGACCATGCTGGAAGCCGGACACGCCCGCAACGCCCTGCCGCAGCGGGCCAAGGCCAACATCAATTGCCGGATCTTTCCCGGCCATTCGGTCGAGGCGATCCGGCAGGAACTGGCCCGGATCATCGCCGATCCTGGCGTGACCGTCACCGCGCTGGCACCGCTACGTCCCTCGCCGCCCAATCCGCCGCTCGACCCCAAGGTGATGGACCCGGCGCGCAAGCTGGTGGCCAAGTACTTCCCCGGCGTGCCGCTCGTGCCGATGATGCAGAACGGCTACACCGATGCCACCTTCCTGGGCGCGGTCGGCATTCCGACCTATGGCGTGCCCGGCATGTGGCTGGACCCCGATGGCAACGGGGTGCACGGCCTCAACGAGCGGATCGAGGTTGCCTCGCTCTACACCGGCCGCGATTTCCTGACCGAACTGGTCGAGGCTTACGGGAACAGGTGATCCGGCCCGGACAAACGAAAGGCCGCCGCGCCATGGCGCGGCGGCCTTCGGTGGGATTGTGCTGTCCCGCCGGTTCCAGCGCCCTTAGGCGATGGTGGCGGAGAGCATCAGACCGCTGACACTGGCAGCGGCGATGATCGGCAGCACAATGCTGGCAAACTTGCGCATCGTGTGCTCCTGGGGATGAGGCGAACGGTTCATTCCGTTCGCAGATGCAACATAAGCATTTTGGTAGAGATTACCAGTGCAAAGGCCGGAACACCTGTTGCAAACTATGCAACAGGTGCTTGTTCGATGCAATTTCGACCGAGGAACACTCCGGGCTTGCATGGCGCGCCGCCAGTTGCTTCCTTGGGGCAAAGCACAAGACAGCAGAGAGGACCATCGCCGCAATGCCCGCCCCGTCAATTGCCGATCCCGCCACCCAGCTTGACCAGCCGTTCGGATCCTTCCCCGGCCTGATCGCCGCCTGGGGCGAATTCCGCGGCGATGCCCCGGCGCTGTATGACGGCACGGTCACCCTGTCGTGGCGCGAGGTGGCGGACCGGGTTGAGCGGATCGCCGCACGGCTCCAGGCCGATGGGCTGCAGCGCGGCCAGGCCGTGTCGATCCTCGGCACCACGACCGTCAACTACGCGCTGATCTACCTCGCCGCGATCCGCGCGGGGGGCTGCGCCGCACCGCTGACCACCAGCGCCAGCCCGGAACAGCTGGCCGGCATGGCAAAGGATTCGGGCGCGCTGCACCTGTTCATCGACCGCGCCAAGCTGACCGAACTGGGCGACTTCAAACTCCCTGTCGAGCGCCAGATCGTGCTGGACGAAGACCTGGAAGCCTTTATGGCCCCGCCCGGCACCAAGGCCGCACCGTTCGAGCCGGAAGACGCCGATCCGCTCAACATCATCTATTCGTCGGGTACCACCGGCATTCCCAAGGGGATCGTCCACAGCCACGGGATGCGCTGGCGGCAGATGACCTTCCGCGCCTCACTCAATTACGGCAAGGACAGCCGCACGCTGACCTCGACCCCGCTCTATTCGAACACCACCATGGCCGTGTTCCTGCCCACGCTCTATTCGGGCGGCTATGTCTCGCTGATGGGCAAGTTCGATGTCGAGAAGTGGCTCGAACGCGCCCAGGCCGAGCGGATCACCCACACCATGCTGGTGCCGGTGCAGTACCGCCGCCTGATGCAGTTCGAACGCTTCGACGCTTATGACCTCTCGTCGATGAAGATGAAGTACTGCACCAGCGCGCCCTTCCCGGCCGACCTCAAGGGTGAGGTGCTGCGGCGCATGCCGGGCGGACTGATCGAGATCTATGGCATGACCGAGGGCGGGGTGGCCTGCATCTTCCCGGTCCACGAACACCCGGACAAGCTCCACACCGTCGGCAAGCCCGCGCCCGGCCATTTCCTGAAAGTGCTGGACGAGCACGGCAACGAGGTACCACCGGGCACCCCGGGCGAACTGGTCGGCAAATCGCCCACGATGATGCTGGGCTACAAGAACCAGCCCGAAAAGACCCGTGAGGGCTACTGGATCGACCCCGAGGACGGCTCGGTCTGGCAGCGGATGGGCGATGTCGGCCGGGTCGATGCGGAGGGCTTTGTCGAACTGGTTGGCCGGACCAAGGACGTGATCATCTCGGGCGGCTTCAACATCTTCCCCATCGACCTCGAGGCCGAACTGGCCAAGGACGAGCGGGTGGTCGAGGCCGCGGTGGTGGGCGTCCAGTCCGAGAAGTGGGGCGAAACCCCGGTCGGCTTCGTCGTGCTGAAGCCGGGCGTGGGCGAGGACGCGCTGGAGGATATCCGCAGCGTGGCCAACAGCCGCCTCGGCAAGACCCAGCGCGTGGCCGAGCTCTATGCGATCGACGAAATGCCGCGCAGCCACATCGGCAAGCTGCTCAAGACCGAACTGCGCGACCTGGTGCCAGTGAAGCCGCGCTAAGCGGCAGGCGTTTCGCTCACCGTTCGCCGGTAGAGATGCCAGGTGGCGTGGCCCAGCACGGGCAGCGCCGCCAGCAGGCCGAGGAACATCGGGATCATCGCCGCGAACAGGACCACCGCGATCAGCCCCGCCCAGGCCAGCAACACGCCTCGGTTGGCCTGGATCGCGCGCAGGCTGGTGATGATTGCGGTCAGGAAATCGACATCCTTGTCGACCAGCATCGGCAGGCTCATCACCGTCACGGCATAGAACACGAAGGCGACCAGCGCCCCCACCGCGCTGCCCACCGCCAGCATGGCAAGCCCGGTCGGGGTGCGCAGCATCGCAAGCGATTCCCCGCCCGCGCCCAGTTGCGCCGCGAAGATCGCGAAGATGCCGTGAGCCAGGATGATCCAGAAGGTGAAGCCGACAAAGATGAACCCGCCCATCAGCAGCAGCTGATCGTCGCCCCGCCCACGCAGCGCGCCCAGGACACCGCCCCAGGATTGCGGCAGCCCTGCCTCGCGCCGGCGGCTGACTTCATAAAGGCCGACCGCGGTGAACGGCGCGATCAGCGGAAAACCCGCCGCTAGCGGGATCAGCCAGGCGCTCGCGCCCTTGGTAACCAGCGCGTACCAGGTGCCCAGCCCACCCGCGACATAGATGGCTGCGAAGAACAGCCCGTAGAGCGGATGGGTGAGGAAATCCCGCGCCCCGGCGGCCAGGGCCGCGCCCAGATCGCCAAGCCTGAGATCGCGCGCCACGGGAAAGCGCGGATAGGGTACCTGGGGTGGTTCTGCCATCGGTTCCTCTCCCGCCCTGCAGATTGCCAGCGATGCTGGCGCGATCATTGACGCGCATCAAGTGTTGGCAGGCGGCGCGGCGCGCTTGCCACCGTGGCGCGCCTTCCTTATCGGCCAGCCATGACTATCCAGCCCTCCGACTCGATCCTGATCGTCGACTTCGGCTCGCAAGTGACCCAGCTGATCGCCCGCCGTGTGCGCGAGGCCGGAGTCTATTCCGAAATCGCCCCGTTCAGCCATGCCGCCGCCGCATTCGAGCGGATGCAGCCGAAGGGGATCATCCTCTCGGGCGGACCGGCCTCGGTGCTGGACGATAACGGCCCGCGCATCCCCGACGAGATCCTCGCCAGCGGTCTGCCGATGCTGGGCATCTGTTATGGCCAGCAGGCGCTGATGCACCAGCTGGGCGGCGAGGTCCTTCAAGGCGACAGCGGCGAGTTCGGCCGCGCCTTCATCGACATCTCCGATCGCTGCGTGCTGTTCGACGGTCTCTGGGCCGAAGGCGAGACCCACCAGGTCTGGATGAGCCACGGCGACAAGGTGACCGCACTGGCCCCCGGTTTCCGCTCGGTCGCGGCCAGCCCCGGCGCGCCCTATGCCGTGATCGCGAATGACGAAAAGCGCATCTACGCGATGCAGTTCCACCCCGAAGTGGTCCACACGCCCGATGGCGCCAAGCTGCTAAAGAACTTCGTCCGCCACGTCTGCGGCCTGGCCGGGGACTGGACCATGGCCGAATTCCGCAAGACCAAGATCGCGGAAATCCGCGCCCAGGTTGGCAAGGGCAAGGTGATCTGCGGCCTGTCGGGCGGCGTGGACTCGGCGGTGGCCGCCGTGCTGATCCACGAGGCGATCGGCGATCAGCTGACCTGCGTCTTCGTCGACCACGGGCTGATGCGGCTGGGCGAAGCCGAACAGGTCGTCTCGCTGTTCAAGGGGCACTACAACATCCCGCTGGTGCACAAGGATGTCTCCGCGCTGTTCCTGAATGGCCTGGCCGGCGTGACCGATCCCGAAGCCAAGCGCAAGTTCATCGGCAAGACCTTCATCGACGTGTTCGAGGAAGAGGCGAAGCAGGTCGGCGGGGCAGACTTCCTGGCCCAGGGCACGCTTTACCCGGACGTGATCGAGAGCGTTTCCTTCACCGGCGGGCCTTCGGTGACGATCAAGAGCCACCACAACGTGGGCGGCCTGCCCGAACGCATGAACATGCAGCTGGTGGAGCCCTTGCGCGAACTGTTCAAGGACGAGGTGCGCGAGCTGGGCCGCGAACTGGGCCTGCCGGAAGTCTTCGTCGGCCGTCACCCCTTCCCCGGCCCGGGCCTCGCCATCCGCATCCCCGGCGAAGTGACGCGCGAGCGCTGCGACATCCTGCGCAAGGCCGATGCGATCTACCTCGAAGAGATCCGCAACGCCGGGCTTTACGATGCCATCTGGCAGGCCTTCGCCGTGCTGCTGCCGGTCAAGACCGTGGGCGTGATGGGCGATGGCCGCACCTATGACAGCGTCTGCGCGCTGCGCGCCGTGACCAGCACCGATGGCATGACGGCGGACATCTATCCATTCGACGCCGCCTTCCTGTCGCGCGTCGCGACCCGGATCATCAACGAGGTGAAGGGCATCAACCGCGTGGTCTATGACTACACGTCAAAGCCGCCCGGCACGATCGAGTGGGAATGATCATAACCGCTTGACGATAGAGGATGTTCCATTATTGTTCTCCCGATTGCAAGGCGGGAGAAGCAGGCATGTCCATCGACTACGTGATGATCGGCACCAACGATCTGGATCGGGCGCGCCGGTTCTACGACGCGGTCTTTCCGGCGATCGGCGGCGAACTGGATGCTGACTATCCCGGCCTGACCTTTGGCTACAAGTTCCGCAATGGCAGCCGCGCCTGGATCACCCGGCCGCATGACCAGCAGGAGGCGCGGCCCGCCAACGGCTCGATGCCGGGGTTTGGCTGTGCCTCTCCGGCCGAGGTCGATGCCGCCCACGCCGCAGCGCTCGCCAGCGGCGGCACCTGCGAAGGCGCGCCCGGCCCGCGCCCACTCTATGGCCCGAACGTCTACGCGGCCTATGTCCGCGATCCGGACGGCAACAAGATGAGCTTCATCCACGATGCCTGACGCGACCGGGCTGACGGTCGCCAGCGAAGTGGATGATGATGCCGTAACCGAAGGCCTGAGACCTGTCCGGGCGCTTGAGGCTTGAGCCCAAAGACCGGGCTGACGATCAGCGTCACCCAGCCTAGCAGCGCCGGATGCAATGGCTCCCGACCCGCGCCGCCGGCCTGGCCCGGCTGGCGGAATTCCTGCCCGATGCCGGACGCGCCTATGCCGAGCGGCGCAACCTTGATCTTGGCCCGCAGGACCGGTCGAACGTGTCGGCGCTGTCGCCCTGGCTGCGCCGCCGCCTGGTTACCGAGGATGAAGTGGTGGCTGCGGTCCTCGCACGCCATAGCTTCGCAGCGGCGGAAAAGTTCATCCAGGAAGTGGCCTGGCGAACCTACTGGAAGGGCTGGCTGGAACTGCGGCCCGACCTGCTGGTGCGGTTCAATGCCGAGCGGATCGCCCTGAAGGCCGAACTGGAACGCGATGGCGCACTGGCCCGCCGGTTCGCCCGCGCCACCGCTGGCGAAACCGGGATCGCCTGCTTCGATGCCTGGGTCGAGGAACTGCGCGAACTGGGCTGGCTGCACAACCATGCGCGGATGTGGTTCGCCAGCGTGTGGATCTTCACCCTGGGGCTGCCGTGGCAGCTGGGCGCGGACTTTTTCTACAAGCACCTGCTCGATGCCGATCCGGCATCCAACACGCTGTCGTGGCGCTGGGTCGCGGGGCTGCACACCCCGGGCAAGCACTACCTCGCCCGGGCCGACAACATCGCGCGCAACACCGAGGAGCGGTTCGCACCCCATGGCCAGCTCAACGAGAACGCGCTGCCTCTGACCGAGGCCGCGCCGCCGCTGCCGATCACGCCTTTGGCCCCGGCCGCCCGCCAGCCGGAGGGTCCATGCGCCGTGCTGTTGACCGAGGAAGACCTCCATCCCGAAAGCTGGCGGATCAACGCGGAGGTAAGGGCCATTGCCGTGCTGCCCAGTGCCACCGTGGCCCAGTCGGACAGCCCGGCAGCGCGGTTCTCGCAGGGTGCGCTGGATGATGGCGCCACCCGCGCGCAGGCGCATTTCGGCGTGACAGCCGAACTGGTCGAGGCCGATCGCCTGCCGGACTGGTTACGCAGGCAGGGGCTGACCGCCCTGATCACCGCCGAGGTGCCGGTTGGCCTGATCCGCTGGCAGCTGGCGGATGCGGCGCGAGTACTCGCCAGCCACGGCGCCGCACTGATCCGGCTGCGGCGGGAGTGGGACGATCTGTTGTGGCCCCACGCCACCGCCGGATTCTTCAAGCTGAAGACCAGGCTGCCCGCCACGATCGCCCGGCTGGGTCTCGATCCCGCCGCGCCCCGGCTGCTTTAGCCGCTGCGCGGCGGGCAATCGCCGCTATTCGCGCGCGGCGGTATCAAGCAGGCGCAGGGCCACGCTGGCGGCAACGATCGCCCGCCTGGTCGAAACATCGCTGGCCGGCGCGATCCGGAGGCCGGGATCGCCCGCCAGGTCGAGCGCGCCCATCACCTTGCCCTGGTGGCTGAAGCGGTAGGTCCGCCCCTGGTCGCTGCCCGGCCGATATTCGATCTCGAGGATCACCCGGTCGAGCGCGATCGAGCCGCGCTGTGCCGGCGGCAGCAGGGTGGCAGCCTTGCCCGGCTTCTGGGTCTGCAGCTCGAACCGGGCCGGGATGGCGCGGCCCTGGTGCGTGAAGCGGCAGCGATAGGCTTCGCGCCGCGCCGCAAAGTCGGCACTATCAAGATTGAGCGCCCGCCGGGCCATTCCGCATTGGACCCCAATGCTGTCTTCGATCAGCGGCCCCGCAAGGGTAAAGCTGGCCACCGACTGTCCGGCTCCCGCCGGGCGGCTGTAGGTCCCGCCGTGCCCGGCGACGGAATAGGTCCCCTCGGCTCCGGCGCCCAGCCCTGCCAGCGGCAGCGGGGGCACGGCGGCCAGCGGATCGGCCCGGTCCGACGCACCGAGCGCAGCGGAAAGGCCCAGCAGCGCGGCGGCGCACAAGGCATTGCGGAAATGGGGCTGGGTCATTGCTGTTCGTCTTTCATCAAAGGCGCGCGGGCGGCGGGAGCGCTGCTCAGCACGACCAGGAAATCGTTCGCGGCATCGGCCGGCGGGCCGAAGAAACTGGCTCCGCGCAGGGCCAGCGCGGACTGGAAACGCAGCGCAGCCGATGGCGGCAGGCGGACCATCGCCACCCGGGTCGCGCCGCCCACTTCCTCGCTCGTCACGCTGCCGCCCAGGCGCAGGGCAAGGTCGGCAATTTGATCGAGCAGGGGGGCGGAACGGCCCGGTCCCTCGTCCATGCAGACGATGACCGGGCCGTTCCCTGTGGCCGGGAGCGGGGGGGGCGGGGTCTCCTGGTCCACAAGCCGGATCGCGATCAGAACGCGCGGATCAGCGCGACTGCCACGGTATTGCGGGTGTAGGCATCGCCATTGCCATAGCGATAGCTCAGCCGACCGCGCCACTTTTCGGCAAAGCCGACTTCCAGGTCGGCACCGGCGGTGAACAGCGTCTCGGCAAAGCCGACGTCCAGCGACCGGACCGTGCAGTTGGTCGGCGCGGCGCAGCCCGGCTTCGGCCGGATCGTGCTGGTCGCGTCCACGGTGAAGCGTTCGCCGCCGACATTGCCGAACAGGGCCACGTTGTCGCTCAGGCGATAGCCGAGACGCAGCGAGCCGCCGAATTGATGCTTGAGCGAGGCATCGGTCGTGGTGGTGGTCTGCGTCTGGTCCGTCACCGTGGTCGACTTGGCGAACGGCTTGGCATAGCGGCCTTCAAGGCCGATCAGCAGGTCGCCGGCGGCAATGTTGTAGCCGAACACGCCGCCAACCATCGCGCCGTTGAAATCGTCCGGGAAGGATTCATAGCCGGCTTCGACCCCGATGTAGGGGCCGGCAAAGGCGTTGTCTTCGGCACAGGCCGGGCTGGCGGCGAACACCGCCGCGCCAAGCATCAGGGGAATTGCAGTTTTCATCGTCATGTCCTTCGTCTGTCCTCGGCACCCGGCGGGGTGCTGACGAAGCCGCCTTTGCCGGTGAAGCGATTGGCCCAGCGGCGGAGCAGGCGTTGTATTGGCGTTTGAATCGCGACGAATTGCGCTATCTATGCCGCTGGACGACTGTTTTTCACCCGAAAGCCTCCCGCACTTGCCCCTGGTTCCCGATCCCCTTGCCCCTGCCAGTGATGTTATCGCAGTCCGCCTGATTGGCCCTACCCGCATCACGCTGGGCGAGGGCGAGCTGGCGCTGCCTGCCTCGCGCAAGACCCGGGCGATCCTGGCCTATCTGCTGCTGGCCGATCGGCCGGTGAGCCGCCAGCAGCTGTGCGAGCTGTTCTTCGACCTGCCCGACGATCCGCGCGCCGCGCTGCGCTGGAGCCTGAGCAAGCTGCGGCCGGTGCTGGGTGCGGACGGGACCGACCGGATCGTGACCCTGCGCGATCAGGTCTCGATCGATCGCACGGGGCTGTGGATCGACGCGTTGCAACTGCGCGATCTGGCCGCCGGCGACCCCGCCACCTGCGACGAGACCACGCTGGCCGCGCTGCTCGACTGGTCGAGCGAGCCGCTGCTGGCCGATAGCGACCTGCCCAACCGACCCGACTATGCCGCCTGGCTGGTGGCCGAACGCCACAGCGCTCAGCGCGCGCTGTGCCGCCTGCTGGCCGAACTGGCCGACCGGCGCGCGAGCGATCCGGCCAGCCAGCTGGACCCGCTGCAGCGACTGACCGCACTCGATCCGCTCGATACCACAGCCTATCAGCGGCTGATTGCGGCGCTGGTGCAGTTGGGGCGGCGGACCGATGCCGAGGCTCTGGCCGGGCAGGCCGAGCGCGCGCTGGCCCAGAACGGCATCGATCCGGGCGATGTCCTGCGCCAGCCGCTGCGTCGTCCGGCACCGCCCGCCGCAGCGCCAAGCCCGCCGCCCATCCCGGCCGAGCGTGAAGCCGACCTGCCCGTGGTCGCGGTCATGCCGGTTGTCGATCTCAGCATGGAAGCCCTGCCGGCCTATGTCACCGACGGCTTTTTCGAAGGGCTGGTCCACGCCTTGTCGCGCTTCAAGTCGATCGTCACGATCGCCGGTGCATCCACCAGCCGCCTGCGCGGGGTGCTGGACGACCCGATCGAAATGGCGCGGCAACTGGGTGCCGATATCCTGATCGGCGGCAGCCTGATCGCCACGCGTGATGGCGTGCTGCGGTTCCGCTGGCGCGCGATCGAGGGGCCGACTGCACGGATCATTGCCGCGGGGGACCTGGCGGGGCGCACCGACGACACCTGGGATCTCCAGGAAGCCGCCGCCCGGCTGGTGGCGGTGGAAGTGGAACCCCGCGCCCAGAGCGAGGCCCGCCGTACGCGCGAGGCAAGGCCCACCACCTCGGCCCGGGCCTATGATCATTACCTGCGCGGGCTGCATGCGGGCTTCAGCCTCGATGGGCGCGACTATGCCCAGGCCCTGGCCGAGTTCGAGCAGGCCATCGCGCTGGATCCGCATTTTCACCCGGCGCTGGCCATGGCGCCCTGGGCCGCCAGCTATGGCAACCGGATCCGCAGCAAGGACGATGTCGAACGGTTTGCCCAAATGAGCCGGACCGCGCTGCGCCATGGCCGGGACGATGCGCGCACGCTCGCCACTGCCGGCGCGGCGCTCTATTACATGGCCAAGGACTTTGCCGGCGCGTGGCAGGCGATCCGGCGCGCGATCGAGCTGAACCCCAACGAATACACCGCCTGGTCCAGCGGCGGCTGGATGCACGCCATGAATGGCGAGGCCGACGAGGCACACCGGATGTTCGACCGGTCGCAGCGGCTCAACCCGCTGGCCAACAATTCCAACGGGCAGACTGCCGGCCGCGCGCTGGCCGATTTCATGGCCGGCCGGATCGAGAGCGCCGAAGCCCACGTCCGCACCGCGCTGGAGAATCATGAAGGCCATCCCTCGGCCCTGATGACCGGGATCGCCACGGCGGCGATCCTGGGGCTGGAAGCCGATCTGGCCGAACGCCGTACGGCGTTCCTGGCGATCTATCCGGAAGGTCTGGCCAACGTCAGCATCCGCAACCTGCCCTGCGAGAAGGTTGAATGCCGTGACCGCTATTTCAATGCGGTCCGGGCGGGCGGAGTCCCGGGCTAGAGTGCGACGAACTTTCCCGCCGCGCGGTCCTTTCTCACCTTGAGGGCATCGAACACCTGCCCGCTCATGGCGATGTAGATCCCCGGCGGCGCAACCTGCACCGTCGCGATGGCCATGCCGAGGTTGAAGTTGGCATCGGTTTCCGCAAACCGCGCCGGGCTGAGCGCACCGGTCAGGCAGATTGTCTTGCCGGGCACTTCGGCGGCCAGGGCTTTCGCCGTTTCGGTCATGGTGTCGGTGCCGTGGGTCACGACGATCCGGCTTTCCGGCGCCTCGCGCGCCGCGCTGGCGATCAGCGCGCGGTCGGCCTCGGTCAATTCCAGGCTGTCCTTGCGCATCAGTTCCACCACCCGCAGCGGCAGGGCAACGCGGGCCTCGCGCAGGAGGTCCGGGATGCCGCTATCAACGATCTGATACTCGCTCAGCGCGTCGAAATAGGCCTTGTCGATCGTGCCGCCAGTGGTGAGGACGAGGATGCTCATCCCCGCCCTTTAGCCCAGCGCGCCAGCCAGGGCAAAGCAACCTGTCCCCGCCGCATCGAAGCATACGAATACCTCATTTGCCCGCGCGCCAACCCGGGATAGGCCCGTCCCAACCGGGCGGGGGAGAGAGCGGGCAATGCAGCGGATCGAACGGACGATTACCGGCGGGTGCCAGTGCGGCGCGGTGCGGTATCGGGCCAGCGCGGTGATGGACAATGCCCACCTGTGCCATTGCCGGATGTGCCAGAAGGCGGTCGGCGGACTGTTTGCCGCGCTGGTTTCGGCCCCGCGCGACGCCTTCGTGTGGACGCGCGGGCAACCGGCCCGCTGGCGGTCATCGGCCAGGGTCGACCGGGGCTTCTGCGCCGCCTGCGGCACGCCGCTGCTTTACGAGGACGTGACCGGCGATCACATCTCGGTGACACTGGGTTCGCTGGACGATCCGGCCGCGTTCAGGCCAGTCAGCCACGATGGCATCGAAGGCCGGATGCCGTGGCTGGGTGAACTGGATCAGGTGCCCGACAAGGGCATTACCGAGCAGCCCGGCCAGGCCGAATGGGCCGCGGCGATCAAGGCCAGCAATCGCCAGCATCCCGATCACGATACCCAAAGCTGGCCCTGACAAACTTGCCGTCACCCCGGGCCTGACCGGGGTCCCGCTACCTTCGGGCAGGAAAAGCGGCCCCTCGGATCAAGTCCGGGGTGACGAAGACAGGAAAAGGAAGGTTGCTAGGCGGCAAGCGGGGCTTCGGCCTCGATCCGCTCGATCTCGGCCTGCAGCTGCCGGGCAGCGGCGGCATCAAGCGCGTGCTCGAACAGGGTCAGGTGCCGCACCAGGATGCGCCGCACCGCGCCGGTGCCGCTGGCGGTCGCTGCGCCCAGTTCGCGCTCGTGCTCCAGCCCATAACGCAGCAGGATGGTGGCATTGATCGCCAGGTCCCGCAGCCGTTCGCGCGGCCAGTCAAGCAGCCCGGCCTCGACCAGCGCGGCAAGATGTCCCTCGATCTGGTCATAGGTCCGAGCGATCCATTCCCCGGCCCGCCGCGCGATCAGATCGGCATGGTCGCCGTAAGCCGGCTGATCACGGTAGAGGAAGCGGAAGTCCCGGAATTCGGCCATCATGGCGCGCAGCAGCCGTGCGTAACTGCCCACCGGATCGCCGTGCGGAACCAGGGCCAGCCGCGCCTCGATCGCGGCGGCAAAGCGTTCGGCGATCGCATCAAGCAGGGCCCGCTTGGTCTTGAAATGATACCACAGGTTGCCCTCGGCAATGCCGAGCCGTTCGGCCAGCAACGCGGTGGTCACCGCGCCATAGCCAGTCTCGTTGAACAGGCCTTGCGCGGTGGCCAGGATGCGATCGCGGGTCTTCATCAGTAACGCGATAGCTCGACCGTCAGCGATTTGTAACCGTGCACGAAGCAGGCCGGCACACGGGTCGGCTCGCCGATCACGTTGGCGCGCAGCCGCCGCCTGGCCATTTCCTCCAGCAGGGTGACCAGTTGCAGTTCGGCCACCCGCGCGCCGACACAGCGATGGATGCCATAACCGAACGACAGGTGCCGCCGGGCGTTCTCACGATCGACGCGGATGTGCTCGCCATCGGGGAACACGCTCTCGTCGCGGTTGGCCGAGATGTACCACATTACCACCATGTCATCCTTGCGGATCAGGTGACCATCGAGCTCGGTATCCTCGGTCGCGGTGCGGCGCATGTGCGAGAGCGGGGTCTGCCAGCGGATCAGTTCCTGCACCGCATTGGGGATCAGTCCCGGATCGGCCTCAAGCTTGGCGCGCTCTTCCGGATACTTGCCCAGGCCATAGGCATAGGCCGACATCGAATTGCGCGTGGTATCGTTGCCGCCAACGATCAGCAGGATCAGGTTGCCGATGAACTCTTCCGGGCTCATCTCGCGCATGGCTTCGGACCGCAGCATGACCGAGATCAGGTCCTTGCCGCCGGGATTGGCCATCCGGTCCTGCCACAGCGCGGCAAAGGCCATGCCCATTTCCTGCATCTTGGCGAGGCGCAGCTCGATGGTTTCAGGGTTCTTGATCAGCTCGACATCGCCGCCGAAGTCCGACCATTCGGTCAGCTTGTGGCGCTGTTCCCAGGGGAAATCGAACAGCTTGGCCAGCATTCCCGTGGTCAGCTCGATCGAGACGCGCTGGACCCAGTCGAACGGCTGGCCGACCGGGAGCGAATCGAGGAGTTCGCCGGTGCGCTTGGCCACTTCCGTCTTCATCGCCGCCACTTCGGACGGGCCGAAGCTGGGGGCTACGGTGCGACGCTGGGCGGTGTGCTGGGGCGGGTCCATCGCGATGAACATCGGCTCGCGCATGTTGTACTTTTCGAGCATTTCGGGGTTGCCCGAAATCGCGATGCCACCCTTTTCCCAGCTGGAAGAGAAGATCTTGGGCAGCGCCTCGACATGGACGATCGGCTTGTAGGTGCTGATCGACCAGTAGGGACCAAATCCCGAATCCGCGACATAATAGATCGGTGCTTCGGCGCGGTGGCGGCGAAACACCTCCTCGAATGTGTCCTCGGCATAGAGTTCCGGGCGCGAAACATCGAACGGATCGGCGGCGCGATCGACTGCGGCTGTAGCCATGGCTTTCCCCTCCCACCCTTTTTAGGGTAAGGACCCTAAATGCCGGAGAGCGAGAAATGAGTCAAGCTGCTACCAGCTGTGCCCCGCTGCCACCGCCCGCTCCTCGGCCGGAGTTGAGCGCCGGCCGAGCACGGCATTGCGATGCGGGAACCGGCCAAAGCGCGCGATCATCCGGTAATGGCTGCCCGCAAAGCCGCGCCGTCCGGCATCGCCATTGGCGGCAAAGCGGCGCAGCGACAGGCGCTGGTCGGCAATCGCCTCGCTGTGCATCAGCGGCAGCAACAGGAACTGGCGCTGCGCGCGGCTGAGCCGCCGATCCCAGCCGCGGGCCAGCACACCGCGCGTGATCGCCACGGCCAGCCGGTCGGTTGCAAAGGCGCGTGAACTGCCGCGAAAGCTGTTGCGCGGCACCTGGTCAAACAGCAGGATCGCGGCGCGGGCGATCAGGGGATCGCCCAGGAACTCGCGCGCCGGGCGGCGGGCAAACCGGGTCAGCAGGGGCGCGAAGCGGCGGCGCAGCAGCGCGTCCACCGCTTCGTCGCGCATGAACCACTGGGGCGGGCGCAGGCGGTGGAACCAGACATGGAGCAGGTCGGCCGCCCAGCGGCGCGAAGCCAGCGCCACGAAGGCTTACTGCTGCGCCGCCTTGGCCTTGCGATAGGGCACGAAGTCACCCAGGTTGATGAACCCGGTAATGAAATAGCTGGTGCGATCGACCGTGTGGACCATATCGAGCCGGCACAGCTGGCTACCCGACGGGCGCGTCACCAGAATATCGTCCGAATCGAGGTCTTCGGGATTCTTTGGGCGGTTGACGTAGAGCGTCGAGCCCGAACGATAGACCAGCGCCACGCCATCGAGAATTTCGAGATCGCGGCTGTCAGCCAGCGAGATGCAGCTGACCGGCTTGCCCGCCTCACGCCCTTCAAGCAGCTTTTCAAGCCGCTGCTCGGGGGTGAGCTTGGGTTTGGCTTCCAGCGCGGCACCGCCGGCAACCAGCGCGGTGGCGGCAATGGCAATGGCAAGCTTGGGAGCGAGGGCACGCATTGGGATCTCCATTCTGAAAACGGCCAACAGCTTAGCACAGGATCCTGAACCGCGCCTGACAGACAAGACCGCCGCCTAGGCCGTGCCGCCAACTGTCAGCCCGTCAACCAGCAGGGTCGGCTGGCCCACCCCGGCGGGGACCGACTGGCCGCCCTTGCCGCAGACGCCCACGCCCTCGTCCAGCGCCAGGTCGTTGCCGATGCCGGAAACCTTGGTCAGCACGGTCGGTCCGTCGCCGATCAGGGTGGCACCCTTGATCGGCGCGCCCAGCTTGCCGTTCTCGATCAGGTAGGCCTCGGTGCACGAGAACACGAACTTGCCCGAGACGATATCGACCTGCCCGCCGCCAAAGCTCTTGGCAAAGATGCCCTTCTTGACCCGGCTGAGCAGTTCGGCCGGATCGTCATTGCCGCCGCGCATGAAGGTGTTGGTCATCCGCGGCATCGGCGCATGGGCGTAGCACTCGCGCCGCCCGTTGCCGGTGGGGGCCACGCCCATCAGCCGGGCGTTGAGCCGGTCCTGCATGTAGCCCTTCAGAATGCCGTCCTCGATCAGCACGGTTTCGCTGGTGGGGGTGCCTTCATCGTCGATCGAGAGCGAGCCGCGCCGCCCCTGGCCGTTCACGCCCAGCATGGTCCCGTCATCGACCACGGTCACCCCCGGCGCGGCGACGCGCTGGCCGATCCGGCCGGAAAAGGCGCTGGTACCCTTGCGGTTGAAATCGCCTTCCAGGCCATGACCGACCGCCTCGTGCAACAGCACACCGGGCCAGCCGGGACCGAGCAGCACAGTCATCTCGCCTGCCGGAGCAGCCACGCTTTCCAGGTTGACCAGCGCCTGGGCCAGCGCCGAATCGATCGCGCGGTTCCAGGTTTCGGGCGCGAACAGATCGTCATAGAGCCGCCGCCCGCCGATCCCGAAGCTGCCGGTTTCGCGTCGCCCGTTGCTTTCGGCGACGATGCCGACATTGAGCCGCACCAGCGGCCGCACGTCGGTCGCCACGAAGCCATCTGGGCGGACGATCTCGACCACCGACCACGATGCCGCGAGGCTGGCCGAAACCTGCACCACGCGCGGATCGCGGGCGCGGGCGGCGGCGTCGATCGTTTCCAGCAGCTTCACCTTTTCGGCAAAGGGGATCAGGTCAAGCGGCGAGGCATCGGTATAGAGCCGGGCATTGCTGGCCCGCGGCGGCGCAGCCAGCGGCCCGGCGGCGGGATCGAGCAGTTCCAGCGTCTGCGCCGCGCGGCGGATCGCTGCCTCGCTGATCTCGTTGGCATGGGCAAAACCGGTCATCTCGCCCGAAACGCCGCGCAGGCCGAAGCCGGCGTCGCGCGAATAGTCGGCGGTCTTGAGCCGGCCATCGTCGAACCCGAACATCTCGCTGGCGGTGAATTGCAGGTAGAGCTCGCCATCATCGCAGCGACCGAGCGCCTGGCGGGTCAGGTCCGCGGCGCGGGCGGGATCAAGCTGGCGGTAGAGGAGCGAGCGGGGATCGGCTGTGGTCATGCTGCAGATATAGGATCACCGTCATCCCGGCGAAAGCCGGGATCGCGGGGCAGCGAAGAATTATGTCGGCCACCGGTCCCGGATCAGGTCCGGGACGACGAGCTGGCTCAGGCCGCCTGGCTGTCCGCCGGGCCGCCCTTCAGCACGAAGCGCTTGTCGCAATAGCCGCAGTCGACATAGCCCTTTTCGTCGATTTCCAGCCAGACGCGGGGATGGCCCAGTGCTGCGCCGCCGCGAATGTCGCTGGCGCCGTCGCAGGAAACGCGGGTGGAGGTGACGAAAGCGGTTTCGGGCTGCTGGCTCATGCGCGGCCCCCTAGCAGGCGCGGGCGGCGATTTCCAGACCGGTGATGCGGCCAGGGCTACTGGTATTGCGCAAGGACAGTGAAGGTGCCGCTGTAGACGCCCCCGGCCTGATTGGCCCCGACATTGAGCCGCCCACCGACCCGGAAGGTGAAGATCCCGCTGGCCGGGCCGATCTCGTAACGGCGATTGCCGTTGTTGAGACCATTGCCGTTACCGCCGATGAACACGAGGTCCGGCGTGGTATCGAGGGTGACATTGTCGACCAGCATCGATGCCCCACCCGGCCCGGCCAGGGTGATGGTCGTGGGAATCTGGATCCGCACGCGCATCCGCCGCGTACCCATGCCGGTGAATTCCGCCGGCTGGCAGGCGCGCACCCGCACGATCGGACCAGTGGTGGAACACACCAGCGTATCGGGGTTGAGCGTGACCGTGCCCGCCGCCGTGCCCGGCGCGACCAGGCCGAAATTCATCACCTGGTTCGCCACCAATGCGAGCGGTGCCACCACCACGGCCTGAGCCGTCGCGGCGGTCGTCGCACGGTCGCGCGACTGGGCCTGGGCCGGAGCGGCAACCACCGCGCACAAGACCAGCGCCAGCGCCGCGCACCATGCGCGCGCCGTCCGGCTCACCGGCTTGTTGGCAAGAACCCCCCGAGTCATCGCAATGGCCCTAACGTGCAGCCCATGAAGCCATGCATAGCGAGGATGGTTAACGGAGCGGTAAACAACCACGTCCCGGCGGGGCTTTACCTCGGGCCAATCCTGCCGCAAGAGCGCGGACATGAGCCAACCCGCCGCCATCCGTATCCGCGATCTCGTCAAGCGTTATGCCCCCGCCGGTCAGGGTGAGGGTAAACTGGCCCTGAAGGGCGTGTCCTTCGACGTCCCCCAGGGTGAGATCTTTGGCCTGCTCGGCCCCAACGGCGCGGGCAAGTCGACGCTGATCAATATCCTCGCCGGGCTGGTGATGAAGACCAGCGGCACCGCGGAAATCTGGGGCTTCGACATCGATGCCGACCCGCGCAACGCCAAGCGTTCGATCGGCATCGTGCCGCAGGAAATCGTCTTCGACCCGTTCTTCACCCCCGTTGAGGTTCTCGATATCCAGGCCGGGCTCTACGGCGTGCCCAAGGCCGCGCGCCGCAGCCTGGAACTGCTGGGGCAGGTGCACCTGAGCGACAAGGCCAATGCCTATGCCCGCACCCTGTCCGGCGGGATGAAGCGCCGCCTGCTGATCGCCAAGGCGCTGGTCCACCAGCCGCCGGTGATCGTGCTGGACGAGCCGACCGCCGGGGTCGATGTCGAGCTGCGCCGCCAGCTGTGGGAACTGGTCAGCGAGCTCAACGCGCATGGGGTGACCGTGGTGTTGACCACCCACTATCTCGAAGAGGCCGAGCAGCTCTGCCAGCGCATCGCGATCATCAACCACGGCGAACTGATCGCCAACAAGCCGACCCGCGAACTGGTCGAAATGGCACGGGAAAAGGTGGTGGTTGTGACCGTCGACAAGGCGATCGAGACCTGCCCCAGCCACGCGGCCTTCCTGAAATGCGAGCAAGCCGGCGAACACACGCTGGAGATCACTTATGACAAGGACAAGACCAACGCGGGCGAAGTGCTTTCGCTGGTCCAGTCGATGGGCTTTGCGATCGTCGATGTCTCGACCCGCGAGGCCGACCTCGAAGATGTCTTCGTCAGTCTGACAAGTTCATAGGTTCGGTGCCCTGGCGGCGCCACAGGCGGCGGCGCTGGCGGATGATGTTGCCGCCGCAGTGGCGGCAAGTGCCGACATAACCGCGCCCGTCCCAGGTGACGCTGCCATGCTTCGGGCGGTGACGATTGAACAGGCAAAGAGGTATCGACAGGGCCATCGAACAGCTCACGATCTAGAAACGCGCAAGGACTGCGCACCACAGGCCAATCGGCAGCGCCCTATCCGATCGGCCCAGTTACGCATAAATACGTATAAATGATGACAAGACAATGAAAGTCCTGACTCCGGGCCTTAATCCCGTAACGGCCTGCAGGCTTTGCCCTTGTCGGTGCGGCACCGCACGGGCAAAGGGGCGACATGTCGCATGACCCTGCCCAGCCGCCATCGCCCCATGACGTGATCATCGTCGGCTCCGGTGCGGCCGGGCTGACCGCCGCCCTGGCCCTGGCCGACCGGCTGAAGGTGCTGGTCCTGGCCAAGGGCAGCCTGACCGGCGGCTCCACCGCCTGGGCCCAGGGCGGGATCGCGGCCGTGCTCGACGCGGGCGACACCTTCGAGGATCATATCCGCGACACCATGGTAGCCGGGGCAGGCCTCAACCGGCTCGAGACGGTGGAGTTCGTGGTAGAGCGCGCGCCCCATGCGATCGACCGGCTGATCGAGCTCGGCGTGCCGTTCAACACCGATGGCCCCAACCTGCACCTGACCCGCGAGGGCGGGCACAGCCACCGCCGGATCGTGCACGTGGCCGATGCCACCGGCTGGGCGGTACAGTCCGCGCTGGTCAAGGCGGCGGAAGATCACCCCAACATTACCCTGCTGTCCGGCCGCGCGGCGATTGACCTGATCACCGGCCGGCATGAGGAGCGCTATTCCGGATCGGGCCGCGTCTGGGGCGTCTATGCCCTGGACGAGGCGACCGGCAAGGTCGAGGCGCATGTCGCGCGCGCGACGATCCTGGCCACTGGCGGGGCGGGCCGCGTCTACCAGTTCAGCACCGCGCCGCGCGGCGCAACCGGCGATGGCATCGCCATGGCCTGGCGCGCGGGCTGCCGGGTCGGCAACATGGAAATGATGCAGTTCCACCCGACCTGCCTCTACAACCTGTCGGTCAAGAACTTCCTGATCACCGAGGCGGTGCGCGGCGAAGGCGGCCGCCTGCTCAATCCCAAGACCGGGCACCGCTACATGCCCGATTATGACGCGCGCGCCGAACTGGCCCCGCGCGATATCGTGGCGCGGGCCAACGACAGCGAGATCAAGCGCGACGGGCTGGACTTCGTCCACCTCGACATCAGTCACCAACCGCCCGAATTCGTGCGCGAGCATTTCCCCAACATCCACGAAAAGCTGCTGGGCCTAGGCATCGACATGACGAAGGAGCCGATCCCGGTCGTCCCCGCGCAGCACTATACCTGCGGCGGGATCGTGATCGACCTCGCTGGCCGGACCGACCTGCCCGGGCTCTATGCCGCGGGGGAATGCACCGAATCCGGCCTGCACGGCGCCAATCGCCTGGCCTCCAATTCCCTGCTCGAATGCTTCGTCTTCGGCGAGGCGGCGGCGGCCGACATCCTGGCCCGCTGGGACGAGTTCGACGCGCCCCCGCCGGTCCGCGCCTGGGACGAAAGCCGGGTGACCGACAGCGACGAGGAAGTCGTGATCCAGCAGAACTGGACCGAGATCCGCCGCTTCATGTGGAATTACGTCGGCATCGTACGGACGACCAAGCGGCTGGAACGCGCCAAGCACCGGATCGAGCTGCTGATGGAGGAGGTGGACGATTACTATGGCCACTTCCGCGTTTCGACCGACCTGATCGAGCTGCGCAACCTGTTGCAATGCGCCCAGCTGATCGTCCGCTCGGCATTGGAGCGAAAGGAAAGCCGGGGGCTGCACTTCATCCTCGATTACCCCGAACTGCTGCCCGAAGCCCGCGACACGGTGCTGGTGCCCTGACCATCGCACGCGCCATGCTGGCCATCGGCGCCATTGCCTGTGGTGCACCGGCCCTGGCGGCGGACGATGCCGCACCGAACGAGATTGTCGTGTCCGCCGAACGATCGGGCGCACCGATATGGACCATCAAGACCGCACGCGGGGCCGTCCTGCTGGTCGGCGAAATCCAGGCGGTTCCCAAGGCGACGCCGTGGTTCCCCGATCGGCTAGAAGCCGCGACGGCGGCTTCCGACCGGGTAATCCTGGGGGTGAAGGCCAAGGTCTCGCCCGGCGATATATTGCGGATCATCTTTGCGGGCGGAAAGATCACCAGGCTGCCCAAGGACACCACCGCTGCCAGCTTTCTCGATGAAACCCGGCAACGTCGCCTGGCCGCGCTGGAACGCCAGCACGGCAAGGACTACTCACGCTCCAGCTTCCTGATGACGTCATTTGATCTGCTGGCCCGGCGGCTCGGCTTCATCCGCGATACCGGCAAGGACGCGTCCGACGTGGTGGAGCAGGCGGCACGCAAGGCCAAGGTGCCAGCCGAGCCGGTTGGCACCCTGCGCGGCGAGGACATGCTCGACAGCCTGGCAGAGGCACCGCCCACGGCGCATCTGGCCTGTCTGGATGCGGCCATGACCGCGACCGAGATCGGCCCGGAGATCATCGCCCGGCGCGGCGCGGACTGGCGCGCCTATGATGTGCCCGCCGTGATGGCCAACCCGCTGGAGCAGGCGCTGGGGCAGTGCTGGCCCTGGGCCGACCGGTCAGTCGGACAGGAGCTGCGCAACCAGTGGATCGCGGCGATCAATCGCGCCGCCGAGGCGGGGGGAACCACACTGGCAGTTGCGCCGCTGCGGGTCCTGGCTGAGCCCGACGGAGTGCTCGATCTGCTTGAGCAGGAAGGGTATGCGATCAGCGGTCCGGCATGGCGCGCCGCAGATCCCGCATCCGCCGCAGGTGGACAGGCGGCACCAGCCGCTTCCTGATGCCAATCCGGCATGGCCGGCAAGCCGGAAAATGCCCCTTTGCGGCCCGCGCAGACCGGCCATCGAGGTTGCGCTTCGTTGCAGTACCGCTAACTTCGTCCCCACAATATCGCCAGGGGAGGCCCAATGCCACAGATCGCCGCTAACGGAATCAGCCTTGAATACGAAGCCTATGGCGATCCCGCCCATCCGCCGCTGCTGCTGGTCATGGGGCTGGGCGCGCAGCTGACCCTGTGGCCGATCGAGCTGGTCGAGGCGCTGGTGGCGCGCGGCTATCACGTGATCCGCTATGACAACCGCGATATCGGGCTGTCGACCAAGTTCACCGAGCATGGCGTGCCCAATATCCGCAAGGTGGCGCTGATGCGGCTGTTCGGCCTGCGCCCGAAGCTGCCCTACCGCCTGACCGACATGGCCGCCGATGCCGTGGCGCTGCTGGATGCGCTGGGGATCAGCCAGGCGCACGTGGTCGGCGCATCGATGGGCGGGATGATCGCGCAACTGGTCGCGGCAACCTATCCCGAACGGACCCTGTCGCTGACCTCGATCATGTCGACCACCGGGAACCGCCGCGTGCCCCCGGCCCGGCCCGAGGCGTTCAAGGCGCTGACCACCCCGCCGCCCGCCAATGCCACGCTGGAGGACATGATCCCCCACGTGACCCGCATTGCCCGCGCGATCGGCAGCCCGGCCTATCCCGCGCCGGAAGACCGGCTGGTCGAGCGCATCACCCGCGATTTTCAGCGCAGCTTCCATCCCACCGGTTCGGCCCGCCAGCTCGCCGCGATCATTGACGATGGCTGCCGCCGCGAACGGCTGAAGCGGATCAAGGCGCCGGCCCTGGTGATCCACGGCGTCGACGATCCGCTGGTCCGGGTCGAAGGCGGCCGCGACACCGCCGCCCATATCCCCGGCGCACGGCTGCACGAGATCCCCGGCATGGGCCACGATCTGCCGCTCGAGCTGGTCGATGAAGTGGCCAACGCGATCGCCGGGGTGGCGCGTTAGGCCTAGAACCCCCAGCCCAGCTGCCTGCCGAGGTAGATCAGCAGCATCGCCCCCAGCAGCGAGGAGAAGCAGCCTGCGCGGTTGAACCCGTCGCGCAGGGGGCGGCCGCTGGTGAGGTTGGCGATCAGGCCCACCACCAGCGCCCCGCCCACGCCCAGCAGCACGGTCATCCCGAAACCGAGGTCGACCGCGCCGGGATAGAAGAACCTGGCCAGCACACCGACGAACAGGCCCGAGGCAATGATTCCGATGAGGTTGAGCATGGTGGCCGCGCTCCGTGGCATGGCGGCAAGGATGGGGTGGCCAGACTAGCCCTTGCGGGCCGCCGCGCAAGATCGTTGCCGAGTGCGATTCTATCCTTAGTCAAGGCGCGGGACCCCCTCTCCCCGGACAAAAATTTTTTCACAGATTCACTTTGACTCTTGCGCCGCGCGCCAGTGGCCAGTTTCCCGCGCGTCGCTGCGATGCGAAAGGTGCCGGAGCGGCCGGAACCACCCCTCAACAAGATGAACGCCAGATTTACCCTCTTGCGCCGGATTCGCGATTGGGCACTATGGATAGTGGTCCGGCACTTGGGGGGACCTCTAGACCTAGATTCATTCCCTGGCGCGCCAAGAGCGCGGACGGGAGCGGATTCGGTCCGGTGGCAACCCCCTGAAGGGCAGGTCTGGGGAACGATTGGGGATAAGTTTTTCGCCGTTTGTTCGCCCGGTTTGGTAGGATGGTGGCTTGGCTGCCGATTCGAACGAATGTGGAACATCACCGGCCGGCGGAAACGCGCGGAACAGGCAATAGAAAGTACGGGGGCAGCACGTGGAATTCAGGTCCGGGGACGAGCCGACAATGGGCGAATTGGATGCGATGGTAGCGACAGGCGGGGTGGCGGATGCCCCGGTCAAGACAAAGAAGAAGGAGGCGGGCAGCAGCCCGGCGGTAAGCATGGCGGACAAGGCGGATCTCGGTTCGGAAGCTCTCGTGGCCCAGGCTGCGGCCGAAGCCATGGTCAAGGCCGTGACCGCGCCGAAGCTCGACGATTCCAAGTCGGTCCAGCCGCGCCGCTTCCAGATCGAGGTCGATCACGCCCGTGATGCCCTGCTGACCGATTTCGGCAAGGAAACGCTGGATGACCGCTACCTGCTGCCGGGTGAGCGTTACCAGGACCTGTTCGCCCGCGTCGCCGATGCCTATGCCGATGACGAAGCGCACGCCCAGCGGCTCTATGACTATATCTCGAAGCTGTGGTTCATGCCGGCAACGCCGGTCCTCTCGAACGGCGGCACCGGGCGCGGTCTGCCGATCTCGTGCTATCTCAACTCGGTGTCGGACAGCCTTGAAGGCATTGTCGGCACCTGGAACGAGAACGTCTGGCTGGCCTCGCGCGGCGGCGGCATCGGCACCTATTGGGGCCAGGTCCGCGGGATCGGCGAACCGGTCGGCCTCAACGGCAAGACCTCGGGCATCATCCCCTTCGTCCGCGTGATGGACAGCCTGACCCTCGCGATCTCGCAGGGTTCGCTGCGGCGCGGTTCGGCCGCCTGCTATCTCGACGTCTCGCACCCGGAGATCGAGGAGTTCCTCGAAATCCGCAAGCCTTCGGGCGATTTCAACCGCAAGGCGCTCAACCTGCACCACGGCGTGCTGCTGACCGACGAGTTCATGGAAGCCGTGCGCGACGGGGCCGAATTCAGCCTGCGCAGCCCCAAGGACGGCTCGGTGCGCGGCACGGTCGATGCCCGCAGCCTGTTCCAGAAGCTGGTCGAGACCCGCCTCGCCACGGGTGAGCCCTACATCGTCTTCTCCGATACGGTGAACCGGATGATGCCCAAGCATCACCGCGACCTGGGGCTGAAGGTCTCGACCTCGAACCTCTGCTCGGAAATCACGCTCCCCACCGGGATCGACCACCTCGGCAACGATCGCACCGCGGTCTGCTGCCTGTCCTCGCTCAACCTTGAAACCTGGGACGAGTGGAACAAGGACGAGCGCTTCATCGAGGACGTGCTGCGCTTCCTCGACAACGTGCTGCAGGACTATATCGACCGCGCGCCGGACGAGATGGCCCGCGCCAAGTATTCCGCCGCGCGCGAGCGTTCGGTCGGCATGGGCGTGATGGGCTTCCACTCGTTCCTGCAGCAGAAGGGCATCGCTTTTGAAAGCGCGATGGCCAAGGCGCTCAACCTCAAGATGTTCAAGCACATCGCCGCCAAGGCGGACGAGGCTTCGCTGCTGCTGGCCCAGGAACGGGGCGCCTGCCCCGATGCCGCCGACATGGGCGTGATGCAGCGCTTCTCCTGCAAGATGGCGATCGCGCCGACCGCGTCGATCAGCATCATCTGCGGCGGCACCAGCGCCTGCATCGAGCCGATCCCGGCCAACATCTACACTCACAAGACCCTGTCGGGCTCCTTCGTGGTCAAGAACCCGTACCTGGAAAAGCTGCTGGCTTCGAAGAGCAAGGATTCGACCAACGTCTGGAATTCGATCCTGGAGCGGGGCGGCTCGGTCCAGCATCTCGATTTCCTCAGCCCCGAGGAAAAGGCGGTCTACAAGACCAGCTTCGAGATCGACCAGCGCTGGCTGCTCGAATTCGCGGCCGACCGCACCCCCTACATCGACCAGGCGCAGAGCCTGAACCTCTACATCCCGGCCGATGTCGACAAGTGGGACCTGATGATGCTGCACTTCCAGGCCTGGGAGAAGGGCATCAAGTCGCTCTACTACCTGCGCTCGAAGTCGGTCCAGCGCGCTGGCTTTGCCGGCGGGGTCGAGGCGGACAACACCGCCGATGCCCCGGTGATGGAACTCAGCGCCGGGCAGACCGACTACGAGGAATGCCTGGCGTGCCAGTAAGGGCGGCATAGGGCATGGATGCGGGCCGCATCGCACTGATCTCGGTTGGCGGGCTTTCCGCCCTCGCCGGGGCCACCGTGCTGCTGCGCCGCGCGCCCGGCGATGCCGCGCGCTATGCCCGGCGGATCGCTGGCACCATGCTCCTCGCCTTCGGCTTCGCCGCCGTATTGCTCTCCGTCCTCCTCACCCGCGCGCAATCGCTGGAGCTTGCACCCTAAGCACCGCCCTGCCGTTTCATGTTATAACCCGTTCGCTCATCCGGAGTCGTTTCGATGCCCCTTCTTGAAGCCCGCAAGACCTACAAGCCCTTCGAATATCCCTGGGCCTACGAGTTCTGGAAGCGGCAGCAGCAGATTCACTGGATGCCCGAGGAAGTCCCTCTGGGCGAGGATTGCCGTGACTGGGCGCAGAAGATCAGCGAGTCCGAGCGCAACCTGCTGACGCAGATCTTCCGCTTCTTCACCCAGGCCGACGTCGAGGTGCAGGATTGCTACCACGACAAGTACGCCCGCGTCTTCAAGCCGACCGAAATCAAGATGATGCTGGCCGCGTTCAGCAACATGGAAACGGTCCATATCGCCGCCTATTCGCACCTGCTGGACACCATCGGCATGCCCGAGGCGGAATACGGCATGTTCCTCGAATACGAGGAGATGAAGGCCAAGCACGATTACCTGCACACCTTCGGGGTCGATACGGACGAGGATATCGCCCGTACCCTCGCCATGTTCGGCGGCTTTACCGAAGGGCTGCAGCTGTTCGCCAGCTTCGCCATGCTGATGAACTTCCCCCGCTTCAACAAGATGAAGGGCATGGGCCAGATCGTGTCCTGGTCGGTGCGCGATGAATCGCTGCACTGCGAAGGGATCACCAAGCTGTTCCACGCCTTCGTGAAGGAACGCAACTGCCTGACCAAGGCGGTCAAGGAAGACATCATCGATTGCTGCCAGAAGACCGTGCGGCTGGAAGATGCCTTCATCGACCTGGCCTTCGAAGCCGGGCCGGTGCCGGGGATGAGCCCGAAGGAGATCAAGCGCTACATCCGCTACATCGCCGACTGGCGCCTTAGCCAGCTGGGCCTGCCGGCGATCTACATGGTGGAAGACCACCCCCTGCCCTGGCTCGCCCCGCTGCTCAACGGGGTGGAACACGCCAACTTCTTCGAAACCCGCGCGACCGAATATTCCAAGGGCGCGACCAAGGGCAACTGGCAGGACGTGTGGAGCAACTTCGACAGCCGCCGCAAGGCCAAGACCGCCGAAGTGGCCAACGAGGTCGACGCGAGCGAGCCGGATATGTTCGGTGGGGCTGGGAGTGTGGCGGCGGAGTAGGGGATTGTGAACCCAGTTTGGATCGCGCTCTTTGCATCCTTGTCCAGTTTTTGCGTTGCCTATTTTGCATACTGGCTGACGGGAAAACCGAGATTGTACGTTTATTCGCCAAACTCTGCTGGCTTTCAATTGCCGCCTCCAGAAAGTGGAGGCCACGCGCTTCACATTAGAGCTGGCCAGGTCATAATTCAGAATTCTGGACGAAAGAGCGCAACAAAAGTGCAGGTGATGGCTGAACAGGGTCTTGAGCCTTGGGGCTACACCATAGTCCCAAACATCGATCATGAGATCAAATCTGGCCCAAAGGGCCAGTGGCTGATGGAAATTCCGTTCATCGGACCCAGAGAAACCGTAAATATTCAGATTCTGAATGGACCAAACATTGATTCTGTACGGTCTTTCGAAGGTCCAGCTACGACTGTCGGTGTCATTTACCAGCGGGTTTTCCCAAGATGGTTTAATGCTTTAGCCACTTTGATGCTTCTAGTTGGCATTTCGACCGTGATTTATGGTCTTTTTCAAGTCTTGGCGCTAATCCTCCGCCTCAAATGAAGCCAAAATTCCGGGGACAGTCCGATAAACTACGCCCCGGAAGTTCCGGGGACACTATACTAAACTACGCCCTGCACTCACGCCGAACGCTCGGGACCGGCACAACCTCTTCATGCCTTCGTGTCTTCGTGTGAACCAATCCGCCGCAAAATCTCACACGAAGGCACGAAGCCACGAAGATGCCCCGCCCGATCAGGGCGCAGCGCCCTCCCGATAGCGCAGCATCTTCGCGCCTTCGCGCCTTCGCGCCTTTGCGTGATGCCCTTCTCCGCATCCTGCCAGCGCAACGCCGGGACCGATTAACTCACGCAAAGACGCGAAGACGCTAAGAGGTTGTGGGTGAACTGGCCGCAGCGCCGCCGCCGCCAGCACCGCTATTCCGGAATTACGGTGCCAGTTTACTAAATGCACTAAATTCTCGCAATTGCACCGCCGCAAAATCTCACACGAAGACACGAAAATGCTCCGCCCGATCACGGCGCAGCGCTCCCACGATAGCGCCGCCTATTCGCGCTCCACGAGTAATGCCGTTACTTCCTTGGCACCCACACCGTGCAGGACAGGCCGCTGGTCGCTGCCGAACCGTCGGGGTTCTTGACCCGGCGGAAGCAGCCGCCGAGGGGGAATTCGCGCGATAGCCAGGTGCCTTCGGGCACGACCTGCTCCCACGAGTCCCGCTTCAGCGCTTCAAGGTGATTCCACAGGGCCTCGGCGGCCTGACCCGTACACATGTATTTCCACCGACCGTCCTCTTTCGTCACCAGATCGCGCTCGACCGCACTGTGCAGGCAGGCTTCCACCATGCCGATGGTCGGTTCGGGATAGGGCTGTTCGGGCGGACTTTGCGTGGCCGCAGCGGCGGCCAGCAGGACGG
The DNA here is from genome assembly GCA_051942645.1 of Novosphingobium sp. BL-A-41-H4. Lineage (GTDB taxonomy): Bacteria > Pseudomonadota > Alphaproteobacteria > Sphingomonadales > Sphingomonadaceae > Novosphingobium. The sequence goes on from JBPVJP010000003.1 coordinate 440,086, forward strand.
CGGTGAGCATTGGCATCCCCTCTCGCATCGGCAAGCAACGTTCGCTGACTACCGGATGGGGCAGCGCTGCGGAAGCTTTAGGAACGACCTCTTCGTGCCTTCGTGGCTTCGTGTGAACCAATCCGTCGCAAAATCTCACACGAAGGCACGAAGACACGAAGATGCCCCGTCCGATCAGGGCGCCGCGCTCGCCCGATAACGCGACATCTTCGCGCCTTTGCGTCCCTTCGACCGGCTCAGGACAGGCTTTGCGTGATGCCCTTCTCCGTTCCCCGCCAGCGCGACGTCGGGACCGATTAACTCACGCAAAGACGCGAAGACGCCAAGAGGCTGTGGGTGGACTGGCCGCCGCGCTGCTGCCGCCAGCACAGCTTCTCCCCCAGGTTTGACTGCCTGCGGCGCTCCTTCTTCGCGTCTTCGTGTGAAACCCCTCGACCCTGCCCGCCATTCCCGCTGTCCTAAACGCTGTCCTACACGGGGCGGTCCATGGTTAGGTGCGGCCATGCCTCGCCTGCCCGCAAACCGCCCGGATTCCGTCGCTTTACGCCTTGGCTGACCGCCGCTCTGGACCGCTCGTTTTTGTTTGCCCTGAACAGTAGTCCATGTGGTCCACATCGGCGCATCCGGGGCATCTTGCCTTGGCGCGCCGATCCGCCATGATCGCGGCCGGACCAACGGGAAAAGGATTACACCGGCATGAGCGCCTACATCATCTTCATCAAGGAACGCGAGCACGATGCCGAGGCCATGGCCACTTATGGCCAGAAGGCGGGCGGGACGCTGGCCGGGCATCCGGGCAAGCCGCTGGCCTTCTATGGCGCGACCGAGACGCTGGAAGGGGCGGAAGCCGCCGGCGTGGTGCTGATCGAGTTTCCCGACATGGACGCGGCCCGCGCCTGGTACCATTCGCCCGCCTATCAGGACGCGCGCAAGCACCGCTTCCAGGGTGCGGACTATCGCGTGGTGCTGACCCAGGGGCTCTAGGACCGGCGCGGTCAGCCGCGCGGGCGGCGCCAGGCGAGGGCCGGCAGCAGGCCGAACAGCACTTGCCCGGCCAGCCCCAGCGCGCCGGGCGGGCGGGTCAGGCTGGCCAGCCATTCGCGCGGCGTCTCGCCCAGCACCAGCATGCCCAGGGCCAGCTCGGCCAGCAGGAGCAGGGCCAGGGCCAGGCCGCCCATGGCCAGCGCCGCGAAGCGGTGGGGCAGCGCGGCGCGCAGGGTAATGCGCCGTGCCAGCCACCCGCTGGCCCCCAGCATCACCGGCAGTTCGGCCAGCACGGCGGGCACATTGCCCCAGGCCGGGGCCAGCCACAGCGTGCGGACGGTACCCAGCACAAAGCCCAGCGCGAAGATCGCCGCGAAGTAACGCAGGGCGGATCGCACGATTACCGGACCGGCAGGGATCATGACTCACCGGATAGCAGCTTGGCCCGCGCCTGTCGCGCGGCTACACCGCTGCCGATGGAACCCGCGCCGCACCCCCTGCCCGCCACCGCCTTCAAGGTGCTGACCGCCTCGCAATGGGCACAGCTTTCGGCCGACGGGGTGTTTCACGGCGCGCCGGTGGACCTGGCCGATGGCTATATCCACCTGTCCGCCGCCGACCAGCTGCAGGGCACGATCGACAAGCACTTTGCCGGGCAGACCGGGCTGGTGGTGGCCGAGGTGGACCTGGCCGCGCTGGGCGATGCCGTCCGGTGGGAGCCATCGCGCGGCGGGGCGCTGTTCCCGCACATCTATGGCCCGCTGCCCCTGGCAGCGGTGCGCCACGTGGAGGAACTGCCATGAACTATGCCGTCTGGATTGCCCTGGCCGTGGTCTTCATCGCGGTCGCCCCGGCGATCTTCCGCAAGCGCGGCGGGGAGCGGCAACCGGACCGCTCGGGCAGCGGCACCACCGCTGGCAGCAGCGATACAGGCGGCTCCGTCCGCCACGACCGCGATGGCGATGACGCCGACGGGGGTGATGGCGGAGATGCCGGCGGAGATGCCGGCGGCGGCGGGGGCGGCGGGGGCGGCGGCGGGGACTAGCCCGCGCGGCGCAGCGGTTCGGCCTCGGTCGCCATCGCCTGCGGCTGGTCGAGCCAGATCCCGCGGGTGTCATAGACCAGATGGCGAGCGCGTTCGGCCAGCGGGACGGCCTTGAACTGGTCATGATCGACCAGCACGATGAGCAGGTCGGTCGTCTCGAGCGCGGTGTCGAGGTCGACCAGTTCCGCCGCGGTGCCGGCGAACTCGCGCGGCAGCTCGGCGGCATAGGGTTCGACCACCTTGATCCGCGCGCCGAACTTGCGGGCCAGGGTCACGGCCACCAGCCGCGCCGGGCTCTCGCGGAAGTCGTCGATGTTGGCCTTGAAGGCGAGGCCAAGGCAGGCGACCCGGGCCTGCGGGTGGGCCGCGATCAGCGCTTCGGCGCGGGCGATCACGTGGTGGATCTTGCCATCGTTGACCCCGCGCGCGGTGCGGATCAGCGGGGTATGCTCGGGCGCGCCGTGGACGATGAACCAGGGGTCGACCGCGATGCAGTGGCCGCCCACGCCGGGGCCCGGCTGCAGGATGTTGACGCGCGGATGGCGGTTGGCGAGACGGATCACCTCCCACACGTCGAGCCCCATGCGGTCGGCAACGATGCTGAGTTCGTTCGCGAAGGCGATGTTGACGTCGCGGTAGGCATTCTCGACCAGCTTGGTCATCTCGGCGCTGCGGCTGTCGGTCACGACACACTCGCCGCGGACGAACAGCTTGTAGAAGGACAGCGCCTTGCGCGCGCACCGGGGCGTGATGCCGCCGATCGAGCGGTCGTTGTTGGTCAGCTCCTCGAGGATCCGGCCGGGCAGCACCCGCTCGGGGCAATAGGCGATCGAGAGGTCGGGAATGTCGGTTGTCAGGCCCGGGCACCTGAGGTCAGGCCGGCGCGCGGCGATCAGGTCGCGCAGCGCCTCGGTCGTGCCGACCGGGCTGGTCGATTCCAGGATCACCGTGTCGCCGGGCTTGAGCACCCTGGCAACGGCTTCCCCGGCGGCGAGGACATAGGAGATATCGGGCGCATGGTTGGCATCGAACGGCGTCGGCACGGCAATGATGAAGACATCGGCGGGGGCCACTTCGGTCGAGGCCCGCAGCAGGCCGCGGGCGACCACACCCTGGACGAGGCCGTCCAGATCGACTTCCTCGATGTGGATCTCGCCCCGGTTGATCGTGTCGACCACGGATTGCGTCACATCGACGCCGTGGACCCGGCATCCGGCGCGCGCGACAATCGCCGCCGTCGGCAATCCGATGTAACCCAGCCCGACTACACAGACGTCAGGCTTGCTGTCCGACTTCATCCCCGATCAACTCCACGATACGGCGCGCGGAGTGCCCGTCCCCGAAGGGATTGTGGGCGCGCGCCATGGCCTCGTAGGCGGCCTTATCGTCGAGAAGATTGAAGATTTCGGTAACGATACGGTGTGTCTCGGTGCCCACCAGCCGGGCCGTTCCGGCGGTCACGCCCTCAGGGCGTTCGGTCGTCTCGCGCATGACCAGCACCGGCTTGCCGAGTGCGGGGGCCTCTTCCTGCACCCCGCCGCTGTCGGTCAGCATGATCGCGGCGAGCGAGAGTAGGCGGGCGAAATGCGGATAGTCGAGCGGCTCGATCAGCGCGACATTGTCGAGGCCGCCCAGCGCGGCGTTCATCACGCTGCGGACATTGGGGTTGAGATGGACCGGGAAGATCACCGCCACGTCCGGCCGCGCGGCGATCTGGCGGATCGCTGCAGCGATATTGGCCATGCCATCGCCAAAATTCTCGCGCCGATGGCTGGTGACTCCGATGATCCGCCTGCCGGCGAAGCGCGTCTCGAGCTGGGCAAGGCCGCTGGCCAGTGCGCGATCGGCGGCGATCCGCCCCGTCACCCAGTGCAGCGCGTCGATCACCGTGTTGCCGGTAACGTGCACGCGCGCGGGATCGATTTGCTCAGCCAACAGCTTGCCTGCCGCAACATCGGTGGGAGCGAAATGCAGGCTGGCGATCGTGCCGATGATCTTGCGGTTCACCTCCTCGGGCCAGGGGTGATAGATGTTTCCCGAACGCAGCCCGGCCTCGACATGGTCGACCGGGATCTTGCGGTAATAGGCGGCCAGCGCCCCGGCCATGGCGGTGGCCGTATCGCCCTGGACGATCACGCGGGCTGGCTGCACCGCGTCCATCACCTTGCCCAGTTCGGTCAGCAGTGCAGCGGTCAGCCCGTCGAGCGTCTGTCCTGGCTGCATCAGGTTCAGATCGTAATCAGGCACGATCCCGGCGATATCGAGCACCTGGTCGAGCATCTGGCGATGCTGTGCGGATACGCAGACGACCGGTGTGAAACGCGGGTCGGCTTCCAGCGCACGGACCACCGGGAACAGCTTGATCGCCTCGGGGCGGGTACCGAAAACAACGAGGATTTTGGCAGGGCTGATCATGCTTTGCCCCTACCATCGAGGGGTTAACCATGAAATAAGGCCGGCGAATTAAGGGGCTCTCATGCGCGTTCTCATTACCGGCGTCGCCGGCTTTATCGGTTTCAATCTGGCCCGGGCGCTGCTGGCGCGCGGCGACGTCGTGATCGGGATCGACAACCTTAATGACTATTACCAGGTCAGCCTGAAGCGGGACCGGCTGGCGGCGCTGTCCGCCGTGGCCGGCAACCGCTTTGCCTTTCACGAGATCGACTTTGCCGACAATGCCGCGCTGACCAGGGCGCTCGACGGCGTGCCGATCGACCGCGCGGTGCATCTGGGGGCCCAGGCCGGGGTGCGCTATTCGATCGAGAACCCGCACGCCTACATGCAATCGAACCTGGTCGGGCACCTCAACCTGCTGGAGCTGGCCCGGCATCGCGGGCTGGAGCACCTGGTCTATGCCAGTTCCAGCTCGGTCTATGGCGGCAATACGAAGCTGCCCTTCGCGGTGGAGGACCGCACCGACCATCCGGTCTCGCTCTATGCCGCGACCAAGCGCGCGGACGAGCTGATCAGCGAGAGCTACGCCCACCTCTACCGCCTGCCGCAAACCGGCTTGCGCTTCTTCACCGTCTATGGCCCCTGGGGGCGGCCGGACATGATGATGTGGATCTTCACGAAGAAGATCCTGGCGGGCGAGCCGATCCCGGTCTTCAACAACGGCGAGATGCACCGCGACTTCACCTATATCGACGATATCATCGCCGGGGTGATCGCCTGCCTCGACAATCCGCCGCCCGATGACGGGCTGGAGAAGGCCGGTGGCAGTGTGAAGCCGCACCGGCTCTACAACATCGGCAACAGCCGCTCGGAACACCTGATGAAGGTGGTTGGCCTGCTCGAGGAATGCTGCGGGCGCAAGGCGGAGATCGATTTCCAGCCGATGCAGCCGGGCGACGTGACCGCCACTTATGCCGATGTCACCGCGATCTCGCGCGACCTGGGTTATGCCCCCACCACCAGCATCGAGGTGGGTGTCCCCAGCTTTGTGCGCTGGTACCGGGAATACCACGGGCTGTAAGGCTTGATGCCGCGCCTTGCATGGGCAATCACCCCTGCATGGCGATTCTTTCCGACAAGTGGATCCGCAACGAGGCCCGTCATGCCGGCATGATCGAGCCTTTCGTCGAGCACCAGAAGCGCGAGGGCTGCATCAGCTATGGCCTCTCGTCCTATGGCTATGACGCAAGGGTGGCTGACGAGTTCAAGATCTTCACCAACGTCCACTCGGCGGTGGTCGATCCGAAGAACTTTTCCGACAACAGCTTTGTCGATGTGAAGACCGATTGCTGCATCATTCCGCCAAACTCGTTTGCGCTGGCCCGCACGGTCGAATACTTCCGCATCCCGCGGGACGTGCTGGTGATCTGTCTCGGCAAGAGCACCTATGCTCGCTGCGGGATCATCGTGAACGTGACCCCGCTGGAACCCGAATGGGAAGGCCATGTGACGCTGGAGTTTTCCAACACCACGCCGCTGCCAGCCAAGATCTATGCCAACGAGGGTGCCTGCCAGTTCCTGTTCCTGAAGGGCGATCAGCCCTGCGAGACCAGCTATGCCGACCGTAGCGGCAAGTACATGGGCCAGCGCGGGGTGACCCTGCCGAAATTGTAGGTCTCAACGATAACGTCCTCTTCCAGTCGTCACCCTGAACTTGTTTCAGGGTCCATCGTGCGGCACATCCGGTGGTGGCCGGGAACCTCTTCGGATCGGTTCGCCTTGACCGGCAGCTCCTAGCTTGGCAGCCAAATGGACCCTGAAACAAGTTCAGGGTGACGCGTTATCGTGACGCAGGTGCCTAGCCTGCAAGCCGGAAGGAAATGGTGCCATGGATACCCCCCTGTTCGACCAGTGGCGCGCCCGCTCCCCCCATTACGATGACAGCCACGAGGCGGTCTGCGACACGGTCCGCGCATTCGTGGCAAAGGAAATCACCCCCAACGTGGACAAGTGGGAGGCAGCTGGCGAACTGCCCCGCGACCTGCATCGCAAGGCAGCCGATGCGGGGATCATTGGCCTGAACTACCCGGAAGAGTTCGGCGGCACCGGCACGGCCTTTGGCCTGTTCCACAGCCTCGTCCAGACTGAGGAACTGGCCCGCCCCGGCGCGGGCGGCATCTGCGCCTCGCTGATGACGCACGGGATCGGCCTGCCCCCGATCCTGGCCATGGGCAGCCCCGAATTGCAGCGCCGGATCGCCCCCGAAGTGCTGGCGGGCGAGAAGCTGATTTGCCTTGGCATCACCGAACCCGGCGGCGGATCGGACGTGGCGAACCTGCGCACCAAGGCCGAGCGCAAGGGCGCGGCCTATATCGTCAATGGCGAGAAGACCTACATCACCACAGGCATGCGCGCCGACTATGTCACGCTGGCGGTGCGCACCGGCGGGCCAGGCTTCGGCGGCATCTCGCTGTTGCTAGTCGAACTCGATCGACCCGGCGTCAGCCGCACGCCGCTCGCCAAGATGGGCTGGCACGCCAGCGATACGGCGACGATCCATTTCGACGATGTCGAGGTGCCGGTCGACAACCTGATCGGACTGGAGAACGGCGGCTTTGCCGGGATCATGCGCAATTTCAACGGCGAACGACTGGGGATGAGCCAGCAGGCCAATGCCTTTGCGCGGATCTGCTACGAGGATGCGCTCGACTGGGCGCGCAGCCGCGAAACCTTCGGCAAGCCGCTGATCACGAACCAGGTGATCCGCCACAAGCTGGCCGACATGGTGCGGCGGATCACCGCCACCCAGGCCTGGATCGATCACTGCGCCTGGACGGTCGAAAACGGATGCGCCTTCCCCGGCGACTTCGCACTGCTCAAGGTCCAGGCGACCCAGACGATGGAATTCTGCGCGCGGGAAGCCTGCCAGATCCTGGGCGGGGCCAGCTTCATGCGCGGCAGCCGGGTCGAGCGGATCTACCGCGAGGTGCGGGTCATGGCGATCGGCGGCGGCAGCGAGGAAATCATGTTCGACCTCGCCAGTCGTCAGTATCGATTCTGATCAAGCGCTTGCATTGGCCGGCATTTCGGCGTTCACTGCGCTCACGGGGCCGCGCACCTCGCGGACCCCGCATTTGGGGGAGCACATCATGACCGCATATGCTGCGCCGCTGGGGCGGCTGCTTCTTTCACTGATCTTCATCCTGGGCGGAGCCAGCAAGTTCGGCAATCTTGCCGGGACTGGCGCTTACATGGAAACGGTTGGCCTGCCCGCGATCCTGGCCGGTCCGGCTGCAGCCTTTGAACTGCTCGGTGGCCTCGCGATCGTGCTCGGCTGGCAGACCCGGCTGGTCGCGCTGCTGCTGGCGGGCTTCTGCGTGGTCACCGCCGCACTGTTCCATGCCAATTTCGCCGACCAGGTGCAGATGATCATGTTCATGAAGAACCTTGGTCTCGCGGGCGGTTTCCTGACACTTTACGTCCATGGCGCGGGCGGAATGAGCCTCGATTCCCGCAAGGCGGGCTAACCGCTGCCAGCCTGCCGTAGCGTCAGGCAGAATAGGTTCGACATTGCCACCGAACTGTGCAGTTTTCGCTTCGCCGAACTGCACAGATTCGGGGTAATGGAGAGCTTTGCATGACTGCCAAGGGTGATCGTCCGTACGATATCGTGGTCTATGGCGCGACCGGCTATACCGGCCGCCTTGTCGCGGAATACCTGGCCCACCATTATCAGGGTAAGGGTCCGAAATGGGCTATGGCCGGACGCAGTGCGGACAAGCTGGCCGAGGTGCGCGAGCTGATCGGCGCGTCGGCCGATACGCCGCTGGTGGTCGCCAATTCGGACGATCCCGCCTCGATGCAGGCCCTGGCCGAGAGCACCCGGGTGGTGGTGACCACCGTCGGCCCATATCAGCTCTATGGCGAGCCGCTGCTCAAGGCCTGTGTCGCGGTCGGAACCGACTATGCCGACCTGTGCGGCGAGCCGGGCTGGATGCGCGAGATGATCGATGAATACCATGAAGCCGCCAAGGCCAGCGGCGCGCGGATCGCCTTCTCTTCGGGCTTCGACTCCATCCCGTTCGACCTCGGCGTCTTCATGCTGCAGCAGGAAGCCAAGGCCCGCTTCGGCAGCCCGGCACCGCGGGTGAAGGGCCGGGTGCGGGGGATGCAGGGCACCTTCTCTGGCGGGACGGCGGCGAGCCTGACCGAAACGATGAAGTCGGTCGCGAAGAAGCCCAGCCTGATCCCGATCCTGCAAAGCCCCTTCGGCCTGACGCCCGGCTTCGAAGGGCCGAGCCAGCCGATGGGGCTGATGCCGGAATATGATGACAGCGTCGGCAAGTGGGCCGCGCCCTTCATCATGGCAACGATCAATACCAAGAATGTCCACCGCACCAATTTCCTGCTGGGCCACCCCTATGGCGCGGACTTCAAGTATGACGAGATGATGCTGACCAGCCCCGGCGAACTGGGCGAGAAGGCCGCCCACGCTGTGGCCGAAATGCTCAAGAACCCGTTCGGCGCGAAACCGCCCAAGCCGGGTGAAGGACCGACCAAGGAAGAGCGCGAGAACGGCTTCTACGACGTGCTGTTCATCGGCCAGTGGCCCGATGGCAAGGAACTGCGCTATGGCGTGAAGGGCCGCTATGATCCGGGCTATGGCTCAACCAGCCGGATGCTGGCCGAAACCGGCATCGCCCTGCTCGATTGCCAGGCCGGCGGCGGGGTTGCCACGCCGGGCGCGCTGCTGGGCGCAGCGCTGGTCAAGCGCCTGCAGGATCACGCCGAGATCACTTTCGCGGTCGAGGAATGAGCGAGCCCCTTGTAGCTCCCCGCGAGGAGAGCGAATGGACTGTCGGCTGGCGGATCGTGCTGGGCTGCGCGCTTGGCGCGGGCGCGGGCATCGTCCTGCTGTTCTTCACCTTCAACATGTTCGTGCTGCCGATGTCGCGCGAACTGGGGGTGACACGCGGCGAGATCAGTTCGATCCAGGCCCTGATCGTGACTGGCGCGCTGGGCGCCGTGGTAATCGGGCGCGCGGTTGACCGGTTCGGGTTTAAACCGGTCTACCTGACCTGCGCGCTGATCGTGATCGTAGGGCAGATTCTGTCCGTTTCATTTGGCACGACGCTGACGCACATGGCGATCAGCGTGGCTGTGCTGGGCTTCTTCGGAGTGGGCACGACAGGCGTGGTCACCACGCGCCCGGTCAACGCCCATTTCCGCCGCTATCGCGGCCGGGCGCTTGGACTGGTGGCCACGGGCGTGTCAGTCTTTGCCGTCATCGCCCCCCTGATCCTCGCCCCGATCGTCGAGCAATACGGCTGGCGCGGCGGGTTCCTGGCGCTGGCCGGCTTCACCGCGCTGGTCGGCATTCCGGCGGTGCTGTTTATCGTGCCAAGCAGCGCCAGCCGGGCCTATACCGCGGTTTCGATGGGCGGAGGCGGCGCTGACTGGTCGTTCCTTAGGTCCCGCGATTTCGTGCTGATGGCCGCCAGCCTGATCGCGATGGGCGCGGCCACCGCCGGGTTTGTCGGCCAGCTTTCGCCGATCGTGCAGGAAGAAGGCTTCTCGGCTGCCACCGGAGCACTGGCCGTGTCCGTCTTCGCCGCCGGCCAATTTGTCGGCCGGTTGCTGGGCGGCTGGCTGCTGGACACCTTCCGGCCGCAGGTTGTGGCGCTGGTCTTCACGGTCATTCCCGGCAGCGGCTTCCTGCTGCTGCTGCTGACCGACCAGCTGCTGTGGGCGGCGATCCTGGCGGCGGCAATGATCGGCCTGCAGCAGGGGATCGAGGTCGATCTGTTCGCCTATTTCGTCGCCCGGCGTTTTCCGATCGCCCAGTACGGCACAATCTACGGCGCGCTGCATGGGTTTGGCTGGATCGGCAATGGCATCGGCATCGTCGGCGTCGGGCAGCTGCACGATGCCTTTGGCAGCTATGGTCTGGCCCAGGGGCTGGCCATGGCGGCGCTGACGCTGGGGGCAATCCTGGTCTGGGCGGTACGGCTGCCGCCGCTAGCGCCCGAGCCGGAGCAGGTCCGCGCTGGCTGAGGCATAATCAGCCGCCTCGCCAGGCGGCAAGCCAAGTCCGGTCAGCGCCAGTACCAGCATTTCTTCCAGTCGCACGGCCCCTTCGGCCCGGTCGATCCGGCGCTCGACCGCATTGGCCATCAGCACCTGGCACAGGCCCAGCCAGAACCGCACACCGCTGGCCTGCGCCTCGGCCCGCAACCGCCCGGTGGCGACTGCCGCGTTCATGTCGGCCGCGACGCCCTGGTTGAGCGGCTGGTCGCGCAGGGTCGAATTGCCGGCATTGCGGATCATGATCGCGGTCTTGCGCGGTTCATCGAGCGCAAAGGAGAGCCCCGTGCGCATCCCGCCCGACAGCCGGGCAAAGGGATCGGCCACCCCGGCATTGGCCGCGCCGATCCGCTCTTCCAGCTCGACCCGGATCTCCGCCCCGATAGCCCGACCGAAAGCGGGCTTGTCGGCAAAGTGGTTGAAGAAGCTGCCCTTGGCCACCCCGGCCCGGCCGACGATCTCATCGATCGACAGGGCATCGATTGGCCGCTCCGCCAGCAATTCCAATCCGGCATCGACGAGCGCGCGATAGGTCCGCTGGGCGCGGGGGCTAAGGGGCTGAGCCGTCATGACCAAAACCTACTTGACCGGATAGTCATTTGTCAATTACCTGACCAAATAGTCAATTCGCGACTCGGGCCAGCAGAGCCCGTCGCGGGAGAGGATGCCATGAGCACGATCCGCATCGAGGACATTGCCCACGTGCGCTATGCCGCGCCCGATCTTTCGGCCATGCGCGCCTTCCTGGAAGACTTCGGGATGGACTGCTTCGAGGATGGCGGGCGGCTCTATGGCCGGGGCAGCGACGGGCGCCCCTTCGTCCATGTGACCGAGCCGGGCGAAGCGCGGTTCCTGGCCGTGGGCCTGCGCGCAGAGAGCCTGGCCGACCTCGAGACCCTGGCGACCAGTGAAGGCGTGGCCGTGGATGACCTGGCCGAACCAGGCGGCGGCAAGGTTGTGCGCCTGACCGATCCCGATGGCTACCTGGTGGAAGTGGTGGCCGGGCAGGCCAAGCGCGATCCTGCCCCCCTGCCCGCCGACCAGCCGTTCAATTCGGCTACCACCAAGCCGCGCCTGCGCCGCACCGTGCGGCTCGATCCGGCCCCCGCCCATGTCAAGCGGATCGGCCATGCCGTGCTAAAGGTGCGCGACTTCCGCAAGTCGGAAAAGTGGTACAAGGACCGCTTCGGCTTCATCACCTCGGACGAGGTGGAGGCCGCGAAGGACGTGCCGCTGGGCGCCTTCATGCGCTGCGACCGGGGCGACAAGCCGGCCGATCACCACACCCTGTTCCTGGCGCAATTGCCGGGTGAGCTCGGCATTCTCCATGCCGCCTTCGAGGTGGCCAACCTTGATGACCTGATGCTGGGCCACCAGCACCTCAAGGCGGCAAAGCACCAGCCCGCCTGGGGCGTTGGCCGCCACATCATGGGCAGCCAGATCTTCGATTACTGGAAGGATCCGTTCGGCAACGAGCTGGAACACTGGACCGATGGAGACCTGTTCACCGCTGCCGACCCCCCGCAGAAGCAGCCGATGAGCGCGCTGCTCGCCGTGCAATGGGGTGCGCCGCATCCGATGTTCGTAGGCAAGCTGCCCCCACCGCCCGGCCTGATTTCGTTCGTTACCGCTCTGCAACTGCGCCTCAAGCGGCTGTTTCGCCGCCAGCCCGAAGGAACCGCCGCATGAAGCTCTGCACCTACACCGCCAATGGCCAGACCCGCACCGGGATCGTGGTGGGCGCCAGCGTGATCGATACCGGGGTGCCAGGCACCATGATCGACCTGATCGCGCGCTGGGACGAACTGAAGCCCGAACTGGAGGCCAAGGCGGCTGCCGGCGGCGGCGTGCCGCTGGCCTCGGTCAAGCTGGAAGCCCCGGTCCAGCGCCCTGGCAAGATCTTCGCGATCGGCCTCAACTATGCCGACCACATCGCGGAATCGAACATGGGTACGCCCGAAAAGCAGGTCTGGTTCACCAAGGCCCAGACCAGCGTCAACGGCCCCTACGATCCGATCCTGATCGCGCGTGGGGCCTTCACCAACGATTACGAGGTCGAACTGGTTGCCGTGATCGGCAAGGGCGGCAAGCATATCGCTGCTGCTGACGCCCCCGCCGCCATCTTCGGCTATTGCGTGGGCAACGACGTGACCGAGCGCCTGGCCCAGCATTCCACCCCGCAGTGGAGCTTCGGCAAGAGCTTCGACACCCACGCCCCGATGGGTCCCTGGATCGTTACCGCCGATGAACTGGGCGATCCGCACGGGCTTGGCATCCGTTGCTTTGTCAATGGCGAGAAGCGGCAGGATTCGGACACCGAGCACCTGGTATTCAACGTATGGCAGCAGGTCGAGCATCTCTCGATGGGCATGACGCTGGAGCCAGGCGATTGCCTGTTCACCGGCACTCCCGGCGGGATCGGCGCGGCGATGGACCCAAGGCAGTTCCTGAAAGCTGGCGACGTCGTCCGCTGCGAGATCGACCGGCTGGGCCATATCGAAGGCACCATGGTGGCGGAGGGCTGAGCCGATGCCCGCGGCCTTCGATTGCGATGTCCTGATTGCCGGAGGCGGCCCGACCGGGGTGACGCTGGCCGTGCTGCTCGCCCGCCGGGGTGTGAAGGTGATCATCGCCGAGAAGGAGGCGGACATCTATTCGCTGCCACGCGCCGCGCACATCGATCACGAGGGCATGCGGATCCTGCAGGAAGCCGGTGTGGCCGAAGCGGTAATGAAGACCGCGCGGCGCGCCAACCGCTATGACTTTCTGAACGCCAAGGGTGAGGTGCTGCTGCGGTTCGAAGGCGCGGGCCAGATCGGCCCCGGCGGCTGGCCCGCCGCCAACATGATCCACCAGCCCAGTGTCGAGGCCGAACTGCGCAAGGCGCTTGCCGCCCAGCCGACCGCCGAACTGCACAACCGCTGGGAAATGAACGCCTTTGTTGACGATGGCACGGGCGTAACGGCCACGATCGCCACCCCCGAGGGCGAACGCACGATCCGCGCCCGCTATCTCGTCGGCGCGGATGGCGCGCGCAGCCCGGTGCGCGAGGCTTCGGGGATCGCCTTCGAAGACCTCAACTTCGAGGAGCCCTGGCTGGTGGTTGACGTGCTGGTCGATGACTACGCTAAGCTGCCGACCGAAAACCTGCAGATCTGCAATCCCGCCCGCCCCACCACCTGCGTGCTGATGGGCGAGGGTCGGCATCGCTGGGAATTCATGATCAAACCGGGTGAGACGGCCGAACAGGTCAGCGACGACGCCTTCATCGACCGGTTGCTGGAACCCTGGAACGTCAAGGGTGCGGTCCGGCTGGAGCGCAAGGCAGTCTACACCTTCCGCGCCCGGATTGCCGAGCGCTGGCGGCAGGGCCGCGTACTGCTGGTCGGGGATGCCGCGCACCAGACCCCGCCCTTTGCCGGGCAGGGGATGTGTTCCGGCCTGCGCGATGCGGCGAACCTGGCCTGGAAGCTGGCCGCCGTGGTCCGGGATGGGGCGGATGACGCCTTGCTGGACAGCTACCAGCCCGAACGCGCACCCAACCTGCGCGCCACGATCGACATGGCGATCATGATGGGCAAGACGGTCTGCATCACCAACCGCTGGTCAGCCTGGCTGCGCGACCTGAAGTTCAAGCTGGCCCGCAAGCTGGGCAAGCTGCCCGGTGGCCCGCCAGCCTATCCGCCAATCTCCGCCGGCCGGATCATGGCCGGCGCGCCCGGCGCGGGCAGCTATTTCCCCCAAGCGATTGCCGCCGATGGCACCCGGCTGGACGAGGTCCTCGGCCTCGGCCACGCACTGATCACGCGCGCCGATCTTGAAACGCTGCGCCTCGCCCCCTTCGCCCGGCAGATCGGCCACTGGCTCGACAAGCACCAGGCCGAAGCCGTGCTGGTCCGACCCGATCACCATGTGTTCGGAACCGGCAACGCGGCGGACCTGGTGGAGGCTTGGGGGTGAACCCCGCCCGGCCCGGTGGCATCACTGGCCTCCCGAACCCCGCCAAAGCCCGGACGGCCTGATCAGGGATTCTACGAGCCCGGACATAACCGGATTCTCGGCGGCGGCCTCCAGCCCCTAATCCATGTCACGCAACCGGGACAAGGTGCCCGGCCAAGGTTCTTCCGTTTCCGCAGGATCATTTGCATGGGCTTTGCCACCGAGGCGTCCGATCGTTCATGCCAGTGAGCCCGTAGAACAACAGGCTGGGTCTAAACACCCAGCCTGTGAGGACCTTCGGGCGGGTGCAGCCAGCCCAGGGCAACAGGTGTCTGCCAAGACCCCCAATGGAGCAGGAGACTTTATGAAACATGTCCCGGTCTTGACGTCATCACTGGCGGGTCTGTGCGTTTCGCTTGTAGCTGCGCCGGTTCTGGCGCAATCGGGCCAGGATCAGTGGCGGGATCGTGCCACGTCGGTCGAAGCCACGCGGACAACCACCATGCGCGCCGGACCGGAAGCGGGCTATCCTGCCGTGCGCAACATCGCACGGGGCGGGCGGGTGACGGTCCACGGCTGCCTCAGTGACCGCAGTTGGTGCGATGTCAGCTATGGCAACGATCGCGGCTGGGTTTCGGGTTCCGAGTTCTCCGGCCGCTATGACGGCCGCGAAGACAGCTTGGCCAACCTCTCGTTCAGCATCAGGGTCGGCACGGTCACCTTCAGCTTCGGCGACTACTGGGAGAACCATTATCGCCAGCGCCCGTTCTACAGCGAGCGCTATCGCTGGGAGCAGCACTATTTCGACAGTTACCAGCCGAACTGGGGGCCACGGCCAAGCCGGTCCTACTGGAGCGGGCGTTGGCAGATCGGCTACATGGTGCGCCGGTCATGGATGCGCGCCGGGCCGGATTATGACTATCCCGCAGTGCGGCGGATCAACCGCAACGTGCAGGTCAGCGTCTATGGCTGCCTGCGCGACTGGAGCTGGTGCGATGTCGGCTATCAGCGCGATCGCGGCTGGGTGCCAGGTCGCGATCTGGCCGCGACCTATCAGGGGCGCCGCCGCAGCCTCGACACCGTGGCACCCTACCTCGGCATCGGCATCCTCTCGTTCTCCTTCGGGGTCTACTGGGACGATCATTACCGGGATCGCAGCTTCTACCGCGAGCGTGATCGCTGGGAGCAGCAGTATCGGAAGAACTACAGGCCTGTCTGGGGTCCGCGCCAGGATGACGGCCAGGATCGCCGCGACAGCACTCGTCCAACCCCACCGCCACCACCCCAATGGCAGGGTCAGCCGCAACCGCAGCCCGCACCGCAGCCCCAATTGCAAGGCCAGCCGCAACCGCGCGCATTACCGGAACCACCCCGTCAGCCCCGCGGCCAGATAACGCCGCCGCCGATACCGGTGCCGCAGCCAGGCGCGCAGCCCCCCGCCGAGCACCCCGACCATCCTGGCAAACCGCCGCAGCAGTCGGACAAGAAGCCCAAGCCAGACAAGCCCGATCGCGAACGACCCGGCCATGATGATGGTCAATAGCGGCTGAACGGAAAAATGGAGCGGGTGAAGGGAATCGAACCCTCGTCGTAAGCTTGGGAAGCTTCTGCTCTACCATTGAGCTACACCCGCTCGGGTGTGTCCGCCCCGGTCTTTGCCGGCGGATGTGGCGGCCCCTTGCCACAGGGGTACCGGATAGGTCAATGGGCGGGAAACAGATGGGAGCAGGCGGATGGACGAACAACCGGTAGTGATCGAGGCGCGCGGGGCAATCGAGGTGGTCAGCCTGAACCGGCCCGACCGGCTCAATGCCATGAACGAACCGCTGATCCAGGGGCTGCTCGATTACTTCACCGGTCTCGCCGCTCGTCCTGAAGTGCGGGTGGTGATCCTGAGGGCCGAGGGGCGGGCGTTCTGCGCCGGGCTGGACCTGACCGGCTGGCCGTTCGATCCCGAGGCCGGGCGCATCCACCAGTCATGGCGTACCCAGCGGATGATCGCGGCGGTGATGCAGGCTATGCGCAAGTGTCCGCAACCGGTGATCGCCTGTGCCCAGGGGCCGGCCTGCGGCGGGGGCTTCTCGCTGCTGCTGGCCAGCGACGTGCGCTATGCCGCACCCGATATCCGGATGAATGCGGCCTATATCAAGATCGGCCTGGGCGGCTGCGACATGGGCGCGAGCTATTTCCTGCCGCGCCTGGTCGGTGCATCGGTGGCGAGCGAATACCTGCTGACAGGGCGCTTCATGACTGCAGACAAGGCGCTGGCCTGCGGGCTGATGAGCGAGATCGTGCCGCACGAGGACCTGCTGCCCAAGGCGCTGGCCCTGGCCGAGGAAATGCTGCTGACCAGCCCGATGGGCCTGCGGCTGACCAAGGATGCGCTCAACCTCAACATCGATGCGGCCAGCATGGAACACGCCTTCGCGATCGAGGATCGCCAGCAGATCCTGCTCGGCCACACCGCCGATGCCAACGAGGCGCGGCTGGCCTTCCTGGAAAAGCGCGCGCCCAGCTATGGCGATCGCTAGCGCCTAGCCCTTCTTCGGAGGCCAGGGAATGAAGCCGGATGTGCGCTCGATATACTCAGCATAGCCCGGACGGTTCTTCTTCAGGCCATATTCCAGCAGCGGCTTGCCCGACCACCTGGTGAGCGTGAAGGTCAGGAACAGCGGCCCCGGCAGGCTGGCCAAGGCAATCCAAGGCCCGGCATCGGCGGCAGCCAGCCAGATACCCCACCACACACAGGTATCGCCAAAATAGTTGGGATGGCGGGTATAGCGCCACAGGCCAGTGTCTAGCACCTTGCCCTTGTTGGCGGGATCGGCGCGGAAGGCGGTCAGCTGGGCATCACCCACCACTTCAAAGACCATGCCGAGCAACCACAGTGCGGCCCCGGCGATGGCCAGCGGGCCAAGCGGCGCGGGATCGGAGCTGGCCAGGATTCCTAGCTGCGCGGGCAGGCAGGTGAGATAGAGCAGGAAGGCCTGCGGACCGAACACCTTGGTCAGCGCGGCCTGGGCGAAGCGTCCCTGCGCCTTGGCCTTGCCCAGCATCCGGGCATAGCGCACATCCTCGCCGTGGCCGCGCCAGCGGGTGTAGAGGTGCCAGAACAGCCTGAGGCCCCACAGGGCGGCCATGGCGGCGATCAGATCGGCGCGGGTGCCAGGCGCGCCGAGTTGCAACCAGCTGGCCACGGCCAGCACCGCCATGCCACCGCCCCAGATCGCATCGATGAACGACACGTCGCTGATCCGCACGGCGATCAGCCAGCCCAGCAGCAAGAGCACCGCAGCCACCGCGGCATTGATCAGCATGGCATTGATCAAGAGGGCGTCGATCATGGCAGCTTCTCCTTCAGGCTATCGGCTGCGGCATCCTTCAAGGCCGCGGCCGAAGCGGCCAGCCGCTCGAACCGCAGGCAATCGGGCATGACCGAGCGATAGAAGGCGGCAATCCTGGCCAGGTCCGCCGCATAGTCCCCGGTTGGCATGATCGCCGGGCCGATCCCGCCCTTCATCGTCGCGTGATTGACCCAGGCCGGCACGATCGGCACTCCTGCCTTCAGCGCGATGTGATAGAACCCGCTGCGCCAGTTGCCATCGCTGCCGCGCGTTCCTTCCGGGGCGACGACCAGGGCCAGGTCATCCATCTGGTCGAAATAGGCCGCAGTCTGCTCAACATACTTGTTGTTCCGCTTCGACCGGTCCACCGGCAGCCCGCCCATGTCATACATGAACCGCTTGAGCGGCCCGCGAAACAGGCTGAGCTTGCCCACGAAGCTGGGCTTCAGGCCCAGCTTGTTGATCGTGCCAATGAAGAAGATGAAGTCCCAGTTGGTGGTGTGTGGCGCGCCGGTGATCACGAACTTGCGCGCAGCGGGTGCCTCGCCAACAATGGTCCAGCCTTTCCAGCGATAGAGCCACAGCACCACCCGCTGCACAATGCGGGACAGCAGTGTGGGGCGGCGTTCCGTCATTCAGGCATCACTCTCTGGTGTCGTTCTGGTTTCTTGGGGGCAGTCATAAGGGCAGGCTTGCCCCGCGTCGATAAGCCTTTTGGCCGGGTGCGGAGCGATCCGTCTACATCCTGAACACGCCAAAAGCCGGGCGATCGGGGATCGGGGCTTCGAGACTGGCGGCAAGCGCCAGGCCCAGCACGTCGCGGGTCTGGACCGGGTCGATCACGCCATCATCCCACAGCCGGGCCGTGGCATAATAGGGATTGCCCTCGTCCTCGTACTTCGCGCGGATCGGGTTCTTGAAGGCCTCGGCCTCCTCAGGCGTCCACTTGGCGGCATCGCGGTGGACCGTGGCCAGCACCGATGCCGCCTGCTCGCCGCCCATCACCGAAATGCGGGCATTGGGCCAGGTGAACAGGAAGCGCGGCGAATAGGCGCGGCCGCACATGCCGTAATTGCCCGCGCCAAAGCTGCCGCCGATCAGCACGGTGATCTTCGGCACCGTGGCGGTGGCAACGGCCGTGACCAGCTTGGCCCCGTGCTTGGCGATCCCTTCCGCCTCGTACTTGCCGCCGACCATGAAGCCGCTGATGTTCTGCAAGAACAGCAGCGGGATCTTCCTCTGGCAGGCCAGCTCGATGAAGTGCGCGCCCTTCACGGCGCTTTCGGAAAACAGCACGCCGTTGTTGGCCAAGATCGCCACCGGCATGCCCCAGATATGGGCAAAGCCGCAGACCAGCGAGGAGCCGTAGTGCGCCTTGAACTCGTGAAACTCGCTGCCATCGACCAGCCGGGCGATGACTTCGTGGACATCGTAAGGCGCACGGACATCCTCGGGAATCAGGCTGTAAAGCTCTTCCGCGTCGTACTTGGGCGGGCGCGGCTCCTTGAGCGGCAGGCCGTGATCGTGGCGCGGGCCGAGGTGGGAGACGATATCGCGGACGATGGTCAGCGCATGTTCGTCGTTTTCGGCCAGGTGATCGACCACGCCGGACTTGCGGGCGTGGAGATCGCCCCCGCCCAGATCCTCGGCGCTGATTTCCTCGCCGGTCGCCGCCTTGACCAGCGGCGGGCCGGCCAGGAAGATCGTGCCTTGCTCGCGCACGATCACCGTTTCGTCGGACATGGCAGGCACATAAGCGCCACCTGCGGTGCACGAACCCATCACACAAGCGACCTGCGGGATGCCCTTGGCGCTCATCTGGGCCTGGTTGAAGAAGATCCGGCCAAAGTGATCGCGGTCGGGAAACACCTCGGCCTGGTGGGGCAGGTTGGCGCCGCCGGAATCGACCAGGTAGATGCAGGGCAGATGATTGGCCTCGGCGATCTCCTGCGCGCGCAGGTGCTTCTTCACCGTCAGCGGATAATAGGTCCCGCCCTTCACCGTCGCATCGTTGGCCACGATCATGCACTGGCGGCCCGAAACGCGCCCGATCGCGGTGATGATCCCGGCGCCGGGAATGTCCTCGCCATAGACCCCGCCCGCCGCCAGCTGGCCGATTTCAAGCAGCGGCGAGCCCGGATCAAGCAGGCGTTCGACCCGCTCGCGCGGGAGCAGCTTGCCGCGCGCGGTATGCCGCTCACGGCTCTTCTCGTCCCCACCCAGCGCCGCCTGCGCCACCCTGGCGCGCAGATCGGTAGCCAGCGTGCGGTTATGCGCCGCACGCGCCCGGGCGGCCGGATCTTCAAGGTTGAGACTGGTCGAAAGAACGGGTGCGCTCATTTGATGGACTCCACCGGTGGCGTGTAGAAAACCTGCGCACCCGGCCCCAGCGGCAGATCGAAGGTAACCCAGCCCACCGTCATCACCAGCCCCACTGCCATGAAACTGAGCGCATAGGGCAGCATCAGCGCCAGCAGCGAGCCAACCCCCAGCGATGGGTCATAGCGGCGGGCAAAGGCCAGGATCAGCGGGAAGTAGCTCATCAGCGGGGTCATGATATTGGTATAGCTGTCCCCCATCCGATAGGCCGCCGTGGTCATTTCCGGGCTGATCCCCAGCAGCATGAACTTGGGCACGACGACCGGGGCCATCGCGCTCCACTTGGCGGCGGCAGAGCCGATGAACAGGTCGAGGAAGGACGAGACGAACTGCACCCCGGCCAGCAGCACCGGCGCGGGCACGGCCATCTGCTGCAGCGCCAGCGCCCCGTCGATCGCGAAGATCGGCCCCAGCCGCGACCAGTTGAACATGGCGACGAAGTGCGCGGCAAAGAAGACGAAGACCAGGTAGGGCGCCAGCATCCGCACCCCTTCCTGCATCATGGCGATCACGTCCTTCGAACCCTGCAGGACGCCCGTGGCAAAGCCATAGGCCATGCCGCTGGCCAGGAAGAGCAGGAAGAAGCCCGCGATCAGACCGGAATAGAACGGCTGGAGCTGGGCCGGGCCGGCCTTGTTCTCGTCGATCAGCGGGGTATAGCCGGCCCACAGGCTGAGGGCGGCATAAAGCGCGATCACTGCCAGCGCGGCCAGGCCCGCCCGGCGCAGCCCGCGCCGCTCGATCGCGGTCACTTCCGACTTGGCCAGTTCGGCGCGCAGTTCCTCGTCGGGCGTGCTACCCCAGAGGCCCAACCGCGGCTCGATCACGCGGTCGGTAATGTACCAGATGATCGGGGTGAAGACGACAACGATCGCGACAATGAAGTACCAGTTGCCCAGCGGGTTCATGGTCCAGGCCGGATCGATGATCCGCGCCGCTTCCTGAGTAAAGCCGAACAGCAGCACGTCCATCTGCCCGGGCGTGAGATTGCCGGCAAAGCCGCCCGAAACCCCGGCAAAGGCCGCCGCCAGCCCGACCAGCGGATGCCGCCCGACCGAGGCATAGAGGATCGCGGCCAGCGGGATGAACACCACATAGGCCGCGTCCGAGGCATGGTGCGAAACCATCCCGATCACCGCCACGATCGGGGTCATCACCGCGCGCGGGGCATTGCGCAGCGAAGCGCGGATCAGCGCGGACAGCAGCCCGGTCCGCTCGGCCACCGCCGCGCCCAGGATCAACACCATGACCATCCCCAGCGGAGCAAAGCCGGTGAGCGTCTTGGGCATCTCGGTCAGCAGGCGGGCCATGTTCTCTTCCGCGAACAGGCTGGTGGCGCGATAGGTCAGCACCCCGTCCTTGAGCTCGCCCCACTGCGGCGCTTCCTTGCCCGTGTAATTGAGCGAGGCTTGCCAGCCGAGCGCGGCACCCAGCGCCGACAGCAGCATCAGGAAGGCGATCAGCCAGACAAAGATCATCGCCGGTTCGGGCAGCTTGTTGCCGACCCGTTCAACCCAGCCCAGGAAACCGCGCGTCGGCGCGTCAGGGGATTCAGTCATCTCTGCTCCTCGATCCCCTTCATCGCGGTGCCTAGCCAAGCATGCCCCTGATCGTCCAGACCAAAATCGGCCCCGTCAGGCCGCCCCGATCAACTCGCGGCCAATCAGCATCCGGCGGATCTCGTTGGTGCCCGCGCCGATATCGAGCAGCTTGGCATCGCGCAGATAGCGCTCCACCGGCCAGTCCTTGGTATAGCCCGCCCCGCCCAGCGCCTGGACCGCCTCACCCGCCACCTTGAAGGCATTCTCGCTGGCCAGCAGGATCGCCCCGGCGGCGTCGAAGCGGGTGGTCTGCCCGGCATCGCAGCTTTTCGCCACGGCATAGGTATAGGCGCGGGCCGATTGCAGCGCGACGTACATGTCCGCCACCTTGGCCTGCATCAGCTGGAAGGCGCCGATCGGCTTGCCGAACTGCTTGCGCTCGCGCAGGTAGGGGATGACCGTGTCGAGGCAGGCCTGCATGATCCCCAGCTGAAGGCCCGCGAGGACCACGCGCTCGTAATCAAGGCCGCTCATCAGCACGCCGACCCCGCCGTGGAGTGGTCCCATGATCCGCTCTTCGGGAATGAAGCAGTCGTTGAACACCAGTTCGGCCGTGGGGCTGCCCCGCATCCCCATCTTGTCGATCTTCTGGCCGATCGAGAAACCTTCATCGTCCTTTTCGATCAGGAAGGCCGTGATCCCGCGCGAGCCGGCCTCGGGCGCGGTCTTGGCGTAGACCACCAGGGTATCGGCATAAGTCGCGTTGGTGATCCAGAACTTGGTGCCGTTGAGGACATAGCCGCCCTGCACCGCGTCGGCCTTGAGCTTCATAGAGACCACGTCCGACCCGGCCCCGGCTTCCGACATGGCGAGGCTGCCGACATGTTCGCCCGAGATCAGCTTGCCGAGATACTTCGCCTTCTGCTCGTCATTGCCCCAGCGGCGGATCTGGTTGACGCAGAGGTTGGAGTGCGCCCCATAGGACAGACCGATCGAGGCCGAGGCGCGGGAGACTTCCTCCACCGCGATCACATGGTCGAGATAGCCCAGGCCCAGGCCGCCCCACTCCTCTTCCACGGTGATCCCGTGCAGGCCCAGCTCGCCCATCGCCGGCCACAGTTCCGCGCGCGGGAACCAGTCCTCGGCATCGGCCTTCGCGGCCAGCGGCGCGATCTGTTCATCGGCAAAGCGGGCGGTGACCTCGCGGATCATCGCGGCGCTTTCGGGCAGGGCGAAATCGAAATCGGGGGTGGCGCGCATGGTTACTCCTTGGAGCCGAATGCGCATAGCAAGGTGTCTCGTTCAAGCAGGCCTAGCCCACACACCCGCTCGTCCTGAGGAAGCGCTGAAGCCGAAGGCTGAAGTGCTGTCTCGAAGGACCCTTCGAGACGGAGCTCAGACTGCGTCTTCGCGCCTCCTCAGGGCGAACGGGTCGAGAGGTATTGAAGCAGCTCAGCCCGCGAACCCGGCCCCGCCCGGCCAGTTCGGTGCGGCCAGCCCCATCACCTTGAACAGCAGGCCCATCTGCCCTTCGCCGATCAGCCGGTCCCTGGCCGCATGGATCGCGGGGGCATGTTCGGGCGCGGTCGCGGCCAATGCCTCGGCTCGCGCCTCGATCCCCAGCTCGCGCAGCCAGCGGCCCTGCGGCACGGTGCCCAGCCAGCGCACCCCGCGCGACTGGGCGATCGGGGCCAGCGCGGCGAAATCGACGTGGGCAGTCAGGTCCGCTTCGCCGGGATTGGCGAAAGGATCGACCTTCAGATGCGCGCGCACCGCCTGCAGCGTGGAGCCATCGCGCGGCGCATCGTGGCCGTAATCGATGAACAGCGCCGCTCCGCCCTGCTCCATCAGGCGTCCGGCCACTTCATAGACCGTGGCGGCAGCGCCCGGGCACAGCTCGTAGATCGTGCCTTCGGGGGCATCGCGCCGGGCCTCGGGCACGGCCGGGTCCATCGGTTGCGGTCCGGCCACGCAGACGAAGCGGTCCCCTTCCGGCACGACCATCCGTTCACGCCAGCCATCGGGCGTCTTGACCAGTTGCCGCACCGGCAGGGCATCGAGGAACTCGTTCGCGACGATCAGCACCGGGCCATAGGGCGGCACGGTGGACAGGTCGTGGTGCCACTGCGCGCCGGGGACCGTGGCCAGCTGCACGTCCTTGAGCGCGGTGGAGCTTTCGACGAAGTGGACCGACGGGGTCAGGCCATAACGCTTGGCCACCCGCAGCGCGTCGCTGGCGAGCGTACCGCGCCCCGGCCCCAGCTCGACATAATGGACCGGTTCCTCGCGCCCGGCGTTGATCCACATGTCGGCCAGCCACAGGCCGATCAGTTCACCGAACATCTGGCTGATTTCGGGCGCGGTGATGAAATCGCCCGCGCTGCCCAGCGGATCGCGGCTGGTATAATAACGGGCGTTCGCCTCGCCCATGTAATGCATCAGGCTGATCGGCCCGGTGTTGGCGATCAGGCGGCGAAAGATCGCGGCGAGCGGCTCGCCCCCGGCCCGTTCCATCCGCGGCCTAGCCCTGCTTGCCGGCACCCAGCGGCGGGCGGACCAGCGCCCGGACCAGGAAGACCACGCCCACCACCAGCAGCGGGATGGTCAGCCACTGGCCCATCGACAGGCCGGTGCGCACGGCAAATTCGCTGAGCTGGGCATCGGGTTCGCGGAAGTATTCGGCCACGAAGCGGGCAAGACCCAGGCCCGTGGCGAAGGTCGCGCCCAGCAGGCCCGGCCGCCAGCGCGCCTTGGTCCGCCAGAACAGCCACAGCATCACCAGCATCATCAGCAGCCCTTCAAGGCCCGCCTGGTAGAGCTGGCTGGGGTGGCGCGGATAAGGCCCGGCGCCGGGGAAGACCATGGCCCAGGCGATCGGGCTTTCCGCCACGCGGCCCCACAGTTCGCCGTTGATGAAGTTCGCCAGCCGCCCGAAGAACATGCCGAACGGCACGACCACGGCGACATAATCGATCACACGCAGGAAGCTGAGACCGCCGCGCCAGGCCACCCAGCCCATCGCCACCACCGTGCCGACCAGCCCGCCGTGGAAGCTCATCCCGCCGTTCCACAGCTTCAGCAGGTCCAGCGGGTTAGACCACAGTTCGGGGGCATAGAAAGTGGCATAGCCCAGCCGTCCGCCCAGGATGATGCCGAGCGTGCAGTAGAAGAACAGGTCATCAAGGTGGCGCTGCGCCATCGGCGCGCCGGGAGCCTTGATCATCTTGCCAAGGTGCCAGTAGCCCAGCAGGATTCCGGCCAGATAGGCCAGGCTGTACCAGCGCAACTGGAACGAACCGAGTTCGAACAGATAGGGCTTAAGTCCCAGGTCGATCCAGTGAATCGGTTCCGGGTTAGCCGCTACGGCAAGCGCTAGTGACAGCACGCGAGTATCTCCCTAAATGGGCGCTGCCAGAGGGGATTCCGGCGCGACCATACGCGCGGCCTTCTGGCACAGACGAAGCCGGGAAACAAACCCGGCAGGACGCCAGGAAGGGGGGCGTCCCTCAACATGAGGATAAGGATGTTGCATGCCGAGTGAACTCGACAATGCCCTGAACAGCGTCATCGCGATGCTGACTGCCCCCGAAGCCCCGCTGGAAACGGTGGAGATCGAACGGTTTGGTCGCCACCTGCCAATGCTCAAGAACGCGCCGCCCACGCTGGCGCACTATTTCGATCACTATTGCGCCCAGCATGGCGATGTGGAGTTCCTGGTGGATGGCGATATCCGCCTGACCTTTGCCCAGATCCATGCCGCCGCCCGCACCGTCGCTGGCGGCCTCGTGGCCGGTCACGGCGTCCAGAAGGGTGACCGGATCGGGATCGCCGCGCGCAATTCGGCCAACTGGATCGTTGCCTACCTGGCGATCCTGATGGCCGGTGGCTGCGCCACGCTGCTGAATGGCTGGTGGACCGGCGAGGAACTGGCCGGCGGGATCGAGCTGGCGGGCTGCACGATCACGCTGGTCGATCACCAGCGCGGCGAGCGTCTGCAGGGCCTGCGCTATCCCGGCAAGCTGGTGACCATCACCCACGACTGCCCATGGGAACAGGGCCTGTCCGAACTGCTGGCTCACGGCGGCGGCGCGGATACCGCCCTGCCCGAGCTGACCGGCGATGACCTGGCGACGATCCTCTACACCTCCGGCTCCACCGGCCAGTCGAAGGGGGCCTATTCGGATCACCGCGGTGTGGTGCAGGCAACGATGAACTATGCCGCGCAGACGCTGATGGTCTTCACCTACATGGGTTCCAAGGGCGAGGCGCCCAGCGGCCAGCCGTGCAGCCTGGTCAACGTGCCGCTGTTCCACGTGACCGGCGAAGTGCCGCTGTTCCTCCAGTCCTTCGCGATCGGTCGCAAGCTGGTGCTGATGCCCAAGTGGAACGCCGAAGAGGCGATGCGCCTGATCGAGAAGGAAAAGGTCTCCTACTTCGTCGGCGTGCCGCTGATGAGCTTCGAGATCGCGACCCATCCCAACCGCGACAAGTACGACCTGTCGAGCTGCACCGCCTTTGCCGCAGGCGGCGCGCCGCGCCCGGTCGACCATGTGACGCGGATCCGCGAGAACCTGCCGAACGCCTTCCCGCTGCTGGGCTATGGCCTGACCGAAACCAATGGTGTGGGCTGCGGCAACTTCAACGAGAACTACCTGGCCAAGCCCGGCTCGACCGGCACGGCCTCGAAGCCGCTGGTCGAGATCGGCATCCTCAACGATGCCGGGGATTGCCTGCCGGCGGGCGAAATCGGCGAAGTGGCAATCCGCTCGATCGCCAATTTCCTGGGCTACTGGAACAACACCGAGGCGACCAAGGCCGCGATCATGCCCGACGGGTTCTTCCGCACCGGCGACCTCGGCTACCTCGACGAGGACGGCTACCTGTTCATCGTCGACCGCAAGAAGGACATCATCATCCGCGGCGGCGAGAACATCAGCTGCATCGAGGTGGAACAGGCGATCTATGCCCACCCCAAGGTTTCCGAATGCAGCGTCTTCGGCATGCCCGACGAGCGCTTCGGCGAACTGCCGACCGGCGTGTTCCTGGCCAAGGATGGCGAAAACCTGACCGAAGCGGAACTGCGCGAGTTCCTGAAAGCCCAGATCGCCGCCTTCAAGGTGCCGGTGCGGCTGTGGCAGGAAACCGAAACCCTGCCCCGCCTGGGCACCGAAAAGGTTGACAAGCGCACGCTGAAAGCCCGTTACCTCTCCGTGTGGGAAAGCGAGCAGAAGAGCACGGCTTGAGCCGGACCAGCATCCCGGACCAGCGCGCGATCATCGATCGACGCGCGCTGGCCGGGGCAATTGCCGATCTGGTGGCGGACAAGGGCGCGGCGCCAGCGCGGCCAGCGGTGGTTGAACTGCTGCGTACGGCGCTCGCCGCGGGCCGGGCGGAGATTGCCCGACGCCTCGCCGAAAAGCCAAGCGCGGGCCGCGAAAGTGCCACGGCCCAGGCCTTCCTGGTCGATCAGCTGGTCCGCGTGATCCACGATCACGTGGTGGCCGACGTCTATCCGTCCGGCAACCGCTCCTCGGGCGAGCGTCTCACCATCATGGCCGTCGGCGGCTATGGCCGGGGCGAGATGGCACCCCATTCCGACGTCGACATCGCCTTCCTCACCCCGATGAAGCACACGCCCTGGTGCGAGCAGGTGATCGAGGCGATGCTCTATTTCCTGTGGGACCTGTCGCTGAAGGTCGGCCATTCCAGCCGCTCGCTGGACGAGATGGTGCGGATGGCGCGCGGCGACCTGACGATCCGCACCGCCCAGCTTGAAGGTCGCTACGTCTGGGGCGAACAGGCCCTGTTCGACGAGGCCCAGGCCCGGTTCCGCGCCGAAGTGGTGGCCGGGACCGAGCGCGATTTCATCACCGAGAAGCTGGCCGAACGCAACGAGCGGCACAAGCGGCTGGGCGACAGCCGCTATGTCGTCGAACCCAATGTGAAGGAGGGCAAGGGGGGCCTGCGCGACCTGCACACGCTCTACTGGATCGGCAAATACCTGCACAAGGTGCGCGATTCCTCGGAGCTGGTCACGGTGGGGCTGCTGACCCCGGCGGAGTACCGCAAGTTCCGCCGCGCCGAGGATTTCTTCTGGGCGGTGCGCTGCCACCTTCACACCATCACCCGCCGCGCCGAGGACCGGCTGACCTTCGACCTGCAGCGCGAAGTCGCCGCGCGGATGCTCTTCGCCGACCGTCCAGGCAAAAGCGCGGTCGAACGCTTCATGCAGTACTTCTTCCTTCAGGCGAAGACCGTCGGCCACCTGACCGGGCTGTTCCTGGCCCAGTTGGAGGAACAATCGGGCCGCAAGCAGCCGCGTGGCCTGCTCGCGGGGTTCCGCGCACGGCGACGGCTGGTGAGCGGCTATCCCGTGTTCGGCGGGCGGATCAACGTGCCGGCGAACGACTGGTTCGCAGGCGATCCGGCGCGGCTACTGGAAATCTTCACCCTGGCCGATAGCAACGGGTTCGAACTGCACCCCGAGGCCATGCGGCTGGCGGTGCGCGATGCCCGCCTGGTTGATGGCCTGCGCGGCGATCGACGTGCCAATGGTCTGTTCCTGGATCTGCTGACCAGCCGCCACGATCCCGAGAATGCGCTGCGCTGGCTCAACGAGGCCGGAGTCTTCGGGCGGTTCGTGCCCGATTTCGGCCGCGTCAACGCGCAGATGCAATTCGACATGTACCACCACTACACGGTGGACGAGCACACGATCCGCGCGATCGGGCTGCTGGCGCGGATCGAACGCGGCGAGATGAAGGCGGACCACCCGCTCGCGACCGCGCTGATCCACAAGATCGTCAATCGCCGCGCGCTCTATGCCGCCGTCCTCTTGCACGACATCGCCAAAGGGCGGCGCGGCGATCACTCCGTGCTGGGTGCAGAAGTGGCGCTGAAGCTGTGCCCGCGCTTCGGGCTGGATGACAAGGAGACCGAACTGGTGTCCTGGCTGGTGCGCAACCACCTGATCATGAGCGCCACCGCCTTCAAGCGCGATCTGGCCGACTGGAAGACGATCACCGATTTCGTCGGCCAGGTGCAATCGATCGAGCGGCTGCGGCTGCTGGCGCTGCTGACCATCGTCGATATCCGCGCGGTTGGCCCTGGCGTATGGAACAGCTGGAAGCGCCAGCTGATCCACGAGCTTTATGAAGCCGCCGAGGAGCGCCTGCGGCTGGGCCATGTCCAGCGTGGCCGGGCCGAACGGATCGCGGCCAAACAGCGGGTCGTCGCCGAGCGGATGGGCCAGCGGGCGGGTCTGGTTCAGTCAGTCGGCAAGCAGCTCGGCGATGCCTACTGGATCGCCGAGCCGGATGACATCATCGCGATGAACCTTATCCAGCTCGACACGGCCGCAGGCAAGGCGCTCGATGTTCATACCGAATACTACGCCGCGCGCGGGGCCACGCTGGTGACGGTGATCGCGGCCGACCATCCGGGGCTGTTCTATCGCATTGCCGGGGGCATCCACCTGGCCGGCGGCAACATCATCGATGCGCGCATCCATACCGCGAAGAACGGCATGGCAGTCGACAACTTCCTGGTCCAGGACCCGCTGGGTCGGCCGTTTTCGGAGGAAGGCCAGCTCGCCCGGATCCGGACGATGATCGGCGATGCGCTGGGCGGCAAGATCAAGCTGGTGCCACAACTGGCCGCCCGCCCGCTGGCGCGGCCGCGCGCCGATGCCTTCGAAGTGGCTCCGCGCGTGGAATTCGACAACCAGGCCAGCAACCGCTTCACCGTGATCGAGGTCAATGCCCGTGATCGTCCGGCCCTGCTCAACCGGCTGGCCCGTGCGCTGTTCGAAGCCAAGCTGATCGTCCATTCCGCTCACATCGCGACCTATGGCGAGCGCGCGGCCGATACGTTCTACGTCACCGACCTGCTGGGTGAGAAGGTCGAAAACCCGGCCCGACGCAAGACGGTGGAAAAGCGCCTGCTGGAAGCGGCTGGGGAGGAAACGATCGAGGTCGCGGCCTAGGCCGCCGCCGCGCGCAGCCGCTCAAGCGCCGCGTCCCGCCCGATCATTGGCAAGAGCGCCGCCATTTCCGGCCCATGGTCCTGCCCGGTCAGCGCCTGGCGCAGCGGCAGGAACAGCGGCTTGCCCTTGCGCCCGGTCTGCTCCTTCAGCGCGGCAGTGAGCGCCGCCCAGTCCGTGCCGACCTGCTCCAGCACGGTTGCAGCTGTGGCCAGATAGGCGCGGTCTTCATCGGCCAGTTCCGGTGCTGCAACCGGACCCGTCACCACCCGCCACCAGTCGGCCGCTTCGGCCAGGGTCGAGAGGTTGGGGCGGATCGCGTCCCAGGCCCCTTCGTCCATGCCATCCGGCAGCCGCGCTGCCACCGCCGCGAAGGGCAGGTGGTGGATTACGGCAGCATTGACCCGGGCCAGCTCGGCTTCGTCAAAGCGGGCCGGGGCCCGACCGAAGTGGGCAAGGTTGAAGCTGGCCGCCAGGGCCTCCACGTCCAGCGCCGGGTCGACCGGATCCGAGGTGCCCAGCCGCGCCAGCAGCGCGATCACCGCCTGGGGCTCGATCCCCGCCTCGCGCAGTTCGGCCATGCCCAGCGAGCCGAGCCGCTTCGACAGCTTGCCCTCGGCCCCGACCAGCAGCGCCTCGTGGGCGAACTGTGGCGGTTCAGCGCCAAGCGCGGTGAACATCTGCACCTGCGTCGCGGTGTTCGACACGTGATCCTCGCCGCGCAGCACGTGGCTGATCCCCATCTCCACATCGTCGATCGCGGAGGGCAGCATATAAAGCCACGAACCATCAGCGCGGCGCACGACCGGGTCCGACATCTGGCGCGGATCGAAATGCTGGCGCCCGCGAATGCCGTCGGTCCATTCGATCGGCGCGTCGTGATCGAGCAGGAAGCGCCAGTGCGGGCGCTCCCCCGCCTCGGCCCTGGCCGCGTGATCGGCCTCGGTCAGCTTCAGCGCCGCCCGGTCATAGATCGGCGGCAGACCACGGCCGAGCAGGACCTTGCGCTTCAGGTCGAGTTCCTGCGCGGTCTCGTAACAGCGATAGACCCGGCCTGCCTCTACCAGCTTCTGGAACTCGCGCTCGTACAGGTCAAACCGGGCCGACTGGCGCTCTTCGCCGTCGGGCACCAAACCGAGCCAGGCCAGGTCAGCGCGGATCGCCTCGACATGTTCCTCGCGGCTGCGCTCGGCATCGGTATCGTCGATCCGCAGCAGGAACCTGCCGCCCGCCTGCCCCTGTTTTGCCTTTTGGGCCAGCAGCCAGTTGTGCAGCGCCGTGCGGACATTGCCGACATGCAGGCGGCCGGTGGGCGAAGGCGCGAAACGGGTGGTCACGGTCATGGCCGCGTCCCTACGCGCGTCACCCCGCGCCTGCAATGCCGCTTGCCGCAAACGCGCTTCCCCTTGCGCCATAGCGAGGCTAGCGTTCGGGTCATGACCAGCCAGACGCCATTCGCCGCCGCCGTTTCCGAAGCCAACCTGCCCGGTGCCGTGGGCATCATCGTTGACCGCGATGGGATTCGCCATGCCGAGGCGGTGGGCCAGGCCGACGTCGCCAGCGGCACGCCGATGCAGGTCGATACCCTGTGCCAGATCGCCAGCATGACCAAGGCGCTGGTCTCGGCCGGGGCCATGCAGCTGGTCGAGCAGGGCCGGCTTGAGCTCGATGCCGATATCGGCGCGCTGCTGCCCGAACTCGCGAAGCCCCAGGTGCTGGCCGGATTTGATGACAATGGCCAGCCGCAGCTCCGCCCCGCCGCCCGCGCGATCACCCTGCGCCACCTGCTGACGCATACCGCGGGCCTCGGCTATTTCTTCATCCACCCGCAAGTGCTGCAATACTTCGGCGCGGTCGGCATGCCGGTGCCGGGCAGCCGCGCCTCGGTCACCATGCCGCTGATGTTCGATCCGGGCGAGCGCTGGGAATACTCGGTGGCGACCGACTGGGTCGGCCTCGCGATCGAGGCAGTGACGGGCGAGCGGCTGAACGATTACCTGACCGCCCAGCTGTTCGCTCCGCTGGGGATGGACCAGACCGCCTTCCGCCCCGCCCTTCCCGCTGATGCCGCGCGGGTCCATGTCCGTTCGGGCGAAGGCGCGCTCAGCCCGGTCGAGGTCTACCTGGGCGGGGGTGAGTTCGATGGCGGCGGCGGCGGGATCACCTCGACCGCGCCCGACTATGCCCGCTTCGTGCGGATGGTGCTGGGCCAAGGCGAGCTGGAGGGGAAGCGGGTATTGCGCGCCGAAACCGTGGCCGAAATGGGTCGCAACCAGGTTTCCCCCTTGCGCGCCGGTTACATGGGCAGCGCCATGCCGCAGCTTGCCGCACCCTATGACACCTTTCCCGATCAGCACACCGGCTGGGGGCTGGGCTTCCTGATCAACCCCGAACCGGGTCCGCACGGGCGGTCGCCGGGCAGCCTGGCCTGGGCCGGGATCTTCAACTCCTACTACTGGATCGATCCGGCGGCGGGCCTTGGCGGGGTGTTCGTCAGCCAGTTGCAGCCCTTTGGCGATCCCGGCGCGCTGGCCGCATTCGGCGCGCTTGAAGCCATGGCCTATGCCTGAGGATTGCGGGGCGATGCCGCTTGGCAGAGCCGTACTCTGCCGGCTAGAAGCCTTGTCGAAGGGCCCATGCTGATCGATCGCGACCATCCCGTAAGCTTCAACGCCAGCCTCGCTCGGCGGCAGGGCGCGGGGCATGGCAAACGTTGGTTGATCGGCGCGCTGGCCGCCCTTTCGCTCCTCGGGCTGGCGGGCTACGCCTTTGGCAATGTCGGATCGAACGGGGGACCCCAGCTGGTCCTCGACCTGACCAAGCTGGTCGATCGCCGCCCCCCGCCATTCAAGGCCGATTGCCGGGGCGCACCGGCCGCGCTGCAACGGGAACTGGACCAGATCGCCGCCAGCTTTGATGGCAAGGTCGGGATCGGGGTGACCCAGGCCGGCTGCGAATGGCTGGTTGGCGCGCGGCTCAACGAATGGTTCCCGCAGCAAAGCGTATCCAAGCTGTGGGTCTCCATGGCCGTGCTCGATGCGGTTGACCAGGGACGGATGCGGCTGGATCAGAACCTGGTCATCCGGCCCGAACACCTGACCCTGTTCAACCAGCCGTTGCAATGGGAAGTGCTGGAAAAGGGTTCGATCGAGCGACCGGTGCAGATGCTGATGCAGAACGCCCTGTCGCTGTCCGACAATACGGCCAACGACCGGCTGCTGTGGACCGTGGGCGGGCCCGATCACATCCGCGGTTTCCTGCGCGAGCGCGAGATTGGTGGCATCCGCTTCGGCCCGGGCGAGCGATTGCTGCAAAGCCAGGTTGCCGGGATGACCTGGTCGCCCGAACTGGCGGCCGGCCGCAATTTCGAACAGGCCCGCGCCCGCCTGCCACGCGAGGTGCGCGAGGCGGCGCTGGACCGGTACGTTGCCAATCCGCTGGACGGGGCCACCCCCGGCGGGATTGCCAAGGGCCTGGCCCGGCTGGCCAAGGGAGAACTGCTCTCGCCCGAATCGACCCGTCTGCTGCTGGAGATCATGGGCAAGTCGCGCAGTGGGCCGATGCGGTTGAAAGCAGGGGTTCCGCCGGGCTGGAAGGTCTATCACAAGACCGGCACCGGACAGGAACTGGGCTCGCTCGCCACCGGCTACAACGATGTCGCCGTGATCGAGGCGCCGGACGGTTCCTATTACGGCGTTGCCGTCATGATCGGCGCAACCCGCCAGCCGATCCGCGCCCGGATGGAAATGATGCAATCGGTCTCGCGCGCGGTGGCCCGGTACCACGCGGCCCGGCAGAGCTGATTTCCGGCCCGGTCGGGGCAAGCCTGCAGCGCCGACGCACCAGTACGGCCAGACCCCTCGCCCTTTCGTATTGCTGCCTTATGACAGTAACACGAAAGGGGAGTATAGATGGGATTTGCCAAGGGAATGCTGGTGGGCGGCGCGCTGGTCGCCGCAACGGTGCTGCTGACGGGGGCAGGCCAGCCCACCCGGTTCAAGACGATCGATGTCGAACGGATCAACGTGCGCGAAAGCGATGGCACGCTGCGCTTCGTGCTGGCCAGCCGGGATGCCTTTCCCGGCTCGTTCGATCGGGGCAAGGAGATACCCCGGCCCGACCGCAGACATGCCGCGGGGATGCTGTTCCTCAATGACGAGGGGACCGAGAACGGCGGCCTGATCTGGGCGGGCCAGAAGAACGCGGCGGGCGAAGTCAACGCCGGGGCCAGCCTGACCTTCGATCGCTATGGCAACGACCAGACCGTGCAACTGCTCCAGACCGACAACGGTACGCACGATGGCTCGGCGCTGATCTTTTCCGACCGGCCGGCCACGCCCTTCGATCATGCCGCCATTGCGAAAGCCCAGTCGCTGACCGATCCGGCCGCGCGGGACCAGGCCATGTCGGCCGCCGGAGTCGGCGGCGCGCCGCGCCTGTTCGTCGGCCGGTCGCGCGATCGCAATGCCGTGGTGATGCTGCAGGACGAGGCCGGGCGCCCGCGCCTGATCATGTCGGTCGAGCCTAACGGCGGGTCCGCGATCCTGTTCCTGAACGAGCAGGGCGAAATTGTCCGTCGGATCGCGCCCGACGGCAAGGACGGCTGATCCCTCGCTGCCGAAAGGCCGTAGAAAGCAGAAAGAAGAACCCCGCCGGATCGCTCCGGCGGGGTCTTTTCTTACCCGATCTGCGGGGGCGGGATTTACTCCTCGCCGTCCGCGCTTTCCGGGTTCAGGTATTCACCGGCGTCCGCATCCAGGCCGTGGGTTTCACCCTCGACCATGGCGAGCGGATCGTCGCCGATCGCGGCTTCCGGCCCCTGGGCCAGTTCCGCGGCGTGCTCTTCCGCCGCCGTCGCCGGAGCGATCAGGCTTTCCTGCAGCTTGCGATAGGACGCGCGCAGCGCGGCATCGCGGCTGGAGGCGGCCACCCGCAGGCGGTTCATGCCCGCGCCGGTCCCGGCAGGGATGAGCCGGCCGACGATGACGTTTTCCTTCAGGCCGATCAGCGAGTCCTTCTTGCCCTCGACCGCCGCCTGCGTGAGCACGCGGGTGGTTTCCTGGAACGAGGCCGCCGAGATGAACGAGCGGGTCTGCAGCGAGGCCTTGGTGATGCCCAGCAGCACCGGCTTGCCTTCGGCGGGCTTCTGCCCCGGGGCCAGCTTGCTGTTGGTTTCGTCCATTTCCTCGCGGTCGACCTGTTCGCCGGCCAGCAGGGTGGTGTCGCCACCGTCGGTGATCTCGACCTTCTGCAGCATCTGGCGAACGATCACCTCGATGTGCTTGTCGTTGATCTTCACGCCCTGCAAGCGATAGACTTCCTGGATTTCGGCGACGAGGTATTCGGCCAGCGCCTCAACCCCCAGCACTTCCAGAATGTCGTGCGGATCGGGCGAACCGCTGATCAGGTTGTCGCCCTTCTTGACCCAGTCGCCTTCCTGGACGTCGATCACCTTCGACTTCGGGATCAGGTATTCCACCGGATCGCCTTCCTCGGGGATGATCGCGATCTTGCGCTTGGCCTTGTAATCGCGGACGAATTCGATCCGGCCCGAGACCTTGGCGATAATCGCGTTGTCCTTCGGCTTGCGGGCTTCGAACAGTTCCGCAACGCGCGGCAGACCACCAGTGATGTCGCGGGTCTTGGCGGCTTCGCGGCTGGCGCGGGCCAGCACGTCACCGGCTTCGACCGTCTGGCCATCCTCGACCGACAGGGTGGTGCCCGGCGCCATCATGTAGCGCGCGGCTTCACCGCTGGCATCGTCAAGCAGGGTCAGGCGCGGACGCAGGTCTTCCTTCTTCGAACGGCTGGCCGAACGGTTCTCGGTCACGACGCGGCTCGACATGCCGGTCGCTTCGTCAGTCTGTTCGGTCAGGGTCTTGCCGTCGACCAGGTCCTGATACTTCACCACACCCGACTTTTCGGTGATGATCGGCGTGGTGAAGGGGTCCCACTCGGCCAGGCGATCGCCTTCGCTGATGATCGCGCCGTCCTCATGCAGCAGGTGGGTACCATAGGGGACCTTGTGGATCGCCCGTTCGCGCCCTTCGCTGTCGATCACCACCACTTCGCCGCTGCGCGCCAGGCTGAGCCGGCGGCCGCGCTTGTCGGTGATGGTCGGGATGTCGCGATAGGTCACGGTGCCGTCGCAGATCGCCTCGAGGTGCGACTGCTCGTTGACCTGCGCCGCACCGCCGATGTGGAAGGTGCGCATGGTCAGCTGCGTGCCCGGCTCACCGATCGACTGGGCGGCGATCACGCCAACCGCTTCGCCGATGTTCACCGGGGTCCCGCGGGCCAGGTCGCGGCCATAGCAGGTACCGCAAACGCCCTGTTCGGCTTCGCAGATCAGCGGCGAGCGGATCTTGACGGCCTGGACGCCCGAACCCTCGACCTTGGCGGTCGCGGCTTCATCGAGCAGCGTGCCCTTGGGCATGATCACATTGCCGTCCTTGTCGGCAATGTCCTCTGCCAGGGTGCGGCCCAGGATGCGCTCGCCGAGCGAGGCGATGGTCGAGCCGCCCTGCACGATCGCGCGCATTTCCAGCGCCCGCTCGGTGCCGCAATCATCGATCACGACCACGCAGTCCTGCGACACGTCGACCAGGCGGCGGGTCAGGTAACCCGAGTTCGCCGTCTTGAGCGCGGTGTCGGCCAGGCCCTTGCGGGCGCCGTGAGTCGAGTTGAAGTATTCAAGAACGGTCAGACCTTCCTTGAAGTTCGAGATGATCGGCGTCTCGATGATCTCGCCCGAAGGCTTGGCCATCAGCCCGCGCATCCCGGCCAGCTGCTTCATCTGGGTTGGCGAACCACGCGCACCGGAGTGGCTCATCATGTAGATCGAGTTGACCGGCTTCTGACGACCCGTTTCCGGATCGATCGGGCTGGCCTTGATCTCGTCCATCATGGCGTTCGCCACCTGGTCGCCGCAACGGCTCCAGGCGTCGATCACCTTGTTGTACTTTTCCTGCTGGGTGATCAGGCCGTCCTGGTACTGCTGCTCATAGTCAGCCACCAGCGCCTTGGTTTCTTCCACCAGCGCCACCTTGCTGTCGGGGATGATCATGTCATCCTTGCCGAAGCTGATCCCGGCCTTGAAGGCGTGACGGAAACCGAGGGCCATGATCGCGTCGGCGAACAGGACGGTGTCCTTCTGGCCGGTGTGGCGATAGACCTGGTCGATAACGTCGCCGATTTCCTTCTTGGTCAGCAGGCGGTTGACCACGTCGAAGGGCACGGTGTGGCTCTTGGGCAGGCATTCGCCGATCAGCATGCGGCCCGGGGTGGTTTCGAACCGCTTCAGGTACTGCTGGCCCTGCTCGTCGGTCTGCGGCACGCGGGCGATGATCTTCGAGTGGAGCGTCACCGCCCCGACTTCCAGCGCCTGGTGCACTTCGGCCATGTCGGCGAACATCATGCCTTCGCCCGGCTCACCTTCGCGGTCCATCGACAGGTAGTACAGGCCCAGCACCATGTCCTGTGAAGGCACGATGATCGGCTTGCCGTTGGCGGGGCTGAGGATGTTGTTGGTCGACATCATCAGCACGCGCGCTTCAAGCTGGGCTTCTAGCGACAGCGGCACGTGGACGGCCATCTGGTCACCGTCGAAGTCGGCGTTGAAGGCCGAGCAGACCAGCGGGTGGAGCTGGATCGCCTTGCCCTCGATCAGCACGGGTTCGAAGGCCTGGATGCCCAGACGGTGCAGCGTCGGCGCGCGGTTCAGCAGCACCGGGTGCTCGCGGATCACCTCGTCCAGGATGTCCCAGACTTCCTTGCGTTCCTTCTCGACCCACTTCTTGGCCTGCTTCAGGGTCATCGACAGACCCTTGGCATCGAGGCGGGCATAGATGAACGGCTTGAACAGCTCGAGCGCCATCTTCTTGGGCAGGCCGCACTGGTGCAGCTTGAGTTCCGGACCGGTCACGATCACCGAACGGCCCGAATAGTCGACGCGCTTGCCGAGCAGGTTCTGGCGGAAGCGGCCCTGCTTGCCCTTGAGCATGTCGGACAGCGACTTCAGCGGACGCTTGTTGGCGCCGGTGATCACGCGGCCGCGGCGGCCGTTGTCGAACAACGCGTCAACAGCTTCCTGCAGCATGCGCTTTTCGTTGCGGACGATGATGTCCGGCGCGCGCAGCTCGATCAGGCGCTTCAGGCGGTTGTTGCGGTTAATGACGCGGCGATAGAGGTCGTTGAGGTCCGAGGTCGCGAAGCGGCCACCGTCCAGCGGCACCAGCGGGCGCAGCTCTGGCGGGATGACCGGCACGACATCGAGGATCATCCATTCCGGGCGGTTGCCCGAATCGATGAACGATTCCACGACCTTGAGGCGCTTGATGATCTTCTTGGGCTTGAGTTCCGACTTGGTGGTCTCAAGCTCCTGCAGCAGATCGGCCCGCTCCTGCTCCAGGTCGAGGCTCATCAGCATGTGCTTGACGGCTTCGGCGCCGATCCCGGCCGAGAAGGCATCTTCGCCGTACTCGTCCTGGTAGTCGTAGAGCTCGTCTTCGGAGAGCAGCTGGTACTTCTCGAGCGGGGTCAGGCCCGGCTCGATCACCACGTAGCTTTCGAAGTAGAGGATGCGCTCAAGCTGCTTGAGCTGCATGTCGAGCAGCAGGCCGATGCGCGAAGGCAGCGACTTCAGGAACCAGATGTGCGCGACCGGCGCGGCCAGTTCGATGTGGCCCATGCGCTCGCGGCGGACCTTGGTCACGGTCACTTCGACGCCGCACTTTTCGCAGACGACGCCCTTGTACTTCATGCGCTTGTACTTGCCGCACAGGCACTCGTAATCCTTCACCGGGCCGAAGATGCGGGCGCAGAACAGGCCGTCGCGCTCCGGCTTGAAGGTGCGGTAGTTGATCGTTTCCGGCTTCTTGATTTCGCCGAAGGACCACGAGCGGATGCGCTCCGGCGAAGCGAGGCCGATCTGGATCTGGTCGAAGGTTTCGGGCTTCGCCATCTGGTTGGTGAACTTGGTCAGGTCGTTCATTTCTCATTCCTCACTTTGAGGTCAAAACTTGTTCCGTTCGCCCTGAGGAGCCGAAGCTGAAAGCTGAGGCGTCTCGAAGGGTCCTTCGAGACGGGGCCTCTGCCTGCGGCTTCGGCCCCTCCTCAGGACGAACGGGCTAATAGATTTACTCCGCGGCCTCCGCGAAATCGTCGTCGTCACTGTCATCAGTGAGCGAGGACAGTTCCACGTTGAGACCCAGCGAGCGCATTTCCTTGACGAGCACGTTGAAGCTTTCGGGAATGCCGGCCTCGAAGGTGTCGTCGCCCTTGACGATCGCTTCGTAGACCTTGGTGCGGCCGACCACGTCGTCCGACTTCACCGTCAGCATTTCCTGCAGCGTGTAGGCCGCGCCGTATGCCTGGAGCGCCCAGACCTCCATTTCCCCGAAGCGCTGGCCACCGAACTGGGCCTTGCCGCCCAGCGGCTGCTGGGTGACGAGGCTGTAGGGGCCGATCGAACGGGCGTGGATCTTGTCGTCGACCAGGTGGTGCAGCTTGAGCACGTACTTGTAGCCCACGGTCACCTTGCGGTCGAAAGCTTCACCGGTGCGGCCGTCATACAGCGTCACCTGGCCGCTTTCATCCAGGCCCGCCTTGCGCAGCATGGCCGAAACGTCGGCTTCCACCGCGCCGTCGAACACCGGCGAGCCCATCGGCACACCGCCGCGGACATGTTCGGCCAGTTCGACGATCTGGTCGGCCGAGCGGGCCTCGATCTCGGCGGCATAGTTGTCGCCATAGATGTCGAGCAGCACTTCCTTGACCGCTTCCGGCGCCTGGCCGGCCACGGGGTTCGGATTGGCTTCGCGCCAGGCATCCAGCGCTGCACCGATCTTCTTGCCCAGGCCGCGCGCGGCCCAGCCCAGGTGGGTTTCGAAGATCTGGCCCACGTTCATGCGGCTCGGCACGCCCAGCGGGTTGAGCACGAAGTCCACCGGGGTCCCGTCTTCGAGGAAGGGCATGTCTTCCTGCGGCAGGATGCGGCTGATGATGCCCTTGTTGCCGTGACGGCCGGCCATCTTGTCGCCCGGCTGCAGCTTGCGCTTCACCGCGACGAAGACCTTGACCATCTTGAGCACGCCCGGGGCGAGTTCGTCACCACGCTCGAGCTTTTCCTTGCGGTCCTCGAACTTCTCCTGGATCGCCTTGACGGTCGCGTCGTACTGGACCTTGACCGCTTCGAGCTGGCCCTGGACCTTGTCGTCGGCGACGGCGAACTTCCACCATTCGTATCGCTCGACCTCGGCCAGGTTGTCCTCGGTGATCGTCTCGCCCTTCTTGAAGCCCTTGGGCGCAGCCGCAGCAACCTGGCCGATCAGCATGTCCTTGAGGCGGTTGAAGGTGGCGCGGTTGAGGATCGCGCGCTCGTCCTCGCGGTCCTTGGCGAGGCGTTCGATTTCCTCGTTCTGGATCGCGCGGGTACGGTCGTCGATCTCGATCCCGTGGCGGTTGAAGACGCGCACGTCGACGATGGTGCCCGAAACGCCCGGCGGCAGGCGGAGCGAGGTGTCGCGCACGTCGCTGGCCTTTTCGCCGAAGATCGCGCGCAGCAGCTTTTCTTCCGGCGTCATCGGCGATTCACCCTTGGGGGTGATCTTGCCGACCAGGATATCGCCCGGGTGCACTTCGGCGCCGATGTAGACGATGCCCGCCTCGTCGAGGTTGCGCAGGGCTTCCTCGCCGACGTTCGGGATGTCGCGGGTGATGTCTTCCGGCCCGAGCTTGGTGTCGCGGGCCATGACTTCGAACTCCTCGATGTGGATCGAGGTAAAGACGTCATCCTTCACGATGCGTTCGCTGATCAGGATCGAGTCTTCGTAGTTGTAGCCGTTCCAGGGCATGAACGCGACGAGCACGTTGCGGCCCAGCGCCAGTTCGCCCAGCTCGGTCGAGGGACCATCGGCCAGGATATCGCCGGCCTGGACCACATCGCCCACCTTCACCAGCGGGCGCTGGTTGATGCAGGTCGACTGGTTCGAACGCTCGAACTTCTGCAGGCGGTAGATATCGACGCCCGACTGGCCGGGTTCGATATCGCCCGAGGCGCGGATCACGATACGGGTGGCGTCGACCTGGTCAACGATCCCGCCGCGCAGGGCGGCAATCGCCGCGCCCGAATCGCGGGCCACGGTTTCTTCCATCCCGGTGCCGACAAACGGCGCTTCGGCGCGCACCAGCGGCACGGCCTGACGCTGCATGTTCGAGCCCATCAGCGCGCGGTTGGCGTCGTCGTTTTCCAGGAACGGAATGAGCGAGGCGGCCACCGAGACGAGCTGCTTGGGGCTGACGTCCATCAGCGTGATGTGCTCGCGCGGAGCCATGACGAATTCGCCGGCCTCACGAGCCGAAACGAGTTCTTCCACGAAGGTGCCGTCCGGGTTCAGCTCGGCCGAGGCCTGGGCCACGGTGTGCTTGGCCTCTTCCATGGCCGAGAGGTAGACCACCTCGCCGGTGACCTTGCCGTCGACGATCTTGCGGTACGGGGTTTCGATGAAGCCGTACTTGTTGACGCGGGCGAAGGTCGACAGCGAGTTGATCAGACCGATGTTCGGGCCTTCCGGCGTTTCGATCGGGCAGATGCGGCCATAGTGCGTCGGGTGAACGTCGCGCACTTCGAAGCCGGCGCGCTCGCGGGTCAGACCACCCGGGCCAAGCGCCGAGACGCGGCGCTTGTGGGTGACTTCCGAGAGCGGGTTGGTCTGGTCCATGAACTGGCTGAGCTGCGACGAGCCAAAGAACTCGCGCACCGCGGCCACGGCCGGCTTGGCGTTGATCAGGTCGTTCGGCATCACGGTCGACACGTCGACCGAGCTCATCCGCTCCTTCACCGCGCGTTCCATGCGCAGCAGACCGACGCGGTACTGGTTTTCCAGCAGCTCGCCGACCGAACGGACGCGGCGGTTACCGAGGTTGTCGATATCGTCGACCTCGCCCTTGCCGTCCTTCAGGTTCACCAGTTCCTTGACCACCGCGAGGATGTCGTCGGTGCGCAGGGTGGTGACGGTGTCTTCGCATTCCAGCGCCAGGCGCATGTTGAGCTTGACGCGGCCCACGGCCGACAGGTCATAGCGGTCGGCATCGAAGAACAGGCCTTCGAACAGCGCCTCGGCGGTTTCGCGCGTCGGCGGCTCGCCCGGGCGCATGACGCGGTAGATATCGGCCAGCGCGTGGTCGCGGTCCGGGGCCTTGTCGGCCTTCAGCGTGTTGCGGATCCACGGGCCGGTGTTGATGTGATCGATATCCAGCAGTTCGAGCTGGTCGATCCCGGCCTTGTCGATCGCCTCGAGGTTTTCCGGCGAAACTTCATCGCCAGCCTCGATCCAGATCCGGCCGGTGCTTTCGTCGATCAGGTCGCGGGCCGAATAGCGGCCGAAGACTTCCTCGGTCGGGATCAGCAGTTCGGCCAGGCCGTCCTTTTCGGCCTTGTTGGCGGCGCGCGGGCTGATCTTGGTGCCAGCGGGGAAGATCACTTCGCCGCTCTTGGCATCGACGATGTCGAAGGCCGGCTTGGCACCGCGCCAGGCTTCGGCGACATAGGGCAGGCGCCAGCCGCCTTCACCGCGCTTCCAGGTGACGGTGTTGTAGAAGAAGCTCAGGATGTCCTCATCGCCCAGGCCCAGCGCGTGAAGCAGCGCGGTGACCGGCAGCTTGCGCTTGCGGTCGATGCGGACGTTGACGATGTCCTTGGCGTCGAATTCGAAATCGAGCCACGAGCCGCGATAGGGGATCACACGGGCAGCGAACAGGAACTTGCCGCTGGAGTGCGTCTTGCCGCGGTCATGATCGAACAGCACGCCCGGCGAACGGTGCATCTGCGAAACGATCACGCGCTCGGTGCCGTTGATGATGAAGGTGCCGTTCTCGGTCATGAGCGGCATGTCGCCCATGTAGACGTCCTGCTCCTTGATATCGAGGACCGAACGGGTTTCGGTTTCGGCATCCACCTCGAACACGATCAGGCGCAGCGTGACCTTCATCGGCGCGGCATAGGTGATCCCGCGCTGACGGCACTCGGTGGTATCGTACTTCGGATCTTCCAGCTCGTAATGAACGAAGTCGAGCTCGCTGGTGCCGGCGAAGTCGCGGATCGGGAAGACCGAGCGCAGGGTCTTTTCCAGGCCCGAAACATAGCCGGTCGCGGGATCTGAGCGCAGGAACTGCTCATACGATTCGCGCTGAACCTCGATCAGGTTCGGCATCTGCACCACTTCGTGGATGTCGCCGAA
This sequence comes from Novosphingobium sp. BL-A-41-H4, assembly GCA_051942645.1. GTDB lineage: Bacteria > Pseudomonadota > Alphaproteobacteria > Sphingomonadales > Sphingomonadaceae > Novosphingobium. Next base: position 483,015 of record JBPVJP010000003.1, read on the forward strand.
GATCTTGCGGATCCGCTTCTTGGCGGAAGCGCCGTTGGTCGCAGCGGGGGTCAGGGCCTTTTTCGCCATGGGAGGGTCTTGCCTCTTCAAATGTGCCGGAAAACCGGCGGAAAACTGTGCCACGCGCGGGCGGTGGCTTTTCATCGCAACGCAAAAAGGCCGCACGGCAAACGTCCCCGATTTCGGGAACGGCCCGCAGCCTTCGCGTCGTTCTGAAAACCCGGTGCTTCCTTCCTGTGGAGGATCCCCGCGCATGGACCCGCCTTGCTCGAAGCGCCGAGCGAGCGCGGGCCTTAGGCCAAGGCGGCCGTGCTGTCAAACCGGGCAAGCCGCCTTGCCGGGCGGAAAAGCGCCGCTAGAACCGCTGCATGACCAACAGCAAAGCGCCAGACATCCTCGACAACCCGCTCGGCTTCCTGCGGATGGGCCAGGGGCTGGTCGGAATGGGCAAGGCCGAGGCAGCGATGGCGCTGGCGGCCCGCGCACTGGATGAGCGACCGGACGATCCGTTGCTGGCGGCGCTGGCCCGGCAGATCACGGCGGGCCAGATCGCCAGCTTCCATGACATCATGCTGGCCGACGAGCCGCGCAACCGGGCCTATCGCGCGGCAATCGAGGCGCTAGCCCCCGGGCGCCAGGTGCTCGACATCGGCACCGGATCGGGGCTGCTGGCAATGTGTGCCGCCCGCGCCGGTGCCAGCCGGGTCGACGCCTGCGAGGCCGATCCGCGCCTCGCCTGCACCGCGCGCGAGATCGTCGCGGCGAACGGCCTGGCCGAACAGGTCAGCGTGATCGCCCGGCCATCGACCGCGCTGGACCGCGAGACCGACCTTGGGGGCGGTGCCGATCTGGTGGTGTCCGAACTCTTCGCCGAGGACCTGCTGCTCGAAGGAGTGATCCCGACACTCAACGATGCCCATGCCCGGCTGGTGCGGCCGGGTGCGGTTTTCCTGCCGGCCGCCGCCACCATGCGGATCGCGCTTGCCCACCTGCCGGATGACCGGACGACGATTGGCGTGGTAGAGGGGTTCGACCTCTCACTGTTTAACCGCCACGCCGAGACCACCCGGACGGTCCGGCAGGGCGATCCCGAACTGGTCATCGCCAGCGCGCCCGCCGACCTGTTCAGGCTGGATTTCTCCTTATCCTTGCCAGTGACCGACGAAGCCGCTGCCAGCCTGGTGCTGACCGGTCCGGCTACCGGAATAATCCAGTGGTTCCACCTTGACCTGGCGCCGGACGTCACCTTCGAAAACCGCCCCGGCGGCGCGGATTCGCATTGGCGGATGATCTATCACCCGCTGCCCGGCCTGCGCGAGCTGCCCCTGGGCGCGACGGCGGAAATCCGCGCCTGGCGCGAGGAACGCAGCTATCAACTGTGGCTGACCTGACCGAGCCGCAACGCCGTCATATTGTTTTTCGATATTATTGTTTGACAATAAGAGCAACTCGGTTTATTGATTTTCGATATCGAACATATCGGAGAACAATCAATGACCCGCAAATCCAACCCCCTCGCCCTGGCGCTCGCCGCGTTCCTGACGATTGCCGCGATCTGGCCACTGACCCTGCCAGCCTCGGCGCAGGCGGCGACCCAGGCGGTCGTTATCGCCCCTTTGGCCTGAACCGCTGATCCGAGCCGCTGACCGGAGAGCCACCACCATGACTTTCATCGACAAGCTCAAATCCCGCGATCCTCTGTTGCTGGCAGCCAAGCTGATCGTCGGCTTCGGCATCGGCATAATGATCTTTGCCATGGTGATGATCGGCATTGGCCTTGGCGCGCTTGCCACGGTCGAACGCGCCCGGATCGTCACCGAACTGACCAACGCTGGCGCATCGGCGGACATGATCTGGCTGGTGGCCGTCGCGCTTGGGCTGGCGTTCACCTTGCTGTTCCTGGCCACACGCTTTCTGCTGGAACTGTTCGGAATCATCGACTCGGTCGGCACAGGCGACCCCTTCGCGCCCGAGAACGGGACGCGCCTCAACCGGATGGGCTGGCTGGCGGCCGGGGTGCAGATCGCGACATGGGCGGTCAAGGGCGTGGTCAAGGTGCTGGAGCCCTATGCCGCCAAGATCGGCAAGCCCATCGACCTGGGTTCCGATCTCAACCTGTCCGGCATCCTGCTGGTACTTATCCTGTTCATCCTCGCCCGGGTGTTCCGTCATGGCGCCGCGATGCGGGCCGACCTGGAAGGGACCGTGTGATGGCACCCGCAACCGGAGACCGGATCGTGATCAAGCTCGACGAACTGCTGCACCAGCGCCGCATGACGCTGACCGAACTGGCCGAACGGGTCGATATCACCCTCGCCAATCTTTCGATCCTCAAGACCGGCAAGGCCAAGGCGATCCGCTTTTCAACGCTGGAGGCGATTTGCCAGGTGCTCGATTGCCAGCCGGGTGACCTGATCGGTTACCGGCCCGACTGAACCCAGCCCCCGCCAGTCGGGCCAACAAGAAGGGCGGCGCCATCCCCCGATGCGCCGCCCTTCCCTTTTTGCCCCCGCCATGGGTCACGATAACTCAGAAAATGCCGGGCACCAGCCGCCACCGCGTCTTTTGCATATAGTCGCGATAGGCTTCATCCTGGCTCAACAGGCGCTCTTCGGCCAGCAGGCGCAGGATCTGCGCCCACCAGCCCAGCGCATAGATCACCAAGTTTACGACGCTGGGCATCAGCAGCAGGATGCCGATATGGACGAAGAGGTAGCCGGCATACATCGGGTGGCGGACAAACCGGTACATCCCGTCCTGCTTGATCCCCCGGTTGGCCGGGGCGATCCCGAATGATCGACGCAGGAACAGCTTGGCGGCGATCTGGACCACGTTGCCAAACAGCACCAGGCCCACCGCCAGCGGGACCAGTGCGTCCCAGGTGGTGGGCGCGGGCAGGATCAACAACGGGGCATAGGTAGCCGTGGCCGCCAGCAGCCAGTCACCCAGCCGCATCGAGATCTGCTCGGTCGGGCGGCGCAGCAGCACGAAAATCACCACGCTGGTTTCCGCCAGCATGACCAGCGGCGCAAAGGGATTGCTCGCTTCATAGACCCGGTGCGCCAGCAGCGCCCACAACAGCACGATCGTGACCTGTTCGGCCCGGTCGAGCCGGCGCGGGGTCAGCCAGGCCGGCGGGCCCTTGGCAACAGAGGTCTGGTCAAGCGAGGCATGCATTGGCTGGCGATTCCCGAATTACGGTTCCGATCGGTACCACTACCTAGGTAGATCGCAGCCTATGGTTAAGAATGGCTTAGCGCCGGGCCGGCCTCAGGTCGCCGCGGGAACATGGGGGCGCTGCGGCGGCGCGCCCGCGCGCCAGCCGAGCCAGGTCACCAGTGCGCCGGCGCCTATACCGATGCTGACGGTCAGGGGCAGCGGTATCTGGGCATAGGCCCCGAACCAGGGGCCAAGCTGGGGAATGAAGGGGGCGCACCACATGACCACGCCCTGCACCGCCGTGAAGACCGCCGCCAGCAGCCACGGCAGGCCATGCTTGCGGTGCATGAAATAGAGCACCAGGGCAAAGGCGCTCGCGATCAGGTCCGGGATCAGGATGGTATCCAGCACTTCATGCGGCCCGGTGCTGCCGATCACGTTCAGCCAGGGCAGGTACTCCGGCAGCACGCGCGAGAAGGGTGATTCGAACAGGATGATCGGGCTCGCCAGCATGAAGCCGGCGTGCAGCCGGACTTGGCGGCGATGCTTCAGCGCCAGATAGAACAACGTCAGATAGGCGCTCATCGCGATGAATGTGCCGATCCCGAACGCCGGAGTGTTGTGAATTGCGAAGGCGCTGCCAGCGGCGGCATAACTCTGCGCCGAAACATCGACGATCATCATGAAGCCCGCCATCAGCAATGGGAACAGCACGAAGCTGGCCAGCCCCAGCTGACGATGCAGGTCAGTGCGGCGGCGCTGGATGGCGATCTGCTGGACGATCAGCAGGATCAGCCAGATCGACGATGTGATGGCGTGAACGTGGAACGCGATTGGCACCTTGCCGATCGGCGACCAGTAGCTGGCCCAGAAGCCCAGCACCACGATAAGCAGAACGCCGCCCACAAAATAAGGCGCATGACGATAAGGCATCGAACAGTTCCCCCGCTGTCGACGCGACCCGGGGCGAAGGCTAACACATCGCCTGCCGAGGGTCCAATCTGGCCGACTTGCTTGACTCTGTCGCCAATCCCGCTAATGGCCCGCCCCGACCGCCGCCTTCGGGCTGCGCGTCATCCGTCCGAGACAGCTGCTGCCGGTTCCCGGCTTAATCCGCAGCCTAGACGGGGACAGAGACATTCCGGCAGCCGCAAGGCTGCGCGGCCGTGCCGTTTCACGAACCGGCACACCTCCTTCCCCATCAAACGGACTCGCCCGAGCCGGTTTACTGGCCCGGACAACGTAGCCGATCGTCCGGGCATACCGGCCGATCATTTATGAAGGAGTAAGCATGGATCGTTCGCAGAAAGCCGACGCGGTCGCAGCGCTGAACGCAACCTTCAACGAGGTTGGCGTGGTGGTAGTCACCCGCAACCGTGGCATGACCGTGGCCCAGACCACGGCCCTGCGCGTGAAGATGCGGGAAAGCGGTGCATCGTTCAAGGTTTCCAAGAACAGTCTTGCCAAGCTTGCCATCGTAGACACCGACTATGCCGGGATTGGTGACCTGCTCACCGGTCCGGTGGCGCTGGGGACTTCGGTCGATCCGGTTGCCGCGGCAAAGATCATTGTCGAATTCGCCAAGACCAACGACAAGTTGGAAATCGTTGGCGGCTCGATGGGTTCGCAGGTCCTCGACGAAGCCGGCATCCGGGCACTTGCCGCGATGCCGTCGCTCGACGAACTGCGCGCCAAGCTGATCGGCCTGGTCCAGGCACCGGCGACCAAGATCGCCCAGGTTGTCACGGCCCCGGCAGGCAAGCTGGCCCGCGTCTTTGGCGCCTACGCCAAGGAAGCCGCATAAGACTGATCAAACGTTTTGCCGGACCAGACACTTCAAGCCGAAGGGTCCGGCAGCCATCAATTTGTGGAGTGAAACATCATGGCCGATATCGCCAAGCTCGTTGAAGAACTTTCGAAGCTGACCGTCCTGGAAGCTGCTGACCTCGCCAAGGCTCTGGAAGAAGCCTGGGGCGTTTCGGCTGCTGCCGCCGTTGCCGTGGCTGCCGCCCCGGCCGCCGCTGCTGAAGCGGTTGAAGAAAAGACCGAATTCGACGTCATCCTGACCGGCGACGGCGGCAACAAGATCGCCGTCATCAAGGAAGTCCGCGCGATCACCTCGCTCGGCCTGACCGAAGCCAAGGCGCTGGTGGAAGCCGCTCCGAAGGCGATCAAGGAAGGCGTGTCGAAGGCCGAAGCCGAAGACATCAAGGCCAAGATCACCGCTGCCGGCGGCACCGTCGAAGTCAAGTAAGCTTCGACACGGATCTTGCTGGCCCGGCCTTGCCGGACCAGGATCAAGGGCGGCTCCCACCGGGGGCCGCCCTTTTCGTTGCATGAGCTTGCGCGCCAGCTGCGATCAGGATTTCATGGCTCGCGCTGCGCCAGCCGCAGGGCCTGCGTGACAATGTCGGCTGGCCAGCCCGACATGCGGGCGGCAAAGGCTTCGGGATCAGCCGCAAACAGCGCGCGGATCACTTCCTCGTAACCCGGCAGGTCGCCCGCAATCGCCGCAAGGAAGCGATAGGCCCGTTCCTGCGCGGCCTTTGAACGGGACTGTGCGGTTTCATTCCGGCGGGCAGCCTCGACCAGGCGGCGCAAGGTCTGCGACGCGCCGCCCGGTTGCTGCGCCAACCATTCCCAATGTCGCGGCAGCAGCGTGACCTCGCGCGGCACCACCCCCAGCCTTGGTCGTCCGCGCGGCCGCCGGGCCTGACCCTCCGCCTGGTCCGGCGCACGCGCGTCCTCCGCCGCCGCGCCGCTTGCGACATGCTCCAGCCGGGCGAGCACCTCTGCATCGGTGCCGCGCAGATCCAGATCGATGACCCGGCCGGTCCGATCGTCAAAGGTCAGAACGGGTTCGCCGCCGCGATGCGCCCTGATGGCCAGGGCCACCGCACCCAGCGACCCGCTGGCGATGCGGCGATGACCGGCAAAGGCGGTGCAGGAAGTGGCGATTGGCTCCGGGCTTGGCATTGTCATGGGCGAAATATTTATCCGGGTAAAATATTTGCTGTCAATATACCCGGATGATATTATAGGCCGCGCAGGACGATTCACCCGGCGGCAGGAGCGCCAGCGACAATGAAGCATGATGAACGCAAGGCGGCGGTGGCGGCCTACAAGGAACGCAAGGTTGAAAGCGGCATCTATGCGATCCGCTGCCAGGTTGCGGACCGGACCTGGGTAGGGATCGCGCCCGATCTGGCGACGATCAAGAACCGGCACTGGTTCACGCTCCGCCAGGGCAGCCACCCTGCAACCGCCTTGCAGGCAGCATGGAAAGCGCATGGCGATGCCGCCTTCGCGTTCGAAATCCTTGATCGGATCGACGACGAGATCGGCGGCTTCACCCGCGAATGCCTGTTGAAGGACTTGCTGGCGGAATGGACGGAAAAACTGGCCGCCGACCGACTCTGACCTCGTCGGCCAGCCGCCAGCCCACTCTTATTGCAGCGTCTTCAGATAGGCGATGATCTCGGCCCGCTTGGCCGGATCGTTCAGCCCCGCGTATGACATCTTGGTGCCCGGGACCAACTTCATAGGCCCGGCCAGCCACTTGTCCAGCGTGGCATCATCCCAGGTCAGGCCCGAAGCCTTGAGCTTTTCGGAAAAGGCAAAGCCCGGGATTTCACCAGCCTTGGTGCCATAGACCCCATGCAGGCTCGGCCCGAGCCCGTGCTTGCCGGGCTCGACTGCGTGACAGGCGGCGCACTGGGCAAAGGCGGCAGGCCTGGCACCGCCCGCCGCAGCCACCGTGGCGGCCGGACTGGCCGCATCGACGGCTGCGGCCGGGGTTGCCGCCGCCTCTCCCGTCGGGGCCGGCTCGGGCGGGGTGCCGCCGCAGGCGGCAAGAGCCAGCGCCAGCATCACGGGTCCGGCCACTTTCACATGCTTGTCCATCGTTGCTTCCTCCATGGCCCGGTCGCCGGAATCGGCGGCGACGGTCGCCTGACTGGGCGCTCCCTTAACCCCGGCAGGACCGCAGGTGTAGTGCAACATTCGGATTATCCCGCGCTGGCCTTCCAGCCCTGCGGCGCGACCAGGTCGAATGCGCCAAGTCGTTCGACGACAAACCCCTTGGCCAGAACCGGCGGCGCGCCTATCCGGGCCGACCGCATGGCACACGATCCCGCCTCCACTCCCTGGCGCACCGAACTGGGCGCAACGCTGCGGCTGGCCTTGCCGCTGGCGGCGACCAATCTGTTGCAGATGCTGATCCACGCGGTCGACGTGATCTTCATCGCCCGCCTGGGCGACCAGCCGCTGGCCGCATCGAGCCTGGGGATCGCGGTTTTCGGCCTCACCATGTGGGCCATGACCGGGCTGACCGGCGCCTGCGCGCCGCTGATTGCCGCCGAGCTCGGCCGCCGCCGCCATTCGGTGCGCGAGGTGCGCCGCACGGTGCGGATGGGCCTGTGGGTTTCGGTTGGCTTCGGCGTGGTCGGCATGGGGATCGGCTTTGCGGGCGAGGCGATCCTGCTGGCCAGCGGGCAGGACCGGCAAATTGCCGGGTTGGCCGGCGATTTCCTGACGATCCTGTCGTGGTCGATGATCCCGATGATCATGGCCAGCGTGTTCCGCATTTTCGTCGCGGCCCTCGGCAAGCCGGCCTATGCGACCGCGATCACCCTGCTGGCGCTGGGCACCAATATCTTCGGCAACTGGGTGCTGGTCTTCGGCAACCTGGGCGCACCGGCGCTGGGCCTGCAGGGTTCGGCGCTGTCCAGCCTGTTCACCTCGCTGGCCATGCTGGCAGCCTATGTCGTGGTGATCGGGCGTGACCGGCAATTGCGGCGCTATCGCATCTTCGGGCGCTGGTGGCGGCCGGAATGGCAGCGGCTGGGCCAGATCATGACGATCGGCACCCCGATCGCGCTGACCGTGCTGGCCGAGGCCGGGCTGTTCAGTGGTGCAGCACTGCTGATGGGGCGGATTGGCGAAACCCAGCTGGCCGCCCACACCCTGGCGCTGAACCTCGCCGCGCTGGCCTTCCAGATTCCCTTCGGGATTGCCCAGGCGGCGACGATCCGGGTCGGCTATCACTTTGGCGCGGGCGACCGGGCTGCCGCGGGCCGCGCCGGGTGGAGCGCGATGGCGCTGTCGCTGGCGATCATGGGCAGCACCGCCAGCGTCATGCTGTTTGCGCCGCGTTTCATCCTGGGGCTCTATGTCGACCCTGCCGCGGCGCAGAACACGGCGATGGTCGCCTTCGCGATGCAATACCTGATGGTGGCGGCCGCCTTCCAGCTGTTCGACGGGGCCCAGGCCGTGGCCGCTGGCGCGCTGCGCGGGCTGCAGGATACCCGCACGCCGATGGCCATTGCCGTGTTCGGCTACTGGGCGATCGGCTTTGGCACGGCAATCTGGCTGGGCTTCTATACCCCGCTGGAAGGGATCGGCGTCTGGCTGGGGCTGGCGGTCGGCCTGGTTGTCGTCGCGGCGCTGTTGACCTGGCGCTGGCACTGGCGCGAACGGCTGGGTCTGCTGCCCGCCTGAGCGGCGAATTTTTTCGCGCAGACTCCGCTTGACGCCCCATGGGCGCGCACCCATATGCGCCCCGCTGGCACTCTCGAGGAGGGAGTGCCAATCGACATCGTATCAACGCAAAAGGGAGTAAACCCCATGGCATTCCGTCCGCTGCACGATCGCGTGCTCGTGCGCCGCGTAGAGGCTGAAGAAAAGACCGCTGGCGGCATCATCATCCCTGACAGCGCCAAGGAAAAGCCGGCCGAGGGCGAAGTTGTCGCCGTTGGTGCCGGGACCAAGGCCGAAGATGGCAAGGTTACCCCGCTCGACGTCAAGGCGGGTGACCGCGTGCTGTTCGGCAAGTGGTCGGGCACCGAGGTCAAGCTCGATGGCGAAGACCTGCTGATCATGAAGGAATCGGACATCCTCGGCATCATCGGCTGAGGCATGATTTCCCGCTCTGGACAGTGGTCCATGCGGTCCAAGTTTAGATAAACCATTGATCGAAGGAACAGCATAATGGCTGCCAAGGACGTAAAATTCGGCCGCGACGCGCGTGAGCGCATTCTCGCCGGCGTCGACATTCTCGCCAATGCGGTGAAGGTCACCCTGGGCCCCAAGGGCCGCAACGTGGTGATCGACAAGAGCTTCGGTGCCCCCCGCATCACCAAGGACGGCGTTTCGGTCGCCAAGGAAATCGAACTGAAGGACAAGTTCGAGAATATGGGCGCCCAGATGCTTCGCGAAGTCGCCAGCAAGGCCAACGACGCTGCCGGTGACGGCACCACCACCGCGACCGTGCTGGCCCAGGCGATCGTGCGCGAAGGCATGACTTCGGTCGCCGCCGGCATGAACCCGATGGACCTGAAGCGCGGCATCGATCTCGCCGTCGCCAAGGTCGTCGAAGACCTCAAGGGCCGTTCGACCCCGGTGACCGGCTCGGCCGAAATCGCCCAGGTCGGCATCATCTCGGCCAATGGCGACAAGGAAGTCGGCGAGAAGATCGCCGAAGCCATGGAAAAGGTCGGCAAGGAAGGCGTGATCACCGTGGAAGAGGCCAAGGGCCTCGAATTCGAACTCGATGTCGTCGAAGGCATGCAGTTCGACCGCGGCTACCTCTCGCCCTACTTCATCACCAACCCCGAAAAGATGACCGTGGAACTGGATAACCCCTATATCCTGATCCACGAGAAGAAGCTGTCGAACCTGCAGTCGATGCTGCCGGTGCTCGAAGCCGTCGTCCAGTCGGGCCGTCCGCTGCTGATCATCGCCGAAGACATCGAAGGCGAAGCGCTGGCCACCCTGGTGGTCAACAAGCTGCGCGGCGGGCTCAAGGTTGCCGCCGTCAAGGCGCCGGGCTTCGGCGATCGCCGCAAGGCCATGCTGCAGGACATCGCGATCCTCACCGCTGGTGAGATGATCAGCGAAGACCTGGGCATCAAGCTGGAATCGGTGACCCTGGGCATGCTCGGCCAGGCCAAGAAGGTCTCGATCGACAAGGACAACACCACCATCGTCGATGGCGCCGGTGCGGCTGACGACATCAAGGCCCGGGTCGAGCAGATCCGCGCCCAGATCGAAACCACCTCTTCGGACTATGACCGCGAAAAGCTGCAGGAACGCCTGGCCAAGCTGGCTGGCGGGGTTGCCGTGATCAAGGTTGGCGGTGCCACCGAAGTCGAAGTGAAGGAGCGCAAGGACCGCGTTGACGACGCCCTGCACGCCACCCGCGCTGCGGTGGAAGAAGGCATCGTCCCCGGCGGCGGCACGGCGCTGCTCTATGCCACCAAGGCCCTGGAAGGCCTGAAGGGCGCCAACGACGATCAGACCAAGGGTATCGACATCGTGCGCCGCGCGATCATGGCCCCGCTGCGCCAGATCGCCGAAAACGCCGGCCACGATGGCGCGGTCGTTTCGGGCAACCTGCTGCGCGAAGGCGATCAGAACCAGGGCTTCAACGCCGCGACCGACACCTATGAGAACCTCAAGGCTGCCGGCGTGATCGACCCGACCAAGGTCGTGCGCACCGCCCTGCAGGACGCTGCCTCGGTGGCCGGCCTGCTGATCACCACCGAAGCCGCGATCTCGGAACGCCCGGATGACAAGCCGGCCATGCCGGCGATGCCGGGCGGCGGCATGGGCGGGATGGACTTCTAAGTCCAGCCACCTGCCAGAGCAATTGGGGCCGGAAGGAGCAATCCTTCCGGCCTTTTGCCTGTTCGGCATTCAGCCATTCGCGAGGATCGCACCGCCCCGGTCAAGCACGGCATTGGAAAAAGTCGTAAATCCACGCATGAGCGATCGCAAATTACGCAGTTTCCCGCAGCCAGAGGGCAACTCGTCGCGCGATGGATGGACGGCTCCAGCGCATTAGCCAATCTGAAACCATGTTTGGGCTATCGCTGATCCGGTGAAGAAACAGCGTTTCTCTCGCCTGCTGGTCACTCTGGCCATGGCCTCCGCGCTGGCGCTGCCAGCCGGGGCGGCCCGCGCAGACAGTTTCGAGAACGAATTTGACAAGCTGTTCGGTACCGAAAAGCGGATGCCGCGCCCGGCTCCGGCCCCGGTGCGCCCGTTTGTCGCCCCGGCCAGCCCAGGCTTCAGCGGCTTCGGCGGCGGGCTGGACGAGGCAGTGGCCGCGCTTGCCGATGGGGCCAAGGGACGGATCGGCGTGGCGGCAATGGATCTGTCGACCGGCCGCAGCGTCTCGATTCTGGGAGACCAGCCCTTCCCGATGGCGAGCACCAGCAAGATCGCGATCGTGGCGACCTATCTGGACCTGGTCGACCAGGGCAAGTTCACGCTGGATGATCGTTTTCCGCTGATGATCCCGCAACGCTCGGCCCGGTTCTCGAGCACGGCGGCCCCGGTCAAGCCCGGTGCCATGCTGAGCGCGCAGGGGCTGATCGAGCTGGCGATCACCCGCAGCGACAATCCGGCCACCGATGCGCTGTTGGCGGCAGTGGGCGGACCGGCGGCGGTCAACCGCTGGATCCAGCGCGCGGGCCTGTCAGGCATGCGCCTCGATCGCGACATCGCCACCCTGGTGCGCGACGATGGCGAGTTCAACCCGGCCACCACGGTCGACCCACGCGACAGCGCGACGCCGCTGGCGATGGTACAGCTGCTGTCAGGGCTGTACCAGGGTCGCTGGCTCAGCCGGTCGAGCCGGGCCGTGCTGATCGGCGCGATGGAGCGTTGCCTCACCGGCAAGCGCCGCCTGCCCGCCATGCTGCCGGAAAACACCCGGGTGGCGCACAAGACCGGTACGCTCAACAACACGTCGAGCGACGTGGGCATCATCCACACTCCCGACGGCCGCGCGATTGCCATTGCCGTCTACGTGACCGGCCAGGGCAGCCGCGCCAACCGCGACCTGCGGATCGCCTCGATCAGCCGCGCGGTCTATGACGGGTACCTGACCGAAAGCTCCAGCCTGCGCCGCACCGCGTCGCGCTGAACATCCCGCCATTGCTGGTTGAGGGCCGCGCTCCACTTCGCTGGCGGCGCGCGCAAATGAAAAGGCGCGCAAGGTAGCCCCTGCGCGCCTCCCCCCTCTCCCCAGAAGGGTATCCTAGAACTCGACGCTGGCCCGCGCGTAGAGGTAACGGCCGTTGAAGCCGAAGGGCGAGAAGATCGAGAACGGAATATATTGCTGGTTGGCCGGGTAGACCCCGCCGATCGCAGCCGGACGCGGGCCGAAGGGCGAGCGGTCGGGATATACGTCGAACAGGTTGTCGGCACCGATGGCAAAGCTCAGGCGCTCCATCGGCTTGACCCGCAGTTCGAGGTCCGTGATCCACTTGGCGCCGAGGAAGATATCGTCGGGGCCATAGGCGGTCAGCGGATCGCCCGCGAGGGGGCTGGCCGAACCCGGCGAAACCACCTTGCCATAGCGGGTCGAGCGCGCGGTCAGCCCGAAGATGCCGACATCGCCATCCAGGCTGAGCACCACCTTGTCACGCGGCTGCCCTTCGGTGAAGCGGATGCCTTCGACCCGGCCGAACAGGATCAGGCCCGGGATCGTGGCGAGCGGACCAAGGTCGTTCTTGCGGGCGAGGATCTTCTGCGTGTTGTAGTTGTAGGCGGCGGTAAGCGTCCACTTGCCGATGCCTTCGATCGGCAGACGCCAGTTCATCACGGCATCGACACCCTGGGTGCGGGTGTTGAGGCCATTGATGAAGAAGCGGGCGGCGCCGACCGAGTTGAAGCCATTGGCATCAAGCACGGCCTTGACGGCGTTGTTGACCGCCGTGGTACCGCTGCCGGCGGCCCCAAGGTTTTCGGTCAGCACGATCCGGTCGTTGATCCGGATGTTGTAATAGTCGACCGTCAGCGTCAGGCCCGAAACCGGGTTAGCGGTGAAGCCGGCCGAGAGGTTGAACGACTTCTCGGGCTTGAGGTCCTTCGAGCCCAGCGCGCGGGCAACCGGACTGCTGACCGCCACCGTCGAGATATCGACCGGCACGCCGGCGATGAAGTTGGTCGAAGTGGTGGTGAAGAACTGCTGGTGCAGCGACGGGGCACGGAAGCCGTTCGAGATCGATCCGCGCAGCGCAAAGCCGTCGACGAACTCGTAGCGCGCGGCGAACTTGCCGGTCAGCGTGCTGCCGAAGTCCGAGAAGTGTTCATAGCGCGCCGCGGCGGTGGCGGTGAAACCATCGGCCACTTCGGCATCAAGTTCGACATAACCAGCTATGTTGCTGCGGCGGGCATGGGTGGCGCTGTTGGCCGGGATGCCCGGGAAACCCTGGGCACCGGCGGCAGCGGCGCGGCCCGGGAAGCTGCAGATCCCGGTACCAGCGTTGAACACGCCCTGCTGCGAGGCGCAGAAAGCGGCATTGGTGGCAAACGAGGCCCGGAACATCGGCCCGGTGGCCCACGACTGGGTCTCACCCGGACGGATCTTGAATTCCTCGTTACGGTATTCCGCGCCGAAGGCGACGGTCAGCGGACCAGCGAAGCCCACGTCGAATTCACGGCTGAGGTCCAGGTTGGCCAGCAGGTGGCGATATGACAGGCCACCGGCATCGAAGGCCCGCTGCGTGGCCGGGCCGAAGCTGGTGTTGAGCGAACCTTCGACGCGGTAGTCGAAGTTGTTCTTGCCCCAGGTCAGCGAGGCGTCGGCATTCCATTCGCCCGAAGTGGTGCGCAGGCCCGTGGTCCAGGCGCGGTCGGTCAGGTCCGACTGGATGAAGGGCAGGAAGCCATCCGGGGTCAGGCCGACGAAGTTGGCATTGGTCGGCGTGTCGCTGGGCAGCAAGACTGCGAAGTTCCGGTTCGCAGCGGCATTGGCCTGACGATAGTTGGCCGCCGACAGCGAGTCGCGCTGATTGAAGCTGCCAAAGCTGTAAAGCTCAAGGCTGTCGCCGATCGGCATGGCCATGTTGGCAAACAGGATGAAATCGTCAGCCTTGGGATCGCCAAAGCGGAACTGCAGCCGGTTGAACGTGATCTCGCGCGGATCCCAGGTGGTCGTGGTCGGGCGGATGTAGTTGGGACGCAGGTCGAAACCCTGGCGGTTGGTAAAGCCACGACGACGATATTCGGCGGTGAAGTTGATGTAACCACCCTCGACCCCGAAGAAGGGCAGGCCGATGTTGGTGGCAACCGAGTAGCTCTCCCCGTCGCGGGCCTTGCGCTCGCCATCGGTGGTGGCGAGGAAATAGCGGTTGTCGGTCGGATCAAGCGACGGCGCGCCGCCGGTCAGGGCCAGGCCGGTGACATTGGCGACGCCACTGATGGTGGTATCGTACTTGCCATAGCTGATCGCGGCCCGGCCGCCCTCGTTGGCGGTCTTGAGGCGGATATTGACCACCCCGGCGATCGCGTCGGAGCCGTACTGCGATGAAGCGCCATCACGCAGCACTTCGATCCGGTCGATCGCCAGCGCGGGGATCGAGTTCATGTCGACCGCCGCCGAACCGCGTCCGACCGTGCCGTTGATGTTGAGCAGCGCCGAGACATGGCGGCGCTTGCCATTGACCAGTACCAGCGTCTGGTCCGGACCCAGGCCGCGCAGCGTGGCCGGACGCAGCGCGTCGGAACCATCGGCGATGGCCGGCTGCGGGAAGTTGAAGCTGGGCACCAGCTTGTTCAGGATCTTGTTCGTTTCGACCTGGCCGCCTTCGGTCAGCGTGTCACCCGACAGGACGTCGACCGGAACGGGCGAATCCTCGACCGTGCGGGCAGTCGACCGCGTACCGGTCACGATGATCACCTGCTCGTCGGCACCATCGGCGGCCGTATCCTGCGCCAGGGCCGGCGCGGCGAGCGGGAGGGCGGAAAGCGAAGCCAGCAGGCTCAGACGGATTGTCGATCGCATGGTATTTCCCCGGTTGGGCCGGGCGCTTTCAACCAGCGCCACGGCAATATAGCCGCAGCTTTTAAGCCATCGCCGCACGAATCCAACCGTCAGCCACGTTTTATCGGCAATTTCGCTTATGGTTGTGGCTTGCCGGCCACGCTCCTTTACTTAGCGAACAACGCCCGGCGCGGCCCGAGATAGCCAAACAGGTAGGCTCCCACCTTGCGCATCTGGATCTCCTCTGCCCCCTCGGTGATCCGGTAGCGCCGGTGATGGCGGTAAATGTGCTCAAACGGCTTGTGCCGCGAATAGCCGATCCCGCCATGAACCTGCATGGCCCGGTCGGCCGCCTCGCAGACCAGACGGTTGGCCCAGTAATTGCACATCGAGACCTTGTCGGAGATGGTCTTCTCGACCATCTCGTGCGGCATGTTGTCCATATCCCAGGCGGTCTTGTAGATCAGCAGGCGCAGCATCTCGCACTGGGTCGCCAGTTCCACCAGCGGGAACTGAATGCCCTGGTTGCGCGCCAGTTCCTCGCCAAAGGGCTTGCGCTCGCGCGCATATTTGACAGCTTCCTCAACGCAATAAGTCGCCGCGCCAAGCGAGCTCGCGGCCTGGCGGATGCGGTTCTGGTGGACGAAGCTCTGCGCCAGCGCGAGCCCCAGCCCCTCCTGGCCAAGGATGGCGCTGTCCGGCACCCAGACATTGTTGACGCTGAGCCGCGGGTGATCGGTCGGCATGTTGAAGGTCCAGAGGTATTCCTCGATCTCCAGCCCCGGGGTGGGATTGGGAACGAGGAAGCAGGTAATGCCCCGTGCATCGCCGTCCTTGCCCTCGGTTCGCGCGAACATGGCGCAGTGGGTGGCCACGTGCATGCCGGTGATCCACATCTTGCGCCCGTCGATCCGCCAGCCCGGCACCCCGTCGCGGGTTTCGCGCACCGCCCGGGTCTCCATGTGGGTCGCGTCGGAGCCATGGTCGGGCTCGGTCAGGCCAAAGGCCACGCGGCGCTTGCCTTCGAACCCGCCAAGGATGAATTCCTGCTTCTGCTCCTCGGTCCCCCACTGTTCGAACATGGCGACGAAGGGGAAATTGCCGACGATCGAATGCTCGTTCTGCAGATCGTTGTGCAGGCCCAGGCCCTGGCGGGCGAAGTGATCGCGGATCACCGCCATCCACAGGTTGGAACCATCCTTGCCGCCATACTTCTTCGGCGCGGAGAATCGCCAGTGGCCGGCCTTGTCGGCGCGGCGCCGCGCCTCGCCCAGCAGTGCTTCCCATTCGTGACGCGGCAGGCCGCCGTTCTCGAAATCGGTTCGCGCCCATTCGCGGCGATGATCGAAGAAGCGGATGTTGTCATCCTGCTGCTCCAGTGGCTTGATCTCGGCCGCGATGAAAGCGTCGAGTTCGGCGAGGTAAGCGACCAGGTCGGCGGGGAGCGCAAAATCCATCAGGCGTTTCCTTCCTCGTAATCCTTGGCCCATTGCGACCAGGCGATCGGCAGGGCGGGGTATTTCGGCATGTCGGCACACAGCTTGTCGTGCGCCATGGCGCGCAGCCGGGCGAGCAGTCCCGGCGTAGACAAGCCCGCCCGGCCAGCCAGCAGGTCGGCCGCCAGCGCGGCATCGTGGGCCTGGGGCCGCAGTTCCAGTTCGCGCACGACGATCCCCAGCGCGTTACGGGCCACGGCCAGGTCGAACCGCGTCCGCCCGCTGACCAGCGGCTTGATCTCGGCACTCAGCCATTCGGATACGGCAGTGAGGATTTCCGCGCCGCTTGGCTCACCCGGTCCGGGCTCGGCCACGGTCGGTCCGGGCGGCACGGGGCGGGCCCGCTCGGCCAGCGGCGCATCGCCTTCCAGCAACAGCAGCAGGTCAAACTCCTGTTCGGCACAGCGGCGCGCGACAACCACGCGTTCGATCGAACGGTCATGCCCGGCGCGCCAGAAACCGCCCATCTGCAGGCACCCCAGCGCCCACCAGAAGGTTCGATAAACCAGCCAGAAGCGGAACCGAGCGGGATCAAAGGCCTCCCCACCGGCGGCTTCATAGGCACTGGCAAGGTCCGCCACCGAGCCGAGCCCATAGGCCGGGCGATCCGGCCTGGTGAACCGCCAGACGGTCATGCAGCCATAGGCCAGATCCTCATGCGGGTCCCCAAAGTGGGCCAGCTCCCAGTCAAGCACCCCGGTAAGATGGCTATCCTCGATCAGCAGGTTGCCCAGCCGGAAATCGCCGTGGACGAGCCGCGGCGGGACCGGCGCAGGCAGGTTCGATTCCAGCCAGCGACAGGCCAGCGCCAGGATCGGGCGATCCCCGCCATAGGCCAGGAACCGGGCCTTGAGTTCGGCCAGGGCCGCTGCGGTATCCATCACCGGAACCGGCACCCCGACCGGGTCGGTGCGATGCACTGCCGCCAGTTCGCGCGCGATTTCCGGCAGCAGTTGGGCAGGGTCGGCTTCGGCCAGGATCTGGGCGGGGTTGGGCGTGCCTGGCAGGGCCCGCATCACGAAGCCGCTGCCGATGCCATCGTCCGGCTGCAGTTCGACCAGCACTTCGGGCGCGGTCACCCCGGCGGTGCGGGCCGCACGGATCAGCCCGGCTTCGGCGGCATGATCGAGCGGACGCCCGGCCATCATTTCCAGCGAAGGAGCGCGGCGCAGAACACAGGCGTCGCCCCCGGCGTCAAAGCGCCAGCTTTCCATGTTGGCCCCGCCAGACAGGCGCTCCAAGCCGGTGGGTGCGGGCAGGCCGATCCGCGCAAGTGCGCGCGCCAGCCCCGCCGCCAGTTCCTCTTGCCCCGTTATCGTTGTCATGGCGGGCAAGGTGCCGAGGGCCGGGGCGCATTGCAAGGGCAATTTAATCGATCGCTTAAACCGACCGGTGGCCGGGCAGGCGAAGTATCCGGCAGGCAAAAGAAAAGGGCGCGAAGGTTACCCCTCGCGCCCCAATCTTGTGCCGTGCGGCGAAGATTACATCTTCTTGGCAGCGTCCGAAGCAGCAGCAGCAGCGTCGGTGGCAGCAGCCGAAGCGCCGGCAGCGGCGTCGGTGGCAGCAGCCGAAGCGGCGTCGGTGGCGGCAGCAGCAGCGTCGGTGGCAGCTTCGGTGGCGGCGGCAGCAGCGTCGGTGGCGGCGGCAGCGGCTTCGTCAGCGGGCTTTTCCGACGAGCAGGCGGCGAGAGCGAGAGCGGCGCCGGCGGCGAGAATGATCTTGCGCATGAATGGTATTCCTTGAACAGCGAGTGGACCACGCGCGGTATCCGAACAAAGGCCCGGACAGCCGAACGGAAAGCCTACTGTATCGGTAGACTTCGCGCGATCAATTAGTGCGCTTCGCAAAGCGATGCAAGTGGTTGTCGCACGCTTTCCCGAAGGCCAAGCAATTCCTGCGATTTCGAGCGTTAACGGGCAAATGTGGCAACGGCGTGACCGATTTGAAACGCGCCGGAAAGCCCGCTGATTCGCGCCCTTACGCGCCGCGCGCCAGCCTGCTAGCGTGAGCCGATGGAGCCCAAGCAGCATCTCTACCTGGTCGATGGTTCGGCCTATATCTTCCGCGCCTATCACCGCCTGCCGCCGCTGACCAACCCGGCCGGCGTGCCGGTGGGGGCGGTCTATGGCTATACCACGATGCTGTGGCGGCTGGCCGACGATCTCAACAAGGCCGATGGCCCCACGCACATGGCGGTCATCCTAGATGCCTCGGGCAAGTCGTTCCGAAACGACATCTATCCCGAATACAAGGCTAATCGTCCGCCCCCGCCCGAAGACCTGAAGCCCCAGTTCCCGCTGGTCCGCGATGCGACCCGGGCCTTCAGCCTGCCCTGCATCGAGGAGCAGGGTCTGGAAGCCGATGACCTGATCGCCTCCTATGCCCGCGCGGCCTGCGAACGCGGCTGGGACGTGACGATCGTGTCCTCCGACAAGGACCTGATGCAGCTGGTCGGCCCCCACGCCGGGGGTGAGATCGACATGCTCGACACGATGAAGAATGTCCGGATCGCGACCCCGGAAGTGGTCGAGAAATTCGGCGTGCCGCCAGCGCTGGTCGGCGATGTCCTTGCGCTGATGGGCGATTCGGTCGACAATGTACCCGGCATACGCGGGATCGGACCGAAGACCGCGACCAAGCTGATCCAGGAACACGGCGGGCTGGAGGCGGCGCTGGCCGCCGCGCCCGAAATGAAGCCCGGCAAGCTGCGCGAAAGCCTGATCGAGCAGGCCGAAATGGCCCGCCTGTCGCGCGTGCTGGTGGCGCTCAAGGAAGATTGCACCCTGCCGGTCGCGCTCGACGACCTGCAGCTGGGGGCGATCCCGCCCGCCCCGCTCACCGCCTTCCTGCAGGAACACGGCTTCACCAGCCTGCTGAAGCGGCTCGATGGCGGGCGCGGCAGTCCGGAGCGGGCGACCCAGCTGAACCCGGCCAAGGCCGTCACCGCCGCTGCCAGCGGGACCGAACAGGGCAACCGGCAGAGCGCACCCGAATGGCCCGCCATCGACCGCAGCGCTTACGCCTGCATCCAGACGCTGGACGCACTCGACGCCTTCATCGCCCGCGCCTTTGCCGCGCGGGTGGTGGCCTTCGACACTGAAACCTCGGCGCTCGACGCCATGCGCGCCGACCTGGTCGGGGTCAGCCTGGCGCTGGGGCCGGGCGATGCCTGCTATATCCCGCTGGGGCACGGCGGGACCGACATGTTCGCCGAAAAGCCGCAGCAGGTGGACCGCACGGCGGCGCTCGCCCGGCTGAAGCCGCTGCTGGAAAGCGATGCCGTGCTGAAAGTGGGCCAGAACGCCAAGTACGACCTCAACGTGCTGGCACGATATGGCATCGCGGTCGGCCCGCTCGACGATACGATGGTGATGAGCTTTGACCTGGATGCGGGGCGCAGCGAGGACGGCATCGGGGGCGGCCACGGGATGGACGAGCTGGCCATGCGCCACCTGGGCCACACCGCCCTCGCCTTCAAGGACCTGTGCGGCACTGGCAAGAAGGCGATCTCCTTTGCCGAAGTGCCGCTGGACCGCGCCACCGAATATGCCGCCGAGGATGCCGAGGTGACCTGGCGGCTCCACGCCCTGCTGAAACCGCGCCTGTCAGCCGAGGCGGCGACCACGGTCTATGAACGGGTCGACCGGCCGCTGGTGCCGGTCGTGGCCCAGATGGAGCGCCACGGGATCAAGGTTGATCGCGAGCGGCTGGCGGGCCTGTCTGCCACCTTTGCCGAAGCGATTGCCGCGCTGGAGACCGAGATCCACGGAATCGCCGGCCAGCCCTTCACCATCGGCAGCCCCAAGCAGCTGGGCGAGATCCTGTTCGACAAGCTGGGCTACAAGGGCGGGAAGAAAGGCAAGACCGGCCAGTATTCAACCGACCAGGGCGTACTGGAACGCCTGTCGGGCGAAGGTGCCGCCATTGCCGACAAGGTGCTGGAATGGCGCCAGCTGTCCAAGCTGCGCAGCACTTATACCGAGGCGCTGCAGGCGGCGATCAACCCCGATACCGGCCGGGTCCATACCAGCTACAGCCTGGTCGGCGCGCAGACCGGGCGGCTCTCCTCGACCGAGCCGAACCTGCAGAACATCCCGATCCGCACCGAACTGGGCCGCCAGATCCGCGACGCCTTTGTCGCCGAACCCGGTAACGTCCTGCTCGCCGCCGACTACAGCCAGATCGAGCTGCGGCTGGCCGCGCATATGGCCGACGTGCCGGAACTGAAGGATGCCTTCGCCAAGGGCGAGGACATTCACGCCCGCACCGCGCTGGAGATGTTCGGCGAGGTCAATCGCGATACGCGCGGCCGGGCCAAGACGATCAACTTCGCGATCCTCTATGGCATTTCGCGCTGGGGGCTGGCCGGGCGGCTGGGCGTCTCCTCGGACGAAGCCCAGGCGATGATCGACCGCTATTTCGAACGCTTCCCCGGCATTCGCGGCTATATCCACGCCACGCTGGAGAGCGTGCGCGAGAAGGGCTATTCCGAAACCCTGTTCGGGCGGAAGTGCTGGTTCCCGCGGATCGGTTCCAGCAATCCCAACGAGCGCGCCGGTTCGGAGCGCGCGGCGATCAACGCGCCGATCCAGGGCACCAGCGCCGATATCATCAAGCGCGCCATGGCCCGGATGATGCCCGCGCTGGCCGCCGCCGGGCTGGGTCATGTGAAGATGCTGCTCCAGGTCCACGACGAACTGGTGTTCGAACTGCCCGAGGCCGATGTCGCCGCCGCCAGCGAGGTAATCCGCAGCGTGATGGCCGGAGCGGCCGAACCGGCAGTGAAGCTGTCGGTCCCGCTGGGGGTGGAAATCGGCACCGGAGCGAGCTGGGGCGCGGCCCATTGACCGGCGCCAGGCGCAGCCTCTCCGCGCTGTGCCTGGCGGTCACCGTCTCCGCCTGCAATCCAGCCCCGGAACCGCAACGGGATATAGTCGCGGCGGTCGAAGCAGCCGCCGGGGCTGCCCGGGGCGAATGGCGGCAGCCCCGGATCACGGGCTGCGCGATCAGCGCCTTATCAGTCGCCGGTGATCCGGCGGGGCTCCCGGTCCACGCCGCACCGTCGCGCGACAGCAAGGTCATCGGCACGCTCCACAGCCTGGTCGAGGCTCCGCCGAACGAGGAGCCGCTGCCCAGCGACCCGATGACCGGCCCCGGCTTCACGATCATCGCGGTCAACGGGGACTGGGTCCGGATCACTGATATCGCGCCCATGACCGGGGGGTTTGACAAGCTGACCCGCCAGTACCGCGAGGTCCGCAACTTCCAGGGCCTGGGCTGGGTTGACCAGGCCAGCGTGATGGTTTCGAGCGACTATTGGGACAAGGCGTTCGACCAGCCCTATTTCCGGGGCGGGCAATGGCAGGTCGTTGATGCTGACGCCGGGGTGAACCTTTACCCCTGGGCCGAGTTAACGGGGGCCACGGCGCGGATTCTCGCCTGCGAGAAGGACTGGGTGAAACTGCGCTACCCCAGGATCGCCACCCGGGTTTCCGGACCGCAGAGCGTCAGCATGCTCAGCGCGGCCGAGCGCGCCAGCCTGCCCCTGGTCGAGGGCTGGCTGAAATCGGCCGCCCATTCCGCCAGCCAGGCCCCCTGCCACCCGGCGGACCCGGATTGTCCGGCCCGCCGGGCGCACGAGTGGGACTGACGCCCGCGGATTGCCGCTAGCCGTGCTTCTTCTCCCGCGTCGAGCTGACCATGCCGGGGGCCAGGAAGCCGATCTGGCTGGAGGAAACCTCGGCCGCGCGCTTTTTCAGCTCGCCTTTCATCTTGAGGTATTCGGCTTCCATTTCGGGGGAGACGGTGGCGCGCGAATCGGCCAGCGCCGCCTTGAAATCAGCGCCCGAGACCTGGGCGGCATCTGCCCCGGCCCGGCGGATCGCGGCAAGGCCGGCGCGGCGCACCACGTCCTCAAGATCAGCCCCGGTGAAGCGTTCCGCCTCGCGGGCGATCGCGGCCAGGTCCACATCGCCTGCCAGCGGCATCTTCGCGGTGTGGATCTTCAGGATATGCTCGCGCCCTTTTGCATCGGGCGTGCCGACATAGACCAGTTCGTCCAGCCTGCCCGGGCGGAGCAGCGCCGGATCGACCAGTCCGGGCCGGTTGGTCGCGCCGATCAGCACGACCGATGACAGTTCCTCCATCCCGTCCATTTCCGCCAGCATGGTGTTGACCACGCGGGCCGTGACCTGCGGCTCGTTGCCGCTGGTGCCGCGCGCCGGGACCAGACTGTCGATCTCGTCGATGAAGATCACGCAAGGGGCCACCTGGCGCGCACGGGCGAACAGGCGCGACAATTGCTGTTCGCTTTCGCCGTACCACTTGCTGAGCAGGTCCGAGCTCTTGACCGAGATGAAATTGGCCTCGCTCTCCTTGGCCACGGCCTTGGCCAGCAATGTCTTGCCGGTCCCGGGCGGGCCATAGAGCAGAAAGCCCTTGGCCGGACGAATACCCAGGCGGCGGAAGGCCTCGGGATGCTTCAGCGGCAGCTCGATCCCTTCCTTGAGCTTGCCCTGCGCCTCGTCCGCGCCGCCGATATCGGCCCAGCCGATGGTGGGCACCTGCACCATCACCTCGCGCATGGCTGATGGCTGCACGCGCTTCAGCGCCGCGAGGAAATCCTCGCGCGTGACGACCAGCGTTTCCAGCACTTGCGGAGGGATGGTCTGCGCTTCGAGATCGAGCTGCGGCATGATCCGGCGCACCGCCTCGATCGCCGCCTCGCGCGCCAGGGCGGCCAGGTCCGCACCGACGAAGCCGTGAGTGGTGCGGGCCAGCTCATCCAGGTCTACCCCTTCGCCCAGCGGCATGCCGCGCGTGTGGATGCCCAGCACTTCGCGCCGGCCGCCTTCGTCGGGCACACCGATCACGATTTCGCGATCGAACCGGCCGGGGCGGCGCAGCGCCTCGTCCAGCGCATCGGGGCGATTGGTGGCGGCGATCACGACGATGTGCGAGCGGGCATGGAGCCCGTCCATAAGCGTCAGCAGCTGGGCGACCAGCCGCTTTTCGGCCTCGCCCGGCGTATCCGAGCGCTTGGGCGCGATCGAATCAATCTCGTCGATAAAGACGATCGAGGGGGCGTTCTTGGCCGCTTCCTCGAACACCTCGCGCAGGCGGCGCTCGCTTTCGCCATAGGCGCTGCCCATGATTTCGGGGCCGTTGATGGTGAAGAAGCTGGCCTCGCTTTCGTTGGCAACCGCCTGGGCCAGCCTGGTCTTGCCGGTGCCCGGCGGGCCGTGCAGCAGCACGCCCTTGGGCGGATCGACGCCGAGCCGCGTGAACAGCTCCGGATAGCGCAGCGGCAGTTCCACCATTTCGCGCAGCTGGCGGATCGTATCGCCCATCCCGCCGACGTCGTCATAGTTCACATCGCCGCGCGAACCGCGCGCTTCCTCGAACTCCTCGCGCAGCTCGACCTCGGTATTCTCGTCGATGTGGACCAGTCCCTTGGGGACCGTCGACACGACCGTGAGGCGGATCTGGGTGAGCGCAAAGGCCGGGGCATTGAGCATCCGCGCCACTTGCGGCGGCATGTCACGCACCGGGGTCTGGCCGGTGGTGGCAACCAGATCGCCCGCCACCAGCGGGCGGCCGAAGAAATTGCGCTTCAGCGCCTGGCCCGGCCCCTGCAACCGCATGTCCTTCTGCGCTGGGGCAAAGATCACGCGGCTGGCGGGGCGGCTTTCGGCCTTGCTGACCTGGACGTGATCGCCCGAACCGACCCCGGCATTGGCGCGCTGCAGGCCGTCGAGCCGGATCACCTCCAGCCCTTCATCCTCGGGATAGGCCAGCACGGCGCGGGCGGCGGTGCCGCGCTTGCCCTCAATTGCGATCACATCGCCTTCGGTGATGCCCAGCGCACCCATGGCGGCCTTGGGCAGCCGGGCAATGCCCTGCCCGCTTTCTTCCTGGCGCGCGGCGGCGACCTGCAGGCGCACGGCCTTGTCAGCCGGATTGGTTTCGGTTTCAGCCATGGGTCCCATCCTGCCGCGTCCCGGAGCGGAACGCCTGAACCAAAGCTAGGAACTGGCGGGGCGATTGCAACGGGGCGGGCATCAGGCGGCGGAGCCAAGCCGCGACCCGCGCGAACGACGGACAAAAAAAGGCCCGGACGTTGCCGACCGGGCCTTGGAAGTTTTGGGAGAGGATGCCTGAAAGGCAGGCTCTAAATGGTGCAGTGCCGCATTTTGTGCAAGTGCGAAAAGCTCAAAGTAAGTTGCGTAATTTGCAATCACTGTTCAAGTGTCCGCAAGGTTGTTGAAAACAAGCGGGTCTTTCCCCCGGTTTTCCGCGACTTCGCCGACCACGATCACTTGCCCGTACCGGCCAATGCTGCATCGCAACACAGTCTAAAGGCTAGGTGATGACGTCGCTCAATGCGCCATGAACAGTGGCGGCGCGGTCAGCTCGTCCAGGAAGAACCGGGTCACTCCGCCGAACAGGAACTCGCGCAGGCGGCTGTGGCCATAGGCCCCCATCACCAGCAGGTTGGCCTCCACCCGCGCAACTTCGCTGGCGAGCGTTTCCTCGACCGACCGGCCGCAGGCCAGTTCGGTCAGTTCGGCCTTGATTTCGTGGCGCGCCAGATAGCGCAGCGCTTCGGTGGCCGGAAAGCCGCCGTTACCCTCAACCACGACGGTCAACACCTTCACGCTGCCCGCCGCCGCCAGCAGCGGCACTGCCGCCTTCAGCGAACGCGCTGCCTCGCTGCTGCCATCCCAGGCAATGCAGGCCGTGCCGACCGGCAGCCGCAGCGGCGTATCGTCAGGCAGGGCAAGCACCGGGCAGGCAGCTGCCAGCGCGAGGTCGCCCGGATTGCCGGTGCTGCGCGAAACGACCGCCACGTCAGCCAGATCCGCGCTACGCCCGAGCGCGTCCATCAGCGGCATTTCCACCTGGGCGACGTCGAACGGCACATCATCCTTGCCGAGTCGTTCGGCCAGGGCCCTGGCCAGGGCATCGTCCTGCTTGATCGCTACTTCCAGCGCATCGCGCGCAAGCAGCGCGCCGCCATAGGGATCAACCGTAACATATTGATCGATGGGGGTATCGACCAGCACGGTCAGGTGCCCGCCGTGCACCCGCGCCAGGTCCATCGCCGTATCCAGCCGGACGCCCATCTGCGGATCGTGCCCGCCCTGTACCAGGATTGAACGCATCGCATGCCTCCTCTCGATGGTGCTTTCTAGGACCGTCAACCGACCGTTTCCATGATCGCGATCAATTCGCCATGCTTGCACGGCATGGCCGCTTGGGCCACTGACTGCGCGACAACCAGACAGGAATTTGCGCCATGGCGGGCAGTTACGAGGCCGTGATCTTTGACTTTGGCGGCGTGATCACCGCCTCCCCTTTCGAAGCCTTCAACCGGCTGGAGGCGGAACGCGGCCTGCCGCGCGATTTCGTGCGCCGGATCAATGCCACCAACCCTGACAGCAATGCCTGGGCCCTGTTCGAACGGGCCGAGATCGACGCCGCAACCTTTGACCGGCTGTTCGCGGCGGAAGCTGCTGCGGCGGGCCATGCGCTGGAAGGTGCGGCGGTGCTGGCGGTGCTGTCCGGCTCGATCCGCCCGGCGATGGTCACTGCGCTCGACCGGTTGAAGGACGAAGGCTATCGTCTGGCCTGCATCACCAACAACGTACCGGCCGGGCACGGCGCCGGCATGGCCCGCAGCGGAGACTCGCGCGATGCCTATGAACAGGTCTTCGCCCGCTTCGAACACGTGATCGAGAGCAGCAAGGCCGGGGTGCGCAAGCCCGATCCCCGCATCTACCTGATGATGTGCGAACACCTCGGGCTCGAACCGCCCGCCTGTGTCTACCTCGATGACCTGGGCATCAACTGCAAGCCCGCTGCCCAGCTGGGCATGGCCGCGATCAAGGTGACCAGCGGGGAGCAGGCGCTGGCCGAACTGGGCGAACTGCTGGGCACGACGCTGATCGACTGACCGATGCATTCCGCGCAATTGCGACGGCGCGGCTTGCAATTGCCTTCACCGCCCGAATTCCCTAGCGGAAACCGGCTATTCCAGTCACGGAGCGGGAATGAACAAGCTTTATCCTGATGCAGCGGCCGCGCTTGACGGGCTGCTCAAGAACGACCTGCATATTGCTTGCGGCGGCTTCGGCCTGTGCGGCATTCCCGAACGCCTGCTCGATGCGGTGCGCGACAGCGGGGTGACCGGGCTGACGTTCTATTCGAACAATGCCGGGATCGACAACGAGGGCATCGGCAAGCTGCTGCGCACGCGGCAGGTGAAGAAGATGGTCTCCAGCTACGTGGGCGAGAACAAGGAGTTCGAGCGCCAGTACCTCTCGGGCGAACTCGAAGTCGAATTCTGCCCCCAGGGCACGCTGGCCGAGCGGATGCGCGCCGGCGGTGCCGGCATTCCCGGCTTCTACACGAAGACCGGCGTCGGCACGCTGGTGGCTGAGGGCAAGGAGAGCAAGGTGTTCGACGGGGAGGAGTTTATCCTCGAGCGGGGGATCGTGGCCGATCTCGCCCTGGTCAAGGCGTGGAAGGCCGACACCACCGGCAATGTCGTGTTCCGCAAGACCGCGCGCAATTTCAACGTGCCAGCCGCGACCTGCGGCAAGGTCTGCGTAGTCGAGGTGGAGGAACTGGTCGAACCGGGCCAGCTTGATGCCGATGCGATCCACCTGCCCGGCGTCTATGTCCAGCGGCTCATCGTCGGCAGCCCCTATGACAAGAAGATCGAATTCCGCACCGTGAGGGAGGCCGCCTGATGAGCCAGGACGCAAAGGGCTGGACCCGCGACCAGGTGGCCGCCCGTGCCGCGCAGGAACTGCGCGACGGTTTCTATGTGAACCTGGGGATCGGTATCCCGACACTGGTGGCCAACCACGTGCCGACCGGCATCACCGTGACGCTGCAATCGGAAAACGGGATGCTGGGCATTGGCCCCTTCCCCACCGAGGATCAGGTAGACGCCGACCTGATCAACGCCGGCAAGCAGACGATCAGCGAACTGCCGCATTCGGCCTATTTCGACAGCGCCCAGTCCTTCGCGATGATCCGCGGCGGCAAGATCGACCTGACCGTGCTGGGGGCGATGGAAGTGGCGGAGAACGGCGACATCGCCAACTGGATGGTGCCCGGCAAGATGATCAAGGGCATGGGCGGCGCGATGGACCTGGTCGCGGGCGTCAAGAAGATCATCGTGGTGATGGAACACTGCGCCAAGGACGGCAGCCCCAAGTTCATCCCGGCCTGCACCCTGCCGCTGACCGGCCGCAATGTGGTGGATATGGTGATCACCGACCTCGCCGTGTTCCAACGCCCGGATCACGCCAGCCCGTTCCGGCTGATCGAGCTGGCGCCAGGCGTCACGGCCGAGGAAGTGGCGGCGAAGACCACGGCGCGCTACGAGGCTTAATCATCCGATTAAACAGGCTTGCAGGCCGCCGGCCTGCGCGCAATGATCGCTCCCGCCAAGGGAGAGAATCATGAACAATGCCGTTTGCCGGATGACCGGGTGCGAGTTTCCGCTGTTTGCCTTCAGCCACTGCCGCGACGTGGTGGTAGCGGTCAGCAAGGCCGGCGGCTTCGGTGTGCTGGGCGCCACCCGCTTCACCCCCGAACAGCTTGAGGAAGAGCTGGCCTGGATCGACGCCCATATCGATGGCGCGCCCTATGGCGTTGACGTGCTGGTGCCCGAAGTGGTCGATCCGCGCGTCGCCGAATTCCACGACAATGCCGAGCGTGCCGCCGCGATTTCCGAACAGCACCGCCAGTTCACCGCCCGCCTGCTGAACGAATACGGCGTCGAGGTCTCACCCGAAGAGGTGGTCCGCTATGAAGGCCGCGCCGGGATCACGCCGGAGAACGGCTATGCCCAGATGGAAGTCGCCTTCCGCCACCCGATCCGGCTGATCGCCAATGCGCTGGGCATCGCCCCGCCGAAGATGATCGAGGAAGGCAAGAAGCGCGGTGTGCCAGTGGCCGCGCTGGTCGGGGCCAAGGAACACGCGCTGCGCCAGGCCGCCGCCGGAGTGGATATCATCGTTGCGCAAGGTACCGAGGCCGGCGGTCATTGCGGCGAGGTTTCGACCCTGGTGCTCATCCCCGAAGTGGTCCGCGCGCTGAAGGGCGCGGGCTACGACATCCCGGTGCTGGCCGCTGGCGGGATCATGACCGGCGCGCAAATGGCCGGCATGATGGCCGCCGGGGCGCAGGGCGCCTGGACCGGCTCGGTCTGGCTGGCGACGACCGAGGCGGAAACCAGCGAGGCCTTCCGCGAAAAGATGATCGCCGCGCGCAGCCGCGATACCGTGCGCAGCCGCAGCCGCACCGGCAAGCCCGCGCGCCAGCTCAAGACCGCCTGGCACGAGGCCTGGGACAGCCCGCAGGGCCCCGGCCCGCTGCCGATGCCGCTGATGGGCATGGTCTCCGAACCGGCCTTCCAGCGGATCGAGAAGTCCGTGGTCAACGGCAACGAAGCCGCGCGCGATCTGGTCAGCTATTTCGTTGGTCAGGGGGTCGGGCTGGTCGACCAGGTGCGCAGCGCCAGGGGCGTGGTCCAGGACTTCCGCGAGGAGTTCATCGAGGCCGTGAGCGAGCTTAACGGCATGCTGGGCTAGGCGGGCCTCCGGGCTACCTTCCGGACCCGCTGACGCTCCCGGCAGAGGATGAGCCCTGAGCAATCGTCACCCCGGACTTGATCCGGGGTGACGGGGTTGTGTGTCAGGCGGCGCGCAGGTTAGGCTGGGTGCATGACCTACACCCTGATCACCGCCAACCGGAACTATTCGAGCTGGAGCTTGCGCCCCTGGTTGCTGATGAAGGCGCTGGGCATCCCGTTTGATGACCGGATCGAGCCTTTCACCAAGCCCGACAATTACGAGGATTTCCGCCGGTTCTCACCCACCGGGCAGGTGCCGCTGCTGATCGACGGCGAACGGAAAGTGCCGGATTCGCTGGGCATTACCCTGTACCTGGCAGACCGGCACGCAGGGATATGGCCTACCGATCCCGAAGCGCGGATCTTCGCCATGGGCGCGGTCTGTGAAATGCATGGCGGCTTTGGCCACCTGCGCAATGATTGCACGATGAACGTGGGCGTGCGCGTCACCCCCAAGCCGATGAGCGAGGGGCTGAAGCGCAATGTCACCCGCGTGCGCGAGATCTTCGAGGAAGGTCTGGCGCGCTTCGGCGGGCCGTGGCTGGCCGGGGCGCAGTTCACCGCTGTCGATGCCCTTTACGCCCCCGTCGCCTTCCGCATCCGCACTTATGGGCTGGATGTCGGGAAAGGTCATGCGTGGGTCGACCACGTGCTGGCCCACCCCGCCATGCAGCAATGGGAAGCCGAGGCCCTGGCCGAGAAATGGCGCGAGGAAAGCCACGAGGCGGAACTGGCCGCCGCAGGGGTGATTACGGCCGACTATCGCCGGGGCTGAACCGGACGAGAAATCCCTGCAGCGCGGAATAGTGGGACAGGCCGGGCAGCAGCTCCAGCCGTGCCCCGGCGGGCAGCCGCGCTGCCAAGGCGCGAGACATCTGCGGCGGAACCCAGTTGTCCGCTGCGCCCTGCCAGATCGTCACGGGCTGGCTGATGGCGTCCAGCACGCTTTCCCAATTGCTGACATAGTCCGCGATCTCGGCGCAGTAGGCGTTTGCGCCGGTTGCAAAGGTCTGGCGCAGGATCGCGGCCAGCAGCGCCCGGAATGCGGGCGCCCGGGCAAGCTCTTCATCTCCGCCGCGCGTATCGGCCAGCAAGGCCTTGACCAGCAGCGCCGGGGCAATCCGGGCCGCCCATCCCTGAACACGGCAGACCAGGGCGAAGAACCGGGGGCGATCGCGCGCCATGCCGAACAGCGCGCCGCCTGCCATGTCGGGCAGAAAACTGCCCCAGTGACAGCGGGGCAGCCGGGGCGATCAGGTCAATCCGGGCAACCTGTTCGCCCAGCAGCGGAGCAAGGCGCAAGGCCGCGGCCCCGCCAAGCGAGAAGCCGACCAGGTCAAGCGGATCATCGCCAGCCCAGGCCGTGATCCGCCGGGCCAGGGCTGGCAAGCCCTCCGCCAGCCCGCTCCGATCAGGGGCAAGAACTCAGCGCGGGATCGAGCCACGCGCTGCCCGGCCCCGCCAGCGACAATTCGGCTGGCGAGCCGGGTAGCCCGTGAAGATAGACGGTGCGGCGGGCCATCGCCCGCTCCCCGCAATCGGCTCAGCCCAGCGCGGCCTTCAGGTCGTCGACCAGGTCGAGCCGCTCCCACGGGAACAGGTCGCCTGCGGCCTTGCGGCCAAAGTGGCCATAGGCAGCGGTCGGCTTGTAGATCGGCTTGTTGAGGCCAAGGTGCGTGCGGATGCTGCGCGGGGTCAGGCCGCCGAGCACCGGCAGGCCCAGGATCACTTCCTCGATCTTGTCGTCGCCGATGGTGCCGGTTTCGTGCGTGTCGACATAGAGCGACAGCGGCTTTGACACGCCGATCGCATAGGCCAGCTGGATCGTGCAGCGCGTGGCAAGGCCCGCAGCGACAACGTTCTTGGCGAGGTAGCGGCTGATATAGGCGGCCGAACGGTCGACCTTGGTCGGGTCCTTGCCGCTGAAGGCGCCGCCGCCATGCGGTGCCGCGCCGCCATAGGTATCGACGATGATCTTGCGCCCGGTCAGGCCGGCATCGCCATCGGGGCCACCGATCTCGAAGCTGCCGGTGGGATTGATGAAGTATTCGGTTTCGCGCAGCAGCACCGGCGGGATCACTTCGGCAATCACGCGCTTCACATAAGCGTGCAGTTCCGCTTCCTTTTCGCCCTCGTCATAGCCGGGGGCGTGCTGGGTGCTGACCACCACGGCGGTCGCGGCCACCGGCAGGCTGCCTTCATAGCGCAGGGTCACCTGGCTCTTGGCGTCAGGCTCAAGGAAGGGGGCCGCGCCGGAGTGGCGGTCCGCCGCCATCTTTTCCAGGATCTTGTGGCTGTAATAGAGCGTCGCCGGCATCAGGTCGGGCGTTTCGTCGGTGGCATAACCGAACATGATGCCCTGGTCGCCCGCGCCCTCGTCCTTGTTGGCATTGGCATCCACGCCCTGGGCAATATGCGCCGACTGGCCATGCAGGCGGTTGATGAATTCGAACTGTTCCCAGTGGAAGCCGTCCTGGGCGTAACCGATGTCCTTTACCGTCTGGCGGACAACGCGCTCGATCTCTTCCTTGGCCCCGGGGGCCCATTCGCCGTTTTCGTAGACGCCCTTGCAGCGGATTTCACCGGCCAGCACGACCAGCTGGGTGGTGCACAGCGTTTCGCAGGCGATGCGGGCTTCGGGATCCTTGGACAGGAACAGGTCGACGATCGAATCCGAAATCTGGTCCGCCACCTTGTCGGGATGGCCTTCGGAAACGCTTTCGGATGTGAACAGGTAGTCGGTGCGCATCGCGTCCTCGATATAAAGGATTCTTTATATCCGCTCTCTAGCCCGCCCGGCGACGGCTGGCAACCAGCGCCGCGACAAGAAGTGCTATCGCCCAGCCAAGCGGTAACTTGTTGCCAAGATTGGCAAACAGCGTCGGCGGCAGCGCCTGCGGCACCTGCCCGTCAAGCCGCCCGGCCTGGTGGCGCGGCACATGGGCGCGGACCACGCCGCGCGCATCGATCACCGCGCTGATCCCGGTGGTGGTGGAGCGCAGCACCGGCAGGCCTTCCTCTATCGCCCGCAGCCGCGCCTGGGCCAGGTGCTGCGGCGGGCCCCAGGCGCCGAACCAGCCATCGTTGGACGGGTTAAACAGGTAATCCGGACGGTCAGCCGGATCGACCACCTGGCCGGAGAAGATGATCTCGTAGCAGATCTGCACTCCGGCCTTGCCGAACCCGCCCAGGTCCAGCGAGCGCGGTCCTGGCCCTGGCCAGAAGTCGATCCCGCCCGGCACCAGCCGTTCCACCCCCAGCGGTTCCAGCAGCCAGCGCAGCGCCAGGTACTCGCCGTAAGGGACCAGATGCGCCTTGGCGTAGCCGCCCCGGATCATGGCCTGACCATCGAGCGCGGTGACGGAATTGCGTGCCCCCGCCACCCGTCCTCGGGCGATCTCGAGGTCGACCGTGCCGGTCAGCAGCATGGCCTGCGGTCCGATCGCGCGAGCGATCCGCTGGCGCGCGAGGACCGGGTCGGCGCCATAGGTGTCGAGGTAATAGCGCTCCGGATAGCCTTCGCGCAGATAGTCCGGCACCCCGGATTCAGGCCACAGCACCAGCCGCGCGCCCTGCCCCGGACGCGGTTCGGACAGGGCGGCATAGCGCTGGAACTGCCATTCGAACCAGGCCGGATCGTTCAGCACTTCCTGCCGGATATCGGGCTGGACCAGGGTATAGGCCTGCTGGCCGGGGCGATCAGGCAGGCTGACCAGTTGCGGCAGCAGCAGCGCGGCGAGCGGAACGGCAACCAGCAGCGCGCCGGCTGCGTCGCGCTTGCCGCGCGCCCCCGCCGCCCACCAGCAGGCGGCAAGCAGCACGACCAGGCCGGACAGGGCATAGGTGCCCAGCCAGGGCAGCAACAGGGCCAGGCCCGGCCGCGCGAACGGCCCCAGCGCGGCGACACCCAGCGGGTTCCAGGCAAAGCCGGTGAAGACCCAGGCGCGCAGCCATTCGCTGACGATCCAGCCGCCCGCGAAAGCCAGCGCCAAGGCCGGCGCACTACGCCGCGCCGACCAGCCGGCCAGCGCCGCGAGCGCCGGATAGACCGCAAGGTAAAGTGACAGCAGCACCACCGCGACCCAGCCGAGCCAGGCCGGCATGTTGGCCTGGTAGGTAAAGGCCGTGGCGATCCAGTTGTTGCCGATGGTGAAGTGGCCGACGCCGAAGCACCAGCCGATCAGCGCGGCCTGCTTGCCCTGCGGGGCAGCACGAACCAGCGCGATCAGCCCGGCCATGGCCAGCAGGGTCAGCGGCCACAGGGCAAACGGCTGGAAGCCAAGGGCGGCCAGGGCGCCGAGGCCCAGCGCGGCCTTGCGCGGATGGCCGAATGCAAGGTCCAGCCAGCGGCGCAAGGGGCTGTCAGTTCACCGTTTCGAGCGTCTCGCCGGCATCGTCGCCGGCGCGCGGCTTGCGCGGGCGCCCACGGCGCGGCTTGGCCTCGGTCTCGGCCGAAGCTTCGGCGGCGGGAGGCTCGTCGCGCGGGGCACCGATCGCGGGCGGCAGCAGGCTGGGATCGAGCCCCGGAGCCGCGGCTTCCCCGCCCCGGTCCTCACGGCGCTCGCGGCTGTCGCGGCGCGGGCGCAGACCCCGGCTGCCACGCTCTTCGCGGCCACCCCGATCATCGCGCCCGCCACGTTCGTCACGGTTCCCGCGATCGCTGCGGACAAAGGGATTCTCGGGCGGTTCATAAGGATTGCGGCGCGGTTCCTCGCCGGCCTCGTCCTCGCCACCGCGCGGTTCGTCGTCACGGTCGCGCTCTTCCCGGCGCGGGCGATCCTCGCGCTCGCGGCGGGTATAGACCGGCTGGTCAAAGCTCGGGAAATCGCTGTCACCGCCGAACTCCCCGGCATCGTCAGCATCGTCGCGCTCACCCTCGGCGCCATCCTGCCAGCGCTCGTCACGCGGGCGGCGCTGCTCTTCCTGGCGCAGGCGCTGGTCGGCGATCACGCGGAAATAGTGGTCGGCGAACTGCAGATAGTATTCCGACTGGACCCGGTCGCCATTCATGTGCGCGTCTTGCGCCAGCTTGCGATACTTCTCGAGCAGCTGGGGCGCATTGCCCCGCGCCCGGCTGTCGATCCGGTTGAGCTGCTGACCACCACCGCCGCCACCCTGGCGATTGCCGCGACCACGACGACGGTTATTCCCACGATTGTTGTTCAAGGGTGTTTGTTCCCTGTACCAGCGGCTGCACCGGAATTCCGGCTGCGGGGCCGCGTGACCCTTAGCTCCCCGGCAGCACGCACGCTGGCGGGGGTCCGACATCTGCAGCCTGTGCTGGCCGCCTGGCCAGTATCATCGCAAATGCTGGAGTAAGCCGGGGGGACGCCTGTTCGCATGCCAGCCTCGGCCTGCTCTGGCGCTTACGCGCTGGCTTGCCCCTTGCCAAGCGCTTTCTTGAATTCGAGCACGCGCGGCCGCCCGCCGAGGTCTTTGTGCAACACCGCCGCGAGCCCCGCCGCCGCGCCAATCGCGCTGACCGCCTCGGCCTGGGTATGCCCGATCTCGACCAGCGCGACACCGCCTTCGACCAGCAAGCCGGGTAGCTGCGGCACCAGCACGCGATAGTCGTCCAGCCCGTCCGGCCCGGCGAACAAGGCGCTCGCCGGTTCATGCGCCGCGACATCGGGCATCAGCGCGGCGTCGGCCTCGACATAGGGCGGATTGGCCAGGATCAGGTCAAACGGACCGCCCAGCCCATCGGCCCAGCCCGCCCGGTGCCAGTCCGCCTCCACGATCCGGGCCCGCGCGGTCAGCCCCAGCCGTTCGGCATTGGCGCGGGCCATGGCGACGGCACCCGGTGCCCGGTCGATCCCCACACCGCTGGCCTCAGGCAATTCGTGCAGCACCGCCAGCAGCAGCGCGCCCGAGCCAGTGCCGCAATCGAGCACCCGCCGCGCATCGCCCCGGGCCTCCAGCGCCGCCTCGACCAGCGTCTCGCTATCTCCGCGCGGGATCAGCACATCGGGCGACACCATGAAGGGCAGCCCGAAAAACTCCTGATGACCGCGAATATAGGCCACCGGCTCATGCGCCGCGCGGCGCGCCACCAGCGCGGCGAAGGCAGGCGGTTCGGGCTCGCGCATGTGCCGCAGGAACAGGTCCGAGCGGCTGACCCCCAGCGCTTCGGCCATCAGCAGCTCGGCATCCAGCCGCGCCGAGTCGGTCCGCGCGCCAAGCAGCTCGGTCGCGGCGCGGATCGCTTCGGCAACGGTCACCAAAAGGAATACCCCACCAAGGCCCGTTCGTGTCGAGCGTAGTCGAGACACCTGGCGCTGTGTGTCTCGACCAAGCTCGACACGAACGGAGGTTGGGAGGATTTACTCACCCAGCGCCGCCAGCCGCTTGGCCTGGTCCTCGGCAATCAGGGCGTCGACCAGCTCGCCAAGGCCGGGTCCCTCAAGGATCTCGGGCAGGCGGTGCAGGGTCAGGTTGATGCGGTGATCGGTCACGCGCCCTTGCGGGAAGTTGTAGGTGCGGATGCGTTCCGACCGGTCGCCTGAGCCGACCATCGCCTTGCGCGCGGCGGCTTCCTCGCCTTGCGCAGCATCGCGCTGGGCCTCGAACAGGCGGGCGCGCAGCACCTGCATCGCCTTTTCCTTGTTCTTGTGCTGGCTGCGCCCGTCCTGGCAGGTCACCACCGTGCCGGTCGGCAAGTGGGTGATCCGCACCGCCGAATCGGTCGTGTTGACGTGCTGGCCGCCTGCGCCGGACGCGCGGTAGACATCGATCTTGAGGTCCTTGTCCTCGATCTGCACGTCCACCTCGTCAGGCTCGGGCAACACGGCGACCGTCGCGGCCGAAGTGTGGATGCGCCCGCCGCTCTCGGTAACAGGCACGCGCTGCACGCGGTGGACCCCGCTTTCGAACTTCAGCCGGGCGAAGACGCCATTGCCGGAAACCTGCGCCACCACTTCCTTGAAGCCGCCCACTTCGGACGCGCTCATGCTGACCGGCTCGATCCGCCAGCCCTGCTCAGCGGCAAAGCGTTCGTACATCCGGTAAAGGTCGCCCGCGAACAGCGCCGCTTCATCGCCGCCGGTCCCGGCGCGGATTTCCAGCATGGCGGACCGGCTGTCGGCCCGGTCGCGCGGCAGCATGGCAACGGCCAGGCGATGCTCGGCCTCGGGCAGCTCCAGCTTCAGCCGGGCGATTTCCTCCTCGGCCAGCTCGCGCATTTCGGGATCGTCAAGCTGGGCCAGACTGGCGAGTTCGCCGCGCATTGCCACCACTTCGGCAGCAGTGCGGGCGACCGGCTCCAGCTCGGCAAAGTCGCGGCTGGCGGCAACGAAGTCCTTGCCCTCCAGCGTGCCTGAAGCCAGCCGCGCCTCGAGTTCGGCGAAGCGGGCAGCGATCTGGGCAAGACGGGCGTCGGAGACGGACATTGGCGAAACTACTCTACTTTCGTCATCCCGGCCCTGAGCCGGGATCCCGCTTCTTTAGTCCCCCGCCGCGAGAAGAAAAGCGGGACCCCGGGTCAAGCCCGAGGTGACGGCGGATGGCTAGACCTCTTTTACCGCGTCATGCTGAACTTGTTTCAGCATCCAGCGGGCGGCTCTCCCGACAGGTTGTGCCGGAGCGCGACGGCGCGGCCGTGTTGTCACACCAGACTTCAGGGCGAGCAGCACGATGGACCCTGAAACAAGTTCAGGGTGACGGGCTTGGAGGAGGTTGGCGTCGGGGACGCTCATTGCTTTCGCGAACGAAGCGTCAGCGAGCCACCCTCGTAGACGGTCTTTTTCCAATCTTCCGATGCAACGCCAAAAAGTCCCTTCAACGGCGCCTTAAGGGCAACATATAGGCGGCCTCGGCGCCTCGGACCATCGTTCGTGAGGCGCTTCACAGTCAACCGGCAAACTGCCGATTCGTCAGCGTCGGGACCAATGACGACGATATAGTCGGGATTGGTTTTGAGCGCGCGATCATAGCGTTTCCGCACATTGTAGTCATCGAAGATCGCTGAAGGCATTCCTTGTCGGCGGATCGCCTTGAGCATTATATTGCCAATATTTTCATGGCGATCCTCGTAGCTTTCCACGACAACTGCCGCCGTTTTTAGTGGTGGCGGCACCTGAACCAACATTGCGAGTCGTTCGATACCGGCCGCCCACCCAACGGCAGGTGTGTGCTTGCCCCCGAGGCTTTCAATCAAACCATCGTACCGCCCGCCGCCCAGCACGGTGCCTTGCGCACCTAGACGATCAGTGACGAACTCAAAGGCAGTATGGCGGTAATAGTCAAGACCACGGACTAACGAACCCGCCCGCTGATAGCGCACATCAGCTGCATCCAGCCCAGACTTTACCGCCCCAAAGAAGTCCTCCGCCTGTGGCGACAGGAAATCGTCAATCTTCGGGGCATTGGCCGTGAACGCCTTGTCGCGCGGGTCTTTGCTATCGAGGATGCGAAGCGGGTTGCGTTCCAACCGGTCTTGGGAATCCTCGGAGAGGTCCGCCCTGTGAGCCTGGAAGTATTCGACGAGCGCTCGGCGCCAAGCGTCGCGGCTTTCCGCGTCGCCCAACGTGTTAAGCATTAGGGTGACGCCATCATCAATCTTCAGTTCTTTCAAAAGCATATCAGCCATAGAAAGCAATTCTATATCCGCCTTTGGACCCTCCGCGCCGATGATCTCGGCATCCAGCTGGTGGAACTGGCGATAGCGCCCCTTTTGCGGGCGCTCATAGCGGAACAGTGGCCCGTGGGTCGCCACCTTTACGGGCGCATATTGCTGCCAGCCATTGGTCAGGTACGCGCGGCAGATCCCGGCGGTGAACTCCGGCCGCAGGGTCAGCGAATCCCCGCCGCGATCCTCGAAGCTGTACATTTCCTTGGAGACGACGTCGGTCGTCTCGCCGATGCTCCGGCTGAACACCTCGGTTTTTTCAAAGACCGGCATCTCGACCCGGCGGAAACGATAGAGCTTGCGGATGCGTTCGAAGGTCTCGACCACGTGCGCGAAAGCCTCGGCCTCTGCGCCGAAGATGTCTTGCGTACCGCGAATTGCCTGTGGTGTGCTCATGGCGGTTGCCCATAAGCTTCGCGCGAAAAAGTGGGAACCGGTTTTTCGCATCCGGCGAAGCGCCAACCGGCAGCACGGCAGTGACGCCCATCGAAAAGAGCGCGGGGCGATCTTGCAGGATCGCATCGTCCCCGCCAGAAGGCCGGTCCATGAAGATCGCCAAGGCCACCCTGATCGCCGCGCTGGGGCTTGCGCTTGCCGCACCCGCCCTGTCCAGCTCCACCTCCGCCAGCCTGTCCGCGCCGGTTGCCGTGCCGCTTTCGCGCCAGGTGCCCGATGCGGTGGACACCCCCTATCCGGGCGGGACGATCGGCATCGATATCGATGCCACCGATACGCTGCGCGGGGTCTATCGCGTGACCCAGACCGTGCCGGTTGCCCCCGGCACCAGCCGCCTGACGCTGATGTTTCCGCAGTGGCTGCCCGGCAACCACGCCCCGCGCGGGCCGCTGGCAGAGCTGGTCGACGTGACCTTCACCAGCGGCGGCGAAGTGCTGCGCTGGAAGCGCGACCCGATCGAACCCAATGCCTTTCACATCGATCTGCCCGCCGGAACGCGCGAGGTGGTGGCGAAGTTCATCCACACCAGCCCGCTGCAAACGAGCGAGGGCCGGATCACGATGACGCAGGAAATGCTCAACCTGCAGTGGGAGAAGATGACGCTCTATCCCGCCGGGCATTACGTGCGCCAGATCCGGGTGCGACCCAGCGTGACCGTTCCGGCCGGCTGGGAAGTGGCCGGGGCGCTCGACGGGTTGAAGCGCGAAGGCAACCGCTGGTCCTGGGGCGAGCACAGCTATGAGGTGCTGGTCGATTCGCCGCTGTTTGCCGGCAAGCATTTTGCCAAGTGGGATCTGGGCCAGAACGTCACGCTCAATGTCGTGGCCGACAAGCCCGAGCAGCTGGCCGCGAGGCCCGAGCAGATCGCGCTGCACCGCAACCTCGTCACCGAAGCCCGGCTGGCCTTCGGCGCCAACCATTTCGACCGCTACGAATTCCTGCTGGCGCTGACCGACCGGATGGGCGGGATCGGGCTGGAGCATCACCGCTCGAGCGAGAACCAGCTGGAACCAGGCGCATTCACCGACTGGGACCGGTTCGAG
This sequence comes from Novosphingobium sp. BL-A-41-H4, assembly GCA_051942645.1. Lineage (GTDB taxonomy): Bacteria > Pseudomonadota > Alphaproteobacteria > Sphingomonadales > Sphingomonadaceae > Novosphingobium. The sequence goes on from JBPVJP010000003.1 coordinate 522,217, forward strand.
TTCGACCGCAACCTGTTGCCGCACGAATATGCCCATTCGTGGGTCGGCAAGTTCCGCCGCCCGGCGCGGCTGTGGACGCCGGACTATCGCCAGCCGATGCAGGACGACCTGCTCTGGACCTATGAAGGGCAGGACCAGTTCTGGGGCACCGTGCTGGCCGCCCGGTCGGGCCTGCAGGGCAAGGATATGGTGCTGGGCATGCTGGCGACCTGGGCCGGCAACTTTGCCGAGCAGCCGGGGCGGCGCTGGCGCTCGGTCGAGGATACCGGGCACGACCCGATCTTCGCGGCGCGCAAGCCCAAGCCCTTCCCCAGCCTGTCGCGCAGCGAGGACTATTATGCCGAGGGCGCGCTGATCTGGCTGGAGATCGACCAGATCATCCGCGCCGGTACCGGCGGCCGGAAGTCGATCGACGATTTCGCCAAGCTGTTCTTCGGCATGCGCGATGGCGACTGGGGCCAGCTGACCTATGAAAACGACGAGATCATCGCCAAGCTGAACCAGGTCTATCCCCATGACTGGGCCGGACTGATCGAACAGCGGATCAAGACCCCCGGCCAGCCGGCCCCGGTGCGCGGGATCGAGCTGGGCGGCTACAAGCTGGTGTGGAAGGACTATCCCAACCCCTTCGTCCGCGATGTGATGGCGGATTCGAAAGTGCTGAACCTGACCCATTCGATCGGCCTGGTGATCGACAAGGACGCCCGTGTCACCGCAGCGTTGTGGGATGGGCCGGCCTTCAAGGCGGGGATCGTGACCGGGGCCACGGTGCTGGCGGTCAATGGCATTGCCTATACCCCGGACGAGCTGAAGAACGCGATCACTGCGGCCAAGACCGGCGGAGCGCTGGACCTGCTGGTCAAGCGCGGTGACCGGTTCATCACCTACAAGCTGGACTATACCGGCGGGCTGCGCTGGCCCTGGCTGGAACGCGCCGCCCCCGGCTCAGCGCCGACCGGGCTGGACCAGCTGCTGATGCCCAAGCGTCCCCAGACCGCGGCCAAGCCAGGGACCGGGACCCGGGGCAAGCAAGGCTAATCGGGCAGGGAGGCGGGGCATGGCGACGCAACTTGGCAAACGTCTGGCTCCGCCCCGCTTCATCGCCTTTGCCGTGCTGCTGGCGCTGGGCGCCGGGCTGTGGCGCTGGATCGATCCGGCCGCCGTCTGGCAGGACGTGCTGGCGATGGGTTTCGATTTCGCCGCGGTGCTGTTCCTGATCTCGCTGCTGCCGCTGCTCGGCCGGTTCGACGTGGCCGAAATGCGCCGTCATGCCGACGCGAACGACGCCAACCGGACCTTGATCGTGATCGTTTCCACCCTGCTCGCGCTGGTGGTGATGGCGGCGATTTCGGGCGAACTGGCGGCCGCGCGCGGCGGCGACCCGCTGGCCATGGCCAAGCTGCTGGTCACGCTGGTGCTGGCCTGGCTCTTCGCCAACGCGGTCTACGCCCTGCATTACGCCCATGTCTATTACTGCAGCGACGCGGGCGGCGGCCACCGCCGCGGGATCGAGTTTCCCGGCACCCCGAACCCCGCCTACAGCGACTTTGCCTATTTCGCCTTCACGCTGGGCATGACCTTCCAGACCTCGGACGTGCAGATCACCGAACCGGCCATCCGGCGGCTGGTGCTGGTGCAGAGCCTGGCCGCCTTTGCCTTCAACATCGGGGTGATCGCATTCACGATCAACGCGCTGGGCTGAATTTTCCGGCCCAATCGGCGTTCACCGCTGTTGCAGCGCAGCATGGGCGCGGCTAAGGGCGCAGCCCATGCGCATCGACCTTATCCCCGCCGGCGACAATCCGCCCGAAGAACTCAACGTGCTGATCGAAGTGCCGATTGGCGGCGAACCCGTGAAGTACGAGTTCGACAAGGCCAGCGGCGCGCTGTTCGTCGATCGCATCCTCCACACCCCGATGCGCTATCCGGCCAACTATGGCTTTGTCCCCCACACCATGGGCGAGGACGGCGATCCGCTGGACGCACTGGTGATCGCGCGCTCGCCGATCATGGCCGGGGCGGTGATCAAGGTGCGCCCGGTGGGCGTGCTGCTGATGGAAGATGACAAGGGCGGCGATGAAAAGCTGGTCTGCGTGCCGCTCGATTCGACCTTCCCCTATTACCGCGAAGTCGCCGGCCACGATGACCTGCCGCCGATCGTGACCCAGCAGATCGAGCACTTCTTCCAGCATTACAAGGATCTGGAACCTGGCAAGTGGGTCAAGATCAAGGGCTGGGGCAATGCCGCCGAGGCCAAGCGCCTGATCGTCGAGGCGATGGACCGCGCCAAGGGCACCAAGTACGCCTGAAGGTACGCCTAAAGGCCCGTTGCGTGCCGGTGCAGTGCCGCTAGAAAGCCTGCCTATGTCCGGTCGCCGCCACGATATTGCCATTGCCGGAGGGGGCCTGTCAGGCGGGCTGATCGCGCTCGCCCTGCGCCGCACCCGCCCGGATCTGGACGTGATCCTGGTCGAGGGCGGACCCGCAATCGGCGGCAACCACCGCTGGAGCTGGTTCACCAGCGACCTCGACCCTGACGGGACCCAGCTGCTCTCGACCATGCGGCAAATCCGGTGGAGCAGCGGCTATGACGTGGCCTTCCCGGCCCTTCGCCGCACGTTGAACAGCGAATATCGCTCGCTTTCCTCGATCGATTTCGCCGCCGGGCTGGCGCGGGAACTGCCCCCCGGCACGATCCGCTGCAACGCGCCGATCGCCTCGCTCGATGCCGCCGGGATCACGCTGAACAGCGGCGAGCGGATCGCCGCCCGCACCGTGATCGACTGCCGCGGGTTCGAAACCAGCCCGCACCTGACGGGCGGCTGGCAGGTCTTCATGGGCCGCCACCTGCGCACCGCCACGCCCCACGGGCTGACCCGCCCGGTGATCATGGATGCCTGCGTCACCCAGCATGGCGCCTATCGATTTGTCTATGTCCTGCCGCTGGCCCATGACGAACTGTTCGTCGAGGATACCTATTACGCCGACAGTCCTCGGCTGGACCGGAGCGCCCTGTCGGGCCGGATCGATGCCTATTGCGCCGCGCAGGGCTGGCAGGGAGAGCTGCTTGGTCACGAAACCGGGGTTCTGCCCGTGGTGACCGGGGGTGTCTTCGCCGACTGGCAGGATACGCTGCGTATCCCCGGGGTAACGCGAGCCGGAGCGCGGGCCGGATTCGTCCACCCGCTGACCAGCTATACCCTGCCCCAGGCTGCGGCGCTGGCGCGGCTGATCGCCAATGACGCGGATCTGCCGGGTGAACAGCTGGCCGCGCTGGTCGAGGGCGAGGCCGCGCGGCACTGGCGCGATACCGCCTTCTACCGCATGCTCGGCTCAATGCTGTTCGGTGCCGGCGTGCCTGACGAGCGCTACCGCATTTTCGAACACTTCTACCGCTTGCCCGAACCGGCAATCGAACGATTCTATGCGGCCCGCTCCACCCTGGCCGACAAGGCCCGGGTGCTGGTGGGTAAACCTCCCGTATCGATATTGGGCGCTATCCGCGCCCTGCTTGCGTCTGGCGCACCGATGGCCGAAAGAACATGACAATGACAGCTGTAGTCCCCGCAAATCCCACCATCCCCGTGCCAACCGGCAGGCGTGCCTGCGTGATCGGTGCTGGCTTCGGCGGCCTGGCGCTCGCCATTCGCCTGCAATCGGCAGGGATCGAGACCGTGGTGGTCGAGGCCCGCGACAAGCCGGGCGGGCGCGGGTATCACTGGCAGAAAGACGGCTTCACCTTCGATGCCGGACCGACCGTGATCACCGATCCGGCTTGCCTGCAGGAACTGTGGGGGCTGACCGGCCACGACATGGCTGAGGACGTGACGCTGATGCCGGTCATGCCGTTCTACCGGCTCAACTGGCCCGATGGCACCAACTTCGACTATTCGAACGACGAAGCCAGCCTCGCGCGCGAGATTGCCCGCGTCGCCCCCGGTGACCTCGCCGGGTACGAGGAATTCCTGCAGTACTCCGCCGGGGTGTTCGAGGAAGGCTATGTCAAGTTGGGCCACGTGCCCTTCCTGGACTTTGCCTCGATGCTCAAGGCCGCCCCCGCTCTGGCCAAGTACCAGGCCTGGCGTTCGGTCTATTCGATGGTTTCAAGCTTCATCAAGAGCGAGAAACTGCGCGAGGCCTTGTCGTTCCATACCCTGCTGGTTGGCGGCAATCCGATGACCACCAGCTCGATCTATGCCTTGATCCACAAGCTGGAAAAGGATGGCGGGGTCTGGTGGTCGAAGGGCGGGACCAACCAGCTGATCGCCGGGATGGTCAAGCATTTCGAGCGGCTGGGCGGCACCGTCCGGCTGCACGATCCGGTGGTCCAGATCCACACTCTGGGCAACCGCGCGACCGAGGTTGAAACCCAGAGCGGCTGGACCGAACGCTTTGACGCCGTCGCCAGCAATGCCGACATCATGCATTCCTACCGCGATCTGCTGTCGGCCAGTCCGCGCGGGCCGCAGATGGCGCGCAGCCTGGCACGGAAGCGGTTCTCGCCCAGCCTGTTCGTGGTCCATTTCGGGCTTGAAGGCACCTGGCCGGGGATCCCGCACCACATGATCCTGTTCGGCCCGCGCTACAAGGGCCTGCTCGAGGACATCTACGAGCACGGCGTACTGCCGCAGGATTTCTCGATCTACCTGCACCACCCCTCGGTCACCGACCCTTCGGTCGCCCCGCCGGGCAAGAGCACCTTCTATGCGCTGATCCCGGTGGCCAACCAGGGGAAGCTGCCGATCGACTGGGAAACCGTCGGTCCGATGATCGAAAAGCGGATCCTTGATGAGGTTGGCCGCCGCCTGATCCCTGACATTCACGACCGGATCGTGACCAAGTTCCACTATGCCCCGCGCGATTTCGCGCTCGATCTCAATGCCTATCTCGGCAGCGCCTTCAGCCTTGAGCCGATCCTGACGCAGAGCGCCTGGTTCCGTGGCCACAACCGCGACGACAAGGTGAAGAACCTTTACCTGGTGGGCGCGGGCACCCATCCGGGCGCGGGCATCCCGGGCGTGGTCGGCAGCGCCAAGGCCACCGCGCGGCTGATGCTGGAGGATCTGCGGTGAAACGGATCGCGGTGTACTGTGGATCAGCCAGCCCGGCTGATCCGCGCTATCTCGAACTCGCCGCCGAAGTCGGCCGTGCCCTGGCTGACCGCGAGATCGGCGTGGTCTATGGCGGTGGCCGGCTGGGGCTGATGGGTGCCGTGGCCGATGCCGCGCTGGCCGCCGGGGGCGAGGTGATCGGGGTGATCCCCGAAGCTCTGGTCAATTCCGAAGTGGCGCACCGCGGCTGCACCGAACTGCATGTCGTGTTCGGCATGCATGAGCGCAAGCTGGCCTTCACCGAACTGTCGGACGGGTTCCTGACCATCCCCGGCGGGGTCGGCACGATGGACGAGCTGTGGGAGGCAGTCTCCTGGGCGCAGCTGGGCTATCACGCCAAACCGGTCGGCCTGCTCAATGCCTTCGGGTTCTACGATCATCTGCTGGCCTTCAACCGCCACATGGTGGAAGTGGGCTTCATCCGCCCCGCCCACCAGGGCATCATCATCGCCGAGGCCGAGTTGGACCTGCTGCTGACGCGCATGGCCGCGCACGAACCGCACACGCCGATCTTCGCGATGAAGGCCTCGGATCTTTGATCTGCGCGAGCGCAAGCGGTGCGCTCTGTCATTCCCCCTCCCGCCTGCGGGAGGGGCCAGGGGAGGGCCTGTTGGCCACCCTTGAAAACATGCCCTCCCCCAACCCCTCCCGTAAACGGGAGGCGAGACTGTGAACCGCGCCGCTCTCGTCGATCACGCCCGCCTATCCATCGTGCGCGGGTCGAAAAGCTTTGCTGCCGCCAGCCGCCTGTTTGACCGCACGACGCGTGAACGCGTCTGGCTGCTTTATGCCTGGTGTCGCCGCTGCGACGATCTGGCCGATGACCAGGACCATGGCGGCACGCTGGGGTCACAGGCCGGTGCGCCCGCGCGCCTGGCCATGATCCGCGACCTGACCGACAAGGCGCTGAACGGCGAGGCCACGGGCGATCCGGCCTTTGACGCCTTCGGCCTGGTCGCGCGCGAGACCGGGATCACCCGCGCCATGGCCGAGGACGTGATCGCCGGCTTTGCCCTCGATGCCGCCGACTGGCGCCCGCGCGAGGAGATCGACCTCTTGCGCTATTGCTTCCACGTCGCCGGGGCGGTGGGAGTGATGATGTCCGTGGTCATGGGGGTCAGCCCGGATGACGAGGACACGCTGGACCGCGCCTGCGACCTGGGCCTGGCCTTCCAGCTCTCCAACATCGCGCGCGACCTGGGTGAGGATGATGCCGCCGGGCGCTGCTATTTGCCGCTCGAATGGCTGGTTGCCGCCGATATTCCGCCGGGCGAGCAGATGAAGCCGCGCTATCGCCACGCGCTGGTGCCGCTGGTCCACCGGATGTGCCACATGGCCCGGCACTATGAAGCCTCGGCCCGGATCGGCGCCACGCGGCTGGGCTTCCGTCAGCGCTGGGCCGTGCTCTCCGCTGCGGGCATCTATGGCGCTATCGGTCGCGAAGTGGACAAGGCCGGAGCCCATGCCTGGGATCACCGCGTGACCACTTCGACCGCGGCCAAGCTCGGCCATGTGCTGAAGGCCCTGGCGCTGGCCACCCTGCCCGCCCCGCGCCGCGACCCGGTTCGCCCCTATACACGCCGCCAGCTTGCAGAGCGCGCCCGCGCGGCCTAGGGGCTTCGCGTCATGCATTCCTATCCCGCCCCCGCGCTCGCCCGAGTTCAGGAAATGGTCCGCGCTGCCGCGGCCGAACCGGCCCGCGCGGTCTCGTTCCAGGGCGCGCCCGGCTGCAACGGCCACCGCGCCGCGGGCGAATATGCCCCCGATTGCCTGCCGCTGCCCTGCTTCAGCTTTGAAGACGCGCTGGAAGCGGTGAAGGACGGGCGCGCCGGCCGGGCGATCATCCCGATCGAGAATTCGCAGCATGGCCGGGTGGCGGACATCCACTTCCTGCTGCCGGAAAGCGGCCTGGCGATCGTGGGCGAGCACTTCATGGCGATCCACCATGATCTGATGGCCATCAGCGAAGGGCCCTTCACGGCCTGCTATTCGCACCCGCAGGCGCTTGGCCAATCACGCTTCTTCCTGCGTGAGCGGGGCATTGTGCCGCTGGCCTATGCCGATACGGCCGGGGCCGCCGCCTTTGTCGCTGAACAAGGTGATCCTGCTGCCTGCGCGATCGCGCCGAAGATCGCGGCCGAACTCTATGGCCTCAAGATCATTGCCGAGAATGTCGAGGATGCCGCCGACAACATGACCCGTTTCGTGGTCCTGGCGCGCGAACCGCTTGATCTCGCTGGCCTCGCCGGGCAGACGACGATGACCACCTTCGTCTTCGAGGTGAAGAACATTCCCGCCGCGCTCTACAAGGCGCTGGGCGGCTTTGCCACGAACGGCGTCAACATGACCAAGCTGGAAAGCTACCAGAAGGGTGCCAGCTTTGCCGCGACCCGGTTCTATGCCGATATCGTCGGCGCGCCGGGCGATCCAGCGGTGGACCGCGCGCTGGAGGAACTGGCCTTTCATTGCAAGGAGTTGCGGATCCTGGGTACCTATCCGCAGGAACGCGCGCGCGGCTGACCACTTGGCATTGCGCCCGCCCCGGTGCCGTGCCACCACCTGAACGGTGAGCAAGCCAGGGCCAGCGATCACCGGAGCCGAAGCCGCGGGGCAAGCCGAACAGGCCTGGCGTGCCGTGCGCGGCGACGAGACAATCCAGTTTGTCCCGGTAACCGTGCCGCCCGAACCGGTGCGGCAGGACCCGCAATGGTTGAAGGACCTGCTGCGCACCCTGGGTGAGGGCTTTGCCGGGGCCTGGCCGGTCCTCAAATGGGTACTGCTGGCTCTCTTCGTGGCGTTGGCGCTCTACATGGCCTGGCAATTGATCGGGCCACTGCTGGGCCGGGCCCGGTCGCGCGCCGATGACGCCCCGCCCGAATGGCGGCCTGACCGGGCCGAGGCCGAGGCGCTGCTGGAAGATGCCGATGCCCTTGCCGCCGCCGGGCGGTTTGATGAGGCGACGCACCTGCTGCTGCGCCGCTCGATCAACCAGATCGCCGCTGCGCGGGCCGAATGGGTCCGCCCGGCCAGCACCGCGCGCGAGCTGGCGCACCTGTCGGCGCTGCCCGACGCGGCCCGGACCGCCTTCGCGGCGCTGGCGCGGCTGGTCGAGCACAGCCGCTATGCGCTGCGCCCGCTGGACGCGGCCGACTGGCATCAGGCCCGCGCCGCCTATGCCGAATTCGCCCTGCAGCGCTTGCCGGTGACGACGGGATGAGCGCGAGGCGATCTCCCTTTTCTCCCCGCGCCGTGCTAGCACTGGTGCTGGGCGGCGGATTGCTGTTCGTGCTGCTGCTGTGGCTGATTGGCGCTGGGCTGGGCAACAGTCAGGCCAATGACGGCCAGGCGCACGGGGCCAGCAAGGGGCTGACCGGCTATGCCGCGCTGGCCGCCTACCTTGAGCGGCGGGGCCAGCCGGTGGCATTTGCCCGCACCCCGCGCGCGCTGCAGCAGGACGACCTGCTGATCCTGACCCCACCGCGCGAGGCCGATGGCGCGGCGATTGCCCGGCTGGTCAACCAGCGCCGCTACATGGGGCCGACGCTGGTGGTGACCCCGAAATGGACCAGTCTGCCGGTGCCGCGCAGCAGCAAGGTGTTCAAGCGCGGCTGGGTGGAGGTCACCGACCCCGAGCCGCCGGTCTGGGACGGGTTCGAGGATGGCCTGCAGGTGCGACTGGCGCCGATGCGAGCGGCGGGGAAGCCCGCCCGCTGGCGCGGGCTGGGGCTGGGCGGCGAACTGCCCAGTTCGGAAAACGTGCTGTCGGGACAGGGGCCGGGGCTGGTGCCGCTGGTGGTCGGCGAACAGGACGGCCGGATCCTGGCCGGCTATCTCAACGATGCGGGCGACTATCCGGCGCTGCGCGCCCTGGCGGCGGGGACGGCCCCCGACCCGGTACTGGATGACGAGGGCGAGATCGATCCCGAGATCCACCCTGTGATCCTGGTGTTCGAACCGGACCTGCTCAACAACTATGGCCTCGCCGATGCGGTCAACGCCGCGCTGGGCGAACGGCTGGTCCGCGCCGCACTCGACAATCACGATGGTCACGACGGGGTGACTTTCGACCTTACCTTCAATGGCTTTGCGCGCTCCAGCAACCTGTTGACCCTGGCCTTCCAGCCGCCGTTCCTGGCTGCAACCTTGTGCCTGCTGCTCGCCGCACTGGTGCTGGGCTGGCGGGCCTTCCTGCGGTTTGGCCCACCACTGGCCGATGGGCCAGCGCTGGCCTTCGGCAAGCGTGCGCTGGTCGGCAATGCCGCCGCGCTGCTGCGCCGGGCCGGGCGGCTGCACCTGGCGGGGCAGCCTTATGCCGATGCCGCGCGCGAGCGGATCGCTCGGGCGCTGGCCCTGCCGCACCGGCTTGATCCGGCCGCCACCGAAGCGGCGATCGACCGCGCGCTGACCGCCCGCGATGCCAGCGCCATGCCCTTTTCCACCGCTGCCGCCGCGATGCGCGCGGCGCGCCGTCGGGCCGAACTGGTCGGGGCGGCGCAAGTGCTCCATTCGCTCGAAAGGACCCTGAAACGATGACAGCAGACGCCATGACCCTGGCTGAAGTAGGCCAGCTTGCCGATGCGATCCGCGCCGAGGTGGGCAAGGCCGTGGTCGGCCAGGCCGAAACGGTCGACGCCCTGCTGGTCGCCTTGCTGGCGCAGGGCCACGTCCTGCTCGAAGGACCGCCGGGCACGGCCAAGACATTCCTTGCCCAATCCTTCGCCGCCAGCCTCGGGCTCGATTTCGGACGGATCCAGTTCACCCCCGATCTGATGCCGGGCGATATCCTGGGTTCGAACCTGTTCAATTTCCAGACCAGCCAGTTCACCCTCACGCGCGGGCCGATCTTCACCGAGCTGCTTCTGGCGGACGAAATCAACCGCACCCCGCCCAAGACGCAGGCCGCGCTGCTGGAAGCCATGCAGGAGCGCCGCGTCACGCTGGACGGCACGGCACATCCGCTGCCGGACCACTTCCTGGTCGTGGCGACGCAGAACCCGATCGAGAGCCAGGGGGTCTATCCCCTGCCCGAAGCCCAGCTCGACCGGTTCCTGTTCAAACTGCTGGTGCCCTATCCTTCGGCCGAGGAGGAAGCCCGGATCGTTGCCACCTTTGGCGAGCGGGCCGGGCCACAGCGCCCGGCGGACCTGGGCGTCGGCCCGGTCGCCGATGCCGCCGCCATTGCCGCCGCCGCCCGCGCGGTGAAGAACGTGACCCTGGCCGAAAGCGTGGTCGACTATGTCGTGCGGCTGGTCCGCGCCACGCGCGAGAGCGCCGACCTTGCCTCGGGCGCATCGCCCCGGGCCGCCGTACTGCTGGCCAATGCGGCCCGGGCACGGGCCGCCCTGGCGGGGCGCGATTATGTCCTGCCCGACGATGTGAAGGCGCTGGCCGCCCCGGCGCTGCGCCATCGGCTGCTGCTCTCGCCCGCCGCCGAGATCGAGGGCAAGGCCGTCGAAGCGCTGGTCGCCGAGCTGGTCGAAAGCACCGAGGCCCCACGCTGACCGTGGCCACCGGGCGAGCCTGGATCGTGCCGACAGGGCGCGCCGCGATGGTCGCGGCGGGGTTGGCACCGGTCGCGCTGCTGGTGGCCGCGACCGCGCCCGGGTTGTGGGTGGTAGCCCCGGTGCTGGCGCTGGCCTTGCTCGCGCTGATCCTGCTCGATGCCCTGCTGGCCGGGCCGGGTGGCGAGGTGGGCCTGACCACGCCCGGCGATGCCGAAGTGGGTGAAGCCGGCGAGATTGCCGCCCGGCTGGCCACGGAGCGGGGCTGGCCGCACCAGATCGAGGCGGCGCTGGAAGGCGATCCGCGGCTGTTCCCCGGCGGGCGGGCCACCCTGGCGCTGGCCCCGACGGACAGCGGCTGGCACGGCGCGGCGCGGTTCGTGCCCAGTCGGCGCGGGACGGGGCTGATCGAGCGGCTGTGGCTGCGCTGGACCGGACCGCTCGGCCTCGGTGCGCGCCAGCGAGAAGTACCGGTGGAGCGTGCAGTGCGGGTCTGGCCCAACGTCGCGCCGGTTCGCTCGCCCACGCTGCAGACCTTCCTGAAAGACGCCCAGTTCGGCCTCGTCGCCCGGCGCATTCGCGGCGAGGGCACCCAGTTCGAAGCGCTGGCCGATTACGAGCCAGGGATGGATCGCCGCCGGATCGACTGGAAGGCCAGCGCCCGCCATGCCCGGCTCTATGCCAAGGAGTTCGAGGCCGAGCGCAACAACCAGATCGTCTTTGCCTTCGATTGCGGACAGGCAATGTGCGAACCGGTGGGTGGGCCGGCGGATAGCGCGGAAACGGACCTGCCCCGGCTGGACCGGGCGATCACCGCCGCGCTGACCGCCGCCTATGTCGCCCTGAAGGGCGGGGACAAGGTCGCGCTTTACGGCTTTGCCGCGCGGCCCCAGCTGTTCACCCCCTTCGTTACCGACAGCCGGGCCTTCCGGCGGTTGCAACAGGCCGCCGCCGGGCTGGAGTACCAGCCGCAGGAACCCAATTTCACCCTGGCCCTCGCCACCCTCGCCAGCCAGCTGCAGCGCCGCTCGATGGTGGTGGTCTTTTCCGACTTTACCGACCCGACCAGCGCCGAGCTGATGATTGAATCGATCGGTCGGCTGACCAGCCGCCACCTGGTGCTGTTCGTGACCCTGGCCGATGCCGAACTGGACAGCATGGCCACCGCCGCCCCGCAGGACGAGCAGGCGCTGGCCATGGCGGTAGGTGCCGATGCGCTGCTCAGGCAGCGGGCGCTGGTGCTCTCGCGCTTGCGAGGGCTGGGGGTCGACGTGATCGAGGCCCCGCATGACCGGATCGGCATGCGGCTGATCGACGCCTACCTGGCAATCAAGGCACGGGGGGCGATCGGATGAGGCGGGATCCAATGAGCGGGGAACGCTGATGGCACTGTTCGGATTGTTCGGCACCAGTGCCCAGGCGCAACAGGCGGCGATCGAGGCGGCCGCGCTGCGCTCCGACCGGTTCCGCCAGGCCCGCGAGCCGGAATGGCAGCGGCTCGACGCGATCGTCACCGCGATGGAGAAGGGCCGCCTGCGCCGCCTGTCGGACGAGGACGTGCTGGCCCTGCCGGTACTCTATCGCACCGCCGCCTCCAGCCTGTCGGTCGCGCGCGAAACCTCGCTCGATGCCAATACCCTGGCCTACCTCGAGGCTCTGGTGCGGCGCGCCTGGTTCCAGGTCTACGGTCCACGCCTTGGGCTATGGGGTTGGCTGCGACAATTCTTCGCCGGCGGCTGGAGCGCGGCCGTGCGCGGGATCTGGCCCGAACTGCTGGTGGCGCTAGCGCTGATGGTGGCCGGGACCCTGGTCGGCTGGCTGCTCGTCGCCAGTGATCCCGACTGGTACCATGCGCTGGTGCCCTTTGCCGACGAGCGTGCACCGGGTGCCAGCGCCGAGGTCCTGCGCGGCACGATCTATGGCAATTCCGGGCAGGACGGGATGAGCGTGTTCGCCGCCAGCCTGTTCAGCAACAATGCCGGGGTGGCGATCCTCTGCTTCGCGCTGGGCTTTGCCTTTGGCGTGCCACCCTTGCTGCTGCTGGTCCACAACACGGCCGGGCTGGGGGCGATGCTCTGGCTGTTCTTCGGCGCGGGGCTGGGCTGGGACTTCGTCGGCTGGCTGGCGATCCATGGCACGACCGAGCTGCTGGCGATCCTGCTGGCGGGCGGGGCAGGGCTGCATGTCGGCCGGTCGATGGCCTTCCCGGGCAACCGCGCCGTGCTGGTGGCGGCGGCCGAGGCGGGACAGCGCGCCGCAGTGGTCATGGCCGGGGTGGTGCTGATGATGGTGGTGGCCGCGATCCTTGAAGGGTTCGGTCGCCAGCTGATCGACAGCGCCGCGGGGCGCTATGGCGTTGGCGGCACAATGCTGGCCTTCTGGCTTGCCTATTTCTTCGTGTTCCGCCGTGGCACGGCCAGCGAGCCAGCCGCATGAACGCCGCCACCCTTCCCCCGCGCAAGGACCGCCGCCGCACGCTGGTGACGCCCGAAGGGCTGGCCTTGCCGGTAACGCTCGCCAGCCGGGGCAGCCGTTTTGGCGCGATTGCCGTGGACCTGGTGGTGCTGATCCTGGTGATCGTGGTCACCACTCTGGTGCTGGTGCTGGGAGCGGCGGGGCTCGATTCGGTGCTTGGCGGCAAGATCGACCAGGCCAAGGGTGGAGCAAAGCAGGCGCTGGAATTCCTGGCCGTGCTGTGGTTCGCGGTGATGTTCCTGTTCCGCCACGGCTACTTCCTCTATTTCGAGCTTGGCCCGCGCGGCGCAACCCCTGGCAAGCGCGCGCTGGGCCTGCGCGTGGCCGCGCGCGATGGCGACCAATTGCGTCCCGAAATGATTCTGGCCCGCAACCTGGTGCGCGATATCGAACTGTTCCTGCCGCTGACCATGGTGCTGAGCCAGTTCGAGCAGGCCGAATGGGACCCGGTCGGCTGGGCGGCGGCCTGCTGGTTCCTGCTCTTCGCGCTGTTCCCGGTGTTCAACCGCGACCGCTTGCGCGCCGGAGACCTGATCGCCGGCACCTGGGTGATCGAGGCCCCGCGCGCCAGCCTGGCCGCCGCGCTCAGCACCGGGGCCAGCGCCGCGCAGGGGACCAGCGCCACGACCGGCGCGGAGTATCGCTTCGGGGAGGCCGAGCTGACGGTCTATGGCGAATACGAACTGCAGACGCTGGAACGCGTGCTGCGCGAGGACCGGCCCGAGGCGCTGGTAGCGGTACAGGAGGCGATCTGTCGCAAGATCGGCTGGCACCCTGGCGCGGGCGACGAGCGAGCCTTTCTGGAGGCCTATTACACCCAGCTGCGCGCCCGGCTGGAAGCCGGCATGCGACTGGGCAGGCGGAAGGCTGACAAGCACGCGGCCGGCAACTGACGCCGCCGACCGCGTGCAAGCATGAACGTCAGTTGCGGAAGTTCAGCACCTGCCAGAGCTGCGAGCCCATGACCTTGCGATACTTTGCCCGTTCGCCCGAAGCCGCTTCCATCTGCGCATCGGTCATCTTGACATTGTCGCGGAACTGCCTGGCCCGGCGTTCTTCCTCGGCCGCATCCGCCACCGACTTGTAGCGCACGACCAGGATCAGGTCCGGTTCGCCGGGGCGCTTGTTGACGTTGGCCAGCACTTCATAACCGGTAATCCAGCCCTGCGACTTCGCGTATTCCTGCTGCTTGCGCCACATCCCGGCCAGGTGCTGAGCATAGTCCAGAGCGTGCCCGTCATCGACCGAGATCGAGGATACCTCGACCAGTTCGCCGCCGGTCATCGGATTGCTTTGGGCCATGGCCGGCATGGCCAGGGCGAGCGACATCGAAGCGGCCAGAACGGCCGCGCAACGGATCATCTTCATGGCATTCCCTCCTCGTTGTAGCGCGAGGATGTGGCAACCTCCGGCTGGCACAATTCGCGCCTTTTGCTCAGAGTCGGGCGAACCGCTTTTTTAGAAATACCGCCCCCAAGTAAGTAGAAACTACGATCGAACTACTACCGAGTCAAACTCTGCTTTCGCCCCGCTGCGGCCTTTGCTTGCGGGCTTGGCCACTTCGTGGAACAAGCCCGCCGATGCCCGTTTATACTATCCGCGAAGACGATCTGGCTGGTCCGGCAATCGGCGACCTGCTGCGTCTCCACCTTGATGAAATGCACCGCTGGTCGCCCCCTGAGAGCGTCCACGCCATGCCGGTCGAACGGCTGCGCCAGCCCGACGTGACGTTCTATTCGGCGTGGGACGAGCAGCACCTTGCCGCCTGCGGGGCGATCCGGCATCTGGCCAGCGACCATGGCGAACTCAAGTCGATGCGGGCCCATCCAGACTATCGCGGCAAGGGCGCGGGCAAGGCAATCCTGTTGCATCTGCTCGATATCGCTCGGCAGCGCGGTTACGCCCGCGTCAGCCTCGAAACGGGGCGACCGGAACCGTTCCTGCCGGCTCGCCGCCTGTATGAAAGTCATGGCTTTGTAAAATGTCCCCCGTTCGGCAGCTATGTGGTCGATCCATTCAGCATCTGCATGACGAGAACCCTGTGACCGACCTGACCCTACGGCCCGCTGCTCCGGCCGATACGGCTGCCCTGTCCGATCTGGCGACGCGCGCCTTCGTGGCCAAGTTCGGGCACCTTTATCGCCCGGAGGATCTGGCGAGCTTTCTGGCAGAAAGCCTGTCCGAACCGGCGATTGCCGCCGAACTGGCCAACCCGGACCGGGTCTACCGCCTGGCCGAACGCGCCGGCGATCTGGTCGGCTATTGCAAGATCGGCCTGACCTGCGGCTTTCCCGATCACGCGCGTGGCCGCCGGGTGATGGAGTTGAAGCAGCTCTACACCGCGCCGGAGGTCACCGGCGGCGGGATCGGGGGCCAGCTGATGGACTGGGCCATGGCCGAATTCGCGGCGCGCGGCGCGGACGAGGTGCAAATCTCGGTCTATGCCTACAACGACGGCGGCCACCGCTTCTATCGTCGCTATGGCTTCGACAAGGTCGCCGACATCACCTTTCGCGTCGGCGAACACCTGGATGAGGAATTCCTCTTCGCACGGATGCTCTAGCACCCTATATCGCCGCCCATGTCCTCAGTTCGTCCCTGGCGCGATATCGCGCGGCGCAAGTCCCGGCAGATCATGGTTGGTAACGTCCCTGTGGGCGGCGATGCGCCGATCACGGTCCAGACCATGACCAACACCCTCACCTCCGATCCGGTGGCGACGATCAACCAGATCCGCCGCTGCGAGGAGGCCGGGGCCGACATCATCCGCGTCTCCTGCCCGGACGTGGAAAGCACCCAGGCGCTGCCGAAGATCGTCAAGGCGGCGCGCGTGCCGATCGTCGCCGACATCCATTTCCACTACAAGCGCGGGCTCGAAGCCGCCGATGCCGGCGCGGCCTGCCTGCGGATCAACCCGGGCAATATCGGCTCGAGCGAGCGGGTGGCCGAAGTGGTCCGCGCGGCCAAGGCCAATGGCTGTGCGATCCGCATCGGCGTCAACGCCGGCAGTCTGGAAAAGGACCTGCTGGAAAAATACGGCGAGCCCTGCCCCGAAGCACTGGTCGAAAGCGCGCTCGATCACATCAAGCTGCTCCAGGACCACGATTTCCACGAATACAAGGTGGCGGTAAAGGCCAGCGACGTGTTCCTGGCGGTGGGCGCCTACATGGGCCTGGCCGAAGCGGTCGATTGCCCGCTGCACCTTGGCATTACCGAGGCCGGCGGCCTGATCGGCGGCACGGTGAAAAGCGCGATCGGCATCGGCAACCTGCTGTGGGCCGGGATTGGCGACACGATCCGCGTCAGCCTCTCGGCCGAGCCGGAAGAGGAAGTGCGCGTCGGCTATGAGATCCTGAAGTCGCTGGGCCTGCGCACCCGCGGCGTCCGGGTGGTGTCCTGCCCGTCCTGCGCGCGGCAGGGCTTCGACGTGATCCGCACGGTCCAGAAGCTGGAGGATGCACTCAGCCACATCAAGACGCCGATGAGCCTGTCGGTCCTCGGCTGCGTGGTCAACGGGCCAGGCGAAGCGCGTGAAACCGACATCGGCGTGACCGGCGGCGGCAACGGCAAGCACATGGTCTATCTGCGCGGGGTGACTGACCACCACGTGGCTGACGACGGCATGATCGATCACATCGTCAAGCTGGTCGAGGAAAAGGCCGCCGAAATCGAAAGCGGCAAGGTTGCCAGCATGGACAGCCTGCACGGCAAGGTCGCCTGATCCAACTGTTCGTAAAACCTTAGGAACTGGCGGCTAGCCTGCGGGCATGATCCGCCTGTTCACCATCGCTTTCGGGGCCATCATCGCCATGATGCTGCTCGCTGGCGCGATCGTGCAGGCGCCTGGCGACAGCGGCCCGGCGCAGGTCACCAGGCTACCGCAGGACCAACCGCAATCAACCGTGGCGGAATCTCGCGCGCTGATCCTCCGGCGCGACGGATCGGGGCAATTCCACGTCACGGCATCGGTCGAGGGACAGGACACCCGCTTCCTGGTCGATACCGGCGCGGATGTCGTGGCCCTGACCATCGACGAGGCGGAGCGGCTTGGCCTGCCGGTCGATCCCGGCACGTTCCAGCCGATGATGCAGACGGCCTCGGGCGTCGGTTATGGTGCCCCTGTCACTATCGACAGCCTGGAGCTGGCTGGGCACGAATTTCGCGGAGTGCAGGCCGTCGTGGTCGAAGGGCTGGCGGTGAACCTGCTCGGCCAGTCGGTGCTGCGCCAGCTCGGCAAGCTTGAACTGAGCGGCGACCGGATGGTGATCCGGCCGCGCTAGCCGCCGGTCAGAAACCCCGTTCTAGGAAGGCGGCGGCCAGCCCGGCCAGCAGCGCCGTGCCGTGGGGCAGGACTTTTTCATCGACCATCATCCGCGGTGAATGGATCGCGCAGCACGAGCGCCAGTCCGCCCCATCCTCGGCCACGCCAAGGAAGAACATCGCCCCGGGGACCTTTTCCAGCACATAGGAGAAGTCTTCCGCGCCCATGATCGGCGTCGCCAGCGTCTGCCAGGCCTGCGGGCCGAACAGCTCGCCCGTCACCGCCTCGCCAAAAGCCACGGCGCGTGGATCGCAGACGGTGACCGGGAAGCCCTCGATGATCCTCACCTCTGCCCCCAGCCCATGGGCAGCGGCAATCCCGCTCGCCAGCTGGCGCAGCGCATCGTGAAGCTGAGCACGGTGGTGGGCCGACAGGGTCCGCATCGTCCCCTTCAGCGTGGCAAAGTCGGCAATGACGTTGTGCGCCGTCCCACCCTCGATCCGCGCGACGGTAACCACCACCGGGTCGTGCGCGTTGAAGCGGCGGGTAACCATGGCCTGGATCGCCATGACGATCTCGCAGGCGACCGGCACCGGATCCTGCGTCTGGTGCGGCATCGAGGCGTGCCCGCCCGCACCTCGAACGGTAATCTCGAACTGGTCAGCCGCAGCCATCAGCGGTCCGGCCCGGCCCGCCACCAGGCCGTGCTTGGCATTGGGCATCACGTGAAGCGCAAAGGCGGCATCAGGCAGGGGATCGATCAGGCCATCGTCGAGCATGAAGCGGGCGCCGTGGTGCCCTTCTTCCCCCGGCTGGAACATGAAGGAGACGGTGCCGGGCAGCTCCGTCTGCCGCGCCGCCAGCACCCGCGCCGCGCCGGCCAGCATGGCGGTGTGGGCATCGTGCCCACAGGCGTGCATCGCGCCAGGTACCTGCGAGGCGAAATCGAGGCCGGTCTCCTCCGGCATCGGCAGCGCGTCCATGTCACCGCGCAGCAATACGTGCCGCCCCGGTCCAGCCCCACCAACCAGCGTGGCAACCAGGCCGGTGGTCGAAGGCCCCTCGCGCCAGGTCAGCGGCAGGTCGGCGAGGGCGGCGCGCACCTTGGCGCTGGTGCGCGGAGTGTGGAGGCCAAGCTCGGGCTCGGCATGGATCGCGCGGCGCAGAGCAACGATATCGCCGGAAATCGAACGGGCGGCGTCAAGCAGGTGGGCGTGCAGCATGGCGGCGATGATAGCCGCCCGGCCGCGACAGTCTAGGCCCCGATCGCGCCAGCGATCCGCCGCGCCGCCGCATTGTGCATCCGCACGGAAACCACCAGCAACACGTTCAGCACCACCGCCTGATAGAGCAGGTAATAGAGCGGGCTGCCCGCGAACATCGACAGACCCAGCACGATCGCGCGCGGGTTCGGCCCCAGGACCTTGCAGACGAACAGCAGCGGCGGCGCCTCGGCCTTCACGGCGACGGCAATCGCGGCCAGCCGGGCGGGATCGCCCTTGGCTGCGTCAATCGCCGCGTCAATCTTGAGTGCGTGCGGAGTCATCCCGCTGGCGGCATTGAGATAGACCGAAACGAGGGCGCCGAAGAAGCTCTTGCTGGTGGCCGAATCGTCCTTGCCGTGGCTGTGGCGCAGCCACGGGGTGCCATAGACCCACCACTGGTATTGCCGCCGCTGCACCTCGACATGGTTCGATTGCACCGCGTGGCTGATCCCCGCCACCACCAGCAGCACCCAGCCGGCAGCGCCATGGAAGAAGCCCGGCTCCCGCGCCAGCAGCCAGCCCAGGATCAGGTAAAGCACCACGTGGCTGAGGTAATCGCACAGCCCGTCGACCATCTCGCCGACCGGGCTTGAGCGGCCAGTCAGCCGCGCCAGGTCACCATCGGCGCCATCGACCACGTGCCAGCCCATATGCAGCGCCATGCCCAGCGCCGCGCCTACCGGCCAGGCAAGGTTGGCATAGGCAATACCGGCTGACACGACCATCAGCGCACCGAACACCGAAACCATGTTGGGCGTGATCGGCGTATGGGCCAGGCCCCGCGCCAGTTGCCAGGCCAGCGGATGGTACAGGTAATGATTCAGCCCGTCCTGCAACTCGCGCGGACGTTGCGGGCGCTGCGGCTTCGACTGGTCGGCATTCACCCTGGCTTGTGTCACTGCGCCCCCGCAAGGTCTTGATCGCGGCTGTTACCGCAGGGGTTTCCTTAGAGGGCTTGCCCCCGGCGCGACAAGCGGATTGGCATGGGGACACGGGATAATGGCGGGGCTGCAACAGCCCGTTTGCCCTGTCCGCGAATGCTGCTATGCTAGCAGGCCTGCTTTGCGCAGGCACAAAGCCGACGTGCAGCGGGATTCGCATCGATTTCCGTCAGAATCGGCACCGGACGCAGGGGGACGCGTCTGGCCATGCGCCAGCGCCCCTTCGGCATTCGGCTTGACCTGCGCCAAACTTCCTGCTTTTGGCGCGCGATTTCATAATGCGGCGGCCTTTGCTGAAGGCCGCAGTGCGCCGCTCGAGAAGGATTGAGTCAGAATGAAGCCTATCAAGGTCGCCATGATTGGCGTTGGCAACTGCGCAAGCTCGCTCGTTCAGGGGGTTACCTATTACCGCCAGAACAATTCCTCGCAGGGCCTGATCCACGACAAGATCGGCGGCTATGGCGCGGGTGATGTGGACTTCGTGCTGGGCATCGATGTCGATGCCCGCAAGGTTGGCAAGGATATTGCCGAAGCGATCTTCGCCCAGCCCAACAACACCAAGGTGTTCCAGGCCGACGTGCCGCTGACCGGCGCGAAGGTCATCATGGGCAAGGTTTCGGATGGCGTTGCCCCGCACATGACCACTGTCGGTGAAAAGGGCTTCATCGTCGCCAGCGAACCGGAAGCCGACCAGGCCCGGATCGTCCAGGCGATCAAGGATTCGGGCGCTGACGTGCTCGTCAACTTCCTCCCCGTCGGGTCGCAGGAAGCCACCGAATTCTACATGGAATGCGCGCTCGAAGCGGGAGTTGCCGTGGTCAACTGCATGCCGGTGTTCATCGCCAGCAACCCGGAATGGGAAGCCAAGTTCCGCGCCAAGAACATCCCGATCGTGGGTGACGACATCAAGGCCCAGGTTGGCGCCACGATCGTCCACCGCGTGCTGTCCAGCCTGTTCGCCGCCCGGGGCGTGACGGTCGAACGCACTTACCAGCTCAACACCGGCGGCAACACCGACTTCATGAACATGCTGGACCGCCAGCGCCTGGGTTCGAAGAAGGAATCGAAGACCGAAGCCGTCCAGGCCATGCTGGCCCAGCGCCTCGAAGACGAGAACATCCACGTCGGCCCGTCGGACTATGTGCCCTGGCAGAAGGACAACAAGCTGTGCTTCCTGCGCCTCGAAGGGCTGCAGTGGGGCAACGTGCCGATGGAACTGGAACTGCGCCTCTCGGTCGAAGACAGCCCCAACTCGGCCGCCTGCGTCATGGACGCGATCCGCTGCGCCAAGCTCGCTTCCGAGCGCGGCGAAGGCGGGGCGGTGATCGGTGCCTCGGCCTACTTCTGCAAGCACCCGCCGCAGCAGTTCAACGATGACCTCGCCGCCCAGATGGTCGAGGAATACATCGCCGACGCCGCGATCGCCGCGGAATAAGGCCAGCGAACTGGAAACTGGAACGGCGCCGGGGCAATCCGGCGCCGTTTCCGTTTGAGGATGCCCCGATGGACGCCCTGATCATTGCCGCTGGGTTCGGCAGCCGCCTGCGCGATGTCTCGGATTCAAAGCCGCTGACCCCGATCGCCGGGATTCCCCTGCTCGAACTGGGCGCCCGCCAGGCCCGTGCCGCCGGGGCCGAGCGCGTGGTCGTGGTCACCGGGCATGAGGCGGAGCGGATCGAGGCCGCGTTGCCGAGCATCGCCGACCGGGCTGGCCTGCCCGTCATTGCCCGGCGCGTGGCCGACTGGTCCAAGCCCAATGGCTGGTCCGTGATCGCCGGGGCCGAGGCCATCGCGGGCAACTACCTGCTGATGATGAGCGATCACATCTTTTCCGCCCCGATCCTGTCGGGCCTGGCCCGGCAGCATGGCACCGATCGCGGGGTGACCCTGGCGATTGACCGGCGCTGCGACAATCCGCTGGTCGATCCCGACGATGCCACCTGGGTGCAGACCGATGCGCGCGGTTTCATCCGCGCGATCGGCAAGACCATCCCGGACTATGACGCGGTCGATTGCGGAGCATTCCTTGCAACGCCCGAACTGGCCGAGGCGATCCGGGCCGCCATCGCCGAAGGCAAGGCAGGCAGCCTGTCCGAAGGGATGCAGCGGCTGGCCGATGCCGGTCGCGCGGCGACCTGGGACATCGGCACCGCCTGGTGGCTCGATGTGGACGACCCGCGTGCCTACGACCTGGCTGAAGCCCAGGCCCCCGTGGAACTGCCAGAAATCTATGCCCGGCCCTGACCTGCAGGGTCAGGGATACTTCATCGTGATGCGGGTGGTCAGCCCCGCCTTGGCCACGCCGAGTCGCACCGAACGGAACTGCGGCAGGCCGGCCAGCGTCGCCGGATTGTTCGAGAAGCCATAGCCTTCGGCCGGCAGCCCGATCCCGGTCCGGTCGAACTTACCGTCGCTATTCTCGTCGTGATAAAGCGCGATCACATAGACCCCGGGCTTGGGCACGAAGATGCAGCCCCTCGTCGTGCCGGTGGTCGCATCCACGCGCCCGACATAAAGCGAGCCACGCTTGACCAGGAATTTCGAGGGGTTGTCGGCATAAAGGGTGATCGCGATCACGCCGCTGCTGTTGCGCACGTTCTCGGCCACCACGTTGAGCCAGGTGTCGCTGGCCGGACCGGTGCAGCCCGCCGGCGGGCGGGCCGGACCTTCGGCGGCCAATGGCTGCGCCGCGGCCGAACCGAGGGACAGGGTAGCAAGGGCAAGCACCGCGGCGCGGACACGTCGGGGCAGGTTCATGGTTTCATCGTCCTGTTTCTGGGGGAGCGGAGCCACACTCCTTTGCCCGATCGGGCGGGCGCGGATCCGTTTCATTGTTCCCCGGTTATGATTCGGCCGCTGAATAGCCGGTGAATTGGGCAAGAATTGGAATCAACCGGCGATTTCGTCAACTATCTGACCCGATTCCAGCCGGATCACGCGGTCCGCCAGCTCGGTCAGCACGCCGCGATGGGCAATCAGCACAATCGTCATCCGTCCGCGCAGCCGCGCCAGGGCAGCCGCGATCGCATGCTCGTTGGCAGGATCGAGCGCGCTGGTCGCTTCATCAAGGATCAGCAATTGCGGATCGCGCAGCAAGGCGCGGGCCAGCATCAGCCGCTGCCGCTCGCCCCCGGAAAGCTGCCGGCCGCCATCGCCAAGCCGCGTGTCGAGCCCGTCGGGCAGGCCGCGGACGAAATCCGCCGCCGCCGCATCTTCCAGCACGGCCCACAGCCGCGCGTCGTCAGCCTGGGGCGCGGCCCAGCGCAGATTGTCACGCAGGCTGGCGGCGAGGACCAGCGGATCCTGCTCGACATAGGCCACCGCGCCGCGCCAGGCGCGCTGGGCGGCCGGATCGAGCACCCGGCCATCGAGGGTGATTTGTCCGGACTCAGGGACCGTCAACCCGGCCAGCAGGTCGGCCAGCGTGCTCTTGCCCGCGCCCGATGGGCCGACCAGCGCAATTGTTGACCCCGCAGTAATAACCAGCGAAACCCCCGCGAGGGCCGGGTTGGCCTGCCCGGCAAAGCGCACCAGCACCTGATCCAGGGCGATCGTCCGCTCCAGCCGGGGCGGCGGTCCGGGTGGCAGATCGGGCTCGCGCGCGGCTTCGGCCTCGGCAATCAGTGCCTGCGCTGCGGCCAGCGCCGGCCGGGCATGGAGCCATTGCTGCCACGCTTCCTGCAGGCTGCCCAGCAACGGCAGGGCCCGCGCGAACAGCGCCACCATCGGCAGGATCGCGGCCAGCGGCAGGTGCCAGCGCGCTAGGGCCAACCAGACCAGCAGGGCCAGCGCGGCCGCACCGCCGGTCTGCAACAGCAGTTGCCCCAGCCCTGTGCTGCGCAGATAGGCATGACGCGCGGCGCTGATCGCGGCGAACCCGTCCATCACCGTGCGTTCGGCCCGCCCCTCATCGCCCAGCAGCTTGATCGTGCGCATCGCGCCAAGCGACTCTCCCAGGCTCGCATGAACCCGGTTCCACACTGCGCCCAGCGTCTCGCCCAGCTGCGTGGCCTGCTGGCGCAGCCCGCGATAGGCCAGCAGCACAAGCACCCCGCCCAGCCCCGCACCCAGCGCGAAGAGGGGCGCGATGGCCAGGGCCGCCAAGCCCAAGGCGGTGAGGGTGATGACCGTCGTGGTCGCCACCAGCAGCTGATTGATGCCCATGCCGACCCGGTCAAGATTGGAGATCAGCAGGCTGGCCTGATCGGAGCGGCGCAGACCGGCCAGCATGCGCCATTCGGCATTGAGCAGGCCGCGCCAGGCCCGGCGGCGCAAACCATCGACCAGCGCCACTTCCAGTTCGAGCACGGCGCGGTTGCGCCACATCACGAGCACGGCGCGGACTGCCACCAGCACGACAAACAGCGCCAGCAGGCCGACCAGGTCGGTCGGCAGTCCCAGTCCGACCAGCCGGTCGGCCAGCCCCGTGCCACCCGCGCCGCCGCGATCGGCCAGCAGGCCGAGCATCGGCACCAGCAGCACCAGGCCAAGCCCTTCGGACAGGGCGGCGGCCATCTGCAAGGCAACCACCAGCGGCGCAAGGCGGCGCACCCGCGGGTCTGTCAGGCGGGCGATACGGGCGGGATCGGCTGCCATCCGCTTAGCTCCGAAAGGGCTTTGCAACGACGGCGGTCACCCGTTGCGCCCTTCGACGAAGTTCACATAGCGCGCCATAGCGACGACCCGGGTAGTCGCTGCTTCGAGCGGCAGCCGGCGCTCGTGCGAGATCGCGCTCGATTCCGGCCAATCCGCCAGCGCCGCGCGCGCCTTGTCGAAATCGAAGATCGCGGCCAGCCGCTCGTTGGCCGATAGCCGCTCGATCTCTTGCAGCAACTGTTCGCGCTTGCGCCCCATTTTCACGTGCCAGTCGGCATTGTGCACGCCGTGGCGCGGGTTGGTGCGCTGTGCTTCGGGCATGAGGCCGCGCGCCATCTCGCGGGCCAGCCAGCGGGTCTGCCCGTCGCGCATGAACAGTTCGGTCGGCAAGCCGAAGCAGAACTCGGCAAAGGGGCGATAGGCGGTGGGGTCGCGCTGGCCGATGCCATAGATCTGTTCGAACCCGTGCATCAGGTCGCTGTGCTCGCCCATGTCCTCTTCCTGCATGGCGGCATAGTCATACCAGCGGGCCCCCAGCGCGGCGCGGCGCAGCGGCAGGCCGACTCGCCGCGCGCGCGCCAGCGCACCGGAGCTTTCGGCGAAGTCGGCCCTGAGGGGCGTGGCAAGGTCGAACACGTCGGGCATGCCGCGCACGCGGCGCTGCCAGTTGAACACCCGGTTGGGCAACAGGGGCATCAGCACGTTGGTGATGAACTGGCGCCACAGCGGGCGATCGTCCATCTCCATCTCGCGCAGCGCCAGGTAAAGCTGGTGCCAGCGCAGCTTGAGGAAGTACTCGAGGAACCCCCAGTTTCCTTCGGCACTGAAGGTGTAGTTGCCGAAATCTGCCATCAGGATGCGGTCGCAGCCATCGGCGCGGGCGGAGCGCCACAGGGCATGAAACTGCGAGAAATTGGTCTGGTGCACCGCCCCCGACCCGGTCGCGAAATGCATTTCCGCCAGGCCCGTGTCGAAGCCGCCACCGGCATTGTCGAAGAACTTGGGTTCGAGCCGGGGATGCATCGCGGCAAAGGCCTCGACATAGGGGCGTTCATCGCCGAACTGCCCCGGCCAGTCGAACCCGTCCCACTCCGGCTCGACCGTGAAGGTATAGGATCGCAAGGTTCCGTCCGGGGCCAGCTCGGCCAGCGCCTTGGCCGCGACCTGCGGCGAATCGAGCCCGCCCGACAGCATCACGCCAGGACGCTTGCTGCCGTGCAGCGCGGCGCGGGTGCCTTCCGCGAGCAGGCCGTGCGCCGCCTCAAGGTATTCGGCATCGCTGCCCAGCCGCACCTTCGGCACGTCGCGCAGGTCATAGACCCGGCGGGTGGAGCGGCCAGCCGGGGTCAGGACCACTTCGGTCGCCAGCGGTAAACGCTCGATGCCTTCGTACCAGCCGGAACCGGGATCGGAAAAGTTGAACAGCCCGTGATCGGCCAGCTTGGTCTCGTTCAGGCGAACCGGCAGGCCGGCCGCATGGATCGCGCGCGGCACCGATGCGGCAATCGCGCGTCCCGCACCGGCGTGAAAATGCAGCGGCGGCGCGCGCAGGGGCGATCGCACCAGCCTCAGGGTGCCCTTGCTCCGGTCGAATTCGATGACCGCGTATTCGCCGATCAGCCGGCGATCGACATCATCGCCCCAGCGCAGCCGGGCCTTGCCGTAAAGCCGGGCCAGGACGCGATCATCGAGCCAGTTGGCACCGGCGTCATCCAGTTCGGCGAGCGGAGGATTGTCGAGGTGGCCGCTGAACAAGACGACCAGCGGGCCCACTTCGACCGGGGTCCAGCCGCGCGCGCGGCGCTGATCGGTGAATGCCAGCAGCTGGGCAGCGCAGAGCGATTCGTCGCGCCATTCGCCAGCAACCTTGCCGGAACCAGCTGCCAGTGAAGCAGAAATAAGACCGGGCGGGGGCAAGCCCTCGCCCAGTCTGGTCCAGCCAAGTGCAATCATGGTCGAGCTGATAGCATATCAGCGCATGACTGCACGTAGCGAGATTGGATCAGGTGCGGCTGTTGCTGCCCTGACGGGTGCTGGTGGCGGTGCCAGGAGCAACGTCGGCAATCTTACCAAGCTTGGCCAGTTCGGGCTTGGTCCAGCTATTGGCAACGGTCTTGCAAGTCATGGTAATCGGTCCCCGGGTAAAGCAGATGTCTGCAGGGCCGAGGTTTATCCGAAGAATTACGTAAAATCCAGTACTAGATTCTACCACCAAAACGGGCGAGCGGCTGGAACGGTTCATCCAGTGCGCCAATCAGGATCTCTCCCCCCGTCTCGACCCAGGCGTGGAGATCCTCGATGGTTCCCCGCGCGGCCGCGGGCAGCACGGCGATCACCAGCTGGCTGGACCGGGCCCGGCGACGCAGCATCCAGTGCAGCGCCATGGCGCGAGGCAGGCACTTGCTGACGCCCGGCAATCGCTGGCTGGCCCGCTCCACCGCCCGGGCGAGGCGACGATCGTCCGGGCCGGGTCTGACCGCGGGTGGCTGGGTCGCAAGGGTCCCGAGCATGCCGCGCCAGCGCCGCAGCGGCATTCTTGCCACCAGGAACCGGGCCACGGCCAGCAGGACAAGCGCCTCCAGCACAAGCCAGCGCCAGCGCATCACGCCCGGTCGATCAATCCCGCGTCAGCCAGTTCGGCCAGGAACGCGTCGAGATCGGCCGCGATCTCGGCCGGATCAGCGGCATAGGCGGCGGCGAGCGCGGCGCAGAGCGAATCGCGATCCCGCACCCCGTCGATCATGCCCCAGATCGCCCCGGCAGTGCCCGCAAGCGAGAAGAAGTCCCCGCTTTCAAGGCTCATGACGACGGTCTCGTCATCGATGGTGGTCTCGGTGAATGCGCCAAGACGCTTGCCAATCGGACCTGCCGACGTGGTGCTCATGCTGCGGCTCCGGTTGCTTCGGCGATGACGGTTTCCGCCATGGCCAGACTGGTATCGAATTCGGATAGATCGTTGCGGCGCACAAGTCGCCACATTTCAATGGCCCCGGCAAGCCCCGCCTGGGCGGCGAACAGCCGGGCGTGATCGTGGCCCTGGGCGGCCCGCCAGAAGGCATCGGTATCGTGCTGGTCCTGCAAGCGGGCAAAGCGTTCGGCCCCGCCGATTCGGGCCAGGGAGGGCTCCTCGGCGAATTCCAAGAAGACCAGCGCGGCCAGCGGCAAGGCCCGCGGCTGATCGCCGGCCGGTGGCAGGGCGTAGAACTTGTGATAATCGGGCGCGACCTGCTCCTGACGCGGAAAGCCGGTCAGCGCCAGCGAAGGCTCGGTCAGCTTGAGCCGCTTGTGGCCAGGCAGGCAGACCGGACGGCCCGGATCGGCCAGGTCCAGCACCAGGGTATCGTCGGCGAACAGGGGATAACCGCGCCGGGCCAGCATGGCCGCCATGGTCGACTTGCCGCCTCCCGCCGGAGCAGTGAAAGCCACCGCGCGGCCCTTGATGGCGATGGCCGAGGCATGGATCGGCCGCAAGCCGTTCAGCGCGGCGACCGCGGCATATACGCTGCCGTTATGCCATAACGACAGTTCGGCCGGATCGGCATCGGGCGCGGCATCCATCACCACCTTGCCCTGCCCGCGCCGATAGAGGAACCGCGCACCGCTGTCCGCGTGGAGCAGGAAGGCATCGCCCGCCAGCCGGTGCTGCCCAGGTGGCACCGGATGGCCATCCAGCGCCACTGGCACCGACCCGCGTTCAAGACGGGTTTCGCGGGCCATCAGCGCTTGCGATGGGTGGGGCGGAACGGTGGCGGACATGGTCCGGCGTCATTGCCGCGCGCGACAGATGGGGTCAACCGCGTAAGCCGGACGACTAACAGCGACATACCGTGTGGAAAAGCGCCACAACGCGGTTGTCGCTACCAGATGTGGTGGGTAAGCGCCGGGAAAGGGAGGCAAGTGCCGCAGCCATGCCCGCACCGCTGATTTCACCATCGATCCTGTCCGCCGACTTTGCCCGGCTGGGGGAAGAGGTGCGCGCCATCGACGCCGCCGGGGCCGACTGGATCCATGTCGACGTGATGGACGGGCATTTCGTGCCCAACATTACCATCGGCCCGATGGTGGTAAAGGCCCTGCGCCCGCACACCACCAAGCCGCTCGACGTCCACCTGATGATCAGCCCGGTGGACAGCTACCTGGCTGCCTTTGCCGAGGCCGGGGCCGATATCATCACTGTCCACCCCGAGGCCGGGCCGCACATCCACCGCACCGTCCAGGCGATCAAGGGGCTGGGCAAGCTGGCCGGCGTCTCGCTCAATCCCGGCACCCCGGCCAAGATGCTCGACTACCTGATCGACGACATCGACCTGGTTCTGGTGATGAGTGTCAATCCCGGGTTCGGCGGACAAAGTTTCATTGTCAGCCAGCTCCGCAAGATCGAGGCTGTGCGCAAGGCGATCGACAAGAGCGGGCGCGACATCCGGCTGGAGGTCGATGGCGGGGTCGATGTCGAAACCGCGAAGCTGTGCGTGGCCGCCGGGGCGGATGTGCTGGTGGCTGGTACCGCGACCTTCCGGGGCGGGCCGGAACGTTATGCCGCCAATATCGCGGCCCTGAAGGGCGCGGGCTGAAGCATGGCCGAAGCGATGGCTCCGACCCGCGACGAAACGATGCCCGGCAGCGGCCAGCCTGACATGGCCATCCCGCTGGCGGGCGGCGAGGAGACCGCAGTCCTGGCTGCCGCGCCCGCCGCCCCGCCAAGCGAACTGATCGAACCGGGCCGTGCCCTGGCGCTCGCCGATTTCTCGCCCCCCGCGCTGGGCGCCGGGGAGCGACTGTTGCGGCTGGCCTATCGCCTGGGCGTGCCGGGGCCGACCCTTGCCGCGCCGTTCCGCAAGCCGGCCAAGCCGCGCCTGCTGGCCACCGTGCTCAACCCGCTGCCGGGCAGCAAGGTGGCCGGGACCGCGCTGCGCGCCGGGCATTTCATGGTTCACGGGGTCAAGGCCCCGATCGCCCAGATCGACTTCGCCGGCGCGGCGCGCCTGGCCCCACCGCTGGAACGGGCGGTCCATTCGTTTGCCTGGCTGGCCGATCTGGAAGCTGCCGCCCCGCGCGAACAGGTGGTGCCCGTGGCCGAGCGCGTGCTGGCGGCCTGGCTGGCGGCCAATCCGGCACCTCCGTCGCGCCCCGGCAAGGGGCCGGCCTGGACCGTCGCCAATGCCGGGCTGCGCGAACTCAACTGGCTGGTCCACGCCCCGCTGATCCTGTCCGGCAACGACAAGGCCCAGCGCGCCCGCGTGCTGGCGGCGATGACCGAAACGGCACGCTGGCTCGACAAGAACGTGGGCCGCGCGGAAGACCTGCTCGCGGAAGTCGCCGGCTGGTGCGGGATCGTGGCCGCCGGCCTGTTGCTGCCCGATGGCAAGCCGCGCCGCCTGTTTGGCGAGGCGGGGCTGATCAAGGCGCTGGGCGAGCTGGTCGGCGATGATGGCGGCGTGCTCTCGCGCAGCCCGCTGGCGCAAATGGAAGCGATCGCGCTGATCGTGAAGCTGCGCGCCTGTTACCAGGCGGTCCGCCGCGATCCCCCCGCCGCGCTCGAAGCCATCCTCACCCTGCTGGTCCCGCCGCTGCTGGCCCTGACTCATGGCGACGGCTCGCTCGGTTCGTGGCAGGGCGGCTGGGCGGTCGATGCCGCCGACCTCGCCGCGCTGATCGCCGCGTCGGGCGTGCGCACCCGGCCACTGCGCGATGTGCGCCAATGGGGTTACCAGCGGGTGGTGGCGCAGAAATCGATCCTGCAGTTCGATGCCGCCCCGCCGCCGCTGGCCAAGCACGCCCGCTCGGGCTGTGCCTCGACCCTCGCCTTCGAACTGTCGCACCAGGGGCAGCGGCTGATCGTCAATTGCGGCGGCGCGGCCAGTGCCGGCGGGCTGATCCCGGTGCGGCTGGAACAGGGCCTGCGTGCCACCGCGGCCCATTCCACCCTGGTGCTCGACGATGCCAATTCCACCGCGATCCTGATCAATGGCCGGATCGGCGGCGGCGTATCCGAAGTCGAAGTCGATCGCCGCACCCTGGCGGGCGAGAAGCTGACCGGCGCGACCCGGCTGGAAGCCAGCCACAACGGCTATGTCGCCCGCTATGGCCTGACTCACCGCCGGATCCTGATCCTCCGCGACGAGGGCACCGAGCTGCGCGGCGAGGACCTGCTGATCCCCGCCGGGGGCAAGGGCAAGAGTGGCAAGGTGGCCTTCGCGATCCGCTTTCACCTGGGGCCGGGGATCGAGGTTGGCCTGGCCGAGGATGGCCAGGGTGCGGGCCTGGCTCTGCCCGATGGTTCCTATTGGCAGTTCCGCGCCGGGGGGCAGGTGACGGTGGAAGAAAGCATCTGGGCGGACGGCCAGGGCCGCCCGCAGCCCGTGCAGCAACTGGTGCTGCAGGGCCTGGTATCACGCGGCGGCGGCAACTTTGCCTGGCTGCTGAAGAAAATGGGGTAGCATTCACATGACCGAGGTTACGATCCGCCGGGCGCTGCTTTCGGTGTCCGACAAGGCCGGGCTGGTGGAACTGGGCCAGGCCCTGGCCGCGCGCGGGGTGGAGCTGGTTTCAACCGGCGGCACCGCCAAGGCGCTGCGCGATGCCGGGCTGGCGGTGAAGGATATCTCGGACCTGACCGGCTTTCCCGAGATGATGGACGGGCGGGTCAAGACGCTGCACCCCAAGGTCCACGGCGGGCTGCTGGCGGTGCGCGACAACCCCGAACACACCGCCGCCATGGCCGAGCATCAGATCGGCGCGATCGATCTGGTCGTGGTCAACCTCTATCCCTTCGAGGCGACCGTGGCCAAGGGCGCCGGCCGCGACGAGATCATCGAGAACATCGATATCGGCGGGCCCAGCATGGTCCGCTCGGCGGCCAAGAACCACGCCTATGTCACCATCGTCACCGATCCGGCCGACTATGCCGGCCTGCTGGCCGAACTGGAAACCACTGGCGGCGCGACGACCTATGACTTCCGCCGCCTGATGGCCGCGCGCGCCTATTCCGCCACCGCCGCCTATGACAGCATGATCAGCCAGTGGTTCGCCTTTGCCGACCAGGGCGAAACCTTCCCCGAAACGCTGGCCGTGATCGGCCGACGGGTGGAGGAACTGCGCTATGGCGAAAACCCGCACCAGCGCGCCGCACTTTATGTGCCGCGCGGGCCGCATGGCCGCGGGATCGCCCAGGCCCGGCAGGTCCAGGGCAAGGAGCTGTCCTACAACAATTACAACGATGCCGACGCCGCGCTGGAACTGGCGGCGGAATTCCGTGGCCAGGCCCCGGCGGTGGTGATCGTCAAGCATGCCAACCCCTGCGGCGTGGCGCAGGGCTCCAGCCTGCTCGATGCCTGGCAAGGCGCGCTGCAGTGTGACGATGTCTCGGCCTTCGGCGGGATCGTCGCGGTCAACACCACCCTCGACGGCGCGACCGCCGAGGCGATCTGCCAGATCTTCACCGAAGTGGTGGTCGCCCCCGATGCCGACGAGGCGGCGATTGCCGCCTTCGCGAAGAAGAAGAACCTGCGCCTGCTGCTGACCGGCGATCTGCCCGATCCGCGTCGCGGCGGGTTGATGGTCAAGCCGATCACCGGTGGGCTGCTGGTGCAGAGCCGCGACAACGGCGCGATTGGCCGCGATGACCTGAAGGTGGTGACGAAGCGCGCGCCGACCGAGCAGGAGCTCAAGGACTGCCTCTTCGCCTGGACAGTCGCGCGCCACGTGAAGTCCAACGCCATCGTCTATGCCAAGGACGGCATCACCGCCGGGATCGGCGCGGGGCAGATGAACCGCCGCGATTCGTCGCGCATCGCCGCAATGAAGGCCGCCGAGGCTGCGGAAAAGTTCGGCTGGGCGCAAAGCCGCGCGGTGGGTAGCGCGGTTGCCTCCGATGCCTTCTTCCCCTTCGCCGATGGCCTGCTGGCCGCGGCCGAGGCTGGCGCCACGGCGGTGATCCAGCCGGGCGGCTCGATTCGCGACGAGGAGGTGATCGCCGCCGCTGACGCAGCAGGCCTGGCGATGGTTTTCACCGGAATGCGCCACTTCCGCCATTGACGCCATCGCTTTGCCGCAAGCCCTGCTCGCTTCGCCGCTCGGCCGGGCAGGTTTCGCCATTGTTCACTCGACGGTAAGGCGAATTTCGGCAGGAGAGCCATCGCATCGATAACGTTTCTTCGGATTGCGATCCTCATGGGCCTGTTCAAACCCGACCTGTTCCGTTCGCTAGGCCTTGGCTTTGCCCTTGGCACCGTGCTGCTGGTCGGTTCGCTCTGGGCGCAAAGTGAAGACGGCATCACCGGCAAGGTGATCCCCAAGGCCGAAGCCGCTCCCCTGCCCGACCGGACCCGGTGACGCTGCGGTGAGGCGTGGCCTTGCCCTTTCCTTCATGCTGGCGCTTGCCGCCGTTTGCCAACCAGTCACCGCCAGCGCGGGGGAAGTGGATGTGCTCGCGCCTGCTGCCGCCCGCCAGGCCAAGGAAGCGCCGGGGCTGAAGACCGCGGTCTTCGCCGGGGGCTGCTTCTGGGGGGTTGAGGGTGTGTTCAGTCACGTTCAGGGGGTCACTTCGGTACTCACAGGGTACCATGGTGGCACCGCCAGGAGCGCGACTTACGACCTGGTCAGCACAGGGCTGACCGATCATGCCGAAGCGGTGCAGGTAACCTACGATCCGGCCGTGGTGCGCTATGACCAGCTTGTGCGGATCTTCTTTTCAGTGGTGGCTGATCCAACGCTCAAGAATCGCCAGGGCCCGGACGAGGGCACCCAGTATCGCGCCGCGCTGGTGCCGGTCAGCGAGGAGCAGCGGCTGGTCGCCAGCGCCTATCTGGCGCAAATGCGCGCCTCAGGCATCTGGCAGCGCCCGATCGTCACGGGGATCGAGCCGCTTCGCAAGTTCTATCCGGCCGAGGCCTATCACCAGGACTTCATGCTCAAGAACCCTCGGCACCCCTATATCCAGGCCTGGGACGTGGCCAAGGTGCGGGCGCTCAAGCGCCGGTTTCCGGGCTTTTTCAAGCCGGGCTTCACCAAGGGCTGAGCCGGGCCTATAACGGGCCCCATGGCCAGCCAGCACCACCATCACGAGCATTCCGGGCCGCACCTGGTCGATGCCGCGCGCCGCGCGCTGACCGCTGCGGGTGAACAGTGGACCGACATGCGCGCCGAGGTGTTCCACGCCCTCGCCGCGCAGGACCGGCCCGTGTCGGCCTATGACATTGCCGAGAACGTCTCGAAGGGCCGGGGCAAGCGGGTTGCCGCCAATTCGGTCTACCGGATCCTCGACCTCTTCGTGAAAACGAACCTCGCCCGCCGGGTGGAAAGTGCCAATGCCTACATCGCCAACAGCCACCCCGGCTGCCGCCACGACTGCATCTTCCTGATCTGCGATGTCTGCGGCCGCGCCGAACACATCGATGACGACAAGCTGACCGGCGCGCTGGTTACGGCCGCCCACGGCGCGGGCTTTGCCGATATCCGGCCGGTGGTGGAACTGCGCGGGGTCTGCGCCCGCTGTTCGTGAGAGCCTGCATCAGTTCTGCACGAGTGCTGCCCGATAGTCTCAATCGACACCACTATTTCAAGTGTGTAAGAGTTGAAGGATGAGTGAGAATCCTGCAACTCCGCTGCTCGATACCGTAAATGTCCCGGCCGATCTGCGCCGCCTGGCGCCAGACCAGTTGCGCCAGCTGGCCGATGAACTGCGCGCCGAGATGATCAGCGCTGTCGGCACGACGGGTGGCCACCTGGGTTCGGGGCTGGGCGTGGTCGAACTGACCGTCGCGATCCACTATGTTTTCAATACGCCGGATGACAAGCTGGTGTGGGACGTTGGCCACCAGGCCTATCCGCACAAGATCATCACCGGTCGGCGCGACCGGATCCGCACCCTGCGCCAGGGCGGCGGACTGTCCGGCTTCACCAAGCGCAGCGAGAGCGAATACGACCCGTTCGGCGCGGCGCACAGCTCCACCTCGATTTCGGCCGCGCTGGGCTTTGCCGTGGCCAACAAGCTGCAGGGCCAGCCGGGCAAGGGCATTGCCGTGATCGGCGACGGCGCGATGAGCGCTGGCATGGCCTATGAGGCCATGAACAACGCGCGCGAGGCCGGCAATCGGCTGGTCGTGATCCTCAACGATAACGACATGTCGATCGCCCCGCCGGTGGGCGGGCTTTCTGCCTACCTCGCCAAGATCGTCTCGTCGCGCCCGTTCCTGGAACTGCGCGAAGTGGCCCGCAAGATTTCGCGCAAGCTGCCCGAACCGCTGCATGTCGCCGCCCGCAAGACCGACGAGTTCGCGCGCGGCCTGGCCATGGGCGGGACCCTGTTCGAGGAGCTGGGCTTTTACTACGTCGGCCCGATCGACGGGCATAACCTCGATCACCTGATCCCGGTGCTGGAAAACGTGCGCGACGCTGCCGAGGGTCCGTGCCTGATCCATGTGGTAACGCAGAAGGGCAAGGGCTATGCCCCGGCCGAGGCCAGCGCCGACAAGTATCATGGCGTCCAGAAGTTCGACGTGATCACCGGCGAACAGGTGAAGGCGGTGGCCAAGGCCCCGGCATACCAGAACGTGTTCGGCGAAACGCTGGCTAAGCTGGCGGACAGCGATCCCACGATCTGCGCCATCACCGCCGCGATGCCGAGCGGGACCGGGGTCGACAAGTTCGCCAAGGCGCACCCGGATCGCAGCTTCGACGTGGGCATTGCCGAACAGCATGCCGTGACCTTCGCGGCAGGCCTTGCCGCGCAGGGCATGCGGCCATTCGCCGCGATCTATTCCACCTTCCTGCAGCGCGCCTTTGACCAGGTGGTGCACGACGTGGCGATCCAGAACCTGCCGGTGCGCTTCGCGATCGACCGCGCCGGGCTGGTCGGCGCCGATGGCGCAACCCACGCGGGCAGTTTCGACATCACCTATCTGGCCACCCTGCCCAACATGGTGGTGATGGCCGCGGCCGACGAGGCCGAACTGGTCCACATGACCTATACCGCCGCTTGCCATGACAGCGGCCCGATCGCCTTTCGCTATCCGCGCGGCAATGGCGTGGGTGTGCCACTGCCCGAGGTTCCGGAGCGGCTGGAAATCGGCAAGGGCCGGGTGGTGCGCGAAGGCACCAAGGTGGCGCTGCTCTCACTCGGCACGCGCCTTGCCGAAGCGCTCAAGGCCGCGGATGCGCTGGAAGCGCGCGGGCTTTCCACCACGGTGGCAGACCTGCGCTTTGCCAAGCCGCTCGATACCGACCTGATCCGCCGCCTGATGGCCAATCACGAAGTGGTGGTGACGGTGGAGGAAGGCGCGATCGGCGGGCTGGGTGCCCATGTCCTGACCATGGCCAGCGACGAGGGACTGCTCGATGCGGGCCTCAAGATCCGCACCATGCGCCTGCCCGACACGTTCCAGGATCACGATGCGCCTGACAAGCAGTACGACGAGGCCGGGCTCAACGCCCCCCAGATCGTCGAGACCGTGCTGAAGGCGCTGCGCCACAATTCGGCCGGGATCGAGGAAGCGCGCGCCTGACATGGCGACCTGACATGGCGGAAGGCGCGGTGGCTCCGTTCGAGGCGCGCTATTCGATCGCCAAGCTGCTGGGCTGGGCGCTGCTGGCCGCGCCGCTTGCAGCCTTCTCGGCCTCGATTCTGGTTGGCGGGCTTCGCGGCCACAGCATGTTCGCGACAGTCCTTGGCGCGATTGGCCTGCTGTTGTTCGGCGGCACGATCCTCGCCTTACTGAGCCGCATGGTCGACCGCCGGGTCCAGCTGCGGATCGATGGCAATAGGCTGCTGCTGCGCGCCCATTCGGCCAAGCCCATTCCGCTGCGCTCGATCCGGAAGGTCGGGACCGACCTGGGCCGGGTCATGCTGTTTCTGCACAAACCAGCCAAGTATCCCATCGAAGGTCGGCTGCGCCGCTTCATCTACCGGATCAATGGCAGCCAGGCGCGACCCTTCTTTGGCGACGCCTGGATCTGGACCGCGCATTACGATGCCTCCAAGGCCGAGGTATTCGCCGCCATCGATGCGCACATCGTGCCAACCGCCTCCGAACGCGACCTGGCCGCCCGGATCGTGGTCGGGGCGGCGGCCAGCGACGGCACCTGATCCTTGGGCGAGCTGATCGGCCTGCCCGAATGGCTGGCTGTCACCCTGTTTGTCGTGCTGGCGTTGGGCGGCTGGCTGGGGCTTGGCTTCTTCCTCCATCGCCGTGGCCACAGGCGGCTGGCTGCGAAGCGCCCCAACCCGACCCGCGATCAGTTCATTGCCATGCTGGCGAACGATGTTGATGCCGATATCGCCGCCTGGCTGTGGGACCAGGCCCGGCCCTATTACGATCCGCTGACCCCGCATCCCGACGATCACTTGCTCCACGATGCGATGATCGATGACGGTGACATCGACATCTACTGGTGGCGGGAATTCGCCGAAGCCATGGCCCTCGACGAAGCAAGCTGGCCGGTCTGGCCACAGGATTGGCCCCTGACCATGCGCCATTTCGCCCGCTGGCTGCAGCGCGCCCGGCAGGCTCAGGGTTGAACTAGCCGACCCAGCGCCAAATGCCTGCCGCCATGCCGATGGCGGAAATGTGCGCCCAGCTACCGACCAGCCATAGCGCCAGCCCGCCGATCCAGGCGATGGCCCCGGCCTTCGTCAGTCCACCAAGGCGCGGCCAATAGCTGGTCTTGCCTTCCCACCCGGCCCAGGCCGCGCCCATCAGCGCTTCCTTCTTGCGGTCCTGCAGGTGCGAACCGACCAGCGCGAGGAGACCAATCGCGCCGCACAGCACCAGGCTGCGCGGCGTGGGGCTGACCGTGATATGGGCCAGCGCCCACAGCGCAAAGCCCCACATCATCGGGTGGCGGGTGACATGGAACACGCCGTGGACCGGCTTGTTGGCCAGTGCCGCCGCACCGGGGGCAGGCAAGGCGGGATTGCCGAACAGGCTGCCGACGAAGAGCACGCTGGCCAGCAGCATCAGCACGGTGCCGATCGCCCATGGCAGCTGCCCCGCACCATCCCACAGTGGGGCCGCGCCCGGTCCGATCGTGCGGAAGGCCAGCACCATCCAGGCCATGGTACCCAGCGAAACCAGCGAATAGACCGCCTGGAACCCCTTGTCCCCCAGCTTGGCGACCATGCCGCTCCGCAAGGGGTGTGACATGGCGAAGTGGCTGCCAACAAAAGCGGCCGATGCGGCGATCAGGTTGGCAAGCTGCTGGTCCATCGGTCACCCCCATGTTTACAACGTCAACATAGCTAGCACGGATTCAAGCCGGTGCAAGCCCTGTTCGGCCCGGGGGCTGCCCAAGGCTTACCAGTCGTAAGCCTTGGGCAGCACACCTTCGGTCGGCACCTTGTAACGGTCGCGCAGCTTGGTCTGGTGATTGACCAGCGACTGCTCGACCCCGTCGATGAACACCTGGACAGCGCCCGAGGTGTTTTCGAGCGGATCGCCGTCCCAGATCACCACATCGCCGGCCAGCCCGGGCTTGAGGCTGCCGAAGCGGCCATCCATCCCCAGGATCGCCGCCGGAACCGAGCTGATCGCGGCAAAGGCCTGACCCCAGGTCAGGCCAGTCGCGCCCGGCACCTTGGTCAGCGACACCAGGTTACCGGCATATTGCGGCGCATAGCGCGGCTGATCGCCGAAGGCGCCCAGACCAACCCGCACGCCGGCTGCGGCCATCCGCCCGACGTTGGACTGGGTCGCGGCCAGCTGTTCGAAGCTGGCCGGCAGATCGTTGAGCGGGGTCGCCAGCACCGGCACGTTCGCCACTGCGAGTTCGCGCGCGACCATCCAGCCCTCGCTCGCCCCCACGATCACCAGCTTCAGCGCCGGAAAATCGGCCTTGAGCGCCAGGGCCATGCGGATATCGGCGGCGCGTTCCGCCCGGACATAGAGCGGCTGGCGGCCGGTCACGACCGGCACCAGCGCGGCGGCATCGAACCGGGTCAGCAGGGCATCGCCGGGCCGCTCGGGCGCGGCATCCTGCAGACGGGGATCACTTCCCTGCCCGCCTCCGCGCCGGGCGAGTTCGCGCGCTTCGATGAAGGCATTGCGCAGCACGGCATGGGCCGCCGCCCGGCTGCCACCGGCGGCGCGAGCCCCGGTTTCGCCCAGTTCGACGTACTGGAAGGCGCGGGCCTGGGTGATGGGCTGGCCATCGCTCGCAAGGTCGATGATTGCTCCCTGCCCACCGAAGATCGCCCCGGTGCCGATCGGCGCAACCGCCGCGCGGGTCACGCCCCCGGCGCGGCTGACGGCGATGTGCTGAGCCAGCGGGTTGATCGCGGGCGACAGGTCCAGCGCGGCATGGAACGGGGACTTGGTGGAAGAGTCATTGGATTCCTCGACCGCCTCGACATCGAACAGGCCAATGTCGGTCACGGCTACGACGAGTCCGGGCGTGACCCACTTGCCGGCGGCATCAATGGTCCGGACCCCGGCCGGCACGGCCACACCGGCCCCGGCCGCAACGACCTTGCCGCCGCGTACGACCACGGTGCCATTCCGGATCGGGGCCGAGCCATCGCCGATCACAACGGTGGCATTGGTGATTGCCACGTCCTGGGCCATGGCGGGAGCGGCAATGGCAAGGAGCGCAGCAGCGCCCAGCAGCGTGCGACGCAGGCTCATTTCACGTCTCCTTCACCGACCTGGCCCAGCTCGAAATCGCTCACCGGACGGCGCTTGGGATCGGCCGCATCGAACAGCAGCGCGCCGTCGACCCAGACCTTGTCCGGCCGGGAATAGACCGACAGCGGGTTGCCGTTCCACAGCACCACGTCAGCCATCTTGCCGGGGGCAAGGCTGCCGGTCTGCTTGTCGATGCCCATGGCGGTGGCCGGGTTCAGTGTCAGCCAGCGGATCACTTCGGCATCGGGCACGTCGATCCCCGCGCGGCGGGCATCGCCCTGGGCCTTGGCGGCTTCCTGATTGAGCCGCTGGATCCCGTTCTCGTCATCCGAGTGGATCACCACGCAGGCCCCGGTCTTGTGGAGAATCCCGGCGTTTTCGGGAATGCCGTCATAGCTTTCCATCTTGAAGCCCCACCAATCGGCCCAGATTGCCGAACAGGTGCCCGAGGCCTTGAGCAGATCGCCGATCTTGTAGGCTTCGGTAGCGTGGTGGAAAGCGGTGACCTTGTAGCCGAATTCCCTGGCCATATCGAGCACCAGCGCCATCTCGTCAGCACGATAGCAGTGGTTCTGGATCAGGATTTCGCCCTCGAGCACCCCGACCATCGATTCCATCGCCAGGTCGCGCGTCTCGAGCTTGCCGGCGTCGCGCCGCGCCTTGTATTCCTTGGCCTTGATCCAGGTCGCGCGGTTGACCGCCATGTTGCCCATCCGGGTCGAGGGCATCCGGCCCTTGGCCCCATAGACCCGCTTCGGGTTCTCGCCGCAGGCCATTTTCAGGCCATAGGGCGCCCCCGGGAACTTCATCCCCTGGATGGTGCGAGAATAGACGTTCTTGAGGGTGACCGAACGACCACCGACCAGGTTGGCTGAGCCGGGCAGGATCTGCAGCGCTGTGATCCCGCCATTGGCCAGCGCGCGGCTGAACCCGGGATCCTGCGGCCAGACCGAATGTTCCGCCCAGACATCGGGCGTGGTCGGAGCGGTGGCCTCGTTGCCATCGGAATGGGCCTGAACGCCAGGGCTGGGATAGTCCCCCAGGTGCGAGTGGATATCGATGATCCCGGGGGTGACGAACCTGCCGGCCGCATCGACCCGGCGATAGTTCGCCGGGATCGCGAGGTCCGCACCGCCCACGGCGACCACCCGGCCATCGGCGAACAGGACCGTGCCATTGTCGATCCGCCCGCCCGCGCCATCGAACACGGTCGCGCCGACCAGCGCGGTCGGTTCGCCCGGATAGGGCTTGTAGGTCGAAGGATAGGGATCCTTGTTGAACTCGCGCGCGGCCTTCACCGCGGGCGAGGGTTCGGCTTCCTTCTTCTTCTTTTCCGCCAGGCCAGGGCTGGTCAGCAGAGCCAGCGCGGCCATCCCGGCCATCAGCTTGGTGCGCATCACTTGCGGTCCTCCAGGGTATCGAGATGCATCCAGCCCTTCACGATCCGGGCCAGCAGGAGCACGACGATGGCCGCGCCAATCGAGATCCAGCCGAACATCTCGTAGATCTGAAGCAGCTTTTCCTTGCTCATTTCGCCGCCATGGCCGCCGGTCGCCTCACCGATCTTGCCAGCCACGAAATTGCCCACCGCCGTCATGTAGAACCAGGCCCCCATGATCAGCGAGGCCAGGTAGCTCGGCGCCAGGCGGTTCATCGCCGAGAGCCCGACGGGCGAGAGGCAGAGTTCACCCGTGGTCGCCAGCAGGTAATAGAGGAAGACGAACAGCACCGGGGTCATCGCCGCGATGCCATAGGCTTCCGCCCCCCAGACCAGCACGAGGTTGGCCAGGCCCATCTGGGCCAGGGCAAGGCCAAACTTCGCGGGCGCAGAAGGCTCCTTGCCGCGCTTGCCCAGCCATTGCCACAGCCCGGCGAACAGCGGGGCCAGCAGGATGATGTAGATCGGGTTGATCGACTGGAACAGCGAGGCCGGGGTGGCACCGCGATCGACATAGCGGTCGGTGAACAGGCTCATCGAACCGCCCGCCTGTTCGAACAGGCCCCAGAACAGCGGGTTGAGGCTGATCAGGAACAGGATCGCGAACATCCGCTCGCGCGGTTCCTTGTCGAGCTTGAAGGTTTCATACAGCACGTAGCCCAGCAGGCCCAGGCCGGAGACCACCAGCAGGCCCTGGATCACCGACTGGTACTGGACCAGCGCCCAGCACACCGCCACCGCGGCAATGCCGATGCCGTAAAGGGTCATCTCGCGCGACTTGGCCAGCGGTACCGGGGCTTCGCCCGCACCATTGAGCGCGCTCTTGCCAAGGACGAAGACCACCAGGCCCAGCAGCATGCCGATGCCAGCGAGACCGAAGCCATAGCCCCAGCCGATGGTTTCACCCAGGTAGCCGACCAGGATCGTACCGATCGCCGCACCCACGTTGATGCCCATGTAGAAGATCGTATAGGCGCCATCGCGGCGCACGTCGGTCAGCTTGTAGAGCTGGCCGACCATCACCGAGATGTTGGCCTTGAGGAAGCCCGAGCCGACGATGATGAAGGCCAGCGCCGCCCAGAACACGTTGATCGCCGGATCGGCCTGCTTGATCAGCGGGTCGGTCACGCCGTGCACGCCCTCGACCGCCATCAGCGTGTGGCCGATCGCCAGCAGAAGGCCACCAAACAGCACCGCCTTGCGCTGTCCGAGATAACGGTCGGCCAGGTAGCCGCCGAGCACCGGCGTGATGTAGACCAGACTGGTATAGGCCCCATAGATCAGGTTGGCCTTGCCGTCGCTGAACAGCCAGTGCTTGGTCAGGTAGAAGATCAGCAGCGCGCGCATGCCGTAGTAGGAAAACCGTTCCCACATTTCGGCAAAGAACAGCATGTACAGGCCCTTGGGATGGCCCGCGAATTCCGGTTCCTTCTGGATCGCGATCTTGGCACCGATCGCCAGGAACGCCGC
Organism: Novosphingobium sp. BL-A-41-H4; assembly: GCA_051942645.1. Lineage (GTDB taxonomy): Bacteria > Pseudomonadota > Alphaproteobacteria > Sphingomonadales > Sphingomonadaceae > Novosphingobium. The sequence goes on from JBPVJP010000003.1 coordinate 563,890, forward strand.
AAGCACGACGACCGCGATGGCCGCGATCCAGTCACCTTCGTTCCACAGCCCCATATCTTTCATGAAAAGCTCCCCAATCGCAGCGGACCCGTGCCTTGCGCGGTCATGGACCGGGCCGGGTCGTCATGGAGGCGGACACTAGCCACGTTTCCAGCGCTGTGAAGCAAAAATCGTTCAATTCACCGCAATGTTCCACCGCTGTCGGCCCGCAAATCCACTTGCCCGCAGCGCTGTATTATGGCAGTCAAACAGCATGGCTGGTCATTCCCAACCCGTTTACCTGAAGCTGCGCGACCTGATCGCCGCCGGCATCATCGATGGCACCTATCCGGAAGGGGCCATGCTGCCCTCGGTCCGGGCGCTGGCCGCCGAACAGGGCGCCAACCCGCTGACCGTGGCCAAGGCCTATCAGCAGTTCCAGCTCGATGGTCTGGTCGAAGTGCAGCGCGGCGTCGGCATGTTCGTGGCGCGTGGCGCGGCCGAACGCCTGCGCCGCAGCGAGCGCGAGGCCTTCCTCGCCAACGAGTGGCCGCAGATCCGCACCCGGATGGAGCGACTGGGCCTGGTTGCCAAAGACTTACTCGCCATCTGATTAGGGAATTGCACACAGAGCCGCACTCTGGCATCTAACGGGGCAGGCAGTGCGGCTTGCACCGGGTCGAGAGTCGCATCGCGCCGAAACAGAGAAAAACCATGGGGTTGCCCTGAAATCCGTAAGGAAGGCGTGCGATGATCAGATCCGAATTGCTCCAGGCCCTTGCCCGCGACAATCCTGGCCTCAAGGCTGACGAGATCGAGAAGGTGGTGAATACCTTCTTCGACGAGATCGCCCAGCGCCTGGCCCAGGGTGGCCGGGTCGAGCTGCGCGGCTTCGGGGCCTTCTCCACCCGCCAGCGTGATGCCCGCCAGGGCCGCAATCCTCGGACCGGCGCCAGCGTTGCCGTGCCCGGCAAGAAGGTTCCCTACTTCAAGCCCGGCAAGGAAATGCGCGCACGGCTGAACTCGGACTAGGGCAACCGCCTGTTCCGGCACCGCCGGGTCACTCGGCCCGGCCCGCCAGCCTGCACTGCCCTCTGGCGAGCATCGCCAAGGTATCCTAATGCGTCCTCGCGCGGACGTGGCGGAATGGTAGACGCCGGGGACTTAAAATCCCCTGAGCCTTGCTCGTGTGGGTTCGAGTCCCACCGTCCGCACCAGTTTCCCGCAACATCTTGATGGGACCATTCCGCAAGCCGTTTTAGCGGGTTGATAACGGTTTGTAGGCTAACGCCCTGCCTGACTGTCGTTTTCTGGCAGCCAGGAGATCTGTGGGGTGCATGATCGGGTGACAGGTCCCGGGGAACAACCGGACGGTGCGGAACTGCGCACCGCGCCGCGCGTTTCGCTGATGCTGCGGGCGGCCAAGCTGGTCAGCCCGGCCGGCGAATACCTGTGCATCCTGCGCGACGTGTCCGCGACCGGCCTGAAAGCCAAGCTGTTTCACCCCCTGCCGCCGGGCGAGCCGATCGAACTCGAACTGGGCAATGGCGCACGCTATCTGCTTGAGCCGATCTGGGAAGCGGATGGCCATGTCGGCTTCCGGTTTGTCGATGGCGAGATCGAGCTGTCCGCGCTGGTTGACGAGGCCGGCCATTATCCCAAACGGCAATTGCGCTTGAAGCTGGACCTGCCGATCGAGCTTGGTGTCGGCGAAGCAGCTATCGTCGGGCGGCTACGCGACCTTTCGCTGCATGGCGCCTTGGTCGAACTGGACCACTTCCTGGCCCTGCGCCAGTTGGTAAAGCTGGGTGGCGGGCTGTTCCCGGCGCGCCATGCCCGGGTCCGTTGGCGCAAGGGCAATGCCCATGGGCTCGTGTTTCACGAAGGTTTTACGCTGGGCGAACTGGCCCTGCTGGTCGAACGGTTGCAAAAACCGCCTACCATCAATCGCATCAGCTCTCGTGTTAACTACTGATTAGGCATTTTCCTTCACTTTTGCCCTGCCGGAACCAACGGGGGCGAAATGTCTGTTCAGAACCTCTCGAGCAAAGTCTTCACAGCGATCAACCCGCCACGCGGCACCACGGTGGACGTGGCCATCATCGGCGCGGGGCCGGCCGGCCTGACCGCCGGTTATCTGCTGACCAAGCGCGGGCTGTCGGTGGCGATCATCGAGAAGGACCCGACCTATGTTGGCGGGATCAGCCGCACGGTCGAACACGAAGGCTATCGCTTCGACATCGGCGGGCACCGCTTCTTTTCGAAAAGCCAGCAGGTGGTCGACCTGTGGAACGAGATCCTGCCCGACGATTTCATCCAGCGCCCGCGGATGAGCCGGATCTATTACGAGGGCAAGTTCTATTCCTATCCGCTGCGTGCCTTCGAGGCCCTGTGGAACCTGGGGATCGTGCGCTCCACCTTGTGCATGATCAGCTTCGCCAAGGCCAAGGCCTTCCCGAACAAGGCAGTGAAGTCGTTCGAGGACTGGACCGTCAACCAGTTCGGGCACAAGCTCTATTCGATCTTCTTCAAGACCTATACCGAGAAGGTCTGGGGCATGCCCTGCGACGAGATGAGCGCCGACTGGGCGGCCCAGCGGATCAAGGGCCTGTCGCTATGGGGCGCGGTGGTCGACGGGCTGAAGCGCAGCCTCGGCCTCAACAAGGCCCCCAACGACGGAATGCAGACCAAGACCCTGCTCGAAACCTTCCGCTATCCACGTCTCGGCCCCGGCATGATGTGGGACGCGGCGCGCGACAAGATCCTGGCCACCGGCAAGGGCGAGGTGCTGATGGGCCATGCGCTCAAGCAGCTGGCCAGCGACAATGCCGGGGGCTGGCGGATGACCGCGACCGGCCCCGAGAGCGATACCGTGATCAATGCCAAGCATGTGATCAGTTCGGCCCCGATGCGCGAACTGGCGGCCCGGCTGCACCCCTTGCCGGCCACCAGCTTCAACGCCAAGCAGCTCAAGTACCGCGACTTCCTGACCGTGGCGCTGAAGATCCGCGCAGACGAGGACATGTTCCCGGACAACTGGATCTACATCCACGACAGCAAGGTGAAGGTCGGTCGCATCCAGAACTTCCGTTCCTGGTCGCCCGAGATGGTGCCGGACCAGGGCGTCGCCTGTGTCGGCCTCGAATACTTCTGCTTCGAGGGCGACGGGCTGTGGTCGATGGCCGACGGCGAACTCGTTGATCTCGCCACCCGCGAGATGGCCCAGCTGGGCCTGGTTTCGGCCGAACAGGTGATCGGCGGCGCCGTGGTCCGCCAGGAAAAGGCCTATCCGGTCTATGACGAGGACTATGCCGCCCACGTCGAAGCCATGCGCCGCGAACTAGAGGCCGCCTGGCCCACCCTGCACCTCGTCGGCCGCAATGGCATGCACCGCTACAACAACCAGGACCACGCGATGATGACCGCCATGCTGACGGTGGAGAACATCGTCGCCGGACAGCGCCTCTATGACACCTGGTGTGTCAACGAGGACGCCGAATATCACGAAGCGGGCGATGAAGGTGCCGAGAAGGTGCTGGTCCCAGCCCGCGCGGAACTGACCGAAGACCAGGCCGCCGCGCTGGGTTCGGTCCGCGAAGTGCCGCAGCGCGTTGCGTCCAGGCGCCACGCCGCGTGATCGGGAACCCCGCCATGCTCCAGCCTCGCGTCCTGGCTGCACGCCTGCTGAACCGGCAATTCGTGGGTTATTTCGTGGCCAGCGTCGGCGCACTGGCGGTCGACATGGGCAGCTTCCTGCTGCTGCTGGAAACCGCCCTGCCAGCCGGTCTGTGCGCGGCGATTGCCTATACCCTGGGGATCGTGGCGCACTGGATCCTGCTCAGCCGCTCGGTCTTCGAGGCCGGTACCCATGCATCCGGCAAGGCCCGGACCGTGCAGAAGGCGGTCTTCCTGTTCACCACCTGGGGTGGCCTGGCGCTGACCACGGCGATTGTCAGCGCCGCCGATGCGCTGGGGGCGGACGTGCGCCTGTCAAAGGGCGTGGCGGTGGTGTTCAGCTTCGTCCTCAACTATTTCATTCGCAAGCATTACGTCTTCACCGCCACGCGGTCGGCGGCGTGAACGGACCGACGGGGGCAGCACCATGGCGGACTACCTTGTAACCGGCGGCTCGGGCTTTCTTGGCACGCTGCTGGTCACGAAGCTGCTCGATGACGGGCACCGGGTGACCTCGATCGACCTCCTCGAAACGACCCTCAGCCATCCACGACTGGATGCCGTGGTGGGCGATATCCGCGACCGGGCGACGCTCGATGCGATCTATGCCCGGGTCCGGCCCGATGCCGTGTTCCACTGCGCCGCGCTGCTGGCCCACGGCTCGATCACCGAAGCCGAGCTGATGAGCCATAATGCCCACGGCACCCGCGTGCTGGCCGAGGCTACCGCTGATGCCGGGGTGCGCAAGCTGGTCTACCTGTCGAGCAACTGCCTGTGGGGCCATGGCTTCGACCGGGCGGTGACCGAGGCCGAGGAGCCTGCCCCGTGCGAGCCCTACGGGGTCAGCAAGCTGGAGGGCGAGCGAATCCTCGCCGGGTTCGGCAACCGGTTCGAAACGGTCACGATCCGCTGCCCGACGATCATCGACGAGGGCCGGCTGGGGCTGCTGGCGATCCTGTTCGAATTCATTGCCGACGGGAACCGGGTGGTCACAGTCGGCAAGGGCGATAACCGCTACCAGTTCATCTATGCCGCCGACCTGATCGACGCGATGCTCCGCGCCGCCCACTGCGAGGGCAGCCACACCTTCGGGATCGGATCGGACAATGTGCCGACCATGGCTGGATGCTTCCAGCAGGTGATCGACGGCGCGAACAGCCGCTCGCGCCTGCTCGCTCTGCCCAAGGCGCCAATGATCCTGGCGATGCAGATCGCCCACCATCTGCGGATTTCGCCGCTGGGCCCCTATCACTACCGGATGATCGCCAGCTCGTTCGTGTTCGATACCACCGCGATCAAGCGGGTGCTGGGCTGGCAGCCGACTCTGACCAACGGCGAGATGATGCTGAAGGCCTATCGCTATTACCACGCCAACCGGATGGAAATCGCGGCGCGCAAGGATGTTTCGGCGCACCGCCAGGCCACCCGGATGGGTGTAATCCGCGTCCTCAAATGGCTGACCTGAACGCTTCGACCAGCCCGCCCGGAAACGGCGACTTTCCGCTGCTGCGCCACTTCGGGCTGCGGCGCGTCTGGCTGATCGCCTGCGCGGTGCTGCTGCTTGCCAATGCCCCGCAGATCATGGCGTTCCAGGCCCACGACCCGGACGATTACACCCGCCTGCTGCAGGTTCGCGACTGGCTGGCCGGGCAGGACTGGTTCGATACCCGCCAGTATCGCTGGAACCCGCCATTCGGGGGGGACATTCACTGGGTGCGGCTGGGCGACCTGCCGCTGGCGGCCGTGCTTTACCCATTGCAGCAGATTCTCGATCACACCACGGCCGAGATCGCCGCAATGACCATCGTCCCGCTGCTGCAGCTGCTGGTGGCCATGGCGGTGATGGAGCGGCTGACCGCCGCGCTGGACCTGCCCCATTCCACGCGCACCATTGCCCTGGTCATGCTGCCGACCTTTCCGGTGCTGCTGGGTACCTTCGCCCCGCTCAGGGTCGATTATCACGGCTGGCTGGCGATCTGCGCGCTGGCGATCACCTGGCTGACGGTCGCGGGCGGGTGGGGCCGGCTGCTTGGCGCGGGGATCGTGGCGAGCGTGGCGCTGGTCCTGTCGCTGGAAACCATGCCCTTCGTGATCGGCACCGGCGGCTGGCTGGCGGCGCGTTACTGGTGGCAAGGGCGCCGCGAGCATGAGCCCTATTTCCTGGGTCTCGCGCTCGGTTCCTCGGCCCTCGTGCCGGTGTTCCGGCCATCATCGGACCTCCTCATCCCCTATTGCGACGTGCTGTCCGCGCCGCACCTGCTGGCCTTTGCGGCGAGTGCCGCACTGATCCTGGCCACGCGCCGGGTCCCGGCTGGGGCCAGCCGGAGCCTGCGCCTGCTGGTCCTGCTGCCGGTACCGATGCTGGCCGCCGCGCTGATCGTGATGCCCTTGGGGGTCTGCGCGGTCAGCCCGCTGGCCCATGTCGACGCGCTGGCCCGCGCGCTGTTCTTCGACCGCTTCATCGAAGCCCTGCCGATCACCGCGCAGCAGCTGTCGGCGCAGGTCATGCTGATGTCGACCGCGCTGCTGGCGGGCCTGGGTGGCTGGAGCATCATAAGGAGCACCAGCGACCCACGTCGCCACGACCGCTGGCTGACTGCCTGGGTCCTGGCCATGCTGGCCGCCGCCGTTTCGCTGATCCTGCTGCGCGCCGCTGTCGCCGCCCAGCTACTCGCCGTGCCGATCTGCGCGGTGCTGGTCGCAACCTGGCTGCCCCGGGCCCAGGCCGTGCCGCAAATGGCGCGCCGGCTGGCAGCCACGCTGGCCTGCCTCGGCCTGCTGACCCCGGTCCTGCCGACCGCACTGGCCACGCCGTTCGACCAGCCGCTGCCCTTTGCCCGCCTGGCCCAGCCCTATGTCGGCAGTGCCTATCGCTGCGACTATCGCCGGCTAGCCGTGCTGCCCCCCAGCCGCCTGTTCACACCGATCGCGAAAACCTCGGAGCTGATGGCCAAGAGCGCGCACAGCACCGTGGCCGGCACTTATCACCGCGCCGACCGCCAGATCCACGACGTGATCCAGGCCTTTGCCGGTCCGCTGGACGGGGCCGAAGCCATCGTCCGGACCTACCGGTCCGATTACGTGGTCTATTGCGACAGCGATATCGAGCCGGCCTTCCTGGCCGCGCAGCGGGAAGACAGCCTCGCCCGGATGCTGGTTCGCGGCAAGCTGCCGCCGTGGCTGGAGCCGGTGCCAGCCTTCACCGAAGGCCCGCTCAAGGTCTATCGGGTGCGTCAGGCCGGGCGAAACAGCAGCGCGTCGCCATTGATGCAATAGCGCTTGCCGGTCGGGCGCGGGCCATCGTCGAACACGTGACCCAGATGCCCGCCGCAGCGCGCGCAATGCACCTCGGTGCGCGGATAGCCAACCTCGTAGTCGATCGAAAATCCGGTCGCCCCGCGCCGTACTTCCCAGAAACTGGGCCAGCCGGTGCGGCTGTCATACTTGGTGGCCGAATCGAACAGCGGATTGCCATCAGCCGCGCAGACGAACACGCCCTTGCGCTTTTCTGCCAGCAGCGGTGAGGTGCCCGGCACCTCGGTACCCTTCTGGCGCAGGATATAATACTGCTCGCGGGTCAGCCGCTTGCGCCATTCGGCATCGCTGAAGCTGACCGGCCAGGTCCGGGCCTCGGCCTGACCGCAGGCGGCCAGCGCGCCCGAAGCGACCCCGGCACCCAGCCAGCCCAGCAGCTGCCGACGCTGAAGCATCAGGACTTCGCCATCAGAACTTGGACAGCGTCACGCCCAGCTCGCGGAAGCCGTGGACGAAGTTGGCGCGCACCCGGCGGACCTTGCCGGTCACGTTCACCCGCATCCGCCGCGCGTGCATTTCCTCCATCAGGATCTTCAGCTGCAGCTCGGCTAGGCGCGCACCCACGCAGCGGTGGATGCCATAACCGAACGACAGGTGCCGCCGGGCATTTTCGCGCGTGACGATCAGCTTGTCCGGGTTCTCGAACACGGTCTCGTCACGGTTGGCGGAAATGTACCACAGGATCAGCTTGTCACCCTTTCTGATCTGGTTGCCGAACAGCTCGGCATCCTCGGTCGCGGTGCGGCGCATGTGGGCCAGCGGCGTGACATAGCGGATGCATTCCTGCACGGCATTCGGGATCACCGAGGGATCGGCTTCAAAGATCGCCCGCTGGTCCTGGAACTGGTCCAGCGCGTGGACGATGCCGGACATCGTGTTGCGGGTGGTGTCGTTGCCCCCCACGATCAGCAGCACCAGGTTGCCCATGAACTCCTGCGGGCTCATGTGGTTCATGGCGTCGGAATTGATCATCATCGAGATCAGGTCACGGCTCGGCGGAGCGCCGGTCCGTTCCATCCACAGGCGGCCGAAGTACTGGGCCATTTCCTGCAGGATCTCGAACCGGGTATCATTCAGCTCGCGCGCCAGGCCCAGTTCGACATCGCCCGCCCAGTCCGACCAGAAGGTCAACAGGCGGCGGTCCTCCCACGGGAAGCCGAACAGGATCGCCAGCATGCCGGTGGTCAGCTCGATCGAGACCTTGTCGACCCAGTCGAACTCCTCGCCCCAGGGCAGGCTGTCGAGTACGGCGGCGGTGCGCATCCGCACCTCGGCCGCCATCTTGTCGATCTCGCCGGGGGTAAAGGCCGGGGCCACGGTGCGGCGCTGGCCGGTATGTTCGGGCCGGTCCATCGCGATGAACATCGGCAGGCGGCGTTCCTCGAGGTGCTCGGGGGTCACGTCTTCGGGCGGATCGCCGATGGTGATGCCGCCATACTGCCACGACGAGGAATAAAGCTCGGGCAGCGATTCGACGTGCTGGATCGTCTTCACGGTCGTGACGTTCCAGTAATTGCCATAAGGCGTGCCCTCGACCCGGTTGACCGGAGCCTTGGCCCGCATCTCGGCAAAGATCGGCTGCCAGCGGTCCTCGACATAGATGTCGGACCGGGAAACATCCCAGGGATGGGTATGCTTGGGCAGTTCCTGCCCGTGATCCTTCAGCCAGGCCTCGAACGCTTCGATCGCCGTGGGCGAGGTGCGATACTTGAACGGGGCATCAGCAATCTGCGTGGCCATGACACTTCCTCTTCCGCTTGCGCTCTGGCGCAAATCAGTTTCCCATCGAGACTTATCTGGAGCAACTTACCACAGAGTCAATAGGCGCTAGGGCGGATAACCTAATCAGCGCACGGCTGGGCGCGAGCGCAGCCGCGCCAGCCAGCCCTTGCCTCCTCCGTTGCCGCGCGCCGGGCCGCTCTTCATCACCCAGCGGCGGAACAGGCTAGCCCCCACTTTCACGAACACCGCCACGCAGAACACCTGCCAGGCCAGCGCCAGCGCGTGCGGCAGCAGGGCATCATCCTGCGCGGCGCGGGCCAGCATGGTGAAGGGGCTGCTGAACGGCACGGCGATCGCCGCGAGTTCCGCCGCACTGCCCGGACGCGACATGGCCCAGGACGCGAAGAAGAAATTCAGCAGTTGCAGCATGGTGACCGGCATCGACAGCGTCTGCACCTCGCGCACGGTCGTTGCCATCGAGCCGATGGCCAGGAACAGCGATCCGAGCAGCAGGTAACCCATCGCGAAATAGGCCGTGCCCAGGATGAAGAACAGCGGCCAACCCACCGCCGGGGCCGGAAACTGCCCCAGGCTGTTACCGGCGGCAAACCACACCGCCCCGCCCACGCCAGCCCAGACCGTTATCCCGACCAGCGAGACGCCCAACATGGCAAACAGCTTGCCCAGAAACACCGCGTCCATCGGAATCGCGGCGGCCAGGACCTCGATGATCTTGTTGCCCTTTTCCTCGACCAGGTTGGACAGGACCATGCCGGCCAGCAGCATGGTCAGCAGGAACAGCACGGTCTGGCCCAGCTGTGCGGTGACCATCCGGCTGCGCGCCTCGTCCGCGGTGGTGGCCAGCGCCAGCGGGGTCAGCCCGACCTCGGGATAGCTGGCGCGGTCACCGCGCCGGGCCTCGGCGGCGAGCAAGGCCACCGACCCGCGCCACTGCTCGATCCGCTCTGCCGGGCCCGTCAGCATCGGCCGCTCGGGCGTTCCGGTCAGCACGGCAGCAAGGTTGAGGCGTTTGTCCTGCACCGCGGCGGCGGGATCGAAGGGCGCGCCGCTCCCCGGCTCCTCCACCTTGACCAGCACCGGCAGCGCGCCGCCCAGTTGCGGTTCAAGCTGGCGATAGGCCGCCAGCATGGCTGCGGAATCGGCAGGAGTCATGGCCAGGCCCAGTTCCGGGCGGGCTGCGGCGCTCTGGACTTCCTTGCCGATCCCGCCAGCCAATCCGCCAACCAGGATCGGGAACAACGGTCCAAGCAGGAAGAAGAAGAACGAGCGCGAGAACAGGATCGCCGTGAAATCGCGCCGGGCGATTACTAAGGCGGCAGCGAGGGTCGACAGCCGTCCGGTGGCAATAGCGGTCATTTCAGCGTCCCTCTTCCTTGTCTTCGGCGAGCGCGCGGGCCGCCGCCTCACCGGCAATCGCCACGAAGGCGTCGTGCAGCCCGGCCCGCTCGATCGAGAGCGAGAGGATCCCGGCCTCGCCCTCGATCAGGGCGCGCAGCAGCGGCTCGATCCCGCTTTCGGGGAGCGAGAAGTGCCAGTAATTGCCTTCATGCCGGGCATCGGCGGGCAGGGCCTGGCGCCACGGACCATCCCCAGCGCGGGTTTCCAGCCGCACTTGCGCAGGGATGCGATCGCGCGCGACGTCGACCGGCCCGGCGAAGGGCACCTTGCCCCCCGCAATGATCGCCACCTCGTCGCAGAGCCGTTCGGCATGGGCGATGACGTGGGTGGAAAAGATCACGGTCGTGCCCTTCTCCGCGAGGCCGCGCATCATCCGCTCCAGCTTGCCCTGGTTGAGCGCGTCGAGGCCGGAAAACGGCTCGTCGAACACCACCAGCTTGGGTTCGTGGACCAGAGTGCCCAGCAATTGCACCTGCTGGGCCATGCCCTTGGACAATTGGCGGATCTGCCGGTCGATCGCATAGCCCAGGCCATGTTCCTCCAGCAGGATCTTGCCGCGCCGCCGCCCTTCCTCCAGCGGCAGGCCGCGCAGCGCGCCGAGGAAGCCGATCGCCTCATAGGCCTTCATCGCCGGGTAGAGCCCGCGCTCCTCGGGCAGGTAGCCGATCAGGTGGCTGATCTCGTGCGGGCGATCATGGCCCAGCACTCGGCGCACGCCTTCATCGGGATCGATGATCCCCAGCAGCATCCGCAGTGTCGTGGTCTTGCCCGCGCCATTGGGGCCGAGGATGCCGTAGATCACGCCCTGCGGCACGGTGATGTCCACGCCATCAACCGCGGTAAAGCCGTCGAACCGCTTGACCAGTCCCCTGGCTTCAATTGCCAACGGTCGCTCGCCCATGCCGCCCGCGCCGTTGCCCGCCATCTGCCATTCCCCTAGCTTCATGATTTGACGGCACTATGGAGGGGTCGTGAACAGGAGCAACAGGAAGTTTGGTTAACGCCGCCGACACCACGGCGCTTAAGGCCGATCTGATCGCCGAGGCGCGGCGGCTGGGCTTTGCCGCCTGCGGGATCGCCCCGGCGGCGGAAGATCCCCTGCGCGCCGCGCGGCTGGAACAGTGGCTGGGCGAAGGGCTGCACGCCTCGATGGAGTGGATGGAAGCCCGCGCCCACCATCGCCGCAGCCCGCAAGGGCTATGGCCCGAGGCGCAGCGGGTGATCGCGCTCGGCATGAGCTATGCTCCGGCCAGTCCGGCCCAGGTGATGCACGGCAATCCGTCGCGCGGGCAGATCTCGGTCTATGCGCAGGGGGCCGACTATCATGATACGGTCAAGAAGGCGCTGAAGCACCTCGCCCGCTGGCTGGTGGCCGAAGCCGCGCGGCGGGGATTCGGCGAGGCGGGGGTAAAGGTCTTCGTCGACACCGCCCCGGTGATGGAAAAGCCGCTGGGCGAGGCGGCGGGGCTGGGCTGGCAAGGCAAGCACACCAACCTGGTCAGCCGCGAACATGGCTCATGGCTGTTCCTGGGGGCGATCTATACCACGCTGGACCTGCCGCTGGATGATCCCGGCACGGACCGCTGCGGATCGTGCAATGCCTGCCAGGCGGCCTGCCCGACCGATGCCTTCCCCGCCCCTTACCGGCTCGATGCGCGGCGCTGCATTTCCTATCTGACGATCGAGCACAAGGGACCGGTGGCCGAGGAATTCCGCCGCGCGCTGGGCAACCGGATCTATGGCTGCGACGATTGCCTGGCGGCCTGCCCGTGGAACAAGTTTGCCGATGCGGCCCACGCCATGCGCGCCTTCCTGCCGCGCGCCGAACTGGCCGCGCCGCGCCTGGCCGAGCTGCTGGCGCTCGACGATGCGGGGTTCCGCCAGCTGTTCAGCGGATCACCAATCAAGCGGATCGGGCGCGACCGGTTCGTGCGCAATTGCCTCTATGCCGCAGGCAACAGCCGCGACACGGCGCTGACCGGGCAAGTGGCCGCCCTCACCGCCGATCCGGACCCGGCCGTAGCCGATGCCGCCCGCTGGGCGCTGGCGGAACTCGCCGCCTAGCGCCCCAGCAGGTTGCGGGCCTGGTTGCCCAGCTGCGCCAGCATCGTCGGCGAGAGCACCGGCGCGGCCTGGGCCCGGCCCACCACGGCACGGAACTGGCCGATCGCGGCGGCCTGCCCAGCCAGCCAGTGCTGCACCACGGCGAGCGGATCGCCCTTGTCCCCGGCATGGCGACGCAGGAAATCGAGCCGCATGTGCTGCATGTCGCGCGCCAGGCTGTTGACCAGCAGGCGCTCCCACGGATCGCTCGGTGCCAGCCGCTCGGCCGCCTGCTGCGCCCAGTCCAGCCCCAGGTCCTGCCCCAGCGCGATGAAGGCGCGGGTCAGCACTTCAGGCTTGGTGCCGGTCTGCTGGGCCAGCATGGCCAGGCCGACCGAGCCATCCAGCTCGAACAGGTGGGCGACCGCAGCGGCCAGATCGACCGGAGCTCCGGCCTCCGCGAAGCGGGCCTGCAGTGTGGCCGACTGGGCCTTGCTTTCGGATGACAACAGGTGGCCGGTCGCCTCGGACAACAGCTTCACCCCGCCTTCCAGCCGCTCGACCAGATCCCCGGCAGAAAGCGTCCCGCCCGAGATCCGCAGCAGGTCGGCCATGTGGTTGACCATGGCGGCGGCAGCGCGATCGAACAGCATGATCCGCGCCGTTTCCGGCATCGGCCGGGTCTCGATCCCCTGCCAGATCCCAGCCATGCCCAGCAGGCGTTCGGCGGCGACAAAAGCGGTGGTCACCTGGGCCAGCGTGGCGCCTTCTTCCTCGACGAGTTCGAAAGGATGGATCAGCCCCAGCCGGTTGACCATGCGGTTGGCCAGCTTGGTCGCAATGATCTCGCGCCGCAGGCGGTGGCCGAGGATGTCCTCGCGGAACTTTTCGCGCATCGGCACCGGGAAAGCGCCGAGCAGCTCATCCTCCAGCAACGGATCGTCGGGCAGGGTCGAGGCTTCGAGCGCGTCCTGAAGGACCAGCTTGGTGCTCGACAGCACCACCGCCAGCTCCGGCCGGGTCAGCCCCTGGCCATCGGCGGCGCGGCGGGCGAGGACATCGCTTTCGGCGAGGCCCTCGGTCTTGCGGTCGAGCTGCCCGGCAGCCTCCAGCGTCTCGATCAGCCGCAGGTGCGAGGCCGTGGTTGCCGCCCCGCCCGCGCTGGCGATCGACAAGGCAAGTGCCTGGAGCCGGTTGTCCTCCAGCACGATGCCCGCGACCTCGTCGGTCATCCCGGCCAGCAGCTTGACCCGCGCATCCTCGTCCAGCCGCCCGGCGCGCTTCGCTCCGGCCAGCGCGATCTTGATGTTCACCTCGTTGTCGGAGCAGTCGACCCCGGCCGAATTGTCGATGAAGTCGGTGTTGATCGAGCCGCCCTTCAGCGCAAACTCGATCCGCCCCGCCTGAGTGCAGCCCATGTTGGCGCCCTCACCGATCACCCTGGCGCGCAGGTCCGCGCCGTTGACGCGCAGCGCGTCGTTGGCGGGATCGCCCACCTGGACGTTGTTCTCGGTGCTGGCCTTCACATAGGTGCCGATCCCGCCGAACCACAGCAGGTCGACCTCGGCCTTGAGGATCGCGGTAATCAGCCCGTCGGGATCGATGCTCGGCTGGTCGAGGCCGAGCATGGCCTGGACTTCCGGCGAGAGCGGTACTTCCTTGAGGCTGCGCGAGAACACCCCGCCGCCCTTCGAGATCAGCGCCTTGTCGTAATCCTCCCAGCTCGAGCGCGGCAGGGCGAACATTCGCGCCCGCTCGGCCCAGCTCTTCGCCGGATCGGGATCGGGATCGAGGAAGATGTGGCGGTGATCGAAGGCCGCGACCACTTTCAGCGCCTTCGACAGCAGCATGCCGTTGCCGAACACGTCGCCCGACATGTCGCCGCAGCCCGCCACACGGACCGGATCGGTCTGCACGTCCACGCCCTGTTCGAAGAAGTGCCGCTGGACCGAGAGCCAGGCACCCTTGGCCGTGATCCCCATGGCCTTGTGGTCATAGCCCTTGGACCCGCCGCTGGCGAAGGCATCGTCCAGCCAGAAGTCATGCTCTTCGGCAATGGCATTGGCCGTGTCGGAATAGGTCGCCGTGCCCTTGTCGGCGGCAACCACGAAATAGGGATCTTCGCCGTCGCGGATCACGACATGCTTCGGGTGCACCACCTTGGCGCCGACGATATTGTCAGTGATCGACAGCAGCGTGCGGATGAACACCTGGTAGCTGGCCTTGCCCTCGGCCAGCCAGCCATCGCGGTTGCGGGCCGGATCGGGCAAGGCTTTGGGATAGAACCCGCCCTTGGCCCCGGCCGGCACGATCACCGCGTTCTTGACCCGCTGGGCCTTCATCAGCCCCAGCACTTCGGTGCGGAAGTCATCGCGCCGGTCAGACCAGCGCAGGCCGCCGCGCGCCACCGGGCCGGAGCGCAGGTGGATGCCCTCCACCCGGCGCGAATAGACGAAGATCTCGCGCCAGGGCAGCGGCTTGGGCAAGCCTGGAACAAGCGCGGAATCGAGCTTGAAGGCCAATGCCTCTGCCCCGGCCGGGGCAAAGGCGTTGGTCCGCAGCATGGCTTCGACCACGGCGCGGTACTGGCGCAGCAGGCGGTCGTCGTTGATCGCGGAGACCTGGGCCAGCCCGTCGCGGATCGCGGCCTGGGCCTGCGCCTCAGCCTCGGCCCGATCGCCCTTGAAGGCGGGATCGTGGCGGGCGACGAACAGCGCGACCAGCCCGCGCGTTACCGCCGGGGCATTGTTCAGCGCATCGACTGCAGTGGGCACCCCGTAATTGAGGCCAGCCTGACGCAGGTAGCGATACCAGGCCCGCAGCCAGTTGGTTTCCGCCGCCGAGAGGCCGACCGTGGTGATCAGGCGGTTGAACGGATCATCCTCCGCCGCGCCGTTCAGCACATCGGCAAAGGCGGCCTCGATCGTGGCGGCGCGGCCCATGACCACCGCCGGGTCCAGTCCGCCGGGCAAGGCCAGCTGGAAATCGTGGATCGTCCCCATCCGCCCCTGGTCAAGATCGGTCGGCACATCCTCGACCACGCGGAAGCCGAAGTTCTCCAGCGCCGGAACCGCATCGGACAGCGCGATCGATCCGGCGCGCTGGTAGAGCTTCAGCCGAAGGGTTCCGGGTTCGTCCCCGGCCATGGCGTGCAGCCGGGCATCGCGGCGCGGTCCGGTTTCGCCGTCTCCGGCCAGCTTGCGCAGGCGGGTGATGTCGTGCGCGGCCTCGGCCGGGCCATAGGCGCCGCGATAGGCCAGCGGGAAGGCTTCGGCATAGCGGGCGGCGATGGCGGCGGCGCGCGACGGGTCCTCGCTCGCGGCGATCTCGCCCTCCACCGCCTCGTTCCAGCCGCGCAGCATGCCTTGCAGGCGCGCGTCAAGCGCGGCCTCGTCAGGCAATGCCGCCACTTCGGGCAGGTCCAGCACATAGCGCAGCATGGCAAGGCTGCCTTCGACTTCCAGGCTCCAGTCGAGCACCGGAGCGCCCGCAGCCTCGACCAGCATGGCTTCCACCTGCAGCCGGGTCGCGGTCGACATGATATCGCGCGGCAGCCAGACGAAGGCGAACAGGTGGCGCATCAGCGCGGCCGGAACCAGCGCCAGCTTGGGGCGGGGCCGGTCGACCAGGCTCATCATCGCGGTGGCGACCCGCTGCAGGTCATCGTCGGCAAAGCCGATCAGCAGATCATGCGGGAGCGCGTGGAGCGCGTGGACCAGCGCCTTGCCGGCATGGCCCTGCGCCGCAAAGCCGAAACGGGTCATCAGGTCCGTCAGCTGCGCGCGCATCCGCGGCACCTGGGTGGGCGCGGCCGCCAGCCCCGCGCTGGTCCAGATCCCGGCATGGACCGACAGGCGATCGAGCTTGCCCTGTTCGAACACCGGGACAATGAACAGATCCAGCGGGGTGCGGCGGTGGACATTGCTGACCGTGTTGGACTTGACCACCAGCAGCGCCCGATTGCCGGAACCCTTGCCAGAACCCTTTGCAGCGCCCTTACCCTCGAACCAGGCGAAAGCGCGTTCATAGGAGATCGGACCGAGCAGCGCCTTGGCCCCGCGCTTGCAGATGCCCAGCGCGCCCGACTGGGTGCCATCGCGGTGCCGCACGACATGGCCCAGCTGGGTCAGCATGCCGTCCTTGAACCAGCGCAGCAGCGCCGCGCCTTCGCCATCAACCAGGCCATCGGCATCGGCAGCCATGGCTTCCTGCAGGCGCGGCCAGTCGGCCACTGCGGCGCGGACATCGCCCAGCGTCGCGCGCAAGGCCGATTCCAGCTCGCGCCGGGCGCGGGCATCGGCGCGGCGGGTTTCGAGATAGACCATCGATTCGCGCTTTTCGCCGGCGGCTTCGCCATCGACGATCGCGGTCAGCCCGCCCTCGGCATCGCGGCGCACCGGCAGCACCGGGTGGACCAGCCGGTCGATCGCCAGGCCTTGCGCGGCCACCGTGGTGGCAATCGAATCGACCAGGAACGGCATGTCATCGTTGATCACGCCGATCCGCATGAAGCGCTCGGCCGCGCTGCCCGAAACGGTCTCGATCGTGATCGCCACTTCGCCGGGCTCGCGCCGGGCCGCCGCGCCGCGCATGAAGGCCGCCGCCGTCGTCAGCCCATCGGCCGAAAAGGCCGCATCGCCGGGCAAGAGCGCGGCGCTGAGCCGCTGGGCCAGCGCCTGCTCTAGGGCAACAGAATCGCTCTGCGCGGATTTGGCACTCATCGGGTCAGCACTCCTCCGGGCCGACCGACAGGTCGTTACCCCTGCAAACAAGATTATTGCCGTCTAGCGCAGCATTCGTATTCATCTTAGGCCCAACTGGTCTCTACTGCAACCAGTTTGCCGCTAGGGAAACCTGCCTAAGCGCCCGTTGCAAAACGGGCTTATCCTGCGATCGCTTCCATCGTCAGCGCCAGCGAGTGTTCGCGCGCGGCGGGATCGAAAGTGGCCCCCGCCACGATGATCTCGTCCGCGCCGGTCCGCTCGACAAAACGGCCGATGGCGGCGCGCACGGTGGCCGGACTGCCGACGGCGCGGGCCTGACCGAGATGATCGAGCATGGCCTGGGTGCTGGGCGGCAGGGTGTCGCGATAGCCCGGCACCGGCGGTTTGAGCCGCCCTGGCGTGCCGCTGCGCAAGGCGACGAAGCTCTGCTCGAGCGAGGAGGCGAGCAGCCGTCCTTCCGCGTCGGATTCGGCACAGAGCACGGTCATCGCCGCCATGGCATGGGGCCGTTCCAGTGTGGCCGAGGGCACGAAGCGCTCACGGTAGAGCTTCAGCGCGGCGTCGAGGTGATCGGGCGCGAAGTGCGAGGCAAAGGCATAGGGCATGCCCAGCGCCGCGGCGAGCTGCGCCCCGAACAGGCTGGAGCCGAGGATCCAGAATTCCAGCGCCGCGCCAAACCCTGGCGTGGCGCGCAAGGCCAGTTCCGGTTCCCCGGTGACCAGCGCGCGCAGCTCAACCACGTCCTGCGGAAAGTATTCGGCCGCGCGCATCAGGTCCTTGCGCAGCGCCTGGCCGATCCGGCTGTCCGCCCCCGGCGCGCGGCCCAGGCCCAGGTCGATCCGCCCCGGAAACAGCGCATCGAGCGTGCCGAACTGTTCGGCGATCACGAAGGGGTTGTGATTGGGCAGCATGATCCCGCCCGCCCCGATCCGGATCGTGTTGGTCGCATGGCCGATATGGGCCAGCGCCACCGCCGTGGCCCCGCCGGCAATGCCATCCATCGCATGATGCTCGGCCACCCAGAACCGCTTGTACCCGGCCGCCTCGGCCGCGCGGGCCAGGCTGGCGGCATCGGCCAGGGCGGCGGACACGGTGCCGCCTTCGCGAACGGGGATCAGGTCAAGGACGGATAGCGGGATCACCGGCCTGATGGTGCCGGGTCTGGCCCCAGCCGGTCAAGCCACGATTGCGCGGTCTTCGCCGCTTCGCTGCCGGGCGCCATCTGCAGCACCGACTGCCAGGAACGCCGCGCCGCCGCATCGCGGCCTTGGAGTGCGGCAATCAGCCCAGCTTCCAGTCCCACCTCGGCATCGCGCGGAGCCAGCCGGGCAGCGGTTTCGATCTGGACCTGGGCCTCGCCCAGGCGCTCCAGCCGGCGCGACAGGCGGGCCGAGAACAGCCAGGCCAGCGCATCTTCCGGCAGGGCGGTCCGGGCTTCGGCCAGGGTCGCCACCGCCTCGTCCATCCGCCCCAGCTGAACCAGCGCATTGGCCCGGTCGCGGGCGATCCGGCCGGCCAGCCCGGTTGCCCCGACATCGCGGGCATCGCTCAGCGCCATGGCGAAATGTTCGAGCGCACGGGCATATTCGCCCTGGCTTTCCGCCGCCACTGCCGCGCCGGCCGCTAGCTCGCTACGGTTGGTCAGGGCCGAGGGGGCGGTCAACGACCGGGCCGACAGGAACGTCGCCTCGGCTTCGCTCCAGCGTTCCAGCCCGGCGAGCGCCAGGGCCTTGCACCCGGCCGCATCGCCCATGGCGCTGCCCCGCGCCTCGCCCAGCCAGCCCTCCGCCTCGACCAGCGCGGCCGAGGGGGCATTGCGGGCAAGGTCCAGGCATTGGCTGCGGCGCAGCGGGGCCGCGCTCGGCTTGGTGGGGCTCCCGCGCGGGATCACGATGGGGGCCTGCGGCAGTGCCCCGCCCGCGCCCGGCGCAACCGAGGGACCGACCTGGGCCAGCAAGGGCAGGAACAGCGAAAGGATCATGGCAACTCCGGGCCCGACAGGCCTTCAAGGGTCCGCAGCAGCAGCGCGATATCGGCATCGCGGCTGAGGCGGTGGTCGCCGTCCTTGATCAGGGTTACCTGAACATCATCCGAATGGAGCTGCTCGGCCAGTTGCAGCGCCAGCTCCCACGGCACGTCGGGATCGCGCTGGCCATGCAGCAAGCGGACCGGGCAGGTCAGCGCAATCGGTGCCTCAAGCAGGCGGTGGGCCTGGCCATCGGCCCAGAAGGCAGGATGGGTCGGCGTCGGTTCGGGGCCATAGGGATTGTCTTCCAGCACCGTCTCGCCCGCCGCCAGCAGGGCCTGCTGGTTCGCATCATAACCCCAGTCGGTAAAGTCGGGCGCGGCGGCGATGCCGACCAGGGCCTGGGCCCGCTCCGGAATGGCGAGCGCCACCAGCAGCATCAGCCAGCCGCCCATCGAACTGCCCACCAGCACGACCGGCCCGGAACATTGCGCCGCAATCAGCCCCAGCACCTCGTCGCGCCAGCGGCTGAGGGTGCCATCGGCGAAGTCCCCCTCGCTCTCCCCGCAACCGGAGTAGTCAAGCAGCAGGCAGGCCCGGCCCTGGGCCGTCGCCCAGTCGAACACGGCCGTCGCCTTGCCCCCCGCCATGTCGGACATGTAGCCCGGCAGGAAGACGATGGTCGGTCCGGTGCCGGAGGTATGGCGATAAGCGATGCGGGTGCCGTCGGGCATGGGATGGAAGCCTGTCCGCATCAGGGACACCAGCATCGCGGGAATCGGTCTGGATCAGAAATGATGCTCATGCTGCCCGCTCTTTTGCGGCACCGGCGGCAGCACGGCAAGGTCAGCTTAGCAACCCATGTCGATCCAGAACATCTGCCGCGCCCCGGCGGTGAGCGGATCGTTCATGGAGTCATTCCAGGTCAATCCGTTCCTGGCCAAGGCGTTTTTCACCTGCTCGCGATAGGCCGTGAAACACGTCTTGGTCTGGGTCTGCGTATAGGCAGCCATTGTCTGCTTGCTGATTTCCCCCACGATGTCGGCATAGGTGTCGCCGGTAACGCCAGGCGGCAAGAAGCCGGCTGCCTTGGCCAGGCCCATGCCGATCTCGGATATGCCGGTCTGAAAGTCTCCGCTGAAGACCTTCTTCCAGCCATCGGTGAACAGGTTCGCGCCAGAGACAGTGGCTGCGGCAACCTTCTTCGCGATGGATTCACCCGCGCTCTCGACCGCTGAGACGGCAGAACTGAAGGCATCGCCAATCGAATCCCAGAAGCTCATCCTGCTATCCTTTCCCGGCGCGTTCAGGCCGTGCAGTCAACCCAGGGGAAGGCCAGCGCGTTGGTCGCAGCTTGCTGCTTGATCTCGTCATTCCAGGCGAGCCCATTCTTGATCATGTTCTGCTGAACCTTGGCCAGGTAATCGGTTAGCGACACGCGCTGGCCCGTCTGATGCGCCTCCGAGGCCGCCGCCTTGTTCAGGCCGTACATGATCGCAAAGGCCGCGGCAGCGCCAGCGGCAGTTTTGCCGAGCCACTTCGAGAACTGCCACAGACGACTGCCGTAAGGATTGTTCTCAATGAAATCCCGGACCGCGCCTTGCGATTCAACGCTGTCGATTGCCGGAGAGTTGGCCATTCCTTCTACGGCAGCATTGTCCTCTACCGCGGCGGCTTCAGCGGCAACCTCGTCGCCTGCGGCAACGGCATCGCCGAACAGTTCGGCAACGCCTTCGAGAACTTCGAATTCGTCCATTAGCTGTGGTTCCCATGCTTGAGTCCTGAGGAAGGCCATCGGAGACTGGCCAACCCGGATCCACAACCAGGGCTTGATCGAGTTCGGACCTTTAGCAGGGCATCCCCAACTGCAATTCCCGGATTGCAGCCACGCCCGCCAAGGCTATCGTAGCCTTTCCCCGTCTGCGGAGAGAAGTATGCTGCCAACCGGAATGAAGATTTCTCCCGTCAACGCCAATCGCCGCCAGGCCCTGCGGCTTGGCCTGTTGGGACTGGCGGGAATCGGCGCGCCGGCACTGGCGGGCCAGGCCAGGGGCTTCACCCACTGCGTCGCCAGCGGCGAACCGGGGCCGGACCAGGTTCTACTCTGGACCCGCTATGCCAGCGATGGCGAGGTGCAGCTGAAGTGGGAACTGGCCGAGGACGCCGATTTTACCAGGATTACTGTCCAGGGTGAGACCACCGCCTCGCCGGCCAATGACTGCTGCGCGCGGACCTGGGCCAGAGGGCTGGAGCCGGGCCGCTGGTACTTTTACCGCTTCATCGCCCCCAATGGTGAGAAGTCTCCGGTTGGCCGCACCAGGACGCTGCCGGTGGGCAAGGTCGACAAGTTCCGGATCGCGGTCTTCTCGTGCTCCAATTACGGCTTTGGCTGGTTCAACGCCTATGGCCACGCCGCAGAGGCAGGCGATTTCGACCTGGTGCTGCACCTGGGCGACTACTTCTACGAGTACGAGCGCGGCAACTATCCTTCGGTCAAGGAGGGCCTGCCCGAGCGTCTGCTGCCCGAGCACGAAGCCGTTACCATGGCGCAGTATCGTGAACGGTTCGCCACCTATCGCAACGATCCCGACCTGCAGCGGCTGCACCAGCTCTATCCGGTGATCGCCATGTGGGACGATCACGAGGTGGCCAACGACGCGTGGAAGGACGGCGCGGAAAACCATCAGCCAGAAACCGAAGGCCCCTATGCCCAGCGCGAGGCGACCGCGGAGCAGGTCTACCGCGAATGGCTGCCCGTGTCGGACGCCTATTGGGCGCAGTACGAGATCGGCAAGCTGGCCACGCTGTTCCGGCTCGAAACCCGCCATGTCGCCCGCGACAAGCCCTTTGACCTCGGCGATCTGATGAAGGGCAAGCGCGGGCCCGAGCTGGAAGCCGCGCTCACCGCCTTCCGCGATGGCACCTGGCGCGATTCCAAACGGACCCTGCTTGGGGCCGAGCAGGAAGCCTGGCTGGCGGGCGGGCTCAAGGCCTCGACCAGAGCCGGCAAGCCCTGGCAGCTGCTGGCCCAGCAGATCATCATGGGGGAATTCGGCTTTGCCCGGACGGTGGTGGAAGGCATGACCCAGGATGTCGACAAGGGCATGCGGGCGCGCATCCTCGCCGCTGATCGGGTTCAGCAGAGCGGCATTCCCTATGCAATGGACATGTGGTCCGGCTATCCGGCAGCGCGCCACCGGGTCTACGAGGCTGCGCTGAATGCCAATGCGAACCTGCTGGTGCTGGCGGGCGACAGCCACAATGCCTGGGCCTTCGATCACAGCCATGCTGGGCAGCGAGTGGGCGTCGAAATGGCCGGGCAAAGCGTGACTTCGCCGGGTTTCGAGCATTACCTGCGCTGGGTGAAGCCAGAGGATCTGGCAGCTGGCGTCATGGCCGCCAGCCCTGCGCTCAAATGGTGCGATACCAGCCAGCGCGGCTATCTGGCGGTCGAACTGACGCCCAAGGCGGCCACCGGTGAATGGCGCTTCCTGCAAACCGTCCGGCAGAAAGGTACCGCCTTGGCTGGTACCAAGCGGATGACCGTGCTGGCCGGGCAAAAGCGCTTTTCGGCTTAGTTGCCCGTTAAGTCCAGCGCTGCTAAGGGGCGGTCCATGACGTCGCCGCACGCCCTGCCGACTACTACCACCACCCCGGGCTTCCCGGGGCGGGCTGTCTTCGCCTGAGGCGAAGCGCAGGGCCGCCGTCCGGGTTCGGGCGGCTGGCGTTTCCTCCCGAACTTGCCGAAACCAGACGCCGCCCCTTCCGGTGCGCACCGGCTTGTGCCAAAGCGCGCCCAAACCGGTGAGAGTTACGCGAATGTCCGAGTTGTTGAAGATCAGCCTGCCCGACGGTTCCGTGCGTGAAATGCCCATGGGATCGACCCCGGCCGATGTCGCCGCGGCGATCGGCCCGGGCCTCGCCAAGGCGGCGCTCGCCGCGCGGATCGATGGTGAGCTGGTCGACCTGACCCGGGCCTTCACCGGCGATGCGAGCCTTGCGCTGATTACGTCGCGCGACGAGGCCGAGGCGCTGGACCTGGCCCGGCATGACTATGCCCACGTCCTCGCCGAAGCGGTCCAGGCGCTGTTTCCGGGCACGCAGATCACCTTCGGCCCCAGCACCGACGACGGGTTCTATTACGACTTTGCGCCGAAGGACCGCCCCTTCACTGACGAGGACCTGCCCGCGATCGAGGCCGAGATGCGCAAGATCATCCAGGCCGACAAGCCGCTGCGCCGCGAAGTGTGGAGCCGCGAGATCCTTGATCAGCCGGTGGAAGCAGCAGGGCGAGAGCTTCAAGGCCGAATGGGCCGCCGAACTGCCAGAGCACGAGGAACTGACGGTCTACTGGTCGGGCGATGACTGGCTCGACATGTGCCGCGGCCCACACCTGCCCAGCACGGGCAAACTCGATCCCCAGGCCTTCAAGCTGACCCGTGTTTCGGGTGCCTATTGGCGCGGCGACCAGAAGAACGCGATGCTGAGCCGCATTTACGGCACCGGCTGGCTGAACAAGAAGCAGCTCGACGCCCACCTGACCCGGCTGGAGGAAGCCGCCAAGCGTGACCACCGCAAGCTGGGCCAGGAAATGGACCTGTTCCACCTGCAGCAGGAAGCCCACGGTTCGGTCTTCTGGCACCCCAAGGGCTACCTGATCTGGCGCGAGCTGGAAGCCTACATGCGCCGCGCGATCGACAATGCGGGCTACCGTGAGGTCAAGACCCCGCAGGTGATGGACGCGCGCCAGTGGGAGCAGTCCGGCCACTGGGGCAAGTACCGCGAAAACATGTTCGTGATCCCCGACGAGGTGCCCAACGTCGAAGACGAAGGCCCGGTGATCAGCGGCGAAGCCGACTGGATGGCCTTGAAGCCGATGAACTGCCCGGCCCACGTCCTGATCTTCCGCCAGGGGATCAAGTCGTACCGCGACCTGCCCCTGCGCATCTACGAGAACGGCTGCTGCCATCGCAACGAGCCGCACGGCGCCTTGCATGGCCTGATGCGGGTGCGCCAGTTCACCCAGGATGACGCCCACATCTTCTGCCGCGAGGACCAGATCGTGGCCGAGGTGAAGGCCTTCTGCGAGCTGGCCGACCGGGTCTACAAGGACTTCGGCTTCACCTATTCGATCAAGTTGGCGCTGCGCCCCGAGAAGCGCTTCGGCAGCGATGCCGACTGGGACAAGGCCGAGGACGAGCTGCGCAATGCGGTGATCGAGGCGGGCCTCGCCACGCCCGAATACGGCTGGGAGGAACTGCCCGGCGAGGGCGCGTTCTATGCCCCCAAGCTGGAATGGCACCTGACCGACGCGATCGGGCGGACCTGGCAGGTCGGCACGATCCAGTCCGACCGCGTCCTGCCCGAACGGCTCGACGCGACCTATGTCGGCGAGGACGGGGACAAGCATCGCCCGGTCATGCTGCACCGCGCGATCTTCGGTTCGTACGAGCGCTTCATCGGCATCCTGATCGAGCACTTTGCCGGCAAGCTGCCGGTCTGGCTCGCCCCGGTCCAGGCCGTGGTGGCGACGATCGTTTCGGACGCCGATCCCTATGCTGCCGAAGTGGCCGAACAGCTGAAGGTCGCCGGGATCCGGGTCGATACCGACTGCCGGAACGAGAAGATCAACTACAAGGTGCGCGAACACTCGCTGCAGAAGGTCCCGCACCTGCTTGTGGTCGGCAAGCGTGAGGCCGAGGAAGGCACTGTGGCGCTCCGCACCCTGGGGGCCGAGCACCAGAAGGTCATGCCGCTGGCCGAGGCGATTGCCTTGCTGAAGAGCGAAGCCACGCCGCCCGACCTGCGGTAGGCCGAAGACCGGGGGGGCATAGTGCTGGGACTGACCGAAGCGCAGATCGCGGTGGCGCTGATCGCCGCGCTGGGTGCCGCCTTCGTGCGCGGGCTGGCCGGGTTCGGCATGGCGATCCTGCTGGTGCCCGTGCTGGGCCTCGCGATCCCGCCGGCCGAGGCGGTGGTCACGTCGAACTGGCTGGGCATCTTCATTGGCCTGGTCGGCCTGCGCGCCATGCTGGGAGCCAGCGAGCGTTCGGCCTTCGTGATCGGCGGCCTGGCCATGGTCGCGACGCCGCTGGGGGTCTGGCTGCTGTCCGTTACCGACCCGGCGCTGGCCCGGCTGCTGATTGCGCTGGTCGCGCTGATCGCCTTTGGCCTGGTGCTGATGCCCAAGCGGCCGGACGGGCACGTCCCCACCGTCGCCGAGACCGGCGGCACCGGGATCGCCTGCGGGGTGCTGACCGGCTTTGCCGGGATGCCGGGCGTGCCGGTCGTACCGTTCTACCTGCGCCGCCATATCGCCCCGCAGCTCGCCCGCGCCTCGATGATGACGATCTTCCTGGCCACCTCGGTTGCCGGGGTGGGGTCGGCCATGGCCCTGCAGGTTGCCACCTGGCGCGAGCTGCTGCTGGCCAGCCTGCTGTTCCCGGCCGTGCTGATTGGCAACTGGCTGGGCAACAAGGCCTTCGGCAAGGTCAGCGATACCGCCTGGCGGACCTTCGTCGGAGTGGTGCTGGGGCTGTCGGCACTGGCCGCGCTGTGGCGGCTGGTGCAGGCCTAGCGGGCGAGGATCAGCGTCAGGGCGCAGCCGCAGACGATCAGCGTACGCAGCGCTTCCGGCGAGTGAGTCGCCGCGCGATCGGCTAACAGGGCAACGGCTTTGGCCATGGGCCGCCTTTTCGCCCCGCCGGGTTACCAAGTCCTTAAGCGCCAGCACTCGCGCTCATCGCCTGGCGGCCGTCGGTGGCGAAGGCACCCAGTTCGATTGCATCGCCTGACCCGCGCATCACCAGGTGGAGCGGTTCGTCCGCCACCGCCGGGCTGAGGCCCCGGAAGGCAAAGGTCTTGAGCGCGTTGTCCCCCAGCGCGCGCTGGGCCAGGTCAAGCAGCAGGGTCGCCGTGAGCGGCCCGTGCACCACCAGCCCGCGATAGCCTTCCTCGCCCACGGCATAGGGCGCGTCATAGTGGATCCGGTGACTGTTGAAGGTCAGCGCCGAGAACCGGAACAGCAGCGGCGCGCCCGGCTCGAGCACGCGGTGATGATCCCATCCGGCCGGATCGAACCGCCCTTCGCCCAGCGGCGGGGGCGCGGACGGCGTGCCCGCCGCGGCCGGTTCGCGATAGACCAGCGACTGCACCTCGCGCACGGCCAGGCCCTGCTCCCCATGGGTTTCATGCGCCACGTCGACGAAGACCAGCTTGCCGCTGCCGCCCGATTTCTCGGTCACCGAGGCGACGCGCGAGGTCCGCTTCACCGCCTCGCCGACCTGCAGCGGGGCGAGGAATTCCACCTTGCTAGATGCCCACATCCGGCGCGGCAGGGGCACCGGGGGCAGGAAGCTATCGGGGCTGTCATCGCGGCGCGGATGGCCATCAGGCCCGAGCGCGGCGGTCGGCGCATCGGGCGTGCACAGGCACCAGTGGAAGCCCTGTGGTACCTGCCCGCCAGCGGGCGCGGGCCGGTCCAGCGTGGCGCACCAGCGCGCGAACAGGCCGGGGTCGGCGCGGTCCGCGCGGTGTTCCTCGCGCCCGATCCATGCGGCAAAGTCGCTCATCAGTTCCGCCCTTCCAGCAGGCCGCGCGCGATCACCTGGGCCTGGATTTCCGCTGCGCCTTCAAAGATGTTGAGGATGCGGGCATCGCACAGCACCCGGCTGATCTCGTATTCCAGGGCATAGCCGTTGCCGCCGTGAATCTGCAGGCTGGCATCGGCATTGGCCCAGGCGGCGCGGGCCGCCAGCAGCTTGGCCATGCCCGCCTCGATATCGCAGCGCTTGCCGGTATCCTTGGCCCGCGCCGCGGCATAGGTCAGCTCGCGCGAGAGGACGAAATCGGCGAGGCTCATCGCCAGCTTGTCGGCCACGCGCGGGAACTGGACCAGCGGCTTGCCGAACTGCTTGCGGCCAAGGGCATAGTCCAGCCCCAGTTCCAGCGCGCGCTTGGCAACGCCGACGGCGCGGGCGGCGGTCTGTATCCGGGCGGCCTCGAAAGTCCGCATCAACTGCTTGAAGCCCTGCCCCTGTTCGCCGCCGAGCAGGGCGTGGCCCGGCGCGCGCAGGCCATCGAACTGCAACGCATATTCGCGCATGCCCCGGTAGCCCAGCACCTCGATCTCGCTGCCGCTCATCCCCTCGGCCGGGAAGAGATCGGTATCGGTCCCGCGCGGCTTGGGCACCAGCAGCATGGAGAGACCGGCATAGCCTTTCGCATCAGGAAGCGTCCGGCACAGCAGGGTCATCAGGTCCGACCGGCTGGCATGGGTGATCCAGGTCTTGGCCCCGTCGATCACCCATTCATCGCCGTCCAGACGAGCGCGGGTCTGGAGCGAGCCGAGGTCCGACCCGGTATCGGGTTCGGTGAACACGGCGGTCGGCAGCACTTCGCCGCTGGCGATCTTCGGCAGCCAGTGTTCTTTCTGCTCCGGCGTGCCGCCCATCGTGATCAGTTCGCCCGCGATCTCGCTACGGGTGCCGAGCGAGCCCGCGCCGATCCAGCCGCGCGACAGCTCCTCGGTGATCAGGCACATCACCAGCTTGGACAGGCCGAGGCCGCCGAACTCTTCCGGGATCGTCGCCCCGAAGGTGCCGAGATCGGCCATCGCCTGGACGGTCGCGTCAGGGATCAGGGCATTGGCCAGATGCCATTTGTGCGCATGGGGCAGCACTTCCGCCTCGGTAAAGCGGCGGAACTGGTCCCGGATCGTGTCGAGTTCGGGATCGTGTAGCCTTTCGCTGGGCCATTGCCCCTGCGCCAGCGCGGCGGCCACGGCGGCGCGGACACTAGCCAGATCGCCGTCGGTGAGGTCGGCGCAGGTCCGGGCCAGATCGCGCGCGGCATGGCCCAGGCCAAGGTCGGCCGGGCGCAGCAGTTCGTTCTGCCCCATCGACAGCCCGCCGGTGAGCTGGCCAATCGTCTCGGCAAAGCCAAGCTGGGCAACCTGCCGGTCCAGCGCAGTCCCGCCATCATTCGCCGCCAGCCAGTCCGCCACGGCTTCCAGCGCGGCCACGCTGGTGGCGATCCAGGCAAAGCCATGATGGACGCGCTGGTCGGCGGGATCGATTGCCGCCGTGGCGGCGCGGGCGAGGTCGCCATAAGCCTGCGCCGCGCCCAGCACCTTGCCGAGGTCGATGCCGTCCAAGGCTCAGGCCTTCTCGAACACCGCCGCGATGCCCTGGCCGCCGCCGATGCACATGGTTTCGAGGCCATACTTCACATCGCGGCGCTGCATCTCGCGGGTCAGGTTGGCGAGGATGCGGCCGCCGGTAGCGCCGATCGGGTGGCCCAGCGAAATGCCTGAGCCGTTGACGTTCAGCATCTCATGCCGGCTGTCATCGTCGGCCCAGCCCCAGCCCTTGAGGCAGGCGAGGACTTGCGGCGCGAAGGCTTCGTTCAGCTCGATCAGGCCGATGTCGTTCCACGACAGGCCGTTCTTGGCGAACAGCCGCTCGGTCGCCGGGACCGGGCCGAAGCCCATCCGGCTGGGATCGCAGCCCGCCGCCGCCCACGAATGGAACCAGGCAATCGGCTCCAGCCCCAGTTCGTCCAGCTTGTCTTCGGCCACGACCAGGCAGGCCGCCGCCGCGTCATTCTGCTGGCTGGCATTGCCCGCGGTGACCACGCCGCCTTCCAGCGCCTTGAGCTTGCCCAGCGTTTCCATCGAGGCATCGGCGCGGTAGCCCTCGTCATGGGCAAAGATCACCGGATCGCCCTTCTTCTGCGGGATCTCGACCGGGACCAGTTCATCGGCGAACAGGCCGTTCGCCCAGGCGGCGGCGGCGCGCTGGTGGCTGCGCGCGGCATAGGCGTCGCAGGCCTCGCGGCTGATGTTCCAGTCCTTGGCGAGGTTCTCGGCCGTCTCGATCATGCCGGAGATCACGCCATAGCGCTCGATCGGCTGGCTCATCACCCGGCCGCGGGTCAGCCGGTCATGCAGCGTCAGGTTCCCGGCGCGCACGCCCTTGCGCAGTTCGGTGGTGTAATGCTCGACGTTGGACATGGATTCGCAGCCGCCCGCCACGACCACGTCGGACACCCCGGTCTGGACCATCATCGCCGCATTGACGATCGCCTGGAGGCCCGAGCCGCAGCGCCGGTCGAGCTGATAGCCGGGCACTTCCTCGGGCAGCCCGGCGAGCAGCCAGGACCAGTGCGAGATGCAGGGTGCCTCGCCATTGCCGTAGCCTTGCGCGAAGATCACATCGTCGACCCGGGCGGGATCGATCTTCGTGCGCTCCATCAGCGCTTTCAGGATCGTGGCACCGAGCTGCCCGGCGGTCAGCGGGGCGAGCGACCCGCCGAACTTGCCGACGGCGGTGCGGATCGGGGCGACGATGGCGGCACGGCGCAAGGTGGTTTGGGGCATCGGTTCGTCTCTCGTTAGGGGCGCTTGGACCGCCTGGACCACAGTTCAGGCGCGAAAAAACCGGCCGGGTGCAAAGGCCCGGTGGTGGCGGATTGGGACAGGGCGGGGCAGTGCGCAGGCATGGCCCGATCTTGCCACGGACAGGCCGTGTAGGACAGGATCGGGGCCATCACTTCAGCCCCGGTCCCGGTCGCTGGTGGCAACCACGCCGCGATCGATCAGCGCGGCGATCTGGCCGGAGGATAGCCCGAGCCGCTCGGCCAGCACTTCCTCGCTATGCTCGCCGAGATAGGGCGCAGCCTTGGGATCGCCGGCTTGGCGGTCCGGGATATTGGCGAAGCTGCGGGTGGCGGGATATTCGAACCCGCTGGGATTAGCGGGCGAAGGCCCGAACAGCGGGTTGCCCGTGACCAGCTGCGGATCGCGCGCCATCTCGTACATGGTGCGATAGTGCTCGAACGTGGCCCCGGCCCGGGTCAGCCGCTCGGCCAGGTCGGCATAGTCCACTTGCTCCGCCGCCTGCTGGAACAGATCGAACAGGCGGTGGCGGTGAACGAAGCGTTCGTGATCGCTGGCGAGGAAACTGACGCCCAGTTCCGCTTCCAGCGCGGCCACCGCATCGGCCAGCCCGAAGGCTTCGACCGTGGCCTTCCACTGCTTGGGGGTGAGCGCCGCGATCATGAAGCGCGTGCCATCGCGGCTGACGAAATCGCGGCCGAAGGCGCCCCAGATGGCATTGCCGATCCGCTCGCGGTCGGCCCCGCGATAGAGCATTTCGGCGGCCGCCCCGGCGTTGAAGGCCGTGCCGATCGCCACGTCGCCCAGCGGCACGCGCAGTTCGCTGCCCTCGCCGGTGGCATCGCGGTGGCGCAGCCCGGCCAGCAGCGCGAAGGCGCAATAGGCCCCGGTGATGAAATCCCAGGCCGGCAGGATCTGGTTGACCGGCGGGGCTGTCGCCGGGTCCCACTCTTCCGGCCCGTTCATCAGCGGATAGCCCGAGGCCGCATTGACCGTGAAGTCCATCGCCTGGCGCCCGTCATGCCAGCCCATGATCCGCACCGAAACCAGATCGGGGCGGCCCGCCGCGATCCTGTCATGGGCCATGAAGCTTTCGAGCGGCAGGTTGGTGATCAGTTGCCCGGTCTTTTGCGCCAACTGCACCGCCAGCTCGCGCCCCTCGGCCGTCTGGAGGTCAAGCGCGACGCTCTTCTTGGCGCGGTTGAGGTTCTCCCACGAGAGCGAGCGGCCTTCGCGGGTCATCATGTAGCGCTTGTAGTCCAGCCCGCCGCGCCGGTCGTCGATGCGGATCACTTCCGCGCCCATCTGCGCGCAGTAAAGCCCCGCCGTGGGCGAAGCCACGAAGGACGAAACCTCGACGATCGAGAGCCCGGTGAGGAGGTTGTACATCTTAGCCTCCGCTTGCTGAAACAACACCCGTTCGCCCTGAGGAGCGGCTGAGCGAATGCGAAGACGCGTCTCGAAGGGCCGCGCCGGGTGCTTCGAGACGGGCTTTCGCTTCGCTCAATCCCTCCTCAGCACGAACGGATGTGGCTTGTGCTCCTGGCCGGATCACCAAACGCTTCCTTCGCTGGCGAATTCGCGCAGCAGGTGCTTGGCGATCTGCAGTTGCATGATCTGGCTGGTGCCTTCGTAGATGCGCAGGATGCGGGCATCGCGGAAGAACCGCTCGGCGGGATATTCGGCGAGGTAGCCCGCTCCGCCATAGACCTGGACGCAGCGATCGGCGACGCGGCCGCAGGTTTCCGAAGCGAACAGCTTGGCAGCGGCCGCCTTGCGCTGGATATTCTCGCCCCGGTCGGCCCGCGCGCAGGCATCGGCGATCATGCATTCGGCGGCGTAAAGCTCGGCCTCGCTATCGGCCAGCATGGCCTGGATCAGCTGGAAATTGGCGATGGGTTCGCCAAAGGCCTTGCGCTCGGTGGCATAGCGGATCGCGGTGTCGAGCGCGCGGCGGCCCATCCCGACGCTCATCCCCGCCACGGACAGTCGCCCGTTGTCGAGGCTCTGCATCGCGATCTGGAAACCGCGCCCTTCCTCGCCGCCGACCAGCGCCGAGCCGGGGATATGGACGTCCTCCATGATAACGTCGGCAATATGCGCGCCGGACTGGCCCATCTTCTTGTCGGGCTTGCCCATGGTGATGCCCGGCGTGGTCATGTCGACGATGAAGCAGGAAACGTGCGCGTTCTTGGGCAGCGCTTCCTTGCTGGTGCGGGCCATGATCAGGCCGATCTTGGCCGAGGGGCTGTTGGTGATGTAGCGCTTGGTGCCGTTCAATTTGTAGCCGTTGCCATCGCGCACGGCGCTGGTCTGCATCGCCGCGCTGTCCGATCCCGAACCCGGCTCGGTCAGGCCGAAGCAGGCGATTTCGCCGCTGGCGATCCGGGGGAGCCATTCGGCCTTCTGCTCCGGCGTGCCGAAATTCTTGATTGCCGAGCCGGTCATCCCGATGTTGATCGAGATCGTCGAACGGTAGGCTGGCGAGGCATAGGACAGCTGCTTGACCGTCTCGATATACTGGCTGATATTCATGCCGGCGCCGCCGAACTCCTCGGGAATGGTGATCCCGAACAGGCCCATGTCGCGCATTTCCGCCAGGATATCGTCCGGGATGCGGTCCTGCGCGATCACCTCCTCTTCGGCCGGGATCAGCCGTTCGCGGACATAGCGGCGCAGCTGTTCGATGAACTGGTCGAAAGTATCGTGGTCCATTCTCTACTCCTTGCGCTCTCCCCTTCAGGGGAGAGCCACGAAGACTTGGCAGCCTGCTGCCTAGTCGCAGTCGAGAGGGGGTTCAGCCACTCCCCCTCTCCCAACCCTCTCCCCTGAAGGAGAGAGGGCTATTCCCTAGATCGGGTCGTAAGGGAAGACGTGGGCCGAAACCTCGTCGGCGCGGGCGAAGCTGGGCTTGAAGGCGGGGATCAGCTCGTCGGCGATGCTTTCCGGCGTCCAGCCTTCCAGCTTGGTCATCGAGCGGATCGGGCGCGGTTTGTTGTAGAGCACGATCTCGTTCTTGCGGACCGAGAAGATCTGGTTGGTCACCTCCTGGCTGGCATCCGAGGCGAGGTAGACCACCAGCGGCGCGATCTTATCCGCGCTCATCGTCTTGAGCCGTTCGACCCGCTGCTTCTGCTCGGGCGTTTCGGCGGGAATCGAGGCGGTCATCCGGCTCCAGGCGAAGGGCGCGATGCAGTTAGAGCGCACCCCGGCGCGGGCCATGTCGAGCGCGATCGACTGCGACAGGCCGACGATCCCCAGCTTGGCCGCCGAATAATTGGCCTGGCCGATATTGCCGATCAGGCCGCTGGTCGAGGTGAAGTGGATGAAGCTGCCCGATTGCTGCTCGCGGAAATAGGGCGTCGCGGCCTTGGAGACGTTGAAGGTGCCGTTGAGGTGCACGTCGATCACCGCGCGCCAATCCTCGTGGCTCATCTTGTGCCAGATCGTGTCGCGCAGGATGCCGGCATTGTTGACCACGGCGTCAATCCGCCCGAAGCGCTGGACGGCATCCTCGATGATCGAGGTAGCGCCCGCCGGGTCATTCACGAAGGCGAGATTAGCCCAGGCCTTGCCGCCCGCAGCCATGATATCATTGACGGTTTCCTGGGCCGGGCCTTCATCCCCGCCCTCACCGCCGCCGCCGACGCCGGGATCGTTGACCACCACCGCCGCGCCATGCTTGGCGCAGAGCAGCGCGATCTCCCGCCCCACGCCGCGCCCCGCGCCCGTGACCGCGACAACCTTGCCCTCAAGCATGCCCATGCATCCGACTCCGCCTTAATCGTTCGATTAAGTCCCTAAGCGGATGGCCACGAAAATCAACCGGCGGGGACCAGTTCCTTCAGCGGTATTGCCGGGTCGGCCAGCGCCGCCGGGTCGGCGGCCACCCGCTGCTCGACCAGCTTGCGCCCCTGGGCATAGTCCTTCGCGCAATTGACGCAGTCGAGCGCGATGACCTGGCCCTGCTTCAGGTAGACAACGCTGAAGCTGCGCGTGGCGGGATCGCCGCGCAGCACGGTGGCATCGTGCCCGGTCGACAGGCCGACGGTCTGCAGCTTCAGGTCATACTGGTTCGACCAGAACCACGGCGTCGCGCCATAGCTGGCGTCCTGCCCGGTGATCACCTTGGCCACGACAGTCGCCTGGTCGTTGGCGTTCTGGACCGATTCGAGCCGGATCACCGCTCCCTCTGCAAAACCATTGGCATGGGCCGCACAGTCGCCGATCGCAAAGACATGCGGCAAGCTGGTGCGGCACTGACCATCGACCAGCACCCCGTTGCCGCCCTCGGCCCCGGCGGCCAGCAGCGGCTCGACGCAGGGCACGATGCCGATGCCGATGATCACCACGTCACCCGGCACCTCGGTGCCATCGGCCAGCCGCACGCCAGCCACGCGGCCATCGCCAAGCAGCGCCTCGACCCCGCAGCCGGTGCGCAGGTCGACGCCGTGGGCGCGGTGCTCGGCCTCGTAAAAGCGCGACAAATCCTCGCCCGCCACCCGGGCCAACACGCGCGGCAGGGCCTCGATCAGGGTCACCGCCTTGCCCAGCTTGGTCAGCACGGCGGCTGCCTCCAGCCCGATATAGCCGCCGCCGATCACCACCGCGCGGGTCACCCCCGGCAGTTCGGCCATCAGCGCATCGACATCGGCGCGGGTGCGGACATAGTGCACACCCGCCAGTTCCGCCCCCGGACAGGTCAGGCGGCGCGGATCGCCGCCGGTGGCCCAGATCAGCTCGCCATAGGACAGCACGGACCCATCGGCGCAGGTCACCTGCCGGGCGGCCGGATCAACCGCCGTAACCTCGCGCCCCAGCAGCAGGTCGACCGCCTTGTCGGCCCAGTATTCGCGCGGGCGCAGATAGAGCCGCTCGAACGGCTTTTCCTGGGCGAGGTATTCCTTGGACAAAGGCGGGCGCTCATAGGGCGGCTCCTCCTCGCGCCCCAGGATCGCGATCGACCCGGCAAAGCCCTGCGTGCGCAGCGCGATCGCCGCCTGGGCCCCGCCATGCCCGCCACCCACAATCAGGACATCGTAATGCTGCATCGCCGCCGCCCCTTACCGTTCACCTATCGCCAGTGGCTATTGCCAACTGGGCGGCGCTGGTCAAACAATCCCTCAATTGCTGTCCGATTGCGCCAGCGCAATAACTGCGGCGCTCAAATCGGGTAGGTCACAAGCGGCAGTCGGGACAGGCAAGGACGCCACACAATGTTCAGGATCCGCGCAGTCGCTATCGATACCTACCCGGAAAACACCGCGTTCCTGCCGCGCACCGATAGCGGCTATGGCGCCGAGCAGTTCCAGGCTCTGCGCAAGATCGAGATCTGCCGGGGGGACAGCAGCATCCTCGCCACCCTGGCGATCATGGATGACGAACACCTTCTGCAGCATGGCGAAATCGGCCTGGGCGAGCAGGCCTTCCGACGCCTGGGCCTGCCCGAAGGGACCGAGGTGTCGATTGCCCAGGCCAAGCCCCCCGCCAGCCTTGATGCCGTGCGGCGCAAGATCGGCGGCAACAGCCTGACCGATGCGGAGATCGGCGCTATCATCCGCGACGTGGCCAGGCATCACTATTCGCCAATGGAAATCGCCGCCTTCCTCGTGGCCTGCGCCGCCTTCATGACCACCGAAGAAACCCTGGCCCTGACCCGCGCCATGGCCGATGTCGGCACCCGCCTGACCTGGGATTCGCCGCTGGTGGTGGACAAGCACTGCATCGGCGGCATTCCCGGCAACCGCACCTCGATGATCGTGGTGCCGATCGTGGCGGCGCACGGGCTGATCATCCCCAAGACCTCCTCGCGCGCGATCACCTCGCCTTCGGGCACGGCCGACACGATGGAAGTGCTGGCCAATGTCGATTTCTCGGCCGAGCGGCTGCAGCAGATCGTGGCGCAGGAAAACGCCGTGCTGGCCTGGGGCGGGCGGGTCAACCTGTCCCCGGCCGACGATATCCTGATCTCGGTCGAACGACCGCTGCGGATCGATACCTTCGAACAGATGGTCGCCTCGATCATGTCGAAGAAGCTGGCCGCCGGATCGACCCACCTGGTGATCGACATCCCGGTCGGCCCAACCGCCAAGGTCCGCAGCCAGGGCGAGGCGGTGCGGCTGCGCAAGCTGTTCGAACATGTTGCGACGGAACTGGGGATCGTGGTCGACGTGGTGCTGACCGATGGTTCGCAGCCGATCGGGCGCGGGATCGGCCCGGTGCTGGAAGCGCGCGACGTGATGGCCGTGCTGCGCGGTGACCCGGATGCCCCGGCCGACCTGCGCGAACGGGCGCTGCTGCTGGCGGGCCGCGTCCTCGATTTCGACCCGGCCCTGCCCGGCGGCGAGGGGCGCCAGCGGGCCGAGGAACTGCTCGATTCCGGCGCGGCGCTGGCGGCGATGGAGCGCCTGATCGCGGCCCAGGGTGCGCGGAGCGATGCCCCCGCGATCGGCCCGCTGAGCCATGAAGTGCTGGCGCTGCGCGATGGCCGGATCACCGCGATCGACTGCCACCTGATCGCCCGCATTGCCCGCCTGGCCGGGGCGCCGATGGAAAAGGGCGCCGGGATCGACCTGCTGCGCAAGGTTGGCGATCCCGTGCAGCGCGGTGAGCCGCTGTACCGGATCCACGCCACGTCGCAGACGGGTCTGGGCTTTGCCTGCGAACTGGCCACCGAATCCTCTGGCTATACCATCGCGTCATGACCGCGCTGGTCCATCACTTTCCGGATCATGTCGCCGCGGCGGCGCGGCTGGCCGCGGCCCTTGGCATCGCCGCCCGCCCGATTGCGCTCCGCACCTTTCCCGACGGCGAAAGCCTGGTCCGGGTGAACCCTGCGCCCGGCAAGGCGCTGGTCTATTGTCCGCTCGACCAGCCCGACACCCGGCTGGTCCGGCTGCTGCTGGCGGCATCGGCACTGCGCGATGGCGGGGCGGAGCGGGTGGTGCTGGTCGCGCCCTACCTCGGCTACATGCGCCAGGACATGGCCTTCAACCCCGGCGAGGCGGTGTCACAGCGGGTGATCGGTCAGTTGCTGGCCGGGGCCGTCGATGCTCTGGTGACGGTCGATCCGCACCTGCACCGCACGCCCAGCCTGACCGATGTGGTGCCGGGGATCGTCGCCGTGAATGTTGCCGCCGCCCCGGTCATCGCAGAGGCCATAGCGGCGCGGGTTACGCCCGAGACGGTGCTGGTCGGCCCCGATGCCGAATCCCGCCCCTGGGTGGAAGCGGTGGCCCGCCCGCTGGGGCTGGAGGTGCTGGTGGGGGAGAAAGTGCGGCGGGGCGACCGGCAGGTGGAGATCGTCCTGCCCGATCTGGCGCGGGCGGCGGGGCGGCCCGCGCTGCTCGTCGATGACCTGATCTCCAGCGGCGGAACCCTGCGCGAATGCGCGCGGTTGCTGGCTTCGGCGGGCAGCACGATCCTCGGCGCGGCGGCGACCCATTGCCTGGCCAGTGCGGACGACCTTGCCGCCCTTGCCGCCGCCGGGATCGCCCCCGTCATGGCGACCGACAGCGTCCCCGGCCCCGCCGCAACGATCCCGCTGGCGGCGGCACTGGCCACTGCGATCCGGGGCGCAGAGCTGTTATGATTGCTCCGCAACCGACCCCGGCCCTTGCGGAGACCTCGCCGATGCAGCCCGAACGCCCATTGCCGCACCTGCCCGCCATGCTGATCCTGTCGGGCCTGATGCTGATCCTGATCGTGGTGCTGGCGCTGATCGCCCAGCCCTTCGTGCCCGCGCTGGTCTGGTCGCTGACCCTGGCGGTGATGTTCGCCCCCGTCGAGCAGCGGCTGCGGGCGCGCACCGGATCGCCTGCCCTGGCCGCCAGCGTCACCTTGCTGCTGGCGGCGATTGCGGTGGTGATCCCGGTGATCCTCGTCGCATCGGCCCTCTGGCGCGAGATCATCGCCGGAGCGCAGACCTATGGCCCGCTGTTCTCGCCCGACGCGCTCCGCCAGACCTGGCCCGAGGCGGCCTCCTTCCTCGACCGGTTCGACCAGTGGTTCGGGCTGGATCAGGTGGTGCGGTTCGCCACGGCCCGGCTCGGCGAGTGGAGCGGGCAGGTGGTGCAGCAATCGGCCAGCGGCCTCGTCACCCTGCTGCTGACCTTCTACTTCCTGTTCTACCTGCTGCGCGACAAGGCCAGCGCGCTGGCCGCGCTGCAACGGTTGGTGCCCCTCGATGCCGAAGAGTTTCACGAACTGGTGGCGAAGACCAGCCAGACGGTCTTCGCTTCGGTCTATGCCACGGCGGCGGTGGCGGCCTTGCAGGGCCTGCTTGGCGGACTGATGTTCTGGGTGCTGGACCTGCCCGCCCCGATCTTCTGGGGCGTGGTGATGGGCCTCCTGGCAATCGTGCCGTTCCTGGGGGCCTTCGTGGTCTGGGTGCCGGCCGCGCTCGGGCTGGCGCTGGCGGGGGACTGGGGTTCTGCCGTGGTCCTGACCGTCTGGGGCACGCTGGTGGTCGGCCTGATCGACAACATCGTCTACCCGATCCTGGTCGGCCAGCGGCTGTCGCTGCACCCGATGGTCTCGTTCATCGCGATCATCGGCGGATTGGTGCTGTTCGGCGCGCACGGCATCGTGCTCGGGCCGCTGGTCGTGGCCCTGGCCCAGGCCCTGCTCCACATCTGGCGCGTCCGCATCGCGCCCGCCCCGGCATGACGCCTGCGGGCCTGACCCCGGCCGAGGCCGCTACCCGGCTGGCCGCCGATGGCCCCAACGAGCTGCAGCGCGCGGGCCAGCGCGGCCTGGCCGGGATCGCACTCGACGTGCTGCGCGAGCCGATGCTGGCCCTGCTGCTGGGGGCTGGGCTGATCTACCTCGTGCTGGGTGATCTGGGCGAGGCGCTGGTGCTGGTCTCCTTTGCCGCGCTGTCGATCGTGATCACCGTGGTCCAGGAAAGCCGCACCGAGCGCGCGCTGGAGGCGCTGCGCGACCTGACCAGCCCGCGCGCGCTGGTGATCCGCAATGGCCAGCGCCTGCGCATTCCGGGGCGCGAGGTGGTGGTGGGTGACCTGATCGTGCTGAACGAAGGGGACCGGGTTCCCGCCGACGCCTGGATTGCCGAAAATGACGGGCTGCATCTCGATGAATCGCTGCTGACGGGCGAATCCGTGGCAGTGCGCAAGACGGCAGGTGGCGGCAAGCAGCCTGCGACAATGCCGCGCCCCGGCGGCCATGACCTGCCCTTCGTCTATGCCGGATCGCTGGTGGTGCGCGGGACCGGGCTCTGCGTGGTCATGGCCACCGGCGCCGCGAGCGAGATCGGCCGGATCGGCCAGGCGCTCGCCACGCTGGAACCCGAAGCACCGCGCCTGCGCCAGCAGACCCGGCGGCTGGTGATGTGGTTTGCCGCACTGGGCGCAGGGGCCAGCCTGCTGGCGGCGCTGCTTTACGGCCTGCTGCGGGGGAACTGGCTGGAAGCGACCCTGGCCGGGATCGCGCTGGGCATGTCGATGCTGCCCGAGGAATTTCCGGTGGTGCTGACCGTGTTCATGGCCATGGGGGCGATGCGGATGTCGCGCCAGCGGGTGTTGACCCGCCGCGCGAGCGCGATCGAGACGCTGGGTTCGGCCTCGGTCCTGTGCACCGACAAGACCGGCACCCTGACCCAGAACCGGATGGAGATCGCCGAACTGCGACTGCCCGATGGTGCGATCCTGGCCCATGACGACCGGGACGGCTTTGCCCTGGCCGACGATTTCCACCTGCTGGCCGAGCTGGGCATCCTGGCCAGCGCGCAGCATCCGGTCGATCCGATGGAAGTGGCGCTGCACGAGCTGGGCGATGATCACGGCGGCCAGACCATCCGTGCCCGCCAGCAGGCCGGCTGGACGCTGCACCATCACTATCCGCTGGCCCCCGAACTGCTCGCCATGTCCCACGTCTGGCGCAGCGACGAACCGCAAGCCGACCACATGATCGCCACCAAGGGCGCGCCCGAGGCGATTGCCGAGCTGTGCGGCCTGTCTGCGCCAGACCGGGAAGCCATGGCCCGCGCGGTCGACGAGATGGCCGCCAAGGGCCTGCGCGTGCTCGGCGTGGCCGAGGCGCGCTGGCCCGATGGCGCGCTGCCAGCCACGCAGCGCGGCTTTGCCTTCACGTTCCGGGGGCTGGTCGGGCTGGCCGATCCGCTGCGCCCCTCGGTGCCCGAAGCGGTGCGCCAGTGCCGCGCGGCGGGGATCCGGATCGTGATGATCACCGGCGACTATCCGCAGACAGCGCTCGCCATCGCCCGCGCGGCGGGGATCGACGGGGACCGGGTGCTGACCGGCGAGGCCATGGCCGGGCTGGACGATGCCGCGCTGCGCGAGGCAGTCGCCACGGCCAGCGTCTTTGCCCGGATCATGCCCGAACAGAAGCTGCGGCTGGTCGAGGCGCTGAAGGCGCGCGGCGAAGTGGTGGCCATGACCGGGGACGGGGTGAACGATGCCCCCTCGCTGAAAGCCGCGCACATTGGCATTGCCATGGGCGGGCGCGGCACCGACGTGGCGCGCGAGGCCTCGGCGCTGGTCCTGCTCGACGATGATTTCGGCTCGATCGTCGCGGCCATGCGGATGGGGCGGCGGATCTATGACAACCTGCGCAAGGCGATGGGCTTCATCGTCGCGGTCCATATCCCGATTGCCGGGCTTGCCTTGCTGCCCTTGCTGACGGGGATGCCGTTGCTGCTGGGGCCGATCCACATCGCCTTCATGGAAATGATCATCGATCCGGTCTGCGCCCTCGCCTTCGAGACCGAGCGCGAGGAGCGCGACATCATGAAACGACCGCCGCGCCAGCCCGACGCGCAATTGCTGTCGCGCGGGCTGGTCGGCTGGGCGGTGGTGCAGGGCGGCCTGATCTTCGCCGTGGCCGCCGGACTGGTGCTGTGGTTCTGGCAGGCGGGCGCGGGAGAGGAACAGCTGCGGTCGATCGGCTTCATCGCGCTGGTGCTGGGGATTGCCAGCCTGATCCTGGTCAACCGCCGGTTCGGCGCCTCGCTGGCCGGAGCGATTGCCCGCCCCAACCCGGTACTGGCCGCGATCCTGGGCGTGGTCGGCGCGATCCTGCTGGCCACCCAGTTCGTGCCCCCGATTGCCGGACTGTTCGCCTTCGCACCGGTATCGGGGGCGCAGTTCCTGATCCTGGCCGTGCTGAGCCTCGCCGCGCTGGTC
The DNA here is from genome assembly GCA_051942645.1 of Novosphingobium sp. BL-A-41-H4. Lineage (GTDB taxonomy): Bacteria > Pseudomonadota > Alphaproteobacteria > Sphingomonadales > Sphingomonadaceae > Novosphingobium. Next base: position 604,291 of record JBPVJP010000003.1, read on the forward strand.
CTGCTCGAACGGCTCAAGCCGCTGTGGGGCAGGCGCCTCGCCGGATAAGCGCTGGAAAACCGCGCGGCGGCGCGATAGCATCGCGGCGCGCTGAAGTTTCCCCCCTCACCAAAGGATCGTGCCGCGATGAGTCTGTTCGCGAGTGGTTATCGCGCGGAGTTTGCCAGCCACTGGCGCGCCCTCGTTGGCACTGCGCTGGGCATCGGCGCCGGCGTGGCGCTGAGCATCTATCTCAACAGCCTGTTCCTGCCCCACCTCTCGCGTGAGTTCGGCTGGACCGACGAGCAGTTCGCGCTGACCGGGGTGGCCGCGCTGGGGGCGACGCTGGGTGTACTGGTTTCGGGCCGCATGGCCGACCGCTTCGGCGTGCGGCGCGTGGCGCTGGTCGGGGTTATCGGCCTGCCGATGGTATGGCTCGCCTTCAGCCAGCTGACCGGCGACATCCGGCACTATTACGCCCTGTTCACGCTGAAGATGCTGATCGGCACCACCACCACCTCGGTGATCTATGCCCGGGTCACGGCCGAACGGTTCATGGCGGCGCGGGGCCTCGCCCTGGCGCTGGCGATCGGCGGAGCGCCGGTGATCGGCGGGCTGGCCGCGCCGGTGATCAGCCTGGTGATCGAGGCGGGCGGCTGGCGCACCGGCTACCTGTCACTGGCCGGGCTGAGCGCCGTGCTGGGGGCGGCAGGCTGGTTCATGCTGCCACGCGATCGCGGCCCCGGCTTTGGCGGGGTGACCCCGGCCTTCGCCACGACCGGCCGGGTCTATGCCGTGCTGGCCCGCGCGCCGGTGCTGTGGCTGCTGGTGGCGGCCATGCTGCTGTGCAACCTGCCCGCGCTGATGATCAGCCTCCAGACCAAGCCGATGCTGCTGAGCCTGGGCGTGCCGGGAGAAGCGGCGGCCTGGCTGGTCTCGGTCTATGCCGCCGGAGTCCTCGCCGGGCGGCTGGCCTGCGGGCTGGCGCTGGATCATTTCCCGGCGCACCGGGTGGCCGCCGTGGCGATGGGCCTGCCGGCCTTCGGCCTGCTGCTGTTGGCGAGCCAGCCGGATTCGCTCTGGCTGGTAGCCCTGGCCATGGCGCTGCTGGGTCTGAGCCAGGGCGCCGAAGGGGATATCGTGGCCTATCTCGTCGCCCGGCAGTTCACTTTCGAGCTGTTCGGCACGGTTGCCGGGATCATCACCGCCGCAATCGGCATTGCCGCGGCCTTTGGCGGGCTGCTGCTGTCAGGCATGCTGGGCGAGGGCGGCGGCTATGTCGGGTTCCTGACCCTCTGCGCGGTGACTGTGGCAATCGGAGCGGGCCTGTTCCTGCTGGCCGGGCGGCCCCGCTTTGCCGCGCGGGTGGGTGAAGCCTAGGCGAGCAGCGCCCGGGCCCGGGCCAACGCCGCTGCATCATCCACGTCGATCAGCCAGGCGGGATCGCCCGCCAGTCGCTCCGCCCCAGCCAGCAGGTGACGCGCCCCGGTATCGCCGCTCGCACCGGCCAGAGCGGCGAAGTGGGCGGAGCCGAACAGCGCGGGCGGCATTGCCACATCGCCCGCTGCAGATGCGATGATGGCACCGGGACCAAGCCCAGCCGCGCGCTCTACCAGCGCCTGAAAATGGCTGAGCGGCACCAGCGGCATATCGGCCAGCGCGATCAGCAGGGCAGCCGCACCCGCATCCTGCGCCAGCCGCGCGGCCAGGGCGACCGAGCTGCCCATGCCGCTCTCCGCCGCCGGGTTTACCGCAATCTCGAACCCTGCCGCCCGCCAGCCCGGGGCACAGGGATGATCCGGCCGGGCGGCAATCACCCAGCGGTGGGCAGCGGCCAGCCCGGCCAGCCTGCGGCAGGCATGTTCGCCCAGCAGGCTGTCCCCCAGCAGAGCCGCCAGCTTGTCCGCGCTGCCGAACCGGCGCGACTGGCCTGCCGCCAGCACGGCGACGGCGAGGTCAGCCATGCGCCCCCCCGAAATCGGCAGCCTGATAGGCGCGAACGATCTCGGCCAGGGTCGACAGCGCCAGCGTGTCGGGATCGCGCGAAGAGTGGAACAGCCCGATCGGCGCGCGGATCGCGGCAATCGCCCCCTCGCTCACCCCCATCGCGCCGAGCGCCGCGCAGCGCGCGGCATGGGCCCGCCGCCCGCCCATTGCGCCTATATAGAAGTGCGGCAGGGCCAGCGCGCGTTGTAGCAGCGCGCTTTCCCAGTCGTGATCGTGGAACAGGAAGGCGATGGCCGTCCACGGATCGCTGGCCAGCAGGTGGGTATCGCCGGTCCGCTCCAGCTGGCGCGGGGTCAGGCCAAGCTCGCGCAGGGCTGCCAGCGCGCGCTCGTCGGGCGACAGGGCGTCAACCTCCAGCCCCAGCGTCAGCGCCAGCCGCGCCAGCGCGGCAATGCCTTCGCCATGGCCCACCAGCACCAGCCGCGCCGCCGGCCAGTTGCCATAGGCGCCGGAGCCCGCGGCGGGATCGAACGGAGCCGGGTGCCAGCCGGTGCGACAGCTCACCCCGGCTGGCGCGATGGCCACGGTATAGGGCAGGCGCGCAGTGATCGCGGCGAGGCAGGCTTGCGGCAAGTCGCCGCTTTCCAGCGGCTGGAAATGGATGTCCAGCCCGCCGCCGCAGGGCAGGCGGATGTCGAGATAGGGCGATCCCGCCCCGAACCGCACGATCCGCGCCGCTCCGGCCTTGAGCGCCTCGCATGCTTCGGCCACCACGGCGTTCTCGATGCAGCCGCCCGACAGCGAGCCGACGAAGCTGCCATCGGCCGAGACCGCCATATGCGTGCCGGGGCTGCGCATTGCGCTGCCCTGCACCGCCAGCACGGTAACCAGCACGCAGCCCTGCCCGGCGGCGATCCGTCCGGCCAGGAACTGGAAGATCCGGCGCTGGTCCATAGGGTCAGAAAATCAGCGGGTTCAGGGCGTCAGGCTACCAAGATAGGCGACGATCGCCTGGCGCCGCTCGGCATCGCTGACCGCCCCTGCGGCCATGCTGGTGCCCGGCACCTTGCCCGATGGGTTGGCGATGAAGGCATCGAGCTCGGTCTCGGTCCAGGTGATCCCCGACTGCTTGAGCGCGGCGGAATAGCTGAAATCGGCCAGCGATGCAGCCTTGCGCCCGGCCACGCCGTTCAGGTTCGGCCCGATGCCCGAGGCCTTGCCCGCTTCCACCGCGTGGCAGGTGGCGCAGACCGCGAAAGCCGCCTTGCCCGCTGCCACTAGGTCAGTCGCGGGAGCGGCGGTCGGCGCGGCGCTGGCCGCCTGGCCAGGCTCGCGCACCACGATCTGTTCGACCGGCGGTTCGACCTTTGACCCGCAGGCGGCGAGGGCCAGGGCGCTGATGGCAACGAAAGCGAAGCGGTGCGTCATGGTCAGTCCCCTCTGGCCCGGTCAGGCAAAGTGCTTGGCGATCGGCAGTTCGCGGATGCGCTTGCCGCTGGCGGCGAAGATCGCATTGGCCAGCGCCGGGGCGATCGGCGGCAGGCCGGGTTCGCCCGCCCCGCCCAGGTGGACCGGATCGGCGTTGATGATCTCCACCGCGATCGGCGGGCATTCGTCGATCCGCAGCATCGGGTAATCATTGAAATTGCCCTGCTCGACCGCGCCGTCCTTCAGCGTGATCTCGCCATGCAGCGCGGCGGTCAGGCCAAAGACGATCCCGCCTTCCATCTGGTTGCGGAAGCCATCGGGGTTCATCGCGAAGCCCGGATCGGCCGCGCACCACACTTGCGTCAGGCGCGGCTTGCCCGCGCTCATGTCGACTTCGACCACTTCGGCCACGATCGTGCCGAACGACTGGACCAGCGCAACGCCCCGGCCGCGCCCGGCGGCAGGCTTGGTGCCCCACCCAGACATGGCCGCAACCTTTTCCAGCACCGCCTTGTGGCGCGGGGAATTGCCCAGCATGGCGAGGCGGAATTCCACCGGATCGCGCCCGGCGGCATGGGCGGCTTCATCGATGAAGCTTTCGACGAAGAAGGCCTGCTGGCTGTGATCGACCGAGCGGAAGGCGGCGAAGGGCAGGTGCAGCTCGGCTTCCGCCACCCGGATCGACTTGTGCGGCACGTCATAGAACGGCGCGTCGCAGGCCTCGGCCGGATCGTTGTGCTGGGTGAAGACATTGTTCCAGGCGACCAGCCGCCCCTGGGCATCGATTGCGCCGGTGAAGCGGCTGAGGTCGGCGCAGCGGAACAGGCCCTTCTGGGTATCCTCCTCGCGCGACCAGATCATCTTGACCGGATAGCCGGTGGCGAGACCGATCCGCGCGGCCATCACCACGTAATCGGTTTCCAGCCGCCGGCCAAAGCCGCCGCCCAGCAGCGGGTGGTGCATGGTCACGTCATCGGCGGAGAGGCCAATTGCCTTGGCCGCCGCGCTGCGCGCCATCAGCGGCACCTGGGTGCTGGTCCAGATCTCGCACTTGCCATCGCGCACCCAGACGGTGGCGTTCATCGGCTCGAGCGGGGCATGAGCCAGATAGGGCGCGCGATATTCGGCGGTGATCTTCTTCGCCGCACCCTGCATCGCGGCGGCGACATCGCCCTTGCCGACCAGTTCCTTGCCGCCCTGGTCCCCCGCCTGATCCAGCGCCGCGGCAAAGGCGGCGAACTGGTCGGCGGTGGAGCGGATCGAGCTTTCGCTCTTGGTGTACTCCGCCTCGATCGTGTTCAGTGCCTGCTGGGCCTGCCAGTAGCTGTCGGCCACCACGGCCAGGAAATCACCCATGTTGAGGATCTGCAGCACGCCCGGCATGGTCTTGGCCGCATCGGCCTTCATGCTGGCGATCCGGGTGCCCGGCACCGGCACCTTGCGCACGGCGGCATAGGTCAGCTTCTGGCCCGGCACCGTGGCATCGATCCCGAACTGCGCCGCGCCGGTCACCTTTTCCGGGATATCGGTGCGGGGCGCATCGGTGCCCATCAGGCGATAGTCCTTGGGCGACTTCAGCGCCGGGGTCTGCGGCATGTCCTCTTCCGCCGCCGCCGCCGCAAACTTGGCATAGGGCGCCGACTTGCCCGAGGCCGCGTGGCTCAGCGTGCTGTTCGCGGTGACGATCTCCGCCGCCGGCACGCCCCATTCGCGCGCCGCCGCCGCGATCAGCATCTGCCGCGCCGCCGCACCGGCGATCCGCATGGTGCGCTGGCCGGTGGTGCGGATCGAGGACGAACCGCCGGTGATCATCACATCGGCCAGCTGACTGATCTTGGTGAACAGGCCGTTCCAGGTCGGCTCCAGCCAGTCCGGCGCATCGAGCGTACCGGGGGCGACAAACCCGCGCGCCGTATCGGTGACCACGTAATTGCCATCGGCCGGGGCCTGCATCACGCGGACCAGCGACCAGTCGGCGTCGAGTTCGTCGGCCAGCATCTGGGCCAGCACCGAATGGGCGCCCTGGCCCATCTCGCAATGCGGGACGATCGCGGTGATGACGTTGTCCGCGCCGATCTTGACCCAGCTGTTGACCAGCTGCTCACCCTCGCCGCCCGCGACAATCGGCCCCAGCTTGCCGACCGGGTTGCCCGGCCGCACCGCCACGCCGACGATCAGCGCGCCGCCCGCCAGCACCCCGGCCCCGATGAAGCCGCGCCGCGTCCACTTGGCCGCACGGCTGCGCGGCGGCTTTGCCATGTCGTTCATGCTTTGGCTCCTCCGCCTTGCGCCGCAGCCCCTGGTGCCGCCCGCGCCGGTTCGATCCCGGCCGCCACCTTGATCGCATGGCGAATGCGGACATAGGTCCCGCAGCGGCAGATATTGCCCGCCATGGCCGCGTCGATATCGGCATCGCTGGGGCGCGGATTATCGCGCAGCAGGGCCGTGGCGGCCATGATCTGGCCCGACTGGCAATAGCCGCATTGCGGCACCTGTTCGCTGATCCAGGCCTGCTGGACGCTGGCTCAGTTCACCCTCGGGCCCGGCGATCCCCTCGATCGTGGTGATCGCCCGCCCCTCGGCCTCGCCGATCGGGGTGGAGCAGCTGCGCACCGGCTGGCCATCGAGATGGACCGTGCAGGCCCCGCACAGTGCCGCGCCGCAGCCGAACTTGGTGCCGGTCAGCCCCAGCTGTTCGCGCACCACCCACAGGATCGGCATGGCGGGATCGGCCTCGACCGACTTTGCCTCGCCATTGATCGTGAACTTCACCATGTCGTCATGCCCCTGGTTGTGCCGCAGGATTGCCACGGATGGCTTGCCATTGCCACTGGCGAATGAAAAGGTTCGTCTCCCCCCTTGGGAGCGCCTGATGGCCCGGATTGCCACCCTTACCCTCAACCCCACGATCGACGGTTCGAGCGATGCCGCAACCGTCCAGCCGACGCACAAGATCCGCACCGTCAACGAGCGGTTCGATCCCGGCGGCGGCGGGATCAACGTGGCGCGCGTGCTGGCACGGCTGGGAGCGGATGTGGAGGCGCTGTACCTGGCGGGCGGCGTGACCGGGCCGGTGCTGGACGGGCTGCTGGACCGCGCGGGTCTGCCGCATCGGGTCGTGCAGATTGCCGGGGATACCCGCATCAGCCTGGCGGTGCACGAAGTGCAGAGCGGCAAGGAATACCGCTTCGTGCCGCAAGGCCCGCTGGTGAGCGAGGCGGAAGCCGCTGCCTGCCTGGCGCTGGTCGCCAGCCTCGACTGCCAGTGGCTGGTGCTGAGCGGATCGCTGCCGCGCGGCCTGCCCGATGATTTCTATGCCCGGATCGTCGCCACGGCCCGCGCGCGCGGCATGGCGGTGGTGCTCGACACGTCCGGCGCGGCGCTGAAGGCCACGCTGGCCGCTGGCGGACTGCGGCTGGTCAAGCCGAGCCTGGGCGAGCTGGAAGCCTTCGCCGGCCGCAAGCTGGAGCGCGAGGCCGAGATCGTGGCCGCAGCCGGGGAGATCGTGGCCAGCGGCGGCGCCGAAGCCGTGGCGGTCAGCATGGGCCATCGCGGCGCGATCCTGGTCGAGGCCGCAGGGAGCCTGGCCCTGCCCGCACTTCCCGCCGAGGCGCGCAGCGCGGTGGGCGCGGGCGACAGCTTCGTGGCAGGCATGACCCATGCCCTCGCCAGCGGGTGGGACAGCCGCCGCGCCTTCCGACTGGGGATCGCGGCGGGCACGGCCGCCGTGCTGACCCCGGGCACCGACCTGTGCCACCGGGCCGACATCGCCCGCATGGCCGCCATGCTGGGGATCGACGCGCTGCCCTAGGCCACTTTCGCCGCCACCATGTCGCGCAGCGGCAGCCGGGCCTGCATCCGCACCGCCAGCAGCGCCGTGCCGCTGACCTTGCGCTGGACAAACAACGTATCGGCCGGGGGAATGTGCCAGGCGGCGCGGTCAGCGGCGATGATCTCGACCTGGCGGCGCAGATCGGCCACGAACGAACGGTCGGCGAATTCGAACAGCCCCGGCCGCCCCAGGTGCCGCATCAGCACGTCGATCATGACATCGAACGCCGGGCCGTGGCGCTCCAGCGTAACCGGCGAGACAAAACCGATCGCGACCAGGGCATCACGCAGCGCGGCGCGATCCTCGGCCAACCCGGCATGCATCAGCCGGCGATAGGCCGCCACCGTGCCATCCGGCACCGCCCGCGCCGCGCCGAAATCGAGCAGGACGATCCGGCCGGTCTCGGCCTGCCAGCGGAAGTTCGCGAAATTGGGATCGGTCTGCATATAGCCGAACTCGAACAGCTCGCGCAGGACCAGTTCAAGCAGCGCGCCCATGGCCCGATCGCGGACGTCCTGCGCTGCCGCCTGCAGCGTTTCGATCGGCTGGCCGGGCAGGAAATCCATCGCCAGCACCCGCTCGCCCGACAGGTCATCGACCGGGGCGGGCACCACGAAGGCGGGCTGATCGGCCAGCAGTGCGCCATAGCGGCGCATCTGCTCGGCCTCGCGCAGGTAATCCGCCTCCTCGCGCAGCTGGCGCTTGGCCTCGGCCAGCAGGGGGGCCACGTCGAGCGTGTCAGGCAGCAGGCCCGAGAGGCGCAGCAGGGTGGCGACATTGTCGACATCGGCATCGATGCTGGCGGCCACGCCCGGATATTGCACCTTGATCGCCAGCACCCGTCCATCGGGCAGCGTGGCGCGGTGGACCTGGCCGATCGAGGCGGCGGCGATCGGCGTCGCCTCGAACCGGGCAAAGCGCCGCCGCCAGTCCTTGCCCCATTCGGCCTGCAGCACCTGGTTCAGCTGGGCCGGCGGCATGTAATGCGCCGCATCGCGCAGGCGGGCGAGGATCGCGGTCAGTTCGGCAGGCAGCAGGTCACCCGCGTCCAGCGAGATCATCTGCCCCAGCTTCATCGCCGCGCCGCGCAGGCGGGAAAGCTGGTCGGTCAGCCGCAGGGCATTGCCGGGGGTCAGCAGCAGGTCGGACATCTGCGGCCGCTCGCCCCGGGCCAGCCGCCGCACCCCTTCGGCCATCATGCCCCCGGCGATCCCGCCCGCCAGCTGGCCGAACGAGGCCAGCCGCGACAGCCGCGCCGACGGCACCTTGCGATAGCGGTCATCACTCATCGCAGCAGGCCTTGCAGGCGGGGGCGGACCTTCAGGAACCGCAGGTAGGCCCATTCCAGCGCCCGCTCGACCAATGGCAGCCGCGCCACCTGGCCCAGCGGCCAGAGCAGCGGGATCGCGCGCCACATCGCGGCAAAGGCCGCCGCGCCGCTCAGCATCCGGCCATTTTCCAGCGCGTGGAACCGCGCCAGCAGGGTGGCCCGGTCAACCGGGCACGCGCCGTCCGGATCGGCGGCATCGATGAACCTGATCCGCCCGGCCCGGTCGAGCCGGCGCAGCAGCGCGATCTCGCGCCGGCACAGCGGGCAGGCGCTGTCATACCAGACGGTCAGGGTGTGGGACGGTTGCATGCGGGATGCTGCATGGCACCGCCGCCCAGCAATTGCACTCTGTCCTGATTAGGGTCTTGACCGGGCGGGCTTGGGACCCACCCGGTCATGGCCTGTCCCGGTCAGAGCTGCTTGCGCACCATCAGCCGGATGGTCTGGCCGCCCAGCGTCCGGAAGCTCATCCCCGAGGTCCCGTATTCGAGGCTGATCGACAGGCCGTTGGTCAGTGCCTCCACCCCGGCGGTCAGCGCCACGTTGTCAGCCGTGGTGGCGGGGCGGACCAGGGTGTAGAGCGTGCCGGGCGTATCGCTGTAGGCCAGCAGCTGGCTGTAGGAGCCATTCCAGCGGTGGCGGTATTCGACCCGGGCCTTGGGTCGCAGGATGCCCCAGCCCTGTTCGAAGTCCCGCTGGGCCCGCAGCCCCAGCACCGCCACTTCGCGCTTCTGCTTCGAGGCGAGGAAGGTCAGGGCGAAGGGATCCGAGCTGGCCTCGGTGAATTCGTCAAGGTTGATCCGGTAGTAGTCATAGCGGGCATAACCGGCCAGATCGACCTGGCCGAGGCGGACCTCGCCAGTCAGCGCCAGGGCGAAGAAGCCGACATCGCCCTTGCGGGTACCCGCCAGGTTCTTGCCATTGGCCGTGACATAGCGGTGGCTGTCGATGCTGACCCAGGTATAGCCGCCCAGCGCATCGAAGTAGATCGAGCTGACCGGATTGACGCTGAGGTAGCCGAAGGCCGAGGTGGCATCGCCGCTGATCCGGGTGCCGTTAAGGCCAACCCGTTCATCGCCGAAGCCCAGCCCGAAAGCCGCACCCACGATCACCCGGTCGGTCAGCTTGGCATCGAGCCCGAAGGTCACCGCCTCGCTGTCGAACCGGTTGGAGCCGTCGCGGTCGAAGTCGATCGAACCGGCCGACCAGATCCGCACGCTACGGTTGCACTCGGCCTTGCCGGCCACCTGGTCAGTGGCGGACTGACCGGCCTGGTCAGCGGCCGGGCCGCGCCCGTCGACCGGCTGGCCGGGCAGGCGGTGGGCATTGGGATCCTGCGTTACCCGCAGCTGGTTGTCGGTGGCGCAATCGAAGCCGCCGTGCAGCCCTTCCATGTGGCGCATGGCATTGTTCACCTGGCCTTCGGCAAAGCGCCCGGCCTGGTTGAACTGGGCATCGACCAGCGCGATGACTTCCGGATCCTTCGACGGATCGGGGCGGACCGCGATGGTCAGGGTGTAGATCCGGCTGCCATAGTTGCCGAGCGAGTCGGTCGCGCCGATGGTCAGCACGAAGACCCCGGACACGTGCGGCGTGCCGGTGATCGCTCCGGTCGACGGGTTGAGCGTAAGCCCGGCCGGCAGCGCCCCGACCAGCACCGCGTAGCTGTAGGGCGAGACCCCGCCGCTCGCCACCACGGTGGCGGCATAGGGGACGTTCTGCATGCCAGCGGGCAGCGTCGGCGGGTTGATCGTCAGGGCAGCGCGCGGCGCGATCTGGATCGTGTAGACCCGCGAGCCCCAGTTGCCGGCCGAATCGGTGGCCCGGATTGTCAGGGTGAAGCTGCCGGTCACGGTCGGCGAGCCCGAGATCACCCCGCCGGTGGTCATGGTCAGCCCGCTGGGCAGGCTGCCCGCGGTGATCGCGAAGCTATAGCCGGTGCCGGTGCCGCCGACTGCGGTGACCGTCGCCGAGTAGGGCGCGGTCCAGTACCCGTCAGGCAGGGTGGTCGGCAGCACGGTCAGCACATCGCCCGCCGCGATTGTCACCGAATAGGTCCGCGTGGCGGTATCGCCATCGACATCGGTGGCCGTCACGGTGAAGCCGAAGGTCCCGGCCGAGGTCGGCGTGCCCGAGAGGACGCCGCCAGTTGTCAGGGTCAGCCCCGGCGGAATGATCCCGGCGGTGACGGCATAGCTGTAGGGTGCGACCCCGCCTGAAGCAGTGAGCGTCTGGGGTGCATATGGTGTGCCATTGGTGCCCCCCGGAAGTGTCGCCGGAGTGAGCGTCAGGGTATGGCCCAGGATGGTGATGCTATAGGCCTGTGACGCCGTATGGCTGCCTGAATCGGTCACTTCGACCGTGAAGGTGAAAGTGCCGCGCGCCGTCGGCGTTCCCGCCAGCACCCCGGTTCCGGCATCAAGCGTCAACCCGGTCGGCAGCGTCCCGGTGATCACCGCGAAGCTGTAGCCCGTACCGGTGCCGCCGGTCGCGGAAATGGTCTGCGAATAGGGCGCCAGGATCGTCCCGTCGGGCAGGGCCGGCGGACTGATGATGATCGCGCCGATCGGCTGGACGATCAGGGTATAGGCCCGCGTCCCCGTATTGCCGGCAGAATCGGTAGCGGTCACCGTGAAGGTATAGGTCCCCGGCGTCGGCGGCGTGCCGGTCAGGGCGCCGGAGGGAGCCAGGCTCAATCCCGGCGGCAGGCTGCCCGCCGTTACCGCGAAGCTGTAGCCCGTGCCGGTTCCGCCGCTGGCGGTGATCGTCTGCGAATAGGCCGAATCCTCCACCGCATTGGGCAAGGTTGGCGGCGCAACGGTCAGCACGGCACCGGGCTGGACGACCAGGGAATAGGCTCTCAGCCCCGTATTTCCGCCCGAATCGGTGGCGGTGACGGTGAAGTTGTAGGTCCCCGCCGCAGTGGGGGTACCGCTGAGCGCGCCCGCACTGGTCAGCGTCAGCCCGGGAGGCGGCGCGCCGGCTGTCACCGCGAAGGTATAGCCAGAGCCAGTACCACCGGTCGCGGTCACGGTCGCGGTGAAGGGCGTTCCGTTGATCGCTGGCCCCAGCGTGGGCGGATTGACCACGACCGGCGGGACGCCAATCGTCAGCGTATAGGTCCGCACCCCGTTGTTGCCGGCCGAATCGACTGCCAGGACGGTGAAGGTATAGGTTCCAGCGAGCGTGGGAATCCCGCTCAGCACGCCATTGGTGCCCAGGGTCAGGCCTGCGGGCAGCGTCCCGCTGGCCAGCGAGTAGACATAGCCGGTACCCGACCCGCCGATCGCGACAATCGTGCCGCTGTAGGGCACGCTGACCGTGCCGGTGGTGGGGATGTTGCCCAGCGTCAATGAGCATAGCCCGCTGCCGCCGCCCACCGCCGTCATGTTCAGGCGGAAGCGGGCCTGGCCGGTGAAATCGGCCGAGGCCCCACCGGCCGCCGTGATCCGCAGATCGAACTCGTGCGCACCGTTGGTATGTTCGCAGCTGATCCCGGTGATCAGCCCGGTTGGCGATATGGTCAGCCCCAGTGGCAAGGCCCCGCCGATCAGCTGGAAGGTATAGGGTCCGGCCGCGGTCCCGGTCCCGGTGGGCTGGATCTGGAAGCTGTATTGCGAGCCGTTCTGCCCATTGGGCAGGTTGGTATCAACGGTGATGCCGTTGATCGTGTGGATGGCCGCAGCGAGCGCCGGGGTCTGGAAGGCCATTAGCGACAGGAACAGGATAAACACCTGGGCCAGGGCTTTCATGGTCTTGCGGATCATCGCTGCCTCACACGTAGGTCCGGAACCTCGCCAGCAGGCACGACTCTTCCGCCCACGCCGGAACGGTTCCGGCATGGCGACGCGCGCCAAATCCAGCAGCAGGCATCCCGGACGGGGGAAACCGACACGCTATGTGCTGGGTTAACGGCGGGGCAACAATTTCGTAATTCTACTAGCGGCCAAGCCCGTGCAGCGCGCCGCGCTCAGTCGCCGCTACTGATCGCCAGATCCTTGCCGCACAGCTCGCACATCATGTGGATCAGCGCGCGGACAATCGGGTCCTCCAGCTTGTAGAACCGGGTCTGCGCCTCGCCGCGACTGCTGACGATCCGTTCGTCCCGCAGCATGGCCAGATGCTGCGATACCGCCGATTGCGACAGGCCGGACAGGGTGACGAGCTCGCTCACGCTGACCTCGCCCTCATCCATCCGGCACAGCATCACCAGCCGCTCGGGATGGCTCATCAGCTTGAGCCGCGCTGCCATGGCGGTGGCATTGGCCTTGAGATCGGTCAGATCGGTCGGTTTCATGTGCAGGTTCCGGCTGGTGGCGGTCTTCACTTGCTGACCGGTTAGCACGAAGCAGGCCCGACCGGCAGGGTTTTGAGCAGGTACGCACGGATGGGTTTGCGCGCTCCCGGCCTGCGATCGGCTCAGCGCACTTCCAGCACGGCAACGCCGCCCGGCTCAAGCCGCCGCGCGCCGAGCAGCGCGGTGCCGGTTACGCTTGCCGGCAGGTCGACGGCATGGGCCGCATAATTGCAAGCGAAGGTCCGCGATCCCGCCCGGCGCAGGCGCAGGCCTTCGGGCAGATCGTGGATGGCCAGGCCCGCATCGGCGGCGGCCCGGCCCAGCAGCGTCAGCGCCAGCGCGCGATCAGGCCAGGTCCCCAGATAGCGGCGATTGCCTTGCTGCCAGCTGGCGACAGTGCCATCGGCCGCCACCAGCTCCGGTTCGGCAGCGGTTTCCAGATGTTCGAGCCAGCGGGCGATCGCCCAGCCATCCCCGCCATGCTGAAGCCCCGGACGCAGGCTCTCGACCCGCGTGACCTTGGCCGGGAACAGATCGCCGGGCGGCAGGCCCGCCGGAATGGCAAAGTCGGCCGTGCGGCTGCCCGTTCGCGGGCCGATAACTATCTGGCCGGGCAGGCGCTTGAGTTCTTCGACTAGCTGCTCCGGCACGATCGGCAGGCAGGGGATGACAACCAGCGCATAGCCATCGAGCGCGGCACCCGGCGGGACGATGTCGATATCCAGCCCCATCTCGCGCAGCGCCGAATAGCAATCGAACGCCGCCCACAGCGCCGAGAGGCCCGCCCCCTGCGGCTGGATGCCGGTGACCCAGTCGGCGTCATAGGCAAAGACCAGCGCGACGCTCTTCGGCGGCGCGCCCGCCGGGCCGAGCGCGGCGATATCGCGCGCGGCCTGCGCCGCTTCGGCCAGGCCCGGAGCGGGTTGGCTGTCGGGGCGCAGCAGACCCGCGTGATGCTGTTCCTGCGCCCGGGGGAACTGGCGCCAGCGGAAGTAGCTGACCAGTTCCGCGCCGTGGGCCATCGCCTCCAGCGTCCAGAGCCGGACCATGCCGGGCAGCGGCGCGGGATTGTGCCGCGCCCAGTTGACCGGCCCGGGCTGCTGTTCGAGCACCGACCAGCGCCCGCCGGGCGTGCAGCCGCGATAGAGATCGTGGTGGAAGGCGGCGATATCGGGGTGGCCCTGGCGGGCATAGGCCAGCTTGTCGGCCTCGCTGAAGCGGAAGGTATCGAGAAAGCCGAGCGGATAGGAATCCCAGCCCACCACGTCGAGATCGGCCGCCACCGCGTGGTGATCGAACTCGGTGAAGAAGCCCATGTAGTTGTGGACCACGTCGCGCCCTGGCGAGAGTTCGCGCAGCACCGACACCTGGGCCCGGTTGAAGGCCACGACCTGGTCCGACGAATAGCGGCGGAAAGCCAGCCAGTGCGCCGGGTTAGCCTCGGTCACGGTCAGGTTGGGCAGGTCCACCTTGTCGAACGAGCCATACTCCATCGACCAGAAGACATTGCCCCAGGCCGCGTTCAGCGCGGCAACCGTGCCATAGCGATCGGCCAGCCAGCGCCGGAACCCGGCCCGCGCCGCCGCGGAAAAGCTCAGCACCGTATCGTGGCAGCCATATTCGTTGTCGGTCTGCCAGGCGACGACGGCGGGGTGCTGGCCATAGCGCTCGGCCACGGCGCGGGTGATCCGCACGGCCTCGGCGCGATAGCCCAGGTGGCTGAAGCAATAATGCCGCCGCGATCCGAACCCGCGCGGGCGGCCCTGGGCATCGATCGCCACCATGTCAGGCATCTTGTCGACCAGCCACTTGGGCGGCGTAGCCGTCGGCGTGCCCAGGATCACTTCCAGCCCGGCAGCGTGGAGCGTACCAATCGCCCGGTCGAGCCAGCCCCAGTCAAACCGCCCCGGCTCGGGCTCGATCCGGCTCCAGGCAAATTCCCCGATCCGCACCTGCGACAGGCCCGTCTCCACCATCCGCCGGGCATCCTCGGCCCACCACGCCTCGGGCCAGTGTTCCGGATAATCGCAAGTGCCAAGCTTCATGGGTCAGGCGGCAAGGGCGGGCTGCCCGCGCCGCACCAGCCGGCCCGGCAGCGCCCCGGTGTGGACGCCGTTGCGATAGGTCACCTGTCCGGACACCACGGTGGCGACGATCCCGTCGGCCTGCTGGTGCATCCGCTTGCCGCCGGCCGGCAGGTCGTACTCGATTGTAGGCACGCGCAGCCGCAGGGCGGCCAGGTCAATCACATTGAGGTCCGCCTTCAGCCCCGGAGCGATCCGCCCGCGATCGGTCAATCCGACCAGGGCCGCCGGGCGGCTCGTCAGCTCGGCAATCGCCTCGGGCAGGTTGATCCGTTCATCCGGGGCGGCATCGCGCGCCCAGCGCTGCAAGTAGAAGGTCGGGAAGCTGGCATCGCAGATCAGCCCGTAATGCGCCCCGCCATCGGCCAGGGCCATGACCGTGTGCGGGCTGCCCAGCATCTCGCGCACCGCGCGCAGCGTGCCGTCGGTATAGTTCGCCGCGGGCAGATAGAAGACCGCCCGGCCATCGTTGCCGAGCAGCGCTTCATAGGCATATTCGTCCAGTGAAAGCCCGGCCGCCGCCGCGCGCGCATCGACCCGGTCATCGCGCTGCGGTTCGTAATTGGGGGCGTCATCCCACTGGTAGGTGCCCCGGAAGGTGCCGATCAGCATCAGCGTGGTCGGGTTGGTATCCTCGGGCGCTTCGGCCAGAAGCTGGGCCTTGAAGGCCGGATCGCGCATGATCGCCACGCGCTCCGCCAGCGGCAGGTGGGCAATCGCCTTGTAGCTCGGATGGCTGCTGAAGTGGTGCAGCGAGAGGTCGAGGCCAAAGAACATCCCCACCGGTCGCGGCGCAACCTGGCCGCGCATCTGCAGCCCGTCGGCCGCCGCCTGTTCGAGGCCGGCCAGGTGGTGGCGCCAGCCATCGCCCGGCTGGCCCGGCACGTCGAGCAGGGTGAACGACACTGGCCGACCCGACTGTTCGGCCACTGCGCGCAGGATTGGAAATTCTACTTCCGCCGGTTCGGCCGGGGCGGGGATGATCTGGAACACCCCGGCATCGGCATCGTTGAGCCCGGCGGCCAGCGCGCACAGTTCATCCACATCGGAATAGAGGCTGGGGGCCAGGTCCCCGGCGCGGGTGCGGTGCATCACGTTGCGCGAGGTGGTGACGCCAAACCCGCCCGCGGCGATCCCTTCAGCCACCAGCCGCCGCATGGCGGCCAGGTCTTCGCCGGTCGGCGGCTCGCGCCGCGCGGCCCGATCGCCCATCACATAGACCCGCAGCGCCGAATGCGGGATCTGGGCGGCAACGTCGATGTCGAGTTGGCGCTGCTCCAGCGCGTCGAGATATTCGGGAAAGGTCTCCCAGTTCCACGGCAGGCCTTCGACCATCACGACTTCGGGAATGTCCTCGATCCCCTCCATCAGCTTGACCAGGGTATCGCGCTGGTCAGGACGGCAGGGGGCAAAACCGACCCCGCAATTGCCCATGACCGCCGTGGTCACCCCGTGGCCCGACGAGGGCGACAGCCGGTTCTCCCAGGTCACCTGGCCATCGAAATGGGTGTGGACATCGACAAACCCGGGGGTGACGATCTTGCCCGCCGCCTCGATCACTTCGGCGGCCTCACCCGTGACCTCGCCCACCGCCACGATGCGGCCATCCCTGATGCCGACATCGCCGGTCCGGGGCGGTGCTCCGGTTCCGTCATGAATGGTCCCACCCCGGATGATCAGGTCGAATTGCGCCACGCCCAGTTCCTCTCCAGCATCCTGTGCCGCACCGGCTTCCCGGTGGAAGTGTTCCAGATGCGGCCCGCCACGGCAAACCGATTCTGGCTGCCGCGCAGGGACAATTGTCAGTCGGCGGTGATCTCGTCGAGCCTGGTCCGGCGGCCAAGGTGCCAGTTCGTACTGCCGAAGCTGTGCTCGATCACAGTCATCCGCTTGAAGTAATGACCGATCGCCAGTTCATCAGTCATGCCCATGCCGCCGTGGATCTGCACCGCGTTCTGGGCGATGAACCGGCCAGCCTCCGCAATCGTGATCTTGGCGGCGGAGGCGGCCCGCGCCCGCGCCTCGGGGGCGCTGTCCAGCATCTGGCAGGCCAGCAGCGCGGCCGAACGAACCAGTTCGAGCTGCAGGTACATATCGACCATCCGGTGTTGCAGCACCTGGAACGATCCGATCTTCTGCCCGAACTGCTCACGCTGCCTGGCATAGGCCACCGTATCATCGAGCAGCCGTTCGAGCAGGCCCGAAGCCTCGGCGGCCGCCGCGGCGATCGCCCGGTCGCGCCATTCCTCAAGCAAGGGCAGCGCGCCGCCTTCCGGTCCGACCAGGGCGCTCCCGGCCACAACCACCCCGGCAAAAGCGACATCGGCCGCGCGGCGCTCGTCGAGCATCCGGTACGCGTGCTGGGTCACGCCCGGGGCATCGACCGGCACCAGGAACAGCGAAAGGCCCTCAGCTTCGCCCGCCTGCCCGGCGGTGCGCGCGGCGACCAGCAGATGCGTGGCCCAGGGCGCGGCGATCACCACCTGCTTTTCACCCGTCAGCACCCAGCCATCGCCAGACCGGTGCGCGGGCATGGCGATGCCCGCCAGGTCATCGTGCAGCCCCGCTTCGCCCAGCGCCATGGCCAGGCGCAGGTCACCGGCGATGATGCCGCCGATCAGGTCTGGTGCATGCGTTGCATGCCGAGCCAGCAGCGGCGCGCACTGGAACAGCGTTTCGGCCAGCGGCTCGGGCAGCAGCGCACGGCCAGCGGCCTCCATCACCACCAGTTGGTCAAGCCCGTCGCCATAGCCGCCGACCGCTTCGGGCAGGCCGATGCCGAGCACGCCGAGGTCCTGCGCCAGGCGGCGCCAGAGTTCGGGCCGCCAGCCGGGTTCGCCGCGCAGCGTGGCAATCCGGGCGGGATGATCGTTGACCTGGGCAAACAGGCGATCCAGTCCGCTGCGCAATTGCTGCTGTTCTTCGCCCGTTTCGAACTGCATAACCTGCCCCATTGGTATTCTGGTCTTGATGCCTCATGCTATCGGACGGGACCGGATGCAATCGAAAGGAACGCCGGATGGAACTGGCCCTGACTGAAGAGGACCGCGCCTTTGCGAAGGACGTCCGCGCCTTTCTGGATAGCGAACTGAGCGACGAGCTGCGCGCCGCCGGCCAGTGGATGACCAGCGTCTATGGCGATCACGACGCATCGATGGAATGGCAGCATCGGCTTCACACGCGCGGCTGGGCCGCGCCAAACTGGCCGAAGGAGCATGGCGGCGCCGGCTTCAGCGTCATCCAGCGTTTCATCTTCGCCCGCGAATGCGCCCTGGCCGGGGCACCGCCGCTGTCTCCCATGGGCATCGCGATGTGCGGGCCAGCGCTGATCGGTCATGGCACCCCGGAACAGCAGGCGCATTATCTCCCCCGCATCCTGACGGGCGAGCATTTCTGGTGCCAGGGCTATTCCGAACCGCAGGCCGGATCGGACCTCGCCCCGCTGCAGATGCGGGCGGTGTGCGACGGGGATGACCTGGTCTGCACCGGAACGAAGATCTGGACCACCCACGCCAATGTCGCCAACTGGATCTTCTGCCTGGTCCGCACCGGGAGCTATGACCGGCCGCAGCTGGGCATCACCTTCCTGCTGATCCCCATGGACAGCCCCGGCGTGGACGTGCGCCCGATCGTGATGACCTCGGGCGAGCATATCCAGAACCAGATCTTCTTCGATAGCGTCCGCGTGCCCGTGGCCAACGTGGTGGGGGAAATCGACCAGGGCTGGACCGTGGCCAAGTACCTGCTGGAATTCGAGCGCGGCGGCAGTGCCTATGCGCCGGGCCTGCAGGTCAGGCTTGACCGGATCCGCCAGATCGCGCGTGAGAACGGCCTGCTGAGTGATCGCCTGTTCGCCGCGCGCCTCGCCGCCGCGCAGGTCCGCATTGAAGTGCTCGAGGTCTATGAACTGCGCGCGCTCAGCGCCGCCGCACGCGGCGGCCGGCCGGGCCTGAGCGGTTCGGTGATGAAGATCCTGGGCACCGAACTGAGCCAGCACCTGACCGAACTGGCACTGGAGGCGGTGGGCCCCTATGGCCTGACCTTCCAGCCGGACGCCGGCGCGGCGGGCGGGCCGAACCTGATCCCGCACTCGCCCGGCCTGCGTGGCCCGCGCGAAGCGGCGGTCGCCCCGCTCAAGTATCTCAACGATCGGGCCGGCTCGATTTATGCCGGCTCGAACGAGATTCAGCGCAACATCATCGCCAAGGCGCAGCTCGGGCTGTGATGATACAGGCGGCCTGACCGCCTGCCTGCCCGGCAAATCGCGGCAATACATCGCCCCGTTCCCGGGGGTCGGCAACGCGTCCCGCATGAAAAGAACCGGATTTTCATGGGCTTGCCATGCTGGAGAGGCGACAATGCCTATGTAAGTTTTGTTATTAAATGAATAAAAGTTGTCTCATATTAGATCACACTACGTTAACCATAAAACACCGCGTGACAGCTTCGAAAATTGAACAATAAGATCAGGCCCAGTTACCGAGAAGTTGTTAGTTAGGAGCCTGAACATGCGTGATCTCAATCTTGACGAACTCGAAATGGTTTACGGTGCGGGCAGCAAGGGCCGCACTTGCGGTGACTCGCCGACCCCGCCGAGCTGCTGGTGCGACGGCGGCAGCAAGGGCACCAAGAAGACCAAGAAAACCAAGAAGTCGAAGAAGAGCAAGAAGTCGAAGAAGTCCAAGCACAGCAAGTGCTAAGCTGACCTTCGCAGCACCTTCGAAAGGGCGGGAGCAATCCCGCCCTTTTCTGTTTGCGGCCGCGCAAGCCAACGCTCTTTGCGGTTTGGTAAGGCATCGGAGCTAAGCATTCCGCATGCAGCAAGGCGCAAAACCCAAGGAACAGGTTCCGGCGGCCGGGCCAGCCGGCGCTCCGGTGCTGGCCAGCGCCGAGCGCGACATGGTCTGGATTCTGGGCCAGCCGCAGCTTGAGGACTATCTCGAGTTCCAGAAAAACAAGGTCATCCGCGAGGGCGCCTGCGATCTGCGCGCCTGCGCCGCCGAATGGCGCGCCGCCAATGATCTCTATTACGACCTGGAACAATCGGAAGCCGGGCTGGCCGAACAGATCGATTGCCAGCCCTTGCCGCCCGAACTGGTGCCACTGGCCCGCGAAGTGGAAGCCCACCGCTGGTTTCAGTCATCGTTCGACGATCTGCCCTACAGCTTCGAACTGGTCGAACTCGACAAGCTGGTGATTTCCCAGCTGCAGGTGGAGACCGGCTATTCGCGCCGGATCGCGGAACTGCTCGGTCCCGGCACCGCCGCCAGCGGCGCTGTTCCGGTTCTGCCTGCCGCTGGAACGCGAGTTTCCGCCCTACCGGGTACGCCGGCTCAGCTCGACCCGGTTCCAGTTCTCGTCCTATTCCAGCGACTTTCGCGAGCATCGCCCGACCCTGCTCGACCAGGACCAGCTGGCGGCACTGGCCCTGCCCAACCCGGCCGTGGCGATGGTCGGCGTGCCGATCGGCTTCGGCTCCAACCTGCTGAGCGGGATCCGCAGCGGCCAGCGCGTCCTGCTGCAGAACGGCTATCACCGGGCCTATGCCCTGCGCAGCGCGGGCTTCACGCACGCCTGGTGCGTGGTCGAGACGGTGACCCGCAAGGACGAACTGCGTCTGACCGCCGACGAGGACGTGATCGCCGATCCCGAATTCTATTTCGCGGCGCGTCGCCCGCCGCTGCTCAAGGACTTCTTCGACCCGCGCCTGGCCCGGCACTTCCGCGCGCGCCGCAGCGAATTCGTGGTCGAGGTGGAAATCTCGATCCGCACCTCCGGGGCGCTGGATGTGACGCCCGATCGTTGAAGCGGTCGACCGAAGTTACCGCCGCGACAGCCAGCCCGTGATCGAATAGCGTCGCCGCGGCGCGGCCGGGCTGACCAGCGAGACGCTGTGGTACTTGGGCACCGCGAAGAGATCGAGCGTGTTGAATTGCGGCCCCATGCCCCAGAACGGCACCTGGCCCAGTTCGTGGAACATCAGCAGCCCGCCCCACTCCAGCCGCCATTGCGGCGTCAGGCCCAGCACGAAGGCCGCCGCCCGCCCGGACCCGGCCAGATCGTCATCATGACCGGTCAGGAAATCGCCGTGGCCATAGGCCGTCACCTGTCCATCGGTGAAGACCGGATCGTCGATACCGGTGATCGCCGTCAGCACCTGCTTGACGGCCCCATCGGCCAGCAGGTCGCTGATCTGGCACAAGACCGGATCGTTGCAGGCCTCGTTCTGCGCCGGGATGCGCAGCGCGGCATAGCTGTACTGGAACCCGTCGCAGGCGTTGGCGTAGGCTTCCCGCTCGATTTCCGCACGGCGCTGCGATCCAGGCTCCAGCCATTCGCGGAGAGGCATTTCCCAGGCTCCGCCGGACGGCTTGTTGATCACCTGAATCCAGCATTCGTTGACGTCCAGATAGCGGTAGAGTTCAGGCGCCCCGGCGGTGAGCACATGCGGAATCCGCACGTGCCCCCTGGTGCGAAAGGCCTCCGCCAGCGTCGGAATGTCGAGTTCCGGGTTGAAGGTCAGCGGGCTGACCAGCCGGGTATGGGCGTTCATGAGACACCTCCGCTTGCGAACTGCGCATGGGTTTCGGTGGGAGTCGACGGGCGCGCACTGGCGGCAAACCCGGATTGGGCATTGCTCCGCACGTGCACCTGTCCGCCATCGACCTCGAGGACGATATCGGCCAGGCGCACCAGCGCCGGCCGGTGCGAAATGGCGATCCGGGTGATCGGCCAGGCGGCGATCGAGCGGGCCAGCACTTCCTCGGTCTGGCTGTCGAGGTTGGCGGTCCCCTCGTCGAGGATCAGCATGTCGGGCTGCCGGTAGACCGCGCGGGCCAGCAGCATCCGCTGGCGCTGGCCGGACGACAGCGCCACACCCATGTCGCTGACCAGCGAGTGATAGCCCATCGCCATCCGCGCGATATCGTCATGGATCTGGGCGAAGCGGGCGGCCTGCTCGACCCGCTGCTGATCGGGATGCGGATCGAAGAAGGCGATGTTGTCGGCCAGGCTGCCGGACAGGAGATAATCGTCCTGCATCACGGCCCCGACCCGCGCCCGCCAGCCAGCCAGGCTGCTGGCATTGAGCGGTGTGCCATCGATCTCGAGCGCGCCGCCCTGCGGGGTCAACAGGCCCAGCAACAGCCGCATCAGGGTGGTCTTGCCGGCGCCGGACGGACCGACGATGGCCACCAGCGAACCGGCCGGAATGTCGAAGCTGACCCGCTCCAGCACCGGGCCAGACTGCGCCGAATAGGCAAAGGTCAGGTCGCGCGCGCGGATCGCGGGCGGCCGGATCGCGGTGCGCCGCTGGACCACCGGGGCCAACTGTTCGCGCGGCTCGCCGACGATGTCGGACAAGCGCTGGAGATGGACCGACAGCAACCGCCAGCGCTGCCACTGCCGCACCAGCGCCCGCGCGCTGCCCGAAAAGGTGCTGCGGTAGGAGAGAAACGCCAGCAGGGTGCCGACTGTCAATTCCTGGCTGATCACCGCCAGGGCTCCGAAATAGACGGTCAGCAGGAAGGCCAGGTTGGAGGTGACGTCCTCAAGGAAATCGACCTTCTGATTGGCCATCTGCGCCTTGTATCCGGCCGAGATCACTTCCGCGAAATGGTTGCGCCAGCCGCTTTCGCGCGTCGCTTCGAAGCCATGCAGCTTGATCGCCCGCATCGCCCGCAGGCTTTCCAGGACATAGGTTTCCTCCTGGGCCTGGGCCACGATCTGCTCTTCGGTCAGGCGGCGCAGGGTCGGGTGGACCAGCTGGGTGACCAGCAGGTAGAACAGCGTTGCGCCGATGCCGATCAGGGCCAGCGGCACGCTGATCATGAACATCACCACCAGGGTGGCCAGCACCAGCGTGGTGTCGATCACCGTATCAACCAGCCCCTGGGTCAGCAGCGACTGGATCGGGCCCACCGCGCCGAGGCGCGACATGATATCGCCAACGTGACGCCGCTCGAAATAGGTCGCGGGCAGCCGCAGCAGATGGCGCATCAGGTTGCCGGCCAGCTGGAAAGTCAGCGACTGGCCGAGGCAGATCGTCACCCACGTTCGCAGGAAGCGGGTGACCGATTGCAGCAGGTAGATGAACCCGAAGCCCAGCAGCAGCACGGTCAGCAGGCTGCTGTCGCCCTGGTTGACGGCATCATCGACCACCAGCTGCATGAAGAGCGGGCTGGCCAGCGAGGCCAGCTGGACGAGCAGCGACAGGAACAGGACCTGCGCGATGGCCGAGCGGAAATTGGTCAGCTGGCTCCACAGGTCGGTCAGCCGGGTCTGGACCCGCGCCTCGATCGGCTTGAAATCCGGCGTGGGGGTCAGTTCCAGCGCGACCCCGGTAAAGTGGCGCCCGATCGCCGACAGCGCGATGCGGACCCGGCCACGGGCGGGATCGAGCACGACCACCGATTTCGCGCTGACCGATTCCAGCACGACGAAATGGTTCAGATCCCAGTGCAGGATCGCCGGCAGGGCCAGTTGGTCCAGCTCATCGATTTCAAGCCGGACCGCGCGCGGGGCCAGATCCAGCGCCGAGGCGGCAGCCATCAGCTGCCGCAGGTTGAGCCCGTCGAGCGAGGTGGGAAAGCGGCGACGCAACCCGGCCAGGTCAACCCGGTGGCCAAAGTGGCGGGCAACCATCGCCAACGACGCCAGCCCGCACTCGGCCGCCTCCGACTGGAGGATCGGCGACATACGCCGCGTCCAGGGCCAGTCGAAGTCGCTCATGCCGGGCCCTTCTCGCCCCAGCCGAACAGCGCCGCCCACAGGCTGCGCCGTTCAACCACGATCTTGCCCGTGACCGTCATCCCCGGGCGGAGCAGTTGCGGGCCACCCGCAACGCGCGGGGCCATCGCCCGGATGGAGGTCCGCACCCTGAACACCGGCTCGGTGATCTTCAGCCCCGGATCAAGCGCGGCGGGCTCGGTCGGAACGCCCGACACGGCCGCAACCACGCCCAGCCCGGTGCCATAAGTGCGATAGGGGAAGGCATCGAACTGGAGCCGGACCTGCTGGCCGACCCGGGCATGACCGACCGCGCGACTGGGGGCGAAGAGCCAGACTTCCATCCGGCTCCCTGCGGGCACGATCGTCGCCACGGCGCCATCGGGCCGGACCTGCTGACCAAGCTCTCCGGTCAGGTCACCAACGGTGCCCGCCACCGGCGCCACCAGCACGATCCGGTCCGATCGTTCGAGCGCTTTGAGTTCGGCGGCGAGGGCAGCGCGCTGCCCCTCGATCAGCGAGGCCGATTTTGCCCCGCCAGCGGTCAGCAGGGCGCGTTCGGCCGCAACCGCCTGGCGGGCCGAGCGCTGCGCCGCGATCTGTTCGCCAATCGCTTCGGCTTCGGCCCGGCGGGCCAGCACGGCGGACCGCGCATCTTCGACCTGGCGCTGCGTGGCCGCCTGCTCGCGGGCCAGCGATTGGGCGCGGCGGGCAGCGGATTCGGCCAGGCCAACCTGTTCACGGGCCAGCACCAGCTGGCGCTGTAGCGAGGCGATCGCCGCATCGATCCCGGCGGCGCGCTGGGTCAGGGCGGCCAGCTGGGAGACCGTCTCGATCCCGGCCAGTTCGGACTGGCGCGCAAGTTCGGCATCCTGCCGGGACAGGTCCTTGAGCTGCGGGGTCAGGCCCTGCTGGCCCTGGGCAATCGCCAGTTCGACCAGCGGATCGCCCGCAGCGACCTGCTGTCCGGTCTTGACGAAGATCCGCGAGATTTCGGCCGTCGTGCGCGGATAGACGCGGGCCACGCCCTGGTCGTAAGCGACGATTCCCCGGACATCGGCCGTTGTCGAAAAGCTGCCCAGCAGCGCGATCAGAAGGGCAATCGCGAAAGCCCCCAGCGCCAGGCCGGTGTAGAGCCAGGCGCCCGGCGGCGTGGCCGCAACGACCCGACCGGTCAGCCGGGTGCGCCCCGCCTCGATCACTTCGTTCCGGAAAAGCTGCTGCGCCATCGTCCTCGGCTGAAATCCCCTGCAGGTGCAGGCGGGTTAGCCGGGAAAGGACAAAATCTGGTTAACCGCGTTTGCAGCACCCGTTTGCGGGCAGCGCGCGGGCGATAAGCCAATCTTTACCAGCTTCGGTTACCGCGCTGGCATGCGGCAATGCCTTTCCCGAACCCCGGCGATCTGCCTGATGGCCCTGGCGGCAGGCTGCGCCGGTTCGGCCCCGCCCGCAATTCGCTATGAAATTCCGGATCTTGCCTGGACCGAACCGACCGCACGAGCGGCGGCGGAACCGGTGCCCGCGCACCTCGGCCAGCTGCTGGGCGATCCCCGCCTGACCCAGTTGATCGACAGTGCGCTGGCCAATAATCCCGAGATCGGGATTGCCGCCGCGCGGGTCGAACGAACGCGGGCCGAACTGATCAGCCTGCGGCAGCAGGCCCTGCCCGAAGTCAGCGCCGAGGCCGGGATCGGCCGCGAGTTCCGCCGCAGTTCCGGCCAGACACTGGATTTCCGCAGCGACCAGGTGCAGCTGGATATTGCCTGGGAACCGGACCTGTTCGGCCGGATCCGGGCGGAAAGCCGGGCCGGCCTCGCCCGCGCCAGGGCCGCCGAGTGGGAACGCGCGGCGGTCGAACAGGCGATCGTGGCGCAGGTCGCGCGGGCCTGGATCCAGCGCGCCACGCTCAATCGCCGCCTGCAGATCTACGACGAGGTGATCGCCCGCTCGGAGGAACTCGAACGGATCGTGCGGGTGCGCCATGCTGCCGGGGCAGCCACGCGGGTCGAACTGGGCCTGCAGTCCATCCGGGTGCTCGAACTGCGCCAGCGCCGCAAGGAGCTGGAACAGAGCCTCGACCGGACCCGCACCGCGCTGGCCCAGTTGACCGGCGCTCCGGCACCCGGCTTTCTTGCCGCCGATCCGCTGCCGGCCGACCTGGCGCTGCCCGATCTCCAGCCACCACCGCCCGGGCAATTGCTGGCCCTGCGGCCCGATATTCTGGCGGCCGAGGCCCGCATCCGGGCCGCCGATGGCGATGCCCAGGCGGCCCGCGCGGCCTTCTTCCCCCGGCTCAACCTGTCGTTTGTCGGCATGGTCGAGGCGCTGAGCGGCCAGCCAACCACCCAGTCGCTGTCGCTCGGCTCGTCGCTGCTGGCCCCGATCTTCGATCGCGGACGCCTGCGCCGCAACCTGGCCGTCGCCCGGGCCGACCAGCTGGAGGCGGCGGAAGACTATCGCCGCATCATCCTGGCCGCGCTGGCCGAGGTTGAAGACCTGCTCAAGGCGCGGAGTCTGATTGTCCAGCGCAGCCGGATCATCGCGCAGATCGCCGCCGAATCCGGCCTGACCGCCAGGCTCGGCAAGGCGCAGTACCTTGAAGGGGAGGAAGATCTGCGGACCCTGATCGACGCCGATGAATTGCTGAGCGAAGCGGAGGAAGCCCAGGTCCTGGCCTGGGAAGAACAGCTGCTGGCGGAAATTGCCCTGTACCAGGCCATCGGCGCGCGTGCTGCCATCGCTGCGCCGGCGCCGGACGCGCAGGAGTCCGCTTCACGCTGATTCGCCGCGAGCGGGATCCGGTCCTGCGTGGTTCTACTGACACAGTCCGGCCCAACCGGTTCGGGCCGACCTCCCGACCGGGCAATCTGTGGCATTTTTGCTACCCAATGAAACAAAATTACTCCGGGAACCCAGCCTTTAGGCACCGGGGCTTGCGCAACATGCATCCGCCTGCATGATAGCAAGCATCCAAGTGGGGGATTATTATGTCCAGTTCTTACGAAATGCGTCGTCGCCACGGGCTGCTCGCCAGTGTGGCGGCCGGTGCGATGACCTTTGCAGTTCCCGCCATGGCCCAGGACGCGGCCCAGGAGGAACAGCCTCAGGCTACCGCGGATGATGGCGGGATCGTCGTCACCGGTTCGCGCATTCGCTCGGTCACGCCGTTCAACAGCCCCGATCCGGTTTCGGTGGTCGATCCGGAAGTCGCCAAGAAGGAAGGCCGGTTCGACCTGGCCAACACCCTGCAAAGCTCGCCGATCGCCTCTGGTTCGACCCAGATCACCTCGGCCCTCTCGTCGAACTTCGTGACCAACGGCGGCCCCGGCGCCCAGACGGTTGACCTGCGCGGCCTTGGCGCAAACCGCACCCTGGTGCTGCTCAATGGCCGCCGCGCCGGTCCGGCCGGTACCCGTGGCGGCGTGTCCTCGTTCGATCTCAACGTCCTGCCGCTGTCGATCATCAACGACATCCAGATCCTCAAGACCGGTGCCTCGTCGGTCTATGGTTCGGATGCGGTCGCCGGCGTGGTCAACATCTTCACCAAGTCGAAGCTCGATGGCATCACGCTCGACGTCAACACCTCGATGCCGTTCGATGCCGGTGGCGAGCAGTATCGTGTCAGCGCCGCCTGGGGCAAGACGTTCGACCGTGGCCGGTTCATGATCGCGGGCGACTATTCCAAGACCAAGGAACTGGCCCGCGGCGACCGCAGCTATCTGGCCTGCCCGGCAGCCAACATCTATGACCAGTCCGGCAACCGCTCCGACCTGATCGACCCGCGCACCGGCAAGCCGCATTGCGAAGACCTGCGCTGGGGCCACGTCTGGACCTATGACCTGATCGGCAACATGCGGCTGGATGGGCCCGGGGGCCCGAACACCGGCCTGTTTACGGCGCTGGGTGGCCGCAACCTGTTGCAGTTCCAGTATCCGGGTCAGACCCTGGGCATCCCTGCCTATGGCGCTCCGTCTTTCGCTGGCGACTTCTTCGCTCCGGCGGGCTGGTTCCCGACCGGTTACGACGCCAAGTCGATGGCAGTGCAGAACGCCTATCACCCGTTCGTGGACGAGCAGACCATCATTCCCGAGACCGATCTCTACACGGTCTATGCCGAGGGTGCTTTCGAACTGTCGGATTCGGCCGAGCTGTTCGGTGAATTCCTGTTCAACCGCCGCGAAACCTACCAGAACGGCTGGCGCCAGTTCTGGAACTTCGGTTACACTGGTGACTTCTATGGCACCGGGGCCGGCAATGCCTACAATTTCTGGGGCGGCGGCTGGGGCGGGATCAACCTGATCAGCCCGACCGGGATCACCAACCTGAGCGACAGCAGCCAGAAGGTGGATTATTACCGTGGCGTGGCTGGTCTGCGCGGCAACTTCGGCGGCGACAGCAAGTGGCGCTATGAAGTCTACGCCCAGTACAGCCGCAACATCGGTCGCTATCGCACCCAGCAGATCCTGCAGGATGCCTATGACACCGGCTACTTCCAGTTCGCCTCCTGCGCCGGAACGGTCACGCCGATCTCGGGCAAGCAGTGTATCGATCTGCCCTGGACCGATCCCAACTTCCTGGCCGGTCAGCTGACCGCCGCTCAGGCCAACTTTCTGACCGACTGGGAAGAAGGCAAGACCATCTACACCCAGCTCACAGGTGAAGCGACCGTTTCGGGCGAGCTGTTCCAGATGCCCGCCGGCCCGCTCGAGCTCGCCGTGGGCGCCTCGATCCGCGAGGACAAGATCAACGACAAGCCGGGCGCGATCACTCTCGCGGCCAACGCCTGGGGCGCTTCGGCCAGCGGCATCACCGCCGGCAAGAGCCTGACCAGCGAAGCCTTTGCCGAGCTCAACATCCCGCTCTTCAAGGACAAGCAGTTCCTTGAGGACGTTACCCTGTCAGCTGCCGGCCGCGTCACCAATGTGAAGGCCACCCGCGAACGCGACGGCGTGTCGGACTCTGACAATGGCAACTGGACCTACAAGCTGGGCCTGAACTGGACCATGACCGATTGGCTCCGCTTCCGCGGCAGCTATGGCACGTCCTATCGCGCCCCGGCGCTGTTCGAACAGTTCCTGGCCGATGAGACCAGCTTCGCGCGGCAAAACCGCATCGACCCCTGCGTCGGCTGGGCTGGCGCGCTCGCGGCCGGTCGTATTTCGCAGCGGATCGCGACCAACTGCGCCGCGGACGGCATTCCGGGCACCTATGCTGGCGGGGGGATCGACGCGACGGTTATCTCGTCCGGCGGCCTTGGCATCCTCGAAGCGGAAACCTCGAAGGCTTTCGTGGTCGGTACGATCCTGACCCCGAAGCTGGCGTTCCTGCCGAACACCGACCTCAGCCTGGCGGTCGATTTCTTCGACATCAAGGTGAAGGGTGAAATCTCGCAGCTGGGTGCCAGCACGATCCTGTTCGGGTGCTATGACTCGGCCAACTTCGCGACGGAGCCACTCTGCAATCTCTTCACCCGCGGCCAGAACGTGTCTGCGCCGTTCCAGATCAACACGATCCGGGATTCGTACATCAACGTCTCGAGCCAGCACAACCGGGGCATCGACCTGACCTTCCGCGCGAAGCAGGGCCTTGGTTCGCTTGGCACCCTGACGCTGACGGCTGACATGACCTGGCAGCTCAAGGACAATTCGCGCCTGCTGCCGACCTCGCCGCTCGAATCCGACAACGGCGAGGCCGGTTCGCCCAAGTGGGTCGGCGATTTCCGTCTGACCTGGGCTCCTTCGGCCACGTTCAGCATCTTCTACGGCATGAACGTCATTGGCGGCACCTCCGACCAGAGCGACTTCGAAGATCGCAATGGCGGTCCGTGCATCCGGTCGTTCAACAACAACGGCACGCCGAGCAATCCGGCCGACGACGTTCCGATCTATGGCACCTACTGCCCGGATCTGACCGCGCCGGCGGTGTTCTATCACAACATCTCGGCCACCAAGGAAATCGCCGACGGGCGCTTTGTGATCACGGCCGGGATCAACAACCTGTTCGATACCCGTCCGCCGTCGGTTTCGGTACTCAATGGCAACCAGATCTCGATGCTGGGGCCGGTGATCGCCGCTTCGCAGTATGGCTTCACCGGGCGTCGCGTCTTCGTGAACGTCAGCGCGAAGTTCTGATCTCCGCCATCACGGCACAGAACACAACGGGGGGCGGCATGGTTTCATGTCGCCCCTTCTGTTATCAGGGCCGCAGGAGCCGTAACCCACCATGCCGATAATCCAGGTCCGCGCCGACACCCTTGATGCCGAAAACGCGCGCTTTGCCCAGGTACCCTTACCGCACCCGGTCTTCCTCAATTCCGTTCCCAAGAGCGGCAGCCACCTGCTGCGCAATATCATGCGGATGTTCGTGCCGGCCGAGCAGCATTACATGGCCGACTTCATCCAGTGGGGGAACCTGCCCCAGCATCGCCACGCCTTCGATCCGGCGCGCCCGATGCTGAGCTGGGGACACCTGTTCATGGCCGATGCCTCGGTAGTGGAAACAGCGCGGGCCCGGCGCGTGGTGCTCTATCGCGATCCCTATGACTGGGTGATCGCCCGCGCCCGGTTCCTGCTGTCGGAACAGTTCTTCGGCAATGTCGATCATCTGCGCAGCGGCGAAATCGAGGTGGACGAGCTGCTGACCATGATGATCTTCGGCCTGCCGGGCAAGCTGCCCTCGCTCAACGATATCTACGAACTCAATGCCGCCGCCTGGCTGGGAACCCGCTGCCATGCCGTGAAGTTCGAAGACCTGGTGGCCGCCGTGGCCGATCTCGACAATGCCGAGGCTGAGCGGTTCTTCGCCGAACTGCTGGATGCCTGCGGGATTGCCATGCCGCGGGACTGGCGCGACCGGGTGCTGGTCGGCGCGGATCGCAAGCAGAGCGCCACCGCGCGCGAAAACCTGACCGGGGTCGGGATCGAACTGCCTGCCGAACTTGGCCCGCGCCACCGGGCGCTGGTCGATTACCAGGCCCCTGGCCTCAGGGCCGTGCTGGGCTACGCCTGATGTCCGGTCCGGTTTCCACGGCCATCTACCCACGCCTGTCTGAAGCGATCCGGTTGCGCGAGCAGGGCCAGGATGATCAGGCCGCCAAGCTGCTGATCGCCCACCTGCGCGAGCATCCTGATGAACCCAGGGGGCTGGCGCAACTTGGCATGGTCGCGGTCCAGACCGGCGCGTTGGGGCAGGCGGAGCATTTCCTGCGGCGGGCGCTGCAGCGCGGGGAGAACGGCATCGAGCTTCATCGGGCGCTGGCCTCGGTCTACAGCCAGCAGGATCGGCTGCAGGTGGCCGAAGCCTATACGGCCCGGCTGATCAACGAACGCGGCGACCAGGAACTGCGCGGCCTCCACGCCAACCTGCTGGACAGGATGAGCCGCCACGAAGAGGCGCTGGCCATCAAGGCGCAGCTGGTGTCGGACAATCCGAAATCGCTTGGGGCCTGGCTGGCCTATGGGCACGGCCTGCGCGCCGCGGGCCGGGTGGACGAGGCCATCGACGCCTATCGCCGCGCGATCGCGCTGGACGAGGAGTTCGGCGAAGCCTGGTGGGGCCTCGGGAGCATCAAGCGCAAGGTCCTGACCGACGAAGACATCACGGCGATGCGTGCGGCCCTGGCCATTGCCATCGATGAGCGCAACATCGCCCCGCTCCATTTCGCGCTGGCCCGCGCGCTGCACGATCGCGCGGATTACGAGGAAGCCTTCCACCATTATGCCGAAGGCAACCGGGTGCGGGCCGAAAGCATCGGCTACGATGCCTCGGAGCTGACCGGGGAAGTGGCGGAAACCGAGCGCGTCGCCAGCGCCGACTTCCTGGGCGGCATGCCCACCGCGCCCAACGGGACGGACATGCCGGTGTTCATCATCTGCCTGCCCCGCTCGGGTTCGACCCTGCTGGAACAGATGCTGGGCAGCCACCCCGCAATCGAACCGGTGGGGGAGCTGCCCTATATCCCGGCGATCATGCGTTCCTTCATGGAAATCGTGACCCGCAAGGGGCCGATCACCGTGCCCCAGGCAATTGCGGCGATGACCGATGAACAGGCGGCCCTGCTTGGCCAGGACTATCTCGCGCGGGCCAGGGTCCACCGCAAGACGGATCGCCCCTGGTTCGTCGACAAGCTGCCCCAGAACTGGAGCAATGTGCTGTTCATCCGGAGGATCCTGCCGCAGGCCCGCTTCATCGATATCCGTCGGCCAGCGCTGGATTGCTGCTTCTCGAACTTCTCGCAGTCCTTCACCACGGCCCATGCCGCTTCCTTCGCGCTGCGCGATGTCGGACAGTGCTATGTCGACTATGTCCGGCTGATGACGCACTTCGACCGGGTTGCGCCCGGCATGATCCATCATGTGAGCTACCGCTCGCTGGTCGAGGACCAGGAGGCCGAGCTGCGCCCGGCGCTGGCCTATCTGGGGCTCGACTGGGACGAGGGCCTGCGAGAGTTCCACAAGCTCGACCGGGTGGTCCGCACGCCCAGCAGCGAACAGGTCCGCCGCCCGCTCAACCGTGACGGGATGGAGGTCTGGCGGCCCTATGCACAGTGGCTGGGCCCGCTGCGCGACGTGCTGGGTGACCTGGCCGAAGCCTGAACTGCGGTAGCCCGTTCAGCCCAGCCCGTTCGCCAGTTCGTCGCGAAAGCGAGGATGGGCCAGTCCGATCAGGGCTTCGGCCCGCTGGTGCAGCGACTTGCCGCGCAGATCGGCCCAGCCATATTCGGTGACCACGATATGGGTATCGTTGCGCGGTGTCGTGACCGGGCCATCAAGCGCCGGGACGATCCGCGATACCCCGCCCTCCATCGCCGTCGACTGGCAGGCGATGATCGATTTCCCCCCGCGCGAGGCGGTTGCCCCCCGCACGAAGTCGAGCTGACCACCCGAGCCGCTATACTGCCGGCCCAGCAGGTGTTCGGAATTGCAGGCCCCGCCCAGATCGATCTGGAGCGTGCCGTTGACCGAGACCACGTTGTCGTTCTTTGCGATGTGCCGGGGATCGTTGACGAGATCGACCGGCAGCGAATGGAAGGCGGGATTGTCGTCAAGAAAATCGTAGAACGCCGCATCACCCATCGCGAAGGTGAACACGCTGCGCCCCCGGTAGGTGGTCTTGGCCTGGTTGGTGACCGCACCGCATTCCACCAGCCGGGCCAGCGCCGGAGTCATCAGTTCGGTATGGATGCCAAGATCGCGGCGGTCCTCAAGCAGGCTGCAGACCGCCGCCGGCAGCGTGCCAATGCCCATCTGCAAGCAGGCCCGGTCCTCGATCATCCCGGCGATGATGGCGGCAATCGCCTGCTCTTCAGGGCTGGGCTGGCCAGTCGTGACTTCGGGCAGCGGACAATGATGCTCGACGATGGCATCAACCTCGGAAACGTGGAGCAGCGAATCTCCGAACACGCGTGGCATGGCGGGATTGACCTCCACAATCAGCCGCCGCGCGCTGCGGGCAGCGGCCGAGGTATAATCGTTGCTGGTCCCAAAGGTGAACCAGCCGTGCCGGTCCATCGGCGAAACGGTAGTGATGCAGACATCCAGATCGGCGCGTTCGGCCAGCAGGCGCGGCGATCCGCTGAAGGCCACCGGCACGAATTCAACCGGGCCGTAAGCGGTGCCGGAGGGGTCCTGCCGGATGAGTGCCCGTTCGACCTGGCTGAGGAACATGCAGTGCGGGCGCACCCGATCGAGCAGTTCGCGCCGCAGCACGGTCTTGCCCGCCGCTTCGAGCGAGTGGAAGTACCACAGCTTGAGATCGCCGATCCCGTCGCGCTCGATCCGGCGACCCAGCGCCTCGAGCAGGGCCGGCGGTTCGGCCACGGCCATGCCCATGGCCACGCTCATCCCGGCGGCGATCGCCCCCACTGCCTGGTCGGCGCTGGTCAGCCTGGCGCGGTAAAGCTCCTGCGGGGTCATGCCGGATGTGTCGCATGGCATCGGCCCGGCTGTCAAAGCTGGAACCTGGCCCGGACGCGGCCGTTTGCTAGCCCAGCGTCTGGCGGACTATCGCGATGATCTCGGCCGCTTCGTCTTCCGAAATCGTCAGTACCGGGCGGAACGGCAGGACCGGAGCCACACCCGATGGGATGGTCAGCACCCCCGCCGCGCTCAAGGCGGCCGAGGCACCGCGGCTGTCGCCCGTCCACAACCCCAGGCAGAGCCCGCGCTGGCTGACCGGATAAGGCGCATCGGCAAATCCATCGGCGAACATCGCCGCCAGCTTGCGCACATGGGCGAGGAACGCCGGATCAAGCGTCAGTTCCAGCGCACGGGTGGCCACGATGCAGGCATGTTCCGATCCGCCATAGGTCGAGCCATGCGGCGCGAAATCGCGCCCGGTGAACTTGCGCCAGACATCTTCGCGCATGGTCGCCGCCGAAATCGCGAACATGCCGCCGCCCAGTCCCTTGCCCGAGGCAATGATATCCGGCTTGTAGCCGTCGCTCTCATAGCTCCACATGGTGCCGCAGCTGCCCATCCCGGTCTGGACCTCGTCAAGGATGAACAGTGCCCCGTTGGCCTCGCATGCGGTTTTGACGCCCTTGAGATAATCCGCATCGGCGGTCGGAAAGCCGGACTGGGCCGGGGTCGGCTCGATGATCACGCCGGCCACATCCTCCTGCGCGAGGGCCGCTTGCATGGCAGGCAGATCGTTGAACGGCACGAAAATGGTGCCGTTTTCAGCGATGCCATAATGCTTGCGCTCGGCCCCGCTGATCGCACTGACGGTCAGGCCGAATTCGTTGTGGCCGTGGAACGAGCCGGTCTCGATCGCCACGAAGCGGTGCCGGCCGGTGAAGTAACGCGCGGCATGAGCCGCGATCTCGATCGCATCGCCGCCATTGCAGCCGAAGATTGAGCCGACCAGCGCGCCGCCGGTGGATTCGGCGAGCTTGCTGGCCAGCATCGCGCGATAACCGGAAACCTGGCTGAAACTGCCAGCGTCGACATAGTCCAGCGCCTCCTTCGCCACCCGCACCAGTTCTGGGTGGAGGTGGCCGAGGTTGAAGGTCGATCCGCCGCGGTGGCAATCGAAGTACCAGCGCCCGGAATAGACATCCTGCACCCGCCCGTTCTCGCGCTTGCCATAGTGGATGTTGTGAAAGCCGAGCACCGAATTGAGGATCGCGACATGCCCCGCCGAGACGTGGCGGGAATAGGCCTCTTCGGCGGCTTCGCGGCTCGGATAGGGCGGCTTGGCGGGATCAGGCAGGAACGGGACTGATGACATGGGATTCCTCGTCATTAAGTCAGGCACAGGCCGCGAGGGCGGCATCGGCGATGGCGATGGCCTCGTCGATCGCGGCATCGTCATGCGCGGCGCTGACGAACCAGGCGAGGCGCGGATGGAACAGCAGGCCGCGCCGCGCCGCCTCATAGGCAAAGCGCTCGCCCCGCGCGCAGCCGGGATCCTGGGCGAACAGCACGTTGGGATGGCTGGCCGGGCCGGTAAAGTGCAGGTCCAGCCCATGCCGGCCAGCCGCCGCCAGCACTCCCGCCCGCAACCGCTCCGCCGCGCGCTGGATCGCCGCGAAGGCATTGTCGCGCTCATAGACATCGAGCGTCGCGATCGCCGCCCGGAAACAGACCGCGCTGTAGATATAGGTGGAAGTGTAGAGGATCGACGAAGCCGCCGCGCGCAGCGGCTCCTTGCCCAGCAGCGCGCCGACTGCATGGCCGTTGCCCAGGGCCTTGCCCAGGCACAGCAGGTCGGGATCAAGCCCCATCGCCCGGTGCGAACCCTGCGGATGGAGCCGGAAGCCCGAACGGACATCGTCCAGGATCACCAGCGCCCCGGTCCGGGCGCGGAAGCGGCGCACCGCCGCGATGAATTCGGCGCTGGCTTCGCTGGCGGGCACGCCCGATGGCTGGTCGATCGGATTGAGCATGATCGCCGCCACCTGTTCGGCGGCTTCCGCCGGGAAGGCATCGAGCGCGGCCGGATCGTTCCAGTCCAGCCGGTAGAGATTGTCGAGCGCCGCGGCCGGATGGCGTTCATGGCGCAGCGATTGCTCGGCATTGTTGCCGTGGTAGGCCTGCCGGAACAGGATCAGCCGGTCGCGGTTGCGGGCGGCGCGGACTATGCGCATTGCCAGCGCCGTGGCGTCCGATCCGGCCTTGACCGGCAGCGCCCAGTCGAACCCCGGGCTCCAGCGCAGCAGGCGTTCGCAGAAATCGACCATGGCCGAGGGGAAGTAGGGCATCAGGTCGCCCTGTTCGGCCTGCTGGCGCGCCGCCGCCTCCACCTCCGGATGGCGATAGCCCAGCAGGTTGGGGCCATTGCCGCAGTTGAGATCGAGGTACCAGCGCCCGTCGGCATCGCGCACCCGGCAGCCTTGCGCCTCGTCGATGAAGCCGGGCTGCACGCCGGGCCCGGCATACCGCGCGCTGCGGGTCATGAACATGGCGCGGCCGGGCAGCACGGCATCGGCCCGCGCCCACAGCGCCTGGCCGATCGGGCCATCGATCGGCGGGCCGGAAATATTGCTGGCACCGTCAATGCCGGGCAGCCTGCTATCGGTAGGCATCGATCCCCCCTCCCCCTGCTATCCGCGGCGCCGAAATGGTCCGGGGCCGATGCTTCGCTTGACTATGCCGGGCGGCCCAACGCCCGGGCGCTTCGCCGAACCAGCGTTCGAAGGCATGGTTGAAGGCGGACTGTTCGGAATAGCCGAGCGTCAAGGCCAGCTCGGTCATCGACATGCGCCGTTCCAGCACGATCCGTCCGGCCAGGTCCCGGCGCTGCTGGTCGAGCAGGTCGGACAGGCTCAGGCCGTGGGCCTGGAGACGGCGTTGCAGCGTGCGCGGGTGCAACCCCAGCGCCCCCGCCACGCTGCCGAGGCGGGCCTCGCCCATCGGCATGAGCACTTCGAGCAGGACCCGCACGGTCGCGATCAGGTCAGCGCGCGCCGTGTCGCGAGGCGGGGTGAAGCAGTCGGTCATGGCCTACCCGCCGCAATCGTCTGTCGCGCCAGATCAAGCCCGCGTGGCCCCCGATGGATAACCTGCCGATCATGGCCAAAGCGCCGGGTTCGAAATGACAGGGGAGGTGAGCAGCGATGGCGAAATTGCGGACGAGAGCGGGCCGAGCATCGACCGGGAAGCCGGTCCTGGCGGGCAAATGGCTGGCCCTGGCATCGACCGTGGCCATGGCCCTGGCCGGTCCCGTCGCCGCCAACCAGCCCAAGCCCGCCCAGCGACCGAACATCGTGTTCATGATGGTCGACAACTTCGGTTACGGGGACCTGGGCAGCTATGGCGGCGGGGTGCTGCGCGGGGTGCCGACCCCCAACCTCGACCGGCTGGCCCAGCAGGGCCTGCGCCTGACCAACTTCAACGTCGAACCGGAATGCACCCCGACCCGCTCGGCGCTGATGACGGGCCGCATGCCCGTGCGCAGCGGCACCAGCTTCGTGAACAATCGGGGCCAGCGCGATGGCCTCGCCAACTGGGAATACACCATCGCCGAACTGCTGTCGGACAGCGGATACCGGACCGCGATCTTCGGCAAGTGGCACCTGGGCTCGGAACCGGGCCGGATGCCGACCAACCAGGGCTTTGACGTGTGGTACGGCATCCCGCGCAGCAGCAACGAGGCCGCCTGGACCATCCAGCCAGGTTACGATCCCACCCAGGCCCGCGACACCGCGATCTGGGAAGCCAGCAAGGGCGCACCGCCGCGCCGGGTGAAGGCCTACACACTCGAAACGCGCGGGATGCTGGACAGCGAGATCACCGAGCGCGGCGTTGCCTATATCAAGGCCAATGCGAAGAGCCAGCAGCCCTTCTTCCTCTACATGCCCTTCACCCTGCCGCACACGCCGACCGTGGGATCGCCGAAATATGCCAAGCCGGGCCGGTCGCAGTACCAGAACGTCCTGGCCGAGATCGACGGCAATGCCGGGGCGATCATCGATGCCGTGCGCGAAGCAGGGATCGAGGACAACACCATCGTCATCTTCACCAGCGACAACGGCCCTGAAACCATGCTGGGGCCGGGCACCGACTATGGCGCGCAGTCCGATAGCGGGCCGTTCCGGGGCGAGTTTCCCGAGCTCGCTCGAAGGCGGCATCCGGGTGCCGATGATCGTGCGCTGGCCGGGCCGGACCCAGCCGGGCCGGGTGTCGAACGAGATTGTTGCGATGCTCGATTTCTACCGCACTTTCGCGCGGTTGGCCGGGGCGGCGGACAAGGTGCCGCAGGATCGGGCGATCGATTCCATCGACCAGACCGACTTCCTGTTCGGCAAGAACGAGAAGTCGGCGCGCGACTTCGTGATGTTCTTCCACAACGGCGATCTGCACGCGATCAAGTGGCGGAATTTCAAGACTCATTTCCGGATCAACGAGCCCGCCCGCAATGCCGTGGCCGCGCCCGGCCAGGCGGTGGTGACGGGTTACACCAACACCCTGACCTATCCCTGGGTGTTCGATCTGGAGAACGATCCGAAGGAACTGTGGAACCTCAACACGGCCCACACCTGGGTGGGCGCTATCACTGGACGCATACTCAAGCGGTACACCGATAGCACTCAGCAGTACCCCAACCTGCAGGCCGGGGACGACGGACCGCCCAAAGGTCCGTGAACCCCGCACCGGCTACTCCGGCCCCCCGCCATAGAGCAGCGGGCGGGGGTCGACCGGCCGGCCATGGACATAATTGTCAACGAGGTCGAGCAGTGCATCGGCCGATGCGGCGGAGCGGTTGAGCGGGGCCCAGCGCGGCGCGGGGAGGGTCGCGTTCCAGGCTTCCCATTGCTGCTGCAGGCGCTGCGCCACCTGCGGGTTGCGCTGGGCCAGGTTGCGCCGCTCGCCCGGATCGGTCGCGAGGTTGAACAGGTAGCTCTGGTTCGCCACCCGCAGCCACTTCCACTGCCCCTGCCGGGCCGCGCCCTGGATATTGCTGCGCCAGTAGAGCGGCCGGTCGGAGAAACCGGTGCGGCGCGCCTTGAGATCGGGCAGCAGGTTGACGCAGTCGAGCGTCGGATCGGCCGGCACCCCGGCGACGGCCATGGCCATGCAGGGAATGTCATGCCCCACGCCGACCTGGCGCGAGACCTGCCCGGCGGGCAATTGCCCGGTCCAGCGGATCACCGTGGGCACCCGGATCCCGCCTTCGAGCAGCAGCGCCTTGACCCCGTTCAGCGGCCCGTTTGACGAAGTGGTCTGCCAGGTCGGCCCCCCATTGTCGCTGGTGAAGACGATCAGCGTATCGCGCCCCAACCCGGCCTGGTCGACCGCATCGACGATCCGGCCCACTGCGCTGTCAAAGGCGCTGAGCATGGCGAGGTATGTCCGCCGCTTCGGATCGCCGACATGCTTGAACTGGTCGAGATAGGGCGTGATCGATTGCAGCGGCGCGTGGACCGCGTTGAACGGCACGTAGAGGAAGAACGGCCTGTCGCGGTTCTGCTGTACGAAGCTGACAGCCTCGTCCGCGAAGGTATCGGTGGTGTGGGCCGGGTGCGGCACCGTCTGGGTGCCGCGCAGCATGAAGCGGTCCGCCGGGGTATTGGTCGGAATGTAGCCGATCGCCCCGTCGAGAAAGCCGTAGAAATAATCGAACCCGCGCGCGACCGGGGTGTTGGGCGCGGTAAAGCCGATATGCCACTTGCCGATCATCCCGGTGGCATAGCCGCGCCCGCGCAGCCGCTCGGCAATGGTCGGCAGGTCGCGCGGCAGACCGGCGGTCGGGTCGGTGCGCTGCTCGGCGCCCATGTTGTTTTCGAACCCGAACCGGTTCTGCTGGCGCCCGGTCATCAGCGCGGCGCGGCTGGGCCCGCAGACCGGGGCGCTGGAATAGAAGTGCGTCATCCGCACCCCCTGCCGCGCCAGCCGGTCAATCCGGGGGGTGCGGACATCCTTGCCGCCCTGTACGCCCAAATCGCCATAGCCCAGGTCATCGGCCAGGATGACGATGATATTGGGCGGCGTGCCGGCCGGTCGGGCCGCGGCGGCCACCGGAGTGACGGCGCTGGCGGCGAGCAGGCTGGCGGCGAGCAGGCGGGCCTTGCGGATCATGGGTACACCATCAGGTCCTGGTTGTCGTAACGCATCGTGGTCTGGCGCATGCTGGTCCACTGCGGGGCGACATTGCCACGATCCCAGCGCGCCAGCTTGGCCCGCAGCTGCGCCACGACCTGCGGGTTGGCCTCCGCCACGTTCCGCTTCTCGCCCGGATCGGTGGACAGGTCATAGAGCATCACGTGCTGGCCCAGCGCCGAAACGGTCGCCTTGGTGCCATCGGGCACCAGCGCGGTTTCGGTCATGATCGGCGCGGACGGATCGCGCCGGTTGGCAATCCACAGCTTCCAGTTGCCATCGCGGATCGCGAAGTTGGGGCCAGAGCGCCAGTAGAGCGTGCGCGGCACCGGCTGGCGCGCCGCGCGGGCCATCAGCCGCACCAGGTCCACCCCTTCGGCCGTCGCCGGCACCCGGCCCCGCGCCCCGGTTACCGCCGTCGGCAGGATATCGAGGTTGGAGACCACCTGGTCGCTGACCACGCCCTTGGGAATCCGCCCCGGCCAGACCGCGATGAAGGGAATGCGGATCCCGCCTTCCAGGTGATCGCGCTTGAACCCGCTGAGCGGCGCGTTCGTGCAGGCCCCCAGGACATAGCGGGCGCAGCCATTGTCGGAAGTGAAAATGATCAGCGTGTTGTCCGCCTGCCCGGTTTCCACCAGCTTGGCCCGGATCGCGCCGATCGAATCGTCCAGCGCCGAAACCATCGCCGCATAGACCCGCTTGCCCGGATC
Organism: Novosphingobium sp. BL-A-41-H4; assembly: GCA_051942645.1. Classification (GTDB taxonomy): domain Bacteria; phylum Pseudomonadota; class Alphaproteobacteria; order Sphingomonadales; family Sphingomonadaceae; genus Novosphingobium. The sequence continues at coordinate 644,668 of JBPVJP010000003.1, forward strand.
GGTGATGTGGGCATAGCGGTCCATGTACTTGCGCGTGGCCTGCAAGGGCGTGTGCGGGGCCGGGTGGGCCAGGTAGAGGAACAGCGGCCGATCCCGCTTCTGCCCGATCAGGTCGACCGCCGCCGTGGTGAAGGCGTCGGTCAGGTAATCGGCCACCTCCACCTCCTGCCGGTCGCGCAGGATCGGCGAGCCCCGGCGCAGTTGCGCCATGACCTGTTCCTCGCTGGCATTGTCATCGACAACGATACCCTCGGCCTGGCCGAATGACAGGCCGGCACCCGGCGGCATGTAGCTGCCATCGCCGGGAGCATAGCGGGTCAGGAACGAGGTCGCCCCGCCGAGCAGGCCGAAATAGCTTTGAAAGCCCCGATCGAGCGGGTGGTAGCCGGTCGGCTGGCCCAGGTGCCACTTGCCGATCATCGCGGTCTGGTAGCCCTTGTCGCGCATCAGCTGGGGCAGGAGCCGCTCGGCCTGCGACACGCCCTTGACCCGGTCGCGCCCGGCGGGGTTGAATTCATAGCCGAAGCGGGTCTGGACCCGCCCGGCCATCAGCGCCGCGCGCGAGGGCGAGCAGACCGGATGGGTGGCATAGGCCTGGGTAAAGCGGACCCCGTCGCGCGCCAGGGCATCGATGTTGGGGGTGCGCACGATCGGGCTGCCATAGGCCCCGGTATCGCCATAGCCCAGGTCATCGGCGATGATCACGATCACATTGGGGCGGGCGTCCTTCGGCTTCGCGGCCACCCCGCCGGGCAGGGCGGTGGCGGCGGCGGTCATGGCCAGCAGCGACGATTTGAGCAGGCGGCGCATTGGCAGGGCTCCCTTCACCGGGCAACAAGATCGCGATCGAGCCAACGGGCGGTCAGCAGGAACAGCAGCCCGCCCAGGGCATAGATGCAGGACGTGATCATCAGCGAATCCTGCAGGCTTTCCGGATGGGCGATCCCGCAGACCGTGCGCAGGTGCTGCGGGATCGTGGCCAGGCCCGCCCCTTCGCAGGCCTGCCGGGTCAGTTCCGGCGCGCCGAGCGCGGCAACCTGCGCATTGAACAGGAAATCGCTGAGCACGCCGATGAACAGCGGGCCGAAACCATAGCCCAGCAGATTGATCACCAGCAGCAGCACGGCCGTGGCCAGCGCGCGGGTCTGGCTGGAAACCACGCCCTGGCCGATCGAGTACTGCGCGGCGAGGTAGCCATATTTGACCAGGCCGCCCAGGCACAGGCCCGCCAGCGCGAACCACAGGTTATTGGTCGAGAAGGCCCAGATATAGAACGGGACGCAGACGATCATGCCGATCCCGGGCAGCCAGGCGATGGCGGTGATGCTGCGGTTGGCCAGCTTGGTCGCCAGCCAGCCCGTCCCGGCTGCCCCGAGCGAGGCGGTGATCGCCACCGGCACGTTGATCAGCAGGGCGGCTTCGCCAGCCGAAAGGCCGAAGGTGCGGTTGATGAACAGCGACTGGAACGAGGAGATGGCATAGCCGCAGAACGAGGCCACGGTGGCGGCGGCGGCCATGCTCCAGAACGAGCGCTTGCTCATGATTTCGCGCATGCCGTCGGAAAAGCGGACCTTCTCGCGGCGCGGCGTACCCTTGGGATCGGAATAGCCGCGTGGCGGCTCTTCCACTGTCAGCTTGAGCAGCAGCGCCACCAGCATGCCGGGCAGGCCCAGGATGATGAAGGCCCAGCGCCAGCCGAAGGCATCGGTGATCGGGCCGCCGATGACGTTGGCGAACATCGTGCCGAGCGTCACCCCCATGCCGAAATAGCCAAGCGCGGCCGGGCGGGCCTTGGGCGGGAAGTAATCGGAGATCAGCGAATTGGCCTGCGGCACGCAGCCGGCCTCGCCGATGCCAACGCCCATGCGGAAGATCAGCAGGACCCAGAACACCCCGATCGTCAGCGAGCCGATGGTGATCTCGGTGCTGAGCCCGCAGGCCGCGGTCATCAGCGACCAGCCGGCGATGCAGACCGCCATGATCGCCACCCGGTTGCGGGTTTCGGCGAACTGGGCCAGCGGAATGCCGACCATGGTAAAGAACAGGGCAAAGCCGAAGCCGGTCAGCAGCCCGAACTGGGTATCGGTAATGCCCAGTTCCGGCTTCATCTGCGGGGCGACCACCGCCAGCAGCGTCCGGTCCATGAAGTTGAGGATGAAGATCAGCAGCAGGACATTCAGCACATAGCGGCGGTAGCCCGGCGTGCGGTAACCGGTATCGGCCTCCTCCGCGCTGTCAGCCAGGTCGTGCCGTGCTGAGGCCTCGGTCATTTCATTCTCCCTTTCGCGCGGCGGCGGCCTTGTCGCGCAGCCGGGCCATGCCGGCGATCCACCGGTCATAATCGTCGGTCTTGCGGCGCATGTAGGTCAGCACCTGGGGGTGCGGCAGCGCCAGGAAGCTCTCCGCCGCGATCGCCGCAAGCGCGGATTCGGCCACTTCTTCGGGCGAGATGATGCCATCGAGGCTCTGCGTGCCGGTCGCGCCCTTGAGCAGCGGCGTATCGACCGCCTGCGGGCAGAGCACGGTCACGCGGATGTTCTGGTGGCGGTGCGTGATCGCCAGCGCCTCGGCAAAGCCGATCGCGGCGTGCTTGGTCGTGGCATAGCCGGGGCTGCCGGGCTGGCTGAGCAGCCCCGCCGCCGAAACGGTATGCAGGAAATAGCCGCCGCCCTGCGCGATCATCCCCGGCAGCACGGCGCGCGCTGCATAGACATGGGCCATCACGTTGATTTCCCAGCCGCGCTGCCACAACTCGTTGGCGGCGGAGGTGACCATGTCCGGATCGGGATCGCGCATCGAGATCCCGGCGTTGGAGCACATCAGGTCGATCCGGCCGAAGGCGGCGACCGCCTGCTGGGCCAGCGCGATCAGGTCGCTTTCGCGGCTGACATCGGTCGGCACCGCGATCCCGCCAACCTGTGCCGCGACCGCCGCGGCCCCCGCCGCGTCAAGATCGGCGATCACGATCCCGCGGGCACCGGCCTGGTGGAAGCGCTGGGCCAGCGCCTTGCCGATCCCGCTGGCGCCCCCGGTGATGACTGCAACCTTGCCTGAAACGTCCATCGCGCCTGCGCATCCACTGGTTAGGGTTCCCGGCCTGCGAAGCGGTGCTGTGCCGCTCCGCAGGTCCGGGCTGGAGAGGGGATCGCTCCCCGGTTCCGAACCGGTTCCGGTTCAGAACTTCTTGGTGAACTCGATGTTCACCTGGCGCGGCTCGTTCAGCGTGCAGCGCAGGACCGTGCCGCCCGTCACCGTGTTGCGGAGCAGGAACTGCTGGTCCTGCACCTGCGGCGCCATGTTGAGGCAATAGGCCTTGTTGGTCAGGTTCTGGCCGGCCACGGCAACTTCCCAGTTGCCGTCTTCCGCCCCGATCCCGAACCGCGCACCCAGCAGGGCATAGCCGGGCTGGATCGCGTCGGGGTTGTTATCCCCCTGCGCCCCGACGTTGGCCGCCGCCGCGAAGCTGAGATCGGCCCGCAGCGACCACTTCAGGTCCTGGTTGAACTTGCCGTCATAGGCCGCCGAAGCCGCCCCCTGCCACTTGGGCGAGAAGGGCAGGCGGGTACCGGTCAGGTCCTGCGTGCCGCCAAAGGCCGGCAGGCCCGGCGCGCCCCGGAAGTCGAGATACTTCGAATCGAGGTAGGCCGTGCCCAGCGTCAGGGTCAGCTCGGGGATCGGCCGCGCGACCACATCGACTTCCACCCCCTGCTGCTGGACCTTGCCGTTGTTGCGGGTGCGGAAGGTCAGGCCATCGAAGGTGCGGAACTGGAGATCGTCAATCCGGGTGCGGTACAGCGTGGCGTTGAAGATCAGCTTGCGGTCGAACAGGCTCGACTTGACCCCCAGCTCCCAGTTCTTGGTCCGCTCGGGCAGGAAGGTGCGGTTGGCCGAACCGACCGCGGCGGTGGTCGGCGGCGAGGAGTCGAACCCGCCCGACTTGAAGCCGGTGGCATAGCTGGCGAAGACCATGATGTCGTCGGTCGGCTTGTAGGTCGCGTTGAGGCGATAGGTCGTGGCCGAGGCATCGAGCTGCAGCGCGGTGGTCTCGTTCGCACGGGTGATCGTGGTGTTGTAGACCACCGAGGTCAGGTCGCCGACCTTCTCGTCCTTGGTCGCCCGGATCCCGCCGGTGATCGAGAACTTGTCGCCCAGCATCAGGGTCATTTCGCCGTAACCGGCCAGCGACTTGGTGTTCTGGAAGAAGTTGAACCGCGTGCCCGGCACCTGCTGCTGGGCCAGGCAGGTTGCCAGGCGGGTCGGCTGGGCATTGCGGATCAGCACGTTGCAATAGGCGGGCTTCAGGTCCAGCCCTTCGTTGATCCAGTAATCTTCCTCAAAGTAGTAGATCCCGGCCACGAACTTGAGGTGGCCGTTGAGCATGTCGTCGGGCGAGATGAACTGGAATTCCTCGCTGTGGGCCTGGCTGTCGAACCCGCCGGGGCGGCCATAGGGCGAACCCGGGATGGCAACGGTGTTTTCCTGGTACTGGAAGTTGTGCCAGTCGCGGTAGCTGCTGATGATCCGGGTGGAGAAGCCCCCGCCCAGTTCCACGCTGAGATCGCTGACCACGCCCCAGTTCTTGTCGTCCAGCGTCCCGCCGGTGTCCTGGCGCACGCGCCAGCTATAGGTATCGTCCAGGATCGGCAGCGATCCGGTCAGCGGACCGGCCCCGTCCGGGTCGGTGCGGGCCAGCCAGTTGGCGGCGATGGTCGGGGTCACGGTCTTGGACACGACGGTCAGCACGTTGTTGCCGTCCCCGCCCAGGTCGACGAAGTCGCCGCGCAGCACCCATTTCACGCTCTCGTTCGGTTCCCAGCGGAAGGCGCCGCGGATCGAGAAGCCGTTCTCCTTGCCCATCCGGCTGCCGTCCAGCTCGTTGCGGCCCACCCCGTCGGCCCGGTAATAGACCGAGGAGAAGCGGAAGGCGGCCGTGTCCGAGACCGGAATGTTGACAATGCCCGACAGCCGGACGCGGTTGTAGCTGCCATAGGAGCCCTGTACCCGCCCCTCGAACTCGTCCTTGGGCTCGGTGGTGTTCAGCACGACCGCGCCCATCGAGGCATTGCGCCCGAACAGCGTCCCCTGCGGCCCGCGCAGGACTTCGACCGAGGAAATGTCGTTGAGGCCCGCCAGCAGCGAACCGATGCGGGGGATATAGACCCCGTCGACGAACGAGGCGACGCTCGGTTCGATCGCCGAGTTGCCGCTGGTGCCCACGCCGCGGATCTGGATGCGGGTGTTGGCGGTCTGCGCCGCCGTGGTGAAGTTGAGGTTGGGGGTGATCCGGCGCAGGTCGCGGACATCCTCGATTCCCGCCGCCGCCAGCGTCTCGCCCGAAAAGGCGGTGATCGAGATCGGCACGTCCTGGACGTTCTCGGCCCGCTTCTGGGCTGTTACCACAATCTCGGCGAGGCCGTCCGACTTGGTCTCGGCCTCCTGGGCCAGGGCCACACCGCTTGTCAGGATGGCCGCCACCACGACCGTCGAAGCACTTGCCAGAAATCGCTTCATCATTCCCTCCCGTTATTGACGCCTTGCGGCTGATGCCGCCCGTCCGGGTTTGCCCGGTCCGGGCCTGCAAAACCTCCTCGACTTGAATGTTTCTCTTTGGTAACAAGCTATGCCTGTTGCGCGAGGGTGTCAAGCGACCCGGCAGCCCCGCGCAACAGGCTACCCCGGGGCCGGGTTTGGCGCGGTATTCCGGGGTTTCGGGCCAGCCGGCCGACCGGTCCGGATGGTTGACAGGGAAGACGCGATGCTCAAATGCGGCGAGGCGACCAAGCTTTTGCGAATCCCGCGCGCTCGCCGCATGACGTGATGGAGGCCCGGCTTGCTGGCAAAGACCAAGAGAGCGCCTGGCAAGGCTGAACCGGCGCGGCGCGGCGGCCCGGGATCAAAGCCGCGCGTCGACGTGGCGGCCCGGCGCGGTGAATATATCCGCATCGCCGCCAGCGTCCTCCTCGAAAAGGGCATCGGTTCGACCACGATGCAGGACATCGCCGATCGTGCCGGCGTGCCCAAGGTGCTGTTCTACCGTATTTTTCGCTCCAAGCAGGCCCTGCTCGACGCGATTGTCGACGAGGTGCTGACCACCTTCCATGCCGCCTATGCCCAGCGCGGCAAGGCCTATGGCAACCGCGTGATCGTGCTGGCCAATATCGCCCGCCAGCGGCCCGAACCCTACCTGCTGGTGTTGGCCTATGTCCGCGCCGGGCTGGACCAGGGCCAATGGGCGCGGATCGTCAGCGACACGGTGACCCAATACGCGCTGGAGCGTCTATTCGTGCCCGCGCCGGGCGCCCCGCCGGGCGCCTGGGAGCGGGCGCAATATGCCGCCCGGCTGTGGACCGGCCCGTTCCTGGACGCGCTGATTGCCGCGATCGAGAATCGCGACGGCGTGGATGATGAGGCGCGGATGCGCTGGTGGGGCCAGATCGCCCGCCAGTATCACCTGAGCTCGCGCGAGGCTTACCAGCTCGATGCCCCGAAAACGGCGGAAAGCGTGGCGTCCGGACATATGATACCAGATGGAAACATAACGGTTGAAGAGGCGGACGCCCCGCGCTAGGCTTGCCCGGTCAGGCCGTCCGCCACGCAGCGGGTCGCCGACGGGCGAGGACGGGGGTTGGCAATGAGCACGCAAGGCCAGGACCGGCGCAAACCAGCCAGCCCGGCAACCAGCGCGGCGCAGGCCGCCGCCGCCAGCACCCTGCCGATCGACGATCGCCACGATTTTGCCCTGGCCAGCCAGGGCTTCATCGCCACCCTGCCCGATGCCGATGTCGGCAAGGCCTGGAGCCAGGCCCCCTTCGCCTTCCTGCAAGGGGAGCGGCCCGACACCGTCCACCCCAGCCTGTGGCGCCAGGCCCGGCTCAACTGGATCCACGGCCTGTTCAAGGTCTGCGACGGGATCTACCAGGTCCGCGGCTTCGACATTTCGAACGTGACCTTCGTCGAAGGGCGCGACGGGCTGATCGTGATCGATCCGCTGACCTCGGCCGAACCGGCCGCCGCCGCGCTGCGGCTCGCGCGCCAGCACCTCGGCGACAAGCCGGTGACGGCAGTGATCTATACCCACAGCCATGTCGACCATTACGGCGGCATCCTGGGCGTCGCCACGCCAGAGGAAATCCGCGACGGGCTGCGGATCATCGCGCCCGAAGGCTTCCTGCAGGCCGCCGTCAGCGAGAACGTGCTGCTGGGCAATGCGATGAGCCGGCGCGCGACCTACATGTACGGCGGGCTGCTGCCGCGTGATGCGCGGGGCCATGTCGATTCGGGGCTGGGCAAGGGCACCTCGCGCGGGAAGGTCGCGCTGGTCGGCCCGAGCGAAAGCATCACCCACACCGGCCAGCGGCTGAAGGTCGACGGGGTCGACATCGTCTTTCAGGTGACCCCCGATACCGAGGCCCCGGCCGAGATGAACTTCCAGTTCCCCGAGCACCGCGCGCTCTGCATGGCCGAGAACTGCACCTGCAACCTCCACAACCTCTACACCCCGCGCGGCGCGCAGGTGCGCGATGCCAAGGGCTGGAGCCACTATATCGAGGAAGCCAAGCAGTTGTTCGCCGGGCAGTCCGACGTGCTGTTCGCCAGCCACCATTGGCCGCGCTGGGGCGCGGACGAGGGGATCCGCTTCCTCGACAAGCAGCGCGATCTCTACAAGTACATCCACGACCAGACCCTGCGGCTGGCCAATCACGGGATGACCCCGCTGGAAATCGCCGAGGTGCTGCGCCTGCCGCCGGACCTGGCCGACGAATGGTACACCCGCGATTACTACGGCACGGTCAGCCACAACGCCAAGGCGGTCTACCAGCGTTATCTCGGCTGGTTCGATGGCAACCCGGCCAACCTCAATCCGCACCCGCCGCAGCAAGCGGGGCAACGCTATGTCGAGCTGGCCGGCGGCGCGCAGGCGATCCTCGACAATGCGAACGCGGCGATGGCGCGCGGCGACTATCGCTGGGCGGCCGAAGTGCTGAAGCACCTGGTCTTTGCCGAACCCGGCAATGCCGAGGCGCGCGAATTGCAGGCCGACGTGTTCGAGCAACTGGGTTACCAGTCCGAATCCGGGCCGTGGCGCGATTTCTACCTCACCGGCGCGCTGGAGCTGCGCAATCCGCGCCCGCCAGCGGACAAGCCGCGCCAGGCCTCGGCCGGGCAGCTGCGCACGCTGGGCGCGGACGATCTGCTCGATTCGCTTTCGGTTCGCCTGATCGGCGAGCGGGCTGGACGGGCGCGCTTCGGAATGACGATCGCCTTTGCCGATACGGGCGAGCGGTTCGCGCTGTGGGTTGAAAACGGCGTGCTGCACCACGCCGCCGCCGCGCCGGCCGGGCTGGACTGCCCGGAAGTGACGCTATCGCGCGAAGTCCTGATCGACCTGGTGCTGGGCGATCCGCTGAGCGGCGATCCGCCGAGCGGACCGGGCAGTGCCGCGCTCGATCAACTGCTGCCCATGCTCGACCGCTTCGACCTGTGGTTCGAGATCGCCGCCCCCTGAACGGAGAAACGCCCGCCATGCCTGCCGAGTTCGAAACCCTGTTGCTGGACGTCTCCGAAGGCATCGCCACGATCACGCTCAACCGGCCCGACCGGAAGAACGCGTTCAATCCCAAGATGGCGATCGAACTGATCGCGGCGTTCGATGCAACCGATGCCGATGATGCGGTGAAGGCCGTGATCGTTACCGGATCGGGCGACAGCGCCTTTTGCGCGGGGGCCGACCTCAAGGCCGGGGGCAGCACTTTCGATGCCGGACAGCGCGAGGCCGAGCGGCGCGCGGCGGGTGACACCGCCGACCTGACCCGCGATGGCGGCGGGCGCGTGGCGCTGCGCGTGTTCCAGAGCCTGAAGCCGGTGATCGCCGCCTTCAACGGCGCGGCCGTGGGCGTGGGGGTGACGATGACCCTGCCGATGGACATCCGCATCGCTTCCACCACCGCGCGCTTCGGCTTTGTCTTTGCCCGGCGCGGGATCGCGATGGAGGCTACCTCGTCGTGGTTCCTACCGCGGCTGGTCGGCGCGCCGACCGCGCTGGAATGGGCCTATTCGGGGCGGGTCTTTGCCGCCGAGGAAGCGCACCGCCGGGGGCTGGTGCAATCGCTGCATGAACCAGCCGACCTGATCCCGGCCGCCCGCGCGCTGGCGCATGATTTCATCGACCATTCGGCCCCCGTTTCGCTGGCGGTCACGCGCCAGCTGATCTGGCGCGGGCTGGTGGCCGATCATCCGATGGAGGCGCACCGCGCCGACAGCCGATCAATGCGGCAACGCGGGGCATCGGCCGACGCGCGCGAGGGGATTTCGGCCTTTCTGGAAAAGCGCCCGGCGGTCTTCCCGGACAAGGTTTCGGCCGGTCTGCCCGACCTGTGGCCCGAATGGGAAGAACCGGAATACCGCTAGGCTTGAGCGGGCAACTCGTGAACTGGGGAGTGGGACGATGAGCAAGGCCAAGATCATGCTGCTGGGGGCATCCGCGATCGGCGCGGCGGCCCTGCTGGCGGCCAGCGGCGGCGATGCCACGGCGGAGGCGACCAGCCAGCGGCCCGTCAAGCCCGAACCGGCGCGGGTTCCCGGCTTCAACCCGGATCGCAACGCCTACTTCGGCGACCTGCATGTCCACACGCATCTGTCGTTCGATGCCTATATCTTCAACGTCCGGCGCACGCCTGACGATGCCTATCGCTTTGCCCGGGGTGAGGCGATCGGCCATGCCAGCGGCTATCAGATCCGCCTGGCCGGCGGTCCGCTCGATTTCGCGGCAGTGACCGACCATGCCGAATACCTGGGCGTGATGCGCGAGGCGGAAAACCCGGACAGCCCGATTTCCAAGGTGCCGTTCGTGCAAGGGCTGATGACCAGCGACCCAGCCAAGGTCCGCACCGCCTTCGGCCAGTACATTGCGGCGCGGCGCGCCAACCAGCTGCCGGTGGAATTCAACGATCCGGCGATCGGCTCGCGCGCCTGGCAGGTGGTCACCGATGCGGCCGCGCGCCATTACCAGCCGGGCAAGTTCACCACCTTCATCGGCTACGAATATACCTCCGCCCCCGATGGCCGGAACCTGCACCGCAACGTGATCTTCAAGGGCGGGCGGGTTGCCCCGCCGTTTTCGGCCAACGATTCGGCCGATCCGGAAGACCTGTGGAAGACGATGGATGGCTGGCGCGCCAAGGGGATCGAGGCACTGGCCATCCCGCACAATTCGAACGGCTCGGACGGGCTGATGTTCGACAGCGTGCGGCTGAGCGGCAAGTCGATGGACAAGGCCTATGCCGACCTGCGCAGCCGCAACGAGCCGCTGGTCGAAATCTCGCAGATCAAGGGCACGTCCGAAACGCACCCGACGCTTTCGCCCAATGACGAATGGGCCAATTTCGAGATCATGGAGAGCTACATCGGCACCGAGCGGCCGGTGACCAAATTTGCCGGCGGCTATGTCCGCCGGGCGCTGATGGACGGGATCCTGCGGCGCGAGCAGGATGGGTTCAACCCGTTCAAGTATGGCTTCATCAGCTCGTCCGACACGCATAACGCGGCGCCGGGCACGGTTGAGGAGCCGAACTATCTCTCCAAGACGGGCCTGTCGGACGGTACCCCGGAAATTCGCGGTTCGATCCCGCCGGGCGGGAAGAAGGACTGGAGCGGGGTGACCCCCGAAATGTATGCGGCAACCAAGCGCAGCCGCTCGTGGGGGGCATCGGGGCTGGTCGGGGTCTGGGCCGAGCAGAACACGCGCGATGCGATCTATGCCGCGTTCCGCCGCAAGGAAACCTTCGCCACCAGCGGCCCCCGGATCAAGGTGCGGTTCTTTGCGGGCTACGATCTGCCGGCCGACCTGTTCGAGCGCAGCGACACCTTGCGTGTGGCCTATGCCAAGGGCGTACCGATGGGCAGCGACCTGCTGCCCGCCAAGGGCCGCGCGCCCAGCTTCGTGGTCTGGGCGGTGCGCGATCCGCGCAGCGGCTATCTCCAGCGCGCCCAGATCGTGAAGGGCTGGGTGGAAAACGGCCAGGCGCGCGAACAGGTGTTCGACGTTGCCTGTTCCGATGGCCTCAAGGTCGATCCCCGCACCAACCGCTGCCCGGCCAATGGCGCTGGGGTCAACATGGCGACCTGCGAGCCCGACAAGTTCAAGGGCGATGTCGAACTGCGCACGGTCTGGCGCGATCCGGGCTTCGATCCGAAACAGCGCGCGTTCTATTACGTGCGCGTGCTGGAAAACCCCTCGTGCCGCTGGTCGACCTGGGAAGCGCTGCGCAACGGCACCCCGCCCAACCCGAATAACGAGACCCAGATCATGGAACGGGCCTGGTCCTCGCCGATCTGGTACGAGCCGCTGCGCTGACTGGGAGAGCTTACCCTTGGCAAAGTTGAGAGCGGCAGCGCAGTGGGCGCTGCGCGAGCCGTTGATGCGTTTCCTGGTGATGGGTGCCGTGCTGTTCGCCGGGATCAGCCTGGTCCGCGCCGACCAGCGCCCGACCATCTCGATCGACGCGGCCGAAATCGAGCAGCTCGTCTCATACTGGCGCCAGCAGAGCCACCGGGAGCCTGACCGCGAGGAGCTGAAGGCGATCATCAACGAACGGGTCGACGAGGAAGTGCTGGCCGAGGAGGCCAAGCGGCTCGGGCTGGACCGCGACGACATGATCATCCGGCGGCGGCTGGCGCAGAAGATGGCCTTCGCCAGCGAGGACACGGTCGAGGTTCCCGAACCGACCGAGGCTGAGCTCGCGGCTTACTACCAGGCCAACCAGGCCCGCTATGCCGCGCCGGAGCGTGTGGCCTTGCGGCACGTCTTCTTCAGCGATGACCGCACCGAGGTGAGCCCGCCGGTAGCCGCCAGCGACGCCCTGCGCGCCCTCCAGGCCGGGCAGCGCGTGACCGGGGATCCTTCCATGCTGCCGCTGAGCTATGCCGATGTGACGATCGAGACGCTGGAGCGCGACTATGGCGAGCGCTTTGCGAAAGCGGTCGCCGCCGCGCCGGTCAGGCAATGGACCGGCCCGGTCGAATCGGGCTTTGGCCTGCACCTGATCCGGGTGGAAAGCCGCCAGGGCCGCAAGGTCCCGCCGCTGGCCGAGGTGCGCGACGAGGTGCGGATCGCCTGGATCGAGGAGCAGCGCGCCGTGGCCCTGCACGAGCAGCTGGCCGAATTGCGCCGGGGCTACCGGATCGAAGTGGCCGGGCTGCCCAAGTGATCGCCGCGCTGCGCTCTCTCCTGTTGCTGCTGGCCGCGATCCTGGGCGGCAGCGCCGCGCTGGCGCACGAGGTCCGCCCGGCGCTGGTCCAGATCGAGGAGCTTGGCCCCGGCGACTATGACGTGGTCTGGAAGCGCCCGGTGGTGGGCGACCTGGCGCTGCGGCTGGAGCCGCGCCTGTCGGGTGGGGCCCTGCAGCAGAAGCCGTCGATCCAGCCCGGCCCCGGTTTTGCCACCTACCGCTGGAAAGTGCGCGGGGGCGCGCCGCTGGAAGGGCAGACGCTGGAAATCGACGGTCTCGCCCAGAGCGTCACCGAGACGCTGGTGCGAGTGAAGCTGGCCGACGGGCGCAGTTTCGACTGGACCCTGCGGCCGAGCTCACCCCGGCTGGTGCTGGACTTTTCCGAGCCCGCCGGGGTCGCGCTGCCGGGTTATCTCGTGCTGGGGGTAGAGCACATCCTGCTGGGCTTCGATCATCTGCTGTTCGTGCTCGCCCTGCTGATGCTGGTCGGCCGGGGCTGGCAGATCGTCAAGGTGATCACCGCCTTCACCGTCGCCCACAGCCTGACGCTGGGGCTGACGGTGTTCGGCTATGTCTCGCTCGATACCGCCGCGCTGGAAGTGCTGATCGCGCTCAGCATCGTCTTCCTGGCGGTCGAGCTGGTAACCACGGCGAGTGACCGGCCGACGCTGACCCGGCGCTATCCCTGGATCGTCGCCTTCGCGTTCGGCCTGCTCCACGGCATGGGCTTTGCCAGCGCACTGGCCAGCATCGGGCTGCCGGAGGATGCCGTGCCCGAGGCGCTGCTGCTGTTCAACATCGGCGTCGAGATCGGGCAGCTGGCCTTCATCCTGACCATGCTGGGGCTGGCCTGGCTGGCCCTCCGGCTGCTGCCGGGGCGGCGCTGGGGCCAAGCGCTGGTGCAGCGCGGCCCGGCGCTGGTCGCCAATGCGATCGGCGCTCTGGCCGCCTTCTGGCTGATCGAGCGGACTTACGCCGCGCTGGCCTGATCGGCCGCCAGCAAGGCCGCGCGCACCTCGCGCTTGAGCAGCTTGCCTGAAGCCGTGCGCGGAAACGGTTCGGGCCAGAACTCGATCCGGCGCGGCACCTCGAAGGGCGCAAGTTTGCCCTTCACGAAAGCCACCAGTTCATCCCGGTCAACCGGTGCGGAGAGGAACAGGCAGGCCGCCACTTCCTCGCCCAGCCGCTCGTCGGGCACGCCGAACACGGTCGCCTCGCGCACCGCCGGATGCTCCAGCAGCGCGGCCTCGATCTTGCCGCAACCGATGTTCTCGCCGCCCCGGATGATCAGGTCCTTCAGCCGGTCGACGATCCGGACATAACCCTCGGCGTCGATCGTGGCCTGGTCCCCGGTGCGGAACCATTCGCCGTCGAAGGCCTGGGCATCGGCATCCGGCCGCCGCCAGTAACTGCGCACCACCGAGGTGCCGCGCACCTGCAGCTCGCCTGCCTCGCCGGGGGGCAGTTCGCGCCCCTCTTCATCGACCACGCGCAGGTCGAGCACGGCCGAAACCTGACCGACCGTATCGGCGTGGTCGACATAGTCCTGCCCCCGGATCCCGGTGCCGATGGCGTTGGTTTCGGTCATGCCCCAGCCGGTCACCGGCATGGCCCCGGCCAACTTGCTGGCGATTGCCCGGACCTGTTCCGGCGCGCGGGCCGCCCCGCCCCCGCCCAGCACCTGCAAGCCCGGCAGCCCGATCCCGCGCCGCCGCGCCTCGTTCAGCAGATCGCCGGTGAGGGCGGAGGGCGCGTTGACGTGGGTGATCCCCTCGCGCTCGATCAGGGCGATGGCCTCGGCCGGGTCCCACTTGTGCATGCTCACCAGCTTGCGCTGCGCCCGGAACGAACTGAGGTAGACCGCATGCAGGCCGGTCACGTGAAACAGCGGGATCGCCAGCAGCGCCGCCTGCCCCGCCGGAGCGGGCGTTACCCCGGCGCGCAGGTTGGCGACCTGGGCATCGAGTTCCCATGACAGCAGCGCGCTGATGATGTTGCGGTGAGTCGATGGCACGCCCTTGGGATGGCCGGTCGAGCCCGAGGTATAGAGGATCGTGGCGAGATCGTCGCTGGCGGGGGCCTGTGGCGGTATCGGCGCATCGCGATAGGCCGCCACCAGGTCGTCCCAGGCCAGCGCCGCACCGCGCTGGTCGGCCGGGGTGCGGACCGCCACCACGGGTACCGGCACCGGCGGACCCGCCGCCTGCCACCCGGCCAGCCGCTCGGCATCGAGGATCAGCACGCGCGGTTCGGTGTCCCCCACGGCGTGGGCCAGTTCGTCGGCCGGCCAGTGCGAATTGGCCGCCACGGCCACCGCGCCGATCGCGGTGATGGCCTGGAACGCGATCATCCATTCGGGGTAATTGCGCAGCGAGATCGCCACCCGGTCGCCTGGCATCACGTCAAACCGGTCGACCAGCGCGGCGGCAAGGGCGCTGGTCTGGCGCCAGCTTTCGGCAAAGGTCAGGCGGCTATCGCGAAAGACGATGAACGGCTGGTCGCTGACCGCGGCGGCGTAGACCTCCCGCAGGCTGGCCGGCGCATTGCGGAACACCCGCTGGCGACGCCCGGCGATCTCTTGCCAGACGATTTCCAGCGGCATGCCCGCCCCGGACAGCCGGCGAATTGCCTCAATTCTGCTGATCGGATCGCCCACCGCCGCACATCCCGTCTTGCTCCCGACGCAAAATGATACCATATAGTATCAAATAGCAAGGGTCGGAATTGACGATTGGAAGATTGTTTTGCCGATCTGCCTTCTGAAGTTCATTTGATGGCCTGACGGGCCATTTTCTGGATCAAATCGAACAGGCATCCACTGGATGCAACGTGTAACATCTGGAGTTGCACTCCAACCTTACGGGAAACGGGCATGGCAGACCACTCATCCACTCCCCCGCCTTCGGGCTTCGGCTTCAACCCGCGCGATCCGCTGAACGACCTGCGCATGTCCGAGGGCTGCATTCCGCTCTACGAGAAGGTCCGCGATTTCGTCCGCGACGTGGTCGAGCCGATGAGCGTGGAGTTCCACCGCCTCGGCGCCGGGCGCCCCGATCCCTGGCAATATGCCCCCGGTCAGCTTGAAGTGCTGGAAGCGGCCAAGGACAAGGCCAAGGCCGCCGGCCTGTGGAACTTCTTCCTGCCCAATGCCGAAACCGGTGAAGGCCTGTCCAACCTCGACTATGCCTATATCGCCTTTGAACTGGGCAAGAACGAGCTGGCATCGCAGGTGATGAACTGCAGCGCGCCCGATACCGGCAACATGGAAGTGCTGGAACGCGTCGGCACGCCCGAACAGAAGGAGCAGTGGCTGAAGCCGCTGCTGGAGGGCAGGATCCGCTCCGCCTTCGCCATGACCGAGCCCGACATGGCTTCCTCCGATGCGAAGAACATCCGCTGCCAGGCCGTGCTGCAGGGCAACGAATACGTCATCAACGGTGAGAAGCATTATATCTCGGGCGCGGGCGATCCGCGCTGCAAGATCATGATCGTGATGGTCCAGACCAATCCCGATGCGCCCACCAACCGCCAGCAATCGCAGATCCTGGTGCCGATGGACACGCCGGGCGTCACCGTGGTCGGACCGATGAACGTGTTCGGCGATCCCGATGCCCCGCACGGCCACATGCACATCGTGTTCGAGAACGTGCGGGTGCCCAAGGAGAACATGCTGCTGGGCGAAGGGCGCGGGTTCGAGATTTCGCAGCTGCGGCTGGGGCCGGGCCGGATCCATCACTGCATGCGTGCGATTGGCCGGGCCGAAAAGGCGCTCGACCTGATGGTCCAGCGCGGGACCGAACGCGTCGCCTTTGGCAGGCCGATCATCCAGCTGGGCGGAAATCTCGAGAAGATCAGCCGCGCCCGGATCGAGATCGAATCAATGCGGCTGATGGTGCTGAAGGCGGCCAAGGCGATGGACGTGCTGGGCAACCGCGAGGCGCGGGTGTGGATCCACATGGTCAAGGCCATGGTGCCCGAACGGGTCTGCGACATCGTCGACCAGGCGATCCAGATGTACGGCGCGCTGGGCGTATCGCAGAAGACCCCGCTGGCCGCGCTTTACACCAAGTCGCGCACCCTGCGGATCGCGGACGGCCCGGACGAGGTGCACCACATGGTGGTGGGCCGCAACGAGCTGAACTTCGTGCGCGATACTACGGCCGATCCCTCGATCGCGGCGGTGTTCCGCAACTAGGCCGGAGCGCGCCTGACGCAGCGAAAGCCGATGTGGCTGGTGGCGGTGTCGATCATTTCCGGGTGGCGCGCCGCCGGGCGGAACCGCTGGCAATGGTTCAGTGCGCACAGGTGCGATCCGCCCTTCAGCACCTTGCGCCCGATCCGGATCTCCGGCTGGGCGGGATCGAAGCTGTCGCGCAGCTTGCCGCCGCGCGGATTGCTGACCGCGCAGCAGGCCTGGCCGGGCTTCTTCCTGGGCGCCGCGGGATGCTCGCTCCACCAGTCCGCCGTCCATTCCCAGACATTGCCGACCATGTCGTAGAGCCCGTGCCCATTGGGGGGGAAGCTGCGCACCGGCGAGGTCCGCTCCCAGCCGTCCTCGCGCGTGTTGGCAAAGGGAAACAGCCCCTGCCAGTAATTGGCCAGCATCCTGCCATCGGGCGCGAGTTCGTCGCCCCAGGCAAATTCCTTGCCCTCCAGCCCGCCGCGCGCGGCATATTCGTGTTCGGCCTCGGTCGGGAGGTCCTTGCCGGCCCATTTCGCATAGGCCTCGGCATCGGCCCAGGCGACCTGGACCACCGGATGGTCCCACAGGTCCAGGCTGTCGAGATCGCTGCCGGGACCGAGCGGATGGCGCCAGTCCGCCCCCGGGGTAAAGCGCCACCAGTGGTGGTATTCGTGCAGTGGCACCGGCCCCGCCGTCTTGGTGAAGACCAGCGAGCCGGGCTGGGCAAATTCGGGCAGCATCCCCGGATAGTCGCGGGGATCGGGCGCGATCTCGGCCAGCGTGACATGGCCGGTTGCCGCGACGAAGCGGGCGAATTCCCGGTTGGTGACCGGGGTTTCATCGATCCAGAAGGCATCCACCCTGACGCGGCGCAGCGGGCGCTCCTCGGGATAGAAGGCTTCGGAGCCCATGGTGAAGGTGCCGCCGGGGATAAATCGCATTCCGGCGGGATCGGCGTGATCGGCGGTCATGGTTCCTCTGGCCCGGCGCGCCGCCCCCGCGGCTGGCGCCATCGCTCCATCCACCATCCCGGCGATGTGGGCAAGGCTGCCGGTTCGTGCTTGTGCAATGGCCATCCGGGCGATAGCCCTGTGGCCCAGGCAAGGAGGGCGGTCCGGACCGGACATGGGGGGCAGCGGCAGCAGTGAGATCGGCTTGAGCGCCCCGCAGCCGGTGCTCGATGTGGGGGTGACTGGCCATCGCAGCCGCCATCCCGTGTTCTCGGCCAACAGCGCGGCCATTGCGGCAACCCTGGCGGACCTGCTTGGCGCAATCGAAGCGATTGTCAGCGAAACCGGCGCGGCCGGCACTCCGGCGCGGCTCCATTCGTTGCTGGCCTATGGCGCGGACATGATGGCGGTCAGGGCCGCCACGGCGCGCGGCTGGCCGGTGGCGGCACCGCTGCCGTTCGGGACCGGGCTGAACCTGGCTATCAATGCCCAGCCAACCAGTCTTGAGGACATGGAGCGGCTGCTGGCTGGTGACGAGCCGCTTGAGCCGGACGTAGCGCAACGTGCCGCCGAAATCCGCCAGGGCGGGGCGCAGGTGGGCGTCTTCGAGCTGGCCGAGCAGGATGCCGCCGTCGAGGCGCTCTATCGCCGCCACCTGAG
This sequence comes from Novosphingobium sp. BL-A-41-H4, assembly GCA_051942645.1. Classification (GTDB taxonomy): domain Bacteria; phylum Pseudomonadota; class Alphaproteobacteria; order Sphingomonadales; family Sphingomonadaceae; genus Novosphingobium. The sequence goes on from JBPVJP010000003.1 coordinate 662,688, forward strand.
CGATCCTGACGATCCGGCGGCCCAGCAGGCCTTCTATGCGCTCTGTTCCGACCGCGCCGCCATGGCCGCGCGCGTGATGATCGAGCATTCCGACCTGCTGATCGGGATCTGGGATGGCGAAACGCGCGGGGCGATCGGCGGCACCCGGCACACGATCGAGGCGGCGCTCGAACTGGGTGTGCCGGTGATCTGGATCGACGCCCGCCAGCCGGCCGGCTGGCGCGTGCTGCGCGCGGCCGAGGAACTGGCCGGGATCGCGCACCGCCAGGCCCTGGTACAGGACACGGCCGGTCTGCGCGCCGTCATCCGCGATGCCCTGCTGCCGTCGGGGGACAGCTGGCAACGCGCCCGCGGGCACGAGCACTGGCGACCGCGCAGCAATCCGCTGCTGCAGGCCTACCGCCGGATCGAAACCCTGTTCGGTGAGCCCTGGCAGCGCCCGCTGCGCTCCCTGACCCAGCGCTACGAGACTCCCGAAGCCATCGTGGAGGGCAGCGCGGCGCCCCTGCTGGCGGCAGCGGCGGCCCTGCCCGGTGGCGATCCCGCGATCCCGGACAGGATTGCGGCCGGGGTCATCAAGCCGTTTGCCTGGACCGATGGGCTCTCGACCTGGCTGGCCGATGCCTATCGCGGATCGATGGTGCTGAGCTTCTTCCTGTCCGCCTTCGCGATTGTCGGCGGGATAGCCTATCTGCCGGTGGCGACGGTCGACCAGAAATGGGCCTTTGCCCTGTTCGAGTTCGCCCTGCTGGCGGCGATCATCGGCATCTTCGCCATGGGCAAGCGGCTGCGCTGGCATCAGCGCTGGTTCGCGATGCGCCGGGTGGCCGAGTATTTCCGGCACGCGCCGATCATGCTGCTGCTGGGCGCGGCGCGATCAACCGGGCGCTGGCCGCGCGGATCGGGCGGCAACTGGCCCGAATGGTACGCCCGCCACGCCCTGCGCGCCATCGGCCTGCCCCGGATGCGGGTAACGGCCCCGTTCCTGCGGGCCGCACTGGAACTGATGCGTGACCACCACGTCGAGCCGCAGCGCCGGTATCACCTCGCCAAGGCGGGTCGCCTGCACCGGGCCCAGCACAATCTCGACCGCCTGTCGGAAAGCCTGTTCGTGCTCGCCGTCCTGTCAGTTGCCACCTATCTGCTGATCGAGCTGGGAGCCTCGCTGGGCTGGCTGCCCCGCCACCTGCCGCACGATGTCGCCAAGGCCTTTACCTTTGTCGGCGTGCTGCTGCCGACGCTGGGCGGCGCCTTTGCCGGCGTACACTACTTCGGCGATTTCGAACGGTTCGCCGGCATTTCCGAAGTGACCGCGGAAAAGCTGGGCGACGTGGCGGTACGGATCGCGATCCTGCTCGACGCGCCCGATGCCGATATCAGCTATGCCAGCGTTTCCGCCCTCGCCCATGCGATCGATGAAATCGTGGTGGACGAGATCGAAAACTGGCAATCTGTCTTTGGCGGGAAGCACATAACGGTTCCGGTCTGACCGGCCGGACAGCGCCAGTCAGCTTGAGGGGGGTGGCATGCGGCAAGCAATCAATGCCAGGCGGTTTCTCCAGACACTCGCGCTGCTGGGTCTCGCGCTGCTGGGCCAGCCGGCCCGGGCCCAGGCCCCGGCCCAAGCCCCGGCGGCTGATGCCGGACCAGCGGCGGCGGCCGAACCGGAACCCTGCCCCTATACCGCGACCCTGCCTGACAAGTGCCCCAACGCGGTGCGCGTGACGGTCGGCTTCCGGGAGAACCTCGGCGAGCTCCGGCCGCAGGTGGAAGCAATGGTCCGGGCGCTGCCCCATGTACGGATCGGCTGGCCAGCCGAAATCGAGATCTCGCGGTACCTAGAAGACGATCGGTTCCTGGCCTTGCTGGACCGGGGGGAGGCACCCAGCGGCCGGTGGGCCGACAACCGCCAACGGTCTTATTTCAACTATGGCATGTCGAAACAGCCTGGGTTCAATCCCGACCCGATGCCGTTCGCCTTTGCCAATGATCGCGACCTGGCCGGGAAGCTGGCCGAAGCCCTGCGGTCCTATACCCGGATCAGGGCGTTCAACCTGCTGGTCGACGACGAGTACGGCAGCGACGGCCAGACGGACAAGGCCTTCGCCTTCTGCCTTGAGCCCGAGGGCCAGGACTGCCCGGCCAGCGGGGAATCCGACACCGCGCAGGTCGATCCCGAGATCCACTGGACCATCGGCCTGCGCAACCAGAGCGATCGGCCGCGCTATTTCTATGTCCTGGCCTTCGATCCCGATAATCGCCTGCGCGTCCTGCTGACGCCGTACGACGGCGATGGCGGTCCGTTGCAGCCGGGCGCGCTGATCACCTCGCGCAGTGCCTACTATGCCAACCGGGGGCGCACGCAGTTCTTCATCCTTGAGCGCGCCACACCGATCGATCCCCGGGTGCTGCCGCCCGGCCAGCCCAGCTATGACCTGACCTTCCGCTGCGAAGCCGGCCTTGAACCTGTGCTGTGTTCAGCCCTGTCCGGCACCAATATCGCGGTCCCCGGCCTGGGCACTGGGGAAGGCCAGGCAGAGACCGACGGGCAGACCATTTCCGAAAAAACGCTGTACTTCGACGTGCCGATGGAGCCGGCCGCTGGCGGGGGCAGGCCACCGCCGGAGGGATATGCCCCGTGGCAGGCGCAGATCTATTCCACCCAGACCTACAGCCGCGAGCAGATCGAGGCTGACACCAAGCTGGGCGCCAAGGGCAAGTTCCTCGCCAACCAGGCGCGCTACCAGCTGTATCACCGCTGCGGCGGCTCGCTGATCGCGCCCAATATCGTGCTGACGGCAGCCCACTGCGTGGCCAATGGCGCGGCGGTGGAAGGGCTGAAGGTGCTCACCACGCGCGAGGTGCGGCTGGGCACGCAGGACCTCAGGGTTCCCGGCGACACCTATCGGATCGCGGCCGTGGTGGTGCACGAAGGCTATCGCGGCGGGCAGCAGCGCGACGACCTGGCCCTGCTCCGCATTGTCCGCAAGACCGGCAGCAAGGCGCAGGTGGCGATCACGCTGCCGCATCAGGCACCGGGTCTGGCGCGGATAGCGCCGAAGGCTCCGCTCAGCGTGCTGGGCTGGGGCTATACCCGCGTGGTCGAGCGCGGCGAGCGGCACGAAATGACCCAGGAAGGACCGCAGTTCGCCCAGGCCATGCTGCAAAAGGCCGACATGGAAGTGTTCGACACTGACCGCTGCCGCAAGCTGCGCGGCTATGGCGACATCTACAAGACCATCTGCGCGGTTTCGCTGTCGACCCGCCAGGAGCCGGGCCATGCCTTCAGCTGCCGCGGTGACAGCGGCGGACCGATCATCCAGGAGCGCGGCGGGACCATCGTCCAGGTCGGGGTGGTGTCCGGGGGCGTGGGCTGCGGCGCGATCGAGAACGGGCAGCAGAACCCGTCGCGGTTTGTCGACCTGTCGCAATATGCCGCCTGGCTGGAGGCGGCGAAACGGCGGGCCATGCAGCTGTCGGGAGCGGTCGAACGGCTGGGCGAACCGGGAGCCGAGGCAAGAACGCGCACGCCCTGATGCGTTTTCGTGCTATCCTGGGCACGGGCCGTCCGGACGGAGGACTGAACGTGGCGACAAAGCCTGGGCAGATACGCTCGATCCTGCGGACGTTCTGGTGCGCCATGGCCCTGCTGCTGGCCCTGCCGGGCAGTCCGCTGCACGGCCAGGATCAGGATAGTACCCAGGCCGCACCCGCGGCTGGCGTGGCTGTTCAAAGGCAGGTGGCCGGGCCCGATGAACCTTGTTCCTATCTCAATGCGACGCGCAACAACTGTACGAACACCAGGCGCATCACGATCGGTATCCGGATCAATCTGGAAGCCGAACAGGACAAGCTGTGGCGGCTGGTCCAGGGCAACCGGCTGGCGCGGATTGGCTGGCCGGCCGATTTCGAGATCAGCCGCGCCGAGGCGGGCAGCAACACGCTGGTCCTGATCGACATGCAACAGCAGCCGATGGCCGACATCCGCTCGGAGGAAGGTGCATCCTACGACGGCCCCCAATACGAGAGCGACCTATCGAACGGAGAGGGTGTGCCAACCACAATCGGCGAACTTGGCGATCCCTTGCTGGCTGAAAAGTTCGACATGGCGCTGCGCCGGCTGATCAGGGTGCGGGCACTGCGATTGCTGAGCAATGCGCGGGGGAAGGACGACTTTGCCCTCTGCGTGGAGCGGGCCGACCGCGAATGCCCGGACGAGGACGGCTCGGACCTGTCGGTGCTGCAGTCCAATGACGAAGTCCGGATTGGCGTTCGCAACATAAGGGTTCCCACGCAGAACCCCGCGGAGCCCAGTTACGTCTACGTGCTGATGGCCACCCCGGACAACGACGTACGGTTGGTGATCACCCCCGACGATGCGCAGGGCCAGCCGCTGGCGCCGGGCCAACTGGCTGCCAACCGCCGCGAAACGTTCGAACTGAGTCCGGGCCGGACCCGGTTCTTCATCCTCGACCGGCGCACTCCACTTGAAGCCGGCCTGATCGTGGTCGATCCCGTCACCGGCCACCGGTCATTCGCTTGCAAAGCAGGGCGCGAACCGGTGCTGTGCAGCGCACTGTCGGGTGAGAACCTGGCCTCTCCCGATTTCGATGACTACCGAAATGTCGCCGCGTCGATCACCGAGCAGGCTCTGTTTCTGACCCACAGATGGAAGGTGAAGGCTGGCGGGGGAACTGGCGCGCGATCAGGCTTCGCACCGTGGCAGGCACAGATCTTTTCGAACCAGACCTATTCGAAGAAGCAGATCGACGCCGACACGGCCCTCGGGGCAGCCGGCAAGCAGCTGGCCAGGCAGGCAGACTATCAGCGCTATCACCGCTGCGGCGGATCGCTGATTGCGCCCGGCATCGTGCTGACCGCAGCCCATTGCGTGGCCAAGGGCCCGACGGTGGAGGACGGCCAGGTGCTGCGGACCCGCGAGGTACGCCTGGGCACCCAGGACCTGCGCGAGCCGGGCGCGGTCTACCGGATCGCTGCGGTAGTGGTCCACCGGGACTACCGCACAACCAGCCAGCGCGACGATATCGCGCTGCTGCGGATCGTGCCGAAGGTCGGGGTTGCGCCCCAGACCACCATTCGCCTGCCGCACCAGGCCCGGGGCTTTCCGCCAATCGTGCCTGGCACGGCAATCAGCGTGCTGGGCTGGGGCTACACCAAAGTTGTCGAACGGGGTGAACGCCACGAAATGACCCAGGACGGGCCGCAGTTCGCTGTTTCGCGGCTGCAAATGGCCCCGCTCGAAGCATTCGATCCGGACAAGTGCCGGCAGATCCCTGGCTATCGCGATATCTTCAAGACGATCTGCGCGGTCACGCGCCGGGACCGCACCGATGGCCGGACGGCCTTCAGCTGCCGGGGCGATAGCGGTGGCCCCGTGATCCGCCAGCTTGGCCCGCAGGTCGTACAGGTCGGCCTGGTGTCGGGCGGGGTCGGCTGCGGGGCGGTCGAGAACGGCCAACAGAACCCGTCGCGGTTTGTCGATCTGGCCCAGTATGCCGACTGGATCGAGGGCGCCAGGAAGCTGGTTCAGAAACTGTCGGGCGAAGTGCGGCCCTATCCCTGAGCAAACGGGCCCTGAGCGAATGGATGGAGTGCAAGAAAAAGGCCCGCCGCAGCGAGCCTTTTCCGTTCAATCGGTTACCCGGGCCGGATTACTGGTCGGTCGAACCCTGGTCCGTGGACCCCTGATCGGTCGAACCCTGATCCGTCGAGCCCTGGTCGGTCGAATCCGTGGCAGCGGCCGTGGCGGCTTCGGTTGCCGCAGCGGTGGCGGCTTCGGTCGCGGCCGGTTCGGCAGCCGGAGCTTCTTCGGCCGGCTTGCTGCAGGCGGCGAGGCCCAGGGCCAGGGTGGCAACAGCGATAAGTGTGGTCTTGCGCATGAAAGGTACTCCCCCAGTTGAGATCGCCATGATCTATGCGAATCCGAATCTGCGCAACAGAATATTGAAGCGCGGATCAGGCCGGATCGGATCGAGCAGCGGATCGTTCAGCAGATAGACCAGGCCCGAATCCGCCTCGGCCTGCGCCTGGTCAAGTGCGGCAAAGGCTGCATCGGTCTGTCCCCGCTGGGCCAGGACCTGCGCCTGCTGGTACAGGCCGTTGTCGCCGAACTCGGCGACCAGCGCCGCAAAGGCAGCATCGGCCCCGGCCGCATCGCCGCGCCGATGCGCCAGGATCGCCTTGCCAGGCAGTGCCAGCACGTTGTTGGTTTCCAGCGCGAACTCGGCCTCGGCCTGCTTGAGATCGCCCGCCATCAGCAGGGCATTGCCGATGTCACCGCGCAGCGTGCTGCGCTTCGGACTGATGTCCAGGGCCTTGCGCGCGTAATCGATCGCTTCCGACCAGGACCGGGCCGCATACTTGATGTTGCCGGCCGACTTGAACATCGAGGCGTTCAGCGGATCGAGCGCGGCGGCCCGGGCAATTGCCGTATCAGCCTCGGCAAACCGCCCGGTGCGGGCGCAATAGACCGCGTAACGGCTCAGCACATCGACATCGCCGGCGCCCAGCTTGACCGCCTGTTCATAGGGCGCCCGCGCTTCCTTGGCCTGAAGCCGCCCGTAGAAGAGGGCATAGCCAAGCGCGATGAAGCCATAGGCGTAGTCCGGGGCCAGTTCGGTGGCACGGCGGGCCTCGGCGATCGCCTCGCCATAAAGCAGCCGACGCTGCGCCGCCGCCGCATACTGGTTGGCGATCACCGCCAGCGAACGCGAGCGTGATGCGCGCGCCGCCGCATAGTCCGGATCAAGCGCGATGGCCTGTTCGAACTTGGCCAGGGCTGCCCGGTCCGATGCCTCGTTCTCATGGGCTTCGAACAGGTCCTTGCCGCGCAGATAGGCATCGAAGGCGGCAAGACTTTCGGTCCCGCCAACCTGCTTTGCCTTGCCGCCATCCTGGCGCTCGTCGATCGTTACCGACAGTTCGCGAGCGACCGCTCCGGCAATCTCGCTTTGCACTGCAAAGACATCGGCCAGCCGGCGCTCGAACACGCTGGACCAGGCGTTCTTGCCATCGCGGCCATCGATCAGCGCGGTGGTGACCTTGAGCTGGTCGCCGATCTTCTGGACCGTGCCGCTGAGCAGGAAGGCCACCCCCAGTTTGCGTGCGATCGTGCGATCATCGACGCCGCCTTCGAGAAACTGGTTGGAAGAGATCTGCCCGGCAATCTCGAGCAGCGCATTGCGCGATAGCTGGGCGCGGATTTCGGCCGCCAGCCCGTCGGAGAAGTACTGCTGCGCCGGATCGCCGCTGAGGTTGGCAAAGGGCAGGACCGCGATCGAGTTGCCGGCCGCCCCGCTGCCCAGCAGGCCCGATTTCCAGGCCGCCAGCCCCCCGGCGACGGCGAGGGCGGCAATCCCGCCGCCGATTGCCTTGCGCCGGTCGATCCGCAGCCCCGTGGCAGCGGGCGCGGCGACCGGCAGGGGCTGGTTGTGGAGGGCGGCAATGGCCCGCAGCATCTTCTGAACCTGGGGATCGTCGGGACGCAGCCTGGCCTTGGCGAGGTCGATCACCTGGAACTGGCCGAAACCCAGCGGTGGCTCGCTGCCATCCAGCGCAATCGGCACCAGCAGCCCGCGGTCACGCCCGCGGGTGGCCTCGTCATGAACCCAGTGCGAGCCGACCGAGGCCTTCGACCACAGCACCACCACCGCCCGCGCCCGGTTCAACGCTTCCTCGGTGGCCCGCGAATAGCGCTCGCCGCCTTCCAGCAGGCCATCCCACCAGGTCGGGAAGCCGCTCTCCTCGATCAGGCGGATGATCGGCAGCGCCCGGGAGCGATCCTCGCGCGAGTAGCTGAAGAAGACGCTGGTCGGCGCGGTCGGCTTTTCGCCAATCGAGGCACGGCTATCGCTCAAGACCAACCCGCTCCCTGACTGGCCGAATTAACCAGCAACCCGTAAGTGTTTTTCATTCTTCGCGCGGCGCTGCAATATCCAAAGTGCGCTGCGGCAGCCACTTATGTCGAAGGACGGGACGGGGTGCGGCGCCAAGCTTGGCGGCCTGGGCGGCATAAGGCAGCGCCAGGCCAAAAGAGAACGACCGCCCTGGCCATAAGCCCGGACGGTCGTTCGGTTTGCGACCCGGAGAAAACCCCCAGGCCCCTGTTCTATCACACCGGCTGGATATGTAACGTGGCTTCGCTGCCGATCGCGCTGCAATCATTGCCAAAATGGCTATATCCGGTTCGCTGCGAGCGCGTCAGGTCGACTTCGGTTCGCCCCCGTCCCAGCTGGAGGCGAGGTAGCGGCTCATCAGCTCGAGCGCATTCGGTTCAAGTTGCAGGAGCGTGCGCCGCCGATCGCCGGGATCAAGTTCGCGGCGCACCAGCCCCGCCTCGACCAGCTGGTTGACATGCCGCAGGGCCGTGCTGAGTGGCACCTGGGTCGAGGCACAGGCGCTGGAGGTCGGCACCATTTCCCCCCGCAGGCCGGCGACGGCCAGATCGAGCAGGATGTCCCAGGCCGGACCCGACAGGATCTGAGGATCGAAGAACTTGCTGCGACGCTGGCGGTGCTGCATCAGACGCGCGGCGAAGGCCTGGAGCTCGTCCGTGGTGGGCGTCCGGGGGGCGCCGCCAGGCTGGCCATCCGGCGCGCTTTTTTCGGTTCTTTCGGGCTGGGGCGTGAGCGCAAGCATCTTGAAATGGGCCACCGCGCGCGCCCAGCGCAGGGCCGCCCGGCGTAGCGCGCCCGACATCCCGTCCAGCGAAACCGGCTTGGTCAGAAAATCGATCGCGCTCGATCGCATCGCGCTGATCGCGGTCTCGAGCGTGGAATTGCCGGTTACGACAATGGCCACCAGCGGCCGGGTCGGCATGAAGCGATGGGCCAGTTCATCAAGCAGGGTCAGGCCGTCCATGCCGGGCATGCGCAAGTCGGTCACCACGATCCCGATCGCGAGATCGCCGGCAATCAGCCGCAGCGCCTGGGCGGCATCAGGCGCGGTGATGCAATCATAGCCCAGGCTCTCGACGAGCTCGTTATACTCCTCGAGGCAGAGCGGATCGTCGTCCACGATCAGCACCCGGCAGGATGCCGGATATTCGCCCGATCGGGGATCCGGCTGCGTCTTGTCCGGCACCCGCCAGTCTCCTCCTGCGATGGGCCATCGGCCCCCGCCGTTCCTGCTCTCTCGGGCTTTGTTGATATCGATTTTGGCTGCCCGGTGAACCGCAATTGCGGCAATTACTGCAATATTGGCAGCGATTGGCGGTGTCATCCGTGAAAATGCTGATATTTTCGCTGCCAGGTTGGCAGAAATCGCACAGAATTGTCGACAACGCCGGTGGTTGCGGCTCTGGTGCTCCGGGGCACTTGAATCAGGCTCGCAGGAACGGGGGGCTCGTTTCGGGAGTTTGCGGAATTGGAACAGCACGAAGTCTCGTTGAGCCGCCACGACATAAGGCAACCGCTCAACATCATGATGTTGGCTTGCGCCAACCTGCGGGCCCGGATCGCACCCGGTCTGAGCCCGGAAGACGCGGCCTATCTGGATGCGAAGATCGGCCGGATCGAGGAGCAGGTCCAGCGGATCTCGGGCATGCTGGAGAACAGCACGACGCGGTCCGGGCCGAGCGCCGGCGAGGCTTCGACCGAGGGAGATTGAACGAAGACCATGTATGGAATGATTCATCGGGCCGTGCGGCAAATGGTGCTCGACGACAAAGGCGAAGCCACCTGGGCGGAGATCGAGCGAGCAGCCGGGCTGGGTCCGGCCGAACTGATCAGCGCCGAAGTCTATGATGACGAGGTTACGCTGAAACTGATCGGTGCCACGGCCGAAATCCTGGCTGAACCGGTTGATGAATTGCTGCTGGCCTTCGGGCGGTACTGGATCAGTTTTGCCGAACGCGGGTCATTCGGTCAGGTCCTGAATTTCACCGGCACCGACCTGATCAGTTTCATCGGCAATCTGGACAACATGCACCAGGGTGTACAGGCGGTAATGCCCGAGGCCCGAATGCCGAGCTTCAAGCTGCTGGATGCGACGCCTGGTCGGCTGCTCGTTTGCTATGCATCGACCCGCACCGGGCTTGAGCGGTTTGTCGAGGGTCTGCTGCTCGGCCTCCTTGACCGGTTCGGGCACGTTGGCACGGTCAGCGAGAGGCCGGCCAACGGGCAGGGCCGCCACTATCTGCTGACCTATGCGATGGCCTGATCCGAGATGCAGATCGAAATCGACGAAGCCATCTTGCGGTTGCTTTTCCCGGCCTTCCTGATCCTGGATGACAGCGGAAGGATCTGCGATTTCGGGCCCTCGATCACTCGCCGGTTTCCCGCCGTTGGCCGCGGCGACAGGATCGGGACGCACTTCACGGCCAGCGGTTCCGAACCGGACCTCGATCTGTTTGCCATGGTTGGTGCACCGCAGCCGATCACCCTGGTGGCCCACGCCGGCCAGGCGAAGCTGGTGGGCATGGTGCTGCGCTGCAGCGCCGGGCTGCTGCTCGCGCTGCGCACCGCGCCGGAGAGCTTTCTGCTGGACAGCTCCGACTACACGATGGCCGATTTCGCGCCCGGCGATCCGGCCATTCATGGTCTGCTGCTGCTCTCGATGCAGCGCGCGCTGCTTGACGAACAACGCACGGTAGTGCGGGAACTGGCCAAGGCACGGCAAAGCAGCATGGACCTGCTCGACCGCGTGAGCCGCGTGGCGGGGTTCATGGCGCATGACTTCAACAACTTTCTGTCGATCATCAAGCTTACGTCCGACCGGATGCGCATCGAGCTGCCGGACCAGCCGCGCCTGCGCCGGATGCTTGACATCATCAAGAGCACGGCGGCCCGCGGATCGGCGATCACCCGGTCGCTGATGACCCTGTCACACCAGCGCGATGATACCCGGATCATGGTCTCGATCGACGACATGATCCGCGACAATATTCAATTCTTTTCGACGGTTGCGGGTACAAATGTCCAGATCAAGGTCGAGCTGGGAGCGCCCGGCCTGGTCGCCGAAGTCAGTCCGGTGGGCGCGCTCAACAGCCTGATCAACCTGCTGATGAATGCCCGCGACGCCATGCCAGAGGGCGGGTCCGTGACGATCAGGACACAGTCCCGCAGGCTGCCGCCGGGCACCATCAAGGGATTGGCCGAAGCCGGCGACTGCATCGCGATCGAGGTGACCGATACCGGCAAGGGCATGGTGCCCGAGGTGCTTTCGAAAGCCTTCAAGCCGCTGTTTTCAACCAAGCCGTCCGGCAACGGCCTGGGGCTGGCCTCAGTCCTGGACTTTGCCCGCGAGGCCGGCGGCGATGCCTGCATCGATTCCGCACCGGGCCGCGGCACCGAGGTCCACATCCTGCTGCCGGCCAGGCTCGCCCCCGATGTGGCGGTAACACAGGAACCTGGTCTGGCCGGTCCGCGGGCCGGGGTCGCCCCAACCGTCCTGCTGGTTGACGACGAACCCTACGCGATCGAGGCGCTGGCGGAATTGCTCGAGGCGGAAGGTTATGCGGTAACGGCCTGCCAGTCCTGCGCGCAGGCGCTCGCTGCACTGGCTTCGCGGCCATTCCGGATCCTGCTGACCGACATCGTCATGCCGGGCGAAAACGGCACCGCTCTGGCAGAAGCCGCCTGCCGGATGCAGCCAGAGCTCAAGGTCATCCTGATGAGCGGCTTTGTGCCCGATGGGCAATCGATGGCCGAGGACTGGATGTTCGTGCGCAAGCCGATCGACACCAGCACGCTGACCAGCATGTTGCGGCTGGCGCTGGATGGCCCGGTGGCGGCTGAGTAAGCCGAACCGGGTTACCTGATTTCGAGGCCGGCCTTCAGCGCGATCCGCACGGCGTCGGGCGAATTGCTGGCTTGCATCTTGCTCAGCAGGTGGGCCCGATGGACCTCGACGGTGCGCGGGCTGATGCTGAGATGCGCCCCGATCGCACGGCTGGAAAAGCCCTTGGCCATGCACCCCAGGACTTCCTTTTCACGCGGGGTCAGGCGGTTGACCAGTTCACGCACCTGCGCTTCCGCCTCAAGGTGCTCCCACCGCGGCTCGAAGATCTCGACGCAATCGTCGATGATCCGGTCCAGTTCATCCGCCGCCATCGGCCAGTCGAAATAGTCGGCCGCACCAAGCCGCATCGCTTCCACGACCGCCCGCGACCGCAGCCGCTCCGCATAGGGTACGACCGCGATCGGCTGGCCGACTTCCTTGCTCCAGGTCAGCAGATCCGCCACGGTGGTGCCTTCATCATGCACCAGCACGACCTGGCGCTTGAACTTGCCGCCAAGGAACTCGCGAAAGTCCTCGAACGGCTCGGCGTGGCGCCCGACGGAGGCCAGTGCCCGGATCAGGCTGGCACGGTTGGCATAGCTGCTGTCAATGACGGATACGGATATCTTGCTCATGCATCCTACGTAGGGAAAGGCCGCTATGAGAAACACCGATATCGGTTTCAGTATGGCACCGTTGGGCCGGCAATCGATCCGAAAGTTGCAGCATTGGCCCTGTCAGGGATTTGTTGGACCAGCCGCATCGATGATCACGAACGAATGTTCCGCGCCCCGCGCTCAGCGATAGATCATGCGATAGCCCAGACCGGGGCGTCGATTGAGAATGCCGGGAATATCGTCCGATCGGTCTTGGTCGACTGAACGCGTCAATGTCAGCCCGGTTTCGATCGGGCTGGGCAGATCAACGCCATCCTGGGGCAAGACAGCCGGCAAAGACCCCTTGTGACCGAGCCGCCACTTGGCGACGAGATGATCGACCACCGGCAGGTAAAGCGGCTGTTCAAACTCGAGCCCGGCGGTCAGCCGATCCCGCCAGCGCATGTGAGCGCGTTGCGGCGCCAGATTATCCAGGCCGATGATCAGCTGCACGGCATGGCCCATTCCATCGCTGGCGAAAATGATCCGGCAGCCATAGGTCGAAAGATCGGTCACGGCTACGCAGCAGCGCGAGGCATGGCCATCACGGGTAGTGCCCGGCATCGCCAACTGGCCGCGAGGCTCCCGACGTCGCTCGATCCCCCTGCTCATGCCCCTGCTCCTGCTTCCTGATGGTCGGCCTGGCTGCCCGCAGCGTGGACTAGCGCGCCGGACCGGACTGCTGCATGGCCTGCGACGCCACTCCCAGCCCCTTCCCGAGTTCGCCCGCAAGGCCATCAATCGAAACGTAAATGGCCACTGCAATCAGTGACGCAATAAACCCGTATTCAATTGTCGTTGTACCACGGCAATCTTTCACCATCATCGAAAATCTTCTCAATTTCGCCCCCGAGATTTGATATGATGATGATCAAAGCAATGAATTCTATCCTGGCTATATCGAATTTTTCATTGATCTTGATACAACTCCATTCGTACAAGATTTGTTGACTTCAAGTACACGCTTATATCTAAGTGATTAAGTGTATAGACCGGGCTTGCCGCCATTGGTACCAAACCGTGTGACGTTCGTCGTCTATTCGACCCGATCGGCGAACGTCACAAACGTCGCTTGACCGGCGATGTGCGAGGTAACCTTGGGAGCGTGCCTTGACCGAGATCACGAGGCTGTCGGGCGATAGCGCCAAAGACCAATCCATGTCGGAGCGCGGCCAGGTCGGTTGGAGCAAGCCGCGGCTGGTCCGCCTGACGCCAGGCGAAGCGACGCACCTGCGCGCGCTTGCGGCCCTCACCCAGACCGGGACGCGCGCCGCCTAGGCAGCTTGACCTAGGCAGCTTGACCTAGCCAACTTGATTTGTGTCAGCCTTGCCGGCTGCCAGGCGAGCGGCCGAGGCTCTCGCCGGATTGCGCCGCTATGGCGCCAGCCCTAATGGCCAGGAGCTTTTGACCAGCCCGGCGGGCCGGATGGCCAAGGTGCCATCCTGCGCCGGATAACAGGGTTCCGGCGCAGGATGGGCTTGAGTGGCCTGCCCCCGGGGGAAGGCAGGCCGCGGGGGGTCAGAATGGCAGGCGCAGGGTGCCGCGCAGCGCGAAGCCGACGCGGTCGTTGGTGTTCTCCAGGCCCAGCTCGCCGCCGATCTGGTAATCGCTGCTGCCACCCAGGGCGCGCAGGCGGCCATACCAGCCATTGGTCCCCTGGTCGGGCAGCAGGGTGAAGGCGCTGCCCGATCCGAACCGGGCCGTGGTCGCCCCGATCTTGCCGCTCAGGATTTCACGCCAGCCGCCCTCGGCCTCGATCCGGAACCAGTTGGTGTCGCGCTGCGACATCCCGGCCAGATCCATCCCCAGCGTCAGGCCGCCTTCCGCCGCCAGCTCGCTCGAGCGCCGCTGATCGAAGGTCAGGTTCAGGCCCGTGCCGCCGCCGGTCTCGGTATGGGCATCTTCCGTGACGCGCAGGTAGTCGATCTGGACGCTCGGGCGGAAGAAGAAGGTCCGCCCGCCGCCCTCGGCCGATAGTCCGGCGGAGAAGGTGGTCAGCTTGCCGTTCCATGATCCGGTGATGGCCCGCTCGACCTTCTTGGCCGCCGTCTGGCCCGAGAAGTAGCGATCGCTTTCGTAGTTCACGAAGCCATAGCCGCCCTGGGCAAAGGCCGAGAACCCGCCCCACTTGCCGCGCCAGTGGGCACCCAGCAGATAGGTGTTGCTCATCACCCCGCTATCCGGGCCGCCGGTCTTGGTCTCGTTCCACATCCACGCGAGGCTCGCGCCGAAATTGCCGAGGCCCGTCTCGAGCTCCGCCGTGGCCGAGAAGCCCAGGCCGTCGTTCTTGTAGCCCTGCGTGGTCCCGGTCGGCTTCGACACGCCCCAGGCCGCCGCCCCGAACGACACGCGGAAGCGGTCGGACAGCTTGATCGGGCCAACCGGATCCAGCGCCTGCCGCCCCAGCGCACGGGCGCCCTGGCTCAGTGCCCGGAAGGTGCCGCCGGCGTGCTCGGGCAGGATCTGGTCAACCGTGCCGCGGAACAGGTCCCCACCGGTGATGTTCAGGAACACGCCCCGGATATCGGCATCGGTCAGCGCGGCCGCATAGATCGCGTCCCAGGCACTGGCCTGCGAGGCATTCAGCTGCAATTCGGTCTTGGTCTTGCGGGTGATATCCACCGCCAGCTGGTTGGCCGGGGCATTGGTGGCCAGGCTCGCCTTGAACAGGAACGGAATGAGGTCGGTCTTGGTGACAATCCCGGCCGTGCCCTGCAGGGTTCCGGCGGTGAGGACGGTATAGCGCCCCTCGGCATTGAGCAGGTCAGCCAGCTTGACTTGCACGACCGCACCGTTGGCGAAACTGGCCGTACCGTTGACGGCGATCTGGGTGCCCTGCCCGGCGGTCTTGTCCAGCGTGGCGAGCAGCACCCCGCCCGACGCGACATTGAGCGAACCGATGCTGCTCGGCGTCGCAAGGTCCAGCGTGCCGCCATTGACCGTGACGCCCAGCTGCCCGGCATTGAGCAGCGTGCCCGAGAACCGCGCCGTTCCCGCCAGGGTCAGGACATCGCTGCCGCCACCGGCGAAATCGGCGCTGCCTTCGAACAGCGAGGTACCCGCGAGCGAGAGCACGTCGTTACCGCTGCCGAACAGCGCCTTGTCGGTCAGCTTGGCATCGCCGCTCAGTTGCAGGCGGTTGTTGCCCGCACCCAGCGCGACCGTGCCGGTAACGGTGCCATCGGCGATATCGAACAGGTCATTGCCGCTGCCGGTGCGCACGTCGCCGGTGATCGAGGGGGCGGTGATCCCGGCGGCGACGACGGTCTGGCGGATCGTCACGCCGCTGGTGTTGGCGGACAGGTCGATCGCGACATTGCGGCCCGTTCCGGCTCCGGCCCCGCTGGCGGTGATCGCCCCGCTGTTCTCGACCGTGGTTACCGATCCGCTGCGATCGAAGATGGCAATGGCCGTACCAGCGGTGCCGGCCGCCGTGGCCTTGATTGTCCCGCTGTTGCGGATCAGCGGCAGGTTGGCACCGGCATCGACCAGCACGGCGGTCGACGTGGCGGTGGCCGAAGCTCCGCCAGCCGCGCTGACCGTGCCCGAAACGCGCAGTTCGGGCGTGGTCGCCCCCGCGCCGATCCGGACGGCGGTGGCATTGGTATCGCGCGACGTGGCGCTGACCGAACCGGCGATCCCGATCCCGCCCGCAATCGAGACATCGCCGCCGCGCCCACCGATCTGCAGGCCATTACCGGCTACCCCGGCATAAACGCCGTTGCCGGCCACGCTGCCATCGATCTGCAGGCCGAAGCCGGTGCCCGAGCCCGCGATCGCCCCGATCGCGACGGCCCGGTCGGTTGCGCCGATCACCATCGCCGGTGCCGCGCCATAGGTCACGACACTGGCCGAGCCTTCCTTCGAATCCTCGATGCCGTCGCCGTCCTCGTCGTTGTTGGTCGTGCTGTTGTCCTTGGGCGGAATGGCGAGGACGATGCCGCCCGACACATTGCCCTCGATCATCAGCGCCGAACCGCCCTGCAGCAGGTCGTCCGCATCAAGCTTGGAAGGATCGGCGGGCGCGGTAACGGTGCGATAGCCGGTGCTGGCGATCGCACCCTGCACCACCATCGCCCCGGTCACATCGCCAGTGAAGCGCGCGCCGACAGCGCTCGCACCGACCGCCGACACCTGGCCGGCCAGCCGGACATTGCCGGTGATCGCATCGGCCCGCACGCCGACCGAACGGTCGCCGGTCACGGTGGTCTTGCCATCATGCGTGAAAGCGCCGGTCAGCGGACCGCCCAGCCAGATCCCGGCCGAATCGTTACCCTCGACGGTGATGGTCCCGCTTTGCGTCAGTTTGCCGGTATGCGCCCCAAGGGTGCGGATGCCGAAGCGATTGGCGCCAACCGCGAAGGGACCGTCAAGATCGCCGTCGTTGTCGATATCGGTCGGGGCATAGGTTTCGTCGACCGTGATCGAGCCGGTGCTGGTCACCACGATATCGCCGCTGGTCCCGGCGTTGGCGAGGATCCCGGTGCCGCCCGCGGCATTGGTGACGACGATCTTGCCCTCGACCGTGACAGCATGGTTGCTGTCCATCGTCACGGCCGTGCCGCTGGTCAGTTCAACCGACCCCGCGCTGGCAATGCGGATCGAATCCGGCGCGCCAGCCTTGATCGTGGCCGTATTGGCGGGGGTGGTGCGCTTGGCGTCGATCACCGTCTCGGCGGCGGCGGCAGCGCTCCAGGCGATGATCGCGGTCGAGACAAGCAGGGTACGGCGCATGGAAGATAGTCTCCTGAACTGGTTGCGAACAGTCAGACGGAGACATTGGCGCGCAGCCTTGGCGGCGCGGCCAATTTTTTCGGAAGCCAGTTTTTCAGAAGGCGGCGTCGAAGCCCAGGCGCAGGGTCAGCGGGCGCAGCGGCGTGACCTGCTCGCGGCCGACGGTAAACGGCGTGCCCAGGGCAAAGCGGTTGCCCCTGGTATCGAACAGGTTGGTCGCGCCCAGCGTCAGGCCGGCCCGTTCGCGGCCCAGCCGGACCGTCAGCCCGGAATCGAGGTAATCGCCCTGCAGCGCGCCCAGTTCCGGCCCCACGCCAAGGCGTGACCGGCCAACATAGCGCGCCCAGCCCTGCGCCCGCAGGGTCAGCCCCGATCGCAGTTCGCGCTGGTAATCGAGCCCGAACCGCGCCGACCAGGCGGCGACATTGGGAATCTCGGTGATCGGGGCCAGCCCCGCACCCGCGAGACCGAGATAAAGATTGGGCTGGGTGATCCGGCTGTGGTTGTAGACCACGCCGGCATCGATCCGCAGACCGTCGGTCGGGGCGAAGCCGCCGTTCAACGAGAATGTCCAGACCTGGCCATCTCCGACATTCGCCGTGGTGGGACGGCCGTTGGCGTCGATGTAATCGGCCTGGATATGGTTCCAGTCGGCATAGGCGATGCTTGCCGCCAGGTCGAACCGGCCGCGCCCCGGCAGGCCATGCCGCGCGCCCAGTTCGAAGGTTGCCATGCGATCGTTGCGGAACCGGCGGACGAAATCGCCATCGATCGCCAGCCCGCCCGGCCGGAAGCCTTCCTGGTAGCGCAGGTAGAGCGTGGTGTCGGCGATCGGCTTGGCGGTCAGCGCAACGGTGGGCAGGAACATCCGCTCGGCCCGGTCAGCGGTAACGGCGGCCCGGGCCAGGGCAATTGCCAGCGGCACGTCCTCGCCTTCACCGGAAATGGTGGCCGTGGTCAGCCGCCCGCCGAGCGTGCCGATCAGCCCCTCGGCGATCCGCAGGCTCCCCTCGCCATAGAGGGTGAACTCGCTGACCCGGTTGCTGACCCCGGTGGCCGGCACCAGCCGGTCCGGGGGCCCCAGCTCGCGGCGCAGGCGGGTCTCGTTGCGAGTGTAGCTGCTCCCCAGGATCCAGCCGGTCCGTTCGCCCATCGGCATCCACAGCCGGGTTTCATTGGCGATCATCCGCGTCCGGTTGCGCTGCACGAACAATTGCTCGGGGCCACCCGGCGGGGTCGCATCATACCGTTCCTGCAGGGTCTGGTGGGCAATCCCGGTGGAGGATCGCAGCCGGATATCGCCAATCCGCCCCGAGACGACCACCTGCGCCTGGTCGTAGTCGGCCCGGTAGCCTTCGGTGACAGTCGCTCTGCGGCTCAACGGGGGACCGTTGCGGTCCGCATACTGGCTGTCAGCGCCGCGGGTGGCCTGGACCACCCCGATCAGGTCGACCGTCCAGTCCTGATCGACCGCCAGCCGCAAGGCGCCGCGGGCCGAACCGATCCGCGTACGGTTCACATCGCGCTGCCCGGCCAGCGGCTTGTCGATGTAGCCGCCCTGCTGCTCGCCATCGGCGACCAGGCGCAGCGCCAGCCGGTCGCTGACCACCGGCAGATTGAGGACCGCGCCCAGATCGCCGCCCGGCGCGCCATGCGCGGTCAGGCTGCCGCCAATGGTAATCGCCCCCTCGGTTCGGCCAGGGTCCGGGGCGTTCGGGACCAGCCGCACGATCCCGCCGAGCGAGCCAGAGCCATAAAGTGTGCCCTGTGGCCCCTCGAGCACCTCGACCGAGGACATGTCGGACAGGCGCAGATCCGGATCGGGCGAATTGTAGCTCAGCCGCAGGTCACCCAGGTACTGGCCAACGGTGGACTGGGTGGGGCCGGTGAAGCTCGAATCGGCAATGCCGCGGATGAACAGCTTGTTGCGCCCGCTGCCAAGGTGCGTCGTCGATACCGCCGCAACCCGCGCCGCAACCCGCTCGGTGCCGCCCACTCCGCCAAAGGTCAGGTCCGCCCCTGCGATCCGCGTGACCTGGCCGGGATAGTCGCGCAGGGTCAGGTCGCGCTTGCTGCCCAGCACCACGATCGGCAGTTCCGGCTCGGCCGCGGCGGGCGGGGCATCGGCGACAACGGGACGCGCCGCCAGCCGGGGCGCCGTTGGCCGGGCCACTGGCGGCGGGGCGAGGCGCACCAGGCGCCAGCCATTGCGACCCGCCGCCACCGGCCGCGCCCCGGCCGCGCGCGACAGCACCTGCACGGCTTCGGCAGGCGACAGCGAGCCGCGGATCGGCCCGATCCGGCGGCGCGCCAGCTCGCGGTCGGCGATCACTATGCTGGAGCCGGTCTGGCGGGCCAGTTCCAGCGCAACATCCTCAACGGTGCCACCCGGCACGTTGACCGCGCGCACCTGCGCCACGGCTGGCGTGGCCAGCAGGGCCAACAACGGCCCGAGCAGCAGGCGGCCGCGCGTCATGGTCAGGGCTCCAGCACCCAGGTCTCGCCATCGGCCCGGGCCGTGACGCCCAGCAGGGGGCCAAGCGAGGCCGGATCCCGCCGGATCGGGTCAAGCATGACGCTGCCCGACACGCGCTTGTCGGCCGCGCCCGGTGCCACCGTGAAGCTTTGCCCGGTCGCGGCCGACAGCATGGCCGCCACATCCCCCAGCGTGGCATCGCGGAACGACTGGCGGCCTTCGCGCCATTCGCCGACGGTCGCCCCAGGCAGCCGGGCGCGTTCGATGCGATCGCTGCCGTCGCGGCGCGTCAGCCCTTCGCCAGGGTTGATCCTGATCCGCCGCCCGGCCGGATCGAACAGCACCGCCCCTTCGGCCACGGCGACTGCGGTGGCCTTGTTCAGGCGGCGGACCTCGAACACGGTGCCGATATCCCGCATGGTATCATCGCCAGCGGCCACCTCGAAGGGGCGGCCGCCCTTGAACCGCAGGTCGAACAGGGCCTGGCCGCGCTCCAGCCGGGCTTCGCGCCGGTCATCGCCCCGCAGGACCAGCCGGCTGTCCCCCGCCAGTGTCACCGTGCTGCCATCGCCCAGCGCGATCACTTCAACCTGGCCCGGCGCGGTGGTGTAGACGCTGCCCGAGCCGGATCGCAGCACGCCAATAGTGGCGATGATCGCCAGCGAGGCAGCAATCGCCCCGCCCAGCCAGGCGCGGCGGGGCAGGCGATGCGGCGGCGGCGCCGGGTTATCGTTGGCCGGTGCAGGATCGACCACATGGTTGGCCGGCAAGGCCTCGGCCGCATCGGCCACCGCCGCGGCAACTTCATCATAGGCGCGGGCATGGTCCGGATCGGCCTCCAGCCAGGCAGTGAAGCCATCCCAATCGTCGAACTCGGGATCGCCCGTCAGGACCGCCCAGTGAACGGCCTGTTCGCGCAGGGTGGGATCAATCGTCATGGCCGGACACTCCTGGACGCAAGACGGAGACGATCGCGTCAAGCCTCATCGCTTTGTTCCTTAAGGCTGGCGATCGCCCGATAGGCCGCGCGCAGATCGCTTTCGATCGTGCTGAGACTGAGGCCCAGCTCCGCCGCGATCTCGCGTTGCGGCACCCCATCGACGCGGTGACGGCGAAAGATGGCGGCGGCCCGCGGCCCCGCCTGTTGCAGCGCCCGGTCGACATGCCGCAGCAGGTCGCGCCCGATGGCGATCCGTTCCGGCGTTGGCATGGCCTCGGCGCTTTCTGCATCTCCACCGGTGCTTTCAAGCCAGCTCTGATCGCGCAGCGCGGCCTGGCGGCTCGAGCGATACCGATCGATCATCAGGCTGTTGGCGACCTGGAACAGGTAGGGCAACGGCGCCCCGACCCGCGCCTGGTCCGGCCCCGACCTGGCGATCTTCAGCCAGATCTCCTGCAGCAGGTCCTCCGCCTCCTCGCCCGCGCCCCGCGCCTGCAGGAAGCGCAGCAACTTCGCCCGGTGCTCGAGCAAGACAGCCTGCAGCAGCGGCGAAGGGGGCGAAGTTGGACTTGGCAAGGCTATGACCGGGAAACCCTCCGTCAGATAGGCGAGGGCTGGCCCGTTTGAAAGGGCGATCGGACGCCCCGCCTGACCGCCCACCCGCGCCCACGCGGCGCACGGCCCGCCAGCCACAGCCTATGCCCGGTGCCGCAATGCCCCTTTGGATGACGGCTTGAGGTGTGCCCAGCCGCCAATCGAGGGCTCTTCGAGATCGGCCAGGATCGGGCAATCCGGGCGCTCGTCGCCGCTGCAGCATTGCACCAGCGTCGCCAGTGTCGCAGCCATCGCCTCGAGGCTGCGGGCCCGCTCCTGCAGGCGCTGGATATGCGCCTCGGCCAGACGCTTGACGTCCGCGCTCTGGCGCGACTTGTCGCGCCAGAGCTCCAGCAGCTCGTTGATCTCGGCAACCGCGAAGCCCAGATCGCGCGCGTGCCGGATGAACCGCAGCATGTGCACGTCCGAAGGGGCGTAATCGCGGTAACCGGAATCCCGCCGATCCGCCCTGGGGATCAGTCCGATCTGTTCGTAATAGCGGATCATCTTGGTCGAGACGCCCGAGGCTTTTGCTGCTTGTCCGATGTTCATGGCAATCATCCTGTTATGAATCGGCTTGGGCCAGGGTCCTTCAGTCCGGGGCGCGGAAACGCCGCAGCCGCAGGGCATTGCCGAGCACGAAGACACTCGAAGCGGCCATGGCGGCGGCGGCGAACACCGGCGACAGCAGCACGCCCCAGCCGGGATAGAGCGCACCGGCCGCAACCGGCACCAGGGCAATGTTGTAGGCAAAGGCCCAGAACAGGTTCTGGCGAATGTTGGCAATGGTCGCCCGCGACAAGGCAATCGCCGTGGCGGCACCATTGAGGTGGCCGGACATGAGCACGATGTCGGCGGATTCGATGGCGACATCCGTCCCCGTGCCAACCGCCAGCCCGACATCTGCCGCCGCCAGGGCGGGTGCATCGTTGATGCCGTCACCGATGAAGGCCGTGGCGCCATGGACAGCCCTCAGGCGGCGCAGCGCATCCACTTTGCCTTCCGGCATGACTTCGGCGATGACCTGATCGATCCCCAGCTCGCGGGCGATGGCCTCTGCCGTCCGGCGATTATCGCCCGTGATCATCGCCACCGGAAGGCCAAGGGCGTGAAAGGCGGCAATCGCCGCAGGGGTGCTCGGCTTGATCGGGTCGGCAACCGCGACCACCGCCGCCAGCTGTCCGTCGATCGCGGCGTAGAGTGGCGACTTGCCTTGCACGCCCAGCGCCCGGGCCAGGTCCGCGAAAGGCGCTGTGTCAACGCCCAGCTCGGTCATGAAGTGGTACGAGCCGATCTGGACACGCTTGCCGGCGACCTCGGCCTCGGCGCCAAGGCCCGTCCGCGACTGGAACCCGGTGGCCGGTGGCACCTCGAGCCCCTCGGCTTCGGCGGCCGCGACGATCGCGCGGGCGATCGGGTGCTCCGACCTGGCCTCGACCGCCGCGACCAGCCGCAGCGCCTCCGCCCGATCGAGGCCGGGACTGACCGCGAAGTCGGTCAGCTTCGGCTTGCCCTCGGTCAGGGTGCCGGTCTTGTCGAGGGCGATGACCCTGGCATCCTTGAGCGACTGCAAGGCTTCGCCCTTGCGGAACAGGATACCCAGCTCTGCGCCGCGCCCCGTGCCGACCATGATCGACGTGGGCGTGGCCAGCCCCATGGCGCAGGGGCAGGCGATGATCAGCACTGACACCGCATTGACCAGCGCGAAGGTCAGGGCTGGCGAAGGGCCGAAAGCCAGCCAGGCCACGAAAGTAAGGTTTGCCGCCGCGAACACGGCCGGCACGAACCACATCGTGACCTTGTCAACCAGCGCCTGGATCGGCAGCTTCGACCCCTGCGCCTCCTCGACCATGCGGATAATCTGGGCCAGGACGGTGGCCTCGCCCACGGCGGTCGCCCGCAGCGTCAGTCCGCCCTGCTGGTTGACGGTGCCACCCACCACCGCCGCGCCGGCGGCCTTGGCAACGGGGATAGGCTCGCCGGTGATCATCGCCTCATCGACGAAGCTTTCGCCCTCGATGACCAGGCCATCAACCGGGATCCGTTCGCCCGGCCGCACCTCCACGATGTCTCCGGTCACGACATCCGAAACCGGCACGTCGCGCAACTGCCCGCCGCGCCGCACCCTGGCGGACCGGGCCTGCAGGCCAACGAGACGCCGGATGGCTTCCGAAGTCCGGCCCTTGGCGCGGGCCTCGAGATAGCGGCCCAGCAGGATCAGCGTGATGATGACCGCCGCGGCCTCATAGTAGACGTTGACCGTCTGCGCAGGCAGCAGGCCGGGCGCAAAGGTGGCGATCAGCGAATAGCCATAGGCGGCCGTCGTCCCGACCGCGACCAGCGAATTCATGTCGGGTGCCCGGCGGAAGAGGGCGGGCAGGCCCGTGCGGAAGAAGCGCAGGCCGGGCCAGGCCAGAACGATCGTGGTGAGGAGGAACTGGATGTACCAGCTCGTCGTCATCCCGATGGTCGACATGATCAGGTCATGCACGCCGGGGATCGCGTGGCTGCCCATCTCGAGCAGGAACACCGGCAAGGTCAGGACGGCCGCGATCGTCAGATCCCGCTTGAGCCGGTCGAGCTCGGCGTTCTTGCGTTCGCTGGCCTGGGCAATCCGGTCGGCATCAGCGGCGTTGAGCGCGTGGGCTGAGTATCCCGCCTGTTCGATGGCGGCGATCAGCGCGTCCGGGGCCGCGCTGCCGGTCACGCTCGCGCGTTCGGTGGCAAGATTGACACTGGCCCGGGCCACCCCCGGCACGGCCCGCAGCGCCGCTTCGATACGACCGACGCACGAGGCGCAGGTCATGCGTGCGACCGCAAGCTCGACATGGTTCTCGGCAAGGCGGTACCCGGCGGCCTCGACAGCGCGGGCAATGGCAGCGCGGTCGATTGGCCCGGCGGCGGTGATCGTGGCCTGCTCGGTCGCGAGATTGACGTGGACCGAGCGGACGCCCTCGACCGCGGCAATCGATTTCTCAACCCTGCCGACACAGGATGCGCAGGTCATCCCCGCGATGGGAATGACCTGCGACGACTCGGAGCTGATCCCGTTTTCGTTCGGTTTTACAGATGCTTGCATGACGATCACCTTTGGAGGAGCGGGTTTCGTCCATCCGATCTGCATCTTCCCATCGTGGTAAGGTAAAGCAGAAAGATCGTTCGCGCACCATCGGGGCAGTTCAAGCGCCAAGAGCGAGGATCAGTTGATCCTGCGCACCACGAAGTCGATGCCATTGAAGAAGCCGCCATCGCGCTTCGCAACGATGTTGGCATCCTGGTCAACCCCGAGGCCAAGCCGCTGCGGGACAAGCCAGACAAGTTTCCGGCCTCTCGATGTCGGCATCACCACGCTTCACTGCCGCCTGACCGCACCTGGATAGCGCGATCACGGCCGAGCCGGCCGCCGGTGCGCTCCCGCATGTAAAGTTCGCAAGGCTACATCGCCTTGCCACCCTCAAGACAAGTAAAACGAGAAGTCATCAAGCATCGGGCCCCCAAAGGCTCTAGTTCCATTGCTGCATTGCCCCCGGAAAGTGCGTGGCTCACTTCCGCCGATCGTGACCACTGCACACAATCGAGGGCCGTGGATCGACATGGACCCTACCCCAATAGCGAACACGATTATCAACAAACATCCCGGAAACCACGAAAGTATACTGCAGCTTATCAAATTATATCATCCGCTAGTTTCAAACATTGTGGATCATATAGTTATCTATTTTATGATACATCATGAACCTCATGAAATCCGAATTCATACGGATTTATGAACAGGCTCGAATATATCCGTAGACATACGGATTTTGCATTGTATTTCACTCATTTAGTCCGAATCTTGTTGCAAGCCAGTTGTCTTGGCGGCAAATCGCGCCTCGTGTTTCGCATAGTTTTTCAGACGCAATGAGCCCGTTGAACTTCGCGATGAAGCAGATCGAGATGGCATCATGACCTGCTCGAACCGGTTTTGCCGAGTGCTGAAGGCCGCCGGTCAGGCTGACGCGGCGATCATCAAGGGTGCGAAGATCAGCCTGCTGTCGACCGAAGGAAAGATCATTTCGGCAATCATGAACAACCCCAAGTGCCGGGTCAAAGACATTCCGAGCCTGGCCGGGGTTTCGCACAGGTCTGCCTTCGATTGCTTAGTTAAACTATCGGAACTTGGGATAGTTCAAAAATACAAAGATCCGGATGATGCAAGATCCAGACTTATCAATGTGTCGATTGATCGGATGTGTCAGGTGATTTGCAGGAATATACCAGAGTCGGTTGCTTTTTCGTGATTTGAAATATTGCCGATGCGGCTGTCATGTCGGCAGCGGTTTGCTGAGGACGGCAACTTTGGTTCGGACTTCGGTGGATAGGCAGAAAGGGGAGGTGAAAGGGAATGGGAGCCTGGCTCGCGTTCGTTGCGGCGTCCCTCGCGGCCTTTGCGCTGCTGGTCGTCCTTGCCTGGGCCGCCCCGGATGGCTGGGAGGATGATCAAGGGTTCCATCTTGGGCTCGCGGATGCCGATCCCCTTGGCAATCGCAGCGCCGATGAGGGGGAGCCCTGAAGGGTCGGCAGTGCGCGAGAATCCCGCAGCCCGCGGAGATGGAACGCACTCCTGCCCGGTCGATGTCGTGATGATGTTTAAGCAATGACAATAAAGGCTTTTAAAGCACAGTAATGGGTCCCTGTATCAATCTGTAATCATAAGTAACGATTAGCCGATGTGAATGTTAACAGAGTTTATGATCAACTCTGCCCAGCAGGCTATCCTTTTAATATAAAATATAAATCGCATCAGTCCCCGCAAACGGGGATCCTTGACACGCGTTCATGGGATATATCGGCAAATTATACCGGCATTTCGGCTCCATATTCATACATGAATTCGCGTATTACCGGACAAGGTGGCTTGATAAGTTAAATTCGGAGCCACGTCCGTAGTTTTACTCATTTCGTGGAGCCGTGCTGGTGCAACCCGGTCAAGATGTCGTTCGATCCATGTTCGCGCCTCCGGGGCGGGCCGGGGCAGCGGCGGACCTCGCGTCTGCCGGCAGGCCAGCGATTTCTGCCCGCTGGTATGTGGCCGAGACTCATCCCCGCAAGGAACTCTGGGCCATAGAGCACCTCGCCCGGCAGGGTTTTTCGACATTCTTCCCGCGTTTCCGGAAGCAGATGGCGCGGCGGCAACGGGATGAGGCCGGGCTCAGCCCCGCTTTTCCAGGCTATGTCTTCGTCGCATTCGACCAGGCCATGCATGGATGGGGGGCGATCAACTCGACCCGGGGCATCAAGCGCCTGATTGGCCCGACCCCGAATCGCCCCCAGCCTGTTCCTATCCCGGCGATGGAGCTGCTGCAGAAGCGGTGCCGCGACGGGATCATGGTCAACCTGATCGACAACCTCAAGCCAGGTGGCTGGGTCAGGATCAATACCGGACCGCTGGCGAACAAGATTGCGCAGATCGAATCGCTCGACTGCAAGGGCCGGATCTCGGTGCTCTTCGAAATTCTCGGATCGCACCAGGTCATCACCCTTGACCGTGGCGATGTCGGACCGGTCCTCTAGCCAGAGCCGGTCGGATGCAGTTCACACCCCAGCTGATTG
Source organism: Novosphingobium sp. BL-A-41-H4 (assembly GCA_051942645.1). Classification (GTDB taxonomy): domain Bacteria; phylum Pseudomonadota; class Alphaproteobacteria; order Sphingomonadales; family Sphingomonadaceae; genus Novosphingobium. Next base: position 689,420 of record JBPVJP010000003.1, read on the forward strand.
GCCTCTGCCTTGCGCAACTGGCTTTGACCGCAGCGATTTGCGCCAACGCGCGGAAGCTTGGCCAGGCGCTGGGGCTGGTCGACGACCCGCGCCTCAAGGCCCATGCCTTGCACCAGCGGGTGACCCCGCTGGTTGGCGGTCTCGCGGTGCTATGCCCCTGGCTGATCGGGATCGAGCTGGCGTTCTGGATCTTGCCGGATCCCGGTCTTGCCCAGCTTCGCGGGGTGCTGCCCCCGTTGCTTACAGGGTTCATCGCGCTGCTGATGATCCTTGGCGCACTTGATGACCGCTTCCATCTCTCAGCCCGCTCGCGGTTGTGGATCAAGCTGATCGCCGCCTTCGCGTTGGTGGTGTTTGAAAGCCAGTTGCAGATCACCGCACTGAACTTTCCGGGCGCGCAGTTCTTCCTGTCGCTGGGGATTCTGGCACCCTTTTTCACGGTACTGTGCCTCGCCGCCCTGACCAACGCCGTGAACATGACCGATGGGCGCAACGGCCTGGTGATCGGAATGTGCTGCATCTGGCTTGGCACGCTGCTGTTGCGCTTGCCAAGCCTTGCCCACCCCCTGCTTTACGCGCTGCTCGCCGCCCTGGTCGTGGTCGGCTGGTTCAATTGGCGCGGGCGCCTCTTCCTTGGCGATGCGGGCTCATATGGCCTGTCGAGCCTGATTGGCGTTCTCGCGATCTGGGCGCATAACCAGGCCCCGGAGGCTGGCGGGCTGACCAGCAGCCAGTTGGCATCGTTCTTCATGATCCCGGCACTGGACATGTTTCGCCTGATCGTCGTGCGCACCATGCGCGGCGTGTCGTGCATGGCGGCCGACAATGACCACTTGCATCACCGGCTTGACCGGTGCTGCGGGTGGAACAAGGGGATCTTGATCTATCTCGGGGTCGTTGCACTGCCAGTCGCCGTTGCATTGGGCGGGCCGAAGTCGGGCCTGATTGGCATGACCCTCGGTTTCGCGCTCTATCTGCTGGTCTGGTTTGGCACGCGGCGTGCCATGCTGGAGCCAACCCGCCAGAGTGTGACTGTCGGGCAATAGCTCAGCCCCGCGTGTCCCAGGTCTGCTCGGGCCGTCCGGTTGGCGCGCGAACGGGAAGTATTGTCGACCGGGCGAGTGCCAGCACCGGCCCGGCCAGTCCTACCCAACGATCGCAAGCAATAAAAAAGGCGGCCCGCAGGCCGCCTTTTCAAACTCGAGATGTGCGCGGCTCAGGGGCTGTCGCTGGTCGACAAGGCAACCACGACACCGGTCACGACGCCTGCGAGCGACACCCAGACCCAGCTGCCATTGCCGCTTTGCACAGCGCAATCCGTCGTGCGCGTTTCGGTGCACTTGGGCTTCGCCCCTTGCGTGTCGTACTTCTTTGCCGACTTCGCACCGAGCACGAGGGGCTTGGTGACAGGGGCACGCGAGACGTCAGCCTGAGCCGTCGCCGCGGACGCTGCAACTGGCGCTCCGACAAGGGCTGCCGCCATTACAACTGCGCTCAACTTTTTCATGACAATAATCTCCAGATCGCACCTTAAATTACGCGATGCACCACGAAGCCACAAGTATCCACAGCCCCGGATCAGAGACAATCGACGGCAAGTATTGCCGATATTTCAGAGCTTAACAAGTTGTCCGGGCTCCAGGGCGGACCATCAGGCAGCGTAACTTAACCCCTTTTTGTTGCGCCGTTTTTACCCGCTGGACGGTTGCAAACCAGCCCTCCCATCCGCTACACTGCCGTGGCGTGAGTGCCCCCAGCATATCACCCCAACAGTTTTGCCGGCGGGATTCCACCCGCCGTGCGGTAGCTATGGCGCGATTACCGGCGCAACCTGGCCCCACGGCGCGATTCGCCCCCTGACATAACGCAAGTGCCCGCGCGCTCATGCGTGCAGCTTCAATGCCACACAGCGAGATGACCATCGCCAAACCGGGCGGGCCGCGGGCGCACTACGGCTACGTGCTCGCCGCAGTGCTGATCATCAGCTCCTTCCTGCTCGGGGGGAGCCCGCGTCCCGAGGTTGGCTCGCTCGCTCCCTTGAGGGGCCTGGCCGCGCTGCTGCTCGGGCTGGGGCTGGCCAGCCTGACGATCGAGCAGCTCAAGCCTTTCCGCTTTCTGTTTCTTCTGGCTCTGGCCAGCCTTCTGCTGATTGTTGCGCAGCTCGTGCCGCTGCCGCCCGGCGTGGCCAACGGGCTGCCTGGCCATGCCGTGATCGCCGCGATCGACGCGCAAGCCGCCTTGGGCGAGGTCTGGCGGCCGCTCACGATGACGCCGGAAGCGACCCGCAATGCGCTCTGGTCCCTGCTTGTGCCGCTTGCCGCCCTGGTCCTCGCCATCGGGCTTTCGGTTCGCCAACACCGGTCAATCCTTGCCCTGCTCCTGATGATCGGCGCGGCCTCCGGCACCCTCGCCGTGCTGCAGCTATCTGGCGACCCCTACGGACCGCTGTTCTTCTTCGAGACGACCAACAACGGCTCGGCTGTCGGGCTGTTCGCCAATCGCAATCACCAGGCGGCCTTCCTCGCCTGCCTCCCGCCGCTTGCCTTCGCGCTGGCCCGGCTGCGCGCCGCCCAGGCTTCCCGCAAGCCAACCCGGCCCCGCCTGTGGCTGGACCCCTGGCTCGCACTGGCTTTTGCAACCGTCCTGCTGGTTATTCCGCTGGTCCTGGTCACAGGTTCGCGTTCGGGCATGATCGTCACGCTGCTGGGCCTGGTGTGCATACCGCTGCTGATCACAGGCGGATCGCCCCGCCAGAACACCCGCTGGACGGCGAGGCGTGGCTGGGTCCTGGCCGCGCTGCTCAGCCTGGTGATCGTGCTCGTGGCCGTGACGCTCTGGCAGGATCGCGCGGTGGCGATCGATCGGTTGTACCAGCGCGACGCGGCCGACGACCTGAGGGTCCGCATCATCCCAACGGTCCGGGAGATCGTTGCCGCGCACTGGCCGCTGGGCAGCGGCCTCGGCTCCTTCGAGCAGGTCTTCCAGATCCACGAACCGGGGCACCTGTTGTCCCCGACCTACCGGAATCACGCGCACAACGACTGGCTTGAACTGGTCATGACGGGCGGCCTTCCGGCGCTCATTCTGATGGTCGCGGGCAGCCTTGCCTGGCTCGTGACATGGTTCCGGCACATCATGAAGCCAATCGCCGACGGCCTGCATCCCCTGCGCATGGCAGGCCTGGTCGTGCTGCTCATTCTCGGCCTGGCTTCCGTTACCGACTATCCGCTCCGCACCCCGGCGCTCTCCGGCCTTTTCGTCCTCGCGGCAGTCTGGGCAGCCTTGCCGGCCCAGCCCGCGCGGCGGGCGCCATCGCGGGCAGATGACCACAACGATTTACCGCTGTCCTGAGGTTTGATGATCCATGCGTAACAGAGTGCAAGCAAAGCAGGGGCTCGCCCTCGCTGCCCCCTTCCTGCTGCTGACAGCCTGCGCCAGCACTCCCGAAATTGGCGGCGATCCAGGCCTGTCCGTCGTTGCCAACGCCGAGATGCCGGCGCCGTCCGGCGAGGATTTCACCGCCGACGAACGGCCTTACCTTGTGGGTCCGTTCGACAAGCTGCTGATCGATGTCTTCGGGATCGAGGAGTTGAAGGCCCGTGAAATCCAGGTTGATGCCGCCGGCCGGATCTCGTTCCCGCTGGTGGGCGTGGTCGAAGTGGCGGGACGAAGCCCGGGGGAGATCGAGGGCATTCTCGTCGAGCGGTTGCGCGCCGCCTATGTCCGCGATCCCCAGGTTTCGGTGAACCTCAAGGAAGCTGTAAGCCAGGTCGTGACCATCGAAGGGCGGGTCAAGAAGCCCGGCCTCTATCCGGTGATGGGCCGGATGACGCTGATGCGGGCGATCGCCAAGGCCGAAGGGACCGACGAGTTTTCGAAGCTCAATGACGTCGTCATCTTCAGGACCGTCAAAGGGCAGCGAATGGCCGCACTGTACGATCTCGATGGCATCCGCCACGGCGCCTATCCCGACCCGGAGGTATACGCCAACGACGTGGTCATGGTCGGCGACAACCAGTCCAAGCGCCTGTTCAAGGATCTGCTGACCACCTTCTCGCTGGTCAGCGGTCCGCTGATCATCACCCTGGATCGCATCGTCAAGTAACGACGACCCACCCCGCGATACCCGATTTCCAAGGATACCCCACACATCATGGTACCCACTATGCAGACGGCCGAGGACCGCGGCGAACCCTTCACCGGTTTACCTACAACGCTGCAGGAAGAAACTGACGAGCGGCTGCTGCCCCCCGTCCTTCTGCAATACTGGCACACCGCGCGCCGCTGGCGCTGGGTCCTGCTGGGGATCGTCGGGGCAAGCCTGATGGCTGGCCTCCTCCTCACCATGCTCATGTCGCCGCTGTTCACCGCGCGCTCGCAAATCGAGATCAGCCGGCAGCAAAAGAACATCACCAATGTCGAGGGACTGGAGTCGCTCGAAAATGGCCGCGACCAGGAGTTCTACGCCACGCAATACGCGCTGCTCAAAGCCGTGTCGCTGGCGGAGCGGGTGGAGCGGTCGCTCAATCTGGCCAAGAACGATGCGTTCTTCGCCGCCCATGGTGCCAAGCCCAATGCGAATCCTGCGGCGCGCCCCAAGCAGGCGGTCGATCTGCTGCTCAACAACATCTCGATCGAGCCGATCCGCACCTCCAAGCTGGTGGACATCAAGTACACCAGCCGCTCGCCCGAGCTGTCCGCCAGGATTACCAATACCTGGGTGCGCGAGTTCATCGGCGCGAGCATGGACCGGGAGTTCTCCTCGACCGCGGACGCGCGGCGCTTCCTGGAGGAGCGGCTGGAAGCCTTGCGCGGCAGGATGGAGGAATCCGAACGGCAGGCGGTGACATTTGCCTCGGAAAAGGGGATCGTCGCGCTCAACGCCGTGCGCGATGCCGATGGCAAGACGCAGACCCAGCGCACCCTGGCCTCCGCCGATCTGGAAGCCCTGAACCAGGCGCTGGCCCAGGCGCGCACGCAGCGGATCGACGCGGAAAGCAAGGCCTCGGGCGGCAACAACGGGGCCTCGGCCGAAGCCCTGACCAATGCGACGATCTCGACGCTCAGGCAGCGGCGCGGGGAAGTCGCGGCGGACTATGCCAAGTTGCTGACCCAGTTCGAACCGGCCTATCCGGCGGCGCGGGCGCTCAGCAACCAGCTCAATGCGCTGGACGAGGCGATCAGCCGCGAAGAAAGCCGGATCGGGCAGGGTCGCCGCCAGATCTTCGCCGAAGCCCTGAAGCGCGAGCGCGAACTGGAAGCCAAGGTCGAACAGCTGAAAGCCAATCTCGATCGGCAGCAACGCGATTCAATCCAGTACAACATCTACCAGCGCGAAGCCGATACCAACCGCCAGCTCTATGATGCCCTGCTGCAGCGCTACAAGGAAATCGGCGTTGCCGGTGCCGTTGGGGCCAGCAACATCGCGATTGTCGACCAGGCCCAGGTTCCCACCAAGCCGTCCGCACCAAACCTGCTGATCAACATCGCCGTGGCACTGCTCATCGGCATCGGCCTGGCCGTCGTGACCGTGCTGGCGCTGGAGCAGATCGACGAAGGCATCCGCGGCCCGGCCGACGTGGCGAATCTGCTGCGGATCCCGCTGCTTGGCAACGTTCCGCTGACCAGCAACGAGCCGCTCGAGGCGCTGGCCGATGTGAAATCCCACCTTTCGGAAGCCTACTTCTCGATCCGCTCAGCCCTGGCCTTCACCACGACCCATGGCTTGCCCAAGACGCTTTGCGTGGTCTCGACCCAGCCCAATGAAGGCAAGACCACGACCTCGCTGGCGCTCGCCATGATCATCGGGCGAACCGGCAAGTCGGTGCTGCTGGTGGATGCTGACCTGCGCTCACCATCGATCCACGAGCAGATGGGCCTCGCCAACGAGGGTGGCCTCAGCAACCTGCTGACCGGCGACAATGCCGTGGACCAGTACGTCCAGCAGACCTCGCACAAGGGGCTCAGCATTCTCGCCACGGGCCCGCTTCCGCCCAGCCCGTCCGAACTGCTCAGCAGCGATCGCCTTGGTGAAATCGTGGCGATGCTCGCCAGCCGGTTCGATCACGTGATCTTCGACTCCCCACCGGTGCTCGGTCTTACCGACGCCCCGCTGCTGACCCGTGCGGTCGAAGGCTCGCTCTACGTGATCGAGCCCGGTCGCTCGCCGGTCCGCGGGATCCGCTCGGCGCTCCAGCGGTTGAAGATGGCCGGCGGAACGATCCTTGGCGCGGTCGTGACCAAGATCGACCTCAATCGTCAGCATTACGGTTACTCGTACGGCTACGGTTACGGCTACGGTTATGGCTATGGTTACGGCTACGGCGATGGCTTGAGCTATGGCAAGGACCGCGAGGCCAAGGCTTCGACCAGGCGCAAGCGATAGACCTTGTCCGTTGGGCAACCAACAGTTTCGCTGAGCGCGGCCCGCCTGTCCTGCTGATGCCCGGTTCGTCATGATCAGGACTGTCGCCATCATGCTAGCGGCCATGGTGCTCGCCGCGGCGAGTTCCTGGGATACGCTGGCCATGCAGCGCGAGTTCCGGGAACTCCAGGCGGCGAGGCTCACCTTGGTGCCGCGCGAGCGCCCCCCGGAAGACCTGCGCGCCGCCCTGCGCCGGGAGCCGCTTCGAGCCGACCTCCTGCGCGATCTGGGGATGGGGATGACCGAGGAGGAAGACGGCCTGAAACTCCTGCAGCTCGCCGCGCGGGTCACCCGCCGCGAGCCATTGACGCAAATCGTCCTGCTCGAGAGCGCGGCACAGGCGGGCGAGCTGGGCGAGACCCTCAGCCATTACGATGTCCTGCTCGCCACCAGTCCCACCACCAGGTCCTTGCTCCATCCGCGGCTGGTCGCCGGATTGGCCAGCCCGGAGATTGTCGAAGCGCTTGAGCAATATGGCGATCGTGCCTGGTTCGTGCCGTTCCTGAGCGCTGCGGCAACTCTTGCCCCCGATCCGCGGCCAGTGGCGATACTGGCGGGGCAGACCCGGCAATTTGCCGATAACGAGATTGCCCAGAGCCTGACGCCCAGGCTGCTGTCCGCCCTGACCAGCAAGGGCCATCTCGTCGAAGCGTTCCAGCTCGCGGCCGCAGCCACCAACGGGCAGCAGGCATGGCGACGGTTCGATCTTTCCGAGCCGACCACGGCCACCTGGCTCGAACCGCTGACCTGGTCGCTATCGACGAAGACGCAGGCCAACGCCGAACTCGTCGATGCCGGCGCGGTCCTGGTAACGGTAGAGCCGCTGACCGCGGCCCGGGTGATGCGCCGGATCACGAACCTCGCGCCCGGTTCCTACAACCTGCGGCATGCGGCAGATCAGGCGGCGGTCGGCGGGGTCGACCTCGAATGGCGGATTGCCTGCCTGCCCGGTTCGGGAGGGGCGCCCTTCTGGCGTCAGAAGCTCGACCCAACCGATCAGGCCGAATCCAGTGGGTACAACATTGCCATCCCGGCCGGATGCCCATTCCAGGAATGGGGCCTCTGGGCTCGTGGCCCGGACACCCAGACCGCCAGGACGGCCTACCTGGCCGAATTGCGGCTGCGCCCACTCTAGCCTGGGTTGGACAGGACTGATGGACCTCTTTCATGAGAAAAACTCGCGTGCCTGACAAGCTTCCCGGGATCTTGCGGCGGCTTTCCCGCCAACTGCGGCGGCTGCTGGGCAGTTCGTGGTACTGCACGCGAGGGCGTCACAAGCCATCGCGCCGCCGCGTCAAATGGGCCGATGGCCATTGGCATAGCCATTGCCGCAATTGCGACGTGCCCATGCTGCGACTGCGCAAGCACGTCTGGGTTGTCGCCGACGACGACTAGTCCGGCGTGGGGCGCGGTGGCTACGGGGCAGCCGTGAGCCAGCCTCCCCAGGCATAACTTTATCGGCAGTTTTTGCCGATATCCTGCGCCGCCTCATCATGCGGCCCTGCCAGCCCCGGATCGCGATCGACCGCGGGCATCCCCCAATCACATCTCAAGAGTCAGGGCGGCGTCCAGGCCAGTTACGGCCAGGCCCGCCGCAAGGCGATTGGTGCAACGCCCAACGCCCCTTCCTACTCGGCCAGCGGCAGCTCAATCGTGAAGCGGGCGCCCTCACCAGTGTTCTCCGCCCTGATTGTTCCACCCAGATCGCGGATGATCCCGTAGCTGATCGGCAGGCCGAGCCCGGTTCCTTCCTTGGGCGGTTTGGTGGTGAAGAATGGCTCGAAAATCATCGGCAGCATCTCCTCCGAGACGCCGGTTCCGTTGTCTTCGACAGAAACGACTGCCAGCCGATCGCGCTTGCCCACGCAGATCCTGATCAGGCCGTCCATGGCAGCGCCGCCCTTGCGGCGAACGCGAATGGCATCATGGGCGTTGAGCACCAGGTTCAGCAGAACCTGCTCCAGCAGGACCGGCAGGGCTCGGATCATGACGCCAGGGGCGCAGTCCGACGTTTCGACGCGTGTGCCATCGAGTTCCAGTTGCGGGGCAGCCATCGTCAGCACCTGATCGACGGCAGCCCTGACTTCCATCGGGAAAGGCGGCTCCTTCGGGATCCGGCCGAAGATCCGCATCTGCAGGATGATCCCGGATGCGCGGCTGACATGGTCCAGGATGCTGTCAAGCTTGGCAATCAACCGATCAGGTTCAACCTGCCCCCGGCGCGCGCGTTCGCGCAGGTTCGAGGTCGCCATCTTGATGAAGTTCAACGGCTGGTTCAGTTCGTGCGCGGTGCCGGAAATCATGCGGCCAAGGCTTACCATCTTGTCCGCCTGGAGCAGTTGTTCGCTGGCCGCCTTGCGTTCGGTGATATCAATCACGACCCCGACCGCTTCGATCTGGTCCCTCGACGCGCCGGCCTCGACCGAGAGGGTGTCCGACACCCAGATGTAGTGGCCAAGCTTGTGGCGCAGTCGGTACTCGGCACTGACCACCTTGCCCGCTTGCAGATCCCGGAACAGGGCAAGGCAGCGATCGTGATCATCGGGGTGGATCGCGTGCCCCCACCAGCCATTGATAGTGGCTTCGTCGCGGGTATAGCCGGTGATTCGCTCGATCGCCTCGCTCACGTAAAGCAAGCCACCCTTTGCCTGGTTCCGCACGTCGATGGCGTAGACCACGATTGGCGCATGTTGTGCGATGCTGTCGAGGCGGCGCTGGTAATTGACCAGCGCGCCACGATCGCGCGACACCCTCGAACTGGCCGAGGCGATGGTGCCCGAGATATCGCTGAGTTCGGCAATCACCAGTCGGTCGATCTTGTCCCGCTGCGTTCCCAGCACGGCCAGGTCCGCAACCGACTGAGCCAGCGCGCGCAGCGATCGCTTGGTATTACGGCTGAGCACCGAAGCGATCAGCGTCACCAGCAAAACGAACGAACTCAGGGCCAGGAATAGCTCGACCTGGCCCTCGCGGGCAGCCAGCACCTCGGGCGCAAGGCTGGCAACCGCCAGGACTTGCCAGCCTTCCACCCCGGAGACCGGGGTCGCCCGGATCATGCGCGCATCCCGCAAATCGCTCATCAGGGCATTGCCGTAGGCGATGTCGCTCACCACCACGGCCTCCTTCAGCGCGGCCGCGCGCAAGCTCTCCGGCATGTTTTGAACGGCTGGATCCGTTGGAAACAACGGCATGATGCCCGCCGCCGGGTTCACCAGAAAAACCCCGGAAACCGGATCGCCGTCTGGCTGCGGGAGCGGCTTTGTCATTGCGCCCGGGCGAAGCGGCGCAATGATCACGCCTGGGTTGGCAGGAGCGCCAAACGGCACAATCAGCACCAATCTCGGCTGCATCGTGCCGCCCTGTTGGCCCAGGCCGGCCAGGCGGACCCCATCGGCCTTGCGCAAATGCGGCAACGCGAGTTGCTGCAAGGTGGCCGTATCGAACCCAGCCGGCCGGTTGCTCCACTGCGCGGTTCCGTCCTTCATCAGCACGCCTACTGCCGCAAACTCGGGCCGCAGAACCTCTGGCAAATCGGCCACGGCCGCCTGCCCGAGGGCCAGTTCCCGGTCCGCGAACATGCCAAGCATTTCGGCCCTGGATTCGGCCCACATGCTAATGGTCGTACTGGTGATTTGCAGCCGCTGTTGCAGCGCATCATCGACAACTGTTCTGACCGCCTGTTCGCGGGATGGGGCATCGAGGTACAGGAAAACGGTGGTCGGCATCAGGATGATTGCCTGGAGCAGTGTCATCGCGAAGCTCTCGATCGGCATCCTTGGCCAATTGGCCCACCGGGCAGACCGCTTCATGCTGATGATGGCCAGATAGATCAGCTCGCCAATCACCACATTAAGGACGCCGTTGGTGGCCTGCTTGAGGATCACCAGCCACAGCGAAAGCCGATCCATTTCCATCACCAGGCCGTAAGTGATGATCAGCAGCGGCGCCCCGATGAAGAGCCAGTACAACACGTCGCTGCGGACAGGTGAGGCGTTCTTCCGCGCAAAATGGGCGATGAACCCGGCTTCCAGCGTCCAGACCAGCCAGGCCCACGGGTGGTTCCACAGGAAAACGCTACGCAGGCTCGAAATCGCAATGGCCAGTACCAGCGAACGGGGGCTCAGCACCCGGATGAACGCGAAGACCAGCGCATTCCCGAACATGAAATGCAGGCCCCAGCCCAGGTCGAGCTCGAGCATGTTGCACAGGAAACCCGCACCCCCAAGGACAAGTGCCACCCAGAGGTCACCAGCCTTGAAGGCTGCGGGGACAGGTCGTTCGCGCGTCATCACTGGGCTTGCGCCAAAGCGGAATTGATCGCCGCGAGCAAGGCTTGCGTATCGGCCGGCTTGATGAAGACCGGCACGTGCGCGATGTCATCGCTGATCTGCGAGGTCGCATCGCCCGTCAGGATTATGAATTCGACCCTTCGCTCAGGCGGCAGCGTGGCATAGAGCTTTCTGATCAGGCTGGTGCCATCCAGCCCAGCCATCCTGAGGTCGGTGATCACGAGCGCAATGCTGGGCTGATTTACAACCATCTCGAAGGCAAGTTCAGGGTCAGAGCAGATCCCGGAGGCGAACCCCTCCAGCTCGAGAAACTCCTGATACTCGGGAAGGATATCCTCCTCATCATCAACAAGCAGGATTGGAGGCGCAATGCTTTGCGGCATTCGCTCGGGAGATCTGATCATTTTGGCCCTGTCGGTCGCTGCTTGCTTGCATGATGGCACTAAACCTCCGCGACATACAGACCGTTTAGCATTCGGCGCTGGCCATTATCGCGGGAGCCCGCAGAGCCTGGGTCATGACACCAAAGAGCCATTCGGCCTCGCCGGGCGCGCCCGCGCCGCCGCGACGCCAGAGCGAGGGATCACTGCCTTGACGGCTTGAGCAATTCCGCAAGGGAAGTCTTGGCGAACCGCCGCTGCATCACGATGGCGTAGAACGTCTCGACGAGACCAGGCAGCTTCGCTGCCTCGACAAGGAGACCGGATTCAAGCTCGTCGGCCACAACGATCGGCGCCAGCACCGCGAGTCCCACGCCTTCCCGGGCGAGCAATCGCATCATCGCCATGTCGTCCACCTCGGCAACGACATTGGGCTCCACATCAAGCCGCGCGACCAGGCTGTCGAAGGCGGTTCGCACCATGGTGCCGCGCGCCGGGAGGACGATCGGAGTGTCCGTCAACTGCTCCGCGAGCGAGCTTTCCCGGATGGCAAATCTGCTCTGGCCGATCAGGGCCACTGGCTGCTCGGAGATGCGGTGCACAACGAAGGGCGAAAGATCGTCGCTCGGCGGAGGCTGGGTGGACAGCACCACATCGAGATGCAGGGCGCGCAGGGCGTCAAGCAGTTCGGCCTCGCTGCCGGACCGCAGGATGAGCTCGACATCATCGCGGCCAAACACCGGCCGGAGAAAGCCGATCTGGAAGTTCCTCGAAAGCGTGGCCTGCGCCCCCACCCGCAAGGTCTCGCGCGCCAGCCCGGTTTCACCGAGCGTGCTCAGCAGATCGTCGCCGGTCGCAAAGATCGCATTGGCATGATCAAGGGCGATGCGGCCCGCCTCGGTCAAGTGCAGCGTCTTCGCCCGCCGTTCGAACAGGGCATGCCCCAGTCGATCCTCAAGCTTGCGGATCTGGACCGAGAGCGCAGACTGCGACACGTTCAGGCGGGCCGCCGTCCGGGTGAGGTTCCCGTCGCGCGCAACCTCCCAGAAATAGCGCAGGTGATTGTAGTTCAGTCCGGGCATTCGTTCTCTTAATCAGAACGAATTGATCCATTCAATGCATTTTACGCATGAGGAGAGTGCTCCTAACCGGCCTTCCGAACTGACCTTCAGGGGGACACTGGCCTTGGAACATCTCGCCCACACAATCGCTGCGCTGCCGGTTGCGGTTGCCGCCTTGCTCGCCTTCGCCCTGGGAGACGGGCGCGCAGCCCTGACCGCGCGCCTTGCCCAGGTCGCGGCTTTCATTTCCCTGCTGATTGCCCTGGCGCTTGTCCTGCGAGTGGATGCCGTTGCCGCGACCATGCTCGTGCTCGTTACGTTCATCGGGTTCATCGTGGTGCGCTATTCCGAAAGCTACCTGCGGGCCGAGCCGGGCCAATCGCGCTTTATTGGCTGGCTCTGCGCGACGCTCGCCAGCGTGATCGTGCTGGTGGCATCAGCCTCTTTGCCGGTGCTGATTGCCGCCTGGATCGGGACCAGCCTGTTCCTGCACCGGTTACTGCTGTTCTATCCCGACCGACCAGGCGCCCAGCGGGCTGCGCGCAAGAAGTTCATCACCGCACGGATCGGCGATGCGGCCCTGATTGGGGCGGCGGTCTGCCTGTGGCAGGCCTATGGCAACCTCGACATTGCGGCGATCCTCGCGGAGGCCCGTGGTGGATCAGGGGGCAACTGGGCCGTGGGAGCCAGTGCGCTGCTGGCCCTGGCAGCCATCCTCAAATCGGCGCAGTTCCCCACCCATGGCTGGCTGACCGAAGTGATGGAAACGCCGACACCGGTTTCCGCGCTGCTCCACGCCGGGGTCATCAACGCCGGCGGCTTCCTCCTGATCCGGTTCGCCGACGTGATGCTGCTGGCACCGGGCGTGCTGGCGGTGCTCGTCATGCTCGGCGGCTTTACCGCGATCGTCGGCGGGCTCGTCATGCTGACCCAGCCAGCGGTCAAGACCTCGCTGGCCTGGTCCACCATTGCGCAGATGGGCTTCATGATCCTGCAGTGCGGCCTTGCGCTCTTCCCGCTCGCGCTGCTGCACATCGTCGCGCACTCGCTCTACAAGGCGCATGCCTTTCTTGGCGCGGGCGGGGCGGTCGAGCAGATCGCCGCGACGCAGCGGCCCGGTCCGGTCGCGGTGCCTGCCCCCAGGGCGGTGCTGCGCGCCTTTCTGCTGGCCCTCGCCATCTATGCAGCCGTAGGCTTCGCATTCGGCGTCTGGACCAAGTCCCCCCAGGCAATCGCGCTCGGGGCGATACTGATCTTCGGGACCGCCTACCTGATTGCGCAGGGCCTGGCCGATGCCGCGCCCCGCGCGCTGACCAAGGCGACTGCGTGCTATGCCTTGATCGCCGCCGTCGCATACTTCGCCCTTCAAGCCGGGATGGTCTGGCTGATGCATGGCGCACTGCCCGCCACCCCCGCGCCAGGCCCGCTGGAGTGGGCCCTGATCGTGCTCGCCGTGCTGAGTTTCGGCCTGGTGGCCGTGGCCCAGAGCATGTTTCCGCTTTGGGCTTACCACCCCGCTGCCGCCGGCCTGCGGGTCCATCTCGCCAACGGCCTTTATGCCAACGCCGTGTTCGACCGACTGCTGGATGGCTGGGCCACGCCCCCTGCCAGCAAGACCCTGGAGATTCGCTGATGACCGGAACGCTCACCCACGCCATTGATGGCGCGATCCGCGCAATTCCTCCCGCCTGGCCCCTGGCGGCCACGGTCGCCGTCAATCCCTTCCTTGGCCAGACCGGAGAGGAACTTGCGACACTGGCGGCGCGGCTCGCCCGGGTCGCCGGGACGCCGGTGACCATGCCGCGGGCATGGTATGCCGCGCAGATCGCCGAAGGCACGATCACGGACCGGGATCTGCAGGAAGCACTCGACGCATCGGCCGCCCCCGGCAAGCCGGGCAGCATCGCGGAATTGCGGGCGGCATTGAACAGCAATCGCCCAAAGCCGCAAGCCTTGCCCACCGTCGCCGATCTCGCGGCGGCGGCGACCGGGATCGATTGGCCGGGGATCATTGCCGATCGCATCGGCACATGGGCGGCCGGCTGGTTCGACCAGGGGCAAGCGCTGTGGGCTGCGTCGCAAGCGGGGTCGGCCTATGCCGCCTGGCGGGAAACGGCCCGGCGCGACCTGACCCCGGAAATCCTGGGTCTGCCCGGCTTCGCCCGGCACGTGGCCGGCGCTCCCGAGGATTCGTCCGCCGCGATCGAGCGCGCTGTCGCGAAACTGGGGCTTGTCGACGCGGCCCTGCCCACCGCCCTGCATCGCCTGCTGATGACCCTCGAAGGCTGGGGCCAGGCCGGGCGCTACAAGCTGTGGATGGCCGAGCTTCAGGGCGGCAGCGACACGACGGCCCGCGACTTGCTCGCAATCCGGCTGGTCTGGGAAGAGGCACTCTTCACCGCCTTCGCGGAGAGCCTGGCGAAGGACTGGGCAGCGGCCATGTCGGCCCATTCGGCCCCGGTCGAAGCGAGCGCCGATGACGTGATCGATGCAGTCCTGCAGGAGGCCGCTGAACGCGCCGGACAAAGAGAGCTCGGTGCCCGGCTTGCCGCATCGCGGCCGGCACCCGCCGCGCAGGATCGCCCGATCCTCCAGGCCGCCTTCTGCATCGACGTTCGGTCCGAGGTCTTCCGGCGCGCGCTGGAAACCATCGATCCGCGGATCCAGACGCTTGGCTTTGCCGGCTTCTTCGGCCTGACCGCAGCGCATCGCCGCTTTGCTTCCGATACCGCCGAACTCAGGCTCCCCGTTCTGCTCAATCCCGGCGTCACCAGCAAGTCCGGTACCGCGGCAGACGGCGCAGCCGACGAGGCGGTCCGCATCCGGTCGCGGGCCCGCCGCGCCTGGGGGCGGTTCAAGCTGGCCGCGGTCTCGTCCTTCGCGTTCGTCGAGGCTGCCGGTCCGATCTACATTGCCAAGCTGCTCGGCGATTCCTTCAACCGCAAGCCGCTGCCCGCGCCGCACGATCCGGCGCCGCAGTTAACCCCGGCGCTGGACTTGCCGGCGCGGATCGATGCCGCCGAGACCATTCTGCGCGCCATGTCGCTGACCGGGACTTTCGCATCGATCGTGCTGCTCGCCGGGCATGGGGCCAACGTGGTCAACAATCCCCACGCCAGCGCGCTGCACTGCGGTGCCTGTGGCGGCTATTCGGGCGAGGTCAACGCCCGGCTGGTGGCCATGCTGATGAACGATGCCGAAGTGCGCGCCGGCCTGGCCGGACGCGGCATCGAGGTTCCGGCCGATACCGTGTTCGTCGCGGCGCTGCACGATACCACCACCGATGCGGTCACGATCTACGAGCAGGACCTCGCCCACAGCATTGAACTGGCAGAGGTACGGCACTGGCTGAGCAAGGCCGCGGTCCTTGCGCGGACCGAGCGGGCCCTGCGCTTGCCCGGCGCGGCTTCCGCCAGCAGCCTGGCGGCACGCAGCCGCGATTGGGCCGAGGTGCGCCCCGAGTGGGGGCTGGCCGGATGCCAGGCCTTCATTGCCGCACCCCGGTCGCGTACGACTGGCCGGGCCTTCGCCGGCCGCGCCTTCCTGCATGACTATGCCTGGGAGATCGACAAGGACTTCAAGGTCCTTGAGCTCATCCTCACCGCCCCGGTCGTGGTCGCAAGCTGGATCAGCCTGCAGTACTACGGTTCGACCGTCGCCCCCGACGTGTTCGGCGGCGGCAACAAGCTGATCCACAACGTCGTTGGCGGGCTTGGCGTGGTCGAGGGTAACGGCGGGGCGCTGCGCACCGGGCTGCCCTGGCAATCGGTCCACGATGGCACCGGTTATGCGCATGACCCGCTGCGGCTGACCGTCTGCGTGGAGGCTCCGCGCGAGGCGATCAGCGATATCCTCGCCCGTCACGACGGCGTCCGGGCCCTGTTCGACAACCGCTGGCTCCATCTCCTCGCGCTCGACGACCTGGGCCAGGTGGCATGGCGTTACGCGGGCAATCTGGAATGGACTGCCGAGCAACATGCGGCTGCAGGGCAGGAGCCTGCCGGGCGGGAACGCATGGCGGCAGTTGGCTGACAGCCGTGTTGGGACCTTTGATCCGGGCGGCTGGGCGATCAGGCCGATGCAGCGGACAGGCTGAGCCTCAAGACTGGCCTCCCGGCCGTTAGCTGGGGCGGGAAGCCGATCGGGCCAAGGTGCTGCACGGATTTATGAAACGCCGATCAGCCCCCTGGGCAGTTACTTAATTCTCCCAGAATTGGTAAGTATACTGATTGTGAATCGACAGATTTCGGGTACTTTAGATAAATCTAATAATTCGCATTCGCATTCTAGACATTCACGCATGTCTACAACCCTAGAATTTGGTTTCTTTGGCGGGATCCATTCAAAGATAGTTACGAGGGATGGCCTCCAATGATAGAAAATTCTAGTGAATCTGAGGGTTTGTTAGACCCAGTTCCATCTGCCAGGCACGCATCCCTGATCGAGGCTGAAGTCCAGGAAATCACGGCGAGCAGGACCTTTGCCCGGTCGCCGACCATGGTCAGACTGCTGCAATTCCTGACCAAGGAAACCTTGGCTGGGCGCGGCGAGACGCTCAAGAGCTACACCATTGCTGTCGATGGCCTCGGCCGAGGCCCGGGCTTTGATCCCCAGGCCGATAGCTATCCGCGCGTCCAGACCGTTCGACTGCGTCGATTGCTGGCGGACTTCTATGCTACAGAGGGCGCAAGCCGCGAGTACCGCATCCAGATCCCGATGGGCCTCTACAAGGTTGAACTGGTCTCGATGCTAACGGGGCGCGCCCTGTCCGCAAGGCATGACCAGGCTACGCATGACGGCACAATCCCTGACCAGGGCGCCCGTGCAACGACCGCCCCGTCAGCTTCCCTGCAGGTCCCGCCGAGATCGCAAAGCGGGCAACGGGCGCTCCTTGCTGCAGCGCTGGCCTTGTGCGCTCTAGCAGGGGCGATCCTACTTGGCCTGCAGCCCGGTTGGACGCAGAATTCGCCAGCCGCGCAGAGCGCGATCCTGTTGGTCAGCCCGATCACCCATAATGGAGATCCGGCAGCAAACTCGCTTGCTCGCAGTGCCGAAGCCCTGATCATGGATGGCCTCAGCGATTCCTGGGTGGTGCGTGTTCGGCCGGCCAGCCAAGCCGCGCAAGGGGACGACCTGGGGTACATTTACCGGCTCGAAGCTCAGCTCGGGCCGGATTATCAAGGTAAGCGCACCCTGTTCACCAGGCTGTTTGACCAGCGCAAGGCGGTCCTGATCTGGTCGCAGGAATTCGATGTTCCGACCGATCCCGCCAAGCTCCACAGCGCGATCGATTCTGTCGTTGCCCGGATCGGCGGCTCTTACGGCATCATAGCCAAGGAGGAGACCACGCGGCTAGGCGATACCTACTTGCCTGGCTACGCCTGCGCATTGCAGTACTTCCGCTTTGCCTCGTCGCGGGATGCGAAGCATCTGCCACATCTGCAAAAATGCCTGAACCAACCGACCGAGGAAGGCAGGCTGGCGCAAATGATGCTGGGTCTGAAAGGCATGTCGGCGCTGGATTTCCCTGGCTCGTCGAAGGACCGCGAAGCACGCGCTGCCGCTGCCCTCCTATCGCTCGAAGCGGCTGCCCATTCGCAGCTTGACGATCCAGTCCTCCTGTTTGCCCTCGCGCGACTCGCCTATGCCCAGCAGGATTGCGAAAAGGGCGGCCAATATGCCCGGCTGGCTTTGGAGGCGAACGATGCGGACCCGTTGCCCGTCGGGACACTATCCGTGCTGATGAGCTTCTGCGGCGAGCCGGAGGGGCCGCAACTCGCTGACCGGGCCATGCAGTTCCACCGGGACGGCGACATGACCGCCCGGCTGACCACGATCTTCATTGCGGTCGTCTCAAGGCAGCGCGATCGGCTAGAGTTGCTTGCGCGACAGCCGGTACCAGAAACTGCCGATAACGAGGCTTACAATCAGCTCGCGAACACGATGCTGTTTGCCGCGCTGGATCGCCCGAGAGACGCCATCGCCAGTTGGGCGAGGTACAAGCAGGTCGTTGGCGGGGCGCCCAACCGTTCTGCCAAGGACCTGTTAGGGGAGTTCATTCCGACCCAGCTTGCGCGCGACCAGATCGTCGTGTTCCTGAAATCGAAGAAGGTCTTGCCGGCCGACGCGGTGTAAGGGCAGCGCAGTGATCTGCGAGGCATAGGTCGCATGGACAAATCTGCGGCGAAGGCTCGGCAGCGATCACTGCTTCGTGTCCAGATAGGCCGTTCCGGACCCGCCTCTGTCGCTGCCTTGCGACCCACCTTGAATACAAGGCTTGCGTCCCATCAGGACTCCGCCCCGCGGTACACGCGGTCTTGTCCTTCGGCCCTGTCACCGACGACTCTCTGGCCCTTCTTCTTGAGGCCGGTCATCGCGGCGCGGGCGGTATGTGGCAAGCATCCGATTGCGACCACCAGTTGATCGATGGTCGCTCCTTGATCGCCGGTGGCGCAGGCCCAGCACGAGGCTCGTCTTGCCCTCCAGCTTCAGGGCAGCCTTGTTGGCCTCCTCGGGCTTTGGTTCGGGGACCATCTTGCAGGGTCACTTGGTGGGCCTGGCGTCAGTGTCGGTCAAGCGTGGATGTTCTGGGAGGGTGGGGATCGCGGCCGCAAGTATTGCGTCCCCGTATGCGCCCATCCCGACCGTGGATGCACATTTCCAAACCTGAGCGGATTGCCGCCTGTCTGGCGGTTGCTTCGGCTTGCGCCTGAGTAGAGTGGACCGAAGACGCCCGCTGGATGCCCGGAACCTTCCCCGGTCCCACAAGCATCACATGTGCCGTGACAACCTTAGGGGTGCCGGTTGATTTAGCCTGTTGATGCCACTCATCCAGATCGACTGCGTCAGACCTGCTAGCTTCCACAGGTGCCGTCCTGCCAAACGGCAGACAAGTTCCCGCTTGACCTTCCAACGATGGCAAGCCGCATCGGAAATCCGCCAGGCTAAAAGCCAACCAGATGCTGCTGTAAGGAATTGCCTTACCAGGCGGAGCGGATGGCAAATGGCAGCCTGGATGGCGATTTCGACCCTTTAGACTTGAAGTGGGGGTGCAGTATGGAAAACTTTCATGCCGGTTCCTGCCATTGTGGCAGCATCCGTTTTACGGTGATGTATGAACCCACCGAACTGACGACTTGCGATTGTTCGCTGTGCGTCAAGCGGAATGCCCTGATGATCAAGGTTCCGGAAGCAGCGCTCCGGCTTGATCAGGGGCGCGAGTTTCTGGCGCTTTACGAATGGAACACCAAGCGCGCGAAGCATCACTTCTGCAGTCGCTGCGGTATTTACGTTTTCCATCGCAAGCGCGCTGCGCCGGATCATTTCGGCGTCAATGTCTTTTGCCTTGATGGCTTCGACGTGCGGTCGCTGCCAGTGCGGGCAACCGAGGGGATCGGGATGACCCTGGTTTGCGACAATCCCCGGCCCGAATGGCCCGGTCCGAGAGACAACACCTAGCTGCGAACCTGAAATCGTTCGCTGCTCGATCCCGGCATGGATCTGGGCCGGTCTCCGCACGGTCGCCCTGCGCAAGCAAGCGCGACCGTGCGTTCCGGACGTGCGGGGATGGTGCGGAGCGTAGCATCCCGGCCTGATCCATTTTCGCCTAGAAGCGGTAGCCCACGCCCACCAACACCTGGTGCCGGGTCACGTCGTGCTCGTAATTTGTGTAGCGATACTCCGACTTGGCATAGAAGCCGTCGAGAATACGGGCTTCAACCCCCGCGCCAACCCGCACGCCGTCAAGGTTTTCGGCAAAGGCGGTCCGGGTCGTCCCGGTCGTGCCGACAACCGTGGTCACACCCTCGAACCGGGCATTCGAATACCCGGCCTTGGCATAGACCAGCAGGTTCTTGCCGAGCGTGGTGCCGATCCGGCCCGCCACTTCGATGTCGCGCTTGGCCTTGCTTTCCAGGGTCGTGTTGCCGGCAACGAGGCGGCGATCATTGTCGAACAGGTCCACGCCAACCTCGGCACCAGCGATGAGGTTGCCGGTCAAGGTGAAGTCATAGCCGGCCGCGACGCCATAGACGATGCCATTGGCGTTCGGATCCTTGTTCGCGGGACGGACGTGGTCCCAGCCGGCGCGGGCCTCGATACGCGGGCCGGTAAAATCCTCGGCCTGGGCCGGGCTGACGCCGATGAAAGCCAGCGCGGCGGCACCGGCAACGGTAAGGGTTCTCATCAATCACTCCAGTTCATGTGACATGCCCGGGGGCATCCCGCGGCATCCCGGACGGGTGTTCCGGCCGAGTGATTCGAGCCTTTCCGGCTTGCCACGATGGTAAGGTCAAGGCGGCAACCCGCTGCCGGACCGGACAAGGCTTTGGCGCGGCCGCACAGCGGTTGTGCCGCGATGCCTGCTTTTCGCCGAACCGGAGCACGGCCTAGAAAGCGCCGCTTCCCATAAATCGGCCCCGCGCGGCGCGGCCCAACTCCTGGATCCGTCATGACCTGTCTTCCGTTCAAAATGATCATCGCGGCCACCAGTCTTGCCATCTCCGCGCCGGCGATGGCGGATGCCTCGATGCGCAGCGAGGAAGTGGTGCGCGGCTTTCTTCAGGAGGTCCGCTCCGGACGGAACCCTGATGGAGCGGCCAGATACATGGCGGAGCAAGTGATCGCGCACCAGATCACGTCCGAAGCGGAAACCGCGGTGCGGCGTACCCCGCCCGAATATGCCGCACACGTGCGTGAATTCATCGCGGCATTCGGCAGCTTTGAACTCACGATCGAGCAGCTCTTCGCGCGCGACGGCCTGGTCTTCGTGCGCTGGCGCCAGAACGGCCGGCACCTCCGGTCACTCGCGGGTGAAACGCCGAGCGGCGCTCCGCTGACCGAACTTACCTCGGTCGTCTACAAGGTACGGGATGGCCGGATTGTCGAGTACTGGCTGCAGTCCGACCGCAAGGGCCTTGAACTGCAACTGCAGCGCATTGCGCCAAGATGATCCGCGCCGAACCTCAACCGCGCGCGTGTGTCGGCGGGCGATAGAGTACCGGCTTTAGCGAAGGGCGCGCCAGCCCGTGCGGGGCATCGGCAAAGGGGATGACCTCGCTCACCACCAGTTTCGCGTCGATCCGCCCCGCCGAGACGAAGTCCAGCGCCTTGCGGATATTGGGATAGCCGCGTCCCCGGCCGGTATGGAAGTGGATGCCCTTGGCGTACATTTCCTGCATCGGGAACGAGACATCGCTCCAGTGCGTGCCGACCGAGGAACAGGTTCCCTCTGGCTCGGTAGAGCGGATTGCGCAGATCAGGCCGGCATCGGTGCTGCTGGCATCCACGGTGATCGGAAAGGTCCGGGACATGCGGGACGGTGCCGGCCCTTCGATGACGGTCGCGCCATAACGCGCGGCAAGATCAAGGCGCGTTGGGTTGGTATCGACATAGACCACCTCGCGCGCGCCGGCCGCCCGGGCAAATGCCGCGGCATAGACCGCCACCGATCCGCAGCCGCCCATCACCAGCACGTCTGCCCCGGGGTTCTCCAGCAGGTGCGGCACGGTCAACTCGTAACCGAATGGCAGATTGTCGCTCGCACTCGCGCAGGCGATCGGATCAAGCCCCGGCGGCAGCGGCACCAGCATTTGCGCCGCATGGGGGATCCGGACCAGGTCCGAAAAGAAGCTGCCAAAGTCCTGGCCAAGCACCGTGCCGTACATCGCCCCCGGCGCAAATGACCGGCAGGTATTGTGCCGGTCGCGGTGGCAGCGGTCGCAATGCCCGCATGAAACATGCCATGGCAGGATGACAAGCTGGCCGACATGCAGTGAGGCGCTGGCTTCGCCGAGCGCCACCACTTCGGCCACGCATTCATGCCCCAGCGCGAGCGGACCACCGAAGGGCGTTGTGCCCTCCAGGATCATGCGGTCGAGGTCGCAGGTGGTGGCGGCGATCGGCCGCACCAGCGCGTCGGTTGGCTCCATCAGTTCGGGCGCCCGTTCCTCGCGCCATTCCAGCTTTCCGGGTTCGAGAAACCACAAGCGCTGCATAAGACCCTCCCTTTCGGCTGGCGGCCAGGCGGTGCCACTACCCCGGGCATTGCGCCGTCCCGCAAGGCTGGGGTTTACCGCTAGCCCGGACCGGCCGGGATCCAGCGAATGCGCACAACGCCTGGTGATTTCTGCACAGGCTGTTCGGGCTCGTTCGGTCTAGCGACCTTCAAGCCGGGGCTTGAGTGCCACCAGCCGCGCCGACATGAAATCAAGCAGGGCCCGGATCCTCGCGGTGCGGCGCAAGTCCGGATGAACCAGCAGCCACAGCCCGGTACCGGCGGCTTCGATCGGCTCGGAACAGCGCACCAGCCCCGGCGTCGGATCGGCGAGGAAGCACGGCGCGAGCCCCAGGCCCATGCCAGCCGACAAGGCTTCAAGGACGATGCGGAACGACGAGGCCCGAAATCCGATCAAGGCCGGATCGATCTCGCGTTCCAGCCATGCGTAAGCTCGCAGGTGGGCGAGCGATTCGTCGAGGCCGACCCACTGGTGCGCACCGGTCCAATCATGGCTACCGCCATTTGTGGCCAGATAATCCGCCGCGCCATAGACCGCAAAGGCGATGCCCGACAGCTTGCGCCCCACCAGTTGATCGTCGGGCCGCACGGTTGGCCGGATCGCCACATCGGCATCCCGGCGCGACAGGTTGAGCGCTTCGCTGCCAGTGACCAGCTCCAGCTCGATGTCCGGATAACGGTTGCGGAATTCGGCGCAAAGCGGTGTCACGATCGGGGTCAACGATTCTGCCGTCGTGACCCGCACCTTGCCACTGGGCAGCAGGTCTTCCCCCGACAGGCGCCGTTCGAGGGCGATGATGTCGCCTTCGATCCGCGCGGCAAGGGCGATCATGGCTTCGGCCGCGGGCGTTGGCGAATAGCCGCTTTGCCGCCGATTGAAGAGCCGGGTGCCGAGCTTGGCCTCGATGCTGCCGATCCGGCGATAGATCGTCGTATGATTGACACCCAGATCCCGGGCCGCGCCGGACAGGGTTCCGGCCCGGCCAACGGCGAGGACATAAAGCAGATCGTCCCAGGCTACTTGTCTGTGCACCGGTGCAACTCCCACTCGCTCGGTTGGCAGGGCCTGCTGCAGCCAAAGTTAGCCGATTTTCCGTCTGTTGTCATGATGCCAAGCCAAGGGATGGCGTGGTCACCCAGCTTTGAGCGGTGCGGATCAATCTTGCAATGCTGCACAGTCGGCTCTCGTCGACCGTGCCAGGCCTTGTCCGGGGTTCGCCGGTCCGCATGTGGATCCCGTCGATTGACGCTTGACCTTCCAGCACTGGGAAGCCCGATGGGGCGGCATGGCGCGCGCCCGGCCCGGCCGGGGGCGCTGAAATTGGCGCGGCCTACGACTGGCCGAACCTGACATGAAGATGGAAAGAACCGATGACGACGCTTTATTATTCACCCGGTGCCTGCTCCCTGGCCGCGCACATCATCCTTGAGGAAATCGGCAAGCCCTTCGAGGCGCGGGCAGTGCCGATCCGCGAAGGGGCGCACCTTTCCCCCGAATACCTGGCGATCAATCCGCGCGGGCGGGTTCCAACGCTGGTCGAGGACGGCATGACCCTGACCGAAAGTCCCGCGATCCTCCATTACCTGGCGCATCGCGAACCGGCCGCCGGCCTGATCGATCTGGCCGACGTGCGGAACCTTGGCCGGGTCGCGGCACTGCTCAATCACTTCTCGGCAACGGTCCATGGCGCTTTCGCCCAGGTCTGGCGCGCGGCCCGCTTTGCCGGTTCCGACAGCGCCCAGGCCGAAGTGGTCCAGTATGGCCGGGCCAGCATCCACGATCACTTTGACGAGATCGAGGAACTGGCCAGTGCGGGCGAATGGCTGGTCGGCGACCGCTTCTCCATCGCCGATCCGTACTTGCTGGTGTTCTATCGCTGGGGCACGCTGATCGGCCTCGACATGACGCAGTACGGCGGGTGGACAGAGCACAAGAACCGAATGATCGCTCGCGAGGCCGTGCAACGGGCACTGGCGCGCGAAGGGATCATGCCATTCTAGGTCAAGCGGAGGCAGTATGCAGATCCTCGCAAGCTACGAAAGCGCAGGGCGATAATCTCATGACCGGAATTCTTCGAACCCTGCCGATTGCGCTTTACCTGCTAGCCTCGCCAGCAATTGCCGCAGCGCCGCTCGAAATAGCCGAGACGGGCCACGCGACCGTGCCGGTCCACGGCGGGTTCGGCGAGCAGCAGTTTGTTCTCGATACCGGGGCGGAAGGCAGCGCGATCTACGCAGATTTCGCGAGTTCCTTCGCCTTTCCCGATGCCGGGAAAACCGACCTCCAGGGACAGACCGGGGCTGCAAGTGTCGAACTCGTGGACATCGGCGTGGTATCGTTGGACGGCGTTGCCAAAGGACCGATCAAAGCTGCCAAGCTGGCGCCGCGCGCCGACAAGATCCGATTGGCCGGGATCGTCGGGCTCGATGTCTTCGGAGACCGGACACTAGACTTCGATTTGCCACGGCGCCGCGCCTCGCTGCTCGCGCCCGGCACACTTCCTGCCGATCTAAAGACCGCTCCGGTCACCGCGACGGCCACAGCCGGCATGTTGCTGACTGTTCCTGTAAGAATTGGCTCGGTCACCGCGACGGCAGTGATCGACACGGGAGCCCGGAAGACACGCATCAATTGGAACCTCGCGCGATTGCTGAAGATCGATCCGGCGGACCTTGCGCAAGGCGATGTCATCCATGGAGCCACCAACACGGCGATGAGCACCGGGGCCACGCGGCTGCAGGGCGTTTCCCTTGGCACGCGCAAGCTGGCGGACGCGCCAGTTCTGGTTGCCGATCTTCCTGTTTTCGAGGTCTTCGGCGTGGCGGATCGACCGGCTGTCATCTTGGGCCTCGACTGGTTGAACGAGACCCGGATGGTGGTAGATTTCCCCGGCAAGCGCGTCTGGTTCGAACCGGCGACATAGGTGCTCTTGGCCGCTGCCCTTGGCAAAGCTACCTTTGTCGCTTGTCCAGACAGGGCGACATGGCTGCCCTGCCACCTGCACACGCTATCGCTGCCAAAGCTGACCTTCGAAGCCCTCCGGCTAGACCGTCAAAAGCGGCCCGCAGTGCAGCAGGTGCAATCACGCCATCAGCGACTGGTTTCAAGGGACCTGGATGATAACCTGGACGGCCACCTTGGAGTGGTAGGCAGGCATCTGGCGGCATCAACAGATGGATCATTTCGGGTGAAGCGTGAAGCACCGGAATGCACTGGCCAGTTTGCGATCGCTGGGCATGCGCCGCACTAGATTTCCGTCAGTGATGCATTTGCGCTGGAATGACCCTTCAAATCAAACTGGAAGAGCAATTACGATCAGCCAGGTGCAAAACGGTGCGAAGATCATCCGCGGTCGTGATGGGGCGAAGGTTGTTCCGGGTAACCTGAGGATGATCCAGGGCTGGCTGGATGCAGGCCTCAACCTGCTCAGCGCTCAATCCCAGGTCCTCCAAGCTGCGCGGTAGGCCCAGATCCGCCAACAGAGCATCCAGCACGTCGGCAAACGAACCGGAGCGCCCCAGCAGGCGCAGCACGTTACCATGCTGGACTGCGGCGTGTCGCTCGGACCAGCGGGCCTGTGCCAGCATCAGGACGCAGGCGGCTTCACTGTGCGGCACGTTGGCGAGAGGGCCGACGATATGGACCATCCAGTGGCTGAAGCCGTGCGGCACTGATAGCTGCCCCATCCCGGTGTACCAGGTGGCCAACTGGCAGTTCGAAAAGGCTTCCAGATCGCTGCTGTCCCTCAGCCGCGGCAGGTTCTCGATGTAGAGCTGGATGGCCTTTTCCGCCATCAGGCTGGCAAAGGGATGCGGCTGAGTGGAGCAGGCCGTGTTGATGGCGTGGTCCAACCCGCGAATCCCGGTCGAAAGCAGCAGCGACAGCGGCGTGCGCGCCAGCAGTTGCGGGTCGTAAATGATCCCGCGCGGCGACCCGTCCACGGTCAGAAAGCGCGCCTTCAAATGGGTCTCTTCATCGACCGGTGTGCTGACCGGCGTCCATTCCGAGGTGGCAAGCGTCGTCGGTATAGCGATCTGCCGGATCCCGGGCGGGGTGCGCGTGGCGGCAATCACTTCGGTTCCATCGGCCGACAGCTTCATCTGGAGTTTGAGCAGCCCTTCGCGGTCAAAGACCTGCTCGGAGATGCAGTGCTGCATGGTCTTGCACATGTCCATGACCGACCCGCCGCCCACCGACACGATCACATCGGCATCGAGCGCGTTCGCTTCAATCGCAGCGGCCAGGACGTTGGACAGCGGCGAATGCTCGCCAACCCTGTCGGTGATCCCGACGCAGCGATCGCCCAGCGCTCTCGCCAGCCCGCTGATCACGTCCGTACGGCTGTTGAGCGTGCGCGAGCAGACGATGTAGGCCCGGCGGTAGCCGAACCAGTCCATCATGTCCGGCAGCCCCTCGTGTGCTGGGGTGCGGTGCAGGATCCGTTCGTGGCCGGAAAAGCGATAGCGCGTGCCTTCGCGGTGGGCCTCGCTGGCCGATGTCGGGTCCGCCATCACTTGGTATCGCGCCAGGCGTACTTGCCGAAGTGCAGGGCCACGAACACGCCGGTCGACAGCGCGCCGAGGATCGCGGCAATGAAGCCACTGTTCATGCCGATGGCAATCGGTGCCTGCTCGACCAGGACCAGACCCGCGACGACATTGAACAGGCCCCAGAACACATTCACGAGGGCCGAAGAATGGCCGATCGTGGGCGGGCTGGCGAAAGGCGAGGGGAACGTGCGCCCTTGCAGGCCAGCCGCGAGGTGCGGGATGGCATTGCAGAGGAACATGCCGGCGAAATACTGCATGACGAGAAGCTGGGTGCTGGCTTCCATGGGAAGGCTCCTTGTTGAGTCGTTCGAGGATGAGAGAAAACGAACGGATCAGGCGACCCCGGCGGCTGCGAGACCGGCCTGGGCGACTTGCATGTCCTGGCTGTAGTGCCCGCCGCTGACCCCGATGGCGCCAACCAGAGTGCCATCGATCATCACCGGATAACCACCCCCGAACACCACCAGGCGCGGGGTGTGCACAATGCCGGCCGCGAGTGGCGGATCGTCCTTGATGAAATCGTGCAGCCCATCGGTAGGCATGCCGGTGGCCACCGAAGTGTAAGCCTTGTCCTGGGCGATGCCGACGCTGAGCAGCGAGGCATGGTCCATGCGCTGGAACAGCACCATGTTACCTGCGCTGTCGCAGATCGAGATCGACATCGGAACGCCCATTTCCCGGGCCTTGGCGACGGCACCGGCCATCAGCCTAGTGGCCAGTTCAGCGGACAGATTCTGCTTGTTCAGCAGCAGCGCATCGGCCGTCGCGGGAGCCGCCGCTTCGCTTTCCTCTGCCGGAACGCTGGCGGCCTTTGCGGGCTGGCTGACACCATCCGGCGTGACCGTCAGCGGATCGCGCACGTTGAGCATGATCAGGCTGCATTGGTGGACTGCCGCGCTGGCGGCCCCGTCCTGGAACAGGTGCAGCAGTTGCGACGGCAAACCTTGGGTCACACCGCGCGGATCGAGGGTCAGCAGGCCGGTTTCCAGGCCAAGGCGCTGGGCGTCCGGGTGCCCATCGTGCACGAACAGGACGTGGTCGAACTCCACGCTGTCGCGGAACAAGGGCATGTTCAGGATGCCGGGATCGGTCGGACCTGGCGTCGGCATGGCCGTGGCGATATGGAACCGGTCGCTGAGGAAGGTGATGTGGCCGCTCGGTACGACTTCGGCGCGGTGCGAGGAGATCGAGCGAATATCCCGAATGTTGAGGCGGATGGGGTAGAGATCGCCCTGCCAGCCCTCGGCATCGAGCGGGTTGAACGGGTATTCGAGGTTGGACACTTTGCCACCATGCTTGATGCGCACCCTGGTCGGCCGATCGGTCTTCTGGGCAACGAACGCCTCATCTATGGCGGGGACGTCGAACACTCCGGCATCAAACGGCAGGTGGCGGCCGAGCATGGAATCCTCCGGCAACCGGTAGGGTGCATCGGTGGATTCGATCAGCAGGACTTCGACGCTGTCACGGACTTCGATCCGCCACAGGGTGCCGCGCGGCAGGATCAAGTAATCGCCGTTGACCAGGGTGATATGGCCAAAGTCGCAGAACAGCTCGCATTCGCCCGCGTGGATGAAAAGCAGTTCATCGCCGTCCGCATTGCGCACCAGGTGATCCATGTCGCCGCTGCATTTCCAGAAGCGGATGCGCACATTGGCGTTGCTCGCCAGCTCGCGGGCATCCCACGGCGAGGTGCTGCTTGGGATACCATGCCGCGTATCGAAGCGGTGCGGACGGGGTCCCTGCTCGTCGATGCTGCTCCAGGCCGTCGGCGCGTTGCGATGATAGAAATGGGTTGAGGCGCCGAAAAAGGCATCACGGGCCAGTTCGCGCTCCCACAGGCCGTCAGGAACGTCGGCGTGGGCCTGACGCGGTGCGGTCCCGCGCCTCAGCGGGGCCTTGAGATTCCACTTCTTGCTCACTTGCGTCCTCCTGTCTTCCGACTGCTCCGCGCCAGTTCAGCGGCCGCCCGCCGTGACCCTGCCAAAGTGCCGGGCAACGAAAGCACCAGTTCCGGCGGCGCCGAGCAGGGCGCTTATGCAGCCGCCGTTGAAGCCGACAGTCAGCGGGGCCGCGCCGAGCAGGAGCAGACCGACAACTGCGTTGCACACGCCCCAGAACACGTTGGTGAGCGCCGAGGAGTAGCCGATGGTTGCGGGAATCGAGGACGGCGTCGGGAACTTGCGGCCCTGCAATCCTGCCACCAGGTGCGGGACGCTGTTGCACAGCAGCGCGCCGGCAAAGAACTGCTGCACCAGTGCAAGGTATTGATCATTCATGAGACTGGTCCTCGATCACAATGTGTGGCTGGCTCAGTAAACGGCTGTCCTGATCCGGTGGCGCAGCTGGACATAGAGGAAGCGGGCGATGGCACCCGCCTTGGCCAACTGGCGCAAGGGGTGGAATTTTCGCGCCGCATCCGGGGCATTCTTGATACCGTCGGCCAGCATCCATTCCACGGCGGGCAGTTCGTAATGCCGGGCATGCTTGCCCAGCTTCAGCGGGTCGCGCGTGTCGAACATCAGGACGATGAACTGGTTGTCCATTTCTGCCGCAGGGTTGTGAAAATACTTCTGTTGCTCCGGCAGGGGGCCATGGGTCAGCCCGCGCGGGTCGAGGGTCATCAGGCCGGGCTCAAAGCTCTCGGTCAGCGCCGAAGGCTGGCCATCGTGCAGGAACAGCACTTCGTCACACTCGACGTTGTCATGGAACGCCGGCAATTGCAGCGCGCCGGGATCGCTTGGCGATGGGTAGGGCAGGAAGGTGCACACCAGGAAGCGATCGCTCAGGAAGGTGGCATGCCCGCTCGGCACCACGTGCGCGCGGCTACAGGAAATCGGGCGGATGTCCTTCACGTTCAGGCGGATCGGGTAGAGGTCACCCTTCCAGCCCTCGGCATCCAGCGGGTTGAATGGGAAGGTAACGTCGGAGGTCCGATTCTCCAGCTTGATGCGGATCTGCCACTCGCCATCCCGTTTCTGCGACCGGAAGCGTTCGTTGAGCTGCGGAACGTCGAGAACACCCGGATCAAACGGCATGTGGCGTCCGAGGATCGACTCCTCGGGCAAGTGGTAGGGTGCGTCGGTGGATTCGACCAGCAGCATGTCGACGTCGCCGTCGGCCTCGATGCGCCACATGGTCCCGCGCGGCATGATGAAGTAGTCGCCCTTGACCAGGGTTATATGACCGAAGTCGCAGAACAGCTCGCAGGTGCCGCGGTGCAGGAAGATCAGTTCATCCCCGTCAGCGTTGCGAACCAGATGATCCATGCTGCCGCTGGTCTTCCAGTAGCGGATGCGGATGCTGTCGTTGATCAGCAATTCCGCCGCATGCCAGGGCGAACGGGTAATGTGCACGATGTGCCGCGTGTCGAACACGTGCGGGCGCGGGCCCTTCTTGTCGATGGCGGTAAAGGCATTGGGCGGATTGCGGTGATAGAAATCGGTCGCCGGGCCGAAGAACGTGTCGCGTCCCAGCTCGCGCTCCCACAGGCCGGATGGAATATCAGCGTGCGCCTGGCGCGGCACTTCGCCTTGAACCATCGGCGCCGAGAAATTCCACTTGCCCATTGGCCTCTCCAGGTTTTTCGCGGTGTTCAAGGGGGAGCTCGCCGCGCAATCAGGGTGATGATCGGGCTGGCATCAGCCGCTTTTCGAAGGCCCGACCAGATCACCCAGCGTCAGCCGGGTGAAATCGATCAACATCTGACGAAATTCGCTGCGGCTTAGCCGCTTGCTTTCAAGCCGCTGCTCGGCGCGTACGCCCACCATCATCGAGAGCAGTGCGGCCGCCGCCACATAGGCGCGCCGCTCCTCAGCTCCGGTTTCGGAGATCAGCTGAGCTGCGATCAGCTGGCGGACATGTTCGTGGAAATCGGCATAGACCGTTCGGACAGCTTTATCCCCGTCGAACTCCCACAGCGTGCGCGCAAAGAAGTTGGCGATCGAGGAATTGTCGAACGCCCGATCGAGCCGCTGGACCAGATCCAGCGTATCGGAACTTGTGGCCGGGACAAGGTTGGCCTTGGCCTGTTCCAGCGCGCTGTCGAGACAGGCCTGCAGCAATCCGGCCTTGGTCTTGAAATGGAAGAACACGGCCGCCTGACCGTAGCCGGCATGTTCGGCCACATCCTCGGTCTTGGCGCGGGCGAAGCCGTGCTGGCCGAAAATGTGAATGGCGGACTCGATCAGTTTGCGCCGCGCCACGGCGGTGTTCTTGGACACACCGCGAACCCGGCGCGGAGCCGCTTCGAGCGTTTCAGGTTCAAGTTTTGCGGGCTTTGCCATGGCCCATTTATGTCATCAGGCGAATTTACGAGCAAGAACTTAATTGAGTGGTGACTTGAATTTGTCTGCAGGGTGAGAATTTTAATTCCGTACATCAAATGTTTGATTAGCATCTTGGCGTGACGCTTCGAACCGCTTGGGGCCCACGCGTAGCGCGTGATGAGGGGCATGGCCCGGTGCCCAGGGCAGGATTTCACTGCCTCCCTTTCCGTCGATTCGAAGGTGCGAAACGGGGTGGCTCAGCAGTCGCAGTGGGCGTCAGCCCGCCACCGAAAGCAGCCACTCCCGAAACAGCTTCACCGGCTGCGTGTCTGCCTTCGCCGGATCGCAGAGCAGGTAATAGCCAAACTCCGTATGGACTTCCTGCTCCAGCGGCAGCACCAGCCGCCCGCTGGCAAGTTCGTCGCGGACGTAAGCGGTTTGCGCGATGGCCACGCCCAGGCCGTTGACGGCGGCTTGCACGCAGAGGGCCGCATTGGCCAGGGTGACGTTGCGGGCCGGTTGCGCCGCACCGAGCCCCATCGCACCGAGCCAGGTGGGCCAGCCTTCCGGACGCATCATCGAATGCAGCAACTGGGTTTCGAGCAGATCGTGCGGCACCCGGATAGTCTCCGCCATGGTCGGCGAGCAGACCGGCACGAAAACTTCGTCAAACAGGTGGTCCACGTGCAGGCCGGGCCACTCACCGGTGCCATGACGCACGACGAAATCCGCATTGTCCAGTTGCAGTTCCTGGGCCCTGGAGACTGTGGCGATCTCGATATCGATATCACTGTGCGCAGCGTAGAAGCTGGCCAGGCGCGGAACCAGCCACTTGATGGCAAAGGTTGGCAGGACCTTCAATCGCAGCCGTTTAGGGTTGCCGACTTCGGTCACTTCATCGACCACGGCCTCGATCCGATCGAAGAGGTCGGCCAAGCCCTTCGCCAGGATCAAGCCGGCGTCGGTCAGCTCGATTTCCCGGCCCGCCTTGCGGACCAGCAGCACCCCCAACATGGATTCGAGCTGCTTGATCTGCTGGCTGACCGCGCCAGGCGTAACGTGCAGGGCGTCTGCCGCACGACTGATGCCGCCGGCCCGGTATACCGCATCGAATACCCTGAGCGGGCCCAAAAGGTGGCGCAGCCTGTGCATTGGCAACGTTTTAGATCAACTAAAGGATCATTAAAAGATATCGAATGACATCGGCGGCTTTGTCTGGGACCTGGGACGAGACCCTGATCCTCGGAGCTTTCCCCGTGAAACTCAGCAAGCGTACCGAGCCGCATTTCCGCATGACCGATAACGGCATGCTGCTCATTGCCACCCGCACCGCCAGCCATCCCCAAGCGCAGTTTCCGCCGCTGGAGTATGTCCACGGGGATGAGGCTGTGGAGGAGGTGCCAATCGGTCCCTTCGGGCGGCTCTACACCTACACGGTGGTTCATCCCGGGAAGGATCGCGAGCCCTATGGCCTGGCCATGGTCGATTTCGAACCCGGCGTTCGCGCCTTTGGTCGCCTGATCTGCGAGCAGGGCAAGGCTCCGGCCATCGACAGCCTGGTGCGCATCGTTCCGGCTGAACTGCCTGACGGCAGCCCTGACTATGCCTTTGAAGCCGTATCCGGAGAAAGCGCATGAACGAGCCCATGATCGTCGGGGTTGGGATCACCGACTTCGGCCGCTTTCCCGAGCTGACCGAAGAAGCCCTGGCCCAGTCCGCCATTCTCGAAGCTCTGAGCGACGCCGGCCTGCAAGTCCGCGACATCGAGGCCTTTTACTGCGGCAATGCCATTGGCGCCTCGCTGCCGGGGCAACGCACCCTGCGCGAACTGCACACTAGCGGTGGCGCCGTCTACAACATCGACAACGCCTGCTCCAGCGGCGCCACTGCCGTAAATGCCGCGCTCAGCGCCCTGCGGTCCGGGCAGTACGAAACCGTGCTGGTCTTCGGCATGGATCAGCTCAGCAGTCTGGGCGGTGGCCCACTTCCGCTGAGCCGCAATGACTGGAACAACAAACGCGGCATGATCATGCCGGCGCTCTACGCCATGCGCGCCACCCGTTACATGCACGAGCACGGTATGGAGGCAGCGACGCTGGCCGACATCGCTGTGAAGAACCGTAGACACGGCCTGCTCAATCCGATCGCGACCTTCTGCAAGGCGACCACGCGCGAAGAAGTGCTGGCCTCGCGCCAGATCGCCGAGCCCTTGACCCTGTTACAGTGTTGCCCGGCGGTGGTCGATGGCGCGGCCGCAGTAGTGCTCAGCACCAAGCCGTCCAAAGGCCTCGCCGCGCCGGTCAGAGTGCTCGCCTCGGTGGTTCAGTCCGGTCTGTTCGAGACCGGCCCCGAAGACATGATCGAAGCCGAAATCACCGCCCGCACCGCGCGCATGGCCTATGAGCAGGCCGGCGTGGGCCCGCGGGATCTGAGCCTGATCGAGTGCCACGATGCCTTCACCATCAGCGAGTTGCTCTACTACGAAGCCCTCGGCCTGTGCGAGCGCGGCGAAGCGCCGCAACTGCTGGCCAACGGTGCCACTGCGCTGGGCGGCCGCATTCCGGTCAACCCCAGCGGCGGTCTGATCGCCAAGGGTCATCCGCCGGGCGCCACCGGCGTGGCGCAGATCGTCGAGGTCTGCGAGCATCTGCAGGGCCGCGCCGGCAGGCGCCAGGTGGAAGGTGCCCGCCTTGGCCTGACGCAAGTGACCGGTGGCGGCATCTGGGGCGTCGATCACGCCGCCTGCTCGATCCACATTCTGTCCCTGTGAACCGGGAGTCCCCCATGACCACTGACCTTAACGCAATCCCCGGCTCGCTGCGCGAAATGACCGCCGTCGTCACGGGCGGTGCCAAAGGTATCGGCCTGGGCACTGCCAGGGAACTGGCCCGCCATGGCTGCCGCATCGCCTTATGGGACATGGATCAGGACGCCCTGTGCGCTGCCAGAGAGGAAATTGCCTCCCTTGGAGTCGACGTTCAGGCCTTCCAGGTCAACGTCGCGGCTCTGGATCAGGTCGAGGCCGCCGTGGCGCAGTTGCAGGCCAGCTTTGGCCGCATCGATGTGCTGGTCAACAATGCCGGTATCGGCGGCGACAAGCTGGTCACCAAGATGGACCTCGACTTCTGGAAACGGGTCATCGACATCAACCTGACCTCGCAGTTCATCTGCAGCAAAGCGGTGATCCCGGGCATGGTCGAGCGCAGTTTCGGCCGCATCATCAACATCGGTTCGCGCGCCTGGCTGGGCAATCGCGGGCAGGCGAGCTACTCTGCATCAAAGGGCGGCGTGGTCAGCTTCACCCGTTCGCTGGCGCTGGAGTTCGCTCGCAATGGCATCACCGCCAATGCGATTGCCCCTGGAATCGTCGAAACCCCGCTGTTCGCCACCCTAAAGGACGAGGTCGTCGACGGCCTCAAAAAGAGCGTGCCGATGCAGCGCATTGGCCAGCCGGACGACATCGCCCAGGCGGTGCGCTTCTTTGCCGAGCCAGCCTCCAGCTACATCACCGGCCAGCTGCTCTACGTCTGCGGCGGACGCAGCCTCAGCAGCCCCTCGGTCTGAGGGAGACGCGGCCATGCTTTCCAGCGCATTGAAGGGGATCAAGGTCGTCGATCTCACCCAGGTGGTGGCCGGCCCGGCCTGCACCCAGACGCTCGCCGACATGGGCGCGGAAGTGGTCAAGATCGAAGCGCCTGGCGGCGATCTGTGCCGCGCCCTACCGCCCTTTGCGGGCGGCGAGAGCCTGCCCTTCATGGTCCTCAACCGCGACAAGCAAAGCGTTGTGCTCGACCTCAAGGACCCAGCCCAGGTTGCCCAGGCGATCGCGCTGATCGACCAGGCCGACGTTCTGGTCGAATCTTTTCGTCCCGGCGTGATGGAGCGGCTTGGCCTGGGCTATGAGAACCTTCGGGTCCGGAACCCCGGACTGATCTACTGTTCGATCTCGGCCTATGGCCAGCAGAGCCCGGACAAGGGCTTGCCCGGCGTCGATGGCGTGATCCAGGCCGTTTCCGGGCTGATGAGCGTCAATGGCCTGCCCGACTCCGAACCCTGCAAGCTGCAGGTACCGGTGGTCGACATGGTGACCGGCTATCTGGCCAGCATTTCGGTGCTCGGCGCCCTGGCCCTGCGTCAACGCGAAGGCGTCGGCCAGCACCTCGACATCAGCATGTTCGGCAGCGCCATCGCCCTGCAGCAGATGGGCCTCGCCACCTATCTGCATGACAAGGAAGTGCCCGCCCGCACGGGCAGCGCGGCACCCTATTCGACGCCGAACGAAGCCCTGCGTTGCGCCGACGGCTGGATCATGGTCGCGGCCTATCATCCCGCCCGCTGGCAGGCCTTCTGCCGTGTGCTGGCGTGCCGGAGCTGGCCGACGATCCGCGCTTTGCGGAGGCTGGCGTGCGGCTGCAAAACCGCGCTGAGCTGATCAGCTTGCTTGAGCAGGCGCTAATGACGCGGTCCAAGCATGAATGGCTGCCGCTGCTCTACCAAGCCGACATCATCTGCGGCCCGATCAACGACTACCGTGAAGTGACGGAATCGGCCGCGTTCAAGGCAGCCGCCCTGATCGAGACATCCACCCACCCGAGCGCGGGCGAACTGCCCCTGCCGCGCAGCCCCTTCCGCCACCCCGGCAGTGCGCGCCGTCCGGCTCCGCGCCTGGGTGAAAACACCCGCGACGTGCTCGGCGCACCGCAAGCGACCTACTGACCCACCATTCCTGCATTCACGAGGACACCCGCATGCCCGTCACCCTGCAGATCAAGGACCATGTCGCCACCGTCACGCTCGACCGCCCGGAGGCGATGAACTCGCTCGATCCGGAATCGATCGAACAGCTCAAGGGCATCTGGGCGGAGATTTCCCGCAATCCGGAAATCCGCGTCGCGATCCTCACCGCTGCGGGTACGCGCGCCTTCTGCACTGGCGCGGACCTCAAGAAGACCATGCCGCCGAACGAAAGCTTCGCCGAGCTGCACTATGGCCCAGCGGGTGCCGAATCCTTCGCCTCGGTGCTTTCGAGACTGCACACGGACAAGCCGGTGATCGCGGCCATCAATGGCTATGCCCTGGGGGGCGGCTTGGAGCTGGCCCTGCTGTGCGACGTGCGCATAGCCTCTACCCAGGCCAGCTTTTCGCTCCCCGAAGTCTGCATCGGCAGCATTCCGGGCGCCGGCGGCACCCAGCGCCTGATTCGCACGGTGGGCCGGTCGGATGCCATGCTGATGCTGCTGACCGGGGAGCGCATCGATGCCGCCGAAGCCCTGCGCATTGGTTTGGTCAGCCGCGTAGTCGAACCCGACCAACTGCTCGAGGCCGCCCATACCCTTGCCGCGAAGATCGCCGGCAATGCCCCACTGGCCGTAGCCGCGGTCAAGCGCCTGGCCCAGATCGGCATCGAGCTGCCGCTGGCGGCTGGTCTGGAACTGGAACAGCATGCGTTCGGCGTGCTGCGCGACAGCGCGGACCGCATCGAGGGCCGCAAGGCCTTCGCCGAGAAGCGCAAGCCAGAGTTCCAGGGACGCTGATCCGAGGCGGAACCAGCAAGGCCGTCTTCACCGTGGAGCCGACATTGGCGTTCTCATCGAGCCAATGTCGGCTTTCGTTGAATTGCACCCGGGCACCATCAATCGGGATTGTCCGACGGAACTGTCATTGCGACGTGAGGGTCTGATCCCGCGCGATCAGAGAACCATCCGACCTAGACCGCCTGATCGAATGGCAGCAGTGGCGAGCTGATCTGGGAGCGCTAACCGGCCAAGGTCCGGCCGCGCGACAAGCCTAGATATGGCGTGAATTGTCCCATGTTTGTCGCATACAGAACTTTCGCCGCAGAATGCCTGCGGTAAATTGCCGTCATCCAAGGTTTCGGGAGACGCGAAATGTCCGCTAACGATACTGCCCTGCTCGTCATGGATGTGCAGGAGTCCTTCCGCCAGTGTGCTTACTGGCGCGAAGACGATCTGCCGCTATTCGCTGACCGCCTGCAGGCACTGGTCGATGGCGCCAAAGCGAGCGGCGCGCCGATCGTCCAGGTCTTCCACATCGAGGACGATGGCCCCTTCTCGCAGGCCTCTGGCAAGGTCACGACGCTTGATCCGCTGAAGATCGCCCCCGACCTTGTCCTGTTCAAGCGTCGCCACAGCGCCTTCGTCGGCAGCAATCTGCAGGTCTGGTTGACCCAGCGCGGCAT
Source organism: Novosphingobium sp. BL-A-41-H4 (assembly GCA_051942645.1). Taxonomy (GTDB): domain Bacteria; phylum Pseudomonadota; class Alphaproteobacteria; order Sphingomonadales; family Sphingomonadaceae; genus Novosphingobium. Next base: position 726,607 of record JBPVJP010000003.1, read on the forward strand.
CCGCAGGCTGGCCGTATCGGGTATCCGGACCGAACAATGCTGCGAAACCACGACGCGCAATGCTTCGGATCTGGGCTATGAGGTCGACTTCGTCAGCGAGGCGACCCTGACTTTTCCGATGCTGGATCGCACCGGACGCACTTGGCTGCCGGCCGAGATCAGGGCTCGCACCGAGTTGGTCCTGGCTGGCCGCTTCGCTCGGATCGCAACGGTCGAGGAGGCGCTGGCGGCCATGACGCTGCGTCAGGCCGCATGAGCGGCCGCGCGGCTCCGATCACGGTTCCCGTCTGCGTCGTTGTCCCTCCTGGCGTGCTGCTGCTTGATGTGGCCGGTCCGATCGAGGTCCTGCGCAAGGCCAACCAGATCCAGGACGGCGTGCGGTATGAGGTCGGATACCATGGTCCAACACAGCAATGCGGCAGTTCTATCGGGCTCACCCTGTCTGGCCTGCAACCCCTGCCGGACAAGTTGATCGACGGCACCCTGGTAATCCTGCCCGGCCATGTCTCGAGCCCGCCTGCGGATGTGGTTGCGCTGGAAAGCCAGGTCGCGGCGGAAGAGCAGATAGTATCCTGGCTCGCTCAGGCTGTTGAGCCCGGCATCACGCTGATCTCGATATGTTCAGGGGCCTTGCTGGCCGGCCGTGCCGGCCTGCTCGACGGGCGGGAATGCACCACGCATCACGCCAGCATTGCCGATCTGGTCCGGATAGCGCCACGAGCATGTGTCCGCGAGAACCGGCTCTATGTCGACGCCGGCGACCGCATGACAAGCGCCGGGGTCACAACTGGTATCGACCTGATGCTGCACCTCGTGGCCCAGATGACCAGCCACGAGACCGCGCTGGCGGTCGCGCGCTATCTGGTCGTCTATCTCCGCCGCGGGGCCGAGGACCCGCAGCTTTCGCCCTGGCTTGAAGGTCGCAATCACGTGCATCCGGTCATTCACCGCGTGCAGGATGCAGTGAGCCAGGATCCAGCGCGCGACTGGTCGGTCGAAACGCTGGCGGACCTCGCCGGTGCAAGTCCGCGCAACCTCTCGCGCCTGTTCAATGAGCATGCGGGCCTCAGCGTTACCGACTTTGTCAATCGCATGAGAATAGCGCTTGCCCGCGATCTCCTCAGTTCGACCAGGCTCGACATGGAAGAGCTGGCGCGCAGGACAGGTTTCAGCTCCCCACGCCAACTCCGCCGCGCCTGGAGCCGCTACCATACCATTCCACCAAGCGAGCTCCGCCTGCGATCGCGCGGCGATGCGGAAGCTGACGCACGACAATCCAGGAGAGCATGAGATGGTGACGCAGACAGCCTGTCTCGAAGGCAGCATCCAATCCATCGCTTGCCCCGCAGGCCTGACCAAGCCGGTCCGGCAACGGTCTTACCAGCCATTGTGGAAGCAAGCCTTGCGTTACTTTGTCGCGAACCAGACTTGCTCAATTCGCGACCAGATGCGGAGAGACTGACACTGGGCTTTGCCCTCGCTCGCCAACCATCAGTCAAGTCCGGTTACCCTGGCGTTCGGGCCTTGGAAGGTGTGCGACAAGGCTCCTGACAGCTGTCGGTCGCTAACAGGTGGAATTTGTGGACGCCAACTAGCCTCCGGCAGGCGGGCTCAGTTGACCTTGCGGACCACGAAATCGATCCCGTTGATGAAGCCACCATCCGGCTTGACCGTAATAGTGGCGTCTCGATCGACCCGCAGGCCGAGCCGCTGCAACTGCTCAGGCGCAAGGCGCAGGACGTAAGTACCCGGCCGGACCGCAGTGATCGTGTAGAAACCATCGCTCGCGGTCTTGAGCGTGGTCACAGTGACGCCGGCGTCATCGATCAGCTCCAACTGGGCATTACCAATCCCGCGTTGCAGCCCCTGCTCCTCAAGGCGCACTGTGCCATCGATTTCGGAGGTCAGGATAACCGGGAACTCGAGCTTCAGGGGTTTGCCGGGGTGTGGCAGCACGCGGTACCCTTCGAGGGCGGGTTGCCACTGGACATCCTCCAGCGACGCCGGGTTGATCCCGACATTGGCATAGGCCCTAGCACCAAACCGCTTGAGCAGCGCCACGCCAGACTCGTCCGTGACGACGTCGGAACGGTTGTTGCCGTTGACCAGGAAGCTGGCACCGGGGATCGGAGCCTCACCGGGATCGCGGCGGTTGTTGCCGTTCTCGTCAACGAAGACATTGGCCGAGACCAGGCCGCTGCTCGCCATCGGCTGCCAGTCACGCAGGATGCGCCCACTGTTCGGATCGCGCCCGATCGCGGTGAACAGCGTCAGACCAATGCCGAAGTTGCGACGGTTGCTGTAGTTGGCGTTCAACCCGATCGCGAAGGGCCCGAAGCGCTGGGTGATGCCGCCCGTGACAATGGTGCTTGATGAGGTGAAATCATGGATGAGGCCCAAATTCAGGCGGTTTGCATCACCGAGAGTCTTGTCAAAGTTCAGCGCCATGCTCGTCAGCTTGGCGTTCGGCACCAGGCGATAGGCAAGCTGCCCAGCGACCCCGAGCCCTTCGACGCGGCGGCTGGCCTGCATCACGCCCTCGACAGTATTGACGGCTCCTTGGTGAAACCAGTTCACCGTATTGGTCAGGTTCGTGCGCCAGACATTCGCGGAGAGGCGCTGCTGGATGTTATAGGTTTCAAGGCCCGATCGCTGCACGTCGCGCCGCACCCCCAGATCGAACGGCAGCACGACCGCGTCACCAAGCTTGATGCGGCCATTGAGGCCAATGACATCCTGCGTCTTGATCGCGTCAGGACCACTCGCGGACAGTTCGGAGCTGAAATTGTTGATCCACACCCGTGAAGCGCCGAGCGACATCCCCAGGAGGTAGGTCCGCATGCCCGCCTCGATCACGCTGCCACCATTGATCTCGCGGGTGTAGTCCGCATTGAACAGTGCCGCGCCGGTGGACACGCGCAAGCCGCCGGTCAGGTATTTCCGGCTCGCCGCACCCTTGGCCGGATCCAGCAGGACGAAACTGCCGGTGGCCGCGACATTGCGCATCACGCCAACGTCGAACTGGCCAACCTGTCGCAAGGACCCGTCGCCCTCGCGCTTGCCAGCCACGGTGTAATAGAGCTTGCCCGGGGCGACGAGCGACTGATCGAGCAGGAAGGACTGCCGCTCGACCCGGCTTTGCCCGAGCGGCCCGTTGAAGACCAGCCTGAACTCGGTGCGGCCGAAGTAGAGTTCGAGGTCCTTGAACTCGTACTGGCCATCGGGGCGCGAGGCCTGGAAAGCCACCAGCGCGTCATTGACATAGAGGCTGACGTCCCACCCGGGCGGCAGGCTGCCGCGCAGCGTCTGCACACCATAAGTGCTGCCGAGATCGAACGGCCGATTGCTCAGCAGATAGCCAGTGCCGCCGCCACCACCGCCCAGCACGCGGCTCACCGCCGGAAGCGACACGTCGCCAAGCTGGACGCTGCGCGCATTGAGCGGCCCGAGCAGCCCGCCATCGGGATCGTGCCGCGCCAGCGTGATCCGCCCTTCCGGATTGCTATTGGCCTTGCTGATGGCGAAGAACCCGGCCGCCTCCATCCCAAGCAGGTCACCGGTCAGGTAGCCCGAATAGCTGGCGTCGAACGTCATGTCGCCGCCCGACCTGCGCACCTCCATCGCGACGGTGCTGTCGATGAAGGGCAGGCTGGCGAGGTCGTAGTCGGCCGGGAGCGCCGGATATGTGGGGCCGGTCTCGCCCTTCTCCCCCCGGATCAGCTTGCTGCCCTTGCTCTCCCGCTCCATCCGCAACTGGATCGGCAGCTTCTCGCGCGGTGAGGCGGTGAGGCGCAGGCTGGACAGGTCCATCGTGAAATCGACCGGCCAGGTATTCTGCAACAGGCTCTTCGCGACGTAGAGGTCGCCGTCGATCCATTGCACCTGCCAGTCTTCAAACCGCAGGGTGCGCCCGCGCAGGGTAATGGTGCGGGCCGCCGGATCGAGCCGGAAGGGCTGATCCTCGCTCACGACAAAGCCCGAGGCGATCCGGGCCTCGGGATCGACCGTGACCCCGATGGTCAGAAGACGCGCAAGCTCGCCGATCGGCAAGAGGATGTCGTTACGCAACTCGTATGCATTGATAACATCGGTTAGCCGATCCTTTTCGAGCATCAGCTCGACGATCAGCAGGTTGGCGCCAGCCCCATTATCGATGGTCGCGCCACGCGCCGCCGCACCGGGTCCCGGCAATACGAGGGCACCCGCAAACAGGCCCAGCAGGAGCGCATGTTTCAGCCGGTTTGCAAAGTGCTGCGGGTTCATCGCGTGTCCGGGAAGTGCTTCCGGTGAGTTGGCCCGCTAGTGATCGCCCCGCACCTGATTAACCACGCCCCTGTTTCGATCAGGGAACCGCTACGCGGCTCTCGGCGATGACCGCACCGCCCTCGGGAACACTGTGGTTGTAGCGCAGCACGATCGATCCCCCCTTCAACACCACACCCGAGGGTACGGTGAGTGGCAGGCGCGCGCGCCGCACGGGATTGGGGACATAGACCGCGACACCGCTGACATTGCCAAGTTCGACCGGCTTGCCCGCCGCGGGCTCATAGGTCGCGACGATATCCCCATAGACCGAGCGGTTGCCCTGGCGGGTCATCTCGAAGGTCAGCGAGGGTCCGGAATCGCCGCTGCCCGGCACGAACGCCACATTGTCAAGCGTGACCGTGGCCTCGGTCTTGCCCTGCCGGATGATCACCGGGATCGAGGCCCCGACGAGCGCGGTAAGCCGGATCGAGGCCGTAGTGGCCTGGTTCGTCACCGTGGCCGTCTCGATGTTCGATGCGTCCTCGATATCGGGCAGCCGGTCGAACTGGATGTGCGAGCGATACTCACCGGCCGCGAGGTTCGCCGGGCGGCGCACCATTACGCGCACGATCTGGCTCTCACCCGGCTTCAAGGTGACCAGGCGCGGCGTATAATAGAGCATGCTGTCAGCCACCTGCTCCCCGGCGGGCGGGGGGGCGGCTTCAACGAGTTCACCAGTTTCGGTCATGCGGCGGTAGATGATGCTGACGCGGTAGGTCGCCGACTTCGTATCGCGATTGACCAGTTCGACCTGGGCACTGCGATCGGCATTATTCAGCACCAGGCGGGTCGGGAAGATCATCAGTTCAGCCTGCGCCGGGGCAGTCCAGGTCAAGGTTGGCACGGCCAAGGCAAGCACAAGCGCGGCGCGGCGCGCCGAAGAGGCGAAGAAGTTGTCTGTCATGATGCATGCCCTTCCATTCACGGGACGATCGACGTTGTTCATGGGTACGCCACCGTCACCGTGAAGGTCCCAGTATAGTTTCCGACCGCCTGCCCGCTGTTCACGTTCAGCGTTGCCCCCAATGTGATTGTGCCGGTCCCAGCCCTTGACAAGGCACCGTATCCCTTGCCGTTGTTGGCCTGTCCAGTCGTAGGAACACTGGTGAAAGCGTTCACCGTCATGGTTTCCGAGCCGCCGGAGCGCGTCAGCGTGGCGCTGGCCGGCAGGGTCAGAGTGAAAGTGCGTTCCTTCGTCACCGTGTTGGTCACAGTGAACGCTGCGGCGCTTGGCGCGGCAAACTGGGTGTTGGTCAGCAAGACCACTCCGCCGGTGGCGGTGCGGGCGCCGGCAGTCGACACCACAACGGTGCCACCGGTGCTGGGGATGAAGGCCCCAAAAGCCAGGTCCTGGGTCTGGGTGACCGACTGCGCATGCGCCACCACCGGGGCCAAGATCATCGTCGTGATACCGGCGGCGGTGGTCAGGGACCGGGTCAAGTTGAGGCGCGCAGGCATTGGCTGACCTTAATTGAACGGAACGATGGCTCGCAGGTAGCCGCTGCCATCAGCAAGCCTGACGACTTCGACGACAATGAGCTGGAAGCCGGCCGGATCGATGTAGCCGTTGAGGCTTTGGCCCCGGGCAAAGGCGGCATCGAACCGCGCGGTGCCATCCGCGCCGCCAAGCTGCGCGATCAGTTGCCCGAGCACCACGCCATTCTGGCCCGTGCTGGAGATCAGGAAGCCCTGGCTGATGGGCGACACGTTGCTGAAGGAAAAGACCGCGGTTTCGTTGTTCGCTGCCCCACCGCCGGGAATAGCGATCGTCATGACGCCCGTCGCTTGGTTCAACAGCACCCTGATCGCGGTCTCGGGCGATACCGACTGGGACTCGATGACTGTCGCCGTGGCATCAACCCTCGCCTGGGCGGCAAGGGTGGTAGCCGGGGTGATAGCCATCACCCCGGCAAGCGCGACAAGGCAGGTCGAACGAAGCTGGTCGATTGTCCAAGCCATGCCTTGTCGCAACCGATCAGTTGTAGCTGACCGTCACCTGGATGGCGTTGCCGCCGGTGTGATTGGTCGAATAGTCCCCCACCGGGGTATCCGCCGCGGCGCCCACATTCAGGGTGCCGCCAATGAAGAGCTGCGCAGCGCCCGAAGCCAGCGCACCGGTAATGCCCGAGGTCTGCTCGGCGTCGGTGTTGTCGGTGCTGACGCGGACCTTGAACGAGTCCAGGGTCATGAACTTGGCCTGGTCGTCGGACTTGGTCAGCTTCACGGCATTGCCGCCAACGCCGCCGATGGCAACCGAGAAGGTGGCCGCACCAGTACCGGCCAGGTTGACGACACCCGAGCGCACGATCGAGCCGTCGTTGGCCAGAACCACGCCGCTTGCCGAGCGCACATCGTTGGTGTCGACCGTGACCGTGCCAGCGGTGGCACCGGGAACAATGTCACCAAAACCCATGCTGGTAACCGAACCGATCGTGAGCGGGTTGATAACCGTCACGGACGCATCGACGTTGTTGGAGCTCGCGAAGGCCGGCTGGGCGGCAGCGAGCGTAGCACCTGCCAGCAGCAGGGCGGCCATCTTATTCACTTTCCTCATGATACATATACTCCTGACAATCACACTTGCTTTTACTTCGCCCAAGATTCTCGCGACCTTTTGATCAGTTATAGGCGACGGTTACCGTGACCGGCGTGCCGCCACTGTTGCTCGTTGAGTAGGTTCCGTTCGGGGTCGTCGCTGACGTGCCAACGGCCAGGGTCGCCCCCACCGTAAAGGTCTGGCTGCCGCCCGCCGAAAGCGTGCCGGCGTAGGCCGAGGTCTGGTCGGCACCCCCGCTCATCTTCACCACGAAGTTCGACAGCGACATTGTATTGGCGGCACTATCCGCGAGGACGCCGCCCGCAATGCTGACCGAGAAGGTGGCGCTGTTCTGACCCGTCACCGTAAATTGGGCCGCACTGGTCGAGCCGGCATTACCGAGGATTACGCCGCCCGTCCGCGTGCGCGCGCCCGAGGTCGAAAGCACGACGGTGCCCGACGTTGCCCCGGCCACCAGGTTGCCGAAATTGAAATCCGCGTTCTTGGTGACCGAAAGGGCCGCGGCGACCACGGCCGTTCCAGAGGCAGTCGCCGATTGCGCGAAGGCCGCCTGCGGAACGCACAGCGCAGCAATCATCACCCACCGGCGTGGCTGGCCCAAGAAACGGTTAAATAGATCAAGTAACTCATTCACGGTTTTTGTGCCGTCGACGCCTAATTGTTGTGAGGTAAATTGTTATATCGAGCGCTCTGCAAGGCCACTTTTGGCTTATATTTCAAAGGCTCTTGTCCACTCACATGCCAAAAGACACGTAAGCAATTAGGCGGACGTCTACAGATAAACCGAGGCATTTCAATTCGTGGGCCTACCCACTTCAGTTGATCAGGGTGGGTAATTTTATTGCTTAATAGCGGCGCAAGAAGCTAACAATGCAAGTAAGCCGGGCCCGAAGTTTCGGTCAGCGCGGGGCGGCTTCTGGCGATTCTCCCTGGAGCGAGGCAGAGCGCCATCCAAAAGAATTAACCGCTAATAATCAGAGATATAGGCTGAGACCAACGGCCAATCGGCCAAGGCCCGCATTGAGAGGCACAGGCCAAGTACTGGCCCCTTCATCGCCCGAGCCCGCAACGCATCAGATACACGATGTAACTGGCGAAACCCAGTTAAACGAATCTGAAACTCCACCCCTGCCCGGTAAATCAGGCCCACCGGACGCGGGAGGAAAATCACTGTCAGCAAGGCACTTAGGCGGGAAATTGGCTGGGCAAATGGCCGATTGGCTTGCGCTTGACCGAAGTGCAGCCTCACCGCCAGCTGGACCAAGGCTGCGCTTGAACCGCCTCGGAGAAGTCGATACTCTCGCAAAGACCATTGAATTGATCGGACCAGCGATCAGGAATGCGGCGCGCGGGCGATAAACCCGTCACCCATCAATCGGCGACGTATCGCCTGCCGCGCAGCGTGGCGTAACACCGCCAGTCTAGCTGCCACCCTCGAACAAACCTGAACGGCGGGTACCGGACATAATCTGATTGCTGCACTGCTTGCTTCACCTTCCCCTGCTTTCGCAGGCGGCCGAAGCCGAGGAAGCCGAGCCCGAAGCCAACGCTGCCGCGTCCGATGCCGCTTGCAATGGCGAGATGGTCGCCATTCGCCAGCGCAAAACCTTCTTGAGGGATCCGCTTGAGCGCCTCGCGGGCCAGGCCAATACCACCCAAGGCAGCACCGACACCATGCGCGGCCAAGCGCCGCCTCTATGGTTTGGCAGCCATTGCGTGATCGAGTGCGGCCGGATCGTCAGTTTTTGGGCGGAGAGTATCAGAAGAGGCCTTGAGGACCTGCAAATCAAGATGAGCCTGGATCTATGTCGGCCCGCTCAACCGGCCATCTCCAGGCGCCCCACCGCAATCTCGCCTTCGTGCGCGCGTGCCTGCGCAAGATCATATGCTGCTTGCATTCGCAGCAGCGTGTCGGCCCTGACGCCAAAAGCCTTCTCGAAGCGAATGGCCATATCGGCGGACAGGCTGGCATGGCCGTTGAGCAAAGTGCTCAGCGCCTGCCGCGACACGCCAAAATGACGGGCAAGCGCCGCCACATTGAGGCCACAAGGCTCAACAATCTCAGTCTTGAGCCATTCTCCCACATGCACGGCGAGGGAGGGGTGCATCTTAAGCGCCATGATAATCCTCCAGATCCATATCAATCAGTGCACCTGCGGCATCGATCCTGAATGTCAGGCGCCAGTTGCGGGTTACGGCCATTGCCCAAGTGCCAACCCGGTCGCCTTTCAATTCGTGAAGGCCAAAATTGGGGGGCACGGACAATTCATCCAGCGACGCGGCGGCATCAATGAATGCCAGCATGTTGCGCAGGCGCTTCACGTCTCCCACAAGCCCCCTGGCGTTGCCGGTTTCGAAGAAGCGGCGCAGGCCTTTGTGGCTGATGCTTTCGACATCCATCTGTCGCGTCATACTTGACACATTGGGAGGTGTCAAGTATCGCTTGACGGATTAGCCGGAAGGCACTGACCTGCCACGGGAATTTCATCCAGCCCTTATCAAAGCCGCAGCGATTGGTGGTATGCCTTTGGGCGCCTTGCGTGCCATGGGGCAGGCTTGCCTGTCCCAATGCAGGAACCGTTTCCGCGTAGCTGGCCGGGGTCTGGTATCCGCGCGAAGAGCGCGCGCGGCAGGTATGGTAACCCCTGCCGCGCGCCAACCAGGCTGCAAGGGTGTCGCTTTGTCCGGGCCATCTCCCGCCAGGCATCGACCGGCCAGTCTCGGGCGGGCGTGATCGCTGCCGGTTGCCCCACCGCTCGGATCGAAATCAAAAATCTGAATTTGCTGGACTATATTCGCAAGCACGCGATGTGTAGCGCCAGTTGCCGCGCTGATTCCCTGCGCCACCCCAAGATCCCGGCTGCCCCCCCCGCATCCGGGCTGTGGGTGGTGGGAGCGGCATTAAGGCCTGGCTCCCGGCGAGGAGTACCCATGACAGAAAAGGCCAAACCCAAGCAGGCGCGGCGCGCGGCGGCAAAAACGGTGAGCGCACCCATTAGCCGCCTCGAGCAGCTTGCCGATCTCGACGCCGAGCTCGCCGCATTGGCCGACATGTCCCTCGCCGAGATGCGGGTGCGCTGGCAGGAGGCCAGAGACAAGCCGGTCCCGCGGGTGCGCCGCACGCTGCTGCGACTGGCACTGGCTTACGAACTGCAGGCGGCGGTCCATGGCGGGCTGGCGCGCCGGGCCGAGCAGCGACTGGCCTACCTTGCGGGGAAGAACGCCGCGCCCGGCGCCCCGCGCCCCGGCATGCGCCTGGTGCGGGAGTGGAACGGCGTGCTCCACACCGTGACGATCGACGAGGATGGGCTGATCCAATGGCAGGGGAAGACCTGGCGCTCGCTGAGCGAGGTCGCCCGGGCAATCACCGGGACCCGCTGGTCGGGCCCGGTGTTCTTCGGCCTCAGGCAGCGGAGGGTCGCATGAAGGCGGTGCGCTGCGCGATCTACACCAGGAAGTCGAGCGAGGAGGGGCTGGAGCAGGACTTCAACTCGCTCCACGCCCAGCGCGAGGCCTGTGCGGCTTACGTGCTGAGCCAGGCGAGCGAGGGCTGGGTGCTCTTGCCCGGCGAGTACGACGATGGCGGCCTGTCAGGCGGGACCCTGGAACGCCCCGCGCTGCAGCGCCTGATGGCTGACGTTGCTGCGGGCAAGGTCGACATCGTCGTGATCTACAAGCTCGACCGGCTGACCCGCTCGCTGCTTGATTTCGCCAGGCTGGTCGAAGCCTTCGACCAGGCGGGAACCAGCTTCGTCTCGATCACCCAGTCGTTCAACACGACGACCAGCATGGGGCGCTTGACCCTCAACATGCTGCTCAGCTTTGCCCAGTTCGAGCGCGAGGTGACGGCCGAGCGGATCCGCGACAAGATCGCGGCCTCCAAGGCCAAGGGCCTGTGGATGGGCGGCATCCCGCCGCTGGGCTACGAGCCCGATGGCCGGACCCTGGCCATAGTCGAGGAGCATGCCGCGCTCGTCCGCACGATCTACGCGCGCTACCAGCAGCTCGGCACGGTCCGGCTCGTGGCACAGGGCCTCAAGGCCGAGGGCCTGACCTGCCCGCAGCGCAAGACCGCAAGCGGCAAGCCCTATGGCGGCAGAGCCTTCCAGCGCGGGCAGCTCTACGACATCCTGCGCAACCCGGTCTACACCGGGCGCATCGCTCACCGCGGCGAGCTCCACCAGGGCCAGCATCCCGCGATCATCCCGCTGGACCAGTGGGACGCGGTGCAGCGTCAGCTAGCCGGCAAGGCCAGGGGCGCGCGGAGGCAGGAACAACCGGCGACGAGCTTCCTGGCTGGACGGCTCTTCGACGCAACGGGCGAGCCGCTCATCGCTGCCCATGCCCGCAAGGGGGGCAAGCGCTACAGCTATTTTGTCGCCCGGACCCTGCACCACGATGGGCGCGAGGCCGCGCGCGACGGCATCCGCGTGCCCGCTGGCGAGCTCGAGCAGGTCGTCGTCCAGGAACTGGGCCTCTTGCTGGGCAATCCCCTGGTCTTGGCCGAACGCGCGGCAGTCGTGCTCGCCCCGCGGCAGGTCCAGCCGCTGATGCGGCGCTGCAAGGCGCTCGCGAGCGAGGTCGAGGCGCGGAGCGCCGCCGCGATCGCGCCCCTGGTCAGGCAAGTGCGCGTCGGGAAGGACCAGCTCACAATCCGGATTGCGGCGGACCACCTCATGACAGCCCTTGGCCTGCCAGCCGGATCGGGCGACCCACAGGATTTCCGTCTCCGGTGCCATGCGCGCTTCACCCGCACCGGGCGGGTCGTCCGGCTGGTTCAGGAGAATGGCGCGTCCGCAGTTCCCGACGGCGTCGATCTGACCCTGGTCCGCCTGATCGCACAGGCACGAGGCTGGTGGAGCCGGATTGTCAACGAGGGCCTGGAGCCATCAGCTCTCGCTGCCGACGAGCGGGTCAGTGTCTCTTACATCGTGCGCGTTTTGCGCCTCGCCTTCCTTTCGCCAGCCGTGGTCGAGGCCGTGCTCGAAGGGCGGCTGCGCGCCGGGATCGGCAGCACCGCGCTCCTCGACATTCGGGCCATCGAGCCATCCTGGGAACACCAGGAACGCAGGTGCCTGCCGCCTCCGTAAACATACTGACTTTAAGGACGAATTGTCTCGCGCCGGCAAAAAGGGCTTTTCGTGCCCGAGGGAATCAACTACTCGTTCAACCGTGAATGAGGGCCGTCAGCCTGTTCGCGCAAGCCAGCAAGATCAGAGGGTGCTCACCGCCCTCTGTGCGGTAGCTTTGGCCTAGCCTCGACCTATTCAAACCGTGATCAGCGACAAGGCTGCTCGTCAACGCGAGGACGTACGCTTTCGCGTGCTGCGCCTCATCGAGAAGCGCCCCGACGCCTCGCAGCGCGAAATTGCCGAGGAATTGGGGGTCAGCCTCGGCGCGGTCAATTTCTGCGTCAAGGCCCTCCTGGACAAGGGGCACGTGAAGCTCGCCAACTTCAAGGCCTCAAAGAACAAGCTGGGCTATGTCTACGTGTTGACGCCCGAGGGCATCGCGCATCGCGCCAGCCTCGCCGCACGGTTCATCGAGCGCAAGATGGCCGAGTACGACGCGATCCAGGCCGAACTCGAGGAACTTAAGAGCGAACTTGCCGCGTCATCGCGATCAAGGAACGATTGACGAACTTTAGCAGCGCCTGGCTGCGCCAATTCCCAAAGCCTCCTGATCAACCGAAAAACGCTCGAGTGCCTATGCAGCTAACCAGCAATCACTGGCAACGTGAACTAATCCACGCCGAAGAGGAATGCCTCAAGGCCGAGCGTGAGCGGGCGCTGCTCGACATAGCCCTGCTGGTC